>CAXXMF010000009.1:0-399380 GCA_963676755.2 uncultured Celeribacter sp. | reverse complement strand
GCCGCCAATATCCCAAAGATGCTCCATCGGGCGCGGCGCAAGGGTGGAAAGCGTCAGGGCACGCACCGGACGTTTGGTGATCTGGCCGTCATGATCAAACCAGTCATCCGGCAGGCCGCCAGCTTTGGGCATCACCCTACCCGCTCCTGCCACCGCAACAGCCACACAGAGCGGCGCGGTGAATTCGGTCTCCGCGTGATCTTCCAATCCCGCAGCCGTCCATGAGGTGACACGCTCGCGCGGACCGCCCAGAGCCTCCATCACATGCAGGCGGCTTTCGGCAAATCCCTCTGCGCCCAGATAGGTGGCAAGCGCCTCCGGCCCCGTCCCGTCGCGCAGGGTCACGATCAATCGCGCACCGTCATAAAGATGCGGGCGCAGGCGGCTTAGCGGTGCGGCGTGGCATCCGAGGCAGGTGGTGCTCTCCAGCGCCCAGCCGAGCCGGTTGGCCGCCAGCGCGAAACAGGACAGGCCCGGAAAGGCCCGCCATTCCTCCGGCGCTAGCTCCCGCGCCAGAACGCGGCCCGCGCCGAACCAGAACGGATCACCGGAGGCCAGCACCACAACGCGCCGCCCGCGCAGGGCCATCAACTGCGCCACCCCGTCAGCAAAGGGCACGGGCCAGCCCCGCGTCTCGCCGTGGAGATCGGGCAGAAGCGACAGGTGGCGCGGCGGCCCCATGACAATTTCCGCCGCCTCCAGCGCGGCAAGGCTTGCAGGCGTGAGGCCATCCGGTCCATCTTCGCCCAGACCGATGATCGTCAGCCAAGGGTGCTCAGACATGACCATGAACCTCCTGATTTTGGGCGGCACGCTGGAAGCCAGAGCCCTGTGCGCCCGTGTGGCCGAGCTTGGGCTGACCGCCACCCTGTCGCTCGCAGGCCGTGTCGCGCGTCCGAAAGCAAGCGCCCTGCCCCTTCGCAGCGGCGGGTTTGGCGGGGTGGCGGGGCTGCGCAGCTACCTTGTGGCCGAGAAGATCAGCCATGTGATTGATGCCACGCATCCTTTTGCGGCGCAGATGAGCCGCCATGCCATCACCGCTTGCGCAGAGACCGGCGTGCCGCTGCTCGCCCTGACCCGCGCCCCGTGGCAGGCGGGGACCGGCGACCACTGGCTGCATGTGCCCGACATGGAGGGCGCTGTGGCCGCACTGGACCGCCCGCCCCTGCGGGTCATGCTGGCGGTGGGACGGATGCATCTGGCGGCGTTTGCCCGCCAGCCGCAGCATCACTACCTGTTGCGCCTCGTCGACCCGCCCGACAAGCCCTTGCCCCTGCCCCATGCAGACGTCATCCTTGATCGCGGCCCCTTTGACGTAGACGCCGATACGCGGTTGATTCAGGAACACGGCATCCAGATGGTCGTCTCCAAAAATGCCGGCGGCACGGGTGCGGTGGCCAAGATCACCGCCGCGCGTCAGCTTGGCCTGCCGGTGGTGATGATCGACCGCCCCGCCCTGCCGCAGCGGCGCGAGGTCTATGATGTGGAGGCGGCTCTGGACTGGCTTCATACCGGCACCGATCTAGGCGTGTAGACAATCGGGCCGCGCCCACCCGCCTTGTCCCGCGCGATGATGCGGGTGCGCGAGGAGCCGACAATCACCACCGTGCGCATATCGGCCATTTCGGGGGTGCACTCCGGCAAGGGCACCACGCGCAACTCTTCGTCAGGCGTGGACACGGCACGGGCAAAGATCACAGGCCGCCGGTCGCCGCAGGTCTCCTTGAGCAGATCAAGCGTGCGTGCAAAGCCCTCGGGGCGGGATTTCGAGCGCGGGTTGTAAAAGGCCATCGCAAAATCCCCCTCCACCGCAAGGCGCAGGCGCTTTTCGATCAGGGCCCAAGGTTTGAGATTGTCGCTCAGGTTGATCGCGCAGAAATCATGGCCCAAAGGCGCACCGGCGCGCGCACTTGCGGCCAGCATCGCGGTGATCCCCGGCAGGACGCGAAGATCAAGCGCCCGCCATGCCTCCGGCCCCGCTTCCAGCGCCTCGAACACCGCCGAGGCCATTGCGAAGACCCCCGGATCTCCCGAAGACACCACAACCACGCGCCGCCCCTTTGCCGCCAGTTCAAGCGCATGGCGCGCACGGTCGATCTCCACGCGGTTGTCGGATGCATGTTTGACAAGGCCCGCACGGTCCGGCACCCGCGCCACATAGGGGATATAGCCGATGATATCCGTGGCGGCGGCCAGAGCCTCCTCCACCTCCGGCGTCACCAGCCGCCAGTCGCCCGGCCCCAGCCCTGCAATGACGAGCCAGCCGCCCTGTGCTGCACCGTTCATGGCCGCCGCCCTTTGCCATGCACAATGATGATCGAGAAATAGGGCGTGACCTTGCCCTCCACCTCGGCCAAACGCTGCACGGTCTGCTGCGGCATGGAGGCATATTCCACCAGCCATGCCTGCTCGTATTTACCGGCGGCGCGCAAAGCGGCCCGCACCTTGTCGATATGCCGCCCGATTTTCATGATCACCACCGCGTCAGAGCGGCTGATCCCGTCGACCAGCGCCGCTTCGGGCAGCGTGCCCATCAACACGCCGAGCACATCATCGCCCCAAGTGATCGGCGCCCCTGTCGCGGTCCATGCCGCTGACATGCCGGTGATCGCGGGGACGACCTCTACCGGCACCTGATCAAGCAGCCGCATGTAGAGATGCATGAAAGAGCCGTAGAAGAACGGATCGCCCTCGCACAGCACAACAACATCCTCGCCCGCCCGCGCAAGCTCCACCAGCCGCGCGGTGCAGGTCTCGTAGAATTGCGCCAGAAGGCGGTTGTATTCGGGATCGGTAAAAGGGATTTCCGTGGTCACAGGATATTCCATCGGATATTCCACCGCAGCTTCGGGGATCAGCCCCTCGACACATTGGCGCGCTTGCCCCTTGCGTCCGGCTTTGCGGAAAAACGCCACATGGCGGGCCTTTCGCAACAGACGGTCGGCGCGCACCGTCATCAAATCCGGATCACCGGGGCCAAGCCCCAAGCCATAGATCGTTCCCGTCGTCATTGCCTGTTCATTCCTTACGGCTTGCAATTGCGTTGATGGCGGCCACGGTGATCGCGCTGCCGCCCAGACGGCCCTCGACAATCGCGCAGGGCACCAGCTGGTCCGCCCAGAGCGCCGCCTTGCTCTCCATCGCGCCGACAAAGCCCACCGGACAACCGATGATCGCCGCAGGGCGCGGGCAGTCGGGGTCTTCGAGCATGTTGAGCAGATGAAACAAGGCCGTGGGCGCATTGCCGATGGCCACCACAGCGCCCGCCAGACGGGGCCGCCACAATTCCAGCGCCGTCGCCGAGCGGGTATTGCCCATCTCACGGGCCATCTCCGGCACACGCGGGTCGTGCAGAGTGCAGATCACCTCGTTCTGCGCCGGAAGGCGGGCGCGTGTGACCCCTTCGGACACCATACGCGCATCACAGAACACCGGCGCACCGGCCTCAAGCGCACCGCGGGCGGCCTGAGCGAAACCGGAAGAAAACCGGATGTGTTTCTCAAGCCCCACCATGCCGGAGGCGTGGATCATCCGCACCGCGATCTGTTCTTCCTCCGGCGTAAACCCCGCCAGATCCGCCTCGGAGCGGATGGTGGCAAAGCTCTGGCGGTAAATCGCCGCACCGTCTTTTTCATAGCTGTAGGGCATCTTGATACTTCACATCTCTACATTGGGCGGGGGTCAACCCGCGTTGCACCGGAGTGTCCCAAGGGGCACCGTTAAGGACTAGATCGAATGCGCCGTCACGCCCCACCAAGGTCATCGCAGCCGCACGCGGCAGGGCACAGCCCTTGGCGCATCCCGACACATGCACCCCGCCTGCAAAATCACCGGACAGGGTTTGCGCCAGTTGAACCGCCAGTGCGCGGGTCTCGACCGTGGCCTGCGGACAGGACGGCGCACCGGCACAGGCATGTGCCCTGAGCAGCGGGTCATCCTCCGAGGTGATGAACGGTGTCTGAAAACCGGCTTTTGCCCCCTCCAAAAGGAACGCCCGCCACGGTGTCACCCGCAGCGCCACTGCGCCGCTGGCAAGCAGGCTGTCTTTGAGCGCCGCCGCATCAATCTGGCCAAACCCTGCGCCAAAGAGCACCCCGAGCGGATGCGCCCCCAAGGCAGGCACAGGGGCCGAAGGGCGCGGCGGCACCGCCTGCCACGCGGAGGGCTGCGCCTCCTGCGCCACCACAGCGGCCATCCGCCGCCGCTCCGGCCCGCGTCGGGCGTTGAACCAGTCGATCATCTCGAAAAGCGCGAGGACAGCGCTCTCATGGCTCACCTCGCGGCCCTTTTCCGCCCCGTCCGCGCGCAGGATCAGACCCTGTTCCGAGCGTTCGAAACGGAAATCCGCAGGGGCCGCTGTCAACACCGGTGCCACGCCCGTATCCACCGCAAAGCCCACCTTGGCGGGCATCTCCGGCATCCCGCCCAGCGCGGCCAAAAGCGCCTGCGTCAAATGATAGGTGTCATCGCCGCTCTCCCAGAACGGCGAGACAAGGATATTGCGGCGGCTCTCAATCTTTGGGTCGGCATCCAACAGATCCAGCGCCCCGAGACTGTGCAACACCGCCTCGTGATCCTCCGGCTTGAGGCCGCGCAGTTGCAGGTTGGCGCGATTGGTCAGATCAAGAAACCCCGTGCCAAAGCGCATCGCCAGATCGCACAGCCCCAGCACCTGCTCACGCGACAAGCGGGCAAAGCGCGGACGGATACGCACCACAAGCCCGTCGCCCGACATCATCGGCCTGTGGGCACCGGGGCACCATCCTTTGACCTCTGGTGTGCTCATTCCTCCGCCTCCAGTCCGGCACGCACAGAGTTGCGCCGTGTCTGCCAGAGCCCCGCCTCCATAAGCGCCTGAAACCGTGTGCGCATGGCCGCATATGCCTCCGGATTTGCCTCTTTCAGAAAATCCCGCGTCATCTCATCATTCAGGGTGGCCTCGTAGTAGAGATCAAAGAGGTGTGGCCCGACAGTTCCGGACAGATGGGCGAAGGCGGCCATATGCTCCAAGGTCGCCGCGATCTCCGCCGCGCCGCGAAACCCGTGGGCCCGCATCCCCGCGATCCAGTCGGGATTGGCAGCACGGGCCTGAACCACCCGTGCAATCTCTTCTCTCAGACTGCGTGTGCGTGGTCTCTCGGGATCGGTGTTGTCAAGATGCCAGAGCGCCGCCTTGCCGTCACCTGCCCCGCCGACCTGCGCCTTGGCCGCAGCAAACCCCGCCTCATGGGCCGCATAGTCCGAGGCCAGCAACAGGTCGGTTTCCGGCAGGTCCTGAAGATGCACGAATGTATCCGTCCCCTCCAGACGCGTGCGCAACCCGTCCTCATCGCATATGGCCCCGTCACCATCCAAAGCCCAAGAGGATGCTTTGATCCAGGCCTGCCCTGCGGCATTGCGGCTTTCCTCGCTATAGTCATTCAGCATCGCGGACATGCCCAGACCATACTCCCCCGGAGCAGGCCCGTAGACCCGCGCCGCCTCCCTGCCTTGCACAAACGGGTTCATGTCGGGAGCCTCGTCTCGGTCGGACAGCACCCGCACCGCCTGCGCATAGAGGGCTGTGAGCGTGGGGAAAACATCGCGGAACAGGCCGGAGACCCGCAGGGTGACATCAATACGCGGACGGTCCATTTCGGCCAGCGGCACAACCTCGATACCGGAGACCCGTTCGGAGCCCTTGTCCCAGACCGGCTTCACCCCCAAGAGCGCCAGCGCCATAGCAAATTCCTCGCCTGCTGTGCGCATGGTGGCCGAACCCCAGAGATCGACGATCACCCCGCGCGGCCAGTCGCCTTCGTCCTGCAAATGTCGCCGGATCATCTCATCCGCCAACCGCTCCCCTTGAGCAAAGGCAGAGCGCGTCGGCACGGCACGCGGGTCCGTGGTGAACATATTGCGCCCTGTGGGCAGCACATCCACACGCCCCCGATAAGGCGAGCCGGACGGCCCCGCTGCAATCCTGCGCCCGTCGAGCGCGGCCAGAAGCGCGGCCCGCTCTGCCGCCACAGAGGCCGCAATGTCGAACACCGCCTCCGTTTCCTCCGCCTCGGTCGCTTCTGATGCCTCTGCCTGCGTCATACGCCCCCAGATATGCAGCCCTGCGCCGAACTGGCTGTCCTTGATGTCACAGACAAACCGGTCGATCCGCGTGATCGCCTCTGCCGAGGACTGTGCACCGGACAGGCCCAGATCACCGTCAAGGCCCAGCGCTTGCGCCTCTCCCAGAATATCGCCCTGCAACCGGTCACGGCGGCGCGGATCCAGCCCGTCGGCATTGGAAAACTCGTCCAGCAAGGCCTCAAGATGCGATAGGCGCTCCGGCGTGCCGCTCTGTTTGAGCGGTGGCGGGATATGCCCCAGTGTGAGCGCCCCGATCCGGCGTTTGGCCTGTGCCGCCTCTCCCGGATCGTTGACAATAAACGGGTAGATCACCGGCAAGGCCCCCGTCAGCGCCTCCGGCCAGCAGTCCTTGGACAGCGCCACGGATTTCCCCGGCAGCCATTCCAGCGTGCCGTGAGCACCGATATGGACCAACGCATCGCACCGGCTTTGCAGCCAGAGATAAAAGGCCACATAGGCATGGCGCGGGGTGCGCGAGAGGTCGTGATACTCCTCCGCGCGGGCCTGTTCTACGCTTCCCCGTTCCGGCTGTAGCGCAATCCACTGTTTGCCGAGGCGGATGGCGGCGAAATGAAAGGCCCCGTCACGGCAGGCGGCATCTGTCTCCGGCGCGCCCCATGTCGCCTCCAGCGCCTCTTGCAGGCTCTCCGGCAAACCCGCCAGTGCCGCACGGTAGTCCACCAAGGCGAAAGACACAGACCGCGCGCCCAGCGCCTGCGTCAGGTCTTGCGGTGCTTGGCTCACGTCATAGCCCGCGTCTTTGAGGTCTTCGAGCATGGCAAGGGCCGAGGCCGGTGCATCCAGCCCCACCGCATGACCCATGTTCCAGTCCTTGCCCGGATAGGTCGACAGGATCAGCGCAACGCGGCGCTCATGGACCGCACAGCGTGCCAACTTGAGCCAGCCATCGACACGGGCCACCACCGCCGCGATACGCTCCGGCTCCGGCCTATGGGCAAAACGGGCATATTGCAGCTCCGGATCACGCCGCTCCGGTTCTTTGAACGAGATCACGCCGCCCATGAGCCGCCCGTCCACCTCCGGCAGCACCACATGCATCGCCAGATCACCCGCAGACAGGCCGCGCTCGGAGTCTGCCCATGCCTTGCGCCGTGCGGTAGAGAGCGCGACCTGAAACACCGGCACCTCGCCTACATCCAGCGGAGAGGCGCTTTCTTCGTCAGAACCACTTGCCCCGCGCCCAGAAAAGGCGGTGGCGTTCACGATCGCATCAGGGGCCAGATGGCGGATACGCGCCCGCAGCCAGTCTGCGGCCCCTGCGGCTTTGAGCGAAGGCGCAAAAAGCGCGATGGCCTCATAGCCCCGCGCCGCAAATTCACGCAACAATGCCTCGATCGGGGCCGTATCTGCGGCCACAAGGTAGGAACGGTAAAAGCTCAGCACAATCCGCGGGCGGGATGCGGGTGGCAATTCCAGCGGTTCATACACCCCGCGCTCCGGCGACCATGCGCCTGTGGCGGGCAAGGTCTCTGCCCCTGTGACAAGCCCTGTGGCAGGCTCCGTCTCAGGCCCCGTCTCAGGCCCAGAAGTCAGCCCCGCCGCACGGGCCAGTTCCTCCAGAGCCGCCCGTGCCGCCACCGCGCCGCCCGTATCGCACAGATGCGCCAGACGCCGCAGCACCGGCAGCGGCAGGGTCGAGGCCGCGTCCAGTTGCGGATCAACCCGCCCGTCTGCGGGCAGGATCGCCAGAGCCATGCTCCGCTCCTGCGCCAGCGCACGCAGATGCTGCACCCCATAGGACCAGTAGGACACACCACCGATCAGGCGCACGAGGATGGCTTTGGCCCCCGTCAGGGTTTGCTCCACATAGGTATCCACCGACAGGGGATGGCGCAGCGCCACCAGATTGGCCAACCGCAGCGAGGGCAACTCCGTGCCCCCCCCGCCATGCCGCCATGCCTGCGCGAAAGCCCCGAGGTCGCTGTCGGAATAGGACAGCACCACGAAATCTGCGGGCGTCTGCCCCAGATCCATCGGCGTGTCGCCTTCCTCCAACCCGTGACTTTCACGAAAAATGACATGCATGGCGCGGCGCTTATCCGGCGGTCTGCGGCACAGCACCAAGGGCGGCTTCGATCACCTGCCTGTCGATGTCGTCATGTTCCGCAATCACCACCAGACGCCCCTGACGCGCCTCATCCGCCGCCCAAGGACGGTCGAACTGATGACGCACACGCGCCCCCACGGCTTGCACCAGAAGCCGCATCGGCTTGCCCGCCACAGCGGCATAGCCTTTGACACGCAGGATGTTATGCGCCTTGGCCAGCGTTTCGATAGCACGCACCAGTGTTTGCGGATCACTCAGTTCCGGCAGATCAACCACGATACTGTCGAAATCGTCATGCTCGTGCTCGCCGTGATCATCGTGATGGCTGGGCCGCGCATCCATGTCGTCTTCGGCGGCGGCCTCCAGTCCCAGAATCACACGCGGGTCAACCGCACCCTCGGCCACTTCGATCACCGGCACAGGGCGCGGCGCCTCGCTAGCGATCACCGCTTTGGCTTTGGCCACTCCCTCCGGCCCTGCCAGATCGGGCTTGGTCAAAAGCACAATATCGGCGCAGGAAATCTGGTCCTCGAAGACTTCGGAGAGCGGCGTTTCGTGATCGATACTGTCATCGGCCTGACGCTGGGCATCGACGGCGGCGACATCAGGCGCAAACCGCCCTGCGGCCACGGCTTCGGCATCGGCCAGCGCAATCACCCCGTCCACAGTGATCTTGGAACGGATATCCGGCCAGTCGAACGCCTTGAGCAGCGGCTTGGGCAGGGCCAGACCGCTGGTTTCGATCAGAATGTGATCGGGGCGCGGCTCCAGCGCCATAAGCGCCTCAATGGTCGGGATGAAATCATCGGCCACGGTGCAACAGATACAGCCGTTGGACAGTTCCATGATATTCTCCGCCGGACAGTCGGGAATGGCACAGCTTTTGAGAATGTCGCCATCCACCCCCACATCCCCGAATTCATTAACCACCACCGCAAGGCGCTTGCCGCCGGGGTTCTGCATCAATTCACGGATCAGCGTGGTCTTACCCGCGCCAAGAAACCCGGTGATTACGGTGACGGGCAGTTTTGCAAGTTCGGTCATGTCTCGGCCTCTGAGGTTACATCCGGAAAATCAAGCGGCGGCACACGGGCCACACAGTTGCGTTTGAAATGGTCGGGGCGTTCGCGCCACGGGATCAACCCGTCCGCAGTCGCGTGATAGCGCGCCGCCCCGTCAAGGAGCATCGGCGCATCACTCTCGGCATCCAGCCCGCCATAGACATAGGTCCAGCGATTGCCCCCGCGCAGCGCCACGGAGCAGCCCGCGTTGCAGTTCTGAAGACATTCCACTGCCCGCAGCCGCAGCCCTTCAGGCAGCGCATGGCGCGACAGGGTATCAAAGAGGCGCTGGCCGGGGCGTATGTCGTCTGCACCCTCCTGCCCTTTGCGGCATTTCACACAGACCAGAAGTTCACTGTCAGCCATGACAGCACCGCCCGCGTGACAGGTCGCTCCACATCTCACACAGTGCAAGACACTGGCCGAGCGGATCACTGAGCCGCCTTTGCGTCTCGGACTTTTGCATCGTCATCGCGTCCCTCCCACGGGGTTTTCAGCATTCAGGGCCGGACACGGGAGGAAGGGGGCGCAGGTTTTGCAAGCGGCACAGGCCGGAGGCATGACCCGTCACCCGGCACACCCCGTCCGGTAACATTCGGTTTATGCTGGCAGGTCTCCCGGCTTGCGGATTTCAATCGGCTTACCCGATTGTTGGTCCTGCGCCCTTCCCGACCCCGATGGGTCAGTGGTGCGCAAACCTCTCCGGTCACGGTCGCGGGGGCGGCTGCCTTGGCCTCATTCGGCGCGGCATTCCCTTTTCACCTGTTTACACAGGCACCAGCATGATGCCAGATGCCAGACAAATTCCCGACTTGTCAAGAAAAGGCCGTTGCCCATGACCGATGCCCTCACCGCCCGCCACAATGAAAAGATGCGCAAGATCAAAGCGGCCCGCGACAGGATGATGGCCACAAAGACCGAGGAAAAGGGTCTCATTATGGTGAATACCGGCGCGGGCAAGGGCAAATCCTCCTCCGGTTTCGGCATGATCATGCGCTGTATCAGCCACGGCATGCCCGCCGCCGTGGTGCAGTTTATCAAAGGCAACTGGGAAACCGGCGAGCGCACATTCCTGCGCGAACGATTCCCCGACGAGGTGCGGTTTTTTGTCTCGGGCGAAGGGTTTACATGGGAAACCCAGGACCGCGAACGCGATGTGGCGGCGGCGCAAAACGGCTGGCGCATTGCCAAGGAGCAAATCCTTGATCCCGCCATCTCCTTCGTCCTGCTCGACGAAATCAACATTGCGCTGCGCTATGACTATCTCGACATTGACGAGGTGGTGGACTTCCTTCTGACCCAGAAACCGGCCATGACCCATGTCTGCCTGACGGGGCGCAATGCCAAGCCGGAGCTGATCGAGGCGGCCGATCTGGTGACCGAGATGACCCTTCTGAAACATCCGTTCAAGGAGGGTGTCAAAGCCCAGAAAGGCGTGGAGTTCTGAGCCTCTACGCGCGCCTCATGCCCTTCTTGTCTCGCCCCTCTTGTGCTGCCAGAGCGAATGGTCCAAGGACAAAGCCTGACGCGCACAACCCAAAAAACACAGCAGAGACCCCCATGCAGGACAGGCCCCGCGACACAAGACCTCACGGCATTATGCACGGCATGAAACAATGGACCGGCCCGCTCGCCTTCGCGCTGGCGGCGCTGTTTTTCCTGTTCGAATTCATCTCCCGCATCGCCCCCTCGACCGCGACCAGTCTGATCTCCGACGATCTCGGCCTCACGAGCGCCGGTCTGGGCGTGTATTCCTCGCTGTTTTTCTGGGTCTATGCACCGATGCAGATCGTGGTCGGGCTGTTGCTCGACCGCTGGGGCGCGCGGCGCTTTGTTGTGCCGGCGATTGCGCTCTGTGCCGGTGGCATTGCCCTGACAGGGCTTGCGCCCAATCTGGCCGTCGCCGCCATTGCGCGCGTGATGACAGGCTTCGGCGCCTCTTTCGCCTTTGTCGGTGCGCTCTATGTGGTCAACCACTGGTTCGCCCCGCAACGCTTTGCCATGCTCTCCGGCCTTGTGAACGCAGTCGGAATGCTGGGCACGGCGGTCGGGGTGGTCTGGCTCACAGCGCTCACCCATCACATCGGCTGGCGCCCCGCCTTTCTCACCATCGGCGCCTTCGGGGCGGTGCTGTTCCTCCTCGCGCTGCTGTTCTACCGCGACGCCCCCTCGGCAGGCGACACGGACACCCACCCGAACCCGCTCGGCCCGCTCAAACAGATCGTCAAAAGCCCGCAGGTCTGGCTTTTGTCGCTTGTAAGCGCGCTCATCTACATGCCGATCAATGTCTATGGCGGGCTGTGGGGCAACGAAGAACTGGTGGCCGATCACGCCCTCTCTGCTGTGGCCTCCGAAACCGCCGTCTCAATGGTGTTCTGGGGCATGGCGCTGGGGTCGGTGCTCTGGGGCGCGGTCTCGGATGCTTTGGGACACCGCAAATGGATCATCTTCGCAGGCTCCGTGGCGGGAATGCTCGCATGGGGTTGGGTGATCTTCGGCGGCAGCGGCAATATGCTGGCCCTCTCGGCGGCACTGTTTCTCGGCGGCATGTTCTGCGGCGCACAGATGCTCACCTATGCCATGGCGAAAGAAGGTCAGGACCAGAGCACGGTGGGCACGGTCACCGCCTTCGTCAACATGATCGGGATCGGCGCGGCCTTGGTGTTCCAGCCGCTTGTGGGCTGGCTGCTGGACCTGTCCGGCAATGATCACGCGGTGGCGCTCTCCACCGTGCCGATTTGCCTCGGCCTCTCCGCGCTGGCGATCCTTGCGCTCAAAGAGCCGGACCAGCCCCATCTGCGCAAGGCCAGACGCTGACCCGCACGCTCAGTTGAGCCGCCCCGCCGCACAACCCGTTTTCGGAAACATCATGTCGGGGTCCGGCATGTGCAGCAATGCCTCAAGCCCGCCATTGTCCGCCACCAGATCGGCCAGCGTCAGATCGTCCAGCACGCCATAGAACGCCTCCACAGCGGCATGAAGCGCCACTCTCAGGCGGCAGGTCTCTGTCAGCGGACAGGTGTTTTCCGTCTCCGCAAAACATTCGGCAAAGGGCACATGGGCCTCGAAATGCCGGAACACCTCACCGATGGAAATGGCTTCGGGTCGATGCGCCAGAACGATCCCGCCCGCACGTCCGCGCGTGGTGACGATATAGCCCTCGCTCGCCAGAAGATGCACCACCTGCGCCAGATGGTTTTCCGACGCATTGACCACCTTGGCAATGCCCGCACGGCGAACCATCCGCCCGTCGTTCACGGCACAGGCCATCAGCACGCGCATGGCGAGGTTGGTTCTCATCGTCAGACGCATGGTTGGCGGTCTCCATCAGGGCAAACGGTGGCACAAAGTTACGCGCAGGTTTACAAAACCTCGCGGTTCCGTGACGTTGATCTGGATCAGAAAGCAAAATCCTGTCGCGATTGACCTGAGCCCCGCGAAAAATGCGATAGCCACAACATCAACCGAATACCGGTCAATCCGACACTCCGCGCCTCAGGTTTTGTGCAGACACATGACAATTCAGGACGCGAAAAAGGTGGTCTCGAAGGGCAAGAAAAGCTCCTCGCCGCCCTGCCCGATGATCCGCATCCGATCCTCTTCAAAGCGAATGTCCGCCACCCCGCGCCAGCCCTCCGGCTGCGCGATCACAGCGATTGCGTGGCGCAAGACATGCTCCACACCCGCGCCAAGCGTCAGCGCCGTCGCCACACCTTCACGCGCCACGGCATTGTCGCCAAGGGCCGCGCGATGTCCCGCAGCCCCCGCAGCACAACCGTCCTCAACACCCAACACACCGACATGCCGTCCGTCCCAAGGCGCATAACCCCGTCCGCCATTCGACATCCAGAACATCGTGACCGGCATCACGCGGCTGTCTTTCACAAAGATCACAATGTCACCTTCGCGCGCCCGCGACACAGCGGTCCAGCCGAGACCCTCCGTGTCACCCTCCACAAGCGTG
Source organism: uncultured Celeribacter sp. (assembly GCA_963676755.2). Taxonomy (GTDB): domain Bacteria; phylum Pseudomonadota; class Alphaproteobacteria; order Rhodobacterales; family Rhodobacteraceae; genus Celeribacter. The sequence continues at coordinate 386,164 of CAXXMF010000009.1, read as the reverse complement.
ACAAAATCCTCGTGACCTACACTCTGGGGATAATATGACAAATCAATGACTTGCCCGTCATTTCTGGGAAATCGCGTCAACTCCGTGCTACGCGCAGGACAGGCCAGAAGATGCGCCGGTTCCAGCGGCTCCTCCGGCGTCAGCGCCGCACGTTTCGGGGAGACCGCAATGTGATCGCCGCCGGAAACGCGGATCATCGGGTGATGCGCAAAGGTCAGACCACCCGTCCCGCCCGCAATCTGATGGCGCTGATACAGCACCGGCTGGGCGGCGCGCAGCGTGATTTCTTTGGTGATCTGCGCCCCCATCACAGGGCGCTCCAGCGCCAGCACCATCTGCGCATCCGTTGCGCTCTGCTTGTGCGACTGCAAGGTCCACGTCGAATTGGCGCTCCAGCCATGCGGCGGGTCATTCACGAGATCAGAGGCCCCGAAAGGCGCTGCGAGGAAATCCCCTGCCAGATGGGCGTCAATCACGCTGTCTGCGGCCTGTGCCTGCTCCGTGCCGACCCAATGGGCGCGATGCAAAATCCCGCGCCCTGCAACAGAGAACTGCCGGATATTGCCCACCGCCGGATCAAACACCAGATCAAGCGATCCGGCCTTGAGCCGCAGCACGGAGTTATCCACGGAACCCTGTCGCCACGACGAATTTCTCGGAACTGTCGGAACGCGATGAAGGCGGTTTGAAATGCTGCACCTTCTGGAATTTCTGTTTCAGCAATTTCTGCAAATCGCCCTCGGCCCCGCCCGCCAGAACCTTGGCGACAAACGTGCCGCCCGGCGAGAGCACATCAAAGGCCAGATAGGCCGCCGCCTCGCACAGCGCCATGATCCGCAGGTGGTCGGTCTGTTTATGGCCCGAAGAGGCCGCAGCCATGTCCGACATGACCACATCCGCCTCGCCGCCCAGCCATTCCTTGACCTTGTCATCCGCACCGTCTTCCATGAAATCAAGCTGGTGGATTTCCGTGCCGGGGATCGGTTCGACCTCTTGCAGATCGACGCCCAGAATCGTGCCGATCTTCTTGCCGGACTTCTCCCCCAGCGAGTTGACCCGCTTCACCGCCACCTGACACCAGCCGCCGGGCGCACAGCCCAGATCGACCACCCGCGCACCGGGCACGAGAAAGCGGAACTTGTCGTCGATTTCCTGAATCTTGAACGCCGCGCGGCCACGGTAGCCCTCTTCGCGCGCGCGTTTCACATAGGGGTCGTTCAACTGCCGCTCCAACCATAGCGTCGAGCTGAGTTTACGCCCGCGCGCAGACTTCACCTTCACACGCAAATCGCGCGCACCGCGCCCCGATGTCGCTCCTGTTTTCTTCTTGCCAGCCATGGTTTTCGCATCCTTTGATCGAACGGCCTTATACCAAGTGACAAAAGCGAAGCAAACTATTCCACGATCCTGTCAAATATCCTGCCTGCACTCATGCCAGAGCGCGTGAGGATCACGCCATCACGGCGCAAACGGAGAAGGTCCGAACCCGCCCAAGTTACCGCAAAGTGACGGCAAACACCATCGCCATAGCGCCCGCTGAAAAAAGGGCTCGGGGGATGCCCCCAAGCCCCGCCCTGTCATGTTTTGCAGTGTCAGGTATTGCCGTGTCAGGTATTGCCGGAGACCGCACCTTTCGCCGCGCCGAAAAACGCGCCGCGTTCCAGATGCAGACGTTTCTTCGCCCCGCCGGGAAGCCCCCCATAGCCCGCCAGAAGGCGGTAGAACACCGGCGTGAGGAACAGGGTGAAGACGGTGGCAAAGCCCAGACCGCCGACGATCACCCAGCCCACGGCAATCCGCGCCTCGGCACCGGCACCGGAGGTCAGCACCAAGGGCAGCCCGCCGAAGACCGTAGAGATCATGGTCATCATCACAGGCCGGATACGCAGCCGCAGTGCGTTGCGGATGGCCGTGTCGATGTCTTGGCCCGCCTCGCGCAGCTGGTTGGCAAATTCGACGATGAGAATCCCGTTCTTGGCCATCACACCGATCAGCATCACAAGGCCGATCTGGCTGTAATAGTTGAGCGAGCCGCCGCTAAGCGCGATCGCCATCAGTGCCGCCGCAATCCCGAAGGGCACGGTGAGCATGATCACCACCGCGCTTGTCAGGCTTTCGAACTGCGCCGCAAGCACCAGCAACACGACAATCCCCGCCACGGCAAAGACCATATACATGGCGTGCTGGCTGCTGCTCAGGCTCGCCGCCTCGCCGGTCAGCACGATGCCCATGTCGTCGGGCAGCATCTCGGACGACAGCTCTTGCGCACGGCTGGCGGCTTCTCCGAGGCTGACCCCTTCGCCAAGGTTGGCCTGCACGCTGACCGCAAGCGCACCGGCCTGACGGGTCACAGTGGACTGGCTCACCGTCATCTCCAGCTTCGCCGCCGCCGAAAGCGGCACGAACTCGCCATTGTCCAGTTGCAGATAGATCGATTCAATATCCGTCGGATCATCAATCGGCGCTCCGCCGGACATCAGGTTCACATCCACCTCGGTGTCGTCAATGAAGACCGACACAGGCACAACCCCCTGCACCATCGCGCTGATCAGACCGGTGATCTCGGATTTGCTCAACCCGAAGGCCCCTGCCATCTGGTCGTCAATCACCACTTCCATCTCGGCGGAGACCGCATCATTCGACAGTTGCGGATTGAGGAACATCTCGCCGGCAGACATGGCCGCGACAAGCTCTTCGGCTGCGGCGGTCATCTCTTCGATATTGTTGCCCGTGACCGCAAAGGTCAGCCCCCGCCCCGCGCCACGGATGTTGAGGCTGTTGGTCGAGCGGACCGAGGCCTGAATCCCCGGCACACGCGAGACAGAGCGGCTCAGTTCGGCGGCGATCTCCTGCTGGCTGCGGGCGCGGTCTTTCCAGTCGGCCAGCCGCACGATCACAAGCGCATTGCCATTGCCGATGCCGATGATGCTCTGCACCGCATCGACCTCGCCCGAGGCGCGGTAAGGTTCGAGAATATCCTCGATTTCAAGCACCTGCTCCTCGACATAATCGACAGTGGAATCGCTGGCCCCGCGGGCAAAGATCAGGAAGAAACCGCGATCTTCCGAGGGCGTGATGCTCGACGACAGGGTGCTGGCCGAGCCCAGCGCGACAATCACCATAGCGCCCGCAATCGAAATCACGACAAGCGGCGCACGAATGGCGCGGTCCATGACCGTGTCAAAGGCCCGCATGGCCCATGAGGGGGGCTTGTCCTCCTCATCCTCGTCCAGAACGCCTTCGGCCTTGCCCGGATCGAGAAAGGCCGCCAGAACCGGCGCGAGCGTCAGCGCCGTGATCGAGGACAGCGTCACCGCGAAGGCCAGCACAAAGCCGAATTCGCTGAACACCCCGCCCGCCTGTCCGGGCAGGAAGGAAATCGGGATAAACACCGCCGCCAGCGTGGCCGTGGTCGAGATCACCGCAAAGAACACCTCGTTCGTGCCCGCAGCCGCCGCCGCGAAAGGCCCCATGCCCTCCTTGCGTTTGCGCACGATGTTCTCGATCACCACGATGGCGTCATCCACCACCATCCCTGTGGCCAGAACCAAGGCCAGAAGGCTGATGGTGTTCACGGAAAAGCCGGTGATCCAGATCGCCGCAATCGTCCCCACCAGCGCCACCGGAATGGTCAGCGCTGGGATCAGCGTGGCCCGCACGGAGCGCAGGAAGGCAAAGATCACAAACACCACGATCAGCGTGGCCAGACCGATGGAATTGACCACCTCATTGATCGAGCTTTCGATAAACACCCCGTCATCCGAGGTGATCAGAAGCTCCACCCCTTCGGGCATGTCTCCGGCCAGTTCCGCCACAGCCGCGCGCACATTCTGGGAGATCGTGAGCGTGTTGCCGACGGACTGGCGCGTGATGTCGATGCCGATGGCGGTTTTGCCATTCACCCGCGCAGATGTGTCGCGCTCTTCCGGCCCGTATTGGACAAAGGCCACGTCATTGACACGCGTATAGGCGTTGATCGGCAGATTGCCGATGATTTCCGGTGTCACCTCCTCATTGCCCACGCGCAGCGACAAGCTTTGCGACGAGGTGTCCAGAGAGCCCAAGGGCGTGTCGTCGCGCAGGGCTTCCAGCGTCTCGGCGACATCGAACATGGTCAGGCCACGGCTCAACAGCGAGGGCATATTGACCAGAACGCGGAATTCATTGGACCGGTCGCCGCGAATGGTGACCTCCGCAATCCCGTCGATCAGTGACAGCCGGTCATATACCGTGGTCTCCGCAATCTGCGTCAGCTCCGCCAAGGGCACATCGCCCAGAACCGCCAGCCGGATGATCGCATCGCCGTTGGTGTCGGATTTGGTCACGGTCGGGTCGTCAATGTCGTCGGGCAGTTGCCGCACGGTTTCCGACACGATCTCGCGCGCCTCGTTGGCGGCCACGTCAATATCGGTGCCATCGGACAGATCAATGGTGATCCGGCTGCTTTCGCTCGACGAGGTGCTCTCGATATAGGACACGCCATCCAAGGCACTCAGCGCCTCTTCAAGCACCTGTGTCACTTCACGATCCACGGTCTCCGGCACAGCGCCGTCATAGCTTGTGCGCACGGAAAGCACCGGACGGTCCACATCCGGCATCTCGCGCACATCGACGGAGTTGAGCGCCGCAAGCCCCGCGATCAGCACCAGAAGGTTGATCACGATGGCGAAAATCGGACGTGAAATGAACAGATTGGCCAGACCGGCACGCTCTACTTGCGCAGTCTCTTGCGCGGCGTCTTGCGTGGCAGCTTCGGTTTCGGGCGCGGGCGTCGGCTCTTGCGGAGTCATCGTCACGACGGCACCTCGGCTTTGTTTTCGGCGTCAGATTGGGACAATGCCCCCTCGACCACAGCGCCGACAATTTCCACAGCACCCCCTTCGCGCAGCTTTTGTACGCCTTCGGTGATCACCATTGTACCGGGTTCAAGATCAGTGTCGATCCAGACCGTTTCGTTGCGCCGGTGCAGGATCACCACGGGGACCGCTTTGGCCTTGCCGCCTTCCTCAATCCAGATGTTCGAGCCAGCCCGCGACCATGTGATCGCCGTGGCGGGCAGCGCGGGGAGAGGTTCGCTCTCGTGGATCAGCCGCACGGAAAAGGTCATGCCGGACCAGAGCAGCCCGTCGGAATTGTCGATCTGCGCCCGCACGGTGATGGAGCGCGTGACGCTGTCGAGACGGCTGTCGAAACTTTCGATCTCACCCTCAAACATCTTGCCGGTAAAACTCGGCGTGCTGGCGAGGATGGTCGTGTCCTTCTGCAACAATCCGATGGCGCGTTCGGGCAGTTCGAACTGAATGAGCAAAGCGCTCAGATCGTCGATGGAGACGATCTCCTCGTTGCTCGACAGAATGTCGCCCACCTCGACCTCGCTGAGCCCCAGCCGCCCCGAGATCGGCGCGCGCACCGTGCGGTCGTCCAACGCGACCTGCGCGATCTCGACCTCGATCTTGGCCTGTTCCAACGCGATCTGCGCCTCCGACAGGGCCACTTCGGTCAATGTAAGGTTGCCATTGGCGCGCAACTGTTCATAGCGGTCCACCGTCTGTTGCGCCTGTTTGAGATTGGCCTGCGCCAGATCCAGCGCAAGCTGCTGGGTGCGCGGGTCCAGTTCGAGCAAGACATCTCCGGCCTCGACCAGACGGTTGGCGCCCAGATAGGTGGCAACCACCTCGCCTGCAGATTCCGTGGTCACATTCGCCCGATGCAACGCCCGCGCACTGCCCACGGCGCGGATCACATCCTCATAGGGTTGCAGGGCCAGAGGCTGCGCGATCACCGTGGTCGCCCCGCCGCGCTGCCGCGGTCCGCCGCCACCTGCCCCCGCCGGTCCCGCTGGTCCGGTGACACGGGCGTCTTCCGATCCGAGCACGCCCTGAAGCGGCGCGGGCACACCGAAGGTCAGAACATACGCGCCCCCGAGAATGATGGCTGAGGCAGTGATAGCTGTGACTGTGCGCATTTTGGGGTCCGTTGTGAGAGGCCGATTTCTCGAACTGGTTAAAGCAGGTTCCAATATTTATCGAATGAACAGATCGTTTCCGTCGCAAATTTCAATGAATTTTTCGTGACCGACGGATTTTTCACGCCGGTTCGTTTCTTTTTTAAGCCCCTCACGAGCAAACGGAGTAGCCAATGACAATCAAAAGCATTCACGGCTGTATCGGCTGCGAGGAATGTGTAAAGTCCTGACCGCCCCTGTCGCCACCACCGGTGTGCCGGTCTGTTTCTACATGCTCGGCGAAGCGCCTTTGCGGGTCACACCCAAAGCCGAAGACGCACGGCGCAACTGGAAAACACCCCTTCAGCGCACGGCCCGAACAGACATAACGCAGGGCCGGAACCGGTAAAACATGGCGCGCCCCCTCTACGGGTCGCGTCTTTTCTTTAGCGTCTGGCGTTGGGAAGGTTCAGGCGGATTGGCGGAATTGAGATTTTGACCCATTCAACGCACCACAGTCAATGAGCAGATATTCGCTGCGCTATGCATTAGGACCTAAAATATAGGGCAAATCTGCGATTACCAGAACGGTTTATATTACAACGCATGTATCGTTCCCCTCAAATCAACCCGTTAGTTTCCCCATCAAACAGCAACAATGCCAGAGTAACGAAAATTCAAGCTAATCCACAAACTATCCAGCCTAATGGATTCCCACATTGTAGCAGTCAGTGCACTTACAATAGCAGTAGTTCGGGAACTCGCATTTTCAGAGGCAAACAACTCCGACGCACATGAATTTAGAAAATTAAATATATGATCATGCGGCAGAAAAGGTGCAGGGAAAATATCTATGTCTATCATTGCTTCATACTCTCCCCCCTCGGACTTGGAGATCGGCTCACTGAAAGGCCGGATTTCAAGGCTTCCAACATCCTCTGAATTATAGAAAATCCGAAACCTCAAACCAATTACAGGGAGTTCTTCAGCCCCCAGTTTTCTTAGGTATGGATCACTGAGCCGCTCAAGTCTCCAAGGGCCAATGTCATATATCGAACCTTCACTGTGGAGACTATGAATCTTATCTTCAAATCGGTCAAAATGCTTGAACGCCCAACGCCTAGTTTTTATGCCGCATGCCCAACCGAGACCATCTTCATCGCTCGGCAATTCAATCTCTTGCCGAGTAATCTCGTGCATAGGGGTATCAAACAATCGTGCTTTTTGAAGCGCTATTTCTTTCTCAGACTCCGCGCCCGCAATATCACCATCCCTTGAGTGAACTTTTCTACCAAACATAGAAATAAGGCCTAATTCTTTATACACAACTTCCATATATCCCTTGAGCCGACAAACGAAGACAAATTTTTACGCGACTGTTGGGGTGCATCATATTATGAACGTTTGCCGCTTTTCCCCAAGCAAACACAGCTCGCCTCCAAAATTCGCCCACCCACCTGCCATTCAACTCCACCTCCCTCGGCAATCCCCCGCACGAAAAAAACCGCACCGATTTCAGCGCCTGCGCGGGGTGTCTATTTCCAATCCGGATTCTATCTCTATATTGGTTGGACCCCTTTCAACCAGACCCGAAGACACAGCCTTTATGCGACCGGACACGATTGCCAAAATGCCTTTGCGGACCGAGAGATGTCCCGCCTGCGCCCTGCCCCTATCGGGGGTGAACCGGCTTGGCGATGCTGGCTCGGAAACGGCCCCGCTCCGGCGCAAAAAGGCGCGGCACAAAAGGCTGGTCTCGGGGCACGCAGTTTTCCCTTCCACCTGATATTTCAAGGCGACACACTCTTGATGGACCTCATTGCTCAATCCACCTTCGGCGAAGTTTCCATTCTTCTTGTTATGGCGGCCGTGATCGGCTTTTTCGGCCTACTTCTGAGACAGCCGCTCATCGTCAGTTTCATCGCGGTCGGTCTGATCGCCGGTCCTTCCGTGCTGGATGTGGTCCAGTCGAGCGAACAGATCCACCTGCTTTCCGAACTGGGGATTGCGGTGTTGCTGTTTCTGGTCGGCATCAAACTTGATGTGAAGCTCATCCGCTCTTTGGGGGCGGTGTCGCTTTTGACCGGTCTCGGGCAGGTCGCGTTTACGTCGGTGTTCGGCTATCTGATCTGTCTGCTGCTGGGGCTTGGCCATGTCACCAGCCTCTATATCGCGGTGGCGCTCACCTTTTCCTCCACCATCATCATTGTGAAACTGCTCTCGGACAAGCGCGAGATCGACTCGCTGCACGGGCAGATCGCCTTGGGCTTTTTGATTGTGCAGGATCTGGTCGTGGTGCTGGCGATGATTGTGCTCTCCGCCATCGGCATCGGCAGCGAGGCGGGCGGTCATGGCGGCGGATCGGTGCTGTCGGTGCTGGCCTCCGGCATCGCTCTGGTCGCGCTGGTGGTCCTGTTTGTGCGCTATGTCGCCAATCCGCTGACCGAGCAACTGGCCCGCGCGCCGGAGCTTCTGGTGATCTTCGCCATCGCGCAGGCCGCCATCTTTGCCGCGATCAGCGACTTCACGGGGCTGGGCAAGGAGGTCGGCGGTCTGTTGGCGGGGATCTCGCTGGCCTCCACCCCCTACCGCGAAACCATCGCCGCGCGGCTCGCCCCGTTGCGGGATTTCCTGCTGTTGTTCTTCTTCATCGCGCTCGGCTCCACGCTGGACCTGTCGCTGCTGGGCGCGCATGTGTTGGGCGCACTCCTGCTGTCGTTCTTCGTCCTGATCGGCAACCCGCTGATCGTGCTCGCCATCATGGGCGCGATGGGCTACCGCAAACGCACGGGCTTTCTCGCCGGTCTCACCGTGGCGCAAATCAGCGAGTTCTCCCTGATCTTCGTCGCTATGGGCGTCTCCTTGGGCCATGTGCAGGAGGACGCCTTGGGGCTGGTCACGCTCGTCGGCCTCGTCACCATCGCCATGTCGACCTATATGATCACCTACTCCCACAAGCTCTACGCCGCCTGCGAACCGCTGATCGGGATATTCGAGCGCAAGGGCACCCCGCGCGAGCCGAGCGAGACCGGCGCCCACAGCCAGCACAGCTATGCCATCATCATCTTCGGCCTCGGACGGTTCGGCACCGCCATCGGTCTGCGCCTGAAAAAACACGGGATCGCGGTGCTGGGCGTCGATTTCAACCCCTATGCCGTGCGCCGCTGGCGTGATCTCGGGATGGACGCGGAATTCGGAGACGCCACCGACCCCGAATTCATCGCAGAACTGCCGATGCAACGGGCCGGTTGGGTGGTCTCCACCATCCCGATCCACCCCAGAGGGCTAAGCTACGAGGACAGCCGCCGCACCCTGTTGCAACTGGTGCGCGCCGCAGGGTTCCAAGGCCGCATCGCAACCACATCACACGCCACGCAAGACACGCAAGACCTGCTGCAAGCCGGTGCCGATACCGTCTTCGAACCGTTTCAGGACGCCGCCGACCGCGCTGTGGACCTGCTGCGTGGCGGTGAAAAGGAATCGCGCACGGATATTCCCGTGATCGAGACCGAGGACAAATCCGCCCCCTGATAGGAAACACACGCCGCGCCTCCCCCACAGAGGCGCGGCTGCCAAAGACAATGGCCAAGACATTGGCAAAGAAGAACGGCAAGCGATAACTTGAACGATCACTCAAATATTATTTGAACAATCACTCAAGACCCCATATCGTCCCTTCATCACCCCGTTTGCATGAAGAGACAGACCATGAGCCGCCCGACCCAATATCAACGTGACACCGCCCTGGAAGCCGCCATGCAGGTCTTCTGGCAAAAAGGCTATCACGCCACCTCGCTCAAGGATCTCGAAGCCGTGCTGGAGATGAAACCGGGCAGCATCTATGCGGCATTCTCCAGCAAGGAAAACCTCTACCTGCTCTCACTCGACCGCTATTTCGACCGCTCGCTGACCCGTTTTCAGGACCTCATGGACAAGGCCCCTTCCGCGCTCACGGGGCTGGCCGACCACCTGCGCGGCTTTGCAAAAATGCCGCCACAGGACCACGCCCGTCAGGTCTGCATGTTGACCAAGACGCTGGTGGACACCACCAACACCGACCCCGAAATCGCGGCACGGACCAAAGCCTATCTGGAACGCATCCGCGAGGCCTTCACCGCCGCATTCGAACGCGCCAAGGCGGAGGGCGAACTGGCCCCCGACGCCGATTGCGCACGGCTCGCGCGCCGGTTTCAGGCCTCGATCTCCGCGATCCGTTTCGAACTGCATCTGGGCACCGATCCCGAAGACATCACCGCACTAGCCGAGGATTTCGCCCGCGAGATCGAAGCCCTGCGCCAAGACACATAAAGACAAGATAAGGACAACAGATATGCCCGAATATATCCCCCCGAAAGTCTGGACATGGGACGCCGAGAGCGGCGGCGACTGGGCCAAGATCAACCGCCCCATCTCAGGCGCCACCCATGACAAGGACCTGCCCGTCGGCAAACATCCGATCCAGCTCTACTCTCTGGGCACGCCCAACGGCCAGAAGGTCACGATCATGCTGGAGGAGCTTCTCGCCCTTGGCAAATCCGGTGCCGAATATGACGCCCACCTGATCCGCATTGGCGAGGGCGACCAGTTCTCCACCGGCTTCGTGGACGTGAATCCGAATTCGAAAATTCCCGCCATGTTCGACCGTGACACGGGAGTCCGCGTGTTCGAGAGCGGCTCGATCCTGTTGTATCTGGCGGAGAAATTCGACGCGTTCCTGCCCGAAGACCTCGCGCACCGCACCGAGGTGATGAACTGGGTGTTCTGGCTGCAAGGCTCCGCGCCCTATCTTGGTGGCGGTTTCGGCCATTTCTACGCCTATGCGCCGGAGAAATTCGAATATCCGATCAACCGGTTCACGATGGAAGTGAAGCGCCAGATGGATGTGCTGGACCGCGAACTGGCCGAGCACCGCTATCTGGGCGGCAATGATTACACCATCGCGGATATGCTCACATGGCCGTGGTATGGCAATCTCGTGCTGGGCAATGCCTATAACGCGGGCGAGTTTCTCGATGTGGAAAGCTACACGCACCTGCGCCGCTGGGCCGAAGATATACTTGCACGTCCCGCCGTCCAGCGTGGCCGCATCGTCAACCGGACCTTTGGCCCCCTGAACGAACAACTGCACGAACGCCACGACGCCTCGGATTTCGATCTGAAGACCCAAGACAAACTTGCCCCCGAAGGCAAGGCATAACCTCACACGCGCAGGACAAACCATGTTGAAATTCTATTACCACCCGACGCCGAACCCGATGAAGATCGCCCTCTATCTGGCGGAAACCGGCCTGCCCTACGAGCTGATGCCGGTGGACACCGCCAAAGGCGAGCAGCACACGCCGAAGTTCCGCGCGATCAACCCGAACGGCAAAGTGCCCGCCATCGAGGATGACGGTGTGCGCGTCTTCGACAGCACCGCGATCCTGATCTATCTGGCCGACAAGACCGGCCAATTCGGCGTGGCCCCCGAGCTGCGCGGCGAATTGCTTTCGTGGCTGATGTTCATCGGCACCGGCCTTGGCCCCTTCTCCGGCCAATGCGTGCATTTCCACCACATGGCCCCCGAAGACCTGCCCTATGCCAAGAACCGCTACATGCGCGAAACCGAGCGGCATTATCAGGTGCTCAACGATCATCTGAAAGGCCGCGACTTTATTGTGGGCGACAACTATTCCATCGCAGATATTTCCGCATGGGGCTGGGCCATCCGTGCGCCGCGCGTTCTGGGCGGCGAAGGGCTCGCCCGTTTCCCCGAGGTCGCACGCTGGTTCGATGCCATCAACGCGCGCCCTGCCGTGGAGAAAGCCTACAAGATCGCAGAGGGCGAGACCTTCAAGACCCCCGGCGACGAACCGTCGATGCGTGCGCTCTATCCGAGCAACTTTGTGGACAGCTGAGCGGCTCCACGAGCGGCCAGCCACGCGCTGCGGCTCATCCGTGGGGCGAGGTGTTGATGATCTGGGGGCGTGCCGTCATGGCGCGCCCTTTTTATGTGTTTAGAGAGAGCGTGGCAGGGGGCGGATTTCGACCTCTGCCCGCTGTCTCGGGTCACTCCCGCACCACATAAATGCCCGACACATGTCCGACGCGAAGCCGACGCAAGGCAGACCACCCTTCAGGCCCGCCTCGCGGCTGTGCAACCGGCATCGGGAGGTCTGCGAAAAAACTGTCTTCACAGATGTGAAACTGCCGGATTTTTCACATGCACACGGCGCTCAATCTGCTATTCAGATTCTATGGATATCGTTCTCATCACCGCTATTATCTCTGCGCTATTTCTTGTTATCGGTCTTGCCGAACCCCTCGCCGTGCGTCTGCGTCTGCCCTTCAGCGTGATCCTCGCGGCCTTGGGGATTCTGATCGGTATGGGGGCGATTTTCTTTCTGCGCACGGACCTCACAGATGCGCTAAACCCCGTTGCAGAAGCGATTTTAGCCCTACCGATCCGTTCCAACGTCTTTCTCTACGTCTTCCTGCCGACCCTGCTGTTTCAGGCCACGCTGGGGATGAACCTGCGCCGGATGATTGACGACTGGGTGCCCATTCTGATGCTGGCCATCGTCGCAGTGGTCGTGGCCACCTTGAGCGTCGGATATGCGCTGTCGATGGTCAGTTCCCTGCCACTGGCGGCCTGTCTATTGATCGGCGCGATTGTCTCCACCACAGACCCTTCGGCGGTGGTCTCGATCTTCCGCTCCGTCTCCGCCCCGCGCCGCCTCGCCCGCATCATCGAAGGCGAAAGCCTCCTCAACGACGCCGCCGCCATCGCCCTTTTCGGCCTTTTTATGGGCTTTGTGACACTGGGTCAGCCCGACCCGAAACTGTCAGATGCCCTTGCCCAGTTTCCCGTCCTGATCGTCGGAGGCGCGCTGACCGGCTGGATTCTGGCGCGGGTTGCGGTCTGGCTCATGGCGATCTTTGCCAATCACGAACTGGCGCAACTCTCGATCTCCGTCGCCCTGCCCTATCTCGTCTATATCGGAGCGGAACAAAGCGTCGGAGCCTCCGGTGTGATTGCGGTGGTCGCGGCGGGGCTGACCCTCAATCTGACCGCTCCCGGACGGCTACCGCCGCAGTCATGGGCCAATCTGCGCGAACTCTGGAACGTTCTGGCGCATTGGGCCGGTGCGCTGATCTTTATTCTTGCCGCCCTGCTGATCCCGCGCCTGCTCGAAGAAGTGCGGCTCTCGGACATCACCCTGATCGGCGTGGTGGTGCTTGCCGCCGTGGTGGCCCGCGCCCTGATCCTCTACGGACTGCTGCCTCTGCTGTCCTTCCTGAAACTCTCCCCCGTGGTCGAACGCCCTTACCGCGTGGCCATGCTCTGGGGCGGGCTGCGTGGCGCGGTGACGCTGGCGCTTGCGCTGGCCGTGACCGAAAGCCTGCGCGTCCCTGACGACATCCAGCGCCTCGTCGGCATCCTTGCCACCGGCTTCACCCTGTTCACGCTGGTCGTGCAAGGGACAACCCTGCGCTGGGTCATCAAGAAACTCGGTCTGGACCAGCTCTCACCGATTGACGAAGCGCTCTCCCGTCAGGTTGTCGCGGTCTCGCTCCAGACCGTGCGCGAAAAAGTGGCCGAAATCACAAGCAATTACGACCTGAGCCAAGACATTGTCCGCGCGGAAGCCAAGCGGTTTGGCGGGCGCCTTGAAAAGGCCATCCAGTCCACCGAAGACGGGGCCGACATTCTGGACAAAGACCGCGTGACGCTCGGCCTGATCGCACTGGCCGGTCACGAGCGCGACACGATTTTGCTACGCCTGCGCGAAAAAACGATCTCCGCACGAATGGCCGAACAACTGCTGAGCGATGCCGATCAACTGATCGAAAACGCCCGTGTCGGGGGGCGAAACGGCTATCAAAGAGCCGCCAAACGCAGCATCGCCTACGGCCCCGGATTTCGCGTGGCGGACTTCCTGCACAATCGCTTGCAGATTTCCGGCCCGCTCGCACGCATGACCGCAGACCGGTTCGAACTGCTCCTGTCCCAAAGACTGGTTCTACGCGACATGGACCGGTTCATCAGTGGCCGTATCCGCCGGATTCACGGGCGACGCATTGCCGAGTTGCTGCGCGAGATGCTGGCGCGGCGGGTGGAGACGATGGAAACCGCCTTTGAAGGGCTGCGCCTGCAATACCCCGGTTACGCCGAAAAACTGGAACGCCGGTTTATCCGCCGCACCACGCTGCGCCTTGAGGAGCAGGAATATACCGCCATGCGCGAAGACGGCATGATCGGGGCCGAGGTTTTTACCAAGCTGATGCAGGACCTTGCCGAGAAACGCACAAAAGACGAGGCACGCCCCACGCTCGACATCGCCTTGCAGCGGATCGAACTGGTCAGGCAATTCCCGCTCTTTTCCGAAATGGATGACGCCGAGATCAAAACCCTCGCCCGCGCCTTCCAAACCCGCTACGCCAAGGCTGGCGAAATCATCCTGCGCAAGAACAGCGCCGACAAAAGCGTCTATTTCATCGCCTCCGGTGCGGTTGAACTTCAAAGAGCCGCGCAAACATGGCGGCTCGGTCGCGGGGATATGTTCGGGCTTATGGCCATGACGCGCAACAAAGCCCGCCGCGCCGATGTCCGCACCATCGCACCCACCACGCTTTTGCGTCTCAACGAACAGAAATTCCGCCGCCTTCTGGAACGCAGCACAGCCTTGCAACAAGCACTCAAAGAAAGCGCCGAAAAGCGCGGGATCGATATAGACGAGTTGCTGCACCCCGAAGCCTGAACCGGACCGCTTCTCAGAATCTGTCTGAACGCGCAGCGCCATTCGCCACATCTGCGGTCAGGCTTCGCGCCTTGCGGCGGGCCTCTCCGCGCGCGCACGACCGCCATCACAAAACTGTCACAAAAATTGGCACAGCCGCGCGTGCGACCTCTCGTCGAGACACGCACAAAGCTGCGCGGTTCAATGAATGGAATCGCGTAAAACGCCTTCATTTCCCCAGTCTTCTTCAAACCCCTGTTACATTCCGGTGGTATTGGAAACGCCTTCTGTCCCAATTTTCGGGACGATCCACGCCGAATTCCCTGATGCCTGATATTGCGAGACACGGGGGTGTTTTGCATAGCAAAGGCGCAACGAGCCGAGACCTGTTTTCTCATTCCCCTCTCGAAGGAACCTACCCATGTTCAATAAGATCGCGACATCCGCCATCGTCATGATGGCCTCAGCCGCCGCCTCTGCCGACGACCTGACCGTCTATAGCGCAGGCCCGAAACTGAACCGCCCCGGTTTTACCGGAGACTGTTTAGTTCTTTTCAAGCGACCTTATCGAGCGCGTTCACGTTTGCATAGTATGCCTCCTCAGTCTCGGTTGGTGTGATGTATCCGATGGGTTCGAGCAGGCGACGATTGTTGAACCAGTAGACCCATTTGAGGGTTTCCCATTCGACGGCATCTGCGGACCTCCACAGGGCCAATCTGTGGATGACTTCGGCTTTGAACAGGCCGATCGTCGTCTGAGCGAGCGCGTTGAAGCTCCTATATTCGTCAAGGGGCGATTTGAGCTGTTTTCGGCACACAGAGCTGGCTGTAGATTTCCCGAACGATGTATCGTTTCAAACAACGAATGATCTCACTTTTACTCTTCCCATCTTTTGTGCGTTTCTTGACATAGGCGAGCGTTGGCGCGTGGCTTCGCATCCTGACGATGGCGACACGGTATAGGGCTGCGTTGGCCTGCCGGTTTCCACCCCGGTTCAATCGAAAGCGATGCGTTTTTCCGCTTGATGCTGGGATAGGGCAGACGCCGCATAGCTTTGCAAAAGCGGCTTCAGAACGAATTCGTGTTGGATCATCTCCGACCAAGATCAACATCTCAGCCACCGTCAGTGTCGCGATGCCATGTGACGCCAACAGCTTTGGGGCGCGTTCCCTCACAAGGCGCTCCAATTCCTTGTCGTGTGCAACAATCTCTTCATGCAACCAAAGCCAGCGGCGTGCCAGTGCCCGCATAGCAGCTTTTGCAGACGCCAATGGCGTGTCGATGTCGCCAGGCCGGAAAGCTGCGATGTGACGGATCAAGGCAACCTTTCCTCGGATTTGATCCAAGGTATCTCGCAGGTCGGCGGGTGCGTTGATGATCAATGTTTTTAGCGTGACCATCGCCTGTGAGCGCGATTTGACTGCCGTATCGCGCGCAATTTTCAAATGCCGGATCATCTCTGATGATCCTGTTTGTGTTTTGGGCAGCGCTGTTGCTTGCCCCGACAGAACCGACCGCGCAGCCCCCCTCTGCATCCAAGCTATCCGTTTTGCCTTGCGTGTATCGCAGTTGCCGATTTGGGCGCGTGACTTCGATGACATTATGCCCTTGAGCTAGCAAAGATCTGGAAAGGCCTGCGCCATACGAACCAGTTCCTTCGATGCCGAATGCCAGAACATTGCCGAGAGATCGCGACCAACGTTCCAACTCCAAATATCCCTTGGGATTGGTCGGGATAGACAGGGCCGCTAAGCGGGCACCTTGCGTATCGATTGCGACGGCAACATGCGTTGCTTTGTGTGTGTCGATGCCAATAATGATTGGATAAGTAGTCTTCATGATGCCCTCATTGATAAGAATGCCCGGGCACCGATCCGAGGGGACAGGACTGTGAAGGGGCGTTCCCGTCAGGCTCCTATGAAGTCACATCTCGCCCGTTGCCGGGGCGACTTGACGGTCGACACGTCAACGCAATCACACGCAGTCAATCGTAGCATGGGTCAGGCCATCAAGCCGCAATACCATACTCACAATCATAGCTATCGCCGACGGTTACCACACTGGGTTCCATGCCAGCATCGGCCAACCGTTCTGTGTATTTGATCGACAGGTATTGGCTGCCCCGATCGCTGTAATGAATTAGGTTCTCTGAAGGCCGACGCTCATAAAGCGCCTGTTCCAAAGCATCCAAGACATACTGTGTTTGCTGTGATCTTGATGCGCGCCAGCCCACGATCTTGTTTGGCGAAGGTGTCGATGGCTAGGTGCGCATAGAACGTTGACGGGGCAACCTGCAACACACGGCAGATCGGCTCGACCCCACACGCCGCTCGGTGCTCTTTGATAAACGTAATCATTTCCGAAACGGGCGCCCATGATTTTGGCTCGCTCCGCCTGAGAAAAGTTGAACCCGTCACACCACTGGTTCGAGTGGCGGGTGAAACGCTGATGCTTTCTTCAGGATTTCATTGGCCTGCCGAAGCTGGCGGTTCTCGCGCTCAAGTGCTTTGATCCGGTCGCGTTCGGAAGTCGTCACACCGTCACGTCGACCGCTGTCCGTTTCAGCTCGTCGAACCCACGCACGCAGCGTATCCGGCCCACAACCAATCTTAGGCGCAATCGATTTGGTCGCAGCAGACTGGCTGTCAAATTCGCCCTGATGCTCGAATACCATCCGCACAGCACGTTCGCACACTTCAGGTGAATATCTGTTTCCACATTTGTTCTTTTCCATAACCCAGTATCCTTACTTCTGGGTTTCCGGCAAACAAGGGGGGGCATTTCGCCATCCTCCAAAAGTCACACTGGATGTGTTGAGGCGACCCGTAACCTTCCTCCCACCCATTGCGGATATTTCGGTGACCTGCCCCCCACTGGTCCCTCGTTTATAATGAGAGTCTGCAGGTTTGATTTTGATAATCCTGGGTTTCGGTTTGGGCAAGCGCGCCGAGCGCGGAGCCCTCAAATTGCTCAAGCGCTCGGCGCGCTTGCAGTGGCGTCTGGTTTCCAAGTGATGAGTGCGGCCTGACGGCATTGTAGTCGTATCGCCAAAGGGCCAGCTTGCGCCGTGCATCATCCAGGCTGTCGAATATTTCTTCGTTCAAGAGCTCGTCGCGCAGGCTCCCGTTGAAGCTCTCGATGAAGGCATTCTGCTGGGGCTTGCCTGGGTCAATGTGGTGCCACGGCACCTCGTTCTCGTCAGCCCATTTCAGGATAGCCCGACTGGTAAACTCTGTCCCATTATCACTGACAATGCAGCCGGGCTTGCCGTAGACTCGGATCAGGGCGATGAGCTCCCGGGCCACTCGTGCGCCCGACAGGCTGGTGTCCGCGACGAGGCACAGGCATTCTCGCGTGCAGTCGTCAATCACCGCTAGGATCCGGAATTTCCGCGAGGCGCCGAAGCTGTCAGACACGAAGTCCAACGATCCCACTGCCCGGTCGGCGATTTGGCACAGCCAAATCTGCCGAAAGGGGACGTGCGTTTGGGCGCGCAGCTTCTGGCATCGGTGTGCGCGATCCACGGGCTCGCTTGCGCCCTCGTCGCTGTTTCACCGAGAGCCCTTCCTCACGGTAGATGCGGTAGAGTGCTCCGCCCTACAAAAGGTCCCCCAGACCTTTTGCCATCCGGGCTCCGATGTGGTTCATCATCATCCCCTTGCGTTCCAGGAGAATGCCGATCCGGCGCCGCTTTTCGGCGATCTCTTTCATCGCCTTGCGGACTTCGGGGCAATCCGACGGGCGTTCGCGCCGGACCGTCTTTGGGTCGACACCGACAAGCCGGCAAGCCCGGCGCTGCGAGATGTGTCGCCATTGTCGCTCGGACCAATGGCGCTCCAATGGCAACTCCCGCATCGCCCTGAGCGCTGCCTCTCGCCGCTTGGTCAATGTCGTCAGTTCTTTCCCAGCAAATCCTTCAGCACGACGTTGTCCAGCATGGTATCAGCCAGCAGGCGCTTGAGTTTGGCATTCTCGTCCTCCAGCGTTTTCAGCCTGGCAGCATCCGATACTTCCATGCCTCCATATTTAGACTTGAACTTGTAGAACGTCGCAGGGCTGAGGCCGTGTCTACGACACACTTCAGCCGTCGGCATGCCGTTCTGCGCTACGATTGATCCACTGGATCAATCGCTTAACGCTTGAACCTTGCTCCTTGATCATCCCGATTATCTGCGCCTCGGTAAAACGGCTCTTTCGCATTCGTCTGCTCCTTCAAGATTGAGCAGACTCTACATTAAAGTGAGGGATTTTGCGGGGGCAGGTCAGATGGGCTAGCCCTTGTTGAACGCCTTTCGAAACGGGCGATACGAACGGTGCAGCCAGCGGACGAGGACTGGATTACCCTTCAGGCTGCGCGTGTTCGATATAGGACACCTCTACCCCTGATTTTTGAAGCTATAGAGATCGGTAAGTTAGCTCTAGGGCGCAATGATGAAGTCCAAGGATACCATGGCTTCGTGGTTTTCAGGCCTGAGCTGGACAATGTTTTTGGGCACGTCATTGAGGACAGAGGCAGAGAGTTGGTCCCTGCCGCCGCATTCGGCAGAACAATTGGACTTCGGGGACGTGAGGGCTTCATGACGTTTATAGAGGATGGGCATACCCCAGCAACACTAGGACAACGTTCTGTCACCCAGCAGGAACAATGGTACTTATCGCCGGGTGATATTGCCGCGTTCCGCGAGCGGTTCCTCACGCCGAGCATGTTGGCCTCAGAGACCGGACGGCACAGAAATACGGTATTCGCTGCGCTGAAAAAGTACGGCGCGCCAAGATTCACGCCAAATGGCAAGGACTATGGACCAATCTATCTGCGCAAATCCGCAAAAAAGGCCTTGGCAGATTTACTCAAAGGGTAACCCGTCGGAATGCGCTGTTAAAACAATATAACATATTGAAAAAAATAAAATAAATTAGATAAAGAGACGAATACAGGGGCACAACCGTTCTTTTTGCGCACGCTTTTAAGTTTTCTCTGCGCACGCTTCTCCTTGGACTGCCTAAAAGTAAAATGGTGCACCTTAGAGGATTCGAACCTCTGGCCTCTGCCTTCGGAGGGCAGCGCTCTATCCAGCTGAGCTAAAGGTGCACTGACCGATGTCTCGGTGGCCCCGTCTATAGGCGATGCTGAAGAGGCGCGCAATCTGTTTTCCGCGCCTCTGTGACGGTTTCGGGCCTACCCGAAAAACTCGCGGCAAAGTTCCAGCGCCTCGACCAGACGGTCCACCTCTTCGGTGGTGTTATACATGGCAAAGGAGGCGCGACAGGTAGCTGTGACGCCGAGATGCTCCATCAACGGCATGGCACAATGGCTGCCCGCACGGACCGCGACGCCCTTTTTGTCCAGAACGGTGGAAATATCATGGGGATGTGCCCCTTCCATCGTAAAGGAGAAGATCGCGCCCTTGTCCGCTGTCGTGCCCTGCACGGTGAGCCAGTTGAGATTTTGCAACCGCTCTGCCGCATAGCGGGCCAGCATGCCCTCATGGGCGGCGATGTTCTCCATGCCAATATTCATGAGGTAATCCAGAGCCACGCCCATGCCGATGGTCTGGACAATCCCCGGTGTGCCCGCTTCGAATTTCAGCGGGGCTTTGGCATAGGTCACGGCCTCTTTCGTCACAGTATCGATCATGTCGCCGCCGCCGAGGAAGGGGCGCATCTCCGCCTGACGTTCTGCACGAATATAGATCGCACCGGAGCCGGAGGGGCCGTAGAGCTTGTGGCCGGTGATCGGATAGAAGTCGCAACCGATGTCCTGCACATCGACCGGACCGTGGACAGAGGCCTGCGAGCCATCCACCAATGTGGCAATCCCGCGCTCCCGCGCCGCGTGACAGATGGTTTTCACATCCACCCGCGTGCCGGTCACATTGGACATATGGGTGATGGCCACGAGTTTGGTTTTCGGTCCCATAGCATCGATCACATCCTGCGGATCAAGCGATCCGTCGGGCGCACAGTCGACCCATTTGAGGACAACGCCCTGCCGTTCGCGCAGGAAATTCCACGGAACGATATTGGCGTGATGTTCGAGGACAGAGAGCACAATCTCGTCGCCCGCCTCAAGCCTCGGCGCGGCCCATGCGTAAGAGACCATATTGATCCCTTCGGTAGTGCCGGAATTGAAGACGATCTCATCCTCATCCCCTGCATTCAGAAACCGTGCAACCTTGGAACGCACGCTTTCATACTTGTCGGTCGCAAGGTTGGAGAGGTAGTGCAAGCCCCTGTGGACATTTGCATATTCATCGGAATAGGCCTTGGTGATGGCATCAATCACCATCTGCGGCTTTTGCGCGGAGGCCCCGTTGTCGAGATAGGTCAGAGGCTGGCCGTTGACCTCGCGGGACAGGATCGGAAAGTCAGCGCGGATGGCGTTCACGTCAAACATGTCAAATGTCTTTCTCAGGTTTCTTTCCGGGCGATTTCGGCAAGCAGAATGCCCCAGAAGTAGATCAATGCAGCCAGCGCCAGAACGCCCACCAACGTGGTGGCGGCACCGGGGCCGACAAAGCCTGCGGTCAGCCCCCACAAGAGCCACAAAGGCGCGGCACAGAGCAGCCCCCAGAACAGCGCCATGCGGGTCTCGAACCCCGTGGCCGGACGTTTGAGCGCGCGCAGGACAAAGCCGATCCCCCCCGCAAGGGTGTAAAACACCAAGGGCATGATGAAGAGCCAGCTCAACAGCGTGGCCCCCATGAGCATCTGCACCTCCTGACCGGTCTCGAAGGCCAGACGCGACAGACGCGGCCATTGCGCGACGAAGATCAGCCCGCAGGCCAGAATGAGGGTGACAAGGGCGCTGCCCTCGTTCTCCCCCGCTGCAAGCCTGTGGCGTAGCACCGCGCGCGGGGCGCGGTAACTTTTCGCAATGTCGATAACGACGCCCATCAGTCCGTCATGTCCGGCGGCGGCGTTTCAGCCAGCCTTCAAGACGGTTCAGGATATCTTCGGCGATGGTCTCGTCCTCGATCTCCTCGATGGCTTCGGCAAGGAAGGCCAGCGTCAGAAGGTCTGTCGCATCGCCTGTCGGCACACCGCGCGAGCGCAGGTAGAACAGCGCCTCCTCGTCGATCGCCCCCACGGTGGAGCCATGCGAACAGGCCACATCATCGGCGTAGATCTCCAACTCCGGCTTGGCAAGGAACTGGCTGTCCTCATCGAGCAGAAGCCCTTGGCTGATCTGGTAGCCGTCGGTTTTCTGCGCGCCGGCTTTCACAAGGATTTTGCCTTGGAAAATGCCTTTCGCCCCGTTGCGCAGCACCTTTTTGAAGACCTGACGGCTTTCACAGCGCTCGGCCTCATGGGTGATAAATACCGTATCGTCATGGTGGAAATCGCCATCCCCCATCGCCGCACCGGCCACATGGGCCATCGAGTCGTCGCCCTGAATGTCGATGACCACCTCGTTGCGGGTCAGCACGCCATTGGAGGTCATGGTGAAGCTCTTGAAGAGAGACTCCCGACCGATGGTGGCGAAGACATGGGTGACAGCACGGCGTTCATGGTCGCGGCCCTGCGCACGGATATGGTGGAAGCCCGCCTTATCGGCCACGTCAACTTCCATCACCTTGTTGAACCGCGCCGCCGCCGGACCGTTTTCAAGCACGGTCAGATCGGCGCCTTCTTCCACGCGGATCACATGGTGTAAAATCGCATCCGAAGTTTCGTTCTTGTGCAGATAGACCAGAGACACAGGTTTCGCGACCTTGCCCGTGGCGCGGATCACCACGCCATCGGTGGCAAACGCGGTGTTGAGCGTCGCCAGCGGACGTTCGACCGGATCTTGCGCCTTTTTCTCCTGCACGCCGTAAGCGTCTTTCACCCAATGGATGTCACTCGACAGCGCATCGGTGAGGCGCATGATCTCAAGCCCCTCGCCTTCCAGCGCGTCAGAGGCCTCGGCATCAAAAACACCATCCACGAAGACCAGCTTGATCCGGTCAAGACCGGAGAACACGGGCGCTTCTGTCGGCGTGAAAACTTCCGCCGGTGTCGGCACGTCGGAAATCAGCGTGTCGGGACGGGTCCAGCGCCAGTATTCGTCGCGCCCCTGCGGCAGGCCCATAGCCAGAAGACGACTCAAGGCGTCCTGACGCAGCGCATCGGCCCAAGGAGACCCTGCGGGCAGGCTCATGCCCTCCACACGGGCACTGGTGGCGTCCAGTTTACGTTGTTTCAATTCGGCACGTTTCATCAGGCGCCCTCCACCTCGGCCAGAAGATCGGCATATCCGTTATGTTCGACTTCAAGCGCCAACTCGGGTCCACCCGTCTTGATGATCCGGCCATTGGACATGATATGCACCACATCCGGTTTGATGTGATCCAGAAGACGCTGGTAGTGGGTGATCACGATGAAAGAGCGTTTGCCGTCGCGCAGTGCGTTCACACCGTCAGAAACAAGTTTCATCGCGTCCACATCGAGACCGGAGTCGGTTTCGTCAAGGATGCAGAGCTTCGGCTCCAGCATCGCCATTTGCAAAATCTCGTTGCGCTTCTTCTCACCGCCCGAGAAGCCCACGTTCACCGGACGTTTGAGCATATCGGAATCGATCTTGAGGGATTTAGCTTTGGCGCGGATTTCCTTGAGAAATTCCGTGGAAGACAGCTCCTCTTCGCCGCGCGCTTTGCGTTGTGCGTTCACAGCGGTGCGCAGGAAGGTCATATTGCCCACACCGGGGATTTCGACCGGATATTGGAATGCAAGGAACAGACCCGCAGCGGCGCGTTCTTCCGGCTCCATCTCCAGCAGGTTTTCCCCGTCGAGCAGAACCTCGCCCTCGGTCACTTCATAGCCGTCACGGCCCGACATGACATAGGAGGTCGTCGATTTGCCCGAGCCGTTCGGCCCCATGATGGCATGGACTTCACCCGGCCCGACCTTGAGATCGACGCCTTTGAGGATTTGCTTGTCCTCTTCTTCAAGTTTGACGTGGAGGTTTTTGATTTCCAACATATTATTGTCCTTTCACGGAAAAGGGCCCGCACGGGGATATACCCCCGGCAGGCGCTTGTGCGTTTGTAGATTTGAAAGCGAAGGCGCCTTGATGCGCCATATCAGATCGGATCAAAGCGGTTCCCGAAAACCCCGTTTCACAGGGGATCGCGAAAGGCTTTAGATGCCCGAAAAATTCAGAAAGACCAGAAGTCCCGCGCCCAAGGCGACGAGTTTGAGCAGGCCGGATTTGAGCCCCGCCACCAAAAGGGATCGTGCGCGCGGCATGTCGTCTTGCGCCACGGCCCCGTGGCTGACGCCGGAGATCCGCTTGCCCTTCGGCGTGTTCACGTCCTGAAGCCCCGTGTAGACCGTCGCAAAGGTGTTCGCCCCTCCCGCCTCGATCCGCTTGATCCTGTCGGCGAATTGCGCATGCTGGTGATGCATCTTGTCCCTGCCTTTCCATCCCCTTGTCGTCAAAGGCAGATTGGTCGGCAAATTGGGAAAGATCATGGCACGGCATGGGCATTCTTGCGCCCGAACCCGCTGACCTTACGTCAGCCGGACGGTGCGCCGCAGCTGCGCCGTTCAGATGTGATAGCTGTGCCCGCGAAAATAGAGCGTCTTCGGCTCCGTGGTCGCGGTGACATGCTCGACCCATTGCGCCGAGAAGAGGCGCGAGAAGGTCTCCGGCATCGCATGGACCATATTGTGCATGGTCATGATGGCGAGCAAAATTCCGGCAAGCTGCGTGCCCATCCGCTTTACGGCGGACAGCGACACGATCTCGCGCAGGAGAAAGGCAATCGAGATGGCAAAGACCACGTCGAGCACAAAGTCCATATCCCCTGTGGCCTGAAGCTCCGCGCCGGAAATCTGATAGCGCAAGACCCGTGCGATCATCGCCGCAAGCCCGCCCATAGCGAAGGCCATCACATAGGAGACGACCCGTGTGATTTTCAGATGCGGTTCCTCGTAGCGCCCACGATGCACGCCCTCTGCACGATGGCGTTCGAGGATCTCGGCGAGCCTCTGGTTGCGTGCGTGTGTGCGTGTCTGCGCGGGCCCGACCACGTCGATCCCTTTGCGCGACCTCCGTGAGGCGCGATGCATACGGCTTACAAAATCCTGGCTCTGTTCCATGCCAATACCCATTAAAACACTTTGTAAGCATTCCGTTTACCAAGGAAACATGGCAAAAATCGGGCAGACTGCGTTTGGAGGGGGCGGTGAATATCATCATGCTTTCCCCTGAAACGCTTTGAGGAGGCTGTAGAGCTTGTTCGCAGGCAATGTGGTGACCGGTTCCAGATCGAACTGCGCCATCCGGCCGTGGAAAACGGTCGGGGTCGCAAATTCCGTCATCAACCCGTATTTGTCCTCACGACCCACAAAGTCGTCGACCAGAACCCGCGTAGGGCGTGTGATCGACGTCATCGTGGCGAAGAAACAGCCCGTGCGGAACCGCCCGTCAATCAACACCAGATCAGGGGATTTGAGGTCTTCACGCTGCCAGACGCCAAAGCAATAATCGGGATAGCGGAACCATTTGCCATTGCCCTTGGGCCATGACCATTCCCCCGTCTCGCCAATATCCGCATGGATCAGATGCAGATCGGCCTTGGGCGGATGGCTGTCGAAATGCGCCTGCATGGCCTTGTGCCACGCCTTGTCACCCTCAACGGAATACAGCGTCTTGCCCGCCTGCCCCGCCCCGTAAGCGGTGGAGCCGCCGGAGCCATATTCCACGATCACATCCGCCGCATCATATTGCGCACACAGAAACGCCCTGACCTCCGCGGGGAAGGTCAGTTCAGGCCCCTGAGAGCCAAAAGCGATATGTGCGTCTTGCAGGGTCATGTCAGCCGGAATAGCTCACGAGTTTGATCAGCGCGGAAAGCACCAGCGCCGCAACAGAAGCGAGAAAGGACGTCGCCGCGACAGAGTTCATGATCAACCCTTCCCGCTTGCCCGCCTTCACACGCATCAAAAGGCCGATGAACACGCCGATAAAGACACCGAGGCCGATCCCGGCGGAACTGGCGAGAAACATGGGGAAGAGATCGAAACGCATCTGTTTACTCCACCGTCACAGCGGTGCCGGAAGCCGACACCATAAGCATCTGGCCGATCACCTCGTAATCGAGATCGACGCCTACAATCGCATTGCCGCCCAAAGCGCGGGCCTTGTCCTGCATCTCGCTGAGCGCGGTCTCCCGCCCTTCGGCAAGTTTCGACTCATAGGCGTTGGAGCGCCCGCCGATGATGTCGGTCACCTGCGCAAAGAGATCGCGCACGATATTGGCGCCCATGATGGCCTCGCCGGTGACGATGCCATGATAGGTGGTGATTTTATGCCCTTCGACCGAAGGCGTAGTGGTGGTGATCATCGTTTGATCTCCTTTGCCTTTCCAAGGACCGGCCATCAGCCAACCGACCCTTCCAGAGAGATCGCCACAAGCTGCTGCGCTTCCATGGCGAATTCCATCGGCAGGGCTTGCAGCACCTCCTTGGCAAAGCCGTTAACGATCAGCGCCACGGCCTCTTCCTCGTCCATACCACGCTGGCGACAGTAGAACATTTGCTCGTCATCCACTTTCGAGGTGGTGGCCTCATGTTCCACACGCGAGGAATTGTTCTTCACCTCGATGTAAGGCACGGTATGCGCCCCGCATTTGTCACCGATCAGCAAACTGTCGCACTGCGTGTAGTTGCGCGAGTTTTTCGCCTTCGGATGCATGGAGACCTGACCGCGATAGGTGTTCTGCGCCACGCCGGCGGAGATACCTTTGGAGACGATCCGCGAACGGGTGTTCTTGCCCAGATGAATCATCTTCGTGCCGGTGTCGGCCTGCTGGTGGTTATTGGTGATGGCGATGGAATAGAACTCGCCCTGACTGTCATCCCCGCGCAGGATGCAGGACGGGTATTTCCACGTCACGCTGGAGCCGGTTTCCACCTGCGTCCACATCACCTTGGAGCGGTCACCGCGACAATCGGCGCGTTTGGTGACAAAGTTGTAGATGCCGCCCTTGCCTTCTTCGTCACCGGGGAACCAGTTTTGCACCGTGGAATATTTCACCTCGGCGTCTTCCTCGATCACGATCTCGACGACTGCTGCGTGAAGCTGGGCCACGTCACGTTGCGGCGCGGTGCAGCCTTCGAGATAGGAGACATAGGACCCCTTGTCCGCGATAATCAGGGTGCGCTCGAACTGGCCGGTGTTCTCCGCATTGATGCGGAAATAGGTGGACAGTTCCATCGGGCAGCGCGTGTTCGGCGGGATATAGACGAACGACCCGTCGGAAAACACCGCCGAGTTGAGCGTCGCATAATAGTTGTCAGAGACCGGCACCACGGAGGCGAGGTATTTCTTCACAAGCTCGGGATGCTCTTTGATCGCTTCCGAGATCGAACAGAAAATCACGCCGGCTTTTTCCAGCTCAGCCTTGAAGGTCGTACCGACAGAGACGGAGTCAAACACCGCATCAACCGCCACCTTGCGCTCGGAATTGTCCCCGTCCGCAGGCACCTCGCCCGCACCTTCGACACCGGCAAGGATCATCTGCTCTTTCAGCGAAATGCCGAGCTTTTCATAGGTCGCCAGAAGCTTCGGATCCACCTCGTCCAGAGACTTGGGCTTTTCTTCCATGCTCTTCGGACGTGCATAGTAATACTGGTCCTGAAAATCGATCTCGGGATAATCGATCATCGCCCAGTCCGGCTCTTCCATCGTGACCCAGCGGCGATAGGCCTCCAGACGCCATTCCAGCATCCATTCCGGCTCTTCGTTCTTGGCGGAAATCAGACGCACGATATCTTCGGACAGGCCCTTGGGCGCATAGTCCATCTCGATTTCCGTGTCCCAGCCGTATTTATACTTGCCAGCCAGTGCCTGAACGGCGGCGACGGTGTCTTCCTCGACGCCTTCCTTGACCTGATCTTTCAACTGTACGTCATCCACCATGGGATCACTCCTTACCGTAGTCTTGGAGGCTCGCGCCCCTCATGTGCGTTGCGGGGCCCGTTTGGCCCTCATCTTATGCTGCGCGTTTCTTCCACCGCGCATGTGCGGACAGCCAAGCCGTGGCGAACCGCTCCAATTCTTCTTTCGTCACCTCGGGGCCGATCGACACCCGAAGCGCACTTGCCGCCTCGTCTTCGGCATATCCCATCGCGGTCAGCACTTTCGAGGCCCTGACTTTGCCCGAGGAACAGGCCGAGCCCGCAGAGACCGCGAACCCCGCAAGGTCCATCTGCATCACCTGCGTCTCGCCCTTCCAGCCGGGCGTGATCAGGCTCATCGTATTGGGCAAACGTTTTTGCCCCTTCCCCACAAAGATGGGGTCTTCGATCTCGTTGGCAATCAGGGATTCGAGATAATCGCGTTTTTGTGCAACCTCGTCCCAAAGCCCGTCTGCCAAACGTTTCGCCGCCATCTCGGCAGCCGCGCCGAACCCCGCGATGCAAATCAGGTTCTCGGTGCCGCTTCTGCGCCCCATCTCCTGACCACCGCCCTTGATACCGGCCTCGACATCCAGCCCCTGCTTGAGCACCAAAGCGCCCACGCCTTTCGGCCCGCCGAGCTTATGCGCCGACACGAGCGCCATATCGCAGCCCAACCAGTTGAACGCCAGCGGGATTTTCCCGAACCCTTGCGTCGCGTCACAGACCGCCAGCCCTTCGGGCAGGTCTTGCAAAATTCCGGTCTCCGAATTGGCCAGCTGAAGCGCGCTGTTTTGCGGTTCAGCAACCGTTACCCGCCCCGCACGACCCACAGGCAAATCGGCAGCACACCATGACGACACGGCCTCATGCTCGATCTGCGCACAGTGCAATCCGCGCCCCGACAGCGCCAAAGCCGCCGCCTCGGTCGCGCCGGAGGTAAAGACAATATCCGCACCCTGCGCCCCGAAAGCCTCGGCCACCTGCGCCCGTGCGCGCTCCATCAACCCTTTCGCCGCACGGCCCTCGCCATGCACCGAAGACGGATTCCCGACCACATCCATCGCCGCAATCATCGCCTCTCGCGCAGCCTGACATAGCGGCGCGGTGGCGTTCCAGTCGAGATATATGCGGGAGGTATGCACGGGATGTCCTTTGCTGTTCAAATGCTCAACAAGAGCGGATCACTCGTCATCCACAACGGCGAAAATGTTCGGCACCGCCGGACAGGGACGCAATTCGTTCTTCACCACATCCGACAGGCGGGTCTGGTGCAGGAACACATAGACATGCGCCGAAAGACCTTCCCACAGGCGGTTGGTCATGCTCTGCGCCCGCGAGCCGGAAATCCCGCCGGATGCGCCCGCGCCCGTGTGCATGGCTGACACCGTCTCGTCCACAGCCTCCATGATGTCGGAAACCCGAATCTCGGAGGCCGGTTTGGCAAGCTTGTAACCGCCCCCCGGTCCCCGCACGGATGACACCAGTTCGGCACGACGCAATTTGACGAAAAGCTGTTCGAGATAGGGCAGCGAAATATCCTGCCGCTTGGCAATATCGGCCAAAGACAACAGGCTTCCTTCCTTTTGCAGCGCCAGATCAGCCAGCGCCACCATGGCATAACGCCCTTTAGTAGACAGTTTCATCTGCGTTCTCCTTTGCGGCCTCCGGCAAACCACCGGCCAAACCACGCGCTTTTCGACACTTCGCCCCTGCCCTTACAGTGCTTTGCGTGATTCCGTCACCTGAACACAGAAAAACAAACGCAAAAACATTGACGTGCGCACGCGGGAGCCTTACCTCCATACCACACGCGTCGGCCTTGAGTTCAGTCAATTTAGAACGTTTCTAAATTAGGCGAGAGAATTCGTCAACTATAAAGGCCACCCGCGACCATATGAATGCAGACCTCTTTTTGCAGGGGGCTGCCAGACAAAGACCGCCGCGACCTATAGCCCTACAGGGTCGCTGCGACATGAGGAGACAGGGACGACTATGCCCGAAGTGATTTTTCCCGGCCCCGAGGGTCGGCTCGAAGGCCGCTACCATCCGCAGCCGAAAAAAGACGCCCCCATCGCCATTATTCTTCATCCTCACCCGCAATTCGGCGGCACGATGAACAACCGCGTGGTCTATAACCTGCACTATGCCTTCCACAACATGGGCTTCACCGTGCTGCGGTTCAATTTCCGTGGCGTGGGTCGCTCTCAGGGCGAATACGACCAAGGCGTCGGCGAATTGTCGGATGCGGCCTCCGCGCTGGATTATCTCCAGTCGCTGAACCCGAATGCGAAACATTGCTGGGTTGCGGGCTTCTCCTTCGGTGCATGGATCGGAATGCAGCTACTGATGCGCCGTCCGGAGATCACCGGCTTCATCTCGGTCGCACCGCCGGCCAATATGTATGACTTCTCCTTCCTCGCGCCCTGTCCCTCTTCGGGTCTGATCATCAACGGCACCGCCGACCGTGTCGCGCCGCCGAAGGACACCCATACGCTTGTGAACAAACTGCACGAGCAAAAGGGGATCACCATCACCCATCAGGAAATCGAAGGGGCCGGACACTTCTTCGAAGACCCGCATATGGAAGAGATGATCGGCTCGGTCGACCAGTATGTCCGCCGCCGCCTGACCGAAACGACACGATAAACCAGGGAGCGCAGCCTCATGGGGATCATGGAAGATCTCGCCGACGATCTGGCGAAAGAAACCATCGCAGCGCTGGACATCGTTGGCAGCGAGGAATTGATTCAGGACGTGGCCCGCGTGATCGGGGCCTCTTCCGTCACCACGCAGGAAGCCTTCCTCACCGCCGCTCGCGTGCGCCTTTCCGAGGCGCGCGCAAGAGAATACCTGCGAAAACGCATTGCCGAAGCCAAAGCCGGACAGGCGGCCTCCGCCCCGCCCCCCGGCTCCGAAGATGACATAGAATACTGAGCCCATGCCAAAAGATACCGCCTCCCCCCGCCTTGACGCCCAATATGCCTTCCTGATGGAGGCGGACCGGCTCAAGACGGTGGAGCGCGCCAATCAGCTCATGGATCGCTCGCGGTTCGAAAACTCCGCCGAACATAGCTGGCACGCCTGTCTTCTGGCGTTTCTGATGGCCCCTCTGGCCTCTGATGGCACCGATCTCGACCGCGCCATCGAAATGCTCATGCTCCATGACATCGTCGAAGTGGACGCGGGCGACCACCCGATCCATATCCTCTACGACACCGAGGACATCGCCGCGCGCGAAGTCGCAGCCGCAGAGCGCATCTACGGCCTTCTGCCCGAAGACCTCGCCACACGGTTCCGCGCCACATGGGACGAATTCGAGGCGATGGAAACAGAGACCGCACGCTTTGCCAAAGCGGTCGACTACCTCGCCCCCGCCCTGCAAAGCATTGGCGCGCCCGTGCAGCTTGAGGAAGAACGTGAAATCGTCGCTGGCAACCTGCGCCGTGGCCGCGCAGTGAAGACCAAAGACATCCTGCCGGACCTGTTCGACTTTACCAAGGCCGCTTTCGCAGGCGAGATGCCGCAAGGCGATCTGGCCAGACGCTTTGCCTTCTGGTGCGAGGCGGACCGGCTCAAATCGGTCTATCGCGCCACCCCGATCGCCGATGGTTCACGCAAGGAAAACACCGGCGAACACAGCTGGCACATCATGCTCTACGCCCTGACACTGGCCGACCACGCAAGTGCCGGTGTCGATCTGGCTCTGGCGATCAAAATGCTCCTGCTGCATGACATTGTCGAAGTGGACGCGGGCGACACGCCCATTCACGGCGCGGTCACACCCGAAGCCGTCAAAGCGCAGGAAGACGCCGAACAACGCGCGGCAGAGCGGCTCTTCGGACTTTTGCCCGACGCTCAAGCGCGAAGCTTCCGTGCGATCTGGGACGAATTCGAAGCCGCCCAAACCCCGACCGCCATCTATGCCAAATCCATCGACCGCTGCCAGCCCGTGCTGCACAACCTCGCCGATGATGGCGGCTCATGGCGCACCTATGATGTGAAACTGCACCAGCTCGACAGCCGGATCGGCGTCAAGATCGCACGCGGCTGTCCGGCCCTCTGGCCTTATATCCGCGCCAAATGCGAACCGTGGTTCACCATGCGCGGCGCTCTTTGAGTCTTTGAACAACCAAGGAAACCCCGCGCTTTCCCCCAGAGGTCGCGGCGTCTCCTTTGCTGCCATAAATACTCAAAATTCGTAAATGCCCGAGAATTTCTCTTCGAGATAGTCGAGAAGCGGCGCTTCTGAGGGTTCAAAGCCACAGGCATGCACAATGGTGTCACGCGGCTCTCTGAGCCCGCCGAACTGTTGCAGATTGTCCTTGAGCCAACCGGTCGCTGCCGATGTGTCGCCCTTGGCCAGTTGCGCATCCAGATCGGAGACCTCGGCACGCAGCGCCTTGTGCAGGCACCCGGCATAGACATTACCCAAGGAATAGGTCGGGAAATAGCCGAAAAGCCCCACGGGCCAGTGCACGTCCTGAAGGCAGCCGTTGGAGACCTTGTCCACCTTGACACCGAAATCCGCCTCGAACCGGCTGTCCCATGCTTCCGGCAGATCGTCGATGTCCAAAGACCCGCCGATGATCTGGCGCTCCAGATCGAAGCGCAACAGCACATGCAGGTTATACTGCACCTCGTCGCTCTCGGTGCGGATATAGCCCGGAGTCAGGCGGTTGACCGCAGCGTAGAAGTCTTCGGCACTGTTCACACCGATCTCGCCAAAAGTCTCGCGCATCTCCCCGTAGAGATATTCGCTGAAGGCGCGCGAGCGGCCAAGCTGGTTCTCGTAAATCCGCGACTGGCTTTCATGCACGCCCATGGAGACGCCCTGGCCCAGAGGCGTCAACAGGTAATCACGGGAGATGTTCTGCTCGTAGCACGCATGCCCCGTCTCGTGGATCGTCGAGTAGATCGAATTGAGCGGGTCTTCAGGATTTGTGCGGGTGGTGATCCGCACATCAAGACCAGAGCCGCTTGAGAACGGGTGCACCGCCTTGTCGATCCGGCCATAGGCAAAATCATAGCCGAAAGCGGCGGCGAGCCCCTCGGTCAGGGCCATTTGTTTGGCCTCGTCATAGGTGCCGGAGAGGCCCTTGGGCTGATCGGCTCCCATGATCCTGTCACGCAGCGCCACAAGGCGCGGGCGCAGCGCACCGAACATGGCATCAAGCTGTGCACCTGTGGAGCCGGGTTCGTAATCCTGATGCAGCGCGTCCCAGAGGTCGTAATCCGTGCCCTCTTTCAAAGCCGTCGCCTCTTCGCGGCGCAGGCGGACGACTTCTTTGAAGGTCGGTGCGAAATGCGCGAAATCATCGCGGGCGCGGGCCTCTGCCCAGATGCCTTGGGCCACAGAGGTCACCTTGGCCAGTTCGGCCGCGAGGCGCGCGGGCACTTTCGTGTTGCGCTCATAGGAGCGGCGGATATGGCGCAGTTGCGCACGGGAGACCTCATCCAATGCCTCCGCATCCACCTGCTCCAGCCAGCCCCCGATCCGCGCATCGGTCTTGCGGGCGTGTAACACCGATTCCAGCGCGGCAAATTCCTCCCCGCGCTGCTCGGCCGCACCACGCGGCATCATGGTTTCCTGATCCCAGTTGAGACGCCCCATAATGGCGCCGAGCGCCTCGGTCTCGCGGGTGAACATCATCAGATCATCAAATGCAGACATCACAGGCCCTCCCGGACCGATTGGGTTTTCGGAAACTGGCTCAGGAAGCGGGCGCGGGAAATGGCGACAAAGAGCGCAACGGCCCCAAGCTGGTGCGCAAGCCCCAGCGCCAGAGGCGCACCGTGGAGCACGGTGACAATGCCCAGAACCACTTGCAAAAAGAGCAAGGCCCCCAACAGGTTAAAGGCACCCGCCGTGGCCTTGTTGGCCGATTTTCGCCCCTTGAGCCATGTCACAACCCCGAACGCAAACAGCAGATAACCGGCAACGCGGTGGATGAATTGCACCAAGGCGGGGTTTTCAAAGAAATTGCGCCACAGAGGCTCGATGTAGAACGGATCGGGCGGCAACACCTGCCCGCCCATCAGCGGCCAGTCGGTATAGCCACGTCCGGCATCAATCCCCGCCACCAAGGCCCCCAACAGGATTTGCAGGAAGGCGAAATGCAGCATCCCCGTGGACATGCTGAACAGTTTCGCATCCTTGTTGCGACGCGCTTGCAGCAGCTCCGCCTCCGAGCGGCCCAAGAGGAACACATACCATGCGATAAAGCCCAGAATGACAAAGGCCAGCCCCAGATGGGTCGCCAGACGATAGGAGGCAACGTCAAGCCGCTCTCCCACAAGCCCCGATGACACCATCCACCAGCCGATCACGCCCTGAAGCCCGCCCAGCACGCCGATAAAGAGCAGGCGCTTGTGCCATCCGGTCGGCACTTTTCTGGCCAGCGCAAACCCTGCGTAGCCCAAGGCCCAGACCAGACCGATCACGCGGCCCAACTGGCGATGACCCCATTCCCACCAGTAGATGGATTTGAATTCCGAAAGGCTCATGCCGTCATTTTGCAAGACATATTCGGGAATCTTCTGGTATTTCTCGAATTCTGCGACCCAAGCGGCCTCACCCATCGGCGGCACAGCGCCCGTGACGGGTTTCCATTCGGTGATCGACAAACCGCTGTCCGTCAAACGTGTCAGCCCGCCCACGGCGATCATGGTCATGACCAGTGCGAAAATCACCACAAGCCAGGCACGGATGCCTTTGCGTGCGCCTTTTCTGCCCTTTTCGATCAGCCCGCCTTGGGGTGCGGGTTTGGACACCTCGTTTGTGCCCACCTCTTCGAAAATGCTGCGTTTTTGCGCCATCTGCCGCCCCTTCGTTGCCATCGCGCTGAAACCTAGGCAGGCAAAGCGACAAGGGCAAGCCGGATCACCGCGCAAATCCGCTCGTGACACCTCTATTCACGCAGTTTTTGCATCTCCTGAGACAGAAAGCGTCAGCCCTCGCGTATCACCTCCTGAAGACAGTCAGATCGAACCTGTCCGAGCAGAAAGGACACATTATGAAAATCATCCCGAAATCCCTGTTCGCAGCGGCTCTGTGCGGCTTGCTCGTCTCCGCCCCTGTGGCCGGTTTCGCGCAAAACAAACACGCCACCCAACAACAGGCGCAGGGCGGAGCCGATGTCAAATCCGGCGTCACCCTGAATGCCCGCTCCGGTCCGGGCGCGAAATTCGGCAAGGTCGCCGCTTTCAAACCGGGCACAAAACTGAGCGTGGTGAAGCGGCAAGGCGATTGGGCACAGGTCAAAACCGACACAGGCAAGCTGTTGTGGGTCTTCGCCAACTACCTGACCGACTCGGCCCCTCAAGCGCATAAATTGGCTCCGGCGCAACATGGCGGCTAGCCGCACCGCTAACAAACGGCAGGCACATGAGAGCCGACATAGAGGGAGCGCGGAGGTCAAGCTGTGGCTCAGGTTGACCGCAAACAGGTTATCCGCGCTCTTTCCAGCGTTTCATCTGACGCATCACCCCGTGCAACATCTGCACATCGGCGCGCGTCAAAGGCATACGCGACCAGAGGTTGCGCAGGTTGAGTTTCATATTCTCGGCCTTGTGCTCGGGGAAAAAGAACCCCGCCTGATCCATCACCTCTTCGTAATGGTCGCCAAGTTTTTCAACCTCGACATGGCCGGCCCACTCGGTCTTGGCCATTTCCATCACCTCCGGCGGCGTGTCCGTGGCCTGCCGTCCCCATTCATAGGACATCAGCAGCACCGCCTGCGCGAGGTTCAAAGAGGCAAAAAGCGGATTCACAGGCACGGTGACAATGGCATTGGCTTCTACCACATCTTCGTTCTCAAGCCCTGCCCGCTCCGGCCCGAACATCACGCCGACCTTCTTGCCCTCACCCACCAAGGCACGCGCGTGTTCCATCGCACGCTCCGGCGTCATCACCGGTTTGGTGATCCCGCGCATACGGGCAGTTGTGGCAAAGACAAAATCACAATCGGCCACCGCCTCGCGCACCGTGTCGAACAGCCCCGCCTCGTCCAGAAGCCGTCCGGCCCCCGACGCCATCGCCACGGCTTTCTGATTGGGCCAGCCGTCACGCGGGGCGATGATCCGCATCCGGTCGAGGCCGAAATTCCACATCGCACGCGCCGCACCGCCGATATTCTCGCCCATCTGCGGGCGCACCAGAATAATGGCGGGCGTAGGCCCCGTGGGGCGCGGATCGGTCGGAGCATTGGACATGGGGCGTTTCCTTTCAGCCTTGCAGCCGATTAAAGCGTTTCACGAACACCCCGAACCACAGGGTGTCGGGAGATGCAGCACTCGGTCGTGACGGGGTTGGCCCTCCACAGTCAACAGCGCCGCAAGTGAATTGCGAGAGGATTTAGCGGCATTTGTTCCTGCGAGCAAGGCTTTGCCCCGCCCGCCAAAGACGCTATAGGAGGCGAAAGCCGTTTTGAGGGAACAAGAGATGTCCGAGCCGGAACAAGAACTGCCGCAAATTTACCTGCTGACCCCGAGTGCCTTTGATGTCGAGACCTTCCCGACCGCGCTGGCCTCCGTGCTGGACGCGCATGAGGTGGCCTGTGTGCGTCTCGCGCTGGCCTCCAAGGACGAATATGTTCTGGGCAAGGCGGCTGATGCCTGCCGCGAGGTCTGCCATGCCCGCGATGTGGCCATTGTCATCGAACACCATGTCGCACTGGCCGAACGTCACGGGCTGGACGGGGTGCATCTCACCGATGGGGCGCGCTCGATCCGCAAGGTGCGCAAGCTGCTTGGAGATGACGCCATTGTCGGGGCCTATTGCGGCGCGTCGAAACATGACGGCATGACCGCGGGCGAGGCTGGCGCGGATTATGTGGCCTTCGGTCCCGTGGGCGACACCGAGCTTGGCGACGGCACCAAAGCGCCGCGTGATCTGTTCGAGTGGTGGTCGCTGATGATCGAAGTGCCGGTGGTGGCCGAAGGCGCGCTCTCCGTGGAGATCGTGAAGGATTTGGCCCCCGTCACCGATTTCTTTGCCGTGGGCGAAGAAATCTGGTCTACCGATGATCCGGTTAAAGCCTTGGGTGATCTGATCGCCGCGATGGGATAAAGCGCCGCCCTCAGGGGCGGCCCTCAATGGCGGCTCCGATCCGCTTTGCGCATCTGCGCTTTACACATCCACATAAGCCGCCGGAATTTCCGGTAGCCCCGAACGCACAGCCGCCTCGCAGCGTGCTGCCATTTCCTTGCGATCTTTCACATCTTTCACTGCAATCGGGTCGTGGAAAATCACCTCGACCCGCCCTTGCGGGCTGGCTTGCAACACCTGCACCAAAGAGCCCGCGAACTCCATGTCGCCCCACCAGCCGTAGAACCGGACATCCTCCCCCTCTGGCGCGATGTAGCGGGTGGTGACGGGCTGAATCCATACCTCGTCGCGCAATTCCGGTGCGAAGAAAGCGGCAAAAAGCGTCGGTTTGAACGGCAGGACCCGCAGACTGTCCGAAGATGTGCCTTCTGGAAAGAACAACAGCTTGTGGCCGAGTTTCAAGCGCTCCTCAAACAGGCGTTTCTGTTCAGCCGCCTCTTTGCGGTCGCGGTTGATGAACACGGTCCCTGTCGCCTTCGCCATCGCGCCAATTCCGGCCCAGCCTGCAACCTCCGCCTTGGAGACAAAGAACACACGTTGCACCGCATTGAGGACAAAAATATCCAGCCATGTCGAATGGTTCGCCACAACCGCACCGTGGTGCTGCATCGGCTTGCCTTTGACCGCCAGCCCCATCCCCATGAGGCGCAGCGCATTGCGGGACACGAAGCGCGGGAAAAAGGAGGTCCACGGACGGCGCGGCCCGTAGAACAGGCGCTCCACGACACGGGTGGCGAGCATCAGAACCATGCAGATCAGGATCATCAGCACAATCGGCAGGCCCCGACGGATCATCCGCCATGTGCCCCGACGCACCGGTGCCGGATCAGGCGGGGGAATGCGGCTGTCCCAAAGAGGGCCGCTCATTTGGCATTCCTCACAAGACCCTTGCCGTAAAGCGCCCGCTGGCGCTCCGAAATCATATCCGTGTCGAGAATCAGCAACACATCCACGGTGTTGAAGGCCGTGTCCACAAAGGCCCCCTCGCCCACCGTGCCGCCCATCCGCAGATAGGCCTTGATCAGCGGCGGGATCGCCAGCATGGCGCGTTTGCGGTCGATCTGGTCTTCCGCGACCAGATTCATGCTCTGG
The DNA here is from genome assembly GCA_963676755.2 of uncultured Celeribacter sp. Classification (GTDB taxonomy): domain Bacteria; phylum Pseudomonadota; class Alphaproteobacteria; order Rhodobacterales; family Rhodobacteraceae; genus Celeribacter. Next base: position 348,413 of record CAXXMF010000009.1, on the reverse strand, counting down.
AAATGCTCCGGCAGGGCACGGGCGCGCAATTCGACAGGTGCGAGATGGCGGTGATGTAAAAGCGACAAAGCCTCGGCATGGCGCGACACATCCGCCCCGAAGAACGAAGCCGTGCCGAACAGCACGTCATAGCCCTCTTCAATCACATATTTCGCCAGCCCCGCCCACATGTGAAACAGCGCAGGCCCGCCGCGATATTCTCGCGCCACACAGGAGCGGCCCAGCTCCAGCAAACGCTTGCCCGATGTCTTGAGCGGCGTCAGATCATATTCGCCTTCGGAGTAGAAATGCCCCAGTTCTGCAGCCTTCTCTCCGGTCAAAAGCCGGTAAACCCCGATACACTGCTCCAGAGGGTCCTCGGAGCGGGCGGGATCAATCAACATGAGATGCTGGTAATCCGGATCAAACCGGTCGGCCTCAAGCTCGGCCTCGTGATCCACCAAAACCCCGTCCGAGCCCAATTCCTCGACAAAAACCCGATAGCGCAGCCGCTGCGCTGCGCGCAGGTCCGCCGGGGTCTCGGCAAATTTCAACTGGAACTGCGGCGCCTCTGCGCTCATGGTGATCTCTTTTGCTCTCGGGTGCGCGGGTTTTAAGGTTTTGTTTACGTCAATGCAACACACTGCCCGCGATCTGACCGGCGGCAAGGTCGTTCCGGTTGATTGACGCGCGTGACCAATCCACCATGGGAGACATCCCCCCGCGTCCACCGTGCCTTTGCCGGCTCACTCAAACACAGGAAGGAGCGCAAGACGCCGACTGTCGATCACAACCTTTCCCGCATGCTGGAACATCACCGTGATCTTGCCATTGATGTTCGACTGCACCTGTCCGAGGCCCCAGTCGGCCTCGCTCGGGTGGCGGACCATCTGGCCCGGTTCCAGCATTGCATTGAGATCATCCATCCTGCGTCTATTCCTCGATTTCCTGTCCATTGCCTGTAACTGGAGACATGAATGACCCAAGACCTGACCCGAGACATCGCCGCCATGATCGGCTCTCGCATCTGTCATGACCTGATCAGCCCTGTGGGCGCGATCGCCAACGGCGTGGAACTCATGGCCATGCAGGGTGCGGGAACCGGCCCTGAACTTAGTCTTATCTCCGAAAGCGTGGAGAATGCCAATGCTCGGGTAAAATTCTTTCGTATCGCCTTTGGCATGGCCTCAAGCGGGCAGATGATGTCGAAGTCGGAAATCTCCGGCATTCTCAAGGGGCTCACCTCCGCGCGTCTGAACTATGTCTGGGAGCCGGAAGACGACCTGCCGCGCGAGGAGGTCAAGCTCGCCTGTTTGATGCTCATGTGCCTTGAAAACGCCCTGCCCCGTGGTGGCCGGATCAAGGTGGGATTTACCGACAATCACTGGCAGATCACCGCCAGCGCCGAGCGGATCGACCCCGCCGCTGACCTTTGGGCACGACTTGGGGAGGTCACGGGGACCGAGGGGATGAAACCCTCAGAGGTGCAATTCCTTCTGGCGCCCTTGCAGGCGGCCAGCCTCGGACGCACAATCACGCAAAGCACCTCTGACGGGCAGATCACCCTCATGGCCTGAGTGCCACAGCCGACGCTGTGCCCCCTTGATGCAAACGCGGGCAATCTCTTGCCCGCGCCTTAATGCGGCGCGCCCTGTCAGCTACGTGTCGCCCCGTCCGAGGTCACAAGATATTTGAAGCTCGTAAGCTGCTCCGCCCCCACAGGGCCGCGCGCGTGCATCTTGCCTGTGGCAATGCCGATCTCCGCCCCCATGCCGAACTCGCCGCCATCCGCAAATTGGGTCGAGGAATTGTGCATCAAAATCGCGCTGTCGATGTGGGAGAAGAATTTCTCCACGTTTTCAGGCGTCTCTGAGAGGATGCAATCGGTATGGCTGGAGGAATAGTGCCGGATATGCGCAATCGCCCCGTCGATCCCGTCCACCACTTTGGCGGCGATGATACTGTCGAGATACTCGCGCCCCCAGTCCTCTTCGGTGGCCGGAGTGACCTGCGCGTTCATCGCCTGCACCGCCGCATCTCCGCGCACCTCGATCCCCTTCTCCACCAGAGCAGAGACCAGATCACGGCCCAGCGTGTCCGCAATATCCTTATGGATCAACAAACATTCCGCCGCGCCACAAATCCCCGTGCGGCGGGTTTTGGCGTTCAACACCACATTCATCGCCTTCGCCGGATCGGCAGAGGCATCCACGAACACATGTACGATGCCTTCGAGATGGGCAAAGACCGGCACGCGGGCCTCGCGCTGCACCAGACCGACCAAACCCTTGCCACCACGGGGCACGATCACGTCGATGTAATCGGTCATGGTCAGCATTTCGGACACCGCCGCGCGGTCGCGGGTCGGCACGCGCAGTATTGCATCTTCGGGCAGGCCAGCCGCTTTCAGCCCTGTCACCAGACAGGCATGGATAGCCTCCGAACTGTGAAAACTTTCTGAGCCGCCGCGCAGGATCACGGCATTCCCGGCCTTGAGACACAATGCGCCCGCATCCGCCGTGACGTTCGGACGGCTCTCGTAGATCACGCCGATCACGCCCAAAGGCGTGCGCACCCGTTTGATATGCAGACCGTTCGGACGATCCCATTCGGCAATCACATCGCCCACAGGGTCTTTTTGCGCCGCAATGGCAGTCAACCCGTCAACCATGCCCTGAATCCGCGCCTCGTCCAGCATCAGCCGGTCCATCATCGCATCCGTCAGGCCCTTTTCACGGCCGAATTCCATGTCTTTGCTGTTGGCCGCGATGATCAAGGCGCGATTGTCCCATATCGCCTTGGCAGCCGCCTGCAAAGCGGCCGTCTTTGCCTCTGCCGTGGCGGTCGCCAGTTGCTGCGCCGCCGCTTTCGCGCGCTGGCCCAGCCCGTTCATCATGTCTTTTACGTCCGTCATGTCACCAAATCGTCTCTATGGATCAAGGCCGCTCGACCGGAATAGCCGAGAATCGCCTGTATATCTTCGGAATGTGCGCCTTTGATCGCTTCGGCCTCCTCCGAGGTGTAGCGGGATAGGCCCAGCCCGATGCGCGCGCCATCGGGGCCAAGGACCACCACTGGTTCGCCACGGCCAAAATGGCCCACAACCTCCTCGACGCCGACGGGCAACAGGGATTTTCCTTTCGCAAGAGCACTCACGGCACCTGCGTCGATCTGCACTTCGCCCTTGGGCTTCATCGCACCGATCCAGCGCTTGCGGGCATGAGCGGGGTCTTCGGCGGCAAGGAACCACGTCGCGCGGGCCCCTGCTTCAAGCGCGCTCAAGGGCCGGTCTTTCGCGCCTTCGGTGATCGCCATAGTGCAGCCGCCGGAAATGGCTGTCTTGGCCGCCATCACCTTGGTCTTCATCCCACCCTTGGACAGGCCGGAGACCGGCTCGCCCGCCATATCCTCGATCTCGTGGGTGATCTCTTCGACCAGAGCGACGTGTTTGGCCTCGGTGTCCACGGAAGGATTCGCCGTGTAAAGCCCGTCTACATCGGACAGAAGCACCAAGCGATCCGCCCCCACCGTCACCGCGATATTCGCAGCCAACCGGTCATTATCGCCATAGCGGATCTCGTCTGTCGCCACCGTGTCATTCTCGTTGACTATGGGCACAACACCCAAGCCCAACAAGGCATCCAGCGTAGCGCGCGAATTGAGGTAGCGGCGGCGGTCCGCACTGTCTTCCAGCGTCAAAAGCACCTGAGAGGTGACAATGCCATGCGGCTCCAAGGCTTCCTGATAGGCCCGCGCAAGGCGAATTTGACCGACCGAAGCACATGCCTGAGACTGTTCCAGCGGCAATTCGCCCGACGGCAGGCCAAGAATACCGCGCCCGAGCGCAATGGAGCCGGAGGAGACCAAAATCACCTGCGCCCCGCGCTCTTTGAGCATGGCGACATCTTCGGCCAGCCCGTCAAGCCAGCGCGCACGCAGCTCGCCATGCGAGACCAAAAGCGCGGAACCGATCTTGATCACGATACGTTTCGCGCCCGTCAGGGACGCCGTCGCGGAAACTGTCAGGGTTGCCAAGGCTGATCGTCCTCGTCCTCCCGTTCTTCGGACTTTTTCATCCGAAGACGGTCCATGGAAATTTCGGCTTTCAACGCCCGCAACACATTGTCCACGCCCTCTTTCGAGACGCCGGACATGGTGTAAACGCGCCCGCCGGACGCCTCTTGCAGCGCGGCCAGTTTCTCCACGACTTCTTCTTCGAGAAGGCTGTCGATCTTGTTGAGCACCGTGATCCGTGGCTTGTCGCCCAGAATATGCGAGTAGTTGCTGATCTCTGTGATGATCGTCCGGTAATCCGCCACCACATCCTCGGACGTGCCATCCACCAGATGCAATAGAACCGCGCAGCGCTCGACATGTCCAAGGAACAGATCCCCCAGACCACGGCCCTCGGAAGCGCCTTCGATCAGGCCGGGAATATCGGCCACCACAAATTCCGCGTTATCAATGCCGACAACACCGAGGTTCGGGTGCAGCGTGGTGAAGGGGTAATCCGCGATCTTGGGCCGCGCGTTCGAGGTCACCGACAGGAAGGTCGACTTGCCCGCATTGGGCAGGCCCAAAAGCCCCGCATCCGCGATCAGTTTGAGCCGGAGCCAGATCGTGCGCTCCACGCCCGGCTGACCCGGATTGGCCTTGCCCGGTGCCTGGTTGGTCGAGGTCTTGAACCGCAGGTTGCCCCAACCGCCATTGCCGCCCTTGGCCAGCACAAATCTGTTGCCCACCTCGGTCAGATCGGCAATCACCGTTTCCTCGTCCTCGTCCAGCACCTCGGTCCCCGCAGGAACGCGCAGCAAAATGTCCTGCCCGTCCTTGCCGGTGCGATTATTGCCCATACCGCCCTGACCATTCTGGGCGAAGAAGTGCTGTTGATATCGGAAATCGATCAGCGTGTTGAGACCGTCCACCGCCTCGATAATCACCGAGCCGCCACGGCCGCCATCGCCCCCGTTGGGACCGCCATATTCGATATATTTCTCACGCCGGAAGGACACGCAACCGTTGCCGCCGGAGCCGGAGCGGATGTAGACCTTGGCGAGATCGAGGAATTTCATCGTCTTATCCTTTGCTGCCCGCGCGCGACCGGATGTCACCTTGGGCTTTCAGGCAGATGTATCTTGCCACCGTATGAAACTCAATTGCCGTTTCACGCTTTACGATGCGCCAGAACACAGAACACCAACCCCGCTCCCTTCGGCACTGCGCGAAGAAAGACAGGATCGGTGATGTGGTCATGGCCAGACCATATGCCTGTTTGTTCATTTCGGGGGCGATCTTGCGCCCCCGCTTGTGCCCCGAAGGGCGGTGTTACAGTTTGCGCAGGTAGGTCCATGTCGGGACCTGCGCCCCGCGGGCCACGCAGTAGGTTTCCGCATCGCCAATATATTCGAACCCTGCGGCGGTCACGACACGGGCCGAGGCCTGATTGTCCTGAAAAATTTCCGCAAACATGGTTTTGGAGCCGAGCGGATTGGCCGCCACCATCGCCTTGAGCGCGGTGCGTGCCAGTCCGGTGCCCCAGAAACTTGGCGCGACCCAAAAGGCCACTTCGCATTGGTCGCGGTCCAGCGGCTTCAGGGAAATCACCCCCAGAACCTCCGACAACCCGTAATCCGAACCGTCGAGAACCCACACTTTTTCCGGCGCATCCGCCTTGATCGCGCGGGCCACGAAGGCCTCTGTCGCGCCGGGCGGCATCGGGTGCGGCAGAGAGCGCGAATTGCGCGCCACGCGGCTGTCGCTGGCATACATATTCAGCAAACCGGCATCGGAGAGACGCGGTGCGCGCATGACAAAGCGATCCGTTTCGATCATCTGCTGTGCTGCCGCCTCTGCGACGGGCTGTGCCGACCTGTCTTTCACAATATCCATTTTCATCTCTCTTCCTCCAAAGAGTGCTCGCCGCCCTCCTCCTCCCCGAGGAGCGGTAGACCAGTGTTGATCACAGGCGTCTGGAACACATATAACGTTTCCATACGACAATCCCGTTAACCTTGACTGAACAAAACCACGCTGCGAACGCTGGTTTGGCCTGAAATCTTCAAATTTCTCACGGCCTTCTGATTTCTATGTAAGGTCGAAATCAAAAAAGAAAAGGGACCGGCTTGCGCCGATCCCCAAATTGTCAAGCTTGGTGAGCTCGGCTTACTCAGCGGCCTCCGCCGCCGGAAGCACGTCCACAAAAGTGCGCTTTTTGAGCCCCTTGCGGAAGCTCACAGTGCCCTCGGTCACAGCAAAGATCGTGTGGTCTTTACCAAGACCAACGCCTTCGCCCGGCCAGAACTTCGTGCCGCGCTGACGCACGATGATGTTGCCCGAGATAGCGGACTGACCACCGTAGAGTTTGACGCCGAGACGGCGACCAGCGGAGTCGCGACCGTTACGGGATGAGCCGCCTGCTTTTTTATGTGCCATGGTGTTCTCTCCTTATGTCGCTTACTTGGCCAGTTCTTTGGCCTGTTCAACCCAGCCTTCGCGCTCGATGCGGCCTTTGAAGGACAGCTTCTCGTCGAATTCTGTGATATCGGCTTCGGACCATGCGGCGATCTGGGCGAAAGACGTCACGCCGGCAGCGTTCAGTTTTTTCTCCAGAGCCGGACCCACGCCGGACAGTTTTTTCAGATCATCCGCACCGGCAGCAGCGGCCGGAGCCTCGGCCTTAGCAGCGGCTTTCTTCGGCGCAGCAGCTTTTTTCGGAGCCGCAGCGGCAGTGGACGCAACCGAACCGGCACCTACAGCAGCTTTGACGCCCGTTTTCTCCGCACCTTTTTCAAGGATGTCGGTGATTCTCAGCAGGGTAAGTTGCTGACGGTGGCCTTTTTTACGCTGCGAAGAGTGCTTACGACGACGCTTCACATAGTGGATGAGTTTCTCACCCTTGATCTGGTCGATGACTTCGGCTTGCACGCCGGCGCCTTCCACGAGGGGAGCGCCGATGGTGGAGCCGACCATCAGAATCTCGTTGAACTGGACTTTTTCACCAGCATCAGCCGCAAGCTTTTCCACGCGAAGAACGTCGCCGCTCTGCACTTTATATTGCTTGCCGCCAGTTTTCAAAACCGCAAACATGCAGTCTTCCTTTCGATATACCCGCGTTCTGTGGCCCCGATATCAATCGGCGTTTGGTGCCTCAAACAGCGCGCCCCTTAGGGGACGAGATTGTCATTTATGATGAGGTTTCAGCCTCGCGCCGCAAAAGCATCCGGACAAAAACACATCACCCGGTCGCACCAATGGTCCGCCAGGTGGCGTGTGTATCGTGAATCATCCGTATAAAGTCAAGGCTGGAATGCTCCTGATCCGCTTTCAGAGCTGCTCACCCTCAAAGCTTTGCATCAAACGGGCTGTGCCAGCCCCCAATCCGCGCGACAGTGGCTCATACACGGCATCGAAAGAGGCGAAAAGCGCATGATTGAGCCTTTGCCCCGCCTCCGTGCGTGAAAATGCGATATATTCCGCGAATTCCTCATCCGTCAGGCTGTCATAGGCCATCGTGGAAAAACCGTAGACCCATTCCGACACATCGGCCCGCACCTCCGGCTCGGAGGCCCAGATTTCATTCAATATCTCGCTGTCGCTCACGCCCTGATCACTTTCAAAGCCCGCGCTCCACAGCCCCTGATAATAAGCAATATCACTGTTCATGGCACCGACGACATTCATCTCCACCAATTCATTGGTCTGAACATAGTCTTCGATCAATTCCGCACGTTTCGAGCCCGGTTCCAATTCCGCCCATGCCTCGCCCGCCGCCAATTGCGCCGCCTCTCCCGAGAGAGACTTGCGCGTGTCCAGTTCCAGCCGCGCAATACGCTTGCCCAGATCGGATTGATAGAACACAATCATCGGCGCCAGATCAGCCCCATCCAAAGAGTCCGCCATCGCATCGTGGAAGGCACGCGCCATCACATCGGGGTCATAGAGGCGGCCCAACATATCTTCCCACACAGGCTTGGGCACACCATAGCCCGCCGCGACGAAATCCTCGGCCATGCCCTGCCCTTCCTCGCACAGAACATCCACGACCTCGCCAAACAGCATCGCCTGCATCAATTGCTCGAACTGCTCCTCATCAGCAGCCGCGCGCGCCATCGGCGCAAACAGACACATCACCGCAGAGAGCAGCAAGGCCTGCCCCATGAGCCACAGCCCACCGGAGAAGCGACCTACGCCAAAGCCGCGAGAAACCAAGCGGTATCGAAGAGCTATGACCATGATCCATTTCCTTTTCCGATCGAACTATGCCTCAAGCAGCTAAACAAAGAGTTAAGACAGGGACAAGACACGATAGCGTTTTCGCCACATCCAGCGGGTTTTCGCGGAGCCCCCCGCACCTTCTGCACAAAAGAATGTCACGAAAGGGGTTGCGCAGTCCTTCCCGCAAGGATAAATCACCCGCCACCAGACCCCCGCGGAGAGGTGCCGGAGTGGTCGAACGGGGCGGTCTCGAAAACCGTTGTGGGTGCAAGCCTACCCAGGGTTCGAATCCCTGTCTCTCCGCCACTAACTCCCTGATAATATTTAAATTTAGGCTCCGAGCCCGCCTCACATCACAAAGACATTTTTTTTCAGGTTCAAGCTGAAAGGTGTCATACTATGACGCCTTTTGCCCTTGCCTGTTGCACCAACTATGCCACCTTTATCCGACTATGCGCCCAGAAAGCATCCGTCAGTCGAATGCCCTTCGTGCAAAGCGCACACAAAAAAAGACCCCGCAATTTGCGAGGTCCATTTTTTTAATATTCAATATATTGTGTGGCCGGATATTGTGCGTCCGACCGATTAAAACCCGTTATTCCCATCAGCCCGAACCCGATCAGATTCTTCTTGCGTCAAAAAACGTAAATAATAGCGTTCAGTCGTCGTGAGCGATCCATGACATAAATCGAGAACGCTATTCAACTGATCACTGGTGAGGATGTCCTCGCTCCAGTTGCCCCCGAAAGAAACATTGCCGAGTTTTCTTTTCATATCCATAAGGGAACAAATAGAGAACATTTGGCAATTCTGAAATGGCGAACATCACGAAGTTCCGGACTCTCTACATTGACATGGACAGCTTTTATGCTTCCGTGGAGCAGCAGCTACGTCCTGAGTTGCGTGGGAGACCTGTTGGCATCACCGCTGTCGACAATGATGCAGGGTCCATCGTTGCGGCCTCTTATGATGCGAAAGCTCTTGGGATCGGTGTCGGCACGCGGATCTATGAGGCCAGGAAGCTTTGCCCAAGGATTGCCTTGGTCGGTGCTCGTCATAAAGTCTATGTGCGCATGAACCAGAAGATCGCCACCGCGATAGACAAGATTGCGGAAGTTGAGCGGATCCGGTCTGTGGACGAGTTTCAGGTCCGTTTATCGGCCGTCGATCATGAATTAGACCGGGCGATTGCGAAAGCGCAGGAGATCAAGTCTCTCATCAAAGCCGAAGCCGGGCCATTTATCGGTGCGTCTGTAGGGTTGGACCCCAATCATTTGCTTGCGAAAATCGCGGGCAAGCTGGAAAAACCAGACGGCCTGTCATGGTTGTCCCCGAATAACATGCCAGACCGATTGGCAGACATGCCCTTGGACAAGCTGCCCGGCATCGCCAAGGGGGTCCATCGGAAGCTGAACGCTGCGGGCATTTACACGATCCCGGATCTTTATCGGATTGATCCCCGACATGCACGGATGATCTGGCGTTCCGTGGAGGGAGAAAGGTTCGTGCGCGCACTTCAGGGGGAGGATATTCCTCTCGTTCCAACACGGCGAAATGGTTACGGAAACAGCAAGGTTCTCGCTCCGGAAAATCGGAGCCTGCCCAATGCCTACTTCGTCTCACGATGGCTTGTCGAAAAAGCAACCGCGCGCCTGCGTCGCGACGGGTATCTGGCGCGGCATTTTTCCATACAAGTATCTTGTCGTCCGAAAGGATGGTGGACAGACGGGATCAGCACGTTCGCCAGTCAGGACACCATGCATTTCCTGGAGTTGAACAGAGTGCTATGGCGCCGGCTCTACGACCGGACAGGGTGTCGGGACTATATGTCCGTCGGTGTGCAGTTGGGACGCATTCAACGGCTTGAGGATCGAGTGCCGGACCTGTTTCTGCCATTGCCGCAGGCATCCAAGACGGAACGGGAAAAGCTGGGCAAAGTCGTGGATAACATCAACCGGAGGTTCGGCCCGGATACCGTGTCCTTCGGCCATTCGAAGCCGCATTACGGTTTTTTCGAAAAAGGGTAGTCACCGACGACAACTGCCCAAGTCCAGAAACTGATTGCGAACATTGACGAAACACCACTCCTCTCTCTTTGGAAGAACTTCTCAAGTTCAAAAAAATGCGTGTCAGACATAAAATTATCCCCGAACTGTTTTTCCACAGTTTTAAACAGACCCATATGCTTTTTGAGCGCCAAACCCGCTTGTCACCCAAACCGCACCCATCATGGTGTTTCAACAGGAGTAAAAAATGAAGCTCAAAAGCTTTTCTCTGATAGACGACCAATTCGTTAACGCAGAAATCACCACGGACATCGGCACGATTAATGTAGAAGCCGAAATCTCGTTCATTTCCCACATCTGTTCGTCCATTCCCCCCATCTATATTGGACACGCCACATGGAAGGAAACCGGGGATCACGCGTTGGGCTATATCGCTCAGCACTTTGACGCTGTGTGCGATTTGATCACACAAGAGCTTGCCCATATGGTCGAATAAAGGCCGAGGCTATCGGAAACACCCCCCAGCAGAGGCAGAACAAAACGAATATGCACGTCGCGAGATTAAGCTATCGGTCTCCGGCAAAACGGTATCGTTCCGCCTGCATGCCAAGGGGCGGAGTCTGACACTCCGCCCCTGTCTTGAAAGCAAATTACACCGTTTTACGAAAGGCAACCGTAGCGATGATTTACAAGAACAACTCGGCCACAATCGCCGAGCCTACATAGGTGCCGGTCATCACAAGCACGGCGACTACCGCGATTTTCCAGCCGGATTCTTTTGCAATGTCAATTTCACGCTTGGCAATCGCCAAACCGGCATAGGCCAGACAGGGCGTGGCAAGTGTCAGAAAGTTCACGTGCTGAACCTTATCCAAAATCCACGCGCTTCCAGGTGTCCAGGGCAAGGTTGCCAGAATCCCGACGAGAGAAATCCATGCAACGGAAGGCAGTTTGAAAGGCACCACTTTGGTCAAGACAAGGCCAATCATACACAACGCCCAGAGGACAATCAGCCCCACAAAACCTTGTGACAACGTGTTATCCGTCGCAACTGTATTGCCGACCAACACGACGACACAAACCACAGCCATTGCGGCAGCATGAATGCCAAGGCCCAGTTTGGCTTCGGCGGTTGGATCTTCAAAAGTTTGAGTATCGCTCATGATCATTCTCCCGCGGCTGGTGTCGGCGCTGCTTTCGGTCCGAGCCAGTCATATAGTTTTTCAGTCATTGGCAGAGCCACGAAGACACACAGATACATGCCGGTTGCATAGGTCAACACGTTGCTGGCCCCCGCGAGTGCAAGGATTTGCGTCTCCATTTCTGGCACAGCATTTGCCAAAGCCCCCGAACATGCCGCCATCATGGAGCCTGACCCGATGCCACAGGCCATGGCAAGCGCCTCAATGGAGAAGAGGCCGGTTGTAGCAAAAATGGAGGCGAGGATCGCAAATATGAACGTGCCAAACAGCGTTCCGATTGCATAGACCCCCATCACGCCAGCGCCTTCCTGACTTTTCAGGCCGTATTTGTCCGCAATGATCGCAATATTGGGTTCACGCGCCACAGAGAAACAGGCGCCGATGGACTCCCGCCCCATCCGCAAGACCAGAACCGCAACAGGAAAAGCCAGAAGAATGGTTCCCAGATTGCCGAGTTCTTGCAACACAAGTGCCGGACCGGCATCAATGATGGTTTGCATGGAAGGCCCGACAATCGTGCCGAACTTGGCGATGAAAGGCATAATCGCGATAAGGATCATGGGAGATGCCGCTTTGACATCAATATCCTTGATCAGGACTTTGGCTGCCCGAACCACATTGGGGTTCAGCAACAAGCCGAACACAAATGCATAGAGCAACGGCAAAAGCAAAATCGCCCCGATACCAATCGGGACCTTGACGACGCCAATCAGTTCGGCGACCACCGTGATGGCGAGCACCGTCAAATGCAATCGCCAGTTAAACAAGATATCCTTAATCTCCATGGATTAATCCTTCTCTCTGTTGGATTCTCGCCTCCTTGTAATTCAAACGCTTCGTGAGTTGAAAGGCGGGCAAATGAAAATATCGACCCGCCAAATGATAAAATTCAGCCCGGCGCGTAGCCAAAGCCTTGCACCGGATTTTCGGCCGTTTCCACCCAGACCGATTTCGTTTGCGTATAGGCGGCAAGCGCCTCCCGCCCCGACGACCGTCCGTAACCGGAACGCCCGAAACCACCGAAGGGCGACATGACGTTGATCGTTTTGTAGCTGTTGATCCAAAAGGTGCCGGCGCGCACCTTGGCGGCAACGCGATGGGCGCGTCCGACATCTTGCGTCCAGACTGCACCGGCCAGCCCGTAGGGGGTCGCATTGGCAAGCGTTATGGCTTCCTCTTCATCGTCGAATGGCAACACAGAGACCACCGGGCCGAAGACTTCTTCATTGGCGATGGTCATGTCGGGCGTGACGTTATCGACAACAGTGGGGGCGTAATAAAACCCCTCCGAGCGGGACATATCTGTAGGTTTTGCCCCGCCGCTGGCAATGCTGGCCCCTTGCGTGACAGCCTCTTTCACCATGGCATCAATCTTGCTCCATTGACGCAGGTTGTTCACCGGCCCGACCTGTGTTGCCGGATCCATCGGCGCGCCGACGGGGATCCGCCCCGCAGCATCAGCAAGTTTCCCGACCACTTCGGCCTGAATGGAGCGATGCACAAGAAGTCGGGAACCGGCCACACAACTCTGGCCACATGAGGCAAATATAGCGGCCTGCGCCCCGACAATCGCACGATCGATATCCGCATCTGCGAAGACAATATTCGCCGATTTCCCACCCAGTTCCAGCACGGAGGGGATCAATCGTTTGGCCGCCGCCGCTGCGATCAGGCTCCCTGCCTGCGCAGAACCTACGAACACGACAAGGGCGGTTGCCGGATGATCAATCATCGCCTGCCCCGACACAGGGCCATCTCCGGCGATCACATTCACAAGCCCTTTAGGGGCACCTGCCTTTTCACACAGAATCCCGATGACGACAGAGCTTAAAGGCGTCAATTCCGAAGGTTTTATCATTACCGCATTTCCGGCACAGATTGCGGGTGCGACCTGCCAGCAACATGTGAAAAGCGGTGCATTCCAAGGCGTGATCTGGCTTACCACACCGAGCGGTTCATGACGGGTATAGTTCAGATGTGTGGACGGCACGGGGATCACATCCCCCGTAATCTTGTCGCACCAGCCGGCGTAATATTCGAACATTTCCGCCATGCGCGCCGGCTCTCCGCCTGCGTCACGAATGGGGCGACCAGAGGAGAGTGCTTCCAGCTCGGACAAAGAGGTCGCATGGGCCCGAATTTGCCGCCCGATTTCAAACATGATGCGCCCGCGCTCTGAAGCGGTTTTGGACATCCACTCCTGTTGCGCCCTTTGCGCCGCCTCTGCGGCACGGGAAACGACCTCTGCCCCCGCATCTTTGTAGCGTGCGAATACATCTCCGGTCGCAGGATCCGTAAGTTCAAGCGTATGCCCTGTGCCTGGTGCCAGTTCTCCGGCGACATAGGAGTTAACATCCGGGCTTCCGGTCAACTCTTGCAAAAGTTGTGCGACACGGGTTTCGACATTGACCATGTTCTCGGCCATCATTTCTTCTCCTCAGAAGGTGCGATTTCCAAATTCGGATCGCCCATTAGCATAAAGTCATCTTCATCTTTCAAACCCGACCGACTTTCATCCCAAAGCTTTGCTGCGAGATCTGCCATAGGTGTCGCTGTGCCGCTTTCCGCAGCCAATTCGCGCGCAAGGCGAAGGTCCTTGCGCATCAATCCGGTCGAGAAACCGCTGTCAAAGCTGCGCGGGATGACCCAAGTCGGAAAATGGATTTCGGAAATCGCACTGCGTCCGGTTGCCGAATTGATGACCTTGAGTGCCGTTTCCGCGCTGACTCCCGATGTTTCGGCCAGTCGCAAGGCTTCGCGCGTTGTGATCATGTGATTGGCCACAAGCATATTGTTCACCAGCTTGGCAACATTCCCAGCACCGCTTTGGCCGACATGAAGAATATTGGCCGCCATTGCCTCAAGCACAGGCATAGCCTCTTTCACCCGGTTTTCCGCACCGCCAAGCATCACAGACAGCTTGCCGGCCGCCGCACCGGACGGACCACCACTTACAGGCGCATCAAGAAACCCGTGCCCTTCAGCCTCAAGCATCGCGGCGAGTTTACGGCTGATCAAAGCTTCAGAGGTCGAGGTATCAATGACGACCTTGGACGGCAGACCTTTGCTTAAATAACCGGCCGCCATGGCATCGTTTACGACACGCTCGACATGGCGCGCCGTGGGCAGGGAAAGCACGATAACATCTGCGGCTTCGAACACAGATTCTGGCGTATCCAAAACAGAAACGCCTGCATCCTTTGCGCGTGATCTGGCGGTTTCGGCCGGATCGAACCCCACAACATCAAAGTCAGCTTTTCTGAGGCTTGACGCCATGCCAAAGCCCATTGCACCAAGCCCTATAACGCCGACGACACAGCCTTTTTTCCTATCCATAGTCCGAATTGCCTTACCCTGTTATGCCCGAACGGGCTTCGGTGGAGATGTAACCCCAGATCAGGCGTTCACAGGAAGAATGGCATTTGCGCACAAAGCGTTGCCGAAACAGCAACACACACGGCATTTCTCGATCCGTTTACATAGAAAACTCTCTGCGCAGAGACCTAACTCCTGAAGGCAATCATCTTCTCAGCAAGGCATGTCGCAACATATTCGACCGACTTTGGCAAACGCCGACGCGCCCTAACCATCAGATGTGTAGAGACATCTTGCAGGGATGTTTCATCAATATTGAGAACTGCAAGATCTCCACGCTCGGCTTGGTTCATCGCGGAGAACCGCGGCAGAAAGCTTCCGCCCACTCCCGCCCCAACATAGCGCAACAAAAGTGCGATGGAGGATGTTTCGACATGAACGCGCAAGGCCAGCCCCTGCCCGGCTGCCGCTTGCCCGACCAACTGCCTGATCCCGTAACCTGTATTGAGCATGGCCACAGGATGTTTCAACATATCGGCAAGGGTCACACTCTCCCGCCTGGCGAGCGGAGAATGAAACGGCACAATAGCGCAGAGCGGCTGGCGCGACTGGACCAGTGAACGTGTTGCTTCAGTGATCACGGGGTTATAGGCGATACCAATATCAACCTCCCCTTCAACCACCCGCCGCTGCAACTCCTCTGTGCCTGCATGTTCGATGATAAAGCGCAGATGCGGGGCCGCACGGGTCAACTCAAGCAATCCGTTTTCCATAAGGTCGGAGGTAAACCCCTCGCCGGTCGCAATGCGCACCGTATGACTGCCGCTCTCGCTGAAATGTCCGATCTGGTCCAGCAGATAAGTCTGTTCATCACTGACATGCCGGGCATGTTCGCGCATCAATTCACCGGCTTCGGTCAGCGTCATCCCCTTGGATGTCCGTTCAAACAGAGCCACACCCAGACGCGCCTCGGCTTCGATGATCTTGCGCGAGATCGCAGAAGGCACCACATTCAGCCGCTCCGCTGCACGCCGGATGGACCCGTCTTGTGCAACGACGAGAAATTCACGCAAAAAACGGGCGTCGAAAACATCCATTAGCCGGCCAGACTATGGCGCACGAGACGCACCCAAAATTCTGCTCCAACCGGCAGAACAGCATCGTTAAAATCGAATTTTGGAGAATGCAGCCCCGGATTTTCGCCGGCCCGCGCAGTTCCAAGCCAAAGATAGGCCCCCGGCACCTCCTCCAACATGAAGGCAAAGTCTTCAGACGCCATACTTGGATGTGCAGTGGTTGTATCCAGACCCATGTCTTGCGCCACTTGTCGAGCCAGAGCAGCCTGCGGCGCTGCATTGATCGTGGCCGGATAGCGGCGCTGATAATCAATCCGTGCATTGCATCCCTGCGCCTCGGCAACAGAACGGGAAATCTGATGCAACCGATCTTCCAGAACATCCCCGGACGAGGTATCAAACCAGCGGGCCGTGCCACTGAGCACTGCTCTGTCGGGACAGACATTATAGGTCGAACCGGCATGGATTTGCGTAACGGACAGAACTGCGGGCTCAAGCGGGGAAATTGCGCGGGCGGGAATGTCCTGCAATGCCGCCGCAATTGAGCTTGCTGCCAGAATGACGCCGTCGGATTGCTCCGGCATGGCGCCATGGCCCCCTTGTCCGGTGATCTCTATGTCGAAAACAGCAAAAGCCGCCATCATCTTGTCATCACGCGCGACCAGACGCCCCGGAGCCAGACCGGGCCAGTTGTGAATGGCGTAAATGCTGTCGAGGGGAAAGTCCCGCAAGAGCCCCTCTTCAATCATGACCCGCGCACCGCCTTCATTTTCTTCGGCCGGTTGGAATATCAATGTTACAGTGCCACGGGCGACACCCTCTTGTGCAATTTGCCGAGCCGCCAAAAGCAACATCGCCGTGTGCCCGTCATGCCCGCAGGCGTGCATTTTCCCCGCATATGTCGAGGCATGGGCAACCCCCGAAGCCTCTGTGATCGGAAGAGCATCAATATCGGCCCGCAGCCCGATACAAGGAGCCCCCTCGCCCATTTGCGCCACCACGCCAGTCCCTGCCAATCCACGGTGAACGCGCCATCCCCACCCGTTCAGAAGTTCTGCAATCCTGTCAGATGTTCGGTGCTCTTCGAATGCCAGTTCAGGGTGACGGTGAAAATCGCGGCGCCACGCAACAGCGTCGTCAATATGGGCGGTATCGAACATTGAATCCTCTTTCCACAATCACAAGCCGGATGATCGCCGCCAGCATCATGATTGATATGTTTTTCACTGATGAATATGTCGCTCTGGAAGTTCCGTGATACAAGGCAACATTTTGCAAGGAGAGATTGCGATTATGTAATGCCGCCAATCGTCAACTCCCGTGCAGCGTGCAATGCTGCCCACTCGCGACAGAAAGACAAGCCTTGGCGGCGATGGCGGGTTCTATCTTGATAGTTTCGCACTTAATTGCATGCGTAAGAGCACGGCCAGGCACTTCGGGAATTGTCCGAGGCTGCACCTGCCGTTCCGCTCTATTCTCTGTCTTTTGCTCTCCAGCGTATCTCTGATCATCTCCAGCATATCTCTGAAGATTGGTTTCACCCCTGATGCGGGCACGGACTTGTCCAGTTTCATGTCGACGGGATATCCGGCAGAGTGCCTGCTTTGCGGCGAGCATAGTATTGGCTGCGTTTCAGCCCGTATTTTTCCCATGGCTTGCTTCGAGCCGCGCTGTTCTCTTCGTATTCCTTACGAGGGACCCTCCCTTTAGCCCGCTCTTTTGCTTGCTGATTGGCTGCCTTGCGGCGTCTGCGCTCTTCATCCGGAATCATCTGCTGAAGGCCCAGTTCCCGAGAAAGCTCGGCCGATATTTCCAATTTTTCACAGAATGTATGGCCACGGTAAGTATATCTGCCATCCTTTCCAATGCGCATTAACTTCGGCCCCGCAGCTTTCTTCACTGCCTGATTGATAATGGTCTTCACCTCACCTGGCTTCATGCCTGGCGTAGCTAAGTCGGCCATGGCGGTGATTTCACTTTCGATACATGCAGGAGGAAGGATGTGCGTCAAGCAGATTGCGTAGAGGTGTAGGAAGATGTTCCGCTGACCTTCTGGAATATGACCACCCAAATAAAAGCGATAGATTTCGAGATCGTCCAGCAGAATCTGGTGGCGTTTCTTTTGCGTCAACCCTTTTGGCATCTTGTTGCTGGACAGGCTATGGTTGTGCACTTTGTTTGCCTTCCGCTCATGGAGCTCCATACGCGTTGGTCTCCCGCACGCACGGTAGATAACCCCTTCGAGCACATCAAATCGATAACGCTTCAGTGTTCCGCCACTGACCTGAACCTTTCGCCCACATTTCTGGTTAATGCTGCCCGGAATACGAAAGACACGGGCCTCATCAACACACACGGGATCGGCGCCGAATTTGGAGGACAGACCGACCAATGCTTTCTGAATTGCCTGCCACCTTGGCTTAGCTCTCGCTGGCATTTCTTGGATCAGCCAGATAGCATACAGGCCTCGTCCCGAATGAACATAAAGCGATGGCTGCGGCAAGTTCTGGCGTCTCAAATGGTCAGAATATGCAGCCTGCACAACACTCGGACTTTTTCCCCGCCAGGCCAGCATTTTAAAGAAATCGAGATCGACGTATACCGCATTAAGAGCAACCAGATTTTTGTTTGCTCGTTTCCCTTTGAAACGATTGAGCGACACGTATGACGGGGAATAGAGATAAGTATTCAACTGCGCACAAAGAACTTCGCTGTCAAAAAGCCACGAGACTGGATTTTCGCCTACTGGCAGCGTCAGTAGCCCAGGCTTTCCGATGCAGTCTACGGGATGCAGTAGTGTGACGTATTCCTCAGGCGAGAGGCAATGAGGGACAGGTTTGAGCGGGGCAAATTCTTGCGGAGCTGTGTATTGCATCCGCAGGAACTGGTTCCATCAGCCCAAACCCGGAAATGTTCGAAACCAAGTTCTTCTCATCCCATGCAGACACTGTCGGTTGCACAGTTTGCGACTGCGACGGTTTCCTTTATTGCTGAGGGTGAGTTGTCCTGTTCTGTTGGTTATGCGCACACCGCGAATGGCCAGCTTGACGGGCCACAACGCAGCATCTGCATAGTAGGTTATATGGCCGCTCTGGGCTGAAAACTCCTCCGGGAATAGAGTGAATACTGCCAGATGATCCGGCCCTTATTTCACCGAACGAAAATGGCAACAGTGCTCCTAAACTAACAGATGCTGCGTCAAGTCTCTTAATCAGCTGGCAAAAAGACTCTCGTGTAGAGATTATGTGTGCCCACAATCAGTCAGGGAAACGGGCGATAATCTCTCCACCGTTTTGGGTTTCAAAGTGCCCATCGCTGCGCTCAATGAGGACTTCTTCACCACGGCTCGACAGCCATCTCTGTTGAGTTTGCCCGTCAATCATTCGCGCCTGCTTAGTAACGTCGATTATTTCTCCGCGCTCACCCAAACACTCGATGACTTCAATATCTTCCCACATCGACTTGTCTCCATTAAGTTCTTTCGACTTCAACTCGAATAAAAAGCACAACGAGAACCAATGTCAAGTCTTTGAAAAATTTACAATAAATTTATGGTTGCCGACTGTTCAGCAAGAGGAAATGAACAGTATCTTAACTGGGAGAAAGTTTAATTTTAGCTTCGTTACACACCGAGACCGTTCATTCATACAGAATACCGCATTCGTCCAACAACGTCCGCTTCCGGGAAACTGCAGGTAACGTAGAGCATCAAATCCAAGATCGGCAAAGAGCCTATACGAGAGGTGTATTAAAGACTGGACCTGTCACGCTTTAGCGCCGCCACAAGTGCTCATTTAAGCCACCTTGCTTTCGAATACGACTGGGCTTTTCCAGCTCAGTGCTGAATGGCGTCGTCGCGGATTGTAGAAGCAGTTGATGTCTTCGAATATCGCCATCTCTGCCTCGCGTCGTGTTTCCCAAGGATGTCGCCAGATCAGTTCTGCCTTTATGGTTTTGAAGAAGGTTTCGACGGCGGCGTTGAAGCTCCTATATTCGTCAAGGGGCGATTTGAGCTGTTTTCGGCACACAGAGCTGGCTGTAGATTTCCCGAACGATGTATCGTTTCAAACAACGAATGATCTCACTTTTACTCTTCCCATCTTTTGTGCGTTTCTTGACATAGGCGAGCGTTGGCGCGTGGCTTCGCATCCTGACGATGGCGACACGGTATAGGGCTGCGTTGGCCTGCCGGTTTCCACCCCGGTTCAATCGAAAGCGATGCGTTTTTCCGCTTGATGCTGGGATAGGGCAGACGCCGCATAGCTTTGCAAAAGCGGCTTCAGAACGAATTCGTGTTGGATCATCTCCGACCAAGATCAACATCTCAGCCACCGTCAGTGTCGCGATGCCATGTGACGCCAACAGCTTTGGGGCGCGTTCCCTCACAAGGCGCTCCAATTCCTTGTCGTGTGCAACAATCTCTTCATGCAACCAAAGCCAGCGGCGTGCCAGTGCCCGCATAGCAGCTTTTGCAGACGCCAATGGCGTGTCGATGTCGCCAGGCCGGAAAGCTGCGATGTGACGGATCAAGGCAACCTTTCCTCGGATTTGATCCAAGGTATCTCGCAGGTCGGCGGGTGCGTTGATGATCAATGTTTTTAGCGTGACCATCGCCTGTGAGCGCGATTTGACTGCCGTATCGCGCGCAATTTTCAAATGCCGGATCATCTCTGATGATCCTGTTTGTGTTTTGGGCAGCGCTGTTGCTTGCCCCGACAGAACCGACCGCGCAGCCCCCTCTGCATCCAAGCTATCCGTTTTGCCTTGCGTGTATCGCAGTTGCCGATTTGGGCGCGTGACTTCGATGACATTATGCCCTTGAGCTAGCAAAGATCTGGAAAGGCCTGCGCCATACGAACCAGTTCCTTCGATGCCGAATGCCAGAACATTGCCGAGAGATCGCGACCAACGTTCCAACTCCAAATATCCCTTGGGATTGGTCGGGATAGACAGGGCCGCTAAGCGGGCACCTTGCGTATCGATTGCGACGGCAACATGCGTTGCTTTGTGTGTGTCGATGCCAATAATGATTGGATAAGTAGTCTTCATGATGCCCTCATTGATAAGAATGCCCGGGCACCGATCCGAGGGGACAGGACTGTGAAGGGGCGTTCCCGTCAGGCTCCTATGAAGTCACATCTCGCCCGTTGCCGGGGCGACTTGACGGTCGACACGTCAACGCAATGACACGCAGTCAATCGTAGCATGGGTCAGGCTATCAAGCCGCAATACCATACTCACAATCATAGCAATTACCTTTCCCTCTCATCGATACCTTGAAGCCATGCTGGAGCAGAATCTTCTGGTAGTCGTGCGAACAATATTGCGACCCGCGATCCGTGTGGTGAATGCAGCCTTTGGGTGGCCTTCGGGATGCTATCGCCATCTTCAGCGCCCTTAGCCGCCGTTGGCCAGATGTCCAGCCGCTGCGTGGCAACTTCCCTGAAGCAGGCGTTTGACACATTGTGTGAATAGCCCCAACCTTCGGACGCCGCACTGAAGGGATTAACGTCGGACGCAGATCACGAAGATATTCGTTTCGTAAATTGTCATGGAGCTATGACACATTACTATGACACCCCTACCCTCGAACTATGCCAAGCTTGCTTAATTTAGTTCTATTTTTCCCTTATTTTATTGACTTCATTATTTAGTATCTTGCTATAAAAACGGTCTCGAAAACCGTTGTGGGTGCAAGCCTACCCAGGGTTCGAATCCCTGTCTCTCCGCCACTAACTCCCTGATAATATTTAAATTTAGGCTCCGGGATCGGCTCACATCGCAAAGCCATTTTTTCAGGATCAAGCTGATAGGTGTCATACTATGACGCCTTTTGCCCTTGCCTGTTGCACCAACTATGCCACCTTTATCCGACTATGCGCCCAGAAAGCATCCGTCAGTCGAATACCCTTCGAGCAAAGCGCACACAAAAAAGACCCCGCAATTTGCGAGGTCCATTTTTTTTAACATTCAATATATTGTGTGGCCGGATATTGTGCGTCCCACCGACTAAAACCCGTTATTCCCATCAGCCCGAACCCGTTCAGATTCTTCCTGCGTCAAAAAACGTAAATAATAGCGTTCAGTCGTCGTGAGCGATCCATGACCAATATATTTCTGCTCCCGATAGATTGACCAGCCCTCCTTTAGTTGCTCAATCGCAACCTTTATTTGATACATTTCAAGCCGCGTTCAAAACATCCTATTGCCTTGTCGTGTCGTGACAACCTTGCTCCTACATTTTGCGGTTGAGCGATTGAGCCACGTGCTTTCATAGACCTGCAGTATTGGAATCAAAAACAGCGCCTGAATTCAGGCGCTGTTTTGTTTTTCAACCTCTCGGCAGTCTCAGAATGCGAAACTCACAGCAACCTGTAGTGCGTGGCTCTCATAGTCCTCCCCGAAGGCCCCGTGATAACCGCCGTGCAGGGTGGTCTGCGATGTCGGGCTTGCGCCGAGTGTTGTGGAGAAGCCCAGTTCAAGATCCACCCACTGATCGTCAAACCCGTCCACAGGGACAGTTGTCGTGGGAAGGCCGACAAAACCTGTCTCGATCAACTGATCATCCCCCGAGGCATTCGTCAGTGACAAGGCTCCGGTCAGCACCGTGTCGCGTGTGGTTTGAGGCATGGCATATGCGCCCTCAATCCCGATTGATGCAATAGTGACTTCGCCGTCCTGATCGCCAATGGAGAGGTTCCATGCACCGGCACCGGTTTCATCGAAACCGTCCGCCTTTTGCTTGTAATACTCAAGCGAGGCACGCGGCCCAAAGGTAAATGCTCCGTTTTGAACCATGTATTGCGCATTGAGGGCTGCGAACACCTGAGAACCGTCGGTGTCACCTTTTGCAGTCTCGCCACCCATCACATTCACATTGCGCGTGCTTTCAAAGGACAGGTCCTGATAGCCGAGCATGGCGCTGATACTGCCGCCATTCCCGAAGGCTTTCCGACCGAAAACGGCGATGGACAGCGCATCCGCGTCAACAGACCCCAAATCATCATCTGCATCCGCCGAGCCGGTGCCCGCGCCGATCATCACACCAAAGCCTAATGTCGGATCAAGCTGCCATTCCGCGCCTGCGGCAAAGGCATAGCTGTCAATGTCATAACCTGTGCCGTTGACGGTGCGGTCATAGCTGGCGGTTCCGCCCTGAACTGAGACAAACCCCGTGACATCGTCCCCGATCGACCAGCCGTTGGGAAGGCCTTTCGTGGACAGGGTCGCACCGGATGTGCCTCGCGAAATCCCGCCGTCTGGCAGGGCCGCTGTCATTGCGCGACCGAGTTCGTATGACAACGAGCCGTAGCTTCCCAAAAAGCTGAAGCCGATGCTTTCCAAGGCTGTCTGCCGCTCTGCATCATCCTCAATGCCGAGAATCCCATCAACTGCGGCCTTATAAGTGCCCGCTTCATCTTCGGTAGTGAGATAGGGCACTTCGGCGGCCCCATCCAGCATGCCTGCGACTTTGAACTGATACTCGGTGGCGGCTTCCTCAACAATGTCTGAGAATACCGGGACGAGGCGCAGGGTGACTTGGTCGCCATCCACATCGCCAAGCTCGATCATGAAGTTCAGGTTCATGTTCCGCAGGTCTTCGATGATATCGACGCTCAGAAGGTCATTGCCTTCCATGCGCGCGACGATCTCGTCGGGCACGTCGTCGCCTGCAACATAGCCCAATTCCGCGAGATCAACGTCAAGCGTATCCGCAAGGTTTTGCAGTTTCTCGTCGAGTTCAGGCCCCGCAAGACCCAGCGTGCCATAGACCCAAGCTCCGGTGCTGACGTTATGCCACGCAACGAGTTTAGGCTCGTCGGCCTCTTCGTCAAAGCTCGACATATCAAAGAAGAACCCGTCAGGCACCTGACTGTCATCAAGGAAGCCATCTCCGAACAGCGTGGTATATTCAGCATTACTGGTGATCTTGCCAAGCTCAATTAACGCCGCCGTCAGCCCCTCCTCCAAGTCTAAACTCATCGCGGCTTTATCGCCGCCATCAAAAAAGCCGGTATCCCCTTCGTTCCCGCCATTGCCGAACAGCCCGTCAGGCAGATTGAATTTTCCGCCGGTAAATTCGGTATCGAACAGCGCCTGATAAGCTGGGTCAGCGGCATCAAAGGCAGTGAAATCATTACCCGTCCCCGTGCCGAGTTCGAGGGCAAAGCCAACCATCCGCGCCCCAGTGAGGTTCGAGGTTTTGCCGTAGACGTAATACTCGGTGACATCTCCGGTGCTTTGCGTGCTCAGGCTGATGTCCATGCCATCTGCGCCTGTGAGGCGGGTCTTGACCCGCTTGCCAGAGCCGCGCGGAGCATCGCATCCTTCAAGAGCCGGATTGTTGGCCATAAGACAATTGGTAATGCCGTTCGGATTAGCGGTGTTGCCGAATTCCGCGCCAGCGTCTTTTGTGAATGACTGGATACCCGGATCAAGGATACCTTCCGCAGGATCGGCAAAAACATAGCCGTCTCCCGTGACATCCAAAACAGGAATGTCGTCGAAGGCACCGGAAAAACCCGGTGTTGCCACCAACGCGAAAATCGCAATCGGTGCGCAGGTTTGAAGTTTAAGTGTTTTTAGAGACATACTTTCCCTCCCCGAGAAATGCCCCCAATGTGGGGCGCAGGAAATAACGCAATCAGATCGATTACATATTCAAATATTAAGATTAATCTGCACATGAGAAACATGATCCAAATCATATTCTGTATATTCTGAAGTATTGTTGCGTGTGCGTTACATCGACTTTTTGCACAGATCTGGCGACAGGCTGTTCGTTTTATGTCCACTCAAACACACGCGAAATCGCGTCTGCAGAGGAGGGCCTAAACGATCAAAGCCCGGATCATCCCGTCACGACCCCATCCACGACGACAATCTGACGTTGGCACGCGGCGGCGATCTTTTCATCATGGGTCGAGATCAGGAAAGTCGTCCCCTCCTCGCGATTGATCTCTGAGAGCAATTCCATCACCTGCGTGGCCGAGGCCCGATCAAGGTTCCCCGTGGGTTCATCCGCCAGAACCAGTTCGGGACTGTTCATGAGGGCGCGGGCAACTGCCACACGCTGTTTCTGCCCGCCAGACAGGTTGGCGGTGGGATAGTCGATCCGGTCAGCCAACCCCATACGTTTCAAAAGGTCACGTCCACGCGCGCGGGCGGCGGGCGTCTCGCGCCCCGCCCGCACGGCGGAGGGGAAGACAACATTTTCGAGCGCGGTAAAATCCGGCAGAAGGTTGTGAAACTGAAAGACGAAGCCGATATGAGCGTTGCGGAACTCCGTAAGTTCGGCATCATTCGCCGCAATCATATCCTGCCCCAGCATCGTATAGCTGCCGGATGTCGGCTTCATCAATGTGCCAAGGATCGTGAGCAGCGTGCTTTTGCCCGACCCCGACGGGCCAAGAAGTGCGGCCAACTCGCCCCTCTCAAGGTGCAAGGACAAGCCGCGCAGCACCCGTGTCGCGGTGTCACCCGCGCCATATGTTTTGAACAGATCGCGAACTTCGAGTAGTGTCGTCATTGGCCGATCGCCGTGACTGGATCAACGCGGGCCGCCGAGCGTGCGGGCAGGATGGAGGCAAGGATCGCCCCGATCACCGTTAGGGTGATAGCCAACCCGTAGGAACCTTGGGTAATGTCCAACGGCAGGGTGCCCGCACGAAATGCCTCGCGCGTGGGAAAGGGCAGAAGCGCCAGATAGCCAAGACCTGCCCCCATGATCCCGCCCAGCAGACCGATCAACGCGCCTTGCGTGACAAAGACAAAAACCACAAAGCCACGTCCGGCCCCCATCGCCCGCATGATCCCGATTTCAGGGCGGCGTCGATAGGTGGAAAGCAGAAGCGCCGAGGCAACACCGATCACGATTGTGATGAGCGCAAAGGCTTTCAGGAAATAGCCGGTCTGCGCCTGCGCATCCAGCGCCTCCATCAATTGCTCTGCATCATCGGTCCAAGGAACTGCATTCAAGCCCGTCAGGGATTGGATACGAAGGGCTGTCGCGTCGGCGGCGTTCAAATCATCAAGCTTGATTTCGATCTGCGTTACCCCCTGCGGCATTGAGAATAAAGTCCGCGCTGTCGACAGGCTGACAAAGGCGCGTGCGCTATCCATGCTGCCGTTGCCGGCTTCGAAAATGCCGCCCAAAGTCAGGTTGGCTGTGATCCCCTTCGAGCTTTCCAGCCGCAAGGTCTGCCCCTTGGATAAAGCCAGATCGTCCGCCAGGTCGCGCCCCAAAACGATCACCCCCGAACCGACACGTTCCTCGCCCTCGACCATATAGCTGGCCAGATCAAGGATCGCGGATTCACGTCCCGGTTCGACGCCGACCACGCTGACCTGTGCCACCTGTGCCCCACGGGTCAAAAAGCCCGCGCCGGTGATTTCAGGCGAGACGGCTTTGACCCCTGCGACACTTTCGATCAGAGGGAGCCAAGTGGCGGCTTCGGCCAGCGTCGCATCGCGCGTACGTCCCCGCTCCATCACGGCCAGCACATGACCTTCTGAGGCGACCAATAGCGCAGGGTCTTCGGTTTCCGCCTCGATGGTAATATGCGAGAGATCGCCCACGGTGCGCGCCAAGATGAATTCGGCAAGCCCACCAATCAGGGCGGACATGAAGATGAAAATAAACACACCGACCGCAACCCCTGTCACCAAAAGCGCCGTTTGGCCCTTGTTGGCAGTCAGATATCGCGTCGCGATTTTCAAACCATAGAGCATCAGGGGGTCTCCGCCTCAACCTCTTGCCCGTCCGTGATGCCAGCCGCATCGACAATCACCAAATCGCCTTCGGCAAGGCCCTCTATTGCAATGAGACGGGCGGCGGGCCAATCCACGACGGATACAGGTCGCAATTCCGCCAAACCGTCCACAACCACGAAAACCTCAGTCCCGTTCACCAGCGCCGTGCGCGGAACCGTCAGAGCCGCGTCTCGGTCTTCAACGATTATATTCGTCGTCACCGTCAACCCGACAGGGGCCGCCACCGGAGCGTCGAAACGGAGCTTGATGGCCAGACCGCCTGTGGCCTCATCCACGCGGTTCGACACAAAGCTGACATGGCCTTCATGTGTTGCAGCCTGTCCTGCCAGTTGCAGAACAGCCCTTTGGCCCACAATGATTTGTGTCGCGTAAGATTCATCCACATCCGCTTCGACCACCAGATCGTTCAAATCCGCAAGGGTCAGCAAGTTCGTCGAGGGGCTGATCGCTTGCCCCGTTTCGACCTCAAGCTCCAGAACCGTGCCTGCGACGGGGGCGCGAATGGTATAGTTATCGAGTGCGATCCGTGCCTGATCCAGAAAAGCCGACAGACGCAGCACCTCCTGTGTGGCCGATTGCTTGGCAAAGGCATCGGCCTCCAAAGCGGTTTTCGAGACATTGCTGCCAAGCGACAAGGAGCGATCATAGTCCTCACTCGCCTTTTGTTGCGCCACAAGCGCCGCATCCAGTGCCGCCATCGCCTGCCGGACAATTGCATTCTGTTCCGCCGCATCGACTTGAGCAAGGATCTGATTGGCTTCGACCTGTTCTCCCTCGGCAACGGGAAGGGACACCACCGTGCCGGACACCACGGCGCTGACGTCCACGGAATGCACAGCGGCGATCCGGCCATTTACCGCCAGCACACGCGTGACCGGTGCGTTCTGAGCAATCTCGACCACAACAGGAACCGGCCCGCCCAACCAAAAGCGCGAGGACAGGCCACCCAAAAGTCCCAGCCCCAAAAGAACGAGAGCACCCCACAGCCAGATGCGCGGCTTACCGGCAGGCTCAGGTGCAGCTGGCCGCAACGCCGGAACGGGAGGCGTCGAGGCAATCCCGTTTTGCTCCGCTGGACGATGGGCGTCTTGGGTCTCTTCTTCAGACTTGGGTGGGACCAAGATCGTTCCTTCCGTAAATCCTGTCACTTAATGCTTTTACGAAACCCTCCAAGGTGGCAACATGGTCAGGATCGCATCTCCTTTCAGTAGCATATCCGTTCATACCATATCCGCATTGACCTATATCACAAACGGCAGGGGCACGGATCGGCCAGTCAAACCAGTGGCAAATCAATCATTGAATATAGATCGCGCTCCTTGGAAACCGGTTTCGGCCATAGTGTATCTCTGAGCTGGCGCGCCTTACGACAGGGGGGGGAGCATTCGACTGCGCTTCACGCCAGTCCCCCGACACGACCAAAATCCGCCCCCCCCCCCCTCACACAGCGACACTCTCCTCCCCCGCGCCCTTCCTGCGCTGCGGTCTCTGGCTGGCCCCACAAAAAAATTCGCATTTTTCTGCCGGTGATTCGTTTTTGGGATTCACATGGCGAATCACCTGTGCCATAAGAGGCGCACGGAGACGTTCCGCTAAAGAGAGCGCCCCGTGAGGCAGTACAGATGTCCGTCAGGGCATCATTCATACAAAGGTAAGAAGCCTATCATGGCTCATCCGCGTAAACGTCCGTCGCTGACTGTGCTTTTGTACACAGGCGTTATTGTCACCCTCGGTGGCTACTTCACCTTTGCCGCTGTGCAAGGGGAATACGGGCTATTCCGCCGCTTGCAGATCGAGGCAGAACTGTCCGACCTGCAAGCGGTGAGCGGCAAACTGGACGAAGATCTAGCCGTGATGCGCAACAAGACGCTGCGCCTCTCCGACACCTATCTCGATCTTGATCTTCTCGATGAACAAGTCCGCGATGTGCTGGGCTACCTGCGTGCCGATGAAATCGTAATCCGCTGATCCGAGAGGCCGTTGATGACACAGAGCCCCTGCCCCGCAGATACGTCCGAGTTTCTGACCCGCCGGCATGTGATGCTGACGGGGCTTGGCTTTTTGGCGCTGACCGCCTGCGGTGGTCACGGCAACGCGCCCTCAAATCCCGAAGATGCCTGTGCGATCTTTCGCGAACGCCCGCACTACCGCGCCGCCCTTGAGGCGTCCGAGCGCAAATGGGGCGTACCCGTCTCTGTGCAGATGGCGATCATCTATCAGGAATCCACCTTCCGCGCGACCGCGCGCCCCCCGAAACGCTACACGCTGTTCATCATCCCCAAAGGCCGCGCCAGTTCCGCACGCGGCTACGCGCAGGCGCTTGACGGCACATGGGATGACTACCGCAACGGTCCGGGCCGCGCAGGCGCCAGCCGCAGCAACATCCGCGACGCCACCGACTTTATCGGCTGGTATGTCTCGACCAACAACAAGGCGCTGGGGATTTCCAACTCGGACGCCAGAAACAGCTATCTGGCCTATCACGAAGGTCGGGGCGGTTACCGCCGTGGCTCCTATCGCAACAAATCATGGCTCCTGAGCACCGCCGACGGCGTCGCCAAACGCGCCGCCCGCTATGAGGCACAATTGGCCTACTGCCGATAGGCGTCGGCGGAGCTAGCCGCTCCGAAAAATGCGGCCCCACATCTTCCTACAATCACGAAACACACCACTCTCGCCACACTTGACACACAGCGCGCATGGGTCAACTGATGTGGAGTAGGCGATACAGAACACATTAATTTGACACATTAGAGCAGCTTCAACAGATGACCAGCTTCCTCTTACCTTCCCCCATCAAAGAGCTTCTTCGCGCCCGCAATCAAGTAAAGTCCCACTATCAAGAGATTTTGCTTCAACAAAACAGTCAAGCCGAGCTACGCTTCACCTTAGACGGAAATCTCATCGGTGATATAGGAGAAGCTATTGCTGTTGAGTTATTCGGAATCAAACTCGTCCACAGAAAGGCAGCCGAAGGCATAGACGGATATGCGCCTGACGGGAAAACAACAGTCCAGATAAAGGCGACAGGCACAGGACGGGGCCCTGTATTTCGGAACACGAAAATTCGCGCCGACCACCTCCTCTTTTTCGATCTGGATTTTGACAGAATGGAAGGAACAGTCATCTACAACGGACCGGAGCATTATGCCCTATCGCTATTGCCAAGCGACTTTTCCGGACAACGCATGATCACCAGAAAGCAAATAGTCACAGCAAACGAATGTGTGCTTTCAAAAGAAAGATTGCCCCGACGTCCCCAGCCGACCACCCAAAGAACAACCGAAGCCTGAACGCAAAGAAAGTATTCACAAAGCCTGTTCACAGCCAGCACCGGATCGCGATATTCCCCCAGCGCATACCTGCCGCCCGCGGCGCATATCAGAAAATCCGTGCAATCGGCCCGCCGCATCGTTATTATGTAGTTTAACGCTAAACTATCAGTCGTGATCTTGGAGGAGGAGGCCTGATGGCACCCCGTAAAACAGCATCCAAACCGGCAAGCAAAGCGAATGTCTCCAAAGACGAGCTTCTTGCCTATTATAAAGACATGCTTCTTATCCGCCGTTTCGAGGAAAAAGCAGGCCAGCTTTACGGCATGGGCCTGATTGGCGGGTTCTGCCACCTCTATATCGGTCAGGAGGCCGTTGTCGTCGGTCTCGAAGCCGCCGCGAAAGAGGGTGACAAGCGCATCACCTCCTACCGCGACCACGGGCATATGCTCGCCTGCGGGATGGATCCGAAGGGCGTGATGGCCGAATTGACGGGCCGCGAGGGCGGCTACTCCAAGGGCAAGGGCGGCTCCATGCACATGTTCTCGAAAGAGAAACATTTCTACGGCGGGCACGGCATCGTCGGCGCTCAAGTGCCTCTGGGGGCCGGTCTGGCCTTTTCCGACAAATACAAAGGCAATGACAATGTGACCTTCACCTATTTCGGTGACGGTGCGGCCAACCAGGGTCAGGTCTACGAGACCTACAACATGGCCGAGCTTTGGGATTTGCCGGTGGTTTTCGTGATCGAGAACAACCAATACGCTATGGGCACCTCGGTGCAGCGTTCGACCAAATCCACCTCCCTTTACGGCCGCGGCAAAGCCTATGGCATCGAAGGTGAGGAAGTGGACGGCATGGACGTTCTTGCGGTCAAGGAAGCCGGCGAGCGCGCTGTGGCGCATTGCCGTGCGGGCAAGGGCCCCTACATTCTCGAAGTCAAAACCTATCGCTACCGTGGTCACTCCATGTCGGATCCGGCGAAATACCGGACCCGCGAAGAGGTCCAGAAAATGCGCGAGGAACGCGATCCGATCGAAGCTGTGCGCTCCATCCTTCTGACGGGCGGTCACGCATCCGAAGAGGATCTCAAAGCCATCGACAAAGACATCAAAGCGGTGATCAACGAGAGCGCGGAATTCGCCAAGGAAAGCCCGGAACCGGCGCTCGAAGAGCTTTGGACCGACATTTATGCGGATGAAATTCCGCAGCACAACGCTTGATCCGGGAGGAAGATACCAATGGCAACCGAACTTCTGATGCCCGCCCTCTCTCCCACGATGGAAGAAGGCACACTTGCGAAATGGCTCGTCAAAGAGGGTGACACTGTCTCCTCCGGCGACATCATCGCGGAAATTGAAACCGACAAGGCCACGATGGAATTCGAGGCTGTGGACGAAGGGATCGTCGGCAAGATCCTCGTCGAGGAAGGCACCGAGGGCGTGAAAGTGAACACCGCCATCGCCGTGCTGATCGAAGAGGGCGAAAGCGCAGACGACATCAAGGCCCCTGCCCCCGCCGCAACCGAGGCGGCTCCGGTCACCCAAGAGGCCCCGGCAGCGGCCCCTGCGAAAGCGGCCGCGGCTGTCGAAGTCGTCTCCAAAGCCTCGCCGGACTTCCCCGAAGGCACGCCAATGAAACAGCAGACCGTGCGCGAAGCGCTTCGTGACGCTATGGCCGAAGAGATGCGCCGCGATGAAAACGTCTTTCTCATGGGCGAAGAGGTGGCCGAATACCAAGGCGCCTACAAAATCTCCCAAGGGATGCTCGACGAATTCGGCGCCAAGCGCGTGATCGACACGCCGATCACCGAACACGGCTTTGCCGGTATCGCCACGGGCGCGTCCTTTGGCGGGCTGAAACCCATCGTCGAATTCATGACCTTCAACTTCGCGATGCAGGCCATCGACCACCTCATCAACTCGGCGGCCAAGACGCTCTATATGTCTGGCGGCCAGATGGGCGCGCCTATGGTCTTCCGTGGTCCCAACGGTGCCGCCGCCCGCGTCGGCGCGCAGCACTCCCAGGACTACGCCGCATGGTATTCCGCCATTCCGGGCCTCAAGGTCGTGATGCCCTACTCGGCCTCCGACTATAAAGGTCTGATGAAAACCGCGATCCGCGATCCGAATCCGGTGATCTTCCTTGAAAACGAAATCCTTTACGGCAAATCCTTCGAGGTGCCCGATCTTGAGGACTTCACCATCCCCTTCGGCAAGGCCCGCATCTGGCGCGAAGGCACGGATGTGACCATCGTTTCCTTCGGCATCGGCATGACCTATGCGCTCGAAGCCGCTGACAAGCTGGCCGAGGAAGGCATCTCCGCCGAGGTCATCGACCTGCGCACACTGCGCCCCATCGACTATGACACCGTGCTGGCCTCCGTGATGAAGACCAACCGCTGCGTCACCGTCGAAGAGGGCTTTCCCGTCGGCTCCATCGGCAATCACATCTCCGCTGTGATCATGCAACGCGCCTTTGACTATCTCGACGCGCCGGTGATCAACTGCACAGGTAAAGATGTGCCCATGCCCTACGCCGCCAACCTCGAAAAACTCGCGCTTGTGACCACCGACGAAGTCGTGGCCGCCTGCAAAGATGTCACCTACCGTTAAGGAGAACCCGTTATGGCGATTGAACTTTTGATGCCCGCGCTGTCTCCGACAATGGAGGAAGGCACATTGGCCAAATGGCTGGTGAAAGAAGGCGACGAAATCAAATCCGGCGATGTGATTGCCGAGATTGAAACCGACAAGGCGACGATGGAATTCGAAGCCGTGGACGAAGGCACCATGGGCAAGATCCTTGTGGCCGAAGGCACCGAAGGCGTGAAAGTGAACGCGCCGATTGCTGTGCTTCTGGAAGAGGGTGAAGATGCCTCTGCCGCCGAAACTGTCGGCGCAGCGGCCCCTCCTGCTCCGGCCGAAGAAGCTCCGGCTGCGGCGGCGGCTCCCTCCGCCCCGGCCCCGGTTGCAGATGCGCCCAAGGCCCCCGCGGCTCCGGTCAAGGATGGCGAACGCCTCTTTGCCTCGCCTCTGGCCCGTCGCATCGCGGCGCAAAAAGGTCTCGACCTGACCACGATCAAAGGCACCGGTCCCAAAGGCCGCATCGTGAAAGCCGATGTGGAAGCGGCCCAAGCCGCACCCAAGGCCGAAGCCCCCAAAGCCGCTGCACCGGCCCCTGCGGCTGCGGCACCGGCTGGTCCCTCCGCCGATATGGTTGCGAAAATGTATGAAGGTCGCGACTATGAGGAAATCAAGCTCGACGGGATGCGCAAAACCATTGCCGCACGTCTGTCGGAAGCCAAACAGACCATCCCGCATTTCTACCTGCGCCGCGACATCCAGCTGGACGCCCTGCTGAAATTCCGCGCCGAGCTGAACCATCAGCTCACAGGCAAGGGTGTGAAACTCTCGGTCAATGATTTCATCATCAAGGCCGTGGCCAACGCGCTGCAAGAAGTGCCTGCGGCCAATGCCGTCTGGGCGGGCGACCGTGTGTTGCAGATGAAAGCCTCCGATGTGGCCGTTGCGGTCGCCGTCGAAGGCGGTCTCTTCACCCCCGTGCTGCAAGACGCGGATATGAAGTCGCTTTCAGCCCTGTCCAAAGAGATGAAAGACCTCGCCCACCGTGCCCGCGACCGCAAACTCGCGCCGCATGAATATCAGGGCGGCTCTTTCGCGATCTCCAATCTGGGCATGTTCGGCATCGACAATTTCGACGCTATCGTGAACCCGCCGCACGCCGGTATTCTCGCCGTCGGCGCGGGCAAGAAACAGGCCGTGATCGGCGAAGACGGCGAAGTGAAAGCCGCCACCGTCATGTCCGTCACCATGTCCGTGGATCATCGCGTGATCGACGGGGCGCTCGGCGCGGAGCTTATGAAAGCCATCGTCGAGAACCTCGAAAATCCGGTGGCGATGCTGGCCTAAGCGCCTTTATCCAGAAAGAATCAAAAGCCCTCCGGTTTCGGGGGGCTTTTTCTTTTGGCCGCCTTTTTCTTTTGGCCACCATGACACGCCTCAAAGCCACCGCCCTGCACCTCTGCTACGTTTTGCGCGAAAGTCAGAAAAGGAGACGGATCATGAGCTGGTCGAAACAACTTGAGACAGTCCAAAACGGCATGATGGATTTCGGTGCGGCCCTGCCCGCTGTCGGTGAAGGCTTCAACGCCCTGCACGAGGCCACGACCGCCGAGGGAGCGCTCTCCATGAAGCACAAGGAATTGCAGGCCCTCGCCATCGGCATTTCCAAGCAATGCGTGGATTGCATCGGCTTTCACGTCAAAGCCGCGATGGAGGCTGGCGCCACGCGTGAGGAAATTGCCGAGACGGTCAGCGTGGCAATTCTGATGGGTGGTGGTCCGGCCTATATGTATGGGATCAAGGCGCTTGACGCCTATGACGAGATGGCAGGCTAAGACACGCGTCTCGGGAAACCGTCAGGGGCGGTTGAGCGCCCCTGAAGCCCCTATATCGTGCACCCAACGTCAGCTTTCCGAGGGACGCGCACCGATAAGCTGGTTCATGGAGATAGACGGCTGGGAACAACCTGCCTCGCCCACAACCTTCGCGGGCACACCCGCCACTGTGGTGCAGCGCGGCACATCGTTCAGAACCACCGATCCGGCGGCCACACGCGAACAGGCGCCGATGTGGATATTGCCCAACACCTTGGCCCCCGCCCCGATCAGCACGCCATCACCGATTTTCGGGTGACGGTCCTCGTCTTCCTTGCCGGTCCCACCCAGCGTCACGTCATGCAGGATCGAGACATTGTCGCCAATCGTCGCGGTTTCGCCAAAGACCAGCGAATGGGCGTGGTCAAGGAACACCCCCTTGCCGATGCGGCAGGCGGGGTGGATGTCGACGGAGAACTGTTCGGACATGCGCATCTGGAAGAAATAGGCCAGATCCTTGCGCCCTTCGCGCCAGAGCCAGTTGGAGACGCGATGGGACTGGATCGCCTGAAAGCCTTTGAAATAGAGCAAGGGCTGGATGTAGCGATGGCAAGCCGGATCACGGTCATAGACTGCGGCGATGTCGGCACGCGCGGCCTCCGAGAGCATCGGATCGGCGGCATAGGCATCATCAGCGATCTCGCGGATCAACTGTTCGGACATTTCGGGAGAGGCGAGTTTCTGCGCGATCCGGTAAGCCAGCGCATCCTCAAGTGTCCCGTGATGTAGAATACAGGCATGGACCAACCCGCCCAGCAAAGGCTCCGCCGCAACGGCCTCACGCGCCTCGGAGACAATCTGACTCCAGACGGGGTCGAGTTTTTTCAAGGTGGTGCGTGTTTTGGCCATGCGCTTGTCCTCTTTTGTCGAAGTTTACTATAGATAGCCCTGTTTACCAAAGCGCAAGAGGCGACACGGCAAAAAGACCCCGCAAAACGCACTCTGCGGGGTCTGTATCGGGTGTGCGCCAGATCAGGCGGAGGGCAGCGCGAATTGCAGACAGTGGATTGCCAGCCGGATCACGCCGCCCGCCTCGAAATCGCCCCCCTCACCGGTCAGGATCAGGTCTTCGGCGCTGTAATAGGTCACAGGCGTGCCCGTAAGCCCGCGCAGCCAGCTGCCCTGCGCCAGAGACAGGCCGGAGCCATAGCGGTTCGCAGAGCCTGCCACACCCAAGGAAAAGCCGGTCAGCCCCGTGCCGGAGATCTCGGTGACAACGCGCCCCGTGACCCCGAAGACCACGGATTGGTCGGGGATGGCATAGCTCACCATGGAGACCGGCCCCGCCGTCAGCGTGTGGTCCAGTTCAACGACTTTTTGCACCATGCCCGCCCCAAAGGGCGAAAGCGTCTGCATCCCCAGAACCCAGCCGGAGCCGTCATGCCCCGCCCAGCCGTTCTGATCCTTGATATAGGCACGCATCCCCAATGTGGCGGGGACAAAGCTCCAGCCGCCGTTGACATAGACCGCGATCCGGCCCTCCTGCCCCGCCCAGTCATTGACCGCCGCCGCACCCACGCCATAGGCATCGCCCTCCTGCGGGGACACAGGCGGGGTATTCTCGGTCACGGAGATCAGGGTCAGTTGCATCAACCCGTCGATCCGGCTCAACGCCTCGTTCACGGTCACATGTTTCTGGGCCTGCGCGGCTTGTAACAGCGGCAGGGCAAAGCGGGATGTCTCACTCATTGATTTCGATCCTTCTGAACAGGCCCGCGCCGAAGCTCTCGGACATCTGGGCAACGTGGATTTCATAGGCGCCGGTCAGACCGTCGCCGGTTTTGAGCGCCGCGCTGTAGGTCCAGTTCGGCACATGGGTCATCACCTCGCGCAACACCGAGCCGCCCTGCACCACCCGCAGGAGATACAGTTCGGATGTTTCCCCCAAAGGCACATCGACGGACTGCCATGTGTCGCCATCAGTGCG
The DNA here is from genome assembly GCA_963676755.2 of uncultured Celeribacter sp. Lineage (GTDB taxonomy): Bacteria > Pseudomonadota > Alphaproteobacteria > Rhodobacterales > Rhodobacteraceae > Celeribacter. The sequence continues at coordinate 312,190 of CAXXMF010000009.1, read as the reverse complement.
CGTGCGGCGGGTCCAGCGCAGCTCCGTGTCACCGGAGGCCGTCTGTATCGCCCTGAGATGCACAGGCGCATAGGGGCGCAGTCCGATCCCGTCGAAAGCCTCGACATAGTGCTCGTAGCTCGCGTCATCATAGGCGCGGCTGGAGGGGCCGATACGGTAGTGACGGGCAAGGCCGCGTGCCGACCGGGCCAGATCAATCTGCCTGAGCGTCGTATCAATCAGCACAAAGCGCGATCCCGCAGGCCACGCGGGCGTGAGCGTGCCCCCGTCCAACCCGTCTGTCCCCGCCTGTCCGCGCAGCCGCAGCGACAGGTCATAGGTGTTTTCCGCCACAAGCTCGGCATTGGCGAACTGGAACACCTCCCAATTGGCCGACGTGCCATCGCCAATCGCGGCGACATTCGCCCCGTTGAGCACATCCAGCGGGTCCACCGAGGCAAGTTCCCCCCGCACCAGTTTCACCCGCAGCACCGGACCGCGATCCCACAGCCCTGCACGCGCCGCGCCCAGCGCGGTTTGTGTCACGCCGATGGTGGCCCAGCCCGGCACCAGAGTGTTGAGCGTATAGCCGCTGTCCGAAGGCGCGGCATATACCGCCGCAGAGCCGGGCCACGGGTTGCCCGTCACCGCGATATGCGGCGCATGGGGCACGTCCTCGCCAGTGAGCAGCGGCAGGTCCAGAAACAGCGGATAGACCGGCACAGGGGCGGCGAAGGGCTTGGCCTCGATGATCTCCTCGACCATATCGGAGGGGGTATAGACCTCCGGCTCGACCCGCACCGCTTCGACCAGCTGCTGTGCACCCAAGGTGGCCTGATCGATCCGGTAGGTCTGCACCCCCTCATCTGTCTCCACCGCAATCACATCGCCCGCGCCATAGGACAAAAGCGATGGCGGCAGCGAAAACCGTGCCGTGTCCCGCGCAATCCGCGATTCCGCCAGCCAGCGTTCAACCACCTGCCGCCCCTCGGCACGGGTGAGCGCCAGAGGCAGTTCGGATTGCGACACCAGACGGCTTTGCTCATCTGGGAAACTCGCCTCTTCGGCGCGTGCCCCGTAGTCACCATCGGCATCGACAAAGGTCAGTTGCACGCGACCCGCCACTTCGGCTTCCGGTGCGCGGGTGCGTTCGAACACACCGTCCAGCTCATCGGAGACCGCGACATCCTGCTCGCTCAGGCTCAACTGCGCCTTGCCGTCGCGCGAGCGGAAGATCAGCTTGCCCTCGCGCTCGATCGCCTCGAACCCGTAGGCCAGCATCAAGGGCTGGAGCGCGGAGCGGGCCCCTGCGATGTCGCTGACGCTATAGCCGCGCAGCACGCCCCAAAGCGCACTTGTGTCGATCTCCTCCACACCGGAACGCGCACAGATCTCTGCCACCACATCGGCCAGAGACCGCGCCGTGGAGCGCCCGTTAAGCCAATGCCCCTTGGCGTAATTGTCGCCATCGGACCAGACGGAAGTGACCGAAGGAAAGGCCGGATAGGGCCGCGCATCCCATGCCCAGACATGGGCGCGGGTCATATCGATCATCGGGCCGCCGTAGACCTCGGAGACCGGATTGTTCTCCGCCGCGCCCCAATAGCCGGTCATGGCGCGCAGATATTGCAACTGGATGAAATCGTCCCGCCGCCCGTTGGAATAGGCCGGCAGCGAGGATTCCGAGGATTTCGCATCCAGAAACTTGTTCGGCTGGTTGGTCGCCTTGTCCACGGCGGCACAGCCCAGTTCGGTGAACCAGACAGGCTTGGACTGGGGCACCCAAGCAGTCGGGGTCTCGCTGCGCTGGCCGTTGATCCGCTCGTGGTGATCGTTCAGCCACCAGTTGCGGATGTCCTTGTAGCGATAGACCCAATCCTCGTGATACGCCCCGTCGGTGATCGGCGTGCGGATTTGTGCGGCACTATGGGCCTCATGGGCGTAATACCAGTCATAGCCCTCACCACCTTCGATATTGGCCTTGAGATAGTCGAGATTGTAGATCGCCCCCCACGCCGCATCGGCATGGTCATCCCCCTCGCGCCAGTCCGAGAGCGGCATGTAATTGTCGATGCCGATAAAGTCGATATTGTCATCGGCCCAGAGCGGATCGAGGTTGTAATAGAGGTTGCCGTCGATCTGGTAGCCGAAATATTCCGACCAGTCGGCGGCATAGCCAATCTTGCACTCCGGCCCGAGGATTGCGCGCACATCAGCGGCCAGTTGGATAAGCTGGTCCACCGCCGGAAAGCCCGACGCGCCGCGAATACGGGTAAGCCCGCGCATTTCCGAGCCGATGCAAAAGGACTCGACGCCCCCCGCCAGAGCGCACAGATGCGCGTAATGCAGGATCATCCGGCGGAAGGAAAACTCCTCGGGGCCGGTATAGGCAATGCCCTGTCCCGTAGCTCCATGGCCCAGCGCCAGAAGATCGGCAAAATCCGTCCATGCGCTCGGCGTGACGTTGCCCACTTGAAAGTCGTCCACTTGAGCCGCGCCGAAAAACGCCGCCACCTCCGCCTCAGCGGCTGCGCTGCCATCCGTAGTGCCCGCCACAGACGGGGCCAGCGAAGTCGTGATCCGCCCGCGCCACGGCAGCGCAGGCTGTTCGCCCTCTCCGCTATACGGGTCCACCCGCCCGTTTCCCACCATCTGGTCCATCAGGACAAACGGGTAGAACATCACCTCCTGCCCCGCTTCATGCAACGCCCGAATGGCCTGCACCACGGATTGATCGGTGGGGGTGCCGCCATAGATCACACGCCCCTCGGCATCGCGCGGAATTTCCCCCGCCGCCCCGCGCGAGATGCCGGAGACCGACCACGGCATATCGCGGGCGTCGCTCTGCTTTTGCTCGACCTTGGGTTGGATGTTGCATCTGCCACAGCGCAGATCATCGCCGAACCACGACACCACCAGAGAGGTCGCGCCGCAATTCGGCAGTTCCTCGGTCATAGCGCCTAGCGAGGTGGTGAAATCCGGCTGGCCGGAGGCAGCGTTCATATTGGACACAAGCACCGTGCCCGATGTGTCTTTCAGATAGACCGGCTCTGTCGCCAAAGCATATTCGCCCGTGCCGGGGATCATCGCCACGGCGGGCACAAGATGGGTCATGTCCGAGGGCGTGTCGGCCTGATCGGGACGCATGACTTCAAAGGTAAACTGCGGCACGCGATTGCCGAAATCCGTCAGGTCCAGATCTTCGAACACCACATAGGCGATGCCGCGATAGGCCGGCACAAGACCCGCGCCTTCCACCGCTTCGATCTTGGCATCGGGAAGCTGGTCCTGCGTGCCGTTATAGACGCGCATGGTGAGCGTGCTGGTGTCGATCTCGTTGCCATCGGCCCAGACCCGCCCCACGCGCGAAATCTCGCCTTCGCACAAGGCAATCGCCAACGATACGGAATAGCTGTATTCCGTCACTTTCGGGCTGCTCGGCGCCCCTTTGCCGCCGCCCCCGCTGGTGGATTTGTGTTCCTTGAAATCTGTAGCCCAGATCACCTGACCGCCCACGCGCATCCGGCCATAGACCTGCGCTACGGCGGTGCCCTCGGAGGCACCGGTCAGGCGGAACCGCTCCACACGGCCGGTCTCGACCGTCTGACTGCCGACGCCCATGAGGCGCTGGTCGATGGCCTGCCCGATGGTCGCCCCGATCGCGCGTCCGATGACCACAGACGACAGGCCGAACACACCGCCCCCGACAGAGGCTCCAATCGCTGCGCCCGCAGCAGAAAGTACAATCGTTGCCATGAGTTACCTCCCGGACATGGTCGTGATAGGGGGAAATGCGAAACAGCCCGCGATCCGCCGCCGCCACGGCGTGCTCAGCGCGTTTTCGATCACCCCGTGCCCGCTATAGGCGTGAATGAATGTCGGCGCAGGACCGCTGTCTCCGACGATCCCGAGATGCTTGGCCACCGCCCTTTCGCGCATCCGGAACACAAGCGCATCACCGCTAGCCATCGCGGCCAGAGGCTTTTCAACCAGATGCCGCCTTGCCGCACGCAAAAGCCGTTCATCCTGCTGCGGTTCACTCCAGTCCGGCGTGTAGGGCGGGATCACCTCCGGCTCGCAGCCATAGACCTCGCGCCAGATGCCGCGCAACAGGCCCAGACAATCCGTGCCCGCCCCCTTGCAGGACGCCTGATGCAGGTAAGGCGTGCCGATCCAGTCGCGGGCGCGATCTGCGATTTTCAACTCTGTCATCACCGCCCCCCTCATATCGAGCCGCTGCCTTGCAGGCTGCCGCCATCGTAGTCCCCGCTCTTCACCGGATAGCGTGCCAGCCAGTCTTCGCCGGGGACATGCGGAAAGCCACGAAAGTTCAGGAAGTTGTCGAATTTGAGCCGGCAGGTCTCTGCGCGACGGTCACAGCCCGCCTCCAGACGCACCCTGTCCCCTGTGGCAATCTCTGCACGCAGGTCTTCCCAAAGTTCTACAACACGGCCGGACGCGGAGAGGCGGTCGTTTTTCACCACCCCAACCAAGCCTGCCGCTGCCCCCGTCAGGACCGTGAAACGGCCACGTTCGAACCAGCGGTCGTCGAACTCCGTCAGCGCGTCAAAGGTGAAAACCTTGCCCTTCTCCACATGCTCTACCGCGATCTCGGTGTAAAACCCCGGTTGCAAGGTCTCAAACCCGCAGCAGCCATCGCCCAGAACCGCCGAACAGCCCGACTGGTAGACACGGCCCTGCGGCTGGTTGAGCTGCTCCGTGAGCCCGCGCAGCTCGGCGCGAAAGCCGCCCGAGACGCGGGTGATCTCGCCAAAGCTGCCCTTGAACACCAGCACGCGCTGGGACAGCTGCGCCCAGTTGACCAGCCAGCACCGCACATCCGCCCCGTCGAACCGTCCGGCGCGGATGTCCTCCTCGGTGATCGCCGCCGCACTCAACGCGCCCAGCGCCTCCGTGTTGTCCACCGACAGCCCCGTGGATTGCGCCAGCGCACTGGCGGAGAGGCCGGTGTCGGCCTTGAACCGCAGCCCCTCGAAGTCGAGATTCGTATCGTGATCGGTGAACCCGTATGTCGTGCCATCCTTGCGCACCACCGCCCAAGCGCGGCACAGCGTTGTCACGCCTTGCAACAGATGGGCCTGAAACTCTTCGGAAATAGCCATCAGACCCGCACCTCCACAACCGGCACATTGGGCACTTCGCCTGCCTGAAACGAGGCGACCGAAGTGGAAATACTGTCCGTGTCAAAACGAACCGGAACGTCGAATTCGAAGCCCGCTGTGATCTCCGCGCCAGACGTGGGCGGGGTGCCAAAGGTGACGCGCCCCGTGGTTGTGTCCACCTCCCAGTCCACTGCCTCGAACGCCTCCTGCCGCCCGACGCCGAGCTTCACCGTGCCCGCCACGGGCTTGGTGATCGGGCGCTGATAGCAGGCCGTGCCGGAGCGATAGGATTTGCTCAGCTGGAACACCGTGGTCTCGCCATCGCCCATCCCGATCAACTGATCCTCAAACCCCACCTCTGCGGAAGCTTTGCAGGTCTTGTAGTCGGACCAGTCCTTCCAGCGGAACCCGTAAAGCTGCCCCTGACGCGCTTCGAAAAACGCGATCATCAGCTCGATGTCATCCAAAGACCGCATCCCCATACCCGCGTCATAGCGGCGGCGCGAATGTGCCCAAGGGGTGTTGCGCTCCTCGAACCCGTTGGCCAGCGTCACCACATCGGTGCGCCGCTCAGGTCCGCCGACAGAGCCAAAGCTCAAGTTTGCCGGAAATCTCACTTCATGAAAACCCATTGTCTACCCTCCGGATGACAGGCGCGGGGCCGCTTGCGACCCATCGCGCGTTATTGGTTGCGCGTTACTGGTTGCGCGAACCCCGACCCAAGGCACGGCTCAACTGGGCCGCCACCTGGCTCTGGCTGCGTTGAAAGCCCTGCACATCGGGCGTTGTGATATTCATCGTGATATTGACGGGTCTTGACCCGCCCTGCGCCTGCACGCCAAGCTTGCCATCGGCCCCGCGTGAAAGCGGCATGATCGCCTCGGCCCCCGCCTCGCCCATCAGCCCCGTGCCGCCACGCATCGGGAAATAGGTCGGGCCGGAGACCACGCCCCCGTTTGCAAAAGGCATGACCTTCCCCTGCGCGAACGCCCCGCCCTTTTCAAACGGCATGAGGCTCTGGATCACGCCTTCCAGCCCTGTGCCCAGCACGGAGCCGACATGGCTTGTCACCGGCGAGATGGCGGCATTATAGGCGGCATTGAGCATCGACTCGCCCAGCCCCTTGAGCGCGTCTGCAAGCGTGTCGCCGTCAAAGACCAACCCGTCAATGGCCTTTTTCAGCCCCCGCGAGATGCCGCTGTCCAGTTTGGAGACCTCGCGCTGTGTCTCCGCCACGGTGGCCTGAAGGCGCCCCATCTCCTGATTGAAAGCGGCGGCCATAGCCTCCGCACCGCCGATGGCGCTTTCCATCTGCGCCACCTTGTCCTCGAAACGGTCGAGACCGTTGATATCCGTGCTGTTCAACTCGTCAGCCATTGTCTTGCCCTTTCAATTCGCCATCCCCCGCCTGTGCGTCAGGGAAGGCTTTGGCCAGTTCTTCAAGCCGCGCGCGGCCCATCGGGGCGGTGCCCGACCCTGCCCCCAGCAGAAGCAAAAGCTCCGCAGGGGTAAGTGCCCAGAACTCGGCCGGTTTCAGGCCCAGCCCCTTGATCCCGAGCCGCATCAAAGCGGGCCATTGAAAACCGCCCTGTTCAGAGATCATGCTCATGGCCTCCTCCTCACGCGGGCACCGTGAAGGCGCGTGCGATCAGTTCTGCGCCCACACGCGCCGCCTCCAGCGGGCCACCCGCGATCTCGGCGGTCAGGATGTCGTCATAGCCGCCCGTCCAGCCGCCGCCGCGCAGACCGGCCACAACGATGCGCAGCACATCGGCTGAGGAGAACTTCCCCTCCTCGAACCGTGTCACCAGCGCCACCAGCGTGTCGGTCTCCAGACCGGCTTCCAGTTCCGCCAGTGCGCCCAGCGTGAGTTTGAGGACGTGACGCCCGCGATTCATCGTGAGCGCCACTTCACCTTGAAACGGATTGGCCATGGTTACACCGCCGTAAATGTCAGCGCGCCCGCAGAGGCCATCGCCAGCTCATAGGTCGCTTCACCGTTGTAAGAGCCGGCATATTCGATCGAGGTCAGCATGAACGCGCCCTGAACCGTGCCGAAATCCGGGATAATCACCTGAAAATCCAGAACCTCGCCGTCAAAGAAAATCTGGCGCGCGCGCTCGTCTGTGGCCGCGTCCTTGAACACGCCAGAGCCGGAGATCGTCGCGCTTTTCACGCCCGCGCCGCCCAGAAGCTCGCGCCAGCCGCCGGAGCTTTCCAGCGAGGTCACATCGACACTTTCCGCGTTGAAGGAAATCCGCGTGGCACGCAGCCCCGCAATGGTTTCAAATGTGCCGGAACCGGTCATGTCCAGCTTGATCAAGAGGTCTTTGCCGTTTTGGGCCGCCATGGTCATATACTCCGTCTTGGAAGTCTCTGAAGCGTTTCTCGAAAACTCGTGCGAAAAACGGGTTAGCTGTCTTCGACGCGCGCGCGGAATTTGAGGTCGATCCTGCGCACATCGCTGTCCTGAACGCGTCGGGCTTTGGCCGACACAAAGTAAAGTCCGACGAGTCTGCCGCGCGACAGGCTCAGGCTGGCATCCACCAGCACATCGGAAATCGCCGCGGCTACCTGTTTCGCGGTCAGGAACCCCGCCGCGTCCGACACCACGGACACGGTGAAATCGTGGCGCGCGCCGTGGCCGGTCTGATCCGAGGCATCCGCGACATCCTCGGGGCCAAGGCTCACATAGAGCGCGGGCACGCTGCCTGTGGGAGCTGCGTCATAGATTGCGCTGCCCACCAGACCTGTCAGCACCGCATCCGCCGACAGGGCCTGATAGATCGCGCTCTGGAGTGCTGCTGAAACCCCGTAGCTCATGACGTCACCTCCTCGCGTGCGGTGCAGGTCAGGTAATGCCCCAGCGCATCGGTCTCCGAGACCGCCAGAATGGTGAAGATGCGCCCGCCCTCGATAAAGCGTTGCCCCGGTTTCGGGCGGCGTTGCGAGCCCACGGGGGCCGCGCGCACGATGATTTTCATGGCCACTTTCGAAAGCGTCAGAAAATCCTCCGAGGTTGTAGAGCCATTTCCCGACCGGATCGACGCCCAGAGCGTGCCTAGCCGGACCCATGTTTCGACATAACCACCCGCCCCATCAGAGACCCGCTCGGCCTCCTCCAGAACCAGTTTGCGATTGAGATGCACCACAGCCGCCATCAGTTCCGCCCTCCGAAAAGACGCAGGGTGCGATAGCGCTCCAGAAGCGTGCGGCCCCCGAAGGGCATCAGCGCCTCACCCACGGCCGTTTCATGCCGGTGTTCGTAGTAATGCGCGGCCAGAAGGAAGACCGCCTGCGCCAGATCAGCGGGCAGATCGCTCCAGCGGGTCGCAAACCCTGCGGTGAAGGCGATCCTTGCCTCTCCGGCCACGGGGATCTGCGGCAGCACAAATCCGGTCGAGACCAGACGCGGGCGCTGCATGTCCTGTTCCAGCATATATTTCGCCGCATCAATCGTGGTCTCGGCGCCTGTGCGGTCAACAATGACAAAGCTGTTGATCGCGGTGACCGGGGCCACCGGAAGCACCTGTGCCCCCAGATCGCGCCACGCCCGCAGCGTGTAAAGAAAGTCGCGCGAGATCAGCACCTTGCCCGTGCGGCCCTCGACCGCAGCAATGGCTGCGCGCAAAAACGTCTCAAGACCCCCGTCCTGCACGCCATCGTCGTCAAACCCTGTGCCCAGCCTCATATGGTCCCTGAACTCAGCGACCGGCAGCGCCGCTGTGGCCATCTGGGTCTGCTCCATCAACATCATGGTACACCTCCGTATCCGGCCCCCTTGTTTGTCATGAACGGATGCGCGATCCCCCGCGTTGCTCGGACGGAGGGGGAGCTGCTAGACAACACGGGATATGAACCGCGCATCCGCCGCCCCTGTCCCCGAGAGGACAAGGGCCTCACCAGTCAGGCCACTCAGGCCGTGCCAAATTTCAGCAGTTTAATTGCGGCGAAGTCGGACACGTCACCGCCCACACGTTTGGTCGCGTAGAACAACACATGCGGTTTTGCGGAGAACGGATCGCGCAGAATGCGCAGGTCGGGGCGTTCGGCCACGGTGTAGCCCGCCGCGAAATCCCCGAAGGCAATCGCCGCCGCATCCGAGGCAATATCGGGCATGTCCTCGGCAATCAGCACCGGATAGCCCATCAAACGCGCAGGTTCGCCCGCCGCCAGACTGTCGGACCAGAGGAACCGGCCATCCGCATCCTTGAGCTTGCGCACCTGTCCGGCGGTTTTCGAGTTCATCACGAAAGTGCCGTTGGCGCGATACTGGGCGCCCAGAGCATAGACCAGTTCGACAATCGCATCCGCCGGATTGGCCGCGTCGAACCCGCCATCCGTGCCAGTGGCCACATAGCCCAGAGATCCCCAGCTCCAGCTGTCATTGTCCACTTGCGTATGGTTGAGAATACCGGTCGGCTTGTCCACGCCATCGCCGTTGATAAAGGCCGAAGCCTCCGCAGAGGCGAATTTGTCTGCGATCCGGGCTGCCAGCCAGCCTTCGATGTCAAAGGCGCTGTCATCGAGCAGGCGTTGCGAGGCTTTCGGCAGGGCGGAAAGCTCGTAGAGCGGGATGGAAATACGGTCGATGGTGGGCGTGGCGGTCTCCGAGAGCGTGCCGGTTTCCGACACCCAGCCGGAGCCGAGATCGGTGGTGTCGATCAGCACGTCATAGGAGGTCGCCTCGACATTGACCACATTGGCAATGGAGCGGATCGAGGCGGTGGATTTCAGCACCGATTTGATCGCCTCGGAAGTCTGCGGATCGACGAGGTAGCCGCCATCGCCATTGACCGCTGCGGACATGGATTTGCCCTCCAGTTCCAGCGCCCGCAACGCCTCGTCATCGCCGTTGCGCACATAGGTGGTGAAGGCCGATTTATGGGACAGATCCACCTCCTGCGTGGCAGACAGGGCCGGACGTGTCAGGGGGCGGCCAAAGGTATGGGATTTACGGTCAAGCATGGTCAGTCGCTCTTCTTGCTCTTGGAGTTTCGATTTAATTTCGGCCTGAAAGCCTTTGATGTCGCTTACAAATCCGGCCAGCGCGGTCTTCACCTCAGTGGCAGGCCCGTGTGCAGCTATGGTCCCTTCGGGGGCCTTTCTTTCGGTTTTGCTCATCCAAACAGTCCTTTGTTCTGGTGTCGGGTTTCGCGGGTGAATGCGCTGGCCTCAGTCATCGCTCAAAACCTCTGCGGCCAGCAGCTTGCGGGCGCTGTTCAAAGCGCCTGCCAATTCGCGCAGCATCAGCTCGGCCTCCGGCGCATCCGCGCCTTTCGCCTCCGCTCTCAGCCGCGCTTCCGGCAGCATCGGGAAGGTGACCAAAGACACCTCCCAAAGCTCCAGTTCGGACAAAAGGCGCGTGCCTTTCGTATCCTTGTGCGCCTTCACGGTGCGGTAGCCGATCGACAGCCCGTCAATCGCTCCCGCCTCGATCAGCGCCACCGCCTCGCGCCCCTTTTGCAGACTGGTCAAAAGGCGGCCTTTGACATAGAGACCGCGCGCGTCCTCGCGCAGCTCGTCCCAGATGCCGATGGGCTGCGCCGGATCGTGCTGCCAGAGCATCTTGACCGAGCGCCCCTTGGCCTTGAGCGCGCAGAGCGATTTGGCATAGGCGCCCTTCATCACCACATCTCCGCCGCTGTCACGACAATCGAAGAGTGAGGCGTAACCCTCTATCTTCACGCCATTTTCCGAGGCATCGCCAACAGTCACATCTTCTCCCAGACGGGCGAATTTGTGCTCAAGGCCGCTGTAAAAATCCTTTTGCATCTCAGTTTCCTTCGGCTTGTTCAGGATCACCAAAACCATCGGTAGCCGGTTCGCCGGCCTCCTCAGCCCCCTCATCCGCGCGCGGCTCGACATCAGGCTGCGTGTTTACTGGCTGCATCGCGGGAGATTCTTCCGGCGGGGCAAGCGGCGGCAGGCCGAGCATGGCGCGTTTTTCCTCGTCCGTGAGGAAATCCGCCCCTGCGATCCGGTTCCACTGGGCATCGCGTTCGGCGGCCAGAGCGGGCACCTGATCGAGGTCGGGCTTCAATTCCAGCACCTCGCCCGTCATCTCGGAGAGCCAATGCCCGATGGCTGCGGTCACTTTCGCCACCATCGGCAGGACGGTCAGGCGATAGAAGGCGCGGTTGGCCTCCTGATAATTCGCGTAGGTCATGTCGCCCGGAATGCCCAAAAGCATCGGCGGCACCCCGAAGGCCAAGGCGATCTCGCGCCCTGCGGCTTCCTTGGTTTTCTGAAATTCCATGTCGGAGGGGCTGAAGCCCATCGGCTTCCAGTCCAACCCCCCTTCGAGCAATATCGGACGGCCTGCATTGCGCGCGCCCTGATGGTGGCTTTCCATCTCCGACAACAGCCGGTCATATTGATCCGCGCTCATCGCCGCCTGCCCGTCCGCGCCCTTGTAAACAATCGCACCGGACGGCCGCGCGGCATTGTCCAACAGGCTCTTGGACCAGCGCGAAGCGGCATTGTGCACGTCAATCGCGGTGGCCGCGGCCTGAATGGGAGAGAGGCCATAGTGATCGTCGGAGGGGTGGAAGGCCTTGATATGGCAGATCGGGGAACGTCCCTCGACAATCTCGAAGCGATGCTTGCGCCCACCCACCGCGTAGTCATAAGCCACCGGCCAGCCATCCGCACCAGGCACAAGGTTCATGCGATCCGAGCGCAGCACATGCAGTTCGACAGGGGCCTGCCCCCATGCGCCCACGGCCTCCAGATAGCCGTTGCCGGAGAGCAGGAATTGCGCGTAGAGCGCCTCGAACAGTTCCGCACGCCCCTGCGCCGGATTGGGTCGCGAAATCACCCGCAGCAACGGGTGGTCCTCGAACCGCATCTCGCGGTTTTGCAGGATCAGCGGCAAGGCAGAGGCGGCTTCGGAAATCAGCTTCACCGCACGAAAGCCCACCGGATTGCCGACAAACCCCACGCGGGTCAGCGTCACCGTGTCCCGAGGCGACCACGCCACACGGCCCGCGCCCGAGACCGCCGCCACGACCGGACCGGTCGCCGAGGCTTTCGTTTCGGGCATCTCGCCCCGTTTCAGAAAGTCGAACACCATCTCTGTGTCTCTCCTCATCTTCCGGCCCGCTCAAATGACCGGCCTCATGTCTCAAACCCCTTTGCCTCCGGCGTGTCCGGCCCATAAGGGCTTTCGCGCCGTCGGTGAGAGAGGTTCTAAAGGAGAGGTTCAAAGAAGCTCTAAGCAGGGCGTGCGCAGGTTCGAAAACGGCGCAACACCTCTGGAAAACATTTCCCTTTCAACAACTTGAACCGAAAACCAAAAAGCCCCGCCGCAAGGGCGAGGCTTTAAAAACGCATCAACAGGCGAGGATCACCGCCCCAGAGTCCGTATGCGCGGCTGTCCCGCGCCACCGGCGGGCAGGATCATCACCTCGTGAATCGGCTAGACCAGCGCATCCACACGATCGGGGCTGCCCTGCCCCTGATAGCCCTGCGCGGTCATCTGGGTCATCTGGTCCTCCAGATCACCCAGCCCGCGCATGTGCTTCACCCGCCCCTGATCGTAGAGCGCTTCCACCGGTTCGGCGCGGGCCGATTTGCCGCGAGTGGCCCGCACGGATTTATAGGACACCAGCGGGTCGATCTGGCGCAGCACAGTCTCGACCAGATCACCGCCTTGATTGACCTCCGCCACGATCCGGTCGGCCTGCCAACGCGCCTGTGCGCAGATCGCGGCCTCGGCCCAAACCACAGGTGAGGAAGCGGACACGGAGGCGTCTTCGAGCACATAGGCGCACCAGTCTTGCGGCGGTCCCTGTGTGACCACACCGACCACGACAATCCCGCAGGCATCAGACCCCTTGTGCCCCGTCACCGGCGGGTCCACCGCCACCACGATGCGGTCCAGTTCCGGCAAGTCACGACACCTTGTGGCCTCGATCCGTGCCAGCGACCACAGCGCGCCCTCCTCCTCGTCGAGTAACACGCCTTCCAGTTCCTGCCGCCCGAGGCGCGTGCCCGCGTAGCGTGTTTTGACCTCGTCGAGAAAAGACGCCGCGAGATTGGCCGCATTGGCCTCTGTCGGCGCGTGGGTGGTCACGGTGCTGGCGCGTTGCAAGAGCGCCTTGAGAAGGCCGACATTGCGCGGCGTGGTCGTCACCACCGCACGCGGATCGTCGCCAAGGCGCAGCCCGAATTGTAGCATGTCCCATGCCTCCTGCGGCTTGCGCCACTTCGCCAGTTCGTCGACCCATGCGGCGTCGAATTGCGGGCCGCGCAGGGCTTCGGGATCATTACCGGAAAACACCGTCGCCTCGGCCCCGTTGGGCCAGACCAGCGTGCGGCGCGTGGCGCTCCATTTCGGGCGGCGGTCAGGAGGCGAACAGGCGAGAATACCACTGTCACCAAAGACCATGACCTCGCGGGCCTGATCATAGGTCTCGCCAATGAGCGCCACACGTTTCGCCCGCCCCGGCTGGCTGGCCCGCGCCCCTTCGACCATGCTGCGCACCCATTCCGCGCCCGCGCGTGTCTTGCCCGCGCCACGCCCGCCCATGATCACCCATGTGCGCCAGTCGCCCGCAGGCAGCAGTTGATGATCCAGCGCCCAAGCCTCGAACAGGTAAGGGAGCGCCATAAGCGCCCCCTCCTCCAGTGTATCGAGAAACTCACCCTGCTCGGCCTCTGGCCTGCATGCGAGCCAGCCGATCAAGGATCTCAGATCTTGCGGCGTCGAAGTCGATCTCTCCGCAGCCAAGCTCTCCACGTTTGCGTTTTTCCTCATCGAGTTTCTGCCTTTCCGTAATCGCAGCCGTTTTCGCGCGCATCAGATCGATGATCAGAGGCCGGACCTCCTTGCCGCTCTTTTCGCCCGACAGCAGCCGGTCGATCACATCGTCGAGCGCCATAATCGCCCAGAGCAAGCTCTGTTTCACCGACGCCTCGATCTCGTCTACCGTTTCCAACTCATCCCCCACAGATGACGTCATTTTCATACGTTTGCCTCTCATGCCTTGATGGTCTCCGCACGAGAAACGCAGGGGGCTCTGTTCGTTTGGAACGTCACCGGTCCGGCCCCCTCAGGCCGCACCTGACACCCGCGTTTTCCAGCAGGGACCACTGTGCGGCAGAGGTGATAAAAAGGCATAAAGCCGGCGTGCGCTGACGGGTTACTCGGCGTTAACCATTTTTATTGGCGGGTAAGGTATTGATCGCGAGTGAGTTTTCACACCCACTGGCGGCACAAAGGGGGCGAAAGGGGTGTCCGGGCCGAGTCGGATCAAACGCCTCCGGCGGGAGTATTTTCACATCGGAAAGCCGCCTGCGTTTAATTGGCGGGCGATGTGTCTGGTCTCACTCGACGGCGGATCCGAACAGGGTCACGACCGCGGCTATCAGGGTCACAGCGGCGAAGGCGGTGACAAGGCTGCGACTTTTGCCTTCGCGCTGCGCCAGCACCACGGCGATCATCCCCTGCACCGTGTAATAGGCGGCAAAGGCTTTGGACGCCCAAGAGATGATTTGGAACACATCCAGCGCCCATGTGATCACGAGCCCCAGCGCCACCAGCACCGCATAGCCGATTTTCACCGGCACACGCTGACGGGTCAATTCTTCGATCAGCCCGCCCGCGCCGGAGGTATCGGCAACGGCGGCGGAAAACTGGGCGGCCAGTGCTGCGATCACCAGCATCAGGGGCAGGATCGGCGCGACCAGTTCCATCATGTCGATGATCGCGGTTTCGGAGGTTTCGATCTGATCTGGCAGGAAGACATAGGCCACCAGCACCACATAGATCATATAGATCACCGTAGAGATCCATTGCGCGAGTTTCATGGAGCGCACGCGGGTGGCCGCGTCATAGTCATCGCCCAGATAGCGCGAGGTTTCAAAGCCTTGCACCGTGACCAGCAGACCGAACAACAAGCTCAGAGCGGGCCAGCCCGTCAGCGTAGGCGCGGAGATAACCAAAGCGCCGCTCTGGCTCTGATCCGAGAAGAACCACGCCAGCCCGACCAGAAGCCCCGCAATGATCGCGAGTTTCAGCCCGACCGAAATCTGTTCGAGATGTTCCAGCGCCGCAAAGCCCTTGATCCAGCCGACACCGAGAATCACCAGAAACACCGCCGTTGTCACCCAACGCGCGGCCAGTTCCGTATCCCAAGGCGTCAGGCTCACAGCAAAGGCGCCCAAAAGGTTGAGATAATAGGCGACCGAAATCACATAGGCCAAGGACAGCAGCCATGAGGCCACGGTCTCCAACCGCGCCGAGCGCAGGTCATGGCCGTGCCGGTCGATGGCGGTGATATTGAAGCGCAGCGCCATGCCGATCGCATAGGACAGCGCGCAAAGCAGCGCCATCGCCAGCGGGGTCCATGCGCCGTAAGATTCCGCCAGAATGGGGCCCAACACCAAAAACCCCGAGCCTATGATCGAGGCCAGTGGGGTCACCGTCGCCCTCCACAGTCTGGCGCGCGCCAGGCGGGGCCACATCAGAAGCGCAGCCACCGCGACTGAGGCGGCGATGATGACGGTGTTTTCCAACTCGGGTCTCCAAAGCAAAAGGCGCGATGCTTGTCGCGCCTTTGCAGATATTTTTCAATGATTTACACGGGGCTTTACCGCACCGCCTCAATCATTGGCACGTTGCTGCGCCTCGATCTCGCGCCATTTGGCGACATTGGCGTTATGCTCCACCAAAGTCTCGGCAAACGCATGTCCGCCCGTGCCATCGGCCACGAAGAAGATGTAAGGCGTCTCGTCGGGATTCACCGCCGCACGCATCGCCTCAAGCCCCGGATTGGCAATCGGTCCCGGAGGCATGCCCTCGATCACATAGGTGTTGTAAGGGCTGTCCGATTGCAGTTCCGACTGGCGCAGGCCGCGGCCCAGAACACCGACACCGTTGGTCACGCCGTAGATTACCGTCGGGTCGGTCTGAAGCCGCATACCGCGTTTCAAACGGTTCTCGAAGACAGAGGCCACCTGACGGCGCTCTTCCGGCAGGCCGGTCTCTTTCTCGATGATCGACGCCATGATGAGCATCTCTTCGGGCGTATCAAAGGGCAGCCCCTCGACGCGTTCGGCCCAGACCGTCTCGATCCGCTGCTTCTGCGCCTCTTCCATGCGGGCGATGAGATCGTCCACATCAGAGCCGCTGCGCACTTCGTAGCTGTCGGGGGCCAACATACCCTCGGCGGGCATCTCTTCGGACTCGATGGAGCCGGTGAGGAAATCCGCCGCCTTCAGGCTTTCGACCACACGCCAGACGGTCGTGCCCTCGGCCACAAGAACGCGGTAGCGGGTGTCGGCCTCGGCGCGCACCTTGGTGTATTCTTCCGGCGGCGTCAGAGCCTCGTCACCTTCGGCCAGCGGATCGAACTCGGCGGTTTCGATATAGCCGCCAGTGGCTGGATCAAGCTCACGCACCTGAACCTCGGCACGGTTCACACCGATGCGGTACACCACTTCCGTGCCACAGGTCGACGCCCCGCCACGGGTGATCTGGTCAATGATCTCCGCCATGGACGCGCCCTCTTCCACAAGGAAAGACCCTGCCTTAAGCTCTTGGGATTTATCGGTATAATCCGCGCCGATGCGGAAAATCTGCGCACTGGAGACCGCGCCCATATCAGCGAGGTTCTGCGACACGCGCCGCATGGTCGAACCCGAGGGCACACGCAGGCAGACCGCCTGTTCCAGCGGCCCTTGCGCGGTATACTCGCGCTTGCCCCAAGCAATCACCCCCGCCAATGCGACGAGGGCGACGATGAACAGGGTCAGCGCGTTCGAGGCGATGGATCGCCACATATCAGCCGTCCACCTTTTTCAGAACCAGAGAGGCATTGGTGCCGCCAAAGCCGAAGGAATTCGACAGGGCCACATTGATCTCGCGTTCGCGCTTGGCATTGGGAGCCAGATCAAGGACCGGCTCTACGGCAGGCTTGTCGAGGTTGATCGTCGGCGGAGCGACCTGATCGCGGATCGCCAGCACACAGAAAATCGCTTCAACCGCCCCTGCGGCGCCCAGAAGGTGCCCGATGGAGGATTTTGTCGAGGACATTGTGGCTTTGGACGCCGCATCACCCATGAGGCGTTCGACAGCGGCCAGTTCGATCGTGTCGGCCATAGTCGAGGTGCCGTGGGCGTTGATATAATCCACGTCTTTCGGCTCAAGACCGGCACGGTTGAGCGCCGCCTCCATCGCACGATAGCCGCCTTCGCCATCCGAAGAAGGCGCAGTGATGTGATAGGCATCGCCCGACAGACCGTAGCCGACAACCTCGGCATAGATCTTGGCACCGCGCGCCTTGGCATGTTCGTATTCTTCGAGCACGACCACACCGGCCCCCTCGCCCATCACGAAACCGTCGCGGTCCTCGTCATAGGGGCGCGAGGCGTGGCTCGGGTCGTCCCTGCGTTTCGTCGAAAGCGCCTTGCACGCGTTGAAACCGGCAATGCCCAACTCGCAAATCGCCGCTTCCGCGCCACCGGCCACCATGACATCGGCATCGCCGAATCCGATCAGACGCGAGGCGTCCCCGATCGCGTGCGCTCCGGTGGAACAGGCTGTCACAACCGCGTGATTGGGGCCTTTGAATCCGTAGCGGATCGAGACCTGACCGGAGATCAGGTTGATCAGGGAGCCGGGAATGAAGAAGGGCGAAATCCGGCGCGGGCCTTTTTCATTCAAAAGCACCGCCGCTTCCGCGATGGAGGACAGCCCGCCGATACCGGAGCCGATCAGCACACCGGTGCGCAGACGGTCTTCCTCGTCTTCGGGCTTCCAGTCGGCATCAGACAGCGCCTGCTCGGCGGCTGCCATGCCGAAGAGAATGAAGTCATCGACCTTCTTCTGCTCTTTTTTCGGCATCCAGTCGTCGGGGTTGAACGTCCCGTCGGTCCCGTCGCCACGCGGCACTTCGCAGGCGTAATTCGTGGCCAGATGGTCCGCGTCAAAGCGCTGGATCGTTCCACCAGCCGACTGACCGTCCAGAAGACGTTTCCATGTTTCATCGACGCCGCAAGCCAGCGGCGAAACCATTCCAAGTCCAGTGACAACTACTCGGCGCATCCGTGCCCCCTCAATTTTCGTCTGCTTTTCCTTACACGGCTCCGTCCCGCGATGGAAGGCCGAGACGCCTGCTTGCGTCCAAATCGGCGATTAGACACCAGATATTGAGGTTTTCCCCAAATTCAATACGAACCGTCGATTTTACCAAGATCACGCCGCTGGCCATCCAAGAGGTGCCGCGACATGCGTAGCCCTCCCCGCCCGAATGCGTCGCCCGAAGACGATCCGACGCAGGGCCCATCTGATACGGAAGCCGACAAAAAAACAGCGCCGCCCGAAGGCAGCGCCGTCTGAAATTCTTAACTCTGATCACCAGCGCGCCGCAATGGCCCGCCGAAACGGGATCAGGAAGCTTCGGTGATGAACTTCACCGCATCGCCAAAGGTCTGGATGGTCTCGGCTGCGTCATCGGGAATTTCGATGCCGAACTCTTCTTCGAAGGCCATGACCAGCTCAACGGTGTCGAGGCTGTCAGCGCCCAGATCGTCGATGAAGGACGCGGTTTCCGTCACTTTATCTTCTTCAACGTCGAGGTGCTCGACAACGATCTTTTTCACGCGATCTGCGATGTCGCTCATATTCTTTCCTCACAGTTTGGGGCCCGTTGCCCACTTTTAGCTCTGGCCGCTCGGACCACTCAATTTACATGACGCCGCGACCGGCTCGTTACAACCCCGTCTGCCGTCATGCCACACAGGCGCAAAAGCGCCCGTGCTCAATCTGCGCTGCTCATAGCACAATCCTCTCCGGTGGCAAATGCTTTGTGATGCCATGCCGGAAAAGCAGGTTTGTGCTCAGAGCATGGCCATTCCGCCGTTCACATGCAAGGTCGTTCCGGTTGTATAGCCTGCCTCGTTTGAGGCCAGATACACCACAGCCGCCGCAATTTCCTCCGGCGTGCCCATGCGTCCAGTCGGAATCTGTACGTTGATCTTGTCTTTTTGCTCGTCGGTCAGCTTGTCTGTCATGGCCGTAGCGATAAAGCCCGGCGCCACGCAGTTCACCGTGATGCCGCGAGTCGCGACTTCATAGGCCAGCGACTTGGACATGCCGACCATGCCCGCTTTGGAGGCGGCATAATTGGCCTGCCCCGGATTGCCCGTTGCGCCTACGATGGAAGAAATATTCACGATCCGGCCCCAGCGTGCCTTCATCATGCCGCGCATCACGCCCTTGCAGAGCTTCATCGTCGAGGTCAGGTTTACGTTGAGCACGCTCTCCCACTCGTCATCCGACATGCGCATGAACAGGTTGTCGCGGGTGATACCGGCGTTGTTCACCAGAATATCGACCGAACCCATCGCCTCGGCGGCCTGTTTCGGCAACGCCTCAACCGCCTCTTTGTCGGACAGGTTGCAGGGCAGCACATGGGCGCGTTCGCCAAGCTCTGCGGCCAGCGCCTCCAAGGGTTCCACCCGTGTGCCGGACAGACCCACGGTGGCACCGGCCTCGTAGAGCGCCTTGGCAATCGCTCCGCCAATACCGCCGGACGCGCCTGTGATCAGTGCATTTTTCCCAGTCAGATCAAACATTTCCACTCTCTCCTGAAGCCTCGCGCTTCTTTGTCTCTAAATATGCGGGTGCGCCGCGCCAGTGTCGGGCGCGACGAGGGCTGCGTCCTTACCCTTTCAGTTTTGCGATGTCATCCGGCGTGCCGATCGCGGTGCAGGCAATCGAGCGTTCGATGCGACGCACCATGCCCGAAAGCGCCTTGCCCGCGCCGATTTCCCAGATTTCCGTGACGCCCTGTTCCGCCATGAAGCCCACGGATTCGCGCCAGCGCACGGA
The DNA here is from genome assembly GCA_963676755.2 of uncultured Celeribacter sp. Lineage (GTDB taxonomy): Bacteria > Pseudomonadota > Alphaproteobacteria > Rhodobacterales > Rhodobacteraceae > Celeribacter. Next base: position 292,249 of record CAXXMF010000009.1, on the reverse strand, counting down.
GCCGGTCACCTGTTCCACCAGCAAAGAGCGGATCAGCGCCGGATCGGTCACAGCACTCGCACGCACATTGGCGACCAGCGGCACGACAGGCGCGGTGATCTCCACATCGTCCAGCGCCTCGGCCATCACATCCGCCGCGGGAGCCATCAAGGCACAGTGGAACGGGGCGGAGACCGGCAGGATCACTGCGCGTTTTGCACCGCGCGCCTTGGCAATCTCGACGGCACGCTCCACGGCTTCCTTGTGGCCGGAGACCACAACCTGACCAGGATCATTGTCATTGGCGGCTTGGCAGACCTGACCTTGTGCGGCCTCTTTGGCCACCTCTGTCACAGTCGCAAAATCCAACCCCAAAAGCGCGGCCATCGCGCCGACGCCAACGGGGACAGCTTTTTGCATCGCCTCGCCACGGGTGCGCAACAGGCGGGCCGTGTCAGAAATGCTCAAGGCCCCGGCTGCAGCCAGTGCCGAATATTCGCCCAAGCTGTGTCCGGCCACAAAAGCCGCGTCCGTGACCGCGAATCCCTCGGCCTCAAGCGCCCGCATTGCGGCCAGAGAGGTTGCCATCAGCGCAGGCTGGGCGTTTTGGGTGAGCGTCAGCGCCTCGGCCTCGCCCTCCCAAATCAGCGCGGACAGGCTTTCGCCAAGCGCTTCATCAACTTCGTCAAACACGGCCTTGGCCGCAGGGTAGGCTTCGGCCAGCGCCTTGCCCATCCCAATGGTCTGGGCGCCCTGCCCCGGGAAAACGAATGCGCGCGTCATGCTCGCCCCTCCACATCATATGTCTGTCTATCGGGGACGGTCTAACGGTCCCGCGCCCAAGCGGCAAGCCTGACCTGCGCGAAAGGCGCGGGCGAGGCAGGACAGCCGCACGACCACGCAGCCGCCTTAGCGCAGGGCGCGCGGCAGAACCTTGAGCGAGGATTTCGGCACGGTTCCCCCCATGCTGGCAAACGGCTTTGGAGTGGGCGCAAGTTCGTCCGCATGCAAATCCACATTGAGATCCCGCCATAGCTCACGCAAGACAGGTTCTTCCCCCTCGAACAGCGTCACAGTCTCCCCCCGCGCCCCGAAACGCAGATCCATATGGGTTTTGCGGACAGGTGTCTGGCTCCGGCGCAGAAAGATCGAGCCGATTTCGTCAAAGCCGATCACCGTATGCAGCCGCGTCTGGCCGTGACGGTTGCGCCAGACGATCCGCAGCTGTTTGCGTTTCTGGTCGATCTGGACTTCGCGGCGCAATCCCCGCTCGGAAAAATGCCCGAGCGCCAGCCCCGCACCACCCAGAGCAATCGACAGGCCCAGCTTGATTCCCAGAAGGCCGGGCGCGAAACTGGAGCCGGGCCAGAGCCACAGCCCCGCCATGAGCAGAAAACACAGGAAAGACAGCCAGCGCAGAGCAAGCTCGATACGGGCGCAAGCCTTACCCGCCCCGTCACCGCACATGAGACAATAACCCCAGCCGGTTTCTTTCCGCGCGATGGTATTGCGCCCGATGGTGTTGCGCCCGCGCAGCGGCGTCCCGCGCGCATGCGACTCCAGATCGGAAGACAAGGGCATTGTCTTCTCTCCTTATATTCGTCTCATCCTGAGGCTTTCATGTTGGTTAATCTGGGCGGGAATGTGGCTCTGTGACGGAATTTTTGGGCGATGACACTTTGCACAGCACATTATAACACTCGCCGCTCCTCTTGCCCCCGCACAGGCAGCTTTAACGCTCTGTAAACCGGTCGGGGATTTGGGACTTGAACCAAAAGCACAGATGCGTATAAGGACACATCCTTTCGCAAGACACTTATGAACCGCGCAGTCTCTCGTGGTCGGGCCGCGAAAGGCCGAATTGCCCGTCCTATGAAATGCGCTTGAAATGAACTGGAGCACCCATGCCGCTTTACGAGCATGTCTTCATTGCGCGTCAGGATCTGTCCAACGCGCAGGCCGAAGGTCTCATCGAACATTTTGGCACCGTCCTCGCCGACAACGGCGGTAAACTCGTCGATAGCGAGTACTGGGGCGTCAAAACGATGGCCTACAAGATCAACAAGAACCGCAAGGGCCACTACGCCTTCCTGCGCACCGACGCTCCGTCGGGTGCCGTGCAGGAAATGGAACGCCTGATGCGCCTGCATGACGACGTGATGCGCGTTCTGACCATCAAGGTCGACGAACACGCCGAAGGTCCCTCCGTGCAGATGCAAAAACGTGACGAGCGCGAAGACCGCCGTCCGCGTCGCAACTGATCTTGTTTGGAAAGGACCTAACACATGGCCGCTAAACCGTTTTTCCGCCGCCGCAAAGTCTGCCCGTTCTCCGGCGACAATGCACCCGCGATCGATTACAAAGACACCCGTCTTCTGCAGCGCTACATCTCCGAGCGCGGCAAAATCGTTCCGTCCCGTATCACCGCAGTCTCTGCGAAGAAACAGCGTGAGCTGGCTCGCGCCATCAAACGTGCCCGTTTCCTCGCCCTGCTGCCCTACGCCGTTAAGTAAGGAGTAAATCCAATGGACGTTATCCTTCTCGAACGCGTGGCCAAACTGGGCCAAATGGGCGATGTTGTTTCCGTCAAAGACGGTTACGCACGCAACTTCCTGCTGCCGCAGGAAAAAGCGCTGCGTGCCTCCGAGGCAAACATCAAAGCTTTCGAAGCGCAAAAAGCACAGCTTGAAGCTCGCAACCTCGAAACCAAAAAAGAGGCCGAAGCTCTGTCTGTGAAACTGGACGGCGAGCAATTCGTTGTGATTCGTTCCGCATCCGATTCCGGTGCCCTCTACGGTTCCGTCACCACCCGTGACGCCGCAGATGCAGCGACCGAAAACGGCTTCTCCGTGGATCGCAAGCAGGTTGCCCTGAAAGCGCCGATCAAAGACCTCGGCCTGCACGAAGTGCATGTCCTGCTGCACCCTGAAGTCGAAGCAACGATCATCCTCAACGTGGCCCGTTCCACCGAGGAAGCCGAGCTTCAGGCTGAAGGCAAATCCATTCAGGAACTTGCTGCAGAAGCCGAAGCACAAGCCGAATTCGAAATCGCCGAACTCTTCGACGATATCGGATCCGCGGCCTCCGACGACGATGATCTGGCCGAAGTGGTCGACACGCCGGAAGATGCCAGCGAAGAGTAATCTTCACTGCTTTGAACATATCGAAAGCCCTGCCCTCGCGGCGGGGCTTTTTTTATGAGTATTTAAGGCACAAAGGAGACGCGGAATTCCGCCCAATTCCGAGGACAGGCTTGGCAAACCGGGCGCTGCGTGGTGAATATCTTTGGATCGAAATCATACGAGTGCCGCTTATGTCCCTGCCCCGTCGCATGTTCCTCCTGTCTTCCCTCTCGGCCCTGAGCCTCACCGCTTGTGGTGCAAAAAAGCCCGAGACCTCGCGGCGCTTCAATCCGCCGCTCTATCCCAATGAAACGCCGGAACTGCGCGCGCTCATCAACAAATGGGCGGACCACTACGAGATTCCGCGCGAGTTGATCCACCGCCAAGCCGTGCGCGAAAGCACCCACCGCCCTTGGGCACGCAACGGGCCTTATTGGGGCTTGTTGCAAATCCTGCCACAAACCGCACGCACGATGGGGCATCGCGGTCCGGCAGAGGAGCTTCTGGATCCGGATGTGAACCTGAAATACGCAGGGAAATACCTGCGCGGGGCCTATATCGTGGCAGATGGGGATATTGACGAGGCGATGCGCTGGTATGCGCGGGGCTATTATTACGAGGCCAAGAAGAAGGGCCTGTTATACGAGACGGGCCTGCGCAGCTAAGCCGTTACGCCCCACTCTGCCCCCACAAAATCATTCACAGAAAAGGCCGCCCCATCACTGGAGCGGCCTTCTGTCCCTCGCTCTTTGGCGAGACCGTAAGCGGCAGACCCGAAAGGCCCGCCGCTTCGGCACTTATTCGTCGTCGAGGCTTTCGACAGCTTTTTCCAGCTCTTCTTTCGTGACCTCTTTTTCGGTCAGTTGAGCGTTTTCAGCGATGTAATCAACCACTTTGTCTTCGAACAGCGGAGCTTGGATCTGCTGACGCATTTGCGGGTTTTGCTGAACGAATTCAAAGAACTGACGCTCCTGCCCCGGGTATTGACGCGCTTGCGTCATGACCGCTTGGGTGAACTCGGCATCGGTGACCTGAATCTCTTGCTTCTGACCGATGTCGGCCAGCAGGAGACCGAGGCGCACGCGGCGTTCGGCCAGCGTGTTGTGCTCGTCGGTCACTTCGATTTCAGGGTGATCGTGACCTTCGACATTCGGGTTTTCCTCATGCCACAGCTGATGCGCGATCTGTTTGGCTTCGGCTTCAACGAGGCTCGGCGGCAGGTCGAAGGAGACTTTGCCATCCAGCTGGTCGAGAAGACCGCGTTTCAGCACAGCGCGGGCAGCACCGGCATATTCCGCTTCGAGACGTTCCGCGATCTGGGATTTCAGCGCGGCGAGGTCTTCGGCGCCGAATTTCTTGGCCAGTTCGTCGTCGATTTCAGAGTCAGCAGGCGCTTTCACCGCTTTGATCTTGCATTCGAAGACAGCGTCTTTTCCAGCAAGGTTCTCGGCGCCATATTCTTCGGGGAATTTGACTTCGACGTTTTTCTCGTCGCCGGCTTTCACGCCTACGAGCTGCTCTTCGAAGCCCGGAATGAAGGAACCGGAGCCCAGAACGAGCGGGTAATCTTCGGCAGCGCCACCGTCGAAGGCTTCGCCGTCGACTTTACCAAGGAAGTCGATCACAACCTGATCGCCATCTTCGGCCGCACCGTCTTTGTCTTCGAAGTTCTGCGCGGTGGCCGCGAGGTTTTTCAAAGCGTCTTCGATCTCGTCAGCGGAGGCTTTGACCACCAGCTTTTCGAGCGTCACGGAGGACAGATCGGCTTCGGGGATCTGCGGCAGGGCTTCGTAGGTCATGGTGACGACCACATCGTCGCCCTCTTTCCACTCTTCGCCTGCGTCCATTTTCACTTCGGGTTGCAGCGCAGGTTTGTCGCCGGTCTTCTCGAAATGCTCGTTCATCGCGCCATCGACAGCTTCCTGCATGGCTTCGCCCAGAACGCGCGGGCCGAATTGTTTCTTAAGGAGCGCCATCGGCACTTTGCCTTTACGGAAACCCTTCATTTCGACTTCGGGCTGGGCCTCCTTGAGCTTGGCGTTGACTTTTTCGTCAAGCTCGGCGGCGGTGATGGTGATCTGATAGCCGCGCTTCAGACCTTCGTTCAGGGTCTCGGTGACCTGCATCTTGGCGTCCTTTATTACGTTCTTACGTCTCAACAGGCCGCTGGACCGCGACCCTGTAAATCAGGGACGTTCTAGGGGCAGAATCCCTGCCGCGCAAGGCGAATCCGCCCCTATCCGGCCATTCTCCGCATCCACACGGGGGCGAAGCGGGGCGCAAACGGCAAACCCCACCTCCATGATTGAAATTTCGCTCAAAGAATGAGATCACACGCTACAGCAGAACGGATAACCAACATGACCCAGAGCTCACACCGCCCCAAGCGCGTGGCGATTTTCAATGATACGTCACCGGGCGGGCATTGCGGCTGTTTTGCTGTTATGGGATATGAGCCGATTTCCGAAACACTGCGTGCCGCTGATGACCTTATGAAAGATGGGTACTATGTCTGATGATATTGATTTTGTGGTCTACATGCATGGCAACCGGCGCGTATCCGCCATTCTGACGGCTTTTACCGGCCCTGACGCATCCGTGCGCAGGATTACACGTCGGACTTGGGGGGACGGGGCCGATGCCCGATTGTGGTTCGGCGGAGAATGGCCTTCTGCAGACATGTTGGACGAAGCGACCGATACAGATGGCCGTCCACGAAAAACGCGCCTCGGGCGGGCGTTGAAACGGGCGTCTCTCGCGCGGCGCTATCGCGGGTATAAAGCTTTGCTCCAGCATTACCCTTCCGCAAGTGTCGTTATCTGGAATGGTATCAAAGGTCAGCGAAGCTTGCTCGTTCACGCCGCCCGCGAACTCGGGCAGGAGGTGTTCTATTTCGAGGAGGCCCCGCTCCCCAAGCGGCTCACGATCGACAGAAAAGGTGTCAATTTCGGAAGCTCCCTTCCGCGCGATCCGGCCTTTTACATGGCCTGGCTCAAAGCCCGCGGGGTCGATCCGGAGGCGTGGCGCGAAGTTGGCAGACAGATTGTCCCGCGTTCAGCCGACAAACGTGATGACATCCGCTCCGAAGAGGCCCCTTCCGAACTCGCACAGGAACGGTTCATCTTTTGCCCGCTGCAAGTGCCCCGCGACAGCCAGATCACGATTTATGGCGACTGGATCAAATCGGTCGAGGAGATGATTGATCACCTCAAGGCGGCGAGTGAGCACCTGCCTGACGGCTGGCATCTGAGGGTCAAGGAACACCCTTCCTCGAAAATCTCCTTCTTTGACAGACTCTCTGCACTGGAAAGCGACAAGTTTCGCCTCGACAATGCCACCAATACGATGGACCAGATCGCGCTTTCCCATGCCGTGTTAAACGTCAACTCCTCCGTCGGGCTACAAGCCTTTTTCTTCAACAAACCCGTCATTGTGCTGGGACAGGCCTTCTACTGTTTCGACAAACTGGCTACGAAAGTGAACGGCCCGTCCGACCTGTCTGACATCCTGACAAAGCCGGAAGACCTCACATTCAGTCAGGACTTGCGCAATGCGTTTATGAGCTACCTGTGCGAGGACTACTACCCTATGGAGCAGGACGTGCTCGACGGGACCTATGGCCCTGAACAGGTCCGACAAAGGGATCGGGACAGGGATGCTATTCTGGCCACGCTCTAGGCCCCTGCCCCCAAATGGCTTCCCGATGCTTTGGCCGTGCGCCGACTTCCGAAAAGGATAAACGCCTCATGTATTTTCGCTTTTCACCGCCCGACTTTGCACAGAAAAAGGTCTGTCTGATCGGACCAGCCTCTTGCGCGCCTTCGGATATGGCGGGGGTGTCCGTTTCGGAATTCGATCATGTCATCTGCATCAACCGCGCCATCGAAACTCCGGTGGCGCTCGAAGACGGGCCACTTGACGGTTTCGACACCTATGTGCGCAATATCGTCGGGAACCGCCCCGGCGAACTGGCCGGGCACTATACAGAAGAGCGGCTCAAAGCCTCGGGCGTTGAAAATGTGGTTCTGATCTGGGGGAAATGGCGCGATTTTCACCGAGTGATCCGGCATATCCTGCACATCAGATCCTATAAAACCCGCCCGAAGGTCTTTATCATTACCCCCGACCGCGTCAAACGCATCTCAAAACACCTCAACGGCGCACGACCCAGCACCGGCTTTGCCATTCTGGCCCTGCTCTGTGAACAAAAGCTCTCAAGACTGCACGTCGCCGGTTTCACCTTTTTCCAGACGGCCTACATCCCCGGATACAACGACAAAATCTCCGATGACACCTCCGCGCTTGCGAAGATGAAAGCCTATGCCCGCAAAGGGAAAGCATGGACCCACCGTCCGGTCAGAGAAAAAGACGCCGCCAAAGCCCTGTTCCGCACAAGCGCGGACAATGGCTGTGATCTCACTCTGGGATCGGGCGTCAAAAACGCGTTGGAGAGCGGGGTTGAGGGGTAAGAGAGATGTGCCATAAAGAAATGGCGCACACGGCCCCGCAAGTCACCCATGTCAGATTGCCACCTGCACCCCAAAGACCAATTGTGGCTTCCCCCACAACCTCTGTCGGCAAGATTTGATCTGATATCAAAGGGATAAGGTGGTGCGGGTGGAGGGACTTGAACCCCCACGCCTTGCGGCGCCAGAACCTAAATCTGGTGCGTCTACCAATTTCGCCACACCCGCGTGGCGGTGCAGATAGCAAAACGCGCGGATAAGGAAAAGGGGCAATCGTACAGTTTCACGAGCGAAATTCACCGGCCTACCCGCCTGCGCCCAAGAAAATTCTGTTCGCTAACATAAAAATAACATATTCTGGGTCACAATTTGAGGCAGACTTATCCAGAGGCCCTGACATGACCTATAAAGGCAGCGGGCACGATCATGAGCATGGCGACGGGCGTGATCCGTCCCGAAAGCTCTGCGTGCGAGACATTTTTCCGAATTATGACAAGGGCTTGCCCCTTGGGTCGCAAGTATTGACCGCCGACGGGCTGCTACCCGTCGAATATCTCGAACCGGGTGATCGGGTGATCACGCGGGCGGGGATGCGTCAGGTACTGGGCATAGACACGCCCGCGCCGAAGCGATTCAAGCTGAGTTTTGCGCGTGAGGAAGTCATCTATGCCGATGGTGTGATGGTGATGAGCGAAACGGGGCAACCATTCGCCGCTTGAGTTCCCCGCATGGTTTCCCCTGCCTGGCACTTTGATAGCGATGTGCCCACTTGGAAGCGATGCGAACAGAAAAGCGGCTTTTCACAAGCCGCTTTCGATTCGAGTATTTGGGGCACAAAGGAAACGCACGCGGTTCTCACGGCAGAAGCCTTACACGGAAGAGAAACACTGCACAGTTCAGGTCTTTTCGTGAGGCACTTTAGAGGCCAAGGCCGCGCAGCACTTTGGGGAGGGTGTCAGACAGGTCTTCCGCGATCAACCCCGGACCAAAGCAGCGCGCAGTTTCAACGTGGAGCCATGCTGCTGCTTCGGCCGCCTGATCTGGGGGAAAACCACGCGCCATCAGGCCCGCGATCAAGCCCGCAAGCACATCTCCCGCGCCAGCGGTGGCAAGCCACGGCGCGGCGTGCTCATAGATCGCGGCGCTGACAGAGCATTGACCGTCAGGACTGGCGATCACTGTGTCCGGCCCTTTGAGCAGCACAGTGCAGCCTGCGCGTTGGGCCGCAGAGCGCGTGGCATCGACCTTACTATAGGCGGACCCAGTCAGAGGCGGCTCGGCAAGGCGGGCGGCAAGGTCGGGAAAGAGGCGTTTGAACTCACCCGCATGCGGGGTCAGCACACAGTTTTCATGCAGGCCCGCGAAACCGGAGTCGCTCCGAGCCAAAGCGGTCAGCGCGTCGGCATCAAGCACAGTCGCGCGTCCGGACGCCAGAACAGCGGGGAGAAACGCTTCTGCCCGCGCGACACCGAATCCGGGCCCGAAACACAGCGCGTTGAGGCGCGAATCGGAGAGCACGCGGGTGAGCAGATCCGGCGTGTCGATTTCGGTCAACATGAGCGCGGTGATCTGGGCGGCGACCTCAGTGACCGCCTCATGCGGCGTGCCGAGCGTGACAAGCCCCGCCCCCACACGCAAAGCGGCACGCGCGGCGAGACGGGCGGCACCGGTTTTGCCGGAGGGACCGGAGAGGATCAGGGCGTGGCCGTGGCTGTATTTGTGGCCGAAGCTCTGCTTGGCAAGAACGGAGCGGGGCGGCCCATCATAGAGCGTGATGGTTGCGCCATCCTGCGGAGAATCATCCACCGCATTCAAACCGATATCCGAAACCGCAACCTGACCGCATATCTCCGGCCCCTGCCCCAGAACATGCCCCAGCTTCAGAGTATGAAAACTCACCGTCAGATCGCTTGGGAAGATCGCGCTTAGGTTGTCCCCAAGGATGCGGCCCGAATCCGAACACAGCCCCGAGGGCAAATCCACCGCCACCCGCCGCGCAGCCAAGTTCGTGTGCGCAAGCCCCTGCGCCAATGCGGCCATCTCGGCGGGGATCGGACGCGTGAGCCCCGTGCCGAAAAGCGCGTCGATCACGAGATCACAGTTCTCAATCTGGCCGACACATAGATCGGCAAAACCGACCACCTCGCCCAAACCATGCCATTTCTCATAATTGGCTCTGGCATCCGGCGGGAGTTTTTCGGGCGTGCCGTAGAGAAACACCTCCACCTCCCAGCCGCGCTGCTTCAACAGTCTGGCAATGACGAAACCGTCGCCGCCATTGTTGCCGGGGCCACAGAGGACGACCGATTTATACGCGCTATGCGCCAGGTCCGGCCACGCATCCAGAACGGCCTTCAAAACGCCCTGCCCTGCGCGTTCCATCAGCTCCAGCCCAGTCACCACGCCAGAGGCCATCGCGGCCTGTTCGACGGCGCGCATTTGTGCACTGGTCAGAAGTTCTGCCATGGGTCACCTTCCTCACCTTGCAGGATAAAGGGAGCGCGCGGGGCGGGCAATATCAAGTGGTCCGGCTTTCAGCTTGCACAAACATTGATCAAGACTTCGCCAAATGATGCTTTTTGCCGCATAAGTTTTCATAGCGCCTATTTTGAAACCTGTTAGATTAAATATTGTGCAACAGCATGCAAATCCTGTGGGCACATCTCGCTGCATCTGCCGAGTCGATTGTGACCGGATAAGAGAAATGGTCTCACAGTTTACGAATGGAATTAAGGGAGTCGAAGGTCCATGAAAAAGATCGAAGCGATCATCAAGCCCTTCAAGCTCGACGAAGTGAAAGAAGCGCTGCAAGAAATCGGCGTGCAAGGCCTTTCCGTTGTCGAAGTGAAGGGGTTCGGGCGCCAGAAGGGGCACACAGAACTGTACCGCGGCGCGGAATACGTTGTGGACTTCCTGCCGAAAGTGAAAATCGAGGTCGTGCTGAGCGCTGATCAGGTGGACGAGGCCATCGAGGCCATTGTGACCGCGGCGAAAACCGACAAGATCGGCGACGGCAAGATTTTCGTTTCTCCCGTGGAACAAGCGATCCGCATCAGAACAGGCGAGTCCGGTCAAGACGCGCTTTGAGCAAGGCGCAGGGCGCGCAGCCGACGGCCCCTAACCGGCCTCCATCGCAGCGCGCCATTCGTCACAACACAATTTCTTAACGAAAAGGACTAGGTCAAAAATGAGCATCCAAGACGTTCTCAAGACCATGAAGGACGAAGACGTCCAATATGTAGACGTGCGATTCACCGATCCGCGCGGCAAGCTGCAACACGTCACGCTGCGCCACACGGAAGTGGACGAAGATTTCTTCGAAGACGGCTTCATGTTTGACGGTTCCTCCATCGCTGGCTGGAAATCCATCGACGAATCCGACATGAAACTGATCCCGGATCCGGCATCGGCCTATATCGACCCGTTCTACGCCGAGAAAACCCTCTGCGTGCATTGCACCGTGGTCGAGCCCGACACGGGCGAATCCTACGAGCGTGACCCACGCGGCTGTGCGCAACGCGCCGAGGCTTACCTCAAGTCCTCCGGCATCGGCGACCAGTTCTTCTGTGGTCCGGAAGCTGAATTCTTCCTGTTCGACGACGTGCGTTACTCCGTCGAGATGAACAAAGTGTCCTACGAAGTGGACGCTTTGGACGCCTCCTGGAACACCGACACCGAATATGAAATGGGCAACACCGGCCACCGTCCGGGCGTCAAAGGCGGCTACTTCCCCGTCAACCCGATTGACGACGGTCAGGACATCCGCGGTGAAATGCTCACCACCATGGCCAACATGGGTATGAAAGTGGACAAGCACCACCACGAGGTTGCCTCCTGTCAGCACGAGCTTGGCCTGATCTTCGGCACACTGACCGAACAAGCCGACCACCTGCAGAAATACAAATATGTGATCCACAACGTGGCACAGGCCTACGGCAAATCGGCAACCTTCATGCCGAAACCGATCGCAGGCGACAACGGCACCGGCATGCACGTGAACATGTCGATCTGGAAAGACGGCAAGCCGCTCTTTGCCGGCGACAAATATGCCGATCTCTCCGACGAAGCCCTGTGGTTCATCGGCGGTATCCTGAAGCACGCGAAAGCGCTCAATGCCTTCACCAACCCGTCCACGAACTCCTACAAACGCCTGATCCCGGGCTTTGAAGCTCCGGTTCTGCGCGCCTACTCCGCACGTAACCGCTCCGGTTGTGTGCGTATTCCGTGGGCCGAATCGCCCAAGGCAAAACGTGTGGAAGCCCGCTTCCCCGATCCGAGCGCAAACCCCTACCTGTGCTTCGCTGCGCTCCTGATGGCCGGTCTCGACGGCATCAAGAACAAAATCGATCCGGGTTCGGCGTCCGACAAAGACCTCTACGATCTGCCGCCGGAAGAACTGGCCGAGATCCCGACCGTTTGCGCCTCGCTGCGTGAAGCGCTCGAAGAGCTGGAAAAAGACATGGACTTCCTCACCGCAGGCGACGTGTTCACCAAAGACCAGATCGCGGGCTACATGGATCTCAAGTGGGAAGAGGTTTACGCCTACGAACACACTCCGCACCCGGTCGAGTACAAACTCTACTACTCCTGCTAATCGGCAGCGGTTTTCAGAATTGGAAAGGGCTCCTTCGGGGGCCCTTTTCTTTTGCCCCTGCCTGTGTGTAGCTACGCGCATGACCGTCACGCTGCGCCCCCATCATCTGCTGTGTCTGCTCACCTATGTGGGCAAAGGCTACTCACCGGCTTTTGTGGAAAATTACGACCGGATCATCGCACGGCTGGGTGCGGGCGAAGAAATCGCCATGACGGAGGGGCCGGACGATATCTGCGCGCCGATTGCCTGCGATCTCGCGGAACATTGCCACGGGGCCTCTGTCATCTCCCGCGATGCCTGCGCCGCGCGGGATGTGGGGCGGGTTCTGGGCATGACCATTGCAAGCGGCACACGGCTCACGCTTACCGCAGACAGGCGCGCAACGCTCAGAGCCGCATTTGCGAGCGGAGACATCCGCAGCGCCTGCACGGGATGCAACTGGTCAGAACTTTGCTCGAAGGTGGCCGCAAGCGGGTTTCAGGGCGTCAAACTCGCCTGAGCCTAGCCGCCCTCCCCTTTGAACACATCCTCCAGCGGCGGCGCGGTCAGCACGAATTGATCTTCGGAGCCCACATAATTGTCGCCATGCAGCCGCGCAATCGGTTGGTAAATCTCGGGATTCACATACCGGCCCGCATCGTCCAGACAATCACGGCGGACATGCATCTGGACCACCTCACCGATCACCAGCACACGGTTCGGCCAGTCAAGCAGGCGCTCGGTCCGACATTCGAACACACAGGCCGCCCCCGTGATGCGCGGCGCGGCGATCGCGGTGCAAGGCTCCGTCTCCACCCCAGCTAGCGCCAGTTCATCCACACCGGAAGGCACAGCCAGCCCCGCCACCAACATGGCCTCCGACAGCGCCCGATCCACCATGTGAATGGCAAACTCGCCTGTGCGCCGGATATTGGCGGCGGTGTCTTTTTCCTGCTCCGGCTTTGACGCGACCCCCAGAACCAAAAGCGGCGGTTCCGAGGACATGACGTTGAAAAACGACATCGGGGCCGCGTTATGCGTCCCGTCCGGATTCACCGTGGTCACCAAGGCGATAGGGCGCGGTCCGACGAAATTCGTGAGCAACCGGTAGCGGTCGCGGGCGGGAAGTGTGGTGAAGTCGAACTGCATCGTGATCTCCGGACGGGGTGAACGTCTTTCGCAATCCCCTGAGGCCAAGTTGATTGCGCAAGACCAAGCCATATCAATAGGTTGCGCGGCACTTCACGAGCGCCAGCTTACAACACATCCCTGACCGCTTCCGGTGGACGTCCGAGCACCACGCCTTTGTCGGTTTCGACCACAGGACGCTCCATCAAACGCGGATGCACGGCAATCGCGTCAAGGATCGCTTCGGGGTCGGATTTGGCCGTGATGCCCAAAGCCTTGGCCTCCGCCTCTTTCGCCCGCAAGAACGCGCTGGCGGGCAGACCGGAGCGGCGCACGAACTCCGCGAGTTTCTCCCGCGACACCGGCGTTTCAAGATAGAGCACCACCTCTGGGGTGATCCCTTCCGCCTCGATCAGCTTGAGCGTTTCGCGGGATTTGGAACAGCGGGGATTGTGGTAAATCTTCGTCATATCTGGCACCTCTTTGACCCTTGCAAATTGCGCTGTTGGCGCGAGACAGGCAACGAGAACAAAATGGAAACAAAGTGTTTCCGGCTTTGAGGGCGCGTTGGTGAGGATTGCTTAACCTATGCGTTCTACCCCTGTGTGCATGAAATATATCCAGCCACATGTCCCGCTTCCGCTCACCGAACTCCTGCTCCTCACGTCGTTTTTCGCGCTTCTGATCGGTGCGGGATAAGGTCTCCCCGCCTTGCCCGCCGCACCATGAGCCGCCCTCATAATCTCTATGCGCAGTCTCCCTGTTGAATGCCCCGCCGCCCGCGCGTAATGTCACAGGGAATATGCGAACGGGAGGATAGAATGTCCGATAGAAAACAAGGCTTTGACACGATACAGGTTCATGCGGGAACCGAACCGGACCCCGCAACCGGTGCGCGTCAGGTGCCTATTTACCAAACCACGGCCTATGTGTTCAAAGATGCCGACCATGCGGCGCGGCTCTTTAATCTCGAAGAGGTCGGCTACATCTACTCGCGGCTGACCAACCCGACAGTGGCCGCCTTGCAAAACCGCATGGCCGCCCTCGAAGGTGGCGCAGGGGCGGTCTGTTGCTCCTCCGGCCATGCCGCGCAGATCATGGCGCTCTTCCCGCTCATGGCACCGGACAAGAATATCGTGGCCTCGACCCGTCTTTACGGCGGCACGCTCACCCAGTTCACCCAGACCTTCAAACGCTTTGGCTGGTCGGCCAAATTCGTTGATTTCGACGATTTCGACGCCATCCGCGATGCGATTGACGACGACACGCAGGCGGTGTTCTGCGAAAGCCTCGCCAACCCGTCAGGGGCCATCATGGACCTTGATGCCATCGGCGAGATCGCCAAACAGGCGGGCATTCCGCTGATCGTGGACAACACATCGGCCACGCCTTACCTGTGCAAACCCATTGAGCACGGCGCGACCTTGGTGGTGCATTCGCTGACCAAATTCCTCACGGGCAATGGCACCGTGACCGGCGGCTGCATCGTGGACAGCGGCACGTTCGACTGGTCCGCTTCGGGAAAATTCCCGTCGCTCTCCGAACCCGAACCCGCCTATCACGGTCTGAATTTCCATGAAGTGTTCGGGCCGATGGCCTTTACCTTCCATGGTATCGCCGTGGGACTGCGTGATCTGGGCATGACGCTCAACCCGCAGGCCGCGCATTATACGCTCATGGGGATCGAGACACTCAGCCTGCGGATGCAAAAACACGTCCAGAACGCGCGCGAGATTGCCGGCTGGCTCGAAGGTGACGAACGGATCGAGGCCGTGACCTATTCCGGTCTGCCCTCCTCAAGCTACTATGACCGCATGACGCGGGTCTGTCCGCGTGGCGCGGGTTCACTGTTCACCGTGGCGCTCAAAGGCGGATATGATGCCTGTGTGGAGACCGTCTCGAAGCTCAAGCTGTTTTCCCATGTGGCCAACCTTGGCGACACGCGCTCTCTGGTGATCCATCCGGCCTCGACAACCCACCGTCAACTCGCACCGGAAGACCAGATCAAGGCCGGTGCAGGTCCGAACATCCTGCGCCTCTCCGTCGGGATCGAGGATGTGAACGATCTGATCGCCGATCTGGATCAGGCATTGAGCTAAACAGCTCTACAATAGAACTGCAAAACCCGCCGCAGGTCCGGCGGGTTTTTCTTTTAAAATAAGTCACGCGATACATGGCACAGGGTCATCAACTGCGCAGGACCGTAAATGCGAGCGGAGGTCAATGCACGCTCCCCGCAACGTGTCAGCACTTTTATACGCGTTAACCTTAATCAGATTAACCTTAACAGGATAGAAATCCCAAAAGCGTCAGTAAGAGACCAAATATCCATTGGCCTCTTTCCAAACTGCTGCTTGGACACACCTTCCACAGCTTATTGAGCCGCTTTGGCAATCTCAGGCTTGATATATTTTTCCATAATCTCGACCGTAATCGGACCGGCAAACCGATAGGCGATGTGCCCTTCAGCATCGAGAATATAGGTCTCCGGCACACCATACACGCCCCATTCCAGCGCCGTGCGCCCCGGTTCGTCTTGGGCAATGGCCGTGTAGGGGTTTCCCAGATCATCCAGAAACTTCAGCGCGTTGGAGGCTTCGTCTTTATAATTGATGCCGTAGATCGTCACCCCCTCCTCGGCGAGGGCTTCAAGCTGCGGATGTTCGGCACGGCACGGCGCGCACCACGAGGCCCAATAGTTGACCAGCTTCACACCGCCTTCGCGCAGCATCCCGTCGGTGAGCGGTTCCATGCCCTCAAACGGGGTGACAGAGGCAATCGACGGTGCCTCCCGCCCGATTTGCGAGCTGGGCAGCTGCTCCGCATCTTCGCGGGCCATGCCATATGTGACCAAGGCAATAAACCCCGCCGCGACAACCAGCGGCAGCGCCATAAGTGGGTTGATTCTAGCCATGGGTTTTCCGCTCCTCAGCCGCTTTCAATTGCCGTTTCACCTTGGCCGACCGCGCCAGAGAGCGCCAGATCAGCCCAGCCAGAAGCAGGAAGGTCGCCCCGTAGGCCATCAACACATCCCCTGCATATTTTCCAAGATCAGGCATTTTTCACCCTTTCGCGCATTTCCAGCGCGTGCAAACGCCGCGCGCGGATTTCCGTGCGGGTGCGCAAGAGCACCAGCGCAACAAACAACAGAACAAAGCCCGCAATCGCCACCAAGGCCGGATACCAATAGACATCAGCCACGTTTTCCTCGGCATCAAGCGACAGCGAGGCCCCTTGGTGAAGCCCTTGGTTCCAAAAGAGAACAGCATAGCGCGACAGCAGGGCAAAGACGGACCCGACAAGGCAGAGCACCGAGGTCAGGTCTGCGGCCGTATCGGGATCTTCGATGGCTTCCCAAAGCGCCATATAGCCGATGTAGAACAGCAGCAGGATCAGAAAAGAAGTAAGCCGCGGGTCCCATTCCCAATAGGTGCCCCACATCGGCTTGCCCCAGACCGCACCCGTGATGAGCGCGATAAGCGTCATGGTCATGCCGATCGCAGCGGCGGATTTGGCGGCCAGCGCAGACACATGGTGCCTCCGCACGATCCAGATCAGCGAGGCCACCAGCATCATCGCCCAGATGTTGATCGCCATCATCGCGGAGGGCACATGGATGTAGAAAATCTTGACCGTCGCGCCTTGGCGATAATCATCAGGGGTCAGGAAAAAACCCCAGACCAGACCGATCACGAAAATAACCGCAGCCAGAATGGCAATCACGGGCAAGGCACGGTCAGTCCACCACATGAACTTGCGCGGATTGGCCCATTCCCAAAAGGCGTTCCAGTTGATGGCCATATGCTGTCTCTCCTCTCGACGCGCGCAAGCCTAAGGGCAAACACGCATGTTCTCAACTCACCTTAAAGCGACCCGAATGGCCGCAGCACTCGCAAAAGGAAGCAAGGCCACAGCCCCCAGTGTAATGCCCGCCTGCATGGCCAGAGGCGTGCCGACCAGAAAGCCCCCTGCGCCGCGCCGCACCACCTCAGCCCCGAAGATCAAGGTCGGGATATAGAGCGGCAGGACCAGCAGGCTCATCAGCAGCCCCCCGCGTTTCAACCCCACGGTCAGCGCCGCGCCAAACGACCCGATAAAGGACAGCGCCGGCGTGCCGATCAACAGCGTCACGATCATCCAGCGGTAAGCCGTGCTCTCCAGATGCAGCAGAAAGCCGAGCGCGGGTGCCGCGATCACCAGAGGCAGCCCCGTGGTGATCCAATGCGCCAGCGCCTTGACCGCGACAACCCCTTCGAGCGGGATCGGTGCTGTGGCCAGCAGGTCCAGCGAGCCGTCCTCGAAATCCAGCGCAAAGATCCGGTCCAGAGATAAGAGACAGGCCAGCAGCGCCCCGACCCAGAGGATGCCCGGCGCAATCGCGCTGAGCATGTCGCCTTCGGGGCCGACGCCAAAGGGCACCAGTGTCACAAGGATCAGGAAGAACCCGAGGCCAAGGCCGAAGCCCCCGCCGGAGCGAAACGCCAGAGTGATGTCACGCCACAACAGCCGGATCATAGGAACGCCTCGTCAAAATCGTCACGCACCACATCCATGCGGGCCTTGTAAGGGCCGACATCGAACACATGTTCCTCGAACCCTAGGTCGATATGAGTTGCAATCACCGCCGCACCGCCAGCCGTAACATGGGCTTTGACCGCCGCGGCAAACAGCGCCACAGAGGCCGCGTCCAGCGACACGGTCGGCTCGTCAAGCACCCAGACCGGACGCCCCGTCACCATCAGCCGCGCAAGGCCCAGACGTCGTTTCTGCCCCGCCGACAGGTTGCCTGCCGGACGGTCGCGCAGCGCGTCGAGGTTGAAATGCAAAAGCGCCTCTGCAATCTCCTGCCCGCCGTAGACCCCTGCCCAAAAGGCAAGGTTCTCCGCCACGCTCAGGGTCGCCTTCAACCCGTCCGCATGGGCCGCATAGGCCACCGTATCCGGCTCCACCGAGACCGCGCCCGCATAGGGCGGTTGCAGCCCCGCAAGCGTGCGCAGCAGCGTGGTCTTGCCGGACCCGTTCGGCCCGCGCAGGACAAGCACCTCGCCAGAAGAGACGGAGAAATCCAGCCCCTCCAGCACAGGCATCCCGCCACGCGAGACGGTCAGATCTTTTACAGAAATCAAACTCATGTGGCCCTGTTTATAGCGATTCTAGAATTATGATCTGACACGGATCAAACCGGAAGCATTGCCACTGCGACACGTCGCCCTTCCGAGGCCAGAACATTATAGGTCCGCGCCGCTGTCGGCGTCGCCATCGGCTCAAGCCCGATCTCTGCCGCCTCCAGCGCCTCGCGGAACGCTTTCGGCAGATGGGTCATCTCCGGCCCCGTGCCGATCACGATAATGTCGATCAACTCGCGCAGTTCGACCAGCGAGTCCACATCAGCATAGCCGCCCCAAGGCAGGACCTTTTCGCCACAGACCAGCATCGCACCTTCATAGGCCTTGCCGCCGATCCGGAACATATTCGGCCCGTAGCCATCAACCGGCACGGCGTCTTCGAAGGGCATTTCATTGAATTGCATGGGGTCTCGCCTCCTCGGTCCCGAATCGCGAAAAGGCCCGCGTCGCAGGCCTTTCCTTTGTGCTTAAAATACTCTTGCGCAGCCGCGCGTCAAACCGCACTGCCGTCGGTCTGGATGCCCTTGGCCGGCTCTTTCTTGTCCCAGTCCCGTTTGACACCGAACCACAAGAGCACGGTCGAGGCCACAAAGACCGAAGACCACGTCCCGACCACAACGCCCAAGGTCATGGCAAAGACGAACCCGCGGATCACATCGCCGCCTAGCACCAACAGCGCGATCAGCGCAATCAGCGTGGTGCCGGAGGTCATGACCGTGCGGGCCAACGTCTCGTTGATCGACATGTTCAACACCTGCGCAAGGTCGAGCTTCTTGTAGCGACGCAGGTTTTCGCGCACGCGGTCAAACACCACAACCGTATCGTTGAGCGAGTAGCCCACAATGGTCAGAAGCGCGGCGATGATCGTGAGGTCGAACTGGATACCGAAGAGCGCGAATATCCCGATGGTGATGGCAACATCGTGGACCAGCGCCACCACGGCCCCGACCGCAAACTGCCACTCAAAGCGCAGCCAGATGTAGAACAGCACGGCGGCAATGGCGGCGGTCACGGCCTCCACGGCGGTCCAGATCAGCTCGCCCGACACTTTCGGCCCCACGGATTCCACCGAGGGGAAGGTGATTGAGGGATCAACCTCTTGCAGCGCCTTCTCGACCAGTTGCACAGTTTCCGGCGTGATCGCCTCCACATCGTCCTGAGCCTGAATGCGGACCATGGCGACGTGCTGGTTCTCGTCGAAATTCGGGTCGAACACTTCGGTGATCGACACATCACCCAGATCCAGATTCTCCAGAGCCGCACGATAGTCGCCCACGTCCACAGCGCTTTCCGATTGTGTCCGAATCGTCGTGCCGCCTTTGAAGTCGATGCCGAAATTCAGCCCCATTGCGAAAAAGGCCACAACCGCAGCCACAACCAGTGCGCCGGAGAAGCCAAAGGTGAATTTCTTGCTCTTGAAGAAATCAAACGTGGTTTCGGACGGCACTAGGCTCACTCCCTTGAGTGTCCAGCCCTTGCGGTTCTTGCGCCCATACCACGCCACAACCATGGCGCGGGTCACATAGATCGCGGTGAAGACCGACGTGATCAAACCCAAGGCCAGCGTCACGGCAAAGCCCTTGACCGGACCGGAGCCCATGACAAAGAGGATCGCCGCGGTGATAAACGTGGTGATATTGGCGTCGATAATGGCCGACAGCGCCTTTTCATAGCCAAGCTCGATAGCGCGTCCGACGGATTTGGAGTTTTTCAACTCCTCCCGGATACGCTCGAAAATCAGCACATTGGCATCCACCGCCATCCCCACGGTCAGCACGATCCCCGCAATCCCCGGCAGGGTCAGCGTCGCCCCGATAGCGGACAACAGGCCGAACAGAAGCGCCACGTTGATGATGAGGGCAATATTGGCAAACATACCAAACAGGCTGTAGGCCGCGCCCATAAAGACCAGCACGGCAACAAAGGCGACTGTGGTGGCAATCCGGCCCGCTTCGATACTATCCGCCCCAAGCTCCGGCCCGATGGTCCGTTCTTCGAGGAAGTTGATCTTGGCAGGCAAGGCCCCTGCACGCAGCAACACGGCCAGTTCGGTCGATTCTTCGACGGTGAAGGAGCCGGTGATCTGGCCGGAGCCGCCACGGATCGCGTCCTGAATGCGCGGCGCGGAGATCACTTCGTCATCAAGAACAATCGCAAACAGCGCCCCGACATTGGCGGCGGTATAGTCGCCGAATTTGCGCGCGCCCGTGGGGTTGAAACGGAAGGTCACGGAGGGCCGACCGTTCTGGTCAAAGGCGGGCTGGCTGTCGGTCAGCTCGTCACCGGAGACCACGGCGGATTGTTCGAGAATGTAATAGACGCCCGGCTCGTTGATCGACGGCGCGATAAAGTTGCGCGCGCCGGGGTTTTCGTCCGGATTCGTCGTGCGGCCCACAACAGGATTAAAGGTCAGCTGCGCGGTGGTCCCGATCAGCGACTTCAACTCGGCGGCGGAACCGATCCCCGGCACCTGAATGAGAATGCGATTCTCGCCCTGACGCTGGATCGTCGGCTCCCGTGTGCCCACTTCGTCCACACGGCGGCGGATGATCTCCAAGGACTGCTGCATCGTGCGATCGTCGGTCGCGGCTTTCTCCGCCTCGGAGAGTTGCACGGTGATCACATCACCGGTGGCCGAAACGTCAATATCCTTTTCACCCGCAGAGGTCAGAGACACCACCGATGTGCCAAGCGCACGCACGGCAGCCAGCGCGGTTTCCATGCCCTCAGGATCGGAAATCCGCACCCGAAGCTGCCCGTCAGGCGCATCAAGACGGCGGATCGTGCCCACTGTGTCGCGCTCGTCACGCAGCGCATCACGCACTTCCGGCCAATAGGCATCCATGCGCGAGGCATAGACCTCGGCCACGTCCACCTCGCCCAGAAGATGCGCGCCGCCGCGCAGGTCCAGCCCCAGATTCACCAAAGAGGACGGCAGGAAAGACGGCCATGCGTCACGAGCCGCAGCGCGCTCCGGCGTCTCGCCGGCCTTCTCGATGGCAGCGATCGCATCGTTGTGCCCCTCGACACGAGGGTAAAAAGCGTTGGGGAGCGCGGCCAGAAGGCCAAGGGCCACAAGGCCCCAAATGACGATCCGTTTCCAAAGAGGCATTTGCAACATGAGCAGGTCCTGAGACGTCTTGAAAGGGAAAGGCCCGCATCAAAGCGGGCCTTGGAAGTGTCAGAGCGGGCGCTTACGCGTCCGCGGCTGGTTCGGTTTTCGACACGACACTGGCAAGCGTCGCTTTTTGCACTTTGACTTTCACGCCATCTGCAATCTCGACATCGACGAAACCATCTTCGCGCACCTTGGCAACCTTGCCCATGATGCCGCCTGCGGTCACGACCTCGTCACCACGGCGCACGGCTTCAATCATCGCACGATGCTCTTTCATCTTCTTTTGCTGAGGACGGATCATCAGGAAATACATGATCGCAAAGATCAGGATCAGCGGCAGGAATTGCATGATCGGGTTGCCAGCGGCACCTCCGGCGGCCTGCGCATAGGCGGGGGTCACGAACATCTGTTGGTCCTTTATTGTCAAACGGAGCGGCCCCTCGCCACCCCTTGAAGTCGCCGCGCACCCTATAGCGGGCTTTGCCCCTTGTCCAGCAAGCGGGCTGCGCTTTCACGGCACTGTTAGCGCTGTCTGTTTCCTCTCACAAAAACCGCCCGCCGCGCTCGATCACTTCGATCTTGTAACCATCGGGATCGGTGATGAAAAAGAACTTCGCCACACGGGTGCCGGCAGGCGCGAAATCGACGATCTTGCCGGGCGCGAGCCCCGCCGCCTCCATCCGCGCATGTTCGGCCTCCAGATCCTCCACCGACACCGCGAAATGCCCGTAGCCGTTGCCCAGATCATAGGGCTCGGTCGTGCCCTTGTTGATGGTCAGCTCAAGCTCGAACGCCGAGAGCGGGTTCGACATATAGATCAGTGTGAAATCAGGGAAGTCGAGCTTGTCGGCCACGGTGAGGCCAAAGGCCGTCTCGTAAAACGCGACAGAGCGCGCCTCGTCTAACACACGGATACAGGAATGAATGGCTTTGGCTGGCATGGAGTCCTCATTGTCTTCGTTTCCTGTTACATGTGACCAACAGGCGCCAAGGGCAAGAGCACACGGGAGATTAACCGAAATCCCCCTTCCCTCCACTCTTTCCCTGTTGCATAACCTCGCCCAAACCAACCAACCGAGGACCAGACCGATGCATGACATCAAGGCCATTCGCGAAAATCCCGAAGCGTTCGACGCTGCCATGAGCCGCCGCGGCTTGTCCGGGGTCTCCTCCGAAGTCCTCGCCATCGATGCTGCCCGCCGTGCCAAGATCGGTGCCGCCGAAGATGCCAAGGCCGAACAGAACAAAGCCTCCAAACTCGTGGGCGCGGCCAAGGCCAAAGGCGACGAGGCCGAATTCGAACGCCTGCGTGCGCTGGTTGCCGACAAAAAGGCCGAGGTTGCCCGCCTCAATGACGAGGCCAAGGAAGAAGACGCGCGGCTCACAGAGCTTCTGATGTCGCTGCCCAATGTCATGTATGACGACGTGCCCGAAGGCGCGAGCGAAGATGACAATGTCGAGATCCACCGCTGGGGCACACCAGCAAGTTTCGATTTCACGCCGAAAGAGCATTACGAGATCGAAGGCGTCAAAGCCGGTATGGATTTCGAAACGGCGGCGAAAATCTCCGGTGCGCGCTTCGTGATCCTCTCGGGCGCTGTGGCACGCATCCATCGGGCGCTGGCGCAGTTCATGATCGACACCCATGTGGACAATCACGGGCTGACCGAAACCATGACCCCTGTGCTGGTACGCGAAGAAATGCTCTACGGTACAGGGCAGCTTCCGAAATTCGGGGAGGACAGCTACAAGACAACCGACGGCTGGTGGCTCATTCCGACCGCAGAGGTGACGCTGACCAACATCGTCAACAATGTCACCGTGGACGAAGACACCCTGCCCCGCCGCTATGTGGCCGACACGCAGTGTTTCCGCTCCGAAGCGGGCAGCGCGGGCCGCGACACCTCCGGCATGTTGCGCCAGCACCAGTTCGAAAAAGTCGAAATGGTCTCCATCACCCGCCCCGACCAGAGCGAGGCCGAACACGCCCGCATGACGACGCAGGCGCAAAACATTCTCGAAGCCCTGAACCTACCCTATCGCACGGTGAACCTCTGTTCCGGAGACATCGGCTTTGGCGCGAAACGCACCCATGACATCGAGGTCTGGCTGCCCGGTCAGGACAAATATCGCGAGATTTCCTCGGTCTCCACCTGTGGCGATTTTCAGGCCCGCCGCATGAACGCGCGCTTCAAACCCAAAGAGGGCGGCAAACCGGAATTCGTGCATACGCTCAACGGGTCGGGCCTTGCGGTCGGGCGCTGTCTTATTGCGGTGCTGGAAAACGGCCAGAACGCGGATGGCTCCGTCACCCTGCCCGAGGCACTCTCGCCCTATTTGCGCGGCAAGCTGACACTCACCGCCGAAGGCACACTGGCCTAATCTCCTTGCTGCCATAAATACTCAAAAGAACGGCGCCCTTTACGGCGCCGTTTTTCGTTCTAACTTGGGGGTATGAACAGAAATCGCATGACCGCCAGCCTTCACCTCCTCGCCGCCTTGGGGTTTGCCATCGCGGGGCCGCTTCTTGCGCCGGATTTTCGGGGTTATGATCCCGACGCCTTTCCTATTCCTCAAGGCAATGCCCCTGTCGGTCCGGCGGGCTATGCCTTTTCCATCTGGGGCGTGATCTACCTCTGGCTGATCATCTCTGCCGCCATAGGGTTGTTCAAACGCCATGACGCAGAGGATTGGGCCCCGATGCGCCCACCCTTGATCCTCGCGCTGGCCATTGGCACACCGTGGCTCACCGTCGCCACGATGAATCCTGTTATCGCCACGGTGATGATCTTCATGATGCTGGCCCTCGCCATTGTCGCCATGACCCGCGCGCCCGTTCTGGACCCGTGGCTGGCCCGTGCGCCCGTAGCGCTGTTCGCAGGCTGGCTCACCGCCGCCTCCTTTGCCTCTCTGGGCTATATCGGCGCGGGTTACGGGATTATTTTCGGCGCTGTGGGCTGGGCCTATCTCTGCATTGCGGGCGCTCTGGCCGTGGCACTTTACGGGTGCCGCCTGCGTCCTGACGCCCCGCTGTTCCCTCTGGGCACCGCTTGGGCGCTCGTCGCCATTGTGGTGAAAAACTGGGGCACGGAATGGGGTGTTGCAGCACTGGCCGGACTGGGCGCGGTGGTGCTGACAGCCCTCGCCCTCAAGGCCTTTATCAGACCCCGCACAACCGCCTGATCACGGATTCGTTCTCGCGCACCATGCGCACCCCGTCCGCGATGGCTCTGTCGGCCTCGTAGAAATCCAGCACCGTCATATCGGTGAGGTCGGCTGACAAGAGCACCTGCGGCGGCTCTCCGGCCATGCGGGCCCGCCGGATATGTTCGGTCATGATGTTGATCGACGCGGCCAGCACATCGATATATCCCGGCGCGGGCGGGACCCCGCCGCCGTTGCCATTGCCTCTCGGCCACAGCCCCTTGAGCGCCTCCGGCAAGCGCTCCTGAAGGCTCAGGAAACCGCCGCTCTCATCCTCATGGTTCACCACAGGAGGACGCCAGAAGGTGCTGTCCAGCTTGGCATTGGGGTTCACGGCAATCACCACATCCGCCCCCATCGCGCGGGCAAGGGACACCGGCACGGGATTGACCATCCCGCCATCAAGCAACCATGTGCCCTCGTGATACAGCGGTGAAATGATGCCCGGCAGAGCCACAGAGGCGCGCACGGCCATATTGAGCGGCCCGTCTTGCAACCAGACCTCGCGCCCGCTCTCCATATCCGTTGCCACAGCGGCAAAGGGACGGTCGAGATCGCTGATGGCATTCGGCAGTTCGAGGCGGTCGAGCAGCGTCATGATTTCGCGGCCCTGCACCAGCCCGCCATGGGAAAACCGCAGATCCACCATCGCAAGGAAAGACCGTCGTGTCAGCGCACGCGCCCAGTCTTCCAGCGGATCAAGTCGCCCGCCCGCATAGGCGGCCCCGACCAAAGCGCCCATAGAGCAGCCCGCGATCACATCGGGGCGGATGCCCATCTCCTCCAGCGTTCTCAAGACCCCAATATGGCAATACCCGCGCGCACCGCCCGACCCCAAAGCCAATCCGATTTTCGGACGTCTGGACATGCGCATCTCCTCCGGTGTGAATCGTCAGTCGCGGGCCTTACGGGCGACTCGCACGACATCTTGGGACAAAACCCGTGTCGTGGTCAAAAGATCTTGCTGCGACATCCAGTCCACATCCGCTGCGTCATCTGCGGCGACAGGCTCACCGGAGAAATAATGACAGAGGACCGCCATCAGCAGGAAGTGATGCGTAACCTCGTCACCCTCGCGCTGAATCAGTTCGACATGATCGATCACCGCGCCGGCTGTGGCCTGCACTCCGGTCTCCTCGGCCAGTTCGCGCACGGCGGCCTCGGCCAGTGTTTCACCCAGTTCCACATGCCCGCCCGGAAAGCCCCAAGTGCCGCGCGCGGGCGCTTTGCCGCGTTCGACCATGAGGAATTTCCCGTCGCGCTCGCACACCGCAAGCACGGCCAGCTTGGGCCTACGGCTCATTCCGCCGCGTTCCGTTGCGCGGCTTTGTCCAGCATCGGCTTGAGATAGCGGCCCGTGTGCGAGGCAGGGACTTCGGCCACCTCTTCCGGCGTGCCACACGCCACGATCTGGCCACCGCCGTCACCGCCCTCGGGACCGATGTCGATGATATGGTCGGCGGTTTTGATCACGTCAAGATTGTGTTCGATCACGATCATCGAATTGCCCTGATCCACCAGCTCGTGCAGCACTTCCAAAAGCTTTTTCACATCTTCGAAATGCAGCCCCGTGGTCGGCTCGTCCAGAATATAAAGCGTGCGCCCCGTGGAGCGCTTGGCCAGTTCTTTCGAGAGCTTCACCCGCTGCGCCTCGCCGCCCGAAAGCGTCGTGGCCTGTTGCCCGACCTTGATATAGCCAAGCCCCACACGCATCAGCGCATCCATCTTTTCACGGATGCTTGGCACCGCCTTGAAAAACTCCTGCGCGTCTTCCACCGTCATATCAAGAACGTCGGCTATGCTTTTGCCTTTAAACTGAATTTCCAGCGTCTCGCGGTTGTAGCGCTTGCCCTTACAGGTCTCACATTCCACATAGACATCGGGCAGGAAGTGCATCTCGATCTTGATCACACCATCGCCCTGACAGGCCTCGCAACGCCCGCCTTTGACGTTGAAGGAGAACCGCCCCGGCTTGTAGCCGCGTGCCTTAGATTCCGGCAGTCCGGCAAACCATTCGCGGATCGGCGTAAAGGCCCCTGTGTAGGTCGCGGGGTTGGAGCGCGGGGTGCGCCCGATGGGGCGTTGGTCGATGTCGATCACCTTGTCGAGATGCTCGAACCCCTTGATGGTTTCGCACGGCGCTGGGGTCGCCCGCGCCCCGTTCAACCGGCTCGCTGCGGTCTTGTAAAGCGTCTCGATGGTGAGTGTGGATTTGCCCCCGCCGGAGACGCCGGAGACACAGATAAACTTGCCCAGCGGGAAGTCGGCAGTGACCTCTTTGAGGTTGTTGCCCGTGGCCTTCACCACAGTGAGCTTTTTGCCATTGCCCTTGCGCCGCTCGCTTGGCACCGGAATTTCGCGGGAGCCGGACAGGTATTGGCCGGTGAGCGAAGCCGCGTCGCGTTCGATCTCTTCCGGCGTACCTCTGGCCACCACAGCCCCACCATGCACCCCTGCGCCCGGCCCCATGTCAAAGACATAGTCCGCCTCGCGGATCATGTCCTCGTCATGCTCGACCACGATCACTGTGTTGCCCTGATCGCGCAGGTTCTTGAGTGTGCCGATGAGCCGGTCGTTGTCGCGCTGGTGCAGGCCGATGGAGGGTTCGTCGAGCACATAGAGGACGCCCTGAAGCCCGGAGCCGATTTGCGAGGCCAGACGGATCCGCTGGCTCTCCCCACCCGAAAGCGTGCCCGCATTGCGGCTCATCGTCAGATATTCCAGCCCCACGTTGTTGAGGAAGCCAAGACGTTCGCGGATTTCCTTCACGATGGCGCGGGCGATTTCCTGTTTCTGGGGGGAGAGGCTGTCCATCACCCCGTCAACCCACTGGAAGGACTCCTTGATGGATTTCTGAACCACCTGCCCGATGTGCAGCAAGCCGCCTTCGGCAGAGCCAATCTTCACCGCCAGAGCCTCTTCGCGCAGACGGTAGCCGTGGCAATGTCCGCAGGGGCGATTGTTCTGATAACGCTCGAATTCTTCGCGCACCCAGTTGCTGTCCGTTTCGCGATAGCGGCGCTCCATATTGGGGATCACCCCTTCGAAGCTGCGCGTCACCTCATAGACCCGTCCGCCGTCGTCATAGCGGAACTTGATCTCCTCGTCGCCGGAGCCGTAGAGGAACATCTGTTGCACCTTGGCGGGCAGTTTCTTCCACGGCGTCGAGGGCTTGAACCCGTAATGTTTCGCCAGCGCTTCGATGGTTTGCAGGAAATAGGGTGTCTTGCCCTTGCGCCACGGCGCGATGGCCCCGTCCGCCACTTTCAGCGTCGCATCGGGCACCACGAGGCGCTCGTCGAAAAACAGCTCGACCCCAAGCCCGTCACAATGCGGGCAGGCCCCGAAAGGCGCGTTGAAGGAAAAGAGCCGTGGTTCGATCTCCGGAATGGTGAATCCGGAAACGGGACAGGCGAAATTCTCGGAGAATGTGAAACGCTCCGGCGCGGCATCATCACGCGGCACGGTTTCCAGAATGGCAATCCCGTCAGCCAGATCAAGCGCGGTGCGCAAGCTGTCCGCCAGCCGCGTCTCCAAACCTTCACGCACCACGATCCGGTCTACAACCACGTCGATATTATGGCGGAACTTCTTGTCCAGCGTGGGCGGCTCGTCGAGGTCATAGAACTCCCCGTCAACCTTCACCCGCTGGAACCCCTGTTTGCGCAGGTCGAGAAATTCCTTGCGATATTCGCCTTTGCGGTCGCGCACGATGGGGGCCAGAAGATAGGCGCGGGTGCCCTCCTCCATCCGCATGGTGATGTCCACCATATCCTGCACCTGTTGCGCCTCGATTGGCTCTCCGGTGGCGGGGCTGTAGGGCGTCCCCGCCCGCGCGAATAGCAGGCGCAGATAATCGTAAATCTCGGTAACCGTGCCCACGGTGGAGCGCGGGTTTTTCGAGGTGGTCTTCTGCTCGATGGAAATGGCGGGCGAAAGGCCGGAGATGTGATCCACATCGGGCTTGCCCATCATGTCGAGGAACTGGCGCGCATAGGCCGACAGGCTTTCCACATAGCGGCGCTGGCCCTCGGCATAGATCGTATCAAAGGCCAGAGAGGACTTGCCCGAACCGGACAGCCCCGTGATCACCACAAGCTCGTCGCGCGGAATATCCACGTCCACGTTTTTGAGATTATGCTCGCGCGCGCCGCGCACTTCGATCGATTTCAACTCGGCCATAGCCCCACCTGCTCATCGTGTCTGCTTCCTATCTAGTGGAGCTTCGGAGGTCTTCCAACAAGAAAGTGAGAACATAGCAGGAACACATCACTCGCCCGTCGCTTTTTTCACCATGAAGCACGCCACCGCGCGCCCTGCCCGCTCTGGGTGATTTCATCACAGACGCCAGAACACCGCAGGTCTAGATGAAGGCCAACTATAAATGACTGCAAAAGGTAGATTGAAATGTTTGGATTGTTTGGCGGCGGTGCTCCGAAAATCTCCGTGGACGAGGTGAAAGACGGGATGGCGAAGGGCACTGTGGTGCTGGTGGACCTGCGCGACCAGATGGAGCTGCATATGTCCGGCACCGCCAAAGGTGCGCTGCATGTGCCGTTGCAGGAGCTCAAGGTGAAATGCGATCCGAACTCTCCCGCTTGTCTGCCGGAATTCAAAGACACCGCCACCACGAAAGTGCTCTATTGCGCCTCGGGTGCGCGCTCGTCAGGCGGGGTGCGTTTGTTGAAATCCTTGGGGCACAAGGATGTGCACAATCTCGGTGGTTTGCATGACTGGGTTTCCGGCGGCGGTGAGCTGCGCAACGTCTGACCCCGACCGCATAAAGAAAAAGCGGCCCCGCAAGGCCGCTTCTGTCATTCTGCCACTTCGGTCACTGTGCCTTCGAGCTTCGCCCCATCGGAGCGGGTGGCCGTATTGGCGGAGGCCTCGTCCGGCCCCATGTAGAGCGCACGACGCGCCGTGATCCGCGCGGCGATAAAGCGCATGAATTCGGTGACACGCGGCACATGGCGCAGGTCGGGATGGGTCAGCACCCAGATCGGAACGTGATCCGACAGCGGCAGCCCCGGCACACGCACAAGCCCCGGATCGCAAGACCCCAGAAGATGCGACGACCGCACCATGCCCATGCCCTGACGCGCCAGAGACATGGCCGAAACCATATCATCGGTTTTGATCGCGGCCCGCACCGGCGGCAGGTCCGAAAACAGCCCCGCCGGCGTCGCGGCAAACCATGTAGAAAAGGCAATGTAGGGCAGCGCGTTTTCCGTGTCGCGCCCTTCGATCACATCAAGGTAGCGTTCGACAAATTCCGGCGAAGCAAACCAGCCCGCCCGCTGTGGCGTCACCATCCGGCCCCAGAGGCTTTCCTCCGGTGACTGGGTGACACGAAGAGCCACATCCGCCTCACGCCTGTGCAGGTTCAAAATCTCCGTGGCCCCCAGAAGATGCACGTCGATCCCCGGATGTAGAGCTTTGAATTCCTTGATGTCTTCGGCAAAATGATCCTCCGCCATCAAGGGCGGAATGGTCACTTTCAACTCGCCTTCTTCGGTCTCGTCACGTGCCGCCAAAGCCATGTCGAGCGCCACCATACGGGCTTCGACCTCTTCGGCATGGGCAATCGCCACCTGACCGGCTTCCGTCGGTTGAAGCCCCGAGGCAAGGCGGGTGAAAAAACGAACACCGGCGGCATCTTCGGCCTTGGCCAACTGCCGCGATACGGTCGCGTGATTCACGCCAAGCACACGCGCCGCGCCCGAAAGCCCGCCTTCGCGTGCAACTGCGAGAATATAGCGAAGAGAATCCCAATCTGTCATGCGCGTCAGAATACATGACCTACATTTATGCACAAGAGGGGCGCAATTTTATATCACCCATCACGCATAATGATGACTGGCCGGAAATCCCCTCTCCGGCCAGCCATCAGATCACTCAAATATGCAGCGCGCGCCCGTAGGCAGCGAGCACGGATTCGTGCATCATTTCCGACATGGTCGGGTGCGGGAAGACCGTGTTCATCAGTTCTTCTTCCGTAGTCTCAAGCGTGCGCCCGATCACATAGCCCTGAATCATCTCCGTCACTTCCGCGCCCACCATATGCGCGCCCAGAAGTTCGCCGGTCTTGGCGTCAAAGATGGTTTTCACCAAGCCCTCGGCCTCGCCCATCGCGACGGCCTTGCCATTGCCGATAAAGGGGAACTTGCCGACCTTGATCTCGTAACCCGCCTCTTTCGCCTTGTCTTCGGTCAGACCGACAGAGGCGACCTGCGGATGGCAGTAGGTGCAGCCCGCGATGGAATTGGGTTTGATCGGATGCGGTTTTTGGCCTGCAATCAACTCGGCGACCATGACACCTTCGTGCGATGCCTTGTGGGCCAGCCAAGGTGCGCCCGCGATGTCGCCAATCGCAAAGATACCCTCAACGCCGGTGCGGCAATATTCATCCGTCACCACATGGGTGCGATCGATTTTCACGCCCATTTCCTCAAGACCGATGCCTTCGACATTGCCGACAATGCCGACCGCGGAAATCACCGTGTCAAACTCTTCGGTCGTGACCTTGCCACCCGCTTCGAAATGCGCCGTGACCTTGCCTTTCGCACGATCAAGTTTCTTCACCGTGGTCTTTTGCAGGATTTTCATGCCCTGCTTTTCGAACTGCTTCTTGGCGAAGGCGGAAATGTCCTTGTCCTCGACGGGCAGCACACGGTCCATCACTTCGACCACGGTCGTATCCGCGCCCAAGGTGTTGTAGAAGCTGGCAAATTCAATGCCGATCGCACCGGAGCCGATGACCAGAAGTTTCTTCGGCATCCGTGTCGGCACGAGCGCATGGCGATAGGTCCAGACCAGATCACCATCAGCCTCCAGCCCCGGCAATTCGCGGGCACGCGCGCCGGTGGCGACGATGATGTTCTTGGCGGTGAGTGTCTCTTCGCCCTTCTCCGTCTTGACCACGACCTTGCCCTTGGCGGCAATCTGCGCCTCGCCCATGATTGCGGTCACTTTATTCTTTTTGAACAGACCCTTGATCCCGCCGTTCATCTGCGCCGCAACACCGCGCGAGCGTTTGACGATGGCATCCAGATCAAAGGACGCCCCCTCGACCGACAGGCCGAATTCCTTGGCGCGGTGCATCTGGTGATACACCTCCGCCGAGCGCAGCAGAGCCTTTGTCGGAATACAGCCCCAGTTCAGGCAGATCCCGCCAAGATTTTCGCGCTCCACACAGGCCACTTTCAGCCCCAGTTGCGCCGCACGAATGGCGGCCACATACCCGCCCGGGCCAGCGCCGATCACGACGAGATCGAAAGATGTGTCAGACATGGAGGGTCCTCCCGAAACCAAAATTTAAAGCGTCTCGCGCAAAGCCTGTCTCACAGGTTTTCGGGAAACGCAGAGCAACGTAGTTATCTCGCGGCCTTCCCCGATCAACCTGTCGCCAAGCCAATCGCAAAAGACGTTAGTTTGACACTAAACTATCCGGGAAATCGGAGCAATGAAGCTCTGCGTATTGTGAATGAAAGGCTGCCTCCCACCCAACGCATAGCTTGGGCGGGAAATGCATATCACATCATTTTCGATTTGAAGCCAGAGACTTAGGCCGCAACGAGTTGAAGCTCACGCACAAGAGACGCATAGCCGCCATCCTTCAGGAACCGCGCTTCGCTCTGTGTGGTGACGCGGTTGAGCGCCGCATTGCGATAGGGGAAGCGCCCGAAGAGGCGAATGACTTCGCGATGTGCCTGTGCGTGCAACAGGCTGTTTTCCGCGCCTTTCATCCGCTCGCACATCAGACGCACACAGCGTTCCTGATCCGAAAGGTTCTCGCTGTGCATCATCGGCAGATAGAAGAACTGACGTGCAGGCGCATCAATTCGCAGATCCCAACCCTTATCCACCGCCGCTTTCGCAGCAGCCAGTGCCACATGATCAGAGGTAAAGGCCTCGGCCTCACCACGGAACATATTGCGCGACATCTGGTCGTTGAGAATGATATAGGCCAGCGCGCCAGATGGGTATGTCAGCCAGAGCGAATAGGCTCCTCGCTGCGCCTTTTGCCATGTCGGGAGAAAGGTGTCGCGAATGCGCTGGTCCAGCGCCTCATCGGCCACATACCATTGGGATGGCTCCAGCTCGTCAAGCCAGAAGGCCAGAATGTCCTCGGGGGTCTTCTCGACAGCTTGATTCATCTGCTCTTGCGCCATCTCTCATGCTCCTTTTGGCGGCGGTCTTTACAGAAGCGTTACAAAAGCCACAAGACCACGCAAGGAAATTATTTGGGACGCAGGGTCACTTTTCTGATTGTTGCCGGTTTGCCGCATTTTCCGAAGCATCACCTGACATATCACCCGCTTCGTCCGTGGCCTTTTGCTGCGCCTCGACAACCGCCTCGTCCAGCGCATCCTGCACGGCTTCTGCTTCTGCTTCCGCCTCGGCCTCTGCCTCCTCGGCCATCTCGATTGCCATCTCCTGTGCCACCTCGGCCACAATCGGCGTGGTCGAAGGCAGAACCGCAACATAGGCGGAGGTGTCATCCACATGGAGAGGTGCACGCCGCGTCATCCGCCACAGGGCGTAGACCGCCACACCGCCCAGTAGGAAGACCTGAAAGACCCAATAGCCATAAGGCCCGATCAGCCCCATGAGATAACCGGCGATCAACGGACCACCCACAGCCCCGACCCCGTTGATAAAGATCAGCCCGCCCGAGGAGGCAGCCATATCTTCGGGTTCGAGATAGTCGTTGGTGTGTGCAATGAGCAGGGAATAGAGCGGGCTCGCCATGCCGCCCGCGACAAAGCCCACCATCAGCACCAGCGTATAGCTTTGTGCGAACAGGGCACCGGCGACACAGGCCACACTACCGACCGCGGCCACACCGCAGATCACAATGCGCCGGTCGGTGCGGTCGGACATCCAGCCAATTGGCACCTGACAGACCAGAGCACCGATATAGATCGCGGCGACAAAGGCGGAAATCTGGCCCAACGAGAACCCCGCCAGCCCGCCATACACCGCCGCCATCGCCATTTGCGAGGCAAAGACCCCGCCCAAAAGGAACATGCCAATGCAGCCCAAGGGTGAGATCTCGAACAGGGCCTTGAGGCTCAACGGCTTCGAGGTCTCGAAGGCGGGTGTGGGAGAGATCGACAGAAGGATCGGCGCGAAGGAAATCGACACGAGCACCGAAGGGATAATGAAGAGGACAAAGCCCGACGGATCACCTTGCGACAGGATCCACTGGGAAATGATGATGCCGAGCGTCTGCACCAACATGTAAGCCGACAGGAGCTTGCCGCGCTGGTCGTTGGTGGTCGAGTTGTTGAGCCAGC
This sequence comes from uncultured Celeribacter sp., assembly GCA_963676755.2. Taxonomy (GTDB): domain Bacteria; phylum Pseudomonadota; class Alphaproteobacteria; order Rhodobacterales; family Rhodobacteraceae; genus Celeribacter. Next base: position 258,234 of record CAXXMF010000009.1, on the reverse strand, counting down.
TTTCCGCCGTCACATAAACGCCGGAAAAGCAGAACCCCAACACGACCCGCAACCCCGTCCAGATCCACGGATCGGCCACAACGGGAAACAGGATGAGAGCGGCCGAGATAAACGAAGCAAAAGCCGCAAAGACCCGCACATGGCCCACCCGCCTGATCAGACGTGGCGTGGCCTGCGACCCGCCCAGAAACCCTGCGAAATAGCCGGACATGACGATGGAAATTTCAAGGGTCGAAAACCCTTCGGCCACACCGCGCACACCCAGAAGCGTGCCCTGCAAACCGTTGCCGATCATCAGGAAAAGTATACCGAGAAGCAACGGCGCGGAGGAGGTGAGCACTTTATTCATGGCGGGGCCCCTAATTCATGGCGGCGACCCTAGGGGGATTCGGGCGTGCTTGGAAACCGGATGTTGCCAGTGCCGCGAAAAACCTCTGTGCGCGGTGCGTTACACCTCGTGCGGCAACAGGAGTGACGCATCACCATAGGAGAAAAAGCGATAGCCTTCCGCGACCGCGTGATCGTAAACCTCCCGCATCCGCTCGCGCCCCATAAGCGCCGAGACCAGCATCAGAAGCGTGCTTTTGGGCAGGTGGAAATTGGTCATCAGCGCATCCGCCATCCGGAACGCATAGCCCGGTTTGATGAAAATATCGGTCTCTCCCAGAAACGGTGCGATCTCGCCCTTGGCCGGGGCCGCGCTTTCGATCAGGCGCAACGCCGTGGTGCCCACAGGGATCACCCGCCCGCCATGCGCCTTGGTCGCGTTGATCTCGCGTGCCGCCCCTTCCGAGACCTCGCCCCATTCCGAATGCATTTTATGCTGGGAGACATCATCGACCTTCACCGGCAAAAACGTCCCTGCCCCCACATGCAGCGTCACATAGGTGAATTCGACACCTTTCTCTTGCAGGGCTTTCAACAAGGGCTCGTCAAAATGCAGCGAAGCGGTCGGCGCTGCCACCGCCCCCATATTGCGCGCCCAGACGGTTTGATAGTCTTCCTTATCCTGTGCATCGGCCTTGCGCTTGGCTTCGATATAGGGCGGCAAGGGCATGGACCCCGCCTCTGCCAGCGCCTTGTCGAAATCCTCGCCCGTGAGGTTGAAGGCCACCATCGCCTCGCCGTCTTCCTTGGCCAGCAAGGTGGCGGAGAGATCGTCGGAAAAGCGCACCACCTCGCCTTCCTTGATCTTTTTCAGCGGCTTGATCAGCGCCCGCCAGACCATCCTGTCATGGCCTGCTTCCGCTTGTGGCTCCAGAAGCGTGACCTCGATTTTCGCCTCCTGATAGCCCTGCGCCGTGTCGCGCCCGCGCTTACCGGAGAGCCGCGCGGGCAGCACTTTCGTATCATTGAGCACCAGACGATCCCCCGGCTGGAACCAGTCCAGAAGATCGGTCACATGCCCGTCAACCATCCGCGTGGGCGTGGCCACCAGAAGCCGCGCCGAGGAACGCGGCTTGGCAGGACGTGTGGCGATCAGCGCCTCGGGCAGGTCGAAATCGAAGTCGGACAGTTTCATGAGAGCCTCAGCTTATTGGGTCGCCCATATGCGGGCACCGTTTATTGGTCGCCTGCGGGTTTCTTGCGGAAAATATCCCGCAACGCGCCCGGCGTGAAAAGAGAGAGCGGGTTTACACCCACGGACGGGTCTTTGACATCGCCCTTGAGCGTATAGGTGAAGCCGAAAAGCCCCTCGCCCTTGCGCGCCACAACCTGTCCCAGAGCATTGACGAAATAGATCGGGGAGACCACGCCCTGCATATCCAAAGTCCCTGCGGCGCTGTCATAGAGCCCTTCCATGGTGATGCCAAGAGACGGGCCTTCGGCAGATCCGGCCTTGACCGTCAGCCGTCCGGGTTTGAGGACAAAGTCGCTCTGGGCGTTGGTGAACAAAAGGCCGCCGCCGCCAGTCATCTGTTCGATCATCCCGACCACAGAAATCGCCGACAAAAGCTCCGCCAGAGAGGGCGCGGATTGCACGCGGATATCCTCGATAGTCACGCGCCCGTCAAAACTGTTCTCCTCGGGCAAGGCGGTCAGGCTGAGGTTGAGCACGCCGCCTGAGGCCCGTTCCAGAACACCCGTAGCGGTCACCACCGCCCCCGCATCCTGCGAACTGGCGGTGATCGTCGGGCCGTAAACGCCGGGGCGCAGCGTGCCGGTCATCTCGGCTGTGCCATTGAGCCGCCCGCGAAACGAACCGGTCACCCCGTCTGCACGCGTGGCCAGCTTTGCGGAAAATCCGTCGAGGTTCAGCCCCTCGGAAATAACAAGCCGGTCCAGTTGCGCCTCGATCGGCACAGACCCCGCCCCCTGACCGGAGCCCGCACTGCCAAAACGCGCGCGCGACAGATCAAGCGTTCCGCCGCCGATCTCCACCTTCACAGGATTGCCCGCACCCTGCCCTATGACCGCCAAAGGTCCGTCGAACCAGTTGTTCAACCGGACACGCCCGAAGCTCAACCGGCCGAACTGCCCCGCGGGCGTCATGGTCACACGCCCGCCCGTGGCCGTCAGCCCCGCGCCCGAAAGCGTAAATTCCGTGATCTCCGGCCGTGGCCCCGCCGTGCCTTTGAGCGTCAGACTGCCCCGCGCCCCCGCCGGCTTGCCATAGCCCACAGGCGCAAAGGACAGACGCAACCCCGAAAGATCGGAACTCATCTCAAAGGCGGGGGCCTGTCCCTTGCGCAGCGCCACAGTCAGCGCGGCATCCGTCTCCCCCGACACCATGCCTTTGGGCAGAGTGATGTTGAATGTGTCAAACAGTGCCTGATTGATCCACGCCTGTCCTGTGATGTCGGATTTGCCCTTGTGCTCGGGGCCGAAATTCTTGCGCCACTGGCCGGACATCTGCGCCGTGCCCACCCGCGCGGCCCCTGCAATCGACAGGCCCGACGGGTCCATCGTCAGCGTCAGTTGATCCGCGCTCAAGACCTGTCCGACCATAAGTTGATCGGAGCGGACGTTGCTTAACCTGCCGTTCAGCAGGAAGTTCACATCCTCGAACATCACCTTGGGGATCAGCGGGAAACCGATCTGGCCGCGCAGTTCCGCCTGCCCGTCGGCCACATCCGCGCCAAAGGTGGACTCGCGCAGCGCATTGAACGGCGGGCCAGCCACCATCGCCAGCCCCGCCTCTACCGTGGAGCGGGTTTTCAGCCCCACCTCAAGACGCGCGGGTTTCACATAGATGTCGGGAATACGCAGAACCGTGCCCGCCACATCAAGCGCACCGCCGGACGGGGCCTCGATCTTCCCGCCCTCGACCGTCACGGTCATGGCCGAGCCGAAAATCGCGCCATAGCCGTGGCCGCCTTCAAGTTCCGGCAAGGCTTTCATGTAGCGCATATCGAGACCGTCAAAGGCCCAATCCATCGCCAGAACCGGCCGCGCCTGTCCCGGAGCAAAGCGCAGCGCTACATCCAGGTCGTGATAGGTCGCCTCATGGATGTTCTCCGCCATCCAAGTGCGGGTTTTCGCAATCACTGCCGGCGGCCAGAGCGCCAGAAGTTCCGAAATGGTCATTTCATCGACGGAGAGATCAAGGGCGGCGGTCCAGCCTTCGGGACCAGCCTCCGCGCGACCCTTTCCGCGCAACCACAAAGCCCCCTGCGCCAGATCGAACTGGCCGACCTCCAGCGTGAAGGGATTAAGCCGCAGCTTGGCATCGACTGCAGCCTGATCAAAGACCAAAGGCGCATTGAACACACCCTCCGGCGCAATGCGTAAATCCGTCACCTTCCATTGGCCGGTGAAACTCTGCGGCCACGACCCGTCGAAATCGCCCAGCAAAACCTGTCCGCTGCCCGTGACCTCAAGCACATCTGTCGCCAGCCGCAACTCCGGAAAATTGATGCGCTTGTTCGCGGGATCATAGTCGAAATAGCCTTTACCCCCCTCAAATGCGAGCGGTTCCGCCCCCGCGCCAGCCACGATCTGACCGGGCTCGAAGGCCAGAGAGCCAGTATATTCGGTCAACTCGCCATCCGTGCCGAACTCCGCACGCATCGCGGCAGAAACCGGCGCATCGACCACGGACAGAAACGACAGGGTCGGGCTTTGCAGAGCGAAATCCTGCGCCGGAGCACGCGCCATATTCAAGGCAATCGTCGAGGCCAGAGAGCCCTTTTGCGAAGCAAAGCCCAACTCGATTTCCGCAAGGTCTTCGGTGCCGTTGAACAGCTCGAAGTTCAGTGTGATGTCGATGTTCTCGTCGGTGTTGAGCAAGGTGATCGCGGCATCGGTTGCCTGCCATATCCGGTCGGAACGCGCGTCCTCCAGAGAAACCGTCACCTCCCGCGCCTCGACCCGCGAGATGTCGGAGAGAGGATCGGTGGAAAACGCGAGATCGATCGCTTCGAGCACCTCCGCGCCCGAGCCGAAGACCCGTTGCGCGCCACCGAAATCGAGCGCGAAAGACCCGTCCTTGCTCCGCCGCACAGTGATTTGCGCGCCGGATAGCCGCAGCGTGTCGGGGCGAAGACGGCGGGCCTTCAGCGCCTCTTTCGACAGGACCGCCCGCAATTCGTTCAGGCTGGCGATCTCGGCGCCCGTCGCGTCGATCAGCACGACATTGCGTGCGGTGACACGGGGCACGAAATGGCGATCCACGATGGCGACGATCTGGCCGATGGAGACCTGTGGCCCGTTCAGGTCGCTATTCAGCTTGCCCTCGATCCGCTCGGTGAGCGCGTCGGGAAAGGTGATCTCGCGCCCCGTGAAGGCCAGAACCGCAAGCCCCGTGAACACCGTCAGCACCACGATGAAGCCAAGCGTCCAGAAACCGATCACATGATGCGTCGGGCGGCGTTTGCGTGCGGGGGGCGTGTCCGCCTCCTGCGGTGGCGCATCCTCTTTCGCAATGTCTTGGGCACGGGGCTCCGTCATCTCGGCTGCTCTGTTCGTCACGATCTCGGGTCGGATCGGTTTCATCTTGTCGTAAAGCGGCCTAAAACGAAACCGAAAGCCTCTGCAACGCGTAAACTGTGCGAGCAGCGGATAAAAGCCTGTCGCACCGGACTTGACCACAAGGAGATTGCGAAATGATTAAGGCGTCCATAGGTTACACGGCGTTTCCCGAAAATCCGGCTTCTGGTCTTTCGCGAAACGCTTCACGAGCAGATGAGGGAAACACACATGCTTGAGCTTGGCACCCCCGCCCCCGATTTCACCCTGCCCCGCGATGGCGGGTCCGATGTCACCCTTTCCGATCTGCGTGGTCGGAAGGTGGTCCTGTATTTCTACCCGAAGGACAACACCCCCGGCTGCACCACCGAGGCGCTGGATTTCACCGCGTTGAAACCGCAATTCGAGGCCGCTGGCGTCACTGTCTTCGGGATTTCCAAAGATTCCGTGAAGAAACACGAGAATTTCTGCGCCAAACACGATCTGTCCATCCCGCTCTTGTCCGATGAAAATGGCGGTGTTTGCGAGGCCTACGGGGTCTGGGCCGAGAAAAAGATGTATGGCAAGACATTCTGGGGCATCGTCCGCACCACCTATCTCATTGATGAAGAGGGCAAGGTCGCAAAAGTCTGGCCCAAGGTGAAAGTTGCGGGACATGCCGCAGAGGTGCTTGAGGCCGCGACATCATGAGCCTGACGCTTGCAGAAATGGCCGATGCGGTGTTGCGCACGGCGGACGGACGCGAAAAAACCGCGCTGTCGCATAAATACGCCGCCATGTGGCGCGAAAGCCGTGATGCGGGCACACCGATTGCGATTGGCACAGCCACCCCGCCGATGCAGCCCGCACGCCCCGCACAACCGGAGCTTTTAAGCCCGCGCGATGTGCCGCGGCGCAAGCCCGGCTCCCCTGAAGGGCGCAAGGCGATCCTGCACGCAATTGCACATATCGAACTCAATGCGGTGGATTTACACTGGGATCTGGTCGCCCGCTTTACACATATCGACATGCCGCTGGGATTTTACGACGATTGGGTCAAATCGGCAGACGAGGAAAGCAAGCATTTCAATCTGGTCTGCGACCGGCTCGAAGCCCTCGGCTCTTTCTACGGTGATCTACCGGCGCACGCGGGCATGTGGCGCGCGGCGGAGGACACGGCGGAGGACATCATGGGACGGCTGGCTGTTGTGCCGATGGTGCTGGAAGCACGCGGGCTTGATGTGACACCGGGTATGATCCGGATTTTCCAGAACGCCAAAGATCCCGAAACGGTGAGCGCGCTTGAAGTGATCTACGCCGAAGAGGTCGGCCATGTGGCCTATGGCGCGAAATGGTTCAATTTTCTCTGCGGACGCGACGGCATTGATCCGAAGGACGAATTTCACGCCCTCGTGCGGCGCTATTTTCCGGGTGGCACCAAACCGCCCTTTAACGAGGAAAAACGCGCAGAGGCCGGTATGCCGCCGGATTTCTACTGGCCGCTTGCGGATGAGCTCCCGCCAGCGTGGAGTTAAGAGCGCCTGCCTCCAAGTCAGATTCTTTTTCGCCCTTTCCATGATAGCCCCTCGCCACCCTGCACTGCCGCAGGCGGGTTTTCGAGGGGCTATTATTTATGCACAGCACCATCCACAGCTGCATAGTTTTCGATCAAATCACTGTGAGCGCTGACAAAAATCTTAGGGAATTGCTGCAGTGCGTCAATGCGTCGCGGTGAGACTCGGCGCGGACAGGCGTAGCCCCACCTCACAAACTCGTGGTCGGCGTGTCGGCGACCTCAAAAGAGGCGTCGGCACGACCGGAAAAAAATAAAGGCACGCACATTGCTTAGACTCAGGACCCTCCTGCTGGCACTTGCCAGCGCATTTGCGCTGTCCGGGTGTCAGTACCATGTACTTTCACCGCAGGGCTGGGTCGGGGATCAACAACGTAACCTGTTGATCATCTCGACTCTTCTTATGCTCATCGTCATCATTCCGGTGTTGATTATGGCCGTGTATTTCCCGCTGAAATACCGCGCCGACCGGGACGATACGTCGGATTACGATCCGACCTTCGAACATTCCAACAAGATCGAAGTCGTCGTTTGGGGCGTCCCGATCCTGATCATCATCGCGCTCGGGTATTTCACCTATGTCTACACCCACCGGCTCGACCCCTACGCCCCGCTCGATCACCTCGAAGCCGGCGCTCCGGTCGAAGTTCAGGCGGTGTCGCTGGATTGGAAATGGCTGTTCATCTATCCCGAATTCGGTGTGGCCTCGGTCAACGAGCTCGCGATCCCCGAAGGACGTCCGGTGAATTTCTCCCTGACCTCTTCGACCGTGATGAACACCCTGTCGATCCCCGCGCTCGGCGGTATGGTTTATTCGATGGCGGGTATGGAGACGAAACTCCACCTGATCGCGGACGAGACCGGCACCTTCCCGGGCCGTTCGGCGCATTACTCCGGTCCGGGGTTCTCGCATATGACCTTCGATACGCTGTCGATGTCCGAAGAGGATTTCAACACATGGATCACCGATATCAAAGCCGAGGGTGCGACGCTTGACCGGACCAGCTATCTGGAGCTTGAAAAGCCGACCATTGACGAGCCAGTGAGATATTACGGCTCTGTTGAAGACGCTCTGTTCCGGCGCATTGTCGAACTGTGTGTCGAAGACGGCAAGGTCTGCATGGGTCACATGATGATGCAGGACGAACTGGGCGGCGGTGGCATCGCGGGCATCCCGAATGCAAGCGCCTACAGCTATGACCGCGCCCGCACCATCGACGGTTTCGGCAACTTGATCGAACTTCCCGATGTTGAAGTGAAAGCCTTCCACGAAGCCTTCTGGAATGACCCTGACGCAATCTGTAGCCCGGATTTCGTCTTCGCGGAGAAGAAAAATAATGGCTAACGCACATGTTCAACCGGCGGAGACTTTCTCGCCGATCTTCGGGCGTCTGACGCTCGACTGGATTCCCTATCACGAACCCATTCTGGTCGCGACATTCGCGGGTGTCGCCTTGGGTGGGCTCGCGGTTCTGATCCTGATGACCTACTTCAAACTCTGGGGGCCCTTGTGGCGCGACTGGGTTGTGTCGGTCGACCACAAGAAAATCGGCATCATGTATATGGTGCTCGGCTTTGTCATGCTGGTGCGCGGCTTTGCCGATGCGCTGATGATGCGCGCCCAACAGGCGATGGCCGCAGGTGGGGCCGAAGGCTGGCTTCCGCCGCACCACTATGATCAGGTCTTCACCGCCCACGGTGTGATCATGATCTTCTTTGTGGCCATGCCTTTCGTCACCGGCGTGATGAACTACGTCATGCCGATGCAGATCGGCGCGCGTGACGTGGCCTTCCCCTTCCTGAACAACTTCTCCTTCTGGATGACCGTATCCGGGGCGTTGCTGGTCAATATCTCGCTTTTCGTCGGGGAATTTGCCCGCGTTGGCTGGCTGGCCTTCCCGCCCTTGTCAGGGTCGAGTTATTCGACCGGACCGGGGATGGATTACTACCTCTGGGCCTTGCAGATCGCAGGCGTCGGCACCACGCTGTCGGGGATCAACCTGATCGCCACGGTACTCAAGATGCGCGCTCCGGGCATGAAGCTCATGGAGATGCCGATCTTCACATGGACCGCGCTGATCACCAACGTTCTTATCGTTGTCTCCTTCCCCGTGCTGACCGCAACTCTCGCGCTTCTGACACTGGACCGTTATGCAGACTTCCACTTCTTCACCAATGACTTTGGTGGGAACGCGATGATGTATATCAACCTGATCTGGATCTGGGGTCACCCTGAAGTCTACATCCTGATCATCCCCTGCTTCGGGATTTTCTCGGAGATCGTCTCGACCTTCTCCGGCAAGCCGATCTTCGGATATAAAACGATGGTCTGGGCCACCGCCTGTATCATGGTTTTGTCCTTCGTCGTCTGGCTGCACCACTTCTTTACAATGGGCTCTGGCGCCAGCGTGAACACCTTCTTCGGGATCACGACGATGATCATCTCCATTCCGACAGGGGTGAAGATCTTCAACTGGCTGTTCACCATGTATAAAGGCCGTGTACGTCTCGAAGTTCCGATGCTCTGGACCATCGGCTTCCTTGTCACCTTCACCATCGGGGGCATGACCGGTGTGCTTCTGGCTGTGCCGCCTGTGGACTTCCAATTGCACAACACGCTCTTCCTGATCGCACACTTCCATAACGTGATCATCGGTGGGGTCGTCTTTGGCGCCTATGCGGCGGTGAGCTACTGGTGGCCGAAAGCCTTCGGCTTCAAAATGTCCGACAAATGGGGCAAACGCAGCTTCTGGTTCTGGCTGACGGGCTTCTACGTTGCCTTCATGCCGCTCTATGCGCTGGGGCTGATGGGGGCGACGCGCCGCGTCAACCAATATCCCGATCCGGCATGGCAGCCCTATTTCATCGTCGCAGGCTTCGGCGCGTTGTTGATCCTGATGGGCATTCTGAGCACCTTCATGAACTTCTACGTCTCGATCCGTGATCGCAACGAGAACCGTGTCGGCAACGACCCGTGGGATGCGCGTACGCTCGAATGGGCTACACAATCTCCGCCGGCGCCCTACAACTTCCCGTTCGATCTTCAGGTCTCTGGCCGCGAAGCCTTCTGGACGATGAAGCAACAGGGGTTCACCTGGCCGAAGGACAACTTCAAACCGATCCACATGCCGAAGGGCACCGCCTCCGGCGTGCTGATCTCGGCGCTGTCTCTGGCCTTCGGCTTTGCCATGGTCTGGTATATCTGGTGGCTGGCGATCATCACCTTCATCGGCATGATCGGTCTCGGGATTGCCCATACCTTCAACTACAAACGCGACTACTACATCCCTGTGGATGAGGTCGCGGCAACCGAGGCGAAAGGAGCCGCCGTATGAGCCACTCCCCAACCGCAAGCGTGAGCATCGCCCAACACGAGGTGCATCACGAAAGCCCCACGCCCATCGGGTTCTGGATTTACCTGATGAGCGACTGCATCATCTTCGGTGCGCTTTTCGCGACCTATGCCGTCCTTGGCGGCGGGTTCGCGGGCGGGCCGGGGCCGAAGGATCTGTTCGAGCCTGGGTTCGTCGCCATAGAGACGGCTTTGCTGCTGTTCTCCTCGATCACCTTCGGCCTCGCCATGCTCCAGGCCGACAAGGGCAAACGCGACGGCACAATGATGTGGCTCGTGATCACCGGTCTGCTCGGTGCGGGCTTTATCGCGATGGAAATCTATGAGTTCCATCACCTCATCCACATCGGCGCAGGGCCGGACCGTTCGGCCTTCCTGTCGTCCTTCTTTGCGCTCGTGGGCACCCACGGGCTGCACGTGACGGGCGGGATCATTTGGCTTGTGACGCTTCTGTCGCAAATCAAGATCCACGGGCTGACCGGCGCGAACATGCGTCGCCTCGGCGCGCTGTCGATGTTCTGGCACTTCCTCGATCTGATCTGGATCGGTGTGTTTTCCTTTGTCTATCTGGTGAGGTTGGTCTGATGTCAGCTGATACGCATAACTCCCACGACAGCCACTCCGGCGGTCACGGCACCATGGGTCAACTGATGGTCGGCTTCGCGCTTGCCGCGCTCCTGACCCTCATCCCCTTCTACCTTGTCATGGCCGAAGTGGAGATGAGCCGCCAGACGCTGGTCGCCATCATCATGGGGCTGGGCTCGGTTCAGATCATCGTGCATCTGGTGTTCTTCCTACACCTGAACACCAAGTCCGAAGGCGGCAGCACCTTTATGTCGGCCATTCTGGCGGTGATCATCCTTGTCATCGTTCTGGCCGGCTCGCTTTGGGTCATGCACAACATGAACGAGAACATGATGCCCATGCATGACATGGAGCAGCAACTCGAACAGATGAGAAGCCTCCAGTCCCAACAGGGCTGAAGCCGCCTCCACCACAAGAACAGCCGGGGCCCATGTGGCCCCGGTTTGCCATTAAGGACCGCAACATGCCCTCTGCCCGTTTCCTCTCCGTCAAACTGCTCCTTGCCACACTGATCGCCGTGATCGGCGTTGTGGGCTTTACCAGCCTCGGCATATGGCAGGTCAAGCGCCTGCACTGGAAACTCGACCTGATCGAACGGGTGGACACACGCATCCATGCCGATCCTGTCGCGGCCCCCTCCCCCGCGCTCTGGTCCGGCATCACCGCCGAAAAAGACGAATACACCCGCGTGCACCTCACGGGAGAGTTTCTCAATGACGACGAGGTGCTGATCTACACGCCTTCGGATTTCGGTCCGGGCTACTGGGTGCTCACACCGCTCAAGCGCGATGATGGCACGATTGTCATGGTGAACCGTGGCGTTGTTCCGCAACAGCAGGCCCTCGCCGGTGACTTCACCCGCATCACGGGCGAGACCACCGTCACCGGACTTCTGCGCATGTCGGAGAGCGAAGGCTGGCTGTTTTCGCGCAAGAACGACCCCGAAAACGGCAACTGGTATCGCCGCGACATTGCCTCCATCACCCGCACCAAGGGCTTTGCTGAGGCCGCGCCCTATTTTGTCGATCAGGATGCGATCGACCCGACCGGCTGGCCGCGTGGCGGCAAGACCGTAGTGAGCTTCCGCAATTCCCATTTGAGCTATGCGCTGACATGGTTTGCGCTGGCCTTGGTGATGGTGGCGGGCTACGTGCTTGTGCTGCGTCAAGAGATCAAGCACCGCCAGTAGACCTCCGAGCCAGCAGTCAGCTCCGCCGCTGTGCGGGGGGATCACACCTGTCCGCATAACACAACGCACTCACAGCACACCAAGCCCCCGCGCCCTGCGCCTCCCCCACCAGCGGGATGGCACTCTGTCGGGTCAAAGTTTCGCCACACGCGCCCTTGTCATCTGTGTTCACGGCCCTAGTGTGAGACCTACACGATCTCGAACAGGCGCGCGGCACACTCATCATACTGCTTTTCTGCGCGCCTGAAATTATCCCTGCATGCCTATATTTTTCTTATAGGAAAATAATTGCTAAAAAGAGCAAACTTCCCCTATGTTGGGGCAGGGAATCAAAATAACCCGTGAATAACCAACAGACGAGGATACATAACTATGAAGAAATATACTTTGACGGCCCTTCTGCTTGCCGCCGCAGGTTTTGCCGGCACGGCTGCGCAAGCGGATAAACTGGACGACATTATCTCTTCGGGCAAGCTGCGCTGCGCGGTTGTTCTCGACTTCCCGCCGATGGGGATGCGTGACGAAAACAACGATCCGATCGGGTTCGACGTGGATTACTGTAACGATCTGGCCGCCGCACTGGGTGTTGAAGCCGAAATCGTCGAAACCCCCTTCCCCGAGCGTATTCCGGCCCTGATGTCCAACCGTGTTGACGTTGGTGTTGCCTCCACCTCCGACACGCTGGAACGTGCCAAGACCGTGGGCTTCTCCATCCCCTATTTCGCATTTGAAATGGTTGTGACCGCCGCAGAAGGCACCGACATCACCTCCTTTGAGTCGATGAAGGGCCACACTGTCGGCGCCGTTGCCGGGACTTACGAGGCGATTGCGCTGGAAGAATATGTGAACGAATGGGGCGATGGCTCCGAGTTCCGTCCTTACCAGACACAGGCCGATGTCTTCCTCGCACTGGCCCAAGGCCAACTTGACGCCACCGTGTCCACCTCCACCGTGGCACAGGCCAATGTGAAATCCGGCAATTTCGGCGGCATCGAAGTGGTCGGCAGCGCGCCGTTCGACATCGACTATGTCGGTCTGTTCGCCAAGCGTGACGAATACGGATTCCTCAACTATCTGGACCTCTTCGTGAATCAGCAGGTCCGCACAGGCCGTTATGACGAGCTCTATGAAAAATGGGTCGGTGGCGAAGTGCCGTCCCTCACTGTGCCGGGCACATATCGCTAAGCCAGAGATGATCTAAATTGCGGCGCGGGTTTCCCGCGCCGTTTTTCTTCTCTTCAGCAGGGCACACAACAGAAATGTTTGATTATACCTTCCAATGGAAACAGGCCTTGGCCCGTCTTCCCAAGATGCTGGACGGTGCGGTGATCACAATGGAGGTCGCGATTATATCGATGCTCTTGGGCATCCTATTCGCCATCCTCCTGACGATGTTTCGCCAGACCAAGTCCCGCCCCCTCAATGCCATCGCGACCACATGGATCGAGATCGCCCGAAACACCCCCGCATTGTTCCAGATCTACATGGCGCATTTCGGGGTCGCGAGTTTCGGCATCCACTTCTCTCCCTTCACCTCGCTTCTGATCGGCATCACCTTCAACAACGCAGGCTACCTCGCCGAGAATTTCCGTGGCGCGCTCAAGGCCATTCCGGACACGCAGGCGCGTGCGGGGCAATCGCTGGGCATGTCTCCGGTGCAATCCTTCCGCTATATCGTCCTGCCGCAAATGCTGCGGATTTCCTTCCTGCCGATGACCAACCAAATGGTATGGGCCATCCTGATGACCTCTCTGGGCGTCACCGTGGGCATGAATTCCGACCTTTACGGCGTCACACAGGACCTGAATGCGCTGACCTTCAGAACCTTCGAGCTTTTCGCCATCGCCGGTGTGATCTTCTACATCATCACCAAAGTCATCACCCTGAGCGCACGGCTGATCGCCGCACGCCTGTTCCGGTATTGAGGGAGACACAAAATGTTTGATACTGCTCTCTCCGCCAACGATCTGGTGTTTCTCGCCAAGGGCGCGGGCATCACGATTGTGGTGACAGCCATCTCCGTCGTGATCGGCACGATCCTCGGCATCATCTTCGGCGTGATCCGCGTCCAGTTGGGAGCCGTGCTTTCCGCACCGCTCACGCTTTTTCTGGACATCTTCCGCTCCGTGCCGCTGCTGATCCAACTGGTGCTGGCCAATGCCTTTGTCGGCATGGTGCTCCAGCTTCAACTGTCCGGCTTTTTCGTCGCCTGTATGGTCCTATCGCTCTACACCTCGGCCTATTGCGCCGAAATCGTGCGCGGCGGCATTGACGCGGTGCCGACCGTCACACGGCGCGCGGCCCGCTCGCTTGGCATGTCATGGGGTCAGGACATGCGCTATATCGTGATGCCTCTGGCAACGCGGGTGGCCCTGCCCTCGTGGATCGGTCTGGCGCTTGGCGTCATGAAGGACTCCGCGCTCGTCTATGTGGTTCAGGTCACAGAGCTTCTGAAGTCCACACAAATCCTCATCACACGTCTGCAAGAACCGCTGTTCCTGCTGCTGATCTGTGGTGCGTTCTACTTTATCATCAGCTTCCCGCTTGCGCGTTTCGGCGGATATCTCGAAAAAAGGTGGTCCAATGATTGAGATCCAAAATGTCCGTAAATCCTTTGGCCAGCTTGAGGTTCTCAAAGGCATCGACCTGAATGTCGAAAAGGGCGAAGTCGTCACCGTCATCGGCGGGTCCGGGTCGGGGAAATCGACACTTCTGACCTGTATCAACGGGTTGGAGCCGATCGACTCCGGCAAGATTCTGGTGGATGGCACCGAGGTTCACGCCAAATCCACCGACCTCAACAAGCTGCGCCAGAAAATCGGGATCGTGTTCCAGCAGTTCAACGCCTTCCCGCATCTCACAGTGATGGAGAATGTCACACTGGCACCGCGCAAGGTTTTGGGCATGGGCAAGGCCGAAGCCGAAGCCATCGCCGAAAAGCATCTCAACCACGTCGGGCTTGGCGACAAGCTGGGCACCTATCCGACACGGTTGTCCGGCGGTCAGCAGCAACGTATGGCCATCGCCCGCGCTCTGGCGATGTCGCCTGATTACATGCTCTTCGACGAGGTGACCTCCGCGCTCGACCCGCAGCTTGTGGGCGAGGTGCTCGAAACGCTCAAGATGCTGGCCGAAGAGGGGATGACGATGATCCTCGTCACCCACGAGATGAGCTTTGCGCGGGATGTCTCGGACCGTGTGGCCTTTTTCCACAAAGGCATCATGGCAGAGATCGGCACGCCCGCAGAGCTGTTCGAAAACCCGCAGCATCCGGAAACCCAGAGTTTTCTGGCCAGCGTGCGCTGAGCCGGATCAACACCAACGACAACAGAAAAAGGCGCGGGACATTCCCCGCGCCTTTTGCATGTTTGGATACCTTTTGCGAAAGGCATGGAGCCACGCTCAGAGCGCGGCGAGCCCCTGTGTTTCGAACAGATCAAGCTGCGCCAGTTCGGCGTCGCTCAACTCGATCCCCTCCCGCAAGGACAGGTCACGCGCCTTGAACCGGCGTTGCGAAGGAAGCCGTGCCCCTTGCGCACCGATGGCGGTCAGAAGGCGTTCGCCCTCGGCCAGAGGATCGCGCCCGCTGCGCGCCGAGAAGGTCGCCGGATCAAGCGCCAGAACAAGCGCCCCGTGACGCGGCAGCAAATGTGTTCCGCCCATGAAGTCGAGCGCTTCCTTGCTCATGAATTCGCCCAGCATGGCCCCTGCAAGCAGTTCCACCATGGTCGAGATGGCCGAGCCCTTGTGCCCGCCAAAGGGCAGCATCGCCCCCGCCAGTGCGGCGTCGGGATCGTTGGTCGGGTTGCCCTCTTGGTCCACGGCCCAGCCGTCAGGAATTTCGGTTCCTGCACGGCGGTGCAATTCAATCTCGCCGCGTGCCGCGACCGATGTAGCAAAGTCGAACACATAGGGGTTCTCGGCAGGGCGCGGCCAGCCGAAGGCAATGGGGTTCGTGCCCAGCAACGGCTCTTTGCCGCCAGTCGGGGCGACAGAGGCATAGCTCGGGCACATGGACAAAGAGGCCAGCCCCTCTTCGGCCAGCGCCTCCACATCATGCCAGAGCGCCGAGAAATGCAGACAATCACGGATCACCAGCGCCGCCAGCCCCGTCTCTTTGGCCCGCGCCGCAAGGGCGGCTTTGGCGGCATCAAAGGCCGGATTGGAAAAGCCGCCATTGGCGTCCACTTCGATCACAGCCTTGCCCGTATCCACCAGTTCCGGCACGGCCTTCGGCTCGACCTTGCCCGCCGCCAGAACACGCATACAGCCTTCGATCCGGTAAATCCCGTGGGATTTGCAGGCATCACGCTCACCGGCCACGATCACCGCAGCGACCGCTTCGGCATTGGCCTCGGACATTCCGCATTTTTCAAAAATTGACTGGACACGGGTGTGCAGCGTCTCGACGGAAATGGGCTTTGCCATATGCGAAGTCCTCTTTCTATTGGGGGTTATAGGGGGTTATTTGGCGAAGTCGGTATAGGTGCAGGCCCAGAACACTTTGGTCTCTGTGTCATCAAGTGCACGCATGCCGTGTTTGATCGTGCTGTCGAAATAGGCGCAATCTCCCGGTTCCAGAATCACCGGTTTGTAATGTTCGACCACAAGTTCGATCCGGCCGGACAGCACATAGAGCGTTTCCTCGCCGGTGTGGGATTCGAGATCTTCCGAGCGCAAGGCATCGCGTTTTTCGACCGTGGTGACCAGCGGGATGATCTTTTTCTCGGCCAGAGCATTGCACAGCACCTCGTATTCGAAATGCTTGGCGCGGACCACACGGCCCTGCCCCGCCTTGGTGACGGTCATGCGCGTGGTCTGGTGGGCGTCGTGGTCTTCGGAAAAGAGCCGTTCCATGCCGATGTCATAGGCGCGCGCGATTCTCACAAGATTCTCGTAGCTTGGCGAAACACGCCCGTTTTCGATCTTGTGGATCGTCGAAAGCGCCACGCCGGATTTCTGGGCCGCAGCTTCCAGCGTCAGACCCGCCGCCTGACGCACCGCTTTCATGCGACTGCCAAGCTCGGCCCGCAAATGATGGCGCTCTGTCTCCCAGCTTTCCTTGTCAGAAGGCGCGGGAATATTTTCCGTTTTCGACATAATTTTTCTTTTCTTACCAATCATGATTGTTTAAGCATATATTTGCATCAATTACAACAATAGCAATCGAAAGCCTGCCAGCGGAATAGCGATGACGCAAATTTCAACGCTGGGGTGTCGATTGAGCGAACAGGGAAACAGAATGTCAGACGTGATCATCAGCGCCAAGGTTTCAGGTCCGCTTCTTGTCTGTGACGAGGGGCTGAGTGTCTGGGGCGGGGTTGATCCGGCCACGGGGCAGATCATCGACGCCCATCACCCGCAACACGGGAAGTCTCTGGCCGGACATATTGTCATGATGCCCACCAGCCGCGGCTCCTGCACCGGCAGCGGCGTGCTCTTGGGGCTGGCCTTTGCCGAACACGCGCCCAAGGCTCTGATCTTCCGCGAGAACGAAGACATTCTGACGCTTGGCGCTCTGGTGGCGACGAAACTGTTCGACCATCCGATTGCTGTGCTGCGCCTGTCTGCCGAGGATTACGACGCGCTGTCAAAGGAAACCTCTGCCGAGATCACTGAGACACATCTGACCGCCGGTGCCCTCAATATACCGCTCTCGCCGAAAGCCGACACGCTCGAACTCACCGATCAGGACCGCCAGTTCCTGGACGGTGCCTTTGGCGAGGCGGCGCAAGTGGCGATGGAAATCATCACCACCATGGCCGTGGCCCAAGGAGCCACCCGTCTCACCGATGTCAGCCGCGTGCATATCGACGGCTGTATCTATGCAAGCCCCGCCTTTCTCACCTTTGCCCGCACCATGGCCGACAAGGGCGGGCGCGTACGAGTGCCGACCACGATGAATGCCATCTCTGTCGATCACGCCAACTGGCGCGCACAAGGTGTGGCCGAAGAATTCGGCCTTCCCGCCAGCCAACTGGCCGATGCCTATGTCGAAATGGGAGCCAAGCCGAGCTTTACCTGCGCCCCCTACCTTCTAGAAGACAAGCCCAAGCAAGGCGAAGAGATCGCATGGGCGGAAAGCAACGCCGTGGTCTATGCCAACAGCGTGCTCGGCGCGCGCACGGTCAAACACGCGGATTTCATGGACCTGAGCATCGCCCTAACGGGCCGGGCCGCCCAGTCCGGCGTCTATCTCGACGGCAACCGCGCACCGGAACGGATTCTGGATGTCACCGTGCCCGAGGGCATTGACGATGCGTTCTGGCCCATGCTCGGCTGGCTCGTCGGTCAGGCCGCACCGGACCGCATCCCGCTGATCCGCGGGCTGGAAGACACGCAGCCCAGCGAAGACGACCTCAAGGCGCTCTGCGCAGCCTATGGCACCACCTCCGCTGCACCGATGCTGCATATCGCGGGGATCACGCCGGAGGCGGACCTTGCGCCCCTGCCCCATGCAGATCACGTGGACATCGGCCCAAAAGACTTTGCCCAACTCTGGGAAGGCTTCAACCAAGGCGCCGAAAAGGTCGAACTGGTGGCTCTTGGCAGCCCGCATTTCTCCACCAATGAATGCAATGCCTTTGCCGATCTCATGGACGGGCAACATGTCAGCCCCGAGGTCACAACGATCATCACCCTTGGACGCCAGAGCCTTGCCCAGATCACCGAAAGCGGCGTCAAGACGCGGCTGGAGGCGGCAGGTGTCAAGATCGTTCCCGATCTGTGCTGGTGTTCCATCTCCGAGCCGGTGTTCCCGCCCGAGGCTCGCACGCTCATGACCAATTCGGGCAAATATGCCCATTACGCACCCGGCCTTTCGAAACGTGCGGTGCGTTTCGGTTCGCTGTCACAATGTGCCCGCTCCGCGTGTGGCGGTCTGGCACCAGCCCAGCCGCCGCACTGGATCACACCTGAATAATTACGGAGATATGAAATGAACAAAGATGTGTTTTTTGGCACGATCCCTGCCCTGTTGACTCCCTGCACCGAGGACCGCCAGCCCGATTTCGACGCGCTCGTGCGCAAAGGCACCGAGATGATGGATGCCGGTATGTCCGGCGTCGTCTATTGCGGCTCCTGCGGCGACTGGCCCCTGCTCACAGACGAGCAGCGCATGGAAGGCGTCGAGCGCCTGACCAAAGCCGGTGTGCCCGTCGTTGTCGGCACCGGTGCGATCAACTCCAAATCCGCCGTGGAGCATGCCGCCCACGCCCAGAAAGTCGGTGCGGCCGGTCTCATGGTGATCCCGCGCGTTCTGTCTCGCGGCCTCTCGGTTGCTGCGCAAAAGAGCCACTTCAAAGCCATTCTCGACGCGGCCCCCGATGTGCCTGCGATCATCTACAACAGCCCCTATTACGGCTACACGACCAAGGCCGATCTGTTCTTTGCCCTGCGCGCTGAGCACAAGAACCTCGTCGGGTTCAAAGAATTCGGCGGCAAGTCCGATCTGAGCTATGCCGCAGAACACATCACCAATCAGGATGACGATGTGCTCCTGATGGTCGGCGTCGATACAGAGGTCTATCACGGCATCGTCAAATGCGGCGCTGTGGGCACGATCACCGGCATCGGCACGATCTACCCGAAAGAGACGCTTTTGCTCACCGCCCTGTCAAAAAAGGCCGCCCAAGGCGATCCCGAAGCCGACCAGCGCGCCCGCGAATTGACCGAGGCCTTCTCGGTGCTGGCGAAATTCGACGAAGGTGTCGATCTCGTGCTCTATTTCAAACATCTCATGGTGCTCAAAGGCCATGACGAATACCGTTTGAACATCTATGAGACCGATGCTCTGTCCCCGTCGCAAGCGACTTTCTGCGAAAAGCAGTTCCACCAGTTCAACACATGGTTCTCCAACTGGTCGAAACAAGGCGGAGTGATCGCTGAATGCATGTGATTGACAGTCACACGGGTGGAGAGCCGACACGGGTGATCCTCAACGGAGGTCCGGACCTTGGGTCCGGTCCTTTGGCCGAGCGCGCCGAACGTCTCGCGACCGAGCACAAAACCTTCTACCAGTCCGTCATTCTCGAACCGCGCGGCCAGACCGCTATGGTCTGTGCGCTACTGGTCGAGCCGGTCGATCCCGACTGTGTGACGGGCGTCATCTATTTCGACGCCGAGGCCGTGCTTGGCATGTGTGGACACGGAACTATCGGACTGGCCGTCACCCTTGTGCATCTGGGGCTGATCGGCGAAGGCCATCACAAGATCGAAACCCCTGTGGGCGTGGTCAATGTCGAGGTCCATGACGCCAACACGGTGACCGTGACCAATATCGAAAGCCGGCGCACGCAAACGGCAGTCTCCGTCAAGGTGGACGGTCTGGGCACTGTGACAGGCGACATCGCCTATGGCGGCAACTGGTTCTATATCGTCGATCCCTCTCCGGTTCCGGTCACACCGGCGCATATCCCCGAACTGACCCGCGCCGCCACCGATGTGCGCAGCGCACTACAGGCGGCAGGGGAGAATATCGATCATGTGATCTTTTACGGCCCTGCGCTTACCGAAGACGGGCACAGCCGCAATTTCGTTTTTTGCCCCGATGATGCCTATGACCGCTCCCCCTGCGGCACGGGCTGTTCGGCGCGTCTGGCCTGTCTCGCTGCAGACGGGCAGCTCGCGGAAGGCGACGAAATCCTGCAAGAAAGCGTGATCGGCAGCTCCTACCGCCTGTCCTGGCGCGCGGGCAAAGATGGCGGGGTGATCCCGTCCATCACCGGCCAGGCGTGGATCATGGCCAACAGCACATTGATTTTCGAACCGACCGACCCATTCCGACACGGGATCACAGGCTAGCCTGTCTTCCCGCCCCCGTCCGGCGCATGCCCCCTGTGTGCCGGACGGATTTTCATTCATGCACTGCGAGGCGCACCATGTCCCCAACCGGTTCCTCCGACATCATCGTTATCGGCGCTGGCATTATCGGCGTCACCTCTGCTCTGGCCCTGCAACGCCAAGGGCGACAGGTGCGCCTGCTGGACCGCAAAGGCGTGGCCGCAGAAACCTCGCGCGGCAACCAAGGTGCCTTTGCCTATACCGATGTCGAACCGCTCGCGACCCCCGGCATCATGCGCAAGGCCCCCAAATGGCTGCTTGATCCTCTGGGACCGCTGTCGCTGCGTCCCGCCTATGCGCTCAAGATCGCGCCGTGGATGTATCATTTCTGGCGCGCCACCTCCAAATCCCGCTATGAGGCCGCCGTCACAGCCCAGTCCGGCCTCATGCACCTGTCCCGCGCCGCCTTGGAGCGGCTGATTGTCGAGACAAAGGGCAAAGACATGATGCGCCGCGAAGGGCAGTTGCAGGTCTATGAAGGCGAAGCACAGTTCCGTGCCACGCTCCCGTCATGGGACTTGCGCCGCCAGCACGGGATTGCCTTCGACCTTTTGAAAAGCCCCGATGAAATCGCGGAGGTCCAACCCGGACTGCATCCGCGCTTTACCCATGCCGGCTACACGCCCGACTGGATGAACACGGTCGATCCGGCGCGCTGGACCGAATATCTGGCACAGTGCTTTATCGACGCGGGCGGGGTGATCGAAACCGCAGAGATCAAGTCCCTCTCCCCCCTCGAAGACGGGGTGGAAATCCGGACCGCCTCAGGCCCCATCACCGCCGCACAGGTTGTCGTCGCCGCCGGTGCATGGTCGCATCATCTGGCGCGCAGCTTGGGCGAACGGATTCCGCTTGAGACCGAGCGCGGCTATAACACCACCTTCCCGCAGGCCGGTTTCGATCTGAAAACCCATCTCACCTTTGCCGACCACGGCTTTGTCATCTCCAAAATCGGAGACGGGCTGCGCGTCGGCGGGGCGGTGGAACTGGGCGGTCTGGACCTTCCGCCGAATTACAAACGCGCAAAAATCCTTGTGGAAAAGGCCAAGAACTTTCTGGAAGGGTTCGATCCGCACGGTGGCACGGAATGGATGGGCTTTCGCCCCTCGATGCCTGACAGCCTGCCGGTGATCGGACATTCCGCCAAAACCGAGCGGGTGATCTATGCCTTCGGCCACGGCCACCTCGGGCTGACACAATCGGCCGGAACGGCGGAGCTTGTCAGCGCTCTGGCCAGCGGCCAGACACCCGAGATTTCGCTCTCGCCTTTCGACGCCGCTCGGTTCTGAGCCAAACGCCCGCCAGAGAAACCTCCGGCGGGCGCTTTATTCCGGCGCAGGATGTGCGCTCAATCAGCGGTGTTCAACCGGTTCCGATCAATCGACCGCTGCCACCACCATGAACTCCACCAGATACTCCGGAGTCGCCAGACGCGCTTCGCCACAGGCCCGCGCCGGCGGAGCTTTGGGATCAACCCAAGCATCCCACACCGCATTCATGTCAGCGAAATCATCCATCGTCGCCAGCCAGATCGTGGTGGACAGGATTTTCGACTTGTCCGATCCGACCTCGGCCAGAAGACGCTCCACAGATGCCAAAGCATCTTTGGATTGCTCCGTGACATCTGCACCGTGGCCGACCTGACCGGCCAGATAGACGGTGCCGTTATGCACCACGGCCTGGCTCATCCGTGCGCCGGGTTCGATACGTTTGATGGTCATTGATATGTTTTCCTTTTCTCTGAAGCTTCTCGCACCGCGTATGTCTCATACATTGGATGCGAAAGGCCGTTTTCATTCATGATTGGCACAGATTTTCCCGAAAACCTGCACGTTGACTTCCCGCAACATGCAAAAGATGTGCGCGCAGGGGATGAGACCTATCCTGTGATCCGCGGCCATGTGTCGGAGAGGCGATAGCCCCCCGGCCACGGATCCGACGGGTCCAGCATATGTTGATGCGTGCCGGTGATCCACGCCCGCCCATTGATCTCCGGCCGGATTGCCGTGTGATCGCCAAGCGGCACAGTGCCGAGAATGCGGCCATGAAACTCCGACCCGATGATGGACACGCCGGTGAAACGGTCCTCCGGCCCCATCTCGCCACGGGCATGCAAGATCGCCATACGCGCCGACACCGCCGTGCCCGTCGGGGAGCGGTCGAGTTTCCCCGGCTGGATCGCGACAACAGATTGCGCACGCAATTCGTGGCCCTCGCGGGTGATCGGACCAGCAAAGAGGCAAAAAGAGTGATGCGCCCAATCCGGCTTTTCGGGATGCTCGAAACGGTATTGCGCATTGGCCGCATTGGTGATGCGGATACCCAGTTCGGCAATCTCGCGGGCATTCTCTTGTGTCAGATCGACGCCAAGCGCGACCGGATCGACCACAACAAAACTGTCGCCGCCAAAGGCCGTGTCCACGGTGATTTCGCCCAATCCGGGCACCGTGAGCGGCACATCCAGACGGCTGGCGAAAGAGGGCAGGTTTTCCACGAAAATCCGCTCCGCCTTGCCATTGGCACATTCGGCACGCACATGGACCAAGCCGCCGGGGGCCTCAAGCACCATCTCCGTGACAGGTCCCTGCATCGGGATAATCCCGCTGTCGAGCAGGACCGTAGAGACACAGATCGAATTCGACCCCGACATGGGCGGCGTGTCTTCAGGTTCCATGATAATCCACGCGGCCTGTGCCTTCGGATGTTTGGGCGGCACCAGAAGATTGACATGCCGGAACACGCCTCCGCGCGGTTCGTTCAGCATAAAGTTGCGCAGGGTCTCGTCCTCGGCAATCCATTTGCGCTGCTCCCAGATCGTCTCCCCCGGCGGCGGTGTGACACCGCCCACGATGACATCTCCGACCTCGCCCTCGGCGTGACAGGAGACCACATGAATGACTTTCGTGCTGCGCATATTCCGGCCCTCGCTTTATCCTGACAAAGCCTGTCATATCCGCATGAGGTAATCCATCTTATTTTCTGTTTTCAAATGATAATTTTCGCTTTTCCATAAGATTGGGAAGGCACCGTTCCATCAGTGGCATCCGGCAACGATATACCTCGTCCGACAGATGGAAACCCGCGCCCACAGCAGGATCACACCACGCCGCACAGAGCGGAAAACGCGCCGGACAATTCGCCCCTTTGGATATGAGGCAACATCCGGAAACAAAAGAAAACTGTCTCTTGCGTCACCAAATATCCCGCTCATAATCGGAACAGCAGAGTAAGCGCCTCGCTTGCCATCACGCCGAATGACCGACCGCATCGCCCAAGTGGAACGGGCCCGCCCCTGTCGAGGACGCATATCACGCCATGAGCCGACGCTTTCATCATGTCCTCCCCGGCCTTCTGCTCGCCGCGCCTTTGTGCGCGCAGCCGGCGGATGAGGTCTTGAGACTGGCGCAGGCACCCTATGAGAACCGCGATGTGTTGAACACCACGGACCCCGCCGCTCCGGAGGCCGAAGAGGTCATCATTGATCTGCCCAGCGCCTTTCATACAACGCGGTTTCAGAGGGGCTATCTCGGGGAATGGGTCTATGTGATCTATCCCGATGGTACGGCGAAAATCCTGTCGGGTGGCGCAGTCGCGCAGCGCATGTATTTTCTCACCTGCACGCTGGCTGTGTCCTGCGAAATCACAGGACGTGATGGAGAGGTCTTCTCGGTGCCCGCAACCAGAGAGCCGCGCCCCGCCCCGCCCGTGGCACCGGATGCCAAAGCGGCGGCGACCTATATCGCGCGCTGGATTCTGGCGGGCACAGGACCAGAGCCTGTGCCGGAACCAGAACCTGTTGTCGTGGTCAGCACACCTGCGCCTCCTGTTCTCACGGAGGAAGAGCAGATCGCGCTTGCCGAAGCGGCAGAGGCAGAGGCAGAGGCCATTGAAAACGAAAGCGACACCGAACTTGCCGACGCCACCGCACAGCAAAGCGAGGCCATGCCGCCTCCGAGCGATCTCGACGAGGCCTGTCCCGAAGTGGCCGGTTTCCTGCCGGACGAATGTCACCAGACCCTCGCACCGGTGACGGTCCCGCCGCTGATTGCCACACAGCGCTCGCAGCCCACTACACAGGCCGCCACCCCGTCTTCCTCACAGACCACGGCCCAGACCCGCGCAGCGCCCGCCGCGCCCGCACCTGAGGCGGACCAGAGTTTTTTTGAACGCATCAAACTCTCTTGCGCTCTGACCGCCACAACCAGCCTTCAGGACGGTTCGGACAACCCGACCCTGAGCTTCGAGAAACCGCGCGCCAGTCTGGGCTGTAGCACCAACCTGACCCGCCGGTTGTCTTTCCGCTTCGCACTGGTCGGCTATCTCTTTCCCGAAGACCGCGCTTCGTCCGATCCGGACTACACCTATGCCTTCAACTACAAGGTCAGCGACAAGATCAATCTTGGCTATAGCAATTATTCTGCGCAATTCGGTGGTGAGAACGGGAATTTTCTGGACGGTCTGCTCAACGGCACCCTGCGGGCCAGTTACAAACTGCCGACCATCCATTTGCCCAACGACAAATCCCTGCCCTGCTCGGCAAGTGTCGCCCTGCCCGATCCGGTGGCGAAAAGTTTCAACCTGTCCTGCGGCTATGCGGTCACGGACAAGCTCCGCGTCGGGGGCACGGCCTATCTCTATGCGCCTGATGCCCAAGACACATATGACCCCGATTACAGCTATTCCGCGAGCTATAAGGTCAATGACAAGGTGCTGGTGTCCTATAGCAATTACAGCAACAACAGATGGCCGTGGAACAAGGGCGATGCGCCGGGGTCGGGCATCCTCGGCGGCAACCTGTCCCTGACCTACAAGTTCAGTTTCTGAACCGGATCACAGGGATAAAATTGATCGTATCTCGTTAATCTGAGATAGAAATTCTGCCGCGAGCTCCTCAACATCCACATCACCATCGCGCAATTCCATATGCCGCGCCATGTCAGACATATCCTTGAAGCCCAGAGCAAGGCTGGCCCCCTTGAGCGAATGGGCCTGTTTGGACGCGGCGTCTTTGTCGCCACTGCGCTCGGCGGCGATCAGTTGCTCCAGCCGGAAGGAAGCATCCACCACAAATTTTTGCACCAGATCAATCAGCCCGTCCATGTCGAAGATTTCGAGCAAATGGTTCGCCACCTCTGGCACCATTCGGGCTTTTAACTCGGTGACAATAGCTTGGGCATTTTGCGACATGTCCACAACAGAAGGTTCCGCGATCACCGGATCAGGTACTGCTTTTGCCTTCGAGAGTTTCAGCGAGGATTCGATAAGGGCTTTCAACGTATCGAACGGAATCGGCTTGGACAGAATCCGGTCAATCCCGACGATATTGGCCTCCTCCTCGATCGCATCGGCCACATGCGCGGTCAGAGCGAAGATCGGCGGGACATCCTTGGCAGGCCATTTGGCTTTGATCTGCCGCGTGGCCTCGATCCCGTCCATCTCCGGCATGGCAATATCCATCAGGATCAGGTCGTATTTTCCGGGAGCAAACTTTTCGACCGCGATGCGCCCGTTCTCCGCCAGATCGGCCTTGAGATTCATGCGGTCGGTATAGGCCAGAAGCATCTTCTGGTTGATGATATTGTCTTCGGCAATCAGCACACGCAGCCCTTCGATGCTGCGCGCAGGGGACTGGTCCCCCGAAGCCATCTCAGCATCGTCATCCTGCGCCGATTGCGGACGGGAGACCACTTCGACCGGCACTTCGAACCAGAAGGTCGAGCCTTCGCCAAGGCTGCTCTCCACGCCCACCTTGCCGCCCAGCCCGTCAAGGATACGTTTGCAAATAGCCAGCCCCAAACCGGTGCCTTGCGCCGCGACAGTCAGGGGGTTGGCGACCTGTGCGAAATCCTTGAACAGGTCTTTGAATTTCTCCGGCGGAATGCCCACGCCGAAATCCTCGACCTCACAGCGCAACAAGACGCCCTTTTCATGCGCCTCTGCCTTGGCGCGAAAAATGATCGGCCCGTCGGCAGAATAGCGCAGCGCATTGTTGATGAGGTTGGAAATGATCTGGCGGATTCGCGTGGCGTCGCTGCGAAAAAGCTTCGGCACGGAATGGTCGATCTTGGTGACAATCGTCCGGCCTGTGCCCTTGCCCTGCGAGGTGTAGAGGATACGGATGCTTTCGACCAGCGCACGAATATCCACGTCCTCTTCTTCAAAGACAAAGACACCCGCCTCCATCTTGGAAAAATCGAGAACGTCATTGACGATCCGGCTCAACCCTTCGCCCGCCGCTTTGGCGTAGTTCAGGAGTTCAAGCTTGCTCGCGTCCTTCTCATCCATCGACAGAAGGTCGATCATCCCCAAAAGCCCGCCCAGAGGGGTGCGGATTTCGTGGCTCATGGTGGCGATGAAACGGCTGCGCGCGGTGGAGGCCGCTTCGGCGCGTTTCAGGGCCTGCTCAAGCTCTTCGGTGCGTTCCTTGACGGCGCGTTCAAGATTGGCCGACTGGGCACTAAGCGCCGTATTGGCATCGAAAAGCTCGCGGCTTTTGTCTTCGAGCAGCTTTTCCGCTTCGGCGCGTGCAATCTGTTCCCGCTCATAGCGGCGGCGGGAAACGCGGTCGTCAGGGGGCGTGGTCATGTTACGCCCCCCTATTCTGCCAAGGTGATTGCAAAATTTGTGACCTGTGCATTGGCTGGATCGGCCTGACTGGTGATCTCGCCCGTCTGGTCAAAATGCTCAAGCGCCGCTTCGATCATGCCGTGGCAAAAGGCGCTCAGAGGACGAGGCGATTCATAGGTCATGTTCAGATGTGTGGCGTCCTTGCGTTCGGTCTCGAACGTGGGCAGCTCTGCCTCTGGGTAGAGCTTGCGGACTTCCACATGAATCTCGCCCTCGATTGACTCGAGCAGGGAAAAAGCGTCCGCCTTACTGCTAAAAAACTCGGGGTAGTTCTCGACGAAATGCGTAAGCATCCAGTGCCCGAACATCTTTTGCAGCACATCGGGGCTCAGACCGGAATGTTCGCTAAAGGCGACGACGATCTTGACCAGTTCGGAACAGGGATAATTGCCCACCGTGGTGAACGCCCCGCCATTGTCCAGATCGGCCTTGTCCAGAACATCATCGACGACATCCTCGCCAAAGGCGCCTTCGGCCATCTTGACCAGCTCTACAAAAATCGTGCCTTTCATCGCGCTCCTCGCTCCATACTACCGGCTATACGCTCAAGGGGTCACAGCGCGTCAACACAGGGTCAAACCATACATTCCCTGTCTGCAAGTCATGCCCAATTCATGTGCGCAAACAAGAACAATCTGCGTTTCGGGACATTTAACGCAGGGTTAAGGTCGCAATTTCTCTCCCGAAACCGTCCCCTTTTCACACCACAATCACAACGTTTCCGCGTCGTGCTCAGAAAGCATCACTCCGCCTTATTGTTGCCGCGATGGCATGAATAAGTGGTTTTGGCGAATAATCACGTTTATACTCAACCTATGGTTTAATACCACACACGGAAAGAGGACGCTATATGATCTTGGCCCGACTGTCCGGACATACTGCACACCCGCTCAATGTCGAGCCGGACGGATTCCTCTTGTCGACCGTGGATCAGGAGGGGGAGTCCGGATGATTGATCCGTTGGACATTGTCATCGCCGAAGATGATTTCATCCAGAGATCCTATTTGACCCAAGTGCTCAAACATCTGGGCTACAACGTCCTGCCCGCAGAAGACGGACTGGGCGCTCTGGATTTGCTCAAGTCCAGCAAGGCCCAGATTCTCATCACCGATTTGCAAATGCCGGAAATGAACGGCATCGAACTGACCCGCGCCGTGCGCGAGGCCGAACTGGGCCACTATGTTCATATCATCATGCTCACCGGCGGCAGCCACAAGAAAGCCAGCGAAGACGCTCTGGAGGCCGGTGTCGACGACTTCATGACAAAGGGCGATGACCCTACCCGCCTGAAGGCCCGCATCCGTGTGGCCTCCCGTCTGGCGCGTCATGCATCGGAACAGGCCGAACAGCACCGCATCCTCAAAGAGGCCAATGACCGCATCCAGAAGGATATGAAAGCCGCCGCAGACGCCCAGCGCCAGCTTCTCCCCGACATTCGCCGCAGCATGCAAGGCATCTCCATCGCCTCGGTGTTCGAACCCTCTGCGGTGGTGTCCGGCGATATGTTCGGCTGCCTGTCCCTGACGGAAAACAAACTCGGTATCTATGCGGTCGATGTGTCGGGGCATGGTATCCATGCCTCTCTGCTCTCGGTCGCCATCGGCCATCTCATCACGCCGGAATTTTTCACCAACACGGCGTTTGATGCCAACCGCGCCCCCGATCCCGCAGCACTTGTCGCCAATCTGAACACACGGTTCAGCGCCGCCGACAATGACGACTATTTCACCATGTTCTGTGCCGTGATCGATACAGACACCGGCCATATGGACTATTGTCAGGCGGGCTACCCGTCCCCGACCTATGTCGCCTCGGACGGAACCGCGCACCTTGTTGGCGAGGGCGGGTTTCCGGTCGGGATGTTCGACCATTTCACCTATGACAACGACGCGATGACCTTTGACGAAGGCGATTTGCTCGTCTTGTGTTCCGATGCCGCGACCGAGGCGGAAACCCCGCAGGGAGAGCCTTTTGGCAAGGACCGCCTGAACGCCTTGATCGGCGAAAACCACCTGAATGATATTTGCAAGATTCCCGAAAATATCGCGGAACAGCTCCACACATGGCGCGAAGGCCAAGCACTTGAGGACGACCTGACAGTGCTGGCTTTGAGAAGGAAACAGACCCAATGATATTCACCGATACAACAGACACAGACATCCTGATTGTCCGCCCCGGCGTCGAGCGGCTGACCGCCGTCAATGCCAAGGCCTTCAAAGACGAAGTCATCGCCCTGATCACCGAAGGGGCAAGCCAGCTCGTGATCGACTTCAAGGATGTCTCCTTTCTCGACTCCTCGGGTCTGGGCGCGCTGACCGGCCTTTTGAAAAAGATCGGCCATAGGGGGGATCTCGTGGTCTGCGGGCTGAATGACGACGTGCAACAAATGTTCAAAATCTGCCGCATGGACCGCGTGTTCAAAAGCTACAGTGACTCCGCAGCCGCCGTGCAGGCGATGAACGAAGCCTCGTGACGGAGATGTCGTTTCATATGCCAAACCAGATCGAGGCCATTGATCCGATGGTCTTGACGTTAAAGTCGCATGTCGACGGCGCATTGAGCGGCGAGGCTCTGTTCCGTTTCGACATCTGTCTGAGCGAGGCTCTGGCCAATCTGGTAATACATGCGGAAACGACAGACAAATCCGCGCCGATCACGGTGAAAATCCGGCACGAGGCCGAGAGCTTGAGCACCGAAATTTTCGACCCGAAGGGCGCTGCGGCCTTTGACATTCGGGACAAGGCACGCGCGCTCGACCAGATTGACGCGCTGGCAGAAAACGGGCGCGGCCTCGGGTTGATCCTCGAATGTGCCGATCAGGTCGACTACGGGCCTGCGCCTGAAGGAAACCGTTTGAAACTGACTTTTAAAGCGCGGGGATAGGCCATGCAAAACGATACCGGACCTCGCGTCCCAACACCTGAACGAGTAAGCACCATGAGCAATTTTATCAACTCCGCACGGGCGGGCATCGTCTCGGGTCTCGTGGCAATCACACCTGTGGCCGCACTGGCGCAGGAAGAGGGCAGCACCCTGCCCCGCAGCATGACCATTGACAATATTTCCATCAATGGCACCGAATACAACAGCGTGACGATCCGCTCGGAGGCACCGCTGCATATCGACTTTGATGATATGAGCACTGCGCGTTGCGAACATGACAGCGACACCATGTCCAGACCCCATTTCGGGCGCAACGGCGAGTTGTCCGAGCGCGAATACAAGATGGCACGGATCGCATGGTCCTATTTCGAGAAACGCTTTCAGCCGGAGACGGGACTTGTGAACGCGGTGGGGTCCTACCCCTCGACCACCCTGTGGGACACGGCCTCCTATATCAGCGCTCTGGTCGCCGCGCGGGAATTGTGCCTCATCGACAAGCGCACATTCGACACCCGCGCCACCAAGCTTCTCAACACTTTGCGCAATCTGAACCTGTATCAGGGCGAGGCCCCCAACAAGGTTTACAACACCGAAACCGGTGAAAAGGTGAACTACGCCAACGAAGCAGGCGAAGTTGGCATGTCCGCGCTTGATATCGGGCGGATGCTGGTGTGGCTGCGTATCCTCAAGGAGCGTTATCCCTATCTGGCCAACAGCGTAGACAACGTGCCGATGCGCTGGAACTTCTGTAACCTCGTCAGTGACGATGGCCGGATGTTCGGTGCGTTCAAACGCGGCGACGGCTCCACCCAATATGTGCAGGAAGGCCGTCTCGGCTACGAAGAATACGCCGCCAAGGGCTTTGCGCTCTGGGGCTTTGACGTGGACCGCTCCATGTCTCCCGAACCGCTGAAATACACCACGATTTACGATGTGAAAGTGCCCTATGACGGGCGCGACCCGCGGATTTTCAAGAACCAGAACTATGTGCTGACCGAGGGGTATATCCTCGACGGGCTTGAGATGGGCTGGGACCTGCCAACGGACAAATCCCATGACGGGATGACGGCGAGCCACGGCTGGCGGGCGGAGTTTGCCAACCGGATCTACCTCGTGCAACAGCGCCGCTACGAGCAAACCGGCATCATCACCGCGCGCTCCGAGCATCAGGTCAACGGCAAGCCCTATTTTGTCTATGACAGCATCTTCGCAGACGGCTACCCGTGGAACACGCTGGACCCGACAGGAGAATACCAGCCCGACCGCGCCGCCATCGCCGCCAAGGCCGCCATCGGGCTCTGGGCGCTTTGGGAGACGGATTACACCGACATCCTGTTTGAAAGCGTCGCCGATCTCTACGATCCTGAGGCCGGTTTCTACGAAGGTCTCTATGAAAACGGCAACGGCTTCATCCCGCTGCAATCCTCCAACAACAACGGCATCATTCTCGCCGCGCTGCTCTACAAGGTCGAAGGGCCGATCCTGCAACAGGTCAACGAGGCCACGCAATACTGGGAAACGGCCTATTCCGGCACCGATCTGCGGGACAACAAATGTCATCCGCGCATGATGGAAGAGGTTGTGCCCTGTTGTGCCTGCGAGAACCCGACGCAGCTTGATCCCGTGATCCCGCTCGACGAGTTCCTCTATTGCCGCCCTGTGCCGACCGATGGCGAGACCGCCGCCACGGATTGCCGCCCCGAAGAACACAACCTGCCCGCCCCGACCCCGCGCAAGGTTCTGGGCAATGTCTGCCCCAAGCCGGGGAGTGAATAACAATGGCAGCCAGCGGGAAACCGAGACTTGTCTGGTTCGATGCCAATCGCGTCTTTGCCGCGATCGGTGTTGTGCTGATCCATTCCACCACCGATTTTTCGGGCCAACCCTTTGCCGGTGTTGAACCCTCCGAACGGCTCGTTCCCGTCCTTCTGCGCTCTCTGGGGGAGTTTTCCGGCTCGGAGATGTTCTTTCTGTTCTCGCTGTTTCTCATGGCGATGCGGGTGGACCGCAAACTGCCCAGCTATTCCAGCGCCATCGGGATGCAGGCCAAGCGCCTGCTGATCCCCTTTGTCTTCTGGGTGGTGTTCTACGCCTTTTTCCGGCTGATCAAGGCCGATGCCTTCAACTATGCGCCCTATATGTGGGACCAGATCACCGATGTGAAAAACTGGGCTGGATATTTCCTTTTGGGCAAGGTGCAATATCACATGCACTTCCTGCCCACGCTCTTTGCGCTTTTCCTGTTCTATCCGTTCATGCGCGGGGCGACCCGCTATCCGCTCTTGGGACTGTCTCTGGTCATCACCTTGGGGATAATGAACAACACCCAAGCCTTCGTCTGGGGGCTCGACCTCGATCCGGCGCTGCGTGACTATTTTATCCGTGCACTTAAAATCCTCGGCTATGTCGGCTACGGGCTGGCCGCCTTCGCGCTCTATGGCATCTGGAAAGACGGCGTCCCGCGCGGAGAATCCCGCCTGTTGCGCCGTGGCGGCTTTTATTTCGCCATCCTCGCCTATGTCGCCACCATCCCATTCTTTGCCTATGCGGTGCAAAACGGCGCATGGGGCGTGCGCGCGGGATGGGATTTCTACGGCCACTTCCTCATGCCGATCTGTGTCTTTCTCGTCTTCATGGGCGGGCAGTTCCTTGACTGGTCTCCGGTCTGGTCGAAACTCGCGAAGTTTTCCTTCGGCGTTTACCTTGTCCATCCGGCAGTCATCGACCTGATCGACATTGCCCTGTTCAAAACCGGCATCTCCAGCCACATGTCCCCGACGGTGCTGGTGCTGTGCCGCTTTGCCCTTGCCTTGCCCGGCGCGTTCCTCGTCTCGCTGGGCCTGTCGAAAGTCGGCGCACTGGCATGGACCATCGGATTGGGACCAACCCCGTGGGAAGCTCGCAAGGCGAAAGGGGCTGGCGCATGATCAAGGACGACTATTTCCTGAAATTCGAAGACCGGACGCCGCCGCCGCCGCTGCCCTATAGCGCCAAACGCGAGAGCCTCTGGCAATTCCTCGCCATTCTCGCGCTGGTCATTGGCGGCTGGTATATCTGGTGGCGCTGGACCGGTTCGCTCAACCCTGACGCCATGTGGTTTGCCGTTCCCTTGGCCATCGCGGAGACCTGCGCCTATATCGGGATGTTGCTTTTCGTCTTCAACCTGTGGAAAGACGATCCGATCCGGATCGAAACCCCGCCCGCCGTTTTCGGAGATGTCGCGCCGGATCATCCCGAACATGACCGTCCTATTTCTGTCGATGTGATGTTTGCCACCTATGACGAAGACCCCGAACTGGTCCGTCTCGGCATTCAGGACGCCAAGCGCATGACCTATCCGCATCCCATTGATGTGCGCATCCACATTCTCGACGACGGGCGCCGCTCTGATATGCGGCGCGTCACCGAGGAGGAAGGCGCGAATTACATCTCCCGCACCACCAACGAGGGCTTCAAAGCGGGCAACCTGCGTCACGCGATGGAGGAAACCCACGGCGATTTCCTTGTCATCTGTGATGCGGACACACGCCCCTTCCCGACGCTTCTGGAACATACGCTGGGCTATTTCCGTGATCCGAAAATGGCATGGGTGCAGACACCGCAATGGTTCTACGACCTGCCCGAGGGCGAACCTCTGCCCGACAAGCTCGCACAGAAGTTTGGCGAAAAGGGCGAGAAGATCGGCCAGCGCGTGGAGAAAGTGATCGGGCCGGTGATGGTCGGTCATGACCCCTTCGTCAATGATCCAAAGATGTTCTACGACATCATCCAGCGCCGCCGGAACTGGGCCAATGCGTCCTTTTGCTGTGGCGCGGGCTCGATCCACCGCCGCGAGGCCGTGATGGAAGCCGCGCTGCGCAGTTTCGGGGCCAATGTCCAGAAACGGACATGGGCGGTGGAAGAAACCGTCACCGTGTCGAGCAAGGAGCGCGAGCTCTCTCCCGAGCTGATGCAGGCCATCAAGACCGAAGCCGCCGCCACTGAAGTGCTTACCCCTTACAAATTCCACGTCTCCGAAGACATCTACACCTCCATCGTGCTCCATTCGGACCGCGAGCGTGGCTGGAAATCCAAGATGCACCCGATTGTCGAAAGCAAGATGCTCTCGCCGCAGGATCTTCTGACTTGGACGGTGCAGCGTTTCAAATATGCCGGCGGCAGTCTCGACATCCTCGTGCATGACAACCCGCTGTTCCGCAAAGGTCTGACCCTGCCGCAGCGGTTGATGTATGCGACGACCTTCTATTCCTATCTCGCCCCGCTGTGGAACATCATCTTCCTGTTCGCACCGGTCCTCTATCTTCTGACCGGCATCTCGCCCGTCTCGTCCTATTCATCGGAATTCTTCCTGCACCTGATCCCGTTTCTGGTGACGCTGGAACTGGCAATGATGGTGGGAGCTTGGGGCATCGACGGCTATCCGGCCAAGGCCAGCTACCTCGCCTTTTTCCCGCTGGGGCTCAAGGCGATCTGGACCATCATGCGCGGCGAGAAAGTCACTTTCAAAGTCACCCCCAAAACCCGCCAGTCCGGCAATTTCCTCTCGCTTGTCCGCCCGCAAATCTCTGTGCTTGTGCTCACACTTGCAGGCGCGATCTGGGCCATCGGCGCGCTCATCATTGGCGGCACCGATCACTCCCCAAGCGGCGTGGTGGCCAATATCCTTTGGGGATTGAACAATTGCATTGCCATGTGGGGCATTATTGCCGCCGCGATCTGGCGTCCCGCCGAAAGCTCCGGCGCATCTGAGGAGGCGAAAACAGCATGAGTTTCCGTGAAAACCTGATCAAGGCCCGCAGCCATATCATCTTTCTGGTGGCCCTTGCCTGCGGCCTCCTAATCGTCATAGGTCTCGAAAGCCTTATGCCGGAGAAACAAGACGTGGTCCAAGCCGACACTTCTGCCGAAACAGTCCCCGCTGTCTCTCCCATGGACGCCTTCGACGAGGTCACGCCACTGCCGCTGGCCGTTATGGGCGAAAGCTCCGACGAGGATCTGGCCTATGCGCAAATCGCGTGGCGCTATTTCGAGAACAACACCCACCCCGAGACAGGTCTGGTCAATTCGGCGGATCAATACCCCTCGACCACCATGTGGGAAACAGGGTCCTATTTCGTGGCCGTGATCTCCGCCGACCTGCTGGACATCATCTCGGAAGACGAGGCAACAGCACGGATTTCTCTGGCACTAGACACGCTCACCGCCATGCGCCTGTTTGACGACATCCTGCCGAACAAGGCCTATAATGTCGAAACCGGCGAGTTGGTGGATTACACGAACAAACCCGTCGAACGCGGCTTGGGCTGGTCGGCACTGGACATCGCGCGGCTGGTCGGCACGCTCGACCAGATCACCCTGCACTACCCCGATCTTGCCCCGCAGGTCAGCGCGCTGCTGGCGCATTGGGATCTGTCGCAAATGGTCGAAGACGGCCAGTTGATCGGCGGCAACATGGCCGACGGCGAATTGCGCCGCGATCAGGAGGGCCGCGTGGGCTATGGTCAATACGGGGCCAAGGCCATGATGCTCATGGGGTTCGATATGTATCGCGCCTATGACGCGGAGGCGAATTTGATGGTCAAAGAGGTCATGGGACAACCCATTCCCGTCGATGACCGTCTGCACCGCAATGTCACCCCCGCCTTCACCGTCAGCGAACCCTATGTGTTCGACGGGCTGGAATTCGGCTTCGACGCCCGTTCGCACCGCTTCGCCACCGCCATCTACAAGGCACAGGAAGCCCGCTACCGCGAGACCGGTGTCTGGACCGCAGTGAGCGAATCCCACCTCGATGAAGCGCCCTATTTCGTCTATTCCTCCGTCTGGGGCGGCGGCGCACCTTGGGCTGTGATGACATTTCGCGGCGAACGCCTGGACAGCAAACGCACCGTCACCGTCAAAACCGCCTTCGCATGGTATGCGCTCTTTGGCACGGATTACGCCAAAGAGCTTGTGGCCGAACTCGCGCCCCTTGGCGATCCGGAGCGTGGCTGGCCCGAAGGTCTCTACGAGGCCGACGGCTCCACCAACGGCTCTGTGACCACCAACACCAATGCCGTGGTCCTCGCCGCTCTGGCCTTTCGCGCCCATGGGCCGCTGATCCGGGCCGCACAATGAAAAAGACGCTCACCACCTCCCTGCTCGCCTGCGCCCTGCCTGCGCTGCAAGCTTTTGCACAGACTTGCGTGGGCGCGGGGTTCGACATTCCGCTTCCCGGTGCCACAGCGGTGGAAACCCGCCATGTGGACATTCCCAGCCCGACCTACCCCGGCATATGGCAGGAAGGCACGGTGCGGAATTTCTTCTATCGCATCTACGCCAATGGCGAGGCCGCGCTCAGCCCGAGTGCATCCAAT
This sequence comes from uncultured Celeribacter sp., assembly GCA_963676755.2. Taxonomy (GTDB): domain Bacteria; phylum Pseudomonadota; class Alphaproteobacteria; order Rhodobacterales; family Rhodobacteraceae; genus Celeribacter. The sequence continues at coordinate 221,940 of CAXXMF010000009.1, read as the reverse complement.
TCCGACTGGGAAATCACCGTCCTGTGTGAGGCGGGCACATGCCAGCAATCCGTCACCGGCACCGCGCCTCAGGCAGCGCTCGACACGGCAGACCTGCTGGAAGCCTGCCTCCTCGGTGGCGATGCCGCTCAACAACTTCTGGCGGCAGAACCTGACGGCACAGCCCCGCCACCGGATGGCAGCGTGCCCGCATTGGTGCAGGACATCCCGCCGGAAAGCCCGACACCTGCGTCGCAAGTCCCGCTCTCGGAAGACACCATCACTCCGGACACCGTCGCGCCAGCACCAACCCCTCAAATCACCGAAGAAACCGCGCCTGTATCGCCTGCGCCCGCGGAGGACACAGCCCCCTGCGGCCTCGCCGCGATCCCAGAAGGCCCTCCCGGCATCACCCTGCAACGGCTGCTCGTCGAGGCCGGAGAAAACCCCGGCCCGCTGGACGGCATCCCCGGACGCAGAACCCGCACCGCTTTGCAAAACCTCTTCGGGGCACAAAGCGCCAACATGAACACGGCAGAGGCCATCACCGCCCTCGACACCCTGCTCTGCCAATAACCGCCTGCCAATAACCGGCAGCCACGGGATCACGTCACATCAGCAGACAGAACACAGACACGCCACGCGGCGTGCCTGCTCCTTTGTGCCGGAAATACTCACATAAAGGCTTTCAACCGCGCCATCAGGCTCGACGTGTCCCAACGTCCGCCGCCCATAGTCTGCACATCCTTATAGAACTGATCGACCAGAGCCGTGACCGGCAAGGGCGTGCCGGTTTCCTCGCCCGCCTCCAGACAGATCGCCAGATCCTTGCGCATCCAGTCCACGGCGAACCCGTGTTCATATTCGCCCGCCAGCATAGTCTTGTGGCGGTTGACCATCTGCCAGCTGCCCGCCGCACCGCCGGAAATCACATCGACGAGCGCCTCACCATCAAGGCCGGAATTCTCCGCCAGCAAAAGCGCCTCGGACAGCCCTTGAACCAGCCCCGCGATGCAGATCTGGTTGCACATCTTGGCGGTCTGGCCCATGCCGACCTCGCCCAGACGTTTGACGATCTTGCCATAGGCCGCCATCACCGGCTCCGCCTTGGCGAAATCCGCCTCCGATCCGCCACACATCACCGACAGCACGCCGTTTTCGGCCCCCGCCTGACCGCCTGACACGGGCGCATCGACATAGCCAATTCCGGCCTCTGCGGCGATCGCGGCCAGTTCGCGGGTGACTTTGGCAGACACAGTTGTGTGATCGACAAACACCGCGCCGGGCTTCATACCGGCAAAAGCGCCCTCCAGCCCGAGGCAGACCGAGCGCAGATCGTCGTCATTTCCGACACAGGACATCACGAAATCACAGCCCTCTGCGGCCTCTTTCGGCGTTGGAGCAAAGGCTCCGGCATGCTCCGAGGCCCATTTTTCCGCCTTCGCCGTGGTGCGATTGTAGACCGTCACCTCATGTCCCTGTGCCACCAGATGTCCTGCCATCGGATAGCCCATGACCCCCAGACCCAAGAATGCAGTTTTCGCCATGGCTTTTCCCTCGCGCGTCGATGTGGTTTAACGACGCAAACGGTAGCTGCTCGCGCTGCACCGTCAACCGCTATTCACGCACAAGCCTTACAGGTCGCCCCATATGGCCCGCATCTTTTCGCTGCTGCTCAAGATCGTCTCAGGTCTCGTTTTGCTCTCCGTCCTCGCGATCTGGCTGACCTATTGGCTCGCCGCCCGGTCGCTACCCGATTACAACGCCGATTACGAGGTCGACGGCATTGCCGCGCCGGTGGAAATCGCCCGCGACAATGCCAATGTGCCGCATATCTTTGGCGAGAGCGACGAGGATGTCTATTACGGGCTGGGCTTTGCCCATGCGCAGGACCGGCTCTTCCAGATGGTGCTTCTGCGCCGGACGGCACAGGGGCGGCTCTCCGAGATGTTCGGTGAACGCACGCTCAAGACCGACCAATTGATGCGCAGGCTGGGGCTTTACGAGGCCGCAAAAGCCTCCGCACAGGTCCAGACCCCAGAGGCCACCGCCGCGCTGGAGGCCTATGCCCGTGGCGTCAACGCATGGATTGCCGAGGTGAACGAAGGCGCATTGGGACGTGGCGCGCCGGAGTTCTTTCTCTTTCCCTCAGAAATCGCCTATTGGCAGCCCGCCGATTCCATCGCGATTCTGAAACTGGTGGCGGTGCAGCTTTCCGACCAGATCCCCAACGAGGTGCTGCGCGCGCAGGCCTCCCTGCTCGTGCCGCAAGACCGGCTCAAGGATCTCATGCCGGACGCGCCGGGCACAGGTCTGGGCGTTCTACCCTCCTATGCCGAACTGTTCCCCGAAGCACAGCCGGGCAAGCCCGCATCCGGCACGCAATATGCCATGTCCCCCTTCCCCGAAGCGGGGCTGGCAGGTGCGTCGAATGTCTGGGCGGCCGGTCCCGAACGGTCGGCCACAGGTGCGACGCTTCTGGCCAATGACCCGCATCTGAATTTCTCCGCCCCCGGCGCATGGTATCTCGCGCGGCTGGAGCTTTCGACCGGCGGTGTGATCGGGGCCTCCGTGCCGGGCATTCCCGCCATCATCTCGGGACGGCACGAACGCTTTGGCTGGGGCATCACGGCGGCCTATCTCGATGACGCCGATCTCTATATCGAAAAACAAAATCCCGACGCGCCAAACGAGGTGCTGACGCCGGAGGGATACAAACCGCTTCAGACCCGCCCCTCAATCGTGCAGATCAAGGGCGCACCGCCACAGACCCTGACCCTGCAATGGTCCGAGAACGGGCCGATCCTGCCGGCCACCGCCTTTGATGTCGACACGATCACCCCGTCCGGTCATCTGGTCTCCGTGGCGTGGACTGCCTTAGTGTCCGATGACCGCTCCATGTCCTCTGCCGTGGCGCTCAACCATGCCCGCACCCTGAGCGAAGCCATGGCGGCGGCCCGCGACTTTGCCGCCCCTGCGCTCAATCTTGCCATGGCCGATCCCGACCGTGTGCAGATGAAAGTGATCGGCCGCGCACCCCTGCGCGATGCACGCCACCAGTCCAAGGGGCGTATTCCCTCCCCCGGATGGCTGGAGACGAACCGCTGGCAGGGCTGGCGCGACTTTGACGATCTGCCCCTGTTCACCGCAGGGCGCGATGGGGTCATCGGCAACACCAACAACAAGACGGTGGACGCCCCCTTCCCCGACCACCTCTCCTATCATTGGGGCGACACGCAGCGGGTGCAGCGCTGGCAACGTCTGATACAATCGCGCGAGGTTCACACCCGCGACAGTTTCATCGAAGTGCAAAACGATGTGGTCTCCCCTTCGGCCCGCACGCTTTTGCCGCTGGTCGGGGCCGATCTGTGGTTCACCGGTGAGGCTGCGCCCGAAGGCACGCCCGAACGCCTGCGCCAACGTGCACTGGCGCTTCTGGCCGAGTGGAATGGCGAGATGAACGAACACCTGCCGGAACCTCTGATCTATTACGCTTGGATGCGCGCGCTCCAAGACCGGCTCATCCGCGACGAGATCGGCCCGCTGGCCCATGCCTTCACCCATGTTGATCCGCTGTTCATCGAGCGCGTCTACCGCGACATCGACGGTGCCTCCGCATGGTGTGACGTGATCCAGTCCGCTCCGGTGGAGACCTGCACCGACATCGCACGCCAGTCTCTCGACGATGCGCTGTTGTGGATTGAGGAGCACTATTCGAGCAACCTTGAATCGCTGCGCTGGGGCGATGCGCATATGGCCCATCACGACCATCCGGTTCTGGGCAATGTGCCCTTCCTCAAATGGGTGGTGAACATCCACCAGTCGACCTCCGGCGGCGACAACACGCTGATGCGCGGTGTGACCTCCGGCGATCCCGACGATCCTTTCGTCAATGTCCACGGCGCCGCCTATCGTGGGGTCTATGATTTCGCGGACCCTGACAGTTCGGTGTTTATCATTGCCACAGGCCAGTCCGGCCACCCGCTGTCGCGCCATTACGACGATCTGGGCGAGCTGTGGCGGCGCGGGGAATATGTGCCGATGAGCCTTGATCCGGAACTGTCGCGGGCTGCGGGCGTGGGCATCACGCATCTGGTGCCGCAATGAGATCGGAACGGGACAAAATGCGTGCGGGAGACTGGTATTGCTCCTTGGACCCCGAAATTGACGCGCGGCGGATGAAGGTCTTCGACGCGGTGCATCTGCACAATAGCGCCCTGCCCTCAGAACGCGGCAATATTCATCCGGCCCTCAGAGCGCTTCTGGGCACCGCGCCGGACAGCGCGCGGATAGAGGGGCAGTTTCACCTGCTCTACGGCGAGAATCTCCATCTGGGCGATGAGGCGTTTCTCAATGTCGGCTGTGTGGTGCTGGACAGCGCACGGGTGGAGATCGGCGCGCGCAGCATGATCGGTCCGCGCACACAGATCTACTGCGCCGACCACCACCGTGATCCCAAGCTGCGCGGCCAGTTGATCGAACGCGCCCTGCCCGTCACCATCGGGGCGGATGTCTGGATCGGCGGCGGGGCGATCCTCTTGCCCGGCGTGACCATAGGCGATGGCGCGATTGTCGGCGCAGGGGCGGTTGTCACGAAAGACGTTCCCGCCGGTGCGCGGGTCGCAGGCAATCCTGCGCGGGCGATCTAACGCCTCACGCCTGCCCTTTGACCTCGTCTTTATAGACCAGAAACGCCGCGCCTTTTTGCATGGCCTTGCGTGCGGAAGCATCCAGAGCCTTATCCTCGAACCGTTTCTGTCCGGTGATATCCGCGCCCTTTTTGAGTTGCATACCGGACCAGCCGGTGACTTCCAGCCCTTTGAACGCCTTGCCGATGGCGAATTTCTTCTCGGAGGCCACCATAAAGACCATGATGGCATGACGTGCGCCCATGCGCAGGCCGGTTTTCGCGCCGGCTGTGGCTTCGAACAACATCATGAACAGACGCTTTTGCGGCGCCTTCTCACCTTTGGTCGGCGCAGCCTTGGCCTGAGGTTTCTTTGCGGGGGTTTTGGTTTTCTCGGCGCTCATGTCATCTCCCGAAATTTCTTTTCCTGTCGCGGCGTCCAGAGCACTTTGAGCGCATAGCCGTCCTCGACCATTTCTTCGTTCAGAACCACACCCTCTTCAAAGAGCCACGCGCGTTTCTTGCCTTGCGCATAGGGCAGAAGCAGGTCGCGTTCAATCTTGTCCTCTTCGAAATAGGCGGAAATCGCGGCCAGAAGCGCCTCGACCCCCTCGCCCGTCACCGCAGAGATGGCAAAGACATCCTCTTCAGCCTCGGCGCGTTCCATGCGCGCGGCATGGGCCTCGGGGTCCAGCAGGTCGATCTTGTTCCAGACCTCGAACATGGGCGCGTCATCCTTGATGCCCAGATCGTTGAGGATTTTCAGAACGTCCTCTTTTTGCGTCTCGCTCTCCTCGCTGGCGATGTCTCGCACATGGAGGATCAGATCGGCGTCCAGCACCTCTTCCAGCGTCGCACGAAAGGCAGCAACAAGCTGTGTCGGCAGGTTGGAGATGAACCCCACCGTGTCCGACAGGATGATCTCGCGGTCGCCCCCGTGGGCGTCCTTGAGCTTGAGTTGCCGCATGGTCGGGTCCAGCGTGGCAAAGAGCATGTCCTTGGCAAAGACCTCTGCACCCGTCACCGTGTTGAAGAATGTGGATTTGCCCGCGTTGGTATAGCCCACAAGCGCGACAATCGGGAACGGCACCTTGGCGCGGGAGGCGCGGTGCAATTCGCGGGTCTTGACGACCTTCTCCAACTGACGCCGCAGACGGGTCAGATGTTCGTCAATGGCGCGGCGGTCGGCCTCGATCTGGGTCTCGCCGGGACCGCCGACAAAGCCAAGCCCGCCACGTTGGCGCTCAAGGTGAGTCCATGCACGCACCAGCCGCGTGCGCTGATAGCTCAGCGCGGCCATTTCCACCTGCAACACACCTTCGCGGGTGCGTGCGCGGTCGGAGAAAATTTCGAGAATAAGCCCCGTGCGGTCCAGAAGTTTCACCTTCCAGTCCTTCTCCAGATTGCGCTGCTGCACCGGCGTCACCGGCCCGTCCACCAGAACCAGATCGATCTCTTCGGCTTCCAGACGCTGCGCCAGTTCCTCTATCTTGCCGGAGCCGAACAGGTGGCCCGGCTGGATTTTCGGCAGGCGCACGATCTCGGAGCCGATCACTTCGAGATCAGGCAGAGCGGCGGCCAGAGCCACGGCCTCTTCCAGCCCCGCCTGCGGGTCGCGGCGGTCGCGGTCGGAGGTAATGTCGGGATGAAGCACCCAGGCGCGGGTTTTCTTCACCTCATGTTCGTAAAGTTCGGCCAAATGCCGCTCCTTCAATGCTTCGGATCAACGCACGAAAACACCCGCCGTTGACAACGGCAGGTGTGCGTCACTTAACTCTTAACATGCGGAATGCAAGGGGCGCTGGGATCAGGCCTCTTCCCCGTCGTAGAGATTGATCGGCTGTGCCGGCATGATGGTCGAAATCGCGTGTTTATACACGAGTTGCGATTGACCGTCGCGGCGCAGGAGAACACAGAAATTGTCAAACCAGGTAATCACACCCTGAAGTTTTACCCCGTTGATCAGAAAAATCGTTACAGGAACTTTGGTCTTGCGGACGTGGTTAAGGAAGGCGTCTTGAAGGTTCTGTTTATCGGCGGCCATAATCTTTGCCTTTTTTTTGCGCTTTTTGATGCGAGCTGTCCCTCGGGCGACAGCACTTGGATGCCACCTCGCCGCAGATTCAACCGAATGTCAAGATAAGCAACAGAGTTTTCCGTGGCTTAAAGGACGCCCGACGCATATTTGCGTCAGTTCAGCGCTAACGCTTTTTGTCACACCCTCTAGCGGCGCCAGAATTCGGGGTTCAAAAGCGCAATTATCGCAAGCATTTCCAACCGCCCAAGCACCATCGTCGCCGCCAAAATCAGCTTTTCGGGATCCCCGAGCTGCGCATAGCTCAAAGGCACATCCCCCACCACATTGACCAGAGGGCCGGTGGTGGTCAGCGCGGAAATGGTAAAGACCGCCGCCGCCTCGAAATGCAGACCAAAGAGCGACAGGATCATCATCACGGCGGCAATGGTGAAGGCGAAGACCATGAAATAAACCCATGCCACATAGGCCCCTTCGCGCCGGATACGCCGCGCATTCGCCCCCGCGCCGCCGACCGAGTTGGGCGAGATCAGCTTTTCGATCTCGCGTTCGCCGTGTCGCACAAGGGCATAGAGCCGGATCAGCTTCACGCCGCCTGCCGTGGTGGCCACACCACCGCCGAAGATCGTCAGCCCCATCAGCAGCACACCGGGGGCCTGTAGCCCGGACCAGAGCCGCGCTTCTTCCCAGCCCATGCTCTCGAACCCTGCGGTGGTCAGGAAGGACAAAACCATGAACGTGCTGCCCCAGAGCGAGGAGAGCGCACGGGTGAAGGTCCAGTCGCCGGAGACTTCCAACACGCCCACCCAGTGCCGCAGGAACAGCAGGACCGGAATCACCACAATCAGCGAGAGGCCGATCTTCATTTCCGGATCACGCCACAAAGGCGGCGCATCCAGTCGCGGCTGGTCGGCGGTGAAGGTTTTGCGCGACAGGGCAAGGAACAGAAAGGCAAAGACCAGAAGTTCCCCCACAAATCCGGTCCCCGCATTGGTCAGCCCGCCCACAGGAGAGATGCCGGAGGTCGCCATGACCGACATGGCATGGCACAGCGCCACATAGGCCGGAGAGCCGACCATCGCGAGCGCGAACCACAGCGCCAGTGTCAGGCCGAAATAGACCGGAAAGAGCTTGGCGGTGAACCGTGCCATCCGCTCGGGCGCGGCTGCGACACGGGCAATCTGGGAGACGCGAATATCGCTTTGGCCTGCCTGACGCGAGGAAATCACCTCAAACCCGCCAAGGTTCATCGGGGCAAGCACCGCCACCGCTGTGATCCACGCAAAGAACCCGCCCATCCAGCCGACAAGTGCCGTCCACAGATGCACAGGTTTTGACAGCCGCGCCGGATCATCAAACAGCGTCGCCCCCGTGGTGGTCAGCGCGGAGACCATCTCGAAATAGGCGTTGAAAAAGGTGGTGTCGCGCGTGGCCTCGGAGAATGGCACCGCAAGGATCAGCGGCAGGGCCGTATAGGCCCCCAAAAGGGTCAAAAGCTGGTTTCGCCCCTCCCGATCACGATCAAAGCGGCTGTCGCGGTCTTCGGTCGCCTCGGGGCGGAAACGCGCGATGGCGATGAACCCCGCCAGCGAGGTGAACAGCGTTGCCGCATAGAAAAACGCCCGCGCATCATTCCAGTCGCGCAGCACCAAGGCATAGAGCGCGGGGATCAGCATCGTGCCCCCGCTCACCAGCATCAGCTGGACAAAGAATGGCATGCGCGAAAAGCGGTTCATCAGAAATAATCGATCGACACTTGCAACAGGCGCTCGACCTCTGGAACATCATCGGCCAGCGAGAAGATGGTGACCACGTCGCCCTCGTCAATGCGCGTGTCACCGTTCGGTTTGACGTAGCGCCCGCCCTTCATGATCGCGCCGACAAGCACGCCCTCGGGGAAGTCGATGTCACGGATGCTTTTGCCGGAGATCGGTGAGGTGGAGAGCACCTGCGCCTCGATCACCTCGGCCTCGCCATCTCCCACCGAATAGACATTGCGCACACGGCCATGACGGATGTGGCGCAGGATGGAGGAAACGGTGGTGGCACGCGGGTTGATATAGGCGTCGATGTCGAGCGCATTGAGGATCGGCACAAGCGTCGGGTCGTTCACCAGACAGATCGCCATTTTCGCGCCGCGCTGTTTGGCGCGCACGGCGGCGAGCATATTGACCTTGTCGTCATCGGTGACGCAAAGCACCGCATCCGCCCGCGTGATCCCCGCCTCGGCCAGAAGCTCCTGATCAAGCGCATCACCATTGAGCACAATGGTCCGTTCCAGCGCATCGGCGGCTTTCTCGGCCACCTTGCGGTTCTTTTCGATCACCTTGGCACGCACCCGCTCCGTGCGGGTTTCCAGCGCCTGTGCAACCGCCAGCCCGACATTGCCGCCACCCAGAATCACGACACGATCCTGTTTCGCATTCGTCTTGCCGAAAATCTCCAGCGTGCGGCTGATGTCATCGGAATGGGCAAAAACGTAAATCTCGTCGCGGGCAAACAACTGGTCTCCGGCCTCGGGGGCGAAGAGCCGCCCCTCGCGCCGCACGCCCACGACAATCGCACGCAGCGTCGAGAACAGGTCCGACAATTCCCGCAAGGAGGTGTTGAGCACAGGGCAGTCTTCTTCGAGAAGCATCCCCAAGAGCTGCACCCTGCCGTCCAGAAATGCCTGCGTGTCAAAGGCCGCAGGGGCCGCAAGACGCCGCAGCGCCGCCTCGGCCACTTCCTTTTCCGGCGAGATCACCACATCAATCGGCAGGTGGTCGCGGCGGTAGAGGTCGGAATAGATCGCCGTGAGATAGCTTTGCGACCGCAAACGCGCGATCTTACGGCGCACATTGAACACGGAATGCGCCACCTGACAGGTGACCATATTCACCTCGTCGGAATAGGTCGCGGCGATAATCATATCCGCATCACGTGCCCCCGCCTTGTCCAGCACATCGGGATAGGAGGCAAAGCCCTCGATCCCTTGCACGTCCAAAGTATCGGTTGCACGCCGCACGAGCGCGGGGTTGTTGTCCACGACCGTCACGTCATTCTTTTCAGAGGAGAGTTGTTTGGCGATCTGCCAGCCGACCTGGCCCGCGCCGCAAATGATGACTTTCATCCCATCACCTTCGTTGCTTCGCACCAGCCTTCGCACTTAACGGCGAAGGCGTCAACGCGGCTCTCGCGCCGACCGCCTGCCGGAGAGTGCCGGATCACTCCGCCTCACCGGCCACATAGGCCACGCGCCCGCCCTGTTTGTTGCCAGTGACCACGCCCAGAGATTTCAACTTGCGGTGCAGCGCGGAGCGCTCCATCCCCACGAAAGTCGCCGTGCGCGAGATATTGCCGCCAAAGCGGTTGATCTGCGTCAGAAGATATTCACGCTCGAACATCTCGCGGGCCTCGCGCAGCGGCAGCGTGGCAATCGCCGGAGACAGCACCGCGCGCCCCTCGTCGCTGTCCACCCCGTCTTCTGCGGGCAGTTCGGAGACCTCGATCTCCCCCGTGCTTTCGCCAAGGATCAACACCCGTTCGATCACGTTCTTGAGCTGGCGCACATTGCCGGGCCAGTTCATCGTCTGCAACATCGCTGCCGCATCCCCCGACAGCGGGCGCAGCGGCAGCCCCTGTTCGCGGTTCAACTTCTCAATGAAATACTGCGCCAGTTCGGGAATATCCTCGCGGCGTTTCTCCAGCGCGGGCACCTCGATCGGCACCACGTTCAGCCGGTGATACAGTTCCTCACGGAAATTCCCTGCGGCAATCTCTGCCACAAGGTCGCGCGAGGTGGAGGAAATCACCCGCAGATCGACCGACACGGTGGTCGAGCCGCCGACACGGTTGAACCGCTGGTCCACCAGAACCCGCAGGATTTTCGACTGGGTGCCCGGCGGCATATCCGCCACCTCGTCGAAATAGATCACCCCGCCGTTGGCCTCTTCCAAAAGCCCTTTCTCGATCCCGCGCTCGGAACCTTCGCGCCCGAAAAGCACCTCCTCCATCCGGTCCGGTTCAATCGTGGCCGAAGACACGGTGATGAACGGGCTGTCCTTGCGGTCGGACCCGGCATGGATAAACCGCGCGGCCATTTCCTTGCCCACACCGGCAGGACCGGTCAGCATCACCCGACCGTTGGACTTGGTCACTTTTTCCAGATTGATCTTGAGCTGTTTGAACGCGGTAGACAGGCCGATCATCTCCACCTCGCCCGAGCCGGAGCGTTTCAGCGTGGCGTTCTCGCGGCGCAGGCGCGAGGTTTCCATCGCCCGCCCGATCACCACCATAAGCTGGTCGATGTTGAAGGGCTTCTCGATGAAATCATAAGCCCCCTGCTTGATGGCCGCCACGGCGATCTCGATATTCCCGTGACCGGAAATGATGATGATCGGCACTTCGGGATGCTCGCGTTTGACATGTTTGAGAATGTCGATCCCGTCCATCTCGCTGTCCTTGAGCCAGATGTCGAGGATCATCAACGCCGGCACAGCCGAGTCGATTTCTTTCAGACATTCGTCGGAATTTGCCGCCAGACGGGTGTCGAACCCCTCGTCTTGCAAGATATCCCCGATCAACTCGCGTATATCGCGTTCATCATCGACGATCAGAATATCAGACATGGTTTACTCCCGACTTCATCATTACACTGCAAACACTTGCTTTTCATTGATATTTACCTCTTCGATCAAGGCTATGCGAATGGTCGCACAGGCGCCGATCCGTCCGGACGGATCAATCGGCTCCCCATCGGTGAGCGTCAGCGTCCCACCGTGTTCCTCGATAATTTTCTTCACAATCGGCAGGCCCAGCCCCGTGCCTTTTTCGCGTGTGGTCACATAGGGTTCGAACAGGCGCGAACGATCTTCCGGCAGGCCGATCCCGTTGTCTGTAATCCCGATCACCGCCTCGTTGCCCATGCGTGACATGGTCACAAGCACACTCGGCTCATAGCCCTCTGGCAGGCCGGTCTCCATGAGCGACTCGATGGCCTCTCCGGCGTTCTTGATCAGATTGGTAAAGGCCTGCCCCATCATCGTGGCATCGACCTCCGCCCATGCGGTGTCCATCTCGATCTCCGTGCGGATTTTCACATCCGGCAGGGCGTTCTGCTGCAACAACACCGCACCCTTCACCAGTTCCACCAGATCATGCTCGCGCCGCTCGGGGCTTGGCATACGGGCGAATTTCGAGAACTCGTCCACGATGCGCCGCAGATCACCGGTCTGGCGCACAATCACGGAAGTGTATTGCTCCAGATCCTCCCGCGCTTCCTCATCCAGCCCGCGCCCGAATTTGCGCAGGATGCGCTCGGCAGACAGCTGGATCGGGGTCAGCGGGTTCTTGATCTCATGGGCAATCCGGCGTGCCACATCGCCCCATGCGGCCAGACGCTGCGCACTCACCAGATCGGTCACATCGTCAAAGACGACCACATAACCCTCCAGCGCGCCATTCACATCCCGCCGCGTGGCGATCCGCACCAAGAGGCTCTCCTGCGCACCGGAGCGGATGAGACGCAACTCTTCCTGCACCACTTCACGGCGTTGCTTGCGCAACAGATCGAACAGCGGTGAGAACTCCGGCACAACAACGCCCAAAGGCTCCCCCGTCACATCACGCTCGCCAAGGCTCAAAAGCGCCTGCGCCGAACGGTTGGACAAGGTCACGCGGCCCTCCGGGTCCAGCCCCATCACCCCTGCCGTCACAGAGGACAAAACAGAATCGAACAGGCGGCGGCGCATTTCGATCTGGGCGTTGCGCTCCATCAATTCGTCATGTTGCAGCTTCACCTGTCCAGTCATCTGGTTGAAAACCCGCCCTAACGTGGCGATTTCGTCCTGACCTTCTTCTTCGGGCACCCGCACCGACAGATCGCCCTCGCCCACCTTCTGCGCCGCGCCCGCCAGCCGCCCGATGGGCCGCGCCAGACGTTCCGCGAACCACAGGCCAAGCCATGTCGCCGCCAGAATGAGGATTAGTGCAAAGCCGATATAGAGCAGGCCGAATTCGAACAGGAGCCGTCCGCGGTCACTCTCCAACTGGTTGTAAAGCGTGATACTGTCCTGCGTCTCGTCCAGAAGGTTGAGAATTTTGCCATCCACATCACGGGTGACGTAGAGATAGCGGTCCGAGAACCCCGCCAGACGCTGCAAGGCGCGGGATTCGTTGCGGTCCCAGTCGTCGATCAGGACCAGCTCCCCGCTCTCGGCGCGGGCCAGTTCCGCCTCGGAGGGCTTTTCATAGTCGAACAGATAAGAGCGTTCGCCACGCGCCTTGATCTCGCCCGCACGGTTGATGACATAGGCCTCGCGCAAGCCGCGCTGGATAAGCCCCTGCCCTTGGTTAAGCACCTGCCGGAGCGCCCCGTCGGGCAGGATAGTCACCTGCCGGCGGCGATCAATGATGAAGCTGGCCAGCGCACGGGTGTCTTCCGACAGCCCGTCATGGTGTTCGTCCTCATAGGCTTTCGCAGCCTCCAGAGAAGACCCCACCACATTGCGAACACGGTCAGAGAACCAGCCCTCAAGCCCGAAATTCACCGTCACCACGGCAAAGATCGCCACCATCACGGTCGGGATTAACGCCAGCATCACAAAGGCGCCGGAAAGGCGCAGGTGCAGGCGCGAGCCTTCGGAATGGGCACGCCGCGCGGCAATCACCCGCGCGATCCGCTGGGCAACGAGACCGGCGACCAGAAGCACATAGACCACATCGGCCAGAAGCACCGAACGCAACATGCGCGATTCGGGACCGTGATCGAGCAGGCCGAACACAAGGAAGGTGAGCACAGCCAGAAGCGGCCCGAGAATGAACACGGCCAAGGTCGCAGCATTCTGCAAGCGACGCTGCCGCCGCAGGCGCATGAGCCGGTTCCAGCTCTGCCTGCCAATCCGTTGTGCCAAGGCTTTTTCTGCCACGAAGGGCCTCGTCTCAGTTTCGATCACACCCAAGCCCATGCGCGGGCTCGTGAACCGGAACGCAGGGCATCCGTTGCAAAGAGGCCGCAAGCGCGTGTTTTCCACGTCACTGCGCCCAAATCACCACGGATGTGGCTTTTTTACATCAATTTGCGACGGCGTGTCACCTGAATATCGAGGTCATTGATCTTTTTACGCAAGGTATTGCGGTTGATCCCCAGCAAATCGGCACATTTTGCCTGATTTCCACCGACCGCATCCAGCGCAATTTCAATCAGAGGCTGCTCAACCTCCTTCAAAATCCGCTGATACAGACCCGGCGGCGGCAGGACACCCCCGTGCAGATCGAAATACCGGCGCAGGTGTTTGGCCACGGAGGAGGAAAGCTGTTCGCCTTCCGACCCGCCTTGCAGCGGCTCCATCGCGGGCTGGTTGCCCAAGACGATTTCCACCTCGGCGCGGGTGATTTCCTCTTCGGGAGAGGTCACGATCAGGCGGCGGATGGTGTTTTCAAGCTGACGCACATTGCCCGGCCAGCTGTAAGCCCGCACAAGATCCATTGCCTCATTCGAAAAGCGGCGCGCGGACAGGCCGTCGCGCTCGGCTTTCGACAGGAAGAACTCCGCCAGAAGCGGGATGTCATCGACACGTTCGCGCAGGGACGGCACAGAGATCGTCACCCCGCCCAGACGGTAGAACAGGTCCTGACGGAACGCGCCGCTCTCCATCTTCGCCGCCAGATTGGCCTGCGAACTGGCCATGATGCGCGGGCCGTTGTCCGTGAAACTGTCAAGCATCCGCACGATCCGCGCTTGTGCCTCTTCGTCAAGATCGCCCACCTCGTCAAACAGGATGGAGCCGTTCTTGGCCTTGGAAATCACCGCAGCCGGCCCCTCCATCGTCGCCAGATCGGAGGCCGAAACCACCACGAACGGCAGGTTACGCCGGTCGGAAAAGTCGTGGATCGCCCGCGCGATCAGCGATTTGCCCGTGCCGCTCTCGCCAGTGATCAGCACCGGAAGATCGGTGTTCATCACACGCGCGACCAGACGGTAGAGCGTCTGCATGGCGGGCGTGCGCCCCACCAACGGCAGGTCTTCTTTCGGACCTTCCGAGGGGGCTTTGGCATTGGACGGTGCCGGATTGGCGCGGCGCTTGACCTCCAAAGCCTTGGCGGCGCGTTTCATCAGATCGGGCAGATCGAAAGGTTTCGGCAGATAGTCGAAGGCCTCGGCTTCGGCGGCCTGAATGGCGGTCATGATGGTGTTTTGCGCCGAGATCACGATCACCGGCAGACCGGGACGCAGTTCCGCGATTTTCGGCAAAGCCTCCAACCCGTTCCCGTCGGGCATCATCACATCGGAAATGACCAGATCGCCCTTCCCCTCTTCGACCCAACGCATCAGCGTGACCAGAGACGAGGTCGCATGCACCTTGCATCCGGCGCGGGTAAGCGCCTGTGTCAAAACGGTGCGGATCGTGCGGTCGTCATCAGCGACGAGGATCGTGCCATCCATGTCTTTCTCTCCTTGTCAGTTGCGCGCCGGATCAGGGAAAATCCCGAACCTGTCACGCATCCCCTTTTCTTCGGGGTTCTTTACAGTTTTATAACGCATCAGCCCTCGTCCGCCGCCACAACGTCCCGAGGGGCGACCGGAAGCGACAGGCGGAACACGGTTTTACCCGGCGTCGAGTCGACCGAAATCCAGCCCTCGTGATCCGAAATGATCTTGGACACCAGCGCCAGCCCCAGTCCGGTGCCGTTCTCGCGTCCCGAAACGAAGGGTTCGAAGACATCGGAGGCAATCTCTGCCGGAAGGCCCGGACCATCGTCGACAATCTCCACCTGCAAAGGCAGCGCAGCACCTGTTCCGTCCTTGCGCCGCAGCCGCAGCGACAGGTCGTAGAAGGTGCGCAGACGGATCACCCCGCCCTCTTTGCCCGCCGCTTCGGAGGCATTCTTGATCAGGTTCAGAAACACCTGCAAAATCTGGTCGCCATCGACAAAGGTCGGCGGCAGCGAGGGGTCGAATTCCTCGATGAATTTCATATTCGCGCCGTAAGACAGTTCGGCGGATTTGCGGGCACGGTCCAGAAGGTCGTGAATATTGATCGCCCGTTTCGCAGGCGGGCGCAGATTGCCGAATTGCTCGACCTGCTCCAGCAGCGCCACGATCCGGCGGCTTTCGGCCACGATAAGATCGGTCAGTTCCAGATCTTCCGGCGACAGGCTCATCGACAAAAGCTGTGCCGCGCCTGTGATCCCTGCCAGCGGGTTCTTGATTTCGTGGGTCAGCATCTCCGCCATGCCGATGGCCGAGCGCGCAGAGGTCTTCACCTGATGCGAACGTCCGAGCCGGTCGGCAATCTGGCGCGGCTCCATCATCAGGATGAGCCAGTCCTCCATGCCTTGCAGCGGGGCGATCTGGATATTGCATTGCACAGGAGCCGCATTGCCGCCGGAGACATCGACATTGTTGATGAACATGGGCGAACTGTCCCGCCGCACCCGCCCGAAGGCCTCTTCCAGCGGGGCATCAATGGCCAGCCGGTCAAACACGGGCGCACCGGCTAGGGAGCGCGCGGAGGCGTTGAGAAACTGCTCGGCGGAAGAGTTCACCTCATTGATCAGATTTTCCGCGTCCACCATGATCGCGGGCATCGGCAAGGAGGGCCAAAGCATATCAAAACGCGAATCCGTCATCTCCGTCATGCGGCATATCCCTCTGTATCCGTGAAATTTCCCGACATGGCGTCCGGCAGCAAGGACAGCACCTTCTGCGGTGTTTTCTCTGTCAGAACCCGACGGCGCAGCTCTGCGGGTGTGCCGATTTCATCCATGTACCATCCGAGGTGCTTGCGCATCACGCGCCCGCCAAGATCGGTGCCGTAAAAGCCCAGCCCCGCCTCGTAATGCCCGCCGACCATATCGGCAAAAGCGCTCCCTTCGGGACGGTCGGGTTTGGGCTGGCCGGTCAGGTTCGCCGCCACCTCCGCCAAAATCCAAGGCCGGCCCTGCGCACCGCGTCCGATCATCACCCCGTCCGCACCAGACTGCGCCAGCGCCAGACGCGCCGCATCTGCAGAGGTGATATCGCCATTGGCAATCACGGGAATCGTCACGCTGTCCTTCACCGCACGGATCGCCGCCCAATTGGCGCTGCCCTTGTAGAACTGGCAACGGGTGCGGCCATGAATGGTGATCATCCGGATGCCCGCCGCCTCGGCACGTCGGGCCAGCTCCGGCGCGTTCAAAAGCGCATCATCCCATCCCAGCCGCGTTTTCAGCGTCACGGGCACAGAGACCGCGCCCACCACCGCCTCGATCAGCGTCAGGGCATGATCCAGATCACGCATCAGCGCCGAGCCGGAATAGCCGGAGACCACCTTTTTCGCGGGGCAGCCCATGTTGATGTCGATGATCTGTGCGCCATTGTCCTCGGCCATTTTCGCGGCCAGCGCCATCGGCTCCGCCTCGCGTCCGGCCAGTTGCACAGCGGTGTTCTCCACCCCGAACCCCAGCTCCGCCTTCTCCCGCGATCCGGGGCGGGCGTTGAGCATGTCATGGGAGGCGACCATCTCGGATACAACTAGACCGGCCCCGAAAGAGGCCACAAGATTACGAAAGGGTAAATCCGTGATCCCCGCCATAGGGGCCAGAAACACGGGGGGATCCAGTGCGAGTTTCGCCAAACGAACGGGCAAGCGATTAATCCTTGAGCATTTCGAATAGAGGTAGCCTCCATAGCAACGAGTCGCAAAGGGCAGAGCCGTGTTCTCGTTCAAAAAAGCGGCGAAACCTACCCTATGCACAAAATTTCATCACCTGGACGGTGAAAAACAGCGCATTGCAAGCCTGCGCGCCACCGATTATCCCAAGTGACATGACACAGATTGCAGCCGTCATCGTCGCCGCAGGTCGCGGCACCCGCGCAGGCGGGCCTGTGCCGAAGCAATGGCACCCGCTCGGAGCACGCGCTTCGGGAGCACGCCTGCGTGTGATCGACCATGCGATTGCCGCGTTTCGCCCGCATGTGGCGCAGATCGTTGTGGTGCATCACCCCGATGACCTCGCGCTGGCGCAAACACTGGAAGATGTGACGCTTGTCTCCGGCGGGCTGACGCGGGCGGCTTCGGTCCGTGCGGGGCTTGAGGCGCTCGACGGGTACGGGATCGACAGGGTTCTGATCCATGACGCGGCGCGTGCACTGGTGCCCGCCTCTGTGATCCGCGCCGTTCAGGACGCGCTCATCAGCCACAAGGCCGCCGCTCCCGCCCTGCCCGTCACAGATGCGCTCTGGCGTGGTGGTCCGGCGCAGGATGGCTCCGCGCAAGACAGCCCCGTAGAAGACACCGCCTCCGCCGCCTATGTCCACGGCACACAGGATCGCAGCGGTCTCTATCGCGCACAAACGCCACAGGGCTTTTCATTTGATGCGATACTGGCCGCCCACCGCGGCTTTGACGGGGACGCGGCGGATGATGTCGAAGTGGCCCGCGCCGCAGGTCTCAAGGTCTGCATCACCAAAGGGTCCGAAGAGAATTTCAAAATCACCCACCCCGAGGACTTCGCCCGCGCAGAGACGCTTTTGCGGCTCCGGCAGGCAGAGGCGACAGCGCCTCAAGGACAGGAGAACACATTGATGGATATACGCTTGGGCAACGGCTATGACGTGCACCGTTTCGGCACCGGCGATCATGTCTGGCTCTGCGGCGTCAAAATCCCCCACGGGCGCAGCCTTCAGGGCCATTCCGACGCCGATGTGGGGATGCACGCCCTGACCGATGCGATTTACGGCGCTCTGGCGCGGGGTGACATCGGCCAGCATTTCCCGCCCTCCGACCCGCAATGGAAAGGTGCCGAGAGCCATATCTTTCTGCGCCATGCCATCGGGCTGGCCCGCGAAATGGGCTATGAGCTGATGAATTGCGATGTGACTCTGGTCTGCGAACAGCCCAAGGTGGGACCACATGCCACCTCGATGCGCGCCGCACTGGCGGAGATCATGGGCGTTGATGTAGAGAAAGTGTCGGTCAAGGCCACCACCTCCGAACGTCTGGGCTTTACAGGCCGCGAAGAGGGCATCGCCGCGCTGGCCACGGCGGCCCTGATCCGTCCATAAGGAGAGAAGAAATGAATCCCTTTGCCGAAATTATCGCGACGATGGCGCGGATCGGATATATGAAACCCGGGCCGGGGACATGGGGCTCTGCCGCCGCCGTTCCTCTGTTCTGGATTCTGCATGAAACGCTCGGGGTGGCCGGTGTGCTGGTTGGCACGGTTGTCGCCTTTATCGCGGGGCTTTGGGCCACCGGTGAAATGACCCGCGGCTCCGACAATCACGACCCGTCCGAAATCATCATCGACGAACTGGTCGGCATGTGGATCGCGCTTATTCCGGTCTCCATCGGCTCTGCGATGGCAGGGGCCCCCTCCACCGCCCTGTGGCCTGCATGGCCCACCGCCTTTCTCGCCTTCCGCCTTTTCGACATCTGGAAACCCGGCCCTGTCGGCTGGGCCGACCGGCGCGGGGATGCTTTGGGCGTGATGCTTGACGACGTGATCGCAGGTGTTTTTGCCGCGCTCGTCGTGGTGGTCATGGCGGGGCTGTATCACGGGGTGATCCGGTGAGCACCGCCATCCCCTATGAGCTGGCCGAGGCCACCCTCGCCGCCGCACGCGCCAAGGGCCTCCTGATCGCCACCGCCGAAAGCTGCACCGGCGGCATGATCATCGGCAGCCTGACCGAAGTCGCCGGCTCCTCCGATGTGGTGGATCGCGGCTTCATCACCTATTCCAACGCCGCCAAGCACGAGATGCTGGGCGTCTCAACCGCCACGCTCGCGGAATTCGGCGCGGTCTCCGAACAGGTGGCCCGCGAAATGGCCGAGGGCGCACTGGCCCGCTCTGCAGCGGGCGTGGCCGTGTCCGTCACAGGCATCGCAGGTCCGGGAGGATCGGAGCACAAGCCCGAGGGCCGCGTCTGTTTCGGGCTGGCGCTGACGGGACGGGAGACCACGGTAAAAACCTGTGACTTCGGTGCCTTGGGCCGCGACAAGGTGCGCAGCGTCACCATCGCCACCGCGCTGGAGATGATACAAAACGCAGTTGCCGGTCTGTAAACCGGACACACCATAGGCCGCCAGGAGAGCAGGCCGCACAAACTGGGGGGAGAGCCATGTTTGATTTGATCGTTGTGATCGTCGCCGGACTACTGGGCGGCGCACTCAATGCCGTGGCAGGCGGCGGGACGTTTCTGACCCTGCCCGCCTTGATTTTTGTTGGGGTGCCTGCGGTTTCCGCCAATGCCACCGCCACGCTGAGCGCCCTGCCCGGCTATCTGGGCAGCGTCTGGGCCTATCGCCATGACCTGCACACCACGCAGAACATGCCCGCAGGCCGGATGATCGCCCTCTCGGCTCTGGGCGGCGTGCTGGGCGCACTGTTGCTTCTGGTGACGCCCAACGACACCTTCCTCATCGCGGTTCCGGCCCTCATGGCGCTGGCCACGCTGCTCTTTGCGGGCGGGCCGCGGCTGATCAAACGCCTGTTCTCCCGCGCCATGCTCAGCCCGATGGGGGCGGCACTCGCGCTGCTTCTGGTCTCGATCTATGGCGGCTATTTCAACGGCGGGCTGGGGATCATGCTGCTGGCGGTTCTGGGACTGATCGGGTTCACCGACCTGCACGCCATGAACGGGTTGAAAAACGCGCTCTCCGTGCTGCTGTCTCTGGTCTCCGCCGTGACCTATATCGTCGCGGGTGTCATCGACTGGCGCTTTGCTGCCGTGCTGGCCCTCGCCATGATCGCGGGCGGGCTTTTCGGGGCGCATTTCGCCCGCCGCATCAAAAACACCGAGAGGCTCAAGCTGTTTATCGTCGCCGTGGGCGTGGTGATGACAGTGATTTTCGTGATCCGCTTGCTGTGAGGGATCACGCCCTCACCCGTAAAGCTCCTGCGCGCGGCGCTCGAACGCGCGCACGATGCGTTGCATGGCGTCATTGAATACCATGCCGATCACACCTTGCAGGATCGCGTTCTTGAATTCGAAATCGACAAAGAACTCGATGTCACAGCCGCCATCCTCGGCAGGCGTGAATTTCCACCAGCTTTTCATATAGCGAAACGGCCCGTCGAGATATTCCGTGTCGATGCGCCGTTCTTCGGGATAGAGCTTGACCCTTGAGCCGAATTTCTCGCGAAAGACCTTAAACGAGATCACCAAATCGGCGAGCATCAACTCGTGATCGCCCATATCCGTGCGCGAGCGAATCCGTGCCGCGGCATTCCACGGCAGGAATTTCGGATAATTCTCGACATCCGCCACCAGCGCGTACATTTGGTCGGCACTGAACGGGAGGTGTTTTGTTTCCTGATGCGTCGGCATGATCTCTGGTCTGTCTTTGCTTGGGCTGATACATCTACGGCAAGGACGGAAAATGCAAGGGTGCAAAGAGGGGACAGCATGACGCAGAGACCTTATCATATCGATGTCATGATCTCGGCCAAGACGATTGCCGCCCGGATCGAAGACCTCGCCAAAGACATCCGGCACGCCTACAAGGACACGGACAAGCTCGTGGTTGTCGGCCTGTTGCGCGGCTCTTTCGTCTTTATCGCCGATCTGGTGCGCGAACTGGACATGAATGTGGAGGTCGATTTTCTGGAGGCCTCCTCCTACGGCAATTCCACGGAATCCTCGCGCGAGGTGAAAATCCTCAAGGACCTGCGCGGCCCCATCGAAGGGCGCGATGTTCTGGTGGTCGAGGATATCGTGGACACGGGCCACACGCTGTCCGCCGTGATGAAGCTGCTCAAATCGCGCAACCCGCGCAAGATCGAAACCATCGCGCTTCTCGACAAACCGGTGCGCCGCGAGGTCGATCTCAAGGCGACATGGACCGGCTTTGAAATCCCCGATGCCTTTGTCGTGGGTTACGGCATCGACTTTGCACAGGCCAACCGCAACCTGCCCTTCATCGGCTCCGTAGTCTTTGACGACGAAGACGGGGCAGGAAAGGGCGCGGCGTGAACCAGTTGCGCTGGCTGCTGCGCGCCAAACGCTGGGCGCAGAACCCGCCGTCACCAAAGCGGGTGAAATTCGTCTTTGCCATCATCGCCGCCTGCATTGCCTTGGTCGTGGTGGAAAAGACCATCGGCCTGCCCGACTGGATGCAGGTGGAGCGCCAGACGAAAATCCGCATCCAGCACTGACGCGCCCCACGCCGCTTACGACAGCACACCGCCCAAGAGCATCGCCTCCTCGGCCTCCAGCGCCATCGAGATTCGCGCACGGGCCTGTCTGAGCCTCGGCGCATCGGCAAGATCGACATGCGAGGCCACATAGATCGGCACAGGCGGCACATCAAGCACCGGCGTCACCCTCACCAGCTTGTCAGAGGCATTGCCCAGAAACTTCGGCAGCATCACCCGCCCCATCCCCTCTTCGGCCAAGGCCCGCAGGGTGAGAAAACTGTCCGAAGCCGCCATAAACCGCACATGCCGCCGCTCAAGCTCCTCGCGCAGTTTCTGTCCCGGATGCGAGCGCCCGATTGGCCCAGAGAGGCCGAGCCAACGATCCTCCGGCACATCCGCTCCGCGCGCATAGAAGTCAAACCCCATCTGTGCGGCCATATCGCCGTGGAGATCATCGGGCAGCTTGTAGGTCGGGCGCACAGTCACATCGGCATGGAGACGCGAGGCGTCCATCAACCCGTTGGCCGACAAAAGCTCGAAGGACAGCCCCTCCTCCTGTGCGGTGAGCCGCGACAGAATGGCGGGCAGGACCGAATGGCAAAACGTATGCGTCGAGGTTACGCGGATGATCCCCGCCAGAGGCGCTTCGCCCGCCTGCGCCATGCGCTCCACCGCACCGACGGCGGCCTCCACCTCGCGGGCGGCTTCGATCAGGCGCAGCTTTTCAGGGGAAATCTCGTAGCCACGCACGGACTTGTCGAAGAGTTCCACATTCAGATATTTCTCGATGGCCGCGACACGGCGCAGCACTGTGGCATGGTTCACACCCAACTCGCGCGCGGCCCCTGACACGGACCCCGAACGCGCAACGGCCAGCACAAATCGGTAGTCATCCCAATTCGGTTTCTGCTGCATTTGATCCCCTTCAATTGCTATATTCCAAATATAACATGAGGGTCGTGCCCCGACTTTGAGGGAGATCACATGGCCGCGTATTTTTGCACAGTTTGCCTCAAAGGGCGAAACGCCGTTCCGGCTCAGCCCAAAGGCGCGGTCTGGAACAGCGTGACCTTCAGCCCGCCATGAGCCACCGGAGCCGCCACAGGCAACCACGGCAACCCCGTGGCCTGTGCCAATTGCCGGTCCGAGGTGATCATGCCCACGCGCCAGCCGGAAAACCGCGTCTTAATCACCTCACCGAATGATCCGTAAAGCGCGAAAAGATCACGCTTTTTCCCGATCCGCGCCCCATAGGGCGGGTTGACGATCACCAGACCCGCAGGCCCCTCGGGGCGCTCCAGCGCCGAAATCGGCGTGGGCGTGAAATGGCACAGATCCGCGACACCGGCCCGCGCGGCATTGTCGCCCGCCATGCCGATCACATTCACGTTGCGGTCCGATCCGTAGAACTGCAACTCCGTGTCCCGCAACCGGCCCAGCGCCTCGATTTTTTGCACAGCATCCGCGTCAAAGCCCACCAGATGCTCGAAGGCAAAGCTGCGTCCGCGACCGGGCATCAAGCCGCGCGCCATTTCGGCTGCTTCGATCACAAAGGTGCCGGAGCCGCACATCGGGTCCAGCACCGGTTCGGTGCCCGCATAGCCACAGGCACGCAGGAAAGACGCCGCCATGGTCTCGCGCATCGGGGCTTTACCCACACCCGCCTTGAACCCGCGCTTGTGCAGCGCCTCGCCGGAAGTGTCGACAGAGAGGATCACCATGTCATCCTCGATCCGCACCTTGAGCACCACAGGCGCATCGGCTGCGACAGGGGCGCCGAGTTCTTCGGTGATGGCACGCTCGATCCGTTCTTGGGCTGCGCCCGCGTGGTAGATCTTGTTGCGCTTGCCCGTGGCCACTTCGACCCGAAACGGCACATCAGGGCGCAGCACCTCGCCCCACGGAAACTTCCGCGAGCGTTTGTCGAGCTGGGCCAGATGCAGCGCACGGAAATTGCCGATGCGGGCCAGAACCCGTGCAGCACCGCGCAAACAGATATTGGCCCGCCACACGTCTTCCCATGTGCCCTCAAAGGTCACGCCCCCGCCCACAGCCTGCGGCGCGGGAAAGCCCGCCTCCACAGCCTCGGCCAGAAGGTAAGGCTCTAGCCCCGGCTGGGTGCCAAGGAAAATCTCGAAGGTTTTCAAATCTTACGCCTGACCGAGTTTCTTCAACCGGTTCTCGCGCAGACGGGCAAAGTCATCACCCGCATGATAGGAGGACCGCGTCAGCGGCGTGGCAGAGACCATCAGAAAGCCCTTGTTGATCGCGGCTTTCTCATAGCTTTTGAACTGATCCGGCGTCACGAATTCCGCAACCGCGTGGTGTTTCGGAGTCGGCTGCAAATACTGCCCGATGGTCATGAAATCGATGTCGGCAGCGCGCATGTCGTCCATGACCTGCAAAACCTCCGCACGTTTCTCGCCCAGACCCACCATGATGCCGGATTTGGTGAACATCGTCGGGTCCAGTTCCTTGACCCGCTGCAAAAGACGCAGGGAATGGAAATAGCGCGCACCGGGGCGCACCTCGTGATAGAGCGCGGGCACGGTTTCAAGGTTGTGATTGAACACATCGGGCTTGGCCGCGACCACGGTTTCCAGCGCAGAAGGCGCGCATTTCAGGAAATCCGGTGTCAGAATCTCGATGGTGGTCTCGGGGCTGCGCTTGCGCACGGCCCGAATGGTCATGGCGAAATGCTCCGCACCGCCATCTTCAAGATCGTCACGGTCCACCGACGTGATCACAACATGTTTGAGACCCAGCTTTTTCACCGCATCGGCCACACGGCCCGGTTCGAACACGTCAAGCGTATCCGGCCGCCCTGTGGCCACGTTGCAGAAGGTGCAGCCACGGGTGCAGATCTCGCCCATAATCATCATGGTGGCATGGCCCTGAGACCAGCATTCGCCCGCATTGGGACAGCCCGCTTCTTCGCAGACCGTGGTCAGGTTATGCTCACGCATGATCTTGTGCGTGTCCATATATCCTTTGGAGGTCGGGGCTTTCACCCTGATCCAGTCAGGCTTTTTCGGCTGGGCGTTGTCGGGACGATGCGCCTTTTCCGGATGACGCTGGTCGGGGATCTTGAGATCACGCATGGCGGGGCCTTCTGTTAAATCTGGGTTAGGATATAGGCAACCTGCCCGCGAATGTCTCGAAAAATCCGCAAAATTCTCCCTTCCCCCCTGTTTCGCCGCAACTGCATTGATGCTGAGTTTAGAATCGCTCTAGAAGATGCACGGACAGAACGAAGCCCCCGTCCGTTCGGGGGGCGAAATCTAAGGAGCAATATGATGAAAGCCGGTTTCAAACTGCCTGAAGTGACCTTCCACACCCGCGTGCGCGACGAAAGCATCGGCGGCGACAACCCGTTCAAATGGGAAGACAAAACCACCTCCGACTACTTTGCGGGCAAGCGCGTTGTGCTCTTCTCCCTGCCGGGGGCTTTCACGCCCACATGCTCCACCTACCAGCTTCCGGGCTTTGAAAAAGGCTTTCCGGAGTTCAAGGAACAAGGCATCGACGCGATCTACTGCATGTCCGTGAACGACAGCTTTGTGATGAACAAATGGGCGCAGAATCAAGAGCTTGAGAATGTTCAGGTGATCCCGGACGGCTCCGGCGAATTCACCCGCCGCATGGGCATGCTGGTGCGCAAGGACAACCTCGGCTTCGGTCTGCGTTCCTGGCGCTATGCCGCTGTCGTCAAGGACGGCGTGATCGAAGCATGGTTCGAAGAGCCGGGCCTGTGCGACAACCACGGCGAAGACCCCTACGGCGTCTCCTCGCCGGAAAACGTGATGAAGTGGCTCAAAGGCGAAGAAGCCGAAGCCGTCGCGTAAACCGCGCCTCCAACCGAGACAGTGAAAGGCCCGCGGGACATCCTGCAGGCCTTTTGCATGTGCAGCATTTCAGGATTTCGGAATACCGCCGCATACCGGCATTACACAGGACGCATAGCTGCGCCGCCCATCAAAGCCGCCTGCGACGCCGCACCCTCACGCCCGTGCACGCGCTGCGACCATCAGTTCCTCGCCCGCCTCGGTGAGCAGCACGGCCAATTCGTTGAACCATGTTTTCACCTCTGTCGACTGGCGGCGCACCAAGGCCACCGTGCGTTCCGGCTGCGGCTCGGGGAATCGCAGCACCGCCATATCGGGGCTGGCGGCCATCTCCGAACACAGCGCAATCTCCGGCAGGAAGGTCAGGCCGAATCCCTGCGCCACCAAACCGCAGAGCGTGGCCAGCGACGAGGCGCCCAAATCCACCGTCTGCCGCGTCCGTTTCAGCCCGCAGACATCCAGCGCCTGATCGGCAAGGCAATGCCCCTCGTCCAAGAGCAACAGCGCATCCGGCGACAGGTCCGTCGGGCGCGGCGCGCTTTGGGCGGTCAGCGCCTCGATCCGCGACTGCGATCCGGCCAAGAGGAAATGATCGGTGAACAGCGGCTGGGCCATCAGCCCGCCGGTGTCATGGGGCAAGGCAATCACCGCCGCGTCCAGCTTTCCGTTCTGCACAGAGGACACAAGCTCCGCCGTCTGCGCCTCGCGCACCCGCATGTCGAGATCAAGCGCTGCGGATTTGATCCGCGTCAGCGCCCGCGGCAGAAGATAGGGCGCGATGGTCGGGATCACCCCCAACGTGAGCCGCCCCGTCAGCCCCTTGGACAGCCTGATTTCCGTCTCCAGATTGCGGGTCATGGCGAGAATCTCGTGGCAGCGTTCCAACACCACCTGCCCCGCCCGCGTCAGCCGGATATCGCGGGGCAGACGTTCCACAAGGCGCGTGCCAAGCGTGGTTTCCATCTCCTTGATCTGCTGGGACAAGGCCGGTTGGGTCACATGCACGACCTCGGCCGCCGCCGAAAAACTGCGCTGCTCGGCCAAGGCCACGAAATAGGTCATCTGTCTGAGTGTGAGCATCGGCGGGCCTCCTGTTCGATCATGTTATCTAATCAGAAAGCCCGCACTCGACAACTTCATATAATGACGCAGTCAGCCGATGAGGGTCGAATAGCCCGCCCTGTCATAATGGGTCTTGAGACGCTGCAAGGCGATCCGCAGCACGATCTTGCCCGAACGCGCCGACCAACCAAGCCTCTTTTCCGCCTGCTCCATCCCGTCAAGATAGCAGCAACAGCGCAAAACCACATCGCCAAGCCCCGGCCCGAGGTCCAGCAGCACCGCCGCCACCCGCGCCCGCGCCGCCTCCGGCCCGAAGCCGTTCACATCGGCATCGACCATTTTCTGCGCCTTGCCCGTCAGGTAGTGCTCCCACTCCGGCGCGGCCCCCTTGCCCAGTTGCGCCAGTTCGAAATCCTCACGCAGCCGCTCTGCCGCCGCGACGAGTTCTGCGGATAAAAAGGGCGTGCCGTCCTTCTCCCGATGCCGCGCCAGCACCAGAATCGGGCTTTCCGCCGCCGCATAGCGAATGCGCTTTGACGCCCCTGCATTTTGCGACAGTCCGGCGCGAAAATCATAGGCAGGGTCCAGATCGCCGAACCGTGCAGGGGCCTCGGCAAATCCGGCCCGCGCGCTTTCCTCTTCGGCCAGAAAACGCCGCAGCGCCGCCCGCCCCGCCGCTGTGATCGTGTAGCGCGTGATCTTGCCCTTGGCATGGGCCGCGATCCAGTCCTTGAGCGCCATCGCCTGCGCCACAGACCGGTCCAGCACCGCCGTGCGACTCGTGCGCCCGTCCGGCAAATCGCGCACCACCACGGCTTTCTCCATATCCTTGGCCACGGCGAGACAGGCCCCCCCGCTCCGACAGGCGGCGCAGGATACGGCGGGCTTCGCGTGCGATGGTGGCGTCATCCACAGGGGCCGATCCCACCGGCATGTCAAAATCGGTGTGCTTGCTCATCATATCCATGTCCTCGCTTTCAGGCCTCACAGAGCGGTTGGCGCGGGCCTCATCCGGAGCCAGCCCCCGCAATGCCTCCAGCGCCTCGTCCACCAAAGGATCGTCGCGTTTCTGTTCCAGCTTGCGCACCTGTCGCATGACCGTTGAGGGCGCACAGCCGCCCCTGCGGGCCAGTTCACGGATCGAATCCCCGCATTCGGTATGGGCCAGATAGCGTTTTGCCTCTTGCGGCACCCAGCGCGGCAAAGCCGCCGACCTGCCGCCCGTTCCCTTCATTGTTTCCAACATATTTCCCCCGGATCACTCACTTAATTGTTTCCATTCAGGATACGGTTAAGATTTGGCAGCTTCCGCAAAGATCACTCATCCCCCGGATTTTTGCAGGCTTTTACCGCATTTACCGCGAATCCCTGCAACAACCTTGGGTTGATGTGGTTACTCATTGGTTAACCGCGCCTTCATTTGGTCATTATTGTTTCCAAAATATAAACAACAAAACATCCCGCCGTGCGCCGGACCGCTCCGCAACGCAACAGGGGTTTGGCCCGTGCAAAAGTGATCCCGCAACAACGCCACCGCTCCGACCGCGCCACACATTCCCACGCGGGACACAGGCGCCGCAGGACCGGATCAGGCCCAAGAAGGAGAGCTTTCCATGACGGACATCACGACACTGCTGACCACCCTGCGCCGCCCCCGCCTTTTGATCCGCGCCGCGCGATTCGGCCTGAATGACTACAATCGCAATCGTGATCTCAAACGGCTGACGCGCAGCCTGACCACGCCTTCACCGGAACGCGCCCTCTTCACGCTGATCGAGGAGGAAGCCCGTCTCGAAGAAACCCGCCGCGCGGGCGATGCCAGCTATAGTGTCAAACGCCATGTGGAATTGCTGATCGCCGTGATGGGGGAGGCGCGCCTGCTGCCGCCCAAACAGCGCACGGCCTGAGGCCGAAACAGTCGCGCAAATCCCCGCGCCGGTCCCGCGACAGCCGCCGTGCTTCCCCACGCAACAGAGCGCAAACCGGCGCACAGCCCTGCTCAAAGCCTCCGCAAACGGGGGCTTTTCCTTTTTATTGCACTTTTGCGGCCCTCAGAGGTGGGAATCCATCTTGCCTGAACGCGCACTCCCGCATAAACGCTGGAACATGACCCAGACATCCCATGACCGCCTCCTCATCATCGACTTCGGCTCTCAGGTGACGCAGCTCATCGCGCGGCGTCTGCGCGAGTTGAACGTCTATTGCGAAATCCACCCCTATCAGAAAGTCACCGACGACAGCCTGAAAGCCTTTGATCCCAAAGCGATCATCTTTTCCGGCGGCCCCGACTCGGTGATGCGCGAGGGTAGCCCCCGTCCGCCGAAAGCCGCCTATGAGATGGGCGTGCCGATCCTTGGCATTTGCTACGGCCAGCAGGTCATGATGCATGATCTGGGCGGCCGCGTGGAAGCGGGCGAACATGCCACCGCCGAATTCGGCCGCGCCTATGTCACGCCCACCGACAAACAGGCCGATTTCCTCAACGGCTGGTTCATGGACGCCTCTGGCCGCGAACAGGTCTGGATGAGCCACGGCGACCACGTTGCCGAAATCGCACCGGGCTTTGAGGTCTACGGCACTTCTCCGGGCGCCCCCTTCGCCATTACCGCCGATCTGGCGCGCAATTTCTACGCCGTGCAATTCCACCCCGAAGTGCACCACACGCCCAACGGCGCGACGCTCTATGAGAATTTCGTCAAGCTCGCAGGGTTCAAGGGCGACTGGACGATGGGCGCCTACCGCGAGGAAATGATTGCGAAAATCCGCGAGCAAGTGGGTGACAAGCAAGTCATCTGTGCGCTGTCGGGTGGCGTGGACAGTTCCGTGACCGGCATCCTGCTGCACGAAGCCATCGGCGATCAGCTCACCTGTGTCTTTGTTGACCACGGGCTGTTGCGTCTCAACGAGGCCGAGCAGGTCGTGGCCATGTTCCGCGACAATTACAATCTGAACCTGATCCATGCCGACGAGAGCGACCTCTTCCTCGGTGAGTTGGAGGGCGTTTCCGATCCGGAAACAAAGCGCAAGATTATCGGCAAACTGTTCATCGACGTATTCCAGAAATACGCCGACCAGATCGAAGGCGCGGAATTCCTCGCCCAAGGCACGCTCTACCCCGATGTGATCGAATCGGTCTCCTTCTCCGGCGGCCCTTCGGTGACGATCAAATCGCACCACAATGTCGGCGGACTGCCCGAGAAAATGGGCCTCAAACTGGTCGAACCCCTGCGCGAACTGTTCAAGGACGAGGTCCGCACACTGGGGCACGAATTGGGCCTGCCCGCCAGCTTCATCGGGCGTCACCCCTTCCCCGGTCCGGGTCTGGCCATCCGCTGCCCCGGCGAGATCACCCGCGAGAAACTCGAAATCCTGCGCAAGGCGGATGCGGTCTATATCGACCAGATTCGCAAACACGGGCTTTACGACGAAATCTGGCAGGCCTTCGCCGCCATCCTGCCCATGCGCACCGTGGGCGTGATGGGCGACGGGCGGACCTATGACTTTGCCGTGGCCCTGCGCGCGGTGACCTCCGTGGACGGGATGACAGCGGATTACTACCCGTTCACCCACGAGTTCCTCGGCGAAACCTCCACCCGCATCATCAACGAGGTCAAAGGCGTGAACCGCGTGTTCTACGACTGCACCTCGAAACCGCCGGGCACGATCGAGTTGGAGTAAGCCCTCCCTACTCGCGGGAGCCCCTCCCACAAAATCGCAAAGGCGGTCTCCCCCGTGAGATCGCCTTTTCTTTTGCCAAGACGGGCCCCGAAACGCTATGCACAGAAACCGATGAAGGAGGAGCATCCGGTGAGTAAAATTCTGCTGACAGGCACCATGACCTGCGCGCCGTCCGAGGTGGACGGGGTGCTTTCGCTCTTGCCCACGCATATCCGCCTGTCGCGCGCCGAACCCGGATGCCTGCAATTCGACCTGTGGCAGGACGAGGTCCGCCCCACCGAATTCCACGTCACCGAAGTGTTCCGCAGCGAGGCCGCCTTTCAGGCCCATCAGGAGCGCACGCAAAGCTCCGACTGGTTTCGCGTAACCGGCCATATGGCCCGTGATTTTCGCAAGAGTTCCGCATGAGCACGCAAAGCCAGCCGCTCAAAGCCGCGCTCTGGATGAGCGGTGCGCTCTTGGGGTTTTCCTCCATGGCCGTGGCAGGGCGGCAACTGGCGGACCATCTCGACACGTTCGAGATCCTCGGCTACCGCTCCTTCATCGGCCTTCTGATCGTGCTGGCCATCGGAATCGCCCAGCGCCGCCTCAAAGAGTTCCGCCCCAAGGCTATGGCTCTGCATGTCGGGCGCAACCTCGGGCATTTCGCGGGTCAAAACCTCTGGCTCTATGCGCTCACGCTCATCCCGATGGCGCAACTCTTCGCGCTGGAGTTTTCCTATCCGATCCTCGTGGGCCTCGGTGCCACGATCTTTCTGGGCGAGAAAATGACCCCGACCCGCGCCATGACCTCCGCGCTCGGTTTCGTCGGCATCCTGATCGTCGCGCGTCCCTTCGGCGGGGCGCTCTCGGTCGGGCTGGTCGCCGCCATGCTCTGCGCTCTGGGCTTTGCCGCCTCGGCGCTGTTTACCAAGCGGCTGACCCTGACCGCCCATGTCTCGATTCTTGGCATCATGTTCTGGATGGTGACGCTGCAACTGGGTTTCGGCCTCGTCTGCGCGCTGGCGGACGGACATGCGGTCTTGCCGCGCTGGATCGACCTGCCGTGGGTGACGGTCGTGGCCGTCTCGGGGCTTGGCGCGCATTTCTGTCTGACCACAGCGCTCTCGCTCGCGCCCGCCTCGATTGTCACACCAATCGACTTTTTGCGCCTTCCGATCATCGCCGTGATCGGCATGATCTTTTATGGCGAGAGTCTCGACATCTGGGTATTCCTCGGCGCGGCCATTATTTTTTCTGCCAATTACATCAACATATTGGCTGAAAATCGCCGCATGTCCCGCGTCGCACGCCCCTAGTGATGCAGAAAAACCATGATTGCCTCCCTGCAACCATGACGCGGCGTCAGAATTGCTTGAAATCTTGTCGCAGCTTAGGCTGATTGGACAATAAGAGCAAAAATTCGCTCACCACGACAATAAACAGATCTAGGAGAAGCGGGCCCGGCGCCCGTCAGGGATGGAGATCATGAAAAACACAACACTACTGGCCGCGACCCTCGCGGTTGGCGCAACAGGCGCATATGCAGGCGGCATGGATCGCTCAGGGCAATCCATTTCACCACTTTTCGAAGACGGCACCTATGTCGAACTGAGCTTCGGCTCGGTCAGTCCGGATGTGTCAGGGGCCTTTAACCCCCCACTCGCGGGTGAGTTACCATCCGGAGATGTGACCCCCTCCTATACCCAGCTTTCCGGTGCCTATAAGCGCGATCTGTCGGATCAAATCTCGATGGCCCTCATCATCGACCAGCCTTATGGCGCGGACATCGATTACGGTGCAGATGCATCCTACCCGATTGCAGGTTCATATGCCTCAGTAACCACCTCATCGATCACAGCGTTGCTGCGCTACAAATTTAACGAAAATTTCTCGGTTTACGGTGGCGCAAGGGTTCTACACTCCGAGGGGGAGGTTGAACTCTACAGAAGCGGCGCGAAGTTCTATGAAATGAACACGAGCTCTGAGACAGATTGGGGCTATGTGGTCGGGGCGGCTTATGAAATTCCAGACATCGCCCTGCGCGCAAGCCTGACCTATAATTCCGACATCGATATCGACTTTACCGCAGACGAAGTTTCCGCTCTTGGCGCAAACTCATCTGACCTGCCCGTGACGATGCCAAAGTCTGTCAATTTCAATTTCCAGACGGGAATCGCCGCTGATACGCTGCTGATGTTCTCGGCGCGTTGGGCAGAATGGACCGAAACCGTAATTGCTCCTGACGATTACGCCTCAATACTGACATCATTTGGCGAAACAGACACCGACCTCGTAAATCACAAGAATGACACCATTTCCTACAGCCTCGGTGTCGGTCGTCGATTTAATGACAAATGGTCCGGTTCGCTTTCCGTTGGCTATGAAAAGTCCTATTTGGGTTCGACTGACACCGCGGGCAATCTGTCCCCGCGTGACGGGTATAAATCCATCACCGCAGGTCTGAAATATAACGTCACCGAACAGACCGCGATTGCGGGTGGTGTCTCCTATGTCTGGGTGGGCGATGCCACCACTTCAGTCGGCGGGGAATTCGAAGACAACACCGCTGTCGGCTTCGGCCTGAAACTGTCGCACACGTTCTGATCCGGCAGGTTTTACACTGATCTCGAAAGGCCCTGCCCTCGCGCGGGGCCTTTTTCATGTGGCCCGACAGAAGTCCGACACTTTTCCGACAGCATTCCGACAGCGATTTCGCCCCATAGATCAGGAACCGTGATGTGGCTTTGCACAAATTCCGGTTTGCCTCGCCTTTCCGTTCGGGCGAGATTGCCGACACATGCAGGAGGACGACACATGGCCCCACAAAAGACCATCACCCCCGCCGCTTGGGCCGGCCTGTTTGCTATGGGCTTTCTCTGGGGCTGTTCCTTTCTCGCGGTCGCCATATTGATCCGCGAGCTTCCGGTCACATGGATCGTCGCGGGCCGTGTCAGCATCGCGGCCCTTGTACTTTGGAGCTATGTCCTGCTCAAAGGGCTGCCCGTGCCGCCTTTGTCGCGTTACATCTGGCGGTTTGTCCTTGTGGGCAGCATCACCTCCGCCGTGCCTTTCCTATTGATTTCATGGGCACAACACTACATCCCCTCGGGGCTTGCGGGGATTCTCAACGCCTCCACAGCCATCTTCGGCGTGCTCTTTGCCGCACTGATTTTTGCCGATGAAAAACTCGGGCTTCGCAAGGGCACGGGCGTGGCTTTGGGCGTTTCGGGCATCATCGCCGTGATCGGGCCGGAGGCGCTCAAGAGCTTTGATCTGACCTCTTTGGGCCAGCTTTCCATGATCGCCGCAACCATGTGTTACGGGCTGTCAAACTCTGTCGGGCGGATTCTGCTCTCCGACCTGCGCCCCGAAGTGGCCGCCGCAGGGATGCTCACAGGCGCGGCGCTTTTTGCCCTGCCGGTGGCACTGATCGGCTCCGGCCTTCCACCCGTATCGCTCCAACCGGAGACCCTCGGCGCGCTACTATACCTTGCGGTCATGTCCACAAGCCTCACCTACATCATCTACTACAAGGTGATCAAAGTCGCAGGCGCGGGGAACACGTCACTGACCACGCTGATCGTCGCGCCCGTCTCCATCGCACTGGGCGCACTGGTGCTGGGCGAGAGTCTGTCTGCGCAGGCCTATCTCGGATTCGGCCTTATCGCGCTGGGGCTTCTGGTCATCGACGGACGGGTTTTGCGCCTCCTGAAGGGCCGGAACGCCGCATAAGCTCTAGCCCGAAAACCGGCAGGGCAGAGTGTCACAAAAGGCTTTAACGCTTGCGAGAACCGGCACGCCGTGGCACCACTTTGCCCGACCAGCAGGCCCGATAAACAGGACAAGACCAATGAAATACGAAACAGCCACGGATTGGCAGGGCGCGGCGCACAAGCGCCTCATTCTTTTCGGCATGTCGGGGCTGGGAAAGACCGTCATTTCCAACATGCTGCGCGACACAGGCGCATGGTATCACTACTCCATCGACTACCGTATCGGCACGCGGTATCTGGGCGAAGCCATTGATGACAATCTGAAAAAAGTTGCCATGCGCGAACCGTTCCTGCGCGAGCAGTTCCTCTCGGACAGCATCTATATCAAGTCGAACATCAGCTTCGACAATCTCGCCCCTGTCTCCTATTTCCTCGGCAAACCCGGCGCAGAGGCGCAGGGTGGCATTCCCATTGCCGAATTCCAGCGCCGCCAGAGCCTGTTCCAAGAGGCCGAAATTGCCGCACTTATGGACACAGAGCATTTCATTGAGCGCGCCCAGTCTCTCTACGGCTACCCGCATTTTGTCTGTGACACGGGCGGTTCGATCTGTGAATGGGTGGACCCAGAGAACCCCGACGACCCGATCCTGACATCGCTTGCCAAGGACTCGCTTCTGGTCTGGCTCAAGGGCACCGAGGCCCATACCGAAGAGTTGATCCGCCGTTTCGACAAGGCCCCGAAACCGATGGCCTACCAGCCGGAGTTTCTCGCCGCGATCTGGCAGGAATATCTCGTTGAAAAGGGCATCGCGGAGGACGCGGTCAACCCTGATGATTTCATCCGCTACACCTATGCGCGCGCACTCAACCACCGCCAGCCGCGCTATGAGGCTATGGCTCGCAACTGGGGCATCACCTTGGACTACGAGGATGTCAAACAGATCAAAGGCCCCGAGGATTTCTCCGCCCTGATTGCCGCCGCGCTTGATAAACGCCCGCATCAGACCTAAATCAAACTCCCTCTGCCAAAAGGACCCTGCAAATGCCCATCACCTTGCCCGAAACCCTTCCCGCCTTTGACGTGCTCTCTGCCGAGGGCGTCATGGTCATGGGCGAAGGTCGGGCAAAATCGCAGGAAATCCGGCCTCTGAGGATCGCGCTTTTGAACCTCATGCCGAAGAAAATCCAGACGGAGAACCAGTTCGCCCGCCTGATCGGTGCCACGCCCTTGCAGATCGATTTCCAACTGATCCGCATGAGCGAGCATCAGACAAAGAACACCGCCGCCGAGCATATGGAGCAGTTCTACCGCCCCTTTAACGCCGTCAAAGCCTCCGGCGAGAAATTCGACGGGTTGATCATCACCGGTGCCCCGATCGAGCATCTGCCCTTCGACGAGGTCACCTATTGGGACGAACTCAAAGAGGTTTTCGCATGGACCCAGACCCATGTGCATTCCACCTTCGGCGTGTGCTGGGGCGGCATGGCGATGATCAACCATTTCCACGGCGTTCAGAAATATCCGCTGGGGCACAAGGCTTTCGGCCTGTTCCAGCAGGACAATCTTGCGCCAAACTCCCCCTATCTGCGCGGGTTCTCCGATCAGTGCTATATTCCCGTGAGCCGCTGGACCGAGATGCGCCAGTCCGAGATTGACGCAGTGCCCGACCTCATTCCGCTTCTGGGCTCCGACGAGACCGGTCCCTGCCTTGTGCAGGACCCCAAGCATCGCGCGCTCTATATCTTCAACCATTTCGAATATGATACGGGCACTTTGCTTGAGGAATATCAACGGGATGTGGAGGCCGGAAAAGAGATCATCCTGCCGAAACACTATTTTCCCGATGACAATCCGGCGCTGCGCCCGATCAACCGCTGGCGGTCCCACGCGCATCTTTTGTATGGCAACTGGATCAACGAGATCTACCAGACCACCTATTACGATCTGGACAAGATCGGGAGTTGAGCCGGATGGGTTTCCCCCGCGACACCGGACAGAAGGCAGAGGGTCCCGCTCTCACAAGCAACCGTGCCTTTGTGCGGGCGATGAAAACCCGTCGCAGAGGGGATCTGGTCAAGACCTCCTCCGGCGCGGTGATCCATGTCGAGACCTATGGCCCCGAAGACGCGCCGCCCGTGGTGCTTGTTCATGGCGCGTCAGGCTCGACCCATGACATGAATTTCCGCCTTGCTCCCGCGCTGGCCGCGCAGTTCCGCGTCTATGTGGTCGACCGCTCCGGCTTCGGCCACAGCCCGCGGATGAAGGACGAAAGCCTGACCGCCCAAGCCCGCGTGATCCGGCAGGCGGTGCAGCATCTCGACAGCCGCAGCCCGATTGTTCTGGGGCAGTCCTATGGCGGGGCGGTGGCGCTGGAATGGGCGTTGCAATCCGACGAGGCTGCAGCACTGGTGCTGGTCTCCGCGCCCAGTCACGACTGGGAAACCGGCCATCCCCTGTTGCACCGCACCTTGGCCAAACCCGTGATCGGCTGGTGGGCGGCGGAGTTTGTCAACGCCTTCACCCCGCAATGGATCATCGACAGGCAACTGGCGGGCGTATTCGCGCCTCAAGATGTGCCGGAGGGCTATGCCGACCACTTCCAGCCGCGCAAGGCCATCTATCCTGTCCGCCATCGCCTCAACGCACGCCAACGCATTGCGCTCAAAGCGGAAATCGCCCAGATGGTGCCCAAATATGCGCAGCTGACCCTGCCCGTCGAAAGCCTGCACGGCACCAAGGACGAGATCGTCCCCGATGTCATCCACGCCCTGCCCTTTGACGCAAAAGTGGCGAGCAATCACCTCACCCGCATTGAGGGGATCGGCCACATGCCTCATCACGTTGCGACAGAGGCGGTGGTCGGTGCCGTGCATCGCGCCGCCGCACGTTGCAACCTCGGCTGAAAAACCCCATAGTGTTAAAGAGATTAACACGGAAAGCGACGTGCCATGCCCGACAAGCCCTCCGACCTGCCGTTCGACGGTGCCATTTCCCGTTTCTTCGAAAAGGACGCCCCGAAATCCATCCGCAAAGCAGTGGAAGACGGTGGCAAGAAAGAAATCCTGTCGCCCTCCTTCCCCTATGACCGATGGATGAAAAGGGACGACTACAAGGACGAACTCGAAGCACTGCAACGCGAGCTGGTCAAGATGCTCGCCGATGTGCGCAAGACCGGCAAACGGATCGTTGTGGTCTTTGAAGGGCGCGATGCAGCGGGCAAAGGCGGCACGATCAAGCGTTTCCGCGAGAACCTGAACCCGCGCTCGGCCCGCGTGGTGGCTTTGTCGAAGCCGACCGAACGCGAACAGGGGCAATGGTATTTCCAGCGCTATATCGACCACCTGCCGACCAAGGGCGAAATCGTGCTGTTCGACCGGTCATGGTATAACCGCGCCGTGGTGGAAAAGGTCTTCGGCTTTTGCACCGACGAGGAGCGCGAGAAGTTCTTTCACCAACTGCCCGAGTTCGAGGATATGCTGGTCTCCGAAGGCATCCAGCTTTTCAAAATCTGGCTCAATGTCGGTCGCGCCGAACAACTCAAACGCTTTCTGGCGCGCGAACAGGACATTCTCAAACAGTGGAAACTCTCCGCTATTGATGTCGAGGGGCTCAAGCGCTGGGACGAATATACCCTCGCCATATCGGAGACGATGGAACGCAGCCACACCGATTTTGCGCCTTGGACCGTGATCCGCTCAGATGACAAATACCGTGCGCGGCTCAATGCGATCCGCTCCGTGCTGACCAAGATCGACTACAAGGGCAAGAACAAGGACAACCTTGGCGAGATCGACGACAAGATCGTTGACGGGCCTGCGCTTTTGATCACCGGTGATGAAGACGAATAAGCGAGACGGTGCACGCCCATGAGCAAACGCGGCTACCATCACGGCAATCTGAGACAGGCTCTGATCGACGCCGCCTTGGTGTTGATCGAAGCAAAGGGTCCGACAGGATTCACCCTCTCCGAGGCTGCCAAAACGGCGGGCGTGACCCCTGCTGCCGTCTATCGCCATTTCGAGGGGCGCGAAGACCTTATTGCCGAGATCGCCTTGCAGGGGTTCGCGGTTTTTGCCGACCTGCTCGCCTATGCCTATGACAGCGGGCAGCCCTCTGCTTTGGCCTCGTTTGAGGCAGTGGGGCGCGCCTATCTGGCCTTTGCCCGCAAATATCCGGGGCATTATGTGGCCATGTTCGAATCCGGCATCTCGATGCAGCGCACACCGGAATTGCACGCCGTGGCCGACCGCGCTTTGGGCGTGCTGGAACGCGCCGCAGAAGATCTGTCGAAACAAATCCCCGAAGCACACCGCCCCCCGCCGCAGATGGTCGCTGCGCATATCTGGGCCATGTCGCACGGGGTGGTGGAACTTTTTGCCCGTGGCACCCCCGGCGCACGCTGTCCGTTTCCGCCTGAAGACCTTTTGGAAAGTGGAATCGGCATATACTTGCGCGGATTGGGATTGATCCCGCAAGACAAATGAGGTGCCTTCATGACCATAAACCGCAGAACCTTTGTCGCCGGTAGCCTTGCCACAGCTTTGCCCTTGGGCGCATGGGCCGCGCCAAAATCCCGAACGCACAGCTACGGCGTGGACAAACTCGACATCTATCCTGCCGCCGAAGCCCGCGGTGCGATGATCTATGTCCACGGCGGCGCGTGGCGTTCCGGTTCGCGCAAGGCGGTGGGGGCGAAACCCGCTTGGTTCAATTCCATGAATCTGGATTTCATCTCCCTCGATTATCCGCTTCTGCCGAAAATGCCCGTCTCCGGTCAGATCAAGGCCGTGCGGCAAGCGATTGATTGGGTGTTTGAAAATGTCGCAGCCCCCGAGCGCACCCTCGTCATGGGCCATTCGGCGGGCGCACATCTGGCGGCGATGGCGACACTCACCGGCTGGATGCCGCAACCTGCGGGCGTGATCGTCAATGAAACCGGCGCGGTCGATCTCGTCACCCTGTCCCGCGCCCATGATGGCCACCTGCCAACGGGCACGCGCCACGCTTTCAAGGACCGCTCGCAATGGGGCGCGCTCTCACCGGCCTATAGCCTTGCCCGCAATCTGCCACCCGTTCTGGCGATCTATTCCAAGGTGCGCGGTCACGGCATGGCCATGTCGAATTTCGCCACTCTGGCACGCGGCAACGGGGCGGAGGTCACGGTGTTCGACGGGTCCGCCTATCGCCATGCAGAGGTCAATCGCAGCTTGGGCACCGGCAAAATTCCCGATCTGGAGCGAGCTGTGACCGGCTTTGTGACAAAAGTTTTGCAGCGTTGAGGGGGAACACCTAGATCAATGATCCGCCCCGAACACCACCAGAGCGCCGGGCGACCAGTTCACCCGCACCTGCGTCCCGACCGCCAGAACATCACGGCCAAAAATGTTGCGCATGGAAATCCGCGCCGGATGGTCCACCCCGTCAAAGCGCACGTCATAATAGGTCATATCGCCGTAATAGACCACTTCATCAATCATCGCCGGCGCTTCGCAGTGGGGCGCGCCCTGGCCCTCATAAAGCAGCGTGAGCGTCTCGGGCCGGAAACCGACCGTTGCCGCACCGACAGGCACGCCGCCGGGACATTGTGCCTCTGAAATCTCCGTCTCGCCAAGCCCGGCAATTGTAGCAATAAAGCGCCCGCCCTCCTCGCGCACAGTGGCGGGCAGGAAGTTCATCACCCCGATGAAATCGGCCACCCGTTTCGATTTGGGATTGCGGTAGAGCACTTCGGGATCGTCACATTGCGCGATCTCGCCCTCGAACATCACGGCGATCCGGTCGGACATGACCAGCGCCTCTTCCTGATCGTGGGTCACAAGGATAAAGGTGATCCCCACCTCGCGTTGCAGTTTGATCAGTTCCACCTGCATCTGTTCGCGCATCTTGCGATCCAGTGCGGAGAGCGGCTCGTCAAGCAAAAGCACCTTGGGCTTCAACACCAGCGCGCGCGCCAGAGCCACCCTTTGACGCTGCCCGCCAGAGAGCGCATGGGCCGCGCGATGACCGTAGCCTTTGAGCCCGACCATTTCCAAAGCCGCCTCTGCGGCCTGTATCTTGTCCGCCTTGGACATGCGCGCCTTTCGCAGCCCGAAAGCCACGTTTTCAATCACCGAGAGATGCGGAAAGATCGCGTAGCTCTGGAACACCATATTGGTCGGGCGCTTGTTCGCGGGCACCCCCCGCATGTCGCGCCCCGTGATCGTCACATAACCGCTGTCATAGTCCTCAAACCCCGCGATGGTGCGCAAAAGCGTGGTCTTGCCGCAACCGGACGGCCCCAGAAGCGAAAAGAACTCGCCTTGGCGGATGTCGAGCTTGATGTTTCGCAGAGCATGGTAATCGCCGTAATGTTTGTTGATGTTTTGCAGCGAGATCAGCGGTGTATCAGCAGTCATATCAGCCATTTTCAAAGAAAGCCCCCGGTGTCATTGCCCGTGCGCTTGGCGCCCCGGCGGCGGAAATATTCGGCGATGGTGATGAGCAGGATCGACAGCACCACCAGAATGGTGCCCAGAGCCATCACCGCAGGCAGCAGCTTCGGGAACCGCAGCATGGAGAACAGATAAACCGGCAGCGTCGGATCGGCACCGGTGAGGAAAAAAGCGATGATGAATTCGTCCATGGAAATGGTGAACGAGATTAACAGAGCCGAAATAATCCCCGGCATCACCAGAGGCAGGGTCACGAGGCGA
The DNA here is from genome assembly GCA_963676755.2 of uncultured Celeribacter sp. Lineage (GTDB taxonomy): Bacteria > Pseudomonadota > Alphaproteobacteria > Rhodobacterales > Rhodobacteraceae > Celeribacter. The sequence continues at coordinate 181,221 of CAXXMF010000009.1, read as the reverse complement.
AAGGTCGAGGCCGGTGTTTCGCCCAGATCATAGGCCGCCTCTTCAAGCGCGGGATCAAGCGCCGCGAAGGCCGATTGCAGGATCGCAATGGCAAAAGGCGTGCAAATGAGCGTATGCCCCGCAATCACCGACCATGCGCCGGTGTCTAGCCCGATGCGCAGGATCACGATCAAAAGCGACACGGCAACGATGATCTCCGGCAGGACCAGCGGCAGCATGATAAAGCCCATGATGCCTTTCTGGCCGGGAAAACTGTAGCGCGACACGGCCATCGCCGCGAAAATGCCCAAGGTGGTGGCCAGAAGCGCGGAGATCACGGCGATCTTGAGCGAGTTGAGCAAAGCGCCATGCATCTCGGACAGCGTCAGAAGCTGGGTGAACCATTCGGTCGTGAAACTCTCCAGCGGAAAGGCGATGATCGTCGAACTGTTGAACGCAAAGAGCGGCAAAAGGAAGATCGGCGCGTAAAGGAAGATCAGGTAGAAGATCGCATAGACCTTGAGCGTTTTCATGTCCGACCTCCTTTTTTGCCACCTGCGGCACGATTGCCGAGGATCAGGAATGCAACGGCGATCACCGCCACGATCAACATGGCGATCACCGCCAATGTCGCCCCCAATGGTGCGTTGTTGAGGCGCAGGAACTGGGTCTGGATCATATTCGCGATCATCAGCCCTCCCGGCCCGCCGACAAGCCGCGGCGTCACATAGTCGCCAATGGTTGGGATAAAGACGATCAACACAGCAGCCACCACTCCGGGGGCCGCCAGAGGCAGGGTCACGCGCAGGAATGTCATGGTCCGGCTCTCTCCCAGATCGCGCGAGGCCTCCAGAAGCGAGCGGTCGATCTTTTCGAGGGCCACGAAAATCGGCAGGATCGCAAAAGGCGCATAGGCATGGGCCAAGGTCAGGATCACCGCATTGACGTTGTAGAGAATGAAAGACAGAGGTTCTTCAATCAAACCAACAACTTTCAGGCCGGAGTTCAGAACCCCATTATAGCCGAGAATGACTTTCCAGAGGAACACACGGATCAGGTAAGAGGTCCAAAACGGGATGGTGATGAGGAAAATCCACAGGGACTTATGCTCCGGTTTCACCCCGAAGGAGACGAAATAGGCAATCGGAAAGGCCAGCAGCACCGTGATCAGCGTCACAAGTCCCGAGACCATCAGCGAGCGCAGCATCAACTGGCGGTAAAGCGGATCGGTCAGCGCCTCTTTGTAATTGGCCAGCGTAAAACTCGTGTCAAAATCGCGCACGCCCGTCTGGGTCCAGAACGAAATCAGCACCACCGCCGCCAGAGGAATGGCCAGCAGCAGAAGCGCATAGAGCGCGGTCGGTGAAACGAGCAGGACGCCAACGCCTCGCTCTGAGCGGAAAAATCGACGGAGCCTGTCGCTCGCGGCCATACTGTCTTCCCTTTCCGGACCGGCCCTCTGGCCGGGGTGTTAAAGGCGTTTGCGGAAAGGCCCAAGTCAGAGCCCCCTCGAAACGCCGCACAACGTATTGTGGTCGCGGTCCTTTCACAACCAACGGATAACCCGAGCCTAACGTGAAAAGCCTGAGAATGATCCTGAAAATATTTTGATCAAATTTGCAAGGGATTCGCCCGAGGCTCACGCAGGGCTGCACGTTTTCAGGGCATGTGCCACTTGATCGATCATCAAACAGGCAAACTCCGCATTGACCTGCGTAGCGTCATCCCCCGCGCACGTCGTGTTGCGGGTGCTGACATAGTTCTCTTTGGTGAACATCCCGTCAGCCGTCAGGCTCAACCTTGGTTGCGGCAGGAACTGCACGCCGATGTCGGCGCAGAGCTCCCCCGCCATCCGGTCGAACCACGCAGAGACAAAGGGCCCGTCTCCCCGCGCCGCCAGTTGCGCAAGCTCCGTATCCCTCTCGCCGTTTTGGCAGGCTTCAGCCGAGGGGCGCGGCAGGCTGGCGAGGAAGATCGGCGCTTCGGTATGTGCACGCAAGTTTCGCGCCACGGCGACCGCCCGCACCGCCTCCAGCCGCTCCCGCGTATAGGCCCGCAGCATGGCGGTGGAGGCCAAGGGCCGCTCGGCATCCAGTGCAGTCATGGCATCATCGACAGAGGGCATATCCAGACAGGACAGCTCGCCAAATATCTCCACAACCGGCGCGATCCCCAGCCCTGCGATGACAAAACCATCATAGCCCGTCATCAGGTCGGCGCCCATATCCACCTGCCCCTGCTCGAACGACAGGTTCGGCCACCGCGCCGCACCCTGCGCGGTCTCACAGGCGAACAATCGGTCATCTCCGAGGACACACAGACGTTTGCTCATCTCTCCAGGCCCTCCCCCTCGCCAACAGGTCCGGCCTCCGCCGCAAGACCTTGTGCTGTTAGGAAAACACGCATCACCGCCTCGACCATCTCGGGCCGCACAGAGCGCAGGTCCGGCGCATATGCCGCCTCGGGGGCAACCCAAGTGGTGACGATCTCGAAAGCGGGGAAATAATCCACCGCTTTATACTTGTCCGCCATCGCACCCGCCGCCGCGCGCAACAGGGCTTTCGAATGGCTGTTCGCCGCCAGAACATGCTGACCCGAAGCCGTGGCCCCCAAAGGCACGGGGGAAACGGTGAGCAACAGCCGCGCATCCTTGTTCATCCCGCGCAGGAGCCGCAGGATTTGCAACAGATCGGCATGGATCTCGTCATAGGTAAAGTTGTGAAACACCGTGCGCGCCAGATCATAGCTCCCAGCGATCACATCCGGCCCGAGGGCAAGCGTGCGCCCGCTCTCGCGATCCATCCACCCTTCACTTGCCCCCAGCGTGAAGACAAACACATCCGCCACCTGCGCAAGTGCTGCCACCTGCACCAGATGCTCCCGCCGGAGTTCCACCGCCTCTTGCAAGGTCGCGCAGCCTTCCGGCTCTACATCAGGGCGCAGCGCATCGAACCACTTCCCCGCATGGCACCGAAAAAGGCGCTCGTCCACATGCAGGTTCTGCGCATCCTCCAGCAGTTCACGCATCTGCCGCGCCGTATGAATGTCACCGTAACGCGCCGAATAAACCCCATAGCCAAAGCGCCGCGCCAAAGCCGCGCTCATGCCCTCCGGCTTGGGTTCGGCATCAAGCACATTGCCCCCCGCAAGGCGCAAAGACCGGCCGATATGCTTGGCAAAACAACTTCCTGCCGTGGCCACCGAAGTATCCCGCGTGATACGCACCTTCGGCCTGTAAATCTCCGGCCAATTGCAACGATCCGCCTCAACCACGCCACTGCGCCAGAAACTCCGTGCCGGACTATCTTGATAGGGATGGGTCAAATGGGCCACTCGTCAGTCAATTGCCCCACCACTATGCCGCGCAGCCTCAAGGATGCCAAGGCTCCGCTGCATCCGCGCCCGCGAAACACCGTCCACAAGTTGTTTGCCGACTTTTGGAGTTGGGCAGGCAAACGGGGAAGTGCTTTCAGTCCAGCCCACGTTCTGGATCATCAAGAGAGGGAACCTGTCGCGCCCAATAGGCATATTCGCCAGAGGTCGCGCGCGCGTAGAGAACGACCAAAGCCCCCAGCAGATCGCTCTCATGAAAGTCCACACGCAGCGTCAGCGGAGCCGTATCCCTGCGCAACTCCAGCAGTGCTGCGGACATCAGCCCGCGACTGTCTCCACCGGCAGCGCGTCCGGCTGCGCTACTCCCCATCGGCTGGACAGTATCTGGCGAAATTTTAGCTACTCTTTGCACCTGCTGATCGGGTTGGGTTTTGTCATTTTTCAGCCAATAGGCCACGACCGGCGGCCTGCCGCCAAAAGCGGAATGTGGGCGTTGGTGGTTGTAGAGTGTCACCCATTTGCGAGTGTCTGCCTGCACTTCGGATCCGATTGAGATGTATCTTACTTCGGATTTCGGGCTTCCTTCTCGGCATAGGCCACGTTCGTTTTCACCGTCACGAAGCTGTCCGGCACAACGGAAATGGAATCTATGCCGGCATCAACCAGAACCTGCGCAAACTCGGGGTAGTTCGACGGTGCCTGTCCACACAGACCAACTTTGATGTCCGCAGCATGCGCCTTTTCAATGACGGTTCGGATCATCCATTCGACGGCCGGATGGCGGTCGTTGAACAAGGGCGCGAGTTTATCGCTGTCGCGGTCGATCCCAAGGGTGAGCTGTGTCAAATCGTTCGACCCGATGGAAAAGCCGTCAAATCGCTTGGCAAACTCTTCGGCAAGGATGACGTTCGATGGCACCTCGCACATGACGTAGATTTCCAACCCGTCTTGTCCACGGGTCAGCCCCTCTTCCGCCATCACCTTGAGAACCAAATCGGCCTCTTCCGGTGTCCGGCAGAACGGGATCATCACGCGCACATTGTCAAAGCCGATGACCTCTCGCAGCTGCTTGATGGCCCGACATTCAAGCCTGAAGCCGTCGATGTAAGCCGGATCATAGTACCGAGAGGCCCCGCGCCATCCGATCATCGGGTTGTCCTCGACCGGCTCAAAGACGGCACCGCCCAAGAGGTCGGCATACTCGTTCGTCTTGAAGTCGCTCGTGCGCAGGATCATCGGGTTGGGATAAGCGACAGCGGCAAGGCGGGCCAATCCCGTTGCCAGACGTTCGACGAAATACGTGGATTTGTCCGGATAGCCGCTGGTTATCAGCTCGATCTCTTTTCGGGCCGCTTCATCCGTAACCCGGTCAAACTGAAGCAAAGCCATCGGGTGAACCCGTATCGTGTTGGCCACAACGAATTCCATCCGGGCCAGTCCAATCCCATCCGCCGGGAGGCGCCACCACCGTGCAGCGGTCGCCGGGTTCGCGAGAAGCAGCATCACCTGTGTCCGGGTCTCGGGCAGAGTGGTCAGGTCAAGGTCTTTGACCTGTACTTCGGCCGACCCTTCGTAGACAAATCCCTGATCACCTTGCGCGCAATCAACCGTCACCTCTTGTTGGTCGTGTAGAACATGGGTGGCGGTCCCGCAGCCCACGATCGCCGGAACCCCAAGTTCGCGGCTAACAATCGCGGCGTGGCTTGTGCGGCCTCCGTGATCCGTCACGATAGCCGACGCCCGTTTCATAATCGGGACCCAGTCGGGGTCCGTATTGGATGTGACGAGCACTGCACCGTCAACGAAACGGTCAATGTCTTCGGGATTTTCGATCAGACAAACCGGCCCACTGGCCACTTTTTCCCCGACCGAGAGCCCCGATATCAAGGTTTTGCCATGCGCGCCGACCGAGAATTGTTGGAGCTTGCCCACATCACTTTGAGACTGCACTGTTTCGGGTCTGGCCTGAACGATGAAAAGCGCGCCGGACAGCCCGTCTTTGGCCCATTCTATGTCCATTGGCATGCCGTAGTGCGCTTCGATCTTGGTCGCCATGCGTGCGAGGTCGAGCACCTCTTCGTCGGTTAACACAAACGCCGCGCGCTCGGCTTTTGAGGTCGGCACGTTGCGCACTGGCGAGGGACTTCCGGCCTGCGCATAGATCATCTTCTTCTCTTTTGCGCCGAGTCGTTTTTCTATGATCGGACGAAGGTTCGGGCGGTCGAGAAACGGCTTGTAGACCTGATATTCGTCCGGCGTCACCGTGCCTTGCACAATGTTTTCACCAAGCCCCCAAACAGCGTCGATGAGCACGATCTTGTCGAAGCCGGTCTCGGTATCGATCGAGAACATGACCCCGGACCCGCCAAGGTCAGAGCGCACCATAAGCTGCACGCCAACCGACAACGCGACCTTCAGATGGTCAAAGCCCTTGGCCTCACGGTAGGAAATCGCCCGGTCGGTAAAAAGGGAGGCATAGCATTTGCGGCAGGCCGTGAGCAGGTCATCCTCGCCAACCACGTTCAAAAACGTTTCCTGTTGGCCAGCAAAACTGGCATCTGGAAGGTCTTCGGCAGTCGCGCTGGAACGCACTGCCACAGAGATGGCTCCCCCGCCCGACTGGTCAGACAAAGCGCGATAGGCCTCTCGTATCGCACGCTCGGTATCTGCGGGCCAACGCCCAGCAACAATTGCGGTACGTATCGCCTCGCCCGTGTCGTGCAACGAGGCCCGGCCCTCGGCAAATTCGGCCAACTTGTCGCGAAGGACACTGTCCAATCCGTTCTCTGAAAGAAAGCGACGATAGGCGTTGGCGGTGGTGGCAAAGCCGGGCGGCACTCGGATGCCCACCTCACCAAGCGCGCACACCATTTCCCCCAAGGATGCGTTCTTTCCCCCGACAATCGCAACGTCATTGCGTCCTATTGCATCAAAAAAGATGACCTCAGCTTCTGTTGCCATGATTCCGATCTCCCAATCGTCCTTCTGCACAAGAACTAAGGGGCTATCGGGGGGATTGCATTGATTTGGCTCAATGCGGGATGAGGCGCGGCAAGCGACATTTAGGTGTGAAAGGAACTGCCACGACTGAACATCTTGCCACACTGGAGCGTTCTCGGCGTGCATTTGTCGAGGTAAGGGGTGGCGTTGCACGGAGATATTGAGCCACGCGATGCCAATACTTTCCGTTTCTCACAGATTAGAGAAACAACTGTAAAAACTACAGCGAGATAGCAGACCCAAGCGTCAGAAAAAGCAATGCTATGATCAATGCCACAAAGAACGGGATAGCGTGGCGCACATAGTCTTCCATCTTTATTTTCGCGATCGAGAACGTGATGAACATCATGCTGCTCACCCGCGAAAAAATATCAGTACCCCTTCTCCCGATCCACTTGCCACAAGAGGTCTTTGCCTTCGAGATGGCGCGTCAGGTTCTCCGCAACATTGCGGGCCGCCGTTTCGGCATCTGTGCGCCCTGCGACGTGAGGGGTAATCAGACAATTCGGAAAATCCCAGACAGGACTGGTTTCCGGCAGAGGTTCCGTCTCGAAGACATCCAGAACCGCTGCGCCAATCTGACCGGATTTGAGGGCGGCACCGAGGTCATCAAACACACATTGTGCTCCACGTCCGGCATGGACCAAACCCGCGCCATGTTTCATCTGCGCGAAAAACGACGCCGACATGAGGCCGCGGGTCTCCGGCGTAAGGGGCAAAAGGCAGACCACAATATCCGCCTCCCCCAAGAGGCTGAAAACTCCGTCTTCGCCGCTGACACAGGTTATACCCTCTAAATCCCGCTCACGGCGCGACCAACCACTTACACGAAAGCCAAGAGACTTCAGCGCCGATGCCGTCCGCGTTCCGATTTCGCCCAAGCCAAGGATGGCGACATGCGTCTGCGCGAAAGAAGCAATGGGTTGCTGCTGCCAGAGCTTGAGCCTCTGCTGTTCGGCATAGATCGGAAAACCCCGCGTGATGGCGAGGCAGGCCGCAATCACATAGTCCACCACACCTTGCGTGTTGTTGGGGTCCACCATTTTAATCAGTGTGATGTGATCGGGGAGATCAACAAACTGATCCACTCCCGCTGATACGGAAAACACGATTTCAAGATCGGGGAACGCCGACCAGTCCTCCAACGGCTGCCATGTAAAAACATAGCGAATATCGCCGGGATCATAACTTTCGTCCGAGCGCACCAACCGGATCGGCAAATCGCGGAACACCGCTTCAAACGCCGAAATCCGGTCAGGGTCAGTCACATTTAGCAAAAGCGCCATGTTGGGCCTTTCATCTCTGGATAATATTTTCCATGGGGGCGATCTTTGCCCCATCAGAAAAACGATGCAATCGGAAAGGCGTTGGGTCGACACAAGGCCCCTGCCCCGTAATCAGATCGGCGGCAAGGCGTCCCGCGCCGGTTCCCAAACCGAACCCGTGTCCCGAAAAACCGGAGCAGACATACAAACCCGGCAAACCGTTTTTTACGCCTTCGGTTGGCGAGATCACAGGAACGACATCTGGCATGACATCCATATATCCGGCCCATTTCTGCGCGATTTTGGCGTCATTGAACGGTGCATAAGAAGCTTTTATCACGGCAAAGGCCTTGTCGATCAATGCCGTATCCGGTTCGGGATCCAGCACCCGCGTTTTTTCAAACGGGGTCACATCGGTCGCCTTCCAACGGCGTGGCGTGCGCAGTGCTTCGAAAAAGGCCGGACCGATGCCAAGGCTGATGCTGCGCCATTCGTTCTTGAGCGTCGGCAGGAATTTGGCAAAAAGCCGGAAGCTGTCTGGCGTCAGTTGATATCGGCTTGGTGTGGCTGAAGCGATGGTATATCCGCCATCCTCGCGTTTTCGCATCGCAAACTCGGGATGCTTCACCGTGCCTTCGGGACCGTCAGGAACTGGTTCCGTACGCAAGACATTGCCCTTGGTGCGCAATTGCGGAAGATCAATGCCGAGATTTCCCAAGAACAAACGAGACCACACGCCACCAGCAACCAGCACAGCCTCACAAGAAATCGTGCCCTGCTCCGTCACCACTGCGCTGACTTTACCGCCTTTGGTTTCCACAGTGCGCACCGCACAGTTTTGATGCACGCTGCCCCCCATGTGCTGAACCGCCCGCGCAATAGCTGGTGCTGCCTTTTGCGGCTCGGCACGCCCGTCATGGGGGTTGTAAAGCGCCCCTTTGATGTCGAGAGACAACCCCGGAAACGCCTCTAGCGCCTCCTCGCGGTTCAGAATTCGCGCAGGAACCTGATAGGATTGTAGCGCTTCCCCGGCGTGATGCTCAGCCTCAAGAGCGGCATCTGTATCGACCGTATAAGTCACACCACATTGGTTGTAACCGGTCTGTTGACCTGTCCGACGGTCGATATCTTTCCATAGTCGAACGGATTCGACCATCAGAGGCATTTCCCGAGGGTCACGGTGTGTCAAACGCACCCAGCCCCAGTTGCGACTGGATTGCTCTGCGCCGATCTGGCCTTTTTCGCAAATGGCGACGGTCTTCCCCCGCTCTACGAGCTCAAGCGCAGTGCAAACCCCTGCAATCCCGCCACCGACGATGACGACATCCACGTGTTTCGGAAGCTCTGTGTTGCTCTCGACCGGATCAAGTTTCGGTCCTGGCATGTTGGTTCTCCTATTGATGGTGCAGGGTCTGCTCCTGCTGCACCGTTACGCATAAGGGGGAAGGTCCGCCCGCTGTCTTTTCGCACGGATATTGTCGCGCAGGCGGTAGGTGCGCAGCGCGATTTTCGGGGCGACATTCATATAAACCGGCTGTCGGCTCAAAGGTTCAATTTTGAGATCGAGATCCTGTTCCGACACGCCCATAGCCCAGTCCGACAGAATTCCTCCTATCATCGACCCTGTGGGCACGCCGCGCCCAGACAGTCCGGTCATAGCCACCACACCGGGGGCAAGCCCATACAGGCGTGGGACTGTGCGGCGTTGCATGTCCAACTCGCCATACCAGAAGAAATCCCAACGCGGTTCCTCGCGCAACTCAGGGTGGAGCCACTTCAGACGTTCGGACAGTATTTTGCGGGTGAGTGCCGGATCCCGTCCGCGCGCGCCCATCGGGAACATGGAGGCGACAATTCGGTTTTCGCTATTGTATTTATAAACATAAATATCGCCGCGCCCGTCCTGAATGGTTGTTCGCTTGGGCAAGACGACCGCTTGAGAGGCCGGTGATAAGGGTTGGGTCGCGGCGACAAAAACGCGCATGATCCGAAAGGTCTGATCAAGTTTTGGCCAACCGGCAACCGTATAGGCCCCAGTCGTATAGATCACTTTCTCGGCGCGCACAGAACCACGCTGGCTCTTGACCACCCACGCCTGTCCCTCACGGTCACATCCTGTCACTGTGGTGCCTGTAAAAATACGCCCGCCCTCTTCCAGCACGGCGCGTCCGAGACCGCGAGCGTAGCCAAGGGCATTCAGGCCGCCCGCCTCTTCATGGAACCACCCGCCGTAGAAACGTGAAGATCCGGTAACGTCGCGCACTTCATCACGGTCCAGCATCCGCGTGCGTGCGCCGACCACATTATAGTTCTCCATATTCTTGCGCAGGGTTTTGAGGTGCGACGGGAATAGAGCGCCTTGGACATAGCCGTTTTGTTCCCATTCACAATCAATGTCATAGCGCGAGACCATCTCGCTCACCTTGTCATTGGCGCGGGTCTGTCGCCGGATCAACCGCTCCGCCCAAGGTTCACTCAGATGTTTGCGCAGTTCCGGCAAACTAAAGTGGGTAAATGTCGGCGTACAATGCCCCGCGTTGCGACCCGAACCGCCAAAGCCGATTTCTTCGCGCTCCAATACGACCACCGAGACACCTTGACGTGCCAGCTCCAGCGCCGTGGTCAGGCCGGAATAGCCTGCCCCCACAACGCACACATCCGCTTTGACCTCGCCCTCAAGTGATACTGTCTCTGGCGCATCAGGCGCAGTGGCATACCAAAGCGTGTCTTTGAATTCGGAGAATTTCGGCATGACCTGCCCTCACTGATGGTCGCTGCGGCTGTCGAACGCATCGCGCAAACCGTCACCGATAAAGTTGAAGCCCGCCACCGCGATGGTGATTGTCACGCCCGGCACAATCGCCAGCCAAGGCGCGGAGGCCAGATACTGCTGCGCGCCATTGAGCATATTGCCCCAGCTCGGCAAGGGCGGCTGGATGCCATACCCAAGAAAGGAGATGTAAGCCTCCAACAGGATTGCGCGGGCGACAGTCAGAGTGGCTGCGACAATGATCGGGCCTATGGCATTCGGCAAAAGCTCACGGAACATGATCCAGCGGTTAGACATGCCCAACATATGTGCCGCCTGAACGAAATCCTGATTGCGCAGAGACTTGACCTCTGCTTCGACAATCCGCGCCACTTCCATCCAGCTTGTCGCAGAGATGATAAGCGCAATCATCACCGGACCAGGCTGGATAAATGCGGCAAGGGCCAAGAGCAGGAAAACGGATGGGAAAGAGAGGAACGCATCCACAATCCGCATCAAAACGGCGGACACCTTGCCGCCGTAATAGCCGGAGACCACGCCGACAACGGAACCGATACAGGTCGCAATCAGCATCACAGCAAAGCCCACGGCCATAGAGATTTGACCCGCATGAAACAGCCGTGCCGCGATGTCACGCCCCAAGGGGTCCGTGCCAAAGATATGGCCGCCCGTCCCCGGCGGGGCAAACCGCGCCAGCAAATCGATGTGAAGCTCGTCATAAGGCAAGAGATACGGGCCAATAAAACAGGCCGCAGTAAGGCTCAGCACCATAACCAGACCGATCAGGGCAAGCCGGTGACTGAGAAACCGGCGCAGGGCGCGGGATTTGATGAAGGGCTGTTTGGTGTTTGTCGCAAGAGTTGTCATGGCAATAGTCCTTCAATCAAGGCGAATGCGCGGATCGATGAGCGCAACGGTGAGGTCAGCAAGGAGATTGCCGATCAGGACGAGCATGGCCGAGGCCATCAAAAGCCCCATCACCACGGGGTAATCGGAGTATCCGAGACTATCGAGAAACAGCCGCCCCATACCGGGCCATGTAAACACGGTTTCCGTGACCAGCGCCCCACCCAGAACCATCGGCAACTGTAGGCCTGCCAAGGTGATCATCGGGACCAGAGAATTGCCGACAATATGTTTGAGCAGGACACGGCGGCGCGTCAGCCCCTTGGCCTTGGCGGTGCGCACGAAATCCTGCTTGACCACATTGAGCGTCGAGGTGCGCATATAACGGCTCCAGATCGCCACATCGACCAGCGCCAGAACCATTGCGGGCATGATCAGGTGACGAAGATAGTCGATCAGAGACCCATCCCCCACGGTGTACATATTGCCCGCAGGCAACCAGCCGAGATTCAGAGAGAAGACATAGATGGCGATCAGGCCGAACCAGAAGGTCGGGATCGAAAGAGCCACCATAGCGAACACGGTCATGGCGTAGTCGAACGTGCCTCCACGCTTGAGAGCGCTATAAATGCCAATACTGCTGCCCAAGGTCACAGAAATAACCGTTGCAGTGCCCATCAGCAGAAGCGTCGCAAACAGATGGCTTCCGATCACATGCAGAACCGACTGCCCGTCACGATAGGACGTCCCCCAATCTCCGACGACCAAATGTCTAAGCCAGTCGAAATACTGTATCCAGACCGGACGATCCAATCCCATTTGGGCCGCGATCTTGTCGATCTGTTCCTGTGTCATCCCCGGACTAAGCGCAAATTGCGACAAAGGCCCGCCGGGCGCGAGTGTCAGAACTGCGAAACCGATAAAGGACACGATCAACAACAGGATGAGGCTCTGGCCGAGCCGTGACAGAATATAGCGAAGCATGGTGAACGTCCTCTGTGTGCGTCGTATTTTGGGTAGGGCGACCGCAAGGGAACAGTCGCCCCTGACGCGCGACCCCGCCGCGCGTCAAAAGGTCGAGGAAAACGCCTTAACTACGAGACCACTCGCGCACGTTCCATGTATCAATGCGGTTGTTGATGTTCGGGCCCGGGCCTTCGACATCATCCTTCCAGCCTTTAATCACGGCGTATTGGAACATCGGAAGGAAGGGCAAATCCTCGCGGATCACAGCCTGAATCTCTTCGTAGATGGCCTTGCGCTCTTCAGGCACAAAATCCTGTGCGCCCGCCACCAACAGCTCGTCCACCTTCGGGTTCTGATAGGCAAAGGTATTCTGACCGGAGCCGCCCAAAACAGGCGACATGGTGGACATGAAATAATCCGACGTATCAGGGTCCGCGCCAGCGAGAACATTGAGGCCGACAACAACAGAGTCGAACTCGGAGTTCATCCAGTAATCGCCCCACATGACAGCAGCAGGGAGGTTTTTGATCGTCATCTCTGCGCCGACCATAGCGAAAGTTTGCTGAATGAACTGCTGGGCCTGTTCGCGCAGGTGGTTGCCCGCTGTGGTCGAGTTGGAAAAGGACAGGCGCACGCCGTCTTTTTCGCGAATGCCATCAGCGCCCTTGACCCAACCGGCCTCATCCAGAAGCGCATTGGCTTTTTCAATGTTGAACTCATGCTTCGGCAGGTTTTCATTAAAATAGTAAGACTGCTGGGGCATGTAGGTTTCGGTAGGCGTCGGCACACCATAGTAGAGCGCGTCGATGATGGAGGTCTTGTCCAGCGCCATATAAAGCGCCTGACGCACAGCTTTCTCCTGAAACTGGGGACGCGTCATGTTGAAGCCAATGGATTCAAAGGTCGCCTTACCAGCCACTTCAACCACTTTACCCGGCAGTTTCTCGGCTTCAGCCAGATGGTCCGGCTGAATATACTGCAAACCGATCACATCAATGTCGCCGGATTTGAACTGTGTATACATCACATTGAGATCGGGGACATATTTGATGATGAGCGTCTTAAGGAACGGCCCGTCCATGTGATAGTCCGCGTTGGCCTCAAGCTCGATGTGATCGCCCGCCATGCGGTTTTTAAACTTGAACGGACCCGTGCCGATAGGTGCCGTGTTCAGGATCGTGGCATTCTTGTCCTCAACGCCCTCAAACACATGTTTCGGCACCATATAAGTAGACGCCAGAATAGCAGCCATGGGCGCAAAAGGCTCGCTCATCGTCCAAGTCAGCTCTGTGTCGGAAACCACTGTAATATCTTGGATAAACTTGTAGCCCGTGGATCGGAACGACCGGAAATCAGGGTCCATCGTCAGCTCAAGAGAGAATTTCACATCCTCTGCCGTAAACGGCGTGCCATCATGCCATGTCACACCCTCTTTCAACTTCACACGCCAAGACAGGCCATCAGCGGAAATGCCACCATTGGCCACACTCGGCACTTCTTCTGCAAGGATCGGGAAGAAGTTACCCTCGGCGTCGAAGTCAAAAAGCGGGTCATAGACGGCATAATAAACGCCTTCGTCCACTTCGATATGAGGCATCAACGGGTTGAACACAGTCGGCTCTTGGGAAAAGGCCAGAACAATCTGACCACTTGCGTCGGCATTGGCAGCAAATGCACGATCCCGACCAATGGTCATCGGCGTCATGAGACCCGCACCAGCCGCCCCCATCATCATCAAGGCCTGACGGCGATTGAGATGTGCAGATTTTTTCTTATCGTCAGTCATTTTAATTTCCCTGTTGTTGCGCTTTGGATAGGAATGAGACCCGTGCCAGCGCTTTACACAAAGCCTCTCAAGAACGATGCCGAAGCCCGGCACCGCAAGGTTCAACGCCTAAAATCCGCTGATGATTTTGATCTTCGATCCATCAGAAAATCTCGAAAACCGGAACGGTGTCGGATCAACCAGCGGCGTGACACCACGCACCAAATCAGAGGTCAGACGTCCAGCAGCCGGACCGATCCCGAAACCGTGGCCGGAGAACCCTGTGGCGATATAGAAACCGGGGACATCCTCGATAGCGGAGATCACCGGAACCGCGTCCGGCGTGACATCGATAGCTCCCGCCCAACGCTGCGCGATCTCGGCTTTCTCGAAGACGGGGAATGCTTTGCGGAGATTTTCCAAGGCCTTGTCTTGCAGAGAGAAAGACGGCTTGGGGTCCAGCACGCGATTATATTCAAACGGACTGGCCTCATCGAGAGACCAAGAGTTCGGCATCCGCGCTTCGTCATAGAACCTTCCACCAAAGCGCAGCATAAGCGCCTTCCATTCCGCCCCGAGGGCAGGGAGGAACTCGCGCATATATCGAAAGCTGTCTGGCACGATATCAACGACATTCCGGAACCCGTCAGCAATCGTGTAGCCCCCATCCTGACGTTTGCGGATGGAGAACCCGTCGGACCAGATCGCATGCTCCGGCCCACCCTCAAGCGGCTTGGTGCGGATGACCGAATTCTTGACCTTGAGCTGCGGTAAGCGCAGGCCTGTATTGCGCGCAAAGAGACTCGACCATGCGCCCCCCGCAAGCACCACCTGTTCGCAGGCAATCTCGCCGCGTTCTGTGACCACGCCACAGACCGCGCCCGCCTTGGTCTCAATCCCGCGCACAGCACATTCGGTCAGGATATGCGCACCACGATCCCGTGCGGCTTCGGCAATGGCGGGAGCGGCCTTTTGCGGCTCCGCCCGTCCGTCCGCTGAGGTATAAAGCGCACCCTCGACAGGCATTCTCATCCCCGGTGTCATGGCCGCGAATTCATTAGCCGACAGCATTTTGCTGTCGATTTGATAATCCTTGAGATGATCAAGCCAGCGTTCGTGTTCAGAATATTCTTTCGGCGTGGCACACGCAAAGGCGATGCCCGCGCGTTTATAGCCCAGATCGCGCC
Source organism: uncultured Celeribacter sp. (assembly GCA_963676755.2). Lineage (GTDB taxonomy): Bacteria > Pseudomonadota > Alphaproteobacteria > Rhodobacterales > Rhodobacteraceae > Celeribacter. The sequence continues at coordinate 166,110 of CAXXMF010000009.1, read as the reverse complement.
CCGTGCGCTCCGCCAGTGTCGGCCAAATGCGCAGGGCTTCAGCCATCAAGGGGATTTCACGCGGATCGCGCCGAGTGATACGCACCCACCCCCAATTGCGGCTGGATTGTTCGTGTCCGATCCCACCCTTTTCACAAAGCGCAACAGAAAGCCCCTGATCCGCCAGTTCCAGCGCAGTCGAACATCCGATGATGCCACCACCGATTACGACGACATCAACTTTCTTCGGCAATTCCAGATCGCCGTGGACGGGCGTAACGAAAGGACCAGGCATCAGAAACTCTCCTCAAGCTGACAATTCACGCAAAATTCGGCAACGCTCGCCTCATTGGGCAGTTCAATCAGCATCCGAATGACGCGCGCGAGGTCTTCCGGTTGGGTCATGGCCTCACCGGAGCGGTCCGTTAGGCCCATAGCCATATCTGTGGCCACAAAGCCGGGGCAGACAGCCGTTGCACGAATACCTTGGTCAAAGCCCGTATGACGCAACGCATGGGCCAAGCCGACCGCCGCGAATTTTGAAATCGAATAGGAACTGGATCGCGTAGACTTCACGCGCTTTCCTGACAAAGAGCCCAAGATGATCACACGCCCCTTGCCCGATTGTGCCAACGCATCCCAACAGGCCGCCGCAAAACGGCGCGGCCCCTGCACGTTCACTTCCAAAAGCTGGGCCATTTCTTCATTGGTGATGTCGATCGGGGTTTTGGTGATCGTGATCCCCGCATTAGCAACCACAGCATCAATCCGTCCCCATGCTTTCATGACGGCCTCAGCCCACTGCACAGGGCTTGCAACCTCGGTCGCATCATAGGCAAACAGATGCACCCTCTCAGGCGCAGTTTTCGCCCAATCCGGCATGACCGGCGTTCGCATCCCCAAAGACACACACCAGCCGGCATCAAAAAGCGTTTTTGCTGTGGCGGCACCGATACCGCGGCTTGCGCCGGAAATAAGGGCAACTTGAGACTGGGTCATAGGCGTTTCTTTCTCATGTTCAGATAGGCGCGCTTGAGCATGCGCATAAATTCCCGTCGGTCATCCGGCGCGATGAAATCGAAAAATTCTTCTTCCTGTGCTCGAATGATCTGTCGCACTTCTTCCGCGACAGCATGACCTCGCTCAGTGATGAAAAGCGCCTGTGCGCGTTGATCTTCGGCGTCCGTTTCACGCCGGACGTCCCCTGCTTTCACAAGAGTATCTATGATACGGCCCGTTGCAGGACGGTCTCTCATCAAGACCTCGGCAACTTGCGAGGGGCGGACACCGGGATAATCATCGACCAAGAGCAAAGCCGTGATCTTGCCCTTGCCTTTTGCAACATCAAGATGCGCCATCCGTTGGTCCAGATCGCGCGACACAGCGGAGTCCAAAGACCGGATATACCAGCTGAAGGCGCCATCCAGCACATCGACGTGCAGGCCGCCAATTGTGATCGGCGCATCAATATCCAATACATCCCGATCGGAAGTGTCTTTTGTCATGTGCGAGTCTTCTTTGTCATCTTTTCTTCATGCTTCCCGTCAAATGCTGGCCGCGCAACGATTCAGTTGCATTTCACAACTATTTAATTGTGAAACACAACCGTTGACGTTTTTTTAAGCAAACCATCGACACCAAGCGTGAAAAAGAAATCCCCTTCAAAAAATCAAAAAAGAGGAGCGAACCAACGGTCGCCCCTCTCATATTGTGTCATATCACTCGGTATTCAGGCGGCGCGACCACCCGGAATCGCAGCAACAAGAGAACGCGTGTAGTCATGTTCCGGGTTCTGGAAAATCTGACTCGGCGGGCCAAATTCCACCATCTTGCCGCGATGCATCACGATGATTTCGTCGCTAATCTGGCTGGCCACCCGCAAGTCATGGGTGATAAACACCATCGCCAGCTTTCGTTCGCGCCGGATTTTATCCAGCAATTCCAACACCTGCGCCTGAATCGACACATCCAAAGCAGAGACAGCCTCATCCGCCACAATCACCTCGGGGTCAAACATAAGGGCGCGGGCGATCCCGACCCTTTGCCTTTGTCCGCCGGAAAATTCATGCGGATAACGGTCAAAGGCCGACGCGTCCAACCCCACCAGTTCAAGTATGTCCTCGGCTTTCTTGCGCGCGTCACTGTGCGTCATAAGGCTGTGGGCAATCGGTCCGACCGTGAGCGCCTGCCCGATCGTGAAGCGAGGATTGAGCGAGGCATAGGGGTCTTGAAAGATCATCTGTATGCGCGGACGCAAATAACGGAAGTTGTCCTCTGACATTGTTAATGTGTTCTCGCCCTGAAACCGGATCTCGCCACTGTCAGCAGAAATCAGCTTCATCAGCACTTTCCCCATCGACGACTTGCCAGAACCGGACTCACCGACGATACCGATGGTCTCCCCCTGATGCAGAGTAAAGCTGATGTCATCAACCGCCTTGACTTCACGCACCCGACCCAAAAATCCGCTGCGTGTGCGGTAGGTCTTGTGCAAATTGCGCACTTCCAAAGCTATGGGGCGGTTTTCTGCACGGACACGGTCCTGCTCCCGCATTTTCGGCACCGCTGCGATAAGTTTCTGCGTATAAGGATGCTGCGGCTGGTCCAGCACGGATTTAGCATCCCCCTGCTCTACCAACTTGCCCTTTTCCATGACGATCACGCGATCCGCAATTTCGGCGACAACGCCGAAATCATGGGTAATGAACATCACGCTCATGCCTTTACGCTTTTGAATACGAGCAATCAGGTCAAGAATTTGTGCCTGTGTCGTCACATCAAGCGCGGTGGTCGGCTCGTCCGCAATCAAAATATCAGGATCAAGCGCGAGGGCCATGGCAATCATGACACGCTGGCGCTGTCCGCCTGACAAGCGAAACGGATATTGATGCTGAATCAGCACCGGATCAGGCAGACCGACCTCTGTGAGCATCTCAACCACCTTTTCGGCGCGACTGCCCTTTGTGCCTATCCCATGCGTATCAAGCACTTCGCGTATCTGGTCTCCGACAGTCATCAACGGATTCAACGCCGAAAGCGGATCCTGAAAAATGATCGACACAGAACGGCCACGCAATTTGCGTAGCTCCGCTTCCGGCAAATCAAGCAAAGCGCGGCCTTTAAAATCTATCGAACCGCGCTCAATGGACATGACATCGGGCAAAAGCCCCATGACCGTGTTCGCGGTGACGGATTTTCCGGAGCCGGACTCGCCGATAATGCAAAGGATTTCCCCAGGCATCAGATCAAAGTTGATATTTTTCACCGCATATCGGCGGTCATGCTTTCCGGGCAAAGTGATGGACAGGTCGCGCACAGAAAGAACGGGGGCGGCCCCCGAGTTGGTATCAGTCATCAGTTTTCTCATCGTTTATAATTATTATGCCCGATCAGAAAAAACGAAATGCTTCCAACATGAAAGCCGAGCGCACAAAAAAGGGGCTGCGAAGCGCAAATTTTATCACCATCTGGCACTCCCCACAGGAATTCGCTGCAAAAACAGGCAATTTCAACAGTTTTGCGCCAGTTCCTTTATCACACTGTCTTTGGTCACTTGCCCGATCAGCCTGCCACCCTTGGTCACTCCAACAGGACCGCCTGCTCTCATAAGCTCGCGCATCAGCTCTTGGATTGGCATTTCGGCGTCAACCGTCACTGCCAGCTCGCCTTTGCTCTGCACAACGGCGTCCTCAGCGGTCAAAACCCCCAATGGGTTCATGTGAGCGACAAATTCCTGAACATACTCATTGGCCGGAGCATCAAAAATATCTTTGGGTGTCCCGACCTGAACAATGCGCCCCCCTTCCAGAATGGCGATGCGATCCCCAAGCTTGAATGCCTCATCAAGGTCATGACTGACAAAGATAATTGTGCGCTTGAGCGTCTTTTGCAGTTCAATCAGTTCATCCTGCAAATGCGCACGGATAAGCGGATCAAGCGCAGAGAACGGTTCGTCCATCAAAAGAATAGGCGCTTCAGAGGCAAAGGCACGCGCCAGACCGACACGCTGCTGCATGCCGCCAGAGAGTTCGGACACTTTGCTCTGCGCCCAATCCGACAAATTTACAAGCGCCAACTGCTTGTCCACTTGCGCCGCACGCTTCGCCTTCGGCACATCGGCAAGTTCAAGCGCAAGTCCGACATTTTCGCGCACACTGCGCCAAGGCAAAAGACCGAACTGTTGAAACACCATCGCTACACGGGACTGCCGCAAAGCGCGCAACTCTTTTTCAGACGCATGGGTAACGGTTACCATTTCGTCACCGTCAGAAATTTTCACCTCGCCGCGCACCACCGGATTGAGCCCGTTTACAGCGCGTAGAAGTGTGGATTTCCCCGACCCTGACAGGCCCATAAGGACGAGGATCTCTCCCTCTTCGACCTCCAGAGAACAATTATGGACACCAAGCACCTGTTCCGTTTCATCTTGGATAAAATTACGGTCTTTTCCGGCATCCATCAACGGCAGAGCACTTTGCGGGTCATCCCCGAACACAATGGAAACATTGTTGAATATAACAGCTTTGCTCATTTGCTTTTGATCCTTAAGACGCGGTCCAACATGATCGCCAGAACAACGATGACAAATCCACTTTCAAAACCCAGCGCGGTATTCACTTGGTTCAACGCTCGCACGACAGGCACGCCAAGGCCATCTGCCCCCACAAGCGCGGCAATAACGACCATCGACAATGATAGCATAATTGTCTGGTTCAGACCCGTCATGATCTGCGGCAGGGCGTAGGGAAGTTCTGCCTTCCATAAGATATGCCTCTTGGTGCCGCCAAATGCCTGCACCGCCTCAATAAGAGCTGGAGGTGTGGAGCTTATGCCAAGATGGGTCAACCGGATCGGAGCGGGAACCACAAAGATCACGGTGGCCAAAAGGCCGGGAACCATCCCTATGCCGAAAAATACAATCGCTGGAATGAGGTAAACAAATGTCGGCAGCGTTTGCATCAGGTCGAGAACCGGGCTGAGAAACTTGTAAAACCCGGGGCGACGCGATGCAAAAATCCCCATTGGCACACCAATCGCCATACAGACGACACAGGCGGAAATCACAAGGGTGAGGCTTTCGGTGGCCTCCTCCCAGTAGTCCTGATTAAGGATAAACAAAAAGCCCAATGCGACCAAAAGGCTGGTCTTCCAACTGCGTTGCAAAAGATATGCCAACGCCGCGAAAACCGCGATGACGATGAACGGAGATGGGGTCTGGAGGCACCACAGGAAGACATTAATCAGCCACTCCAAGAGCACAGCAATGGCATCGAACACGCCTTCGCCTTTGTCTTGAAGCCAACCAAACAGATCTGCAGCAACATCTCCGACGGGAATTTTATATGCGGTAATCCAATCCATGAGATTTCCTATGGGCATTCAAAATCAGGGCGCTCAAAGGCGCCCTGATTTTAAAATTAAAATGAAAGGTTACAGCCCAAGCGCCGAATTAACCGCCTCGACCGCATCACCACCGTCAATCGTGGTCACGCCCTCAAGCCACGGCATCCAAGCTTCCGTATGCGCCGCAAGCCAGGCTTCAGCAGCATCACGCGGCTTTTCCCCATCATCAAGGATCTTGCCCATGATTTCATTCTCAAGCTGCAAGGAGAACTCAAGGTTTTGTAAAAACGCGCCTACATTTTCGCATTCTTCAACATATCCTGCACGGGTGTTGGTCAAAACCGATGCGCCACCAAAGTCAGGGCCAAAAAAGTCGTCCCCACCGGTCAAATACCCCATCTCGATATTCGCGTTCATCGGGTGCGGCTCCCAACCGAGAAAGACGATCGGCTCGTCTTTCTTGGAATAACGCGCCACCTGCGCCAACATACCTTGTTCGGAGCTCTCTTTAACCTTGAAATCGTCGAGACCAAATGCGTCAGCGTCAATCATGGACTGGATGAGACGGTTGCCATCATTGCCTGGCTCGATACCGTAGATTTCGCCATCCAACTCGTCTTCGAATTTCGCAATATCGGCGAAGTCCTTGATGCCAAGGTCCATCGCTGCCTTGTTTGCCGCAAGGGTATATTTGGCACCTACAAGGTTCGCACGAATAGTGTCGACTGTGCCCGCTTCGCGATAAGGGGCAATATCGGCCTCCATCGTTGGCATCCAGTTGCCGAGAAACACATCGACATCACCTTCCGCAATGGACGCATAAGTCACCGGAACAGACAGCACTTTAATGTCGGTTTCATAGCCCAAAGCCTCAAGTAGCGATGTGGCGACAGCCGTTGTAGCAGTAATGTCGGTCCAGCCTACATCCGAAAAAGTAACTCGTGAACACTCTGCGACGGCTGCAGAGGCACAAAGTGCGAGGGCGGATGTGGTGAGAATAAGTTTCATAGGGTCCCCTTAGAGGTTAGCATGATGAAATGATTATTGATTGACTGATCAATTAATAAGATGGATAGCTAAAGAAAAGCAACCCGTGACGAAGGATTCTTTTGTGGCGCGAAAACCAGAAGCCGAACGGCGCAGCGAGATCATCGATGCAACAATCAGAGAGATCGGTGCGACAGGGAACCTGAATGTCACCGTCGGTCAAATTGCGAAATCCGCGGGCGTATCTTCGGGACTCGCCTTCCATTACTTCAAAGATAAAGACACGCTATTTCTGGCGGCCATGCGCACGATTCTAACCAATTACCGACGTGACGTGAGCATCTTGACGAAGGGAACCACGACGCCGGAAGCGCGCCTCGAAGCCATCGCCAATGCCAGCTTTGGCCTGACAAGCTTTCGCCGCGAAGCCATTTCCGCATGGGTCAACTTTTACGCCCTCGCCCTCAGATCCCCGGACGCGCGGCGTCTTCTCTACATCTACCAAAGACGTCTGCACTCCAATCTCGTTTACACACTGCGCCCCAGTTGCGGCGCTCGTGCGCCGGATGTCGCGCGACGGATAGGCGGGCTGATCGACGGACTTTATCTACGCTACGCGCTTGATCCTCAGGCCACTGACGGATCAGAAGGCGCCGATCACATCCTCAGAGCAGCCCGCGCAGAACAAACCGAACTTCACGCAAATGACGCCATGTCTGTCCGAGACGAAGATCCGAACCCGATGGACCCGATCGCCAAACCTCAAGAGTTAAATGACAATGCCTAATACCAAACAACCCGAAGCGAGCCACTACATCAACGGCCAATATGTCGAGGATAGCGCAGGTAAAGAGCTTCTGACCCGATACCCCGCAACAGGCGAGGTCGTGGCCAGTCTCTACGCTGCCACCGACAACATCGTCGATCATGCCCTCGCCGCAGCTGATGCCGCCCGCGCCTCGTGGGCCGCCATGACAGGGTCTGAACGCGGCCGCATCCTGCGCAGAGCCGCAGATATTATTCGAGAGCGCAATCGGGAACTGTCGGTTCTCGAAACCCTCGACACTGGTAAGCCTTTGCAAGAAACCCTCGTCGCAGACGCTGCCTCGGGCGCCGATTGTCTTGAGTATTTCGGTGCGATTGCGGCGGGTCTTACAGGAGAGCACATTCAATTGGGGGCAGATTTTGCCTATACTATTCGGGAACCATTGGGAGTTTGCGTTGGCATAGGCGCGTGGAACTATCCGATCCAGATCGCCTGCTGGAAAGCCGCACCCGCATTGGCATGCGGCAACACCCTTGTGTTCAAACCCTCTGAAATGACGCCATTAAGCGCACTTAAACTCGCAGAAATCCTGACCGAAGCAGGCCTGCCAGACGGCGTTTTCAATGTCATCCAAGGCTATGGCGAGACGGGTGGTGCCCTGGTCGACGACTCGCGTGTTGCGAAAGTTTCACTCACGGGCTCCGTCCCTACAGGGCGCAAAGTTTACGCCGCCGCGGCAAAAGGGATGAAACATGTCACCATGGAATTGGGCGGGAAATCCCCCCTGCTCATTTTTGACGATGCAAGCCTCGGCGATGCTGTTTCCGCTGCGATCAACGCCAATTTCTACTCCTCTGGCCAGATCTGCTCCAACGGCACACGGGTCTTCGTGCAAAAGGGCATCTTGCCAGAATTCCTCGCAAGATTGAAAGAGCGGACACAAAAGGCCATCATCGGTGATCCTTTGGATGAGGCGACAAATTTTGGCCCGATGATTTCTCAGGCCCAATTCGACATCGCCCTCAGCTACATCAAAAAAGGCATCGACGAAGGCGCAACCTTGGTCCTTGGCGGCAAAGCTCATCATAAAGGCGGGCTCTATGTCGAACCCACAATCTTCAGTGATGTAACCGATGACATGGCCATCGCACGCGAAGAGATTTTTGGCCCCGTCATGTCCGTCCTGCCCTTTGACACCGAAGAAGAGGCGCTTAGACGGGCCAATGACACAGAGTTCGGCCTCGCCGCAGGTGTATTCACATCGGATCTCACGCGCGCACACCGTGTTGTTGCTGCGTTTGAAGCGGGCACCTGCTGGATCAACACCTACAACCTTACGCCGATCGAAATGCCTTTCGGCGGCACCAAAGCATCAGGTGTAGGCCGTGAGAACGCGAAAGCTGCGATTGAGCATTATTCGGAACTGAAATCCGTCTACGTAGGTATGGGACCGGTCGAAGCCGCCTTTTAGGAGAGTAATATGAAAGCAGATTTTGTCATCATCGGCGCAGGCAGCGCAGGTTCGGCCATCACATATCGCATCGCGGAAAGCGGTGCATCTGTCCTTGTGATTGAACACGGTGGCCATGATGCGGGCCCCCTCATTCAAATGCCCGCAGCACTCTCCTATCCCATGAATATGTCGCGTTATGACTGGGGCTACAGGTCAGAGCCAGAACCACATCTGGACGGCCGCCGCCTCGCAACACCGCGCGGTAAAGTCATCGGAGGCTCATCCTCTATCAATGGCATGGTCTATGTGCGCGGCCATGCTCGTGATTTTGACACATGGGCGGACATGGGCGCCAAAGGCTGGGCCTATAAAGACGTTCTCCCTTATTTCAATCGAATGGAAACATGGCATGAAGGCGGTCATGGCGGCGACCCTCAATGGCGTGGCACAGATGGGCCCCTCCATGTCAGCCGAGGCCCCCGTTCGAATGCCCTGTATCACGCCTTTGTCGATGCGGGTGCAGAAGCCGGATACGAACTCACCGGAGACTATAACGGCGAGAAACAAGAGGGCTTCGGCCCTATGGAGCAGACGGTCTATAAAGGTCGGCGCTGGTCAGCGGCCAATGCCTATCTCAAACCCGCCCTCAAACACAAAAACTGCAATATTGTTCGCGGGTTGGTTGAAAAGATTGAAATTGAAGACGGGCGCGCCACAGGTGTGCGTCTCGCGGACGGGCGCGTGATAACGGCCAACCGCGAAGTCGTGCTGTGCGCCGGCTCCATCAACTCGCCCAAGATCCTTTTGCAATCGGGCATCGGACCTGCCGAGGAATTGTCGGAACTGGGAATTGACATCAAAGCAGATCGCAAAGGCGTTGGCAAAAACCTGCAGGACCATCTTGAAATCTACATGCAAATGGCATCGAAACAGCCAATAACACTATACAAACACTGGAATATCTTCTCAAAAGCACTGATCGGAGCACAATGGCTCCTTACAAAAACAGGACTCGGCGCATCGAACCAATTCGAGAGCGCGGCTTTTATCCGCTCGAAAGCAGGCGTGGAATATCCCGACATCCAGTACCACTTTCTCCCCATCGCAATACGGTATGACGGGCAAGTCGCCGCCGAAGGTCACGGATTTCAAACCCATGTCGGCCCAATGCGCTCGCCTTCGCGCGGCGAAGTCACGCTTCGCTCAAAGGACCCGAACGAAGCGCCCCGCATCGTGTTTAACTACATGTCCCATGAAAAAGACTGGGAAGACTTCCGCACCTGCATTCGTCTCACCCGAGAGATATTTGCTCAAGAGGCATTCAAACCTTTCGTCAAACATGAAATCCAGCCTGGAGATGCCGTGCAAAGCGACGATGAACTTAACGACTTCATCAAAGAGCATGTAGAAAGCGCCTATCACCCCTGTGGCACCTGCCGGATGGGTGATGCCAGTGACCCTATGGCAGTGGTTGACCCCGAGAACCGTGTGATCGGCATCGACAACCTACGCTGCGCAGACAGTTCCATTTTCCCGCAGATTACCAATGGCAATCTCAACGGCCCCTCGATCATGACGGGTGAAAAAGCGGCTGATCATATCTTGGGGAAAAATCCACTACCAGCCTCGAACGCTGAGCCGTGGATTCATCCCGACTGGAAAAACAGTCAGAGGTAGCGAACTACACGGCTTTTTTCGGGGCAAATCACCTGAACAAAAATCTCGTGCTCGCGGAGGCGGCCAAGCATTCTACCTTGGTCGCCTGGATGTATATGCGCCGAACTGGATGCCGCGATCCGCGCCGCCAAATCCGACGCGCGCCATCTGCATGTGCCACTCGACACGACACTTCTACGCAAGCATCTGCGCATTGATGCGGTCGTCCCACAGCTCTTGCGCCGCATTGCGCTGCATGAGGCGGGACATGCGCTGATGGCCCATCATCTGGTGCCGGGCAGTGTGCGCAAGATCATTCTCACTCCAAAGGGCGGCGAGACGCAGCGCACGCCCCTTCCGGCCGCTCTGACCAAAGCCGATATCGAAGACGAACTCGCCACGCTTTTGGCGGGCCGCGCCGCAGAGCGCCTGGGTCTCGGAGATGTCTCCTCAGGTTCAGGCGGTTCGCAAAGCTCGGATCTGGCTCTAGCCACGCGGCTGGCGCTGGATCTGGAGACCCGTCTGGGCCTCGGGAGCGAGGGTCTCACCCACACCGACGCCTCCGTTCCCCAACTGCTCACCGACCAAACCCGCCGCGTGCGCGTCCACAAACATCTGCAAAAGGCCGAAGCCCGCGCGATGGAGTTCCTCAAAGCCAGGCAGGCTGAGCTCGACGCACTGGCCGAAGAGCTCATCTCAAAGCGCTATATCTCCGGAGAGGAGGTAAAGAGGATCTGTCATTGCGATGAAAGTTGCGTCGAATGACACAAACTTGCTCGGCATTTAAGTCGTGATAAACTGATTGCTGAAAAGGCAAGCCAAGACCGATAAGGCGATGCGCGAAACATCCTGACATGACCAAATGGTACCTGCAATGGTACCTGCAATGGTACCTGTGACTTCGAAATATCGAAAAAGGAGTGAAATATGAATATCTTAGGAAAAATTAATGGCGGAGGAGGTGGGATTCGAACCCACGGTACGCTTTCACGCACGCCGGTTTTCAAGACCGGTGCATTCGACCACTCTGCCACTCCTCCTGAGCGCGTCTAAGCGGTTCGGTCACGATTAGCCTCCCTGTCTTGATTCTGAAACCCGTCTTTTGCATCATTTTTGCGATCCCTTGCCATTTTTCGCCACCGGAAGAACGCGGGGCTTTCCAGCCTGCGGTCGAGCCGCTAGACTGCCGCCAAGCCGCGTTGGGCGACGGGTTGTGAAAGCATCCGGCTGTTGACTGTTTGTAAATAAAAAGCTGGCATCATGGCCCCTGTGCAATGTGGATGAAAAAGAGCGAGCAAGATAAAACCCGCGCCCGAACCGGGGCCGAGGCAATATAGGGGCAAAAACCATGCGACAGACAGGGAAAGGGACGCGGATTGCGCTCCTCCTGACCGCCACCCTCACGCTGAGCGCGTGTGAGGACGGGCAATCCTTTTTCGACAGTTTCAAACCCGCAGAAGGCGGCAGCGGCGTGACGGCCTCCACCTCGACCAAGCTGGTGGAGCGCGATGTCGAGGCACCGGATGTATTTCAGGCGACCGACAGCGGGCTATGGGACGGACGGCCTTCGTTGGGCGGGGTCTGGGTTGCGCATTCCGATGTGACTGATCCCGAACGCGTCATCATCCGCAATACCAAGAACGGCAAATTCGTCATCGGGGCTTTGTTCAAACGCGAAGTCACCGCGCCGGGTCCGGGTATTCAGGTGTCCTCCGACGCCGCAGAAGCGCTTGGCATGTTGGCCGGCTCCCCGACGGAACTCAACATCACGGCCCTGCGCCGCGAAGAAGTGCAGCAAGAGCCGGAGACGGTGGAAACCCTCGCGGAAGTGGATACGATCGAGGCCACCCCGCTTGACGATCCTATCGCCGATGCGGCGGCTACGCTTGATGCGCTCGACGCTCCGGCTGCCGCCCCCGCGGCTACAGTGCCGAAACCGGCCGCGAAACCGGCTTCCAGCCTGTCGAAACCCTTCCTGCAGATCGGGATTTTCTCGGTGGAAGCCAATGCCAAACGCACGGTCGACATGCTCGGCTCACAAGGCATCGTAGCCATGATCAAACCGGGCAACTCGAATGGCAAAGCCTTCTGGCGCGTGGTCGTCGGTCCGGCGGCCTCCTCTGCGGAACGCAGCTCACTTCTCGAAAAAGTGAAAAAGGCGGGCTTCACGGACGCCTATGCTGTGACGCATTAAGACAGAGGTGAGGGACCGCCCTCACCCACTCCCTCAAGATTCGACCGAAAGGATGCCCCCGTTTCCATGTTGCGCCTCATCGCCCAAAGTCTCATCGCCGGATGTCTTGTCCTGTCACTGGCCCTGCCGGCCAGTGCATTTGAAACCCGCGCCCGCGCGGCATGGGTCTATGACCTGACCACCGACACCGTGCTGATGGAGAAGGAAGCCCAGACGCCCCTGCCACCGGCCTCCATGTCCAAGCTGATGACGCTAAACATGCTGTTCGAGGCGCTGCGCGACGGGCGCGTCACGCTGGACACACAATTCTCTGTCTCCACCCGCGCGAAAAACATGGGCGGCTCGACGATGTTTCTCAACGAGACCGACCGCCCCACGGTTGAAGAACTCATTCAGGGCATCATCGTGCTCTCCGGCAATGACGCCTGCGTCGTTGTGGCCGAGGGGCTTGCCGGCACAGAGGACAATTTCGCGCGCCTCATGAATGACCGCGCAAAGGTGCTGGGGCTGGAAAACTCCACCTTCGCCAATGCCTCGGGCTGGCCCAACCCCGGCCAGCGCATGTCCGTGGAAGATCTGGGTAAACTGGCGATCCGCTTTATAAAAGAATTTCCGGAATATTACGGCTATTTCGGCCAGCATGAATTCCCCTATGACAACCGTGCACCGCAGAACCGCTTCAACCGCAACCCGCTTCTAAAACTCGGAATCGGGGCGGACGGGCTGAAAACCGGCCACACACAGGAAGCCGGCTATGGCCTCGTCGGATCGGCGACCCAAGGCACACGGCGCATCGTCTTTGTGATCTCCGGTCTGCAAAGCGAGGCCGAGCGCGCGCAGGAAAGCGAACGCATCGTCAACTGGGCCTTCCGCCAGTTCGCGGAGAAATCCGTGGCCGAAAAAGGCTATGAGTTCGCCCGCGCAGAAGTGTGGATGGGCGATCAGACCGAAGTCGGGCTTGTCGCTGCCGAAGACATCTCCATTCTGCTGCCGGGAAGCCAACTGGAGAAGCTGACGGGAGAGGTGGTTTACACTGGCCCTTTTGAAGCTCCGATCATGCAAGGTGACACCCTCGCCGAGCTTGTGATCCCGCGCGAAGACCTGCCCGAAGCCCGTATTCCGCTGGTCGCGGACCGTTCTATCGACCGTGGAGGTCTCGCTCCACGGTTGCGCACGGCCTTCATGGTGCTTAAGGACAAACTGGAAGGACAAACGGGGCTGGCCGTGTCCGAATAGGCAACTACGAACACGGGAGCGCCATGTTCATCAGTTTCGAGGGCATTGACGGGTCTGGAAAATCCACTCAGGCACGGCTTCTGGTCGCAGCGCTGCGCGAGGCGGGTCATGATGTTGTGCATACCCGCGAGCCCGGCGGCTCTGCCGGAGCGGAGGAAATACGCTCCCTCGTGCTGGAAGGCGATCCCGACCGCTGGTCGGCAGAAACCGAAATCCTGCTCTTCACCGCCGCGCGTCGCGATCACCTTGAAAAGACCATCCGCCCTGCATTGGCAGACGGGAAAATCGTGATCTGTGACCGCTTTGCGGATTCCACCCGCGTGTTTCAGGGCGTCACCCGTGGCGACTTGCAAGACAAGGTGAACCGCCTCCACGAAGAGATGATCGGCATTGAGCCCGATCTGACGCTTTTGTTCGACATGGACCCCGAAATTGGCCTGAAACGCGCCAAAGGGCGGCAGACCTCCGAGGAGCGGTTCGAGGATTTCGGACAGGGGTTTCAGGAGAAATGCCGCGCGGCCTTTCTGGAACTGGCACAAAGCCATGACCGGTTCACCGTCATTGACGCCGGACGCGACATAGAGATCGTCGCCAAAGATGTGCTGGCCTTGGTCACAGCGCGGCTCGCATCATGAGCAGTCTCGGCGAAATGGATATGGCGCCGGAGGCCGATTGCGCACCGGGGGCGCCGCACCCGCGCCAGACGGCAACACTGTTCGGTCAATCCCATGCCGAGCAGGATTTCCTCGAAGCGTTCAACTCGCACCGGATGCATCACGCGTGGCTCATCACGGGACCGCGGGGTGTCGGCAAAGCCACGCTTGCATGGCGCATCGCACGTTTCCTACTGGCCCAACCGGTCGAAGACGACGGCGGGATGTTCGCAGACACGCCCCCTGCCCCCGACACGCTGGAACTGAGCCACGACCATCCGGTCTATCGCCGCTCCGCCCAACTGGCCGAGCCGCGCCTCTGCCTCATCCGCCGTGAATGGGACGCCAAGAAGTCCCGCCACGGCACGGTGATTTCCGTTGAAGAAGTGCGCAAGCTCAACAGTTTCTTCCATATGTCCGCCACTGATGGCGGGCGGCGCGTGGTGATCGTGGACAGCGCCGACGAGATGAATGTGTCTGCGGCCAACGCGCTTTTGAAAACGCTCGAAGAACCGCCGAAGAATGCCATTTTGCTGCTCATCTCGCACCAGCCCTCGCGGCTTTTGCCGACGATCCGCAGCCGTTGCCGCGAGTTGCGCCTCGGCGCGCTTGCCCCCGATGATCTGGCCCGCGCCCTTGACGCGGCGGGGTTCGATGCCGCAGATCAGTCGGATGCATTGGCGGAGCTTTCCGCCGGATCAGTGGGGGAGGCACTCAGGTTGACAAATTTGGACGGGCTGAATGCCTATCGCGATCTGGTGGGGCTGTTCTCCACCCTGCCGCAACTGGATCGTGGACGCGCGTTGAAACTGGCCGAGGCCTGTGTCGGCGCGGCCAATGCCGACCGCTTTGATCTGACCGTGGGCCTGATCGACCGGTTTCTGATCCGACTGGCCCGCGCCGGAGCCGGTCGTCCTCCGATTGTTGAGGCCGCCCCCGGCGAGACCGCGCTTTTGACCCGTCTGGCCCCCGACAGTTTTGCCGCACGGGACTGGGCCATTTTGCAACAAGAGATTTCCGCACGCGCCCAGCATGCGCGGGCTGTCAACCTTGACCCTGCCGCGCTGATCCTTGATATGGTATTCAAGATCAACGACACGGCCACCCGCATCACACGCTAAGGTGCGGGAGCGTCCAAATTAGAGCAGATCAGTATTGCCATGAGCCTCCCTCCCCACATCACCGACAGCCATTGCCACCTCGATTTTCCGGATTTTGCCGAAGAACTTCCGGAGGTGGTCGCGCGCGCGGTCGAGGCGGGGGTGCACCGGATGGTGACGATCTGCACAAAGCTGCGGCAGGTCGATCAGGTCAAGGCAATTTCCGAGCGCTTCGATCCGGTGTTCTGGGCCGCCGGCACCCATCCCATGTCCGCCGCCGAAGAGCCGCTGACCTCGGTGGATGCGCTGGTCGCTCTGGCCGAGCACCCGAAATTCGTGGCCATTGGCGAAACGGGGCTGGATTACCATTACACCGTCGATAGCGCAGAGATCCAGAAAGAAAGCCTGCGCATACATATTGCCGCCGCGCGCGAGACGCAATTGCCGCTGATCATCCACGCCCGCGCCGCCGACGACGACATGGCCTCTATCCTCACCGAGGAATACAAAAACGGTGCCTATCCCTGCGTCATGCATTGCTTTTCCTCGTCGAAAGAACTGGCGATGGCCGCGCTTGATCTCGGGTTCTACCTGTCCATGTCGGGCATCACGGCCTTCCCGAAATCCGAAGACCTGCGCGAGATTTTCCGCGAGGTGCCCAAAGACCGCATTCTGGTCGAGACCGACAGCCCCTACCTCGCGCCCCCGCCTCATCGCGGCAAGCGCAACGAACCCGCCTATACCGCAAAGACCGCTCTGAAAGCCGCCGAAACCTTTGGCATGGACTATGCAGAATTTGCAGCGCTCACAGAGGCCAATTTCGAACGGCTTTTCACAAAGGCCAAGCTGTGACTGCACGATTTACCATATTGGGCTGCGGTTCTTCCGGCGGGGTGCCTAGAATTGGCGGCGTCTGGGGCGCGTGCGATCCCGAAAACCCGAAAAACCAACGTCTGCGCTGTTCGGCGCTGATCGAACGCGACGGTCCCGAAGGCACCACGACCGTGCTGATCGACACCGGACCGGACATGCGCCAGCAATTGCTTAATGCGGGCGTGTCGCGGCTTGACGGGGTG
Source organism: uncultured Celeribacter sp. (assembly GCA_963676755.2). GTDB lineage: Bacteria > Pseudomonadota > Alphaproteobacteria > Rhodobacterales > Rhodobacteraceae > Celeribacter. The sequence goes on along the minus strand of CAXXMF010000009.1, from coordinate 149,667 downwards.
GCTTTCACCCATTCGCACGCCGACCACATGCACGGGCTCGACGACCTGCGCCAGATCGTGTTCAACATGCGCGAACGCGTCAACGTCTATGCCGATAGCGAGACGGAAAACGATCTGATCTCACGTTTCGGCTATGCGTTTGTGCAGCCCAAGGGCTCGAACTATCCGCCCATTCTCGACCTCCACGCCATTCGCGGACCGATCACCATTCACGGCCCCGGTGGCCCTGTGACCCTGACGCCTTTGCAGGTCAATCACGGACAGATCGAGGCAAAGGGCTTTCGCGTCGGAAATCTCGCCTACATCCCCGATGTGCTGGAAATCTACGAGGAGACATGGGCGCTGATGGAAGGGCTCGACACCTTTGTGATCGACGCCCTGCGCTACAAACCACACCCGAGCCACGCGCATCTGGACCTGGCGCTGGAGTGGATTGAGCGCGCAGCACCCGCCCGCGCGGTTCTGACCAATATGCATATCGACATGGACTACGAGACGGTGGACGCAGAGACTCCGGCTCATGTCAGCCCCGCCTATGACGGCATGGAGCTTGAGATCACAGGAGACCTCTGATGCAGGCGCTGATCGAAGTCATTCTGCCGGTGTTTCTGGTCATCGGCTACGGCTACATCGCCCGCAGACAGGGCTGGGTCAGCGACGAACTCGTCGATAACGTCATGAAATTCGCTCAGAATTTCGCCGTGCCCCTGCTTCTCTTTTCCGGCATTGCCAAGATGGATCTGGCGCAGAATTTCCACCCGCCAATCCTGATCTCCTTTTACGCAGGTGCCCTGTCCGGCGGCTTGTTCTGTTTTCTGGGCGCGCGTTACCTGTTTGGCCGCGACCTGACGGACTCGGTGGCCATCGGCTTTATCGGCCTGTTTTCCAACTCGCTTCTGCTGGGCATTCCGATCACCGAACGCGCCTATGGCGAGGCGGCTCTTGCGGGGAATTTCGCGATCATCTCGATCCACTCTCCCCTGCTCTACGGCATCGGCATTGCCGCAATGGAAATCGCGCGCACACGCGGGCTGGGCCTGTCGGGCTTTGGCCTGATGCGGCAGATCGCGCGCTCCGTGCTGCGCAACCCTCTGATCCTCGGCATCTCGGCGGGCTGGGTCGTGAACCTCACCCAGATCACCCTGCCCGTCCCCGTCTGGGACGCCGTCTCGCTCATGTCCCGTGCCGCCATTCCTGCGGCTCTGTTCGGGCTCGGAGGCGTGTTGCTGCGCTACAAACCGGAAGGCGACATGCGGATCATCGCATGGGCGGTCTTTGCCTCTCTGGTCCTGCATCCGGCGATTGCCTACGGGTTGGCGCATTTCGGCTTCGGGCTGGACATAGGCTCGCTGCGCTCGGCCACATTGACCGCTGCCATGGCACCGGGGGTAAATGCCTATCTCTTTGCCAATATGTATGGCGTAGCCAAGCGCGTGGCGGCCTCTTCCGTGCTGCTGGGCACAGGGCTTTCGATCCTCTCGATCTGGTGCTGGCTCGCCATCCTGCCCTGACAAAGCCGGCCCACCCGACAGGCCGGACTCCATAATTCATATATTTTCAGTGCCTTGCCGCGCCACGCCCCCGCGTCAGTGACGTAGGGGAAACATTCCACATGATGAGCCCGCTTTTGCCCCATTGCCGCCTTAATTCAACGGCACATGGTTAACAAAGAAGACCCAAGCCACATGCTGCGCCCGTTACTCGCAGTATGCCGAATAAAAGCGAGAGCCATTCAAAATGTCCGTTTATGATCTTGAACTGTATGAGTTTGTCTCAGATATCTCCAAAGCGTCCAGAGGTGACACGTTCACTTACTCAGGAGGCGGCCCCGTCGGCACGGCCTCTGTCTCTGACTCGGACGAAACGCTTAAAGACGTCGGTTTCTGGAACAGCAGTAAAGATGAAACCGCCACGGCCAATGTTACAATCGGCGAGAACACGTCTTCCGGATCAAGCGTCTATGCAAATAAGGTCTGGACCGTCACCGGTCCGGACGGGAATAGCTTTGAAATCGTGGAATTCGTGGTCAAGAGCGGCGATGCGGCAGATTCCTACATCCTTTCTGAACAACCGCTGATTGATGACCACGAATATGAGGTCACCGACTATAGTAGCAAACCCGGAAAAACGGGCAATAATGCTTCTGAAGCTTTCACCTATGATGACTACGTCGACAGTTCCTCTCTCGCTGACGGGATCGTGTCCGGCTCCGAAGGTAATGACACAATCGACAGCAGCTACACGGGTGACGACGATGGCGATATGGTGGACCATAAGGAATACACCGTCGAAAGCACACTAAGCTGGGAAGGGTTGGGGGCAGACGGTAGCTCGCTCGAAGATGGCGCGAGCACTGTGATCAATGGCGTGCAAGTTGACGTCAGCTACACAGAGAGCAACACCAACAACACCGCAACCATCTCTGACGAGACCATTTATACCGAAAACAATGACTTCTCTGACGACAGTTCTCTGGAGCTTTTCGGCTCCGGAGACAACGGGGACACGTCCTCGATCAGTATTGATTTTTCTTCGACAGATAGCACAATCTCGGATGAGGTGGAGAACGTCACCTTCCGCATTTCCGACATCGACTATTATTACTTCCGCGACACAGTCACCATCACTGCAACTGACGCGGATGGAAACGACGTCTCGCTCACCATTACCCCAGAAGGGAATGTGGACGTTTCCGGAAACGAGATCACCGCTAACTCAATTGCATATAATAATGGATATTATTTGGAATCTGATGACGCTAATGGCGCGGTGCTCGTCACGATTCCCGGGCCTGTGTCCAATGTCACCATCGACTATGGCAACGATCGCACAGCGGAGCAGGCAATCTATATCTCCGACATCCAATTCGATGCGGTATACAGCGATTACGATGACACGGTTGATGCAGGCGCCGGTGACGACACGATTGCGTCCGGCCTTGGTGACGACATTGTCTATGGCGGCGCGGGCGATGATACCATCGACGGTGGCGCGGGCGATGATACGCTTTATGGCGGAGAGGGCGACGACACCTTCATCGGCGGCGATGGCGCGGACAGCATGTCCGGCGGCTCCGGTCAGGATACGATTGACTACTCCGGTTCTGATGAAGCGGTGTCGGTCAATCTGGACACAGGCAGCTATTCCGGCGGGGATGCCGAAGGCGACAGCGGTTCGGGCATCGACGGGATCATCGGCTCCGATTACGATGACACGCTGACCGGCTTTGACGGTCAGGGCACGGGCGACGACGCCTTTACGAACCAGTTCTGGGGCGGTGAGGGCGACGACTATATCGACGGCGCAGGCGGCGATGACGAGCTTTACGGCGAAGCCGGCGACGATACCATCTACGGCGGCGCGGGCGATGACACGATCGACGGCGGCACAGGTGACGATTTCATCGACGGTGGCGCGGGCGACGACGACATCAGCGCGGGCTCCGGTGACGACACCGTCTCCGGCGGTGGTGGAGACGACACGATCTATGGCTACGAAGGCTCCGACACGGTCGATGGCGGCGACGGGGACGACTATATCAACACCCGCACTTCGACCGGCACGGGCCAACCGGACACGGGCTTTGACCATCCCGACAGTTCCGCCCTCGACTACAGCGCGGACAGCGACCCGAGCAACGACATGGACACGGTCTATGGCGGCGCGGGCAATGACACGATTCTTACCGGCGACGACAATGACTATATCGAAGGCGGCGACGGCGATGACACCATCGACGCAGGCTTTGACGATGACGAGGTCTACGGCGGCGCGGGCAATGACTCGATTCAGGGCGGTGAAGGTAACGACACGATTGATGGCGGAGATGGCAACGACATCATCTACGGCGACGTGTCCCCCGACAGTGACGATTACGCGGCCTTCAGCTATTACGAGCTAGATGACAACGGCGAGACGACCTCCGCCGACAGTGATCCGACGAACAACTCCGATGTGATTTATGGCGGAGCCGGCAACGATACGATCTACGGTCAGGACGATGCCGATACGCTCTATGGCGGAGATGGCGATGACACGCTCGATGGCGGGATTGACGACGACACGCTTTATGGCGGTGCAGGGAATGACACGCTGCTCGGCGGTCAGGGCGACGATACCATCGACGGCGGCGCGGGTGCGGATACCATCGACGGCGGCACAGGGAATGATACGATCACCGCAGGCGGCGGCGATGAAGTCACAGGCGGCGAAGGCAGCGATACGATCATCATTGATCCCTCCCTGCTTGACGGCAATGCCATCACCATCACCGGCTCCGAGGACGATGACGGCGAGGACAATGATGTGCTCGACCTTTCGAATGTGGGCCTCGATTGGTCGAGCAACCCCATCTCCTATGACGAGGACGACCCCGAAAGCGGCACGGTAACGCTCACGGATGGCACCACCATCTCGTTCTCCGGCATCGAAACCGTGATCTGCTTCGGCAAGGGCACGCGGATCGCCACCCCCTATGGCGCGCGGGCTGTCGAAGACCTCAAGCCCGGCGATCTGGTTCTGACCATGGACAACGGGTTGCAACCGCTGCGCTGGGTTGGCGCGCGCACCGTTCCGGCGACGGGCCGTTTCGCCCCCATTGAGATCACCAAGGGCGCTTTGGGCAACGAACGCGACCTCATCGTCTCGCCGCAACACCGTATGTTGTTGAACGGATGGCGCTCGGAAATGCTGTTCAATACATCAGAGGTCTTTGCCGCGGCCAAACATCTGGTCAATGGCACCACGATCCGCGAAGCACAGGGCGGGTTTGTGACCTATTACCACCTGATGTTCGACCGGCATGAAGTGATCTTTGCCGAAGGCGCCGCATCGGAGAGCTTCCATGTCTCCGACTATTCGCTGACGGGTGTGGCAGACGGGGCACGCGAAGAGCTTTTCGCCCTCTTCCCCGAACTGCGCTCCATGCCAGCGCAGCATGGCAGCACAGCGCGGCAATGCCTCAAGGCGCATGAGGTGCAGCTTTTGGTGGCCTGAGCCCCAAGCCCCGCATCACGCGATTAAACACGACAACGCCGCATGGGATCTCCCTGCGGCGTTTTTGGATGTGGTGGTTAGATGTGGTGGACGCTGCCCCCTGCCCTGTGGCGCAGAAGGATGCCTCGCGGATTACTCAGCAGTTCCTGTCTCAGCCGCTTCATCGACCGGACGCGGCTTGCCCGCTTCATCCACGGCAACCATGGTAAAGCGCGCCTCGGTCACATGCTCGCGCTGTGCGGAGAACGCCCGCCGTGCCCAGACCTCGATCCGGATGACCATAGAGCTGCGCCCGACCTGATCCACGGCCGTATAGACGCACAAGGTATCGCCCACTTTCACCGGCTTTTTGAAGACAATCTCGTTGGCCGCAATGGTCACAGTGCGCCCGTTGCAGCGTTCATTGGCGCGGATTGCGGCGGCAAGGTCCATCTGGGACATCACCCAACCGCCAAAAATATCTCCCGACGCATTGGTATCGGCGGGCATCGCCAAAGTGCGCAAAGTGAGTTCCATGCCTTCAGGCGTATGTGCGTCTGACATTTTTCGGATTCCGTTTCTCGTTCTTGTGTGCCTTTCGAATGACACGCCAAGAGAGCCACCTCAAGCCCTTGAAAACACATGCAAAGCCGCTTTCACCTGAGCGCATGGCACGGCAAGGTGTTTACGTCCATGCCCTGCCGACTGGCATTTATGTGCTGGATTGGCTGGTGAGTTGTGAAACTTCCAAAAAATAAACCCCTGCGGATACAGGGGCTTAATCGGTCTAAATGGTGCGGTCGAGAAGACTCGAACTTCCACGGGAGTTACCCCACAGCGACCTCAACGCTGCGCGTCTACCAATTCCGCCACGACCGCACTGTCTAGGCTTGGTGAGGGGCTATGTAGCGAAGCGGTTCGGGGAAGGAAAGAGGAAATTGCGCACGAATTGCATTTTTTTTCACAAAAGGTTTTCGGCCCTGACAAAAGGAGAAATGGCAGGATGCCCGGAACCGGAAACGGCTCTGAACGAGAACAAGCCGCCTTCCCTGCGCAGACCGGCGTGAGCGGCATATCCCGTATCACATCCCTTCCAGCACATCTCATCCTAAGGGTTTCGCAACTCCGCTACCAAGAAACCTGTCGCAGCCCCTTTTCGCGCGGGGGTGCAAGGGATAGAGCAGAAAGGAGAAACTGGCGATAACGCACCGGAGGGCGCAGCATGGTGGAATGGAGAATCACTGACGGGCTAACCGATTACGACACGGCCGTGGCCGAGATGGAATCCCGAGCAGAGGCCATTGCCAAGGGTGAAGCCGACGAGTTGATCTGGCTTGTAGAACACCCGCCCCTTTACACCGCAGGCACCTCCGCCAAGCGCGAAGATCTCGTCGATCCCGACCGGTTTCCGGTCTACGAGAGCAAGCGCGGCGGGCAGTATACCTATCATGGTCCGGGACAGCGGGTGGCCTATGCCATGCTTGATCTGAGCAAGCGCGGCAAGGATGTGCGCAAGTTCGTGCAGGATATGGAAGCCTGGGTCATCGCCGCTTTGGAAGAATTCAATGTCAAAGGAGAAATCCGCGAGGGGCGTGTTGGCGTCTGGGTCGTACGCGAGGACAAGCCACTGACGGCTCTGGGACAAAAGCCCGAAGACAAGATCGCCGCCATCGGGTTGCGCATTCGCAAATGGGTGTCGTTTCACGGGCTGTCAATCAACGTCGACCCCGATCTGTCGCATTTCGAGGGAATCGTGCCCTGCGGGATTCGGGAACACGGGGTGACATCTCTGGTGGATTTGGGCCTGCCTGTTACGATGGATGATGTGGACATGGCGCTCAAGCGCAGCTTTGACGTGGTTTTTGGTGATATCGAGACTTAGATCAATTCTAATTTTTTAGCCCCACTTGAGCAAAATCAAGGTGCGACAAGCATGGACTGGTAACACGGGGCAAACTCAGTATTCTGAGCACAGGACACATGAAACACTCGGGAGAGAGAACCCTATGACCAAATTTCTTGCCTTCACAGCCGCCGCCCTGTTGGCAACCTCCGCTGCGGCCTTTGCTGACGGCCATGGCCACCACGGCGACCCGAAGAAGGGCGAAAAAGAATTCAACCGGTGCAAAGCCTGCCACATGATTGTGGATGATGAAGGCAATGCCATCGTCAAAGGCGGCAAAACCGGTCCGAATCTTTATGGTGTTGTCGGTCGTCCGGTCGCTTCGGTCGAAGGGTTCAAATACGGGGACGGTATTCTGGCCGTGGGCGAGACCGGCATGGTTTGGGAGCCTGAGCTGCTCGTCGAATATGCGATGGACCCGACCAAGTTCATCGACACTCATGGCGGCTCCGGTCGGTCGAAGATGACGTTCAAGATCAAGGACGCATCGAACATCGTGGCCTTCCTCGCCTCCGTAGCTCCGGCACCGGAAGCTGCGGCTGACGAAGCTGCCGACGAAGCCCCTGCCGAAGACGCCGCTACAGAATAAGCGCCGCAAACCGGCACAAAATCAGACGCCTCACCAAAAGGTGGGGCGTTTTTTCATGGCGCAAACCACCGCCCTTGATGCCGTGGAACAGCAAAACCGGAAACATCAAGACCTCATCGCGCATTTTTATTGCGACAAAATGCGCCAAAATATTGCTCTCGACTTCGTGAACCTCTAAGACAAATGGGTATTCCGCAATATGACTCCCGGATAAGGGAGCGGCGGAAAACGCGCTTAGACAGCACGCATGACCACGCACTAGTCGGGAGGACAGCATGGCAGACGCAGCCATTCATGGGCACGAACATGAGGACAACAGGGGTTTCTTTACCCGTTGGTTCCTCTCTACAAACCATAAAGATATCGGGATCTTATACCTATTCACGGCGGCAGTCGTGGGCTTCATCTCGGTCTGTTTCACCGTCTACATGCGCCTTGAGCTTATGGAGCCGGGTGTGCAGTTCATGTGCCTCAACGAGGCGGGCGAATCTGCGGCCCGTCTGATTTCGGGCTTTGGCGCCGAAAACTGTGACCCGAACGGTCATCTCTGGAACGTCATGATCACCTATCACGGTGTGCTGATGATGTTCTTCGTCGTAATTCCGGCCCTATTCGGTGGTTTCGGCAACTATTTCATGCCGCTCCAGATCGGCGCACCGGACATGGCGTTCCCACGTCTGAACAACCTGTCCTACTGGCTCTATGTCTGTGGTGTGGCACTCGGGGTTGCGTCCCTGCTTGCTCCGGGTGGCAACAACCAGATGGGCTCCGGCGTGGGCTGGGTGCTTTACCCGCCGCTGTCGACCCTTGAGGGCGGCTATTCGATGGATCTGGCGATTTTCGCCGTTCACGTCTCCGGCGCATCCTCCATTCTCGGCGCGATCAACATGATCACCACGATGCTCAACATGCGCGCTCCGGGCATGACCATGTTCAAAGTGCCGCTCTTCGCATGGTCGATCTTTGTCACATCCTGGCTGATCCTTCTGTCCCTGCCGGTTCTGGCCGGCGCGATCACCATGCTGCTGACCGACCGCAACTTCGGCACGTCCTTCTTCCAGCCGGGCGGCGGCGGGGATCCGATCCTCTACCAGCACATCCTGTGGTTCTTTGGTCACCCTGAAGTCTACATCGTGATTCTGCCGGGCTTTGGCCTTGTCTCCCACATCATCGCGACCTTCTCGCGCAAGGCCGTTTTCGGCTACCTGCCGATGGTCTGGGCGCTGATTGCAATCGGGGTTCTGGGATTTGTCGTCTGGGCGCACCACATGTATACGGTGGGTCTGTCGCTGACACAGCAAAGCTACTTCATGATGGCCACAATGGTCATTGCCGTGCCGACCGGTGTGAAAATCTTCAGCTGGATCGCGACCATGTGGGGCGGCTCCATCGAGTTCAAAACGCCGATGCTTTTCGCCTTCGGCTTTCTAATCCTCTTCACCATCGGCGGCGTGACCGGTATCGTGTTGTCACAGGCCGGTGTGGATCGCGCCTATCATGACACCTACTATGTTGTGGCCCACTTCCACTACACCATGTCCATGGGGGCAGCCTTCACCATCTTTGCCGGTATCTATTTCTACATCGGCAAGATGTCTGGCCGCCAATATCCCGAATGGGCAGGCAAGCTGCATTTCTGGATGTTCTTCATCGGGGTCAACCTGACCTTCTTCCCGCAGCACTTCCTTGGCCGCCAAGGCATGCCGCGCCGTTACATCGACTATCCGGAAGCCTTTGCCTACTGGAACAAAGTCTCCTCCTACGGTGCGCTTCTGTCCTTTGCGTCTTTCGTTCTGTTCATCGGCATCGTGTTCTACACGCTCTTTGCGGGCCGTCGCGTGACCGAGAACAACTACTGGAACGAATATGCCGATACGCTGGAGTGGACACTCCCCTCCCCGCCGCCGGAGCATACGTTTGAGACGCTTCCGAAGCAGGAAGACTGGGATCACCAGCATTCGCACTAAGTGACCCGAGTTAAACCATTAAAGGCCTCGCAGAGATGCGGGGCCTTTTTTATGTGCCTGCGTTAACCCTTTAAGACATTGGGCACCCCTTGCCCTTATGCCGTCATGCTTTGCGCCGATTTCCGGTTTACCCTGACCGCACAAGACGAGCAGGAGCAGAAAAATGATGGCGTTTTTCTTCAAATTACGAGACACGGGTGAACCTCCGCGGGCCACGAAACTGTCGGACCACTGGCACCCGCCGCAGTTCTCGAAAATCTACGACCCGCACGACCGCCAGACCCGCGTAGCGATGCTAATCACCTCGCCGGAACCTTTGTTCGACGCGGATGCACAGGATTTCCATCGCCGGATCGACGCCTTGGTGACAGAGATCAACCGGATCACCCGCTACAAATGGACCAGTCAGGAAGCCGCGCAAGCCGCATCTCTCTTTCCTGCACATCCTTCGAAGGGCTTTCTGGCCATTCTGGAGCATGGCAGCAACGGCTCCTATGCCACCCGCAACCAGCAGATCAAAGCCTATTACGCCTTTGACGGCAAACGGATCGGAGGACTAGAGCCGCGCGGGATGATTGTGGATCACAACGAGGCCGACATGTGTTTGACGGTCTAGGGCAACGCACAAACATCCGAATTTTCCTTTGCGACGACCTGCCCTCTGCGTAGACTGAGCAAAAGCCTTTCGCGAGCGCCCTGCGCAACAGATCTTCGGGAAGCGCCGCGCACCGTCAAAATGTAGCGGGCCTTTCACAGGCAACTTGTGGCCCAAGTGGCTTGCGACCGGCTTCAAACGCAGAAAACGCACAGCCATGCCCTACCGCTGGACGCCAGCACATACCACGCCCCTGCCGCGCGCAATGTCAGACGCCGATGCGCCCGACACGGCTGCGCCCGTGATGCGGCTTGACCTCTGGCCGCACCGCAGCCTCAAGGGCAAAGGATTTTCCGCGACCATCTGGATCATGTTTTTCGGTGGGCTGATCCCTGTCGTGCCCTTTATCGGCACCATCGCTTTCTGGATTTTACTGATCTTCATGATGACCGTGTTGGCCGCACTCTGGACCGCCTTGCGACGTTCCGACCGCGACAGGTTGCGCGAAGAAATACAAATCTGGCCGGATCGCATTCGCCTCACCCACTGGCCCGCCAAGGGCGCAGCAAAGACATGGGAGGCCAACCCCTATTGGGTGCGCCTCACGCTGCATCCCGATCACGGCAAGGTCGAGCAATATCTGACGCTGAAAGCCGGCGGGCCAGAGCCTGCGCGAGAAGTCGAACTTGGCGCGTTTCTCAGCCCAGAGGAACGCGAAAAACTGCGCGATGATCTGGCTTTTGTTCTCGGGCAGTTGAAGGGCTAAGGCACTTGTCACCAGCCTAAATGCGAAAAAGGCGACCCGTAGGCCGCCTTTCATCGTCTCAATCGGCGGGTTTTCAGCAGCCCAGCTTGGCCTTCACCAAGGGGCCGGCAGCACCGAAATCCATCTGGCCGGTGTATTTGGCTTTCAAGACGCCCATCACCTTGCCCATATCGCGGATGCTTTCCGCGCCGGTCTCGGAGATTGCCTCTTCGACCGCTTTCGTAACTTCTTCTTCGCTCAACTGGCGCGGCAGGAATTCCTCGATCACGGCGATCTCGGCGCGTTCCTTTTCCGCCAATTCCAAACGCGCGCCTTCTTCAAAGGCTTTCGCGCTTTCCTGACGCTGTTTGACCATCTTGCCGAGGATACCGAGAACGTCATCGTCAGAGACGACCACCTCTTCTCCCTCGCCACGAGACGCAATCTCACGATCCTTTATGGCAGCGTTGATCAGGCGCAGCGTGGTCAAGCGTTCGCTGTCCTTTTCCTTCATTGCCGTTTTCAGTGCGGCATTTAACCGGCTTCGCATATCCATATGGGCCTCATCCCCTAGGTCACATTGCAAGAGGCCAACATAGCGAAAGCCTCACCCAAGCTCAACCACTCTTCGCAGACGCTAACATTTCGCGTAATCTATTGAAAACATTGGACTTCATATTTCACAGGAAAATCACGCAGGAAACCTTGACGCTGCGCGCGCCATTCCTTAGGTTCCGGCCAATTTTGCCCCTATCAGGAGAGTCGTGCCATGGCATCTGGTCTACAGTCCGGAAATCCAACCGCTTGTCTGGCTTTGGCCGATGGCACCATCTTCTACGGAAGAGGCTTTGGTGCCACCGGAACGACCACAGCAGAGCTGTGCTTCAACACCGCAATGACCGGTTATCAGGAGATCATGACAGATCCGTCCTATGCCGGCCAACTCGTCACCTTCACCTTCCCGCATATCGGCAATGTCGGTGTGAATACCGAGGATGACGAAACCGCCGATCCGGTCGCCGCAGGCATGGTGGTCAAATGGGATCCGACTGATCCCTCGAACTGGCGTGCGCAGGAAGAACTTGGCCCGTGGTTGGCCAAGCGTGGCCGCATCGCCATGGGAGGCGTCGATACCCGCCGTCTCACCCGCGCGATCCGTCAGCAAGGCGCGCCCCACGTTGCAATTTCCCACGACCCCGAGGGCAACTTCGACATCGAAGCTCTGGTCAAACAGGCGCGAGACTTCTCCGGCCTTGTCGGGCTTGATCTGGCGAAAGATGTCACCTGTGCGCAAAGCTATCATTGGGACGAAATGCGGTGGGCATGGCCCGACGGGTTCCCCAAGCGCGAAGGCAAAGGCTTCAAGGTCGTCGCCGTAGACTTCGGTGCAAAGCGCAACATCCTGCGCTGTCTTGCAAGCGCGGGCTGTGATGTGACCGTGCTTCCGGCCACCGCCACCGCCGAAGAGGTTCTGGCCCACAATCCCGATGGCGTGTTCCTGTCCAACGGTCCGGGTGATCCTGCGGCTACGGGTGAATATGCCGTGCCGATGATTAAAGAGGTGCTGGCCAAAGACCTGCCCGTCTTCGGGATTTGTCTCGGCCACCAGATGCTCGCGCTGGCACTCGGGGCCAAAACGATCAAAATGAACCACGGCCACCATGGTGCGAACCATCCGGTCAAAGACCTCGGCACAGGCAAGGTTGAAATCACCTCCATGAACCACGGGTTCACGGTGGATACGCAAAGCCTGCCCGCAGGTGTCAAAGAGACCCATGTCTCGCTCTTTGACGGGTCCAACTGTGGAATCGCGGTCGAAGGCAAACCGGTCTTCTCGGTGCAATACCATCCCGAAGCCTCTCCGGGGCCGATGGACAGCTACTACCTGTTCGAACGCTTCGCAGCCGCAATGGCGGAACGCGAAAACGCCTGAACCGCGCAGAGATCACAGGCCTGACGATACGAGAAGGCGGGAAATTTCCCGCCTTTTTGCTGTCTTTTTCGATCATCCAGCACTTTCATTGTCAGACTTAACGTCCTGTTAACCAAGCCTGTTCCAATGTCCAGCCATCGGCGCACCCGCCCCGAAACATGGCCCACGGACGAGAACAAGGTGACGAATGTCTTTCGACATGCCCCAACAGATATCGGCGTTACAGAGCCTCGACGCCCCGATCGAACCGCTTGTGCTGACAAGGGCCCAGCGCGTATTCCCTCGCCCCGCCGCAAGATCGAAACGCAAACCCGTGGGGCAGATACTGGTCGAGATGGGCGCGCTTGATCCGGACGATCTTTTGCGTGCCGCTTCCATGCGCCAACGTGAGGATGCGCGTATCGGGGACATCCTTCTGGCTCATAATATGGTCAGCGAAAACGCGCTTTTCACCGCCCTGTCCCGTCAGTTCAATGCCGAAATCGCGCAGTTCGACCGTTTCCCGCCCGATGTGCGCCTCATCGACCGGATCGGGGCCGATGAATGTTTGCGGCGCGGGATTTTGCCGTGGCGGCAGGCAGGAGGCAGCGTTCTCATCGCCTCCTGCCGTCCCGAACAGTTCGACGATCTGCGCCCGCGCTTAACGGCGCTGTTCGGCCCCGTGCGGCTGGCGGTGACATCGGAAACCGCTCTGCATGACGCCCTGTTACGCTCACGCCAGCGCAAACTGGCCACACAGGCCGAGACCCGCGTCGCCGCACATGAAAGCTGTCGCGAGATGGACATTCGCAAACTGACACGCATGATCTCCGGTCTGGCTGTGTTCGGCGTCATCATCGCCCTGATCTCCCCCCTGACTGCGGGCATTCTGCTTACATCATGGGCGGTGATCACTCTGGTCATCTCCGTGGCTCTCAAGATCAGCGCAGCTGTCGCACAGGCCAAAGTCGCACGTCACCGCCAGACCACCTTTGCCAGCCGCCGCAAGCAAACGTCACTTCCCACCATATCGGTCATGCTGCCCCTATTCAAAGAGCGCGAGATCGCCACACGTCTCATCAAACGCATATCGCGCCTGAATTACCCTCGTGAGCTTCTCGATGTCTGTCTGGTCGTCGAAGAGGATGACACCGTGACACAAGAGGCCATCGCCAGCACGGAACTGCCGCGCTGGATGCGTCAGATCATCGTGCCGCGTGGCGGGGTCAAAACCAAACCTCGCGCCCTGAATTTCGCGCTCGATTTCTGCCGCGGCTCTATCGTGGGCATTTATGACGCCGAAGATGCGCCCGAGCCCGAGCAGCTTCACAAGGTCGCCGCGCATTTCGCGCAGGCGGAACAGGAGGTGGCCTGTGTTCAGGGGATTCTCGACTTCTACAATGCGCGCACCAACTGGCTGTCGCGCTGCTTCACGGTCGAATATGCAACATGGTTCCGTGTGATCCTGCCCGGATATGAGCGAATGGGGCTGACCGTGCCTTTGGGCGGCACCACCCTGTTTTTCCGCCGCGATGCGATCGAGGAACTCGGCGGCTGGGATGCCCATAATGTGACCGAAGACGCCGACCTCGGCATTCGTCTGGCCCGTCACGGCTACCGCACGGAGCTTTTGCACACGGTGACCGAAGAGGAAGCGAATTGCCGCCTCTGGCCGTGGGTCAAACAACGCTCACGCTGGCTCAAGGGCTATGCGATGACCTATGCAATGCATATGCAGCACCCCCGCAAACTCCTGCGCGATCTGGGGCCGTGGCGGTTCTTTGGCGTGCAGGCCCTGTTTCTAGGCGCCCTGTCACAATTCGTTCTGGCACCGTTTCTCTGGTCCTTTTGGCTCTTCCCCTTGGGACTGCCTCATCCGATGCGTGCTGTCTTGCCGCATGAACTGGTGATCGTTCTCGGCGCGATTTTCCTTCTGTCGGAAGCCATCACCGTCGCGGCAGGCATGGTTGCGACCTCGACGCCCAAACACAAATGGCTCTGGCCTTGGGTGCCGACGCTACATTTTTACTATCCGCTTGCCACGCTGGCCGCGCTCAAAGGTCTCTGGGAAATGGTGTCGAACCCCTATTATTGGGACAAGACCGCGCACGGGATCGACGATCTGGGTTTTCATGACGATCAGGACGCAACCGCCCCGCAAAGCACTCCACAAACCGGACAGGCCGAGGTCAAAGCACCGGCAAACCATCCCGCCCGACCTCAAAGCACCACCGCCCCGCTCATCCTCTATACAAAGAGCGACAGACCACACTTGCAAGAAGTAGCCGAAGCCGCGCAGCCCTTTGCCTTTGACACTCAGAATTCAGAGGCCGGCGACACGCCCCTTTATCGGGGCAGACGCCTGACCTTCGGGCTGGACCTGTCGACGCATCCCTGACGTCCCGACATGGCGCAAGCATAGCTCGCGGCTCACCGCACCTTTTCGGCGTCGATTTTCAAACGGGTGACGAAGGCTTTCGAAATGTGATCCGACAGCGCCTTATGCGCCGCCTCCCCGTCGCCCGCCTCAATGGCGGACACGATGAGGTCATGCTCCTTGATCGCCTCTTCCCCGCGCCCCTCCGCCGCCAGAGATGTGCTCGCCAGCAGAGCCATAGACCGGTGCACCAGATCAAGCTGCTGCACGAGATATTTGTTATGCGAGGCTAGGTGGATCTGCTTGTGAAACCGACGGTTGGCTCGCGACATTTCCTCCGGCTGACCGATGAGGGCGCGGTCGGCTTCCACCATATCGCGCATCACGCGCACCTCTTCGGGCGTCGCATGACGCGCCGCCAGTCGCGCCGCCAGCCCTTCTAGCTCGGTCCGCACCACATAGAGATCCGCCATTTGATTGTGATCGAGCGAGGCCACGATCAACGAACGCCCGTCCCGTGTCAGCATCGACTGGGTTTCCAGCCGCTGCAACGCCTCGCGAATGGGCGTGCGGGACACCCCGAAGCGTTCCGCCAACTCGCTTTCGACCAGCCGGTCACCGGGGCGGTAAATGCCCGTATCAATGGCCTCGAGGATCATCTGATAGGCATCTTTCTGACTTATACGCGTGTCATTCATCTCGCGGGCCTCATGTCTCGCTCTGGCAGTTTCCGGACTGGCTGTCACGCACCGACAGAGGTGCGCGGGCGCAGGCCCGAACCATAGACAGGGCATCCCCCTGCGATCAAGCGCTAACATCAGCGCAAACAGTCTGTCGGCTTGCACAATGCGTCGCGCAGGCCTAACACGGGGATCATGGTAGCCGATCAATTCTCACATGTGAAAACCTGGGTTTTCGACCTCGACAATACGCTTTACCCGCCTGAGGCGGCCCTGTTTGCGCAGATCGAGGTCAAGATGACCGACTGGGTTGCGCGCGAACTCAAGGTCACAGCCGAAGAGGCCAACAGGCTGCGTCATGAATACTGGCGCGACTATGGCACCACGCTGTCGGGCATGATGGCCAAACACGGCACCGACCCGCTGCCCTATCTGAGCTATGTGCATGACATCGACTTTTCCGGACTGACGCGCGATGCCGAGTTGAAAGCCGCCATCACCGCGCTTCCGGGGCGCAAGGTCGTCTATACCAACGGGTCTGCCCCCTATGCCGAACGGGTGCTGGAGGCGCGCGGGCTCACCGGAATATTCAATGCGGTCTACGGAATCGAACATGCCGAATTCCACCCAAAACCGCAGCTGCAGGCTTTTGACACCGTGCTGGGCCGTGACGGGATTGCCCCCGAAGTGGCCGCCATGTTCGAAGACGACCCGCGCAATCTCGAAGTACCGCACCGTCTAGGCATGAAAACCGTCCATGTCGCACCGGCCCCGCTGGACCCGCCCGCGCTGCATATCCAGCATCACACACGTGATCTGGCCAAATTTCTGCGCGCACTCACCTGAGCGGAACCACGCCTCTTCTGCCCCGGCCTTGCCCTAAACGCGCACCTGCGTCAAACTGCCGCCGTGACCGGTTGCCTCGCGCCTCCTATCAGGATCGGAACAACCACGCAAAATCCGGAGATCGCACATGGCCGAAGCTGCCGCAGACCATACCCCGCACGATGAGCTTATCGCCTCCACCCGTGGCGTCGTTCTGTTCCTTCTCGCTGTTGTCGTCGTCATCGCGGCGGTGATTTACGGCATGTTTGCCATTGGCCCGTGGGTTCTGGGCGTGACAGCCGTGGCCACGGTTCCCGTGATCTATGTCGTGCTGATCCTTCTCACGATGGGGCAATAAGGCGGCTCACCCCCGCAAGGACAGTGCGAAACCCGACCGTCTCCGACATGAGACAGACTGTCCTTGGACAATCCTCTCTTTTGCACCTATCTCTTGGACACGAGCCGAGAAGACACGACCCGAGGTGCAAAGGAGACCCCCATGGCCGAACCCTCTCTCCCACATGACAGCGTCGACGTGCTGGTCTCCGGTGGCGGAATCGCCGGACTGATCGCAGCTGCGGCTTTCGGAGCCGCGGGTTTTAAAACCCTTATGGTTGACCCCACCCCGCCCGTTGTGACAGGCCACGAGGCCAGCTCGGACCTGCGCTCCACCGCTTTTTTGCGCCCCGCGCGTGACCTGTTCGCAAAGATCGGTATCTGGGAAGCCCTTGCTCCTCATGCCACCCCCTTAGAAGCCCTGCGCATTGTGGACACCGTGTCCGGCGAAACCGGCCCCGAGATTCGCACGGAACGTCAGTTCGAGGGTCGCGAAAGCGCCGACGAACCCTTTGGCTGGAACTTTCTCAACTGGGTCATCCGCCGCGAACTGGCGCGCGCGGTGCCGGATATTGCCAATGTCGAACTGCGCTACGGTGTCGGCTTTAAAACCATGCTGACCCGCACCAACGAGGCGCGCGTCACCCTCTCCGATGGCACTACGGTCCGCGCAAAGCTCGTGGTCGCCGCCGACGGGCGCAATTCACCGGTGCGCGAAGCAGCAGGCATCGGCGTCAAAACCACGCGCTACGGCCAGAAATCACTGGCCTTCACCGCTACCCATGAATTGCCACATCACAATGTCTCTACCGAAATTTATCGCGAAGGCGGTCCCTTCACCATGGTGCCTCTGCCCGACATCGACGGCAAACCGGCCTCAGCCATCGTCTGGATGAACAAAGGCCCCTATGCGACCGAATTGCTGAACATGGAGGTCGACGCCTTCAACGCCACCATGACCGACCGTTCCGCCGGCCTCTATGGCGCACTGGAACTGGCCTCCGGTCGGGGCATCTTTCCCATCATCACACAACTGGCAGACCGCCTATCTGGCGAGCGGGTAGCGGTGATTGCCGAGGCCGCGCATGTCTTGCCGCCCATCGGGGCGCAAGGGCTGAACACCTCGCTCAATGATCTTGCGGAACTTCTGACGCTCTCGGAAAACCATCGCGGCGATCTGGGCGGGCAGGAGATGCTCGACGCCTTTGCCAAAACCCGCCACCGCGACATCGCCGCGCGGGCCAAAGTGGTGGATCTGTTCAACAGGGTTGTGCGCTCCGAAGATGAAATCCTTCGCACGGTGCGCCTCTTGGGCCTCAAGGCCGTCCACGACCTGCGCCCCGTGCGGCGCAAGGTGATGAAAGCAGGGCTGGGGCCCATCTGACACTGGCCGGTTTCACGCCAAATGAATACCGTCTCCTTTGCTGCCCCAAATACTCAAAAGACACGATCTGCCAAGTGGCCCGCGCCTATGAGTATTTATGTGCAGCAAAGGAAACAGGGGCGTTTAACCCAGAACCGCGTCGAGAGCGGCCTCAAGCCGGCCTACGGTTGCATCCACATCATAGAGCTTATCTAGCCCGAACAACCCGAGCCGGAAGGTCGAGAAGCCCTCCCCCTCGTCGCATTGCAGAGGCACACCCGCTGCGATCTGAACACCGTGGGCGGCAAAGGCCGCGCCGGTTTTGATCGCAGGGTCATCCGTGTAGCACACCACCACGCCGGGCGCCTCCACGGCCTCTGCTGCGACCGATTTAAAACCACGCTCGGCCAGCAACGCGCGCACGCGGCGTCCCAACTCCCACTGGGCGTCCGATAGCTTGGCAAATCCGTATGCTTTTGTCTCAAGCATCGCATCTCGGAAGGCGCGCAAGGCATCTGTTGGCATGGTGGCGTGATAGGCGTGCCCGCCACCCGTATAGGCCTCCATGATCGTCAGCCATTTCCCCAGATCAATGGCAAAGGACGAGCTTTGGCGGGCTTTCACCACGTCGCGCGCATGTTCGGAGAGCATAACAAGCCCCGCCGACGGTTGCGCGGACCAGCCTTTTTGCGGGGCCGAAATCAGGACATCAACGCCGGTCTCTTTCATATCCACCCACGCACAGCCCGAAGCGATGCAATCCAGCACCATCAGACCGCCATGGGCGTGAACCGCCTCGGCCAGCGCACGGATATAAGCGTCGGGCAGGATCATCCCCGAGGCGGTTTCCACATGCGGGGCAAAAACGGCGGCGGGTTTGGTTTCGTGAATTTTGGCGATGGCCTCTTCCAAGGGCGCAGGCAGGAACCCTGCATCCGGCTCATTGCCGACGCGGCGGGCTTTCAGCACGGTCTGAGAGGCCGGAATATCACCTGCCTCGAAAATCTGGGACCAGCGGAAAGAAAAGAAGCCGTTTCGGATCACCATCACATCCTCGCCCCCTGCGATCTGGCGCGCGACGGCCTCCATCGCATAGGTGCCGCCTCCGGGCACCACCACGGCTGTATCCGCCGCGTAGACCTCGCAAAGCGTGTCGTGAATGTCCGTCATCACCTTTTGAAAGGTCTTTGACATATGGTTGAGGGAACGGTCGGTGAAGACCACCGAAAACTCGAGCAATCCGTCGGGATCGATATCAGTGCGCAATGCGGTCATGGGGTCCTCCTTAAAGCGTTTCGCGAAAGCCCGAGGCAGATTTTGAGGTCACGCCGTGGCTGTATCGGGCTCAAAAGAGCACCGGACGTGCGAAAAAACAAGGCGTTATATCGGAGCGACTGGGCCTCCCGAAAATCGCAATTTCAGCGCGGGATCTGCGGTAAATTTTCCAGCCCACTTCACTCAGCCAGTCACTCTGTCGTGACACTTTGCGGCTCAAGTGCCGCCTCGACATCAAATGCCAGATCGCCGCTGTCCAACACAGGGCGCGGCAATGGCAGGGGAGAGCTTTTCAGCATGGGGCGGCAAAAGGGCTGGGCCGCGAGCCAGCGCCGCATGTCTTCGCGTTTGCGGGCGGAGTGAAACGGCCCCCAGTCAGCCGCGACGCCGCGCATGCCCTGACTGACCACCTGATCCCGCGCCACGGTTTTGTTCATGATCCGCACCGCACAGGACAGGTTCATCGCCCCATCCTTGAGCGCCTCGCCCGTGCCTGCTCGACAGTTATAGTGCCGTGCAGTTGCAGGGGATATCTGCACCAACCCGAACCAGCGCCCGCCGCCACCGACCGCCGTCTCCCGCCATGTGCTTTCGTGATAAGACAAGGTGGACAACAACCCCGCCCAGAACGCCGCGCGACCGCTTTCGTCCTGCGTAGCATAGCCCGGACACCACGAAGAGATGTCGTGAGGGACGGTTTTGATCAGGGTCTGGCCGTGCCCCGCCACAGCTTTCATCGCCGCGCGGGTCCATGCCGGTCCCTTATTCTGGGACTTCCAACGCAATTTCGGAATACGGATTTCATAGGGGCGCGGCTTGGGAATCACACTTACGGTCAAGGGCGGGACCGGAGCCGACATGGTGGAGGCGGTTTCGGAGGCGGCTACCTTTGTGCCTGTGCCAAGCCCCGCACTCAACGCCAAAGCCGCAGCCAGACCAACGATCCCGTTCGAATACCCCATCACAGCACACAGCCCTTCATAATTTCCCTATATATGCCCGTTCATCACCGTCTTTGCAAAGCCCGCCCTCTTGCCCATCGGCCACAGAGCGCCTAGAACGCGGGAAAGTTCGACCAGATCAGGGACATGCCTATGCTCGACCATCTCGAATATGCCGCACCAAAGGTAAAAACCATTGCAGGTGCGAAAGAGGATTGGGAACTCGTCATCGGGATGGAGATTCACGCGCAGGTTGCCTCCGAGGCAAAGCTTTTCTCCGGCGCCTCCACACAATTCGGCAGCGAGCCGAACTCGAACGTGTCTTTCGTGGATGCGGCCATGCCGGGCATGTTGCCGGTCATCAACGAATATTGCATCGAACAAGCCGTGCGCACGGGGTTGGGCCTGAAAGCCGACATCAACCTGTTCTCCGCCTTTGACCGCAAGAACTATTTCTACCCCGACCTGCCGCAAGGCTACCAGATTTCGCAGCTTTACCACCCGATCGTGGGCGAAGGTGAAGTGCTTGTGGACATGGAACCCGGTGTCGCGCGTCTCGTGCGGATCGAACGCATCCACCTTGAGCAGGACGCGGGCAAGTCGATTCACGACATGGACCCCAACATGTCCTTCGTCGATCTCAACCGCACGGGTGTGGCGCTGATGGAGATCGTCTCGCGCCCCGACATTCGCGGGCCCGAAGAAGCCGCAGCCTATGTCCTCAAACTGCGCCAGATCCTGCGCTATCTGGGCACTTGCGACGGCAACATGCAAAACGGCAACCTGCGGGCGGACGTGAACGTGTCGGTCTGCCGTCCCAGCCAATACGAGAAATATCAGGAAACGCAGGACTTCTCCCATCTCGGCACGCGCTGCGAGATCAAGAACATGAACTCCACGCGGTTTATCCAGATGGCCATCGACTACGAGGCCCGTCGCCAGATTGCCATTCTCGAAGATGGCGGCGAAGTGGATCAGGAAACCCGCCTCTATGACGCGGCCAAGAACGAAACCCGTTCCATGCGCTCCAAAGAAGAAGCGCATGACTACCGCTACTTCCCCTGCCCCGACCTCCTGCCGCTGGAGATCGAACAGGAGTGGGTGGACGAGATCAAAAAGAGCCTGCCGGAACTGCCCGACGAGAAAAAGGCGCGTTTCGTCAAAGACTTCGGCCTGTCAGAATATGACGCGGGCGTGTTGACCGCTGACACGGTGAATGCCGACTATTTTGAAAAAGTGGTCGCCACCGGTGAAGATGGCAAGCTCTCTGCCAACTGGGTGATCAACGAATTGTTCGGTCGTCTGAAGAAAGACGACAAGGACATCGAAGACTGCCCCGTGACGCCCGAACAACTGGGCGAGATCGTCAAGCTGATTAAAGCGGATACGATTTCCGGCAAGATCGCGAAAGACCTGTTCGAGATCGTCTACACCGAAGGCGGCGATCCAGCGCAGATTGTCGAAGAGCGCGGCATGAAACAGGTGACGGATACGGGCGCTATCGAAGCCGCCGTCGATGAAATCATCGCCGCCAACCCCGCGCAGGTCGAAAAGGCCAAAGCCAACCCGAAACTCGCGGGCTGGTTCGTGGGTCAGGTGATGAAAGCCACCCAAGGCAAGGCCAACCCGAAAGCGGTTGATGCGCTGGTGAAAGAAAAACTCGGGCTTTGAGCCGGAATTGATCCATCAAGCCGCCCCACGGGGCGGCTTTTTCATATGTGCTTGCCTATGCCACTTCCCGCGCCCCATATCTCGACCCTGATCGACGTCCGCCCCGACTGGGTGGATTACAATGGCCATATCAACATGGCCTATTACGCGGTGATCATGGATTTGGGCGGCGATCAGTTGTATCCGCTCATCGGTCTGGGCGAAGCCTATGCTAAGACCGCCCGCCACACGACCTACACGGCGGAAGTGCACATCTGTTACAAACGCGAGTTGAAACTGGGCGACCGCGTGCGGGTCCATACCCGGCTACTCGATTTCGACGCCAAACGTATGGTGCTGTTCCACGAAATCCACCACGAAAACGGTTGGGTCGCGGCCACGGCAGAGGAACTTCTCTTGCATATCGACATGTCGGGCCCGCGCGTTGTGCCCTTTCCGCCAGAGATATCCGCTAAACTCTCTGCACTTAAAGAAGCACACGGCCACTTGCCCTGTCCCGAGCAGGCAGGTCGCTCCATCTCGCTCAAGAACAAAGCTGCGTGATCCTCCGCCGATGCCTGCGCACTTCCGGCGCATGCTATTGACGCGACCGGACACTGCGCTACACCATCCCCCACAGCGCAAGGAGATCACGATGCCCCGTTACGAATATCTGACCATTCCCGCACCGCGCAAAGGTGAGAAAGCCAAAGGGATCAAAACCTCCGAAGGCCGGATCGCACAAGCCATGCAAAGCCTGCTGAATGCGAAAGGGGCAGAGGGATGGGAATATCTACGCGCCGATCTTTTGCCGATGGAAGAACGTGCGGGGATCACCTCGAAAACCGTGAACTATCACACCGTTCTCGTCTTTCGCCGCGAAATGGACGAGGCGCGCCTCATCGCAGCCAGCCTGCGGAGCGAGGAGGTCACAGCCCCCACCCGCAAATCGCTTGCCGCAGATCGGGACACTCCGCCACCGTCTGTGCCCTTTCCGGCCAAAGCCGCAAAAGGCGCAGGGGCTGACGCGCGCAAGCTGGACCCTGACGTGGCCGACGAGATTGCCGAAGACCGCGAATCCTGAGCGTCACACATCCAGATCCAGTGCCAGCGCGTGAATGCGTGGCACCAGATCCCCCAGCGCCTTGTGCACCATCCGGTGACGGGAGACGCGCGACTGTCCCTCAAAGGCGGCGCTGCGAATCCTGACGTTGAAGTGGGTCTCCCCGCCCCCCTCCGGATTACCCGCATGTCCGGCGTGCGCGGCACTGTCATCCACCACGATCAACTCACTCGGCGCAAAGACATTTTCCAGGCGTCTGCGCATTTCATCGGCAATTGTCATCATCCAACCCTTTTCCATTCGATCATTCTCATCTAAAGTCCTGCGTCCGAGTCGAAAAGGTTGAGGCAGATGGATAAGAAAGACCCCTTCGGTTTTGATATTTCGGTATCTTCCGCAAAAAAGAACAAACGCGGCGGCCGTAGAGGCATGTCTGGCGCGTTCGAAACCTCCAAACGCAAATGCGAATGGGAAGGCTGTGAAGAGGCCGGCCAATACCGCGCACCGCGCTCGCCCGACCATCTGGACGAGTATAAATGGTTCTGCAAGGACCACGTGCGCGAATATAACCTGCAATGGAATTTCTTCGCCACCGCGACGGAAGAAGAAATGGATGCGGCCTACAAGTCGTCGCAGACCGGCGACCGCCCGACCAAGCCTTTCGGCAAGAAGTCGGTCGAACAACGCGCGTGGGAACGCCTTGGTATCGATGATGCCCATGAAGTTCTGGGAGAAAACGCTACGCGCAATCCGGGCAAAGGCGATCCGGGGGCTCCCACCCGCAAACTCCCCCCTGTCGAGCGTCAGGCCATCGAGATTCTGGAAGCCAAGGACCACTGGACCAAGGCCGAGATCAAGAAGCAATACCGCGCGCTCATCAAGGTGCTGCACCCCGATGTGAACGGCGGCGACCGCTCGCAAGAGGAACAGTTGCAACAGGTGGTCTGGGCATGGGACCAGCTTAAGGAAAGCCGCTGGTTCAAGTAAGCGCTTTCCTCATCCAGTCACATAGGAAAAGCCCCGCCAAACTGCGGGGCTTTTCGCTTTTTTAAAAGCCTAACGCAAAAATCTTTCGCCCTTCAGCCCCTGTCATCCACCATCCGCCGCACGCCTCTTCGCATCCGGCTTTCTGATGGCGCAAATACTCAGGCGCACCCTACCGTTCAGTGGGCGGACGAAGATTTGCCCCGAACGGCGCGGATCAGCGGGTTGATGATCTTGCTCACAACAGGGATCAGGATCAGCCCATAGATCAGCCCGAAGATACCGTCGAAAAAGGCGGTGACGAACCAGCCCGCGAAACTGGCCGCATCTGCAACGGAATGCGCCACAACCTCGGTCGCAAGCTCGGCCAGGTGATGAATTTCTTCGTATGGATGATGCATCCCCAACTCATGCAGCCCGTGGATCACAATAGAGCCACCGACCCAGATCATGGCCGCCGTGCCGACAATCATCAGAAGTTTCATCAGTGCGGGCATGAATTTCACAATCCCGCGCCCCAAAGCACGGGTCACGGAGAGCTGTCCGACACGCGCCAGCCACAGGCCGAAGTCATCGGCTTTGACGATCAGGGCGACGCTGCCATAGACCACGACCGTGATGATAATCCCGGCAAGCCCCAAAGCCCCCGCCTGAAACCAGATCGACTGATCGGCGTCGAGTGCGGCCAGAATGATGGTCATGATCTCCGCCGAGAGAATGAAATCCGTTTTCACCGCCCCAGCGATCTTCTGTTCTTCGAGATGGGTCGGGTCGCCCTCCTCCGGCATATGCCCGTCCGCATGTGGCGCGTGGGGTTTGAACAGGTGATAAACCTTTTCGGCCCCTTCAAAACAAAGGTAGGAGCCGCCCAACATCAGCAAAGGCGTGATCAGCCACGGCGCAAAGCTGGCCAGAAGCAGCGCGAGCGGCAACAGGATCACCAGTTTGTTGCGAATAGAGCCAAGCGCGATCTTGCCCACAATCGGCAATTCCCGCGCAGGCGCGAAACCGTGGACATATTTCGGTGTCACAGCCGCATCGTCGATCACCGCGCCCGCGGCCTTGGCCGAGGCCTTGGCCGCCTGCCCTGCAATATCATCCACATTGGCCGCCGCTACTTTCGCAATCCCTGCCACGTCGTCCAAAAGCGCCAGAAGGCCACTCATCCTGTTGTCCCCACTTAAATTTCACTGGCTCTATCTACTCACGAACTCTTACCGAGGCCAAGTGAAGACGACAAAAAAGCGGGGCATGCACTGTGCACACCCCGCCAAAACACTCATTAACAGACGCGAAAGCCCTGAAGGCTTACATCGCCGGAAGCAGAACCTTGTCGATCACATGGATCACACCGTTCGACTGGTCCACATCCGCAATGGTGACCGTGGCGGCATTGCCCTGCTCGTCCTCGATCATCACCATGCCATCCTTGACCATGGCCTTGAGCGTGCACCCGCCCACAGTCGGCACGTCATGCATACCGCCGTCATCCTCGATCATACCAACGAGAGCTTCGGACATCACATCGGCGGCGACCACATGGCAGGTCAGGATTTTGGTCAGCTGATCTTTGTTTTCAGGTTTCAGAAGCGTTTCAACCGTTCCTTCCGGCAGAGCGGCGAAGGCGTCGTTGGTCGGAGCAAACACGGTGAAAGGACCTTCGCCCGACAGGGTCTCGACAAGACCAGCGGCCTGCACAGCCGCCACGAGCGTGGTGTGGTCGGCGGAGTTCACGGCATTCTCGACGATATTTTTGTCAGCGAACATTTCAGCTCCGCCCACCATCGGGTTTTTGCTCATGGAATTATCGGCAAAAGCCGTGGTCGCAATGATCGTGGCGGTGGCTGCGGCAAAAATTGTGCGTTTCATAGGTGTATCTCCCATTCTGTCCTCAACCCAGTGTCGAGGTTATGAGGTCTACGGGCCGGATCACGGTGCAGATCACCTTTTTATCCTCACGTATCTTCACGCTGGCGTGATCTTGTGCACAACCCGCACACATAGAATGCACGTCTTCTCGGCGCTCTGCCTCTTGCACCTCTCGGCGCGATAGGGCACGAAGTCAGGTGAGTAATGAAATGCGATGAATAGAGCGGGCAATATCATGGATGCGAACGCAAAACCGACCGAAACCATTTCCGTGCGCGACGTGTTCGGCATCGACACAGACATGACGGTGAAAGGCTTTGCCGAAACCACCGACCGTGTCCCTGAACTCGACCCCACCTATAAATTCGATCCCGACACCACAATGGCGATCCTTGCAGGCTTCAGCCACAATCGTCGTGTGATGATCCAAGGCTATCACGGCACAGGCAAATCCACCCACATCGAACAGGTGGCGGCACGTCTGAACTGGCCCTCCGTGCGTGTGAACCTCGACAGCCACATTTCGCGGATCGACCTGATCGGCAAAGACGCGATCAAACTCAAGGATGGCAAACAGGTCACCGAGTTTCAGGAAGGCATCCTGCCGTGGGCGCTACGCAACCCCTGCGCGATCGTGTTCGACGAATATGATGCGGGCCGCGCAGATGTGATGTTCGTGATCCAGCGCGTGCTGGAGCATGACGGCAAGCTGACGCTGATGGACCAGAACGAAGTCATCACGCCGAACCCCTATTTCCGCCTCTTCGCCACCGCCAACACGGTCGGTCTGGGCGACACCACCGGTCTTTACCACGGCACGCAACAGATCAACCAGGCACAGATGGACCGTTGGTCTCTCGTGGCTACACTCAACTATCTGAGCCATGATGCGGAATCGAACATCGTTCTGTCCAAAGCGCCGCATTACAACACTGAAAAAGGCCGCAAACAGATCAGCCAGATGGTCACCGTCGCCGATCTCACCCGCACCGCCTTCATGAATGGCGATCTCTCCACCGTGATGAGCCCGCGGACCGTGATCACATGGGCGCAAAACGCCGAGATCTTCCGCGACATCGGCTATGCGTTCCGCCTGACCTTCCTGAACAAATGTGACGAGCTGGAACGGCAAACCGTCGCCGAGTTCTACCAGCGTTGCTTTGACGAAGAACTGCCCGAGTCGGCGGCTTCCGTCGCAAGCTGAGACTGTTCAAGACCGAGATTTCAAAGGCGGGCCTTCGGGTCCGCCTTTTTTCTTGCGCGCACATATTACCCGCACGCCCCTGCCCTGAATATCAGCGCGGGAAGCTCATTGGCTCGGACCTGCGCGCGGAAAGGTATAGCCAAAGTATATCCATAGTATATACAAAATTATTGCCAGAATCCGAAAACCGGCCTAGCCTGACTGTAACAAGCCGCTCTCACGAGGTGAGTCTTTCCCCTTGATCCAGCCTCACAGGCACACGAACGGCTTTGGTTCAGCGACAGACAAAGGCCATGACACAACAGACGCACAAAGAGAGACGACAGGACACAGCCCCCTTCACTGCTGCGGTCTTTTGCCTTGCTCTGTGCGCCCCTCTGCCGCTTCACGCAGCGCCGCTTCCCGCCGACAATCCGCTCGCCCGTCAATTCGCCTATTGCGCCGGACGCCTGTCCGCCGAGGCGCAATATCACAATGATCGGGAGATTTTCGCGCTCAAACAGGCCATGCAGGCCTTGCTCGATGCGTTGATCCCGCCAGAGGCCACACCCGCCTATGAAGACCTGCGGATCGCGGGCCATGTGGCGCAAAGCACATTGCTCTCGGTATCACGTTTCTCTTTTGACGACGCGGAAGCCACACGCGCCAAAACGCTGGCCGAGGAAAACATGCGCCAGTGTCGCGGGATGTTGCTGGGCGGATAGGAAAACGACGAACACAGTCCCACAGAAAAGGCCCACCAAACTGGCGGGCCTTTAACCTGAAATGTGCGTGGGTTTATTTTGAATAGGTGATCCGCTGCAGGCTTATGCCTCGCGGGCGGCTTTCGTTGCTTTGGTCCACCACGTCAGATCGCCGAGCATGGCCTCAAGCGACGGCAGGATGCCGGCTTCAATCTCGGACATTACCGCATTGGCCCCCAGCGGCGAGACTTTGAAGAAATCGGAGCCGGAGATATAGACGGCGGAGCGCACCGGCACCATTTGCAGGTTCACCGCCACGGCGCGCAAATGCTCGACCGCGCGCGCTGCCCCGACGGAGCCATACCCCAAGACAGCCGCGGGTTTGCGCACCCATTCCTTACCGGCCTGATCCAGAGCGTTTTTCAACGAGGCAGGGATCGACGAGTTATATTCCGGTGTCACGAAGATATAGCCGTCATATTCGGCCATTTTTTCCTGCCATTTGATCGCAGCAAGATCGGCGGATGGCATATAGAGGTTCGACGCCATCTCGTTGAACATCGGCAGGTCAAAGTCTTTCAAATCGACCAGATCAAAATCAAGATCGGTGCAAAGCTCTTTCGCCTTGCCCAGAAGCCATTGGGCAGGTTTGTCGGCAAAACGGGCATCACGGGTAGAGCCAATGACAATAGCAATTTTCGGATTGGACATACCATATTTCCTTTTTCAATTTTCGCACAGCCAAAGGTCGGAAACGTAGTCTGTGCCGTTGCCCGCAACCTAACTCCGCACAGATCACATACTCAAGATCAACTTAGGTTCACCAAAACACAAAACCTGTGCGACCTCGCGCTCAGCCATTGTTCCATTTCTGCGCTTCTCTTTCGCTTGCCCGACTGCCACACGCATGATTTAACGAGGGTATGAACAAACCCAGCGACAACCCGGCCGATCCATTCAAAAAAGCCCTCGCGGAAGCGACGAAAGTCATCGCCGACGATGGCGAGTTGACTGTCACCTATTCTATGGATCCGGCGGGCATTTCCGGCGACACGGTACGCCTGCCACAAGTCTCGCGCCGGATGTCCAAAGACGAGGTGCTGATCGCGCGCGGCACCGCGGATGCGCTGGCCTTGCGCCACAAATTCCACGACCAGAGCACCTTCCAACGCTATGCGCCTCCGGGCCAGATGGCGTTTGAAATCTACGACGCGCTGGAAACCGCCCGCTGCGAAGCGGCAGGGGCGCGCTACATGCCCGGCACCGGCAAGAATATCGACGCCAAGATCGGCAGTGAGGCCACGCGGCGCGGATATGACGGCATCACCAAGCGCGAAGACGCCCCTCTGGCGCAAGCGATGGGCTATTATCTGCGCGAAAAGGCGACCGGACGTGAATTGCCGCAGGCGGCGGAAAACGTGCTTGATCTCTGGCGCGATTTTATCGACGGGCAGACACAAGACACGTTCGAGGATCTCGACGTCCTGCTGGAAGACCAACAGGGTTTTGCTCGTCTCGCCCGTCGCGTGATTGAGGAACTGGGTTACGGGGACCAGCTTGGCGATGATCCGGATGCGACCGATCCCGAAGAGGACCAGTCCGCCGAGACCGAGGAGCAGGACGAAGAGCCGGAAAATCAGGGCGAGGATCAGGACCAGGAAGACGACAGCGAGGCCAGCGCGGAAGACACGCAGGAGCAGCAACAGGACATGCAGGAGGCCACGGTGTCTTCGGATGATCTGGCTGACGAGGAATTCTCCGAAGAGGTTGAGCTCCCGCAAGACGAGGCCGAGGTCGAACCGCCCCAGCCCGCGCCTGTGTCCGATGCCGACCCCAATTATCAGGTCTTTTCTACCGCCCATGACGAAGAAATCATGGCCGAAGAACTGGCCGAACCTGCCGAGCTTGAACGCCTGCGCGCCTATCTTGACCAGCAGCTTGAACCGCTCAAGGGCGCTGTTTCGCGGCTGGCCAACAAATTGCAGCGCCGCCTTCAGGCGCAACAGAACCGGTCGTGGGAATTTGATCGCGAAGAGGGCATTCTCGACGCCGGACGTCTGGCGCGTGTGGTGGCCAACCCGACAACCCCCCTGTCGTTCAAGGTCGAGAAAGACACAGAATTCCGCGACACTGTGGTGACGCTTCTTCTGGATAATTCCGGCTCCATGCGCGGACGCCCGATTTCGATTGCCGCGATCTGCGCCGATGTTCTGGCGCGCACGCTGGAGCGGTGCAACGTCAAGGTCGAGGTTCTGGGCTTCACCACACGGGCATGGAAAGGCGGGCTGTCACGCGAGGAATGGCTCGGACAGGGCCGCCCGCAACAGCCGGGACGACTGAACGATCTGCGCCATATCATCTACAAATCCGCCGATGCCCCCATGCGTCGGACGCGGGCCAATCTGGGTCTGATGATGAAAGAGGGGCTGCTCAAAGAGAATATTGACGGGGAGGCGCTCGAATGGGCGCATCGCCGGATGGTGGGCCGCCACGAAGCGCGCAAGATCCTGATGGTGATCTCGGATGGCGCGCCCGTGGATGACAGCACCCTGTCCGTCAACCCCGCCAATTATCTCGAAAAACACCTGCGTGACGTGATCGCCATGATCGAGAAACGCAAACAGGTGGAATTGCTGGCCATCGGGATCGGCCATGATGTGACGCGCTACTATGATCGCGCCGTGACCATCACCGATGCCGAACAGCTGGCAGGCGCCATGACAGAACAACTTGCCTCGCTTTTCGACAGCGACCCGCGGGCGCGTGCCCGCGTGATGGGAATGCGCCGCGCCTCCTGAGCGCCTGTCGAATGATCCGCGATTATGACCATGAAAGGACCATTGCAAAATGTTCCAAAGCTTTGATGTGACCACTCGCCCCGAACAGGCCGCCCCGCGTGTGACTGCGCTGCGCAAGGAGATGCTGGATGCGGGGCTGGACGCGTTTCTGGTGCCGCGTGCGGATGCCCATCAGGGCGAATATGTGGCCCCCTGTGATGAACGGCTGGCATGGTTGACGGGGTTCACCGGATCGGCAGGGTTTGCCGTGATGCTCACCTCCCAAGCGGCTATTTTCACCGACGGACGCTACACGGTGCAGGTACGGGCGCAATGTGACCCGAAACTGTTCGATTATATCGACTGGCCCGCCACCTCGCTGGGCACATGGCTATTGAAAACCGATGCCGCGAAGATCGGTTTCGACCCTTGGCTGCACAGCATTCACGAAGTGGAAGGCCTGCGCAAGACCCTGCTCGACACGGGCAAGGAAATGATCGCCACCAGCAATCTCGTGGACCGTATCTGGACTGACCGCCCCGCACGCCCCAGTGCGCCGGTGAGCAAGCAGCCTGTGGAACTGACCGGCAAGACCTCCGAAGAGAAATTCGCCGAGATCGGAGAGGCTGTGGCCGCACAAGGGGCCGAAGCCGTAGTGCTCACCCTGCCCGACAGCCTGTCGTGGCTATTGAACATACGCGGCTCCGACATTGCGCATAATCCGGTGGTGCAGGCCTTTGGCATCCTCACCGTCACAGGGCGGCTGATGCTTTTTGATGATGCAGCGAAATACGCCGATCTCGGCCCTGACCCGCGCATCTCCATCCTGCCCCGCGCCGCCTTCGGCACGGCTCTGGAAGAACTGACCTGTCGCGTGCTTGTGGACACGAACACCGCACCTTTCGCCGTCAAAACCATGCTGAAAAATGCCGAGATTGTCGAAGGCGATGATCCCTGCATCCTGCCCAAAGCCTGCAAGACACCAGAAGAGATCGCAGGCACCCGCGAAGCGCATCTGCGTGACGGGGCGGCGATGGTCGAATTTCTTTCGTGGCTCTCCGAACTGCCGCCCGAGAACCTGACCGAGATCGAAGTGGTGAAAGCCCTCGAATCCTTCCGCGCCGCCACCAACCAGCTCAAGGAGATTTCCTTCGACACGATTTGCGGCTCCGGCCCCAACGGGGCCATCGTGCATTACCGCGTGACCGAAGACACCAACCGCGCGTTGCGTGAGGGGGAGCTTTTGCTCATCGACAGCGGTGCCCAATATCAGGACGGCACGACAGACATCACCCGCACCATTGCTCTGGGTGATCCCGGTTTTGAGGAACGCGCGGCCTTTACCGCCGTTTTGCAAGGCATGATCGCCATTTCCACCGCATCTTTCCCGCGTGGCGTGGCTGGTGGCCATCTTGATGCGCTGGCGCGTGCGCCGCTGTGGCGGATGGGGCGCGACTATGACCACGGCACAGGCCACGGCGTCGGCTCCTACCTCTCGGTGCACGAAGGCCCGCAACGGATTTCACGGGCATCTCTGCTGCCTCTGCAAGAGGGGATGATCCTCTCCAACGAGCCGGGGTATTACCGCGAAGGTGCCTTCGGCATCCGGATCGAAAACCTGATCGCCACGCAAAAAGCGCCAGATATCGCAGGCGCGGA
This sequence comes from uncultured Celeribacter sp., assembly GCA_963676755.2. GTDB lineage: Bacteria > Pseudomonadota > Alphaproteobacteria > Rhodobacterales > Rhodobacteraceae > Celeribacter. The sequence continues at coordinate 117,296 of CAXXMF010000009.1, read as the reverse complement.
CGGGCGCGACATGCTCAACTTCGAAACGCTGACATGGGTGCCCATCGACCGCAACCTGATCCTTGCGGACGAACTGGCCCCATGGGAGCGCGACTGGATCAACGACTATCACGAAACCGTCTGGGAAAAGCTCAAAGACCGCGTGTCCGAACAGGCCCGCATCTGGCTGCGACAAGCCGTGACCCCCGTCTGACATATACCTGATACAAAAACCCTGATAGAACCCTTTCAAGATCAACGTGCTCCGCACGTTTTGAAAGGATCACACCATCGGCGCCCGTTCGGGACGCTTTTCGAAAACCATTTTATTTTTCGCAAAACGTCTTCGGGTGCTCGATAATGACACAAGAAGGACAAAGACATGGGAGACCATATTACAATCCGCCCCGCCGCGGGAAAATGGGTGGTGCGCGCCGGTGGCGCTGTGCTCGGGGAAAGCGCCAGAGCGCTGGAACTGACCGAGGGAGATTACCCGCCGGTGATCTATTTCCCGCGCGAAGACCTTGCTATGGCATTTCTGGAAGAAACCGACACGGTCGCGGCCTGCCCGTTCAAAGGCACGGCCAAACATTACGACATTCATACGAAATCCGTGGTGATCAAGAATGCGGCATGGACCTATGAGGCCCCCAATGAAGTGGCCGCAGCGATCAAGGACCACATTGCTTTTTATGCCCAGAAAGCCGCTGTCGAACAGCTCTGAGCCGCTCCGACAGCCACAAGTCTTCGTGGAAAACGTGGCGCAGGGCTGGCACAAAACGCTTTGAAAACACACATGAACGCGGGTCTCTGGCCCGCGTTTGTCATGTCAGGAATGTTCCTCTGCCGCCGTTTCCGCCAGTTTGCGTGAAAACACCCGAAGCGCATCGACGTGAAACAGCGCCCCATGCAGTTCCGGTCCCGTATCCTCGCGCAGCGTCACGACCGGAATGAAGATCAGGTTGTTCTTCTCGAACAACGGCATGGCGCGTTCAAGCGTGGCATTGGGGGACAGGTAAATCCCCTGAGCAATCAACTCGCGACAGGCGGCGTCCGGTGCCGCCCGTGGCGCATCCGGTGCGCGGTAGCATTGATGCACACGCACCGTGGCCAAGAGATAGGCCTGCGGCCCTGCGGCCAGATGCACGCCCCGCCTTTCCAGAAGCGTCAGAAAGAACGAACGATCCACAAGACGCGATGCAAGCGCCGTGGACAAGGACACGGCAACCATCACCGCAAGCCCCGTTTGCCAGTCGCCGGTGAGTTCGAACACAATCAAGGTGGTCGAAATCGGCGCGCCCAGAACCGCGGCGGCCACAGCCCCCATTCCGGCCAGAGCGTAGAGCGTGGCTGTGCCGGAGACGGTCGGAAAAATTGCTGTGGCTACGAGGCCAAAAGACAGCCCTGTCAACGCCCCCACCATCAGCGCGGGCGAGAACACCCCGCCGCCCATCCGGCCCGCCATGGTGATGGAAACGGCAATCACCTTGATCACCGTATAGACCACCGCCTGCCACAAAAGCAGATGCCCCGTCAGTGCCGCCGATGTGGTTTCATATCCTACCCCGATGATATGCGGAAACTGGATAGCCATAAGCCCGAGCAAAAGACCCGCGAATGCCGGTCTGAGCACGGGCGGCAGATGCAGTTTCTCCTGTACCCATGAGCCAAAATCATCCGCCATGAAAATCGAGCGCATCATCAACACAGCGACGAGACCACTGAGCAAGCCGAGGATCAGGAAGGCGGGCAATTCGACATAAAAGCTCAAGGCCCCTTCGGCGGCCAGCGTGAACTCGGTCACATCGCCGAATTCCAGCCGGTTGATCACCGTCCCTGCGGCAGAGGCAATGACAATGGGGGCAAACGCATGAACCGCGAAATGGCGCAGCACCACTTCCAACGCGAACAAGGCCCCCGCAATCGGCGCATTGAACGAGGCGGACACTGCCGCCGCCACCGCACATCCCAACAGGTCACGCCCCGTGATCCCGTCAGCGTGAAGCCGGTTCGACACCCATGTGGAGATCACACCGGCAAGGTGGACCACCGGCCCCTCGCGCCCCGAAGACCCGCCCGTCGAGAGCGTGATCAAAGAGGCAAAGGCCGATGCCAGACCTGCACGTTTCTCCACACGCCCCTGATTGAGCGCGGCTCCCTCGATCACATCCGCGACCGAACGCACCCGCCCGTCCGGCGTGAACCAGTTCAACACGATACCCACCACAAGCCCGCCAAAGACCGGTAGGAACAAAACCCAATACCACGGCAAGTCGCTGGCAAATGTGTGCAAATGGCGCAGGTCGGGCGTGCCGTAGAACATGCCCTGAAGAAGATCGATCCCCTTGCGGAAGCCCAATGCGGCAAAGCCGGAGGCAATCCCGATCAAAAGTGCAATGAACCAGAACTGGATTTGACTCGGACCACGTCTGCGGACCAGATCGAGCGCATCGGAGAGTCCTTCACGAATCTCGGCCATAGCCTTTGCCGGATATGACGCCTTCTCCTCGGCCATTTGCGCGATCCCTTCGTGTTTCAGCGTAGTTGCCCTGTCGGCTTTTCCTGCCTGCCCACGTCCATTATGGTCATCGGACCTGAACAGACGAGTGAGTCCCATGATTGACACAGCCTATGCCGAGCTTTCTTCCGTTTTAGAGGGTCGGCTCACACGATCCAAGTCCGAACTCGATCAACACGGTCTGTCCGAGACATGGTTCCCCCACACCCCGCCCGAAGCGGTCGCCTATCCCGAAACCACGGCAGAAGTTTCGGAAATCATGAAGATATGTCATGCGCACGGAATTCCCGTCACAGCTTTCGGCGCGGGCACCTCGCTTGAGGGGCAAACCCTTGCGACATCCGGCGGGCTAGTGGTTGATTTCAACCGTATGAATCAGGTGCTGCGAGTCAATGACGCCGATATGGACGCCGTTGTGCAACCCGGCATCACGCGCGAGGCTCTCAATGTCGAGCTGCGTAACACGGGGTTGATGTTCCCCGTCGATCCGGGCGCCAATGCCAGCCTTGGCGGCATGGCGATGACGCGGGCATCGGGGACGACTGCGGTCAAATACGGCACGATGAAAGAAAACGTCACAGGGCTTGAGGTGGTGCTCGCGGATGGCAAGATCATCCGCACCGGAAGCCGCGCGCGCAAGTCCGCCGCAGGATATGACCTCACCTCGCTCTTTGTCGGCTCCGAAGGCACATTGGGCCTGATTACGGAAATGACCGTGCGCCTTCACGGACAGCCCGAAGCCATCTCCGCCGCCGTCTGTTCCTTTGAAGAGATCGGTCCGGCGGTCGAGGCGGTGATTGCCACGATTCAGGTGGGGCTTCCGATGGCGCGGATCGAGTTTCTCGATGCCGAAAGCGTCCATGCTGTGAATCTCTATTCCGGCGCAAATTTCCCACTCAAACCGCATCTGTTTGTGGAATTCCACGGCTCGGAGGCCACGGTGGCGGAACAGGTCGAGATGTTCGGCGAGATCGTGCATGATTTCGGCGGCTCGGACTTCGAATGGGCCGCTAAATCCGAAGATCGCACCGCCCTCTGGACCATGCGCCACCACGCCTATTGGGCCTGTCTGGCACTCCGCAAAGGTGCAAAGGCCGTTGTCACCGACATTTGCGTGCCGATCTCGAAACTTGCCGAAGCCGTCGAACAAACCCGCGCAGACATTGCCGCCTCACCGCTTCACGGGCCGATTTTGGGCCATGTGGGCGATGGCAATTTCCACGCAATCTTGCTGGTTGACCCCAATGACGAGGCCGAAATCAAAGAGGGCAAACGCCTCGCACACCGGATGGCCGAACGCGCGCTGGCGCTTGGCGGGACCATTACCGGCGAACACGGGATCGGAATGGGCAAGAAAAGCCTCATGCCCGAAGAACACGGCGCGGCTTGGGATTTGATGGGACAGATCAAAGCGGCGATGGATCCGAAAAACATCCTCAACCCCGGCAAACTCGTGCCGTAAACCACGCGGGAAGTCATGCGCGGTGCCCTCATTCTGCAAAACGTTTGGCGCAAAAGAGTTTCACCTTTCGCGCCAAACGCGAGACCTTGGAGCAGTCACAACAGCTTGACCCTAGCGCGGGCGGGTTAAGAATTGGTGAAGGGATTATCCCGCCAGAAGGGAGCGCGCGGCTTCTCTTGCAGCCTCGGAAATCGTGTCGCCTGAGAGCATCCGAGCCAGTTCATCGACCCTTGCCGCATCATCCAGCGGGATCACTTCGGAGAGGGTCACGCCATTCTCCACACGTTTCGCAACGCGCCAATGATGCCCACCCAGAGCCGCCACTTGCGGGCTGTGGGTCACGACCAAGACCTGCCCCTCTTCCGCAAGCGATTTGAGACGCCGGCCCACCGCATCGGCGGTCGCACCACCGACACCGCGGTCGATCTCGTCGAAAATCATCGTCACACCGGATTGATCGCGGGTCAGACACACCTTGAGCGCCAGAAGAAAGCGTGACAGCTCCCCCCCGGATGCGATCTTGCCCAGAGGCCCGGACGGAGCGCCCGGATTGGTTGCCACGGTAAAAGCTACTGCGTCACGGCCCTCCGCGCCCGGTTCGCCCTCTGTGATCTCGGTCGAGAACACCGCGCGTTCCATTTTCAGCGGCGCCAGTTCACGCGCCATGAGCGCATCAAGCTCGCTTGCCGCTTTTGCCCGTGCCGCACTCAGTCGCCCTGCCGCTGCATCATATGCGGCTTCGGCCTCTGTCACAGCTTTGGCCAAGGCGGCAATATCCCCTGCCCCGCTGTCGAGCGCGGCCAGTTTGCTGCGCAAATCATCGGCCAGCGCGGGCAGATCATCGGCCAGAACATTGTGTTTGCGGGCCAGTCCACGAATGGCGAAAAGACGTTCCTCAACCGCTTCCAACTCATGCGGATTGAACCGCAGGGCTTCGATACAATCCTCGACATCGGATTGCGCCTCGGCCAACTCGTTGAGTGCACGGCCCAGAGCCTCGATCGCATTGTCCAGCCGTCCGTCGGCCTTCTCCGCCGCCCCTTCGAGCCATTTGAGCGCGTCGGAGAGCATCCCCTCGCCCCCGTCATAGGAAATCGCCTGATGCGCCTTAGCGACATCTGCCGCGATCTTTTCCGCCGATTGCATCAGGCGGCGTTCCGCGTCGAGCTTGGCCTCTTCGCCCGGTTCGGGGGCCAGCGCGTCAAACTCGCCCACCGCGTGGCGCAGGAACTCTTCCTCGTCTTTAAGAGCCGCCTGCTCCGCCTCGGCGGTCGCAAGCGCTTTGCGCGCCACTGCCAGTTCTTTCCAGAGGCGAAGGGTCTTCGCCAGTTGCGGCTCAAGCCCGCCGAATGTATCTAACAAAACCCGATGCCCGCGCGGGTTCAACAAACCGCGATCATCATGCTGCCCGTGCAACTCGACCAGAACTTCGGAAAGACGACGCAGCACATCGCCGGACACGCGGCGGTCATTGACCCACGCGGTCTTGCGCCCGTCTGCCGTATTGACCCGCCGCAGGATCAACTCGCCATCGTCCGTGTCCATGCCAAGCTCGGCCAGCACCTCTTCGGCATCATGGCCTTTGGGCAGGTCGAACACGGCGGTGACTTCGCCTTGCGCCGCGCCCGCACGCACCAAATCAGCACGCCCTCGCCAGCCAAGCACAAAGCCCAGACTGTCGAGCAAGATGGATTTGCCTGCGCCGGTCTCGCCGGTCAACACGTTGAGACCCGGCTGGAACTCAAGCTCCAACCGGTCAATGATCAGCATGTCCCGGATGTCGAGACTTCTCAGCATCTGTGTCTGAGCCTCAGAGCCATTCGCCGCGGATCATCTGACGATACACGGCACCGAGCCAGTTGTTTTCAAAGGCTTTCGGCTCAAGCCCGTGACCGGTCAACAGCTTGTAGCTGTCCGCATACCATTCGGTAGAACGGTAGTTGTGACCCAAGATCGCCCCTGCGGTCTGCGCCTCTTCGACGAGCCCCAAGGAGAGGTAGCTTTCCACCAAACGGTGCAGCGCCTCTGCGGTATGTTGCGTGGTCTGGAATTGCTCGACCACCACGCGGAAGCGGTTCGCCGCAGCCGTGTAATGTTTGTGCTTGAGATAGTAGCGCCCGATCTCCATTTCCTTCGCCGCGAGATGGTCGAAAGCGAGGTCGAATTTGAGAATCGCCGAACGCGCATATTCCGTGTCGGGATAGCGTTCGATCACCGCCCGCAGCGCCTGAAGCGCTTGAAAGGTCAGCCCCTGATCACGGCCCACATCGTCGATCTGGTCATAATAGGACAGCGCCAGAAGATATTGCGCATAGGCCGCATCTTCATCCGCCGGATAGAAATCGAGGAAACGCTGCGCCGAAACGCGGGCGTTCTCATAGTCGCGGGCGCGATGATAGGAGAATGCCTGCATAATCAAAGCGCGCTTGGCCCAGTCGGAATAAGGGTAAAGACGTTCGACTTCTGCGAAATACTGTGCCGCATCGTCGTAGTCTTTTTGCGTGATCTCATATTCCGCGCGAGCGTAAATCTCGTCCGCCGGGTAGCCTTCCAGATCGCGTGTCGGGGCATGATCCCCACAGGCCACCAAGAAAGCCATGGAAAACCCGAGCGTTACCGCCAAACTGCCTGTTTTTCGTGCCGTCATGAAAGGCCCTACCCTCACCGTTCACCATCCGTCTCAATAGGACGTGACCACACTCCTAGCACAGAAAAATCCGAGGCAAAACGCCTTTGCGTGGGAAATGTCGTCACGGTCGGGAGAGCAGGCAAAAGAAACGCCGGATCACGCACAAACCGCCAGATCCGCACGGCTCACGCCCGCCCCCGGCAGGCGGCTTGCGGTTTTCGCATCCGCCGTGACATACGCCCATGCGCCGGGCATTGCGAAAAGTTTGCGCAAGAGCGCATTTGTTACTGCATGGCCGGACTTCTCACCGACATAGCGGCCGAGAATCGGGGCACCGGCAAGATAGAGATCGCCCAAGGCGTCGAGCATTTTGTGACGCACAGGCTCGTCGGAATGACGCAACCCGCCCGGAGACAGCACGGCATCCCCTTCCACAACCACGGCGTTATCAAACGTGCCGCCCAGAGCCAGCCCGTGTTCGCGCATGTAATCCACATCCGCCTTGCGGCAGAAGGTGCGGCAGTTCGAGAGTTCGCGCACGAAAGCGCCGTTGGCCATGACGAGGTGCTTGTCCTGCACACCAATGGCCGGATCGGCAAAATCAATGTGGAAATCGATCTCCATCGTGTCCGAAGGCTCAAGCCGTGCTTTTGCAGTCTCGGTTTCCACTTCGACAGTTTTAAGGATTTTGAGCGCGCGGGTCGGCCCCTCCTGGCGCACAAGGCCCGCCGCAAGGATACCGTCAACGAAAGGCGCGGCAGAGCCGTCGAGGATCGGCACTTCCGGTCCGTCCACAGTGATCAGCACGTTGGTCACGCCACAACCCGCAAGAGCGGCCATGATATGCTCAATAGTCGAAAGCTCGACACCGTCTTCGTTGCGGATAAGAGTGCAAAGCTGCGAGGGCACAACCGCATCCCAGCGCGCCGGAATACGCACGGAGCGGGTGTCGGCGGCGTCCGCTTCGATATCAGAGCGCAGGAACACAATGCCATGACCAACCGGCGCAGGCGTAAGAACCATACGCACGGGCGCACCGGAGTGAAGCCCTGCCCCATCGAACCGAATTTGTTTTGCGACTGTGCTCTGCACGTTTTGCCTCTTTGATCATTTGATCTTTGTTGGTCCCGTCCATCAAGATCGGATTGCACCGATGCCGGACGTGTTAAGAGATAATTAATCCATGCCCCCCTGAAGGCTCAACTCAATCTTTGTAACCGTTTGAAACATCTCCCCTGACCAAATGGCAAAAACCCGCGCACAGCACAGAACAGATCACGCAAGCCTCTGAAACAAAACGAAAAAGGCCGCACTAAGGCGGCCTTTAAAATATGTCATATCGTGTAGTTTTAAACCGCTGCGGTCGGGCAAAAACCTCTGACCCACCGCGAGGATCACAAAACTATTTCAGTTTGCCTGACGACGCAGGAAGGCCGGAATTTCGATTTTTTCGGCTTCCGGATTGGTATCCTGATCTTCGTCATAGGCCTGATGCACCTGCGGGCGGACCTGCGGCTGAGCACCGAAACGGGCCTGCGGCTGGGCTGCTTGCGGTTGCGGGGCCGCAGGGCGAGCTTCCTCTTCGCCGCCATGGCCGGTCATGCGACCGATCAGGGAGTTGATGCCGAAACGCGCCCCCTTACCAGCGTGAGGATCGGCGGCAGGTTGTTCCTGACGGACCTCGGCGCGGGGTTGCTTGGAGACAGCCGCCTGAAGCCGTGCCATCGCTTCCGGAGACGGGTTGCCCGCAGAAGACGCACGCGGCGCCACGAAGGACTCGGCTTGCGGCTCGTGCATGACAGGTTGCGGTGTGGGCTGCGGACGCGGCTGATAGGCCGGCGGCGGCAGATCGTCGTCGAGAGCGCGGAACGTGTCATCAGGCGCTTCGGAACGTGCTGCCGAACGCTGCGGATCAAAGACATCCAGCGTCGGTTGGCGCGGCTCATCTCCCGCAGCTTCAACAGAGGCCGCCGCAGCAACAGCCGCAGGAGCCGCCTGTTCCAGCTTTTCTTCAACAGCTTCCGGCGCTTGCAACGGCTCGGAAAGACGGCGGCGCGGCACCGGCACTTCGGAGACGGATACCGTGGCATCAATGCCCGTAGCGACAACGGAGACGCGCATGGAGCCTTCCATATCCGTGTCCATCGTGGAGCCGACGATGATATTCGCGTCGGGATCAACCTCTTCGCGGATACGGTTGGCGGCTTCGTCCAGTTCGAACAGGGTCAGGTCGTGACCGCCTGTGATATTGATCAGCACGCCTTTCGCGCCTTTGAGCGAAATTTCGTCCAGAAGCGGGTTGGCAATGGCTTTCTCGGCGGCCTGCACGGCACGATCTTCGCCATTGGCCTCGCCAGTGCCCATCATCGCCTTGCCCATTTCATCCATCACGGAACGCACATCGGCGAAGTCGAGGTTGATGAGGCCCGGACGGACCATCAGATCGGAAATGCCTTTGACGCCCTGATAGAGCACGTCATCAGCCATCGAGAAGGCCTCGGTGAATGTGGTTTTCTCGTTGGCGAGGCGGAACAGGTTCTGGTTCGGAATGACGATCAGCGTATCGACCATCTTCTGAAGCTGCTCAACGCCTTCGTCGGCCTGACGCATCCGTTTCGCGCCTTCGAACTGGAAAGGCTTGGTGACAACGCCCACGGTCAGAACGCCCAATTCACGTGCCGCCTGCGCGATGATCGGAGCCGCGCCCGTGCCGGTGCCGCCGCCCATACCGGCAGTGATGAAGCACATATGCGCTCCTGCCAGCTGGTCCACGATGGCCTCGATGCTTTCCTCAGCCGCCGCAGCACCCACGGAAGGCCGTGCGCCTGCGCCGAGACCCTCGGTCACTTTCACACCCATCTGGATGCGCGCTTGTGCTTTTGCATGTTGCAACGCTTGCGCGTCGGTGTTTGCGACCACGAATTCGACGCCCTCAAGCGCCTTTTCGATCATGTTGTTGACCGCGTTGCCGCCTGCACCACCAACACCAAACACCGTAATTTTCGGTTTCAACTCGTCCCGCTCGGGCATCGTCAGATTCAAAGCCATGAGTGTACCGCCTGCTTTCTCTCGTGCCGGGGCGATTGCACATTCTGCCCAAGTCGCCCTTATGTCCCCGCCCCTGAATCGGGGCAAATTTTACCTATTCACCCTAAATTCTATGGGTTTTCGATCGCCACGTCATCCCTAAAACAGAGATTCGCCACAAAATATAGGGGGTAAATTGGCAAAACTCGGCGGGATTTTGCGCAAAAGGCCAGATTTAGCGGGTTCGACCGCCGACACATCTATAGATCGGGGCGCCGAACGCTGAATCACCTCGAACCCGGTTTCTACCGCAAACCTTATAACGATGTCGGGGCACTGCTCTCGTGCCTGTATCGCGAAACCCGTTTCTTCAGGTCTTCTGCCTGATCGAAACCTATCACAGCCCGCGCGGGGGCTGCAATATCTTACCAGTTCTCCTTGAACCACCGCATCGCACGTTTGAGTGAGCGCGCCGGATAGCGGTCGACCGGAATCTCGAAATCCCACCATTCGTCTTGCGGGTTGGCGGCAAACAGGCACAGCCCCACAGCAGAAGCAAAGGCCGCGCCGGTGGCAGCCTGCGGCAGACCTTGCACACGCAAGGGCCGTCCGATCCGCACATTCTGCCCGAGGATTTTCGGTGCCAGCGTATCCAGCCCCGGAATTTGCGAGGCCCCGCCGGTGAGCACGATCTGTTGCGAGGGCATATGTTCAAATCCGGCAGCATCCAGACAATCGCGCACGCCTTCGAGGATTTCCTCGACGCGCGGGCGGATGATCCCGATGAGTTCGGCGCGTGACACCGTCCGGCGGTCCTTTTCCCAGTCGCCGCTGTCGCCCCCAACTTCGATCATCTCGCGATCATCCATGCCGGTCGCGACAATGCCGCCATAAAAGGTCTTGATCCGCTCGGCGGTCGACAGCGGGATTTGCAGCCCCATCGCAATGTCGGAGGTCACATGCTCCCCGCCCATACGCACGCTATCGGCATAGATCATGTGCTTTTTCATGAAGATCGAGACATCCGTTGCCCCGCCCCCCATATCAACACAGGCTGCGCCAAGTTCCTGCTCATCTTCCACAAGCGCCGAAATACCGGAGACATAGGCACCGGAGGCCAGCCCCGCCACTTCTAGGTCACAACGTTTGATACAATACAGAAGGTTCTGGATCGCTGCCGTGTCCACAGTCAGCATGTGCATATCAACGGACAGGCTCTGCCCGATCTGGCCACGCGGATCTTTGAGACCGGAGCGATGGTCGAGCTGGAAATTCACCGGCTGCGCATGAAGCACTTCGCGATGCGCGCCGTAATCCGGCACATCAGACGAGGCCAGAACGCGGGCCACGTCCTGTTCGGACACGGTATCATATTCCACATCGACCTGACCGGCGATGCCGTAGGAACGCGGGCTGCCGCCGGAGAAACAGGCGATCACATGATCCACACGGGTCTGGGCCATTTTCTGCGCGGCCTGAACGGCGGTCCGAATGGCGCGTTCGGTTTCCGCCATCGCATCGATCTCGCCAAAGCGCACCCCGCGCGAGCGTGTCGTTGCCGCACCGATCACACGGAAAGACGACTGCCCTGCCAAAGCGCCGACACCATCCCCGCCCATGAAACGTTCACCATCAAAACGCAGAACCAGACAGGCGATTTTCGAGCTGCCCACATCCAGAATGGCGATCACACCGCGTTGCAACGCAGCTTGGCGCATGTTCCGCATCGCCCGTTGGGCTTCATAGAGATCGGTCATTGATAAGACACTCCAAGTTCCACACCTTGAAGCTGGCGCATTTCTTCTCGCGCAGCTTCGGTCAATCGCAACGTCGGCCGTGCGGGCCGCCGCATATCTACAACTTCAATATCACGGGCCAGCAAGTCTTTGGCCTGATCAAGCGCCAGAACCTGCGCCAAGGCACCCAACGGTTTCTGCTCAGGCAGCATGATCACCTGATCGCGGTCCAGAACCACGTTCCAGCGCCGTTCCCCCACGCGCACCAAACCGCGCAAACGCGGCAACAGCGGACGGGCTGCGCTCAGGATCGCAAGCGCCTCTCCCACAGCACGATCCGCCCCCTCGCCTGCGACAAGCGGCAGGTCGGGACGGTCAAGCCGGCTGTCGAGCGCCGCCACGCGATGCCCCTCGTCATCGAGCATTTCCAACCCGTGTTCGGAGCGCCAGACCACGGCGGGGGTGCGTTCGGTGATGTCCACCTGCAAAATCCCGCCCGCCCGCACATGCAGCCCTGCAGCTTCGACCGCATCAAGACTTTCGATTTGCTCCAGAAGAACGGGCAGATCGAGATCAAAGGAAGAGACCGGAAAATCCTGCGCCATCACTTCGCGGATGTCTTCGGAGAGTTCCGGCGAGGCTCCGTCAATTGCCATCAGCTTGACCATGAACTCGGGACGGTTCTGCACCTCATTCTTGATTGCCAGAACATGCCCCGTGAAGGCTTCGCGGTTATCCGACTGTGCAAACCACAGCCCGATGCAGGCCACAATCGCCGCGACAGGCGCGAGGCGGCGCAGGCAAAAGCGAAAGGAAGGAGTCAGCCAGAGGCGGTTCATCCGGTAAGCGGCGCGTGACGGTGCCGGATCACGCGGGCGCGGCGCGGGATCGCTCTCGCCACGGCGGGCGCGGATCGCGCGGGCTACGGCCTCGGACACACGGGCGGAGCCACCAACGGTCGGCGCTTTGGCAAATTCGATCGGGTCTACCGGTCGCATGACGCGTCCTCCACCATCCATTTACAGAACTGACCGAAAGTGAGCCCGCTTTTCTGCGCCTGTTCCGGCGAGAGAGAAGTCGGCGTCATACCCGGCTGGGTGTTGGTCTCCAAAAGCACCAAGCCGTCGAGACCCTTCTCTTCGTCCCAACGGAAATCCGTGCGCGACAGGCCACGGCAACCCAGTGCCTTGTGGGCGCGCAAAGCATAGTCCTGACAGGCGACGGCAATCTCGGCAGGGATCTCGGCGGGACAGACATGGCGGGAGCCGCCATCGGCATATTTCGCCTCGTAATCATACCAGCCATCCGTGACGATATCCGTGACACAAAGGGCCTTGTCGCCCATCACGGAACAGGTCAACTCCCGCCCCGGTGCATAGGCTTCAACCATCACGACGGCAGGCATGTCCTCAGCCATGCGCGGGGCGTTGGCCCCCTCTTGCACAATATAGACGCCGACGGAGGAGCCTTCGTTATAGGGTTTCACGACATAGGGCGGGGCCATCACATGACCCGCTTCGACCTCTTCGCACGGCGCCAGAAGCGAAGGCACAACCGGAAGCCCGGCAGCGCGGTAGACCTCTTTGGTCTTTTCCTTGTCCATCGCTAGGGCCGAGGCCAGAACGCCGGAATGGGTATAAGGGAGACGCAGCCATTCGAGAAGACCTTGCACACAGCCGTCTTCGCCGAACCGGCCATGTAGCGCATTGAAGACGACATCGGGCTGACATGCGGCCAGTTGCGCGCAAAGGTCTTCGCCCGCGTCGATTTCAATAACTTCGAATCCTTCACCCCGAAGCGCCTTGGCGCATTCACGTCCCGAAGACAGAGACACCTCGCGTTCAGCCGAGGGACCGCCTTTGAGGACCGCAATTTTCGGGGACTGCCTGCTCGACATGTCCACTCGCCTCAATATGTTCGGGACCGTCTATTGCGATCCCTTGAAAAACGCCCCGTTTTCGGGGTCTGTCATCACGCCCTGCTCAGGACGTTGATCTGGCCGTTCTTTGCCAAGTTCCGGTCTTGTGAGCCGGATACCGACTTATGCGCCAGTTGTCTGCGCCTGTGCAAGCCCGTCCGGGATCGGATCCCCGAGAAACTCGCCCACGCGTTTGATTTCCCATTGTAACGCGAGACCCGCGTTTTGAAATACCTTTTTTCGCACTGTCTCTCCCAAAAGTTCGAGATCGTGCGCAGAAGCCTCACCTGTATTGATCATAAAGTTCGAATGTTTCTCGCTCATCTGCGCACCACCAATGGAAAACCCGCGCAGCCCCGCATCGTCAATCACCTTCCATGCCTTGAGATCATGGGTGTCATCGGCCCTGCCGGTGGAGGAAAATCCCGCCGGATTGCGGAAGGTCGAACCTGCGCTGCGGTCCTTGACCGGCTGTGTCGCGTCGCGCTTGGCAAGCTGCTCTTCCATCCGCGCCTCAAGCATGGCCGGATCGGCGGCTTCGGCCTCGAATGTCGCCTCTACGATCACCCACCCTTCGGGCAGATCGGTCTGGCGGTATTGAAAATTCAGATCATCGGCAGTGAGCGTCACCAGTTCTCCCGTCCGCGTCACGGCCTTGGCCGACACAAAATGATCCGCCACATAGGAGCCATAACAGCCCGCATTCATCCGCACCGCGCCACCAATTGCGCCGGGAATGGTGCGCAGGAAGGTCAGGTCAAGTCCGGCCATCGCGGCCTTGCGCGCCACATGGGCGTCCAGCGCCGCAACACCGGCAGTCACACGATTGCCTGCGATCTCGATGCCGTTGAACCCGCGCCCCATGCGGATCACCACGGCGCGAATGCCGCCATCCCGCACGATGAGGTTGGAACCCACCCCCATTGGGAACACCGCCACAGACGGATCAAGGGCGGCAAGGACGCTCTGCAAATCTTCCAGATCGGCGGGCTGGAACAGCACATCCGCCGGACCGCCCACACGCAGCCATGTCAACTCGGACAACAGCCGATTCTCGGTCAGTTTGCCGCGTGTGTCGGGATAGATCATTCCGCAGAACCTCGCAAAATTGTTCTCTTCAGCCACCGGCCCAGATACACCACAGGCCAGCGCAGGATAGACACGCCCGCCGCAAAGACGGCAAGCCCCACCCACGGGCCGTTCTCATAGGTGACATAGCCCAAAAGGGGAACCCCCAGAGCGATCAGGACATAGGCAGCAGGCCAATGGTTGCGGCGTGAAGGAAACATGGCGATCACATTCGCCAATATCGCCCAGCCACAGGCAAGTGCGAGAGAAACTGTCATCGGGCTCTCCTGTCAGCCGAAAGCGTTTCACGACAACCTGCGGTGCAGATCGTCAGGAAACGCCGTGTAACATATTGATATCGCGCACCTCCCGAAACTCGCCTGTAAAACAGGCCCATCCCGAAAGGCTTTATCGAAGTCCCCGCATCAGGCGGCGCCAAAGCACACCCAGCGGTTTGCGAAACAAAGACACGGCAGCAGCTAAACCGATTAACACCGGCCAAACCCCATAGGTCAGACCGACCCAGACAAGCAACACGGGCAACACGAGCAAAAGCGCCACACCGGGGAGAATCTGGTAGCGCAAAGGTAACGGAGCAAGCGCCATGGTGGCAAGCGCCCAAATGGCTAATGCTGTCAAAGGATTGTCGATAATATTCAAGAGACCCCGCCCAAGGTAAATGCGACCAGCGCCAGAAGCGCGAAGACCAGCCCCACAACAGGCACCCAACCTGCCACTGTGAAGGGGGATTTGGGCGCGCGGCGCTTCAGCAGGATGAGGCTGGCGTTCACCAAGGTGAAGACCACCAGAAGAATGGTCGAGGTCACCCCCGCCAGATTGGACACAGGCAGGCTCAGCGCCGCGCCGATCACCACCGCGCCGATCAGCACAGTCGCCAGCACCGGCGTGCCGAAACGCGGATGCGCATGGCGGAAGATACCCAGAACCCCGCCGCTCTTGCCCAGCCCGAACATCACGCGGGCGGCCATGACAACCTGTGCCAGCACCCCGTTGAGCGCCGCAGTCACCGCAATGGCAGAGAGCACAGCAACATGCCCGCCCCCTGCTTCGTATACCAGAGCCAAAGGACGCTCCGATGCGCCGAGATCTTCGAGCGGCACCGCACGCACAGCCGTCACTGTGACACCGGCATAGAGCAGCGTGGTGATGATGAGAGAGCCGATGATGGCAATGGGCAACGTGCGCTCTGGGTGCTTGACCTCTTCGGCCATGTTCACGATGTCCTCAAACCCGATGAAGGCAAAAAACGCCAGTGTCGCGGCCACCCCGATGCCCGGCAAATAGGGCGCCGCAGGGGTTGCGAAATCGGGGGAAACCGGCGCGTGCCAGCCGGACCAAACCACAAGCGCCAGCCCCGTCACCTCGATCAGGGTGAACAGCGCGGCCATAGCAAGGCTTTCCAGAACGCCGACAATCGCCACGACAACAAGCATCACACCAAGGCCGACCACCGCAAGATTGAACGGCATATCCACGATGCTTGTCAGATAACCCGCGCCCCCTCTGAGCACAGCCGCCGCCGAGACCGTGCCACCTGCGACAATAGCCAGACCGACGATCAGCCCCATGAAGCGCGAACCGAGTCCCGCCTCGACATAGGCCGCCTCCCCCGCCGCTTCGGGGATACGGGTGGAAAGCTCGGCATAGGAGAGCGCCGACGGGGCCGCAATCAGACCAGCAACCAGAAAGGCCAAGGGAGCGTAAAGTCCGGCTTGGGCCGCGACCGTTCCGACCAGAACATAAATCCCCGCGCCCACCATCACGCCCACGCCGTAAGCGGTGAGCAATCCGGGGCCGATGCGGCGTTTGAGTTTCTCTGCCATGCGCCTCTCCATTGCGAGCGCGATCAGGTGCAAGCCTTCCGCGCGTAACCTGAACCACAAACAGACTGCGGGAGCAATGCGGCGTCAAGACAGCGCGCCGCAGCTCCCGAGGCTCTGTTGCTCAGGCGTTCGGGAAAGGCTTTACACCATCAGCCCGCGCCCGTCTCTGCGTCAGAACAAAGCGGTGATCAACCTCACCCTTTTGACAGGCGCTCCGGCAGGTTATGCGCCCAAGCGGAGATCGTCCCTGCCCCGAGGCAGACCACCATATCACCAGGACGGGCCTGTTCGCGCACAAGGCGCTCCAGATCGTCCTCAGAGGTTACAGCGCGAGCATGGCGATGGCCGTGACGGATGAGCCCCGCCACCAGATCATCGCGGGACGCACCCTCGATCGGCGCTTCCCCTGCGGCGTAAACCTCGGCAATGCCCACGACATCCGCCTCGTTGAAACAGGTGCAGAAATCCTCGAACAGAGAATGCAGGCGCGAGTAACGATGCGGCTGATGCACGGCAATGACACGGCCTTCGGTGGCCTGCCGCGCCGCTTTGAGCACGGCGGCAATCTCCACCGGATGATGACCGTAGTCATCAATGATCGTGACGCCATTGACCTCGCCCACACGGGTAAACCGACGGTTCACCCCGCCAAACGCCGTCAGCGCCGCTTTGATTTCTTCGGCCTTCATCCCGAGATGACGCGCAACCGCTACAGCCGCCAGAGCGTTCGAGACGTTGTGATCGCCCGGCATCGGCAGAGTGCAGCCCTCGATCACCATATCCTCGGCTGCCAGCATAATGTCGAAATGCGCGACACCTTTCTTATAGGTCAGGTTCACGGCACGCACATCGGCCTGCGCGTTGAACCCGTAGGTGACGACGCGGCGGTCGGTAATTTTGCCCACAAGGCTTTGCACTTCCGGATGATCAGTGCAGCACACAGCAAGACCGTAAAACGGAATGCCGGAGACAAAGTCGTAAAACCCCTGACGCAGGTTCTCGATAGAGCCCCAATGCTCCATATGTTCGGGGTCGATATTGGTCACAATCGCAATCGTGGCCGGCAAACGGTTGAAGGTGCCATCGGACTCGTCGGCCTCCACCACCATCCAGTCGCCCTGCCCCATGCGGGCATTGGAGCCGTAAGCATGGATGATACCGCCGTTGATCACTGTCGGATCAATCCCGCCCGCGACCAGCAATTCGGCCACCAGCGTCGTGGTCGTCGTCTTGCCGTGCGTGCCAGCCACTGCCACGTTGGATTTCAACCGCATAAGCTCCGCAAGCATCTCCGCGCGGCGCACCACCGGAAGACCTTTGGCACGCGCAGCGTCAAGCTCCGGATTGCCCGGTTTGATCGCGGAAGAGATCACCACGACCTCGGCATCTTCGAGATTTTCCGCGCGCTGGCCCTCATAAATCACCGCGCCCAGCTCCTTGAGCCGGTCGGTGATTTTCGAGGCTTTCAAATCCGATCCCTGCACCCGATAGCCGTGGTTCAACAGCACCTCGGCAATGCCCGACATGCCGATCCCGCCAATGCCGACAAAATGGATTGGTCCCATCTCGGTGGGGAGTTTGGTTACGCTCGCATTCATCTCACTCGTCTCTTCTTTTCTTTATTCTTTACCGGACCCGTTCGGGCCGCCTTATGCCTTGTTGAACGCCAGGTCTTCCACCAGCGCCGCCAATTCTTCTGCCGCCTGCGGCTTCGCCACGGAAAGCGCCGCATTGGCCATCATCAGTGCCCCTTGAGGATGCGCCAGCACGTTCTCGATCTGCTCAGTCAGGCTTTCAGGCGTCAACTGGCTTTCGGGGATCATGATGGCAGCATTGGCCTCGACCAACCCGCGTGCATTCGCCGTTTGATGGTCCGCCGTGGCCGCAGCATAGGGGATGAAAATAGCAGGCCGCCCGATCACGGACACATCCGCCACCGAAGACGCCCCCGAACGCGTGATCACCAACTGACTCTCGCTCATCCGCTTGGGCACGTCATGGATAAAGGTCTGCACATCGGCCTGAATGCCCCGCGCATGATAGAACTCCACCACCCGATCAAGATCTTCGGCGCGGGCCTGCTGGCTGATCCGCAGGTTGGCCCGCAACGGTGCGGACAGACGCGCAATGGCTTCCGGCACCACATCCGATAGAATGCGCGCCCCTTGCGAGCCGCCCATGACCAGAATTTCCATAGGATAATCGCCGGGCGGAATATAGGGCGCTGCGTGTTTTTCAAGAACGGAGGCACGAACCGGATTGCCAGTGTAGACGCCTTCCACCCCTTCGGGCAGAGTCGTAGGCCATGTGCCACAGGCGACCTTGTCCACCCGTTTGGCAAAGACCTCATTGACCCGTCCCAAAACACCGTTTTGTTCGTGGATCATGCGCGGCAGTTTCAACAAGGTCGCAGCTGCCACCGCAGGGATCGCCGGATAGCCGCCAAACCCCACCACAACCGAGGGCTTGTCGCGCAGGAATTTCGACATGGCCTTGAACACGCCGCCGATAATGCGGGGCAGAACCATCGCTTTCGCAGCAAGCCCGCCACGGGCGAATGTGGCCGAGGGCATGACTTCGATCTCGACCGCATCGGGGAAAGCGCTGGTATAGCGTGCGCCACGGGCATCGGTCGAAAGCTTCACCCGCCACCCCCGCGCCAGCATCACTTCGGCCAGCGCCTGCGCCGGAAACATATGCCCGCCGGTGCCGCCAGCAGCGATCACGAGAAGGGGAAGTTTGTGGGTCATTGGAACCTCTTGTTCTTTTGGGTCAACAGCCGGACGCGTGACCGATTCAGCGACCGCGACGGATCAGGATATCCCCGATCTCGCCCTGCGGACGGGTGCGGGTAAAAGCCAGAAGCGCGCCCAAAGCAATGCCCGAGGCGATTACGGAAGACCCGCCATAGGATACGAAAGGCAATGTCATGCCCTTGGCCGGCAAGAGCCTCACAGCCACACCCATGTTGATAAAGGCCTGAATGCCGAACGCGCAGGCCAGCCCTGTTCCCGCAAGGCGGATGAACGGATCGCGCTCCTTGAGTAGCCGCCAAAGCGAGCGCACGGTGATCGTGGCATAAAGCGCGATGACGATCAGCACGAGGATCAGCCCGTATTCTTCGGCCGCAACCGCAATGATGAAATCGGTATGCGCATCGGGCAGCGACCATTTGACTGTCCCTTCGCCCACGCCCACACCGAAGAACCCGCCCTCGCGGATCGCGTTCGTGGCATAGCCGATCTGGGTGGTCGGGTCGATCGAGGGGTTCAGAAACCCGTCGATGCGACGCGCGAAGTGTTCGGAATTATGATAGGCAAATGTGCCGCCTGCGACGACAAGCCCCGCAATCCCGATCAGCAGGGTCAAAGGCGCACCGGCGACGAAATACATCACACCCCAAGCAAAGAGAATAAGGGAAGCCTGCCCGAAGTCGGGCTGCAACGCCAAAAGGATCACAACCAGCGCCGTGATCAGGAAGGAATAGAGCCGCCCCGGAGGGCCACCGATCTCAAGCCCTGCGGCCATGAGCCATGCGGATGTGATAACGAACGCGGGTTTGAGAAATTCAGAGGGCTGGACAGAGGCGAAGCCCAAGGAGAACCACCGCGTCGCGCCTTTGCCGAAATCTGTCCCGAAGGCCGGCAGCAAGAACAGCGAGACCAGCGTCGCGGCAAAACCCAGAACCGCCAGGCGCCGCACCCGTGCAGGGTCCATCATGGTCACGCCAATCATCACCATAAGACCCAAAGAGCCGAAAAACGCCTGACGTTTTACATAGTGGAAAAGATCGGCAAAGCCGTTTTTCTCGGCCAGCGGCGGTGACGCGGCCAGTCCGAGCAACAGCCCGATCCCGAACAGGATAAAGACACAGGACAGAGTCCATTTGTCGATTGTCCGCCACCAACGCGGCAAGATCGGCTCACCCACGCGCACTGGCGTCGAGCCATACACCATCTCTGTCATGATACCGCCTACTGCCTCGTTATCATATTTTTCGTCCGGTTTTCCGGATCTGATTTGTCCAGAGTAACGGTTTTTCTCGCTTTGCGCCACTACAGATTGTGTTTCCCCGATCTGCGGCGCACAGAAAAGCGGTGTTTTGCCGAAGGCTTCCGCCAATACATTGCAAATTTCGAATTGATCCCTGTCATTGATCGAAACAGGGAATCCCCGCATGCTAGCGCTAAAGTGTTTCGCAACAGGCGTTAACCCCTTCCACATTTGGAGAATACCATGAAAATCGGGATCGTCGGCGCAGGTATGGTCGGCTCGGCTGCCGGTTACGCCATCGCGCTCAAAGGCACGGCCAGCAAAGTCGTTTTTGTCGATTACAATGCGGATCTCGCCCGCGCACAGGCCGAAGACATTGCCCACGCGGTGCCCTTTGCCTCCTCGACTGCGGTCATGGCGGGCGACTACAGCGACCTTGAGGGCGCGGGTGTGGTGATCCTCGCAGCTGGCGTCGGGCAGAAACCCGGCGAGAGCCGCCTCGAGCTTCTGACCCGCAATGCAGAGGTGTTCCGCCAGATCATCGGCAAGGTGCTTGACGCCGCGCCGGATGCGATCCTGCTCGTCGCCACCAACCCCGTGGACATCATGACCCAGATCGCCACACGGCTCTCCGGCCTGCCTCCGTCACGGGTGATCGGATCGGGCACCATTCTCGACACCGCGCGGTTCCGGCATCTGATCGGCGAGCATCTCGGCGTCTCCCCGCGTTCCGTCCATGCCTATGTGCTGGGCGAACATGGCGATAGCGAAGTGCTGTGCTGGTCCTCGGCACGCGCGGGCGCGCTGTCGGTGAAAGACTTCGCCGCGCAGATGCGTGTGCCCCTCACCGAAGGGGCCAAAGCGCGGATCGATGACGGGGTGCGCAACGCCGCCTATACGATCATCAACGGCAAAGGCGCAACATGGTACGGGATCGGCGCAGGGCTGGAACGGCTTGTGAGGGCCATCGCTCGGGACGAACAAACGGTGCTGTCAGTCTCCATCGTCGCGCCGAAAGTCGAAGGGGTGAAAGACGTCGCCCTCTCCATCCCCCGCATTGTCGGCGCGCAAGGTGTGGTCGCGGACCTGTTTCCGGAGCTGGACGACGGCGAACATGAGGCACTCGGGGCTTCGGCGCGCCTGCTGAAAGAGACGCTTGACGCACTGGAGTATTGAGAGAGCCTCGCCTCTTACACAAAAGGCATGCGACATTGCGAGCGCGGGGTGAGTTGCCTCACCCCATCCGCTCCGATGCGTAAGACCCCGGAGAGGCCGGAAACACCACCGTCTTGTTGCCATTGATAAACACCCGATGGTGGATATGCGCGTGGATGGCCCGCGACAGCACTTGCGCTTCGACATCGCGGCCAAGAGACACATAATCCTCCGGACTTTGCGCATGGGTCACGCGGGTGGTGTCTTGCTCGATGATCGGACCTTCGTCCAGATCGGCGGTCACATAATGGGCCGTCGCCCCGATCAGCTTCACTCCACGTTCATAGGCCTGTTTGTAAGGGTTCGCCCCCTTGAAAGACGGCAGGAAGGAGTGGTGAATGTTGATGATCCGGCCCGACATTTTCTGGCAAAGCTGGTCGGAGAGGATCTGCATATAGCGCGCCAGAACAACCAGCTCCGCGCCGCTCTCCTCGACGATCTCCAAAAGCCGCGCTTCGGCGGCGGCCTTGTTCTCTTTCGTGACACGCACCTGATAGAAGGGAATGTCGTGGTTCACCACGAGCTTCTGGTAATCCATGTGGTTGGACACCACGGCCACAATATCAATCGGAAGCGCCCCGATCCGCCAGCGATACAAGAGATCGTTCAGACAATGCCCGAAGCGGGAGACCATGATCACGACTTTCATCTTCTTGTCGGCATCATGCACGGCCCATTCCATATCGAAATCACTGGCAAGCATAGAGA
The DNA here is from genome assembly GCA_963676755.2 of uncultured Celeribacter sp. Lineage (GTDB taxonomy): Bacteria > Pseudomonadota > Alphaproteobacteria > Rhodobacterales > Rhodobacteraceae > Celeribacter. Next base: position 95,199 of record CAXXMF010000009.1, on the reverse strand, counting down.
AATGCTCCCGAACCTCGGCCCGTGTCATCCCCTTTTCCGAGACGAAACTCACCCGCATGAAGAACTGCCCCGTGTTCGTATCATCGAACTGCGCGGAGTCGGTGATATTGCAGCCAAGCTCGGCCAGTTTACCGGAGATGGCGGCAACAATGCCGCGTTTGGACGGGCAAGTGACGGTCAGGACATGGGAGCTCATTGGAACCTCGGGCTTTCTTGAGTTTTGCCGGAGTTTTGTCCTGAACCCGCACGAAAGCCAGCGCGAAACGGCGGCTTGAACGGGTTTACCGGTGCCGCGCGGTCACTTTCAGAAACAGAGGTTTCCTAAAGGCGTCACTCGCAGACGAGATAGGGCACGAAGCTCTGTGGCCCTTCATAGGGAGCCACGGCAATAGCTTGCGGCACGCCATTCACAAAGCGGGTCTCCATGACCGAGGACCAGTCGGCATTGGCGGTCACGACCACAGGAGCTTCTCCCGCACAGTCGCGCACGCCGCCCTCGATTGCCGCCGCTCCCAGATGGTGATTGGTCAGGTCCCCGACCCGCGTTGAAGCCATCAGCATCCCCTCCCGGGCCAGATCGACAGGCATGAACACCAGCTCTTTCACAAGATGCGGCCGGTCCACATAGGCGATCTCATCCACCCCGTCGCCATCGAAATCGGCAATGCCCGCAATGGCCAGCCAGCGGTGGCGCTGACCGATGGGGGCACTGGCCTTGACGGGAATAAGACGGTCTTTTTCATCAAGCGCCCAGACCTGCACCCAAGCGCCGGTGACAAAGCCGCTCACGACCGTGACCACCTCCGGCGCGCCGTCTCCGTCAAAATCATAGAGCCTCGGGGCTGTGTCCTCGAACACGCTTTTCTTGAACGCCGCCGCGCGCGTGGCGCCATCATCAAGCGTGACCACCATCCGCGCATATTCGCCATTGTGCACCGCGCCGTGGCCATAGACCTGCGTCGGCTCCACATAGCGCGCGCCCGTGATCTCGGCGGCGACAAGCGGGCTGGCCACCAAAGCAACGCATGTGGCCAGCCGCAGCAGCATCAAATCTGCTTTTCGGGCAGGTTGACCACCAGACCGTCGATGTCTTCGGTCACCTTGATCTGACAGGTCAGACGCGAGCGCGCAGGATCAGGCTGATAGGCAAAGTCCAGCATATCCTCTTCCATGTCATCCATCGCCGGAAGTTTTTCGACCCATTCGGGCGCGACATAAACGTGGCAGGTGGAACAGGCACAGGCCCCGCCGCAATCCGCATCGATTCCCGGAACACCATTGTCACGCGCCCCTTCCATGACTGTGCGCCCCACGGGCACATCCACGACATGTTCGGTCCCGCCGAATTCGACATAGGTGATTTTGACCATTGGCTTATCCTTTTTCGCTCGTCTTGCTTTGCAACAGGCTTATCCTGACACTCAGGTAGAGAAAAGAGCCATTGCACCGCAAGTCTCCCTTCCCGCCGGCCCGCAAACGGCAAATGCCATATTTTGTGGCAGATATCACAGGGCGCAAAGGGCTGCTTGCGCATTCCTCTTTGGCATATCCCGCAGATCAGGGTAGCATGGCGGCAAAATGCCGGAACACCGACAAGATGCCGGAAAAAGAGTAACGAGAGAGCAGATGACAGGACCCCTTTCACACAGGCTAATCGCGCTTTTGCTGGCAACAGGCCTCATGGCTGCCTGTCAGATGGCCACACCGGAGACAGAGATTTTACGCGCCTCCGAGACCCCCGGCGCACCGCCCGGTGCGGACCCCGAAAGCTGTTTCTCCCGCCATGTGACCCCTGCGATCATCGAAACGGTGACCGAGCAGGTTCTCGTGCAGCCCCCGCAAATCGACGCATCGGGGGCGGTGTCCTATCCGGCGGTCTACCGCACGGAAACCCGTCAGGAGATTGTACGCGAGCGCAAGGAATTGTGGTTCGAAACCCTCTGTCGGGAAGACTGGACACCGGAGTTCATCGCCTCGGTCCAACGGGCGCTCGCTGTGCGCGGCTATTACCACGGCACCGCCCACGGTCGCATGGATCACGCCACCCGCCGCGCGATCCGCTCCTATCAGTTGGAACAAGGGGTGGACAGCGAAGTTCTATCCCTCGCCGCCGCCCGTCAACTGGGGCTCAAGGAAGTGCCGCGAGAAGAGTAACGCCTCTCCGACCCGCATTGTCGCAACAAAATATGTCCACAAAAAAAGGCGGCCCGAAGGCCGCCTTTGATGTCTCGGAAGTCGGGGACGAATTACTCGTCCACACCCAGCGCCACGAAACGCGGCTCACCGGCGCGGCGCACCAGAAGCAGGACGGTTTTGCGTCCGGCATCCTTGGCCTCTTCAATCCGTGCCTCAAGGTCCGAAAGCGACGCAATTTTCTGCTGACCCGCTTCGGTGATGGCGTCACCGGCACGCAGACCCTTGGTGTAGGCCTCGGAGGTCTCGTCCACATCCAGCACGGCCAGACCTGTTGTGCCAGACGAGATGCCAAGCTGTTCGCGCAGCGTGTCATCAAGCGGTTGGAGTGTCAGCCCCATCATCTCGACCGCTTCGGGAACCTGCGGCGCGGCGTCATCCTCAGCAGGGAAAGCGGTGCTTTCTGCGTCTTCACGACGGCCCAGAGTGACCATCAGCGTTTTGGTTTTGCCATCACGCAGGACTACAACGCGGACAGCTTTGCCCACTTCGGTTTCACCCACGGTGCGGACAAGTTCGCGGGTATCGCCAACGTCCTTGCCATCAAAGGACAGGATCACGTCACCGCTTTCGATACCGGCTTCTTTCGACGGGCCTTCCGGCACATCGGTCACAAGAGCGCCCTTGGCAACATCCATGCCCATAGCTTCGGCCACATCATCGGTCACATCCTGAATACGCACACCCAGCCAGCCACGGCGGGTCTCGCCATATTCCTTGAGCTGGTCGACCACTTTGGAGACCACATTGGACGCCATCGAGAAACCGATCCCGATAGAACCGCCGTTCGGAGACAGGATCGCGGTGTTCACGCCGATCACCTGACCGTCCATGTTGAACAGCGGCCCGCCGGAGTTCCCGCGGTTGATTGCTGCGTCGGTCTGGATGTAATCGTCATAGGCTCCGGAAAGTGCGCGCCCGCGTTGCGAGACGATCCCTGCGGAGACGGAGAAGCCCTGCCCCAGCGGGTTGCCCATAGCCATGACCCAATCGCCAACACGCGCCACATCACTGTCACCAAAGGGAACAAAGGTCAGCGGCTTGTCGCTTTCGACTTTGAGCACGGCAATATCGGTGGTCGGATCGGTGCCGATCAGTTTCGCCGGCAGCGTGAAACCTTCGAAAAACTCGATTTCAATCTCGTCAGCCCCGTCAATGACGTGGTTGTTGGTGACGATATAGCCATCTTCGGAAATCACAAAACCAGAGCCCAGAGCCTGAGACCGGCGCGGAGCTTGTCCGCCCGGATTGTTGCGCTCCATGAAATCGCGGAAGAAATCTTCGAAAGGCGAGCCTTCTGGCACGATCGGAGAAGGGTCGGTCGAGGCCTCGACCACCGTGGTTGTGGTGATATTGACCACTGCCGGACTGACTTTCTCTGCGAGGTCGGCAAAGCTTTCGGGTGCCCCGCGCGCTTCGGCGGCGATGCTCTGGAACATGAGGGCGAACGCCCCCATGAGCGCCACGAACATCATGCGCCATCTGGCGCGTGTTTCCTGAGGGGTGAAAGTGACGGCGCGAGCCTGTGTCATAGGTCTAATATCCTCCATATGATGCGCGCCCCGCGGCAAATTTGCCCATGTTCCGGCGCGGCGACTGTCCTCAGGGGTACAAATAGGGCGTGACCAACACAACTCAATGTCGGTCGCGCTTAGTCAACAGCATGTGAGCCGTGTGTGACAAGCGCAAACGGTGCAAATTTGCGGGGAATTCCAAGGTGTTTGCGACTTAAAGCATATCGTGCAAACTCGGACGACCAATTTTCGCAAAACCTGCTGCGGCATATAGCGCCGGACCGGCAGGCCCCGGCGTCAGAGGCGTTGGCAGATGCGTTAAGGTGACCCCTTGAAGGGACGCAGGAGCGTAACGGCCCCATTCACAGGCGAAAACGAGAGGCGTGGACAAACAGCCTAAACGCCAAGCCCCCGCCGCGCCAGCGCGACCAGAACGACACCAAAGGCCAGAGCGATCAATCCGATCATGCGCCGCCTTGCTTGCGGCAGTTCCGCAAAGGCCCGCAACACCTCTTCCAAACGCGCAGGGGCCAGTGCAAGCACCAGCCCCTCCACACATAGCACCAATCCTATCGCAAGGATCAGAAAACTCATTTACCGCCCCGTGTCGGACTTCAGATAGTCGAAGAACTCGCTGTCCGGCGACAGGACCATCGTGGTGTTCTCGCCTTTCAGGCCCGCACGGTAAGCATCCAAGGAGCGGTAGAATTCGAAGAACTCGGGATCCTCACCATAGGCCTCGGCATAGATCCGGTTTTTCTCCGCATCGGCTTCACCACGGGTGATCTCCGCCTGACGACGCGCGTCGGACTCAAGCTCGACCACAGTCCGGTCGGCTTGCGCACGCACACGCTGGGCCGCCTCTTGACCACGAGCGCGCTCGTCGGCGGCCTCGCGGGCACGTTCCGCACTCATCCGTGCAAACGTCGCATCAAGGTTCTGATCCGGCAGGAAGGTTTGTTTGAGACGCACATCCACAACCTCGACCCCGAGAGACAGGGCACGCGCACGGGCGCTGTCACGGATACGTTCCATCAATTCGGAACGATCATCCGAAAGAATGGTCGATGAGGTCACACTGTCGGAACCAAGCACTTCACGCACCTGCGCGTTGAGGATGCCCTGAAGACGGTCTTCGGCCAGCGCGATACCGCCGGTGGAGACAGCCTGACGGAAGCGGACCACATCGGAAATCCGGTAGCGTGCGAAAGCATCAACCAGAAGACGACGGTCATCCGACGGCGTCACCTCGATCTCTGGTGTTTCCAGAGACAGGATACGGTCGTCATAGAAAACGACGTCCTGAATAAACGGCAATTTGAACGCCAGACCCGGATCTTCTTTCACCGATTTGATCTGACCGAATTGCAGCACCAGGGCCTTTTGGCGTTCGTCCACGATAAAGAGCGAGGACATCACCAGAACAAGCGCCACGAACAGGACGCCGAAGAGAATAGGAAGCTTCTTCATCAGTTCGACCCCTCATTGGTGGTGGATTTCTTCAACTCGTTGAGCGGCAGATAAGGGACAACCCCCTGCCCGCCGGCTCCTTCGTCGAGGATGATCTTGTCCATACCGCCATAGACCTCTTCAAGCGCCTCAAGATAGAGGCGTTTGCGGGTCACATCGGGCGCGGTCTGATACTGGGCCAGAACGGCAGAGAAGCGCGAGGCTTCACCTTCGGCTTCGTTGATGACCTGAGCACGATAGGCTTCGGCTTCTTCCAGAATCTGCGCAGCCGTCCCGCGCGCGCCTGCCAGCACGGTGTTGGCATAGGCGTCCGCCTGACGTACCAGACGGTCGCGTTCCTGCTCGGCGGCCTGCACGTCGCGGAAGTCGTCGATGACTTCTTGCGGTGGGTCAGCCTTGTCGAGGTTGACGCGGATCACGTTGATGCCGCTGTCATAGCTGTCCAGCGTGCTTTGGATCAGTGTCATCGCCGTATCGGCGATCAGACCACGATCACGGTTGAGAATCGGTGCCAGTTCGGCGGCGGCGATGATCTCGCGCATCGAGGCTTCCGACACGGCCTGCACTGTGGTGCGCGGGTCCGCGAGGTTAAAGAGATATTTCGCCGGATCGCTGATGTTCCAGACCACCTGAAAGTCGATGTCGACGATGTTCTCGTCCGTGGTCAGCATCAAACCGGAGCTGCCCTGACCGGCAAGGCCGATGCTCTCGGTGCGTTCGCCCGTGACGATGACTTTTTCGTAGCTGACCAGCGGCCAGGGAGCAAAGTTCAGACCAGGCTGGCCGATCTTGTAGAATTTGCCGAGGAAAAGCTCGACCGATTGTTCTTCGGGCTTCACGGAATAGAGCGAGGACGCGGACCAAAGTACGACCGCCCCCAGCACAGCAAGACCGATCATCCCTTTGGACACGCGGGGGCCTTCGCCACCACCGGACCCGTTGGAACGACCACCGCCGCCACCTTTACCGCCCATAAGCACTTTCAGATATTCATTGCCCTTGTTGAGCATCTCATCGATTTCGGGAATCTGCGGCTGCTCGCCCGGACGGCGATTGCCACCTCGATTGTCATCCCCGCGGTTGTCCCCTCCAGTCGGGCGATTTCCACCGCCGCCCCAAGGTCCGCCATTATTGCTGGCCATTAAGGTCAAGTCCTCTCTCGTATAGATCGTATAGATCAGGCCCGACAGAAAACCTCTGTCGGGCGCTCCCGTGTAACCTGTTCGTTCTGGCCCCGATTTTCAAGGGTGCTCAGGTGTCGCAGTTCGCTTTATCGTGACCAACAGTGGATCATTTGTGAAGCCGCACCGGTTCTTTCATCAAAACGATCTCTTCGGCCATGGTCGGATGCACCGCCACAGTGGCGTCGAAATCCTCTTTCGTGGCCCCCATCTTGATCGCCACACCGGCAAGCTGGATCATCTCACCGGCATGAGGCGCGATGATGTGACAGCCCAAAACGCGGCGCGTCTCGGCGCAAACGATGAGCTTGAACATCACGCGTTCGTTCTTCTCAATAAAACTGTTCTGCATCGGGCGGAAGGCCGCAGAGTAAATTTCAACCGGCCCTTCGTCACGCGCCTGCTCTTCGGTCAGCCCGACAGCGCCGTATTCCGGCTGGGTGAAAATCGCGGAAGGCACATTGGCATGATCCGGTTTCATCGGGTTGCCTTTGAACACCGTCTCGTGGAAGGCCACGGCCTCGCGGATCGCCACGGGGGTCAGCTGGATGCGGTCGGTGACATCGCCCACGGCAAAGATCGAGGGGATATTGGTCTGCGAATATTCATCGACAACAACCGCCCCGCCACGGCCAAGGGTCACGCCCGCCTCTTCAAGGCCAAGCCCCGCCGTATTGGGTTTGCGCCCTGTAGCATAGAGCACCACGTCAAAGAGACCCTCGCGCCCGTCGGTTGCCTTGACCCAGATGCCGCCGTCGCGTTTTTCAAGCCGCTCCACATCGCTGCCGACATGCAGGTTGACGCCCTGACCACGGATCAGTTCCGCAATATGGCCGCGCGCCTCGTCGTCGAAGCCCCGCAGGATTTGCGCCCCGCGATAATATTGCGTCACCTCCGAGCCCAGCCCGTTGAAGATACAAGCGAATTCACAGGCGATATAACCGCCGCCGACGATCAGAATACGCTTGGGCAGTTCGGGTATGTCGAAAATTTCGTTCGAGGTGATCGCATGTTCGATCCCCGGCACATTGTCCGGCACAAAAGGCGTGCCTCCCACGGCAACGAGAATATGCTTGGCGGTTTTCTCGGTCCCGTCCGCAAGCACCACCGTGTGCGGGTCTTTGACGGTCGCGCGCTGATGCAGGATTTCGACACCCGCATTGCCCGCGTTTTTCGTATAGATGCCTTCGAGGCGCGAAAGTTCCGCTTTCAACTTGCTCTGGAAACTCGGCCAGTCGAAATCGCCCAAGCGGATGTCCCAGCCGTATTTTGCTGCCTCATCGGCAGCGTGGGAATATTGCGAGGCGAACACCATCAGCTTTTTGGGCACACATCCGCGAATGACACAGGTGCCGCCCATACGGAATTCCTCTGCCATGGCCACCTTTTTGCCATCTGCCGCCGTAAGCCGTGCTGCGCGCACGCCACCGGAGCCGCCACCAATCACGAAGAGATCATAGTCGAAATCCATCTGTCCCGCCTTTTTTCGAAGAATTCTAAACTTGAGGCTAGATGTAGGGGCTTTGACGCCAAAGGAAAACCCCGCGCCGGACGCACGGGGGTTTTGCAGCAACACAATCCTGTTTCGAGCATCCCTTCTCCGCTCAGGCCAGCTCCCGCCCCAATTCCCGAACCGATGCGACGATCAGGCCAGATCGGCGAAAATGTTCTCGCTGTCTTCAAACTCGATCCGGTCTTCGTTTTCCTCGCCCGACAGGATGTCTTTTGTTGTCACCCGACCGTCACCGTGGCCGATGATGACCTTGTCGCAAATGTCGATAAACAGACCGTTTTCCACCACACCGGGAATCTGGTTGAGCACCAGCGCAAGCTGGCGCGCGTTACCAATGCGTTGCAGGTGCAGGTCGATGATGTGATTGCCCTCATCGGTCACATAGGCCGCGTCCCCGTTCATCCGCACGGTGGACTGCTGGCCCAAAACATCCATCGACACCAGCGTTTCCTCCACCAGCGCCTTGGTCGTCTGCCAGCCGAAGGGGATCACCTCCACCGGCAGGGGAAACGCGCCGAGCATATCGACCTGTTTCGACACATCGGAAATGACGATCATTTGATCGGAGGCCGTGGCCACGATTTTTTCCTGCAACAACGCGCCGCCGCCGCCCTTGATGAGGTTCAGTTCGGGGTCGAATTCGTCGGCACCGTCAATCGTCAGATCAAGCCATTTCGCCTCGTCCAGAGAGATCACCTTGATCCCCTGCTGACGCGCCAGTTCCGCCGTGCGGCTCGACGTCGGAACACCAACGATATCAAGACCTTCCTCACGCACCAACTCGCCCAGACAGCGCACCATCCATGCGGCGGTCGAGCCTGTGCCAAGGCCCATTTTCATCCCGTCCTCAACGTAACCTACCGCCTTCTTTGCGGCCACGAATTTTGCGGTATCAATCGGTGACAAGGTATCGGACATGCTGCGGTTCCTCCGAGGGGATATAACAAAGCGCCCCTGTCTTGGTGTTCAGGACAGGTTTACAGGACAACCACACCGCTTATAGGCAGGGATCGGCCGTTTTGACAGATAAAATCTGGCTGCGATGTAGACAGCGCAGCGGTCGGGCGCGACAAGAATGCAGATGTGCAACCGTCACGCATGTGGCAGGGTATGAAAATGACGGACCGGATCGTAAAACTCATCCACCTGACACTCGGCACGCTTTGCGTGATTCTGGGCTTTATCGGGGCGTTTCTGCCCGTGATGCCCACCACGATCTTCGTCATCCTTGCGGCCTTCTTTTTCACCAAAGGCTCTCCACGGCTAAGATCATATCTTCTGGAGCACAAGATTTTCGGTCCGAACATTCGCGCATGGGAAGAAACCGGCGCCATTCCGCGTCGGATCAAAGTGGTTTCCATTTCAATGATGCTGCTGAGCTTCGTGCCCACGCTGCTTTTACGTGTCCCGCCGCTGTATCTGGGACTTCAGGCCGTTCTGATCGGGGCGGGCGCAGCCTATATCCTGTCCCGCCCCGACGCCTGAGCCTTGAACACCCTTAACCGCGCACGAGTGTGAAGTCGAAATCAACCCGCGCATAGGGACCGTCGACCTTGCCGGACAGGGCAAACCCCTTCGGAAAACTGCCCGCAGGCTGAGGCACATAGGTCATCACCAGATCCTCGCGCACGCCGAACACCGTATCCTGATCCAGATAGGGATCATCTGCGGGAAAGACTTCGGTCACTAGATCGCGGAAGCCCTTGGCCTTGACGATAAAATGCAGATGCGAAGGCCGCCACGGGTGCCGTCCTGCGGCGTTCAGGATGTCTCCGACAGGGCCATCGGTCGGCACGGTGTAGCTGACCGGTCGCACGGTGGTGAAGGCATAGCGGCCATTTTCATCTGCGGTCATCAACCCGTGAAACGACATGATGTCCTGATCGGGGTCCTGACTGGAATACAGCCCGTTCGGCGCGGTCTGCCAGATGTCGATCTCAGCACCGGCCACCGGATTGCCTTCGGGGTCACGCACATGACCCTCGACCAGCAACACCTCCTCCTCGAAATCCCCGCGCATGTCGCCCCCGATTTCCAGAGGCGGTGCGTCCGAGACATGGAACGGACCAAGCACACTGGAACTGGTCGCACCGGGCCGCGAGTTGATCATGTCCACCAGAGAGGACAGGCCCATCACATCCGACAACAACACAAATTCATTGCGTTCAGGGGTGGTGATCCGGCCCGCCCATCCCAGAGCTTCAAGCCCCTTGCGCCATTCGTCATGGGTCAGCCCGACCTCTCGGGTAAAGGCATGCAAGTGCTTTGCAAGACAGCCGATCACTTCGCGAAACCGCGGATCGGTGTCTTGCGAGAAATAACTCTGGAAGACCTCGGTGATATTGTCGGGTGTCACATTGCGCATGGGTATCTCCTAGTTGAGAATAGCAAGGCTGAGTTGCGGAAAGCAGATCAGCAGGATCAGGACAAAGAGCATCACCCCCGCGAAGGGCAGCGCGCCCATAAACACGTCTTTGAGGGTGATGCGGTCATCATTCAGCGTGGCCTTGATGACAAAACACGAGATGCCGAGCGGTGGCGTCAAAAGGCCAATCTCCGCCCCGATCACGGTGATAATGCCGAACCAGACCAGAGACAGGCCCATCGGTTCGATCAGTGGCAAAAACAGTGGCACGACGATCAGGATGATCGACGAGGTGTCGAGGATCGTGCCCAGAAACAACATCAGGATGATGTAGAACACCATGATCTGCGCAAAGCCGAAGCTGGAACCGGCCAACAGATCAGCCAGTTCATTGGGCAGTCCGGCAAGGCCAAGCATCCGGCTGTATATTGATGCAGCCGTAATCAGGAACAGGATCGCGGCGGTGATATGGCCGGTCTCGATCAGCGTCTCCCACAACCCGCGCCAACTCATGGAGCGGCGCAGCATCGCGATAACAAGACCTAGCAAGGAACCCGCTGCACCGGCTTCGACGGCGGTGAGCCAGCCAAGGTAGATGCCGCCGATCACGGTGAAGATCAAAAGCAACATCGGCAGTGTCTTGGACGCAATCTCACGCCACGGCATCGGTTCGTAATCATCCGCAGGCCGCCCGCCGACAAAAGACGGCGCAAAGCGTCCCATCGCCCAGATCGCCGCGATATAGGCCAGCGCCAGAAGCAGTCCCGGCACGACACCGGCGAGGAACATGTCGCCCACGGATTGTTCGGCAACAAAGGAATAGATGATGAGCATGGCCGAAGGCGGGATGATCATGCCCAGAACGGACGAGCCCGCCACAACGCCTACGGCAAAGCGCGGTTTGTAGTCATATGCCAGCATCTCCGGCACGGCGACCTTGGAAAAGACCGAGGCCGAGGCAATCGAACTGCCCGTAACGGCGGCAAAGGCAGCGTTGGCCCCAACGGTTGCCATGCCGATCCCGCCTTTGACGCGCCGGAACCCCGTGCTCATGACGCTGTAAATATCGGTGCCCAACCCCGCTTTCGAGACCACCAGCCCCATGAAGCTGAACAGCGGCACGGTGGCAAAGGTGTATTCCATCGCACTATCGGCAACGGCGATTTTGAGCAGGTTCATCGCCAGATCGAAATTGTCTCGCATCAACCAGATCGAGACAAAGGACACGACGCCCAGCGCGATGGGGATATAGACCCCGAGATAGATCATCGCGATAATCGCAACGACAGATGCAGTGCCGATCTCGATAGGACTCATGATTGCTCCGATGTCGGTGTTGCGGGGTTGCGCGACGGGCCTACGGATTTAAGCAGAAGGATCGCGGCGCAGAGCGTGGTTCCAAACAGGACGGTCAGTTTGATCGGCCACCAGGGCGCGGTGAAAACACCGGGGATGCCGTAGTAATCCTGCGTGTCCCACATCTTGAGAAACTCCGGAAAGATCGCCACCGCCGTCAGCGCCATCAGCATGAATGACAACAGGTCGATCACCCGTCGCATTGCGGAGGCCACACGGGGGTAGCTCAGACCGATCAACAACAGAAACCCGTCCGAACGGGTCAACCGCTCCACACGGATCACGTCCGGCAGTTGCAAAAACACGATCAGCACCATAGCGAATTGCACCAGCTCGACCGCTCCATGAAACGGGCGGTTGAACAGGCCGCGTGCCACGATGTCGTAATTCACCACCAGCACAAGCCCCAGCACAACGAGCGTGCCGGTGACATTGGCGGCAATGGCCACGCCATTGGTCGCGCGGGTCAGGTCGTTGAGAAGGCGACGCAAGCCCGAAGGCTGCGCCGCATCCGTTGAAGGAATCATCTTGCTCACTCCGGCAGGCCAGCGGTCCAGTCGCGCAGACCGGTGAACCCGTCTGCGGCGAGCTTGTCCAGATAGGCCCGCAACATGCCTGAGCCGTCGCTGCCCTTGTCATCAAGTGTCGCGGCCCATTCGGCGGCAATATTCGGCATCGACTCGGCCCATGCGGTGCGTGCCTCAACACTCATCGGCATAATAGTGCCCCCGCCTTCGACATAGGCCGCGCGGCTCTCGGCGGCCTTGTCCATCGCCATCTGGGACAGGTGATCCCGATAGGCCACGGCCACGTCCTGAAGCACAGTTTTCACCTCTTCTGGTAGCGTTTCCCAATAGTCTTTGTTGACGGTCACGGTCTTGGTGTTCACCGCGCCCAGATCGGCTTCGAGCATATAAGGGGCCACTTCCGCCATCTTGAAGGTCGCCGCCGCTTCGGGCCAAAGCATCGCGCTGTCGACAAGGCCCGTCTGCACCATATTGTAGAAATCCGTCAGCCCGCCGCGCACGCCCGCCGCGTTCTCGATCCCTTCGAGATACCGCAGATTCATGCCCGCACCGGCAATCTTGGTACCCTCCAGATCGACAATCGAGTCGACCGGCTCCTTGCTAAACAACTGATAGGTGTCCAGCACAACACCGGTGGCCAGATACACCTGGTTCTGGGCTTCGAACTCGGCCTGCATCGCCGGATATTCTCGCGCGATCTCGTCCACGGCCTTGGCCACAGCCCGCGCATCCGACGCCACAAAGGGCGTGACGGCGGAGATCGCCTGACTGGGCAGTTTCGAGGAATGGAAAATCGTCGTGACGATACCGATGTCACCCAGCCCCAACTGCACACCCTCAAGCACGCCGCGCGGTTTGACCACCGTGCCGCCATAGCTTTCGCGCCAGTCGATTTTGTAATTTCCGGTCTCGGCCAGCTTCTTGTCTACCTCGGGGATAAAGAAGTCGGTAAATTCCTGCACCCACATGGCGCGGGCCGGATAGCCGTCGATGACATTGGCCGTGATAACTTCTTGCGCCAAAGCAGGCAGTGACGCGCCAAGGCCCATCACCGCAGCGAGCGCGGTGCTTGCAAACAACTGTTTCATAGTGTCCTCCCAGACTGGGCTTTCGCCCGTGATGGTCCCGCCGCTGTTATTATAGGTCGCGGTCGGGTTCGTTTGTCGTCACGCGGTCTCCCCTCCGCGTTCAGATGATACTGCACACCTCCTCAAATCCGAACCGTGGCAATTTCTGAAAAATCGCCGTTTCATCAGCATAGCCGATGTTACAGAGAAAATTCGATTTCCAACCACTTTCCGCGAAAAACTCCGCGTCAACAATCTCGTTGGAAAAACCGGACATCGCGCCGACATCCAGCCCGAGGGCGCGTGCCGCAATCATGAAATAGGCCCCTTGCAGGGTGGAATTCCGGAAGGCGGTCGTCTCGCAATGCTCCGGCTTTCCTTCGAAAAGCGGGCGGCGGTCCTCATGCGGGAACAAAAACGGCAGTTGCGTCCAGAACTTCGGGTCATAGGCAATGATCGCAGTGACAGGCGCGGCCATCATCTTGTCGACATTCTTGGCCTTCAGCGATTTAGCCAGCCGTGCCTTGGCCTCGGGGCTGCGCACAAAAACAAAGCGCGCCGGACAGGTGTTCATACTGGTCGGGCCGGAAATGGTGATCTCGAATATTTCGTGCAACAGTGCGTCACTTACCGGCTTGTCGGTCCACGCATAATGCGAGCGCGCATCGCGCAGGATGAGATCAATCGCGGCATCATCGAGCTTTTCACAAGCCGCCCGCACTGCCCGCACTCTGGCCTGTGCCGAAGCGCGTATATCTGTCATTTTCTCACTCATCGTGCCGCCTCCTCGCCCTCGTCAACCACAGGGCTGGCGCAAATGCCGATGCGCTCGATCTCGATCTCGACCGTCTCGCCGGGCTTGAGCCAGCGCGGACCCGGCTTTTTGGCATGTCCGACCCCCGGCGGTGTGCCCATAGCAATCAGATCACCCGGCTCCAGCGTAGTGAATTGCGACATGATCGCGATGGTCTGCGCCACCGACCAGATCATATTGCCCGTGTTGGAACTTTGGAGAATCTCGTCCCCGACGCGGCTTTCGATCTTCAGACCGGCGGCCCCTTCGGGCAGGTCTTCGGGCGTGACCACATAGGGGCCGATCGCGCCCGTGTTGTCGAAATTCTTACCCGGTGTCCACTGATGCGTCTTGCGCTGATAATCCCGCACAGAGCCATCGTTGAATACCGTATAGCCGAAGACATGATCCAGAGCATCGGCCTCGCTGATATGGCGTCCGCCCTTGCCGATGACGATCATCAACTCGGCTTCGTAATCCAGTTGCTCCGAACAGGTCGGCCGCACCAGAGGCGCACCTGCGGCCATGATCGACTTGCGCGTGCGCATGAAAATGGCGGGGTAGTCGGGAATATCGTAGCCGCCCTCTTTGATATGCTCGATATAATTCAGCCCAAGGCACAAAATCTTGCCCGGAGCCGTAACAGGCAGCGCCGGTTTGATATTGGCAACCTCCTCGGCCGCGCCCGAAAGTGCGCCATTGCGCAAGCCCGCCATGAGATCGGGGTTCGAAATCAGGCCCATCAGGTCTGTGCCGACCTCGGGCATCGCGGCGGTGACATTCCGCGCCGTTGCGCTGTCGACGAGATAAACGGCAGTGCTGTTACCAGAGTGGCCAACCATGAGCTTCATGACACATTCCTTCGGTTTGTTTTATATATCTTTGGCGATAATTTTATCGTATGTCAAATAATATCGATATTATTGACGGGAGGTCACAATGCCAAACTGGGAAGACTACAAAGCAGAAGCCAAAGGACGCGGAGCGTTGGCGCTGGAACTCTATGTGGTGACGTCGGTCCCCGCCGCAGAGCCGGCTGCGGTCAAAGCCGCCCTGCCCGCACATCTGGCCTATCAACGGTCTCTCGAAGACAACGGGCAACTGGTGCTGGCGGGGCCGCTGTCGGATGAGAGCGGCACCCTGATGGAAGGGGCCGGTCTGATCATCTACCGCGCCACGACGATGGAGGCCGCCCGCGCTCTTGCAGAGGCCGACCCGATGCACCGCGCAAAGGCGCGCAGCTTCACCCTGCGCAAATGGCTTGTGAACGAAGGATCGCTGAATATCACCCTCGGGCTGTCCACGGGGCGGGCCTCCATGCTCTGAGAGGGCGTCTCAGGACCGGCGGCGGGGCTTTCGCCCGATCACATCGAGACGCGGCTCGGCGGCCAAAAGCCGTCGGGTGTAGGCCTGCTGCGGGGCGTCCAGCACATCCTGAGTGGGGCCGATCTCAACAAGCTTGCCCTGCTGCATCACAGCGACCCTGTCGCAAATCTCCTGAACCACGCCGATGTTATGGGTGATGAACAGCACCGATATTCCGTGCCGGTCGCGCAAGCTCAGAATGAGGTCCAGAATTTGTTTCTGAACCGTCAGATCAAGGGCCGAAGTCGCTTCATCAGCCACAAGCAACCGTGGCTTGGTGATGAGCGCACGCGCAATGGCGATCCTTTGGCGCTGACCGCCCGAAAACTCATGCGGGAAACGCTCCTGATCGGCGGCGTCCAACCCGACATCTTCCAACAACGTCCCGACCAATGCGCGCCGCTCGCCCCCTTTGGGCGCATCCGATATCAAATGGAGCGGCTCTGCGATGATCCGCCCTACACGATGCCGCGGATTGAGAGAGCCATAAGGGTCCTGAAACACCATCTGGAAATCCCGCCGCGCCTTGCCCAAATCGCGCGGGCCAAGCGCGAATATATCACGTTGATCCAGCAGCACCGTACCGGATGTCGGATGGTCCAGCGCCATGACGATCCTTGCCAGCGTCGACTTGCCAGAACCGGATTCTCCGACAACGCCCAATATCTCGCCCGCATGCAAGGACAGGGACACATTGTCCAAGGCCTTCACAACACCCGACCCGAGATCGAAATGCCGTGACAGCTTGCGGATCTCCAATAACGGGGTCATGCGCCCTCCTCCAAAGAGGCCCGCGCCCGTCGCGGCATGGCGTCCAGAAGTTGGCGCGTATAGGCATGCGCGGGGCGGCGCAGGATGTTTTCGGTCGCCCCCTGCTCCATCTCCTCCCCCTTACACATCACGAGCGTGCGGTCCGCGATCCGTGCGATCACGCCCAGATCATGCGAGACCAGAATAAGAGAAATTCCCAGATCGGTGACGAGATCATCCAGAATATTGAGAATTTCCGCCTGCACCGTCACATCCAGCGCCGTGGTCGGCTCGTCCGCGATCAGCAAATCCGGATTTGACGCCAAAGCAATCGCAATCCCCACCCGCTGACGTTGCCCGCCGGACATTTCATGCGGGTAACTGTCGATCCGCTCGGAGGCACGGGAAATCTGCACCATATCCAGCAGGCGCAAGGTTTCTGCACGGGCCGCTTTTCTGGACAGACCTTTGTTCAGGATCATGCCCTCGGCGATCTGCGCCCCCACGCGCATGGCAGGGTTCAGTGCCGTCTTCGGTTCCTGAAAAATCATACCGATCCGGTTGCCACGCAAGTTGCACAGGTCACGCTCCGGCAGGCGTAGAATATCGCGCCCCTCGAACATCACCTGCCCCGTGGCCCGCGCTGTGCCCGGCAAGAGCCCGATCATGGCCAGAGAGATCACAGATTTGCCGGAGCCGCTCTCCCCGACGATCCCCAAAACCTCGCCGCGCGCCACAGAAAAGCTGACCCCGTGCACCACCTCGACAGGCGGGAGGCCCTCGCGGGCGAAAGAAACGCGAAGGTCTTTGACATCCAGCATCATGTGGTCTGTTTCCGTCTTGGGTCGATCAGGTCGCGCAACCCGTCGCCCAAAAGGTTCAGCCCCAGCACGGTGATGGCAATGGCCAGACCGGGAGCCAGCACAAGATGTGGCGCGCTGGAGAGGTAGGTCTGGCTCTCGGACAACATCCGCCCCCAGCTTGGCGTGGGCGGAGAGACCCCCATGCCGAGAAAGGACAGCCCTGCCTCGGAGAGAATGCCCAGCCCCGTCTGGATCGCCAGTTGCACAATGAGTTGCGCAGAGATGTTGGGCAGGACATGCTCCAGCGTAATCAACGCATCGTGTTTGCCCGCCATACGCGCAGCTTTGACATAGTCCCGCGCCCAGATCTGGATCGCGGCGGCGCGGGTCACGCGGGCGAACACCGGAATCATGAAAATGCCGATGGCCACCATAGATGTCACGGCCCCCGGCCCGAGCAGAGCGCCGAGAAGGATCGCAGAGAGGATTGGAGGAAAGGCGAAAAGCACGCCGTTGAACGTCATGACAAGCCGTTCGACCCAACCGCCTTTGGCTGCTGCCATAACGCCGAACACCGTGCCAATCCCGCCCCCTATAAGGCTTGCGATGGAGGCAATCCCTAACGAGGTCCATGCGCCGGACATGATGATCGACAACACATCGCGCCCGATCTGATCCGTCCCCAGAAGCCCGACCTCTCCCGGCGCCTTGAGGCGGGCCATGATATTCATGCCCGTAGGATCCGCAGGGGTCCAGAACCGGCTCAGGAGCGCCGCGCCGACCATAATGGCGGTGATGATCCCACCCAGTATAAGTGTCTTTGGAACCCTCCTCATCTGCGCCCTCTCAGTCTGGGATCGAGACGGGCGTAAAGCGCATCGGTTCCGGCATTCACAACAAGGACGATGGCGACGAACAACAGGACGACATTCTGCACCACGATGAGGTCACGCTGCGACAGGGCCTGATAGGCCAAGGTGCCCATTCCCGGCAGGCTGAAGACATTTTCAACCAACACCGCTCCCGAGATGAGAAACGGGATTTGAAGCCCCAGCATCGTGACCACTGGCAGCAACGCATTGGGCACCGTATGCCGCCACAAGGCGCGGCGGCGCGACAGGCCCTTGGCGCGGGCCGTGCGCACGAAATCCTCGTTTGTCACCTCGATGACAGCAGCGCGGGTGACGCGGGTCAGGACAGCGGCCTGCGGGATGGCCAGCGCGATGGACGGCAGGACTAGCGCTCCCAGCGCCGCGCCAAACCCAGCCTCCCAGCCGGGAAATCCCCCCGGCGGGAACCAGCGGACCTTCACCGCGAAACCCAGAATGAGCAAAAGGCCGATCCAGAAATTCGGCACGGCAATGCCGATTTGGGAAAACACCGTCGCCAGCCCGTCTCCCGCTTTTCCGGGGCGCGCCGCCGCCATGACACCCAGAGGCACAGAAACGGTCACGGCCAGCGCCGTGGCCATCAGCGTCAATGGCAGGGTCACGGTGAACCGTTGCGCGATCAGCTCCGTCACGGCCACGCCATAGGTGTAGGACTGCCCCAGATCGCCGGCTATTACCCCGCCCAGCCAATGCGCATAGCGGACCATCAGCGGACGGTCGAGGCCAAGCTCCGTGCGCAAAGCGGCCAGAGTGTCCGGCTGCGCCGAAGTGCCGAGCATGATCTCCGCCGGATCACCGGGGGCGGCTTCGATCAGCAAGAAAATCACCAGCGAGGCGAGCAACAAAACCGCCACTGTTCCCAGCAGTCGGCGCAAAACTTTCAGATGTCGTGCCATAAGACGCTTTCGAAAGGGACTTGCGGCAAGCTCACCGCCAGACAGGAAGATGTGTCAAAAGAGGCTTACTCCACCCGCTTATTCCACCCAATGCACATCGGTCATGTCATTGGCCGGAACAGGACCGTTTTCCCACACGCCCTCCAGACCGGCCTTCCATACCCCCAGTTTCGGGTAGGAGAACAGGAACAAAGCAGGCAGGTCTTCCGCGAGAATTTCCTGCGCCTTGCGATAGCCCGTTTCACGCTCTGCCTCACTTGTCGCGCCTGCGATTTTTTCCATCTCGGAGCGGAACGCGGCATTGTCGTAGTTGAAGTAGTAATTGTCCCGCGCATAGACTCCGATATCGAGCGGCTCGGCGTGGCCGACAATCGTCATGTCATAATTGGTGTCTTTGAACACATCCTGAATCCATGTCGCCGGAAAGTCGGAGCTCTCGATTTCTGCGCTCACACCGATCTGGGCAAAAAAAGCCTGCAAAATCTCGGCAGAGCGTTGCGCATAGGTGCGGGTCGGCACTTTGAATTCAAAGGAGAACCCCTCCGGATAACCGGCCTCGGCCAGAAGCACCTTGGCGCGTTCCGGATCATAGGGGAACAGCCCTGTGAGGTCTTCATAGAACGGGCTTGCTGGTGAGAAATGCGAGCCGATCGCCGTGCCATAGCCGGAGCTCACCGCCGCAATCAGGCTCGGGCGATCCACCGCCAGCATCATGGCCTGACGCACACGCGGATCATCAAACGGCGGCTTGGCGTTGTTCATCCCCGCAACGATTTCCATTTCACCAGCCCCCACCACGGCGTCATAGGCGGGATTTCGGGTGAACTGGTCGAAAAGCTCCGGCGCATCCAGATTGCCGATGATGTCCACCTGACCGGTTTGCAGCGCCGCCGCCTGTGCTTGCGGGTCTTTGATGAACCGCGCGGTCACGCTCTGCAGCGCAGGCGTCTCGCCCCAATAGCCATCCCACGCGCTCATGATGACGCGGTCGCCTTTGCGCCATTCTTCCACCTTGAAAGGTCCGGTGCCGACAGGGGCCGTGTTGTTGGTGCCGGCAGAGCTTGGCTCCACCATCACAGCCGCCGGATAGCCCAGCCAATAGAGCAAATCCGAATTGCGGCTCGACAATGTCAGCACCAATGTGGTGGCATCCACGGCCTCGACTTTGGAAATGGCCGTGTAATTGGCCTTTTGCCCGTTGGTCGAATCCTCTCCCAGAATACGTTCCAAGGTGAATTTGGCCGTCGACGCATCGAAGGGAACGCCGTTCTGGAAGATCACATCATCACGCAGGGTAAAGGTGTAGGTCAGACCATCCTCGGAGATCGTCCACGCGGTCGCCAGTTGCGGCACCACGCGGCCTTCGCGATCAATGGCCACAAGCCCTTCGAACACGTTCTGCCACGTCACCTGTCCCGCCGCGACGGGCGAGGACATGGTCGGGTCGAGTCCTTGGGGTTCCACCGCCTGAACAAAAGTAACTGCATTGACCTCCTGCGCCAGCACCGGCGCGGCGCCGGCCAGAAGAACGGCAAGACAAGTGCCTTTGAAAAACGCGATATGTTTGGTCATGAGCTGCCCCGTTGAAAGCCTTGGTGCGTGTCGAACTGCGCCATCTAAGAACGCGCCACTCATGAGTGCAAGGCACAATGGGCCGAAAATCCGCCCGAACCCAGCATTGACGCATCGGAACGCCTTCGGGAAAGGGCACGGATGCCCCTCGAAAGCGTTCCGCGCCGGATCACATCGGCTAGCGCACCCGCATCCGTAGCAAACGCCCGCCACGATCAACGGTCAGCAGCCACATGCTGCTCCTTTGTCGGGCGACCTTCTGCAAATCTTCCGCCGTTGTGATCTCCATATTGTTCACCTCGACAATCCGGTCACCGCGCTGAAGGCCGAGGCGGGCAGACGCGCCTTGCGCCTCAAGCAGGACCACGCCACTGGCTTTGAGCGACAGACCATATTCATCAATCAACGCAGGCGTCACATCCGCGACGACCATACCGCCTAGAGGACCGGTCGATCTGATCTCCACCCTCTGCGCCTTATCCGATCCCGGCGCGGCAATCAGGGACAATTCCAGTTCCACCGGCTCCCCCGCACGCAGAGCCGAGAGGTTGACCTTTGAGCCAACCGGCAGGATCGACAGCCGGTATTCCAGATCAGAGGGCGACAGAACCGGCTGACCATCGAGGGACAAGAGCACATCCCCCGCCGTCAACCCAAGCGCTGCAAAGGGCGATTGCGGGTGCAATTCTGCCAGCACCACGCCTTCGGGGCGGTCTAGCCCCAGAGCTTCGGCCACCGCATCATCCACCGCCTGCGTCGTCACGCCAGACCACGGATGGATGAAACGGGTCTGCCCCGCTTCCGCCTGACGGGTAAATTCACGCACCAGATTGGCCGGGATCGCAAATCCGATGCCATTGGAGCCTCCCGACCGCGACAGAATCGAGGTGTTGATACCGATCAGGCGCCCCGACATATCGACCAGCGCACCGCCGGAATTGCCGGGATTGATGGCGGCGTCGGTCTGAATATAAGACCCCGCGCCCCCCGGAATGGCAGAACCTGAACGCGCAAGCCCCGACACGATGCCCGAGGACACGGTTTGCCCGACGCCGAAAGGGTTTCCGATGGCCAGCACCAGATCACCAACCTCCAGCGCATCACTGTCCGCAAGCGGCAGGGCTGGCAGATCGGAGGCCCCGTCAAGACGCAGCACGGCGACATCGGCCTCCTTGTCAGCAAGAATGACCTCGCCCTTATATTCACGCTTGTCGGCCAGAACGACGCGGATGTCGGAGGCCTCCCCCACGACATGATAGTTCGACACCACAAGCCCGTCCTCCGAGACGATCACACCGGAACCAAGGGAGCGCTGCACCCGCTGGCGTGCGGGGCCGGAGCGGAAAAATTGCGAAAAAAACGGGTCTCCCGCGAAAGGCGAGAACCTCTCCTCAACCACGCGCGAGGCATAGATATTGACCACGGAGGGCGCGGTTTCTTTGACAACAGGCGAAAAGGAAAGCTGGATTTCGGCGCGGGTTTCAGGGACCTGCGTCACCTGTGCGAAACCTGTTCGAGCCGACGTGGAGACGGAGAAAACCAATAAAGCGGCGATCAAAGCGCTTCGTTTCATCGCGGGGCCTCATATCTGTTTATAGATGCACTTAAATGACGCGCCTTGGACAGGCTTTGCAAGCACCCCCCATTCACGGAGCGCGAGGTTCCAAACACATCCTGTTTACTGTTCGCCCCGCGCCTGCCTCAACTGCGCGGCGCCGCCGTAGCTCAGGCTCGCGCGCCCGCCGATGTTGTCGCCTTCGTCCAAAAGATCATAGGCAGAAACGGTTTCATAGCTCACCGCACCGGCAGCCGCAGCAAAGCCGCTGTCAGCCGCAGCGGCACCAGCCTCAACCTCGACAGATTTCAGGAAGGCCGGATCAAAGACAGAAGACCCTGTGTGGTGCCAGCTTGTCCCCGCCTGAGGCGCGCCAACAATGGTGACGGCCAGATTGGGTTGCTCCATGCCGAACACATAAATCCGTTTCGCGGGCCCCGCCCCACCCGCGACCGTCACAGCGGATTCGCGCGCGAACAATTCGCTCACGTTTTGCGGGTTGAGAGCCTCGATGTCCTCTTCGGAAATCACAGCGCCACCAGTGGCCTCGACATTTTCCTGCCCTTCATCAACGAGCGAGACGTTGATCATGTCGAGTTCGTACACCTCCTGTGCGATGGCGGCAGAATTGCGCATGACCCTATAGATTCTCAAGTGTTTTTGTCAGGATTCTATTTAATTGAAAGTAATGACATTTTCGGGTCGCACGAATTTCAAAGAGGTGAGTTTACCTTCATTCCAAAATAATAAACAAAAACAGTCAGATAACAAAAACACCCCGCAGAGAAAGCTCTACGGGGTGTCATTTTCAATCTCGCGCAACTGATGCAATCAGATCACATCTGCGGAAATTTCCGTGTTAGCGCGGCTCGGACCGCAGCCCGCGCCATGTGGCGTAGCAGGCCAGCAAGAGCACGATGGTAAACGGGAAGCCGGTGGAGACGGCCATCGCCTGCAACGCGCCAAGACCGCCGCCCAGAAGCAGGGCAATGGCGATCAGCCCTTCGAAAGCGGCCCAGAACACCCGTTGCGGCACAGGGGCGTCGACCTTGCCCCCCGCGGTAATCGTGTCGATCACAAGGGAACCGGAGTCCGAGGATGTCACAAAGAACACAATCACCAGAACAATCGCGATCAGCGAGGTGACGGATTTCAAGGGCAGAGCTTCAAGCATGGCAAAGAGCTTCAACTCCAGCGCCGCATCGGACACGGCGGTGTAGCCGTCATTGACGATCTGGCTGATGGCTGTGCCCCCGAAGGCGGTCATCCACAGCACCGACACAAGCATCGGCACGATCAGCACTGCTACGAGGAATTCCCGCACGGTCCGGCCACGCGAGACGCGCGCGATGAACATGCCGACGAACGGTGACCAGGAAATCCACCACGCCCAGTAGAACGCGGTCCAGCCTTGGCGGAAGTTGTCATCCGTGCGCCCGAACGGGTTCGACAGCGCCGGAAGGTCGACCACATAGGCTTTCAAGTTGGCAAAGAACCCCGTCAGGATTGCCGCCGTCGGCCCCACGATGATCACAAAGAGCAAAAGCAGGGTCGCCAGCGCCATGTTGATCTCGGAGAGACGTTTCACACCGGCATCAAGCCCCGCCACAACGGAGAGAAGCGCCAGACCGGAGATCGCTGTGATCAGCAGGACTTTAGACACATCATTGACCGGAACGCCGAACAGATGGTTCAGCCCCGCATTGGCCTGCTCCGCACCGAACCCCAGCGAGGTCGCCAGCCCGAAGAGCGTCGCGAACACGGCCAGAATATCAATGATATGGCCCGGCCAGCCCCAGATCCGCTCACCGAAGATCGGGTAGAAGATCGACCGCACGGTCAGAGGCAGGCCTTTGTTAAAGGAAAACAGCGCCAGAGACAGCGCCACCACGGCGTAAATCGCCCAAGGGTGCAACGCCCAATGGAAAATCGTCGACGCCATACCAAGACGGCGCGCGGCTTCGGCATCGCCCGCCGCTCCAGCCAGAGGTGCCCAGCTTTCCGGCGTGCCCGCATTATCGGCAAAAGACGACGAGAAATGCGAGATCGGCTCGGAGACGCCGTAGAACATCAGTCCGATGCCCATACCAGCCGCAAAGAGCATGGCGAACCAGCCGCCATAGGAATAGTCAGGGCTTGCCTCCTTGCCGCCAATCCGCACCTTGCCGTAGGGCGACACAATGAGAAAGAGGCAGAAGACCACGAAGATATTTGCCGCTGTCAGGAAGAACCAGTCAAAGGTCTGGGTCAGCCAGTTGCGCAAATGGGTGAAAATCTCGCCGGACTGTTCCTGAAAGGCCAGTGTCAGAAAGACAAAGGCCACAATGGACAGGCCGGAGATGAGAAAGACAGGGTTATGAATATCAAGCCCGAAAGGCCCGACACTCGGGGTGATGTTGTCCTGACCGATTTCATAATCGGTCTCGATCAATGCAGCCGCGCCCTCCGGGGCGGGAATGCCGTCGTCGCTCATAGAATTACTCCTAAGGATTATAGTCTCATCCGAACACACGCCGCCCTGCCCTGACGAGCAAACAGCCAGCGAGTGTCAGCGCAGGTCAGCCCCGCACAAGAAAGACGGATGCGTCGGTGTGGGTCGCAAGTTTGCCGCCATGGGACGGCCAGAAATGATCAACAACATTGGGAACATGCGTGGCCATCACCACCAGATCAGCACCAGCCTCTTTGACCGCACGGGCCAGAGACTTGTCCAGATCGGTGGCCGGATCGTGGCTCACAACAGCACGGGCTGCGGTCTCGAAACCGTAGCGATTGCCTTGATCTTGCGCGAATTGCGCCAGATGTTTCGCATATTCTGTCGGATTGTGCCCCAGAGAACCGGGGGTTTCGGCGGTAACGCCAACATAGGTGACGGAAGCGTTGTAATGCAGCGCGATATCTGCGGCGACTTCCAGTGCGCGGGACAGGTTGTCCACATGCGCAAGATCCACAGGGACCAAAATTTTTGTAAACATATTGTCCTTTCGGGGAGATTTTTGCGGGCTTGCCGGCCCCTCGTCGTCCTTTCATGAAAACGCGCCGCTGGAAGCGACGCGAAAGAGATGAAACGCAATGGCAAAATGCCTTTCAACACGGACAGGATAGCTGCCCTGCCCCTATTTTGCAAACAGGTGAAAATTTAGGCATGCCTCACTTCATCCCGAAAGACGCGTTTGACCGCCCGTAAAGTCAGGCGACGCCGGTCTCCACCAACCGTTTGGCAAGCGCCTCATAGGGAGCGGCCAAGGGGCTATCGGTCGCGGCGACAGGCACACCATTGTCACCTGCCAAACGTGCTTCCAACGCCAAAGGAAGTTCAGCAAGCAAAGGCACGCCGATCTTTGTCGCCTCATCCGCCACTCCGCCATGTCCGAAAATATGTTCTTCATGACCGCAGTTCGGACAGACATAGGTGGACATGTTCTCGATCAGGCCCAGCACCGGCACCTTGAGCTTCTCGAACATGGAAATCCCGCGCCGCGCATCTATCAGCGCCACGTCCTGCGGCGTGGAGACCACCAGCGCGCCGGTGAGTTCGGTCTTCTGCCCGAGCGTCAACTGCACATCACCCGTGCCCGGCGGCATGTCGATCAGAAGCACATCCAACTCGCCCCAGGCCACCTGCCCCAGCATTTGCTGCATCGCGCCCATGAGCATCGGCCCGCGCCAGACCACGGCTTCACCATCGGGAATCATAAAGCCGATCGACATTAATGTGACACCATGCGCATGAAGCGGCTCGATGGTTTTGCCATCCGGCGACGCGGGACGTTTGTTGACGCCCATCATGCGCGGCTGTGACGGCCCATAGATATCGGCATCAAGCAGACCAACCTTGCGCCCCTGACGCGCCAGCGCCACGGCGAGATTCGCGGAGACGGTCGATTTTCCGACTCCCCCCTTCCCCGAAGCGATTGCAAGAATGTGTTTGACGCCCGGCACGCCCTGTTTGCCCTGTTGCGGAGTGGGGTGACGCCCGATCTTGAGGCTGGGCGGCTCGCCGGAAGACGGCTGGGCGGCCGGTTTCGGCGCGGAAGGCCCGTGGGCGGTCATCACGATGGAAACCTTTTCCACCCCCTCCAGCGCCTCAAGTGCTGCCTTGGCCTCAGATTCGATATGGGCCCAGCTTTGCGCCGTGGCGGCATCGGGCGCCTCGATGACAAAGCTGATTGTGCCGTCTTGAACCGTCAAAGCACGCACCAGATCGGCATCGACCAGATTGGCTCCTCCCGGAAGTGCCACATTTTTAAGCGTCGCCATGATTAGATCTTGCGTTACAGGCATTCTGGCCCCCTTCCGATTTCTTTGGCTTTCCCTTCGAAATAGGGGGTTTATTGACCTTTTTCCACTCCTCATTGCCCTCACAGACACAGCAGATCAAAGCGGCGCAACAAGCCATGCAAAATAGGTCAGCACGACTTATGCATGTTCTGCATAGCGGCAATGACGACTGGGAGGATTGTGCAATCGCAGCAAATCCACAATATTGAGATCAACAACGCAGCCAAGGCTTGCACCTTCGACCGCACCAAAGCGGTTTGCTCCGAAAGACAAGAGTTCGATCGAAGACCGGCAGAAGCCCGAAGGGAACAAGACGCGGCGCAAACACGGACACAGGTCCGAACGCATATCAAGGTTTAGAAAGTCACATGGCTTACACAAACGACATCCGCAACGCCGCAACGGCCTCCGCAACACCTTTTGGTGGTCTGTTCAAGGCTCTGGCCGAACGCGTTGCACGTTACCGCGTATACCGCGAAACGTTGCTGGAACTGTCCGGTTTGGATGATCGTGACCTTTCCGATCTGGGCCTGTCCCGGACAACCATCAGAGCCGTGGCCTACGAGGCCGCATACGGCAACTAAGAATACTCATCATGGCCTCCTCCTCCTCCCTGAGGCCCTGATACCTGCGGCGGCACCTCTCCTCCTCCCTGGTGCTGCCGCAACAGATACCGGAATTCGAGGCCCCCTCCTCCTCCCTGGGCCTTGATGACCAGAGCGACGATGCTTCCTCCTCCCTGCATCGTCGCACCAATACGGGGCTCCGGCCCCAGACATGCGGTCTCTCTCTCCTCCTCCCTGAGGGATCGATACTGAAGGCGGCGGTGTCTTCCTCCTCCCTGACACCGCCGCATTTCTTTACTTATACGGACCCCTTCCTCCTCCCTCGTGGTCCGATGCAAGAGCACCCGCGCCTCTCCTCCTCCCTGGCGCGGGTGTTTTTTTATGCGCAAACCCAAAGACGCGGCGGGCCTAAGCCACACCACGCCGAAAGTCTCGCCGGAAGTCTCATCGTATTTTTAGGGAATCGAATTCGTACCAAAAGCGTTCTGCGAAAACCCTTGTCACAGGTTCTCAAGAAGCGTCGCGCAACACCTTGATGCCGAGCGCCTTCACAGCCTCACATGAATTACAAATGGCTTTAAAACGGCACATCGCCCGCCTGATCCGCAGGCAGAACGAAACCGGCCTTGAGCTTTTTCGTGCCGGAGTGGTCAAATTCAACAGTCAGGTTTTCACCCTCAATCGCCATCACCT
The DNA here is from genome assembly GCA_963676755.2 of uncultured Celeribacter sp. Classification (GTDB taxonomy): domain Bacteria; phylum Pseudomonadota; class Alphaproteobacteria; order Rhodobacterales; family Rhodobacteraceae; genus Celeribacter. The sequence goes on along the minus strand of CAXXMF010000009.1, from coordinate 67,849 downwards.
CGCCATAGCCGAATTTCTTGTGAAATACGCGCTCGCCCTCAGTAAATGCCACCGTCACCTTGGCCTCAATCGTCACAGGAGATCGCGGCGTGCCGGCGCGACTCGTGCGTTGCTGCATCCGCTTCCAACCCGGTGAATTGTAAACATCGGCCTTGGCGGCGCGCTCCTGAAAGCGGCTGGGGCTGCTATCCTGCCCATAATCGTCCAGTGAACGTCCCGCGCCCATATTGCCTTGCGCCCCATACAATCCGTTAGGTGTCATGACATCGACGTGATCTGCGGGCAGTTCGTCGATGAAACGCGAGGCCATCTGGGCCTGCCATTGACCATACACACGGCGATTCGCGGCAAAGGAAATGGTGCAAAGCTCTTCGGCGCGTGTGATTCCGACATAGGCCAGACGGCGCTCCTCCTCCAAACCCTTGGTGCCGCTTTCATCCATCGAGCGTTGCGACGGGAACAGCCCTTCTTCCCAACCGGGCAGGAAGACCACCGGAAACTCCAGCCCCTTCGCCCCGTGCAGGGTCATGATCGTGACCTTCTCGCCGTCATTGCCGCTGTCATTGTCCATAATCAGCGCGACGTGCTCCAGAAAGCCCGCAAGATTCTCGAATTGCTCCAAGGCTTTGACAAGTTCCTTGAGGTTTTCCAGCCGTCCCGGCGCCTCCGGGGATTTGTCATTCTGCCACATCTTCGTGTAGCCGCTCTCGTCGAGAATTTTCTCGGCCAGTTCGATATGGCTGATCTCGGCGGGCTCATAGGCCACGTCTACCACCAGCGCATCCTCGTCTTCGACGCCATAGCGGATTTGCTGCACATTGAGCGAGGTCCAGCGGTCCAGATCGGCCAGCAACTGCGCAACGCCGGATTTCGCCTTGCCCTTGAGCAGCCCGTCAGCCACCGCAATCCGTGCCCCTTCCACAAGGTTCACACCGTTCGAACGCGCCGCGATCTGGATCTCTTGCAGGGCCTTATCCCCCACGCCACGTTTCGGCGTGTTGATAATCCGCTCGAACGCCAGATCATCGTCGGGCTGACAGACGACGCGGAAATAGGCCATCGCATCGCGAATCTCCATCCGCTCATAGAATCGCGGCCCACCGATCACGCGATATGGCAGGCCGATGGACAGGAACCGGTCCTCGAAAGCCCGCATCTGATGCGAGGCACGCACGAGAATGGCGATGTCGTCGAGCGAATATTGACGCAGCCGCGACCGCGTTCCGCTATGCAGCGCCTCGATTTCCTCGCCAACCCAGCGCGCCTCTTCCTCGCCATCCCAATGGCCGATAAGCCGCACCTTTTCGCCATCCGTCTCGGCAGTCCAAAGCTCTTTGCCAAGCCGATCCCGATTCCCTGCTATCACGGAACTTGCTGCGGCCAGAATATGCGGTGTGGATCGGTAATTCTGCTCCAGTCTGACAACCTTCGCGCCGGGAAAATCCTTTTCAAACCGCAGGATATTGCCCACTTCGGCCCCGCGCCAGCCATAGATCGACTGGTCATCATCACCCACGCAGCAGATGTTTTTATGTCCGCCCGCCAAGAGCCTGAGCCAGAGATATTGCGCAACGTTGGTATCCTGATACTCGTCCACAAGGATGTAGCGGAACCAGCGCTGATATTGTTCCAAGAGGTCGGGATGCTTCTGGAAAATCGTGACCACATGCAGCAACAGATCGCCGAAATCCACGGCGTTCAGAGTTTGCAAGCGGGCCTGATAGGCGGCGTAGAGCCTGACCCCGCGACCGTTGAATTCTTCGCCCTCGCCCCCTGAAACGCGCCCCGGCGTGAGGGCACGGTTTTTCCAGCTGTCGATCACACCGGCAAGCTGACGCGCGGGCCAGCGTTTCTCATCGATGCCTTCGGCATTGATCAGCTGTTTGAGCAGCCTGATCTGGTCGTCCGTATCAAGAATGGTGAAATTCGATTTCAGATCAACGAGTTCTGCATGACGGCGCAGGAGCTTGACACAGACAGAGTGGAAGGTGCCGAGCCACGGCATACCTTCGATATCCTGCCCCATCAGCGCCGCGACCCGCTCTTTCATCTCGCGGGCGGCCTTGTTGGTGAAGGTCACGGCAAGAATTTCACGCGGCTGGGCGCGCCCCGTATTCAACAGATGCGCAATACGCGCGGTGAGGGCTTTGGTCTTGCCCGTGCCTGCGCCTGCGAGCATCAGAACCGGCCCGTCCAAAGTCTCCACCGCCTCGCGTTGGGCGGGGTTCAGACTGTCGAGATAGCTGGTATCCGGTGCACCGAACGTGGCCGTACGCGCGCCCTGCATCGCCAGTTGCGAGAGGGAGGGCCTGTGCTGGCCGGATGCGGGGGCTGCGGCGGCCTCGAAGGCCTCGTCTTCATCGTAACTGCTCATGAGGAGCAGGATATAGAAGAGCCGCGCCAAGGAAAAGCACGTTCTGCAATTGTTCTCAAAATGAACGCCGCACCGACCGTCTCCGAGGCGCTGCATCCTGTCTACTGGATTACGGCGGGATTGGAGTTTTCGGGGCTGGTCCTGGCACTGTTCCTGCGCGAGGTTCCCCTGAGCGCACACAGCGCTCCCACACGGAATGAAGCGACTTGATTCTCTGAAATTGCAGTTTTGCAAAACCGTAAATTCCGACAGGGTTGATTTGCTAACACATAGGATTCGCAATGCAAATCCTGCAAATTTCCCTATGTTTTCAGCGGTGCGGCAAAAAATCATGTTCCCCCGCGGCCTCCCCCGCCCGTGCTCGTGCAGCACGTCAGAGGAATTGGGGATTTACTGCACCGCAGAAATCACTACGCTGATTAAAAATAGCAAGAGGGGAAGCTTGCCATGGCCGAATTTCAGAAAGTTCTGATCGCCAACCGAGGAGAAATCGCCATCCGCGTGATGCGTGCTGCCAATGAATTGGGCAAACGCACCGTCGCAATCTATGCCGAAGAGGACAAACTGTCCCTGCACCGGTTCAAGGCGGACGAAGCCTACAAGATCGGCGAAGGGATGGGGCCTGTCGCGGCCTATCTCTCTATCGAAGAAATTATCCGCGTTGCCAAACTGTCCGGCGCAGATGCGATCCACCCCGGCTATGGGTTGCTTTCCGAGAACCCCGATTTCGTCGATGCCTGCGTTGAGGCGGGCATTACTTTTATCGGACCGAAAGCCAAAACCATGCGCGAGTTGGGCGACAAGGCCTCCGCTCGCAAGGTCGCGATTGAGGCGGGCGTGCCCGTCATTCCCGCCACGGAAGTTCTGGGCGATGATTTCGACCAGATTCGCGCAGAGGCCGAAAAAATCGGCTTTCCTCTAATGCTCAAGGCCTCTTGGGGCGGTGGCGGACGCGGGATGCGGCCGATTGAAAATGTCGAAGAACTTGAAGAAAAGGTCAAGGAAGGCCGCCGCGAGGCCGAGGCCGCTTTTGGCAATGGCGAAGGCTACCTTGAGAAAATGATCATCAAGGCGCGCCACGTCGAGGTGCAGGTCCTCGGTGACAGCCACGGCAATATCTACCACCTCTACGAGCGCGACTGTTCTGTGCAGCGCCGCAACCAAAAAGTGGTCGAACGCGCCCCCGCGCCCTTCCTTTCCCCCGCCCAGCGCGAAGAGCTGTGCGCCTTGGGCAAGCGTATCTGTGAGCATGTACATTACGAGTGCGCCGGCACGGTCGAATTCCTGATGGATATGGAGACCGGCAGGTTCTACTTCATCGAAGTGAACCCCCGCGTGCAGGTCGAACACACCGTGACCGAGGAAGTCACCGGCATCGACATTGTCCGCGCGCAAATCCTGATCGCCGAGGGCAAGAGCCTCACCGAAGCGACAGGCGTTGCCAGCCAGTATGACGTGAAACTCGACGGCCACGCGCTTCAGACCCGTGTGACGACCGAAGACCCGACCAACAATTTCATCCCCGATTATGGCCGCATCACCACCTACCGCTCGGCCACGGGCATGGGCATCCGTCTTGATGGCGGGACGGCCTATTCGGGTGCAGTGATCACGCGCTACTATGACAGTCTTCTGACCAAAGTGACCGCATGGGCGCGCACACCGGAGGCGGCGATTGCGCGGATGGATCGGGCCTTGCGCGAATTCCGGATTCGCGGCGTGTCGACCAACATTGCCTTCGTCGAGAACCTGTTGAAACATCCGGTGTTTCTGTCGAATGAATACACAACAAAATTCATCGACACGACGCCGGAACTGTTCGACTTCAAACCGCGCCGCGACCGCGCGACCAAACTGCTGACCTATCTCGCGGATATCACTGTGAACGGCCATCCCGAGACCCTCGGACGGGCCAAGCCAGCCGCCGATGCGCGCACGCCCGTCGCCCCCAAAACCTCGGTCCAGACCCCGCCTTCTGGCACACGTCAGCTCCTGGAGGAAAAAGGAGCGCAAGCCGTTGCCGACTGGATGCGGGCGCAAAAGCAGCTTTTGATCACCGACACCACCATGCGCGACGGGCACCAGTCTCTTCTGGCGACGCGTATGCGCTCCATCGACATGGTGAACGCAGCCCCTGCCTATGCGGCCAACCTGTCGGGGCTGTTCTCCGTGGAATGTTGGGGTGGCGCGACCTTTGATGTAGCATACCGGTTCTTGCAGGAATGTCCGTGGCAGCGCCTGCGCGACATTCGCGAACGTATGCCCAACATCATGACCCAGATGCTTTTGCGCGCCTCCAACGGCGTGGGCTACACCAACTACCCCGACAATGTGGTGCAGGAATTCGTGCGGCAGGCCGCCGAAACCGGTGTCGACGTCTTCCGCGTGTTCGACAGTCTCAACTGGGTCGAGAACATGCGTGTGGCGATGGATGCGGTCATTGACTCCGGCAAGGTCTGTGAAGGCACGATCTGTTACACTGGCGACCTTCTGGACCCAACACGTCCGAAATACACGCTCGACTACTATGTCAAAATGGCCAAAGAACTTGAGGCCGCAGGCGCGCATGTTCTGGGCCTCAAGGATATGGCGGGCCTCCTGAAGCCGACACAGGCGGGGATGCTGGTCAAGGCGCTGAAAGAAGAGGTCGGCCTGCCGATCCACTTCCACACCCATGACACATCCGGCGCGGCGATTGCGACGGTGCTGGCCGCCGCCGAGGCCGGTGTCGATGCGGTGGATGCGGCGATGGATGCGCTCTCCGGCAACACTTCGCAGCCGACCTTGGGTTCGATCGTCGAAGCCCTGCGTTTCCACGAGCGCAACACCGGTCTCGACATCGGTGCGATCCGCGAGATGTCGAACTACTGGGAAGCTGTGCGCGGGCAATATGCGGCCTTCGAGGCAAGCCTTCAGGCGCCTGCCTCCGAGGTCTATCTCCACGAGATGCCCGGTGGTCAGTTCACCAACCTCAAGGCACAGGCCCGCTCTTTGGGTCTGGAAGATCGCTGGCACGAGGTCGCACAGGCCTATGCCGATGTGAACATGATGTTCGGTGACATTGTGAAGGTGACGCCAAGCTCCAAGGTCGTGGGCGACATGGCCCTGATGATGGTCTCCCAAGGGCTCACCCGCGACGAGGTCGAAGACCCCAAACATGACGTGGCCTTCCCCGACAGTGTCGTCGATATGATGCGCGGCAACCTCGGCCAGCCCCCCGGCGGCTTCCCTGACAAGATCGTCAAAAAGGTTTTAGGCAAGGAAAAACCCAATCTCGAACGTCCGGGACTGCACCTGCCTCCCGCCGATTTCACCGCTCTGCGTGCCGAATTGGCTGAGAAATTCCCCGACGAAGACTTCGACGACGAGGATTTCAACGGCTACCTGATGTATCCGAAAGTCTTCTCCGATTACGTCACCCGCCACGAACAATACGGGCCGGTGCGTTCACTGCCGACGAAAAATTTCTTCTACGGCATGGAAGAAGGCGAGGAAGTCTCCGCCTCCATCGACCCCGGTGTGACGCTGGAAATCCGGTGTCAGGCAGTGTCCGATCCCAATGAACTGGGCGAGGTCAAAGTGTTCTTCGAGCTGAACGGCCAGCCGCGCACGGTGCGCGTGAAAGACCGCTCTGCGGCCTCCTCTGTGGTGGCCAATGCCAAGGCCGAGCTGGGCAATCCGAAACATGTCGGCGCTCCGATGCCGGGCGTTGTTGCCACGGTCGCGGTGGTTGCCGGACAGGCGGTGAAGAAGGGCGATGTGCTTTTGACCATTGAGGCGATGAAGATGGAGACCTCCATCACCGCCGACCACGATGGCACGGTGAAAGCCGCCCATGTCGCCCCCGGCTCGCAGATCGACGCGAAGGATTTGCTGGTCGAGTTCGAATAACGCCTGCCACGCCGTATTCGAGGCACATAGAACAGGAAAGCCCCGCCAGTCAGCGGGGCTTTTTTCACATTTGAAATCAAATCTGTAACTATGCGTTAGCGGCCTTCTTGCGCGTCAGAACCAAAGAGGTCAGCCCGCCGAACAGAAGCGCCCAAACCGGTGCTCCGATGCTCATAAAGCTGATCCCCGACACCGTGGTCATAAAGGTCACAAGAGCCGCTTCGCGTTGGTCCACCTCTTTAAGCGCGGCACTCAAACTGCCCGCAACCGTGTTCAAAAGCGCCAGCCCCGCCCCCGTCACCACAAGCGCCTTCGGTGCAATCAGAAAGAGGCTGATCACCGCTGCGCCCATAAGCCCCACGATGCAGTAGATCACCCCTGTGACCATCGCCGCCTTCCAGCGCGTCGCGGGGTTTTCATCCGCTTCCGGCCCCGCACAGATCGCCGCCGTAATTGCAGCAAGGTTAAAGGCATAACCGCCAAATGGCGCGAGGATCAGGGTCGCAAGGCCCGTCACCGTGATCGCAGAGGACACTGGCGGCTGATAACCTGCCGCTTTCAGCGTCACAACACCGGGCATGTTCTGCGAAGACATGGTGACGATATAGAGCGGCAGGGCGATGCCGATCAGGGCAGAAAGGGAAAAGACGGGCATGGTGAACACCGGTTGCGCGAGCGACAGATCAAAGCGCTCCCCGGTCGCAAACGCCCCCGTCAGCGCGCAAAACACAATGCCCGCCAGCAGAACGGAGGGAATGGCAAACCGCGCAAGGTAACGCCGCCCCAGAAGATAGGTCACACACATCACCGCCACCAGCGGCAGGTTGTCTTCCATCGAGGCGAAAACCCCGAGACCGAAGCTGAACAGAATGCCTGCGAGCATCGCGCTGCCGATGGCGTCGGGGATGAAACGGGAGATTTTTTCAAACCATCCGGTTAGCCCCGTCAGTGTCAGCAAAAGACCACAAAAGACAAAGGCCCCAATGGCTTCTCCCATAGGCACGCCTTGCAGGCTGATCACCAAAAGCGCCGCCCCCGGCGTGGACCATGCGGTGAGAATCGGCATCTTGTAGCGCAGGGTCAGAACGAGTGTCGAAAGCCCCATGCCCAGCCCCAGCACCAGCATCCAGCTGTTGGCCTCGGCCTGTGTCGCGCCCAGAGTGTCGATGGCCTGAAACACAATCGCGGCGCTGCTGGTATAGGCCAGAAGCACGGCGATGGCGCCGGAGACGATGTGGGAAAGTTTCAGTCCTGACATGATCTCTCCATGTGTCTGCACCCTGTCTGCTTTGCGTCGGACAAGTGTCAGCCCGCGAAGGGCTTGGCGCGGAACTATCCGTGCGCTATAACGCCCGCAACCGCTATAGCGCACGGACGCTATAACGCACAAGCGCGGTTTGCGATCAGGGTGGGCGATGGAACCGGAAACTCCGAAAATCAATCTCAAGGCCATCCGCGCCGAAGCCGGCCTGAGCCTCGCACAGGCAGCAGAGCGCACGGGGGTGAGCAAGGCCATGCTGGGCCAGATCGAACGCGGGGAATCCTCACCGACGCTCATCACCCTGTGGAAACTGGCCAAGGGGTTTCACCTGCCGCTCAGCGCGTTTCTCGACAGCACGGCATCCAAGCCCCCTGCTCCGGTGAGCTTTCCCGAGAGCATCGGGTTTCGAACGCTGCTCCCCTATGATCCCGCGCTCGGCTCCGAGAGCTTTCTAATCACGCTCAATCCCGGACAGACCCATGTCTCCCACCCCCATGACGCGGGCGTGGTGGAAGATATTTTCGTCACCGAAGGCACGCTGGAGATTCAGACCAACGGACCGTGGACCCGCATCCCTGCGGGCGAGGCGATCCGGTTCAAAGCGGACCAGCCGCACAGCTACCGCAATCTGACCGACGCGCCGACACGGTTTCACAACACGATGCACTATCCGCGCAGCTTGGGCTGAGCCGTCCTACACGCGCACATCACACAGACCTCTGCGCCGGACGCGCAGCAACTGTGCACGATCACATAGTGATTTTCGAATGTGTTTCCGTTAAACCCCCGTCAGGTCTGTCCGCACAACGGCCTCCACCTCGCAACAACAAGATGGATCCCATGACACTCACTCTGACAGCCCTCTATGCCGGTCTCGCCGGTCTTCTCTATCTCTTCCTCTCGATCCACGTCATCAAGCAACGCATCACCGTCAGACAAAGCCTCGGGGATGGCGGCGACGAAACGCTCAACCGCCGCATCCGCGCGCATGGCAATTTCAACGAATATGCGCCGATCACCCTGATCCTGATTGCCGCCCTTGAGTCGCAAGGGGCCTCTGCCCTGCTCGTCCACCTCGCAGGGCTGACGCTTTTGGTCTCCCGCGCGCTTCATGCCTATGGAATGCAGGGGGATGGCAAGGAATGGGGCCGAAAATACGGTATTCTCTCCACATTCGCGCTGCTTTTGCTTCTGTCTTTGGCCAATATCGGACTGGCGCTGAGCTAGGAAAAGAGCGGCCCTCACCCGCTTCTCGGGAGAAAGCGTGAAAAAAATGCGCCAAATCCAATTTTCCTCTTGCAGGTCGCGGCGGTATTTCCTATTTCACGCCTCACCCAAGGAAGCGGGCGTAGCTCAGGGGTAGAGCATAACCTTGCCAAGGTTAGGGTCGGGCGTTCGAATCGCCTCGCCCGCTCCAATTTCCTCCCAGCCGCAAGGCAAAGAGGATCGGGTATATACCTCACGATCGGCACCCACCGATCACGTAACCGAGCCGACGGACAGGCTGGACGTGAGCGGGCGTAGCTCAGGGGTAGAGCATAACCTTGCCAAGGTTAGGGTCGGGCGTTCGAATCGCCTCGCCCGCTCCAATTTAATTCCGGATATCGAAATCTGTCGACATTTCCGGCCAGTCTGGTGGATAAAGTCCGGCGGATCGGCAGCTAACGCACCCTTCGCTTGCCTATTCCCACTAAACATCAGAGCGCCAGATCAGCCTCACAGCCCATCACCACAGACTCACAAACAGACGATAGACAGTCTGCCCATTGGCAAATCCCCCTGCCCGCGCGTATAAGCAGCGTGACGAAAAAAGGGATAGCCCATGCGCAAGGCAAGCATCACCCGCAACACGGCGGAAACCCAGATCACGGTCGACATCAATCTCGACGGGACCGGCAGCTATGACAACCAGACGGGCGTGGGATTTTTCGACCACATGCTCGACCAGTTGTCGCGTCACTCCCTGATCGACATGACCATCCGCGCCAAGGGCGACACCCATATCGACGATCACCACACGGTCGAAGACACCGGCATCGCGCTGGGTCAGGCGCTGGCGCAGGCAGTTGGCAACAAAAAGGGCATCTACCGCTACGGACACTTCGCGCTTGCAATGGATGACACACAGGTCTCCACCGCGCTCGATCTGTCGGCGCGACCCTTCCTCGTGTGGAATGTCGATTTCCCGACCGCCAAGATCGGCACATTCGACACCGAACTGGTGCGCGAGTTTTTTCAGGCGCTCTCAACTCACGGCGGCATCACGCTGCATGTGGACAAGGTGCATGGCATCAACTCCCACCACATCGCCGAGGCGGCGTTCAAATCCGTGGCGCGTGCGCTGCGGATGGCGCTTGAGATCGACCCGCGCATGGCCGACAGCCTGCCGTCCACGAAGGGGGCGCTCTGAGCCCCTCTCATGATCCAGAAGAGATAAGACATGCTCACAGCACTCGTCGATTACGACAGCGGCAATCTGCACTCCGCCCACAAAGCCTTTGAACGCATGGCGCGCGAGACCGGCGCCGGCACCATCGTGGTCACCTCCGAACCGGATGTGGTGGCGAAAGCGGACCGGATCGTCCTGCCCGGCGATGGTGCCTTTCCAGCCTGCAAGAAGCAGCTTTTCGATTACACCGGCCTGTTCGAGGCGATTTCCGAAGCGGTCACCACCAAGGGCCGCCCCTTCATGGGCATCTGTATCGGCATGCAGATGATGGCCACACGCGGCCTCGAATATGAAGACACCGCCGGTTTCGACTGGATCGGTGGCGAGGTGGTGAAGATCACCCCCTCCGATCCGGCGCTGAAAGTGCCGCATATGGGTTGGAATAACTTGCACATTTCGAACCCCCATCCGGTTCTGGACGGGGTTTCAGAGGGCGATCATGCCTATTTCGTACATTCCTACCATTTCAAGGTCACCGATCCGGCGCATCGCATCGCGCATGTGGATTATGGCGAGGAAGTCACCGCCATCGTCGCCCGCGACACTATGATCGGCTGTCAGTTCCATCCGGAGAAAAGCCAGCGAGCGGGTCTCAGGATCGTGTCGAATTTCCTGGGCTGGAAGCCGTAGGATTTCGAGTATTTTTACCATCAGAAAGCAAAAGGGGCCCGTTTGAGGCCCCTTCTTCATATCAGCTTTATATCAACGGTGCGCCTACTGCACCCGTGACCACGTCTGCCCCTTACAGATCGGCCCGACGCAGCCTTTGACCTTCAGGCTGTTGCCCGACAGTGTCATTTTGGAATTGAAAATCTTGCCCGTCGAGGGTTGCCAGATTTTGCCGTTTTTATAGGAGCCACCACCGGCGGCGGACATGTCCCAGACAATCGGCTTGCCGATATTCTCGGAGGCAATCGGGCCGTTGGCGTCGAAAGCCTTGGCGATCACACCACAGATAAGTTCACCGCACGGGGCGATTTTCACATGGGCGTAGTGTCCGTCATCCACTTGTGTCTTCCAGATCCCCTCCACCGGATCAGCGGCCAGAGCGGGGCCAGCCAGTCCGAGAGCCGCCACAGCGGCCAAAGCGAAATGTTTCATTCTATATCCTCCCTGATACGCCCCTACCCTGAGCGGGATCGGCGTATTGAGGCAAGATTAACGCAGCGGCACATTGCGCTCAAAGCGGGTTTTGCATTTCCGGCGCAATCATGCCAAAGGAGGCGCGACAGTTTTACGACAGGAGCCTCGCGCCATGATCCTCTATCCCGCCATCGATTTGAAAGACGGCAATGCCGTGCGCCTGTTCAAGGGCGAGATGGAACAGGCGACCGTGTTCAACGAAAACCCCGCCGCGCAGGCGCTGGAATTTGTCGAAGCGGGCTGTGAGTGGCTTCATTTGGTTGATCTGAACGGCGCTTTCGCGGGCGAGCCGGTCAACGCAGCCCCTGTCGAAGAGATTCTCAAGCAATGCAAAGTCCCCGCACAGTTGGGCGGCGGCATCCGTGACATGGCGACCATCGAGATGTGGCTTTCCAAAGGGCTGGAGCGCGTGATCCTTGGCACTGTCGCGGTGGAGAACCCCGATCTGGTGCGCGAAGCGGCCCGCGCCTTTCCCGGTCATGTGGCCGTGGGCATTGACGCGCGCAAAGGCATGGTTGCCACCAAGGGCTGGGCCGAAGAAACCGATGTGACCGCCACCGATCTTGCGAAAAGTTTCGAGGATGCGGGCGTGTCGGCCATCATCTACACCGACATCAACCGTGACGGTGCGATGCAGGGGCCGAATATCGAGGAAACCGCCGCGCTGGCGCGGGCCGTGTCGATCCCCGTGATCGCCTCCGGCGGCGTGTCGTCTCTGGACGATCTGCGCAACCTCAAAACCTGCGGCGCGCCGCTCAACGGGGCCATTTCCGGCCGCGCGCTCTATGACGGGGCGATTGATCTCAAAGAGGCACTCGCCGTTTTGAAGGCATGAAAAAGGTATTCTACACGGCGTTCTCGCTGGGCATCCTGATCTGCCTCTCGCCCTTGGTCGCCGTCCTCTGGTCAAGCTGGTTTGCCGCAAGACACGGGTGCCGTCTGGATGAAGCCGGAAGCTACCCCTGTGTGATTAACGGCCATGACTGGAGCGACACACTCAGCTCGGCGTTCATCTCGGGCTGGTTTCTGATCGTCACCTTTCCACTGGCAGGATTGTTCGCGGCCATCATGCTGGGGATGTTTCTTTATGGCCGCTGGCGCAAGCGACGCCCCTGACTGCACAGCACCGAGGGGCACCGCGGGAGTGCTTGACATTGCATCCGCACCCCGCGCGCAGTAAAGACTTGGGCGACTGACGAAAAGGCCTGCCCTATGCTCAAAACCCGTATCATCCCCTGTCTCGACGTGGCCGATGGCCGTGTGGTCAAAGGCGTGAATTTCGTGGACCTGATCGACGCCGGTGATCCGGTCGAAAGCGCGCGGGCCTATGATGCGGCGGGGGCGGACGAGCTGTGCTTTCTCGACATCCACGCCACCCACGAAAACCGTGGCACCATGTATGATCTGGCGACCCGCACGGCAGAGCAATGTTTCATGCCGCTCACCATCGGCGGCGGGGTGCGGACCACAGATGATGTGCGCAACCTTTTGCTTGCAGGGGCCGACAAGGTTTCCTTCAACTCGGCCGCCGTGGCCGACCCCGATGTGATTGCACGCGCCGCCGACCGGTTTGGCAGCCAGTGCATCGTCTGCGCAATTGATGCCAAGACAATTGCATGGGACGAGGACGGCACCCCGACCAAATGGGCAATCTACACCCACGGCGGGCGCAAACCTGCGCTCGACAAAGACGGACACCCAATGGATGCGGTGGAATTTGCCAAACTGATCGAGAGCAAAGGCGCAGGCGAGATTCTCCTGACCTCTATGGACCGCGACGGCACCCGCGCGGGTTTCAACATCGCCATGACCCGCACCATCGCGGATGCGGTGAAAATTCCGGTCATCGCATCCGGCGGTGTCGGCACGCTCGACCATCTCGTCGAAGGCGTCACCGAAGGCCATGCCAGCGCCGTTCTCGCCGCCTCTATTTTCCATTTCGGGGATTACACCATTCAGGAAGCCAAGGACTATATGGCCTCCAAAGGTATCCCCATGCGTCTGACCTAAGGAACGCGCCATGTCTGTGCTAAACCAGCTTGAAACCGTCATCGCATCGCGCAAGGGCGCGGATCCGGAAACCTCATGGACGGCAAAACTCCTGTCCAAAGGGCCGGAAAAATGCGCCGAAAAATTCGGGGAAGAGGCTGTGGAAGCGATCATCGCCGCTGTAAAAAACGACCGCGACAACCTCACCTATGAGGCCGCCGATGTGCTCTACCACATGCTCGTCATGCTGGCCGCCCGCGATGTCGCGCTGGACGATGTGCTCAACGAACTGGCGCGGCGTCAGGGTCTCTCCGGCATCGCAGAGAAGGCGTCGCGCAGCTGATCTCGCGGCCTCCGGCGGCTTTCTGATGGCTTAAATACTCAAAATCCTGTCAAAGCCCCAAGCGCGGAATTTCAATGGCCGGACACCGGTCCATGACCACTTCGGCCCCTTGCGCCCGCGCCAGAGCAGCGGCTTTTTCATTGACGAGATCAAGCTGCATCCAGACATATTTCAACCCTGTCAGCGCGTGCAGCGCCTCGTCTACCACAGCGCCCAGCTCTTCGGCGCGGCGGAAGATATCGACCATATCGACCGGTTCGGTGATTTCCGACAAGGAAGCCACGCAGGTCTCGCCAAACAGCGTCTTCCCCGCCTGCCCCGGATTGACCGGAATCACCTTATACCCCTTGGACACAAGGAAATTTCCCACCCTGTGCGAGGGGCGTTCCGGTTTGGCAGAGGCGCCCACAAGGGCGATCACTTTCGTGTCCTTGAGGATACGGGTGATGTCGGCATCGGTGAGGGTGTCTATATACATCATGACTCGAATGTAATGCATTTTGCCCAAGAAAAAAGCCCTGTCACAGTTTCTCCTGTGCCGCCGCGCAGCAACCGCCGAATCTTGTTGTGAGACAGAAAAAAGCCCGGGCACGCGGCCCGGGCAAAGTTATGGAACGAGGGACAGTGAGAGCAACGCGCGTGTTCCAGACTGCGCGTCTCTTCCTAAGAGATAGGGGCTTTGCGCCCATATGGAAGGGTGTGTCAGAAAAACGTGAACAGAATGTGAACCTGCACCCTCTGCCTCACCGTTTCGACGCGGCATAGAGCGCGATGGCGGCAGCGTTGGAGACATTGAGCGATCCGAAATCCCGCGCGAAGGGGATTTTGACCAGCCGGTCCACGGTTTCCTTGGTCTTTTGCCGCAGCCCCGGCCCTTCTGCCCCCATCACCAAGGCGACAGGCCGGTCCGACAGATCCGCAAGGGCGGCGTCAATCGTCTCCTCCGCCTCGCCATCAAGACCGAGACAGGTGAAACCCAACTCCTGTAGCTTGGTGATCGTATCCGCCAGATTGCGCACCCGCAGATAGGGCTGGCGTTCCAGTGCACCGGAGGCGGTCTTGGCCAGCGCCCCTGTCTCGGGGGCGGCGTGCCGCGCGGTGGCGATCACCGCTTCGGCTCCGAACACTTCCGCCGAGCGCAGAATCGCCCCGACGTTATGCGGGTCGGTCACCTGATCGAGCAGCACAACGGTGGGCATCCCCTCGTCTGCGGCCAGACAGACCTCCTCGACGGAGCCCCAGCTCAGCGGTTTGACCTCCAGCAACGCGCCCTGATGGACAGAGCCGGGATCAACCGGCACACCGTGGTTGCGCGGGTCGTGGAATTTGCGCGGGTCGATCTCTTCGACGGTGATTCCGGCGGCGTCGATTTCTTCGGCAAGCTTGGCCTGCGCGTTTTTCGTCACCAGAAGGCGGATTTTCTGCCGTTCCGGGTTCACCAGCGCGTCACGCACCGCATGCAACCCGAAGAGCCACACGGTCTCTTGCGCGGCTTTGCGCTTGGATTGCTCTTTTTCGACGACCCATTTGGGTTTTTTCATGGCTTTACTGTCCCGGATTGAAAGGCTGACCCTTCTTGGCGCAGGCAATCTCCAAGGACAAGTCATTTTCCTGTTGACGCCCTCCCCTGCCAAATGTATCCACCCCGCACACAAACGGAAACGACTTCGGACTTAAGAGGTCAGACCGTGAAAGTGGGCGACGGGCTGCAAGGTGCGGCAGCGGACTGTAACTCCGCCGAGGAGACTCACGCCTGGTTCGATTCCAGGGTCGCCCACCACTTTCAACAAGCGCTTATGCAAGTAATAAATTGAGCTTCATGCTTTCACATTCAAAGCATTAGAGGTTGAAAACTTTCCGCTCCCATGAACTAGAGCAGAGCAACTTCCCAGAGCACTGATGCTGGTTCCATCTTGCCATCCTATCAAGAAAACATAGACTCGCGTCATCACATCTTCAGGACCAACAGATGCCGCATTTAATCACATCGCTTTCACATTGCGATCTTTCCCCAACCAGTTTTCGCCGAGACCTTCTTCCCGGACTTATTGCCGAACCTGAAGATGTAGAGAAAAACTACGACACCACAACACTCTGGTATGATGCCTTCTGGCGCGCCGGCCGGCTTTTTCTCATTGCCCCAACACCCCTTAATCTCGACATTCTATTTTCCCGAAAACATATCTTCGTTGACGGCCGCCCCGCCTCACGCCTCAAACGAAAAATTCGGGACCGGCATGTAATCTATTCGATGCCAGCAAAAACAAAGCCTCAAAATGTATCCTTACACATAAATGATCAGATTATTTCATGCGCTGTAAATTCAACTCAAGAGGCCGAGCTATTTGACGGTAAAAACGCATGTTTACTCATCTCGAAAGACAACAACCTCGACTGGATTTCCGACTACGTAAGTTACCACAAAAACGTCCACGGTCTGCAATCCGTGCTCTTTTTTGACAACGGCTCAACCCAATACAGCCTACAAGACGTATCTGAAACGATTGCAATAACCGGCGTCGAGAACTCTCTCGTCATTGACGTTCCATTTCCCTTCGGCGTCAGAAAGGGGCGCAAAATCGATGGACAGAAAAACTTTCGCGGCAAATTTCTTCAGGTCACAATGCTGAATCTTGGACGGTTACGCTTCTTGTATAATGCCCGCGCAGTCCTGAATTCCGATATTGATGAACTGATTTGGACATCAGATGGTCGATCCATATTTGACCATGCCGTTGACCATTGGAGCGGGATTTCCCGTTTCAGCGGAACCTGGCGTCATATCGCTTCCTCAACAGAGAACGCCAATCATCAGGTCCGACACGCAGATCATCTTTATGCGCAGGAGCCTGAGGTATCTTGCACCGGAAAATACTGCGTCCGCCCGCAATCCATCACGGGACGTCAAAGCTGGAATGTGCATTCCATAGGATACAAAAGCCGCTTCTTAAAGAGGCTGGGCAAGGATTCAGAGGCAGGATTTTGGCATTTCCGTCACATTTCCACCTCTTGGAAATATGATCGCAACACACCGCTAAACATAGCGAAACAACGAGATCGCGTGATGGAGAAAATGCTTATTGACGGGGGAATACTGCCGCAGACAAAGCGCACTGTCTGCGACGAGGCTTGACCCCCTACTGAATCTCCACTGCCTTGCGCTCAAAATGGGCCTGTTCCGATGTGCCGTCATCAAAGGTCACGTTAAGATCGATGGTCTCGACACTCTCGGCGGGAAAGCTGACGAGAATCGCGTCGAGGGTTTCGGCCTTGAGCGCATTGGGTTGGGCCGTATCGAGGTAGCAGGGCTCCATCTCGAACGGTGTCATCTCGCCGCCGTTCACCGAATAGAACACCTCGGTCAAACCGCAGCGCCAGCTCAGGAGGTTGGTGAAATACAACAAGTCCTGCCCTTCATAATTGCGCACGGCGATCCATTGCGCCTTGGTCGCTTGCAGGATCGGTTTGACCTCGGCGGCGGTGGTGAAATTCTCGGCGCCGGCCCCTGCGGCGGTCAGACAGAAGGCCAGGGCCAGAACAGTGTGTGAAGTTTTACGCATATTGAAAACAATCCTTTTAACTACATGAGAATTAGAGCCTTTAGATCAACGATAAGCCGCCCTATAGTGCCCCTATCGAACCACGGGTTTTCATTGTCAGTCAGAGTTCCTATCCATGTCCAGTAAGCCGCAAAATCGTGTTCCGTTCAACATTATCGTCATCGGACAGGACGGGCGGCTCATGTATGAGGCGCTTTTGTTCGCCGCCTCGCTGCGCGCTATGGACCCCGATTTCAAAGGCCGGCTGTTCATTGCAGAGCCGCAACCCGGCGAGAAATGGGACAATGACCCGCGGATGAAACACGCGGATGTGCTCGCGGCTTTCAAACGTCTGGATGCGAAAATCCTGCCTTTCGAGAGCCGCCATTTCGGCCAGAGCTACCCCTATGGCAACAAGATCGAAGCCCTGCTGGCCCTGCCCGAGGGCGAGCCGTTCGTGTTTTTCGACAGCGACACATTGATCACCGGCCCGCTCTCATCTGTGCCCTTCGATTTCTCCCGCCCCTGTGCCTCGCTCAAGGTCGAGGGCACATGGCCGCAGATCGAGCTTTACGGGCCGGGTTACACAGAAATCTGGAAATCGCTTTACGACCGTTTCGGACTGGACTTCGAAAGCACGCTCGATCTCGGCCAGCCGGACGAATACTGGAAACGCTACCTCTATTTCAACGCGGGGTTCTTTTTCTACGAATGTCCGCGCAAATTCGGCGAACGCTTCCTCGAATACGCGCTGGAGATTCGCGACAACCCACCCGAGGCCGCCAGCCTTCAGGTGTTCGACCCGTGGCTTGATCAGGTTGCCCTGCCGCTGGTGATCCATTCCTTCGGCGGTGCGCGGCGCACCATTCCCGAGGACACGCTCGATGGTGCAATCTCGTGTCATTACCGGACCTTCCCGCTCCTGTTTGCCCGTGAAAGCGACCATGTCGTCAAGGTCTTGCGCGATGTCTCCGCCCCGAACTGGATCAAGAAGGCGCTCAAGACATATGAGCCGATCAAGCGGCTGGTCTATCAACCCAAGGGCGAGAAAATCCGCGCCATGTTCGACCGCGACCACCTGCCGCGGCGGGAACAGATGATCCGAAACAGGATCAAGAAAGCCGGAATGTGGATGCGGTGACCCGGCAAGGTTCCGCCATCCCCCCGAACATCTTGGCGCAGTTGCCCGGTTTCACTTTGCATGGTCCGAAAGCTGCGCTAGGGTGCGCCCCATACCTAAAAGATCGAGCCAGCGCACGGAAATGAAACCGAATTTTGCCCTCAACCTCAGCCATGACGGCATCGTTTTATTGCACCGCGCCTCCAGCGGCTGGCACCATATGGGCGAAGTGGCTCTGGATGCCCCCGATATGGCAGGCGAACTGGCAGAGTTGCGCGCACTGGCCACATCCGTGTCCTCCGCAGGTCTTGCCAGCAAGCTGGTCATTCCGAACAGCCAGATTCTCTACCGCACCCTGCCCGATCCGGGGCCTGATGCGCGTGACGCCGCGATCCGTGCCGAGCTGGACGGGGCCACGCCTTATGCGCTCGATGATCTGGTCTGGGACAGCACGGTGCAGGACGGCCAGCTGCAAATCGCTGTGGTGGCCCGCGAGACGCTCGAAGAGGCGGAAAGTTTTGCCACGGAGCATCGGTTCAATCCGGTTTCCTTCGTCGCCCTGCCCGATGCAGGCACATATGAGGGCGAGCCGTTTTTCGGGCGCTGCCAAAGTGCTGACGGGCTGATCGGCCCCGACACACGGATCGAGCCGGACGACGAGGCCATCCGCATCCTGCCCAAGCGCCGCCTGCCGCCGCCTCCCGCCGATCTGCGTGTCGCGCCTGTGGTTGCGGACATCGCGGTTGAGACCGACGACAGCGCGCCGATTACTGAGCCGCCGGTTGCCGCGCCCGAGGTGGAGGCCGCGCATGTTGTGGAGGACACACCCGAAACGCCGGAACTGCCCTTTGATGCGCCTGAAGACGATGCTCTGGAAGACGACACTCAAGCACCTGTCGAGGAAGAAGCCCCTGCGGCCGAGTCGCTTGATGCGGATGCGATTGAGGCGGGCGTCGAGGCCCCCTCGGATGAGGCGAGCGAAGGAGCGGCGGAAACACCCGCCGCACCCACGGACAATGTCCTCTCCGCCGAGGACCAGACGACCAAAGACCAACCTGACGAAGACAAGCCTGACACGCAAAGCGCACCGGAGGATGAGGCAGACGCGTCAGACGCCGAACGCCCGCTGCCGCCGCTTCGCCTCTCCACGCAGGTCGCAGCCCCGCAGGTCGCCGCTCCGAAACGGCTGGGACCGGCCACGCAAGACATTCCGGACAGCGTTCCGCCGAAAAAGCCCGTCCAAAGCCATCCCCATGTGGCCGTGACTTCCGGTGAGGTGCCGGTGGACGATCCTGTCGAGCCGCCCAAGCCGAAAGCCCCGCGCCCCGGAAAATCCGCGCCTTTGCCGGAACCGCCGCCCATGCCCGCACCTCAAGCGCCCGCGCCGACGCCGAAGGTGGAAGCAAAACCCGTCACGCAGAAAGCCGCCATCGCCAAGAGTGCGGCCAAGACTGCCGCCAAAGGTGCCGCCCTCGGAGCGCTTAAAACCCTGTCCGGCCTTGCGCCAACGGGCAAGAAAGCCGCAGATACCGCACCCAAACCCGCCGAGGTGGCTCCGAAAATCTCGGTGAACAAGGTCACCGAAGACCCAGAGCCGCAAACTGTGGCGGATCATGGTGTGGCCGGTGACGAGATCGCGCCGCTGTCGGATCGCGCCGCCGGATTGGACCGTGTGGAAAACACACGCGACGAGGCCGAGGCCCTGACTGTCTTTGGCGCACGTCGTCGCACCCGCGCGGAGCGTCAATCACCACGCCGCATGGGGCTGATCCTCACCGTTGCATTGGTGCTGGCGCTGCTGCTTGTGGGCGTGATCGCGGGCATGTTGCCCGACGAGGACAACACGGCAGACGCGCCCGCGCAACACAGCAGCACGCTTGAGCAAGATCCTGCGGCAGAGGAAGCCACCCTCGCCCAAGACGCACCCGCCCTGCCCGCGCAGACAGCCCTCGAAGACGCCCCCGACGCGCTTGCAGACGGGCCCGCACCGGATGAAGAACCGGAACTGACGCCGGAGCTTCTTGAACAAGCGGCCCTGCCCGCACCGCCCGGCTCGCAAGAGGCCACCGCCGAACTGGATATGGAGGCCCTGAGAGCCGAATATGCCGCCACAGGCATCTGGCCTCTGGCTCCTGAAAACGGCACGGGCGAGACCGCCGAAGACGATCTGAACGCGCTCTACACGGCCTCGATTGACCCGAACATCACCTCTCAGGACGCAGGCGGTCTGCCCGATCCGGCGCGCCATGTCGGCGAGACCGCCCCACGCGCGCCCCTGCCGCCCGCACCGCCGGGGACGCGGTATGATTACGACGAAAACGGCTTTATCCGTGCCACGCCCGAAGGCACTGTGACGCCTGATGGCGCGGTGGTTTATGCCGGTCGTCCCGACGTCATTCCGCAGCCGCGTCCGGGCAGCGCCGTCAATGAAGCGGTTGAGGCCGCTTTGTCGCCAGCCGCCGTGGACGAGAACGACCCCGCGCGCCTTGCGCTGGCAGGGTTCCAGCCCAAGCTGCGGCCAGACAGCCTTGTGGAGAACACCGAGAAAGCCAACCTGAGCGGCATGACCCGTGCAGAGCTTGGCCGCATCCAGCCCAAGCTGCGTCCGGCCTCGGCACAGGAACTGGCCGAAGAAGACGCGCGCAACAGCGGGGCCGAAGAGCAACCGCGCACCGCCCCTGTCGTGACCGTGTCGCTTATACCGAAGCCCCGCCCGCAAAACTTCGACAAGCTCGCCGCCGCCGCCCGCGCCGCCGAAGCCGCAGCAGCAGCGGCCGCAGACTCTGGCACCACCCGCAGCTCGTCTGCCGCGCAGGTCACGGCGCGGGTGCCCGACAGCCCCTTGCCAAAATCCGATCCGGCCAATGTCGCCCGCGCCGCAACGGTGCAAAACGCGATCAACCTGCGCAAGATCAACCTGATCGGGGTCTATGGTTCAAACTCCGACCGCCGCGCCCTTGTGCGCCTGCCTTCGGGGCGGTTTGCTAAGGTCCAAGTGGGTGACAAGCTGAACGGCGGGCGCGTGCAATCCATCGCGTCCGACAGCCTTACCTATATCAAGGGCAACCGCTCTCATACGCTTGAGATCGGGGGCTAGCGCCTGTTTCCTGCGGGTGGGCGACCGGCCCGCCCGCAAAATATTCGATCTATTTGACAAACCTTTACCAACCGATCACGAAACGGGCATATACACCCCGCAACCTGATCATGACCAAGACACATAAGGACCACCCCACATGCAAGGCCTTTTGGCCCAAGCCGTTATCTATCTCGCCGCTATGGTTGTCGCTGTTCCTCTGGCTCGTCGTTTGGGGCTTGGCTCCGTTCTAGGCTATCTCCTCGCGGGGATGGTGATAGGGCCGGTGCTCGGTCTGGTGCAACATAACGAGAGTGAGGATCTTCTGCATTTTGCCGAGTTCGGCGTGGTGATGATGCTATTTTTGATCGGGCTGGAACTGGACCCGCGCGGCCTGTGGGAAATGCGGCACAAGCTCTTGGGCATGGGCGGGCTACAAGTCCTCGTCACAACCTCTGTCATTGCAGGTGCTGCGGTCTGGTTCGGGCAAAGCTGGCAGACGGGGCTGGCCCTTGGCATGATCCTGTCGCTGTCCTCCACCGCAGTGGTCCTGCAAACCCTGTCGGAGAAGAACCTGATCCATACCGGCGGGGGGCGTGCGGCCTTTTCCGTGCTTCTGACACAGGACATCGCCGTCATCCCGATGCTGGCGTTGATGCCGCTTCTGGCGACCGGATCGCGCCTGTCGATCAATCCGGACGGCTCGATCAGCCGCGCCTCGGATGCCGCCCATGCGGCCGATCACGGCGCTTCGCTTGTGGCGGGGCTGCCCGGCTGGGGGGTCACGCTGGTGACGCTGGGCGCGGTGGCCGCGATCATCCTTGCCGGTGTGTTTCTCACACGTCCGGTGTTTCGCTATATCCACTCCGCCAACCTGCGCGAGATTTACACCGCTGTCGCCCTTCTGATCGTCATTGGCATCGCCTTGCTCATGACGGCGGTCGGTCTCTCTCCGGCTTTGGGCACCTTCCTTGCAGGCGTTGTTCTGGCCAACTCCGAGTTCCGCCACGAGTTGGAAAGCTCCATCGAGCCGTTCAAAGGGCTGCTCTTGGGGCTGTTCTTCATTGCCGTGGGTGCAGGGGTCAATTTCACCGTGCTGTTCCGCGACCCCGTCACGATCATCGGCCTGACCGTCATGCTCATGCTCTCCAAAGGGCTGATCCTCTATGGCATCGGGCGGGTGTTCAAACTGCGCACACGCGGGCAATGGCTGTTCACCCTGTCTCTGGCGCAGGCGGGCGAATTCGGCATGGTGCTGACCACCTTCTCCCTGCAACAGGGCGTTCTGGCCCCCTACATGGGCGAACGGGTGCTGTTGATCATCGCGCTTTCCCTGCTCTTCACACCGCTGTTTTTCATCTTGCAGGACTACCTGCGCACGAAACTCTCCGAACGCTCCGAAGAGGCCCCTGCCGATGATATTGACGAGCAGCAGGAGATCATCATTGCGGGAATCGGGCGCTTCGGTCAGGTGGTCAACCGGCTGGTGCAGGCCTCCGGTTTTCACACCACCGTTCTGGATAACAACCTGAAGACCATCCAGCTCATGCGCAAATTCGGCTTCAAGGGGTTCTTTGGCGACCCCACTCGGCCCGAATTGCTCCACGCCGCAGGGATCGACACGGCCCGCGTTCTGGTCATCACCCTCGACGACCCGAAAGCGGCCACGCAACTGGTTAGCTACGCGCGTAGCATCCGGCCCGATCTGTTCATCATCGTGCGCGCCCGCGACCGCATCCATGTCTATGAACTGTTCAAAGCAGGCGCCGACAAAATCGTGCGCGAATTGTTCGACAGCTCGCTGCGTGCGGGACGGTATGTGTTGGAGGAAATGGGCTTTTCCGAATATGATGCTGCGGTCACCGAACAGGCCTATTTCCAGCATGACCGCGAGGCGCTGCGCTCTCTGGCCGAGCTTTGGGACCCGAACACGCCGGTGTCCGAGAACGCCGCATATGTGGCGCGCTCACAGGCGCTCGACAAAGCTTTCGAGGCGGCCCTGCTCACCGAACTGGAGCGCAAACGGCAGGAGAGTGACGCGGCCTGAGCCGCGTCCTCTGCACTCGCGCGACTATGAGCCGGAAACACCCGCTTCGGCAAATGTCGCCATACCAGAAAGACATTCCACCGCCGCCTTGACCAGCGGGATCACCAGACCTGCGCCCGACCCTTCGCCAAGGCGCAAGCCCATCGCCACCAAAGGCTCCTTGCCCAATTCCGCCAGCACAGCGCCATGGGCGGCCTCGGCCGAGACATGCCCGGCAAGGCAATGATCCAGCGCACCGGACACGGTTTTCTCAAGCACCGCCGCCGCCGCGCAACAGATAAACCCGTCCAGCACCACCGGAATACGCAGATGCCGCGCCCGCGCAATCGCACCAACCATCGCCGCCACTTCGCGCCCGCCCAGTGCGGCCAGAACCTCCAGCGGAGATTTTCCCGCGTGCAAAGCAACACCGGCGGCACAGACCTCTTCCTTGATCTTCAGCCCCGCATCATCGACCCCCGTGCCACGCCCGACCCAGTCGGACGCCGCGCCACCGAACAGCGCATTGGCAAGCGCCGCTGCAGAGGTGGTGTTGCCGATTCCCATTTCACCCACCACCAGCAGATCCGATTGCGGATCCACCGCTTCCCAACCGACCTTGAGCGCCGCGACACATTCCGCCTCGCTCATCGCGGGCGCTTGGGTGAAATCTGCGGTCGGGCGCTCCAACTCGATCGGATGCACCGACATCACCGCACCGGCATTGCGGGCCAGTTGGTTGATCGCCGCGCCGCCATGCTCGAAATTCGCCACCATCTGCACCGTGACCTCCACGGGAAAGGCCGAGACACCGCGCGCCGTGATCCCGTGATTGCCTGCAAATATCGCCACCTGCGGATGGGTGATCCGTGGCCGCCCCTCGCCGCGCCAGCTTGCATACCAGATGCCGATCTCTTCGAGACGCCCCAACGACCCCGCAGGCTTGGTCAACTGCGCATTGCGTGCCAGCGCCGCCTCTTTCGCGGCCTCGTCCGGACCGGGAGCCTGTTTCAGAAGCAGTTCAAAGCTGGCAAGATCGGAAAAAGTCACGTCAGGGTCTCCCTCATTGTATTTCAACGAGAAGGGTTTTATCCCGAGTTCACCGCCAAGGACAGGAGCGATTGAGATGACCACAGCATTCCGCCCACAACCCTCCGATATGGTCACGGCACTGGCGCTTTTGACCCGCATTCCGGTTCGCGCCACATTCACACGCAGCGCCGAATCCGCTTGGGCCTTCCCTCTGGCCGGGCTGGCCGTGGGCGTGATCGCCGGAGCCGTGGCCACCATCGCAGGCTGGCTCACCTTGGGCGCGGGCCTGACCGCCGGATTCACCCTCGCCGCGCTGGTCATTGTCACAGGGGCCATGCATGAGGACGGGCTGGCGGATTGTGCCGACGGGTTCTGGGGCGGGTTCGAGCGCACGCGCCGCCTTGAGATCATGCGCGACAGCCGCATCGGCGCCTATGGCGTTCTGGCGCTGATCCTCGGGCTATTGCTGCGCTTCACCGCGCTCTCCACACTGGCCCATGAAGATGTGATCGTCACAACCGTCATCGCCGCCGCCCTGCTCTCGCGCGCAACCATCCCCTATGCCATGACGCTCCTGCCCCACGCCCGCCGCGACGGGCTTTCGGTGCAGACCGGCCGCCCGCCCCGCGCAGCGGCCAGCCTTGGCGCGGCCATTGCGCTTTCACTGTCATGGCTGGTGGTCGGATTTGTGCCCACCGTGGTCGCGGCCTCTGCCGTCACCGCCACCGCATTTTGCGCCGCACGGATCGCACGGACCAAGATCGGTGGCCAGACAGGCGATGTTCTGGGCGCAACCCAACTGCTCACCGAAATCGCGGCCCTCACGGTCTTTGCCAGTTTCGCATAACCCCCCCGCACGGCACGCAGACACGACAAGCGAACACGAAAAACCGCCGAAGAGGTCTCCCTCCCGGCGGTTTCCTTTGTGCTGAAAATACTCATTCCAGCCGGATCATGCTGCGCTCAGGCCGCGCGGCTGACCAGAACTTCGCTGACTTTCTTCTGTGCATCGGCCTCGTCGGAGCCCGAGACTGCCGCCACTTCGCGGGTCAGACGGTCAAGTGCCGCTTCGTAAAGCTGGCGCTCGGAATAGCTCTGTTCGCGCTGGTCATCCGTGCGGTGCAGGTCGCGCACCACTTCGGCAATGGCGATCAGGTCGCCGGAGTTGATCTTTTGCTCATACTCCTGCGCACGGCGCGACCACATGGCACGTTTGACCTTGGCCTTGCCTTTCAGGGTCTTCATCGCATCCTGAATAAGCTCGGGCGAGGACAGCGAGCGCAGGCCGGATTCGACCGCTTTGTTGGTCGGAACGCGCAGCGTCATCTTGTCCTTTTCAAAGGCGATGACAAAAAGTTCGAGGGACATGCCCGCGATTTCCTGTTCTTCGATCGACATGATCTGACCGACACCATGTGCCGGATAAACAACGTAATCGTTGGGGCGGAATTCAGATTTCTTGGTCTTGCTCATTTGCAGGTTTTTTCCTCAGACGGGACCGTTTCCACCACGCCCGTTCAAATCATTCGCGCATAATTCAGGTCGAGACGTGCAGACACACACAAAAGTCTGCTAACATCGATCATAGCCGAAACGACTCTGATCCCTGAACGAGGCGCGAAAAACTCAAGCCCCTTCAAGCGATGCTTTGGGGGTTGAGGTTGATATGTCCTGACGTGGTTCGAAGAACATACCACAAAAAACACCCCAAAGAAAGCATAGCGGGCGGACTGGTCCTCTATCTTCTTGTTTTCAGGGGCTTACACCGGATTTCACCCGTAAGGCGGAGGTTTCAGACTCAAAAGGCCCCCGAAAGGGAGCCTTGAGCAGCGAATCAATCGCGGAGAAACGGATCAGGAGCCTTCGCCCGGCGCTTCGGAGAAATATTTCTCCAGCTTGCCCGACTCACCGTCGCGTTCTTCGTAGCCCGGCATCGGGTCTTTCTTTTCGAGGATCACGGGCCAGACTTCCGCATATTTGCGGTTCAACTCGACCCACTTCTCCATATCCGGTTCCGTATCGGGCCGGATCGCATCTGCGGGGCATTCCGGTTCGCAAACGCCGCAATCGATACATTCATCGGGGTGAATGACGAGCATGTTCTCGCCCTCGTAGAAACAGTCCACGGGGCAGACTTCGACACAGTCAGTGTATTTGCAGGCGATGCAGTTATCTAAAACGACATAAGTCATTGCGGCTATCCACTTTGCTCTCTTGCGCCCTAGCTAGCCGCAAGTGCCGGATCATTCAAGCATGTCTGCACGGGAAAGGAGGCTGGTGCGACGATCTTTCTTTGTCGGACGCCCTTTTCCCTCGAAACGTGGCGATGGCGGAACACGGTCCTCTTTCGCCACCTCCGGCGTCAGATCCGCATAGAGCGCCTGCGCCTCGGGGGCCGGTCCGCGCCGTGTGCCACAGGCCTCGATCCTGACAATGCGAATCTGGCGGCCCTGCGCAAAGGTCAGAACATCGCCCGCGCCCACGGCTGTTGCGGCTTTCGAGACCTTGTTGGAATTGACCCGCACATGGCCTCCCGTGACCTGTTTTGAGGCAAGGCCACGGGTTTTGAAAAAGCGGGCATACCAAAGCCACTTGTCGAGGCGAATGGTCTCCCGCTTCTCCATTTACTTCTTGTCCTTGAGCCCCATAAGCGCCGCAGCGAAGGGGTTGTCGGGATCAATCGGCTTCTCTTTGCGCGGCGGGCGTGCGGAGAAGGTCTTGGGCTGGTTGTCTCCCTTGCCGCCATCGCGACGGGGTTTGCCACCTTTTTTGCCCTGCGGTTTACCGCCCTTCTTGCCTTGCGGACGGTCGCCACCTTCGCGGCGCGGGCCACGACCGGCGTTGCGATTGCCGCCACGGTTGCCACCCCAAGTGAAGGTGTAGAACACTTCCATCTCGGTTTCCGGCAGACCCGCATCCGCCGCCACACCTTCCGGTGTTTCGGTGTCTGCGAATTGTGCGGCTTCGTCCTCTGCAGGAGCCGGTTCCGCGATTTCCGCAGACGGCGCTTCGCCCTCGTCGGGAATTTCTGCGGCCACACCGGAAAGGTCCGCCGGAGCGTCCTCAGGGGTCTTGGCCGGAGCGGCTTCCGCTTCGATCACCTGATCGACGGCTTTCACCTTCACCCGTTCGCCTTTTTCGGCCTTGTAGCCCATGCCGCCCATCAGATCGGCAAATTGCTCAAGCGTCATACCGGTGATCGAGAGCATATCCGGATTGGCTTCGAAACCGCCACGGCTGTCCTGACTACGCAGAAGGTCTGCGAGACGTTCCAGCATGTCGATCCGAATCGCGCGCTGGCCGGAGAGGCGGTAGCCCGACATCGGATAATAACCGTCCGGCGCATCCGCCACGGCAGGGATCGTCACCAGTCCCGGCGGCGGGCTGTCGGGGAAGACATCGAATTTCGCGTTCAACGCCCAGAGCAACAGACGCAGGCGCGTCGGTGCCGGTTTGAGCAGAAGCGGCATGAAGATCGTGTATTGCCCGAACCGCACCCCGTGTTTGCGCAGCGCGCCACGGGCATCCTGATCCAGTTCCTTGACCTCTTGTGCCACCGCATCGCGCGGGATCACGCCGAGGTTTTCGACCAGACGGAAGGCAAAGCCGCGCGCCAGACCTGTGAGGGTCTCGTCACGGGACATGTTCAGAAGCGGCTCGAAGAGCGTCGCAATCTTGCGGTCGATGAAATGTTGCAACCGGCGTTGGACTTTCTCCGCGACATCTTGCGCAACACCGTCATCGACGAAGGCCACGGCACGCGGTTTGAGCGCATCATCGCCCGCAACCAGCTTGCCCACGGCATGTTCGCCCCACATCAGGCCACCTTGTTCGGTGAAACCCATTTCCGTGTCCGGCGCATTATAGAACCGGTCCGCCCGCAGGCTGAACTCCGGCGCCAGAGCGGCCATCGCTGCTTGCGCAAGCGTCTTGGCCTCATCCGGCGTTGCCGCCTTGTCCTGCTGGAAACGGAAACCCTCAAGACGGCCGACGAATTCGCCCTCGACCGTCACTTCACCCTTGTCGTTCACTTCGGCCACAAGGCCCTCCTTTTGCTTGAGCCGCCGAAGGAGCACACTCGTCCGCCGGTCCACAAATCTTTGCGTCAGTGCCCCATGAAGCGCATCTGACAATCGGTCTTCTACAGCGCGGGTCGCGCCGCGCCAATGGCTTTCGTCATCGACCCAGTTTTCACGCTGCGCAACATAGGTCCAAGTGCGAATATAGGCGAGTCTTTTAGACAGAGTGTCAATGTTCCCCTCTATCCGGTCAATGCGTTTGATCTGTTCGGCCAGCCAATCGTCGGGAACTCGCCCATATTCGTGCAAAAACTCGTAAATCCGCTCCAGAAGCGAGGTGTGTTCCCCGTGGCTGATTCCCCGAAAATCGGGAATGCGGCACACGTCCCACAACAGTCGCACGTCTTTCGTGCCGCGCAGGCGCGGGCGCACGGTTCTCAAATCCGCCAGCGTCTTGAGCGATTTGAGGTCATCCGCCTCGCGGGCCTTCACCAGTGACGGATCATTCGGCGCGACCTCCAATGAGGCGATGAGCCGGTCCACCGTGCCGAACTCAAGCCGCCCGTTGCGCCAGTTGAGCTTCTTTTGCGGGGTGAAGCGATGCTCCTCGATGGCTTCGATCACCTCCGCGTCAAAGGGCTCCGCCTCTCCCGTCACGCCAAAGGTGCCGTCGGTCTGGTAGCGCCCTGCCCGCCCCGCGATCTGCGCCAGCTCGTTGGGCATCAAGGGCCGCATCCGCCGCCCGTCGAATTTCACCGTCGAGGAAAAGGCGACATGGGTGACGTCGAGATTGAGCCCCATGCCAATCGCATCCGTGGCGACAAGGTAATCCACATCGCCGTTTTGATACATCTCCACCTGTGCGTTGCGTGTGCGCGGGGACAAAGCCCCCATGACCACCGCCGCCCCGCCCTTCTGACGGCGTAGAAGCTCCGCGATGGCATAGACATCATCAACAGAAAACCCGACAATCGCGGCGCGTGCGGGCATCCGACTTATCTTTTTCGAACCTCCGTAGGTTAAACGCGAAAACCGGTCGCGGTGCATGAACTGCGCCTTGGGCACCAGTGTCGCGATCACCGAACGCATCGAATCAGAGCCCATGAACAGGGTCTCATGAGTGCCGCGGGCGTTCAGAAGTCGGTCGGTAAAAACATGGCCGCGCTCCGGATCGGCGCAAAGCTGGATTTCGTCAATGGCGAGAAAATCCGACCCCATCCCCGTGGGCATGGCCTCAACCGTGCAGACCCAATATTGCGCGCGCGGCGGCACGATACGTTCCTCGCCCGTCACCAGCGCCACAACAGACGGCCCGCGCGCGGCCACGATCCGGTCATAGACCTCACGCGCCAGAAGCCGCAACGGCAGTCCGATGACGCCCGTGCGATAGGAAAGCATCCGCTCGATTGCGTAATGGGTTTTGCCTGTATTCGTGGGGCCGAGCACTGCCGTGATCCGACCGGTCATGCCCGTCATTGGCTTCGCCTTTTCGTCTTTGATCCGAGTCGTGTGGGTTTTAGAGCGCCGTGCCCTCAAGCGCCAGTTCTAGACGCGCAATCCGCGCCGAAAGCCCGTCCATCTGCGGGTGAATCTCCTGAATTTTCAACAGAACCTCCAGCGCACGCGGGCTGTCTCCGATTTCTTCGAGCACAAGCGCAAGGCCGGACAAAGCCCCGAAATGGCGCGGCTCGCGGCTCAGCACCACACCGATATCGGCAATCGCGGGACCGTAGAGCCCCGCCATATAATAGGCCGTGGCCCGCGCATTGTAACCTTCGGTAAATTCCGGCGCATGATCCACCAGCGCGGTCAGATGCCCGATGGCTCCCTGCACGTCACCGGCCTCCATCGCCGCACGTCCGCGCTCCAAAAGCAGGTCCATCGCATCCGAACCGGAGCGCGACAGTTCCATCGCGATTTCCTGTTCGATCTGGCCCGCATCATAGGCATCGGCCACCGCGAGGTCGGAAAACAACGCATCCAGCCGCGCCTGATCGACGGCAAAAGCCGCAGAACCGGCAAAAACGAGCCAGAACGCAACGGCACATTTGAGAAACTGTCGCAATGCTTTCATAACAATTTGGATTGTAGCTTTCTGATGCACATGTTCATAGTCACAAAAGAGTGGCCATACAGACTGCGCCAGACCAACCGGAGAAATAACCTATGAGCGATCTCATCACCAAAGCCGTATCGGCACTAAACGAAAAGATGACCGGCGGCTTTGATGCCGGCGTTGCGAAATTCGTGATCGAAGGCGAAGGCGCCATTGTTGTCGATGGCGAAGGCGCCCGTGCCGCAGACGATGACGCCGATGTCACCCTGACCGCCGATGTCGAAACCTTCCAGGGCATCATCGAAGGCGAAGTGAACCCCACCGCCGCCTTTATGCAGGGCAAACTGTCCGTTGATGGCGACATGGGGCTTGCCATGCAGCTTGGCTCTGTGCTTGCCTGAGACCAAGCGCGTGTTTTTGTAACGAGTTCAAAGTTGAGTGAAACGCCATGGCCGAAAACGCACCCTTTTTCGACGATCTGGCCCAAGGCCCCGAAGGCGGCGCGGCCTATTGGCTGACCGCCTCGGACGGGGTGCGTCTTCGCGTCGGGCTCTGGCCCAAGGATGAGGCCACAGGCACGGTGTTTATCCTGCCCGGTCGCACGGAATGTCTTGAAAAATACGGGCGCGGGGCGGCGGATCTGGCCGCCCGCGGCTTTGCCTCTCTGGCGGTGGACTGGCGGGGTCAGGGCATTGCCGAGCGGTTATTGAAAGACCGCCGTATCGGCCATGTCGAGGATTTTCAGGATTATCAGAAAGATCTGGACGCGGTGATCGCGCTGGCCGAAGAAAAAGCCATGCCGAAACCGTGGTTCCTGATCGGGCACTCTATGGGCGGGGCCATCGGTCTACGCGCAATCATTGAAGGCAAACCCTTTCACGCCGCCGGTTTTTCCGCGCCGATGTGGGGGATTGGCCTGACGCCGGTGCAAAAACTCATGCTCCGCTTTGTCTCCCCTGTCCTGCATCTTCTGGGCCTGCAAAACAGGCTTGCTCCGGGGACGAAACCCGAAACCTACATGATCTGGAACGGGTTCACCGACAATCTACTCACCTCCGACCGCGAGATGTTCGACTATATGACGCATCAGGTCGTCACCCGCCCCGAACTCGGCCTTGGCGGTCCGTCCTCGCATTGGGTCGCGGAGGCGATCCGCGAAAATGACTGGGCTTTCGAGCTTGATCTGCCAGAGGTGCCGGCGCTGTGTTTCCTTGGCGGCGACGAGCAAATCGTGAACACGCAAGCGGTCAAAGACCTCGCCATGCGCTGGACATCCTGCGAATTGGTGACCATTCCGGGCGCGCGTCACGAGGTGCCGATGGAAAGCCCCGCCACGCGCACGCTGTTTTATGACCGGCTTGCCGCGCTTTTTACCGAAAGCGCGCGTTAATCCCGCCGATCCCTTTGCATCCCGCTGCCAGACTCCCTATCTCTTGGGCAACACTGAGAATTAGGAGAGATGCAATGCGGTTCACGCGGCAAAATATGGTTTTCGATGCAAGTGCCGACAAAGGCGCCAAAGACTTCGGAGACCTGCCGGATTGGGATCTGACCGATCTCTACCCCGCCACTGATGCGCCCGAAGTGAAGCGCGATCTCGACTGGCTCGAAGAAGCCTGTGCCTCTTTCGCGCGCGACTATGAGGGCAAACTGGCCGATCTCGACGGTGCGGGCATGTATGAATGTATCCTGCGCGACGAGCGGATTTCTCAGGTCGCGGGCCGTTTGGGCTCTTTTGCGGGGCTTTTGTATTACCAGAACACTGTGGACGGTGAGCGCGCCAAGTTCTTTTCCGACATTCAGGACAAGATCACGACCTACACCGCGCCTTTGGTGTTTTTCTCCCTCGAAGTGAACCGCATCCCCGACGAGACGCTCGAAGAGATGCTCAAACACGAGGGGCTGTCGCGCTACCGTCCGATCTTTGAGCGGATGCGCAAAATGCGGCCCTATCAGCTTTCCGACGAGTTGGAACGCTACGAGCACGACATGTCGGTCGTGGGGGCCTCTGCATGGAACAAGCTCTTTGACGAAACCGTTGCCGATCTGAAATTCGAGGTGAATGGCGAGACCCTCGGGCTTGAGGCCACCACCACGCTGATGTCCGAACCGGACCGCGATCTGCGCGAGGCGGCGTCGAAAGAGATCGCCAAGGTTCTGGGCGAGAACATCAAGATTTTCACCCGTATCCACAACACCTTGGCCAAGATGGGTGACATCGAGGACAAATGGCGCGGGATGCCGACGCCGCAAACCGGTCGTCACCTGTCCAATGATGTTGAACCCGAAGTGGTCGAGGCGCTGCGCAATGCGGTTGTTGCCGCCTATCCGAAGCTGTCGCACCGCTATTACGAATTGAAACGCAGCTGGCTCGGCCTCGACAAGCTGCAAGTCTGGGACCGCAACGCCCCGCTGCCGCTCGAAGAGACCCGCACGGTCGATTGGGACGAGGCGCAAAAGACGGTCATGGAGGCCTATGCGGGCTTCTCCCCGAAAATGGCCGAGATCGCGGAGCCGTTCTTCACCAAGGGCTGGATCGACGCGGGCGTGAAGCCGGGCAAGGCACCGGGCGCCTTCGCGCATCCGACCGTCACCGATGCCCACCCCTATGTCATGCTCAACTATCTGGGCAAACAGCGCGATGTGATGACACTGGCGCATGAGTTGGGCCACGGTGTGCATCAGGTTCTCGCCGCCGATCAGGGGGAGCTTCTAGCCAACACGCCGCTGACACTGGCCGAAACCGCCTCTGTCTTTGGCGAGATGCTCACCTTCCAGAAACTGCTGAAAGGGGCCGAAACCCCGACAGAACGCAAGGTGCTTCTGGCTGGCAAGGTCGAGGATATGCTCAACACGGTGGTCCGCCAGATCGCCTTTTATGATTTCGAGTGCAAACTGCACGAGGCGCGCAAGGGCGGGGAACTGACGTCTGATGACATCAACCGGCTCTGGATGTCGGTGCAGGGCGAATCTCTGGGGCCGGCGTTCGAATTCATGGACGGCTACGAAGTCTACTGGTCCTATGTGCCGCATTTCGTGCATTCGCCCTTCTACGTCTATGCCTATGCCTTTGGCGACGGTCTGGTGAACGCGCTGTACGCGGCCTACACCGAACAACCCGACGGGTTTCAGGAGAAATATTTCGATATGCTCAAAGCGGGCGGCTCGAAACATCACAAGGAACTTCTCGCCCCCTTCGGGCTGGACGCCTCCGACCCGAAATTCTGGGACAAGGGCCTGTCGATGATTTCCGGCTTTATCGACGAATTGGAAGCGATGGAGTGAGAACCGGTTCCCGTCAGGGCTCATCGCTCCAATGGAGCGATGAAGGTTCGAACGGGCGGAGCCCCACGGTTCCCGCAAGAGATAATCACTCCACAACAACAAAAAGCCCCGCTCAACCGGCGGGGCTTTTCAATTTGGTAAGAACGCTTGAGCCTCAGTCCAGCTCTGTCCACGGCCAGGGCTTCACCTCGCTATCGCCGGTGATGTAGCGCGTGGCTTTTGCATACCAGATCCCCACATCCGTGCCCGCATTCGCCACACGGTCATTGGGTTTCTTGCCATTCACCAGAAGAATGATCGCCTGCAAAATCGCAAGCACGCCGATGATGGTGGAGGCGAGGTTCATCATGATCCAGATGAGGATCGAATAAAGGATACGCGCCCCCATGTTCTCGGTGATTTCCTCCGGACGCTTGTCCTTTGCTCCACCCATATCGGGCATTACGTGGTCGAATTCATGCGGGTCGGCCATGGCGATTCCTTTACGTTACCCTGCGGCAGTCTAATGCCTTCTGACGCAAATCTGAATCACCGATTTGCAAGCCCCCCGCCATCCCGCATCAGCACAAGCTGTCCTGCCGGACTGACGCAAGGTTTCTCTTGGCGGCGTTGCATCCGCGCTCATAGGCTGACCGGACATTTGACAGACGGGAGGAGATTTCATGGTAAAATGGATAGGACGCGGCCTTGGCATCGTGCTGGTGGTCGGGGCGGTGGTGTTCTTCGGAATATTGCCCGGCATTGTGGAGAAGGGACAGAACTCCGTCGCGGACCATGCCCCCTACCCCGTCACGCCCGAAGCGCAGGCCCTGCACGACAGCCTGACCATTGGCGATCTGCATGCGGACAGCCTGTTGTGGAACCGCGACCTCTTGAAACGCGCAGATCGGGGCCATGTGGATTTCCCGCGTCTCAGAGAGGGCAATGTCGCCGTTCAGGTCTTCACCACAGTGACCAAAAGTCCGGCGGGCCAGAACTATGACCACAACTCTGCAGACGCCCGCGACAACATCACGCTTTTGGGCATTGCACAGCTCTGGCCGGTGAAAAGCTGGTTCAACCTGACCGAGCGCGGGCTCTATATGGCGAAACGGATGCAGCGCTATGAGGAGAAAGCCCCCGAACAGGTGCGAATCCTGCGCACCAAGGCCGATCTCGACGCCGTCCTCACCGCCCGCGCGAACGGTCAGGCGCTGACCGGCGCGTTGATCGGATCGGAAGGCGGACATATCCTCGAAGGCGATCTCGCCAATCTCGACCGCATCTATGACGCCGGATTCCGCCTGATGGGGCTGACGCATTTCTTTGACAATGCTCTGGGCGGCTCGCTACACGGCGAGGAAGAACACGGGCTGACCGACTTCGGACGTGAAGTGGTGCGGGCGATGGTCAAAAAACACATGGTGATCGATCTGGCCCATGCCTCACCGCAAATGGCGCGGGAGGTGATCGAGATGACCGACCAGCCGCTGATCCTGTCGCATACGGGCATCCATTCCCATTGCGAGGTCAAACGCAACTTCCCCGATGAGTTGATGCAACAGATCGCCGCGACAGGTGGTGTGATCGGCATCGGTTACTGGGCGGATGTGACCTGCGACGCCTCCCCCGACGGGGTCGCACGCACGATCAAGGCGGCGGTCGATCTGGTCGGCGCGGATCATGTGGCGCTCGGCTCCGATTATGACGGCTCTGTCGCGGTGGAATTCGACAGTTCCGAGCTTGCCGCGCTGACACAAGCGCTGATGGATCAGGGATTGAGCGAGGCGGAGATTGCCAGCGTCATGGGCGGCAATATGATCCGCGTCCTGCGCCAGATTTTGCCGGACTAACACCTTTCGCATAAAAATCGGGCGCCCGATCAGGGCGCCCGTCCGATAACCTCCCTGAGGACCGCCATTCAAGGCGCGCACCCTCAAAGCCTTCTCCCCGCTCCCGTCACCAGACATCCCTCCAAGGGTCCGGTCACAGGAGCCGGAACACGCTAAACGGGCGGTTCCTCCGCGTTGTTCGGGCCGGTTTTGCGAGACATGCTCATGTCATCCTCCTTTGCCGTTCCAACATCTAAAGAATAGCGCAAATCAGGCCTTTCCGCCTTGATCCGCATCAAAAACCATGTCGATCATCGCCTGCGTGCCGCGCGCATCTTCCAAGCTCCACGGATAGGCCTCCCCGTCACGCAGGGCGCGGACAAAGTTTTCCACCTGACACACATATTGGCGCACACGCGGGAATTGCTCGACCCGCATGGTGCCTGTGGCGTCGCGAATCTCGATCGCGGCCAACCCCGCGACACCGGCGTTGAACGGGGTTTTCAGCACGATCACACCTTCCTGACCATGGAACCGGACCTCCTGAAACGGAGCCATCCGCATGGAGACATAGCCATGATAGGCAAACGACGGGAAACGGGCCGAGACATCCGCCGTGACATCCACCCCATGCTCGCGCGTGATGGCGGCGCGGGTGATCTCAAGCGGCTCCTCGCCTGTGGCATAGCGCGCGCAGCCCAGAGTATAGACACCAATATCACCCAAGGCCCCACCGCCAGTCTCCGGACGGTTCCGGATGTTCTGCACATCGCGGTTGTCAAAGGTGAACACCGCCTCGACACGCGCTAACGCCCCGATCTCTCCAGCGGCCAGAACCTCCCGCACCCGCTGCCATTGCGGGTGATGCACGATCATATAGGCCTCTGCCGCCAACAGCCCCGTCTCGTCGCGCTTGGCGATCAGCCGGTCGATGTCTTGCGCCTGCATTGCCACGGGCTTTTCACACAGCACATGTTTTCCGGCCTCCAGCGCCTTGAGGCTCCACGCAATATGCAAATGGTTGGGTAGCGGGATATACACCGCGTCGATCTCGTCCGAGGCCAGCATGGCATCGTAATCGGTGAACACGCGCAACGCGGGATTGAACGCCCGAAACGGCGCAGCTTTTTCTTCCGACGAGGTGGCCAGAGCGGCAAACACCGCCCCTTCCGCCTCATGGATCGCACGCGACATATGTTCGAGCGCAAATTTCGAAGCGCCCAGAACACCAAAACGGACGGGTGTCATCTTTCATCCTCCTCTTTCATCGGGCGAAAAGCGCGCCGCATCAACAGGCTGTGCAGCGCCTCCCACAAGCCTGCGTCGCAAGTCTTGCGCAATGCTCTACGCCCATGTCAGCGCCATCATGCGCCGGATCGAGACAAAGAAAAAGGGGCAGCCTCGGCCACCCCTTTGACAGAATTTTCCGCATCCGGCGATCAGGCGCTTTCTAGAATGCCCTGCTCTTTCGCCAGTTCCTGCATCCGCTTTTGCAGTTTTTCAAAGGCACGCACTTCAATCTGGCGGATACGTTCGCGCGACACGTTATATTGGCCGGACAGTTCTTCCAATGTCACGGGCTGGTCCTTCAGGCGCCGCTGCATCAGGATGTCTTTTTCCCGATCATTGAGCACGTCCATCGCCTTCACCAGCAACTCGCGCCGCGTGTCCATTTCATCGCGGGCTTCATATTCGGCGGCCTGATTCGCGTTTTCGTCCTCAAGCCAGTCCTGCCATTGCGCGGAGCCTTCGTCATCGCTGCCGACAGTGGCGTTCAAAGAGGCATCGCCCCCCGCCATCCGCTGGTTCATCGAGACGACTTCCGCCTCGGTCACACCCAGATCATGCGCGATCTGTTTCACATTTTCGGGGCGCAAATCGCCATCCTCGAAAGCGCCGATCCGTGCCTTGGCCTTGCGCAGGTTGAAGAACAGTTTCTTCTGCGCCGATGTCGTGCCGAGTTTCACCAGCGACCACGAGCGCAAGATATATTCCTGAATACTCGCGCGAATCCACCACATCGCATAGGTCGACAGACGGAAGCCCTTCTCCGGATCAAAGCGTTTCACCGCCTGCATCAGGCCCACATTGGCCTCGGAGACCACTTCGGCCTGCGGCAAACCATAGCCGCGGTAGCCCATAGCGATTTTGGCGGCCAGTCGCAGGTGGGAGGTCACAAGTTTATGCGCCGCAGCGGCATCCTCATGATCCACCCAGCGTTTGGCCAGCA
Organism: uncultured Celeribacter sp.; assembly: GCA_963676755.2. Taxonomy (GTDB): domain Bacteria; phylum Pseudomonadota; class Alphaproteobacteria; order Rhodobacterales; family Rhodobacteraceae; genus Celeribacter. Next base: position 30,205 of record CAXXMF010000009.1, on the reverse strand, counting down.
TGTATTCCTCTTCGGGTTCCAGCATCGGGAACTTGCGGATTTCCTGCAAATACCGGTTCAGGCCCTGTTCCGGGCTTGGAGCCGGCAAATTTGTGTAATTACTCATGTCTCACATCTCCCTGCGTCTCGGCGCCCTGACTTCATGTCTATGTAACAAGACTTAACATTCCACTTAGGAAAGCACATTTGCACTTTCAAGGGGCCGCGACACATTTACCAATGCCTTTCCACACATCCCTTGATTTCCAAGTCGGTCGTGAAAGAGGCGTTACGTCAATACATTGCATGGTGCGTCCCGAACATCCGGTTTCCGGAGCCTTTCGCAAAACACCCTGTCTGCAAGGTTTGAACGGAGAATGACCGATATTCCGGCAAGTCTCCAAGCAAAAGCGTCAAGATTTCACCGATCTCACAACCATGTGGCCTTTGTTACACTCCGGCGCAGACCCGCCCATACATTTGGCCCTATGCACCTAGAGGTGATCGAGAAGCTGCTGCATATCGTCAGGCAGAGGGGCCTCGAACCGGATCTCTTCGCCGCTGACAGGGTGGACAAAACCCAAAACCGCGGCATGAAGCGCCTGACGCGGGAAGTGGTCCACCGCCTCGCGCGCCGCCTCGGACAGCGCCTTGTGGTTGAGCTTGCGCCGCCCGCCATAGGTCTGGTCCCCGACAAGCCCGTGCCCCGCATGGGCCATATGCACCCGAATCTGGTGCGTGCGTCCGGTCTCCAGCCAGCATTCCACAAGCGCCAGTTGCGGCGGTGTCCCGAACAGGTCCAGAACACGCGCGCGGGTGATGGCATGGCGGCCCTCGGTAAAGGATACGGCCTGTTTCCGACGATCCGTCTTGTGACGCCCCAAAAGGGTCGTGATGCGCAAGATGTTCGATCCTTCGAAACTCACACCCTTCACCCCCCGCAGGCGCGGGTCCATCGGGTCCGGTGCCCCGTAAACCAGCGCGTAATATTTGCGCTCGACCGTGTGTTTCTCGAATTGCTTCGCTAGCCCCTGATGGGCCTTGTCGGATTTAGCCACAACCAGAAGCCCCGACGTATCCTTGTCGATCCGGTGCACAATGCCCGGACGTTTTTCCCCGCCGATCCCCGACAGGCTCTCGCCACAATGATGCATCAAAGCATTGACCAAAGTGCCTGACGGCGAACCCGGCGCAGGATGCACCACCATGCCGACCGGTTTGTTCACCACGATCAGATCGTCATCCTCATAGATCACATCAAGCGGAATATCTTCGGCCTTGAGCTCGATCTCCGTGGCCTCTTCCACCGTGATCTCGATCCGGTCGCCTTCCTTGACCTTGCCCTTCTGGTCGCTCACCACGACCCCGTTGAGCTTCACCGCCCCCTCGGCAAGCAATTTCACCAAGCGCGAGCGCGACAGCGTGGCTTCTTCTGGCACATCGCGGGCAATCGCCTTATCAAGACGTTTGGGCGGGTTCTCCGCAATGGCAAAGGTAACGGTGGTCACAGGCATGGATGATCCGACAGACAAGGGCTTCGAGATGGACCCGAAAGAAGCGGCAGGGCTGACGCTGTTGCGACGGCTGGTCACCGGACTTCTCGGGGTGATGATTGTCGGGTTTCTAGTGCTGATCGGCCTGCTTGTCACGCGCTTCCCCGATTTTGACGCGCCTGCGCCGGACTGGCCCGATACGCTGGCCCTGCCGGATGGTGTCGAACCGGAGGCTGTGACCCGTGGCGCGGACTGGATTGCGGTGGTTGCGGGGGATGAAATCCTAATCTTCGACGCCGAAACCGGCGCGCTGCAACAGCGGATCACCTTAGACTAAAGCCTCAGACTAAGACCGTGGAATAAGTCCGTAGATTAAAACCAAAGACGAAAGCCCCGCCTGATTAACGCGGCTCTACACATGACGTCCTAGAAATAGAGAACGCGACGCCCTCCCCTGCGCCGCGTTCCAGCCTTATGAACCCTGAAACCCCGTGGCTCATCAGGCGATTTTCATGGGCTTGTCCTAGACGCGCCCGTCCGCCTCGCCCTTGCAGCATTCATGTGCTGCGAATGCGAGCAACAGGACTGGCAAAAAGACCAAAGCCGAATAGATCGCTCCAACGAAATAAAGATGCATATTGTCCTCCCTTTTTGAAATATTAGCACGAAAATGCCAAAATTGCTACATTTTGTCGCATGTCGCGCAGGAGGTGGCTTTTCTCCATACAAGTCAAAGGGCTGAAGACAGCAGCATAGCCCTGCCCCGCGCGGCGCATTCAAAGAGGACAGGCAACGCAGACAGACTCAGACGCCGATATCAGCGCCTGGACCCCGGCCTCTTTGTCGCGGGTCCGGAGAGGAGAAAACGAGGGGAGAGATCAGCCCGCAAAAGCCTTCGCAGGCGCAGAAAAACTGCAACGCGATCCGCGACGGATATAAAGCCGGAGATGAAGAAGAAGGGTGGTACCACCTCCCCGGCTCGAACGGGGGACCTCCTGATCCACAATCAGGCGCTCTAACCTACTGAGCTAAGGCGGCACTGACGGGGGATGTACTGTCCCGTGACCGTGAATGCAAGAGGCAGTTTCAGCAAAAATGCCACAAAGCCGCTATGTTTTTCACGAAAGCCATGACAAAGCCATGCCACGGGGGCCGGTGCGCCGCGCCACAAGGCAGAGCCGGCTTGCCTCCGGCGCGTCAAAGCCTTAAATGCGGGTTAATCCATAAGGGAGCCACGGACCATGGGCATCAACGCGGAAAAAGACATCGAAGCCAATCTCCAGATCGGGCCGACCTCGCTGGGTATGGTGCGCATGTTTATCGAGGCCACAGGCGGCATTGAAATCCCGATGGATTTCGAACCGGAAGAAGCCGAAGAAATTGCAGAAGAACTCCGCGCCGCCGCTGCACAAGCCCGCAAGGTCAAGTAATCGCGCAAATGTCGCGTGCCTCCGGCGGGAGTATTTTTCCCACGGAAAGCCCTATATATCCTTGAACATCCCTGCCACGCCCGGATCACGGTAGCTCTGTAACCGTGTGGCCGCCGTGCGGGCGACATTCAAATGGAGCGCCTTGCGTCTGGCGGCGGGCAGTCTGACCTCTTCGGGGTGGCGTATGATCTCCGCCCCGTAGCCGTCCGCGAGAATCAGCCCCGCCTCATCCGGCAGGATTTCGACCGGAAATCCGGCATCGACCGCAAAGAAATAGCGGTCGCACCAGTCCAGATAGCCCTGCCATTTATGATCCGAGGTAAAATCGGCGCGGCCGGATTTACATTCGATCACCCAGACCTCGCCTTTCGGTCCCAGTGCCATGACATCGACGCGCAGGCCACGGGCGGGCACAAATTCCTCCACACAGGCAAAGCCGTAGCCGCGCAAGTGACGGCAGACACCACGAGCGAGAACTTGGCCCGCTTGCATCGGGGCGGCTGTGGCGGAGGATGGATCGTGATCGGGCATGTGAAGAACCTGACCCAAAGAGCGGCGAAATTCAACGCCCCGCCCCTTGTCCTTCGTCCTGCAACGCCCTATCTGCGAGTGCAGGCGGGATCTGCTCGTTACGTACACATGGGCGCAAGACTCCGGTGGCCTTAAGCAACCGAATGGGAGCTGGCTCTGTCAGGACCGTGGTTCTGTTATCTGGCGCCCACCTGATATATCAGGCTTCGGGAGCATACGCGTCGCTACGGATGCTGCGGTCCCCCGCCGCCATACCAAAACGCGCCCTCAATTCGGGGCGCGTTTTTGTTTGGACGTTGTTCTTTAAACACAGAGGCTTAACGGCGTTTTGCCGTGACCTCGACCGGAACCGGTTCCAGCGCGGCCAGAGGAAGATCGTCGCGTTTGCCGCCTTGGTCCTCATCCTCGCTATCGGCCATGCGCATGATCGTGATGGCGAATTGCACGCCGGAGAACACGATCCCGTTGGCGAACCACAGCACGATCACCGCAATGATGCCCGCGTCGTTATGGGTCACGAGATGCCAGAGATTCGCGACGTTGAAATACAGCAGCATCCCCACGAATCCCGCCGCGATGGCAAAGCCGATCAGCACCTGCGTGATATAGAGTTTAACGAGTTTGGGCATAAAACGGCCTCCTGAACCTGACCTGCCACCTCTATCACAAAACCGTTGCGGAATCTGCCCCCAGCAACGCGGCACGTCGTCGCGTGTAGCCTTTGGCAGCCCCGAGTGGGTCGATTGTGTCAGAAAGTGACGTTTCGATTACATTTGAGTGATCACTCAACAAATGCCTTGAGCAATCACTCAAAAACAACGTATCACCGTCCCAAGCAAACGATTTCAAAAAGGACTGCACATGACTCCCTTCCCTTCCCATGACACCGAATCCGCACCTGAAGGCTCCAAAGCTCTGTTGGAAGGCTCCCTCAAAGCCTTTGGCCGCTACCCCGGTCTGCACAGGGTTCTTGCCGAAAGCCCGCAGGCATTTGAAGCCTACCAGATCCTGCACCGCCTCTTCACCGAGACCGAATTCGACGCCGACGAGCTGACCGTGGTCTGGCAGTCGATCAACGTCGAGAACGAATGTCATTACTGCGTGCCCGCGCACACAGGCATCGCCAAAATGATGAAAGTGTCCGACGAAATCTCCAACGCCCTGCGTGACGAGACGCCGCTACCGACAGAAAAGCTCGAAGCCCTGCGCACATTTACCGTGAAAATGGTCCGCGAGCGCGGTTTTGTCAGCGAAGAGACGCTGGACGCGTTTTTCGCAGCCGGTTACGGCCACCGCGCGGTGCTGGACGTGATCCTCGGCATGGCACAGAAAACCATCTCCAACTACGTCAACCACGTTGCGGAAACACCCGTGGACGAGGTTTTCAAACCGCTGGCATGGACTCGCTCAGAGACACCGTTTGAAGTCTGAAACCACTCTTTGAAACGACAAAACCCGACCTTAACCGGTCGGGTTTTTCATGTTTTAGGACCGGCTCGAACGAAAGCCCCAAGACCCAGACCAAAGCCCTAAAAGGCTTCCGGCTTCACTTCAAACGTCAGTTTTGCTCGTTCCAGACGAAAGCCTTAAAAGGCTTCCGGCTTCACTTCAAACGTCAGTTTTGCTCGTTCCAGACGAAAGCCTTAAAAGGCTTCCGGCTTCACTTCGCGGGCCATATGATCCAGCACAGCATTGACGAATTTCGGCTCGCGGCCATCGGGATAAAAGGCCTTCGCCACATCCACAAACTCGACAATTACCACCTTGGGGGGCGTGCGACCGGACAAAAGCTCGCCGCCTGCCGCGCGGAACAAGGCGCGCAGCGTCGAATCGATCCGCGCAATCGGCCATTTCGCCACCAAAGCACGGTCGGTCATCTGGTCAATCTTCGCCTGATCGTTCACGGCAATCTCGGTGATCTCGTGGAACAGGTCGCTGTCGCCGTCGATAAATGTGCCCTCTTCCTCGGTCTCCAGACCAAAGAAATGATCGTAGAACTGGCGGCGCACCTTATCGACGGTCATATCCGCCGCTTCCATCTGAAACAGCGCCTGCGTGGCATAGAGCCGCGCTGCGGATTTCATCTCGCGCTTGGTGGGCGGTTTCAGATGTGCGTTCTCGCCAGTGTCGTTCGAAGTCATGCGTTTTTCGGTCCTGTCGCTTGTCCGGCAAGTTTGATCGCGTCGGAATGGAAGCCCACACCCTTGCTCGGAGCAGCCCATTTGCGCGAAAGCGCGATGAGATGCAAGGCCGCAGCCGCAGCGCCGCCGCCTTTATTTTGCCCTTTGCTCTCGGCACGCACCACCGCTTGGTCGCGATTTTCAACCGTCAAGATGCCATTGCCGATGCAAATTCCCTGCAATCCCATCAACTGAAGCGCACGCGAACTGTCGTTACATACGGTCTCGTAATGGGTGGTTTCGCCGCGAATGACGCAGCCCAGCGCAACATAGCCGTCGAAATTGGACATCTTGTCGGCAATCGAAATCGCGGTTGGCACTTCGAGCGCACCGGGCACCTCGACGAGATCCCATGTGCCGCCCGCCGCTTCGATCGTGCTCTTGGCCCCTGCAACCAACTCGTCGGCGATGTCCTTGTAATAAGGCGCGACGACGATCAGCAGCTTTACAGGCGCTTCGAATGTCGGAAGGTCGAGAATGTAATGCTCTTCAGCGGCAGCCATGGTTATGCCCCTTTCGTGATTCTGCGCGTGCCAACGATTTCAAGACCGAAGGCATCCAGCCCCGGCACTTTCGGCTGCGGGCTGTCAGTCACAAGGATCAGCTCGCTCAGCCCGATGGCCGCAAGGATTTCCGCCCCGAGCCCGTAGCGGCGCAAGGTTTGCGGGGAGGTGTCTTCATCCTCTTCCGCCAGTTTCATCCGCGTGTCCCGCAACAACACAATCACGCCGCGGCCTTCTTCGGCAATCACTTCCATCGCGCCTTCGATCTCGCGCGAGGTCTTGCCAATGCCCAGCACATCTTCGAGCGGGTTCAGGTTATGCACCCGCACCAAAGCCGGCGCCCCGTCAGAGACATCGCCCTTGACCAGAACGATATGTTCGGCCCCGTGCAGGTCATCCGTGTAAACCTGCATATTCCAGTCACCGCCGAACTCGGAGACAACCGGACGCTCTTCGGTTTTCGTCACGAGATTGTCGTGGCGGCGGCGATAGGCGATCAGGTCTGAAATCGTGCCGATCTTGAGATTGTGCATCTGCGCGAAAGCCACCAGATCGGGCAGACGCGACATGGTGCCGTCTTCCTTCATGATCTCGCAGATCACCGACGAAGGCATCAACCCCGCCAGACGCGCCACATCCACACCCGCCTCGGTGTGACCCGCGCGGACAAGCACGCCACCGTCACGCGCACGCAGCGGGAAAACATGGCCCGGCGTGGCAATATCATCGGCGGTTTTCGACGGATCAATCGCCACAGCCACTGTGCGGGCACGGTCATGCGCGGAAATACCGGTAGACACACCCTCTTTCGCCTCGATGGAGACCGTAAAGGCCGTCTCATGGCGCGAGGAGTTGTTCGACGCCATCATCGGCAGGCCCAGCGCATCAATCCGTTCGCCTGTCAGCGTGACACAGATCAGCCCGCGCCCGTAGGTGGCCATGAAGTTGATCGCTTCCGGTGTTGCCATCTGCGAGGGGATCACCAGATCGCCTTCGTTTTCGCGGTCTTCGTGATCAACGAGGATGAACATCCGCCCATTGCGGGCATCTTCGATGATCTCTTCAATCGGAGAAATTGCGGCTTCGTAGCTGTCGGGGGTTGGCGTGGTATTGTCGGACATGAGTCTCAGGCGGGCCTTTTCGGGAATTCGGTCGCCTTTCCGTACAAGGTTGCGCCGCCAAACGCCAGAGAATTGCCGCACCTGTTGATGCAGCTTTTTTACGCAGTTTGTGAAGAATTCCCGTCAGGCGCTGCCTGCCCCGCCACGCGAAAGTGCGGTCAGACCTGCCACTCCTGAAGCCGCGCCACATAACGCGCCAGCGTGTCAATCTCCAGATTGACCTTGTCGCCCACGGCCACACCGCCCCATGTGGTAACCTCTTGCGTGTGTGGAATGACATTGATGCCAAAGCTGGTGCCCTCCACCTCATTCACGGTCAGGGACGTGCCATTGAGCGCGACCGAGCCTTTCGGCGCGATGAATTTGGCCAGCGCTTCGGGGGCGTCAAAGCGGATTCTTGTGCTGTCGCCCTCGTCCACCATCGCCGTGATCTGCGCCACGCCATCCACATGGCCCGACACGATATGCCCGCCAAGTTCGTCTCCGAGTTTCAGCGCGCGCTCCAGATTGAGCTTTTTACCGGTCTGCCACGCGCCGATATTGGTTTTCGACACGCTCTCCGCAGAGATTTCCACGTCGAACCAGTTTTGCGGCTCTGTTCCCAGCGCAACCACCGTGAGACACACGCCATCACAGGCAATCGACGCGCCGATCTCGATCCCGTCGACATCATAGGCACAGCCGATCCGCGCCCGCAGATCCCCGCGTTTTTCCAGTTCCAGAACCGTGCCGATATCCGTGATGATCCCTGTGAACATGCTCTCTCCAGATGATACCCCGCGCCAGTGACAGGCGGGCGCAGGTGTTTGTGTCCGTGCCAGAGGTAGCGCCCCGCGCGCGCCGCTGCAAGTCGCGCGTTGCGGGTGGGGGCGACACTTGCCCGTCACTTGCCCGGAGGCCCTATCGCGCCACAGGATCGTGTCACTGGGATGAGCACGAGGAAGAACACGGGGAAGGAAATGCCACATTTCCGCCTTACTTTCGCGCCACACAGAGGTTAACTCAAGGTAAACCCCGCGTATCTTCCTGAAACACAACCGTTTGCACATCCTATGCCCATGAAGCCCACAGACGTTCCAGCCTCCGCCGAGAAACGGGTGTTCCTGATGTTGCAAGGGCCGCACGGGCCGTTCTTCTGGGCGCTTGGCAAGATGCTGCGCGCGGCAGGTGCGTCGGTCTGGCGTGTGGGGTTCAATGCGGGCGATCGTGCCTTCTGGTTCTCCAGCCAGAGCTTTCTGCCCTATACCGAACCGTCCGATCACTGGCCCGAGCGCTTTGCCGAGATTGTCCGCGAGAAATCCGTTACAGACATTGTGCTTTACGGCGACACCCGCCCCATTCATGCGCTGGCTGTCGAGAAGGCCCGCGAACTTGGTCTGACCATCCATGTGTTCGAAGAAGGCTACATCCGCCCCTACTGGGTGTCCTACGAGCGCAACGGATCGAACGGCAACTCCACCTTCATGTCACTCTCCGTCGAGGATATGCGCAAGGCTCTGGCCAAGGTCGAACACGACAGTATCGAGCCCCCCGCCCATTGGGGCGACATGCGCCAGCACATCTTTTACGGCGCGCTTTACCACTGGTTCGTGATGTTCCGGAACTCCGCGTTCAAACACTACCGCGGCCACCGCGAACTGCCCGTGACCAAGGAATTCCTGCTGTATTTCAAACGCCTGACCCTGATGCCGCTGCACAGGCTCTCGCGGGCATGGCACACACGCGCCATCCTAGCCGCAGGCCATCCCTTCCACATCGCCTTGCTGCAACTCGAACATGACACCAGCTTTCAGGTCCATAGCCCCTATGCGACCATGCCCGAATTCATCGCCGATGTTATCGAAGGCTTTGCCAAAGGCGCACCGCAGCATCACCACCTCGTGTTCAAGGCACACCCTCTGGAAAACGGCCGGCGCAACCTGCGCCATGAAATCCGCCGCCTCGCGGCCCAGTTCGGCGTCGAGTCCCGCGTGCATTTTGTCCGTGGCGGCAAGCTGCAACGCCTCTTGCACAGCGCCCGCTCCGCCGTCACGGTAAATTCCACCGCCGGACAACAGGTCCTCTCGCTGGGGATTCCCCTGCGCATTCTCGGACGTGCGGTCTATGACAAACCCGAATTCGTCTCCCATCAGCCGCTGGACGAGTTTTTCGCCCGCCCCGAACGGCCCGACACCCGCGCCTATCGCGATTACCGGCAATTCCTGCTGGAAACCTCGCAAGTGCCCGGCGGGTTCTATTCCAAACGGGGACGGCGGCAACTCCTGCGCCTCGTGGTGGACCTGATGCTCTCCAAAGAAGCCCCCGATGCGGCCCTGCTCTCCGGTTCCGCCCCGCCGCGCCAGCCGCTGCGCGTGGTCAATTAGACCTGAGTCCCCGCCAAAACGGCCTCAACATCGCAGCGTAGCCCCCTATATCCTGAGGGAAATTTCCAAATCACCACATTCCCTATGACCGCCGCGTCCTACGCGCAACACTTGACCGAACGTTCCCGCCCGAGATGCCCCTCACAGTGGATTTTTAAATCGCCTTTGGTTAACGTGTCGTCTAAACCCGATAAAAAATTTGGGGCAGAGGAGTTCGAGCTGTGCAAATCCTGACATCGCGCATCACCCGCGCTGTGGCACTTGTTGCCATCACCGCGAGTCTGTCGGCTTGTGGCCTTCCACGATCCGGCCCCAATAAAAAAGAGATTTTTGCAGGCTCCGTTCTGGAGCAAGGCGATTCCTTTGTTGTGGCCGTCAATGACCGCGTCACGGCAGCCACCGCGATCACCGAAGAACTCGGCTTCTCCTCCGCCTTCCAGAACGCAGGCGTTATCGGCTCCGACACCATTGCCGCAGGCGACGTGCTATCGCTGACGATCTGGGAAAACGTCGATGACGGGCTGCTGGCAGGCCAAGGTGCCAACGCCACCGTCCTCTCCGAGGTTCAGGTCGACGGTAGCGGCTTCATCTTCGTGCCCTATGCCGGACGTATCAAGGCCGCAGGCAACAGCCCCGAAGCCATCCGCCGCATCATCACCGAAAAGCTCGACACCCAGACCCCAGACCCGCAGGTCATGGTCACACGCGCCGCAGGAGACGGGGCCACCGTCACCATCACCGGCCAGATTGCAGGTCAAGGCGTCTACCCGATCCAGCGCCCCACCCGCCGCCTGACCGCCATGCTCGCGCAAGCCGGTGGCGTCGCCGTCGAGCCGGATATCGCGCAGGTCAAAGTTATTCGTGGCAGCAAATCCGGCACGGTCTGGTTCGAAGACCTCTACAAGAATCCGAAATACGACATTCCGCTGCGCGACGGCGACCGTATCCTCGTCGAAGCCGATCCGCGCTCCTTCACCGCACTTGGCGCCACGGGCGGTCAAAGCGTCATCAATTTCGAGGCCCGCAATCTCTCCGCGCTTGAAGCCATTGCGCAAGTCGGCGGGTTGCAAACAAACTCTGCCGATCCCACAGGGGTTTTCGTGTTCCGCAACGAACCTGAAGCGATCGCCAAACAGGTACTTGGCCGCGATGATCTGGTCGGCCCCCAGCGCATGATCTACATGCTGGACCTGACCCAGCCGAACGGCCTGTTCCTTGCCCGCGACTTCCTGATCCGCGATGGCGATACGATCTATGTCACCGAAGCGCCGTTCACCCAGTGGCAGAAAACTCTGGGTGCGCTCACCGGTGCCACCAGCTCTGTCGACTCGCTGGCCAGCATCGGCGAATAGGTCCGATGGTCGATCCCGACCAAACCACATCCCAAGCCGCCCCGCATCATCTGTCGGGGCGGCTTTCCTTTGCGCCTCCCTTGCTGTTCGAACGTGTGCAGAACGAGCCCGATCTCTCCTGCGCCACGGTTGAAGACTGGGACGCCTTGCTCGCTCGCAGCCCTCTGGATGACAGCGCATTGCTCAATCGCGCACGCGATGCGATGGCGTGGCTGGTTTCGTTGAATTTGTCCAAATTTGCGACCCGCCCTTCGCAGAATGCCCTGCCTGATGTTCCATATGTGCTCGTTCTGGATCAGCCCAGAACCGCAGAACAGGCCCCGAGCGAGGCCGATATGGCCGAAATGCTGGTCTTCGCCCAGACGGAGATCCTCAACGCGCAGGTCGCGATCCTGCCCTACCCCGACGGGTATTTCACCGACCATGACGATCCTAGGATCATCCTGCTTTCCGAAGACAGCGCGCTCTATCCCCTTCTGGAAAACGCGACCGCCGTCTACACCCACAGCGCCGGTTACGGTTTCGACGCCATTCTGGCCGGACATCGGCCCCGCGTTTTCGGCCAGCCTTGGTATAGCAGCCTTGGCCTGACACAGGACGAGCGTCCCGACCCTTATGCGACCCGCCGCCTGACCCGCGTCCAGCTCTTTTGCGCCGCGCTCATGATGGCGCCCCAATGGCGCGCGGGAGATAAGGCGCTGGAGATTGAAGACCTCCTCGCCCGTCTTGAGGCCCGCCAACGCGCCGTAACGGAGGATGCGGCGGGTTATGTGGCCTCCAACATCCTGCCGTGGAAACGCCCTTTCCTGCGCCGTTATCTCGGCAGGTCGCAGATCGTCTTCACCGATGACCCCGAGAGCATCGCCCGCCATAAAGCCGCAGGGCTTCGCCACCTCGCTTGGGGGCGCGCGCCGGAGGCCGAGGTGCGGCTCGAAGACGGGTTCCTGCGCTCGCGCGGCTTGGGCGCGGCTCTGGTGCGGCCCCTGTCTCTGGTGCTTGATGATACGGGCATCTACTTTGACCCGACACGACCCTCGCGGCTGGAACAACTCATCACAGCCCGCGCCGAACTGTCCCCGCATCAGCGCCACCGGATCGAGCGATTCGTCCAGCGCCTGACGCGTTTGCGGTTGAGCAAATACAATGTTGGCGACGGGGTGCCGGACCTGCCGGAGGGGCATCGCATTCTCGTGGCCGGACAGGTCGAGGACGACGCCTCGATCCAATGTGCCGCAGGCGAGATTTCCACCAATCTCGACCTTCTGACCGCCGCCCGCGCCGCGCATCCCGAAGCGGTGATCGTCTACAAACCTCACCCCGATGTGGAGGCCGGTCTGCGGCGTGGCAAGGTGTCCGAGGCGCAGGCGATCGCGGATGTGATTGCCACGAAGGCGGATCCTTTGTGCCTGATCGAGGCCTGTGATGAGGTCTGGACCATGACTTCGCTCATCGGATTCGAGGCGCTGCTCCGCCACAAACCCGTGACCTGCACCGGTGCGCCCTTTTATGCCGGATGGGGTTTGACGTCCGACAGAAGTCCGACGCCTATCCGACGCAATGCCGCACCCGATCTTATGGGCCTCGCCCATGCGGTTCTGCTCGATTATCCGCGGTATTTCGACCCTGAAACAGGGGCCGCGCTGGCCCCCGAAGAGGTGCTCGACCGGCTCGCCATCGCACCGCAGGGACGCAGCCGTGCGCTGCAATATGCGCTGGCAAAACTGCGCCAGCTCCGCGCCGCCGTGCTTGGGCTTCGCTAGAGATTTTTTGAAAATCAAAGCGTTAGGGCGCTATGCGTTCGGGTCTTCACCATGCGCAGGCCCGCGCCGCCACTGGCTTAGCGTGTCGGGGCCAAGCTGCTCCACGCTTTCAAGCTGGTAACGGGTTGCGGCTGACAACCGGTCAAGCCCCAGCGCGCCCAGCCCCGGACGACCTTCCGCGCCGATGGCCAGACCTGCGGTGAACAGCGCCACACGATCCACCAGATCCCCCGACAAAAGCGACGCCGCCAACGCCCCCCCGCCCTCACAAAACACCCGCGTCAACCCGCGTGCACCCAAGGTTTCAAATGCCGATTTCGGATCAATATTCCCTGCAATAACAGAGGCTTCGATCAGTTTCGCTCCAAGCCCCTGCCATGCGGATTTCAGCGCTTCATCCACCTCTGGCCCGTGAAGAATCCAGACCGGAATCTCTTGTGCCGTGCGCGCCAGATGTCCCGTGAGCGGCAAATCAAGGCGGCGCGACATGACCACGCGCACAGGCTGGTGCGAGACCCCAAGCCCACGCACGGTCAGGCTTGGATCATCCGCCCGCGCCGTGCCTCCGCCCACCAGAACCGCATCATGCGTGGCCCGCATGGCATGAACGCGACGACGGGCCAACTGGCCTGTGATCCATTGGCTCTCCCCCGTGGCCGTGGCGATCCTCCCGTCCCAAGACATCGCGAGTTTCAGTGTCACCATAGGACGGCCCAGCGTCACTTTCGCGAGAAACCCTTCCTGTTGCGCTCTGGCCTCCGCCTCCAGAATGCCGGTCGTAACCGCGATCCCCGCCTCTTGCAGCTTTGCAAAGCCTCTTCCGTTCACGCGCGGATCGGGATCGCCCAAGGCAACCACCACACGGGACAGGCCCGCCGCGATCAGTGCCTCGGAACAAGGCGGCGTTTTGCCGTGATGGGAACAGGGTTCCAAGGTAATATAAGCCGTCGCACCGCGGGCCGCCTCCCCCGCTTGAGCAAGCGCCATCGCCTCGGCATGAGGCCGACCGCCGGGCTGGGTCCAGCCCCGCCCGACAATGCGATGATCTTTGACAATAACGCAGCCGACCGCAGGGTTCGGCCATGTGCGCCCAAGCCCGCGCGCCGCCAGAGACAACGCGTGGCGCATATGGCGCACGTCACTCCGGCCAGTCATTCGTCAGACTTAGTGTCCGGCCGCAACTCGCTGACAAACTTGTCAAAATCATCGGCGGCCTGGAAGTTTTTATAAACGGAGGCAAAGCGCACATAGGCCACGGTGTCTATTCGGGCGAGGCTTTCCATGACGATCTCGCCAATGATTTTCGACGGAATATCTGTCTCGCCCATGCTCTCCAGACGCCGCACAATGCCGGAAATCATCTGGTCGAGACGCTCCGGTTCAATCGGGCGTTTCTGCACCGCGATCCGGATGGAGCGCTCCAGCTTGTCGCGATCGAAATCTTCGCGGCGACCATTGGTTTTAACCACAACAAGGTCGCGCAGCTGCACACGTTCATAGGTGGTGAAACGTCCGCCACAGGCCGAACAGAACCTCCGCCGCCGGATCGCAACATGATCCTCAGCCGGACGACTGTCTTTCACCTGGGTATCAACATTTCCGCAAAATGGACAACGCATCCGCGCCCCCTTATTTCATCACTGCCTCAATCATCTGGGGTCTATGCCCCAGTTATCCACAGGCACTATAGGGGGCAGGCCACAATTTGGGTAGGTCAAAAATGCAACCCAAGATGTAGTAGGCGCAAAATTCCGGCCGCCTGCCTATCGCAAAACCGCCATGACGCGCCGGACATGCGGACGCGTGCGATGTTCGAAAAGGTAAACTCCCTGCCACGTTCCAAGCGCCATACGGCCCGCAATGACAGGAATTGTGATAGACGTAGGCAACAGCGCGGATTTGATATGCGCGGGCATATCGTCCGGCCCTTCATAGGTATGGGTCAAATAGGACATGGACGGGTCGGTTGTCGGCGGCACCAGCCGGTGAAAAAACGCCGCGAGATCGGTCTGCACCTCGGGGTCGGCATTTTCCTGAATGACGAGCGAGGCCGAGGTATGCTGCACCATCACGGTGAGCACCGCTTCCATCGGCCCCTCCCCCGCGACCCAGCGCACCAAATCGTCGGTGATCTCATAGAGACCCGGCCCATGTGTGGAGAGCTCAAACAGATGGTGGCTCATTCGCACGGCCCTTCCCGCAAGGCCTCGTATGTAGCGGTGCGACAGAAACCCGCGTCCTGCATCGCAATACTCAAGGTCTCAAGCTCCATAATCGCGCCACCCTCACCCACATCCGCGCAAGTCAAAGAGGCCAAGACCGTATCTCCACGAGCAACGTCAATTCCGCCCGACACCTCTTGGTTAATTTTGTCGAGGGACCACGACAGGCTATAGGAAAAATCGCCGTTGGGTATCGTCACACGGTCCCAAATCGCGCGCCCGATGCCATTCCACGGCTGCATCGTGATCTCGCCAAAGTCGCGCGTCAGTTCAATCTCCGGTGCGCGTTCGGGCCCGAAACGGTAGGTCACGCGGCCCTCGGCTGGGGTCAGACATAACTCCACCCGTTTCGCCCCCAAGGAACAGGAGAACACGGTCTCCTGATTGCCCGCGCAAACCGCCCAAACAGGCGACGCGGCAACGCTTAGAACAGCGGCGACGAGTATGTGGGTTGGATAGGACATACGCACCTCATGCGTTTGCGGTCCGTATCGTTCCGGACGCTACTCAAAAAAAACTCGGCACAGGTTCATGCGACATCATTTTGGCCTTAGCCAAATATGCCATCTCCCATCTGGTCGATGAAAACCTGCGCCTTGTGCAGACTGGCCGCGCGCGCATCGTCTTCGGAACTCATTGTATCCGCGCGGATCATCATGTGGGTTTTGGTGACGCCATCGATGTCCTTCTCGATGCGAGCCGCGACGCGATAGCCGCTCGCCTCCTTGATCGGCTCCACAAAAATACGGAAATCCGCAGCGTAAAGCTCCGGCTTGCTTTCGGGCTTCGGCGTGGCGTCGGGTTTCGGTTTGCCACCGAAAAGTTTTGCGAAAAGGGACATGGGGCCTCCTGTTTGGAGGGCATTTTGAAGCGGTTGCCCGAGAAGCGCAAGCCGCAGATGGTTTGCGCGGCACGGTCGCACGGCAACAAACATCTCAGCTTCGAAACTTGGGGCGCAGATTATAGCCAATCTCGGGATTATTCGACTGAAGCGCGCATATCAGCCGCACTTCTTCCCGCCGGACTTCGTTCTTGTCATCGCTTTCAAACAAAATCTCTTTGCGCAGCGTAAAATCACGCAGCTCTTCCGTAGAAAAGTCCGCTTCAACAAGGTTGTTATCCCACGACCCAAAATATCTCAGGGAGTGCCCTGAGCCGCCAATATCCATACCGACATAAATTTTTCCGTTCGGAAATGTCAGCTTATAAACAACATATTGCAACTTCGGCATAAGCAAAACGCCCCCCTTTCGGGAGGCGCCTCTGACTTTATTGATCCAGGAACGACCGCAGCTTGCGAGACCGCGAGGGGTGCTTGAGCTTGCGCAGCGCCTTCGCCTCGATCTGGCGGATCCGTTCGCGGGTCACGGAGAACTGTTGGCCCACCTCTTCGAGCGTGTGGTCGGTGTTCATCCCGATCCCGAAACGCATACGCAGCACGCGTTCTTCGCGCGGTGTGAGCGAGGAGAGCACGCGGGTTGTGGTCTCTTTGAGGTTCTCCTGAATCGCCGCATCCAAAGGCAGGACTGCGTTCTTGTCCTCGATGAAATCGCCGAGTTGCGAATCTTCCTCGTCGCCAATCGGCGTCTCCAGAGAGATCGGCTCCTTGGCGATTTTCATCACCTTGCGAACTTTCTCCAGCGGCATTTGCAGCTTTTCTGCCAATTCCTCCGGCGTCGGTTCGCGGCCGATTTCGTGAAGCATCTGACGCCCAGTCCGCACCAGCTTGTTGATCGTTTCGATCATATGGACTGGAATACGGATGGTGCGGGCCTGATCGGCAATCGAGCGGGTGATCGCCTGACGGATCCACCATGTCGCATAGGTGGAGAATTTATATCCGCGGCGGTATTCGAATTTATCCACAGCCTTCATCAGGCCGATGTTGCCTTCCTGAATGAGGTCAAGGAATTGCAAGCCGCGGTTGGTGTATTTCTTGGCAATGGAAATCACGAGACGCAGGTTGGCCTCGACCATTTCCTTCTTGGCCTGACGGGCCTCTTTTTCACCCTTTTGCACCTGTTGCACGATGCGGCGGAATTCGGAGATGTCGACACCGACATATTGCCCGACCATCGCCATTTCGGCGCGCAGTTCCTCAACCTTCGGCGTGTGACGTTCAATGAACATCTGCCAGCCACGCCCCGGCTTTTCGGCCATGCGCTCAAGCCAGTTCGGGTCCAGTTCGGCACCACGGTAAGCCTCGATAAACTCGCGGCGGTTGATCCGCGCCTGATCGGCGAGTTTCACCATGTTCGAGTCGATGGTCATGATGCGCTTGTTGATGCCGTAAAGCTGGTCGATCAGCGCTTCGATCCGGTTGTTGTGGAGATGCAGCGAGTTCACCAGCGTCACGATCTCGGAACGGAGCTGTTGATATTGCGCCTCTTCGGCCTCGGAGAAGGACCCATCCTCATTGAGGGTCGCGGACATCCGCAGGTCCTGCATCTCGGACAGATTTGCGAAATCCTCGGAAATCTGTGCCAGCGTCTCAAGAACCTGAGGCTTCAGCGCCGCTTCCATCGCGGCCAGAGACATATTGGCCTGTTCGTCCTCGTCATCGTCGTCGTCATCCGTTGAGATCGGATTGCCGTCGGCGTCGTATTCCTGTTCTTTCTGCTTGGTCTCGCCGCTGGCCGCAGCGCCTTCGGTCTTGAGACCGCCCACAACAGTCTCTTCCTCGTCGTCCCCGTCGACGCCGCCGCCGAACGTGGCCTCAAGGTCGATCACGTCGCGCAGGAGAATGTCCTCGGACAAAAGCTCGTCATGCCAGATAGTGATCGCCTGAAAGGTCAGCGGGCTTTCGCACAGCCCTGCGATCATGGTGTTGCGTCCGGCCTCGATCCGCTTCGCAATGGCGATCTCGCCCTCACGGCTCAGAAGCTCCACAGAGCCCATTTCGCGCAGATACATCCGCACGGGGTCATCGGTGCGGTCGAGCTTTTCGGTCTCGGAGGCCGCAACTGCCACTTCGCGCGAGCTGTTCGCGGTGACGAGTTCGCCACCTTTGCCGGAATTTTCTTCTTCCTCGGCTTCCTCGTCCTCGATGATATTGATGCCCATTTCGGAGAGCATCGACATCACGTCCTCGATCTGTTCCGAGCTGACCTGTTCCGGCGGCAGAACCTTGTTGAGCTGATCGTAGGTAATGTAGCCCTTTTCGCGCGCCTCGCTGATCATCTTCTTGACCGCGGCCTGGCTCACGTCGAGCATCACGTCCTGATCCTCGGTTTTGGCGTCGTCATTGTCCTTAGCGGCCATGCGGCTCTCCCCTAATCTTAATGCGCGGCTCTATCGAGCCTTCAAGCGCGGCTTTGCCCGAGTTCATCCAAAACGAGTGCCCGACCAGCCGAGTTGAACGAATCATGTCACGCGAATCAGCGATTCGCCACCCGAATACCCATATTTCCTTAACCAACCATGCACCAGAGCCCAGCATAGGTTGCCGACACGCTTCATTCGGGTCCGTGACCCTTCTGCCGCAACCCTGTGGTGATTCTCACTTCTGACGGTCCGGTGCGATTCGGTTCAGAAGGTCGCGGAAGGCATCCCGCTCGTCACGCGACAGCTCCAAACCATTCTCGGCCGTATCGAATTCCGTTTTGTCCTCGGCCTCCGCTTTGGTTGCCTTGTTGCGTGCTTCGGCGGCCTGCCGGAGCCGCCATGTTACCTTCTCGTCCTCCGCCGCCAGAAGATCGACCAGACCTTCGTCCAGCTCGGCCTTGTAGCCCCGACGGGCTTTCAGCTTGGCCAGTTCTTCCGTGAGGCACATCTGCGCCACTTCCCGATCCGGCTTGCGCACCGGCGGCGTGATCTGCACATGGGGATGCGACAGCAGCCGGTCAAGAGGGCCGCGCCCCACATCGTTGAGGATCTTTTCGTGCAGCTCGTCGGCGTCTTCGACCTCCGCATGGGTCAGAAGCGCATGGAGCAGCGCCGCGTGGTCTTCGGTCCGGGGCTGGAGCGCTTCGAGTTGCGACAGGAAATCAAGCGCCAGACCGGGGTTTTTCACAAGCACCGCCAGC
The DNA here is from genome assembly GCA_963676755.2 of uncultured Celeribacter sp. GTDB lineage: Bacteria > Pseudomonadota > Alphaproteobacteria > Rhodobacterales > Rhodobacteraceae > Celeribacter. The sequence goes on along the minus strand of CAXXMF010000009.1, from coordinate 11,246 downwards.
ACCACCGCCTCGCGCATCAGATCGGCCTGCGTCTCGTCCCCCGAGACAATGAGCGAGGCTTTCAGCCCATCGGTCGGCACCGCAGGCCCCTTGCCGAACCGCCCGCCATTGAAGCGCCCCTTCCCCGGCGTCCATGCGCGCCGCTCTCCGCCTCCGCCTTGCTGCTCGCTGCGTTTGCCACGGAACAGTTCAAAGCGCATGTCCTTGAGGATTTCGCCGTAATGCCCTTTGATCGACGGGTCCGCGATCGGGCGGATGGCATCGCGCAGGCTCTTGTCCAGAGCCGCCCGCCGTTCGGGACTGTCGAACACCTTGCCCTCGGTCTCGCGCCGCCACAACAGCGCGACCATCGGCAAGGCCCCGTCGAGCACCTCCTGCATGGCCTCGCGCCCCTTGGCCTTGATCAACTCGTCGGGGTCCTGCCCTTCCGGCAGAATGGCAAAGCGCAGCCCCTTGCCCGCTTGCAGCAAGGGCATGGCCAGATCAATCAGCCGGAACGCGGCGCGCAGACCCGCCTTGTCGCCATCAAGCGCGATTACCGGCTCGTCGGACATGCGCCACATAAGCTGCAACTGGCGTTCGGTGATCGCGGTGCCCAAAGGGGCCACGGTGGCGTCGAAACCGGCCTCGGCCATGGCAATGACATCCATGTAGCCCTCGGCCACCACCAAAGTCTGGCCTTTGCCACATCCGGCCCGCGCAGGGCCGTGGTTATAGAGCGCCGCGCCTTTGTCGAACAAAAGCCGTTCGGGACCGTTGAGGTATTTCGCCCGCGCATTCGGGTCCATCGCCCGCCCGCCGAACGAAATCAGCCTCCCGCGCGCATCGCGGATCGGGAATGTGATCCGGTCGCGGTAAAAATCATAGGGGTCGCGCCCGTCATCGGGTTTGGCCACCACACCGGCCTCAATGGCCATTTCCACCGAAATGCCCTGATCCTTGAGCGCCCGCAGCAAGGCATTGCCCGGCGGCGCATAGCCGATCTCGAAGCGTTCGCGGGTCTCGGGCTTCATGCCGCGCCGGTCGAGATAGGCCCGCGCCTGTGCCCCGCCCTGTTGCGACAGGTTCAAGCGGAAGAACCGGTTGGCCGCCTCGTTGATCTCGGCCAGTTGCGAACGCTTGTCAGCCTGTTTCTGCGCCTGCGGATCACGTTCGGGAATCGGCATCCCCGCTTCGCGTGCGAGAATTTCGATGGCTTCCATGAAGCTGACATTCTCGGTCTCGCGTACAAAGGTGATCGCGTCACCCTTCGCATGACAGCCGAAGCAATAGTAGTAGCCGTCCTTGTCATTCACATGGAAGGACGCGGTTTTTTCATGGTGGAACGGGCATGGCGCCCACATATCCCCCTTGCCCGCGTTAGACTTGCGCTGATCCCACATGACCTTGCGGCCGACCACATCGGTCAGCGACAGGCGGTTGCGCAGTTCATCCAAGAATCCAGGGGGTAAAGACATGGGCGCGAGTATTCTCCGAAATCAGCGCAAGGTCCAGAGCAGAGACGACATGGCGGGGCGGGTTTTCAGGACCGGCACCGCGCGCCTGCGAATCACATTATGGCAGAAACCGTTCCGAAATATGTCTCAAAGCGCGCTGAAATACGACCAGATCAAGGCCGACTGTTCCCGACCCACGCACAATAAGGGCTTATGCCGCGGATTTTCTCCCGCATTGCGGCCATTTCAGGGCCGGACACATCCGGGCTTTACCGCTGGTAAATAGAGGCTAAAAATACCCGCTGTGCGAAGTGTGTCATGCACGGGCAAATCCGGCCACACCAAAGCGCAAACTGGGAATTAGGGGGCACCACTCGAATAAAGAGACGGTGTCATGTTGGGTAAAGTTGAAAGCCGCGAAGCGGACCTTCATCTGTTGAAAGTGGGCCAAGGGCCCGTCCGCGCACGCCTGAAGGCGACTGCGGAGATTTGGCGTTTGCGCCGCCGGTTTACACGTGACGAACAGGGTTCGATCACGATTCTCGGCCTGTTCTGTTTTGTGATCATTCTGCTTGTGGCGGGGATGGGGCTTGATTTCATGCGCCATGAAGCCCTGCGCGTGGAATTGCAGAACACGCTGGACCGCGCCGTTCTGGCCGCTACCAACCTTAGAAACACCAACGATCCCAAAGATATTGTGATCGACTATTTCGAGAAAGCCGGATTGCGCGAATATCTCAACGAAGACGAGATTGTCGTGACGCCGCTGGGCGACGGTCGTCAGGTGACCGCCAATGTCGAAGCAACAATCCCGACCTATTTCCTGAAATTCGTCGCCATTGACGATCTGGAAATGACAAGCCACAGCACAGCAGAGCAAGGCATCTCCGGACTGGAAGTGGCTCTGGTGCTCGATGTCTCCGGCTCGATGAACAGCTACAGCCGGCTGAAAAACCTGAAATCCGCCGCCAAAGAGTTCACGCAGACCATTTTTGACAATGCCGGTAGCGACGAAGTGTCGATTTCCATCGTGCCCTATGCCACACAGGTGAATGCAGGCGAAGACATTCTGTCAAAATTCAACATCTCAGATGCACATGACAAATCCTACTGCATCAACTTCAAAGAGAGCGATTTCTCTTCGATCCCATTAACCTATAAAAACGACGAGGACACCACCCGGTATTATGAACAGACGCTGGATTTCGATCCTTGGTACAGCAACACGAACAATCTCGACATGGATCTATATGTTGAAGTCTGTGCGCCCGATAGCTCCCGTGAGATTCTACCCTTCACCAACAGTCAAGGCACAATCGAAACCTACATCAGCGACCTGTATGCGCAAGGGAATACATCCATTGACCTCGGGGTCAAATGGGGTGCGGCCCTTCTGGATGAATCCGCGCAGGCCATCTCCGGCACGGATCAACCGGCTTCCGTAGAGGACGCACAAAAATACCTTGTTGTCATGACAGATGGGGAAAACACGGCCCAGTATTACATTCCTGATCCCTATCGTGACGGTTCCTCCACGGATGTCTACAGAGATAAAAACGGGCGCGTTTATGTGGGGGAGGACTATGAGAGTTGCTCGTACTATAAATACCACGGGAATTGGTACAAGAATTGCGACACCATCACCCGCTATACGCGACTGAGCGACGAAAAAACCTTAACAACCCTTCCTTATGACCTTGATGACACGGATGACATTTGGGAACTGAGTTGGCCTGAAGTCTGGTCCACCATGACTGTCAAAAACCACGCCTACGCTCGTCACATCGCTAGCGGAGACAACACGAGCACAAGCTATTCAAGTAGCGTCTACCAAAAATGGCTCAGAAAAACCCGAGTCTACATTGGCTCGAACACGAAAGATGACCGCCTGTCCGACATCTGCACCGCCGCTAAAAACGCCGGCACGATCATCTTTGCCATCGGCTTTGAAGCCCCCAACAACGGGCAGGAAGTCATGCAAGATTGCGCCTCCTCCGATTCACATTACTACGACGTTGAAGGCACGGAAATTTCGGAGGCTTTCGCGGCCATTGCGTCCAAAATCACCGAGTTGAGGCTGGTCGAATGAGCGTTTTCTCAAAGCTGCGCGGCCTCTCGCGCCGCCATGCGAAAGACGATGATGGTAACGCCACCGTCGAATTCGTGATCGTGTTCCCGCTCTTCGTCGCTCTCGTCTTAGGGGGCTTCGAAGTCGGCTACTATAATGTGGTCAACACCATGTTGAACCGCGGGCTGGATCTGGCGGTGCGAGATGTGCGTCTCGGCAATATGGCGGAGGTCACGCTCGACACGCTCAAAACGACGACCTGTGACTACGCCAAATATGTGAACAACTGCGAAGAGAACATCCACATCGCGCTCGAACCTATCGACGCGAATGATTTCGAATATCCTGACAGCCTTGCTAAATGTATCGACCGTTCCGAGGAAGTCGCCCCCAACACGACGTTTAACGCAGGGGGCGAGAACGAGTTGATGCTGGTGCGCGCCTGTGTCCTTGTCGATCCGTTCTTCCCGACCAGCTGGCTTGGTGCCGCGCTGGAAGAAACCCCCGGCTCGGGCTACGCGATGGTTGCGACCGCCGGTTTTGTAAACGAACCCAACAGTTAAGGAGGCTGATCATGAAACCTGCTCATCCGTATCGGCTTCCAAAGCTCAACCTGCGCCGGCTCTGCCAACAGTTCCGCCGCGACGAGAGCGGTTCAGGGGTCGTCGAGACCGTGCTGGTGCTGCCCCTGCTGATCTTCTTGTTGCTGTTCATCTACACGTTTTTTGCCGCTTTCGGGGCCAAGACCGATGCGAACCAGGCCAATTACACGATCTCGGACTACCTCTCGCGCCAAACCGACGAGATTGACGGGACCTTCGTGGACGGGTTGGCGGATCTCTACAGGTTCCTGAACAATGACGCCGACATCGCCCTGCGCGCCTCTGCCGTGCAATACGTCGTGGAGGACGACGGCACTGAATATTACCAGCTGGTCTGGTCCTATGGCACCGGCAACTATAACGCGCTCACCAACAGCGATCTCGACACGGTCGAAAGCGTCCTGCCTTTGTTGGCCGATGGCGAGCAGGTCCTTGTTGTCGAGACCAGCCGCACATGGTCGCCTTTCTTTGATGTCGGATTGGGAGACGTCGACTTCACCGATGTCGTTACCACAAAACCGCGGTTTTCCTCGCAAGTGGCCTTCGACGACGGAACCGTTGGCAGCGGTAGCAGCTACATCCATTCCGATGGGACGGAGGATTCCTCAAACGGGCTTCTGTCATCGATTTTCAACTAAACCGGCCTCAAACGCCGCGCTTCTCAGGTATCCGGAGCCGCGATAGCGATATCCGGATGCCAAGACCAATCGGCACAGATCACGCGCGGATCAATCGATCCGCGCACCCGGTCCGATCCGCGCCGCGATCACATCCGCCATCGCTTTGCCCTGCCCTGCGGGGGTGACACCACCCACGCCCACGCGCTTGCCAAAACGCCACCACAGTCCGGGAGCCCAGACACGCGATGCCGGCGTTTTCAACCGGATCATAAACCCGTTCGATGGCTTGAAGGCAAAGGTGCCCCGCTCGACCCCTGCAATATCGTCCAGTCGGCACAGCACGCGCCCGCGCGTGCCATCCAGCCCTTCCTCCACCAGTTCCTCTTCGGTCAGAACAAGCCGACAGGCCGTCGCCTGCCACAAGCGCCAGGACACCCAGAACACCGCTGCGGCAAAAACCAGAAGCATGGCGATCCAGCCCGCCCCGAGGGCCTCTGGCCCCAGCGCGACACGCAGGAGCAAAACCCCGAGCACCCCGAGCATCGCTACGGCACTCATACGACGCATCGGCGACGGGGTCACATTCAGATCACTCATCGGCTCTCTCCTCTGGCACACACCGGCTTACCCTATGCGCTTTAGCCCGAGGCGGCCAAAAGGGAAAGGCGGATTGTCCCGCGCCGCGCCGCAGGCTAGAACGAAGAAAGCAACCTTGTCCGGGAATCTTTCATGTCGCACCCACGCCCATCATCGCTGCTTCTGACAGGGGGGATTGCCCTGATGCTCGGCCTGTCCGCCTGTGCGGAGCGCCCTGATCTGTCGGGCCGCGTGGCCCCTATTGATCCCGATCAGCCTTGGCCCAGCCTTCTGGACAGCGCCACCCTGGCCCAGAGCGGGGCCGCAACGGGCAGCGAAGAGGACAGTCTTGAACAGGCGCAAACGCTGGAGGCCCGCGCCGCAGCCTTGCAGGCCCGCGCCAGCCGCCTGTCGCAAACGCCCCTCCTGAACCAGACAGAGCGCGACCAGCTCCAGTCCGCCGTCACGCGCCTGAACGACGCCGACTGAGCACCGACAAAGCGACACCCGCACGAGACCGAACGCGCACAAGAGTTGCACATACCCCCGTTCACCGCTATCAGAACGGTCAGTTTTTGACCCAGCCGGAGCCTCCTATGCCCAATACCCCGTCCTCCCAAGCCCCCCTGCGTCTTGGCATTGCAGGTCTTGGCACCGTTGGCGTCGGCGTGATCAAGATCATCCAGCGCAAAGCCAATCTTCTGGCACAGCGCACGGGGCGGCCCGTCGTCATCTCCGCCGTCTCTGCACGTTCCCGCGACAAGGATCGCGGCGTGACGATTTCCGATTACGCGTGGGAAGACGATCCCGTGGCTCTGGCGCTGCGCGATGATGTCGATCTCTTCGTCGAACTCATGGGCGGCTCTGACGGTCCGGCCAAGGCCGCAACCGAAGCCGCGCTGGCCGCAGGCAAGGATGTGGTCACCGCGAACAAGGCCATGCTGGCCCATCACGGTCAGATGCTGGCCGAAAAGGCCGAAGCCAAAGGCGCGACCCTGCGCTTTGAAGCGGCTGTCGCGGGCGGTATTCCGGTGATCAAAGCCCTGACCGAAGGGCTTGCAGGCAACCGGATCGAGCGCATCGCGGGCGTGATGAACGGCACCTGCAACTACATTCTGACCCGCATGGAGAACGAAGGCCTCTCCTATGACGAGGTGTTCGAGGCCGCAAAGGCCCTTGGCTATCTCGAAGCCGATCCGACTTTGGACGTGGGCGGGATCGATGCCGGTCACAAACTGGCGCTTCTGGCCGCCATCGGCTTTGGCACGCAGGTCGATTTCGACAATATGGTGCTCGAAGGCATCGAGCGGATCACCATCGAGGACATCCGCCACGCCGCCGACATGGGCTATCGCATCAAACTTCTGGGGGTTGCACAGATGACGGGCCGTGGCCTTGAGCAGCGCATGACGCCTTGCCTTGTGCCGGCTCTCTCGCCCTTGGGGCAGTTGGAAAACGCCACCAATATGTGTGTGCTGGAAGGCGACGAGGTCGGCCAGATCGTGCTGCGCGGCGCAGGTGCTGGCGAAGGCCCCACCGCCTCTGCCGTCATGTCCGACGTGCTCGACATCGCCCGCGGCATTCGCGTGCCGACCTTTGGCGTGCCCGCCGCTGCACTGGAGAAATCCACCCCCGCAGTCGCCGCCACCCCTGCCCCCTATTACCTGCGCATGTCGCTTTTGGACAAACCGGGTGCTTTGGCGAAAATCGCCGCCGCTCTGGGCGATGCGGGCGTCTCCATCGACCGGATGCGCCAATACGGTCAGGACGCCAACCCCGAGGTTGCGCCCGTGCTCATCGTCACAGATGCCTCCTCGCGCGCCTCGCTGGATGCCGCTCTCGATGGCATGAAAGCCACGGGGGTTCTGGCCACAGACCCCGTCGCGATCCGCATCGAAAACCTGTAACGCACGGCCCTTTTCCGCGCGTCAATGCACACACATCAAAGGCGGGCGCATGTTCGGATGTTGCCCGCCCGCGCCACTTCGGACGCGGGAAAATCCACGACAAACACCGTGCCGCGACGCATCAAAACGTCGCAAAAACTTCACCTTTCCAGACTGTTGGCGCAAACATGGAAATGTTAGCGCTGTGACAACTCCCCTGCCCTTGCCCCGCTCGGGAACATGTGGTCATGAAGGGAGAACAGAACTCCCTGTCCGCCGAAAAGGACCCGTAAGACATGTCGCAAACTCCCACCTTCCATGACCGTATGCTTTCCCTTGGTCTCGCCCGCGTTGCTGAGCAGGCCGCCCTCGCCTCCGCCGATTTCATCGGCCTCGGGGACGAGAAAGCCGCGGATCAGGCCGCTGTGAACGCCATGCGCGAACAGCTCAACTCGCTCGACATCAAAGGTGTCGTGGTGATCGGCGAAGGCGAACGCGACGAGGCCCCGATGCTCTTCATCGGCGAAGAAGTCGGCTCCGGCAACGGACCCGCCGTGGACATCGCGCTTGATCCGCTCGAAGGCACAACCCTGACTGCCAAAGACATGCCCAACGCGCTGACCGTGATCGCCATGGCCCCGCGCGGCACGCTGCTGCACGCGCCGGATGTCTATATGGACAAGCTCGCCATCGGCCCGGGCTATCCCGAAAACGTCGTCTCGCTGGACATGACGCCGACCGAACGGGTTCACGCCCTCGCAAAAGCCAAAGGCGTTGCGCCCAACCAAATCACCCTGTGCGTGCTGGAACGTCCGCGCCACGAAGACATGATCGCCGAGCTGCGCGCCACAGGCTGCGCCATCCGCCTCATCACCGATGGCGATGTCGCCGGCGTCATCCACTGTGCCGAGCCGACAACAGGGATCGACATGTATATGGGCTCCGGTGGCGCGCCCGAAGGGGTGCTGGCCGCTTCTGCCCTCAAATGTATGGGAGGCCAGATGTGGGGCCGCCTGTTGTTCCGCAACGATGACGAACGGGGCCGCGCCGCCAAAGCCGGCATCACCGATCTCAACAAGGTCTACTCGCGCGACGAGCTTGTGACCTCCGACGTGATCTTTGCCGCCACCGGCGTCACCGATGGCTCCATTGTGCGCGGCATCAAACGCGAGCCGACCCACCTGACCACGGAAACCATCCTGATGCGTTCGAAAACCGGCTCCGTGCGCCACATGACCTACCGCAACCCGATCAAGAAATAAGCGACGGATTTTCCCATCTGGAAGGCGGCTCTTTCGGGCCGCCTTTTTCATGCCGATTGCAAGTTTCGCACGCTTGGGCGATACATGAGCCATGCATGATTTCCTGAATGTTTCCGCGTCTCTCACAGGTCGCCGCTGGGTCGGCCCCTCGGTCGAACGCAACCGTCTGGCCGAGGCGCTCGCGCAACAGACCGCCCTGCCCCTGCCTCTGTGCCAGACCCTCGCACGGCGCGGCGTAGCCCCCGAGGATGTGGCAGGTTTCCTTGAGCCCAAACTCAAAGACCTGCTGCCCGATCCCTTGACGCTCAAAGACATGGGCACCGCCGCCACGCGTTTTCTCAAAGCGGTCAAAGCCCGCGAGAAAATCGCTGTGTTTGCCGATTACGATGTGGATGGCGGCACCTCTGCGGCCTTGCTGATCACATGGCTGCGGCAGATGGGCCTGCCCTCGACCCTCTACATTCCCGACCGGATCGACGAGGGCTATGGCCCCAACGAAACCGGCGATGGAGGGGTTGGCTCGCGATCACGACCTCATCATCTGCGTCGATTGCGGCACCCTGTCCCATGAGGCTATTGCCGCCGCGAAAGGGGCGGATGTGATGGTGCTGGATCACCACTTGGGCGGCCGAGACCCTGCCGGAGTGCGTCGCCGTGGTGAACCCGAACCGTCAGGACGAAAGCGGCGATCTGGCGCATCTCTGTGCGGCTTCCGTGGTCTTTCTCATGCTGGTCGAAGCCGGACGCCAGATGCGCAGCGAAGGCGCCAAAGGCCCTGATCTCATGGCGATGCTCGATCTCGTGGCGCTGGCCACCGTGGCCGATGTCGCCCCGCTGGTCGGCAGTGAACCGTGCGCTGGTGCGGCAGGGGCTCAAGGTCATGGCCCGCCGCGAGTGCATCGGGCTGCGCGCGCTGGCGGATGTTGCGCGCATGGACAGTGCGCCCACCTCCTATTCCCTCGGCTTTCTTTTGGGGCCGCGCATCAACGCAGGCGGGCGGATCGGAGCCGCCGATCTGGGCGCGCGCCTGCTCTCCACCGAGGACCCGAACGAGGCGCAGGCCCTTGCGGAGCGTCTCGACCATCTCAACCACAGAACGCCGCGAGATCGAGAATGCGGTGCGCGATGAGGCTCTGCTGCAGGCCGAACAACGCGGTCTCGACGCGCCGCTGGTCTGGGCGGCGGGCAATGGCTGGCACCCCGGCGTGGTGGGCATTGTCGCCTCGCGTCTCAAAGAGGCCACCAACCGCCCCGCCATCGTGATCGGTTTCGACGAAGACGGCGTCGGCAAGGGGTCGGGCCGCTCTGGTCACGGGCGTGGACCTCGGCGCTTCGATCCAACGCCTCGCCGCAGAGGGGCTTCTGGTCAAGGGTGGCGGTCACAAGATGGTCTGCGGGACTGACCGTGATGCGTGACAAGCTGGAGCCCGCGATGGAGCGTCTGTCGGAGCTTCTGGCGAAACAGGGCGCGGGCGATCTCGGTCCGTCGGACCTCAAGCTCGACGGTATGCTCATTGCCCGGCGCGGCCCTCGCCCGAACTGATCGCGCAACTCGAAGCCGCCGGCCCCTATGGCGCCTCCGCCCCCGCCCCACGCTTTGCCTTCCCCGACTGCGCCATCCATTTTGCCCGCCGCGTCGGTGAGAGCCCACCTCAAAGTGACCTTCTCCGACGGACAAGGCCCGCGCCTTGACGCGATCTGTTTCGGAGCCTTCGACAGCCCGCTCGGCCCCGCGCTCGAACGCCACGGCGGCGCGCGCTTCCATCTGGCTGGTCGTCTGGAGATCAACACATGGGGCGGACGGCAATCGGTGCAGCTTCGCCTTGAAGATGCGGCAGAGGCCTGATGGCCGCTTCTGTCACAGATTTTTGAAAAAACTCTCTCCGGAGGCAAAATATCTCTTGCGCCGCCCGCGCGTATTTCATAGATACGCGCGGGCGCGCAAGAGGGATTCTTTATGGAAATGCAATTTTCTACACAATTTTTCCAACACAGCTCTCACACACTATCCTCCATGCGATCTCGCACGCCCCGTCGCCGCGCTCCGGAGCTGGGGCCGGGCCCTTGGAATAGATCACCGGATCAAACATCGTCGCCTGTCCCCGCCCGTCATCTTTGGACTGATAGAGCGCCAGATCGGCGTCATGAATCATCTGTCTCGCGGAAGGTGCCTCATAAAAACCGGTTGTCGTGATCCCGATAGAGGCCGAAATTCTGCATGGTTTGCCCTGATACGGAATCGGCTCCTCCAGCCGCGAAATCAGACGTTGCGCCTTTGCCACGAGGTCTGTGTCATGGGGGGCTTGTCTGATAGACCAGAATGAATCATCCCGCCCAAACGCGCCGCGAGATCATCCTCTCCGGTTTCCTCCCGCAGGAATACCAGCCACCTTTGCAAAACCGCATCTCCAGCGGCGTGGCCCAAGGTGTCATTCACCGTTTTGAATAGTCGAGATCAAGGTGCATCAGCGCGAAGGGCGTGTTGCCTTCGCAAAAGACGTTCCAGATGCTGGTCCAGCGCCCCGCCGATCCTCAGCCCTGTCAGCATATCGGTCACGGCCTGTTCTTCCGCCGCGGCTTTCGCGCGTTGCAGGCGGGCGTTCAGCTCTTTGGTCTCGTCCATAACGGCAGATTTCGCCTCCACCAGATAGAGCATTTCATCGCCAGATCGGTGTGCGCAAAGTCGCCTGCGCTCAACCGGTAGTCGGCCACGGCATCCACGATAGAAATTCCGAAAGACAGGTTGAGGAAATTCACCCCCGCGCCCGAAAGTGCTGCCGCCATCCCCTTGAGCGG
>CAXXMF010000008.1:0-97466 GCA_963676755.2 uncultured Celeribacter sp. | reverse complement strand
CCTGCCGTGGCGCTTTCCGATCTTCAAAGACATCGTTGAAAGCCTCGACCAGCACGTCGCCAAATTCGCAGAGGATTTGCAGTTCGATCTGGGCGACCGCAAACTGGTGCTCGAAGACCTCTGGATCAATATTCTTCCCGAAGGCGGCTATCACTCCGCCCATATCCACCCCCATTCCGTGATCTCCGGCACTACCTATGTTGCCATGCCGGACGGGGCCTCAAGCCTACGCCTCGAAGATCCGCGCCACGCCATGATGATGGCCGCGCCTGCCCGCATCAAAGACGCGCGCCGCGAGATGCAGAACTTCATCTATGTGGCACCGGAAGCGGGGGACATCCTATTGTGGGAAAGCTGGCTGCGCCACGAGGTCATGATGAACCAGTCCGAATTCGATCGGGTCTCAGTAAGCTTTAATTATAAGTGGGGCGAGTAACGGCGCACAATCGCAGACTGCTACGGTGTCAACGCCGCTCCAAAGCCCGCTCGATCCGCTCCAAACGCGCCAACACGTCGTCACGGTAATCCCCCGTGGCGGCGTTTTCTTCTTCGGCATGGGCATCCTGCATGGTCGAGACGATAAGACCGACAACAAGGTTCATCACCGCGAAGGCCGTGATCAGGATGAAGGGCACAAAGAACAGCCATGATTGCGGATGGACCTCCATCACCGGTCGCACAATCCCCATCGACCAGCTTTCCAGCGTCATGACCTGAAAGAGCGTATAGAGGGACGCGCCCAGTGTGCCGAACCAGTCGGGGAAGGTCGGGCCGTAGAGCTTCGTCGCGATCACCGAGCCGATGTAAAAGATGATCCCCGTCAGCAGAAAGACCGAGGCCATGCCCGGCAGCGCAAGGATAAAGGCTTCGACCACCCGACGCAGGCTCGGCAGAACCGAGACCACGCGCAGCAGCCGCAAGATACGCAGGGCACGGAGCACGGAAAGCCCCTCCCCCACCGGCGAGAGCGAAATCCCAACAATAGCGAAATCAAATAGGTTCCAGCCGTCACGGAAAAACCGTGGCCCCTGCGCATAGATTTTGGCGAGCAGTTCCAGAACAAAGATGCTCAGGCAAATCATGTCGAGCGTCTCGATCAACCACCCTGCCTGCGCCATGACCTTGCCGGAGGTTTCAAGGCCGAGGATCACAGCGTTGAACAGGATCACTCCCATAATGAAGTGACGCGTCACGGGACGGTCAAGGAAATCGGAAATCTGTGTGCGCATCTTGGCCTCTATGGGTCAGTTCGCCGTAGAGATAGTGGAGCGGGCGGGCAGCTTAAAGCCCTGAACCGGTTCTCTTTGCATATGCAGAAAGAAAAACCCCCGCCAACTGCTTGGCGGGGGTTTCTATATTTTCTCTGGTGGTTTTTTTCATCGCCTTTCAAAGAAAAGCAACGGCACACCCGTGACACTCCGCTCTTGCGGAAGGCACGTCTTACCAGTCTTCGCGAACCACGGTGCGGGTTTTGATCGGAAGTTTCATTGCAGCAAGGCGCAGAGCCTCACGAGCAACATCTTCCGAAACACCGTCGAGTTCGAACATCACGCGGCCCGGTTTGACTTTGCAGACCCAACGGTCAACAGAGCCTTTACCTTTACCCATACGCACCTCGACCGGTTTCGCGGTCACAGGGGTGTCGGGGAAAATGCGGATCCAGACACGGCCCTGACGCTTCATGTGACGCGTCATGGCACGACGTGCGGCTTCGATCTGACGCGCAGTGATACGCTCGGGCTCAACGGCTTTGAGGCCGAATGTGCCGAAAGTCAGATCGGAACCACCTTTTGCCTGACCGTGAATACGGCCTTTGTGCATTTTGCGGAATTTTGTACGCTTTGGCTGAAGCATGTCTCAGATCTCCTTAGCGACGGCCGCGGTCGCCGCGAGGCGCCGGACCAGCTTGAGCTTCTTCGGCGCGACGGTCACGAGCCTGCGGATCGTGTTCCATGATCTCGCCTTTGAAGATCCAGCATTTGATGCCAATGATGCCGTAGGCGGTTGTCGCTTCCGAGTGGGCGTAATCGATATCAGCCCGCAGGGTGTGAAGCGGCACACGGCCTTCGCGATACCATTCGGTACGCGCGATTTCGGCACCACCGAGACGACCGGCAACGTTCACGCGGATGCCGAGGGCACCCATACGCATGGCGTTTTGCACGGAGCGTTTCATGGCACGACGGAAGGACACACGGCGCTCAAGCTGCTGCGCGATGGACTCGGCAACGAGTTGTGCGTCAAGCTCCGGCTTGCGCACTTCAACGATGTTGAGGTGCAGCTCGGAGTCAGTCATCGTGGCGATTTTCTTGCGCAGGGTTTCGATGTCTGCGCCTTTCTTGCCGATGATGACACCCGGACGTGCAGTGTGGATCGTAACGCGGCACTTCTTGTGCGGACGCTCGATGATCACACGGCTGATGCCGGCTTGCTTGCATTCTTCCTTGATGAAATCACGGATCTTGATGTCTTCGAGAAGAAGATCACCGTAATCCTTGCTGTCGGCGTACCAGCGGCTATCCCAGGTGCGGTTGACCTGGAGACGCATGCCAATCGGGTTAACCTTATGACCCATTAGTTTTGCTCCTCAACTTGACGCACCTTGATGGTGATTTCCGCGAACGGCTTCATGATCTTGCCAAAACGACCACGGGCACGCGGGCGACCGCGCTTCATGGTGAGGTTTTTGCCGACCCAAGCTTCAGCGACGATGAGTTCATCGACGTCGAGACCGTGGTTGTTCTCGGCATTGGCAATCGCACTTTGCAGACATTTCTTGACGTCTGCAGCAATACGCTTGTTGGAGAAAGTGAGGTCCGTAAGGGCCTTGTCCACTTTCTTACCACGGATCATCTGAGCCACGAGGTTCAGTTTCTGCGGCGAAACGCGAAGCATTTTGGTTTTCGCCATTGCTTCGTTGTCAGCCACGCGACGGGGATTTGCTACCTTACCCATGACTTACTTCCGTTTCGCTTTCTTGTCTGCGGCGTGACCGTAGTAGGTCCGAGTCGGTGCATACTCACCGAACTTCTGACCGATCATGTCTTCCGAGACGTTGACGGGGATATGCTTGTGACCGTTGTACACACCAAAGGTGAGACCAACGAACTGCGGCAGGATGGTGGAGCGGCGGGACCAGATCTTGATGACCTCGTTGCGACCGCTCTCGCGAGCTTTTTCGGCCTTCTTGAGGACGTAAGCGTCCACAAACGGGCCTTTCCAGACAGAACGTGCCATATCTTAGCGACCCTTCTTCTTGGCGTGACGCGAGCGGATAATAAGCTTGCTGGACGCCTTGTTCTTGTTGCGCGTTTTTGCGCCTTTGGTCGGCTTGCCCCAGGGCGTAACCGGGTGACGACCACCAGAGGTCCGGCCTTCACCACCACCGTGGGGGTGATCGATCGGGTTCATAACAACACCACGCACGGAGGGGCGGATGCCCTTGTGGCGGTTACGACCGGCTTTACCGAAGTTCTGGTTGGAGTTGTCAGGGTTGGACACGGCGCCGACGGTGCACATGCATTCCTGACGCACGAGGCGCAGTTCGCCAGAAGAAAGGCGGATCTGGGCGTAGCCACCGTCACGACCAACGAATTGGGCGTAGGTCCCTGCTGCACGGGCGATCTGGCCGCCTTTGCCGGGCTTGAGCTCGACGTTGTGCACGATGGTACCAATCGGCAGACCGGAGAACGGCATGGCGTTACCGGGCTTCACGTCAGCCTTGGAAGAAGCAACAACCTTGTCGCCAACTGCCAGACGCTGCGGAGCCAGGATGTAAGCCTGTTCGCCGTCTTCATATTTGATAAGCGCGATAAACGCGGTGCGGTTCGGGTCATATTCGATCCGTTCCACGGTCGCTGCGACGTCAAACTTGTTCCGTTTGAAATCGACAACACGATAGAGACGTTTTGCCCCGCCGCCTTTGCGACGCATCGTGATCCGTCCGGTGTTGTTCCGGCCGCCATTCTTGGTCAAACCCTCGGTGAGAGATTTGACCGGACGCCCTTTCCAAAGCTCCGAACGGTCGATCAGAACCAACCCACGTTGGCCAGGCGTCGTCGGTTTGTACGACTTTAGTGCCATAGTTTCTGTCTTCCGTTTGCTTTGGGTCATGTGATGTAGCGGTTCGCTACGACCCGTTTTCGTCTAAGGCCGGGGGCTTGGTGACCCTCGTCCCACACAAATCACGGGCCCCAAGAACGAATCCGGGGCCGTGAGATGGGCGGTGTATAGGGGGAGTTAGGCATGGAGTCTATAGCGGAGAGAAAATAATCCACTGTGGGTGGGAGATGAGCGCAAGCGACTGCCTCCAGAACCTTGCGTTACACAACAAGAAGGGCAGCGTCTTGCTCCCGCAAAGAGCGACTGATTAACTCCGCGTCACACTTTATGAGATCCAGCATGAATTCTTTAGTCTCAATGGCACAAGAAGGGCTGACAGACTTTGAAACGCCCATTTTACCATGCGAGAATGAATTTCTAAGAGCAGAGACTACGGCGAGGAATTCCCTATCGTCTCCATTCAGAAACTTATCAATTCTATTTTTCAGCTTGTCTTGATCCATCGCTTTCGCCAATGCCGTCAATGCCTCCTCACCTAGATCCTCACGCACAGCTTCTGCAATCGATCTGATGTCTAGACCACAGCGCTCAACTGGGAACTTTTGCCAAGTTGTTCCCAACATGCGCAAATGGGTTTCAAAGGCGACGAAGGAAAGCATAATCAACGCTTGTGAAGAATACTTATCGAAAAAGTCTGGTGCTATCCCTGCTGCGGCACGTGCCTCATCGCTCGGCCCCAGAAGGCCGTAGCAATGTTTTGCTAAACGATACTTTGAGGCTGCGGATGAGAGATGTTTTACGTATGGCCTTGGGAACGTCTCAATTGACATGCCCCAACACCTTGGCCCTACTTCCGAGCTTGCAATATGCTCTATGCTTAATTCTTTCAAATCGCGATAATGCCTAGGCATCCATTCATCTGACTTTGACGAACTCATCCTAACAATCCATTAGAACCTATTTCGAAACAACGTCCAATAAAGCCAATCAAGCAACTTGCCGCAATAGAAATACAAAAAAGCCCCCCACTTTCGTGGAGGGCTTCTTCATATCTACCAGTTCCGAGTAACTCAGAGACCGGTGGTCACGTCGATCGAGTTACCTTCTTCGAGCGTGACGTAGGCTTTCTTGACGTCTTTACGCTTGCCGGGCTGACCGCGGAAACGCTTGGTCTTACCTTTGGTGACAACCGTGTTGACCGCTTTCACCTTCACACCAAAAAGCTCTTCAATCGCTTTTTTGATCTGCGGCTTGTTGGAGTCGATGGCGACTTCAAAAACCACAGCACCGTTTTCAGAAGCCAGAGTGGCTTTCTCGGTGATGATCGGCTTACGGATCACGTCGTAGAGTTCAGCTTTGTTGGTCATTTCAGGCGAGCCTCCAGAGCTTCGACCCCTGCTTTGGTGATCACGAGCGTGTCACGTTTCAGGATGTCATAGACGTTGGCGCCAATGGTCGGCAGCACGTCAACATTGGCGAGGTTCGCAGCCGCAGCTTTGAAGTTCTCATCAACGTCAGCACCATCGATCACCAGAACGCGCTTCCAGCCCTGCTCTTTGACAGCTTTCGCCAGCAATGCGGTTTTGGCTTCTGCGAGTTTCGCATCTTCCACAACCACGAGATTGCCAGAGGCAGCTTTCGCGGAGAGTGCGTGCTTCAGACCAAGCTTGCGGAATTTCTTCGTCAGCTCGTGGCCGTGGGAACGCGGGGTCGGGCCTTTGTAGATACCACCTTTACGGAAGATCGGTGCCTTGCGGGACCCGTGGCGTGCGCCGCCGGTGCCTTTTTGGCGATAGATCTTTTTGGTGGAGTAGGACACTTCCGAGCGGGTCTTGACCTTGTGCGTGCCTTGCTGCGCGTTGTTACGCTGCCAGCGAACCACACGGTGCAGGATGTCTGCACGCGGCTCAAGACCGAAAAGAGCCTCGTCGAGGTCCAGTTTGATCACGTTGAAAGTCATGCTTCACCTCCTTCTGCCGGAGCTTCTTCGGCAGGTGCCGCAGTTGCTTCGGTGGCAGCGGATTTCAGAGCGGCCGGAAGGGGAAGATCGGCTGGAGCCGCTTTCTTCACAGCGTCTTTGATGGTGACCCAGCCGCCTTTGGAGCCCGGAACAGCGCCTTTGACCATGATCAAGCCACGGTCGGCATCCGTGCGGACAACCTGAAGGTTTTGGGTGGTAACACGGGCAGCACCCATGTGACCGGCCATCTTTTTCCCTTTGAACACACGACCCGGGTCTTGACACTGACCGGTGGAACCGTGGGACCGGTGGGAGATGGACACACCGTGCGTTGCACGCAAACCGCCGAAGTTGTGGCGTTTCATGGCACCGGCAAAACCTTTACCGATAGATGTGCCGGAAACGTCAACATACTGACCTTCAAGGTAGTGGTCAGCGGAGATTTCCGCGCCCACTTCGATCAGCTTGTCTTCGTCCACGCGGAATTCAGCCACTTTGCGCTTCGGTGCGACATTGGCCGCAGCGAAGTGACCGCGCATGGCTTGCGAGGTGCGTTTTGCTTTTGCGTTGCCCGCGCCGAGCTGAACAGCGGTATAGCCGTCTTTCTCGGTGGTACGTTGGGCAACCACTTGCAAGTTTTCGAGTTGAAGAACGGTCACAGGAATCTGCTTCCCGTCTTCCATGAAGAGGCGGGTCATGCCGACCTTCTTCGCGATAACGCCAGAGCGCAACATATCTATTGCCCCCCTTAGACTTTGATCTCGACATCCACACCAGCGGCGAGGTCGAGCTTCATCAGCGCGTCCACGGTCTGGGGGGTCGGGTCAACGATGTCGAGAAGACGCTTGTGCGTACGGATCTCGAACTGATCGCGGGATTTCTTGTCGATGTGAGGACCACGGAGAACCGTGAACTTCTCAATCTTGTTCGGCAGCGGGATCGGGCCACGGACCTTAGCGCCAGTGCGCTTTGCCGTGTTGACGATTTCCTGTGTCGACGCGTCGAGCACGCGGAAATCAAATGCCTTCAGCCGAATACGGATGTTCTGGCTTTGCATTGCATTGCCTTTCTTAGGCTTATTGAGGTTGAGAGGAAGATGCACGCGCATCGCACACCCTCGTCGAACCTTTTGGTGCGGTTGACCCGAGGCCAAAGACCTATACCGAATCCCTACACCAACACTCGCCTCGCGACGAATTCGCGCGATATAGATGGGATTGGGGGATGTGGCAAGAGTGTTTGTGCAACTCGCACGTTTTAACCGGCACATCCACGAGGCTGTTTCAGTCCACAGACCATCGTTCCAAGATGGAGTGCCAACAAAAAGGGCCCCACTTTCGTGAGGCCCTTCTGTCTCTTAATCAGCGAGGCTGATTATTCGATGATTTTGGACACAACGCCCGAACCAACGGTGCGGCCACCTTCGCGAATAGCGAAGCGGAGGCCTTCTTCCATGGCGATCGGGGCGATCAGCTCGGCGGTGAACTTCAGGTTGTCGCCGGGCATAACCATTTCCGTGCCTTCAGGAAGAACAACGGTACCGGTCACGTCGGTGGTCCGGAAGTAGAACTGCGGACGGTAGTTCGCGAAGAACGGCGTGTGACGGCCACCCTCTTCCTTGGTCAGGATGTAGACCTCGGCTTCGAACTTGGTGTGCGGGTTCACGGAGCCCGGCTTACACAGAACCTGACCGCGCTCAACGCCGTCACGGTCCACACCACGCAGAAGCGCGCCGATGTTGTCGCCAGCTTCACCGCGGTCAAGCAGTTTGCGGAACATTTCAACGCCGGTACAGGTGGTTTTCGTGGTGTCTTTGATACCAACGATTTCGATCTCGTCACCCACGTTGATCACACCGCGCTCGACACGACCGGTCACAACAGTCCCGCGACCGGAAATCGAGAACACGTCCTCGATCGGCATCAGGAACGGCTGGTCAATCGCACGCTCGGGCTCGGGGATGTAAGCGTCGACAGCTTCCATCAGTTCTTTGATCTTGTTTTCGCCGATTTCCGGATCGCGGCCTTCCATAGCGGCCAGAGCGGACCCTGCGATGATCGGAATATCGTCGCCCGGGAAGTCGTATTCGGACAGAAGTTCGCGAACTTCCATTTCAACGAGTTCCAGAAGCTCTTCGTCGTCAACCTGGTCAACTTTGTTCAGGAACACAACGAGAGCCGGCACGCCAACCTGACGGGCAAGCAGGATGTGCTCGCGGGTCTGCGGCATCGGGCCGTCAGCTGCGTTCACAACGAGGATACCGCCGTCCATCTGGGCCGCACCGGTGATCATGTTTTTCACGTAGTCGGCGTGACCGGGGCAGTCAACGTGCGCATAGTGACGGTTCGGGGTCTCATATTCAACGTGAGCCGTCGAAATCGTGATCCCGCGGGCTTTCTCTTCCGGCGCGCCGTCGATTTGGTCGTATGCCTGAAAATCACCGAAGTATTTCGTGATCGCAGCGGTCAACGTGGTCTTACCGTGGTCAACGTGACCAATGGTCCCGATGTTCACGTGCGGTTTCGAACGCTCAAACTTTTCCTTAGCCATGATGGCCTCCTGTTTCATTCTGTTTGGGGATCAGGTCGCCCTGACCCCCGTGTTGGGTTCTGGCCCCGCTTACGCGAATTTGGCCTGAATTTCTTCCGAGATGTTCGAAGGCACAGCTTCGTAGTGATCGAACTGCATCGTAAACTGCGCACGGCCCGAAGACATGGAACGCAGCGTGTTGATGTAGCCGAACATGTTGGCCAGCGGCACGAAAGCGTCGATGGCAATCGCGTTACCGCGAGTGTCCTGGCCCTGAACCTGCCCGCGACGGGAGGTCAGATCGCCAATGATACCGCCGGTGTATTCTTCCGGAGTAATCACTTCGACTTTCATGATCGGCTCGAGCAGTTTCGCGCCAGCTTTCTTCATCCCTTCGCGCATACACATACGTGCTGCAATTTCGAAGGCGAGGACGGAGGAGTCCACGTCGTGGAACTTACCGTCGATGAGGGCCACTTTGAAGTCGATCACAGGGAAGCCTGCGAGCGGACCGGAGTCCATCACCGAGTTGATGCCTTTTTCGACACCCGGGATGTATTCTTTCGGAATAGCCCCGCCAACAATCTTGGATTCAAAGGAGTAACCTTCACCCGGCTCTGTCGGAGAGATGATCATTTTCACCTCAGCGAACTGACCCGAACCACCCGACTGTTTCTTGTGGGTGTAGCTGTGCTCGACTTCGTGAGAAATCGTCTCACGATAAGCCACCTGCGGCGCACCAATGTTGGCTTCGACCTTGAATTCGCGCTTCAGGCGATCGACGAGAATGTCGAGGTGAAGCTCGCCCATGCCCTTCATGATGGTCTGACCGGACTCGAGGTCGGTTTCGACGCGGAAGGACGGGTCTTCGGCAGCAAGACGTGCCAGACCTGCGGACATTTTTTCCTGGTCGCCTTTGGTCTTCGGCTCGACAGCAATCTCGATCACCGGATCGGGGAAAGTCATGGTTTCGAGAACCACCGGTTTGGCCGGATCACAGAGCGTGTCACCCGTGGTAGTTTCTTTCAGACCTGCCAACGCGATGATGTCGCCAGCATATGCTTCCTCGATTTCCTCGCGTTCGATGGCGTGCATTACCATCATACGACCGACACGCTCGCGCTTGCCTTTGGTCGAATTGAGGATCGCGTCGCCTTTCTTGATCACGCCCGAGTAGATACGCGTAAAGGTCAGCGAGCCAACAAAGGGGTCGTTCATGATTTTGAACGCCAACGCCGAGAAGGGCTCGGCATCATCCGCGTTACGCGGGATGTTGCGCACTTCTTCCTCGTCGTCAGGCGAGAAGCCCATCAGCGTGGGAACGTCTTGCGGACCCGGCAGGAAGTCGATCACGGCGTTGAGCAGCGGCTGCACGCCTTTGTTTTTGAAGGCAGAACCGGCAAGCATCGGGAAGAAGGACAACGACAACGTCCCCTTACGGATCAGCTTGCGAAGCGTTGCCTCATCGGGCTCTTGGCCCTCAAGGTAAGCTTCCATGGCATCGTCGTCCATTTCGACAGCCATTTCGATCATGTTGTCGCGCCACTTGTTGGCCAGCTCCTGAAGCTCAGGGCGGATCGGGCGACGTTCCCAGGATGCACCCAGATCTTCACCGATCCAGACCCACTCTTCCATGGTGATCAGGTCGATGATACCTTCGAGAGTATCTTCAGCCCCGATCGGAAGAGCGATCGGCATCGGCAAACCGCCGGTACGATCACGGACCATCTCAACACAGTTGAAGAAGTCCGCACCGATCTTGTCCATTTTGTTCACGAACACCAGACGCGGAACCTTGTAGCGATCAGCCTGACGCCACACGGTTTCGGTTTGGGGCTCAACGCCTGCGTTACCGTCAAGCAGCGCCACAGCACCGTCAAGAACCGCAAGCGAACGCTCGACTTCGATGGTGAAGTCAACGTGGCCGGGAGTGTCGATGATGTTGAAGCGGGTTTTGGTGTCCGCCTCGCCGTCGGCGGTCGGGTCGACCTGACGCTGCCAGAAAGTCGTGGTCGCAGCCGACGTAATAGTGATCCCGCGTTCGGCTTCCTGCTCCATCCAGTCCATGGTGGAGGCGCCGTCGTGGGTCTCACCGATCTTGTGATTCTTCCCCGTATAGAAAAGAATCCGCTCCGTCATCGTCGTTTTACCGGCGTCGATATGCGCCATGATGCCGAAGTTGCGGTAGCGGTCGAGAGGAAATTCGCGTGCCATTGGTGTTCGGTCCTAAAGGCCTGAGTTGAGTTACCAGCGGTAATGGCTGAACGCTTTGTTGGCGTCGGCCATTTTGTGGGTGTCTTCGCGCTTTTTCACAGCAGCGCCACGACCGTTTACTGCGTCAAGCAGCTCACCGGCAAGACGTTCTTCCATCGTGTTCTCGTTGCGAGCGCGCGATGCGGAGATCAGCCAGCGGATTGCCAGAGCTTCGCGACGTTCGACGCGCACTTCAACAGGCACCTGGTAGGTTGCACCACCCACACGACGGGAACGCACCTCAACAGAGGGTTTCACGTTGTCGAGGGCTTCGTGGAACACTTCAACCGGAGCTTTTTTCAGCTTGTCTTCGACGCGGGTCAGCGCGTTGTAGACAATTTTCTCGGCGGCAGATTTTTTGCCATCGATCATCAGGTTGTTCATGAATTTGGTCAGCACGCGATCGCCATATTTGGCGTCGGGCAGGACTTCGCGCTTTTCAGCGGCGTGACGACGGGACATTCCGTGATCTCCTTATTTAGGACGCTTAGCGCCGTATTTCGAACGACGCTGTTTACGGTCTTTGACGCCCTGGGTATCCAGAACACCGCGCAGGATG
Organism: uncultured Celeribacter sp.; assembly: GCA_963676755.2. Classification (GTDB taxonomy): domain Bacteria; phylum Pseudomonadota; class Alphaproteobacteria; order Rhodobacterales; family Rhodobacteraceae; genus Celeribacter. The sequence continues at coordinate 86,103 of CAXXMF010000008.1, read as the reverse complement.
TGGTAACGGACACCCGGAAGGTCTTTCACACGGCCGCCACGGATCAGAACCACGGAGTGTTCCTGAAGGTTGTGGCTTTCACCGGGGATGTAAGAGATGACCTCGAAACCATTGGTCAGACGCACTTTGGCGACTTTCCGCATAGCGGAGTTCGGTTTCTTCGGGGTCGTGGTGTAGACGCGCGTACAAACACCGCGCTTCTGAGGGCATTGCTCCAAGTGTTGGGACTTGGAAACCTTACGTTTGGGCTGACGCGGTTTGCGAATCAGCTGCTGAATCGTTGGCATAGGGTGCTTTCCCGTTTCCTAACTAGATGAACCTCGGTGGCGACCTGACGGCCCTGCCGGGGCGATTACGATGTCGATGTGCCACGCGCGTCCGCATAACACGAAAACCCGCAATCGTTCCCATTCCGAGGTGAACGACGCGGTGAGTTCCCAGAGGACCAGAGCGCCTCAAATTGCTCGGGTCTTGATCACTACGATTTAGAAGTCGGCGATATAGGGACGTCCCCTATGCCGGATGGGTGGCCGTATATGGAGAGTCGGGGGGCTTGTCAACACTCCGCGCCCGTTTGCGGGCCGGAAAGCCTCGGTCGGTTAACCGCAAGCCCGAATGTCGGGCGAGCGCCGTGTAACGCCTTGACCTCGTATGGCTTTCACAATCCCCCTGTCAACGGGTTTATCGCGACGAATTTGGCGCTACGCGACGTCGCAGAGCCGCCTCGCGCAGGACCGTGTAGATACCCGTTCCGGCGATGATTCCGGCTCCTGCAAAGGCCAGTGCATTGGGCCATTCCCCAAAGGCAAACAAACCGATCAGCAATGCCCAGACCAGCGCCGTATAGCGAAACGGCGAGACAAAGGACATCTCCCCCACCCGCATCACGGCCACCGAGGTCACATAGGCCACGATCAGAAATGACGCAGAACCTGTGATCTGTGCCCATGCTTTAACGGAAACCGGCTCCCACCCCTGCCCGATCGACAAAAGCCCCGACGCCACCCACACCGCAAGGATCGCACCGAGAGTCACGGTGGTCGTGGGCACGGAATGGTCGATCTTGCGCACGATAATATCGCGCAAGGTCACGCACAGCATGGCCAGAACCGCGAAGAGCGCATAGCCGCTAAAACCGTCCGTGCCGGGTTGCACGATCATGAGCACTCCGAAAAAGCCGATCACAATCGCCACCATGCGCCGCCAACCCAGCGGATCGCGGAACAAGAGCCACCCCGCAATGGTGATCGAAAGCGGGAGCGTCTGCATAATCGCCGTGGCATTGGCCAAGGGCATGTTGCTGACCGCAGTCATAAAGCACAACGCCGCGCCGATCTCCGCACAGGACCGTATGCCGATCATCACCCAATCCTTGCGTGGTAGATCCAACCGCACGGGCCCGATGAGCGGCACAAGCACCGCAAACAGCATCACAATGTTCAGACTGGCTCGAAGAAACAGCCCCTGAAACAGCGGCACCTCGGCCAAGGCCCCCTTCATGAAACTGTCGTTCGTGGTAAAAGCTGCCATAGACAGCGACATGATCACAGCCCCGCGTGTATTCTCCGGCAATTTCGATAAAATATTGAACATGCTGCGCCCCCTTCCCTTTCCCGCTATCATCGCTTTTCTTCTGCGGGAAGAGGCTTCGTCTTTGTCTTGCCCTGAAAAACCTTGCGTGCATAAATCCTTTCGCAATTCATGTGAGATAGAAACGGATTGTCGCAGGATCACGCGTCATTAGTGCAGGACAGGTACAACATATGAATGAACGACTCGTCGTTACAACCATGCGCAACGAAGGTCCGTTCATTCTGGAATGGGTCGCATGGTATCTCATGCTGGGCTTCGATCATCTTGTCGTCTTTTACAACGACTGCACCGATCACTCACCCGAGCTTCTGATGGCGCTTGACGAGGCCGGCATCCTGACCGCCGAGCCCTACACGCCGGAGCCGGACCGCCCTGTGAAACGCACAACGCTGAAATTCATGGCCAAGCATCCCCGCATTCGGGCGGCGGAATGGGTGTTCAATATCGACGTGGACGAGTTTCTGGTGATCCATCGGGGCGATGGTCTTCTGCACGACCTGTTTGACGCGTTCGACATGGACCGGACCCACGGCATTGCTGTGCACTGGCGCTGTTTCGGTGACGGGGGGCATCACAACTGGGAAGACGCGTTGACCCATCGGCGCTTTACCCGCGCTTCGGAGCGGCGGCACAGGGGGAACGTCTTTTTCAAAACGCTGGTCCGGTGGCCAAGCCATTTCTGGCGTCTGGGGGTTCATTCGCCCAAAGGCTGGCGCGGACCTGATGACTGGGGCACGGCGCCCAATCTGCTCAAACGGTGCGATGGCGCGACGATGCGCCGCTATCATCCGAAAGAAAACCCCGTGATGATGACGCAGCCGCGCTGGATCACCCATGACTATGCCCAGCTCAACCACTACGCCTCACGGACACGGGAGAGCTTTGCGCTCAAAATGGGCACCAAGTCCACCGTGGCTGGTAAGGACCGATACACAGAGGCGTTTTTCAACGGCAAGAACCGCAACGAAGAGTTGGACGACAGCGCGCTGAAATATGCAGAACGGTTTGACGCCACCTATGCCGAGATCACCGCCCTACCCGATGTCATGCGCCTGCATCATCTGTGCTGCGCAGATTATGTCGAACGGCTGGCGGAGAAACACGGGTTTGTAGCGGAGGAAGACCCTAGGTGGCAACATCACCGCGATGAGGCTGCGCGTCTAAGCGGATAAGACTGGATGCAGTCTGCACGCTCAGAGCATATCCTCCAACCCGGATTTCAAAGCCGCACCGATGCCATGGCTCTCCATATGCGCACGCAGCCTCTGGTTATAGCCGCCCGGCGTATTGAGCGCATCAATCAAAGGCGCGCAAGCCATCCCCGACAGGCTTGATGCGACAAGCTCGCGCAGGAAGACCTCGCCCTGCTCTTTGTCCGAAACACGCGCGCCAAGCCAATCCGCCGCATCAGACACCATACGCACGATCGGCGACAACACTGACTGTGCACAGAGATAGGCCGCCATTTCCTCTGCGTCCGTCACGGGAAAGATGTTGTTTCGATGACCGAATAACTTTGTGACAAGCGCGGTGTCGCCATGCATCATAATCGGCGTGCCGCCCTGCGCGATGCCAGGAAAGGGCATCATGATCGCCACGGCCCGCGCCGGGCGCACCAGCGCCGCCACCTCGTCCAGTGAGAGCCCGGCCATAAAGGTGATCACTTTCTGACCCTTGCGAAACCTTAGGTCGCTGAGAACATCATGCGCCACCTCTGCTACCATCCCCAGAAACAACACCTCGCTGCTGTCCACCACAGTCTGATTGTCTGCTGCGCGCACATTGTCAAACGTCTCGACAAGAACAGCGGAGTGATGCGCACCACGTTCCGATACCGTAATCTTATGTCCGTCACGCGCGATCCCCCGCACCGCTGCGCTGGAAATCGTTCCGCATCCAATGACCCCAATCCGCATGCCGTGCCTCCGTTGTGCTTCGCCTTCTCAAACGCAACCTATCATGGCGCTTTCGCCATAAAACCTTGTTAAAAACAAAAGGCCCCGCGTTTCCGCAGGGCCTTTCCTATTCATATTGGACTGACTTAGTCGTCGGAACCTTCAGGTGTATCAACAACCAGCGTGTCGTCGCCAAAGCCTGTATCCGCTTCCACCACCGGAGCGGCGAGTTGCGCGGCCGCTTCGGCCTCGGCGCGAGCCTCTTCGATCACCACGTTGTCGCGTTCCTGAGCGATACGGCGGACACGTTGTGTCGCACCGCCGGTACCGGCCGGAATAAGGCGACCCACGATGATGTTCTCTTTGAGGCCCACCAGCTTGTCGCGCTTGCCTTGGACAGAGGCCTCCGTAAGCACACGGGTGGTCTCCTGGAACGATGCCGCAGAGATGAACGACCGCGTTTGCAGCGAGGCTTTGGTGATCCCCAAGAGGATCGGCTGGCCTTTCGCCGGACGTCCACCTTTGGCTTCCGCCTTGGCATTGGCTTCTTCGAACTCGACCTTATCGACCGCTTCGCCTTTGAGCAGAGTGGTATCCCCGGAGTCGAGGATTTCCCATTTCTGCAACATCTGGCGCACGATGACTTCGATGTGCTTGTCGTTGATCTTCACGCCTTGCAGACGATAGACCTCCTGCACCTCGTCGATCATGTAATCGGCCAGAGCTTCGACACCCATGATGGCGAGGATGTCGTGCGGTGCCGGATTACCGTCCATGATATACTCACCCTTCTGGATGAAGTCGCCTTCAGCCACAGGGATGTGCTTGCCTTTCGGCACCATGTATTCAACGGTTTCCTTGGTCTCATCCGACGGTTCGATCGAGATGCGGCGCTTGTTCTTGTAGTCCTTGCCGAAGCGCACATAGCCATCGACTTCTGCGATGATGGCGTGATCTTTCGGACGACGGGCTTCGAACAATTCGGCCACACGCGGCAGACCACCGGTGATGTCCTTGGTCTTCGCACCTTCACGCGGGATACGGGCCACAACGTCACCGGCCTCGATGTCCTGACCATCCTCGATAGAGAGAATGGCGTCCACGGACATGAGGTAGGCCACAGGGTTGCCTGCATCATTGCGCACCGGCTCGCCGTCTTCGCCCAGAATGAAGACTTCAGGCTTCAGATCGCCACCGCGTGGCACAGAGCGCCAGTCGGTCACGATTTTCTGGGTCATGCCGGTTGCATCATCGGTCTCGTCACGCACGGACAGGCCCGAGATGAGGTCGACAAATTTGGCTTTACCGGCTTTTTCCGCGATGATCGGAAGCGTATACGGATCCCATTCAAACAGCTTGTCGCCGCGGGAAATGGTGGCGCCCTCTTCAACAAACACCTTGGTCCCGTAACCCAGCTTGAACGAAGCGCGTTCCACGCCGTTATCGTCCACAATCGCCATCTGCATGTTCCGACCCATGACGATCTTCTCGCCATGACGGTTTTCCAGAAGATTGGATTCGCGGAAGACGATCTTGCCTTCCTGGTTGGCTTCCTGGAAGGACTGCTGACCACCTTGGGCCACGCCGCCGATGTGGAAGGTCCGCATCGTCAGCTGTGTGCCCGGCTCACCAATGGATTGGGCCGCGATGATACCGACCGCTTCGCCTTGGTTGACCATGGTGCCGCGGGCAAGGTCGCGACCGTAGCACATGGCACAGACGCCTTCTTCGGCCTCACAGGTCAGCGGGCTGCGGATGCGCATGGAAGCAACACCTGCCGCCTCGATCGCATCAGCTTTGCGCTCGTCGATCAGCTCGTTCTTGCTGACCAGCACCTCGTCGGTGCCCGGACGCAAGACATCATCCGCGGAAACACGACCAAGAATACGCTCGGCAAGCGTTGCCACAACCTCACCGTCGTTCACAGCCGCTTCGGCGGTGATCGCAAGTTCGGTGCCACAATCGACTTCGCGCACGATGCAGTCCTGTGCCACGTCGACAAGACGACGGGTCAGGTAACCGGAGTTCGCGGTTTTCAGAGCCGTATCCGACAGACCCTTACGGGCACCGTGGGTCGAGTTGAAGTACTCGAGCACGGTCAGGCCTTCTTTAAAGTTCGAGATAATCGGCGTTTCGATAATCTCGCCCGAAGGTTTCGCCATCAGGCCGCGCATACCGCCCAGCTGTTTCATCTGGGTCACAGAACCACGCGCACCGGAGTGAGCCATCATGTAAACCGAGTTCGGCTCCATTTCGGAGCCATTCTCGTCGTACTTCTTGGCGGAGATGGTGTTCATCATCGCCTCGGTGACCTTGTCGTTACACTTGGCCCATGCATCGACAACTTTGTTGTACTTCTCGCCCTGAGTGATCAGGCCGTCCATGTACTGTTGTTCAAAGTCTTTCACCTGATCACGGGTGGAATCCACGAGACTCCATTTGTTGTCAGGGATCACCATGTCGTCCTTGCCGAAGGAAATCCCGGCTTTGAACGCTTCTTTGAAGCCCAGAGACATGATCTGGTCACAGAAGATCACGGACTCTTTCTGGCCGCAATAACGGTAGACGGTGTCAATGACACGCTGCACGTCTTTCTTCCGCAGAAGCCGGTTCACCAAGGAGAACGGCGCTTTTGCGTTGAGCGGCAGAAGAGAGCCGAGGCGCAAGCGACCGGGGGTTGTCTCGTGACGTTCCCAAACCTCTTGACCGTGCTCGTCGATCTGTTTGATCCGCGCGGTGATTTTGGCGTGCAGATGCACTTCACCAGCGTTCAGCGCATATTCGACCTCTTCGATGTCGGAGAAGATCATGCCTTCGCCCTTCATCCCGTCACGCTGCATGGTGATGTAGTAGAGGCCCAAGATCATATCCTGCGACGGCACGATGATCGGCGCGCCGTTGGCAGGCGACAGCACGTTGTTCGTGGACATCATCAGGACGCGGGCTTCGAGCTGTGCCTCAAGAGAGAGCGGCACGTGAACAGCCATTTGGTCCCCGTCAAAGTCGGCGTTGAACGCGGAACAGACGAGCGGGTGAAGCTGGATCGCTTTCCCTTCGATCAGTGTGGGTTCAAATGCCTGAATACCGAGACGGTGAAGCGTCGGCGCACGGTTGAGCATAACCGGATGTTCGCGGATCACCTCGTCGAGGATGTCCCAGACTTCCGGACGTTCTTTTTCCACCAGTTTCTTGGCCTGTTTCACGGTCGAAGACAGACCTTTGGCTTCAAGCCGCGAATAGATGAACGGCTTGAACAGTTCGAGCGCCATCTTCTTCGGCAGACCGCATTGGTGCAGCTTGAGTTCCGGACCGGTCACAATCACCGAACGGCCGGAGAAGTCGACGCGTTTCCCCAAAAGGTTCTGACGGAAACGACCCTGTTTACCCTTGAGCATGTCGGAGAGCGACTTCAGCGGGCGTTTGTTCGCACCGGTGATGACGCGGCCACGACGGCCGTTGTCGAACAGAGCGTCGACGGATTCTTGCAGCATCCGTTTTTCGTTGCGCACGATGATGTCGGGCGCACGCAGTTCAATCAGACGCTTGAGACGGTTGTTCCGGTTGATCACACGACGGTAAAGGTCGTTCAGATCGGAGGTCGCGAAACGGCCACCATCGAGCGGCACCAGCGGGCGCAGCTCTGGCGGGATCACGGGGATCACCGTCATGATCATCCATTCCGGACGGTTGCCGGATTCAAGGAAGGACTCGACGATTTTCAGACGTTTGATGATCTTTTTCGGCTTCAGCTCGCCTGTCGCTTCCTTGAGGTCTTCACGCAGCTGTTCTGCGGTGGACTCAAGGTCGATGTTGGAGAGCATTTTACGGATCGCTTCGGCGCCGATATCGGCCTCGAATGCGTCCATGCCATACATGTCCTGAGCGTCCATATACTCTTCTTCGGTCATCATCTGACCGTAGGTGAGATCCGTCAGGCCCGGTTCGATCACAACGTAGTTTTCGAAATAGAGCACGCGTTCCAGATCACGCAGCGTCATGTCGAGCATGAGGCCGATCCGGCTCGGCAGGGATTTCAGGAACCAGATGTGAGCGACGGGTGCTGCCAGTTCGATGTGCCCCATGCGCTCGCGGCGCACTTTCTGAAGCGTAACTTCAACACCACATTTCTCGCAGACAACGCCGCGATATTTCATGCGTTTGTATTTGCCGCAAAGACATTCATAATCTTTGATCGGGCCAAAGATACGCGCACAAAAAAGACCATCACGCTCCGGCTTGAATGTCCGGTAGTTGATAGTTTCCGGTTTCTTGATTTCCCCGTAGGACCACGACAGGATGCGCTCCGGCGACGCGAGCGAGACTTTGATCTCGTCAAAGGTCGACGGCTGCGCCAGCGGGTTGAACGGGTTGGTTGTGAGTTCCTGGTTCATCTTATGAGTTCCTCAGATTGTCTCGGAAAGGGAGGGAGAAGAAGGGCCAAAGCCCTTACTCCTCGCCCTCCGAGTCCAGGAGTTCCATATTGAGGCCGAGGCCACGGACTTCTTTGACAAGAACGTTGAAGGATTCCGGCACGCCGGCTTCAAAGTTGTCTTCGCCCTTGACGATCGACTCGTAGACTTTCGCCCGTCCAGCCACGTCATCCGACTTGACCGTGAGCATTTCCTGCAAGGTGTAGGCGGCACCATAGGCTTCCAGAGCCCAGACCTCCATCTCCCCGAAGCGCTGGCCACCGAACTGCGCCTTACCACCGAGCGGCTGCTGGGTGACGAGCGAGTACGGCCCCGTGGAACGGGCGTGGATTTTGTCGTCCACAAGGTGGTGCAGTTTCAGCAGGTATTTCATGCCGACGGTGACCTTACGGGCAAACTGTTCGCCCGTGCGGCCATCGTAGAGGACGGATTGACCGGAGGTGTCAAAGCCCGCACGACGAAGCGCGTCATTGATGTCGGCCTCTTTCGCACCGTCAAAGACGGGGGTCGCAACCGGCACACCTTTGGTGACATTGCCTGCTGCTTCCAGAAGATCGGCCTCATCCATCGGCGCAAAGCCTTCGTCATAGACCTCTTCGCCATAGACGAACTTCAGAGCGTCACGCACAGGCGTCATGTCGCCCGAACGACGATACTCTTGCAGAGCCTCGTCCACTTGCAGACCCAGACCACGGGACGCCCAACCGGTGTGCGTCTCAAGAATCTGACCAACGTTCATCCGCGAAGGCACACCCAGCGGGTTGAGACAGAAGTCAACAGGTGTCCCGTCTTCAAGGAACGGCATGTCTTCCATCGGAACAACCCGCGAAATCACACCTTTGTTCCCGTGACGACCGGCCATCTTGTCGCCCGGCTGAAGCTTACGCTTCACGGCGATGAAGACTTTGACCATTTTCATCACACCCGGCGGCAGGTCGTCGCCACGACGGACTTTCTCGACCTTGTCTTCGAAACGGTGCTCAAGCGCACGTTTCTGTGCCTCGTACTGGGCGTTCAGAGCCTCGACGATAGTTGCAGAATCCTCGTCTTCGAGGGCGATCTGCCACCACTGGCCTTTGGACAGCTGCGACAGCAACTCTTCGTCCACAGTCACGCCGGTCCGGACACCTTTCGGGCCTTTGGCAATGACCTTGCCCATGATCAGGTCTTTCAGACGCGCGTAGATGTTACGGTCCAGAATGGCCATCTCATCGTCGCGGTCACGCGCCAGACGTTCGATTTCCTCACGTTCGATTTGCAGCGAACGCTCGTCTTTCTCAACGCCGTGACGGTTGAATACGCGGACTTCCACGACCGTGCCGTAGTCACCCGGTTTCACGCGCAGCGAGGTGTCACGCACATCGGAAGCTTTCTCACCGAAGATGGCGCGCAGAAGTTTTTCTTCCGGCGTCATCGGGCTTTCACCCTTCGGCGTGATCTTACCGACGAGAATGTCACCCGGCTCGACGTGAGCACCGATGTAGACGATACCGGCTTCGTCAAGGTTGCGCAGGGCTTCCTCGCCGACGTTCGGAATGTCGCGGGTGATTTCTTCCGGCCCGAGCTTCGTATCACGGGCGGCGACTTCGAATTCCTCGATGTGAACCGAGGTGAAGACGTCGTCACGCGCAATGCGCTCGGAGATCAGGATGGAGTCTTCGTAGTTGTAACCGTTCCACGGCATAAACGCGACGATGACGTTTTTACCCAGAGCCAGTTCGCCCATATCGGTCGACGGGCCGTCGGCGATCACCTCGCCTTTGGCCACTTTCTGACCCACCTTCACCAACGGACGCTGGTTGATACAGGTGTTCTGGTTCGAACGCTGGAACTTGCGCAGACGATAGATGTCCACGCCGGCATCGCCCAGTTCGAGATCGGACGTTGCACGCACCACAACGCGGGTTGCGTCCACCTGGTCAATGATCCCGGCGCGTTTGGCCTGAATAGCCGCCCCGGAGTCGATTGCGACCTTGCCTTCCATACCGGTGCCGACCAGCGGCGCCTCGGCACGCAGAAGCGGCACGGCCTGACGTTGCATGTTCGCACCCATAAGCGCGCGGTTCGCATCGTCGTTTTCAAGGTAGGGGATCAGCGCCGCACCGACGGAAACCAGCTGCTTCGGCGAAACGTCGATAAGGTCGACATTCGTCGGCGGGTTCAGCGCGTGTTCGCCCGACTGACGGGTAGACACAAGATCGTTGACGAATTTGTTGTCTTCGTCGAGCGTCGAGTTGGCCTGAGCCACCGTGTGACGCATCTCTTCGGTCGCGGACATGTATTGCACTTCGTCCGTGACCTGACCCTCGACAACTTTCCGATACGGGGTCTCGATGAAACCGTATTTGTTGACGCGGGCAAAGGTCGCCAGAGAGTTGATCAGACCGATGTTCGGCCCCTCCGGCGTTTCAATCGGACACATACGACCGTAGTGCGTGATGTGCACGTCGCGAACCTCAAAGCCTGCGCGTTCGCGGGTCAGACCGCCCGGCCCAAGCGCGGAAAGACGACGCTTGTGCGTGACTTCCGAAAGCGGGTTGGTTTGGTCCATGAACTGCGACAGCTGCGACGAGCCGAAGAATTCGCGCACGGCAGCGGCAGCCGGTTTCGCGTTGATGAGATCCTGCGGCATGACCGTGTCGATCTCGACGGAGGACATACGCTCCTTGATCGCACGTTCCATACGCAGAAGGCCGACGCGATACTGGTTCTCCATCAATTCGCCCACGGAGCGGACACGACGGTTGCCGAGGTGGTCGATGTCGTCCACGTCGCCTTTGCCGTCACGCAATTCGACCAGCGCCTTGATACAGGCGACGATGTCTTCGCGACGCAATGTGCGATGCGTATCCGGTGCATCCAGATCGAGACGCATGTTCATTTTCACGCGGCCCACAGCGGAGAGGTCGTAACGCTCGCTATCGAAGAACAGGCTGTCGAACATGTTCGATGCCGCTTCAACGGTCGGCGGCTCACCCGGACGCATGACACGGTAAATGTCCATGAGCGCGGTTTCGCGGTTCATGTTCTTGTCCGCCGCCATCGTGTTGCGGATGTAGGGGCCAACGTTCACGCCATCGATGTCGAGAACCGGAATATCGGTGATACCCGCATCCATAAGCTCTTTGAGGGAGCCACCGATCACGTCACCGTCTTTGTCCATTTCGAGGGTCAGCTCATCGCCAGCCTCGACATAGATTGCGCCGGTTTCTTCGTTGATGATGTCTTTCGCGACGAATTTACCGATGATGTGCTCGAAGGGCACCAGAAGCTCAGTGATTTCACCGGCGTCGATGATTTTCTTCACGGCACGCGGGGTCATCTTGTCGCCCGCTTTACAGATCACTTCACCTGTTGCGGCGTCCACGAGATCATAGGTCGGACGAGTGCCACGCACGCGCTCGGGGAAGAACTTGGTCACCCAACCTTTGTTCTTCTCAAGCTTGAATTCGACGGTGTTGTAATAGGCGTCACAGATCGCTTCCTGATCGAGACCCAGCGCATAGAGCAGGGTCGTGACCGGCAATTTGCGGCGACGGTCGATACGGGCATAAACGATGTCCTTGGCGTCGAATTCGAAATCGAGCCAGGAGCCGCGATAGGGAATGATGCGGCAGGCAAACAGCAGTTTACCCGAAGAATGGGTCTTGCCTTTGTCGTGGTCAAAGAACACGCCCGGCGAACGGTGCATCTGAGACACGATCACGCGCTCGGTGCCATTCACAACAAAGGTGCCGTTCGGTGTCATCAGAGGCATGTCGCCCATGAACACGTCTTGCTCTTTGATGTCTTTCACAGACTTCGCACCGGTGTCTTCGTCTACATCAAACACGATGAGGCGCAGGGTCACTTTGAGCGGCGCGGAATAGGTCATGTCACGTTGCTGACATTCCTCGACGTCATATTTCGGCGTCTCGAGTTCGTATTTAACGAACTCCAGCACAGCGGTTTCGTTGAAATCCTTGATCGGAAATACCGACTGGAACACGCCTTTGATGCCTTCGCCGTCGAGCGGCTCGGGGGCGTCACCAGAATTCAAGAAGAGATCGTAAGAAGATTTTTGAACCTCAATGAGGTTCGGCATTTCAAGCACTTCGCGGATTTTGCCGTAAGACTTGCGGAGCCGTTTCTGGCCGAGGAAGGACGATGCCATAAGCGTCTAAACCTTTCGAATTTTCGCGAGCGACGTCTACCGTTGGGCGCCGGCAGATGTGCCCTGACGAAACAGAGAAATTCGGTCTATTCCCGCTCCCGTCCCAAAGGGAGCTCCCGACCATTGAACCTCTCCTGAGAAAACACCCTTGTGATGCAGCGCGACTGCAAAGGCCCTTTCTAAGACAGGTTAAGCTGGACCCGAGAAACCTCGGGTCCAGCCATTATTTTGTGTGGTCCGAATGGACCGAAGGCAATTAGGCCACTTCGACAGTCGCGCCAGCTGCTTCCAGCTTGGTTTTGACTTCTTCGGCTTCGTCTTTGGAGACGCCTTCTTTGATTTTGCCACCAGCTTCAACAAGCTCTTTAGCTTCTTTGAGGCCCAGACCGGTGAGGCCACGGACTTCTTTGATGACGTTGATTTTGGAACCGCCGGCGTCTTTCAGGACGACGTCAAATTCGGTTTTTTCTTCAGCAGCAGCTGCGCCGGCGTCTGCGCCGCCTGCAACCATCACTGCGCCGCCAGCGGCGGGCTCGATGCCATACTCGTCTTTGAGGATGGTTTTCAGTTCTTGTGCTTCGAGAAGGGTGAGACCAACAATCTCTTCTGCAAGTTTCTTCAGATCAGCCATTGTACTGTTTCCGTTCGTTTAAGATGTGTTCCAACGTGTGTGTTTACAACCACGCCGGTCTCTAATTGCTTATGCAGCAGCCTTGTCTTCGATCGTAGACAGGATGCTCGCGATGTTCGAAGCAGGAGCGCCAATCGCGCCAGCGATGTTCGAAGCAGGTGCGCCAATACAGCCAACGATGGAAGCAATAAGCTCCTCGCGGGACGGCATTTTCGCAACGGCCTTCACACCGTCAACGTCGAGAGCGTTTTCACCCATTGCACCGCCAAGGATCACGAATTTTTCGTTATCTTTGGCATAGGCATCGGCAACCTTGGCCGCAGCCACAGGATCTTCCGAATAGGTGAGAACGGTCATGCCCGTCAGGAATTCAGCAACGCTTTCGCAAGGCTTTCCATCAAGGGCGATTTTGGCGAGCTTGTTCTTGGCAACGCGGACGGACCCACCAGCTTCGCGCATACGCGCGCGCAGGTCCTGCATTTCAGCAACCGTGAGACCTTCGTAGTGGGCAACCACAACGACGCCAGAGCTGTCAAAGATTTGGCCGAGCTCTTCGACCATTTTTTCTTTTTGTGCTCTATCCACAGTTTTACTCCAAGTATGGGAAGGTCACCCCTCCCGGCTCAATTCTACCGGTCTAAACCGGCACGAAGTCCGTTACGGGGCTGCGCCAAAGTCGCCCGAGGTCTAGCCTGCGGAGAAACTTCTCGTCTTTCCCGTCTCAGGCAGGAATTATGACCGGGGAATTCCGATCACCCACCGTCTAGGACGAAACGCAACACAGCGCACGACGAATCGCACGCTGGACTGCATGAGGGTGTTTAGTAGGGATTAAGGGGGAGCGCAAGGGGTGTCAGGCGCTCCGCAACTTTCGCCTTGGTCATTATGGCATCCTGAGGCGCAGAGCACAAACAACAAACACAAATGAAAAAGGCGCCCCTCTCGGAGCGCCTTTCAATTCTTACCCTAAGCGAAAGGGCGATCATGCACTTCTGCGAAATGCAGTTTTTCGCCCGACACGCATCGCATTCGCGATACGCTGGCTTAGTTGCCAGTCGCAGAATCCACGGAGATGGAAACACCCGGGCCCATCGTGGAGGACACGGAGACCTTCTGCATGTAAGCGCCTTTAGCACCGGTCGGCTTGGCTTTTTGAACCGCATCCACAAAAGCGCGGATGTTTTCGACCAGTTTGGCCGCATCAAAAGAGGCTTTACCAACGCCCGCGTGCACAACACCGGCTTTTTCGGCTTTGAACTGCACTTCGCCGCCTTTAGCAGCTTCAACAGCGGCTTTGACGTCCATCGTGACAGTGCCAACCTTCGGGTTCGGCATCAGGTTACGCGGGCCGAGGATCTTACCCAGACGACCAACGATCGGCATCATGTCCGGAGTCGCGATGCAGCGATCAAACTCGATGGTGCCGTTCTGAACGGTTTCCATCAGGTCTTCTGCGCCCACGATATCCGCACCGGCAGCTGTCGCTTCGTCTGCTTTCGGGCCACGAGCGAACACAGCCACACGGACGGATTTGCCCGTGCCGTTCGGCAGGGACACAACGCCGCGGACCATTTGGTCAGCGTGACGGGGGTCAACACCGAGGTTCAGCGCGATTTCTACGGTTTCATCGAATTTAGCGTTTGCGCTGGCCTTGATCAGCTCAACAGCTTCCTCGACGGTGACGTTCTCTTTGCCTGCGAAAGCTTCGCGAGCCGCGCGGGTACGTTTGCCAAGTTTCGCCATTACTTCACCTCAATGCCCATAGATTTCGCGGAGCCGACGATGATCTTCATTGCGCCTTCGACGTCGTTGGCGTTCAGATCTTTCATCTTGGCTTCGGCAATCTCGCGCACCTGCGCGACCGTCACGGAAGCCACGGTCTCACGACCCGGCAGAGCAGCGCCCTTCGGACGGTTACGCTTGCCAACCGGCTTCAGACCGGCAGCCTTCTTGAGGTAAAAAGAAGCCGGCGGCGTCTTGATATCCATCGAGAAGGATTTATCGGAGTAATAGGTGATCACGGTCGGGCACGGCGCACCGGGCTCCATATCCTGTGTCTTGGCGTTGAACGCCTTACAGAATTCCATGATGTTGATACCACGCTGACCGAGCGCCGGACCCACGGGCGGGGACGGGTTTGCTTGACCGGCGGGCACTTGCAGCTTCATCGTACCTGCGAGTTTCTTAGCCATTGGCTTTCCTTTCCAACTGTCACGAAACGCGTTCCGCGACGACTACGTTGTGTGGTCTGGCTCATGACGCGCGCGCCCCTCACCTCCCACAAGTGATGCCCGATCCGAAGATCAGGCGCTCTCTCAGGCCGATTTGTTGACCTGAGTGAATTCCAGTTCGACCGGGGTAGCCCGGCCAAAGATCGAGACGGACACCTTGAGGCGCTGGTTGGCCTCGTCCACTTCCTCGACCATACCATCGAAACCTTCGAAAGCGCCCTCGGCCACGGAGACCTGTTCGCCAACCTCGAAAGTGATGGTGTTGCGCGGCGCGTCAGCCTCGGCGCCTTCCTTGACTCGGCCAAGGATAGCCTCGACTTCGCTGTCACGCATCGGCATCGGCTTGCCGAAAGAACCGAGGAAGCCGGTCACGCGGTTGATCGAATTGATGAGGTGATAACCCTGATCGGTCATTTCCATACGCACAAGCACATAGCCCGGCATGAAACGGCGCTCGGTCGTCACCTTTTTGCCCCGGCGCACTTCGATGACCTCTTCGGTCGGCACCAGCACTTCTTCAATCTGATCCTGCAGGCCTTTTTCTTCCACAGCCGTCTTGATCGCTTCGGCGATTTTTTTCTCGAAGTTCGAGAGAACGCTCACCGAATACCAACGCTTCGCCATGGTGCCTTTGCCTTTTCATCTCTTCCGGTCATTGCGACCGGATGTCGTTAAATTCCACGCGCTTTCGCGCACTCCCCGAAACAATAAAGCGGCGCGCAACTCGAATCGCTGCACGCCCGTTCGTGAGAGTGCGCCCGCTCTATACGTTCACAGACCTAAGTTCAACCCTTTAGCCGCCCCTCGAACGCTCAAAGCCTCCGCACATGGCGAAGGCTTTCAACAGAAACAGAACTGAAAGGCGCGCTTACCCGAAGAGGTTGAGGAAGCTCTGCAACCCGTTGCGGATTAAAAGGTCCACGATAAAAAAGAAGGTCGCCGTAAGGGCCGCCATGATAAAGACCATCAAAGTGGTCAACATAACTTCGCGGCGCGTCGGCCAGACGATTTTCGACACCTCAGCACGCACTTGCTGAATGAACTGAAGCGGATTGGTTTTCGTGGCCATAGCTATGATCCTGACTTTCGTTTCGGCGCATGTACGCCAGCGCGGGCGTGATTTCAACCCTTGACCCTCAAAGGAACATGCAGCGCGCCATTTTTGCGGCCTGACGTCCTTGGATGGTGCGGAAGAATTGGCAGGGGCAGCAGGGTTCGAACCCGCGACCTACGGTTTTGGAGACCGTCGCTCTACCAGCTGAGCTATACCCCTAAGGCCGAGGGTGGAGATAGACAAGCCTCGCCCGCTTTGCAAGCACGTTTTCGACCCGACAGGCAGAAAACCGAAACAACACCCGATCTGTGCGGTAAAAGAAAAGGGCCCCACTTTCGTGAGGCCCTTCTGTCTCTTAATCAGCGAGGCTGATTATTCGATGATTTTGGACACAACGCCCGAACCAACGGTGCGGCCACCTTCGCGAATAGCGAAGCGGAGGCCTTCTTCCATGGCGATCGGGGCGATCAGCTCGGCGGTGAACTTCAGGTTGTCGCCGGGCATAACCATTTCCGTGCCTTCAGGAAGAACAACGGTACCGGTCACGTCGGTGGTCCGGAAGTAGAACTGCGGACGGTAGTTCGCGAAGAACGGCGTGTGACGGCCACCCTCTTCCTTGGTCAGGATGTAGACCTCGGCTTCGAACTTGGTGTGCGGGTTCACGGAGCCCGGCTTACACAGAACCTGACCGCGCTCAACGCCGTCACGGTCCACACCACGCAGAAGCGCGCCGATGTTGTCGCCAGCTTCACCGCGGTCAAGCAGTTTGCGGAACATTTCAACGCCGGTACAGGTGGTTTTCGTGGTGTCTTTGATACCAACGATTTCGATCTCGTCACCCACGTTGATCACACCGCGCTCGACACGACCGGTCACAACAGTCCCGCGACCGGAAATCGAGAACACGTCCTCGATCGGCATCAGGAACGGCTGGTCAATCGCACGCTCGGGCTCGGGGATGTAAGCGTCGACAGCTTCCATCAGTTCTTTGATCTTGTTTTCGCCGATTTCCGGATCGCGGCCTTCCATAGCGGCCAGAGCGGACCCTGCGATGATCGGAATATCGTCGCCCGGGAAGTCGTATTCGGACAGAAGTTCGCGAACTTCCATTTCAACGAGTTCCAGAAGCTCTTCGTCGTCAACCTGGTCAACTTTGTTCAGGAACACAACGAGAGCCGGCACGCCAACCTGACGGGCAAGCAGGATGTGCTCGCGGGTCTGCGGCATCGGGCCGTCAGCTGCGTTCACAACGAGGATACCGCCGTCCATCTGGGCCGCACCGGTGATCATGTTTTTCACGTAGTCGGCGTGACCGGGGCAGTCAACGTGCGCATAGTGACGGTTCGGGGTCTCATATTCAACGTGAGCCGTCGAAATCGTGATCCCGCGGGCTTTCTCTTCCGGCGCGCCGTCGATTTGGTCGTATGCCTGAAAATCACCGAAGTATTTCGTGATCGCAGCGGTCAACGTGGTCTTACCGTGGTCAACGTGACCAATGGTCCCGATGTTCACGTGCGGTTTCGAACGCTCAAACTTTTCCTTAGCCATATTGCGGCGCCTCTTGGATTGAAGGGGCCTGAACACGGCCCGAAATTAACATCGCGGGCTAGTTATTGACTCTGAGCAGGAAAATCAAGCGTCAGTTGCTAATTGTCGGTTGTTCTACCGCATCAGGGGCCAGAACTTCGAGTGCGGCTTTCGCCTCATCAGCATCCGAACTTTTCGGCGCAATCGGCTCAACCCCGAACCATTGGCCGTTTTCCAGCAACCAGCGCTCCACTTTCAGGGCCGCGTTGCGAGTCAGAATGTCAAGCTGTTCCTCCCGCGTCCGCGTCAGACCGGAGCCGACCAATGTATGGCCGTTCAGGCTTTCGAACACGGTCAGAAGTTTCGGTTTCTCCGTCAGCTTCTCGCCTTTCGAATCGTCCCAGATGTTGACCGTCAGGACCAGAACGGACTTTGGCGTGAACAGCACCGGAATACCCGGCGCGGCCAAACCGTAGGCGTCCACCTTGATTCCGATGTGATAGAGCTTGTCTCCGTCATAGCGCCCGAAACGGGCCTGCATCGCGGCCATAAGCGCGGTTTCAAGCTCTTCTTCCGTGGCATTGCGCGAGAACGGTGCTTTCTGTGCATCTGTGGCCACCACCACGTTATGCCCCAAAGCAAAATCACCGAGATCTACCAAGGGCGTGTCTTCGGTAATCTCCTTGGCATCGCTACAGGCCGTCAAAGCCAAAAGAGAAAGACCAAGGAAAACGCGGCGGGTAAATGACAACACTGGGGACTGCTCCTGAATTCTGTGTTCCCAAGAGGTAGCGACAAACGGCCTGCGGTGCAACGCCAGCGGTTCAGTCGCAAATATGGCGCAGCCTGTGCCACTCCAGCGCAGAAAGAATTGGCTCGCCCGCGCCATCAAACCCCTCGGCTGCGGCATGAGCGCGCGCCACACGGTCCCCGAGTTGCGGGTGCGAGGCGAGATGCGAGGCAAGCCCCTCTGTATCGCCGTATTGCTCTTTCAGCCGCTCGAACAAAGGCGCAAGCGCTCCCGGCGACACTCCGGCTTTCGGCAAAAGCGCATGGGCATAGGCATCGGCGGCACTTTCGGCGCCTTGGCTGTATTGCGCATTCACCAGCTGGTTCACGCCGAGCAGGACCACGGTGCCGCCTGCGAAATCCCCGAAGACCAGCGACAGCACCCCGAAGGTGCCGACCCCGCGCAATGCGTGGCGCGTCGGGTCACGGTGGGCAACATGGCCCATCTCATGCGCAATCACGGCGGCGACCTCTTCGGGGGCTTCTGCGGCATCAATCAGCCCCTGCATCACGACGATTCGTCCGCCGGGCAGGGCAAAGGCATTGATCATATCCAGATCAAGCACGGTGAGGCGCATGGCCTGCGCGTCCAGATCAGAGGCGGACAGCAATCTGTCTTGCATCTTTTCAAGCGCGACCAGCCCATGCGCGTCACGGCACTCTTCAATGGGGAACATCTCGTTTTGCGAGAAACTCTCGCGGATGCGCTCATAGGTCTTGTCCCCCAAGGCGCGCTCCCCCTCCACCGGCAAACGCGCGGCAAGTTGGTCCGCGATCAGGGGAATCAGGACGAAGACGATCAGCGCCACAGAGGCCACGGCTCCTACGATCAAGCCAGCCAGACGCCGCCGCCCCGTCACCGGCGCACGACGCGTCAGGGAGGGTGCGGAACGCTCGATCTCCGCGAGCAGCTTCGAGTCTCGCACATAGAGACGCGCAGTCGGGCTCATCACATTGGTCAACACACCGATCCGCCCGATGTCGCTGCGCAAAGCCCCCTGCCCTTCGACATGACGCAAATGCGAGAGAGACCAATGCACTGTCACCGCCTCTCCCGCCTCATCCGTGTAGCTCAGAGCGGCAATCCCCTCGCCAGAATGCAGCGTGACATAGGCGTCGTGGCGCTTGGCCGTTTTGCCGTCTACAAAATCACAGCGCACGCCTTTCGGCTTGGGTATCCACGGGTTCATGCTCATATCGCCGCCCCCAGATCAAAGGCCTCGGCCATGCCTTCCGCCTGCCCCGCGTGGTCGCGGTCGCGCTGACGGATCTCCGCCAGATGCTCGCCGCCTGTCAGGGACAAGGTTTGCGCATAATGCCGCCATGTCGGGAACAGCACGAAGGTTTGCCGGAACACAGCAAAGAACAACAGCGTAGTCATGTAGAGAAACAGCCCGAAAGCCAGAGACACGCCCGCCGAAGGCATGCCCTCTTCGCTGATCCCCGCGCCCTCTGTCACAGCACCCGAGGCAAAAATGCCAAGGTCCGCCAGCCCAGGATAGACCGCAACCAGCACCGCAGACGCCGCCGCGCCGACCACAAAGGTGGCGATGGCCGTGCAAATGTTGGTCAGCGTATAGCCCGCGATATTGATCCAGAGCACACGCGGAAACGAAAGGCGCGAGATCAGCCCGACCCCGCCTGCGGTCTTGTGATTGGCAAGATAACGCAGCGCAACGACCCGATACCGCAGGTAGAGAAAAACGCCGAGCAACAGCAATACAGGCACAAAGGCCAAGGATTGCAGTTGCTCCGAAGGACCGAAAAAACCACTGTCTATCGCCTGCGAGTTGGCTTCAAGAAACGCCACACGCCCGATGAGACCCAAGCCCAGCCAGATGCAGACAAGCGTTGGCAGGAAGGATTTCGCCAGCCCCCACCATCGCCCTCCCTGATGCAGCCGTTGATCCCCGAAAAACGTCCGGTCTGTGCGGAATTTCTCCAGCTTGAAGGTCATGCGCGGCCAGAGAAAGCCCAGCGTCAGCACGGTCAAAAGCAAATGCCCCATCGCATGAAGCGTATATTTGCCCGCCGCAGGCTCCAGCCCGAACCGGATCCCCCGCCACCGCGTGCGGGCATAGACATAGCGTTTGGCCCGATAAGAGGCGAAATAGATCAGCGGCACGGCAATCAGCGCGGCGACGAGATAGGCTTCAAACTCTCCCTGAAACACCGCGTAGGAGGCATAGACCAGCACAAGCGCCAGCACGCCAATCAAGAACGCGAGGACGACAAGCGCGATAAGAAATCCTGTGAATTTCTCGATCCCCTTGCCGACATATTCCAGAGGCGTTCCGTCAGGTCGCACAGCAGACCAAAAATGCCGCCGGAGCCGCGTTTTCATCCAGAACCGGTAAAATCCAAGCGTGACGACGGACAGCATCGCGGTCCAAAGCGAAAGCCGCAGGGTGGAACCCACGCGGCCTTCGAACTTGGTTTTCAGTAATTGTGTCACAGCATGCCCCCCGGCATACGCCGCCAAGGTCAGCTGAACTTGTTATCCCTCGGGAACCCGTGCGGCGGCTGTTTACCCACGCCGGCGCGTTTGCCGAGCCATTGCGTGAGGTCTTTCTCCGTGCGTGTGTTGCCACCGCCCATGGTCCAGCTCAGCCCCTCGTCCCACATGAATGTGGTCAGATCGGACAGGCCGCCATCAAGCTCCAGCATCCCTTGCGCACCTCGGGCCTGATTGTATTTCTGCAACCGGACCCCCTTGCCGCGCCCGAGCTCCGGCACGTCGGCCAGCGGGAAGACGAGGAACCGGCGGTTCTGCGAAATCACCGCCACATGGTCGCCTTTGATACGGTGCACGATCATGGCCTTTTCGTCGCCTTTGACGTTGAGCACCTGTTTGCCGTTACGAGTCTGGGCGACCACGTCTTTTTCCGCGATCTGGAAGCCGTTACCCGCATTCGACGCCACAAGCAGCTTGCCTTCGGGATCATGTTTGAAGATATCGACAATCTCCACCTCATTGGGCAGATCAACCATCAGACGCACCGGTTCGCCCATACCGCGTCCACCGGGCAGGGTCGCCGCCGAGAGCGTATAGAACCGCCCGGCAGAGCCCATGATGATCAGACGGTCCGTCGTCTCCGCGTGGAAAATAAAGCGCGGGCCATCGCCGTCCTTGAACTTCAACTCGCGGTTCAGGTCGATATGACCGGACATGGCCCGAATCCAGCCCATCTGCGAACAGACCACCGTGATCGGCTCGCGCTCGATCATGGCTTCCAGCGGCACATCCTCGACCTCTGTGGCCTCGGCAAATTGCGTCAGACGTGCACCGCGCGGGCCGTAATCCTTGCCGAATTTCTTCTTGGTCTCTTTGAGTTCCTCGGAAATGTGCAGCCATTGCTTTTCCTCGGATTCCAGCAGGCCGACAAGCCCCGCCTTTTCCGCCAGCAAGGCATCGCGCTCTTTGACCAGTTCGATCTCTTCCAGACGCCGCAAGCTGCGCAGGCGCATGTTGAGAATGGCTTCGGCCTGCACCTCGGTCAACTCGCCCTGACCTTCCGGCGCGGGCAGCGGGCTGACGTAATCCTTCTCCGTCATGGCGCGCGGGAAATCACGGCCCCAGATCTCGGCCCTCAAGGCGGCCTTCGGGTCGTCATCATAGCGGATGATGTCGATCACACGGTCGAGGTTCAAAAAGGCAATGATGAAGCCGTCGAGCACCTCAAGGCGATGGTCGATCTTTTCCAGCCGGTGTTGCGAACGGCGTTGCAACACGATGCGACGGTGATCCAGCCACGCCCGCAACACTTCTTTGAGCGAACAGACTTTCGGCGTCCGCCCGTCGATCAACACGTTCATGTTGAGCGAGAACCGTGTCTCCAGATCCGAGTTGCGGAACAGCGTATTCATCAACACATCCGGATCGACATTCTTGGATTTCGGCTCCAGAATCACGCGTATGTCTTCGGCGCTCTCGTCGCGCACATCGGCGAGAATCGGCACTTTCTTGGTCTGGATGACTTCGGCGAGCTTCTCGATCAGCTTCGACTTCTGAACCTGATAGGGAATCTCTGTGACCACAACCTGCCACTGGCCGCGGCCCAGATCCTCGACCTCCCATTTCGCCCGCAGACGGAAAGACCCACGCCCCGTCGCATAGGTCTTGGCCATGCTCTCGCGCGGCTCGACAATGATCCCGCCCGTCGGGAAGTCCGGCCCTTTGACATAGTTCAAAAGCGTCTCGTCGCGCACATCCGGCGTCTTGATCATATGCAGCGAGGCGTCGATCAGTTCGGAGATGTTATGCGGCGGGATATTCGTCGCCATGCCGACCGCAATCCCCGAAGACCCGTTGGCCAGCAGGTTCGGAAAGGCCGCCGGCAGCACCTCGGGCTCACGCAGCGTGCCATCATAGTTGTCGCGATAATCGACAGCATCCTCGTTGAGACCTTCGAGCAAGGCCTCGGCGGCAATGGTCATCCGCGCTTCGGTGTAACGCGACGCCGCAGGGTTGTCGCCGTCGATATTGCCGAAGTTCCCCTGCCCGTCCACAAGCGGATAGCGGACGTTGAAATCCTGCGCCAGACGCGCCATCGCATCATAAATCGCCGCATCGCCGTGCGGGTGATAGTTCCCCATCACATCGCCAGAGATTTTTGCGGATTTGCGGAAACCACCCGTGGGAGACAGACGCAACTCACGCATGGCATAGAGAATACGCCTGTGCACGGGTTTCAGACCATCACGCGCGTCAGGCAAGGCGCGATGCATGATCGTCGAAAGCGCATATTGCAAATAGCGCTCGCCAATGGCGCGGCGCAACGGTTCGAAGGTCTCACCCTGCGGTGCGCCTTCTTTTTCAGAATCTTGGGTCAAATCACTGCTCATGGCCAAGATGAATAGCCGCCCATCTTCGCTCCGGCAAGCGGATGTCGCATCTTGTCCACAGGCACGGCACAGGCCCGCAGGATCAGGGGGTGGAAATTTTACTGAACTTTCCCCGCATTCTTTGGGCGAATCATCTAGTATACGAGTGTGCAACGGTATTTCGGGGGTGTGATTATGCTACGTCTTTTGGCGATGACTGCGTTTGGCCTATGGGCTTCATTGATGGTGTTCGGACGGGATCTGTCTCCCGAGGAACTGGCCGCACTTGAGATGCGCCGTGCAGAGAAAGTGTCCGTCTTCGCGCAACTCTCCGACACCTTGTCTGAAAGTTTCGGTTCAGGGGCAAAACGTCAGGGCGCCTATGTCCCGACGCTGGCCGAGGCGCAAACAGCGCGCAGCGTAGCCACGCCCACAGCCACTTCTCCCGCGCATGACACGGCCCGCATTCACCTTGCAAGCACCCAGCCGGAGCAGGTCGATCTGACCGGTATCACCCGCGTCTCGCACCCGGAGAAAATGGCCGCCATTCTCTCGGCCACTCCCGCCGCACCGGCCCCCTCTGCACATAACTCCAACACGGTAGACCCCGCTTCCGAGATGGTACTGCGCGAAGTCACGGCCTCGCGCGTCAATGTCCGCTCCGGCCCCTCCACCGCAAATCCGGTGCTTGGCCAGCTTGTCCGCTCGGAGATTGTCCGCGTCATCTCTCCCGAGGAAAACGGCTGGGTCAAAATTCTGGTCGAAGGCGCAGGGGTCGAAGGCTACATGGCCGCCAAGTTTCTGGCTGATCTGACACACTGAGTTCCCTCTCATGAAAAGGTGGATTCCCTCGCCGCCTGTCATGAGCTAAGCCTTTCCCGTCTCTTTCGGGAAAGGCTTTTTTATGCGCTCCATTCTCATCACTGGCTGTTCTTCGGGCATCGGGTATCACGCCGCTCATTTCCTGAAGGCGCACGGCTGGCGAGTCCTCGCAACGTGCCGACAAGAGCAAGATGCCCAGCATCTCCAAAGCGAGGGTCTGGAAAGTTTCCGCCTCGACTACGAAGACCCCGCTTCGATCGAGACCGGCTTTCATGAGGCCATGTCGCGCACGGGAGGCACGCTTGACGCGCTTTTCAACAACGGCGCCTACGCCATTCCTTCGGCGGTCGAAGACCTCCCCGTCGATGCGCTACGCCAGAATTTCGAGGCCAATTTCTTTGGCTGGCATGATCTGACACGGCGTGTCATTCCGGTGATGCGCAAACAAGGGCACGGGCGCATTGTGCAATGCTCCTCGGTCCTCGGCATCATGGCAATGCCGTGGCGCGGCAGCTACAACTCAACGAAATTCGCGCTCGAAGGTCTCACCGACACGCTGCGCCTAGAAATGCGCGGCACCGGGATACATGTCTCCATGATCGAACCCGGCCCGATTGGAACGGCCTTTCGCCTCAATGCGCGCAAACAATTCGACAAATGGATCAACTGGGAGGCCTCCGCGCGCGCGGAACAATACCGCACCAAACTCGTGCCGCGCCTCTACAAAGCCGCCGACACCTCGGAACCGGATGCCTTCGAACTTGGCCCCGAAGCGGTCAGCCGCAAGCTCCTGCGCGCCTTGGAAAGCCCCCGCCCACGGGCGCATTACTACGTCACCACCCCCACCTATATCGCGGGGCTGTCCCGCCGGTTCCTGCCACAACGGTTGATCGACCGGATGATGGCAAAACTCTAGGACACGCGAAAGGCAACTTGGGCCAGCGCCCGAAACGCGCTATGTCTGGTCTACCTTTCGCTCAAGGAGCTGCATATGTCCGATCCGTTTATCTATGTCATTGGCGCCGCCTGCCTGCTCGTTCTCGTCATCCTCGCCCTTGGCATCGGCCAGTTCGGACGCGGGGGCGTCGAGGGAGCGAAACGGTCAAACAAACTCATGCAGGCCCGTATTCTCGCCCAGTTGGGGGCAGTGATCCTCGTGGTGATTTTCGTGGCCCTGCGCAAATCGGGGAACTGACATGGTTGTTCTGAACAAAATCTACACCCGCACCGGTGACACCGGCGAAACCGCACTCTCCGACATGTCGCGCACCGCCAAATATGCCACACGGGTCGCCGCCTATGGCACGGTGGACGAGGTGAATGCCACACTGGGTCTCGCCCGACTTCATGCCGAGGGCGAGGTGGATGCAGCCCTGTCGCGCATTCAGAACGATCTGTTCGATCTCGGGGCCGATCTGTCGCGGCCCAACATGGATAAAGACGACGAGGCGGGCTATCCCGTCTTGCGCGCCGTGCCTGCGCAGGTCGAGCGGCTGGAAAGCGAAATCGATGCCATGACCGCTGTGCTGGAACCACTCAAAAGCTTTATCCTGCCCGCCGGCACCCCGCTCGCCGCCCAGCTTCATATGAGCCGCACCGTCGCCCGCCGCGCCGAACGGCTTGCCGTGCAGTTGAATGCCGAAGAAAACGGCGACGTGAACCCCACAGCAATCAAATATCTCAACCGCCTTTCAGACTGGCTTTTCTGTGCGGCACGCATGGCCAATGACGCTGGCAAAGCCGATGTGCTCTGGGTGCCGGGCGCAAATCGCTAGGCCGGACCAACCCGTGACGCCACGGCGCAAATGAGACAGGACGCGACGTTTCGCTCCTGTCTTTTTGCGTTTGGGGGCTATTTTCTGCGCACGCAAACGGCTAACAACGATGCCGGAGAGCTTTTGTGCCATCCGCGTATGGCAAGACGAAAGGGAGTTTACGCTGATGAAGGTCCTAGTACCTGTTAAGCGCGTGATTGATTACAACGTGAAGGTCAAAGTTAAGGCCGACGGCACGGGTGTTGATCTCGCCAATGTAAAAATGTCGATGAACCCGTTTGACGAGATT
Source organism: uncultured Celeribacter sp. (assembly GCA_963676755.2). GTDB lineage: Bacteria > Pseudomonadota > Alphaproteobacteria > Rhodobacterales > Rhodobacteraceae > Celeribacter. The sequence continues at coordinate 60,090 of CAXXMF010000008.1, read as the reverse complement.
TCCGTCGAAGAGGCCATTCGGCTGAAAGAGGCAGGGATTGCCTCCGAGGTTGTCATTGTGTCGATTGGCGAAAAGAAAGCCACGGACACGATCCGCAACGCGCTGGCCATGGGGGCCGATCGCGGCATTCTCGTGACCGAAGATCAGGGCGTGGACCTTGAACCTCTCGCCGTAGCGAAAATTCTCGCCAAAGTGGTCGAAGAGGAAGCCCCCGAACTGGTGATCCTTGGCAAGCAGGCCATCGACAACGACATGAACGCGACGGGCCAGATGCTGGCTGCGCTTCTGGGCTGGGGTCAGGCGACCTTTGCCTCCGAGGTGAAAATCGAAGACGGCAAGGCAGTTGTGACCCGCGAAGTGGACGGCGGGCTTCAGACCATTTCCGTCAATCTTCCGGCCATTGTGACCACCGATCTGCGTCTCAACGAGCCGCGCTATGCCTCGCTGCCGAACATCATGAAGGCCAAGAAAAAGCCTTTGGACGAGAAAACCGCAGCGGATTACGGCGTCGACACCACGCCGCGCCTGACGGTTGTGACCACCGAAGAACCCACAGGCCGTCAGGCGGGGATCAAAGTGGGCTCCGTCGACGAGCTGATTGCGAAACTTAAAGAGGGAGGTCTGGTCTGATGGCTGTTCTGCTTCTCGCTGAAGTCGCGGGCGATACGCTCGCTGTTGACGCAACCGCCAAGGCGGCCACCGCCGGTGCCAAGCTGGGGGATGTGACCGTGCTCGTATGTGGCCCCCAAGCTGCCGCCGACGAGGCCGCGAAACTTGATGGTGTGACCAAGGTCCTGCTCGCCGATGACGCCGCCTATGCCAATGGTCTGGCGGAAAACCTCGCCGATCTGATTGTGTCGCTGGCGGGCGATTATTCCCATATCATCGCGCCTGCGACCACCGCCGGCAAAAACATCCTGCCCCGCGTGGCGGCCCTTCTGGACGTGATGGTGATCACCGATGTGACCGATGTGGTCGACGCCGACACGTTCAAACGTCCGGTCTATGCGGGCAATGCGGTGCAGACCGTGAAATCGACCGACGCGACCAAGGTGATTTCCTTCCGCACCTCGACCTTCGATGCGGCGGGCTCCACCGGTTCGGCGGCTGTCGAACCCGTGTCCGGCGCGGGCGATATGGGACTCTCTGCCTTTGTCGAGGACAAGGTGGTCGAAAGCGACCGTCCGGAACTCACCTCCGCCAAGATCGTCGTCTCCGGCGGCCGTGGTGTGGGCTCCGAAGAGAACTTCGCCATCATCGAAGCGCTGGCCGACAAACTGGGCGCAGCCGTGGGCGCGTCCCGTGCGGCCGTCGATTCGGGCTTTGCCCCGAACGATCAGCAAGTCGGCCAGACCGGCAAGGTCGTCGCTCCCGAACTCTACATCGCCTGCGGCATCTCCGGTGCGATCCAGCACCTCGCGGGCATGAAGGACTCGAAGGTTATCGTCGCGATCAACAAGGACGAAGAAGCTCCGATCTTCCAAGTCGCCGACTTCGGCCTCGTGGCCGACCTGTTCGATGCGGTGCCGGAACTGACCGAAAAACTTTAAAACCATTGAAAAATAAAGCAAAAGGCCCGTCCCGAGCGGGCCTTTTTCGTTTGATATGAACTAGACATAGGGCATAAGCGCCTCTCTGAGCACCCCCGCCGCTCCGGCATGGGCCACAGGTCCCAGCATCTCCCGCGCGGCAGGTGCATCAAGGTCGGAATGAACCATAAGCTCATATCCGGTTGCGATTTCATCTTTCGTGGCGACCACCTCAATCACATCTTTGACCAAGGGACGCAGGCCCTCGACCATCTCGCGATTGACGAACAGCGGATCACCCGCAATGGCATCACAGGCAGCACCATCATCCGGCGCATGATCCGAGAGCCACAACAGCACAACATCACCGTGCAGCTTTTCCACCATGGTTTCCATCCGCGCAGTCCAGGCCCTGCGCAACTCCTCGCGCACCGTCGCGAATTTCTTTGATGAGGCCGCGCCAAGCGTGTGCAGCAAGTGTCGCGTGAAATTGAAATCCGTGAAATCGATATTGTGATACAACCGCTGCAACTCGTCTGACGCGCGAAGGAAACGGTCGTTGCGGCGCGCGTGAACAGTATAGAAACGGTTCGAGATGTTCTGCGCACCGGGAATTTGCAGCACCGTCACCTCGGCCTTGCGGCAAATGTCGAGCACGGTTTCATCGCTCAAAAACACATCCACCCCGCCGTTCACACATCCGAGGTTCACCGCCGTCACGCCAAGGCTCGTCTCCACCAGAGTCGGGAACGGCATTTCCACGAATTTGCCGTAAGTTTCCGTGCCGCCCAGAAAAGCCACATAGGGCGCATCCAGATCTTTCTGCGGTCCGCGAAAGAGAAGTTTCGAATTGCCATACCGGCACGGCGTATAGTTGAGCGCGCCCTCGCCCATGTTTTGATAAGCCATGTGTCCACCCACTGCTTTAATTTTCACCCGAGTGAGAGAGTCGCAGACACAAGTTGCCAAATCGCTAAAATGCCGATTCTAAATAAATTTTAGAGGTTTAGCTGCCTCACAACGGCTCCGAACCACAAGGTTTCTGCGGCACACGGCCCCGTGCAATCAGGCCGGAAACCGCCGCCAGCCCCCTTGGAACTCCGGTTCTTTGCGAAAGACTTTCGCCCCCCTGCCTTGCCCCTTGAATACCGCGCTTCTAGCTGCGTAAACTCACTGCAAACCGGTCGAGGGAGAATGCGGGATGGAGATCAAAAAAGTCGGAATCGTCGGTGCCGGCCAGATGGGCAACGGGATCGCACATGTGTTCGCTTTGGCGGGGTATGATGTGGTGGTGAACGACATCTCGCAGGAAGCGCTGGACAAGGCTGTGGCCACGATCACGCGCAACCTCGACCGTCAGGTGTCACGCGAAAAGATCACCGCAGAGAAACGCGACACGGCGCTGGCGCGGATCACGACGACGTTGCAGCTTGAAGACCTCGGCCAGACCGATCTGGTGATCGAGGCGGCGACCGAGCGCGAGGACGTGAAGAACGCCATTTTCGAACGCCTCCTGCCGCATCTCAAACCCGAGACCATCCTGACCTCGAACACCTCGTCGATCTCGATCACGCGGCTGGCCTCGCGCACCGACAGGCCTGAAAAATTCATGGGATTCCACTTCATGAATCCGGTGCCGGTGATGCAACTGGTGGAACTGATCCGCGGCATTGCCACCGATGAGTCCACCTATCACACGCTTCTGAAAGTGGTTGAAAAACTTGGAAAAACCGCCGCGAGCGCCGAAGATTTCCCCGCCTTTATCGTCAACCGCATCCTGATGCCGATGATCAACGAGGCCGTCTATACGCTCTACGAAGGCGTCGGCTCCGTGAAGTCCATCGACGAATCGATGAAGCTCGGCGCGAACCATCCGATGGGGCCTCTGGAGCTTGCGGATTTCATCGGGCTCGACACCTGTCTGGCGATCATGAACGTGCTGCATGACGGGCTGGCGGATACGAAATACCGGCCCTGCCCGCTGCTCACGAAATATGTCGAAGCGGGCTGGCTCGGGCGCAAAACCCAGCGGGGATTTTACGACTACCGCGGCGAAACTCCGGTGCCCACGCGCTAAATCCGGCAGGCCGGACTCAGGACAAACTAAGGGGCCGCAGAGGCCCCTTTTTGCTGTCGGATTTGCGTCGGATATCTGTCGGACTTTTGTCGGGCAAAACATCGACCCCACGAACAGGCCCGCCGCTCCGCCCAAAACCGCCCGAACCACACTGTCAGTCGGTGCGACCACCCAAGGCCAGCGTGTGAGACCGCATCCAGTCCATGAACTCGCGCGTCTTCGACTGCCACTCCTTGAGATCCTCAGGCGTCAGAGGATCACCGATGACAGGGGCCTGCGGCTTGTCCATCGCGCGGGCGATCTCATGAAGCAAAAGCCCCTGACGGAAACTCGCGGAAATCTTGTCGGCAATCTGATACAGCCGCGTGTTGCGCCCCGGAAAATAGATCGGCAAAACCGTCGCGCCGGATTTCAGCACCATCTTGGCAGTGAACGGATTCCACGGCTTTTCCTTGACCGGTCCCCACCACGTCTCGGACGAGGCCACGGCCCCCGCAGGGAACAGGATAATCACCCCGCCCGCCTTGAGAGTCGCCATCGCCTCGTTGCGCATCCGGATCGAGGCACGGTGACTGTCCGGCTCGTGCGGGAAAGGCACGGGCAACATGAACGGGTCGATCTCGCGGATACCGGTCAAAAGCGAGCGCGTCAGGATTTTGTAATCCGTGCGCACCTTGCCGATCAGTTCCGCCATCACCAGACCGTCCACCAGACCGTGCGGGTGGTTGGCCACGACGACCAGCGGACCTGTTGCAGGAATCTTGGCGATCTGTTCCTCGGGGGTCTGAACCTCGACCCCCATGACTTCGAGCGCCTGACTGAAGAACGGCTGGCCCATCGGGGTGCCCATCCGCTCGAACCGGCGAATCCGGCGCAGAAGCGGGAGTTTACCGGTCAGCCACTCGATCGTGCGAATGATCAGAACTTTCTTGGGGTCGGAAAACGTTCCCGCATAGGACAGGCGCCGCCCGTCATACCTTACAAAATCTGGATCACCGGGTTTGGGCACATTCTGAAAGGCGTCCTCGGGGGCGTCAATCTCCGTCCCATGATCTTCGGGTTGAGACACCTTACATATCCTCGCCAAATCTGTCCTTGATCAGGGCCTCTATTGCATCTGCCAGTGCATCTGCCTCCGCCCCTGCTGTCGTCACGTCAATAGTCGTTCCTTTGGACGCTGCCAACATCAAAAGCCCCATAATGCTGTCACCAGATGTGCTCAGCCCGTCTCTGGAGACTTCTGCCGTGGCGTCAAATTCCTCGACCACTTCCACGAGTTTCGCAGAGGCCCGCGCATGCAGGCCTTTGACATTTATAATCTCGTGCGTGCGCGTCACTTGCGCCATCTCTCCCACCTCGGTTCTTTATTCTTGTTCTTTTTAACGGCCCTGCACGTCAAAACTGTCGATATATTTTCGTCCGGCATCAAGCGCATTGCCGACGGCTTCCGCAACCGGTTTATGCCGCGACTTCGCCAGTTTGATCAACATCGGCAGGTTCGCGCCGTAAATGATCCGGCGATCATCGTGGTGACAGGCCAGAAGCGAGAGGTTCGAGGGGCTGCCCCCGAACATATCGGTCACGACCACGACACCATCGCCGCTGTCGACATCGTCGGCAGCCAGACAGATCTCGCGTTGCTTGTCAGAGCGGTTGTGATCCGGCTCTATGGATATGGCCTCTATGCCGATCTGCTTGCCGACCACATGTTCGACCGCTGCGAGATATTCGCGGGCCAGTCCACCATGGGCGACGATAACAATTCCGATCACGTCAGCTTCCCCGATCAGATGCCGCTTTGGCGGCGTTCAAGTTCCCTATGCCTTATTGACACCGGCCAATTATGTTCTGCAAGGGCTTTGGAAAGAATTTCGGCCAGAGTGACGGATCTGTGTTGTCCGCCAGTGCAGCCGAAGGCGATTGCGAGGTGTTTCTTGCCTTCGTCCTGATAGGCCGGCAGCAAGAGAAGGGTCAGTTCGAGCACTTTCTGGAAGAAAGCGGCAAAGCGCGGGTCGTTTTGCACATAGGCCTGCACACGGCTGTCGGTGCCGTCGAGCGCACGCAGGCTTTCGTCCCAATAGGGATTGGCCAGAAAGCGCACGTCAAAGACCATATCGACGCCGCGTGGCATCCCGCGTTTGTAGGAAAAGCTGTGCACGGAGAGCGCCATGTCCGCCTCGCGCCCTTTGGCGAACCAGCGTTCGATGTCGTCGCGCAGGTCATGCGGCGTCATCTCGGAAGTGTCGATCAGGATGTCGGCGCGGGCGCGGATCGGCTCCAAAAGGTCAATCTCGCGCGCCACCCCGTCCTGTGCGGTCTCGGCAGGGGCAAGCGGGTGGCGGCGGCGGGTTTCGGAATAGCGGCGGATCAGCACGTCGGGCGCGCAATCGAGATAGAGCACCTCGGCGTCATGGTTCGGGTCGCGGGTGAGGTCGTCGATCACTTCGATCACGCCATTGACCGAGAAGTCGCGGTTGCGCACGTCGAGGCCCAGCGCCAGAGGGCGGGTCAACCCGCCGCCTTCGAGCAGGCGCGGGAGCAGGGAGATCGGCAGGTTGTCGATCACCTCATAGCCCAGATCTTCGAGCGTGTTGATCGCGGTGGAGCGCCCTGCCCCCGAAGGGCCGGTCACAAGCACGACGCGATGGCGGCTTTTCGATTGCGGGATGGGCATGTCTGCGGGCGTGCTCACGCGCATCGGCCTCCTTTGAGCCATTGTATGAGGGCCGGAGCGAATTGCGGCCCGTCCACCCTGTAAAACAGGGGAATCGAGACATTGATGAGAGCCTTTTCCCGTCTGAGAGGCAAGCGGTCTGTTTCGACCTGTGACAGATCGAGAACGCCGCGCAGGGTGGCGGCGGGAAGAGCCTCTGCACGCAGCAGCCCGACACCGCGGGCCTCGATCATGCCGGCGATGGTGTCCGGCGCTGTGGCTGTGAGGGTTTGAGCCTTTGGGTCACACCGGACATGGGTCCGGTCGTCGGAGACCAGCACCGCCCCCAGCGCCATGAGTTCGAGCGCAAGGGTCGATTTTCCGCTCCCCGAGGGGCCGAGGATCAGAAGCCCCGTAGCATCATCCAGCGCTACGCAGGAGGCATGAAGGATCAGACCATCCTGCGGCTGCGCAGTCACACCGGCAGGCCCACGACGAAACGGGCGCCGAGCGGTTCGGAGGTGATGTCGGCATCGGTCGGACGGATATTTTCCGCCCAGATCACGCCGCCATGCGCCTCGACGATCTGTTTCGAGATCGCCAGACCAAGGCCGGAGTTGTTGCCGAACTGGCCGACAGGGCGCTGCGAATAGAAGCGTTTGAAGATTTTCGTCAGCGCCTCTTCGGGGATGCCCGGACCGGTGTCTTCGACGACAACCAGCACCCTGTGATCCCGCTTACGCACCCAGACGCGGATTGCATCGCCATCCTCGCAGAAGGAGATCGCGTTGGTGATCAGGTTCACGAACACCTGCGCCAGCCGCGCTTCGAGGCCGGAGACGACAATCGGCTGGTCCGGCATGTCGGAGATGAACTCCACGCCTTTTTGCTGCGCGTCCTGACCGAGATATTCGATCAGGTTGGTCAACGTCTGGATCAGGTCGAAGTCCTCTTCCTCTTCCTTGACCAGCTCACTGTCGAGGCGCGAGGCGTTGGAAATGTCGGAAACCAGACGGTCAAGGCGGCGCACATCATGTTCGATCACGTCGAGCAATTTGTCGCGGTGCTCTTCCTTTTTAACGATCCGCAAAGAGCCGACCGCCGAGCGCAGGGAGGCCAGCGGGTTCTTGATCTCATGAGCCACATCCGCGGCGAATTGTTCGTTCGCGTCGATCCGGTCATAGAGGGCAGCAACCATACCGCGCAAAGCCGAGGACAGACGCCCGATTTCGTCGGGACGCCCCGACAGGTCGGGGATACGCACACGCCCCGGCGCAACCTTGCGGCTGTTCTTGTCGCGCCCGATTTCTGCGGCGGCGGCGAGATCGGCCAGAGGGTTGGCAATGGTCGAGGCCAGCATGAGGCTCAACCCGATGGAGACCAGAAGGGCGATGATAAAGACCTGAAGGATCTGTTCGCGCTCCACACGCACGAGATCGTCAAGCTCTCCTTCGCCGGAAACCAGCCCGACCACACCGATGACCTCACCGCTACCCTCCAACGTGATCGGGGCCGCAACCGAGAACAGCGTGGAGCCGTGACCGTTCACGCTTGTGTTCACATGGATGCCATCCCCGAGCGCATTGGCGGCAAGAGCGGCAACCTGTTCGCGCACATTCTCGAAATCCTCGCCGCTCGTGACCTTGGAAAAGGTAATGGTGGTCCAGACCTTATTCAGAAAATCCGAAATGACCGTGGAGCGGCCTTCGTGCTGCACACCGGAGACTTTCTCCGGACCGCCGCGGGCCATGCCTTCGGTTGAGGCAATCAGCACCCCGTCCTTGTCATATATATAGACATTTTCGAGCAGCGGCAGTTCCAGCACATTGGACACGGTCGACATATCGTCGGACTCGTTGTCGATCGACAGAACCCCGTCCGCCCCCGCCGTCACCGCCAGCATATCAGCGACCAAGGCGGCCTCCGTCACCATTGCCGCCTCACGCTGCATCACCAGACTGTTGCGGAAGGGATTCAGATAGAGAATCCCCGCCACCATGAGAATGATCGCGATGAGATTGTAGGTGATGATCTTCTGCGCCAACGGCGAGCGTTTCACCGCAATGAATTTGCGCCGCCTGCGCTTTTCGCGCAACTCAGCATCAGAGGTGCGTGGCGCAACCCAGTCGTCACCGAGCACAACATCTGCGGTTTCGCGGCTGGATTTCTCCGCACGGTCCATGTCGGAAGTCAGGGCCATTATTCCTCGTTATACCTGTATCCGATGCCGTAAAGCGTTTCGATGGCAGAGAAGTCGGAATCCACAGTGCGCATTTTCTTGCGCAGGCGTTTGATATGGCTATCGATGGTCCGGTCATCCACATAGACCTGATCGTCATAGGCCACATCCATCAACTGGTCGCGTGACTTCACAAAACCGGGACGCAGGGCAAGCGCCTGCAACAAAAGGAATTCCGTCACGGTGAGCGTGACATCCTTGCCCTTCCACTTCACCGCGTGACGCAGCGGGTCCATTTCCAGCTCCCCGCGCACGAGAACCTTGTTCTCTTCGGTCTCGGCCACCTCGATCCCTTCGAGCGCCTCCTGACGCCGCAAGAGCGCACGGATGCGTTCGACCAGAAGCCGCTGGGAAAACGGTTTTTTCACATAATCATCCGCGCCCATGCGCAGACCCAGAACCTCGTCGATCTCGTCATCTTTCGAGGTGAGGAAAATCACCGGCATATTGGTTTTCTGCCGCACGCGCTGCAACAGGTCCATGCCATCCATGCGCGGCATCTTGATATCGAACACAGCCATATCGGGGAGACGTTTATTGAACGCATCCAGCGCCGACTGGCCGTCGTTATAGGTTTCTACCTCGAACCCCTCCGCCTCAAGGGTCATGGATACGGAGGTCAGGATATTCCGGTCGTCATCTACCAAGGCGATGCGGGACATTGTCGGTTTCCTTCAACTGCTCAACTATTGCATTTTTTTGCCATATTCCGTGTTTCGCCGGATCAAATCAAGCGAAACCGCGAATCAAAATGCGTGTCAGAGGTCAGAGAAACAGGAAAAATTCAAGGAATGGCTAATTTGTCTCACTTCAGGGCATTTCACGCGCACTACAGCGAAGCGCGACATATTGGCACACATCTGTTTGCGCTATCCCCTAAGTGGTTGCGCTAACTGTTGATTTCAGTCCTATTTACGCGCCGCGCTGGCATGCTATAGCAGCCCCATTGGGCGCGTGTGCCGCCCATCCGCGAATGGCCCTTTCGCGGCACAAATTCTATTTCCAGAGACGCCGTCAAGGACACGGCGGAGGAGTTTGCATATGACGACCGGACGCGTGAACCCGGCTTTCACACTTGACGACCAAGGCATCACGGGGCTTGGTAATGTCTATTACAACCTTCTTGAGCCTGCCCTTATCGAAGAGGCGATCAAGCGTGGTGAAGGGGCCCTCGGGAAAGGCGGTTCCTTTCTGGTAAGCACCGGCAAACATACCGGCCGCTCCCCCAAAGACAAATTCGTCGTGCGGACGCAGGATGTGGAAGACTCCATCTGGTGGGAAAACAACCAGCCGATGGACCCCGAGAAATTCGATGTGCTCCATGCCGATATGCTTGAGCATATGAAAGGGCGCGATTTCTTTGTCGAGGATCTCTACGGCGGGGCCGACCCCGAGACCCAGATCGACGTGCGCATGATCACCGAGCTGGCATGGCACGGCCTGTTCTGCCGCACGATGCTGCGCCGCCCCGAACTCAAAGCGCTCGACGACTTCACCGCAGATTACACCGTGATCAACTGCCCGTCCTTCAAGGCCGATCCGGAACGTCACGGCTGTCGCTCCGAAACCGTGATCGCGCTGAACTTCGCCAAAAAGCTGATCCTGATCGGCAACACCGAATATGCAGGCGAAAACAAGAAGGGCGTGTTCTCCCTGTTGAACTACATCCTGCCGGGCAAAGGCATCATGGCCATGCACTGTTCCGCCAACCATGCGCCCGACAATCCCATCGACACGGCGATCTTCTTCGGCCTGTCCGGCACGGGGAAAACCACGCTGTCGGCTGATCCGTCGCGCATCCTGATCGGGGATGACGAGCATGGCTGGTCCGACAAGGGCACATTCAACTTCGAGGGCGGCTGCTACGCCAAGACCATCAACCTGTCCGAAACTGCGGAACCGGAAATCTACGCGACCACGTCGAAATTCGGCACGGTCGTCGAGAACATGGTCTATGACGAGTTCACCAAAGATCTGGACTTCGAAGACAGCTCGCTGACCGAGAACATGCGCTGCGCCTACCCGCTGCACTACATCTCCAACGCCTCCGAGACGGCGATGGGCGGTCATCCGAAGAACATCATCCTGCTGACCTGTGATGCCTTTGGCGTTCTGCCTCCGATCGCACGTCTGACACCGGCGCAGGCGATGTATCACTTCCTCTCCGGCTTCACCTCGAAGACTCCGGGCACGGAGGTGGGTGTTGTGGAACCGATCCCGACCTTCTCCACCTGTTTCGGCGCACCGTTCATGCCGCGTCGTCCGGAAGCCTATGGCAACCTGCTGCGCGAAAAGATCGCGAAACATGGTGCAACCTGCTGGCTGGTGAACACCGGCTGGACCGGCGGCGCATTCGGCACCGGCTCGCGTATGCCAATCAAAGCAACGCGCAACCTGCTGCACGCCGCTCTGGAAGGCACGCTGGCAGAGGTCGAATTCCGCAAGGACGAGAACTTCGGCTTTGAAGTTCCGGTCTCCGTGCCGGGTGTGGCCGATGTGCTGCTCGACCCGCGCCGCACATGGGCCGACAAGGATGCCTTCGACGCGCAAGCCGCGAAGCTGGTATCCATGTTCAAAGAGAACTTCGAACAATACCTGCCCTATATCGACGAAGATGTGAAAGCCGCCGCCATCGGCTAAGCCTTTCTACATTGCGAAAAATTACGCCCCGACCCATTTGGATCGGGGCGTTTTCTTTGACCGCGTCATTCAGGTGTCACGACACTCTGTCAGAGTGGCCCTATGAAATACGCTCTTGTTTTCTCACTGCTCGCCACCCCGGTCCTCGCTCAAGATGTCGATTTCTCCGACCCCGCGCTGATTGCCTTTGGCCAGGATGTCTACACGGATTTCTGTCTCACCTGTCATGGCGAAGAGGCTCTCGGCGGCAATGGTCCCGATATTCAATGGTCGATCCTGAGTGACATCACCCAAGCCATCCGGGGCACGGATCAGATGGAACCTGTGGAGCTTTACGAGGGCGAACCGGAGGCCGTCACGGCCTACCTCATGTCGCTTGCGCCCGAAGTCGCCGAGACATAGTTACGCCTTCAGGCCGCGCGCAAACTGAGCTCAAAATAGCCCGCGCCGGATGAGGTTGACGCCCGCGACCATCAGCACGAACAGCGTCATGCGTTTGAATTTCTTCTGGTCCAGACGGTCCTGCACCCGCTGGCCAAGCATCATCCCCCCCATCGCCGGCACCAAAAGCGCCGCGGAGAGCGGAATGGTCTGAGCATTGAGCACGCCGGAGCGCAGATGCGCCAGCATAAGCACCACGGCACCCGAGCCGAAAATCACGCCCGTGGCCTTGATCTGGAGCCTCTTCGGCGTGTCCACAGCGGTCAGATAGGCCACCGTCAGCGGCCCCCAGATGCCCGCGATGCCGCCGACCAGCCCCGAAACGGCACCGAAGCCCAGATCATACGCCCCTCTGTGCTGCGCAGGGATGTGCAAAGCACGCCCGAACAACAGGTAGCTGACCAGCACCACCACAATGATCCCCAGCGACAGGAACACCACCGATTGCGGCAGAATCACCACCAGTTGCGCCGACAGGGCGATCAACAGCAACAAGGCCCCGATATAGAGCCTGTATTGCCACGCCGCCTCCACGGCCTCGCGCCCGCCGCCACGCAAGGCCTGCCAGACATTCGTGACCACGGTGGAAAAGATCAGCCCCGCAAGCGCCAGTTCCGGCGACAGGAACGACCCCAGTCCCGAAATCATGATCATCGGCATGGCGAAACCGATGGCGCCTTTGACGAAACCGGCCAGAAGCGTGATGCAAATGGCGGCGAAAATCTGCGGGAGGGTGAGGAGGGTCAGGATGCTGTCGAATGTCATAGCCCCTGTTAGGACGCGGATTTCCCCGCGTATAGCCCAAAGATGTAACCAGCATCCGTTCTTGAAGGCGCCAGAGGGCAGTATCGTTCCATTGGGACATTTTAGGTCAAAATATATCTTCATGACAAAATATTATTGCGCTGCAACTGCGAAGTAGATAGACAGTTCCAAGATCAGACGCCTCTCGCCCCACTTGCGTCACACGCAGGGTGCGGAAGGCCACGACATCAATATGTTGCGCTATGTGGTCGGAAATCTGTGGCTCTGATTTTCGCAAAGCGCTCGAAGGAGGAGAGAGTCTCATGGCCCTTGATCAACAGGAGAGACCCGTGTCGAACCCCATTTTGCCCGATCTGCTGGCCCTGACCCGTGCGGCCGTGGCCCCTGCCGAGGCTATTCTTGAACGCGCCCGCGCCGCGCTGCGCTCGGAATTTCTGGAGAACGGCCGCGTTTCGAGCCGTAGGGTCGAGGCCAATCAAACCGCCGCCCACGGGCTTGCATGGCTGGCCACCTATGTGGAAAGCCTGCGCCAGATGCAGAAATGGGCCGAAGCGCTTTCTTCCGAAGACAAACTCGGTGAGATGGAGCAGCTGATCCACCAGATCGCCTTCGGGGAGTATCTGAGCCAGATCTACGGCGGCATCCCGATGAATCAGGGCGAGATTTGCCGGCTGGCCGATCTGGGCCTTGGCCTTGTGCAGCCCAGCCACCCCGAAGTGGTCAAGCTCATGCTCGACGGCAATTCCACCGATGCGCGCACGCGGCTTGTGGCCCTGATGCGCGAGAATTCCGGCCATGCGACCTTTGGCGCGTCGGGACTGGATGACGAGTTGGAAATGATCCGCGATCAGTTCCGCCGTTTCGCTGATGAGAAAGTCGCCCCCTTCGCCCACGACTGGCATCTCAAAGACGAACTTATCCCGATGGAGATCATCGAGGAACTGGCCGAGCTTGGCGTCTTTGGCCTGACCATTCCCGAAGAATACGGTGGCTTCGGTTTTCCGAAAGCGGCGATGGTCGTGGTCTCCGAAGAACTGTCCCGCGGCTATATCGGCGTCGGTTCTCTGGGCACACGATCCGAAATTGCCGCCGAACTGATCCTCGGTGGCGGAACGGAAGAGCAAAAGGAACACTGGCTGCCGAAACTTTCCTCCGCCGAAATCCTGCCCACCGCCGTGTTCACCGAACCGAACACCGGCTCCGACCTCGGAAGCCTGCGCACCCGCGCAGTGAAAGAGGGCGAAAGCTACACGGTGACCGGCAACAAGACATGGATCACCCACGCCGCGCGCACCCATGTGATGACACTTCTGGCCCGCACCGATCCCGACACCACGGATTACAAAGGCCTGTCGATGTTTCTGGCCGAGAAAACACCGGGCACGGATGAAGACCCATTCCCCACACCCGGCATGACCGGCGGCGAGATCGAGGTCTTGGGCTATCGCGGCATGAAGGAATACGAGCTGGGCTTTGACGGGTTCAAGGTCGATGCCAAGAACCTTCTGGGCGGCGTCGAAGGCCAAGGGTTCAAGCAACTGATGCAGACCTTCGAATCCGCACGCATCCAGACCGCCGCCCGCGCCATCGGCGTGGCACAGAACGCGCTTGAGGTCGGGATGCAATATGCCGAGGACCGCAAGCAGTTCGGCAAGTCCCTGATCGAATTCCCCCGCGTCTCCGGCAAGATCGCCATGATGGCCGTCGAGGTCATGGTGGCGCGCCAGCTCACCTATTTTTCCGCATGGGAAAAGGACAACGGGCACCGCTGCGATCTTGAAGCGGGCATGGCCAAGCTCTTGGGCGCGCGCGTGGCTTGGGCGGCGGCGGATAATGCGTTGCAAATCCACGGCGGCAACGGCTTTGCGCTTGAGTATCAGATCAGCCGCATCCTCTGTGATGCGCGGATTTTGAACATTTTCGAAGGCGCAGGCGAAATTCAGGCACAGGTCATCGCGCGGCGTCTGCTGGCCTGATCTGCTCCGGCCAAAGCTTTAGAAAGGCGGTGCTTCCTGCGCCGCCTTTTTTGCGAGCCGGTCGAGAAACCGGTCTCGCGCGGCGGGCAGAGGGCGGTCCGACAGTTCCGCCGCGATCTTGGAGAGGAAATGTCCCGTGGTCAGAAGCCCCTGACCGATCTCCGCGAAATCGACCGAGGATTGCCCCAAGAGACATTGCGGCAAGGGCAAAAGCCGGTCGGCCCACTCCCCCGCCCCCTGCCGCGACACGGCGCGTCCGGTTTTCGGAGACACATAGACCAGATCATCCGGCGATCCGGTAACGGCACAGGAGGAGAGATCAAGGCCGAAGCCCAGTTCTTCGAGCAGGGAGACCTCCCAATGCAGATAGGCTAGGGGCCAGCGGGGATCCAACCCGATCCGGTCAAACAGGGCGAGACTGTCGGCATAGAGATAGCCATGTGCCTCGCGTTCGGGCAGGAGAAAGGACAGCATCGCCGCCGTGGCCGTCATCCCCGCAAGCGCCAGAGGATCGCCCAGCACATGGGTGCGGCTTTTCACAGGTTCAAAAGTAAACGCGCCGAGGTGGTCTTCAAGCCGCGCTTTCCATGTCACCGCGATCTGGCCACCCGGCTGCAAATGCGGGGCCATCTTGCGTGAGATGCCACCACGCACCACACCGGCATGACGCCCGTGATCGTGTGTGAACACCTCGACAATCACCGAAGTCTCGCCGTGTTTGCGCACAGCCAGAACCACCCCTTCGTCGCGCCACTCGATCATGCGCGTTCCCGCTTTCCGTTGGCAAAAATACTCACTGGACTCTGCCGCGCCACAGGGGCGAGGTCAATCATCTCACTCCGACAGGCCCGGCTCGTCCAGAAGCGTGCGCCCCTGACGATCCTCGACCTCGATAATCCAGAGATCGGGATCAAAGCTGCGCTGTTTCATCAGCGAGGCATCCACCTCGCGCTCATCCCCCTCACAGAGCACCCGCCATTCGCGGCGGTCTTCCATCAGGTTGAACTCGCGCTGAAAGGCCTTGGCCTTGCCATCGAGTGTGTTGAGCTTGACCAGAACCGCGCCCGCCGTGGCATCGCCTTTCTTGACGACAAAGGCCGGAATATCGACAAGGCGCAGCCGTGTCAGATAGGCCGAGACCCAGACATCTGCGGTCAGTCGCGCCATCAGTTTCCGTCTTTGAAATCGAGGCCCATCTCGCCATAGCGCTCGGCTTCTTCAAGCCAGTTCGGGCGCACCTTCACCTGCAAAAAGAGGTGGACCTTGCGGCCCAGAAACTCCGACAGTTCCTCGCGTGAGGCCCGCGAAATCCGTTTGATCGTCTCGCCACGTTTGCCAAGGATGATGCCCTTGTGGCCGTCACGGGCGACATAGACCACCTGATCGACCCGCGCGGAGCCGTCCTTGCGTTCTTCCCAGTTCTCGGTTTCGACCGTGAGCTGGTAAGGCAGTTCCTGATGCAGGTTGAGCGTCAGTTTCTCGCGGGTGATCTCGGCGGCGATCATGCGCATGGGCAAATCGGCAATCTGGTCTTCGGGATAGAGCCACGGCCCTTCGGGCAGTTCCTTGGCCAGCCATTTGCGCAGATCATCAACGCCACGACCCTTTTCGGCGGAGATCATGAAGGTCTCCACGAAATGATGGCGCTCGTTCATATCTTTGGCCAGAGCGAGCAGTTTTTCCACATCCACCATGTCAATCTTGTTGATCGCCAGCGCGACTTTTTGCTTCGGATTCGAATGCTCGTCCAGAGCGGTCAGAATATCCTCGACGCCCTCGGTGACGCCTTTATGCGCTTCGATCAGCAGTACGACGACATCGGCATCGGCGGCACCACCCCACGCGGCGGTGACCATTGCGCGGTCAAGGCGGCGTTTGGGTTTGAAAATCCCCGGCGTGTCGACAAAGACGAGCTGGCTGTCGCCCTCCAGCGCAACGCCGCGAATACGCGCGCGTGTGGTCTGGACTTTATGCGTGACGATGGAGACTTTCGCCCCGACCATACGGTTCAGAAGCGTCGATTTGCCGGCATTGGGTTCACCGATCAGGGCAACGAAGCCCGCGCGTGTGGTCTCAGCCATTCCCGGCCTCCAGTTGTTTGAGAAGCGCCTTGGCAGCGGCCTGTTCGGCATGACGTTTGGAATTGGCCTCGGAGCATTCCGACTGGCCGCTTTCCAGCGTCACCTCGATGGTAAACACCGGTGCATGATCCGGCCCCTTGCGGGAAATTTCAACATATTTCGGAGGTTTCTGGCCGCGTGCTTGCGCCCATTCCTGAAGCGCGGTCTTGGCGTCGCGCGCATCATTCTCCACATGGTCAATACGTTTACCCCAAAGCCTGCGCACCAGATCTTTAGCCACTTCAAACCCTGCATCGCGGTAAACTGCGGCAATCACCGCCTCCATCGCATCGGCAAGAAGCGCCTCCTTGCGGCGACCACCGGACATCATTTCCGAACGCCCCAGCTTCAACACCGCGCCGAGATCGATCTGACGGGCGACATCTGCGCAGGTTTCCTTGCGCACAAGCGCGTTGAAGCGCGGCGCAAGCTGGCCTTCGGAGGCGGATTTGTCTTTTTCGAACAATGCCTCTGCCATCGTCAGCCCCAAAACGCGGTCGCCCAGAAATTCGAGACGCTGGTTGTCGGGGCGCGTGGCCGATGAGATGGAACTGTGGGTCAGCGCACGCAGCAAAAGCTCGGGATGAGAAAACTCATGCCCGAGACGTTTCTGGAATGCTTGTATGTCGGCGGAAATTTTCACTGTAATGCCTTGAAGAAACGATCTTTGCGCCAGGTCCAGAAGTAGACCAGATGTTTGCCCGCCGCAGAGAACATCACGCGGCTGACCTTGCCGACGAGATATTCTTCGGGGACAAAGCCTACCCCGCCCATCGTCGTGGGCACGCGGCTGTCGGCGGAGTTATCACGGTTGTCGCCCATGAAGAAGTAGTTGTTCTCCGGCACGGTATAAACCTGTGTGTTGTCCACGCCTGTGGTGCGGATGTTCAGGATCGAGTGCTGACGCCCGCCCGGCAGGGTTTCGATGAATTTTTCCTTAATGCATTCGCCACCTTCGCCCGGCGTGTTGGCACAGGCCGGATAGCGGCCGGCGGCGCCTTGCTTTTCAAAGGTCTCGACGAAGTTGCCATCAGGGGTCTGTGTCACCTCTTCGCCGTTGATGAAGATCACCCCGTCGGTGATCTGCACACGATCCCCCGGCATCCCGATCAGACGTTTCACAAAGGTGCGGTGCTGTGTCGGATGCTCGAACACCACAATGTCCCCGCGCTCCGGTTCCGAGTCGAGAATACGGCCCGAAATCGGGCAGAGGAAATTGATCGCTTTCGGGCAGGACCATTGCGAGTAGCCGTAGGACATTTTGTTGACGAAGAGAAAGTCACCGATCAACAGCGTATCTTTCATCGACGAGGACGGAATGAAGAACGGCTGGAAGAACAGCGTGCGGAAAATCCCGGCGATCAGCAGGGCGTAGACCACGGTTTTGACGGTTTCGACCAGACTGTCCTTAGCACTGCTCATCTGAAAATCCTTTGGGAATTTGCTTTGGTGTTACGCGGGATATGAAAGGCAGGACTATGGGAGTCAAGCCAAACGCCCGTGATGATCGGGTTTTCGCGGATTTACGGGCGTTAATCTGCAATCGGGCGGGCTTCGATCACCACAAAGGCCTGTGCCCAAGGGTGATCGTCGGTCAGGGTCACATGGATGATGGCCTCATGCCCCGGCGGTGTCATCTCTTCGAGACGGTCCTTGGCCCAGCCTGTGACCTCCATCACCGGCTGACCCGTGCGCAGGTTGCTCACGGCCATATCCTTCCAAGAGATGCCCATGGCAAGCCCCGTGCCCAGAGCTTTGGAACAGGCCTCCTTGGCGGCCCAGCGTTTGGCATAGGTGCCCGCCACATCCCTGCGGCGCTCGGCCTTGTCCTGTTCGGTCCGGGTGAAAACACGGTTCTTGAACCGCGCCCCGAACCGCTCAAGCGTGCCGGAAATCCGGTCGATATTCGCCAGATCAGAGCCGATGCCGAGGATCATTCAGCGCGCACCTCATCCATCAGGCGGCGCATTTCTGCGATGGCGGGTTTGATGCCACGGAAGATCGCCTCCCCGATCAGGAAATGCCCGATGTTCAACTCGGCAATCTCCGGCAGAGCCGCGATGGGTTGCACCGTGTCATAGGTCAGCCCGTGGCCCGCATGGACCTCCAGCCCGAGCCCGTGGGCAAATTTCGCCATTTCGGTGAGGCGGGCGAGTTCTTCGTCGCGCTCGGCGAATTTTCCTTCGGCGTGAAGGTCGCAATAGGCGCCGGTGTGCAACTCAACCACAGCCGCGCCGATCCGGTGGGCAGCTTCGATCTGCGGCTGGTCGGCGGCGATAAAGATCGAAACGCGCGATCCGGCCTCGCGCAAGGGCGCGATGAAATGGGCCAGACGGTTTTCCTCCCGCGCCACTTCAAGCCCGCCTTCGGTGGTCCGCTCTTCGCGCTTTTCCGGCACGAGGCAGATGGCATGGGGTTTATGGCGCAGGGCGATGGCTTGCATCTCGTCGGTGGCGGCCATTTCGAGGTTGAGCGGCACGGTGAGGTTCGAAACCAGCGCCTCGATGTCGGCATCCGTGATATGGCGGCGATCCTCACGCAAATGCGCGGTGATCCCGTCCGCCCCTGCCTCTTCGGCCAGTTTCGCGGCGCGCACCGGATCCGGATAGGCCGACCCGCGTGCATTGCGCACGGTGGCGACGTGATCGATATTCATGCCAAGGCGAAGTTTCCGGCTCATATTCCTGTTCCCAGACGGTTTTCTCTCAGCCGGACAATACTCCGCACGCACAGAAAGAAAACCGACAATCTTTGATCCGCGCGATCAAGGCTTGTGCGGCGTTTTCTGGCTCTGTTTCTTGCGGCGCAATTCTTCGAGCTTGGCCTTGAGCTTGCCACGGCGGCGATGTTGATAGGCAGCCACCATCGGCAGCATGACATAATAGGCCACAGTGCCCGCAATGATGCCCGGAACGATGCCACCCACCAGATAGGGCAGGAAAATATCGTGCCAGAAACGGATGAGCGCGTCCCAATTCGCATCGCGTTCCGTGAACAGGGCGAGGAAATTGCGCCAGAGATCATCCGCCGCGTCAAAGAATTTGCCGACAAAGCTGCGCTCGTGATGCGGGTCGAAGGTGGTGCCCAGCATGAAGTGACCCATTTTCATACAGATCACCCCGATCGGCACATAGGTCAAAGGATTGCCGACAAAGGTCGCCAGCAGCGCCGCGATGGCATTGCCGCGCATCAGCTTGGCGAGAAGGAAGGCGAGCAGGAAGTGCAGGCCAAAGAAAGGGGTAAAGACAGCAAACACACCCGCGAAAACCCCGCGCGCGATTTTATGCGGCGTGTCCGGCAGGCGGTGAAGTCGATGCTTCATATAGCGCACGGCCCGTGACCAGCCCCCTTTGGGCCAGATCACCTGCGCCAGCCATTTGAGTGGCGTAAGTTTTTCCCGGCGCTTGAAGACCACGTTTCCCCCGAACCCCTTAGGGTCGCCTGTCCAAATTCCTGTATCTGCGCACTTGCGCAACTTCGCTTTCGGCCTCGACCGCAAGCATCACCGCATGGAGATGTTCCACATCCCGCAGGTCGACATCTACAATCAACCTGTAAAAATCCGGTTTTCGATCCACGAATCTCAAGTCCGAGATATTGGCCTTTTGCTCACCGATGAGCGAGCAAATCCGACCCAGAACGCCGGTATCGTTGGAGATCGTGATGTCCAGCGACACGGTGTATTCCGGCGCATGCGGCCCCGCGTGCCATTGCAGATCGACCCAGCGATTCGTCTCGCTTTCCAGTTCTTCGAGCGCGGGGCAGTCGATGGCATGGATCACCACGCCCTTGCCGCGATAGGTGATCCCGACGATCCGCTCTCCCGGCACCGGCTGACAGCACTGGGCGCGATTGTAGGTCTCGCCTTCGGACAGACCAAGCACCGCACGTTTCGCGTCAATGGCCCCGCTCTCGCGAACGAGTTCCGGATAGACGGCCTTGACCGCTTCGGAGGCGGCAAGCTCTGCCGAGCCCAGCCGCGCCAGAAGTTCCTCGGTGCTGGCCAGCGTCATCTGTTTCGCGGCCGTTGCCAGCGCCTTTTCAGAGGCCTTTTTGCCGACATGCTCGAACGCGACACGCGCAAGTTCGCGGCCTAGCTTCACAAAACGCTCGCGGTCTTCTTCGCGCAGGGATTTGCGAATCGCCGCCTTGGCACGCCCCGTCACCACAATGTCGAGCCATGTGCCCTGCGGGCGCTGGCCCTCTGCGGTGAGGATTTCAACGCTTTGACCGTTCTTGAGACGGGTCCAGAGCGGCACGCGAATCCCGTCCACCTTGGCCCCCACACAGCTGTCCCCGATCCGCGTGTGGATCGCATAGGCGTAATCGAGCGGCGTCGCGCCCTTGGGCAAAGACACCACCTCGCCTTTGGGCGTGAAGGTGAAGACCTTGTCGGTATACATCTCCAGTTTGACGTGTTCGAGAAATTCGGAGTGATCCTCGGCATTCTCGAAACGCTCGGTCAACTGGGCAAGCCATTTCGTCGGGTCCACCGCAAACGGGTTTTGCGCGGGCACACCGTCGCGATAGGACCAGTGCGCGGCCACGCCGGATTCCGCCACTTCGTGCATCTGGCGGGTGCGGATTTGCACCTCCACCCGCTTGCCATCGCGCCCCGACACCGTGGTGTGGATCGAGCGGTAACCGTTGGATTTCGGCTGGCTGATATAGTCCTTGAACCGCGTCGGCACAGCGCGCCAGCGATGATGGATCACCCCCAGAACACGGTAGCAGTCCATCTCCGTGCGCGTGATGACACGGAAGCCGTAAATATCTGACAGACGGGAGAAACTTTGCTGTTTCTCCTCCATCTTGCGCCAGATGGAATAGGGTTTCTTGGCGCGTCCGAACACATCGGCGTCGATATTCTCGCGCTCAAGCTCGACGCGAATGTCATTGGTGATCTTGTGGATCACATCGCCGGTTTCACGCTGCAACAGGATGAAACGGCGGATAATCGAGTTGCGTGCCTCGGGGTTGATGACGCGAAACGAGAGGTCTTCCAACTCCTCGCGCATCCATTGCATCCCCATACGCCCCGCCAGAGGCGCATAAATATCCATCGTTTCACGCGCTTTTTGCAGCTGTTTCTCCGGCCGCATCGACTTGATCGTCCGCATGTTGTGCAGACGGTCGGCCAGTTTCACGAGAATAACGCGCAGGTCTTTCGACATGGCCATGAACAGCTTGCGGAAGTTCTCCGCCTGTTTGGTCTCTGTCGAGGACAGCTGAAGATTGGTGAGTTTCGTCACGCCATCGACAAGCTCTGCGATCTCTTCCCCGAACTTGCGCGCCACTTCGCTATATGAGGCACGGGTGTCTTCCACCGTGTCATGCAGCAAAGCGGTGATGATCGTCGCATCATCCAGCGCCTGTTCGGTCAGAATGGCGGCGACAGCGACAGGGTGGGTGAAATAAGGCTCGCCGGAGCAGCGGAACTGCCCCTCATGCATCTCTTTGCCGTAGGCATAGGCCTCACGGATCAAATCGGCATCAGTTTTGGGGTTGTAGTTGCGGACCAGTGCGATCAGGTCTTCGACGTCGATCATTTTGGTCCGCGAACTCCTATGCTTTGGACCATACGGCCCCGCACCTTAGTTTTGCCCTTGCGCTTCCATCAGGGCGCGCAGCAGTTTTTCTTCGGACATATCGTCCTCTGCCGGCTTGTCAGTTTCCTGACCCATAAGAAGTGCCATCTGGTCTTCTTCCGGCTCGTCAACTTCGATCTGGGTCTGGTTGCTTTCGATCATCCGTTCACGCAGCGCATCTGCGGATTGGGTTTCTTCGGCAATCTCGCGCAGAGCGACGACCGGATTCTTGTCGTTGTCGCGATCCACGGTCAACTGCGAACCGGCCGCAATCTCACGCGCACGGTGGGCGGCGAGCATCACAAGCTCGAAGCGGTTCGGAACCTTGTCGACGCAATCTTCAACGGTCACGCGGGCCATGGGATCTCCAATCTTTCAGACTGACGGGGCATTTATACAAAGGCTCTATTTAGGGACTTGACCCGCCATTGACAAGCGCCGTTGCCTTTAATCCGTGAGGATTTCCACTTCGGGCATGAGTTTTATCTCGGATTTCTCGTCCGTGGGGCGGGCATCCAGCATTTCGCTGACGGTTTTGTCCAAAATCGGGTGCCGCCAGTCCGCCGCAAGATCGGCAAAGGGAATCAGCATGAACGCACGGTCCTGAATACGCGGATGCGGCAGGATCAACTGGTCGGGCGCGCACACGCTTTGCTCGACAAACGGCAGGGTGATCCATGCCCGCACGGACACGACGTCAGGGCGGATTTCCTGTTCGACCGCCAGAAGATCAAGATCAATCGAGCGCCCTGCCCACCGCAGCTTGCGCACACGGCCGAAACGGGCCTCGATCCCGTGCAGCGTCTGCAACAGATCCTCGGGCGCATCCGCGCTTTGCACTTCAGCGACGAAATTCACATAGTCCGGACCAGCCCCCGCCGGAAAACAGGGCGTCTCGTAAACGCGGCTCACAGCAGTGACGGTAACACCCGCGTCCTCAAGCTCTCTCACCGCCGTGCGCAACGTCTCCAGCGGGGGACCGACGACCGAGGGCAGGTTCGCGCCAAAAGCGATCCATGCGCGCTTTTTTGCCCATTGCGAATGTAAATCTCGACCCACGCAGAATCCGCCCTATCTCTTTTTGCTAGTTTAGCTCTGGTCCGTTTCATACTATCCAGCGCATCCGAAAGCCAAGAACAACCGGTTGTTCATGCCCTAATTTGCGTGGGTCCAGCCCAAAAAAGCGAAATATAAAGGACATTTAGATGTTTTATAAAGATGAACGTCTTGCCTTGTTCATCGATGGATCGAATCTCTATGCAGCGGCAAAATCGCTCGGATTCGACATTGATTACAAACTTCTCCGGCAAGAATTCATGCGCCGAGGCAAGCTGTTGCGTGCTTTTTACTACACAGCTCTTCTCGAAAATGATGACTATTCCCCGATCCGCCCCTTGGTCGACTGGTTGAATTACAACGGGTTCACCATGGTCACGAAACCGGCCAAAGAGTTCACCGACTCTATGGGCCGGCGCAAGATCAAGGGCAATATGGACATTGAACTGGCCGTGAACGCGATGGAGCTTGCGCCCCATGTCGATCACATTGTGTTGTTCTCCGGCGACGGCGATTTCCGTCCGCTGGTTGAAAGCCTCCAGCGTCAGGGCGTGCGTGTATCCGTGGTTTCCTCGATCCGCACCCAGCCGCCGATGATCGCGGACGAACTGCGCCGTCAGGCCGACAACTTCATCGAGTTGAACGATCTCAAAGACGTTCTCGGACGCCCGCCGCGCGAACCGCGCGAGGACGACGGTTACGAAAGCTGATCAAAAGCCCTCGCGAAAGCGGGGGCTTTTCCCTTTCCGGTCACTGCACTCAGTTGCACTCACAGGCGTTCCTCGCTACCTCTGCACAAGATCAGGAGCGCGCCATGACCGAAACGACACACATGCCCCCCCTTTCTCTTTACCTTGCCGCCCCCCGCGGGTTTTGCGCAGGCGTGGACCGCGCCATCAAGATTGTCGAAATGGCAATCGAGAAATGGGGCCCGCCGGTCTATGTCCGCCATGAGATCGTGCACAACAAATTCGTGGTCGACAGCCTCAAGGAAAAGGGCGCCGTCTTTGTCGAAGAACTCGCAGACTGCCCCGATGACCGGCCTGTGATCTTTTCCGCCCACGGCGTGCCCAAAGCCGTGCCCGCCGAAGCGGCACAGCGCGAGATGGTCTATGTCGATGCCACCTGCCCGCTCGTGTCGAAAGTGCATATCGAGGCAGAGCGGCACCATGCGGCAGGGCTCCAGATGATCATGATCGGCCATGCCGGACATCCCGAAACCATCGGCACGATGGGGCAACTGCCCGATGGTGAGGTCTTGCTGGTCGAAAAGCCGGAAGATGTGGCGGGGCTTGAAGTGCGCGATCCCGATCGTCTGGCCTTTATCACCCAGACCACATTGTCGGTCGATGATACGGTCGAAGTGGTCGCCGCCCTGCGCGCGCGGTTCCCGAGCATCGTCGGGCCGCACAAGGAAGACATCTGTTATGCCACCACCAACCGGCAAGCGGCGGTGAAAGCCATTTCATCAAATATCGACGCGCTTTTGGTGATTGGCGCGCCCAATAGTTCAAATAGCAAACGTCTGGTCGAAGTGGGCAAGGCCAATGGCTGCGCCTATTCGCAACTGGTGCAACGTGCGGATGACATCGACTGGCGGGCCTTGAAAGGCATCTCCTCCATCGGCATCACGGCGGGGGCCTCCGCGCCCGAAGTGCTGGTCAACGAGGTGATCGACGCCTTCCGTGCGCGTTTTAATGTGACCGTTGAACTGGTCGAAACCGCGCAGGAAAATGTAGAATTCAAAGTGCCGCGCGTCTTGCGCGACCTTGCCTAAGCCGAAGAGGACAGACCCTATGCCCGAGATTCACGCATGGACGGATGGCGCCTGTTCCGGCAACCCCGGCCCCGGAGGTTGGGGCGTTTTGATGCGCGCCTTCAAGGATGGCGAAATCATCAAGGAACGGGAGTTGAAAGGCGGAGAGGCGGAGACCACCAACAACCGGATGGAACTGCTCGCCGCGATTAACGCGCTGGAGGCCCTCAGCCGCCCGACCGACATCACCATCACCACCGACAGCGCCTATGTGAAAAACGGCGTCACCGGCTGGATTTACGGCTGGAAACGCAACGGCTGGAAGACAGCAGCGAAGAAGCCTGTGAAGAACGTCGATCTCTGGCAGCGCCTCGACGAAGCGCAGGCCACCCACAATGTGACGTGGAAATGGATCAAGGGTCACGCAGGCCATGCAGAGAATGAAAAAGCCGATGAACTGGCGCGGGCGGGCATGGCCCCCTTCAAGAAGTCGGCGTCATGACCCTGCTAGCAGTGCTGGATTACGCATCGGTCATCGTTTTCGCGATCTCCGGCGCGCTGGCCGCCTCCCGTGCGCAGCTTGATCTCGTAGGCTTTGCCTTTCTCGCCTGCCTGACCGCAGTTGGCGGCGGCACGTTGCGCGATGTGCTGCTCAACCGTGACGTGGTCTTCTGGATCGCAGAACCAAGCTATATCCTCATCGCCTGTCTTGTGGCCGCTGGTGTTTTCTTTACCGCGCACCGGTTCGAGAACCGCATGACCGCACTCATGTGGGCCGATGCGGTGGCGCTTTCCGTGGCCGTATCAGCAGGGGCTGGCGTGGCGCTCAAACTCGGACAACCGCCTGTGATCGTCGCGCTCATGGGGGTGGCAACCGGCTGTTTCGGCGGGTTGATGCGCGATGTGGTGTGCAACGAAGTGCCCTTGGTTCTCAAACAGGGCGAGCTTTACGCCTCGGCCGCACTTCTCGGCGCGATAGCCCTGCTTGGCGCGTCCTATTTTGACTTTCCGCCCGTTTTGGAATTCGCTTTATGTGGCACTTTGACATTCACGCTGCGCGCGGGAAGTCTGATCTGGGGCTGGTCCCTGCCCGTTTACAAATCCCGCCCGCCGCGATCCTGAGGCTACGCGCGATGGGATCAAAGTCTCAGGTCTTGATATACCACGTGGCCGCAACCGCCAGACAACAGGCAACCAGCCAGCCACCGGGGCGCAGCATGAGCCAGAACGCCATGCTCAGCATGATGCGCGCAATCATCCCCGGTATCGACAAAAGCCAGATCATTTCCGCCCCGTCACAGCTTTCCATGCCCAGATGAGCAGCATGGCGCCAAGGATCGCCCCCACAAAGCCCGCAGCCGCTCCGGTCAGCATCAACAGAAACCGCAAGACAAGTCCGCCGATCAAAGCCCCGAACATGCCGATCACCACCGTGGTGATCAGGTCGGCTTTCAGGTCCATGACGCGGGTGGCAATGAACCCCGCAGCGGCTCCGATGATGATAAGCAAGAGAACGGGCATGTCGTTACCTTCTGCGCCAATGGGTCGGCACGATGATGAGCGCACCCAGCGAGGACACGATGGCGTTGAGCCCCGGAGAGCCCAGACCGATGCCGAACATCAGCTTGATGAAATAGGCAAGAAATGCCCCGCCGACGCAAATGATGATCGAGGGCAGATAGCCGTTGCGGGTAAAGCCGGTCTTTTCGCAGACATAGCCAACGATCCCCGCAATCACCACTGTGCCGATCAGAACTGGAAACATGGGTGTGCCCTCATTCGAACCGGCTGCCCTGAGGCAAGTCCAGCCCTTTCAAAATCTCTGTCACAGGCATAGCACGTTTGCCCTCGCGCTGCGCAGTGAGAATTTCCACGGCCCCTTCCCCGCAGGCAATGGTGAAGGCACCGATCACCTCTCCGGGGGCGGCATCGCCCTCTGTAACGCGGGACATATGGAACTTGATCCGTTCACCGTTCAGCATGGCCCAAGCGCCCGGAAACGGCGACAACCCGCGAATTTTTCGGTCGACCTCGGCCGCAGGGCGGTTCCAGTCGATTTTCGCCTCGGCCTTGTCGATCTTTTTGGCATAGGTCACGCCCGCGTCCGGCTGCGGCTCTGACACCAATTGTTCCAGACTGTCCAGAGCGACCGTGATGGCATCGGCCCCCATCTCCGAAAGCCGGTCATGCAAGAGCGCGGTGGTGTCTTCTGTCGTGATGTCGGTTTCCTGACGCAACAGCACAGGGCCGGTGTCGAGACCGGCCTCCATCTGCATGATGCAGACACCGGTTTTGTCGTCGCCTTCGAGAATGGCCCGATGGATCGGCGCGGCCCCCCGCCAACGCGGCAGGAGCGAGGCGTGAATATTGAGGCAGCCGTGTTCCGGCGCGTCGAGAATGGATTGCGGCAGCAAGAGACCATAGGCTACGACTACGGCGATCTCGGCCTGCAACGCCTCGAAAGCGGCCACATCTGCAGGGTCTTTGAAATTCACCGGATGACGCACCGGCAGGCCCAGTTCTTCGGCGCGGGCCTGCACCGGTGTCGGGCGCTCCTTTTTGCCCCGCCCCGCAGGACGCGGCGGCTGGCAATAGACACAGGCGATTTCATGGCCCGCCTCCACCAGCGCATCGAGCACGGGGACGGAGAAATCGGGGCTGCCCATGAAGATCACTCTCATTTCATGGCTCCCATTTTCTTGGCCTTTTTCAGAAACATCTGGCGTTTCACCGGCTTGAGATTGTCGAAATACATCTTGCCGTTCAGGTGATCGATCTGGTGTTGCACAGAGGTCGCCCAAAGCCCGACGAAATCGCGCTCTTCCATCTCGCCTGCCGCATTGAGAAACCGCACGGTCACGGCCCGCGGACGGGCGATGACGGCGGACATGCCGGGCAGGTTCGGGGAGGCTTCCTCATGTTCGCGCAGTTGCACAGAGGCGTGCAACACGTCCGGATTGGCCATCAGAACCGCCTTACCGCGCTCTTCGGAGCAATCGACCACGGCGAGTTGCTGCATCACGCCGATCTGTGGTCCGGCGAGACCATATCCCGGCATGGCGTCCATCGTCTCCACCATATCGGCCCAGATGCTGCGGATGTCATCGGTGACCTCCGCAACCGGCGGCACGGCGGTTTTCAGACGTTTGTCCGGATAGGGCAGAAACGGGCGCTGGGTCATGCGTAGGCCTCCTCAAGGCGGGCGCGGGTCTTCGTGTCGAGCCGGTCGAAATGCACGAGCCCGTCGAGATGGTCGAACTCATGCTGAATGATGCGTGCCTCGACCCCGTCCATCGGGCGGCTGTGGCGCAGACCATCAAGATCGGTCCATGCCAGAGTGATCCGCACGGGGCGCATCACGGGAGCGGTGATGTCGGGGATCGACAGGCAGCCCTCGTCCATCTCGCAGGTGTCTTCGGAACGCGCGGTGATCTCGGGGTTGATCGCGACGAAGGGCGTCTTCTCCCCCTCTTTCCATGTCGCATCCATCACAAACAGCCGCAGCATCGCGCCGACCTGTGGCCCAGCAAGCCCACGCCCCGGCGCGGCATACATGGTATCAAACATATCGGACACGAGAGCGCGCAGATCCGGCGTGATTTCGTCCACCTCTGCGCAGCGCGTGCTCAGACGCTCATCCGGCCAGAGCAGAATCTCGCGCAGCGCCATCAGGCCCGTGCCTTGTCACGCTTGAGCTTTTGCATCTTGCGGGTGATCATCTGGCGTTTGAGCGGTTTGAGATAGTCGATGAACAGCACCCCGTCGAGGTGGTCGATCTCGTGCTGGACGCAGGTGGCCCAAAGCTCGTCGAACTCCTGCTCATGCGCCTTGCCTTCGACATTCTGCCATTTGACACGCACCATCTTCGGGCGCTCCACCTCGGCATATTGGCCGGGGATCGAGAGACAGCCCTCTTCGTAGACGTTGCGCTCTTCGCTCGTCCACGTCACCTCGGGATTGACCAGCACCATCGGCTCCGGTGTCCCTTCGGCCTCTTTGGCGCAATCCATGACCAGCATCCGCTTGATCAGCCCCACCTGCGGCGCGGCGAGCCCGACACCCGGCGCATCATACATGGTTTCCAGCATATCATCGGCAAACCGGGCAAGATCGCGGTCAAAGTCAGTGACCGGATCGCAATGTTTCTTCAGACGCGGGTCGGGGTGGATGAGGATCGTTTTCAGGGTCATGCTTTGCATTTAATGCCTTTCGGGTAAAACTTGAAGTCCGAGTTTTGATCGAAACGCCCCTCAAAGCGAAACATCTGGCATCAAATTGCCGCGACAACCGCGCTGCGCTGAAAACGCGCAACCCCTCCTACAGGATTTTCGGTTTTCCTTCCCCGTTTCGCGGGACTAGGCTTTCGACAAACCCGATGGAGCATCTGGAGCCTCACATGACCAACCCGCTATTTGACCCGATCATCAACCGCTTCGGCACCCATTGCGCCAAATGGGACAAGATGGAAGACATCTATGGCGTCCCCGCCAAGGACGGCATCGCCATGTGGGTCGCCGATATGGATTTCCGCCCGCCCGCAATCGTGCAGACCGCGTTGGAAAAGATGGCCGAACACGGGGTATACGGGTATTTCGGGGACGAGAGCGATTACCTTGCCGCAATCAGCTGGTGGATGAAGCATCGCCACGGTTGGGAGATTGATCCGGCGTGGGTGTTCACCACACATGGTCTGGTGAACGGCACAGGGCTATGCGTTGATGCCTTTACCGAACCGGGGGACGGGGTGGTTCTGATGACTCCGGTTTACCATGCCTTCCACCGCGTCATCAAAGCCGCAAGGCGCGAGGTCGTCGAATGTCCTCTGGCGCTTGAAAACGGCAAATACATGATGGATTTTGACGCATGGGACGCGCAGATGAGCGGCAAGGAGCGTATGCTGATCCTGTGCTCGCCGCACAACCCCGGTGGTCGCGTCTGGACCCGCGCGGAACTGGAAGCTGTGGCGGCCTTCTGTCGGAAGCATGATCTTATTCTGGTCTCCGATGAAATTCACCATGATCTGGTGATGCCCGGCCATACACACACGCCGATGGCGCTGATTGACGGGATCGAAGACCGGCTTGTCATGATGTCCGCGACCACAAAGACCTTCAACATCGCGGGCACCCATTCCGGCAATGTCATCATTGCGGATGCGAAATTGCGCGAGACCTTCGCCGCGCGTATGGCGGCTCTGGGCATTTCACCCAATTCCTTCGGGCTTGAAATGGCCACTGCCGCCTACAGTCCGGAAGGGGCCGCTTGGGTCGATGAACTGGTCGCCTATCTTGACGGAAACCGCCGGATTTTCGACGCCGCGATTGCGGAAATTCCGGGGCTGACATCCATGCCTTTGGAGGCCACCTATCTGGCGTGGGTCGACTTCACCGATACAGGCATGTCACGCGAGGAATTTACCGCCCGCGTCGAGAAAACCGCACGGATCGCCCCGAACCACGGGCCGACCTTTGGCACGGGGGGGGAGAATTATCTGCGCTTCAACCTCGCCACGCCGCGCAGCATTGTCGAGGATGCCTGCACCCGTCTCAAGGAGGCCTTCAGCGACCTGCAATAAGCAGGCCCCTGAGGTCAAAGCGTTTTCCGAAAGGCTTAACGCGGCAAAAGTGCGACTGGCGCGTCATCGGGCCGGTCATAATCCAGAGGCGGCTTGTCGGTCGCTGCGGTCGAACGCTTGAACTCGAAACTCATCTCGTGCCCGTCATCTTTCGCCGCGACGATCAACGCCTGATAGAGGTGACGCGACCCGTCAAAGACATCAACCAGTCCGCGCAGATGTTCGGTGTTCTCACGATCCAGCGCGAATCCGTTGCCCCACGCTCTCAGGATCGGATAGGTTTCCTCCCCCACGCGCACCCGCAGACGGGACCCGCGTTTGAGGTTGCGTTTGCGGGCCAGTTCAAGACCTTCGCGCACCTCTTTCGGCAAAAAATCCGACATAATCTCTCTCCACCCTTCAAGCGATTCCCGAATAGCATCTTATGATGCCATCTTTGTAACACGCCTCTTCTCGAAGCCCTTTCAAAGCCAATGTGTTTCAAAGGGCGCCTCCCCATAAGGATGGGGGCAAAATGTTTAGCGTCAAGTTAACCGTCACGTCGCGTCAGCAGATCTCCGCGAGAGTCACCGGATTGTCGCAGATCAACGGCGCCGTTCTCGCCGCTACTCCGTTTGGAGTGTGCATTCACGCACGATCAATGCGCCCTAACGCCTGTTTGCGCATGTCGGCAAAGACGATAGGCCAAAGGGGACGCAGAGTGGAGATCGAAATGGGCTATCTGAAAGACGGAACCTGGCATGACGGCTGGTATGACACCGCAGCAACCGACGGCAAATTCCAGCGTAGCACCGCAGGTTTCCGCAACTGGATCACCGCAGATGGCGCCGCCGGCCCTTCTGGGCGTGGCGGGTTCAAAGCCGAAAGCGGGCGCTATCATCTCTATGTGTCCTATGCCTGCCCTTGGGCGCACCGGACGTTGATCTTCCGCAGCCTCAAAGGGCTTGAACCCCATATTTCCGTCTCTGTCGTCCATCCCGACATGCTGTCTGACGGGTGGAGTTTCGATACGGATTTCTCGGGAACAACAGGAGACACGCTACTCGACAAAAGATTTCTGCGCGAAATTTACACGCAGGCCGACCCCACCGTATCCGGTCGCGTCACCGTGCCAGTCCTGTGGGACAAAGGCACGGGCACAATCGTCTCCAACGAATCCTCGGAAATCATCCGTATGTTCAATTCCGCCTTTGACGGGATCACGGGAAACCACCTTGATTTCTGGCCGGAAGACCTGCGCTCCGAGATCGAGACGCTCAACATCCGCATCTATGACACGGTGAACAATGGCGTCTACAAAGCAGGCTTTGCTACCACCCAAACCGCCTATGATGATGCCATTTACCCGCTGTTCGACAGTTTGGACTGGCTCGAAACCATCCTGCGCGAGAACCGTTATCTCACCGGAGACCGCCTAACCGAAGCCGACTGGCGGCTCTTCACCACGCTGGTGCGGTTCGACAAGGTCTATCACACGCATTTCAAATGCAACAAACACATGCTCAAGGACTACCCGAACCTCTGGGCCTATACCCGTGAGCTCTACCAGATGCCGGGGATCAAAGGGACTACCCGTTTCGACCACATTGTACGGCACTATTATTACAGCCAGAACACGGTCAACCCGCAACGCATCGTGCCTGTCAGCCCCGAGTTGGACTTCGATGCGCCACACGGGCGCGGCAGACCGGATCAGGAAGCGGCTTTTCCGTAATATTCGACCATCGCGGTCAGATCATCGGGATTGACCTCATTGGGCACAAAGGCACAGGCATTGGCCGCATGTCTGAAGATCGACCCATCGGAAAAGAAGCTCGTATTGGTGGTGAAGATCACACGCGTGTCCGGATGGCGGTAATTGGCATAATCGGCCACGGCTAAGGCAGAGCCGTCCTCCAGCACGAGATCCAGCACGATCAACTGCGGCGCCGAGAGTTGTAGCGCGGCAATCGCCTCATCCTGTCCATGCACAAGGGACACGACCATCCCCTGACGTTCCAGATGACGCTTCCAGATCTCTCCCAAGTCCGGACGGCTTTCAACAATCAATACTTGCATAATTCCTCCGACACGGTCCGCACCGCATCCCATTCTTGTTCTTCTTGCGGTGAAAACGGAATCGATGAGGTAATTTAGCGAATCCTTAACCCGAGGGTCAATCTGGTCCGGCCTGATCTCGCTGACCAAAAAGTTAAGATTTTATCTTGCACTCCCCTCATACTGCGTCAAAACAGAGGTATGACAAGGTTTCTCCGCGCGCGCAGGCACATTTCAAACCGTGGTTTCTGGCCCTTCCGGATCATTGGAATCTCCGGCGCGGCGCGACCTTCGGACCAATCTGCCGCAGGCAGGGGGCGCAGGGGAAAAGCCTCTGTAAATACATTATATTTCCCCTTTCCCCGGCGGGCAGATTCAGGAGCGTGGACATGAGCAAACATCGCGATCATGGCGGCGGTCTGGATGCCGCGGTAGCCCGCTACGGCGGCGAGAAAGCCGATTGGATCGACCTGTCCACAGGCATCAATCCGACCCCCTACCCCATCGGCAAAATTCCGCAAAGCGCATGGACGCTTCTCCCCGATGCCGCCGCGCAAGACGCGCTCGTTCAGGCGGCGCGCACGTTTTGGAACGTGCCCAAAGGGGCCGCGATTCTCGCCGCGCCGGGGGCCTCAAGCCTGATCGCCCGCCTCCCCGCTCTTTGGCCTTCGGGCAAGGTTGAAATCCGGACGCCGACCTATAACGAACATGCCGGAGCCTTCGCCGCCCACGGATGGCAGATATGCGACCAAGCCCCCGACCAGCCCGCAGATGTGCAGGTCGTGGTCCATCCCAACAACCCGACCGGTCGCCTTTGGCGGGCCGAAGACCTCACCGCCCCCCATGTGATTATCGACGAAAGTTTTTGCGATGTGATGCCGGAGCAGACCCACATCGCGCGAGTGGCTGACGGGCGGAGCATTGTGCTCAAAAGCTTCGGAAAGTTCTGGGGGCTGGCGGGGCTGCGCCTCGGCTTTGCCATCGGAGCCCCTGATCTCATCGACCGGCTGGCCACGCTGATCGGCCCTTGGGCAGTGTCCGGCCCCGCGCTGTCAATTGGCACGGCGGCCCTGAATGATCCGGACTGGGCAGAGCAGCAGCGCATCCAGCTCCGCGAAAGCAGCGCAAAACTGGACCGCCTCATGCAAAACACCGGCGCAGAACTCATAGGCGGCACCCCGTTGTTTCGCCTCTATAAACTGGCCAATGCCCGCGCCTTTCAGGACAGGTTCGCCCAAGGGCACGTCTGGTCCCGCATCTTCCCCTATTCCGATACATGGGTGCGTCTTGGCTTGCCGCCGAATGACAGGTGGGGTCAGTTGGAGGCCGTTTTGTGACCACGGCGTTTGCACTTTCTCTGGCCATGATCCTCGACGCCCTATTCGGCGAGCCGAAATGGCTGTGGTCCCGCCTGCCCCACCCCGCCGTGCTGATGGGGCGGTTGATCGGCTGGACCGACACGCGGTTCAACACAGGCGACATGCGCAAGTTGAAAGGTGCCCTGCTCGTCCTTGTCCTGACCCTTTGTGCCGCCCTGCTCGGGTTGTTTTTGCGACATATCCCGCTCATCGGCCCTTGGATCGAGGTGCTTCTGGGGGCCGTCCTTCTGGCCCAGAGATCCCTGATCCAACATGTCAAAGCCGTGGCCGACGGTCTCGAACGCTCGCTTTTTGAAGGTCGTCGCGCCGTGGCGATGATTGTCGGGCGGGAGACACAGGAGCTAGATGCCCCTGCCGTGTCCCGCGCCGCGATTGAATCGGCGGCGGAGAATTTCTCCGACGGGGTGATCGCGCCGGCCTTCTGGTTCCTGATTTTCGGCCTACCCGGCATTCTGGTCTACAAGCTGGTGAACACCGCCGACAGCATGATCGGCTACCGCACAGAGCGACACCGTGACTTCGGCTGGGCGGCGGCGCGGCTGGATGATCTGCTCAATCTGGCTCCGGCGCGCCTCTCCGCGCTGCTGCTGTTTCCATGGGGCAAACCCCTATCACTGTGGCGCGACATTCTTGCAGAGGCGCACCGGCACCGCTCCCCCAACGCGGGCTGGCCCGAAGCCGCCCTGTCCCGCAGTCTCGGCGTCGCCCTGTCCGGCCCGCGTGCCTATCATGGTGAATTGCGTGACTACCCTTGGGTCAACCCCACAGGGCGCGAGGCACATACGCGCGACATCCACGCCGCCTGCACCCGACTTTGGCAGGCATGGGGCGCGGTTTTCCTCTGTGTTGCCATTCTGTCATTTGCGTGACACCACTGCCCCCGCTATCGTGCCTGCAACCGGACTTTTAAAAGGTAATCCCATGCGTTCTCTGAGCCTTGCTCTCACCCTCTCCGCCCTTCTTGCTACACCTGCTCTGGCCGATGTGTCCTGTGGCGGCAATTTCTCCGGTTTCGTCCAGAAGATGAAAGCCGAAGCCCTCGCCAAAGGTCATTCGAAAGCGGCCGCCGACCGATTCTTTGCTGCCGCGCGTCATGATCCGTCCGTCATCAAGGCCGACCGCGCCCAAGGGTTCTTTCAAAAGAGCTTTGTCGATTTCTCCCGCGCAGTCATCAGCCAGAACCGGCTGCAGAACGGGGCCGCCAATGCCGCGAAATACAAAAGTGTTTTTGACCGGATCGAACGCGATTACGGCGTGTCGCGCGGGGTTCTACTGGCGTTTTGGGCGCTGGAAACCGATTACGGACAGGTGCAGGGCAATTTCAACACGCTCAACGCGCTGATGACCTTGTCGCATGACTGCCGCCGCCCCGAGCTTTTCCAACCGCAAGTCTTTGCCGCCCTGACGCTTTATGAACACGGCGATTTTGACCCTGCCACCACACAGGGCGCATGGGCCGGTGAAATCGGCATGGTGCAAATGCTGCCGAAAGACATTCTCGATAACGGTGTCGATGGCGACGGCGACGGGCATGTGCGACTCAAGACCTCGGCGCCCGATGCGCTCATGTCCGGCGCAAAAATGCTGCGGCATCTGGGATGGCGTGCGAATGAGCCTTGGCTGCAAGAGATCACGGTGCCCGCCGATCTCGACTGGTCGAAAACCGGTCTCAACCACAAAATGACCGTGAGCCAATGGGCCAAACTGGGCGTCAAGCCTCGCTCCGGCTCTCTTGGCCCGTCCTCCCTCAAGGCCTCCGTGCTTTTACCTATGGGGCGCAACGGTCCGGCCTTTCTCGCCTATCCGAATTTCGAGGTCTATTTCGAGTGGAACAAAAGCTTTGTCTATGTGACCACTGCAGCCTATTTCGCCACCCGCCTCGAAGGCGCGCCCGTTTTCAACGCGGGCAATCCCGAGGCAGGTCTCTCCGGTGCGCAGATGAAGCAGCTTCAACAAAAACTCGTCAACATGGGCTATGATGTCGGCGGGGTGGACGGCATTCTGGGCGAGAAGACCCGCGAAGCCGTACAAAGCGTGCAGCAGAAACTCGGTCTGCCTGCGGATGCATGGCCGACTCCGGCGCTTCTGGCCAGACTCTAAGCCTATTTCCCCCCGCGCACAGAACTTGTGCGGGGGAAGGGGTTGTCTTTTCCGACAAAAACACTTTGCTTTGCGCAACAGTTGCAAAGCAAGGACAACGCCATGACCGCCCCCACCACCCGCCGCGTGCGCCACGAGTTGAAATTCCGCGATCTGACCGTGGCACAGAAGGAACGGCTGACCCCGCATATGATCCGCGTCACGCTCAAAGGCGAGACGCTTTCGGATTTTGTCAGCAGCTCTTTTGACGATCACGTCAAGGTCTTCATCCCGACCAACGGCGATCCCGCAAAACGCGACTACACGCCGCGCCACTACGATACAAATGCGCAGGAACTGGTCCTCGACTTTGCCGATCACGGCGAAGGCCCCGCAGCCTCATGGGCGCGTGCGGCCAAATCCGGTGATACGCTCCAGATTGCCGGTCCGCGCGGCTCCCGCGTGATCGAAGGCGAGATTGCCCATTGGGTGCTGATCGGTGATGAAACCGCGCTGCCTGCTATGGGGCGCAAGCTCGAAGACCTGCCCACTGGCGTCAAAGCCACCATGATTGCCGCCGTGCCCGGACCGGAAGACGAGCAAAACATCGACACTCAGGCGGATGCCACGATCCACTGGCTGCACCGCCCGCTGGAACAGGCGGCAGAGGCGCGGCCCTTCCTTGAGGCCTTGGCAAATGTCGAGCTGACGCCGCGCACATTCGTATGGATCGCCACCGAGGCAGGCATCGCAAAGCAACTCCGCGAAGCCCTGCTGGCACAGGGGCATCCACTCCCATGGCTCAAAGCCGCAGGCTATTGGGTCAACGGGGAAGCCGAAGCCTCAGTCAAGGATTTCGACGCCCCTGCTCCGGATCACGCTGCCGCCAAAGGGTGAGGCCGCCCGAACCACAAGCGCACCGCGAGAGGCCCATAACGCGGCCTTTCGCACATATCTGAAATTCAGGACATTGCGAGGCCTCAAGCCACCAGTGCTTCGGCCTTTTTCAGGTCCACAGAAACAAGCTGGCTCACACCTTGTTCCTGCATGGTCACGCCAAACAGACGGTCCATGCGGGCCATTGTCACGGCGTGGTGGGTAATCACCAGGAACCGCGTGTCGGTGCGCTGGGTCATCTCGTCGAGCATGTCACAGAACCGCGTCACGTTCGCATCGTCGAGCGGCGCGTCCACCTCGTCCAGAACACAGATCGGCGCGGGGTTCGCCATAAAGACCGCAAAGATCAACGCCAGAGCCGTGAGCGTCTGTTCCCCTCCGGACAGAAGCGACAGAGTCGAGAGCTTCTTACCCGGCGGCTGGCACATGATCTCAAGTCCGGCCTCCAGAGGATCGTCGCTTTCCACCATCATCAGCTTGGCTTCACCGCCACCGAACAAATGGGTGAACAGCATGGAGAAATTGTTGTTCACCTGCTCAAATGCGGTGAGCAGACGTTCCCGACCCTCACGGTTCAGCGACGCAATGCCGGAGCGCAGCGTCTTGATCGCCTCTTCGAGATCTTCTTTTTCTTTCAGGAGCGTATCATGTTCTTCGCGCACCTCTTTGGCGTCTTCTTCCGCCCGCAGGTTCACCGCCCCCAGACTGTCGCGCAGACGCTTCAGCCGGTTCACATCCACTTCGATGGTCTCATGCGACGGGATTTTCTCCGGATCGACATCCAGCTCTTCCAAAAGCTTCTCGGGCGTGGTTTCCAGTTCCTCGCGAATGCGCTCCAGCGCCGCCTCCACGGTCTCGCGCGCAGCGTCACGGCGGGCTTCTGCGGCGGCACGGGTCTCGCGGGCCTCCGAGGCCATGCGTTCCGCCTCGCGCTCGGCATTCACCACCTCACGCAATGCCTCTTCGGCTTCGGCCAAAGCATCCGTTGCCTTTTTGCGGCGATGCTCCGCCTCTTCGATTTGCGCCAACAGAGCCTCGCGTTTCTCCGCGATCTCCTCCGGTTGCACCGCAGCCTCGTAAAGTTCTTCTTCGCTGGCTTCCTTGCGCTCCTGCAACTCGGCAATCCGCTTGCCCGCGGTTTCAAGGCGATGGCGCCAGCCGGAGAGTTCTTTCGTCACTTCCTGTGAGCGACGGGTGCGTGCATCCCCTTCACGGCGAATCTCGTCATGAGCGGAACGTTTCGTCATCATTGTGATCCGCGCCGCTTCAACGGCGAGTTTCACCTCTTCGATGCTGGACCGCGCAGCGTCCAGATCAGGCAGATCCCTGACGACCTTCTCCGCCTCACGCAAGCGCTGCTCTGCGCCGCGGGCTTCTTCCTCGTGACGCGCAACGGCCAGACCGAGGTTTTCGACCTTGCCTTCCGCCAGCGTCTTTTCGTTTTCGACCTTGGACAGCCGGCGCGCCGCATCCGACATCGCCCGATCCGCATCCCGACGCGCCTCACGGGCCAGCCGGTCGGCTTCGGTCAGCCGCCCCAGTTCGGATTTGAGATGCTCATGCGCCTGCGCGGCCCCGTTCGCCTTGGCCTCTGCTGCGGCGAGTTCCTGTTTCAAATCTTCGAGACGGTTCAGCTGTTGCAAACGCAATGCCGCCGCAGACGGGGCGTCCTCCGCCCCCGCGCGATAACCGTCCCAACGCCACAAGTCCCCCTCGACAGAAACAAGCCGCTGCCCCGGTTCCAGATCAGCCTGAAGACGTGCACCATCCTCTGCCCGCACCAACCCGATCTGAGCCAGACGACGCCCCAAGACCGGCGGAGCAGACACATAATCCGCAAGCGGTTCTACCCCGTTGGGCAAGTCCTGATCGTCGGGATAATCCGGCAAGGTGACCCAACCGGAGGCTTGATAGCTTTCAATCGCGGGCTGTCTTAAATCATCGGAAAGCGCGGCTCCGAGCGCCTTTTCATATCCTGATTTGACTTTGATCAGGTCGAGAAGCTGCGCGCCGCCAATCTGGTCGCGGTCCAGCATCTTGGCCAGTGCGGACACCTCGGCCTTAAGCGCACCGACTTCGCCTTCGGCCTCGGAGCGTGCAGCACGGGCGAGCGCCTCGCGCGATTGCGCTTCCGTGCGGGCCTCATCCGCGTCGATCAACATGGCCTCGGCCTCTTCGGCGCGCGCCACCGCTTCTTCCTGCTGCGCCTCGGCTTCGGCCAGCGTCTCCGTCGACAGGCTCAGGGTTTGACGGGCCTCGTCCACCGCCCCGCGCGCGCGATCCGCCTCCGCCCGCGCACGATCCAGCGTTTTGCGGTTGTCCTCGACCAAACGGTTTGCCGACTGATGCCGTGCTGCAAGTCGAGCCACATCCTCAGTCATTTCGGTGAGCGTGGTTTCCCGATCCGCCAGGATCTGGCTGGCTTCCGAAGCCTCCGCCGCCGCTTCCAGCAGTCTCGGCTCGTGGCCTTCGGCAGCCTTGATGAGTTCCCGTTGCTCCCACTCAAGACGCGAAATTGTCTCGCCGGCATCCTTGTTGAGCTGCTCCTCGCGCGCCATGTCGGCAACCAACTGGTCAATCCGGCGCGACAGTGTTTCGATCATCTCGCGGGCGCGGCGCTCCTCATCCGAAAGCTGGTCGCGGGACACGGTGAGACGTTGCAACACCGCCGCAGCGATGGCCTCCTCCTCACGCAGGGGTGGCAGGGCCTCCTCCTGTTTGACACGTTGAGCGGTGGCGGACCGCGCACGGCCTTCCGCCTCGTTGGCCTGTGCCACCCGTGTGCGCAAGACCTCTTCGGTTTCCACCTGCGCCAGATCCGCATCGCGCCAGCGCCGGAAATGCAGCAGCCCTTCGGCATGGCGCAATTCCGTCCCGATCTCGCGATACCGCGCCGCCTGACGCGCCTGACGGGCCAGAGAGGCCAGTTGGCTGGCAAGTTGTTCCACCACGTCATCAACGCGAGCGAGGTTGGTCTCGGCCCCTTTGAGCTTCAGCTCAGCCTCGTGACGGCGCTGATACAGGCCGGAAATCCCTGCCGCCTCTTCGAGAATACGGCGACGGGCCTTCGGTTTGGCGTTGATCAGTTCGGAGATCTGCCCCTGACGCACCAGCGCGGGGGAATGTGCCCCCGTCGAGGCGTCCGCGAACAGCATCGACACATCACGCGCACGCACGTCCTTGGTGTTCACCTTATAGGCCGAGCCCGCGTCCCGCGTGATCCGGCGCACGATTTCGAGACTGTCGCTATCGTTGAACCCCGCTGGTGCCAAGCGGTCCGAATTGTCGATCATCAGATTGACTTCGGCAAAGTTGCGCGCCGGACGGGAAGCCGCCCCCGCGAAGATCACGTCTTCCATGCCTGCGCCGCGCATGGCTTTGGGGCGGTTCTCCCCCATCACCCAACGCAATGCTTCCAAGAGGTTCGACTTGCCGCAGCCGTTCGGACCGACAACCCCCGTCAGCCCATCCGCGATCACAAGATCTGTGGGGTCCACAAAGCTTTTGAAGCCATTGAGCCGGAGACGGGTAAAACGCAAGTGAAGCCTCTGTTTGATTCTAGTTAAGGGAAAACTGTTTGTGAGGGGCGCGCCGCTGTCAACCGGTCAGCCCCGAGATGCGGGGGAAAGCGCCGAGTTATCCACAAAATATTGCATGATCACGCGCGTCTCTCAGGACATCGCATGTCCGGTCGCACGCCGGAG
Organism: uncultured Celeribacter sp.; assembly: GCA_963676755.2. Taxonomy (GTDB): domain Bacteria; phylum Pseudomonadota; class Alphaproteobacteria; order Rhodobacterales; family Rhodobacteraceae; genus Celeribacter. Next base: position 19,579 of record CAXXMF010000008.1, on the reverse strand, counting down.
CGGGCATATCACTTGGCCGCTTTGGCCTGAGCTGCCGCTTTCATACGCGCCAAAAGCGCCTCTTTCGGAGGCTGTTTGCCCTTTGGTTCCTGCAACTTATGTTCGCCATGTTTCGGCGCCGTAGAGCGCCGCTTCGGGCCGCCCGATTTCGAATAATCCATGGATCACCTCCGGTTGCCCGTCTGATGCCCTGAATCCGGAGGGAAAACAAGATGGCGACGATCCACTTGGCCCAAAGGCTCTCACCCCCAAGGGCGGATGTTGCATGTGCCCGGCACCCAGTCCTTCGCCCCTGCCCCTTCCGAGCAATCCAGTTGCCCTTTGGACATGGCCGGATCACCGATGAACGTGCCTTTTTTGAGCTTGCACTGGGTCACTTGCATCGCCGCCGTTTCCATCTGCATCAGGATTTCCCTGCGCGCAGGTGGCGGGAAGACGAAATTGACGCGATGCACCTCGACGCAGTTTCGGGTCTCCTCCGTATAGACGCGATAGGTATTGCCGCCGATCTCCACGGTCGAGAATCCCGCACGAGAATATCCAAGGGCAGGACTGTCAGCGACGCAAGCAGGCAGGAACAACACGATAAACGCAAGGAAGGGCAGATGTTTTCTCATGCCCGCAGGATGTGCCAAGAAGGTTAAGCAAGTGTTAAGCCTCCTGCAAAAACACAGCCCCCCATCTCTACACGGAACGCGTCCTCTAACGCTTCGGCTCCAAAAGATTGGACGGGCCTGTCTCCAGCACCTCCACCTCATCGCCCAGAGCGATGTCCCCCTCTTTCTCGACGATCAGGTTCTGGCCGAAAATGATCTTTCCTCTCGCGGAGCGATGCAGCCGCCCCAGCGTTGCCAAGGGTTCTCGCGGGTTGGTTTGCTCTCCCGTGTCCGGGTCCTGTGTCGTCATCACACAACGCTCACAGGGCTTTACCACACGAAACACCGCCGAGCCGATCCGCACCACCCGCCATGTGTCCTCACTCCACGGCGCGATCTCTCCCGAGATCACCAGATTGGGGCGAAAACGGTGCATCGTGACCGGAGCCTCCAGCGACTCGTTCAAAGCGGTGAGCGAGGCTTCCGTGGCCAAAAGCAGGGGAAAGCCGTCAGACAAAGCGGTGAAATGCCCTTCCGGTGCGTAGCCGTGATCCACGGGTCGGCGGGCATGATCCGGAAAATAGACCAGACGCACCCCGCGTTCGAGTGCGGATGACAGGAAATGCGCGGCATAATTGCCCGCGTCCTCAACGCCCTCGATCTGTGTTGAAAAGACCTTGACCGCAACAGGTGCGCCGCTGGGGAAAGGCACATCTATGCTGCTTCCCCCAAAAGAAATCGACACGCCCCGATCCGTGCTCACCACCTTCAAATGCGCCATAATCGGAAGTTCGCGGCGCGTGGCCACTTGGCCATCGAGATAGACAACCGCCCAGCGCCGGTCGCCCCCAAGCCCCAAGCCCTGAACATGAGCAGAGGCGTGATCCGTGCCCGTCAGGCTTTTTACCGGATAGGTGGTGATACGTGCGAGTTTCATCGTCCCCCCGAACAACAGATCAGTCTATGCGCACATCTAGCGCGTTACTCTCACGAGTGCCAGTTGGCTCAAAAGACAGGAGGTGTGCGCTTGACGTGGATATGAAAAGATTCGCCCCTTCCGGAGTGGCGTGACGCGCATTTTTGTGTCCCGATCGCGCTTGCAGTGACGCCTGCGCGTAGTAAACTCGCCCCTCGTGGCCCTATCCAAGAAGGCCAGCCAAAAGCAAGGCACCGCTTCATCATGATTTTCCACTTCGGCCTGTTTCTGGGCTTCCAGCTCATCGGCGAGATTCTCGCCCGCATATTATCGCTCAGCCTGCCCGGCCCTGTCATCGGTATGATCCTTCTGGCCGCGCTGTTGTTGCTCCAGCCCCGTATCGGACATGCCATCGAGAAAACCGCTGGCGGGTTTCTGTCGCATCTTTCGCTTCTGTTCGTCCCCGCCGGTGTCGGCGTGGTGCAATATTTCGACCAGATGTCCGAGATCGGCCTGCCGCTTGCCGCTGCGGTCATTGGTTCGACCGTGCTCTCCATCGGCGCGGGGGCTTTGACCTTCAAATATGTGAACCGTTTCAGAGGCGTCCGTGACGAAACACCGGAATGACAGAAATTCTTGATATCTGGAGCTATCTCTCCGAAGAGCCGCTTCTGTGGCTCACCGTCACAGTTTTCGCCTATCTGATCGGTCTGGGCTGTTTCAACCTGTCGGGCAACCGGCCCGTTGTGAACCCCGTGCTGATCTCGATGATCCTGCTGTCGGCCCTGCTCGAACTCACCGACACCAGCTACGCGACCTATTTCGAAGGGGCGCAATTCGTACATTTCATGCTAGGACCGGCCACCGTCGCACTGGCGGTGCCGCTGTGGCAAAACTGGCAACGGGTCAAAGAGTCGGCCATCCCCATGCTGGCCGCGCTTTTTGTTGGGGGCACCGTCTCTATGGTCTCTGCGGTTGCCATTGGCTATGCCTGCGGGCTGCGCGGGGAACTGGTGCTCTCCTTGATCCCCAAGGCCGCCACCTCTCCCGTTGCCATTGGCGTGTCCGAGGCCATTGGCGGCCTTCCGACGCTCACCGTGGCGCTGGTGCTGATCACCGGTGTGGTCGGCGCCATTGTCACCACGCCCTTGCTCAACGCCTTGGGTATCCGTGACTATCGCGGGCGGGGTCTGGCCACCGGCATTGCGGCCCACGGGATCGGAACCGCCCGCGCCTTTCAGGTCCACGGCACGGCGGGGGCCTTTGCCGGAATCGGCATGGTCCTCAACGCAATCTTCACCGCATTGATCGCACCGGTCTTTGTTCACCTCTTCTTCTAGGAGCCTTCGAACATGACGCTAAACCTTCTCGGCCTTTCCGGTGCATTGCGCGCCGAGTCCACCAATACCAAACTGTTGCACGAAGCCGCGCGGCTGTTTGGCCCCTGTGATTTCACGCAGGCCAATCTGCGGCTGCCGCTTTATGACGGTGATCTGGAGACAGAGGGCATTCCGTCCGAAGTCATGACGCTGGCCGAACAGATCCGTGACGCCGATGCGGTGGTGATTTCTACGCCGGAATATAACAAAATGATCTCCGGCGTGCTCAAAAATGCACTCGACTGGGTGAGCCGCTCCGGTGTGAAACCATGGGAAGGAAAACCCGTCGCCATCCTGTCCGCCGCCGCAGGGCGCGCCGGTGGTGAGCGTGCGCAATACAGTTTGCGGTGGGCGATGACACCGTTTAACGCGCATCTGTTGCAGGCCCCCGAAGTGCTCGTCGCGGACAGTTCAAACGCCTTTGACGATCAGGGACGGTTAAGCGATCCGCGCACGGTGGACGGGCTTGAAAAGCTGATGTCGGATTTGCGCAGGCTGGCCTCAGAGTGAGGCTTCGACACGGAACGCCTCAGGGATCGCGTCCTGCCCGTCCAGAACGAGGTCGATCAAGCCCCTTGCGGCCAGCGGAGCCATGCCGAAACCGATCTTGAAGCCACCGTTGGCAATGAAATGTCCGGACCTGCCGGGCCACGCCCCGAGCATGGGCGCACGGGATTTGGCCCGCGGACGCACACCGGCCCAGCGGCGAAGCTCCTTGGCCTCCCGCAGCACCGGCACCGCCGCACGGGCACGTTCCAAAAGATCATCCGCCTGTGCATCCGTCGCACTCGGGTCGTCAAACTCGCGCTCGGACGTCGAGCCGATGGCCGTGGTCCCGTCAGCATGAGGAATGACATGAAGGCTCTCGCCATAAAGCTGCGGCGCTTCGGGTAGAGACAAATCCAGCAGGATCGCCTGCCCCTTCACCCCGTTCCCGACCTCCTTGCCGAAGGCCTCGTTCAATGCCTTCAGCCCCCACCAGCCGGAGGCATGAATCACCGCGCCCTCTTGCGGCCCGTCCACAACAACCTCACCGCCCAGCGCCGTGATCGCCGCCGCAAGTGACTGACACGCCCGCCACGGGTTCAGCCGCGCCGAAAGGGTATCGCGGATCAGATAGCCCGTCGGGCTGACCGGTGCCCAATCGCCAATCTCCGCCTGTGTCAGCACACACCACTCGGCCTGACCTTGCCACAGGGTTTTCGCCTGCACTTCACGCTCTCGTGCCAGTTCCAGTTGACGGGCGTCCTTCACCGCCTGCACCCGACCGAGATTGCCATAACCCGAAGACACGCCTCCGGTTGCCTCGACCTCCGGCCAATAGGTCCGTGCAAGGATCAGGCTTTGAAACTGGAATTCTTTCTTGGCGTTCCAACGCTCCGGCGTATGCGGGGCAAGCGCACCAACCACACCGCCCGAGGAACCAAAACCCACGCCGTTGGGATCAATCACACGCACCTTCGCCCCGCGCCTCGCGGCCTCATATCCACAGGACAGCCCGAAGGCCCCTGCGCCATAGATCGTGATTTCCGCTTTGCCCATTTGCGCTTTTACCCATTGCAAGTGGCGACTGCCCAAAGCATGGTCAGCCGCATTCAGCACATTCATAAGACATACAATGACAGACCACCAGACAGCCAAAATCGACTGGCGCGACGGGAAAATCCCTGTTTCGACCCAATTCGACGACCCCTATTTCTCGCTCGGCAACGGGTTGGAGGAAACGCGGCATGTCTTCTTGTCGGGCAATGACCTGCCCGCACGGCTGTGCGACGGGTTTCATGTGGCCGAACTGGGCTTTGGCACGGGCCTCAACATGTTGGCACTGGCGCTGGTTTGGGACGGTCCGGGAGTGGTGAAATTCACCTCCTTTGAAGCCTTCCCGATGACCGCTCATGACATCGCCACGGCGCTTGCCGCCTTTCCCGAAGCCGAAGCCATCGCCGGTCCGTTTATCGCCGCATGGGCGGAGGGCAAACGCCAGTTCCGGATTGGCCAGATCGAGGTGGATGTGAAGATCGACGATGCCCGCGACACGCTTGCGGCGTGGGACGGTCAGGCGGATGCATGGTTTCTCGACGGGTTCTCTCCCGCCAAAAACCCCGAACTCTGGGGAGAAGACCTGATGCGCGAGGTCGGGCGGCACACTGCACAGGGCGGCACATTCGCCACCTATACCGCAGCCGGCCATGTCCGCCAGAAACTCACAGACGCGGGCTTCGAAGTAGTCCGCACCCCCGGCTTCGGTCGCAAACGCCATATGAGCCAAGGACGCAAACCATGACCCGCGACAATCCCGTTTTCGGCACATTCCTGATGATTGGCGCGATCTGTATCTTTGCCATACAGGACGGCATCTCCCGCCACCTTGCCGGACAATACAACGTCTTCATGATCGTGATGATCCGCTACTGGTTCTTCGCCGCCTTTGTGGTGGCCCTCTCCCTGCGTAGCGGCGGGCTTCGCAAGGCGATCACCTCCGAACGTCCCAAACTGCAATTCTTCCGTGGGGCGCTTCTGGCCGTGCAAATCCTCGTCATGGTCACGGCCTTTGTCCGCATGGGGCTGGTCGATGCGCCCGCCATTTTTGCGGCCTATCCTCTAGTCATCACCGCATTGTCCGGCCCCATTCTGGGCGAACGCATCGGCTGGCGGCGCTGGAGTCTGGTTGCTGTGGGCTTTGTCGGCGTGATGATCATCATCAAACCCGGCAGCGGCATTTTCTCGCCGGACGCGCTCATCGCCTTTGTCGGGGCGCTCTTCTTTGCGCTCTACGGATTGCTGAACCGCTACGTTTCCCGCTTCGACCCGTCGCATGTGACCTTTTTCTACACAGGGATCGCAGGCATGATCCTCACCACTCTGGCCGGTGTATGGTATTGGGAAGCCATGCTGCCCTCGGACTGGCTCTGGATGGGGCTTTTGTGCCTGACCTCCGTGAGTGGCCACTACCTTTTGATCAAGGCCTATGAAGCCGCGGAAGCCTCCGCGATCCAGCCTTTTGCCTATCTGCAATTGCCATTTGCCGCCTTGATTGGCGTCTTTGTGTTTGGCGATGTAATCCGTGCGAATGTGCTGATCGGGGCGGTGATCGTGGTCGGGGCCGGTGTCTTTACCTTTTTGCGGGCGCGTCAAGTCGCGCAACGCGCAGGGTAAAGTGGAGAGGGCGGAGCGTCTTAGCGCCCCGTCAACAATTCCATGAGATGAACCGATCCGGCCTCGCCTTGCAAACGCGCGCGATAGACCGGAAGGCTTTCTGCGACACGCATTACATAGTTACGGGTCTCGCGAAACGGCAGGTGTTCGATCCAGTCCACGGGGTCCACCTCTCCCGTGCGCGGATCACCATAGCGTTCGATCCAGTCCCGCGCCCGTGACGGTCCGGCGTTATACCCCACCGCGACAAGCGGAATGTTATAGCCGAACTCTTCGATCAGTTGCGCCAGATAGGCCGAGCCGAGCCGCGCGTTGAGCACCGGATCTTCAAGCTGACGCTCTTCGAACCCCTCGACGCCCAGCTTTTCGGCCATAGCCGCCCCTGTGCGCGGCATCAACTGCATCAGGCCCCGCGCCCCGACATGAGAGCGCGCCTTGTCGTAAAACTCGCTTTCACGGCGGGCAATCGCAAGTGCGAGCTCCGGTTTGACCGGAAGATCGGCCTGCGCCAGTTCGTGCAGCGGGTAATAGGCGCGGTTCAGGACAATCCCCTGATCCGCCGCAAATTTCGCCACAAGCACCGCGAGGTAAGGATCAAGATCAAGCGCCAGATCACCCAGTTGCCCAAGCTCCTGCGGATTGAGACTTTCGCCCAAATGCCGCAGGAAACGCGCGGCCAAGGGCTTGTCTCCGGCCTCTTCCAAAAGCAGCGCGGCTTTCAAAACCGACGAGTTCATGAACCCCGCCTCTTTGTAATCCGCAAACCGCATCTCCCCAGTCAAAGCGGGATCAAGCGAGCGCCCGATTTTCTCCGCCGACAAAAGCCCGTAGAAAGATGTCTGAAACTGCGCACCGAACGCATAGGCCGCAGCGGCATCGTCACGCGCCCCCATCGCCTCCAGTGCCCGTCCTTCCCAATAACCTGCACGGCCCAGAGAGATCGGCGTGCCAACGGCCATGCGGAACCGGTTGAAATGATCCAGCGCCAACCCCGCGTCATCGAGATAGCGCAAGGCGATATAGCCCGCGAGCCATTCAAGATCGGCGTAGTGATCCTCATCGGGAGCCAGCCCGTGACGCGCGGCCACAGCATAGGCGATCTTGGCCTTGCCATCGCGCATCATCTGACGCGCCAGCGTGCGGCGGCGATTGCCCCATGCTTCGGCTTCACCCAACCCTTCCGCAGTCGAATGTTGCAGCAAAAGCGTGGTCGCATCTTCGTTTCGTCCACGCTTCACCCGCCATTCAAACCGCGCATGTGCCAGAACAGGATGGTCCGCCAAAGTGGCCGGCACGGCAGAAATCGCGTCATCCACACCCGCCTCGTCGCGCACGAGCTTGCGTGTGGCGGTGATAAGTTTGTCCCAGCCCGTAGGCAGGTTGGGCAGCATCCGCTCGGCGTCATCAAACCGTTCCGCCCAAAGCAACATCTCCGCACGCGCCACATGATGCCGTTTCAGGATCGACCCGTAACGGCCCAGCAAAATGGCTTCTTCCTCCGCCTTCATCGGCAGGGTGTTCCAGATCAGAACCGCTTGCGCCTGTGCATCCGCCGTCTTACCCAGAGCCTCATAGGCCCCAATCAGGCGCAGCGCGCCCTGTCCGGTCTGCGGCGGATAGGCAGTAAGATAGTCGAGCACCGCCTGCGCACTTGTGTCAGCAGGAATCGACGCCTCGCCTTTTTCGGCCAGAAGCGGCAGGCCCGGCCAATCCGCATTGCGGTCGAGAAAATCGCGATACGCCTCGAATGAGCCACGCCCAGAGCGCAGATAATGCCACTCGATAATATCGCGCCCGACGCCCTGCGCCTCGTTGAGGGCCTGCGACCAGTCCCCCTGCGCGCGCGCCTCATAGGCCCGCCTCAGCGCATCCGATTCGGAAGACGCCGCGAGAGAAAACGGGAAAAGAAGAACGAAAACAAAAGCATAAACTGCCTTTGTCGAAAACGTGAGGGGCATGATCGATTCTTGGTCTTTTTGGAGCTGCTCTGGTATTTCAAAGCAAAGTAACGGGTTCTCGCATTCCGGCAACACAGTTTCTTGTGAACAGGCGCGAAGGCGGCTAGTTTCCGCCGGAACTTTTACGGGCGACTCAGGGCACGGATGACCCAAACGCCTCATCGACAAAGCGAAAAGGAGCGTACAATGTTCAAAGGATCCATTCCTGCACTGGTAACGCCGTTCAAGAACGGCGCTGTGGATGTCGATACGCTCAAACGCTTGGTCGAGTGGCATATCGAACAAGGCTCTTCTGGCATTGTTCCTGTCGGCACCACGGGGGAAAGCCCGACATTGTCGCACGCCGAGCACCAGCAGGTGATCGAAATCGTGGTCGAAGCCGCCGCAGGGCGCGTGCCTGTGATCGCGGGGGCGGGCTCGAACAACACCGCCGAGGGCATCGGCCTCATCCAACACGCCGCGAAAGTCGGTGCAGATGCGGCGCTGGTTGTGACCCCCTATTACAACAAGCCGACGCAAAAGGGTCTTATCGCCCATTTCACAGCCATGCACGACGCGGCGGACCTGCCGATTGTGATCTATAACATTCCGGGCCGTTCCGTGATCGACATGACCCCCGACACGATGGCGCAGCTTGCGAAACTGCCGCGGATCGTCGGCGTCAAGGATGCCACGGGCGATCTCTCCCGCGTGCCAAAAACCCGCATCGCTTGCGGACCGGAGTTTTGCCAGCTGTCCGGCGAAGACGCCACTGCGCTCGGGTTCAATGCCCACGGCGGGGTTGGCTGCATCTCCGTCACCGCCAACGTCGCGCCCAAGCTCTGCGCCGAGATGCAGGCGGCTTGCACGGCGGGGGACTATGCGAAATCGCTGGAAATCACCGACAAGCTGATGCCTTTGCACATCGCAATCTTTCTGGAGCCGGGCGTGAGTGGCGCGAAATATGCCATGTCGCTTCTGGGCCTGTGCTCGAACGAAGTGCGACTGCCGCTGACAGAACTGTCTTCTGACACCAAAGCCGAGATCAAATCGGCAATGGAACACGCAGGTCTTCTCTGAACCGGCACACTACATAAGACGGAAAAGGGGCCACGCGCCCCTTTTTCTTTGTCTTTTTCTGCGCCACGAGCGGCGCCACCTGTAGACACAGCCGCAGCAAGCCCTTATCTCCACTCCACCATGGCCAAGAAAAAACAGACCCCGGAAGACAAAAATTACAAGGTCATCGCCGAGAACCGGCGGGCCCGTTACGACTATGCCATCGAGGATGACATAGAATGCGGGATCGTGCTCACAGGTTCGGAGGTCAAATCTCTGCGCACCGGCCAATCCAACATCGCGGAAAGCTACGCGTCAGTGGACAATGGCGAGCTGTGGCTGACGAACTCCTATATCGCGCCCTATGAGCAGGCGATGTTCCCGCATGAAGAGCGGCGCAAGCGTAAACTTCTGGTGTCGAGACGGCAGTTGGCCAAGCTTTGGCAGGCGACTGGACGCGAGGGGATGACCCTTGTGCCCTTGGTGATGTATTTCAACCATAAGGGTCGCGTCAAAATCAAAATCGGCATCGCCAAGGGTAAGAAAACCGTCGACAAACGCCAGACCGAGGCAAAGCGCGACTGGGGCCGCCAGAAACAAAGGCTCCTGCGCCACGGCGGCTGATCCGCCCTCCCCGCGCGTTTTCTTGCGCCGCAAACCGCATGTGCGGCTTGCTTTGCTTGCACGCGCCCTGAGAGAACGCTAAGGCAGGGGCCGAAAGCCTTGTCAGCAAAGGTCTCATCATGCCCTATAGCGACCCCAAAACGCTCGTTTCGACCGACTGGCTCGCCGAGCATCTCAAAGCGCCGGAGCTTCGCCTCATCGACGCCAGTTGGTATATGCCGACGGATGAGCGCGATTGTCTGGCCGAATACGAACGCGAACATATTCCCGGCGCACGTTTTGTCGACATCGACGAAGTGGCCGATCTGCGCTCCGACCTGCCGCATATGTTGCCGCCCGTGGAAAAATTCATGTCCCGAATGCGTGCGCTTGGCATTGGGGACGGGCATCAGGTGGTTGTCTATGACAGCGCCGGTATATTCTCTGCGCCGCGTGTGTGGTGGATGTTCAAATATTTCGGGCAGGACAATGTCGCCGTTCTCGATGGTGGCCTGCCAAAGTGGAAAGCCGAAGGGCATCCGATCACGGACCAGTCGCCCACCATTCGCGACCGCCACATGATCACCGAAATCCGCCCCGAGCTTGTCCGCGATGTGACACAAGTCGCAGCCTCCGCAAAACTTGGCGATTACACCATCATAGACGCCCGCTCTACCGCGCGGTTCAAAGGCGAAGTGCCGGAACCCCGCCCCGGCCTCGCGTCCGGCCATATCCCGAATTCCCGCAACGTGCCTTTCACCGAAGTTCTGACACCCGAAGGCACGCTGAAATCCAATGACGAATTGCGCGCGGTTTTCGAGAATGCGGGCGTTGATCTGAACAAGCCGGCGATCACCACCTGCGGGTCGGGAGCGACGGCTGCAATTCTGGGCCTCGCGCTCACCCGTCTTGGCGTTCCTTTCTCGCTTTACGACGGATCATGGGCGGAATGGGGCATGTATGGCGATTTGAAGGTCGCAACTGGAGAGGCGTAATGCTGAGCACACTGAAACCGCAACCGGCGGATAAAATCCTCGAACTTATGGCGCTGTATCGTGATGATCCGCGCGACACGAAAATCGATCTGGGCGTGGGCATCTACAAAAATGCCGATGGCGAGACCCCCGTGATGCGCGCGGTCAAGGCCGCTGAAAAGCAGCTGTGGGAGGTCGAGACGACCAAGAAATACACCGCCCTCTCCGGTGATCCGGCCTATGGCGATGCGATGAAGTCTCTGGTTCTGGCCGGCAGTGTCGATCATGCCCGCGTGGGCGCGATCGCCACACCGGGTGGCACGGGCGCGATCCGTCAGGCGTTTGAACTGGCCAAGCTTGCCAATCCCGACGTCACCGTCTGGACCTCCAACCCGACATGGCCGAACCATGTGTCGATCATCAAATTCATGGGGCTGAAAAACGAGTCCTATGCCTATTTCGACGAAGCCTCCTGCACCGTCGATTTTGATGCGATGATGGAGAGCCTCAAGGCCGTAAAAGCCGGCGATCTGGTGTTGCTGCACGGCTGCTGTCACAACCCGACCGGCGCGAACCTGACGCTGGAGCAATACGGGCTTGTCGCGGATCTGATCATCGAGAAAGGCGCAACCGCGCTGGTCGACATTGCCTATCAGGGCTTTGGGGACGGTCTCGAAGAAGACGCCGCCGCCACGCGCCTTCTGGCCTCGAAACTGCCGGAGCTTCTGGTGGCTGCCTCCTGCTCCAAGAATTTCGGGATTTATCGCGAGCGCACCGGTTGCCTCATGGCGATGTCCGAAACCGCAGAGCAAACGCCCGTGACCCAAGGCACGCTGAACTTCCTGAACCGTCAGAACTACTCCTTCCCGCCGGATCACGGCGCGCGTCTGGTGACGATGATTCTGAATGACGACGCTCTGAAAGCGGACTGGATGGCGGAGCTTGAAGAGGTGCGTCTCGGCATGTTGGGGCTGCGTCAGCAACTGGCCGACGAATTGAAACGCCTGACAAATTCGGACCGTTTCGACTTCATCGCCGGTCACCGCGGCATGTTCTCCCGTATCGGGGCAACGCCAGAGGAAGTGATGAAAATCCGTGAGGACTTCGGCATCTACATGGTGGGCGATTCGCGGATGAATATCGCAGGGCTGAACAGCAAGACCGTGCCGCTTCTGGCAGAAGCCGTGGCGAAGACCTGTAAATAAGCCGGACCCATCTGATTTGAGGCAATGCGCGCCCTTCGGGGCGCGTTTTTGTTAGCTCGGAAAGGCCCGCGCCATTTCCCGATCAAACTCTGCCCATGTCACTGTGGCCTTATTGCCCGCATAGCCGTGGTAATGGGATTTGCCCGACGAAGTCGGCAGCCCCGCCCAGATCTTTGCCAGATTGTTCATGAACTGATGCCGCGTGATCTGTCCTGCACGCAGCTCGAAAATTCCCGCATCTGCCAAGAGAATATTGGCCAGATCATCCTGCACGGCGGGCGTAAAGATCACCTCCGGCCCGAGATCCAGCTCAGTGACCAACCGCGCCAGTGTTGAAGGGATAAACTGATAGAAACCGATGGCATGCGGCTGCCCCGGTGTGGCGTCGATCCATGCGAATATCTCGCCCAATGACATCTGCGTCGGCGGTTTGCGCGGCCTACGCTTGGCCCCGTGTTGCACGGCGTCATACCCGTCACGCGGGCTTTCCGCCCGTCCGATCATCGCGCGGACCAAGGCAATGTCGTTGGGAACCTGCGCCATCCCGCGAATTTTCGCGCGCGCCTCGGGGCGTGGGGGCAAAGGCTCGAAAAAGCTGCCTTCGGCACGACCCGTAAAAAGGCTCGGTCCGAACACGGCCCCCGCAGTCGATGCCTTCCCCACAAGCGGTTGCGGCAGGCTGATGACCAACGGCTGTCGCTCCAGATCCCAACCCTGCCCGCTGGGACGCAACAGGGACAGAGGGGCCTCCGCCCAAAGCCCCAAAGGCCAGAGCAGAACGGCAATCCAGAGCAGCAAAATCCGACGCAGCATCCCGACCTCAAGCGTTTCTAACATCTTATGGACGGGGATAGAGCAACTTGGTTGAGAAAGGGTTTCGGCAAAAGAAAGACCCGGGCATTAACATGCCCGGGCCAAAATTTTCACACTGAGGAAGGGATCAGCCTTTGTAGAATTCCGGATAGGCTTCCATGCCAAGCTCGGCTTTGTCGAGGCCCATCATCTCTTCTTCTTCGGAGACGCGGATGCCCATAACAGCTTTCAGGATGAACCAGACGATACCGGAAGCGATCACGGTTGCGCCGCCGATCACGACGATACCATAGAGCTGTGCACCGAGGGTTGCGTCAGAATTGGTGAAGACAACCGCGATGGTGCCCCAGACGCCGCAGATCAGGTGGACCGGGATCGCACCGACAACATCATCGATTTTCAGCTTGTCGAGGAACGGGACAGCGAAGACCACGATCACGCCGCCGACCATACCGATGAGCGTTGCAGCACCCAAAGTCGGGGTGAGCGGTTCAGCCGTGATGGAAACGAGGCCAGCCAGAGCACCGTTGAGCACCATGGTGAGGTCGACCTTGCCGTAAACCAGTTGGGTCACAACCAGAGCGGCAATCGCGCCACCGGCAGCAGCGGTGTTGGTGTTGGCGAAGATGCGGGACACGTCAGCCACGTCACCAACCGAGCCCATTGCAAGCTGGGATGCGCCGTTGAAGCCGAACCAACCGAGCCACAGGATGAACGTACCCAGAGTAGCAAGCGTGAGGTTGGAACCCGGGAATGCCGTCACTTTGCCGTCTTTGTATTTGCCAAGGCGCGGTCCAAGGATGATCGCACCGGTCAGAGCGGCCCAGCCACCTACGGAGTGCACGATTGTGGAACCCGCAAAGTCGGAGAAGCCAGCTTCGCCCACAAAGCCACCGCCCCAAGTCCAGGAGGCTGTGATCGGGTAGATGATAGCAGTCAGGACGATCGTGAAGATCAGGAACGGCCACAGTTTGATGCGCTCGGCAAGTGTGCCGGAGACGATGGAAGCGGTTGCACCACAGAACATCAACTGGAAGAAGAAGTCGGAGCCGGTGGACGCATAACCGTAATCGTCAGCAGTTTCCGCTGTGATACCAACAGCTTCGAGCACACCCGGGCCGAAGACGCCGGACAGCACACCGTCAACCGCCCAAGTTCCCAGCGGATACATCAGGTTGTAGCCGATCAGGTAGTAGAAGATCGACGCAAGGCCGAACAGCGCGACGTTCTTGGTGAGCTGCATCGCCACGTTCTTCGAACGCACGAGACCAGCTTCGAGCATGGCAAAACCAGCGGCCATGAAGAAGACGAGGAAGCCGCCAATCAGGAAGAGCAACGTGTTGAGGATAAAGACAGTATCGGTCGGCACAGCGACGGCGACAGCCTCTTCAGCGTCTTGAGCAAAGGCCATAAGCGGCATCGCAGTTGCGAGCGCTGTGGCCGGAATAAACTTGGTGAGTTTCATAGGTTTCAGTCCCTTTCGTCTCGGGTAAGCGCGATTAGATCGCGTCGTCGTTGGTCTCGCCGGTACGGACGCGGGTTGCGCCTTCCACGTCGAGGACAAAAATCTTGCCGTCGCCGATCTTGTCGGTCTTGGCGGTGGTTGCGATGGTTTCGACAACTTGCTCGGCCATGGCATCGGCCACGACGATCTCAAGTTTCACCTTCGGCACGAAGTTCACGGCATATTCCGCGCCGCGGTAGATCTCGGTGTGACCGGACTGAGAGCCAAAGCCCTTGATCTCCGTCACCATCATGCCCCGAACGCCGATCCCTGTCAGCGCTTCGCGGACTTCTTCAAGCTTGAATGGCTTGATTGCAGCAATAATAAGTTTCACGTTTTTCCCCTTCCGTTTGAGCGGGTGGTGCACTTTGCAATGCTGGCCACGGCCTCAGCAAAACGATGTTAAGAGTTTCTTCACAAGCGATGGCACTGTGAGCTGTGAGACTTTTTCAAGCACATCTGCACAAAAATTATACATTTTGTGCGTTGGGATTAAAAAATAGGCGCAAAATAAAGACGTGAAGGCGACTCGTTTCCCCTCAACATTCAGACACCAGTTCATTACAGTCTGTCGCAATCAAACCTGGCAGATATCGAGCAAAAGACATGACAGGACCGAACGGGGGCAAGCGCAAGCTGGTGGCCGAGCGCCGCTATCCCAATGCTTCGAAATCGGTGAAAAAGCCGAAAAAGAAGGCCAAAACGCCGACACCACGGAAGAAATCCGTGCGGCGCAAACCGACGCGCAAGTCGCCGTCGAACCCTGTGATGCGGCTGATCAGCGGGATTTTCCGCTGGATCGGGCGGCTGATCTGGCTCACCGTGTCACGCGGCGCATTGGCGCTTGCGGTGGTGATCGGCATTGCGGTCTTCTATATCTATTCGACCTTGCCGCCCTATTCCGAGCTTCTGGACGGGCGCGCGCGCGGCTCTGTTACGCTTCTGGACCGCAACAGTTCGGTCTTTGCATGGCGCGGGGAACAGTTTGGCGGGCAAATTACGGCAGACACGGTCTCTCCCCATCTCAAACACGCGATCATCGCGACGGAAGACAAACGGTTCTACCGCCACTTCGGGGTCTCCCCGCGCGGCATCGCCTCCGCCATCCGCATCAACCTGTCGGAAGGGCGCGGCCCTCTTTCAGGGCACGGCGGCTCGACGCTGACCCAGCAAACAGCCAAACTGTTGTGCCTCGGTGTGCCTTATGATCCGAACACCTGGAAAAACCAGACGGAATACGAGGCCGACTGTCGCGAGACGACAATGGCGCGCAAAATCAAGGAAATGGTCTTCGCCATGGCCATGGAGGCGCGCTATTCCAAGGACGAAATCCTGTCGATCTACATGAACCGCGCCTATCTCGGCGCAGGGGCAAACGGATTTGAAGCCGCCGCACAGCGCTATTTCGGTAAATCCGCCGCAGAGGTCAACATCGCCGAAAGCGCCATGCTGGCAGGGCTTTTGCAGGCCCCGACGCGATACGCCCCTACCAACAACCTGCAACGCTCGCAGGAACGCGCGGGGATTGTGTTGCTGTTGATGAACCAGCAGGGCTACATCACCGAAGAAGAACGAGCCTATGCCAAGGCACATCCGGCCGAACTGTCTGAAACCGCTGAAAAACGCGCGGGCGGGTATTTCGCGGACTGGGTGATGGGCGCCGGCCCTGACTTTCTCACCCGCGACACGACCGAAGATGTGGTGATCGAGACCACCTTTGACCAGCGCATCCAGTCTGCCGCCGAAGAGGCGTTGACGTGGATCTTCGAGAACAAGGTGCGCGCGGGGTCCGAGGCGCAGGCGGCTATTGTGGTGATGTCGGCGGATGGGGCGGTGCGGGCTATGGTCGGCGGGCGCAAGCTCAAGGTCTCCGGCGCGTTCAACCGTGCGACACAGGCCAAACGCCAGCCCGGCTCCTCCTTCAAACCCTTTGTCTACGCCACGGCGCTCGACATGGGCTGGTCCTATGACGATGTGATCATGGACGAACCGATCACGCTGGACATTCCCGGCTCCGGCCCGTGGTCGCCGCAAAACTATGACCGCAAGTTTCACGGCCCCGTCACCGTCACCGATGCGCTCAAACACAGCTACAACATCCCCGCCGTGAAACTGGCGATGGATGCGGGCCTTGAGAACGTGCGCACCGTGGCCGAGATGTTCGGCATCGAAAGCGATCTGGCGCAGGGACCGGCACTGGCACTCGGGGCCTCGGAAACGACGCTTCTGGAGATGACCGGCGCCTACGCAGGCATTCTCAACGGCGGGTCATCCGTCACCCCTTACGGGCTGAAATCCCTGCGTTTGAAAGGGGATAGCACCCCCCTGATGGGTCAGGAAGGCGGGCTTGGCGAGCGGGTCATCACGCCGGACAGCGCCCAGCAACTGATCTATATGATGTATAATGCCGTGCAGTCCGGCACGGGGGCGCGCGCACAAATCCCCGGTGTCGAAGTGGCGGGCAAGACCGGCACGACACAGGCCGCGCGGGACGCATGGTTCATGGGGTTCACTGCCGATTACGTCGCGGGCGTCTGGATGGGATATGACGACAACTCCCCGCTCACAGGCGTCACAGGCGGCGGGCTTCCGGCGGAAATCTGGCAACGCACCATGGCGCAGGTTCAGGAAGGGCTTGATCCCAAACCGCTGCCCATGATCCGCCCAGCCACACCGCCCACGGTCAATACGGTCGAGCGCAACACCAACACCGGTCGCGGCGGGGACAAGGCCGATAATGTGCTGCTCGACCTCTTGGGGACGATCTTTGGCGGGGGAAATTGAGGCGTCTGCAAACGGTCGGATAGATGTCGGACATGTGTCGGGCATTTTTACAGGCACCCTGCCCCGCCCTCCACGCGACACACATCCAAAAAACGCATCAAAAAACGCGCCTCACAGGGCGCGTTTTTCACATTCACTTTTCACATTCACAAAAATGTCTGCGTTCAGCTCAACGCGGCGGCCAGCTTGTCGATATTGCCTCCGGCCTTGTCGAGCATCGCACCGATCTCGGAGCGTTCGGATTTCAGAAGCGAAATCCCCTCGATCTGAAGGTCGATAAATTTGCCTGCCTTGTCATGCACGATGAACGAGATCGCAAAGGGCGGCTCCCCTTTGAGCACCGCCGTGCAACGCACATCATAGATCGAATTGATCTTCTGCGTGCTGTTGACCTCGACCCTGCCGCCAATGAACTCGCGGAAACGCGACCCGTATTTGCGCGCGACATAGGTCTGGAACGCCTTGGTGAAACTCCGCAACTGCGCCGCAGACGCGCTACGCGCAGGCGGGCCAAGCACCGAACGCGCGATGTTGGGCATATCGGCGTAGCGCACCAGCACCTTCTCGAAATCCACATACATGGCCGCTTCGGATTTGCCCGAATTGATGATGGCGTTGATGTCCGCCACGGCCTTGTCGATCAGGGATTCGGCCTGAGCCGAAGAAAACGCCAAGGCCGATTGGGGCAGGATCAGAGCCGCCCCCAAAGCGCCCAGAACCGTCCGGCGTGTAAACGCGAAATCACTCATAGAAGTCCTCATATATGTCAAAAGCCGCTGCCTCCTGTTCCGCTGCTCCGGCACCGGCCACGATCGGGGTTCCCAATTCGTAGCGGCGGTTGTCGAGATAGGTCAGGCGCATCTGGGCATAGCTGTCCGCGCTGTCATAAATCACGGATTCATAGAGATCGGAATAACGATAGCGTGTGTCCGCCAAATCGGCGACTTTCAGCCCCGTCTTGTAACCTTTTTCCGGATTGCCAAGCAGGTTGCCCACGGGATCAAGCGCGATATCGACTAGAAGACCCAAAGAGTCGCGCTCCGTCGACGGGCCATAAAGCGGCAGGACGACATAAGCCCCCTCGCCCATGCCCCATGTATAAAGCGTCTCACCGAAATCCGCGTCGCGCTCCTCAAGCCCCATACCGGTCGCCGGATCAAACAGCCCGCCGATCCCGATGGTGGCGTTCACGGCAAACCGCGCGGTGTTGTGCAGCGCGTCACCGAAACGCAACTGCAAGACATCATTGACCACACTGCCCGGAATACCCAGCGTGTCGGAGACATTCGACAGCCCCTTGCGCAGCGGATCAGGCACCACTGTGCCATAGGCCGTGGACACGGGTTTGATCACCGCCTTGTCCAGCGCGACATTGGTGTCATGCCAGCCACGGTTCACCTCTTCGTAAGGGTCGGCGATCCCGTCGGGACCGGGGGTCGCACAACCGGCCAAAACAATGACCCCGGCAAAAAGCGAAGTCTTGGCGAGTAACGGCCTTAGGGGAAATCGGGTCATTATGGCGAACCTTCGGATTAACAGATTGAACATGACACGGGCGTCACAACACAGCCCGTTTCAGTGCGTATAAGCCACATAGTATTCCTGAAACAGAAGCCCAATATTAACACACCTCCTGTTAAAAATCCTGTGACATTGTTTCAACAGATCACCTCCGGCCCGTACCGGGCCACAGGCAGCGATGCCATATCAGACAGGACCACGCTAAGACACCGCCATGACACAGGATGAGACCCGCCTCGGCCAAGAAGAACTCGCCACTGTCCGGCGCGGCTCTCGTCGTCTATTTTGGGCTTGCGGCATATTTTCCATATGTATCAACCTGTTGATGCTCACAGGCCCGCTATTCATGCTTCAGGTCTATGACCGTGTTCTGGGCTCCGGTTCGGAGGCGACTCTGGTCGCGCTGTTTTCCATCGTGGCCTTTCTCTATCTGATGATGGGGCTGCTCGACGGCACGCGGGCGCGGATACTGTCGCGAATCGCTGCGCGTTTCCAGACGCGGCTCGAAAACCGCGTGTTCCATGCGGCGATGGCCCAAGCGGCCCGAAACCCGCGCGACACCCGCAAGATTCGCGGCATGGACGATCTGACCGCCATTCGCAGGTTTCTCGGTTCTCCGGCCCTGTCGGCGCTCTATGACCTGCCGTTCACCCCCATTTTTCTCTGTGGCATTGCGCTGTTCCACCCCTATCTCGGACTTCTGGCGGTTGCTGGTGGAGGGATGCTTGTGGCGGTTGCGTTGTGGCATCGTGCGGCGGCGAAACCGAAGCAGGACGCACTCGTCCGTGCCGAAAACGAGGCGCAGCAGACCGCGAGTCGCATGACCTCGGCGGCGGAGGCGCTGACCGCGCTTGGTATGAAAGAGGCCGCTTTCCGGCACTGGCTCAAGGCCCGCGAAACCGCCTTGCGCCAAAGCGTGGCCAGCGAGGACACGACCCACGGCTTTACCGCCGCCTCCAGAGCGCTGCGCCTGTTCCTGCAATCCGCCATGCTGGCGCTTGGTGCGTGGCTGGTGTTGGAGCGCCAGTTGAGCGCGGGGGCGATGGTGGCCAGTTCGATCCTCTTGGGGCGTGCCTTGCAGCCGGTTGATATGCTGATCGGCCAGTGGGGGCTGGTGCAGCATGGACTGCGC
>CAXXMF010000007.1:0-12304 GCA_963676755.2 uncultured Celeribacter sp. | reverse complement strand
ATGCAACGGATGTGGTCAATGTCATCGGTGGCCGGAGTGAGGCGGATGATGCGCTGCATCAGATCCACGGTGGCTTCGGGGCCCATGCCGCCCAGAATACCCACAATTTTTTCTTTTTCCTGGTTCATTATCCTGTCTTTCTTTTTTTATATGAAAAGGTAGCCTTCAAGTCTACCTCAGCAGAGCTGCCCCCCGACGGGCAATAGGAACCGGCCAATTGGGCCGTCTACGGTTCCGGGCCGGGCCCATTGCCCGTCGGGGGGCGGCGGCATAATGCCATTTTCATTATTTGTTTTGGGCAGGCCGGATTTAGAAGACGGTCTGCCCGTGGCAATTATAGAAAAACAGCAAGAAACCCCCTGAGCCTTTAGCTCAGGGGGTATTGATTTAGAATTATCTGAAAGTATCCAGATAGGCATACAGCGCCGGAGATCCACCGGTGTGAAGGAAGAGCACATTGGACCCTTTGGGGAAATGTCCTTTTCTCACCAGATCAATGAGTCCTGCAGCAGCCTTGCCAGAGTATACCGGGTCCAGAAGGATGGCTTCGTTCATGGCGAAGAGCTTCACCGCCTCCACCATGGAATCGGTGGGGATGGCGTATCCCGGTCCCACATAGCCGTCAAAGCACACAAAGTCTTCCCGGGCCACACCGCTTTTTACTCCCACTTTTTTAGCGGTTTCAACGGCCAGTTTGTAAACAATCTCTTCCTGGACATCTTTGGGCCTGGATACGTTCATGCCGGAGATGGCAATGTTTGCGTTGACACCGGTCATGCCCACCACCATACCGGCATGGGTACCGGCAGATCCAGAGGGGACCACAATGTGATCAATGGAAAGATGCATATCGTTGAGCTGATTCATGGTTTCTTCGGCACAGGCCACATATCCCAGTGCGCCGATGCTGTTGGAGGCACCACCGGGGATGATGTAGGGGGTTTTGCCTTCTGCTTTGAGGACTTCGGCTTTTTTTGTCATCTCTGCCATCATGTCAGAGCCTGCGGCCACTACACCGATGGTTTTAACATCTAAAAGCTCAAACAGGAAATTGTTCCCGCTGGCCTCTTTTTTGTAGGAGCCCTTTACCCGCTCTTCAAGCACAAGGTGGCAGTCCAGACCTTCCTTGGCGGACCATGCGGCGGTGAGACGGCAGTGGTTGGACTGCACGGCACCACAGGTGATTATAGCATCAGCCCCTTTTGCCAGGGCATCGGCGATGCAGAAGTCAAGCTTACGTGTCTTGTTGCCGCCAGCGGCACCGGGGAGCAGATCATCGCGTTTGATGTAAAGATTAACATCGCCTCCCAGGGCCTTGCTCAGACGGGACATGGATTCAAGGGGTGTGGGAGTCTTAACATAGTGTCTTCTGGGAAATTTGGTGAAGTTCATTTTTAAGGTTCCTTAAATATTGCTTAGAGTTGAAAGATTGCCTCTACTTCCAGGGCCGCACCCAGGGGCAGGGCAGCCACCTGAAAGGCACTTCTGGCAGGAAAGGGTTCTTTAAAGTAAAGGGCATAGACTCCGTTTACGGCCTGGAAATTATTTATATCCGACAGAAAAACGGTGGTTTTCACGGCATTGTCAAGGCTTGTACCTGCCTCCTCGGCAATGGCAGTGAGGTTTTTAAATACAATGTGGGCCTGGTCTTCAATGGAAACATCGGGGATTTTGCCCGTTGCCGGATCAATGGGCAGCTGGCCCGAGGTGAACAACAGGTTACCTGTGACAACGCCCTGGGAATAAGGGCCGATGGCAGCGGGGGCATTTGCGGTGTTGACTGTTTTTTTGCTCATGTTTTTCTCCTTGGCTGAAAATTAAAAACAACACTGGATGTTCAGACCGTTATGGATGTTGTCTTTAATTGTTTTACATGTAAATGTCATTTTTACCACAGCGCATGGTGGCCTGAATGGCGTGTGGGGCTGTTTATTAAGGCTTTTTAAGAACCTTTTGCGCAACTTCACCAATTATTTCAGCTATCAGTTGACAGTCTTCAAGGGAAAATGTCAATGGAATTCGCATGTCGCACATCACGGCAAGAATCCGTCGGGTGTTGGGCAGATCCGGTAGATTTCCCAGGTATTTCCAGCTCTCATAGGCACTGATAAAGCCCACGGGCTCCTTGTTCCCGAACCATTTAAGTTCCACCCCTTTTTTCAGGCAGGCTGTCAGAAAATTTTGGATGGTCCCGGCATCATGGCCGTTGAGGGAAAACTGGATGGAACTGCCCACATATTTTTCCCTTGGATCTCTTTCGGGACAGGTAATACCGTCAATGGCGACCAAGGCCTTTTCCAGAAGATCATAGCGCTCATTCCATCGTCGGCACTGGGTATCCAGATTCCGCAGTTGGGGTCTTAAAATGGCGGCCCTTAGATTATCCATGCGGCTGGAGTAGTTGGGGATCATCGTTTTTAACGGTTCAAAGGTTGCCATGGCAGGTCTTGAGGTGTGCCTTTCATAGAGCATGTAAGAACCGGAATGAATAATGGCCCGTGCAATGAGATCGGCATCGTCGGTGACCAGAAGCCCCCCTTCACCGGAATTCATGTGTTTGTAGGTTTGGGTGCTGAAACAGCCTGCTTTGCCGAAGCTGCCGGATTTTTTCCCGTCCCAGGTGGCCCCCATGGTGTGGGCACAGTCTTCAATGAGTACCAGGCCATGGTTGGTGCAGATCTCCATGATGCGGTCCATGTGGGTTATGTGACCCCTCATGTGGGAAAGCATGATCCATTTGACATCCGCAGGTGCTGCTTTTTTTTCCAGATCATTAAGGTCAATGGTGTAATCGTCGGTGATGTCTACAAGTTCAATGGTTGCACCGGTATTTTCAATGGCTCCGGGCACCGGGGCCAGTGTGTATGCGTTGCACAGCACCTTGTCACCGGGTTTAACCCCGGCACTTTTCAAGGCAATGTACATGGCGCTGCCGCATGATGCACAGGCAAGGCAGTATTTTTTGCCCATGTAGGCGGCAAATTCTTTTTCCAGGAGGGCTGCCTCTCCCTCTTCTCCGGCCTCGACATTGTACCGGTGGATTTTTCCCGATCTCAGAATTTCAAGTGCCTTTTCTATCCCTTCTTCGCAGATGGGTTCCTGCAGGGTAAAATCTTTTTTAAATACAGCAGCCGTTTTTTCCATGTGAACATCTCCTGTTATTCGGGCTTAATCCTCGCATGGATGTATTGTCTGCGGGGGGGCCTTGTTCAAAAAGATCGGGTTTGGTCACAACATGGGCCATTTCAGAGATGAGTCAGGCTTGCGTTATTGGCATTATCGTTGGTTTTGGCTTTTGCACAGGCTGTGAAAAGATAACGCCAATAACACAAGCCTGACGCTGTTGACCCAACACTTATGACAAGTGCCCCATGCTGTGATCAAGCCCCAAAAAAAATTCTTGGGTTCCGTGAACGGCGGGATCCTTCCGGTATGGGAATGGGGTACCCCCCATCCGGCATTAATATTTTTCCAGGTCGTATACCTCAAAATTCCAGTTTTCCTGGGGAAAATATTTTCTCAGCCGCCAGTCACAGGCCCGGGCATGGCCTTCCATACCCTCCACCCGGGAAAGTCTCGATGCCGAACCGCTGATCACCCGGTTGGCGTCTTTGCTGATTTCCTGCCAGGTGTATATTTTAAGGAACTTATGCACATTGAGACCACCGGAATAGTATCCGGCCTTTTTGGTGGGCAGAATATGATTGGTACCGGAGCATTTGTCTCCATGGGGTACGGTGCTGCCTTCCCCGAGAAATAGAGACCCATAGGCGCGGAGGTTTGCCAGCCACCAGTCAAGATCATCGGCCATTACCTGGACATGTTCTGCGGCATAATCATCATTTACCCGGCAGAGTTTCTGACGATTTTTGCACAGGATGATTTCCCCGTAGTTTTCCCAGGAACTTTGGGCCACCTGGGGATCGGGCAGATCAGCGATGACCCTGGGCATGATTTCAAGCACCTTTTCCCCCAGTGCCTTGTCGTCGGTGAACAGCCACACCGGAGAATCGTATCCGTGTTCGGCCTGGGACACCAGATCAACGGCCACGGTCATGGGGTCGGCGGTGGCATCGGCGATGATGGCAGATTCGGTGGGACCTGCAAACACGTCAATGGTGCATTTGCCCGTTGAAGAAAGGATGGCCTTGGCTTCTGCCACATAGGCATTGCCCGGTCCCACAAGGATATTGGCAGGTTTCCCGGTGAACAGACCAAAGGCCATGATGGCAACGGCCTGGACGCCGCCCATTTCCAGGATAATGTCCGCTCCGGCAACTTCCAGGGCATACACAACCGCCGGTGCAATGGAATCTCCCCGGGGAGGAGAGCAGGCAATGACGGTTTTAACCCCTGCAGCCTTGGCTGTGGCTACGCTCATGATGGCGGAACAGGCATGGGCAAACCGTCCCCCAGGAACGTAGCATCCGGCCACTTCCATGGGGATGATTTTCTGACCCAGTCGTACCCCGGACAGGGTTTCGTGTTCAAATTCGGCGATGCTCTGTCGTTGGGCCTTGGCAAAACCACTGACCTGGGCGTGGGCAAAGCGTATATCTTTTTTTACACTTTCCGGCACCGTTGCAATGAGTTTTTATTTCTTCACTTCATTGAGAATGAAATCTCCTTCCCAGTTATCGAATTTCCGGGCCAGTTCATAAACGGTGGTTTCTGCCCCGGCTTTAATCTCTGAAAGAATCCCTTTTACAATTGTGCGAATTTCCGGGGTGTTGGTCGTGGCGGTTTTCAGAGCTTTTTTAATGTATTCCATGGATTTTCTCCCCCCGTCTAACAGGGTCTTGGCTGTTTTTATGCCTTGGCTGTAAAGGTTTGGTATGTATACGCCGATCATCGGCATTATTGTCCGGAAGTAGGCGCTTGATCCTGCTGTTCCCCAAAGGCTTGTCAATGGGTGTTTCTGTTGGCATCAATCACGAAAGTCTTATTGTTGAACATCAAGATAAAATATCTATGAATGCATGTCAATCATGTTATAAAATATGTTATAAAATATGTTATAAATTATTTTAATGAAAAGATCTCTTCTTTTTTAAGGACTTTTTGATGTATAATAAGATAATCAAACCGTGGTTTCGTAACCGATTCGGGAGCAGGGCATCATCACAATATGTAGAATTTCAGATTTAATTTCAGGAGGAGTATAATGGCCATAGTTAATCTTGTTGAGTTAAAGGAAAAATTTGAGATTCAGAGATACCAGAAACCCAGAAATGTGGACAAGACGTCCCACATTCCTTTTTCCGGTTCTCCCAAGAAGCATCCCCACAACAAGGCAAAGGTGATTCTCATTGCCGACCCCTTCACCGTCAACACCTTTTACTATGAATTCAATATTCAAGATATTGGGTTTGCCGAGGAGCTTGCCAGTATAACCAATATTGACGGAGAATCCATTGCCATGGCCCGGATTTGGCTGAAAAAACACAGTGTGGCCATCCGATGCACCCCTTTTATTGTGGATAACATAAATCCGCTGGGAAATTTACCTTCGGCATGACACGGATGAAGCGTTATTTTCATACCTGTTGTTTGTGGGTTTTAATCCTGTTCTTATTTGGTGTTTCCCTGGCCATGGGTCAGGATTCACCAATAAAAACAGGTCTGGATGAAGACCTGGCGCGTCAGCGGGTAACTATTGATGAACAAAAAAACCTTTGCGATTCAGTTTATCAAGTCAGAATGAGGCATGTCTGGCACCGGCCGCATTCGCATTTTCCCGGTTAGACGCTTAATCCCGGAGGGGTCAGGCTTGCGTTATTGGCATTATCGTTGTTTTTGGCGTTTGCACAGGCTGTGGTCAATAACGCAAGTCTGAGTTGTTCCCATGGGGTATTTTCCATGACCTGTTGATCATGCCCATGGTGCTGTACACCAGCTGGGCCGCTGCAAAATCCGATGCATGGTCCCCGGCCACAGGGGCCAGCTCCACCACATCAAATCCCACCACTTTTTTATTGTGCATGCTTTTTTCAAGTAAGGTCAGTGTGTCGTTCCAGCCGATTCCTCCGGGAACCGGTGTGCCCGTGGCCCGGATTACAGATGGATCAAGGCCGTCCACATCCAGGGTGATGTAAATGTCATCGGGAAAACCCGGAGGAAGCAATTGGTCTGGAATACCCTGGAGATGCAGCTGGCGGGCATCAAAAAAGGTGATGTTGTTTTCCCGGCGATATTGTTCCTCTTCCCGGCTCAGGGCACGAACCCCCATCTGTACCAGGGGAATGGCAAGGTCTTGGCTGGCCCGTCGCATGACGCAGGCATGGCTTAAAGCGCTTCCCTCATAGGTATCCCGCAGATCGGCATGGGCATCCACCTGGACAATGCCAAACGCCCTGGAGGATGCCTTTTTCAGCGCCTGTAATGCGCCCAGGGTTACGGTGTGTTCCCCCCCGAGAATTACGGGAAGGGCATTGCAGGACAGGGTTTTTGACACGGCCTTTTCAATGCGGTTCAGAATATCTTCAACGGTTCCGGTGCAATCCACAGGGTCTGTTGTGTGAATGCCCTGCTCCAGGGGCAGGCATTGGCCATCCCAGGCTTCCAGCTGTTGGGAGGCTATGAGAATGGCCCGGGGGCCCTGGGCCGTTCCCCCCCCATAGGACACAGATGTCTCCATGGGAACGGGAATGACGTGGAACCGGGAATTTTTTTCATCCCGGAGGGTGAGTTCTGAATCAATAAAGTCAGGGGTCTTATTCATCTTTTTCCGATCTGTTTTTTTATAAGAAGCTCCGCCTAAGATGCTCCAATAATTGGACTTTCAATCTTCGTTGTGTAAATATTCGGTCAGCATCCCATCTTCACCCGTTTTGGTCTGCTCACATAGCAATCAGTATGCTACGCAGCCCCAAACAGGCGAATATGGGGCACTGACCAAACATTTACATGACCAAACCGAATATTTACTTCGTTGTGGCTGGTGGTTACAGCCATGTGGGTTTTTATATGAAACGCCGTCCAAAATGCTGTAATAATGAGAGTTTAGGTGTTTACTGCCATGTATGTTATATGAAAAGGCAGCCTCCAAGGCAACCTCAGCAGAGCCGCCCCCCCGATGGGCAATAGGAACCGGACAATTGAGCTGTCTACAGTTCCGGTCCGGGATCATTGCCCGTCGGGGGGGCGGCGGTATATTACCAGTTTCAATATTCGTTGTGACAGGTGATTACTGCTAGTGCAACGTCAAATCTTAATTTTAGGGTTGTTGACGCTGGATAATGCCATTTTTATGAAAGCCGGGATCTGAAATCTTCATACCCGAAGGTTTTTATGATTTCCGGTTGGGTTTTTCCGGCGGGCAGAAGGGCAATGGCTGGCAGCTGTACCCCGTTAAAGGTGTTGGTTTTTACCATGGTATAGATGGCCATGTCCGTGAAAATGAGTTTGTCCCCCACCGACAGGGGCGCATCAAAAGAATATTCCCCGGCCACATCTCCTGCCAGGCAGGAGGGGCCGCCGATTCGGCAGGTATAAGGCTTTTCCCCGGGGAGAGCTGAACCCATGATATGGGGCCGGTAGGGCATCTCCAGGACATCGGGCATGTGGGTGGGCACCGATGCATCCATGAGAATGATCTCCATGTCCGCCTGGATAATATCCAGAACAGTTGCCACCAGAACACCGGCGTTCAGGGCCACGGCTTCCCCGGGTTCAAGAATTACGTCTTTGCCCCATCTGGCCTTGAAATCTCGGATGATTTTTACCAGCAGATCCAGATCATATCCCGGGCGGGTGATGTGATGTCCCCCGCCGAAATTAACGTATTTCACTTTGGGGATATATTCTCCAAAGCGTTCTTCAACGGCCGTTACAGTACGTTCCAGGCAGTCAGCATCCTGTTCGCACAGATTGTGCCAGTGAAGGCCAGTGATGTCTTTGGGGAAGTTTTCTGGAAAGGCCTTTTTACGGATACCCAGCCGGGAGCCTGGCGAACAGGGGTCGTAAATAGGCACGGCCCCTTCGGAGTGCTCCGGATTGATGCGGATGCCAAGTTCAATGTGACGTCCGTTTTTTTTTGTTAGCTCCGCCACCAGAGGCCGGAAGCGATCCAGCTGGGCAAAGGAGTTGAACACCAGGTGGTCGGTGGTGTCACACAGGTTTTTGATATCAGTTTCAGCGTAAGCCGCTGCAAAGGTGTGCACCTCCCGGCCGAATTCTTCCCTTCCAAGCCTTGCCTCGTGGGGGGAGCTTGCACAGACGCCGTCCAGGGTCTTTGAAAGCAGGGGAAAGACCCTAAACATGGCAAAGCACTTCAGGGCCAGGAGAATCCGGCATCCGGCTTGTTTCTTCACCGATGCCAAAATTTTCAGGTTGTGCATGAGTGCCGCCTCATCCACCACAAAGCAGGGGGAGGGTAAAGCTGTGGTATCAAAGGACGTGGGCACAGGGCAATCCATTAAAGTTCCACCGCTTTCCAGGGAAGGCCATGGGCGTTCAAGGCATCCATGAAGGGATCGGGATCAAACTGTTCCATGTGCCATACCCCCTTTTTATGCCATTTTTTCTGGAGCATGAGCATGGCACCGATCATGGCGGGTACGCCGGTGGTGTAGGAGATGGCCTGGGAACCCACCTCTTTGAAGGCCTCTTCATGGCTGCAGATATTATATACATACAGGGTTTTTTCTTTGCCGTTTTTGATGCCCTTTAATAAACATCCAATGCAGGTACGGCCCTGGGTAAGGGGGCCTAAAGATGCCGGTTCCGGCAGCACCGCCTTGAGGAACTTTAACGGAATAATTTCCTGGCCGTAGTAATTTACAGGGTCAATGCCGGTCATGCCCACATTTTCAAGAACTTTCAGGTGGGTCAGGTATTGCTGGGAAAAGGTCATCCAGAAACGGGCTCGTTTAAGGCCCTTGAGATGCATTACCAGAGATTCCAGTTCCTCATGGTACATGAGATAGCATTTTTTGTTGCCGATGCCTTCGGGGAAATCATAGTCCATGGACCAGGAGAGGGGATCTGTTTCCACCCATTCGCCATGCTCCCAGTACCGGCCCCGCTGGGTGATCTCCCGGATATTGATTTCGGGATTGAAGTTGGTGGCAAAGTGCTGGCCGTGATCCCCGGCATTGCAGTCAATGATGTCAAGGGTATGAATTTCATCAAAGTGATGTTTCTGGGCCCAGGCACAGAAGACATTGGTGACGCCGGGATCAAACCCGGAACCCAGAAGGGCCATGAGCCCCTTTTCTTCAAATTTTTCCCGGTAGGCCCATTGCCATTTATACTCAAACTTGGCCTCATCCGGGGGCTCATAGTTGGCCGTGTCCAGATAGTCCACCCCGGTGGCAAGGCAGGCATCCATCAGGGGCAGATCCTGATAGGGCAGGGCTAGGTTCACCACCACATCGGGTTTTACCTTTTCAATGAAGGCAATGGTTTCTTTTACATTGTCCACATCCAGACAGGCGGTGGTGATTTGTTTGCCGGTGCGTTCAAGGATATCCCGGGCAATGGCATCACATTTGGACAAAGTTCTGCTGGCAAGTACTATTTCCGTAAATATATCAGACATCTGGGCACATTTGTGAGTGGTGACACTGCCCACCCCGCCGGCACCGACGATTAATACCTTTGACATTTAAATTCTCCTTTTTTACCTTTCAAAATAGGTGTAGCCCCGGAGACCCAGTTCATAGGCCTGCATGATTTCCCGACGTTCCTGGGCCGTGATGTTGCCGTGGCGCACGGCTTTTTCTGCTGTTTTTCTGAAACGGACCAGGAGCCGTTTGGGATCGTATTCTACATAGGAGAGAATATCGGCCACAGAGTCGCCTTCAAGTTCTCCCACAAACTCATACTCTCCGCTTTCAAGGACCCTGACTGTGACCACATTGGTGTCCCCCAGCAGATTATGCAGATCCCCCAGGGTTTCCTGGTAGGCCCCCACCAGAAATGTTGCCAGATAGTATTCCTGGCCCTCGGTGAGTTCATGCAGGGGCAGAAAGCGTTTAACACTTTTACGATCAATGAACCGGTCTATCTTGCCATCGCAGTCACAGGTGATGTCGGCAATGATCCCCTTTCTGGTGGGTTCTTCATGTAGTCGGTGGATGGGCATCACCGGAAACAGCTGATCAATGGCCCAGGCATCGGGCAATGACTGAAATACGCTGAAGTTGCAGTAATAAATATCAGACAGCACACGCTCTATGTCGGCAATCTCCGGCGCCACATGCTTTAATTCCCTGGAAAGTCTTGCCACCTCATTGATGGTGGTCCAGAATATTTTTTCCGCCAAGGATCGTTCCCGGAGGGACATTTTGCCGTGATTGAACATCTGTCGAACTTCATCCCGGTAGTAGATGATGTCATTGAAACACTCCTGCAGGTTCCGGATGGAAAGTTCTTTCAGAGAGTCGTGCATATACCGGATCTGGGCAGGGCAGGTGTCCGGCAGGGTTTCCGGCAGGGGTTCCGGCTGGAACCGGGTGACATCCAGAACATTGAAAATGAGCATGGAGTAGTAGGCCACCAGGGCTCTACCGGATTCCGTGATGATGACAGGATGGGGGATGTTCACCTCATCAAGGGAGGTCATCACCGCCTCAATGATATCTGTACAATACTCACTTAAGGTGTAATTACGGCTGCTTAAAAAATTGGACTGGGACCCGTCATAGTCAACGGCAAGGCCGCCCCCCAGATCCAGATAGTTTACATTGGCTCCTTCCATGGCAAGACCTGCATAGACCCGGCAGGCTTCATTCACGGCGGTTCTGATCTCTCGGATATTGGATATCTGGGAGCCCAGGTGGTAATGAACCATCTGCAGGCAGTCCAGCATGCCTTCTTGGGCAAGAAGATCCACCGCTTCAATCATCTGGGTGGTGTTGAGACCAAAAATGCTTCTTTCTCCACCGGATTCTCCCCAGTGTCCTCCGGCCTGGGCCGCAAGTTTGATGCGAATGCCAAGTATGGGTTTGGCCCCAAGCTTTCTGGAGCGTTCGATGATCAGGGGCAGTTCACTTGGCATTTCCAGCACCAGGATGCATTTGTAGCCGATTTTTGAGGCATAGAGCCCCAGATCAATGAATTCTTCGTCCTTGTAACCATTGCAGATCAGGGGTGCTTTCTTATCGGTGAGCATACCCATGGCTGCCACCAGTTCTGCTTTGCTGCCCGCCTCCAGGCCATGGTGATACCGGGATCCGAAGTGGGTGATGGCTTCAATGACCTGTTGCTGCTGATTCACCTTGATGGGGTAGGCACCCATGAATCTGCCTTTGTAATTAAGGGCTTTCATGGCCTGGGCAAAGCAGTTGTTCAGGGATGCAATCTGGGAATCTAAAATGTTTTCAATTCTTAACAGTACGGGCATGTCCAGACCGCGATCCCGGATGCCTTCAACAATATGTTTGATGCTCACTGCCCGATCTTTTTCACCCGGTGAGGGCATCACCATGAGATCACCGTTGTCGGCAATGTGGAAATAGCCGCCGCTCCATTCATCAACACCGTAGATGTCTGTGGATTTGGTGGTATTCCACCGTTCCAGGGTATGATTCACAAAAAAACTCCTATTCAAAAGGCAAGATGCCGTTGATTGTCATGATATTTGATTGTTTGTATTGAATTAAGTCACTATATACAATGGGTTGTGCCTTTAGGTAAAGATGTTTTTTGGGGGCTGTGCGGTGGCATGGACACGAGCTGAAAATTTACACCATATTGATGAATTTAGGGCTTGGCCATAAGATGGGGCATACTGGGGAGGTGTCAGGCTTGCGTTATTGGCACTTTTGTTGAAATTTATCTTGAAACACAGCTAGTTGGAAAAAGCACAATAACACAAGCCTGACACCATTGGTCCACCAATTATGACGGGTGGTCCATCTTATGGCCAAGCTTTGAATTTATTGAGTTCGTATGTTCTTGATTTAGAATTGCAATTTTTCAGGGGGGGAGATGTTTTAATCGGCAGGGATGCAGGAGAGGGGGAAACAGGAAGCCGCGCCCAACGGCTTCCTGATCGCCAGTTACTGCATGGGTGAAGCAGTGTTACATGGCAGTTTCCGGGTGGAATACATTGACCTCTTTGAGATCATCCCCCAGATATTCCCTTTCATTGGGACCCAAAATCCCGAGAGAAAGGGCAATTAAGGACCACAGATGAACCACGGGGTAATTGCTGCCGTAATGTTCACTGAGTTCATGGATTTGTGCATGGCAGTTATGGCAGGCAGCAATGCAGTAATCGGCACCGGTGGCCTTGATCTGATCATCTTTGATCTTGCCGTAGATCAGGCGTTCATCCTTGAATCCGGATTGAAGAAAT
>CAXXMF010000006.1:0-1199593 GCA_963676755.2 uncultured Celeribacter sp. | reverse complement strand
GCACCAGCTTTTTCACCGTGCCCGCAGATTGCCGATAGAGCAGCCGCCCGATCTCTGTAGAGCCGGTGAAGGACAGGGCCCGCACGCGGGGGTCTTCGGTCCACGGTTTGACGAGGGTCGGCGCGTCCCCTGTGAGGACATTGAACACGCCTGCGGGCATGCCTGCGCGTTCGGCCAGTTCCGCCAGCGCCAGCGCCGAATAGGGCGTCTCGTGCGACGGGTGCGCGACGACAGTGCAGCCCGCCGCGAGGGCTGCGGCGGCCTTGCGCGTCAGCATGGCGGCGGGGAAATTCCACGGTGTGACCAGCGCCACAACCCCCATCGGCTCATACCAAAGCTCCATCTCCGCATCGGGCAGGTGGGAGGTCACGCCCTCGATATTCGGGCGTTTGGCTTCCTCGGCGTAGAAATCCACAAAGGAGGCGGCATAGTCGATCTCGCCGCGTGCCTCTGACAGGGGTTTGCCCTGTTCATAGACCATGATCCGCGCGAGGTCTTCTTTGGCCTCCACGATCAGCCTGTGCCAGCGACGCAGCACGGCGGCGCGTTCCTGTGGCAGAAGATGCGCCCAAACCGAAAAGGCCGCATGTGCGGAGTCTACGGATTCTGTGGCCTGCTTGGGCGACAGGGCCGCCACATCACCCAGATGCGCGCCCGTGGCCGGATCGGTGACGGCAAAGCTCCCGCCCGTCTCGCCGGAGGTCCATTTGCCATTCACATAGGCAAACCCCCGCAACAGGCGTTTGTCCTTGATGTCGGTTCGGGCAGAAATCGCTGTGTCGAGCATGTCGGGCCTCCTTTCCCTGCCAGTTTGGCAGCGGGGAACAGAAGTGGAGACCAAATTGACTGTGTTGAGCGGAAGAACGGTCTGAATTTTCCGGCGGCGCAGTCCGTTTGGACTGCGGGCGTTTCGACCTATGCGGTGTCGTCCATAAACAGGCCCAGCGGCGGCGGGCCGCCCCCTTTGACCTGTTTGGTGACGATATAGGTGAAATAGCGTGCGATGCCGATGCGGGCGTCAAGCAGCGTGTCAATCAGACGTTGATAGGCGTCGATGTCGCGGGTGACGATCTGCAGCAGGTAGTCGAATCCGCCGCCCAGCGCCCAGCAGGCGACGATTTCTTCATGCGCCTGAAGCGAGGCCTCAAAAGTCTGAAACGAGGCCTGTGTGTGATCGGCCAGTTCGGCGGCGACAAAAACCGTGACCGAAGGCCCCAGTTTGCGCAGGTTGATCTCCGCGCGGTAGCCGTCGATCAATCCGGCGTTTTCCAGTTTTTTCAGCCGTTCCCATGCGGGCGTGGGCGACAGGCCGATTTTCTCGGCCAGCGCAGATTTGGAGATCCGGCCTTCACGGGCCAGAACGCGTAGAATGTCGAAATCACGGGCGTCGAGTTTGATCATGAGACAGGCTTACGTCGAAATGAGCCTGCTTGCATCCCCGAATTGCGCAGGATGCGGGCGATCAAAGAGGCGGCAGACGGGTAGGGGACGAATGATTTCACAGCGGCTCCTGTTGATTTTGATTGACGCCGCGGGAGACGGCGCGCCAGATGATGTGCACAACAAGCGAGTGAATCGCCTGTAAGTCAAGGGTCGCGCCGCAATATTAGGCAATATTTACTGCCTTATATGGGGCGCGTGCAAATATAAAAACAACAGTTGTATACAATAGGTGAGCCATGCCGATAGAAAACGCCCCGTTCTCCCGCGACGAATATGACAGACGCATCCGGCTGACCCGTGAGGCGATGGTTCAGGCCGGAATTGATGTGCTGTTCATCACCAACCCGTCGAACCAGAACTGGCTGACCGGCTATGACGGCTGGTCCTTTTATGTGCATCAGGGGGTGATCCTGTCTCTGGAGGAAGACCCGATCTGGTGGGGGCGGATGCAGGACGCCAATGGTGCCAAGCGCACGGTCTGGATGGAGGATGACCGGATTTTCCACTACGCCGATCGCTATATTCAGGCGACCGACATGCACCCGATGGAAGACCTTGCCTCGCATCTGCGGATCATGGGCTATGGTGACAAGCGGATCGGGGTGGAGATGGAGACCTATTACTTCACCGCCCGCGCCTTTGCCGTTCTGGCGGAAGGTTTGCCGGAGGCGGTGTTTGTGGATGCCTCGACATTGGTGAACTGGAACCGACTGATCAAATCGCCCGAAGAACTGGGCTTTATGCGCCGCGCGGCACGGATTTCGGAGCTTGTGATCGAACGCGCGATGGAGCTGGCCGAGCCGGGAATGCGCAAGCACGATCTGGTGGGAGAGCTGTTCAAGACCTCGGTTCAGGGCGAGGACGACAGTTGGGGAGACTACCCCGCGATTGTGCCGCTCTTGCCCTCGGGGGCGGATGCCTCCGCGCCGCATCTGACGTGGAACGGCGAGGCGCTCAAAAGCGGGGAGGCGACCTTTATCGAACAGTCGGGCTGTTACCGCCGCTATCATGCGCCTTTGTGCCGGACGATCTTTTTCGGCAAGCCGCCGGGGTTCATGACGGACGCGGCGGAGGCACTGACCGAAGGGTTGAACGCGGGGATCGAAGTGGCCCGCGCGGGCAATCGCGCCTGTGACATCGCCCGTGCGCTGGATGCGGAATTGCTCAAGGTCGGGATCGAGCGCCCGAACCGCTGCGGCTATGCGGTGGGCCTGTCCTACCCGCCGGATTGGGGCGAGCACACGGTGTCGCTGCGGGCCTTTGACGAGACGGTGCTGGAACCGGGGATGACGTTTCATTTCATGCCGGGGCTGTGGATGGACGGCTGGGGCATGGAGACCACCGAGACCATTCTAATCCGCGAGGACGGTCCGGCAGAGACCCTGTGCAACGTGCCACGCAAACTCTATGTGAAGGACTGACCATGTCCGATCTTGCGCGGTGCCGTGACATTCTGGGCGATCTGGTGGCCTTTCCGAGCGTGTCCTCACAGAGCAATCTGGGGGCGATTTCCTATATTGCGGAGCGGCTGGAGGCGGCCGGTGCGCGGGTTGAGGTTTTGGAGGATCAAAGCGGGCAAAAGGCCAATCTCTTTGCGACCCTTGGGCCTGATCGCTCCGGCGGGCTGGTGTTGTCGGGGCATACGGATGTGGTGCCCGTCGAGGATCAACCGTGGAGCAGCGATCCTTTCGAGATGGTCGAGCGCGACGGGCGGCTCTACGGGCGCGGCACATGCGATATGAAGGGATTCATCGCCACCTGTCTGGCCAAGCTCGATGTGCTCACGCAGGCGGCACGCACCCGTCCGATCCATTTTGCCTTCACCCATGACGAAGAGGTCGGCTGTCTCGGTGCGCGTTCACTCGTTGAGGTCTTGCGCGGGCGCGAGGTCCGTCCGGCGATGGCGCTCATCGGTGAGCCGACCAATATGCAGGTGATCGAAGGCCACAAGGGATGTTGCGAATATACGGTGACATTTACGGGGGCCGAAGGGCATGGCTCCGTGCCGGAGAAAGGCGTGAACGCGGTGGAATATGCGGCGCGCTATATCAACCGGCTTCTGGAACTGCGCAATGCCTTGATCGCGCGCTGTCCCGAAGGGTCGCGGTTTGATCCGCCCTATACCACGCTCAACATCGGTGCGCTCAAGGGCGGTCACACGCATAATGTGATCGCGGGCAAGGCCGTGCTGGAGTGGGAAATGCGCCCCGTGGTTTGGGAGGATCACGATTTTGTCCGGCGCGAGATCGCAAGCTATGTTGCGGATGTGCTGTTGCCGGAGATGCGGCAGGTGGCACGGCAGGCCGAGATTTCCACCGAGGTGATCGGCGAGGTGGCGGGGCTTGTGCCGATGGAGGAAAATACCGCGCGTGATCTCGCCTTCCGCCTGACGGGGGCAAACCGCGCAGATCTTGTGCCTTTTGCCACGGAAGCGGGATTATTCCAGCAGATCGGCATGTCGGCGGTGATTTGCGGGCCCGGAGCCATTGACCAGGCCCACAAGCCCGACGAATATGTGTCGCTCGATCAGCTTGGTCAGTCTATGGCCATGCTGGAACGGTTGGGAGACAGCTATGGTGGACGATGAAGTGACGCAGACCCACGATGGTCCACTGACGGCGCGGGACCGGTTCGACAGGATTCACGAAGACATCCGAGACCGGATTTGCCTGTTGGAATATCCACCGGGGGAGAAGCTCTCCGAAGTGGAACTGGCCGAGGAATTCGGCATTTCCCGCACGCCCCTGCGCCGCGTTCTGGCGCGTCTTGAGGACGAGGGGCTGGTGACATCCGTGCATGGTGTCGGCACGATGGTCACAGATATCGAGATGGAGGAACTGGCGCAGGTCTACCGCTTGCGCAAGGAGCTTGTGCTTTTGCAGACCTCTTTGGATGTGGCACCGCCGGATTCTGCCTATATCGCTCGGGTCGAGGCGCTTCTGGCGCGTGCGGAGGCGCTCAAGACCGCGCCCTCGGCCAAGTCCTTTTCGACACTCGACCGCGATATGTTCCTGACCTTGCTAGAACTGACCGCCAACACACCGCTGCGCACCATGTCCAAACGGCTGTATTTCCGCACGGCGCGGATATGGTTGCAACAGGTGACGGCCTCCAAGATCGACCTGATGCAGGAGATCGAGGTCTATGCGCGCGAAGTGCGTGACATTCTGGAGGCGCTCAAGCTGGGCGATCTCGATGCGGTGGGGCATATGCGGCGCAGCCATATCTCGCTGAGCTTTGCACGTATGATCAAGTGATAAGACCCCGCGGCAGGCGCATCCGTGCTCTGGACAAAGCGGCGCGCGCGGGGTTTTGTGTTGCACCATGTCGCATTGGCCTCTGACCCCCGAAGATATCACCCGTCCAGCTTACCGCAGTCTCGCGCAGGCGATTGCTGCGGCCATCAGCGCGGGCAATCTGCGCACGGGCGACCGTCTGCCCACGCACCGGCAACTGGCGTGGGAACTGGATGTCTCTGTGCAAACCGTGAGCCGCGCCTATGAGGAGTTGATCCGCGCCGATCTTGTGGTCGGTGAGGTCGGGCGGGGGACATTTGTCAATTCCCTGCCGCCGGAAACTCTGGAGACACCTTGGCACAGCACCGCCGCCGCGCTGCCCCGTTTCGATCTCTCGATCATGACGCCTGTGGCCTTGCCGGAGATGGAACAGGCATGGACGGAGAGCCTGTCGCGGATGTCGGGGCAACTGGGGCCGGAGATCATCCATGAATTGCGCCCCGAACAGATTGCCGAACGCTATGCCGATATGGCGACAGGGTGGCTGGCGCGGTGCGGGCTTGTGGTGGGCAAGCGGCGCGTTCTGATCACCAACGGGGTGACGCCCGCGATGTTTGTCGCCCTGTCCTCGGCGCTGATCCCCGGTGACATTATTGCCACCGAGGGTTTGACCACCCACACGCTCATCCAGTCGGCGCGTCTTTTGAACCTGCAACTGCAAGGGATCGCCTGTGACGAGCGCGGAATGATCCCCGAGGCGCTGGTGGCGGCGGCAGAAGAGTCTGCCGGTCAGATGAAAGCTGTGTTTCTCATGCCCGCAGGGGCCGGACCCAATCCCCGTGTTATGGACAAGGCGCGGCGGGATGCTCTGGCGAAAGCCGCACTTGAGACCGGTCTGACGGTGCTGGAGAGCGATCCGCTTGGCCCCTTGCCGGCACGGCGCGCCCCGCCGATCTGCGGCCTTGTTCCGCGACAGGGGTTCTATTTCACGGGGCTGACCAAATGCCTCTCGCCGGGGCTGCGGCTCGGGTTTCTGGTGATGCCGGAGGGGTTGTTCGAACATGTCACCAGCCGCCATCTCTCGACCTCATGGATGGCCACGCCGCTGATTGCAGAGATCGCGCGGGACTGGATTGAGCGCGGCACGGCGGACAGGATTCTGGCCGCGCATCGCGTCGAACTGGCCGCGCGCAACCGTCTGGCGCAGTCCATTCTGGGGCCGCGTTGCGAGGGGGGATTGCACAATCTGCACCGCTGGTTGCACCTGCCGCCGGAGATGGAGGAGGACACATTCATGCGCCGCGCGATGGAGCAGAATGTCGCTGTGGCGGCGGGCGCGGGATTCGCCGTGTCGGATCATCGCCCTGCTGTGCGGCTCTGTCTGGGGGCAGGAGGCCGGCGTGATCTGGAGCGTGCGTTACGCACTCTCGCTAAAGTTGTGCCAGCATCCTGATATCAAATCCCTGTCTGGCGCACCCCCGCTGGCCTCAAATTGTCATGGTTCAATATAAATATTGACTTGTATTCCCCAGCCCCAGAGGTTTCGGGAGAGCCGCGTTTGCAGGGAGTTGCAAACATTTGCGGCATGAAAATACGCCCGCCGCCAAGAGAGGGCGGTTGCGGGCATGACAACAGGGGATACGTTTCATGTCATATCAAAAGTTCTTCGCCACCAGTGCTATGGCCTTGCTGCTTGGCACCGGGAGCGCCATGGCCGACACTTGGCGCTACGCTTTCGAAGAGGCGATGGAAGAAGTGCAGGGCAAGTTTGCCCAGAAGTTCAAAGAAGAGATCGAAGCCAATTCCGATCACGAAATCCAGCTTTTCCCGTTCGGAACGCTGGGCGAGTCCGATAGCATTATGGAACAGACCCAGTCGGGTATTTTGCAATTCGTGGACCAGTCTCCGGGCTTTACCGGCGCGCTGATCCCCGAGGCGCAGGTGTTCTTTGTGCCTTATCTGCTGCCGCAGGACACGGCGACGCTGGCGACGTTCTTCGAGGACTCGAAAGCCATCAACGAGATGTTCCCGCCGCTCTATGCCGAGCAGGGGCTTGAGCTTCTGACCATGTTCCCCGAGGGCGAGGTCATGATGACCACCACGGAGGCGGTCACAGGGCCGGAGGATCTCGACGAGGTGAAATTCCGCGTGATGACCAATCCGCTTCTGGTGGAAAGCTACAAGGCCTTTGGCGCCACGCCGACACCGCTGCCGTGGGGCGAGGTCTACGGTGCGCTTCAGACCGGCATCATTCAGGGGCAGGAGAACCCCGCCTTCTATATCGAGTCGACCAAAATGTATGAGGTGACGGATCACATCACCCGCACGGGCCACAATAACTTCACCACCGCTGTCATGGCGAACAAGGAGTTCTTCGACGGCCTGTCCGATGAAGATAAGACCTTGGTTACCAATGCGATTGATGCGGCGTTCGATTATATCATCGACTATCAGGAAGGGCTGACCGAAGCCTCGCTGGCCAAAGTGATGGAAGCCAAGCCTTCCATGACCATCACCACCCTGACCGAGGAGCAGCGCGCGCCGTTCAAGGCCACAGCTGCTTCGGTGGAGGAGGAATTCCTCAAGATCGGTGGCGATCAGGCCGGAGCGATCCTTGAACAGCTCAAGGCCGATCTGGCTGCGGCGCAATAAACGCATCGCCGGAGCACAGGCCGCGCAACCTGTGCTTCGGCGGTCGATACGGAAAGGGTCGGGCCGTATGTCTGCGGCGTGACCCGTTTTCCCGAAAATATCACACAGGGATGTGCTCGTGACGCCTGACAAAGATGACGCCCCGAAAGGGGAGCCTGAACTCCTGACTGCACTGGCAGCCTCGCCCATTGACGAAGACATCGACGATTCAAGCTATGTGTCCGGTCTGCCCGGTATTCTTGGTGTGATCGACGGCGGGGTCGCACGGATTGAGGCGGTGCTTCTGGCGCTTGGCGTGCTGCTGATGGCGCTCAATACAATGGCCAATGTGGTCGGGCGGTTTGTCTTCGGGCAAAGCCTGTTCTTTTCCGAAGAAATCAATCGCGCGCTGATCGTGCTGATCACCTTCGCGGGGATTTCCTATGCCGCGCGCCACGGTCGTCATATCCGTATGTCGGCCTTTTTCGATGCGCTCAACCCGCCGATGCGCAAGGTGCTGATGGTGGTGATTGCCATTGTGACCTCTGCGGCGATGTTCATGCTGGCGTGGTATTCGATTGATTACGTGTTGGCCCAAGCCGCGCGTGGTCGCCTTTTGCCCGCGCTGCAAATCCCTGTCTGGTGGATCATTGTCTGGGCGCCCTTGGGGTTTTTCCTGACCGGCCTGCAATATGCGCTTACGGCGATCAAGAATTGCATCCACAAGGATATCTGGCTCTCGACGAGCACCATGGAAGGCTATTCCAACGACGACGCAGAGGAGGTCTGAGCCATGGCTCTCGCAATTTTTGGCACCATGATCGTGCTTCTCCTGTTGGGCTTTCCGATGATGATCCCGCTGATCGCCGGCTCGTTGATCGGTTTCGTCACCCTGTTCAAGGGCTTCGGCCAGTTGGACACGATGGTGCAGCAAATTCTGGGGGGCATCCAGCCCGCCAGCCTGATTGCCGTGCCCATGTTCATCTTTGCCGCCGACATCATGACACGCGGACAGTCGGCCAATCGGCTGATTGATCTGGTCATGACGTTTGTCGGACATCTCAAAGGCGGGCTTGCGGTGACAACGGCCGCCGCCTGCACACTTTTCGGCGCAGTCTCCGGCTCGACACAGGCCACGGTGGTGGCGGTCGGCGGGCCGCTGCGTCCGCGGATGATCAAGGCCGGATACAAGGACAGTTTCGTGCTGGCGCTGATCGTCAACGCCTCCGACATCGCCTTTCTGATCCCGCCCTCCATCGGCATGATCATCTACGGCGTGGTGTCCGGCACCTCGATTTCCGAATTGTTCATCGCAGGGATCGGGCCGGGGCTTTTGATCCTCGTGCTGTTCTCGATCTATTCCTACATCTATGCCGTGCGCAACAACGTGCCGACCGAGCCAAAGGCCTCATGGTCCGCACGGGGCCGTGCCATCCGGCGCGCGCTCTGGCCGCTGGGCTTTCCGGTGATCATTGTCGGCGGTATCTATGGCGGCATCTTTTCCCCGACAGAAGCGGCAGCGGCCTGTGTGCTCTATGCGCTCCTGCTCGAAATGGGCATCTTTCGGGAGATGAGCGTCAAACAGCTTTATGCCACGGCCAAATCGACAGGGCTGATCACGGCGGTGGTCTTTATCCTCGTGGGGGCAGGGGCGGCGTTTTCCTATGTCATCAGCTTCGCGCAAATCCCGCAGCAGGTGCTGGGCAGCATCGGCATCAACGAGATGGGCCAGTATGGTGTGCTCTTCACCATCTCCATCGCCTTTTTTATCGGCTGTATGTTCGTGGACCCGATTGTGGTGATCCTGATCTTTGTGCCGATCTTTGCACCCGTGGTGCAGTCGGTCGGGCTGGATCCGGTTCTGGTCGGGACGATCATCACGCTTCAGGTCGCGATTGGCAGCGCCACACCGCCCTTCGGCTGCGATATTTTCACGGCGATTGCGGTGTTCAAACGCCCCTATGCCGAGGTCGTCAAAGGCACGCCGCCCTTCATCGCCATGCTTCTGTCGGTCTCGGTGCTGTTGATCTTTTTCCCGCAGATCGCGCTCTTTTTGCGGGATGTCGCCTTTGGCAAGTGAGGAGGCTCGCCTATGTTCAAGAAAATACTACTGGCCCATGACGGTTCAAACGGCGCGGATGGCGCTCTCGAAAAAGCCGTTGGCCTGTGCAAACTGACGGGGGCGGAGCTTGTCGTGTTGACGGTCTATCGCCATCACTCGATCCTTGAGGCCTCGATCTCGATGGTGCGCGGGCATGGCGAGGAGAGCGGCAATCTGGATGATGCGATGAGATCTGCGGCCCGTGAAGTGGGGAACCATGCCAAGGCGCTGGCCGGAACGCTGGGGGTGCCGAAGGTTCAGGCCTTTATCAAGGGCGGGCCATCCGCGCGCACCATTGTGACCTTTGCCAGACAGAACGGCTGTGACCTGATCGTGGTCGGCTCGCGCGGTGTCGGGGCGTCAGAGGGCTATATGCTCGGCTCGGTGAGCCACAAGGTGACCAGCATCTCGGAAATTCCGGTTCTGGTCGTCTGAGGGCCAATAAGGGCAGTAAGCTGAGGGTCGCAAGCGGGGGTGACGGGTCTCTTCGGCTTACATGCACCCGAGCGCGAGCATAGTCGCGCGGGCCGTTTCCGCATTGATTTGGATCACGGACGAAGGCGCGGGCCTGTGGCACCTTGCGTCTGTTGGACCCGCCTTTGTGCGCAGTCCAGCAGACATGCATTTCTCGGCAAACAGGAGGCCTGGATGCCCGATGATCCATATGAAGTTCTTGGCCTGACCAAGGCCGCGACGGCGGATGAAATCAAGAAAGCCTATCGCAAACTGGTGCGGACCTGCCATCCGGA
The DNA here is from genome assembly GCA_963676755.2 of uncultured Celeribacter sp. Classification (GTDB taxonomy): domain Bacteria; phylum Pseudomonadota; class Alphaproteobacteria; order Rhodobacterales; family Rhodobacteraceae; genus Celeribacter. Next base: position 1,189,433 of record CAXXMF010000006.1, on the reverse strand, counting down.
CCTCAATCCCGATGACGCGGGTGCAGAGGAGCGTTTCAAAAAGGTAAACGCCGCCTATGAACTGCTGAAAGACCCCGAGACCCGTGCGCGCTATGACGCCGGAGAGATTGACGGGCTTGGTGCAGAGCGCCCGCAGCGCCAGTATTACCGTGATTTCTCCGGTGCGTCCGACAATGCCTATCAACAGGGGCACGGGTTCGGGCCGGATGTGGATCCGGCGGATATATTTGCCGACATCCTGCGCAATCGCGGGCGGGCAGGTGCTCATGGCACAGGTGGTCAGGGATTTGGCGGTCAGGGCTTTTCGGCGCGTGGGGCCGATATGCGTTATTCGCTCAACGTGCCGTTTCTGGACGCCGCGAAGGGAGCGGAGACGCGGATCACCTTACCGGACGGGCACAGTCTTGCTGTCAAAATCCCGCAAGGCACCGAAGACGGCCAGACGCTCCGGCTGCGCGGCAAAGGTGCGCCGGGATATGGCGGCGGTCCGGCAGGCGATGCGCTCATCACCGTGCTTGTGGGATCGCATCCGGTGTTTCGCCGCGAGGGGGACGACATTCTGATCACGCTGCCTATCACCCTTGACGAAGCGGTTCTGGGAGGCAAGGTCACGACCCCGACCATCGACGGGCCTGTGGGGCTTACGATTCCGGCAGGCGCAAGTTCGGGACAGGTTCTGCGCTTGCGCGGACGTGGTGTCACCCATGCCAAACGCAAAGCCAAGGGCGATCAGATGGTTGAGTTGAAAATCGTCTCCCCGCCCGAGATCGACGACAGTCTGCGGGAGTTTTTCACAGAATGGCGCAAGACGCATCACTTCGATCCGCGGGGTGATTTGATGAAGGGGGCAGGCACATGACGCAGAGATTCACGGTAGAGGAAGTTGTCACCACCGTCACGCGGCTCACGCGCCGCCAGCTTATGGGCTTTGTCGAAGGCGAGTTGGTCCGCCCCGAACAGGATGACAGGGGCTATGTCTTCCGTCAGGTGGATATCGCGCGGCTGGAGCTTCTTTGCGATCTGTCCCATGACCTTGATCTCGACGAGACGGCGCTGGCCATTGTGATCTCGCTCATTGACCAGTTGCATGGGGCACGACAGGAGCTTGCGACCCTTGCGGGGGCAATTGACAGTCTGCCGGACGAGCTTCGGACCCGTATCATGGCGGAAATGAAGCGGTCCTGAGGGGCGCATCGGGAGAGCGCCAGAGGGTGTGATCCGCGACTGACCAAAGAAAAAGGGGCCAATGCGGCCCCTTTTATGTCGTGTTCTTCGCGGGTTTGTTTCGCGCAGCAGGCCGTGTCAGTCCTTGCCGCCACGGGCCAGAGCCGCAACGCCGGTGCGGGCGGTTTCCACCAGTCCCAGCGGGCGCATGAGTTCGGCAAAGGCGTCGATTTTCTCCGACGGGCCTGTCATTTCGAAGACAAAGCTCTCCAGCGTGCTGTCCACCACATTGGCGCGGAAAATCTCCGCCAGACGCAGGGCTTCGATGCGGTTGTTGCCGGTGCCCTGAACCTTGAACAGCGCCAGTTCGCGTTCGATGGAGGGGCCTTCGACGGTGAGGTCGTGGACCTCGTGGACGGGCACGATGCGGCCGACCTGTGCCTTGATCTGTTCGATCACGTCACGGGTGCCGGTGGTCACAACGGTGATGCGCGACAGGTGGCTGTCATGGTTGACCTCGGCCACGGTGAGGCTTTCGATGTTGTAGCCGCGTCCGGAGAACAACCCGATGACGCGCGCCAGCACACCGGCTTCGTTGTCGACCAGAACGGCCAGCGTGTGTTTCTCGATCACTTCGGAATGATAGTCGCGAAGGTCATAGGCGGAATGGCTCGATGAGCCTTTTTCGATACGTAGGGCAGACATGATCTTTCCTCTCCCTTAGCCAGCGCAGGTGAGCGTGGCGTCAAAAGTGTTGATTTCATCGCGTTTGAAAAGCGTGCGCACGGCACAGCCTGACGCGGTTTCAATGGCGGCGCGGGCGGCCTCTTCTAGCTCGGCAAAGTTGAGGCGACCCGTGTGATAGTTGCGCGCGGTGGCGGTTGTGCCGGAGGTCTCGACCGCAAAGTCGAAGCCGCCGGAGGACACAGACACCGCATCAGCCGAAGACATGCACCCCGCAAGCCCCCAAGTCGCGACCAGCGCGGCGAGGGTCCGATGTATGAATTTCAGAAACCGTTTCATTGAGCAGTCTTTTCTTGGTTCATGTGCCAGTTAGTCAGGTACTCTGGAGACGTATTAAGTTTGACTGGTTGGAAGTGTTGCCCTACTTCAAAAATGAAGTCTTTTCTTAGAGCATGAAAACGTTTGAGCGTTTTCTCATCCAGCGGAAAATGCAAGTTATAGATATCAACAAGTGGATCTAAAACTTTGCTACGATATCCATGGTTGAGTGGGTGTTTTTCCTTGCCGAAATGATTGTCTTTGTCGTTTGGGAATAAGAGACGGCCAATGTCGATCTGTACAGATAAAGCTGACTTGGCGGTCTCGGCTGAGCGATGGTCTGTTCTCTGAAGGTCGGGAACTAGTGCCAACGTCTTTTCTGCCCAGCTATAGATTTCGCGTTCGCGCGACACTCTAAAGCTATTGGACCTGTCTATAGCCGCCCAGATGCCAAAACCGAATGACACCATCAATGATATGCCGGATATCGCTAGTGGGATCCAAGTTAAAATTGTCATCAGACCAGAACCGCCCCGTCGGACTTGATCGCCCCCTCGGTGGAGGCATCGCCCAGAAGCATTTCGTTATGGGCCTTGCCTGACGGGATCATCGGGAAACAGTTTTCGTGTTTCTCGACGAGGCAGTCAAAGATCACCGGACCGTCATATTCGATCATTTCCATGATCGCATCGTCCAGATCTTTCGGGTCGGAACACTGGATGCCCTTCGCGCCGAAGGCTTCGGCGAGTTTGACGAAATCGGGCAGGGCTTCGGACCAGCTCGACGAGTAGCGTTCGCCGTGCAGAAGTTGCTGCCACTGGCGCACCATTCCGAGGCGTTCGTTGTTCAGGATGAACTGTTTCACCGGCAGGCGGTATTGCATCGCCGTGCCCATTTCCTGCATGTTCATCAGCCAGCTTGCCTCACCCGCGACATTAACAACAAGGCTGTCGGGATGCGCCATTTGCACGCCGATGGAGGCCGGAAAACCGTAGCCCATCGTGCCCAGACCACCGGAGGTCATCCAGCGGTTCGGGTCTTCAAAGCCCAGAAACTGAGCCGCCCACATCTGGTGCTGGCCAACTTCTGTGGTGATGTAGCGGTCCATGCCCTTGGTCAGCTCCTGAAGCCGTTGCAGGGCGTATTGCGGTTTGATGATCGTGTCCGAATTCTTGTAGGTCAGACAGCGGACCTCGCGCCATTCTTCGATCTGTTTCCACCATGCGGAGGTGTCGGCGGTCTTGCGCCCGCGCGATTTCCAGACCTTGAGCACATCTTCGAGAACATGGCCCACATCGCCGATCACCGGCAGGTCGACGCGGATGACCTTGTTGATCGAGGAGGGATCGATGTCGATGTGGATTTTCGTGGAATGCGGCGAGAAGTCCTGAATCCGTCCGGTGATCCGGTCGTCGAAACGCGCCCCGATGTTGATCATCAGGTCACAGTCATGCATCGCCATATTGGCCTCGTAGAGACCATGCATCCCGAGCATCCCCAGCCAGCTTTTGCCGGAGGCCGGATAGGCACCCAGCCCCATGAGCGTTGAGGTGATCGGAAAGCCCGTCGCATCAACCAGTTCGCGCAGCAGTTGCGAGGCGCCCGTGCCGGAGTTGATAACCCCGCCGCCGGTGTAGAACACGGGGCGCTCGGCTTTTTCCAGCAGGTCAACAATCCCGTTGATATCTTCGATAGAGGCTTTCACGCGGGGCTGGTAATGGCTGACGTTGATTTTCGCGGGCGCTGTATAGGTGCCTTCGGCGAATTGCACGTCTTTCGGCAGGTCGATCAGCACCGGACCCGGACGGCCGGAGGTGGCAACGTGGAAGGCCTGATGGATCGTGCCGGACAGGGTGTCCGTGTCTTTCACCAGCCAGTTGTGCTTGGTGCAGGGACGCGTGATGCCCACCGTGTCGGCTTCCTGAAAGCCGTCTGTGCCGATCATGAATGTCGGAACCTGACCGGAGAAGACCACCAGCGGAATGGAATCAAGCAGGGCATCGGTCAGTCCTGTGACCGCATTGGTCGCCCCCGGACCGGATGTGACCAGCGCCACACCCACCTTGCCGGTCGAGCGCGCATAGCCTTCGGCGGCGTGCAGGGCGGCCTGTTCGTGGCGCACGAGGACGTGCTTGATGTCATTTTGCTGGAAAATTTCATCGTAGATCGGAAGGACAGCGCCCCCCGGGTAGCCAAATACCGTGTCCACACCCTGATCCTTGAGGGCCTGAACCACCATTTTTGCTCCGGTCATCTGACGTGTCATTTTTCTCTCCGTCTCACGCGTCACTTACGTTTTTGGCAATAAAAAAGCCCCCGGTTTTACTCGGGGGCGCATGGGTTCCAATATGGTTAACCGTTACCGGCCCATGCGCGTTTTCCCTACAAGTACAATAATGTGGCCGATCATGGCGTTGGGGTCCTTCATTGCGTGCGGCGACATTATGTGCAGCCGCAGCAGGCGTCAACACCAAAACACCCGTTTGCGTGAAGAAAATGTCGCGCAAGGGGGTGGTGACGAAATAAAGTTAAAGATGCTGACCTATTTTGCGGTCGGGCAAGGCGGATATGGTCGAGATTGATCCGGTCGGGAGGCGGAGGCGCGGGGGAGAGCTTGCGCAGCCCATAGAGACGGGGCAGAGTCCAAATATGTCTGAAGATCAAAACCTGTGCCCCGAAAACCCGACGCCGGAAGGCATGGCCGATATCCGTATGCGGCTCAGGCTGCATTTCGGGGATGTTCTCAAACTCGGGCCGGGCAAGGCCGATCTGTTGGAGGGCATCCGCGAGACCGGCTCCATCGCTGCGGCCGGACGCGTCATGTCGATGAGTTACAAACGCGCGTGGTCCTTGGTGGAAGAGATGAACACGGCCTTCCGTGCGCCTTTGGTGCAGTCAAACCGTGGCGGCGCGCAGGGCGGCGGGGCCTCTCTGACCGAGACGGGGGAGACGGTGCTGGCCCATTACCGCAGGCTCGAAGGCATTGTCTGGCAGGCCGGTTACGACGAGATCGCCGCCCTGCGCGATTTGTTGGCGGACACATCGGCGTAAGGCGCGGGCGCGGATCACGCCTATTCAGTTTGCGGGCAGCTTGCGTGAAAATCCAATATGTTTGCAGGGAAATATCGCTTGTCTGTTTTTTGCGTTGATGCGATATGTTTTGCGAAACATATTGAGAGAGGTCCTATGTCCACCGCATTGTCCCGCATCCTTGCCACTGTCATCAGTTTTTGCGCGCCGGTCGCGCTTCATGCTGACGAAGTCACGGTTTTCGCCGCCGCCAGCATGACCAACGCGCTCTCGGAGATTGAGGCGGCGTTCGAAGCCGACACGGGACATGATCTGGCCATCTCGCTTGCGGGGTCGTCCGCGCTTGCCCGACAAATCCAGCAGGGTGCGCCTGCGGATGTTTTCATCTCGGCCAATCCCGACTGGATGGATGTGCTCGAACAGGACGGTCTTTTGGCGGAGGGCAGCCGCTTTGATCTGGTGACCAATTCCATCGTGCTGGTCGCGCATGGGCAGGAGGTCGCGCCCATGCCGGTGGAGCGCCTGCCGGAAGCTCTTGGCGAGGATCGTCTGGCGATGGCGCTTGTAGATGCGGTGCCTGCGGGGATCTACGGCAAGGCGGCGCTGACAAGTCTCGGCTTCTGGAGTGATCTCGCCCCCAAAGTGGCGCAGGCCGACAATGTGCGCGCCGCTCTGGCGCTTGTGGCGCTTGGTGAGGCGCCGTTTGGCATCGTCTATGCGACCGATGCGGTGGCCGAGGAGGATGTGAGCGTCGTGGCGACTTTCCCCGCGGAGACCCATCCACCGATTGTCTATCCGGCGGCTTTGATCAATGGGCGGGACACAGAGGCGGCCACGCAATTTTTAAGCTACCTGACCGGCGACAAAGCCCGCGCCGCCTTCGCGCGACAGGGCTTTGTCATAGCATCCGAGGATGAGTGAGCCTTATTCAAAGAACTCTTCGGCCTGTTCGAGAACCACGCGCCACCAGTCAAACGTGTCATCCAGCGCCTCGCGGGTGATCCCGCCTTTGAAGGCGAAGGAATAGTTGATTTCCAGATCGCCATCCGAGTCGACAGAGGCTTTGCCGAAGCGGTAGCCGTTGTTATAGGCGTTGATGACGCTGGCGTCGGTCACATAGTCGTCGCCGTCGAAATAGGCGACGAAGGTGCCGTTGTTGCAGTCCTTGTGATCTTCGCAACCGTAGAAATAGAGCGAATAGGGTGCGCCGTTGATACGACCGCGAAACATCGGGTCGCCCTCACTGTCCGTTTCAAATTCGACCGAACCGTAGCCGCTCAAAAGATTTTCGAATGTCTCCAGATCGTCGAAGGTCAAAACATCCGGTGCAGCCGTTGCGCCGAGGGTTGATGCGAAAAGCACAGTGCTTGCAAGAAGAGCGGATCGAAACATGTGGGTCCTTTCCGGCCGGAGGCCGCGTCGTGGAAGGTAAGTAAAGAAAGTTCAAGGTCGTGAGACCTCCTTGCCAGAGCGGGGGCATGAAAAGAAAGGGGGAATCCGGTTTTATTTCCCCCGTGAGCGATACGGGAGCGGTTGGGACCATACGGCGGTTGACGCAGGTCAATGCCGGAACTCGGGATATGCGGCACTCTTTGTCTACCGCAGCGTAAACGCCAATGAGGCGTCGCCCGTGTTCGGGTCTCTTACGGTCTGCGTGGCGTCGCAATCTTGGACGGGTCAATGCCCATCGTCCGCGACAAAATGGGAGGCACGATCTCATGATCGACGTTCAACATATTGGTGACCATGGCGTGATGGAAATCCGGATGAATGCTCCGGTGACAGATCGCGACTATAAAGAGACGCTGGTTCCGGCCATAGACAAGGCCATTGCGGGCGGGGATTGCCTTCGGCTTCTGGCCGTTGTGGAGGCCGGATTTACCGATTTCACGCTGGGGGCCATGCTTCAGGACACGCGAGTGGGCCTCAAACACTGGCGTGGGTTTGATCGTGTGGCGGTCGTGACCGACAATGCCGCACTCGCCAAGTCTGTCGCGGCCTTTGCGGTTTTCATGCCCTGTCCGGTTTCGACCTTCAAACTGAGTGAACTGGAGGAGGCCCGCCGCTGGCTGCGCGAAAGCCTCGGCAGTATTCAGCAGGAAGATCTGGGCGATGGTGTGTTGCACCTGTCGCTTTTGGGAAAACTCGACACCGAGCAATACGACAATGACATCGAGGATCTGAACCGTTTCTTTGCTGCCCATGAGGACATCCGGCTGCTGATTGACCTGCGCCAATTCGACGGTTGGCAGGGGCTGGGGGCGCTCAGGGATCACTTCTACCTGATCCGTGGTCATGCAGACCGCGTCGAGCGCGCCGCCATTGTCGGAGATGCCGGATGGCAGGAGATGGCCGTCCAGATCGGCAAACGTGCCTTTGATCTTGATGCGAAACATTTCGAGAGTGACGAGTTCGAGAAGGCAAAATCCTGGCTCATGGATTGATTTCGGCTCTGGCGTGTCGGGGTCGGGGCGATATGCTTTCGGCCCGCCGCGTGCCATATACTGTCGCCGCAGATAGTTGCCAGACAGGGGCAGGGCCTCGACACAGCCTACGTCTTGCGCGAAGATCATGCATGGTCTGAAGTGCGAGCAAATACTTCGCTGATTTCCGACACATCGCCAAAGGCAGTATTGCCCTAGCCAAAGTGAACAGCATGACCAATACCCGAACCGATGACGCCAGAAATGCCCGTGTGAAGAAATCACTCTTTCTAGCGGCGGCTCTCGGGCTTGTGGCGGGGCTGGGGCTGTATTTCTCTGGTCAAGAAGGGGCATCCCGCCTTGTCTGGACGATCACAGTGCTTCCGGTTCTGCTCGCGCTCTGTGTCGATATTCTGCGCAGCCTTATGCGGGGCGAGGTGGGGCTGGATATTGTCGCGGCCCTGTCCATGTCCGCCGCTCTGGGGTTTGGCGAAACCTTGGCGGCGGCTGTGGTGGCGGTGATGTATACCGGCGGCAATGTGCTTGAGAGCTTTGCCGAGGGCCGTGCGCGCCGCGACATGCATGCGCTGCTGTCGCGGGTGCCGCGGATGGCCTACCGCTATGAGGCGGGGGCGCTAATGGATGTGCCGCTGGATGACATCGCGCCCTCAGACCGGCTTTTGATCCGTCAGGGCGATGTGGTGCCGGTGGATGGCACGGTGGCCTCAAAGACGGCCTATCTCGACAGTTCCGCTTTGACGGGGGAATCCCTGCCTGTGCGTCTGGCACGCGGGGCGGAGGTCATGAGCGGGGCGACCAATGCGGGCGAGCCTTTCGACCTGATTGCCGCGCGTCGCGCGAGTGAGAGCACCTATGCGGGGATTGTGCGGCTGGTCGAGCAGGCACAGCACTCCAAGGCCCCGATGGTGCGGCTGGCGGACCGTTGGTCGCTGGGCTTTCTCGCCGTGACCGTGGTGATCGCGCTGGCGGCGTGGGGGCTGACGGGCGACCCGATCCGTGCCGTGGCCGTGCTGGTCGTGGCCACGCCGTGCCCCTTGATCCTCGCCGTGCCGGTGGCGCTTGTGGCGGGCCTGTCGCGGGCGGCGCGTTTCGGGGTGTTGATCAAGGGCGGCGGGCCGCTGGAGGCTATGGCGCGTATTCACACGCTGATCCTCGACAAGACCGGCACGCTGACCGATGGGCGACCGCAGATCGTGTCGATCCATCGCAGCGGTGATGCGTCGGAAGAGGACATTCTGCGCTATGCCGCCTCGCTCGATCAAGCCTCCAAACACCCCGTGGCACAGGCCATTGTTGCGGCGGCCAAGGCGCGGGGGCTGGTGCTCGCGGTGCCTTCCGATGTCACGGAAGTGGCCGGCGCCGGGGCCGAAGGCACGGTTGACGGGCGCAAGATTGTGGTCGGTGGCAATGATCTCGTCGCGCGGCGGATCGGTCAGGTCGCAGAAGACATGCCCGTGCTGGAGGCCGGTGCCGTGTTGGTGGCGGTGGCCATAGACGGACGGCTGGCGGGGCATCTCATCATGGCCGACCCGCTGCGCCTTGGAACCGCGTCGATGCTGGCAGGGCTGCGCGAACTGGGCATTGCGCGTATTCTGCTCGCCACAGGGGATCGCGCCGCCGTGGCCGAGCATGTGACCGAAGGGCTGGATATGGACGGGGTGCGTGCCGGTCTGACGCCGGATCAGAAGGTTCTGCTGGTCCTCTCTGAGCGCCAGAACGGGCCGGTGATGATGGTGGGAGATGGTGTCAATGATGCCCCCGCGCTGGCGGCGGCGACTGTCGGCGTGGCCATGGGCGCGCGCGGGGCGGCAGCCTCTGCCGAGGCGGCCGATGTTGTGTTGTTGGTGGATCGCGTGGACCGTCTGGGGCCTGGGGTCGAGATTGCCCGCCGTTCCCGCCATATTGCCATGGAAAGCGTGGTCGTGGGGATCGGCCTGTCGGTCGCGGGGATGATCGCGGCCGGTTTCGGCTATCTGACGCCGGTTCAGGGGGCGGTGTTGCAAGAGGTTATTGACGTTGCCGTGATCCTGAACGCTTTACGGGCGCTGCGGATTGTGCCGAAAGACGGCCTCAGCCCACAGCCTTCGACTGATTGACCCGTTTGGAGAGCGCTTCACGGCTTTCCACCCGTTCCGAATAGCGGTCGACAAGATGCTCCTTGATGTCACGGGTGAGCAGGGTGAATTTCACCAGTTCTTCCATCACATCGACGATCCGGTTGTAATAGGGCGAGGGTTTCATGCGCCCGTCTTCGTCGAATTCGTCCCATGCCTTGGCCACAGAGGACTGGTTCGGGATGGTCAGAAGCCGCATCCAGCGCCCGAGAATCCGCAACTGGTTGACCGTGTTGAAACTTTGCGATCCGCCGCAGACCTGCATCACCGCAAGCGTCTTGCCCTGAGTGGGGCGCACGCCGCCAAGGGAGAGGGGTATCCAGTCGATCTGGCTTTTCATGATGCCGGTCATGGCGCCGTGGCGCTCTGGGGAGGACCAGACCATGCCTTCGCACCACGTCACGAGATCGCGCAATTCTGCGACCTTCGGATGGTCCAGCGGCGCACCGTCAGGTTGGGGCAGGCCGCGCGGGTCGAAGATTTTCACCTCCGCGCCGAAACGGGTCAGGATGCGTCCGGCTTCTTCGGCAGAAAGACGTGAGAAGCTGCGTTCGCGCAGGGAGCCGTAGAGGATCAGGATGCGCGGGGGATGAGTGCTATGGCTGGCCGGAAAGAGTTGCGCAGGGTTCATCGCGGCAAAACTCGCGTCATCCATCTGCGGTGTATCGGTCTCTGATCTGTTGTGCGCGGGCGTGTCGGACATGGCCGATCTCCTGTTTGATATCCTCATTTCCCTTCTCGTCACCACGCAAAATGGTTGTAGCCAAAGCGTCACTCAGCGCCCGACTGCCGCCAGCGTAGCCTTGAATCAGCCCAGTATATGGGGGCGGGGGTGTTCGTTATGGCCGCATCTTGTGTCGGGAGGCGGGGATGCTTATAGTTTCGTCATTACGCGGATTCTCGAAGTTAGGGGTGAAGTAGAGCGATGCGGCGGCTCTGTCAAGCGGCGCGGGCGGGTCAGCCGAGATGGTGACGCGACAGGGAGCCTGCGATTTCGCAGATGATGCCGCCGAGGTCTTTCTTGGCGGCGTCGCGGGCTTCGGTGCTGGTCATGGAAATCGCGATACCCGCTACGGGGCTGCCCTCCGGCCCGAGGATCGGCGCACCGAGACAGACCATGCCCTCGCGGATTTCGCCGTTGTCCACGGCGTAGCCCTGCGTCCGCCAGACTTTCACATCCTCTTCGAACGCCTCAAGATCACGCACGCTGTTGTCGGTAAACGGCGCGTGCCACGGGGCGGAGAGAAGCGCACGTCTCTGCTCTTGCGGAAGCTGTGACAGCATGGCTTTTCCGGTGGCGGAATAGATCGCAGGAAGGCGCATACCTATTTGAAATGTAAAGCCTAAAGGCTTGTCGGAGTTGCGACATGCGAGATAGACGACTTGATCGTTTTCCAGCGTCGAGAGGGTCACGGTGTAATTGGCCAGCCGCCCGTCGCGGGCCAGCGTGCGCTGGAATTCGGAGACAAGGGAAGAGCGGTTCAGATAGGCCCCGCTCCAGCGCAGGCAATGGGCGCTCATGCTGTAGCCGGTGGGCTCCGAGTGAAGCACACCGGTCTCCACCAGAGTCTCACAAATGCCAAAGACGGAACTCTTGGGAATATCGAGGCATCGGGCAAGCTCGGAGACGCCCATAGGGGCACTGCTGGCGGCCAGTTGGTCGAGGATTCTGATGGTGCGCTCCGCCGCCGGTGCGCGCCGTTTTGTCGGGTCAGCCATGTATCTGCCATTCGTCTGCGTTTTGTCGGGCAAGTTTACCGCCGTATTTGGGGAATTGACATAGGGTATACATCGGCATACGTTTCATATTAAAGACAGCGTTCCACATACGGAACGATCAGTCAAGCCGAAACCGAAATACCAAGACCAAACTGGGAGGCCCGAATGCCCGAACTCAAAGACCCGTCTCTGTTGCAAAACGCCTGTCTGGTGAACGGCCAGTGGGTGCAGGCTGTCTCCGGTGACACCATCGAAGTCACGAACCCCGCAGATGGCTCCGTGGTCGGCACCGTGCCCAGCATGTCCCCTGATGAAATCCCGGCGGTGATCGAAGCCGCGCGGGTGGCACAGGCGGACTGGGCGACATGGGCGGCCAAGGAACGCTCCGCCGTGCTGCGCAAGTGGTTCGAACTTATGGTGGAGAACACCGAAGACCTCGGCCTGATCATGACGCTGGAGCAGGGCAAGCCGCTGACAGAAGCCAAGGGCGAAATCGCCTATGCCGCCTCTTTCGTGGAGTGGTTCGCCGAGGAAGCCAAACGCATTTACGGCGACACGATCCCCGCACCGGCACGCAACCAGCGCCTCACCGTGCTGCGCCAGCCCATCGGTGTGACCGCTGCGATCACGCCGTGGAACTTTCCCGCTGCGATGATCACCCGCAAGGCCGCGCCTGCGCTGGCCGCAGGGTGCTCGATGATCGTGCGCCCCGCCGATCTCACCCCGCTCACGGCGCTGGCGCTTGGCGTGCTGGCTGAACGTGCGGGCATTCCGGCAGGCGTGTTCCAGATCGTCACCGGTCCGGCCTCGAAAATCGGCAAGGTCATCACCGACAGCGATGTGGTGCGCAAGCTCTCCTTCACGGGTTCGACCGAAGTGGGCCGTCTGCTGATGGCGCAATGTGCCGACACGATCAAGAAAGTCTCGCTCGAACTGGGCGGCAACGCGCCCTTCATCGTGTTCGATGACGCCGATCTTGATGCAGCGGTCGAAGGGGCGATGGCCTCGAAATACCGCAATGCGGGCCAGACCTGTGTCTGCGCCAACAGGATTCTGGTGCAACGCGGCGTTTATGATGCCTTTGCCGAGAAACTGGCGGCAAAAGTTGCGGAACTCACCGTTGGCAACGGCACCGAAGAGGGCACGGATATCGGCCCGATGATCGAGCCGAAAGCCCTCGACAAGGTGCAAAGCCATATCGAGGACGCGGTCTCCAAAGGTGCGACGCTTATGCAGGGCGGCAAGCGCCTTGGCGGGTTGTTCTTTGAACCGGCCATCCTCACCGGTGTCTCGCCGGAGATGAAAGTCGCAACCGAGGAAACTTTCGGCCCGCTTGCGCCGCTGTTCCCCTTCGATACGGAAGAAGAAGCGATTGCCATGGCCAATGACACGATCTTCGGTCTGGCGGCCTATTTCTTCACCCGCGATCACGCCCGTATGGTGCGTGTCTCCGAAGGGCTGGAATACGGCATGGTCGGGCACAACACCGGGTTGATCTCCAACGAGGTGGCCCCGTTCGGTGGCGTGAAACAGTCCGGTCTGGGCCGTGAAGGCTCCAAATACGGAATCGAGGAATATCTCGAGATGAAATACATCTGTAGCGCCCTTTAAACCCTTCCCCTCGCGCGCCCCGTCCCACTTCCTGCGGGGCGCGCATTTTTTACTTCAAGGACAAGATCAATGACTGATGGTATCAAACCGTTTTCCTTCGACACGCCCGGCTCCATGCTTGTGGAATGGGGTGGCGCGAAGCGGATGGGCGAGCTTTTGAGCGCATGGTTCCCCGAGCGCAACCTGTTGATCGTGACTGACAAATTTCTGCATGAAAACGGCCTGCTTGATCCGGCCGTGGCCTCTTTGAAAGCTCACGGGTTCACTGTGACGGTGTTTGACGATGTGGTGGCTGATCCGCCCGAAGCCGTGCTGATGTCCTGCGTCGAACGTGCCAAAGCGGCGGGCGCGGATGTGGTCATGGGGCTGGGTGGCGGCTCTTCTATGGACATCGCCAAACTCGTTGCGGTGATGCTGGTCTCCGAGCAACCGCTTTCCGAGCTTTACGGCATCGGCAAGGTCGAGGGCAAACGCACGCCTCTGGTGCAGGTTCCGACCACGGCGGGCACGGGGTCCGAAGTGACCAATATCACCATCCTGACCACCGGCGAGACCACGAAAATGGGCATTGTCTCGCATCAGCTTTACGCTGACCGCGTGTTGCTGGATGCCGAGCTGACCGTGGGTCTGCCGCCGGTTCAGACGGCTGCGACCGGCATTGATGCGATGGTTCACGCCATCGAGGCCTTCACCGGCCAGCACAAGAAAAACATGATGTCGGATGTCTTCGCCAAAGAGGCGCTGCGCCTCATGACGGCGAACCTGATCACAGCCTGTCAGGACGGCACCAACCGCGCGGCCCGCGAAGCGATGCTTCTGGGTGCGAACCTTGCGGGGCAGGCCTTTTCCAACAGTCCGGTGGGCGCGGTTCATGCGCTGGCCTATCCGTTGGGCGGGCATTATCACCTGCCGCATGGTCTGACCAATGCGCTGATGCTCGGGCCGGTTCTGCGCTACAATATGACCGCCGCCGCGCCGCTCTATGCAGAGTTGGCCGATGTGGTTGTCGGGCCATCCGACGAGGGCACTCAGGCCAAATCCGCCAATTTCGTGAACTTCATGCAAGACCTGATGGATCGCTCTGGCGCGCCGTTGAAACTGCGTGATGTGAACGTTCCCGAAGCCGATCTGCCGATGCTGGCGAAAGACGCCATGCTGCAAACGCGGCTTCTGGTCAACAATCCCGTCGAAGTGACGGAGAAAGATGCGCTCGCGCTGTATCGCGAAGCATACTGACCCTCATGACAGGCGCCCTGACGCACCGCAGGTAGGGCGCCTGACGCATAATTTAATGAGCCCCGGGAGGGAGGGGCCCAACTGCGCACAAAGCGAGGAGACTTCAGTGAGACAACAACGTATCGACGGGCAGGAAACGCCCTATTGGCCGGCGGGTCCGTTCAAGATCCGCCTGCCATTCCTACACTACCGGTTCGAGTGGCCGGATTATTTCCAGGGACTCTTGATGTGTGCTGTGGATCTGGCGGCGATCCCGCTCATGATCGAACTGTTGGGGATGCCCTTTGAGGTGGCCCTTGCCGTTGTCATGATGAACGGGATTTTGTACCTGACGCACCACCTGTTGGGCGATCCGGTTATTCCCGGTTGGATCACACCGGCGATCCCGCTTCTGATGGCCTATTGTGCGGCCTTTCCGGAGGGGCCGGAGCGCGTGCATGCCTTGATTGCCTTCCAGTTGATGCTTGGCCTGTTCTCGATTTTCATCGGGGCCTCGGGTCTGGCGCATCGCGTGGTGCAACTTATCCCGCAAGCGATCAAATCCGGCATCATCATCGGGGCGGGCATTGCCGCCGTGATCTCGGTGTTCAAGGTCGGTGGCCGGTTTGACAGCTTCCCCTTCACCATCACCATCGCGGTGGGCATTGCCTTCTACGTCATCTTCTCACGGCACTTTGCCAAGCTGAAAGCTACCAATTACATCTTTGGTGCGATCGGCAAGCTCGGTATTTTCCCGATTGTCGCGCTGGCGATTGTGGTTGCGCCGATCTTTGGCGAGGCACCGTGGCCGACCATCGAGTGGGGGATTTCCAAGCCGGACTTCACCACGCTGTGGAAGGAATACACAGTCTTCGGTCTCGGTTTCCCGCCGCTGAGCATGTTCCTGACCGCGATCCCGACGGTTCTGGCCGCCTATATCGTGCTGTTCGGGGATGTTTTGCAAAGCAAGGCCATCCTTGAAGAAGCCGACCACGCGCGTCTGGACGAAAAGATCGACTACAACCCCGACCGTGCGCATATGATCTTCGGGGCGCGGAACTCGGTCATGTCCATCATCGGGCCGGATGTGGCCATGTGTGGACCGCTCTGGGCCGCCATGCATGTCGTTATTGTCGAGCGTTTCACGCAGGGCAAAAAGGCGATGGACTCGATCTTCGGCGGGGCAGGGTCCTTCCGTTGGGGCACCAACACCGGCTTGCTTTTGATGCCGATTGTCACGCTTGTGCAGCCGATCCTTGGTATCGCACTGGCCCTGACGCTGCTGATCCAGGGCTATGTTTCGGTCCGCATTGGTGTGATGGAAGCACGCTCCCAGCGTGACCTCGGCATCGCCGGTGTCGTCGCTGCCGTGCTCGCCACACGCGGGGCCGCTTGGGCCTTTGGCGTCGGCGTGGTGCTCTGCATCCTCGTCTACGGCCGCGACTTCTTCCGCGGTGAGGTCGATGAGACCTTCGTGAAAGACATGAAAGACTGACACAAAGCATTTTGTGAGACGTTGAAACGGGGGCCGCTTTGGCCCCCGTTTTGCGTTTGGGCTAAGCGATTTCCGCCCCCAATCCTGCCAACATAACAAACGATCACCCTTTGTTGAGTGATCGTTCAAATATGTTTTTTGAGTCATCGCTCCATAACGCTTAAATGCCAGTCTACGACATGACGGCAAAGGCGTCTGTGCGATGAGCGCTCTGTTCTGTGCCGCCGCTTGCCGCCGTGATTCAAACCGGCACCGCAATTTGCGCAAAACACAGAAAGACCTTCCCTATATGTTGACACTTCACAGCCTCAGAAATCTGGTGATCGCCGGATTGGTGGGCGAAATTTCGTTTGAAATCTACGCATGGCTGATCTCGCCGGTTCTGTTCGGGGTGGCTTTGGCCCCTGCGAATTTGGTGATTGCGCTGGTCAAGATCGCCTTTGGCGTCACGCTGCCGCATTGGGCGGGGTTCCTTGTTCATTTCACAATCGGCGCGGTCGGGTTCGGGGCGTTTGTCTGGCTGACGCATCTGGTGACGCGGGTCAATTTCGTCCTGTCGGGTGCTTTGGCGGGGTTTGTCCTGTGGTTCGTGGCACAAGGTGTGCTGGCGCCTGTGGTGGGGCGCAGCTTCATGATGGGGTTCGGGGCCTATACCCAGTCCTCCTTTATCGGGCATGTCGGCATGGCGACCTTGATGGGATATGTCATGGTCAGGCTGCAAACACGCCAAGCGCGCATCGCAGCCTAAGAGCGCAAGCGTAACCAAGGGGCAAAGCAGGGCGTTCTGTCTGCTTTGTCCATCACCATGCCTGAGACCATGCCCGTGGCCCTATCTGCCTGAGGCCGGAAGAGGCGGGCAGGGGCGCCGCACAAGAGACGCGCGAAAGGTCTTCGGATGCCTTATCCGCTTTCACAAAGACGCCGGAGGCTTTAGAGCCTATCGCAACGTGCATCGATGGAGCGTGACAGCCCCCTCCCGACGCAGCGCGGCGTTTCTTGCAACGCCTGCGGCAGGCCCATCGTTATTAAGGACAGATATCATGGCGCTCAAAGCCACCATTTACAAAGTAGAACTCACCGTCTCCGATATGGATCGTCACTATTACGAGACCCACAAACTGACGGTGGCCAAACATCCTTCCGAGACGGATGAACGGTTGATGGTGCGCCTGCTGGCCTTTGCCCTCAATGCCCACGAACATCTGGAAATGACCAAGGGCCTCTCCACGGATGATGAGCCCGACATCTGGCAGAAAAGCCTGAGCGACGAACTGGAACTCTGGGTGGCTTTGGGCCTGCCGAGCGAGAAACTTGTGCGTCAGTCCTGCGGCAAGGCCCGCGAAGTGATCGTCTATGCCTATGGTGGTCGGACGGCAGAGATGTGGTGGGAGAAGATCAAAAACAGCACCACGCGGTTCGACAATCTGAAAGTGGTGAATATCACCCCGAAAGACACCGCCGCACTGGCAGACCTTGCGCGCCGCACGATGAAGTTGCAGGTCAACATTCAGGACGGCGAGGTGATGGTCGGGGTTGATGACAGCGTGGTCTACCTGACGCCAGAGACTTGGAAAGAGGCGGGGTAGGCGTCGGAATTTCCGCAGAGTGGCGCAACCATACGGCATGGGCGCAACATTTTGTTGCATCATTCCTTAGAAACAAGCCCTCCGAAATCGAGGAAAGGCAATTCTGAGCCCTTCGTGGTAGTCCGACACCAACGGGAAACCGGACATTTGCCTCATCTCGCATGACCGTTGTTTGAGGGTATGGGCCTTGGTCGCCTTTGCAAGCCAAAGCTCATACTCCTATTTGACGAAACATCCCGATTTTGATCTTAATACCTCTGACTTCTATGCGCGCTTTCCTAAGGCAAAGAACAATACTGTCGCGAGAGTTGCTGGGAGAAAGAGGCCGAGGGACATGGGCAGAGCCGTGGCTGTTCCTCCTATGGCAACGCAGGACGAGACGGCAAAGGCAATGGCGAATTGAACGGCCCCGAGCAAAGCCGATCCCATACCGGCGCCCGCTTCGGCCAGCTCCATTGTGATCGACATGGCATTGGCCGAAAGCAATCCAACTATGCCAATCGAAATCCAGAGAGGAATAACGAATATCCATAGTGTCTCTGTGCCGGAGAGCAGGGTCAGGACCAGTGTCGCGCCCAAATAGACAGGCAATCCGGCCGTGAGAATCCGGTTCGGGCTGTGGGTGTTCAGAAGAATGCCATTCACTTTTCCGAAAACGATCAATGCGGCAGCAATCGCCGCGAACATGATGCCGAAACCGATGGCGCTCAGACCAAATATCCCCTGAAACACGCCCGATGAACCGGTGATGAATGCGAACATTCCACCCTGCACCAAGCCTGACACAAGCACCATGATGACAAAGCGGCGCTGTGACAGCAGTGTCACCGCCGTGCGGGCCCCGTGGGCAAATGGCTGTGTTTTGCGCTCTTCGACAGGGAGTGTTTCGGGCACGACAATCAGGGTGAGGACGAAGGCAACAACGCTGATCAGGGCCATGAGCGCAAAAATCGAACGCCAACCGAAGGCTTCAAGAAGCAAGCTGCCCAGCGTTGGAGACACGATCGGGCCGATTGTCAGCAACATCACAAGCACGGTCATGACCTGAGCCGCCCGCCGCCCTTCATAGAGGTCTTTGACCACGGCGCGCCCGACGACCATGCCGGCACTTGCGCCAATGGCTTGTATAAACCGCAGGGCGTTGAACCACACGATATCGTTGAGCAACGGTAGGGCAATTGAGGTTGCTGTAAACAGGGCTGTTCCGACCAGAAGCGGCAGCTTGCGCCCATAGGCATCGGCCAAGGGGCCAACCAGAAGCTGACCGACACATAGCCCGAGAAAAAAGATCGACAGAGAAAATTCGGCCGCCGTGTGAGTGGCGGACATTGATGTCGCCAAATCACCGAGTGCGGCAAGATACATATCTGTTGCCAGTGGGGGAAAGATGGACAGCAAACCCAAGCTTGCTGTGATGGCCGCAGCGTGCTTTGGCGTAAGGGATATTCGGGACATTATGGTTCCTGTCGGGTTAATAGACTTTGGTCTAAATTCATTTAATAGACTAAAGTCTCACAAGCAAGTAAGGTCAGTCTGCGTGGACGAACAGGATATGTGCATGACAAAGAAAGTATCGGGCGGGCGGCCGACCGACGAGAGAGCCAGTGCCGCGCTGAAAGCCGCCGCACTGCAGCTTGTTCGGGAAAACGGCTACGAGAAAGTATCCATCGCGGCCATTGCCCAAGAGGCCGGTGTGGCCCGACAAACGCTCTACAATCGCTGGAACACCAAGGCCGATCTCGTCCTTGAGGCTGTTTTCGAGGAAACAGGCAATTACGCCGCCCAACCCGCCTTGGAGGACGGCAAAAGCTGTCGCGTGGTGCTGGAAGAGTTTCTGATCAATGTCTTCGAGCATCTGAACAAAGACCGCGACACTCTGTGTTCCATTATCGCCGCTGCGCAGAAGGACGCGACGTTCAATGCCTCCTTCCATAAGAATTTCGTCTTGCCACGTGAAAAGATGATCACCGCGTTGCTGCATCGGGCACAAGACCGCAGAGAGCTTTCGCGCGGACGTAATCCGGAAATGATTTCAACCATGATCCATGGCGCGTTCTGGTATCGCCTTCTCAATCGCGGAGCGCTGGATGCACGGCTGGCAAGAGACATCACAACGGAAGTCTTTGAACGACCGCCTGTATCACCTTAGTGTGTTGCGGTTGGTTTTCTGCACGCGCAATAGGGTGGTTTTTGCCAGAAGGGCAGATTGCTGACCTTTGCCGCTCCGCGCACCAAGTTCAGCTAGGCGGGACAAAGACACTGTTCTTCTAAACTTTGCCAACGACCGCTCTTAACATCTTCAAGCCTCCCCATAACATCTTAGGCCTTTTTCTGACTCGCAAACAGGTTCTGACACGTGGTGGCGAAGCGATCAGCGAGCAGGTTTTCTGGAGCTTCCAGATGTGAAGCGATGACAATTTGCATCGGCGTCGTTGCATCGGTGAGCTTGACCGGCACAGTTCGACCGCCATCATATGTTTTGTTGTCGGCAGGTTTCATTGACAAAAGCGAAACGCCAAGCCCGTTTGCTACGTAACATCGCACCGTTTCAATCGACGATGACCGGAACGCAATCTGTGGTTTGATATCGAATTTGCTGAATAGGTTAAGAAAATAGTCCCGACTTTGTGGGGCGTCAAAAAGCACAAAATCCTCATCATCGATTTCACGAATTGACACGGACACTCTTGTTGCCAAGCGGTGTTCAGGGGGGACGATCAGATAGAGATGTGCCGAGGCAAGGGGGCGTAATCTAAACCGGGTTTCGTCAAGGCCAAGATCATAAAGGATCGCCAAGTCGATTTCATTTCGGCTTAGAGAAAGGATCAGTTCTTCTTGTAAAAGTTCTTGCACATCCAGAACAACACCCGGCATATTTTTTGCAAAGTCGCTGACAATCTTTGCCAAGTAAAAAGGGGCAATCGACTGAAAGCACCCAATACGCAAGCGGCCAACTCTGTGCGCTGCAATGTCTGCTGCAGCGACGTCCATTTGCTCTGCATAGACCAGCATCTGCTCCGCATAGCGAAGAAATTCAACGCCTTGTGCGGTTAATTCCATTCCGCGCGCGTGCAAGCGCCGAAACAGCACAAGTCCTGTTTGATCTTCCAATTTCGCAACGGCTTGGGCAACAGCAGGCTGTGAGACGCCAACGACTTGTGCCGCAGATGCGATTCCGCCGGTCTGTGCCACAGCCTGGAAATAACGACATTGTTTGAGTGTTATATCTGCCATGATACTTGATTAAGTTTTTCCACTCTAAAGGCAACAAAAAACAGTTTTATTTGTTCTTTGTGTCCCTGTACCAAATTCGCAATAGCAGTTGAAACGCGGGAGACACTCATGGACCTGAATGAAATTATCGACCTGAAAGCCTTTCCGATAGGCGATGCGGACTTCCGGGCAGCCTGCAAGAAGGAGTTCGAAGAAACGGGTGTCTTTGTGATGCCAGGATTTGTCCAAAAGCACGCTATAGACACGATCCGTGACGAAGGCATGGCCAATAAAGACAAGGTCTTCAAGTCGACAATGCAACACAACGTCTACCTGGCTCCAAAAGACGACAACTTCGCCGATGACCATGCGCGCAACCGCCTTGTGACCTCATCCAAGGGATGCATCACGGATGATCTGTTGCCGCAGGAGTCACCTTTGCGTCAACTCTATGATGCTCCGCTTTTCCGGAGCTTCCTGTGCGATGTTCTTGGCGAAAAAGAAATGCACGCATACGCAGACCCGCTATCTTCCATCAATCTGCATTTTGCCGAAAAGGGAGAAGAGCTTGGCTGGCACTTTGATAACTCGTCATTTGCCATCATCTTGATGGTACAAGCGCCGGAAAAGGGTGCTAGATTCGAATATGTCAACGCCGTTCGCGATGCCGATTCAGGCGAGATGGGCTTCGAACAGGTTGATGAAATTCTGGATGGAAAAGCACCTGTTGAAGTTGTCGAAGCTGACGCTGGTACGCTCGTTTTCTTCCGGGGCCGTAACTCTATTCACCGTGTGTCACCGAATGAAGGCGATTTGACGCGTATTCTGGCTGTTCTTGCGTATAATGCCGAACCCGGCATTGAGCTTTCTGAAGCCGCTAGAATGACTTTTTACGGGCGACTGAACTAAGGGAACCTGAACGCTATCACTTTGCAAAGAAAAATCTGCGCGTGGCACGAAAGCGGACATTCGTGTGGTGCGCAGCATTGGTCACTCTGGCTGGAAGTGGCCGTTTGCCGCAAAGTGTGCGAATGCCGGCTCTCCGCGGATTCTGTTGAAAAACTCTTTGCTGTATCTGCAAATTTCGCAAAAGTTGGAAATCGTTCCATCGCAATCTGATTTCTCCCGCTGAAACGGTCAAAATTCTAATAAATCAGAATTTTGTTCTGCCAAATTTAGGGCCAACGCGCTGCATCAGAGTTTTTCAACACAATCCGCCGATTCTGTTGAAAAACACCGTGTTGCTGGCGCAGAAAGTATCGCTTCAAACACAGCGCAAGCGCCTTTCTTGTCAGGCTTTGCGCGTTTGCTGCGGTGCAGGAACGATCTTGGCTAGTTTGCGGAGGTTTTGGGCGGTGGCAGCGAGTAGAAATTCGTCATTTGCGCCGTTCGGTCCACGCAATCGCAATCGTCCCAATCCGAGGATGCGTTTGAGGTGGGCAAAAAGCATCTCCACCTTCTTTCTGAGCCGCATCGAGACCACATATTGCTTGGTTTTGGCGATATCACGGGCAACTTGGCGGGCGTCTTCATGCTCTTCGCGGGTGATCTTGCGGGCATCTGCTTTGGGGCAGCATTTCATCTTCGATGGGCAAGCCTGACAGGTGTGTTTCAGCGCCTGATACTTGGCGACCCCTTTGCCAGATGGACCACGGTTCGGATCTGAGTAGTTGCGCCGGAACTGTTTGAGCGGCTCGCCTTCCGGGCAAATGTATTGGTTGTTCTCAGGGTCCCATTCGAAGTCGGTGCGGCTCCAAGTTCCATCTGTCCGTCCGGCTTTATCCAACACAGGAATGTGTGGTTTGATGTCGTGATCGACAAGCCATCCCAGCATCGGGCCAGAACCGTAAGCTGTGTCTGCGATGAGCCGTTCAGGATCAATATCATGCCGATCCTTGATCCGGCCCAACATGGTGCGCACGGCCCCAACTTCGGCCTGTCGGATCGACCTTGTGCCTTCCACGTCAACGATGACGCTGTGGTCGGTATCGATGAGATAATTGGTCTAATAGCTAAAGAATGCGGGCCCTTTGCGGGCAGCGGTCCATTGACTGGCGGGGTCGGAATGAGATGTGAACTTGGGCTCAACCTCAGATGCTGCACCAAAGGCTGCATCGTTGAGGACATCCAAGTACTCCTTCACGGCGCGCGGCGCATCATTTGGATCGATGATGCTGCGATCCCAATCTTCCTTTGGCGTAGAGTTCTGTTTGTTCGCATCAGCCTCAATCAAACTGGCGTCTGCAGCAAGCCGCTGCCCGCTCACCAGACCATCTGCGATGCAGCGGGCAACGGTCTTCTCGAACAAATGCCTCAGCAGTTTGCTTTCCCGAAAGCGCCCATGCCGGTTCTTGGAGAATGTCGAATGGTTCGGCACTGGGTCAGACAAATCGAGGCGGCAGAACCAACGGTACGCGAGGTTCAAATGGACTTCTTCGCACAGCCGACGCTCGGATCGAATGCCAAAGCAATAGCCGACCAACAACATGCGGATCAGCAGCTCAGGATCAATCGATGGACGGCCTGTGTGGCTATAAAAATTGGACAGATACTGGCGGATATCACTTAGATCAACGAACCGATCTATCGAGCGTAGCAGGTGATCTTGAGGCACATGATCTTCCTAAGAGAATTCATAAAACAGCGCCGCCTGTGCTTCCTGCTTCGATCCCATCATCGCCAAATCCTCCAATCAATAAAGGAATTGAATCAGTGAATGGGCACCAGATCAAGGAAGAGTTTTTCAACAAAATTGGCTGTGAACGACGGAAGGCATGGTTTTCAATCCGTTGATGCTCTGTGACGCTGAGGCTCTCTCTTTGAGCCCCTTTGACCGGAATCCAACACGCGGATACAAGGGAACAAAGAAATGCGTTCGACTGGCAGCAGGGATTGCCGGTTGCGGGGAGTGTGAATGGACAACAATCCGACCACGGGACAATGCCTTTGTGGTGCTGTGAAATTCCGCATATCAGGAGAGTTCGAGAGCTTTTTCCTGTGCCACTGCTCCCGCTGCCGCAAGGATAGCGGTTCGGCCCATTCGGCAAACCTGTTTTCGTCCACGGCCAAACTCATCTGGATTTCAGGCGAGGTAAAGATCAAGACGTTCCGTCTCCCCGGATCACGCCATATGAAGAGCTTTTGCGCCACCTGCGGGTCCGCACTGCCTGTTTCCCAGCCGGAGGTCGGTTTGCTTGTGGTTCCGGCAGGGTCGCTTGACAGCCCGATCGACATACGCCCCAACGCGCATATCTGCTGTTCCAGTCGCGCGGACTGGGACAACGATCTGACCTCCATCCCAAGGATCGACGGGCTTCCCGGTTGAACGGTCGCGCCGGTGATGCCTCTCGGACAACCGCCAGATGACAAGGATGCGACTGCCGGTTTCGTCCCCCTTGGCAGGCTTTGCTATACAAGATGGTTTAAGGCTGTTATCTGGCCTGTAGGTGCAGATCATTGCAATTCCAAACGAGAAGGTTGGTGGAAACCACATGCAGGTTAGTGTTCGCGACAACAATGTCGATCAGGCCCTTCGGGTTCTTAAGAAAAAACTTCAAAAGGAAGGTGTGTTCCGTGAAATGAAGCTCAAGCAACATTTCGAGAAACCTTCCGAGAAAAATGCGCGTCAGAAAGCGGAAGCGATCCGTCGCGCCCGCAAACTGGCACGCAAGAAGCTGGAACGCGAAGGATGATTTGATTCAACTCCTGATGTTGAATAAACACCCCCGTTGTCTGATGGCAGCGGGGGTTTTCCGTATCTGAAGGGCGTTTTTACTTTAGCCATTCACAGCGCTGCATCGCGGAAGTCCCGTCTACACGTAGCAGACATATTTGTGACTGTCGGGTAGGGAGGTCTTAGGCGCAGGTTGAACGATCTCCATTCGGCACATTTCCGGATTGGACAAGGTTTTCCTGGGTTTGCTGCAACAGTTTTCCGATGGATTGAAAGAGTTTCGCCCGTGCCGTTCCGGGGCGCCAGGCCAGAACAACCTGACGCGGGCAGGCATCAGGTAGCGGTGTGAGTTGAACATGGGCCGAGCGTGTTACGCCGGCCGCGACCGCCAGATTGGGCAGGAGCGTGATCCCGAGACCTTCTGCGACCATGGCGATTAGGGTGCTCAGGCTGGTCGCGGCAAAGCTGTCTTCGGCCGCGACGATCCGGCCCGGATAGGCCGCCAAGGCATGGCGCTGTAGACAGTGCCCCTTTTCCAGAAGCATCAGTTCGGGGCTACTTGTCAGGGTGTCCGCGCCCCGCGGGGGTGGACCGCCAAAGGGCGTGGCCAATTGATAGCCATCATCGAACAGCGGCATGACCTCCAGCGCGCCAATGTCAAAGGGCAGGGCAATCAGCACCAAATCCAGCCGACCGGCATTCAGCCCTTCGATCAGAGCCTCGGTCATTTCTTCGCGTAGGTAGACTCGAAGATCGGGGAAGGCCTCTCTGATGGCCGGCAATGCGCGCGGCAGAAGATACGGCCCGATGGTTGGGATCGACCCCAGTTTCAAATCTCCCTCCAGTGGACTCTTATGGGCCTTTGCCACCGCTTCGATCTCTGCGGCGTCCAGCAACAAGCGCCTCGCCCGTTCGGTCAGGTCCAGACCCAGCGGGGTCATCATCACGCTTTGCCGTGTTCGCTCGATCAACTGAACGCCCAGCCGGTCTTCCAATTCCTTGATTCCGGCACTCAGCGTCGGCTGGGTGACGAAACAGAGCTCTGCCGCGCGGGAAAAATTCAGTGTGTCGGCAACGGCCGTCAGAAAACGCATCTGGCGCAGGGTGATCATTGATAGACTTTCTCTATAATAATGATCTTTATATTCGATTTCTTCTATCTGTGTCCAGTCGCTATATCTGCTGCATCAGAACGCAGACAGGAAAGACAAGAAGATGACTGACCAGATCCAATACCCCGCAGCACGCCTGAACGAAGCCGCTCCGGCCTTTGATGCCCCGACCACACACGGTCGCAAGACACTGGCCGACTATCGTGGCAAATGGCTGGTGCTGTTTTCGCATCCGGCGGATTTCACGCCGGTCTGCACCACGGAATTCATCGCTTTTGCCAAAAAGCACGAGGACTTCACCGCCCGCAACACGGAGCTTCTGGGGCTCTCCATCGACAGCCACTACAGCCACATTGCATGGATGTTGAATATCAAGGAGAAATTCGGCGTCGAGATCAAGTTCCCGATCATCGCGGACCTGAATATGGCTGTGGCACAAGCCTACGGCATGATCCAGCCCGGTGCCTCCGATACCGCCGCTGTCCGTGCGACGTTCCTGATTGATCCGGAAGGTGTGCTGCGTGCGATGGTCTATTATCCGATGAACGCAGGCCGCTCCGTTGACGAGATTTACCGTCTGCTGGTGGCCATGCAAACTGCGGATGAAAACAAATGTGCGATGCCGGAGAACTGGACCCCCGGACAGCCGGTCATCGTCCCGACACCTGCCACCCCGCAAGACGCAATGGCCCGTGCTGGCGAGGGCTATGATACAGTGGATTGGTATTTCTCCACACGCAACCTGTGACAATTCCGGACGGGCCATAGTGGCCTTTCCATCCCCCCAATTCCGTTAGGAGAGAGACCCATGACCCCCGCATCCCAAACCAACATCGCGACCCTGAAAGACGTTCTCGGACAGACCTTCCGCCTGTATGTGCAGACCCACGGCTATCACTGGAATGTCGAAGGACCGAACTTCCGCCAACTGCATGTCTTGTTCGAGGAGCAATATCAGAACCTTTGGGGCGCGCTGGACGAAATCGCTGAACGCATCCGTATTCAGGGGGCATATGCGCCGGGAACGGTCGCCGGCCTGATGGCACATGCCGAAGCGGAGGACACTCCGGCGCAATCCGCCGAAGACATGATGACCAAACTCGTCGCTGGCCACGAGGCCCTTGCCGCCACCCTGCGCGATGCCATCGGCATTGCCGGCGAGGCGGGTGATGAAGTGTCTGCCGGCATCCTCACCGACCGCCTAGAATGGCATGAAAAAGAGCTCTGGATGATGAAATCCAGCCTCCGTTGAGTATCGGCGGCCAAGCTTCGGGGCTTGGCCTCCACGCTCACCTATAGAGAGATCAAACACCCAATCCCTACATCAAGGGGTTGGGATCATCGGTGGGAGGTCTGCGGTATGCCTTTTATGGCGTTTCAAGCACCTTGGAATTCGGTCGTGAAACCTTCTTGCTGCCTTTGGCGTAGATGAGGATGAAAACGGGGTTGGCGAAATTTGCGTGGAATTGGGCCTTTTCAGTTATCACATTCGCGTATCAGGCGCTGCGCGCCATTCAAACCTTGCAAAAGCCGGTTACAATGAACGCTCCGAATATGTGATGGCGAGTATGATCGCTCGTTTTAAAACACCCAAAGGAGTGATCAATGCGTTTCACAATACCAGCCGCGCTGCTTATGTTCGTCTCTCAGGCCGCACTTGCCGAACCCGTCAGTTTTTCCGACGGCTGGCGCGAGCAGCGTTTGTCCCTCTTCAGTTCGAATGACTACAGCTTCGGGTCCAGCCTGAGTCTGGTTTCGGAGGGGGCCGTGTCGATTGCGTGGAACCGTGTGGCGCAGGATCATTGGACAAGTTCGCGTGCGTCGTGGGTTTGGACGGTTGATCAGTCCGTGCCGCCAACAAACCTTGCGCAAAAGGGCGGCGATGATCGCAATATCTCGCTTTATTTCGTCTTCGTGCCGGAAAGCATGGCTCCGGCGCTTCGGGATGCCAATATCCGCAGCCTTCTGGGGAATGAAGATGTGCGTATCATTCAATATGCATGGGGCGGAAACCACGGACGCAAGCAGATCATACCTTCGCCCTACGGTCCTACGGGGCAGGGGGTGACGATTGCATTGCGGTCTGCGGGCACAGGGTCTCACGCCGAGAGTGTGGACCTTTCCGAGGACTACATGAAGGCTTTCGGTGGCGCAAAAGGGGCGCTTGTCGGCTTGGCTGTGTCAGGCGATAGCGATGATACAAACAGTATAATTCGGGCAGCTATCGGGAATTTGCATTTAGAGTAGCGTGATATTTTCAAAAGATGTCGGGCGCACCGTTTCACGTAGAATGTCAGGAGGCCGGTGCAGGATATGAGGCCGGTCATGATATGGTCAGAAGCCTCTTTCAAAAACCGGATTTTAATTGCGACACCCGTGCTGCAACCTGTAGCACCTCGTCTGGAAACGGGATAAAAGCGCGCTGATACGAGGAAAACGTGAAAAATGGTTGATCAAAAAGAACAAAAAAAATCAGCGTTTTCCGCAGTTGATTGCGCGGCGCGTCTATCCGTGGCCCCCATGATGGATTGGACCTACAGTTTTTAACTTGTTGTTTTTAATTGAAAAAAATTTCATTATTTGTCAAGTAGCAATCGAGTAGCAAAAACGCCCAATTTGCAGTGATTAATGCGCAGTCAGATTACCAGCCGCGTTGCTTTTGTTCTTATCATAGGCAGCACTTGCCGAACCCGTCAGTTTTGCCGACGGGTGGGTAGCGCGAGCAGCGTTTGTCCCTCTTCAGTTCGAAGGACTACATTTTCGGGTCCAGGCCGAGTCTGGTTTCGAATGGGTGGTGTCGATTGCTTGGAGCCGCGTGGTACAGGATCGTTGGACAAGTTTGCGAGCGTCATGGGTTTGGAAGGTTGATCAGTCCGTGCCGTCAATAAACCTTGCGCAGAAGGGCGGCGATGATCGCAATATCTCGCTTTATTTCGTTTTCGTGCCCGAAAGCATGGCCCAGCGCTTCGGGATACCAATATCCGCAGCATTCTGGGGAATGAAGATGTGCGTATCATTCAATATGCGTGGGGCGGAAAGCCCATGCAAAACGGTTTCGTGGAGAGTATGCGCGTCTGAATAGCAGGACAAATCCGCCTCGCTTGGCGCAATTCATTTTGGCGAAGTTCGACAAGGACCAATATTCCTTTTGACACAGTGAGAACGTGTCACGACACATGCTCAAGGAAGTAATGAATGACCAATAGAGAGAAAGCATCTGAAATTGCTCAACTGCCCCCGGAGATGCAGGTCAAGCTTCTCAAAATGGCGGCCCGGTTGGTGCTGCCTCGATCCGTGAGGGGGTGTACCAAAGACAGATTCTATGCACACGAATGCGGTCTGTCGCGCCGTGTGGTCAAAGCGATGCGAGATGAAGGTCATGGCGAAAAGATACTCTCAGGAAAAGGAAGGAACTCCGGTAGGTGGTATTTCCCGATTGAAATTCTTGACCAAGCGACATCCTGGATCAAGTCCAATCATGGCCGCCTGAAACTTCACGTGTTGGCGACTGAACACGAAAATCTCGATGGCTGAGGGGCGGTGACATGCGACCAAAGATCACCGAAATCGCAGACCTCAATGATATTTTAGAACTTCGTTTCAAGCACGCAGATCGGGCAGGGTCGGCCCATTTGATGACGCCGAGTGAGCTGCAGGCCGCCACAGAGCGTGCGCGCAAGCTTTTCAATGAAGGTCCGACAAAGCCTAATCGAAAAGAAAGTTTGCAACGTTTTCTCGACGAAGAAAAGAAACGCGAAACTGAAACCAAATATGATCGCGCTGAGCGGTTGCGCCAACGAATAGCATGGGAGTTGGCTCAAGAGAAAAAAGAGGAAAATTGTTCCCGGCGATATAAAACCATTGTTCGATATTGACGATGGAGTATCCCTCAAATTTGGTTTTTCTGTGCTCTACTCCTTTGGGCCCTCGACATGAACGAGGGCCCAAAGGAGTCAGGTCACTTCTACTGAATCAATTGTCGTTTTCTCCCGTAGGTGTGGGAGCGTCATCCAGAGTTTCCGCTGTCTTCAGTGCCTTGATAACCCTCGCGGTGGCGGCCAGGCGCGCATGTGCAGAGGCGAGGGGGCGGTAGAATTCAGATCGCACGTCTCGCCCTTCCGGATTCAATTTCCATCCCAGACTCTTCAATGCCAGTTCGGCAGCCTCTCGTACTTCATGGCGTCGGGGGCGGTCGGTGACCCGTGGTTCCACGTGGGCGATATCGTAATCTTCGCAGGAATAATGACGCTGTACTTCGAGGAATACGAGCATGCCGGGGAACTGCGCGTCGAGCCAGTTTGCAACGTCACGAGCGTCAACGTCGAGTTGCCTGGCTGCGTCCCTTGACCGCTGCATTGCCGCCAGTTCTTCGGGTGTGCGATGGATTTGAAATGTCATGCTACCGTCCTGATCTTTGCTCTGTGGGCGATTAGGTAAGATGTCTCGATAATCATTGATTTATGTAAGGCTGGTCAATTCTCAATTCAGAGCAAGGACGAAGAGGGGCACCTGGGCCTCGGGTTTTAGCTGTTGTGAAACTGTCTCAAATGATGACAGGTTTTTTTGATAGTCGATAATGGCGATCGTTTCGTCTTGTCCCAACACCTGGCCGGCCCGTGCGATCCAAGCATGGCTGAATAGAGAGTGGCACCAGATAGTGGCACGAAACCCCGTTAAAACTTTAAAATAATATGATTATTAGATATTTAATGGTTTAGTGTAGTGGCGTGAAAGACCCTGAAATGACGGCAACCATCATTGCCCCAAGCTGGATCGAGCCGGCCCGGATTGAGGAGAATATCAAGATCGAGCTGGCCGATGCCTCGCTGGAGCTTGTGCGGGCGAGTGAGGGGCTGGGTGCAGGTCTTGCGCCTGCAACCCTGGGGCAGGTGGCTGCAATGATCCGGGTGATGAACAGCTATTATTCGAACCGTATTGAGGGCAACAATACCCGTCCACGCGAGATAGAGGCGGCACTTGCTGGCAGTTTTGATGAAGATCCGCGCCGTCGTGCGTTGCAGCAGGAAAGCGTGGCACATGTCCGGTTTCAGGTGGAGATCGACCGGCGTGCGAGCGCGGGTGAGCTGGAAGATCCGTCAGCTCCTGATTTTATCCGCTGGTTGCATCGCGAGTTTTACCGAGACGTCGATCCGTCAGCTCTGGTGCTGCGCGAGGCCACAACCGATGGGGCAGGCGAAATTGTAATGAAGCCCGGGGAGTGGCGTGATGGTGATGTCGAGGTCGGTGATCATGTTCCTCCTCCGCATAACTATGTGCCGGCGTTTATGGATCATTTTTATAAACGTTTCCGGCAGGACGGGCTGCATGGTCAGACGACAAAAATTCTTGCTATGGCCACAGCCCACCACAGATTGAACTTCATTCACCCGTTTTATGATGGCAATGGCCGGGTCAGCCGGTTGATGAGCCACGCCATGGCTCATCACGCAGGCGTCGGGGCGGGCGGCCTCTGGTCGGTCTCCCGAGGGTTGGCCTGCGGCATCAACCAGGGCATCCCAGGGCGGGAAGAGTATCGCGAGATGATGCGCCTTGCGGATCGTATGCGGCAGGGTGACCGGGATGGTGGCGGAAATCTGTCGTTGGCCGCACTATCGCACTATACCAAGTGGTTTCTTGATATCTGTATCGATCAGGTTGAATTCATGGAGAAGCTGCTCGATTTTGGCGGTATGGCAGATCGACTTGCGCGCTACGCCACGGTCAGGGGAGTTCGGGCGGGTGGAGCAGAGCTCTTGCGCGCTGTTCTGGTCCGTGGCCGGGTCGAGCGAGGCGACGTGGCATCCATTCTTCGTGTGGCCCCGCGCTCCGCGCGCGCTGTGATCAAGGAACTGAGTGATGACGGCATCCTCGGCTCCGAAATGCCGCGATCAGCGCTTGAGCTGAGGTTCCCGAGCCAGACTCATGAGATGCTCTTTCCACGCCTCTTCGAGGGTTAAGTCAGCAGAGAGGAAAGGTCCGGGCATTTGCTTCCCCGTCTTGAAGGTTTTCCAGAGTAGTTGCCCAAGTCTAAAGGCAAATGCAAAAAATCATTTTTATAGGCCCTACTTGAGGCAGAGCGAAACCGTGACAGGGCCACTCTCGTTTGCGAGATATTTTGATTCTCTTCAGTCCTTACCCCTATTGTCCTCGAACAAAGCTGTATGGAACTCGAGGCTCAGGTCAACATTCGCAACAATTAAACCGTGCCTGGATGGAAGTTTAGTAGCTGGTCGCGACTTACCAAGACTGGAAGAACTTTTGATCTGATGTCTCAATGGCTGCAACCAAGTCATTTATGGAGCTCAGGTAGCTGGATGGCGAAAATGTCTTATGAAATTCGTCTCCCAAAAGTTGATTTATGAGCGGTTTGTTACCTTGCGGCCCATTCAAGGCCCCGAAAGAAAATCCTTCCATTGCACATTCGTAATTTATTGATTTTGCATACATCCAACTGGCCAGCCTTTCTTCATTCTCAATCTTGCTGCGAAAGCCGCTCTTTAGGACAATTTCACCCTGTGAGATTTGAAACCCACGCCAGAAAGCATCGCCTTTGTCCATATCATCACGGAGTTTCTGCCGTGATGGAGTCCCGACCAGACGCCCGATATAATACATGTCGGCATATTCGTCCAAAGCGATTGAAAGATGCTTACCCAGGGCTGCTTTTCTCTCAATTTCATTTAGGCCCATGGCTTTAGACTTGGCTTTAACTTTTGACAGTGCGCTTGGACCGACATGTAAATGAAATAGTGCTTCTGGATGCTCTTTGGCCATTCTTTCGAGTTCAATGTCTTCGGGAGAATATATAGGCAGGTTCATTGTGGTCGTGTGCTCTGATTCAGCTATTCTGTCCAATAGGGATTAGCATATTATTTTAGAGCATCAAGATATGCCTTGAGCTGCGTGTTCCCGAAAATTCGGGACACTATTCAGAACACCTTGTGGGTAAATAACACACCAAGGCCATCCGCAAGAAAACCCGGATGTTTCTGGCTATTTTTCTTAATCTGGTCAGCAGCACTATTGCCCAATTGCAACAAGGAAACCGTTCTTCGAGCGGGCCCTCTGTGCGCTTTTTGGATGTGATGGACCGCAAGAGCATCGAGGTTATCAATTGAGATCACACTCCACCGGAATGCTTCTAATGGCGAAATGAGCGACTGACGAGAGATTAACCAATCCATATGAATCGTCGCATTGGTCCGGTCCTCAAACGGCCATCTCATTCGTCGTTGCAGATGAAGTATGGATGAGAAAATTAGGGCATTTTGGATACTTGGTGAGAATCTGCGTCAAGGGCGAGCCGCTTATGTGCTATGTTTCCGACTTGAAAAAAAAAGCGGCTCCGAGGAGCCGCCTGAGTGCATGTGAAAAGTCACAGACCTCTTTAGGCATTTTGGGGAAGCCCCGCTTTGATGATGCCTCGCACAGTGTCAAAATGTTGTGCGATATAGCCCAAAGCATCGTCCCCGGTTTCCTGCCATACGGCGTTTTCAATATGCATGGGGCAATCGGGCGAGATTTCGGCTCCCACATTGATGGTGCCGGCGTCGGTAATGATTTCTGCGTCAACGAATTTGTTGTCTGCCAGCGAAAGGTTTTCGAGTTTCATTTTAACTCCTGTTGAATCACCATGATAGGTGCGGTTTGGGTGACGAGCAGGTTTGGCGCTCATAAAATATATGGGAACTTTCAAAGGCGTAAAAAAATAATCTTTCCGCCGAATATCTAATGGCTTACCTTACGTTCTATTCAGAGAGATTTTGAGATTTTTTCTATGTTTTTTATTGATGTGTCTTGCATGTTTTGGGTCTCAAAGACATGATCAGTTTTAGGGGCGGGAAGATTTAAAATGAATGTATTGAAAGAGTTTTCCGACAGCATCGGAATTGAACCAGACGGACGTCCACTACACGCTTATCGTTTGGATGCAAAACAATTTGATCATCTCGAAAGGCGGATTAAAGAAGGATTAAAATTCGGCCGATTTAGGAGCGTTTCTGCGCCTTTCGTGCTTTGGGCCTCGGAGCGTTATAGAAGGGAATATGATGGCGGCGTATTGTCTTGGGAATTCCTGACACAGGCGCTGGGTATATCGCTTCCTCAGCAACAACTTCGTGAGATTACGGCACTGGGTCTCAGGAGTATGCGGCGTTCTGTTCAAAAGCTGGAGAGCGGCACGCAGTATTTGAACACCATTGCGGCCGAAGGCGGCATTCCGGTGAGGCTTCTAAGCGACCAAAAGGGAGGCTATCGGGCGGCGCTCGTGGGTTTGGTGTCGGATTTGTCGCGGATCGGACTGGGATGCCCGCGAGACGTTGCTCTCGGGTTTGCGGCACAGCGCACACGTCGCCTTCCAGTGGGATACCGCACGCGCGAATATCATTCGCTTTTTGTTGATTTTGCTTTCGAGGTGCTCGAACTGCGGGAATTATCTCCCGAGGGTATGTCCGCACAGGAAGTCGAGCCGTTTCTTGATCGCGTTAAACCGGGATGGCGCGAAGGCCTTTCGTTACGGCTGGACGGGGCAGCTGCGCGTAGTTTGCTATCTGATGCTGTGTTGGTTTCATCACGGCAGGGGGTGGTCACGGATCCGCTGATACGTGTGTTGCGACGCGGCGAAAACGACATTTGGACACCCTGGATCGAGATCGAAGAAGCCGCGGAGATTGGCCCGCAATTGATCCGGGACATTGAACCGGAGCGACACAAGTTACGGTTAGCACCAGTTGGTGCGCTCGCATCGGCTGCGCCCGATTTGCTCTTTGCACTTGACCGTGAGAAAGCGGACCGTCCATGGCAGAGTAGGCGGATCAGCGGACGTCGAACCGCACGTTTTCGTTTTCCTTTAGATACGAGAGCGGACCTCATGGCTATGGCCGATGGTGCGTATCTCGGTCGGGTGAGGCTTGCTGGTGGTGAAGCCATTGAGATAGGCGTAGGGCCAACCTTTTGGCGTCTGGCGGAGATGGGTGATGGCGGGGCTTCTGCGTTAACCTATGCTGGAAATGCGTCCGTGCGAACGCGCGATCCGCATGTGTGGCTTTTGGTAGAAGAGGGCAAAGTGCCCAATTGCACGGAAACTCTCGTTGCAGAACCAGATGGCTCGGTTCCCGGAGGGGCACTTTGGCGTCTCGCAGGAAAAGGGCGGGTTCTTGTTGCTGGGGGCAATGCGCGGATTGAAACCGGAGCCGAAGAAGACGCGCGCGAGGAGATTTATGCAAGCGGACCTTTGGAGTATCGCGTGCTCGATAGCCGCGGAACGCCGGTACATCGGGGCGTACCGAGTATCTTGCATAGGCAGCCAGGTCGTGGATTTGGACAATTGACTGGGACGAAACTGCGCTATCGGCATGCGGGCAGCATTGTGTGGCAGGCCGGTTCACCGCCGGAAGATACTGTCGGGCGCATTACTTTCGCTGCGCGTGAGGAGAACGGTGTTGGTGCACGAGTAACGGTGAACATGGTGCCTGCCGCGTTTTCTGTGCGGGAAGTTACGCGCGAGGGGGACCATTGTCGACGGATACGTTTCAGTGGAGTGCCGCAAGGGTGGGTCATTCGTGTTTCATCAAGCAATCCACAGCAGCCTGACGCGGATGGCGAGGTGGAGGTGCCCCTGCAAACTTCAGCCGAGGAGGCCGCGCGATTGCCCCTCACGATGGCTGGGCCCGAGGGGCGTGTGCCTTTGAACTGGCTGATTGATTTGCCGCTCCAACGGGGCGAGTTTCAGAACGTTGATGGTAACAGGCTGACATCAGATAGCGACATTTCCATGCAGACCTTGAAGGACTGGCGGATCGTGCCAGCCGAAGGTTTTCGGACGGATCTTCAAATCCGGTTACATAGTTCATTAGCGCGTAGCGCACCAACTATCGGTGTGCGGATCACGACAGATCAGCCGCTTTCGGCCTTTCGACCACTTTTGGAGGAAATGCTCGTAGCGGGCGGAGCTGATGCCGAGCTACGGCTGCGCGTGGTTACATTGGGGGATCAATCACCTCGCCTTCGCGTTCGTCACGTTTTGGGAGAAACGCGACTTGTGGGAGAGAATGTTCTGGTGCTTCATAACCAGATTCCAGTCCATGACCCTTCGATCGAAATAACTGCTGTTGATCTCAACGATCCCTCTCGCGAGGAAGCGACTGGCGCGCGCGGGCTGTCGCATCTGGGTGCGGGACGTTGGTTTCTTTTGCCGCGAAAGGATGGCGTTCCGATGCGGCCGCCACGTCCCTTTGTACTACCTGAGCCTGTCGAGGCGACGGGGCAGAATGCGCCCAGGCGGGACGGCCGTGTCGCACATTATGCTCACCATTTTCAGAAGGGCGAT
The DNA here is from genome assembly GCA_963676755.2 of uncultured Celeribacter sp. Lineage (GTDB taxonomy): Bacteria > Pseudomonadota > Alphaproteobacteria > Rhodobacterales > Rhodobacteraceae > Celeribacter. The sequence continues at coordinate 1,153,728 of CAXXMF010000006.1, read as the reverse complement.
GTTGTAGATGACCTTTCCCGCCTTGCAAATCTTTGTGAGGTATTACTTGCTAACGGTATCTCACCATCGGCGCTGGATGAGGTTCACGCCTTGGCCAAGGTGCCATCTGCGGCTGCGCGTCTATTGTTTCGGGTTGCTCCCTCTGATCTTGAGGATACATTGTCACTCGATTTACATGACGGTCCGCAATGGTCATTCATCAGTCCTAAAGATTGGGCAAAAGGTTTTGCATGCGAAGTGGGGGAGCTGCGAGCAACATTTGCCGCAATTCCCGCTCTCGCAGACAAAGCTGGTGAACAAGCCATTGACACTGTAGTTGCGCGAGCGGCTGACATTCTTCGCCTGCGCCCTGCCTTGGAGGGACACATTGTTCTCGCATTGCAGGAGGTTGATCCCTTGGCAGTTTTGGGGCTTGCGAAACGCTTGGGCGGATTGTCACGCGGTTTGCAAGATCCCGACAAAATTTTGCTGGAAAACGCGCGGTCGGTCGTAAGCCGACAGGCGAGCAACGGGCCGACATTCCACTCATTGGTTGCGCGGAGGCGACCTCCGGGGTTCGACACCTTCTACGAGGATTTGCGTGGATTGATCGATGCGCCGATCATAGTTGCCGAGATCGCCTTCGGCCTGCGTCCGCCACCGACCACCAGAGAAAAGGTCGAGTTGGTTCTCGCTGCGCAAACGGATCAGGCCGGCTATGAGACCGCGCTACCCGCCGCTATCGCTTGGCTGGAAACGCAACAATGCAGAGAGGATCGAGCATGAAGGATGGAAACCATTTTCTCACTTCGGGATATGATGAAATCCTTGCACGCGTGAATGATCGCGCGGCGGACGCAGTCTTAGGCAAGGGACGGGTGCGCTCGCGCAGCTTGCGCGCCGATCTCTCAGCGCGGTTGCATGGTCAAGCTGGTGGGTTTGATGCTTTTGTCGCCGATCCTGTTTTCGAGGCCGCCCGCGTATGGGAACGAGCAGACAAATGTCTCGATGATCTCGCAGGCAATTTGTTGGAAGAAGATCTCGTTGCTGCTCTTGATCGGAAACTCATGCTGGATGGCACCAAAAATGACCGCCGTTGGCCTCGTCGCGGGGATGATGTCGAGCCCTACTTGCACCAGTTTAGTGCTTGGAAGGCGGCAGAGGAGGGGCGTAGCTTCATGGTGACCAGCGGTACGGGATCAGGCAAAACCGAATGCTTTATGATCCCGATGCTGAATGATCTTCTTCGAAATCACAAACCTGGAGATACGGGCGTAAAGGCCATTGTTCTCTACCCGTTGAATGCTTTGATCGACAGTCAGAAAGAGCGTCTGGGGGCGTGGATGGATCCTCTGGCGAACCGTCTGTCTTATGCGCTCTACAATCGTCATATGCCTGACACAGTGCCGGGACCAAGGAAGCGCGGCGCTCAGATTAGGGAGCGTCGGGCCATGCGCCAAACGCCACCGTCGCTTATGGTTACGAACGTTACCATGCTGGAATACATGCTGATGCGCGCGCAGGACAGGCCGATCCTTGAAAAATCCCAAGGCTCGCTGCGCTGGATCGTGCTGGATGAGGCGCACAGCTATGTCGGTGCGCAGGCTGCCGAGATGGCACTTTTGTTGCGCCGCGTTCGCGATGCATTCGGAGTTGGACCAGAAGATGTCCGCCTCGCCGCAACCTCTGCAACCATCGGTGAAGGGGAGGAAAGCCGGAACACCCTCAAACAGTTCTTGGCTGATCTGGCGGGGTTGCGGCCAGACCAGGTCGAAGTGATCGAAGGGCAGGAGCTGGCACCTGTTCTGCCTCCCGAGGGGCCAGACGCTCCGCTTGATCCCGCGGGGCTTTCATCGACACCGGATATGTTATGGCAAATGCTCGCGCCGAACCCTCGCCTGCGCAAGGTGCGCACTGCGATGCGCGTAGGGAGTGTCAGTTTGAAGAGGGCTGCGCGCCTGTTGGGACGTGAGGGTGATGGAGAAGGTACGTTGCGCCTCCTTGAAGCCGCCGCGCAAGCGAAAGACCCGCAAACTGGCGTCGCACTCGCGCCGTGGCGGCTGCATGTATTCCACCGAGCGCAAGGCGGCCTTTGGGCCTGTGTCAATCCGGATTGTTGCAACCGGAGCGAGGAGCTTGCAGATGAGAATGGGGATTGGCCCTTTGGCCAGATCTACTTTTCGGAACGTGAGACATGCGATGGCGATTGTGGTGCACCTGTGCTGGAGATTGCTGCTTGCGACGAGTGCGGCACACCTTGGCTGCGTGCAGAGGTGGCAAATGACGGACCGCATCGTTTCCTGCGTCCGGCTCGGGATGCAGGGGTGGATGACGATTATATACTTGATGTCGAACCTGACGAAGACGGGGGAGAGCCAGCGACACCGCAAATGTCGGAAAGCGTGATTGTTGGGCTCGGCTCGGATAAGGCTCGCGAATATCTTCGCATTTCAGACGGGCAATTGTTTGAGATCCCGAAAGACGGAGACCGGGTTGTTCCTTTAACTATTCTCTCGGAGGAAGAGCGCGGCTGCTGTGAACGCGCGAACCAAAAGAACGTTACTGTGCGACCCCAGCGCTTCGGTGCGCCTTTCCTGATGGGGAACGCAATGCCTCTTTTGATCGAGGCGACTAAGCCGAGCTCTCATAATCATCCTGTTCCTTTCGGTGGACGACGCCTTTTGTCCTTTACCGACTCACGCCAGGGTACGGCACGATTTTCGGCGAAGCTTCAACAGGATGCCGAGCGATCGCTCACCCGTGCCATTATCTACCACTCGGTTCAGAACCGGGAGAATAACCCAGAGAAGGCGGCACAAGCCCGGGCTATGATTGAAGCGTTAAGACCGGTGGCCGAAAGCAACCCAGTGTTGGCGGCAAACCTGGAGCAACATGAAGCCGCACTTCGTGAGGCCGAAGGGGCTCCGAAACCTATGCCATGGTCGGAGATGGTTCAGCGCATTGCGCAGAACGAAGAGTTCCGAAATTTCGCGCGTCCTGTTTGGAAAGATCGGCCGTCTAAGGGTGAGGATGCTTTGGCCACGCATCCTACGGCACTGGCCGAACTCTTTCTCTACCGTGAACTCTTCCGCAGGCCGCGATTACAAAACAACGTAGAAACGATGGGGCTCGCTCGGTTGCAATTCCCCGAACTTGATGCGCAGGCGCGTCTATCGGTTCCCGAAGCCTTGCAAGAGCATGGGCATGACAAAGAGGTTTGGGCTGACCTGCTGCATGCCGCGGTAGATATTGCTTTCAGGGCTAACCTTGCTATCAGTTTGCCCGATGATCCCGCAGACGTCCGTCATTGGATCTCCCCACGGAGTGTCTTGGGGGTCATTGCCGAGCCAAGCCTCAGCAAAGAAGACGTGACCGGTATTGATAATCCTCGTTTCTTTCCATCTGCCCATTCTGATCGTTCTAACCTTGTGCGGTTGGTCTATCGGTTGATCGGAGGGAACGTGGATAGCGCTACCGATGTGGAGAGGGCTGCAACTGTTCTCAATGCGGTTTGGAGCACGCTGCGTAAGGCGGGTGTTATTGTTCAAGTTGCGTCGGGTGCTTGGCGTGTAGACTTCAAGAAAGTTGCAATCTCCCCCCTTGAGACGGTTTTCGAATGTCCTGTAACGGCACGTCTGTTGCCCTTTGCGCCTGGGGGAGTGTCGCTGAATGCGGTGACGGATGCTGGACTTGCTCGTGCTATCGCTATGCCCACTTTGCCCGAAGCTTCACCCGTGGGCACGTCGGCGTCTAAACGAGCAGCGTTGCGTGACTGGCTCCAAAGTGATCCAATCATTGCGTCTCTGCGTCTCGATGGACATTGGACCGACTTGCACGATCGCACTGTAGAATTCACTCCCTTCTTGCGCGCACAGGAGCATTCCGCGCAGATCGACCGGCCGAGTCTGAAGACTTACGAAGATGATTTTCGGGAAGGGCGCATCAATGTGTTGAATTGCTCCACCACGATGGAGATGGGCGTCGATATCCCCGACGTCGGTATGGTGGTGAATACTAACGTTCCCCCAGCTCCAGCGAATTATCGCCAGCGTATAGGTCGCGCGGGGCGACGCGGGGAACCTTGGGCTATGGCCTTTACCTTCTGCAAGGACCTACCGCTCGACAATATGATTTTCCGTGATCCGTCGCGTTTGCTTGATGCTGAGGTGGCTGCTCCACAGGTGCGGCTGGATTCCGCGATCCTTGTGCAGCGCCACGTGAATGCGGCGCTGTTGGGGCTGTTCCTACGTGAAGGTGGTGGAGCGAGTGTAAAAACCAACATGGCCTCGTTCATGGGGGCGACAGGTGCAATGGATGAGCCGTTTTTATCCGACAGCATGGCAGATAATTTTCTCGCCGCGCTCAAGGGTGATTGGGGTGCGCAGGACAACGTGGATCGGGCTTTGGATAAGCTGGTGGCAGGCACTTGCCTTGCCGGTCACAACGGCTTGGTATCACGCACAGAAGCGGATTTTGTCCAAATGCGAAACCGTTGGCGCGAGGAATATGAACAATTGGTGGAGGCGCAGGCAGCTTATCCCGAGAATGACCCGGCTCACTGGCTCTATCAAAAACGTGCCAAACGCATGCGGGAAGAGTTCATGATGACCGAGCTCGCCCGCCGTGGTTTCACACCCTCTTATGGTTTCCCTGTGGACGTGGTTTCTTTCGACCATACGGGGAAGGGCGGTGGCGAACCTGGGCCATCACGTCCGTTGGATATGGCCATCCGTGAGTATTCGCCCGGATGTGAAGTGGTGATCGACGGGTTGGTTCATCGCTCTGATGGTGTGTTGCCAACCTGGGGCAACCGCAATGATCCTGGCTCTGTTGAGGACCTACGCACACTGTTTACCTGCCGGTCCTGCAACCTATTCGGGACCACGCGTCACGAGGCGGCGGATTGCCCTCGCTGCGGCAAGCCTCTTTCCCGGACAGAGTTGTTGCGCCCGTCAGGCTTTCTCGGCACCCGGCAACCACATAGCGCCTACGAGCAACTGGCTTACGTGCCGCCAGATCCGCCGCGTGTCTCGGCAGAACCCGAGGTATGGGTCTCGCTGCCGGATCCGGAAATCGGCCGCCACCGTACGGCACGGGAAGGGCGTGTGTTAGTCACTGCGTCGGGGGAGAACGGCGACGGTTATGCCATTTGCATCACCTGTGGGCGCGCAGAATCCGAGAACGGTGACGTGGACGCACCTTTGCCGACAGGGATGGTCGGACATCGTCCGCTTCAAAAGCTACGCGACAACCCACGTCACGACGGGCTTTGCCCAGCAAATGATGACGCGTCGCGCAAGATACGGCGGCATGTCAAACTCGGGACTGAAATGGTCACAGACGTTTTCGAGTTGCAACTCGATGCGCTGCCGATCACAGAAAGGGGCAAGGCTCAGGCTGCTGCTTTGGGCGCAGCCCTGCGCGAGGCGCTTGCTGCGCGGCTTGGTGTGGATGCGGAAACAATGGGGTTGGCTGTAGCTCCAAGTCTCCGCCCGGACGAGGATCGTAGGAGCGCGGTCTTCCTTTATGACAAGGCGTCTGGCGGGGCTGGTTTTGCCTCTGCTGCGGAACGTGACTTGCCAGGGCTTTTGCGGGATGCCGCGTCTCGGCTCGATTGCCCCGCAAAATGTGCATCGGGATGCCCGGAATGTGTTTTGCGTCGCGACCTTCAATTCGGGACTACGATGGACCGTCCCGGTGCACTGGAGGTTTTGAAACATGAAATTCTGCCACGCCTCAACTTGCCTGAGCATCTGAAACTATTTGGAGCTGAAAGCAGTGCTGTAACGCGTCCGGTTGCCGAATGGATCGGGCGACAGGCTGCGCGTGGTGTTATTGAACGGCTGGCTCTCTTCCTCACCGATCCTCCGTCAGGCTGGGATATTGCCGAGTGGCCGGCTGCTCGTATCGCCGAAGACGTGGGCCGCGCAGGAGTTCCTGTTGCGATTGTAATGAGATCTGCCGATGTGCATCGTCTGGAGATGTCGCACAAGCTCGATCTTGTGCGCCTCGTGACCCGTTCGCAAGCGAGCCTACATATTACGGAAGAACTGCCCAAGGCGCGGGAGACGGCAATCATTGCTGAGGTTCGCCTCGAAGGGCAGGAGATCGCGATCGCATCGTCTGATGATCAGGCGTGTCACATTGATCGTTACTGGGGAGGAGTGGAGCGTACGCCCGCTGTCTGTGGGCTATCTGCGCCGAGTAAAGTTAGCTTGCCCCTTTCATTGACGAAAGTTACGGCCTATGGCGAGGGCAATTCCGTTCAGAAAGACGTGACGACAGAGCTTGATGGCCCTGTGTCGTCATTCGGCAGCGGCTTGTGGAATATTGCTAAATCACTGAGGCCACAGGTATTTTCTGGGGATTCGAAGTTGGTCAGAGTTACCTACAATGACCGCTACATGCGCAGCCCTGTTACAGCTCGCCTATTGTTTGAGGCATGGCGGACGCTTCCTTTGCGGGATGAAAATACGCGCCTCGAGATTCTCTCGGAATCAATCGGATATTCGGAACGACGCGGCTATCTGCTTTGGCATAACTGGGAGACGGATGCGCTTCGTCGCGATGTACTGTTAGCTCTGTTCCCTGGCGCCACTGTAAGGCTTGGGACGAAATCCGATTGCGCTCATGCACGTTTCTTCCGGTTCTTCTTTGAAGATGGATCTGAAGTAAAACTTTCGCTTGATCAGGGATTTGGCGCCTGGAGAGAGGCATCCGGACGTTCTGTTCGCTTTGACTACGATGTATGTCCAGAAGATCAGGCACATGCACTGCGAAATCTTCGCTTTGAGGTGGCCATGCAGGACGGGGGCCGCTTCCCTTCCCCCATCTGGTTGCGATGGTAAGCTGCGTTTGAATAATAGGAATTCCATGATGTCACAAAGTTTCTTCGATGCACCAATTTTGAATTCCCCGTACCGTGTCCCGAAGAGAAACTGGGAGCTGGATGAAGAGGGGCGACCAACCGACCGCATCATCGAAAGGCGTCGCAAATCGGACCTGATCTCTGCCATGCCGGGATCGAAGTCCAAAGGTGGCAAACAATCCAGTTTGACTTTTGATGACCTGTCGTCGGAAGACTTGGATTACAACCCGACCCCCTACATCAACGAATTGCGTGAGGCAGTTGATACTTGGCGCAATCTACCCAACCCCTCGCAATGGCGAGTGTCGCCTGTCACTCAGAGATTACTGCAACATTGGCGGGCTATTCAGGCAGATGAAACAGTTCCCATTCGGCCTTTTTTTTGTCAGCTTGAAGCGGTGGAGGTTGCAATTTGGCTTGCCGAGGTTGCACCAAAGGACGGCAAGCGAGGCAAGCGGTTTCTTGAATGGCTGAAGTCAGCTAATGCGGCTGCCAATCCGGATTTATTTCGTATCGCACTTAAGCTCGCTACCGGTGCGGGAAAAACGACGGTCATGGCTATGTTGATGGCTTGGCAGGTCCTGAATGCGGTACGTTCGCCTTCTTCAAAATCCTATGGAAAGGGGTTTCTGATCGTCGCTCCGGGAATCACGATCCGCGATCGGTTGCGCGTTTTGAAACCATCTGAGCCGGATAACTACTACACCAGACTCAATCTGGTTCCGTCCGACCTGATGAATGATATGCAAACGGCAAAGATTGTCATCACGAACTACCATGCCTTCAAACTTCGCGAAAAGGTGGCTTTGGCGAAGGGGACGCGCGCAGCGCTTTCGGGGCATGGGGAGGGTCCTCAGACGCTTGAAACTGAAGGCCAGATGATTGCACGTGTCATGCCTGAGTTGATGTCCTGCGGCCCGATCACAGTCATCAACGACGAGGCTCACCACTGTTACCGAGAACGCCCAGGAGCAGAGCAGGTAAAGTTGACTGGTGACGCCCGAAAAGAAGCCGAAGAAAACCGTGAGGCTGCACGGCTTTGGATAACGGGTCTTGAAGCAGCAAAGCGTCATTTGGGTGTTCGTACTGTCTATGACCTGTCGGCCACTCCGTTTTTCTTATCTGGATCGGGCTGGGTTGAAGGAACGCTATTCCCTTGGGTAGCAAGTGACTTTTCCCTCATGGATGCCATCGAATGCGGGATTGTTAAGTTGCCCCGGGTTCCTGTAGCCGACAATGTCGCAGGGCAACCTGAACCTCTTTATCGCAACCTTTGGAAGGCCATCGGGAAAAAGATGCCTAAGAAGGCGCGTGGCGAAAAGAAGCCTGATCCGTTGAAACTGCCGTTGGAACTCCAAACCGCGATAGACGCGCTTTATGGTCACTATGAAAAAACGTATCGAGAATGGGAGAAAGCTCAGGTCGGCATTCCGCCTGTCTTTATCGTTGTGTGTAACAATACCACCAACTCCCAACTGGTCCGAGACTATATCGCGGGGTTCGACCGCGAAGACGAAAACGGCCTGATAGACACGGTTCAGGGCCACTGTCCGCTGTTTCGCAACTATTCCGATGACAACGAACGTCTTGACCGCCCGCGCACCATTCTAATCGACAGCGCGTCTATCGAAGCGGGCGGTGAGGTCGACAAAGCGTTCCGTGAGGCGCATGCAGCCGAAATCGATGCCTTCCGTCGTGAAAGGGCAGCCCGCGGCGACGGGACTGATGATATCGACGAGTCCGAGATCCTTCGTGAAGTCATGAATACGGTCGGTAAAAAAGGAAAGCTGGGCGAACAGGTGCGCTGCGTTGTCTCTGTTTCCATGTTGACCGAAGGCTGGGACGCCAACAATGTCACCCACATCCTGGGGTTGCGCGCTTTTGGTACGCGTTTGATCTGCGAGCAGGTCGTTGGTCGCGCCTTGCGTCGCCTTTCCTATGACGTAAACGAAGACGGCCTGTTTACGACCGAATATGCCGACATCATGGGCATTGATGGGCTCAACTTTTCTGACGGCCCCCGTGTCGCTCCTCCCACACCTCCGCGCGAGGTCGTCCAGGTTCGTGCAATGTCGCCCGAGCGGGACCATCTGGAGATCACCTTTCCGCGGGTTGAGGGATACCGTACAGATCTGCCGAACGATACACTTGCCGTCGACTTTACAAAGGTCGAGCCTTATGAACTCACACCCGCCAAGGCCGGTGCAACAGAAGTCACCATGCAAGGCATTGTGGGCGAACCGGCCCATATCACACTCGAACATCTTGGGGAGATGCGTCCCTCCGAGATCGCGACTAAAATTGCCTCGCATCTCGTGATGCACAAGTTGCGCGATGCCGGTGAGGCCCCAAAGACCTACCTCTTCCCGCGTGCAAAACGTATCGTGCGCCAATGGCTTGACAGCGACCGCCTTATCCTCACGGGCGGTACGCAAAAGGCGCAACTTACTTACAAGCAAATTGCTGATGAAGTGTGCGACACAATCCTGCACGCCATCACCGTCGGCCGCGACGGAGACAGCGTTATCCGCGCTGTGCTGGATCCCTATAACCCCACGGGATCGACTATGGACGTGTCCTTTAACACCTCCAAGGCATCGCGCTTCTGGCCTCGCCCTGATCGCTCGCACATCAACTGGATCGTCACAGATAGCGACTGGGAGGCGAAACTCGCGCAGGTGATCGAGGATCACCCGATGACCCGCGCTTATGCGAAGAACCACAATCTGGGCTTCGAAATCCCTTACCTCGTCGAGGGGGAGCCGAAACGCTACCGCCCCGATTTTCTGGTTGCGCTCGACACGCCAGAGCCCACGACCCTGATCATCGAGGCCAAGGGGTTCCGTGACGCAAATGATCGGTTGAAAGCCGAAACCACGCGCCACCAGTGGGTGCCGGGCGTCAATACACTTGGGCGCTACGGTCGCTGGGCTTATGCCGAGCTGCTCGATCCTTATAAATACGCCGACGACCTTGACAAGTTGATCTCTGAAGCCATCGGAGAACTGACATGACTGACGTTCAGTTCGGGCGACTTCAGGACCTTCCTCTCAGAGAAGCTTGGAAACACGAAGCGCATGAATTCACACCATGGCTGGCTGACAATATCGACCATCTGGCCGAGTCTATCGGCATCCCGCTGGAATTAACTGGGACTGAAGTCGCTGTTGACAGCTTTTCTGCCGATATCCTGGCACGCAATCCGATGGACGACAGCGTAGTGCTGATCGAAAACCAGCTCGAACAAACGGACCATACACATCTCGGTCAGATCATGACCTACCTCGCGGGGCTGGAGGCTCAGACCGTTGTGTGGGTCGCGCCAACTTTTCGTGAAGCACATCTGTCCGCCATTCGCTGGTTAAATGAACATACATCGGATGGATTTTCATTCTTTGCTGTCAAAGCGCGGGTAGTCCGTATCGGGGACAGCCCCTTTGCTCCTATTTTTGAAGTTGTTGAAAAACCTGATGAATGGACGAGAAAACTTAAATCCGAAAAAACGGAAACCAAGGGGAGCGACCTCAGGGACTTTCGCAGAGACTATTTTGCGAAACTATCCGCTCGGCTGCAAAACTGGCCTTCAGAAATGCGCAATAGTCGCCTTTGTTTTCCAATCGAGCAGACTTACAAACTAAGCATTTGTGTTGAAGTCCATCGCACGCGTGCTGTAATTTTCGTCAGCTCCGATAGCGCCGAAGAGTACGGTGATCTTGGACAGCAAATCCTAAATGTTGCGCCTGATATTGAAACGACGCTTGGGAGCGTGAGAGAGGCCCGTTGGGGCGGAGCGCTCTTTAAGTCTACTGGTTGCACTTTGACGCAGACCGACACCTGGGACGACACCCTTGATTGGCATGCTCAATGGCTGAACTCATATCTGAACGCATTTTCTAAAGAAGGGTCGTAAGACATGACCGATAAGAAAACCCCCATCGAGCCGATTACCCATTCCGACGATCGCGTGAATATCCCCACTCCGGAACTCGCGCCGATGATGGACCCTGAAGATGCCAAGCCGATCAAGGTCGCTTATGAACAGCGCAACCCTGACCTTGACCCGCAGCTGATCTGGCGTGGCAAAGACATTGATCAGACCGAGATCACCGTGGATGCGCCGCCGATCTACATGCAGGAGCAGGTCCACCCCAAGGCGATTATCGAGGATCTGCGGGCAGGGGGGCAGCGCAACGGCGAGGGTGGTGGTGCTGACCTCTTTGACCATTTCGGCATCACCGACGAGGACCGCGAGGCCGAGGTGGAATTCTATCGCCACCATCAGAAATGGTCGAACCGGATGATCCTCGGCGACGGGCTGCAGGTCATGGCGAGCCTCGCCGAGCGCGAGGGGCTGAAGGGGCAGGTGCAGGCGATCTATATCGACCCGCCCTATGGCATCAAGTTCAACTCCAACTTCCAGTGGTCCACCACATCGCGCGACGTGAAGGACGGCAAGCTGGAGCATCTGACCCGCGAGCCCGAGCAGGTGAAGGCCTTTCGCGACACCTGGCGCGACGGGATACACTCCTACCTGCAATACCTGCGCGATCGGCTGGTGGTGGCGCGGGAATTGCTGACCGAGTCAGGGTCGTGCTTCGTCCAGATCGGAGACGAGAACGTCCACCGGGTGCGGGCGCTGATGGATGAGGTGTTTGGTGAGGAGAATTTCATTGCCCCGATCAACTTCCAGACTGCGCCCTATGCGACCTCAAACTATCTCCCCGCCGTCCTGAATACGGTGCTTTGGTATTCGAAGAGCGGTTCTCCAAAGTACAAGCCACTTTTCAAGGAGAAAACCGACCTCAAGAGTATCGACCTTTATCGGCAGGCACTTGGCCCCGATGGTGCAACTCGAATCCTACTGGACAAAGAGGAGGTTTCCTCAGGACCACGCGATAAGAGTTTTCGGCAATACCGCTTGGTGAGCCTCATTTCCCAAGGGGCGTCTTCCGAGCCGCAGCCATTGCAGTTTGCGGGAAAGTCTTATCTCGCGCAGCGTAGTAGCCATTGGAAAACGACAGTATCGGGGATGTATCGCGCGATGAAAGCCTCGCGCGTTCAAGAGACCAAGGCGTCGATCCAGTTTCGCAGCTATATCACGGATTTTCCGATTTCGATTACCAACAATATTTGGACCGATACGATCACAGGCAGCTTCAATGACGAGAAGCTTTATGTAGTCCAGACAAATCCAGAAGTAATCAAACGCTGCCTTCTCATGACTACCGATCCCGGCGACCTCGTGCTCGATCCCACCTGCGGCTCGGGCACCACGGCCTATGTGGCCGAGCAATGGGGGCGGCGCTGGATCACCATCGACACCTCCCGCGTGGCCCTCGCGCTCGCCCGCGCCCGGATCATGGGGGCGAAATACCCCTGGTACATCCTCAAGGACTCTCCCGAGGGCCAGAAGAAAGAGGCCGAGGTGACGCGCTCGGCCCCCGCCACCGCGCCCACCTACAACGACATCCGCCACGGATTCGTCTATCAGCGCGTGCCGCACATCACGCTGAAAAGCATCGCCAACAACACCGAGATCGACACGATCTGGGAGCAGATGCAGCCCGCCGTCGAGGAGGCCCGCGCCGATCTCAACGCCGCCCTGCGCGGCCATCCCACCCCCTTCGAGGTGCAGACCGGCGGGCGCAAGGGCGCGCAGATCGACTTCACCGCCCAGGGCGAGGTGGAACTGCCCAGTGGCGAGATGGCCCCGGCAAACGGCTTCATGGAATGGGAAATCCCGCGCGAAGCACCAGAGGACTGGCCCGAGGCCGCGAAACAGGCGCTCGCCCGCTTCTGGCAGGCCCGCATCGCGCGACAAAAGGAAATCGACGCCTCTATCGCCGCGAAAGCCGATCATGAATACCTCTATGACAAGCCCTACGAGGACAAGAAGCGCGTCCGCGTTGCCGGTCCCTTCACGGTCGAAAGTCTCTCGCCGCACCGCACGCAGGCGGTGAACGAGCATGGCGAGCTGATCGACGAGATCGACGCAGCAAACGGCAACCGCAGGGCAGGAGAGCAAGAGGCCGAGAACTATCGCACCGCCATCCTCGAAAACCTCAAGAAGGCCGGTGTGCAGCAAGCCGGACGTGAGGATCGCATCAACTTCACCTCGCTGTCTGCCTGGCCCGGCGAATGGCTGGCCGCCGAGGGTCGTTACATGGAGGGCGAGATCGAGCGCCGCGCCGGCATCTTCATCGGCCCCGAATACGGCACCGTCCAGCGCGCTGATCTGGTTGCAGCCGCGCGTGAGGCGGCAGATGCCGGTTTCGACCTTGTCATCGCCTGTGCCTTCAACTTCGATGCACATACCGCCGAGTTCCAGAAGCTGGGGCGTATCCGCGTCTTGCAAGCGCGTATGAACGCCGATCTGCACATGGCGGGCGATCTAAAGGCCGGTGGAGGCAACCTCTTCGTGGTCTTCGGTGAACCCGATATCGAGATTGTCGAAGAAGGTGACAAGCTGCGCGTGCGCCTTCTGGGTGTCGACATCTTCCGCCCCGCTACGGGTGAAGTTCATTCCTCCGATCCCGACGAAATTGCCTGCTGGTTCATCGACACGGATTACGACGAGCAAAGTTTCTTCGTCCGCCACGCCTATTTCCCCGGCGCGGATATTCCCTACAAGCAGCTCAAGACGACGCTGAAAGGGGAAGTGGACGAGGAGGCCTGGGCAAGCCTGAAGCGCACCGTGTCGCGGCCCTTTGCAAAGCCGAAATCCGGGCGGATTGCAGTGAAGGTGATCAACCACCTCGGGGATGAAGTGATGAAGGTTTTGGGGGTTTGAGTATGGAATATGTTTTAGAACGGCAGTTGGCTGTTGCCTATGGTTATCCATCTACTTCGGGAAAACGACCGAATTTCGTTGTCAAGACGGGGTCGACCGCGATGAAGGATGGATCACCCAATGTGAAACGAAAGAACTGGCTGACGGACGAACTGGTCCACAAGGGGATTCTTGGGCCTGATCCTCGTAACCCAAAACTCTGGGTGTTCCGGCAGGACTACGAGTTTTCGAGTGCTTCGGCGGCTGGTGATGTTATCAATGATGGAAATCTCAGCGCCCCCCAATATTGGAAGAACACAACCACAGGGAAAACATTGAAAGAAGATTTGGCTGTCCTCCCATGACTTTCCGTATCGCTGACACCTTCTCCGACGCACTGGTCAAGCTGTCTGGCCAGGAACAAAAAGTTGCCAAGACCGCGGCATTCGATGTGCAGATGAACCCTGACAACCCGGGTTTACAGATGCACCGTGTCGACCGTGCGCGAGACCCTCATTTCTGGACGGCCCGTGCAAACCGCGACATACGGCTTGTCCTGCACAAGAAGGACGGTGCCACGCTGCTTGCTTGGGTTGGTCACCATGATGACGCCTATGCTTGGGCCGAACGACGTCGGATCGACGTCCATCCCCGCACGGGTGCTGCCCAAATCGTCGAGATCCGCGAGACGGTCGAGGATGTAATCATCCAACGCTACGTCGAGGAGGCAGTGAAAAAGCCGAGGCTCTTTGCCAGTGAGGACGATGAAACGCTGTTGTCCTGGGGGGTGCCTGAAGATTGGTTGGATACCGTGCGCGACGCGACTGAAGACACGGTTCTGGACATCGCGGGGCACCTTCCAGCGGAAGCTGGCGAGGCGCTGCTACAGGCGGCCATAGGCGAACGTCCTGTGCCTGCTCCTCATGCTGATGACCCCTACGAACACCCTGATGCCGCGCGTCGTTTCCGTCTTACTACGACAGAGGCGGATCTTGCTGAGGCTCTCGAGGCGCCGTGGGAGAAATGGACCGTCTGGCTTCATCCTGCCCAAAAGGAATTCGTTGATCGAGACTTCAATGGCCCGGCTCGGGTGATCGGCTCGGCAGGGACTGGCAAGACGGTTGTGGCTCTGCACCGTGCCGCTCGACTGGCCCGTGAGAATGATGATGCGCGTGTCCTACTCACCACTTTCAACGCCAGGCTTGCAGATGGACTTCGGGCAAAGCTACCCATGCTGCTGCCTGATGAGGCTACTCGTGAGCGCATTACCACTCATGCGCTGGGGTCTTTGGCGCAGGAGCTTTACGTCAATGCCTTTGGCTCGGTGAAAGAGGCAACAAACGAAGATGTTGCCGAAGCGCTTGCCAAGGCTGCTGCCGCGGTGGATGTAAAGGTAGACTTGGGCTTTTTGCAGGATGAGTGGCGTCTCGTCGTGGATGCCTGGGCTGTCGCGAACCGAGATTCCTATCGCGACCTACCACGTTTGGGCCGTCTCACTCGTATGGCGGCGTCGCGTCGGGATGCGCTCTGGGATGTCTTTGCAGGCGCGCGCGCAACACTGGAAGCGCAGGGAAGGCGCACACGTGCCCAGATGCTACATGCACTCGCCGCTCATTATCGAGACGGCGCGCCGCGACCCTTTACCCACGCCGTTGTAGATGAGGCGCAGGACATTTCCGTGCCGGAGCTGCATTTCCTGGCCGCCATCGCTGGGGACCGACCAAACGGGCTTTTTTTCGCTGGTGATATTGGCCAGCGGATCTTCCGTGCGCCATTTCCATGGAAAGCCGCTGGGGTGGACATTCGCGGTCGATCGCGAAGTCTTAAGGTTAACTATCGCACGTCACAACAGATCCGTAGCCAAGCTGATCGACTGCTGCCAACCAGTTTAACCGAAGCCGACGGTAGCGAAGATCGGCGAACAGGTGTCATGTCGCTTTTCGAAGGGCCGACGCCGGAAATCGCGGAATTCCCCGACATCGAGGCTGAAATCATATCCGTTGCACAATGGTTCGCCGGATTGACAGCAGATGGTGTCGTGGGGACGGAAATCGCGATCTTGGTGCGTAGCGAAGACGAGCTGCCGCGCGCCAATGCTGTTTGCGATGCCTTGCGATCACTAACAGGCAGCAGCGATGTCGAGCCTGACATCAGGATTATGCACGAGGCGAAAGGGGCTGAGTATCGTGCTGTGGCGGTTATAGCCTGCGATGAGGATGTGATTCCTAAAGAGAAGCGTCTGCTCGAAGCACGCGATGAGCCGATGATCGAGGAGATCATGGCGACAGAACGCCATCTTCTCTATGTTGCTGCGACACGTGCAAGGGAATACTTGTGGGTCTCGGGTGCAGGTCGCGTCTCCGAGTTTCTTGAAGACCTTGTTTAACCTTCGTTGGCCGGTCGTGCATGTTCATCTCCCTTGCTGCGAGGTAAATGCATCAGGTGTTTACGACGCACTACCGCCACGAAAGATCTTGTTCCGTCTTTGCTTTCCTCGTCAGACCATGAATTCATCAAAAATGTCGCCGATTTCCTTTCCTGCGGCGGCAAGCGCGGCCTGTTTTGCCCTGTCACCGGTGTATTTCTTGCGCGCTTGTTGTGATGTGTGATCGTTCAACAGCATTCCCGCGAGCGTCGCGTCTTCGCTGATAGAGAACACGATGTCGTAGACGATGGAGCGGCAGATATGAGCACCTGTTCCAAACTCGGTTGACCAGACTTGCGAGACGTAGTTCTCGGCAACCAGTGTGCCGTCAGGATGCACGAAAAGCGGCCATTCCTGCTCCTCCGCTCGTTTGCGTAGGGTTTCGAGATACTTATCATCGTCATCCTGCAGCAGTCGTGCATCGACGAAATGCTGGACGCTGGGGTGCATTGAGCCTGGATAGGTTTCACGACCGACGCGGTGGCGGGTTTTGCGCAGCTTGTAGTCTCGGAGACGGTAGCGGCCGTCCGACCAGATCAGGTCACGGCCAAACCTGAGATCGTGCCATTCCCTTCGGAGTGGCGTCAACGGAGGGACCGCGATCGCCATGGCGCGGTTGCGCTGAATATGTCGATGTGCAGGGTTTGCGTATTTGCGGACCCGTTTCAGAATCTCGTGGGCACGGGGATGAATGGTTGTCACATCGATGTTGGCAAGCGCTGCGAATTTCTGCGATGTCTCCACCTTATCTCGGTCGCGCAATTTGATGAGGAGGCTGTCCAATTCCTTTGTCAAAGTTTTTGGGTAGGCGTTCGAAAACCGCATGAAATCCCGTAAATCGCTGAAGGTTGCGGTGATGGTCGCGGGGCGCAGCTTAGTTCCGCGATTAGAAGTCCGTGTCGTCTCATAGGCGTAGAACGCACGCAGCGCCTCGATATTGAAGTCCAGATCCATGCCGTTCTCTCGCAGAAACCAGCCGAATTGGCAGAGTTTACGCGTCATGCGGTCATAAAGATCGGGGGCCAGTTTTATCTTACCTTCTTCTTTGCGATCATGAATGCGGGCGAGCTGTTGTTGCCAGGTCTCGGGCAATTCCTCAGGATAAAGCGAGATTTTCCGTTGATAGTCTCGCTGCGGCTCGCGGGGGATGCCAGCAAAACGCGTACAGATTGAGAAGGGAGCGCGTGCCGCACGAAGAGGGCCAAGTGCTGCCGCTGTCGGGCCATCGGTTTTGAGCATTGCTGCGATGGCGGCGTCGATGGCGTATAGTCCGCCATTGAGACGCGCCCAAACATGACAGTCAGATGGCGTCAGCTCGGTGCAGCCATGTTCGGACATGAATTCGACCAGACTGTCGAGTGCTTTCAGCTCGCCAAGAGGCAGGCTGAGTAGGATTGGGGAAGCCGCATGGGGTTGCCAGTGAGGCTTCGCGAGGATCTCGTGACGGTTCATTTTCCGCTTAAAGCTCCCGCCAGAAGATCTTGAACTTCCTCAAGTTTTTGCCTCTTGTCGATCCAGCCATAATAAGTATCGAGCACGCCAACCGAGCACCCAAGATAAGCAGCGGCACGCCCTCGGTTGCTCCACGAGCGCGCCAAAAGAAGAGTCGCGAAGCCATGCCGAAAATTGTGTGGATACATTGGCAGGCCAATCTCTGAGCTGCAGCGTTTCAACCATTTGTAAAGCCTCGACCCGGAGAGGGGCTTTGCGGATTGCTCGGACACGAAGAGATGGGTCGCTTGGGCGCATTTCTTTTCTTTGCAGAAATCGGGATTAGCGTAGTCGAAGAGCGGCCGGGCGGTCTTCAGGTACCAGTCCAAAACATCGTAGCCGCAATACTTGTCATCGCGGATATGAATGGGCGGTAGCTCGACGTATTCGCCTTTCATATCTTTTTGCGCGACCCGCAGTTCGAAGATCTTTTTTTCACCTATCTTTTTCCGAAAGAAATTCTGTTCAACGCCATCACACTGCGCAGCCAATGCGCTGCCTTTACGCAATCCGGCACCTCGAATTTCCAGTGCGGAGAATGCGGCACAAGTGGCAAGACGCCGTGCATTGCGCAGTTGCGAACCCGTCAGAGGTTTGTCAGTCGCAAGGATATCTTTCGCTCGCTCCTGATAGAGTACGTGCTGCCGGAGAAACGTGCGCACATCTGTGGGGTTGTGAATAAGTTTTTCGCAGAAGGTTCGGTTCTTTGGGGACATCTTTTCCCCAGCCGCGTGCCCTTCCTGCAAGTGCGGGTTTTTCTTTAGATTCTTGAGCCATTTTTTGGTCTTGAGGCCGTTGGCTTTGCCAATCTGCGCGACGATCCGGACGTAGTCTGCAGCGGTCCGAAGACTGATCTCCCCCTCTTTTTCGGAAAGGTTGATCCAGTGACGAATGACGGGGACACGAACATGCGTTTCAAATAGGATGTCGAGGCAGTTCAAGGAGGCGAGATCCACTACACCTGTGTCTTGTGCCGTACGGGCCAAGGCGATCAGCGCGGCGCGGTAGGCCTCGGCTGTCTTCGCGTTGAAGTTTTCCGATGAGCTCTCCGACACATCATCGTATGTGCTCTGATCGTAGCGCGCTGTTTCGACCATTTCGAAAATCATCTTACGCACGGCTTCTGGCACGGGAGTGCGGGCCGTAGGAATAAGATAGTCAGTATCGAAGCCTTTTGGCAGAAATGCCGCGATCTGAGGGAAAATACGGTGTCGATTAAGCGCTTTGAGTGCAAGCACGGATGCGTGGCGCGTGTGCTCCGGCATTTTTTCCAAGAACGGTTGAACGACGTCAGGGGTCAAGTCCATCGGGTCGATGCCTGCCGCTCGTGCGCGATCTGAGAAAGTCCGAATAGCGCCAAACGTTGCAGGGTGCACCGGCCCCTGATCTTTTGAAAGGTCTTCCAAAAGCGCGAGGAATGGCGTCCAGCCGTCGATGCGTTCCCGTAATGCTTTTTTCGCGTCGACCAAGCCAAGGGTGCTTCGGATCCGCCGACGGACGACTTCCCGCCATTTCGAGTAGGCGCTCTTGGATGACCAAAAGCCCCGTGAGGCGCCCGGAAGGGGCCCGGCACCGATCTTTTTTACAGGCGGAAAATGCGCATCAAACCAAGCAAGCAGGTCCGCTCCGTCTCCATCAAAAGTCGAAAGGGGAGCTGCGAAAAACTCGCTCAAGCGCATAATACGGTTGCGTTCTGTCTCGTCGACAGTCTCATCAAACACGGTCTGCATGGTTTTCTTGGCAGATAGAGTGTTGGTCATCGCCGTTTGTGAGGCACTGGAAAAAAGACCCATTCGGCACTCCTTGTTAGGTTGAAGGGACGCGACCGTCTACAGGGACGGTCATAGGTTCTTATGAGCAAGTTGGACTTAGGGCCGGATATGGCCTTTCGGGAAACCCGTGCTCGGCGCTCGGACCAGACAGCAGTCATCATGTTCCCGAAGGGGGGCGAAGACAGTCTCGAGACTGCCAAGAGAGGATGAGGTGAGGTTTAACTTTCTCACGCTTAAATCCATGGGAGTTCCTTTCATTCGGTTTGAGGAGAAGATTGGTCGCTTGGCGTGCAGACGAAGCGAAAATGTGCGTTCGAGTCGAAATATTCGGGAACTAAGCGACGCCTTATGTTTTCGAGAGTTTCGCCTCGGCCGACGCCCCGTGCAGGCAATCGCCTCGGCGTGCATCTGCGCCGGATCCCGTGCAGGAACGCAGTGTTTGAGCCTGGGCTGCAGCGTGTGCAGCGGTAGCCGCAAACAGCCCGCGTGGAGCTCCACCCGCAGGTCTGTGCGAAACATTTTCAGAGTCAGAGAGGGTGAACCTACGCGCCACGTCAGAAACGATGTATCTGACGCGTCCCTGACTGATGATGTGAGCCGGGAGATCGTTTTTATTGGCGAGCAACGCGTCAATCCGTGGTTGAGAAACCTCGAGATGCCGAGCCAGTCGTGAGGCGGGCAAAGCGTGATCTTGGAGGGGCTCGATGGATTGCCATTCGTTGCGCATGCTATTGCACATCTGCTCAATCTGCGCCTTCAGCATCAGATGCCGTCGGGGGCCGAACACATAGAGTGGCGGATAATCGCTATTCCTGTCTCGCACCTTTTCGAGCAAAGTTTCGGGGGCCAAGCCGACCATACCGGCAACTTTTGTGGTTCGAATGAGACCATGCCCAAGCATATTTTCGTAGGCTTCATCGAACGGTGAAAGACCAAGCACACCTTCGTAGACCCGTAGCATCGGGAACTTTCGACCAAGCGGTTGAATTCCGAACCGTTGGAGAAACGGGCCGATCTCGTTGCGTGACAGTGTCGACCACTCGTGCAAGTCGAGTAGGCTGGCTGGGTGAAATTTCGAGAAAGGTAACATCGACATCTCCTGTTTTTCAGGAGATGGTTCCGTTTTCAGTAAGCCGGAAATATTTTATGATGTTTGTCAGCTGTCGACGCGACTATCTGTTTCTACTACCAATTGATGGCCATTGGCGGGCCTAAAATGGCTATTGTGCAAGTAAATCAGGTCAATCGGGCGTTCGAGCCCGGTTTTTCGTTTATCCCATCGTTTTATGCCTGAATGCGGGGTCGACTCTGTCCTGAGGGATAATGCTGCCCAAATCGGCCACTGATTGCTAAATTTCATGATTTTTGAACCGCTTGTCGACATAATACGAATTCAGAAAAGTATGAATTGGATGCTCTCGCATTGTTTGAGGCCGTCTCATCGAATTCGCGTTCCCCAAACACAGTTAAACTTTCGATCACGAGGTCGATTTTGCGCGTCTGATCACCAGTTTGAAGTTTCGAACCTACATCTAAAGTTCCGCTTTGCTTCATCTGCGAATTTTGGAAAGCAGGATATAGTTCTCCGAAATGCTGCTTGCACCCAGTAAAATGGCCCAAGCTCGAGTAAATTAATATTTTGTTCTGTCAAATTTGGAGACAACGCACTGTATCAGAGTTTTTCAACACAATTGGCCAGTAATGACATTGGTCAAACATGCGCAGCGAGTAGACTTGTTGTCCGCCGAACAGGCGGTTGAGGATTTAGGTTTTTCCGGTTCTCCGGTTGATCCTATCTCCTTGTTGGGCCCGGAGCTGACCGCCGAGTAGGCGGCTGAGAAAGATCGAGGGATGCACTTCCTTGTCGCTCTTCTATGCCGGGTCCGACATTTCACACAATGAATGGCTGTGGTCTTACAATATTAGGCGCTGGAACATTGACAATGGCGGGGTGGTGCCCGCGCATAAACTGAGAGCGGCCGCCTTTACCCAAAACTGCTAAGGGCCCATTGCTGTCGTTCATGAGGAGAGCCGATGCTGCTGTGCAACTTTCGCATTGCGGTCATTCGCCCACAGTGTAGCATTTTGAAAACTGCCAATTCAAATTATTCGGGGTGCTACAGCCACGATGAAGATAAAATCGGATAGCGAAGCGGATGACAGAAGATGTATCCTTCGAGCAGATAAAAGGTTCATTAGGCTCTCTCTTGTATTTGTGGTCCCAAATTGAAAGAGCGGCGCGTGACGAAGTAGCACATGCTCACGACGGACAACTTCCCAAGTCAGCGTATGGCATTGCGGCTGTTCTCAACGCCTGGGAGGCTGGCGTATCGGATGGGAAAAACGCGTCTCCGTTACGCACTTTGCTTGCCCATACGCTTCGAACCCAACTTCAACATTCGCTCGATATTCGGAACGGGGTTTGCCATGGCTTGGTCGGTCTCTCAGCCGCTCATGGCAATCAGCCCGCCAGTCTGACTTGGGAACTCAATGGCGAAAAGCGCAGCATCACTTGGCAAGAGTTGCAGGTAATTTTCGCTTGGCTTTCAAAGGTCCCGTTTGCTATCGGGATGATCTCCAACCATTGCGAAAACAAGGTGGGAAGCAGATTGATTGATAACACCGAGAACCGCAGTTGGTGGCGAACAGAGTATGGGCTGGAGCTTCTTGAGCCGGTATCATGAAGTGTTTGTCTATTCACGTTCGGCCTGTAGTTGCCGTTCGAAAGTCTCCCCAAAAAAAACGTCCGCGTGCCTATAGCGCTTTCCAAATCTTCTACGCTATCCTTTTTCGAAGAACCCGTAGTGTGGCTTCGAATGACCAAAGGACACGGTATCCGGGCCGAACCTCCGGTTGATGTTATCCACGACTTTTCCGAGCTTTTCCCGTTCGGTCTTGGATGCCTGCGGCAATGGCAGAAACAGGTCCGGCACTCGATCCTCGAGCCGTTGAATGCGGCCCAGCTGCACGCCGACGGACATATAGTCCCTACACCCTGTCCGATCGTAGAATCGTCGCCATAACACTCTGTTCAATTCCAGGAAATGCATCGTGTCCTGGCTGGGGAATGTGCTGATCCCGTCTGTCCACCATCCTTTCGGACGGCAGGACACCTGTATGGAAAAATGTCGCGCCAGATACCCGTCGCGACGCAGGCGCGCGGTTGCTTTTTCGACAAGCCATCGTGAGACGAAATAGGCATTCGGCAGGCTCCTATTTTCCGGGGCCAGCACCTTGGTATTCCCGTAGCCATTTCGCCGCGTTGGAACGAGGGGAATATCCTCTCCTTGGAGCGCGCGCACGAACCTTTCTCCCTCCACGGAACGCCAGATCATCCGCGCGTGGCGGGGATCAATCCGGTAAAGATCCGGGATCGTGTAAACGCCTGCGGCGTTCAGCTTCCGATGAACACCTTTGGCGATGCCGGGCAGCTTGTCCAAGGGCATATCAGCCAAGCGATCTGGCATGTTATTCGGGGATAGCCAGGATAGACCGTCCGGTTTTTCCAGCTTGCCCGCTATTTTCGCAAGCAAATGATTGGGGCCCAACCCTACAGACGCCCCGATAAATGGCCCCGCTTCGGCTTTGATGAGAGACTTGATCTCCTGCGCTTTCGCAATCGCTCGGTCCAATTCATGATCGACGGCCGATAGGCGGACCTGAAACTCGTCCACAGATCGGATCCGCTCAACTTCCGCAATTTTGTCTATCGCCGTGGCGATCTTCTGGTTCATGCGCACGTAGACCTTATGACGAGCACCGACCAACGCAATCCTTGGGCAAAGCTTCTTAGCTTCATAGATCCGAGTGCCGACACCGATCCCGAGAGCTTTCGCATCATAGGAGGCCGCAACGATGGCCCCGGCATCATTGTCGACAGCGGTGATGCCTACAGGCCTCCCACGCAACTCAGGACGCAGCTGTTGCTCAACGGAAGCATAAAAGCTGTCCATGTCGATGTAGAGGGTCCGGAATTTCGTGGTTTTCGCCATTTCAGAATCGCCATATGTTCGCTATTTGTTCTCTTATGGATATGAAAAGAAAACTCGGCAACGTTTCTTTCGGCGGCAACTGGAGTGAGGACATCCTCACCAGTGATCAGCTGAATAGCGTTCTTGATTTCCTGAATACCGTGGCGGCCAGATGTGCGGATGAAGACATGCGTGATGACAGGCTGGAAGAGGCTTTGGCTTATGTTTTCGCACATATTGAAAAAGGGGATATGCTGGCTACAACCTTGCGTAATGGGCTTGCCATGTCCAGCCCATGGCAACGCCAAGAGGCAGTTATCAGGGCCGTTAGGTTAATCAAAAGCTCTGTGCGCGAAGTTTAAAAGTTTTTGTTTGGAGTTCGGAAATAGAGGTGGATGTTCTCAAAATCCTCAGATTTACAGGGGGCAGCTTTAGCTGCGCCCTGTGATTGTCCGTTACGCCATGTCCGGTTTCCGCCCCCTATGTTGAGTGACGCGAACGGCTCTAACCGGAGATTGATTTAGGGACGACTTGCTTCTGCTCGGTGCCCCAAATAGCGGTCGTTGGGAGTTGTTGCATATAATCCAGCGGGTAATCGTTCACATTTAGTGACGCGGTTCATCTGTGTTTGCGTGACCGAAGAGCCGGAAAAAACCGTTTCACATGGCTCATTCCATTTTGGCGAAAGTCGACAAGGACCAATATTCCTTTTGACGCGATGAGAACGTGTCGCAACACATGTGCAAGGAAGATTGAATGACAAATAAAGAGAAAGCCTCCGAAATTGCTCAACTGCCCCCGGAGGTGCAGGTAGAGCTTCTTAAATTGTCGGCCCGTTTGCTGCCTCCTCGATCCGTGAAGGGGTGTGCCAAAGACAGATTCTATGCACACGAGTGCGGTCTGTCGCGACGAGTAATCAAAGCCATGCGAGATGAAGGCCACGGCGAAAAGATACTTTCCGGAAAGGGAAGAAACTCCGGACGGTGGTATTTCCCGATTGAAATTCTTGACCTGGCTATTTCCCACGGCAAGTCCAATCACGGCCGACTGCATCTTCACATGTTGGCTACCCGCCAACTTAAGCGCAATGACTGAGGGGGAAAATATGCGACCGAAAATCACCGACATAGCAGATCTAAATGATATTTCAGAGCTCCGTTTCAAGCCCGCTGAGCAGGCGGGGTCGGCCCATTTGATGACGCCAGGTGAGCTACGGGCTGCCACCGAGCGTGCGCGCAAGCTTTTCAAGGAAGGTCCGAAAAAGCCTAATCGAAAAGAAAGTCTGCAACGATTTCTTGACGAAGAAAAGAAACGCGAAACCGAAACCAGGTATGATCGCGCTAACCGTTTGCGAGATCGAATTGCATGGGAAGTCGCTCAAGAGAGAAAAGAAAAGAGCAATTCCTGGAGAAGTGAAAGGGTTGCTCGATATTGAGTATGGATGGCTCTGGGCGGATCGCATGCCGAGCGATAGAGCGCGACCTGAAAGGCTCGAGTTTTCCGGAGACCATCATCTTAAGGAACGATGATGGTTATGACATAAAGCAATATGGCAAATCGTTACGCGCATGATGTCCGCACACGTTTGGTCCAGATCGTGTTGAAAATCTCGTTTGTTATGAGACGCAGGCCGGTGCGCTTGCGGCCATTTCCCACAAGACGGCTGTATTCCCCAGGCATTGGATGGGGCAAGCAGGTGGGTAGGGCAGGGCTATACGCGATGGCGTCGCACCAGAGGAGCGTGATCGGATAAAGTCCCTCGCAAGGAAGAAAACGACCGCGTTAATCGCCCAGGGGCCTTGGCGCAACATACAGGATCCACAAATGGTAACCCTCGGGCCGGGCCGACGGGTTCATCAACCGCTGCGTGCCTGAACCCAATATGAATTTCCCGTCTTTCGAGGCCGAAGAGATCTAATATGTATCGCACGTCGTGTTCGATATGGTCCCGTGAAATGAAGCTACAGGTCTGCGTCAATCTCGGGGCGTTACACTGCAAACAAAAAGGGCGGCTCCGAAGAGCCGCCGAATACGATGAGAAAACCTCAGCCCTCATTAAGCATTTTGAGCAACGCCTTGTTTGATCAGGCCACGCACAGCGTCAAAATGCTGTGCGATATAGCCCAACGCGTCATCCCCGGTTTCCTTCCATACGGCGTTTTCAATATGGATGGGGGTAATGGACGAGATTTCGGCTTCTACATTAATCGTGCCGTTGTCCGTGGTGATCTCTGCGTTAACGAATTGGCCGTCTATCAGAGAAAGGTTTTTGAGATTCATTTTTTACTCCTGTTGAAACACCATGATGGGTGCGGTTTGGGTGACGAGCGGGGTTGGCGCTCAAAAAGCATATGGGAATGTTTGAAAACGTGGAAAAACAGTTCGGGGATAATTTTATGTCTGACGCACAATTTTTTTGAACTTGAGAAGTTCCTCCAAGGAGAGAGGAGTGGTGTTTCTTCATAGTTTGTCATCCGTTTCCGAGCTCGGGCCGTTGCTCTCCTGGCTACGAATGGCGGCATGCACGCCGCGCTTGCGCAAAACAAAAATCGCAGCCTCTCACTTTGGACAAGCAGCCACTGAGGGGGCAGGTCTTCGCACCTTTGAGATTGCGCCTCGCAAACGGATCAATGCTGCCATTCAAAGGGTCTTCCGTTCGGTCGGTGTCTTGGCGCTGCAAATGCAGTGGAAAGCGACGAGAGTTGCGAACTGGCTGTTACTGCGTCGCGACCCGAAGTCTGGCTGTATCGCTTAGCGACCAAGTTCATCAGCCAGAAACCGAACAAAGAGCAGCGTCAGGTTTTCCCGCCGCGAAGAGTCCGGCCAAACAGTATGCAGGTCGATATCGGGCGGTCGCCACTTGGGCAGAAGCCGGACAAGCGCGCCAGATGCAACACCCTGCGCGGCCAGATTTTCCGTTAGGACCGTCACACCCACGTCCTGCAATGCGAAGTGATAGAGAGCGTTGACGCTATCAACCTCGATCTGCGATTGCCCGCTAATCTTTTCGGTTTTGCCCGTCTCTGAAATCAGATTAACCGTGTCGGAGCGTTGCTGGTATTGGATCCAGTCCCAGTCTTCCAGATCGGTGGGTCGCGCAGGCACGGGGCGACTTGCGGCATATCCCGCACCGGCGACCAGCGCCCGAGAGACAGCGCCCAGTTTGCGCGACATCATAGCTGAGTCCGCGAGCGTGCCCGCCGTAACCGCAAGATCAAACCCGTTCTCGATGATGTCGACCCTACGATCGCTATAGTGCAAAGACAGGGCCACATTGGGGTACCGCTTGATAAATGCGGCCATAGCAGTCGACAGATCGGACATCGCCAGAAACGCAGGGACGGACACGCGCAGGGCACCGACCGGGTCTTGCGTGTTGGCGTTGATTTCGTTGAACCCCGCTTCGGCGCTGCGCAACATTTCGGTGACGCGCCGGTATAGCGTTCTGCCTTCTGTGGTCAGCGCAAGCTTTCGGGTCGTGCGATACAGCAGCGTCGTGCCGAGGTGATTTTCTAAATCGGTGATCATCTGGCTGACGCGCGACGGAGCCACGCCAATATCTTGCGCCGCCGCGCGGAAGGATCCCTTATCAACCACCCGCGCGAAGACGGCCATGTGTTTTAAATGATCAATCATTGGTCTGTTTTCCGGAACTATCAAATCACTATTCATACAATATTCGAAACAGTACCGAGGCGATAGATGTGACTTCAACACTGAAGGAGCACATCGATGAACACTCAAACGACATTCAAGACAGAGCATGCAAAGCGCTACCTCAGCACCTTGTGCAAACACTTCGGCCACAAGGTTCCGGTACAACTGGACGGCAAGCACGGCCGGATCGAACTGCCGTTTGGCCAATGCGAACTGGCCGCAGGTGACGAAGCGCTGGACTTGACGGTTTCCGCCGAAACCAAAGCTGACCTCGACAAGACAGCGCAGGTTATCGCCAGCCACCTCGAACGTTTCGCCTTTCGCGAGAACCCGCAGATCGAGTGGCACTGAGCCCCCGATCTGCCCCTTTCAATTCGACCCAATCACTCCTGAAACTTGGAGTTAAACATGACGATCAAGACACTTATGACCACCGCCGCACTCGCAGTTGCATTGCCAATCACGGCCATCGCCGACAGTGCAGAAAACAAGGCGTTCGTTCTCGAAGCGCTGGAAAACACGATTCTTGCAGGCGATGTCGAAGCTGTCGACAAGTATTTCGCAACGGATATCATCCAGCACAACGAGATGTTCGCCAACGGGATCGAAGCACAGAAAGGCGTTGTCGCCTTCCTGTCCGGCAACGGCGACTTTAGCGCCGAATATATCCGTGTGATCGCCGATGATGACATGGTCGCCGTGCATGCCCGCTACGAAGGGTTTGGCCCCGATCCGGTCATCGGTTTCGACGTCTTTCGCGTCGAGAATGGCAAGATCGCCGAACATTGGGACAACCTGATTACCGAGCAGCCCCTTAACCCGTCAGGCCGCAGCCAGATCGACGGCGCGACCGAGATTACCGACCTCGACCGGACTGCCGCCAACAAAGACTTTGTCGAGGATTTCCTCACCCGCGTCTTAATCAATCACGAACAGGTCGACTTCGCCCAATACATCAACCCAGCCAACTACGCGCAGCACAACCCGATGGTCGCCGATGGCATTGATGGCTTTGGTGCCTTTATGGCCCAGATGGCTGAACAAGGCATCAGCATGGACTACACCGAAGTCCATGAGGTGATCGGTGAGGGCAACTTTGTTCTGACACTGTCCGAAGGCACGCTGGGTGCGGATGCCACCGCATTCTACGACATCTTCCGCGTCGAAGACGGGCTGATCGTCGAACATTGGGACGTCATCGCGCCCATGCCAGCGGCAGACGCGCCGCACAACGAAGCTGGTAAATTCTAATTCAAACGTCGCGCCGCGGCCTGCCCGCGGTGCACCAAATAGGAGCAAAAAATGAACCGCAGAACACTTCTGACAACATCGCTCGGCGCATCGCTGGCGATCATCCTTGGAACACAAGTAGGAGCACAGACCATGGACGAACAAACACAAGCCTCTTTCGACACAGTCATGGCCTTTATGGGCGCGATGGGGTCCGGCGATATGGACGCGATGGGCGCCCTGATGGCAGACGATATGGTCTGGCACAATGAAGGCGACGAAAGCCTGCCGTGGATCGGCGAGACCCGCGGCAAAGAGAATATCTTCGCCTTCCTCGGCGTCTTTTCCGAAAATCTGCAGACGACCAAATGGGAAAACACCGACGCCTTTGCATCGGGCGATACCGTTGCAGTTTTCGGCGTGATGAACGGCATCACAACGCATTCAGGCAAGGAAACAGGTGACTTCTCCTTCGCCCTGCGCGCCAAGGTCCATGACGGGCAGGTCGTCCTGTGGCACTGGTTTGAAGACAGTTTCGCAATCAGCCAAGCCTACCACGGTTGATATCCAACTCACCAGAATGGCCTGAGTGTCGGGCCATTCAAACCTCGACCGATAGGAGAGACTTATGATCTATGCCGTAACAGCCGTTTCCGGACAATTGGGTCGGGAAATTGCCCTTAAACTCATCGACCAATTTGGCACCAATAACGTCATCGGTCTGGCCCGCACGCCCGCCCATGTCGAAGGGTTGGGAATCGAGGTTCGCCCCGGTGACTACGATAAACCTGACGATTTGCGCACATCGATAGACGGTATCGACGCACTGGTCCTCGTGTCCGGCATGGCCCCGCCCGAAGACCGCATTCAGCAACATCGCAACGTGATTGAGGCAGCCAAGGCCGCAGGCGTGCGCAAGATTGTCTACACCAGCATTCAGGGCCCAGACGAAGACACCGCATTCTCGCCAGTTGTTCAAAGCAATCGCCAGACCGAGGCGGACGTTCGCAACAGTGGGCTTGAGTGGGCGATCGGGCGCAACGGCATCTATATTGAACCGGATGTAGAATACATCGACAGCTACCGCGCCAAAGGCGAGATCTCCAACAGCGCAGGCGACGGCAAATGCGGCTACACCACGCGGTCGGAATTGGCTTATGCCTACGCCGCATTGGTGGCGCAGGACGGGTTGAACGGACAGACAGCCAACCTGAACGGCACGCCCATCACACAGCAACAGCTGGCCGGATACCTGAACACTGCCTTCGGCACTGACCTCACCTATCGCGCAATGACATCGGCAGATTTCGTTGCGGACCGTACAGCAGAGCTTGGCGACTTCATCGGCCGCATCATCGGCGGCATTTACGATGGCATCAGAAAAGGCAACTACAACAGCGCCGGCGATTTCGAGGCCGTGACGGGCCGCCCACACCAAAGCTGGGATGATTATTTCTCAACTTTCGCGAAATAGCTTCGACGTAAGCGCAGCGGCGCTTCGTATAACTCTCGACCTTACGGAGACACCCCATGTCCACACTTAAATCCATATGGGATTATCCCTACACGTTCTGGGCGCTGCTCAGCCTTCCTGCTATTCCGATGATCATCGGGCTGACCTCAGGCGATCCCGACGCGGTGGAAAATGTCCTGCACCCGTCCGGCGAATTCGCGGCACGGTTCATGATCATCACCATGATGATCACGCCGCTGATGATGCTGTTTCGTAATTCAAGCTGGCCGCGCTGGATGATGAAACGCCGCCGTCACCTCGGCGTGGCCGCGTTCTTTTACGCGCTGGCCCATACGGTGTTCTACCTCTTCGACGAAGGGGCGGTGGCCTTCACCGGAGGCGAAATCTCGAAACTTTATATCTGGACGGGCTGGCTGGCCTTCCTGATCTTCGTGCCGCTGGCCATAACATCAACAGACGAATGGGTGCGCAAACTTGGCCGCAACTGGAAAACGCTTCAGAAATTCGTTTACGCCGCCGCTGTGCTGACCCTCGTCCACTGGGCCGCGCTGCATGAGTGGGGTGGTGTCGGGCCGGCCTTAGTGCATTTCATGCCGCTCGTGCTTTTGGAAATCTACCGGATCTGGTCGACCCAGTCGCGCCGTCGTCAGCGGGCGGCGGCGTAAGAAGACTCCGTAAGCCAAACCATATTCGCCAGGCCGAGCCAATGCCGCCGGTCTGGCGACAGCCTTGGCCACTGCACTGCTTTTCCATTTATTCGCGAGCGGGAAATGAACCATTTCCTCTCGGACGCCCGCTCACCGCCAAGGCGCCACAGTTCTTTGACTTGTAGCAATCCGTCGCTCTGGGGTGGCGCATCGCGACATTTTCGCTCCTCGGTGGACAGCTATCTGGGACGGCATTTCTGGATCAGATTTGTCTATTCCCCAAATGCAGACTTTGGCTGCGGTGTAGAAAGTTCGTAAGATGGACACAAACCGGACTTGCGGCCGTGCGGCGCGCAAAACGTGACCTTGCGGGTTTCGGCGCGACCAACCGGATGACCACTGTCAGCCATAACTGACATCCACGTCAGGCATGGAGACACTGCGATATTTCGTAAGGAATATGGAAAGGGAGAAACTCACAAACAGCTCGCCCGACAAATCCGTTCAGGTTAAAGACTGGCCGCAAACAGTTCTTCCGGATCGTCGGTCGTGATCTGATCTACGCCCAACTCCACGAGGCGTTCGCACAACGCCACCGTCTCCGGCGTGATCCTTTGGACCGTATATGCATCGATCCTGCGACCCTCGGCATGAAATGCCGCGATCATATCGAAGTCACGCCCGAGCGCATCGAGAATCAGCCGAATATCGAGATAGAGCAACACTGCCCGACCTGCCTCGCATAAAGCGCGCGACACAAACCCCAAATCGTCTCCGGAGGCGGCCAGCGCCTCTCTTACGCCGAAGTGACACGGATCGTGCCCGACCTGCATGTCCGGCAATGCCTGAGCCAACCACGTGACGGCTTTTGAGTCTCCGCCGGACAATATCAAATGTTTCTGAACCGGCGCGACGGCCCGCGCGAACGCGTGGATATCGGCCTTAGTGAGCGTCTCTGAGGGCTCCTTGAGATCAAGTTGAAGCAAGGCACCCTCTCCGATGGTAGTCTCGGAAAGCGATGCGCAGAGATCACCGAGCAGAGCAACCGGCGTATCCGTAACAAGACCCGTATTGTCGCGGCGCGTGAGGCCTCGAAGCTGCGCTGCAGTGGCGTCAGCAACAGGCCCCGAGCCGGTTGTGGCGCGATCCAAAGTCTCGTCATGAAGTACTGCAAATCCTCCTCCGGCGTGTCGGACGATGTCGATCTCGACGGAAGCCCCGAGTTGCATGCCTTCGATGATCCGTGCGGGATCGAACTCTATGTCGGAGGCGCATCTGCGCCCCCGATGCCATTTGATCCACGTCCGACCCCAGGCATGGTTCAGTGCGACGGGAGCATCAGACATGTACGACCTCGCGCGCTCTGGCCAACGACACATCCGCGAGCTTCTCTGTTCCACGGAACAAGGCGACGCGGCTGGCTTCCAGCGCAACGGATTCGCCTGTCGCGAGACGTGTAAAGGGCGGACACATCGCCTTGACCCGCGTTCCGTCCGCGAGGTCGATCTCAACGAGAATATGTGTCCCGTAATCCGTCGTCCGATGGACGCGCGAACTCGTATCGGCGTCTGGCACAACAGTGATCGCCTCCGGTCGTATCGCGATCTCGACCGGTCCGTCGCTGACCTGTGCCTCAATCCGGAAGAGCGGATGGTCGCTGCGCCCATCGCGCATATCACAAGCGCAGAAGTTCATCGAGCCGATGAACCCCGCTACAAACCGCGTCTCGGGCGCCCGGTACATGTGATCGGGGCTGGCCACCTGTTCGATCTCGCCGCCTTGCAACACGACGATCCGGTCGGCCAGAGCCAGAGCTTCGTCCTGACCATGAGTCACGAAAAGCGTGGTGATCCCCAAGCGGCGCTGAATGTCGCGCAGTTCCTCACGCAAATGTTCACGCAAATGCTGGTCAAGACTTGCGAAGGGTTCGTCGAGCAAAAGGATTTTGGGTTCAAGCACGAGCGCACGCGCTATGGCAACCCGTTGCTGCTGTCCGCCCGAAAGCTGCCAGACTCGGCGGTGGCCATAGTCGGCGAGACCCACAAGGTCGAGCGCCTCGGCCACTTTCCTCTGGATATCGCGGCGCGACATCCGACGGAGTTTCAATCCGAACGCAATGTTATCCGCGACAGACATATGGGACCAGAGCGCGTGACTTTGGAAGACCATGCCGGTCGGGCGCTTCTCTGGCGGGATACGAGTCACATCCTGACCGTCGATCAGAATGCTGCCGCGATCTGGCGTCTCAAAGCCGCCGACCATACGCAGGATCGTAGATTTACCCGAACCCGACGGCCCGAGAATGCACATCAGTTCGCCATCTTTCACATCAAGGGATGTGTCACGAATGACATCGGTCCCGTCGAAGGATTTTCCGATGTTCTTGAGAGTGAGTTGAGCCATGGTTTTCTCCTCAGACGCCGAAGCCCTTGGCAAAGGACGCGGACCCGACAAGGCGGCGGGTAAACATCAGCGCGAAAAAGCTGGGCACCCACAAAAGGACTGACAGCACCGCGCCGTATTGCACGACGATCTGGTTGTTGATGAAGGTGATCATGAGGACGGGCATGGAACGGATTTCCGGCGCGCCGATGAGCCAGGCCCCCTCTGTTTCGTAGAACGTGCCGACAAAGCTCAGGAGCACGGCGGCAAAGATGGTCGGGGCGGCCTGCGGCAAGCTGACAGACCAGTATGGCGGCATGGAAGTATCGGATGCTGCCAAGTTGAAAGCGCTGGAGGACGAAAATGCCAAACTCAAGCGCCTGCTGTCTGGTACTATGCTGGACAACGTCGTGCTGAAGGATTTACTGGGAAGGAATTGACGACATTGACCACGCGGCGAGAGGCAGCGCTTAGGGCGATGCGGGATCATGACATCTCGTAGCGCCGGGCTTGCCGGCTTGTCGGTGTCGACCCAAAGACGGTCCGGCGCAAACGCCCGTCGAATTCGGCCTACATCAAGCGGAAGGCGGGGACGGAAGGTCATTGGAAGTTGTGACCGAAGACGGAACATCTATTGTCTGGGATGATCTATTCGAAGATGATCAGAACGCATTCGAGGAAGCGGTCACAACTATTCAAAAAGAAGGCGCTGTAGCATTTGCAAATGGCGGTTCAAACGTTATTCCCTTCAAAAATCAGGCTTAGCACGAACGGCCCATTGCTGCCATTGACGATTGGCCGCCACGCCGCAGTGCAGCTTCCCTCAAGCGGACGTTGGTGGCCAGCGCAGTATCTAAGCTGTCATTCGTCCGCCGTGAAATCGATGTGGATGTGGTTGCCATCGGGGTCGCGCAGATGGAATTGTATAAGCCCGACCGTGTCCAACACGAACCGTTGATGTGGAATGGACTCTTTGCTTAGAGTTTCTTCAAATGACACGTAGTCTGTCGCGGTCAGTGCGAAGTGTTCGAACTTCAACTTCACTTCGGAGCCAACCGCAGGGTCGCCCCTTTGCCCCACAAGATGGATCACGGCCGTATCGCCCGCATAAAGCCACGCGCCCGGAAATGGAAAATCCGGACGCGGGCCGGTGCGCATGCCTAAAACGTCGCGATACCAAGCCACCATTTTTTCGACTTGGGTGGTTTGGATATTGACGTGATCAAGTCTGCGCACCTGCATTTCAGAAACCTTCCAATGTGATTTTGCCCTTGGCCTTGCCGCTTTCAATCAGCGCATGAGCACGTTTGAGGTTTTCGGCATTGATGGCCCCGAAGCTCTCTGTCGCAGTAGAGCGGATCTTGCCCGCGTCGATCAGACCCGCCACAGTATCAAGGATTTCACCCTGACGCGCGATGTCGTCGGTGGTGAACAAAGACCGCGTGAACATCAGCTCCCAGTGGATAGAAACTGCCTTGCCTTTGAACGGCATGATGTCAAAACTCTTGGGATCATCGATCAGACCAAAGCGGCCCTGCGGAGCGATGAATTCAGCGATCTGCGTCACATAGGTTTCAGAATAGTTGGTTGAGAACACAAAGGCTGGCGCGCCGATGTTAAGGGCTGCGATTTGTTCGGCCAGTGGTTTGGAATGGTCCACAACGTGATGTGCGCCCAACTCTTTCACCCAATCTTGCGTTTCAGGGCGCGAGGCCGTGGCGATGATCGTCAGGTCGGTCTGCTCGCGCAAAAGCTGGATCGCGATGGAGCCGACGCCGCCCGCGCCGCCGATGATGACGATGGCATTGGCAGCACCCGGCACCGGATTTGTGACGTTCAGACGATCAAAGATCATCTCTTGCGCAGTCAGTGTTGTCAGTGGCAGGGCCGCCGCCGCAGCGGTGTCGATAGATTTGGGCGCGTGGCCGACGATGCGTGCATCCACAAGGTGGTATTCGGCGTTGGTGCCGGTGCGGTTGATCGCGCCTGCATACCAGACCTTGTCACCGGCTTTGAACTGGGTGACTTTATCGCCAGTCTCAACAACCTCGCCCACGGCGTCCCAGCCGAGGATCACAGGCGCATCGCCTTCTGCGGGGCGGTTTTGACGGACTTTAACATCGACAGGGTTGACCGAAACGGCGGCGACCTTGACCAGAATGTCATGGCCTGTCGCTGTTGGTTTATCGATCTCAAGATCGATCAGAGCATCAGCGCGGTCAATAGCGCCGTTTGTGGTGTAACCGATGGCTTTCATTATTTCTTCTCCGAATGTGAGTGGGGCTACGCGGCACCAGTGTTAGACGCCACGCGATGTTTGATTACGGCTGGGTTGTCAGGATGACATAGGCGTGGTCGCTGCCATCGGTCCCCATGTTCAGTGCAGGGTGCGTGTGCAACTGGTTGGCTACGATATAAAGCGTGCCGTCTGGCGCAAAGGCAAAGCCATCGGCCCACCGCAACAGCGTGTCGTCTTGGGCGAAGACCTTAAAGCTGTCGGGTGTGGAGACCGTCACAGCATTGCGGGTGACATCTCCTGAGAACACGCGGCCCTCACCGTCAATGATAAAGCCGTCATTCGGGCCTTTCTCAGCGTAGCGGGTGATCTGTGCGGCCAGCGCGGTGTCGTCTTGTGATGCGTCCGCCAAAGCAGCAGCAGGGATGGACCAGATATCGCGGCCATTCATCGTGCCGAAGTAGACATTTTCAAATGCCGGATCGATTGAGATGGCGTTCATCGACAGGTGCCACGGGGTGGCGTTGCCGTCCGCATCTTTGAACCCGACAAGATTACCGTCGATCACCACATCTTCGTCAGAGGGCACGAAACGTGTCGTGGCCTCCAACACACGGCGCGCCGCACCTGATTCAATATCGATCACAATGAACGCGGGCTTCAGGTCGGCCGCAGGTGCAGTGAAGGTCATGTCGGCGATGTAGATCTGGCCGCGCTCTTCATCGAGGGCGAAGTCCTGAAGGAAGGAGATCGGGGTCACCACCTCGGACGGGATCTCGATGATCTTGTGCAACGCGTCAGTCTGCGTGTCCCAGCCGACCAGTTTCGGTGCGGTGTCAGCACCGCCCATATCGAGGATCCAGACAATCCCGTTTGCATCAGATTTGATCCCGATTGAGCCAGCAATACCAACTTCGCCAGTTTCAGGGCCATCAGCCCAATCCTGCGTAGGGAACGGAACTTTTGTTCCGTCTTCAAGAATTTCAACGACGCGCAGTGTGGGTCCATCCAGGGGCTGCTGTGTGATGATGACGCGGTTGTCAGGGGTTACGGTGATGTTGCCGGGGCGGGTGTCGTTGATTTCCGCAAAGGTTGTAAGCTCGGCGGTGGTATCGGCAGATGTTTGCGTGGCGAATGCAAAGGACAAGGCCATCGCGGATGTGAGCAGTTTTGTCAGGGTCATTGCAGGCACCTTTCCGAGGAGCGAATGGAATTTGAAGAAAAACAAGTGAGGGTGAGGCACACCGTCCCCGTGATCCGACACGCACGTGCGAGATTTTTTGGAATCACGGAGAAATTTTTTAGTGCTGGTCGTTAAGATGGTTACTTGCGAAAGGCGCGTCGCAACCACCCCGCCAGGTCGACGGCGCACGCCGTCGAGCCATGGTTCCGGATACCAGCCAGATCAAATGGCGATAGCCGCGCCACTGGGCGTTTTACGTCCTTTGGTTGGACATCTACTGGAGTGGCGTGGATCGTTTTCATGATGTGGTCTCCGGTTGTAGTGGCGTCGATCAGCCGATGTGGGACATCTCGTTCAGGATGAATTCGGCTACAGCGCCATCAGTGGCTGCCATGTAGGCTGCAAGGTGCGGCGCGCCCATGTGCGTCTGCCACAGCTCGCGGCTTTCCCAGTTTTCATAAAATGTGAAATGCGCAGGGTTTTCGTTGTCCTGATGCAGGTCGTAATTGATGCAGCCTTCCTCAGCACGGGTGATCGGAACCAGCTTCAAAAGCTCGGCTTTGACCAGTTCGATTTTGTCTGCATTAGCTGTGATGTTGGCGACGATTGTAAGCTTGGACATCGGGTTGTTCCTTTGAATGTCTGTTCTGATGACAAACATATACATCGCAGACATATGCGGATAAACAGGCATCATTCGAAATAATAATCCGAGAAATCCGTTTAATGCTGATCGACAATATTCGCCTGTTTTTGACCATCACCGAAAAGGGCAGTCTCGTCGCCGCAGGGCGCGAAGCGGGCCTTTCCGCGACCACCGTTTCGGAACGGTTGGCGGCCCTTGAGGCCCATTACGGCGTGGTCCTGTTCAACCGCACGACGCGTTCCCTCAGCTTGACGGATGAAGGCCGGACGCTCCTCAGCGGAGCCAAGGTCGTGCTGGGTGAAATCGAAGACCTTGAAACCCGCATCCGGCACGGAGCCGACACGTTATCCGGCCCAATCCGGGTCAGTGCGCCGATCGACATTGGCCGTAGCATCGTGTCGGACGTGATATCGACCTTCACGGCCGAGCATCCGGCGATTTCAATCGAGCTGCTGCTGTCAGACGGCTATGTAGATATTGTCGGACAAGGATTCGATCTGGCTCTGCGGTTTGGTGCCGTGACGGACAGCACCCTGCGCACGCGTAACCTCGGCTACTTCCGCCGCATCGTTTGCGCCGCGCCATCCTACATTGCACAACATGGCGCGCCACAGACGCCTGCTGACCTGACGCATCACAACTGTCTGATTATGCGGTTCGGGACGACCCTCGACAACGTTTGGCGCTTCGGCTCAGGCAATAAACCGCAAGCCGTAACCGTCCGAGGCAACAAAACTGTGAACGATGGATCACTGGTGCGGCAATGGGCGCTGGAAGGGCATGGGATTATTCTGAAATCTGAACTCGATGTCATCGAGGACGTGGATTCAGGCAAGCTTATTGCTCTTCTTGAAGATTTTGCGTCTCCGCCCAATCCACTTCAAATGATGTTCCCCCCGGGAAGAGCCCAGCCACGACGCGTGCGCGCCTTGGCCGATGCATTTTCGCAAGCATTGACAGCACGGAAGTCAATATAGCGCCCTGAAAGAACTCGGAGTCATGCCTCCATCTACTGATGTCTGCTTTAACACCTCAAATTATTTCGCGATCGTTGTGCAGCGAAGGTCTGCAATCCGCCCTCTTTGTCCGATACAGTTCAGGCGAAGCTGATGGCTGTTTCGGCAGGTAGGTCTCACTGAACGGGCATCAAATAAGTAAGGCTCCCGAAGATTGCTCCGGGAGCTGTGGTGCGATATGCCAACGCAAGCAAAAGGATGGCGACAAAGGTTGCATCATGACCTGCATGGGCCGGGCATGAGTGTGGCTTATTTTGTTGTCGATAATCCCTAAAAAGAATTGATTTTTTCAAGACGTTTGCCTTGAGGTAGGCGATCTAAATCAATCCGGGGCGGCTCTCTCGCCAGTCACGGAGCCGCGCGATATGTAACCGAGCTGAAGCTTCTGTCATGAAACTTTGCTCGCGCAGAACCTGCTCAAGAGTTTCTTCTGCCACCAACGTGCCAATCTCAGGATCGTCGCCGCGGGAATAGGCACCGACTGCCCGCAGGCAGCGCCACAGGAAATGGGCGGCTTCGAGAACTTGCTTTGACTCGCCTTCGAGGGCGGCCTCAAACCTACGCGGGAGGGGGAGATGCGCGTTTTTCAGACGTGCTCCGGTTTCGGGCATGGGCCCGATTCTCTCCGGTGGCAAAAAGTCCGCATCTGCAATTTCAAGCACAGAACGCAAAGCATCGAAGTTGTCGACGGCGCGACTCCATTTTCGACGCAGATCCGGTCGGAGGGAGCGCTCATGGACCCAAGCCCATTCGCGATCAAGCTGCCACGGCTGCAGATCGTCTTCTATCGCGATCTCCATCAGGACATCGACGGGATTATTTGCTCTGGGGATTCCAGCATCGACAATTTTGGACTGCAGCGTTTTCCATCCGTGTGGCCATTTTCGGCCGACCTGATCTGCGAGACGCAACAGTTCATTTCTGTAAACCTCCATGTCTTTCGGATGTTGGGCCAGCGTGCTTTCGATAATATCGAGCCATGGGATGTCCTCAACAGCTCCTGAGAAAAGAGACTTATTAGGGGCGAGGCGATACAAGGCACGAACAGCCATGAGTCTCGCGCGAATTCCATATACGCTGTAACCGGCCGCTGTCGCGTGTTCCGTTAGTTCAGACACAAGGTGGTCGGAAAGCTCACCAGTCTTCGATGCAATGTCAGCAACGGGGGCAGGAGGAAGGTTCGGAAAGCGACCTCGCAATCCATCCAGCACACGCAGGCCATTGACAACTCTGGAAGCCTTTCCAATTTTTCTGGCCTGTCCAACTAAATACTTTGCGACGTTTTCGTTGATGTCTGCGGGCTCAATATCGGGAGCAATTCTGCTCACAAACGTTGAAAACCGCGTCAGCGCATACAGGTCATCTCCGTGAACTCCCATGTCCTTGGCCCCAATGAGCAGCATTGACCAAGGCGGCAAACGGTCCGTGTGGTACAGGAAGTCCTTCAGTATAGACCGATAGGTCCGCAGAGTGCCGTCACCGAGATGCGTGCACCTATCACGTATGACCGACATTGCATCGTCGAGTGAAATTCGTTCGCTGCAGTTGTTCCCGCTTTCAATCAAATGGCGCAGCATCCGGCGCAATGTTTCCATTTTCTTCTTGGGAAAGAGGCGCTTCTGAGAATAGTCTGCGAGTTCTGCCTCTATCCCATCTGGTAGAGACAACGGCTGTCTGTTTGTCTTTTGGGGCTTTGGGTTGGCGAGTATCGCGTATTTCTGGGGGCGACGCACTCGGTCAGCGGTTACGTTTGCGGGCACCGACATGGGGGTCGCTGCTTGTAGCAATGAGAGCAGCGTGAGGAGATATAGATCCGCAGTGACAGTCGCAACTCTTTCCTTCGCTGTTTCGTAGTATCGCGTGGCTTCGGCGATGGTTAGACACCAGTCGTGCTTCGGCCCATCTTCCGGAAACAATCCGAGATCTACTGCCAACTCGAACGCCCGCCGCGCGTGATGCGCCTGACCAACGGGTATCTGCCCGGAAACGGCTGCCAGCGCGGCGGGCAACTCGATGCGATGTTTGTCACCGTCGCGATAAGCCGGGAAGGGGCCAATTTTTTCTTTGCCCAGAATCCCCGCAGATAAAACGCGTGGATCGTCTCTGAGTTTGTCGATTGTTGTACATGAATTTCTGAATCTGCTCCTCGGTGTCCCACGAAGGCCACGGTCAACCGCGATGGCCATTTCACGAGTTAAGTCACGCAGAGCAATCCCCGGAAAAAAACTTTCCATCATTTTTCGGTTCACTCCTGGGAGGTGACCTTCTCGGGCAAGCTGGTTCAAAAGTGTATAAGGGTCTGCATTGGACCATGCTCCGGCCAGTTTTGCGTGTCGCAAGATGCTATTTCGGCAACGACCGTAGATTGCCGCATCCCCAAATTTTGCGACGAGTTCTTCGTCTGGAAGCTCGGGAAACCAAGTTGAGAAAGTTGTTTCTGTTTCCAGAACCCTCGGGTCGAGAAACGCTTCCGATCCGATGGCTGTATAGGTGAGGTCGAGAAACGCCAATATCGAAGTGTCATTGGGCGTGGGGACGGTGCCATTTTCGATCCGCAATCGCAGATCGGCAAGGCTCAGGGGGGTGTTATGATGTGTCATAAAAGGAAGTTGGGGTCGTTTGTGAAAACAAAAAATCTTTTTCAATGGCTGGATGTGGGCATTCGCCTCACGAGTTCATTTAGGCGCAAACTGAAACCTCTTAGGTGTCCGGTGGTACAGGCCGGCTCATTCACGTTGACGCTTAGATTGGCCAGAAGTGGATTTTACGAAGGATTTTTATGGAATCTTTATCGACTGGGGCAAACAACCATTTTCAATGCAATATCGATGTGTACTGATCAGCGGACTCTTGATGCAGGTAAAGCAGCAATGATGTCACCATTGCGCGGGGAAATTGCGACTGTGCGCGGGGAAATTGCGACTGTGCGCGGGGAAATTGCGACTGTGCGCGGGGAAATTGCGACTGTGCGCGGGGAAATTGCGACTGTGTGCGGGGAAATTGCGACCGGAAGGGTCTTAAGTGGTTGATATGTATTTGTGAATATTGCCCTGAATCAAGAGAATTAAGGAATCTCCAGAAAGAGCCGCGATGCGGCAGTCTGTCGGGGTTATCGGACCATATTGGTTCGTCATTTATAAAAGGTGGCATCTCTGACGCCAAGCTTGCGGCACAGCTTTTTAGCACCAAGCCCTGCCTGATGCTCCTTCGGTATCCCAATGATCTGTTCTTCTCCGAAGCGGCTTCTCTTCATCGTCTGTCTCGGTCTTGGAGAACAGGCTAACTCAAAACACCGGTCTCTTCAGGGGAGCAGGAAAAAATTTCCTCTCCGCTGACACAGCGTGAGAAATAGTAACTACCGCATAGTCGGTATAGCAGCCGACGCATTTCCGTATTCTTTTAAACAGACCGATTTCCCTTTCAACTGAAGGGAAAATCGAATGCAATCCACAAAGGCGAGCTCATCCCGAGCTCTTGATAAATTTTATACAAAGCCTCACATCGCACAAAACTGCATCAAGCATGTTCAAAAGCTTATTCAAGTTGACATCATCAACGCACCCAGCCTCTGGATCGAACCCAGCGCAGGGGCAGGGGCCTTCCTTCAGTGCCTGCCGAACCCGAAAATCGGGATCGACATCGAACCCGAACAGGAAGATATTTTACAACTTAATTTCCTGATGTGGCAGCCAGAACCCGGCAAAAAAAATATCACTGTGATCGGTAACCCACCATTCGGGAAAAACGCCAAACTCGCAGTCGATTTCTTCAATCATGCGGCCTCATTTGCAAACCAGATTGCCTTTATTGTCCCGCGCACATTCGAAAAAGAAAGCATCCACAGAAGGCTCAATCTGCATTTTCATCAGGTAAGCGCTATGGCGCTTGGCAATGCATCATTCACACTGGATGGCAAAGACTATCCGGTTCCAACAGTATTTCAGGTTTGGAAAAAAGAAACCTGTAAGAGAGTCCCGCCCCCGATCCTGCGGCATCATCCCGATATGAAATTTGTCTCACGAGACAATGCGGATTTTGCTTTCCAAAGGGTAGGTGTCCGTGCTGGCACTATCAAAAAGGAATTCTCCCAGTCAGCCAATGCCTCTCACTTTTTTATTCGCGCAGATCGTATAGACGCAAAAACCTTGCATGACAGACTGTTTGCTCTCGATTTCTCCGAGATCAAATACAAAACCGCGGGAAATCCCTCGATTTCCAAAAGTGAATTGATCAAACTCTACATCGAAAAATGGGGCGACAACTAAGGCCTTGCCATCGATTGTAGAAATTCAAAAATATCAGACCATCACCAACTACTGGTCTCAGATATGGCTGGATGAAATTATATCGCCGGAAAGTCTCTGCGAGAACTTCGAAATGAGGCTGCACTGACCATCTGGCATAATTGCCAATGACCAAGAGTTCCGTCTTTACCCGCGACACTGCCACCTTCAGCAAGTTCGGAAAGGCGGTGGCCCATTTTCGCCTGGGTTCCCCTCAGCGCCCCAACGAAGACCCAAGCAAATGAAAACCGCATCGTCTTCCCATCACTGAAACTTATGAATCGCGCCTGTCTCAATCTCCTTGTAGTCCTTTCAGAATACATTACGGATTGTGCGTTGAGCCGCCCTCTGCACCTTGGCAAACGGCGTCACCACGATAGCGATATGCGTACAACCAAGCCCCACATCATTGGTGGAAAGCTCCGCTGTGGGCGCAACCGCCGCAACCTTGGCCGCCATTTTCAAAGGCCGGTTTTCATGGTCAATGATGCATGAGATTGCGCGCAAGACCTTGGGCGTATCCTCGATGTTTCTGTGGCTCATCCTTGCGGCACTTGCCTTCGGAGCGGTGTTTGACGGGATTGGAGCTGTGCGGGCGATTGAGAACCTGTTCATCAACCGTTGGGAGCTTTCACCGTGGCAGGTCATCATTATGATGCAGATATCCTTCGTTGTGATGGGGATGTTTCTGGATGATACGGCTATGCTGGTGATCGTTGCGCCACTTTATATCCCGCTTGTAAAAACGTTGGATCTGGGTCTGGGCAGTGGCAATACGAACCTGATCTGGTTTGGTGTGCTTTACACCATGACCTGTCAAATTGCCTATATCACGCCGCCATTCGGTTATAATTTGTTCTTGATGCGCTCCATGGCGCCCAAGGAAATCACCCTTCCCGATATTTACCGCTCAATCTGGCCATTCGTCTTGATGATGACCTTCTCGATTGCGCTGGTAATGCTGTTCCCTCAAATCGCGCTTTGGTTACCCGAAGCGGTGCGGAACTGATCACCTTTCCTTTCAACCAACCAACAGTGAGTCTTCTTCCATGACTGATAAAATTATAAAAAGTCCGTCGGAAAAAATTCTGACATCGCGCCGTAAGTTCCTGACCTCTTCTGCCGTTGGTGCCGCTGCCACGCTCGCAGCACCTGCCGCAATTGCACAGCAAGGGGCGCTTAAATGGCGGCTACAAACCTACTCCGGTGCTCCGCTTGGTGCGCATGTGATCAAGCCGCAGATTGATGCGTTCAACGAAGCGGCCAATGGTGAAATGGAGATCGAACTGTATTACGCCGATCAATTGGTTCCGACCGGCGAATTGTTCCGTGCTGTGCAAAACGGCACACTGGACGCAGTGCAATCCGATGAGGCAAGTATGGCCTCTCCCGTTGATATTTCCGTGTTCGGCGGCTATTTCCCGTTCGCTACACGCTACTCCCTCGATGTGCCAGCCCTGTTCAACTACTACGGTTTGAACGAAATCTGGAAAGAAGCCTATGACGAAGTTGACAATGTCACATGGCTTTCCGCGGGCGCTTGGGATCCGCTTCATATCTTTACAAAAGAGCCCATTCGCTCGCTGGCAGATATGAAAGGCAAACGCGTGTTCGGCGTGCCGACTGCGGGCCGTTTCCTGTCTCAATACGGTTTGATTCCTGTGACTGTGCCTTGGGATGATGTCGAGGTCGCCTTGCAAACAGGTGAGCTGGATGGTGTGGCCTGGTGTGGTTTCACAGAAGCCTACGAAGTGGGTTGGGCCGACATCTGTAAATATGCGTTGACCAACTCTGTAACCGGGGCATGGTTTGGATCGTATTTCGTGAACACCGAAAGCTGGAACAAAGTTCCGCCGCACCTTCAGGCACTCTACAAAATGTCGATCGACCAGTCGCACTACTACCGCGCGCAATGGTATTGGGGCGGCGAAGCCAAGCTGCGTGTAGAAGGCGAAAAAATGGAACTGACATCCATCCCTCAAGAAGAATGGAACACCGTTGTCACCGATGCGGCCAAATTCTGGGATGAAATTGCAGAACGCGGCGACCGTCCGAAACGTGTCGTGGATGCTTTCAAAAAATATGCTGAAACCATGGAAAAAGCAGGCTATCCTTACCGTTAAGGAATAACCTTGGCGACCCTTTTGGAACTATCCGTTCAAAAGGGTCGCTCTATGTGGCAAGTACTCTGCGCCGCTCAATGTAGCCTTCATTGGTAGGGAAAGCGTTGTAGATAAAAACTCAATATTGTTTATAGCGCTGAAACGGTGGGCGAGGATTTTTTGTCCCCGTTTCAAGGACTAAGCCGCTCCGTAGTATTGATGCTTTTGGCGGATGTTGTGACCTATCCATAGTGGTGCGTATTTTGAGATTTGACTAACCTGTCGGTGTAAAGAGCG
This sequence comes from uncultured Celeribacter sp., assembly GCA_963676755.2. Taxonomy (GTDB): domain Bacteria; phylum Pseudomonadota; class Alphaproteobacteria; order Rhodobacterales; family Rhodobacteraceae; genus Celeribacter. Next base: position 1,109,300 of record CAXXMF010000006.1, on the reverse strand, counting down.
AAATATAAACCGGACAAGTACATTGGTACTGTGTTGGTCATCATTCCCTTTGATACCGAAGAAGACGCAATCATCATGGCCTATGACGCCGACTATGGGCTGGCCGCCTATGTGCAATTGGGCTACGAGGCGCGCGTTATACGGCGTTTGCGGGCGGGCACGATCCGGATCAACGGGCGCGGCTTTGATACAGCCTATAGCTTTCGTCGTTCATTTCCAGGATATTGATGTGTTGGGGCAACCAGTCCGTGAGGGCGCCGGTCAAACGTTCTGTGCCGAAGGTTTCAGTCCACTCTTCGAACGAGAGATTACTTGTGATAAGGGTTGATCCGCGCTCGTAGCGCAGAGCGGCCCCATGTCTTGTGACCTTACGGCAACTGCAGATCACTTCTGGTTCCATTTCTTTGAAAATTCATCGCTGGCTGCAAGGTGGCGCTCATCGAGTAGCTTAGCTAAATCAATCAACATCACGAGGCGGGCAGCCTTCTGACTTGTGTCCAAACGAAAAAAAGGAAGGCGTACGTCGCCAGCTTCTACTTTCTTAGCTAATGTATCAGGCTCGTAGCCCCAATAGGATGCTGCTGTTTCCAATGGAATCATTGGAATTCCACCGAAATGAGCCAAGAGCATGTCGAATGTTGTCATTTTGCCTCCAATTGTTCTCTTTTAGGAGGTGGGAATGATTTTTTATGCGAGGAAAGTTATCAGGGGAATTTTTTAAAAAGTTAATAATATGATTTGAGGCCGACACAAAGGTTGCGTTGACCTCAAAAATGAAAGGCTTTTATTGATCGCTCGAGTGAGTGAGGACCCAGTCCAACCAATACCAGTTTTTAAATTTGTCACCAGTCTTCTCAACGTTCACATAGCGATCCAGGCATTGTCGTGATTGGTGTCCTGAGGTTTTCATAACGAAGTGATCCCGCTCACCTTTCTCGAACAGCAAGCTAATCCCTTCGTGACGTAGGTCATGAAACCGAAGATCTTCAATTTTGACTGATTGACGATGGCGACGAAACGCGGCGCCTACAGATCTCGGATTATACGGAAAGATAAATTCTGAAGTCTTCGGCATCGACTGAATGATTTTTAATGCCTCAGGGGGCATTTTTACGATGACGTTATTTCTCTTCTTTTTGCGAGGATGCTTCATCTGGCGAACCAATATTGTACTCTCGGATATATTCAGGTCGCTCCAGCGAAGCCGGCAAATTTCACTAAGGCGTCGACACGAATAGATTGCGAATACGCTGATAGTGATTACAGGAATTTTTTGCCGCTTGTTGGCAAGCACAGCATTGAATATTTTATCCAGTTCTTCGAGAGATGGCCTGCGTTCACGTTCTTCAGAACGGACAAGAATTTCATCCTCCCATAGTATCGTCATTGCTCGAACAATGACATCATATGGTACATCGGCTTCACGTTTTGCAGCCCATTTAAGTGAAGATGCCAGTATGGCCATGTAACTTGCAGCAGTCTGAGGAAGTATCCCAGTACCGAGAAGATCATCAGCCATAGCTCTGAACCATTTAATGTCAATGCAGTGCGCTGGCAGCTGACAACGTTCATGTCTAATCAGCAAGTCCAAGGTTTGCTTGGCCGAGCGCTCCATGGACCGCCCTTGGTCCCTTTTTTGTTGCAACAGATCACATACAAGAACTTGGCTCGTTTTCTCTTCTTTCTGTGTAGGCACAAGCACTCCCAGTTGAATTTTGGCCAGAGTGTCGTCACGCCATTTTTTGGCTTCATTAAGGGTTGATAAGGTCTTGCTTGCGCTAACCAATCCTTGATCTGTTCTCCTGCGAATTTGCACGCAGTATCGCGGCGATCCACCTTTGGGAGACCGAGCAGATATAAATGGTTCGGAGGAGCAATCCGCCGGTTTGGAGGATTTTGCGATCGGCTCCAGAACTTCCTTTTTGCTTTTTGCAATTGTGCGTTTGGTTGGTTTTCCGGATTTAGAGCGTTTCACAATGTTGGGTGCCCTCCCGTGAGGCGACGATGGCGGGGGAGTGAAAGGAGAACCGGCAGATCTGTTGTGCGAGATTCTTTCAAGAAGGTTTGCGGAGCTATGTTGAGTGGATTGAGACATGATTTATTTCCTTGGTCGATCATGAGTAGCTGGTGTTGTTTTGGTCCGGCCGGAAATCGCACGATTGAAATTTGTGAAAGTTGGGCCGAAGGATTGGGGAGAATGCACACATGGGGGGCCCCTTACTTGGGGATGCAGACCGGGTATAAAGCTGCTATTCGGTAGCAAGCGTTCTCGGAAAATCCAAAAAAACCACCAGAAATCGGGGTGAATCACAGGAAATGCGGCAAAGAAAAGAAACCACGGAATTTCTGTTATGTGCTTGAATTCAAATGTAGAATCAGCATCTCGTTTCAGTATTGCACCCATGATGGATTGGACCGACCGTCATTGCCGGTATTTTCACCGGCTGATGAGCCGTCATGCTTTGCTTTATACGGAGATGGTGACCGCGCCGGCTTTGGTGCGGGGGGGGGCTTTGCATTTGTTGGATTATAACCACGAGGAACATCCGGTGGCGGTGCAGCTTGGTGGTTCCGATCCGGCGGAGCTGGCGGCAGCGACGGGGTTTTGTGTGGAGCGCGGTTATGACGAGGTTAATTTCAACGTCGGCTGCCCGTCTGATCGGGTGCAGTCGGGAGCCTTTGGGGCGGTGTTGATGAAAACGCCGGATCTTGTGGCCGATTGCGTCCGTGCGATGCAGGAGGCGGCGGGGGATGTGCCTGTGACGGTGAAATGTCGGATCGGGGTGGATGATCAGGAGGCTGCAGAGGTCTTGCCGGAGTTCCTGCGTAAGATGCAGGCGGCCGGGGTTGGCCGGATTACGGTTCATGCCCGCAAGGCGTGGCTGGACGGTCTGTCGCCCAAAGAAAACCGCGATATTCCGCCGCTGGACTACCCGCTGGTGCATGAGATGAAGCGCGTCTTCCCCGATCTGCACCTGTCGATCAACGGCGGCATTGCCTCGCTCGATATGGTCGAGGCGGAGCTTGCGCATATGGACGGCGTGATGGTGGGACGGGCGGCCTATCACCAGCCTTACGACATTCTGGGCGATGCGGATCAGCGGATTTTTGGGGATGCGCGCGTGCGCTTGAGCCGTGAGGAGGTGGTCTTCGCGATGGAGGACTATATCGGACGGCATGTGGCCGCGGGCGGCAAGCTGGCGCAGATCACAAAGCATATGCTGGGCCTGTTTGCGGGCCAGCCCGGCGCGCGGCGCTGGAAGCGGGTGCTCTCCGAGGGCGCGCACAAAGAGGGCGCGGGGTTTGCTTTGGTGCAAGAGGCACTGCCGCGCTAGGCCCCTTCATGCGCCAAGGGCTCACTCCGCGGTTTTTGGCCCGTCTTTTCCGTCTTTGCTGATTTTGCCGGTCTCCGGCGTCTCTGGTGCAACCTCGACCACGCTTTCGGGCGTGGCAGGCGGCGGCTCTACAGGGCGGGTTTTCGGCGCGGTTTGCGACACGCGCTCTGCCTCGAATGTTTCCGGCGCCGCCCAAGCGCCTGTGCCTGTGGACCAGATGAATTCGGGGTTCTTCGCTCGTTTGGCCTCGCGACGCAGGCGGTAATCCTCGGCGGAGCGGCTTTGCCGCCCCATGACGGTCAGCAGGCGCATCCGAAGATGGTGCAGGATGTCCCAGAACCAGATGCGCAGCGCCAGCATGGCGGGGGTGAATACCAGCGTCAGAACGGTGGCAATGCCAAGACCGAAGACCACAGCCGTGGCCAGATTGGTCCAGAACTGTGCGGTGGGCGAGTTGATCGTGTAGCCGCCATTGATGAAGTCCAGCGACAGGCCGAACATCATGGGTGTGAGACCCGCCATCGTCGTGATTGTGGTCAGAAGCACGGGGCGGATACGGTCTTCGGCCGTGCGTACGATGGCTTCGATACGCGGCATGTAGCGGGAATATTCCTGATAGGTGTCAATAAGAACAATGTTGTTGTTCACCACGATCCCCGCAAGCGCCACGATCCCCGTGCCGGTCATGATCATGCCGAAGGTCATATCCATCACCAACAGCCCAATCAGCACGCCCGCCGTGGACATGACCACCGCCATCAGCACCAGAACCGAGTTGTAGAAACTGTTGAATTGGGCCAGCAGGATGATGAACATGAGCGCAAGCGCGGCCCCGAAGGCCTTGCCCAGAAACTCGCCGGTTTCCTTTTGTTCCTCGTCATCTCCGGTCCATTCCCAAGAGACGCCTTGTGGCAGGGGGCTGTCGCTTTCCAGCCAAGCGGTCAGGGTTTCGATCCGTTCCGTGGGGGTGATCGTTACCCCGTCCTCGCGGGTCAACCCGCTGTCGACCGCCGCTTTCACATCGTAGTAGCGCTGTTGATCGACGCGACTGATGGAGGCGAGTTTTCTGACCGGTGTGCGGGTGATGAAATTGGACATGGGCACCTGACCGTCAAGAGTGCGGACCTTGAGACTGTCGAGTGTGGACAGCACGCGGAATTCTTCGGGCAGGCGCACGCGGATGTCGATTTCCTCGTCGGATGTGTCCACCCGCATCGTGTCGAGCAGGATGCCACGGGTCACAAGCTGGATCATCCCGCCGACCGTGGCGACATCCGCGCCGTAGCGACCGGCCTTTTCCACATCCACGTCGATCTGCCAGTCGATGCCGGGCAGGGGACGGGTGTCTTCGATATCGGCCAGTGCTTCGGTCTCTTCGAATTTTGCGCGCACGATCTCGGTCGCCTGTTCCAGCAATTCGAAATCATCGGCCTTGAGCCGCAGATGCACAGGCTTGGCCGATGCCGGTCCCATAGAGAGGTTCAGCGTCTCGGTCTGGATGCCGGGCAGTTTCGAGAGCTTCTCTTCAAGCTGAGAGAGCACATAATCGCCGTCATAATCCGGTTTGACATGGGTGTCCTCGAAAAAGAGGAACCCGTCCTCGGTCTCGGTCGGGCGATCTTCCCACGGGATCAACTCGACCTGAATCTGGCCGATGGTGTCGCGTGGAGCGGACGAGCCGCCGGTGTTGGAATTGAGCCCGCCGTCACCGGCAAACACAAAAGCGTTGTCCACACCGGGCTGGGCCAGAACAATGTCTTCGGCCTGACGCACCAGCGCGTCTTTTTCGGTCAGCGACAGGTTGCCGCGCGCCTTCACATAGATGATCGCCTGTTCCGGCTCTGTGGCCGAAAAGAACTCAATGCCTTTGTTGTTCTTGCCGTAATAGCCAAAGATCGAGACCACCGCGAAGAGAACCGCGACAATGACCACCACAGGCATCACGGGGTTGCCTGCGATGAAATAGGTGAAATGCCCGAAGGCGGAGCGTTTGTAGCCGGTTTCCACCTTTTTCCTGTCCCGCACGATCCGCGCCGCCGAAAGCGTGATGCCGGTGAGGGCGGAGCCGATCAGGAACAAAGCGCCGCCGAGCACCGCGCCACCTTTGGCTTCGTCGCTCATGAGGTAGGCGGGGTTCATGAGTTGCATCAGCCCGAGAAACACCAGATAGGCAGACGGGATCACCAGAAGCGCGCGCAGCCAGTAGGGCGCCATGTCGCGCAGACCGGCGGAGGCGTGATCAAAGCTCCGCGCGATCCGGCCGGAGACGCCGCCCATCACAGGCAGGTAGATCAGCGCCACGATCAGCGAGGCGGAGAGCACAAAGATGATGGTAACGGGCAGCATGCCCATAAATTCTCCCGCTACACCCGGCCAGAACAGCATCGGCAAAAAGGCACAGAGCGTTGTGGCGGTGGAGGAGACAATCGGCCAGAACATGCGCTTGGCCGCCTCGATAAAGGCGGCCATGGGGCCTGCGCCCTCATCCATTTTCCGGTCGGCATATTCGACCACTACAATGGCCCCGTCGACCAGCATCCCGACCGCGAGGATCAGCCCGAACATGACGATATTCGAAATGGTGATGTCCATCAGCCCCAAGAGAATGAAGCACAACAGGAAGGAGGTGGGGATGGCAAAGCCGACCAGAAGCGATGAGCGGATGCCCAGCGAGGCCAGCACCACGATCATCACCAGCGCAATGGCGGTGAGCACAGAACCTTCAAGCTGGCTCACCATAGAGGAGACCTGCCGCGACTGGTCATTCGATGTGCCGACAATGATCGCCTGTTGCAGCGGCTCCGGCCATGTGGCGAATTCGGCGGCAACCTCATGTTTCACCAGATCCACCGTGTCGATGATCGGGAAGCCTTTGCGTTTGACCACCTGAAGCGCGACTGTGTTTTCGCCATTGAAGCGCGCCGTGCCTGTGCGGTCCTCGAAGGTCAGCCGGATGTCGGCCAGATCGCCCAGTGTCACCACGCGGTCGCCATTGACCTTGACCGGCAGGGACATGACGTCGCGCTGGTCCTCGAAAGAGGCGGGGATCTTGATCGAGAAGGTGCCTTGATCGGTTTCGACCTCGCCTGCGGCCACAAGCTGGTTGTTGTTGGTGACCACGTTGATCAACTCGGCGGCGGTGACATTGTAGCTTTCGAGTTTGAGCGGATCGATCACCACTTCGAGCATCTCGTCGCGGTGTCCGGTGAGCTGGGCTTCCAGAACGGGTTCGAGACTTTCAATCCGGTCCTGCATCTCCTTGGCATATTTCACCAAAGTGCGTTCGGGTACGGGGCCGGTAAGATTGACGATCAGGATCGGAAATTCGGAGAAATTGACCTCAGAGACGGTGTAACTGTCGGCCCCCGCCGGAAAATCCGCCTCAACACGGCCCATCCGGTCGCGCACATCTGCGATGGTTTTGGTCTTGTCCCAGCCGAATTCGAATTCAAGCCAGATGCCGCCATAGCCTTCGGAGGCGGTGGCAGACATGGAATCAAGCCCGTCGAGATCGGAGAACTCGGTTTCCATCGGCTTGACGAGCAGTTTTTCGGCGTCTTCGGCGGAAATGCCGGGGAAGGGCACGGCCACATAGAGGCCGGGGATTTCGATGTCCGGTTCGCCCTCTTTGGGCAGGCTGACATAGGCATAGGCCCCCGCGATCAGGGTCAGCGCAATAAAGGCCAGAATCATTCGGGCGCGTTCACCGGCCCAGTCGACGAGTCCGGTCATTGGGTGGCCTCCGTCGGGAGGTCGGATTCGGGCATGACCGCGTCGGGCGTGTCAAAATGCGGCTCGACCAGAACGCCTGCGCGGACAAACTCCTGTCCCACGGTGATGATGTCGGCCTTTTCGGGCAGACCAGCGACCCAGATGCCCTCGCGCGTGTCGCGTAAGACGGTGACGGGCGCAAACTGCGTGCGGCTGTCCTCGCCCACGAGCCGTAGGCCGATCCGTCCCTCGTCGTCCAGTGTCAGCGCCGATTGCGGCACCAGATGGGCCTCAACCCCTGCCGAGGAAATGGCGATTTCTACGGTTTGCCCGTCGCGGATGGCGAAATCGGGATTGGGCACCTCGACTTCAACGCGGAAGGTGCGCGTGGCGGGATCGGCGGAGCGCGAGAGGAAGGTGACATTGCCTTGCACTGTCTCCCCCGAAATCAGCCGCGCACCAGCCAGAGCGCCAAGTTTGATCTTGTTCACATCGGTTTCGGAGGCATAGCCCACCAGTTTGATCGGATCGAGCTGGATCACTATGGCACAGGGCGCACCGGCTGTCAGATAGGTGCCAAGCTCTGCTGTGTCGCTTTCGAGAAGTCCCGCGAAGGGCGCGGTGATCGAGAGGTTTTCAATATCACGCTCGACCTGCGCAACGGCGGCGCGGGCGCTTTCCACACCGGCTTCTGCGGAGAGAATCTGGGTTTCCGAGGCGTAGCCCCCTGCGGCCAGTTTGCGGGCGTTGGCCAGCGCGACCTCGGCCTCGGAGAGCGCTGCATGGGCCTGTGCAAGGCTCGAATCCCGCGTGCCGCGATCAAGGGCGCAAAGCTCTTGGCCTGCGCTGACCGTCGTGCCCTTGCGCAGCGGTTCGTTGATGACGCGCCCGTTGGTCTCTGCGGTGACTTGAACCGTGCGCGCCGCTTCGGTCTCGCCGCGCAGCACCACAGCCGAGTCGAGTGTCCGCGCCACGGAATGACGGGCCACCACAGCCACCGCACGGGCGTCCTGTGTGGCTTTTTGCGCGGGCGGTGCAAAGTCCTCTTGGGTCTCCGTGCTTGCCTCCGTCTGGTCCTGTCCGGTCAGGCGGTCACGCTCGAATATGAACAGATACAGGCCGATCGTGACGAGCAGGGCGATAAGAATGGAGACGATGCGCATGGCTTTACTGTCCTGTGTCTTGTCTTGGGTGGGTTACGCCCCGGAGCAGGGTCCGGATCAAGTTTTCCATCCGCGAAAGAGTTAATGTCATTAACATTGCGACCAAGATGGGGAATCCTCATGGCAATCACAAGATCGTGTCGGCAATTCTTTCATTTTGGAACCTGTTTTTGCATCTGGCAACCGTAGGACGTGGCGTTGCTCTGCGCAGGCACGGCATTTTTGCAGGGTAAGGCCGGCATGAATGAGCGCCTTTGCACAGAGTGCGCCGGATCAGGCCGGAAAGTGCTTTATCACAATGCCCGCGCGGCTTGGCACAGGGCCGGAATGGCAGATCATCCATCTGATCTCAGCGCAGGTCTTGGCAATCCGGCGAAGATCGGGGTAAGAGGGTGCAAGAGTTTGAAACCACATGAATCCCGTGCATGTGCAGGGGCGGAGGGCATTTGTGAGCCAGAGCGATACCTTCATCGAGGAAGTGACCGAAGAGGTCCGCCGCGATAAATTCTATGCTTTCCTGAAAAAATACGGCTGGATCGGCATTGTCGCCGTTGTAGCGCTTGTGGGCGGTGCGGCGTATAACGAATACAGCAAGTCTCAGGAGCGTGCACAGGCAGAAGCTGCCGGTGATGCGATCACGGCCGCTTTGGGGCTGGATGCGCCCGAAGCACGGGCGGAGGCCCTGTCCGAGGTGCCTGTCGAAGGCGACGCGCGTGTGGTTGCCGCGATGCTGCGCGCGGGTGAGCTTCATGACGCAGGGGATGTCAAAGGCGCTTTGGCGGTTCTGGCACCGCTGATGGCTGATGACATGCTGGCGCCAGTCTACCGTGATCTGGCGGTTCTGAAATCCGCGATGATCGGTGCGGGCGAAATCCCGCCGGAAGATCGCGTGAAACAGCTTGCCGGCATTGCCAGCCCCGGCGCGCCCTACCGGCTTTTGGCCGAGGAGCAGATTGCCGCCGCTCAGGTCGAGATGGGCGAAGTTGAAGCGGCGATTGAAGGCTATCGGGCCATCTCGCAGGATGTCGGGGCAAGTAATGCCTTGCGTCGGCGCGCGGCTCAGATGATTGTGGCCCTCGGGGCCGATCCTGCGGAATAGAAAAACGCGTCGGGATCGTGGAATGAAAGGGAGTGCGGGTATGATCGGTCGATCTGGCAAAGCGGGGCTTTTCACAGCGATGCTGGCGCTGACGGCGTGTGGCGCGGGACGTGAGGAGATTCTTCAGGGGCCGCGTGTCGATCTGCGCGACGGCTCGCCTCTGGCGGCGGCGACAGCCACCGAAACACCGCAAAACCGTGCCGAGAGCATTTCTCTGGGCCAGCAGGTTTCGCGGGCTTCATGGACCATGACCGGCGCAGGGCGCACCCATGCCTCCGGCCATAACGCATTTACATCCGGCGCGCCGAGCCTTGCTTGGACTGCCGATATCGGCAAGGGCAAGACCCGCAAGACCCGCCTGACGGTTGATCCTGTGGCTGCACAGGGTCTGGTCGTGGCGATGGATGCCGAAGCGCGTCTGACAGCGGTCTCTGCAAGCTCCGGTGCAACGGCATGGTCGGTGGATCTGACGCCTGCGGGCGAGAAACCGGGCAAGGTCTTCGGCGGTGCTTTGGCGATCTCCGGCTCTGTGCTTTATGCGACGACCGGTTACGGCGATCTTGTCGCGCTTGATTTGAAAACCGGTGGCGAAATCTGGCGGCAACGGCTTGATTCTGTCGGGGCTGCGGGGCTCACGGTCTATGACGGGCTGGCCTATGTGGTTGCGGGCAACGGGCGCGCTTGGGCGGTGGATACCTCCAACGGGCGCGTGAAATGGCAAATCTCCGGTCCCGAAAGCATCACCTCGCGCGTCGGGGCGACCTCTCCGGCGGTGTCGGACAAATTCGCGATTCTGCCCTTTGCCTCCGGTGATCTCTACGGTGTCTTCCGTAAGGGCGGTGTCCGCTACTGGACCTCCTCTCTGGCCGGTCAGCGCAAGGGCGTTGTCTATGCCAACGTCTCCGACATCACCTCTGATCCGGTTGTGATCGGCGGAAAGTTCTATGTCGGCAATCAGGCCGGACGCTATGCTGCGTTCAATCTCGAAACCGGCACGCGGATCTGGACGGCGGACGAGGGGGCCTATAGCCCTGCATCCATCGTGGGCGGCTCTGTCTTTATCGTGACCGACCGCAACGAGTTGGTGCGGCTCTCTGCCTCCAGCGGCGAGCGGATTTGGGGCGTGCAACTGCCGTATTTCACAACGGAAAAAGAGCGCAAGCGCAAAACCGTCTTTGCCCATTACGGTCCTGTGGCCGCAGGGGGCAAGCTCTGGGTGGCCTCGGATGACGGAATGCTGCGCGGTTTTGATCCTGTATCCGGCGCATTGGCGGCCTCCGTTGCCCTTCCCGAAGGCGCGGCCTCGGACCCGATTGTTGTCGGCGGAGTGATGTATCTCCTGCTGGAAGGCGGCTCTCTGGCTGCCCTGCGCTGATTCTCTTTGACGGGCGGCCCCGAACGGGTGTATCGGGGCTGCTTGAACCCACACCCGGAGCCTGTCTTATGTCCTTTTCTCTCGCCATCGTCGGTCGTCCCAATGTGGGCAAATCGACCCTGTTCAACCGCCTTGTAGGGCGGCGTCTGGCGTTGGTGGATGACCAGCCCGGCGTGACGCGCGATTTGCGCGAAGGCGAGGCAAAGCTTGGCGATCTGCGCTTTACCGTGATCGACACGGCGGGGCTTGAAGAAGCGACCGATGCTAGCCTTCAGGGCCGGATGCGCAAACTGACCGAACGTGCGGTGGATATGGCGGATGTCTGCCTGTTCATGATCGATGGGCGTGCAGGTGTTTTGCCTGCCGACGAAGTCTTTGCCGATATTCTCAGAAAACGCGCCAAACATGTGATCCTTGCGGTGAACAAGGCCGAGGGAAAAGCCGGAGAAAGCGGCTTTCTGGAGGCCTATGGTCTCGGCATTGGCGAGCCTTTGCGCCTTTCTGCCGAACATGGCGAGGGGATGCCCGATCTTTATGACGTGCTCAAACCGCTTGCGGCGCAGTTCGATATCCGCTCGGCGCAAGAACAGCCCGAGGTCGATGTCGAACTGACCGAGGAAGAGCAGGAGCTGGGCGAGGGCGAAGACATCGGTGGCGCGTCGCGCGATTTCACCATGGACAAGCCGTTGCAGATCGCTGTCGTGGGCCGTCCCAATGCGGGCAAATCCACGCTGATCAACAAGCTTCTGGGTGAAGACCGCTTGCTCACCGGACCTGAGGCGGGGATCACACGCGATTCCATCTCGGTCACGATGACGTGGAACGGCACGCCCGTGCGTGTGTTTGACACGGCGGGGATGCGCAAAAAGGCCAAGGTGCAGGAAAAGCTGGAAAAGCTCTCCGTCGCCGATGGTCTGCGCGCGGTGAAATTCGCCGAAGTGGTGGTCGTGCTTCTGGACGTCTCGATCCCGTTTGAACAGCAGGACCTGCGCATCGCCGATCTGGCAGAGCGCGAGGGCCGCGCGGTTGTGATTGCCGTGAACAAATGGGACGAAGAAAAAGACAAATCCAACAAGGCCAAAGAGTTGCGCGAAGAATTTGCACGGCTTCTGCCGCAGCTTCGCGGCGCGCAACTGGTGACGGTTTCCGCCATGACGGGCAAGAACCTCGACAAGCTGCAAGAGGCGATTCTCGATGCCCATGCGGTGTGGAACCGTCGCGTCTCTACCTCGCGTCTCAACAGCTGGCTGGGCGCCATGACCACGGCCCACCCGCCGCCTGCACCCGGAGGCCGCCGGATCAAGCTGCGCTACATGACGCAGGTGAAGGCCCGCCCGCCGCAGTTCATTGTGATGTGTTCGCAGCCGGATGATCTGAACGACAGCTATAAACGCTACCTTATCAACGGGTTGCGCGAAGACTTTAACATGCCGGGCACGCCGATACGTCTGTTCTTCCGCTCTCAGGCGGACAAGAACCCGTTCAAGAACAAGACCAAGTCCACACCGTCACGGCTGCGTAAACACCTCGGCAAAGAACGTGCCGATGCGCCGAAGGTCAAGAAACAGCGCCCGCCGAAGCGGTAAGGCGTTGGATATTAGAGAGAAAAAAGGGAGGCTTTGTGCCTCCCTTTTTACGTCAGAGGTCCAGTTCGACCCAGATCGGCACATGGTCTGACGGTTTGTCCTTGGCTCGCGTATAGGCGTCGATCTGACAGTCGCTCAAATGATCGGCGGCCTGTGGCGACAAAAGGAAGTGATCAATGCGGATGCCGTCGTTTTTCTGGAAGGCTCCGGCCTGATAATCCCAGAACGTATAGGTCTCCGGCGCGCCATTGCGGACCCGCAGCGCGTCCGTGAGGCCGAGATTCATCAGTTTGCGAAACTTCGCGCGGCTTTCCGGTCGGAACAGCGCATCGTCTTTCCATGCCTCGGGGCGTTTGGCGTCTTCGGGCTGGGGGATGAGGTTGTAGTCGCCCGCCATCAGAAACGGTTCTTCGAGTGCCAAAAGTGCTTCTGCACGCTGTGTCAGCCGGTCGAACCATTTGAGTTTGAAGTCGTATTTCGATCCGGGCACAGGATGGCCATCAGCGTTGAGATCGACCGGATTGCCGTTGGGCAGGTAAAGCCCGCAGATGCGGAGCGCGCCTTTGTCGCCGACCACGGTGGCCTCGATATAGCGTGCCTCTTCGTCATCGGCCCCGTCGCGCCCTGCGCCCTGTGCATCGGGCAGGCCACGGGTCACGTCTTCGAGCGGCAGTTTCGACAAAAGCGCCACGCCGTTGAACGATTTCTGCCCGTAGGTTTCGACATTGTAGCCCATATCCTCGAAAATCTCGCGGGGGAAATTTTCATCGATGGATTTGATCTCCTGCAAGATCGCCACATCGGGTTCGGCTTCCTTGAGCCAATCCTGAAGGGCATTCACCCGCGCTTTGATGCCGTTGATGTTGAAACTGGCGATTTTCATGGGCGCTCCTTCTTTTGTCCCTTTCTAGGGGGATCACTGGCGTTCGGCAATGGCCCGACCGGCTGCGGCGGCAGAGGCCCATGCCCATTGGAAGTTGTAGCCGCCGAGCCAGCCCGTCACATCGACCACCTCACCGATGAAATAGAGGCCGGGAACGGTTTTGGCTTCCATCGTTTTCGATGACAGCCCGTCCGTGTCCACGCCGCCCAGCGTCACTTCGGCGGTGCGGTAGCCCTCCGAGCCTGTGGGTTTGAGGGGCAGGGCGTGGATATGGTTCGCCAAGTCCTGAAGTGCCTTGTCCGACTGGTCGGCAAGGTTTCCCCGCAGCTGCCATTTTTCGGCCAGAGCCGTGGCCAGTTTGGCCGGAAACAGGGTGGCCAGAGCGGTGTGCATCTGGCGACGGCCATTTTGGCTGCGCTCGGCCTTCAGGGCTTCGAATGCGTTTTGCGCGGGCAAAAGGTCCACGGTGATCGCATCTCCTTCGCGCCAGTAGTTCGAGGCCTGAAGAATGGCCGGTCCGGACAGGCCGCGATGGGTGAACAGGAGCGCCTCGTCAAAGGATGTGCCATTGGCCGTGACGCGGGCCTCAATGGCGGTGCCTGCAAGCGGAGCGATCCATTCCAGCTCATGGGGGGCAAAGGTTAGCGGGACAAGGCCGGGGCGGGTGTCCAGAACTCCAAGGCCGAATTGCGTCGCGATCTGGTAGCCGATCCCTGTTGCGCCCATTTTCGGAATGCTTTTGCCGCCGGTGGCGACCACCAGATTGCGCGCCTGCACTGGCTGACCGTTCAGCGAGGCGGTGAACCGCGTGCCATCATGGGAAATCTCGCCCACCTCCGTGGAAAGCCGCAAGTCGGCAGCGCGGGCCTCATGCAACAACATCTCGATAATGGCGGCGGATTTGCCGTCACAGAACAGCTGCCCCAAGCCTTTTTCGGGGTTTTTCTCGTGCCAAGTGATGCCGTGCTGCGCCAGAAGCTCGATGAAATCCCATTGCGTGTAACGTGCCAGCGCCGATTTCATGAAATGCGGATTGCGGCTGATGTAATTCTCCGGTGCGGCATAGAGATTGGTAAAATTGCACCGCCCACCACCAGAAATCCGCACCTTGTCGGCAGGGCGTTTGGCATGGTCCACCACAAGCACAGAACCGCCTGTTGCGGCTGCGAATTTCGCGCAAAACAGCCCAGCGGCCCCTGCGCCCAGAATGAGTGTATCGACTTGGGTCATGAGCCGGTTTGAACAGGCTGCGCGTGATATTGCAAGCCAAGAAAAAGCCCCCGCACGAGGAACGGGGGCTTTGGGCTGCCTGTGTTTTATGGGAAACCAGACGTCCTGGGAAGGCGCAGGATCAGTCGCTTTCATGCACCTGTGCGGTGGCGCTCGGCGTGGTCGTGTCGTCTGTGTAGAGCACGGCCAGCACATCATTGAGCGCAGGGGTTTTGAAATTGACCCGCACATCCGTGTTGGCACCTGCTTTGACGGGGGTGGAGCCGAGAACCTTGCCATCCGTGCCATCCGTGCCGGTCCGGGCGTCATAGGCATAGATCACCCCGTCGGAATCGGCGCGCACAAGCTCAAGGGTCACACCGGAGTTGGTGTTCTGGGCATCGCCGGCCTTGATGTAATTCGCACCGGCAAAAGCGGCGGAACCGGCAGCGGCCAGCAGCGTGGCAGCCACAAGAGTTTTTACGGTGTGGGTGATCATTGTCTTTGTCCTTTATCCTTTGCGAGACACCGGCGGAATTGCACGGCACTTTGCTCTGTCCTGTCTGATATGGGATGAAGGGCGCTAAGGTTAAGGGGTTGAAAGATCACAATATTGCGCGTGAAAAGTGACGGTTTCGTGTGTGAATTCCTGACGGGGTTTCTGTGTATTTACGCGCGATGGAAACGGGCGGGTCCTGCGTATAAAGACGGCCTTCGCCTGTCTTGCGCACTGAGGACATGCGGGTTTGTGGAAAGATGCGGCTTTTCGCAGGCTGGCCAGAGAGCAGAACGCCTCAATGTAAAAAGGGAGGCCCGAAGACCTCCCTCAAAATCGCGTCCCGAAGGGCTGCAGTTCACATCGAAAAGGACACGCCGCAACCGCAAGAGGAGCTTGCATTCGGGTTGTCGATCACGAAACGCGCACCGATCAGTTCTTCGGTGAAGTCGATGGTGGCGTTCTCCAGAAAGGGCAGGGAGACCGGATCAATCACCACCGTGCCGCCGTCAGCGGAGAGCACCACATCGTCTTCAGCGGGGGTGTCGAGGGTGATGTCATATTGAAATCCCGAACATCCGCCGCCTTCGACAGCGACGCGTAGCGCCTTGTCTTCGCCGGTTGCGGCGTTGATTTCGGCCAGACGTGCAAAGGCACGAGGGGTCACTTTCGGGGGCAGAGTAAGAGCCATGATGTCGATCCCGGGTGTTCAGGCTGAAAAAACAGCAGATTAATGCGAAAAAGCGGCGTCATCTGTTTGTCGCCGGATGCTGTGCACAATATAGTTGTGGAAAACACAGGCGACAAGGACAGGGGTGAAGATACCTCTGAAACAGGCAGATGATGAAACCCTATGCAAGCCAACCGAACGACACCCGCGGACGGCTCTACCCCGAGGAACTGTCAACGTTCCGCTCCCCGTTCCAGCGCGACCGCGACCGGATCATTCACTCTTCGGCCTTCCGGCGGCTGAAACACAAGACGCAGGTCTTTGTCGAACATGAGGGCGATTACTACCGCACGCGACTGACCCACTCGATCGAGGTGACACAGGTGGCGCGGACCATGGCGGGTGCTTTGGGGCTGAACGAGGGGCTGGCAGAAGCGGTTGCCCTTGCGCATGATCTGGGACATTCGCCTTTTGGGCATACGGGCGAAGATGCGCTCGAACTGTTGATGGCACCCTATGGCGGGTTTGACCACAATGCGCAGGCGCTTCGGATCGTCACCAAGCTGGAAAAGCATTACGCGACCTTCGACGGGCTGAACCTGACGTGGGAGAGCCTTGAGGGTATCGCCAAGCACAACGGGCCGATTGTCGGACCCTACGCGGATAAAAAGAAACATCCCGAAGACGCGCCTTTGCCCTATGCGCTCAAGGAGGTGAACGACCTGTTCGACCTTGAGCTGCACACATTCGCCTCCGCCGAGGCGCAGGTGGCGGCGATTGCCGATGATGTGGCCTATAACCACCACGACCTGCATGACGGGCTGCGCGCGGGGCTGTTCACCGCCGAGGATTTGATGGAGCTGCCGCTGACGGGCCCGGCCTATGAGGAGGTGGACCGCCTCTATCCGGGGCTGGAACGCAACCGGCGCGACCATGAGGCGCTGCGGCGGATTTTCGGCTATATGGTCGAGGATGTGCTGACCATTGCCACCAACCGTCTGGAAGCGGCCAAGCCGGAAACCGCGCAGGACATCCGCGACATGGACCGGACGATCATCCGCTTTTCCAAACCGTTCTTCCAGAACCTCAAGGCGATCAAGTCCTTTCTCTTCACCCGAATGTATCGCGCGCCATCTGTGGTGCGGGAGCGCCAGCGCGTGACCCACATGGTCAACACGCTCTTTCCGTTGTTCATGGAAAAGCCGGAGCTTTTGCCCGAAGAATGGCGTCATGAGGTGGAAAACGCGCAGTCTGAGACGGAACTGGCGCGGATCGTGCTTGATTATGTCGCCGGGATGACCGACCGTTTTGCCATTCAGGAATATGAACGACTTTGCGCCTGATGCGTTTGAGTATTTGAGGCACAAAGGAGACCGCAGGATCTGCGGGGGAGCGGGATATGGCGACAGAACAGTTGACGGGCTTGGGTCCGGTGGAAGCCTTTGCCCTTGTGGGCGCACTTGGCGTCGGGTCGCAATGGCTCGCGTGGCGGCTGAAACTGCCCGCGATTGTGCTGATGTTGGCCGCGGGCCTCATCGTCGGCCCCGCATTAGGACTACTCGATCCTCAGCGTGATATTGGCGATCTGGTGCAGCCGCTGATTTCGCTGGCGGTGGCGGTGATCCTGTTTGAAGGCGGGTTGACGCTTGATCTGCACAAGCTGGGTGATGCGCGCAAAGGTGTGACACGTCTGGTTCTGATCGGTGCGCCTCTGGGCTGGTTTCTCTCTACAGCGGCGCTGCATTGGGGTGCGGGGCTGGGCTGGGAGGCTGCGACGGTGTTTGGCGGCATTATGGTTGTCACAGGCCCGACCGTGATCGCGCCTTTGCTACGGCAGGCCAAGCTGCAAAAACGGCCCGCGAACCTGTTGCAATGGGAGGCCATCGTCAACGACCCTGTCGGGGCTTTGGCGGCTGTGCTGGCCTTTGAATTTGTGCTGGTGGGGCGCGAGGCGGAGAGCCTGCCGGATGCCTTGGTGCAACTGGGTGTCGGGATCGCCATTGCCATGGCCGTGGGCATCGCGGCGGGGATGGCGATATCTTATACGTTCCGCCGCGCCTATGTGCCGGAATATATGAAGGTGCCTGTGCTGTTTGCCACGCTGCTGGTGACCTTTGCCTTCCCGAATATGATGCTGCATGAAAGCGGGCTTTTGGCGGTGACGGTGATGGGGCTGATCATCGCCAATGCCGATCTGCCGTCTTTCGAAGAGCTGCGCCGGTTCAAGGAACATGCGACGGTGCTCTTGGTTTCGGGTGTGTTTATCCTATTGGCCGCTTCGATGGATTTCGCCTCCTTGGGGCAGCTGACATGGCGGGCGGGACTTTTTGTGGCCCTGGTGATCCTCGTGGCGCGCCCTGTGACCGTTTTGGTGTCGCTCATCGGGACCGGACTGCCACGCAACGAGAAACTGCTTATCGCGCTGACAGGGCCGCGCGGTGTGGTGCTTGTGGCTGTCGCGGGGCTTTTTGGCGAACGGCTTGCCGCCAACGGGGTGAGCGATGGTGCAGTTGTGGGGCCTCTGGCCTTTGTTCTGGTGCTGACGACCGTGGTGTTGCACGGCTTCACGCTGGCGCCTCTCGCGCGGCGCTTGGGTCTGGCGTCCAAGGGCAAGCCGGGGGTGCTGATCCTTGGCGGGTCGCGGTTCACCACGGCTTTGGCCCAAGCGCTCAAGCGGGAGGAGGTGCCAGTGTTGATTGCCGATCCGAACCACGCGCGTCTGGTGCGGCCGCGTGCGGCAGGTCTGCCGGTGTTTTACGGGGATATTCTGGGCGAGGCGGCAGAAGACAGTCTTGAAGTTCTGTCCTATGCCACGCTCATCGCGGCGACAGAAAATGATGCTTATAACACGCTGGTGGCGACCGATTTCGGCTCTGAATTCGGGCGCGATCAGGTCTGGCAACTGGCCCGCGTCAAAGGTGAACGCGCGCGCCATGCGCTGCCGACGCAACTGGGCGGACGTCCATTCGGGGCGGGCAAGACCTATGGCGAGCTGGACGAGTTGATGCGTCAGGGCTGGAAGCTCTCTGTCACGCAACTGTCCGAGGATTACGGCTTTGATCAGTGGAAAGAGGATCGCCCCAATGCCATGCTTTTGGGGCGGATGAGCGCGGACGGTGTGTTCAAGCGCTTCCTGTCCGAAGATGCGGAGCTTTTGTTTCCGGCGCGCGCGGAGGCTCTGATCAAGGATCTGCCCGAAGACCAGCGCGAAAGTGCCCGCGAGGCCCTCAAACGCCGCCGCACGGAACTGCGGGTGAATACCGCACGCGGACGGATGAGCCCCGGTGTAAAACTCGTGGCGCTTGTGCCGCCGGAAGATCAAACCTCCAAACGTGTTGAATGAGCAAGCCCCGTTGACGTGGCGCACCCGCGTGGTAAACCCGCGCTGGACTGACAAAGAGAGACATCATGAACCTGTTCGCCGATATCCGTAGCCTTGTGATCGACAGCCTCAATGCGATGAGCGCCGAGGGTGTTTTGCCCGAAGGATTGGAGTTTTCCAATGTTGCGGTGGAGCCGCCGCGTGATCCGTTGCATGGCGATATGGCGACCAATGCGGCGATGGTTCTGGCCAAACCTGCCAAGATGAAGCCGCGCGACATTGCCGAGAAACTGTCCGAAAAACTTGCCGCTGATGCGCGGGTCGAGACGGTTGATGTAGCCGGTCCCGGTTTCATCAACCTGCGCCTGGCCGAGGCGGTCTGGTCCGGTCTTGTGGAAACGGTGCTGAGCACCGAGGGCTTCGGACGCTCGAACTTGGGAGCGCAGAAAAAGGTCAATGTTGAATATGTCTCCGCCAACCCGACCGGTCCGATGCATGTGGGGCACACGCGCGGTGCGGTGTTCGGGGATGCTCTGGCATCTCTGCTGGACTTTGCAGGCTATGACGTGACGCGCGAGTATTACATCAACGATGGCGGTGCTCAGGTCGATGTGTTGGCGCGTTCGGTGTTTGAACGCTACCGCGAGGCCCACGGGCTGAGCCCCGAGATAGCAGAAGGGCTTTACCCTGGTGACTACCTTGTGCCGGTGGGCGAGGCGCTCAAGGAGAAATACGGCGACAGTCTTCTGGACAAGCCGGAGGAAGAGTGGCTGGCCGATGTGCGTGTCTTTGCCACTGATGCGATGATGGCGATGATCCGTGATGACCTGAAGATGCTGGGCGTCGAGATGGACCGGTTCTTCTCCGAAAAATCGCTCTACAATACGGGGCTGATCGAAACCGCGATCAAGGAACTGGACGAAAAAGGTCTGATCTATCGCGGTGTTCTGGAGCCGCCGAAAGGCAAAATGCCGGAGGACTGGGAGCCGCGCGAACAGACGCTGTTCAAATCCACCGCTCACGGTGATGACGTGGATCGCCCGATCCAGAAATCCGACGGGGCATGGACCTATTTCGCACCGGACATCGCCTATCACTACGACAAGGTGAAGCGCGGCTATGACGTGATCATCGACGTGTTTGGCGCCGATCATGGCGGCTATGTCAAACGGATGAAAGCGGCCGTGTCTGCCCTGTCGGATGGCAAGGTCGATTGCGATATCAAGCTGATCCAGTTGGTGAAGCTCTTCAAAAATGGCGAGCCGTTCAAAATGTCGAAACGGGCAGGCACCTTTGTGACCCTGCGCGATGTGGTCGAGCAGGCGGGCAAGGATGTGACACGCTTCATCATGCTGACGCGCAAGAACGACGCCTCGCTGGATTTCGATTTCGACAAGGTGCTTGAGCAGTCGAAAGACAACCCCGTGTTCTATGTGCAATATGCCCATGCGCGGATCTGTTCCGTGCTGCGCAAGGCCGAAGCGCAGGGGATTACGCTCTCCGATACGCCGCGCTTTGACGATCCCGCAGAGATCGCCGTTGCACGCAAGCTGGCCGATTTTCCGCGTCAGGTGGAAATCGCTGCGAAAGGCCACGAGCCGCACCGGATCGCCTTTTATCTCTATGATCTGGCTTCCGACTTCCATGCGCTGTGGAACAAGGGCAATGAGAACGAGGCGCTGCGCTTCTTGCAAGACGATGCGGAGCTGTCGGCGGCAAAAATTGCCCTACCGCGTGCCGTGGCCGTTGTGATTTCTGCCGGACTTGCTATCCTTGGGGTAACTCCGGCTGAGGAAATGCGTTGAGTTTCAAACGTATCGACCAAAACTGACCGGAACCCCGGGAGGGGCCGCATATCATAACGAGGGCAGAAGATCCTCAAGCGGCCTCTCAAGAGCAGATGATAACCCGCAGAAAACAAAGCGGGAAATGTATGAGGCAAAGAGGATGCAGGACGTTTTTAACGGCCCCGGTCAAGGCTATGCGCCAGCGCAGGATCGTGGCACCACTTCTCGCGAACATTATTGGCAACGCTCGGAGCCGCAGGTGACACGCCCGTCGGATTACGAGGCACAAAGCCACCCGAACATGGCCGGCGCACCGGATGCGGACCGTTTGTTTTCCAAGGAAAATGTGCACTTTTCGCCACAGTCTGCCCCGCAGGCCGAGGCGGGTATGGCGCATGGGGCGCAAGGCTACAGCTACGGGTCTCAGGCACCGCAAGCGGGCTATCAGGCGGCCCCGGCCTATGTCTACGACACGCAGGATATACCGGAGATGGAAGGCGCCACACGCCCCCAACTCGGGCCCGCGCAACTGGGCGGGGCGGTGATCTCTCTGGTGCTGATCCTTGGTCTGGCCGTTTGGGGTTACAAACTCATGGTGCGCGATGTGACCGGTGTGCCGGTGATCCGTGCGCTCGAAGGTTCTGCACGGCTCTTGCCGGATGACCCCGGCGGGCAGCTTGCCATGCATCAGGGGCTGGCCGTCAACTCCGTGACGGCCGATGGCTCTGCGGCGGCCCCTGCGGATCGCTATGTTCTGGCCCCTTCGGCCTCGACGCTGACCGACGAGGATCAGCCGGTGTCGGCGTTGCAGCCTGTGCTCTCCTCTTATGAGCCGGCATCGGATGCTTTTGCCGTTGAACCTGCGCCGGACGCTCTGGAGCAGGTCGCGGTGGCCGAAGACCCGCTTGAACTGGAAGCGGTCGAAGAGGTCGCGGCTAATGTGCCCGACACGCTCGACGGGGCAAATGTGATGACCTCCCCGATCCCGAAGCCGCGCCCTGTCAAACTTGCCTCTCTGGCGACACGGACGGATACGGCCAGCCTTGACGGTGTCGCCGGTGACATTCTGGCCGCAGTCGGTGCAGTCAATGAAATCAGCCCGAACGAGGTGCCGGACGGTGCAAGCCTCGTGCAATTCGGGGCGTTTCAATCCGAAGACATCGCGCGTAGCGAATGGGAGCGGTTGAGCGGTCGTTTTGAAGACCTCATGGAGGGCAAGACCCGCGTGGTGGAACAGGCCGAAAGCGGTGGCAAGACCTTCTACCGTCTGCGTGCCTACGGCTTTGCCGATGCCTCTGATGCGAACCGTTTCTGTGCGGCACTGACCGCGATGAACGCGGCCTGTGTGCCGACGATCAAGCGCTAAAACATGGGGCAGGGTGCCTTTATCTTCGGCTGCGAAGGCGTAACGCTGTCTCCTCGTGAGGCGGCGTTTTTCCGAGAGGCGCAGCCTTGGGGCTTTATCCTCTTTGCCCGCAATGTGGAGACGCCTGAACAACTCCGTAGCCTGACAAATGCGCTGCGCGAAACCGTGGGCCGTGATGCGCCGGTGCTGATCGATCAGGAGGGCGGTCGCGTCCAGCGGATGCGTGCGCCCCATTGGCGGGATTTCCTGCCTCCTTTGGATCAGGTGCAACAGGCAATTGACCCCGACCGCGCCCTGTGGATCAGGGGGCGGCTTTTGGCCGAAGACCTGCATAGCGTGGGCATTGACGTGAACTGCGCACCGGGACTGGATGTGGCCCGCGCAGAGACGCATCCTTTCTTGAAGAACCGCTGTTTCTCCGAAGATCACGGCATGGTTGCCCGTATGGGCCGCGCCTTGGTCGAAGGCATGGCCGCAGGTGGCGTTGCCCCTGTGATGAAACATCTACCCGGACACGGGCGCGGCACGGTGGACAGCCACAAGGGCCTGCCCCATGTGCATGCGACGCGGGCGGAACTGGCGGAGGACTTCGCGCCGTTCGAGGCCCTGAGCGATCTGTCCATGGGGATGAGTGCGCATATCATTCTGGACGCCATCGATCCGCACCGGCCCGCCACGCAAAGCCCGAAGGTGATTGACTTGATCCGCGAGGAGATCGGCTTTGACGGGCTTTTGATGACTGACGACATTTCGATGGGCGCGCTTGAGGGTACGGTTCCTGAACGCGCTCGGGCCGCGCTTGCGGCGGGGTGCGATATGGTTTTGCATTGCAATGGCGATCTGGCCGAGATGGAGCAACTCGCGCATCTGGGGACGATGTCTGAGAAGGCGCAGAGCCGCGCGGATCACGCCGCGCATAAGCGCCCGAGCCATCAGCCCATTGACATCACCGCTCTGGCGGATGAGTTTTCCCGAACGTAATTTCTGGGCACAACCCGTAAAGGCAGCCAATGGCCGACTCCGATCAATTCGAGATCAGCGATGTATTAAGTGTCGAGGAACGCCTCGCCGCCGAAGCCCTGATTGTGGATGTCGACGGGTTTGAAGGGCCGCTGGACCTTTTGCTGCAACTGTCGCGCACGCAAAAGGTCGATTTGCTGAAAATCTCGATCCTGCATCTGGCGCAGCAATATCTGGTCTTTGTGGAGCGGGCGAAAGAGCTCAGGATCGAACTGGCCGCCGATTATCTCGTGATGGCGGCATGGCTGGCCTTTCTGAAGTCGCGCCTTTTGTTGCCGCCTGATCCGAGCGACGAAGGCCCCTCCGGCGAGGAACTGGCCGCGCATCTGGCCTTTCAGTTGCAACGTCTGGAAGCCATGCGCGACGCTGCCGCCAAACTTATGGCCCGCGACCAGAAGGGCCGCGACTTTTTCCCGCGCGGCATTCCCGAAGAGGTGCAACGCAAGCGCAACGTCACATACCGCGCGACGCTTCTGGACCTGATGCAGGCCTATGCCCGCGTGCGCACAAAGGACGAATTCCGCCCCTTTGTCATGGACCGCGAGGCGATCCTGTCGATGGAACAAGCGCTGGAGCGGATGCGGGGGATGATCCCTTATACGCTGGACTGGGCCGATCTGTCGTCCTATCTGCCGGAAGGCTGGGAACTCGACCCGAAAAAACGCCGTTCTGCCACGGCCGCAACCTTTGCGGCGTCGTTGGAACTGGTCAAACAGGGGCAGATCGAATTGCGTCAGGGCGGCACATTCGCCCCCATCCAGATCAAAGCCCGTCCGAGCGGAACATCACGGAGTTAGCATGGCTGAAACTGACCAAAAGGTTGAACATGTCGAGAGCCTGTTCGAGGCCCCACCTCTGGCCGAGCAGGAACGTATGGTCGAAGCGGTGTTGTTTGCCTCTGCCGATCCGGTCACGCTGGCTGATCTGGCGGCGCGGATGCCGCATGGTTGCGAGCCGAGAGCCGCGCTTGATCTGTTGCAAAAACACTATGAGGGGCGCGGGGTGCGTGTGGTGCGTGTCGGTGATGCATGGGCCATTCGCACGGCGCCGGACCTTGGGTTTTTGATGCAAAAGGAAACCACGGAGACGCGCAAACTCAGCCGCGCGGCCATCGAAACTCTGGCGATCATCGCCTATCACCAGCCCTGCACCCGCGCCGAGATCGAGGAAATCCGTGGCGTCTCCGTGTCGCGGGGGACTCTGGATCAGTTGATGGAACTGGAATGGATTCGCTTTGGTCGCCGGCGGATGAGTCCCGGTCGCCCAGTGACCTATGTGGTGACGCCGGACTTCCTTGACCACTTCGGCCTTGAGAGTGCTCGCGATCTTCCGGGCGTCAAGGAATTGCGCTCTGCTGGCCTTCTGGACAGTCGCCCGATGCCGGGGGATGGTGATCTTGAGGACGGGGAGGAGGAACAGGATGATCTGTTCGAGGATGAGTCCTGAGAGCATCACGCGTATGTGCTGCGGTTCTGTGCGAAAGCCTTTCGCTACGCCTTCGAGAATGTGATATGAAACACGGGCAATAGGCAGAGGCATAGTGACATGAATCTCGATAGATTGATCAACATGGTCATCAACCGCGTGATCCGCACCCTTGTGAGCAAAGGGGTGAACAAGGGGATTGATGCGGGTTCCTCCGCGCTGGCTAAACGGCGCACACCTGCGCGTGGTGAAGAGCTTTCCGACCAAGATCAGGTGCAGCGGACACAGGGGGAGGCCCAGATGTCCTCGCAAGCCAAAGAGACCGCCAAACGCGCTCGCAAACTTGCCCGTATGAGCAGGAGAATCGGCAAGTTCTAAAGCGCATTTGCGCAAGCCACGCCTGACGGGCGCGGCTGTGTCAGTAGATTACAGTCCGCGAAAATGTTTAGAGAGTTTGAGCCCTTGCCCCTGATAATTCGACGCAAGATCGGCACCGTATAGCCGGTCGGGGCGGCTTTGCATTTTTTCATAGACCAGACGCCCGACAATTTGCCCGTGTTCCAGCACAAAAGGCGCTTCGTGGCAGCGGACTTCAAGCACGCCGCGTGCACCTGCGCCACCTGCATCTACATTGCCGAAACCGGGGTCGAAGAAACCGGCGTAATGCACACGGAATTCGCCCACCATCGCCAGATATGGGGCCATTTCGGCGGCATAGTCGGGCGGGATATGCACAGCCTCGCGACTCACAAGGATATAGAACGCGCCGGGATCAAGGATGATCTGGCCGTTTTTGGCATGGATCGGCTCCCAATATTCCGCCGGGTCGTAATGGCCGATGTTGTCGAGGTCGATCACGCCCGTATGCGGCTTGGCACGATAACCGACGAGATCACCCTCGGCAGGTTTCAGATCGACGGAGAATCCCAGCCCCTGATCAATCACGGCGGCACCATCGACCAGTGGTGTGCTCTCGTGCAGCGCCATCAGCGCGGGATCGGTGAGCACGGCCTGTCCGTCGCGGAACCGGATCTGGTTGAGCCGCATACCGGGGCGGACGAGCACGGAGAACGACCGCGGACAGATTTCGGCAAACAGCGGGCCGTCATAGCCCGGAGCGATGCGATCAAATTCGACGCCTTCATCAGTGATGAGACGGGTCAAAAGGTCCAGCCGTCCGGTCGAGCTTTTGGCATTGGCCACGGCCTGAATCCCGTCGGGCAGGGCGAGCCGCTCCATTAGGGGCACGACATAGACACAGCCTTTTTCCAACACAGCGCCGTCTGTGAGATCAATCTGGTGCATCTCGAACTCTTCGAGACGTTCGGCCACGGTGCGGTCCTCTCCGGCCAGAAAGGAGGCCCGAACCCTCCATGCCCGCGCTCCGAGACGCAGATCAAGAGAGGCGGGTTGCACCTGAGCGTCAATCACAGCCGGTTCGGCAGAAATCTCGCCGCGTGAGAGCATGTCGCGAATGGCATGGTCGGCCAGTACACCCATTGTCGTTCCTCCACCCTGATTGCGGGCATTTTGCGGGGTTGTCACAGAATGGCAGAGGCTTAACGCAAAACCGCCCGCAAGCCCAGAGGGTTGCGAGCGGTTTTGAGGTGTTGTTGGTCGGGCTAGCAGGACTTGAACCTGCGACCTTCCGTCCCCCAGACGGACGCGCTACCAGACTGCGCTATAGCCCGACGTGGACACGTTAAATAGAGATTTCCGTGGCGGGGGCAAGTGCTATTTTGCGAAAAAGACACTGAATTTGGAATAAGCTGCACGTTTGCGCTCAACTGGCCAGACGCGCCCGCAGCGTTTCGATTCGCGCCACCAGTGCGGTGATCTCATCCGCCGGCATGGTCATCAGTTTGCGATGGTCAAGCTGCCCCAAGACACTGGCCGCAGGGGGGATTTCGGGCGCGGTATCCTCGGGGTCCTCCGGCAGATCAAGCGCGGCGCCCAGGGGCAGGCGTTCCGGTGTGGCGGGGACCTCGGCCTCTGGGGGCGCGGCAAGGGGAACATCGGCGGGCAGGTCTGCCTCGTCGGTTTCCACTAGTGTCGGATCGGGGTCGTGATCCGCAAAGGATTCGCTCAGATCGAAGTCGAAAGTCGCTTGTTCAGCCATTGAGTCCGCCTCATCTGCATCGGAACTGTCTGTCATATCGAACAGCGATTCGGTCATCGCCTCCGGCTCATATGTGTCTGCTTCGGCTTCATCCATCGCGATCGGCATTTCGGGCGGATCATACTGCTCCGGCTCTGTTGGTGCGTCAGTGGCGGCGATGTCGTCCGTGGTGGGTTCTGTGGGCGCGGTCTCTTCTGAGTGAGCGGTGAATACAGGTGCTTCGGCGACTTCGGGTGCGGCGACTTCCGCTTCGGCTGCGACCTCGGGGGCGTTAGATTCGTGTTGCGCCTCGGCGGTGTCCGGCGTCACAGGTTCCGAGCGGGAGAAGGGCACAATGGTCTCTTCTGGCTGCTTTGCCTCGTAGTCCTCTTGGGACACCATTTCGGCCATCGGCGCGGGCGGCACAGGCGTGCGCACGGGGGCCGGTTCCGGCTCTTGTGCTGTTTCTTCGGCGGTATGGGCCGGTTCGGGCGGCGTCTCCACGACAGCCAGATGCACAGGTTCGGACGGTTTTGGTATCGGGGGAATCGGGCTGTTCGTCACGGGCGGAGCGGTGATCGGCTCAACCCCCTCGATCACAGGGGAGAGCGAGGCGACATATTTAACCCCGTGTTCGCGCAAGAGTTTTTGCACGCCGCGAATGGTCATGCCATCGTCATGCAGAAGTTTCTTGATCCCGCCCAAAAGCGCCATGTCGGCAGGGCGGTAATAGCGTCGCCCGCCCGCGCGCTTGATGGGTTTGACTTGGGTAAACCGGCTCTCCCAAAAGCGCAGCACATGGGCTGGCGTGTCGAGCCAATCGGCAACCTCGCTGATTGTGCGGAAGGCGTCCGGTGATTTATCCATTTAACATCAAGCCTTTAGGTGTAGTTTAAGATTTGTTGCCTTCGGCCACCCGATCTTTCATCAGGTGCGACGGGCGGAAGGTGAGGACGCGGCGCGCCGGAATAGGGGCCTCGTCACCGGTTTTCGGATTGCGGCCGACGCGTTCGGATTTCGAGCGCACGGAAAACGTGCCGAAAGATGAAATCTTGACGGTCTCGCCTTCGACAAGGGCATCGGAAATATGCGCCAGCACACTTTCGACAAGGGCAGCGGATTCATTGCGGCTCAGACCCACTTCACGAAATACAGCTTCGCTCAGGTCCATACGTGTCAAAGTCTTGCTCATTTGTCTCCCCCTTTTTGACGGTTGGGATGAGAGTGGCAGTTTGCAAAGCCCCCGTCAATATCAATGACTTGGCTGGGGCTTTTGACGGGCGGGAAGCCGCCCTTGGGCTGCGGTCGGTTACCAGCGGATGACGATCGCGCCCCAAGCCAGCCCGCCACCGATGGCCTCGGCCACACAGATGTCGCCGGTCTTGATCTGTCCGCGTTCCTTGCCGACCGACATGGCCAGCGGAATCGAGGCGGCGGAGGTATTGCCGTGGTCCTGCACTGTGACGACCACCTGATCCATAGCGTGCCCGAGCTTTTTGGCGGTGCCTTCGATGATACGGATATTGGCCTGATGCGGCACGATCCAGTCGATGTCCTGCGTGGTCAGCCCTGCCTTACCAATGGCGGTCTCTGCAGTGGAGGCGAGTTTCTGCACTGCCTGACGGAAGAGCGCATTGCCCTGCATCCGCAGTTTTCCCGCCGTGCCGGTGGTGGAGACCCCGCCATCGACATAGAGCATGTCTTTGTAATTGCCGTCAGAATTGAGATCGACAGACAGGATGCCGCGATCTTCCGGTGTGCCTTTGCCCTCTTGAGCCTCAAGCACCAGAGCGCCCGCGCCATCGCCAAAGAGGACGCATGTGGAGCGGTCGGTCCAGTCCATGATGCGGGAGAAGGTCTCTGCCCCGATGACCAGAACTTTTTTCACCTGACCGGAGACGATCTGGGCATTGGCATTGGAGAGCGCATAGATAAAGCCCGCGCAGACGGCCTGCACATCAAAGGCAAATCCGCAGGACATGCCCAGCTCTTTCTGGATCATCGTCGCAACAGAGGGGAAGGTCAGATCCGGCGTCGAGGTGGCGACAATCACCGCGTCGATCTCGCTGGCGTCCACACCCGCATCGGCAAGCGCGGCTTTCGCGGCGGCCGTGCCCATCATGGAGGTGGTTTCGCCTTCTTCGGCGAAATGGCGGCGCTCGATCCCCGTGCGCGTTCTGATCCATTCGTCGGATGTGTCGAGAGTTTTTTCGAATTCTGCGTTTTCGACCACGCGTGCGGGGAGGTAGTGACCCACGCCGGTGACGACTGCCCGGATTGTCATGGCTTTGAGCCTTATGTTACTTATGACGTTGGGTCATTTTGCGCCGAGGCGTCGGCGGATGCAACCCGTGCGGCCAAACGTTCGGTGAACCCTGTGGAAGCCAGTTCATAGGCCAGTTTGATGGCGGCCGAGACGCCGGTGGCATCGGCCGAGCCGTGGGATTTGACCACGGTGCCTTTGAGGCCGAGGAAGACCCCGCCATTCACGCGCCGCGGATCGATTCGTTTCTGCAAGCGTTTCAAGGAGGTCAGCGCCAGAAGGGCGGCGACGCGGGACAGAGGGGTGGCCTTGAAGGCTTCCTTGAGGAAATCACCCACGAGTTTCGCCGTGCCTTCGCCGGTTTTCAGTGCGATATTTCCGGTGAACCCGTCGGTGACGATGACATCGACCTTGTCGCCGGGAATGTCTCCGCCTTCGACAAACCCTTTGAAGTCATAGCCGCCAATCTCAGCGGCATTGGAGATCAGTTCGTTGGCCTCTTTGAGTTCGGCGCGACCTTTGTGCTCTTCGGTGCCAACATTCAGCAATCCGATTCGCGGCACATCCAGCCCCAAGCCATTGCGTGCATAGGAGGCGCCCATCATGGCATATTGCAACAGATCACGGGCATCGGCGCGAATATCCGCGCCTACATCCAGCATGACGTTGAACCCCTGCGCATTGCGCGAGGGCCAAAGGCAGGCAATGGCGGGGCGGTTGATACCGTCGAGCTTGCGCAAGCGGATCATCGAGGTTGCCATCAATGCGCCGGTGTTGCCACAGGAGACACAGGCCTGAGCCTCGCCGTTTTTCACCGCATCAATGGCAGAGCGCATAGAGGTGTCCGGCCGGCGCATGGCCTGACTGGGTTTTTCATCCATCGTGACGACGCCGGGCACATCGCGAATTTCGATGCGATCCCGCAGGATACGCCGTTTGCGCACGAGTTTGTTCAACTCGGCGGCAGGGCCGTGCAGGATAAAATGCAGCGCAGGGTTTTTGGATGCAGAACGCGCAATACCGGCGACCACAGTCGCCGGTCCACGGTCGCCGCCCATAGCGTCAACCGAAAGCGTGACTTTGACGCCTGCGCGTGCACCGAGCCGGCCTTTACGTTGTGCCTCGGTCTCCGCAGAAGCGGCAGACATCGGATCAACTGAGGGCGAGGGCTCGGTCATGTGTCAGACGTCGTAAATCGTAGCTTATGCTGCGTCTTCGTCGAGATCGATCTCGTCGGCTTGAGCGACGACTTCACGATCATCGTAATGGCCGCAAGCACCACAGACGTGGTGGGGGCGTTTCAGCTCGCCACAGTTCGGGCATTCAGCAGGATTGCCTGCAACCAGCGAATCGTGTGCGCGGCGCATGTTCCGCTTGGAGCGGGTAATCTTATTCTGAGGGACAGCCATGTCTCAACCTCGGTATCAAAGGGCAAAAGGTTCGAAAACCCGTGCCGCAGGTGGGCGGGGCCGGAGCCCCAATTTATCTCCGGGCCTCATGCCCGGCAAAACTTTGGCGCTTCATAGGCTTTCGCGGGCAGCGTGTAAACCATGGTTTTGCCATGGCATTCCGTCTGCGCCAGACGCGACAACATTCGTGGAAGCGAGGCCGGGAACATACTCGGATTTCGTTTTCGTGCAAGTCTTTTGTTTTTGCCGTGTTTATCCGGTGTTTTGCGGTGGTTTTCCGGCCTTTCGGGGCGGGAGTGCCCCGCCCGCGCAGGTTATTCTCCGTCTTTTTGCAACTTGTCGCGCAAGGATTTGAGGCTGGCAAAAGGTTTCAAATCCTCGTCGGTCATCGCCTCCTTGCCAGATTCGGTGAATTGCGTCACCGCAAGCTCGGCGCCTTCGACTCGTGGATAATCCGGTGCCGCCAGCGCCAGTTCCTCTTGCGCTACAGTGGACAGGAGCAGCGAGACGGGCAGGGGCTCGGTATCATCTGCGGGCATTTCGATTTCTTCTTCCTCGGCATCCTCTTTGAGCTGCGCGAGTTTGAGCTGCGCGAGGTAGCTGCGGGTCACATCCGCGTCGATCCGTGTTGTCACGGGCGCGAGCGTGGCCACGCAGGGCTGGACCACCGTGGCCCCCAGTTTGCCCTCAAGACGCCAGTCGCGTTTGCCGACGGGAATCATTTTGCCCTCGAAAGAGAGCTTCTTCACGGAAGACAGGCCAAGCGTGGCGGCCATTTCTTCCAGATCCTCGGATGTGGGTACGAGGCGGAACGGATGCGCATGGGCGTCCGAAAGATCACGCAAGCGCAATTCCGCCCCCCAGCTTGTCAAACCGTCATGTCCCATTGTCGATGTCTCCTTGAACGTCGGGCCCTGTTTCTATAAGCGGATAAGAGGCGCAGGCTCACAAGGCAAGAGGGGGCACATGTCCGACCGCATTTTCCCGCAAAAGACCGCAACAGGGGTCTTATCCTGGGTCTCCACTCTGGCGAAAGCCGTTTTGGGGCTGACCCTTATCCTGTCTCTGACGGCCTGCGTGGCGCAGTTCCGCAATCACGGCTATGTGCCGTCCGAGGAGCAGCTGTCGCAAATCTCTGTCGGGGTTGATACAAAAGAGACCATCAAGGACGAGATCGGCACGCCGGGCACAGAAGGTATTCTGGACAGTTCCGCATGGTATTATGTCCGCTCGCAATTCCGCCATCTGGGCGCATTCGAGCCGAAAGAAGTGGACCGTCAGGTTGTGGCCATCTCCTTTGACGCTCAAGGGCGGGTCAGCAATGTCGAGCGTTTCGGGCTTGAGCAAGGCCGCGTGGTCGTCCTGTCGCGTCGCGTGACGGATGATGGTGTGAAGGGTATCACTTTCCTCCAGCAGCTCTTTGGCAACCTTGGCAATGTCTCTGCGGAGCAGTTGTTGCAGTGAGCTCTGCATCTTACGGATTTGGAAAAACCGCGCATGGGATAATCCCCTGCGCGGTTTTTTTTTGAGTATTTGGGCCATCAGAAAGCCGCCCCCGTGGTCTCTGATAGCGGAAGATGTGTTTAATCTGCGTCTTTAGGCACGAAGCGCAGAGACACGCCGTTGATGCAATAGCGCATGCCGGTGGTCTCGACCGGCCCGTCGGGAAAGACGTGCCCTAGATGCGCGCCACATTGATCGCAATGCACCTCTGTTCGGATCATTCCGTGGGTGGTGTCACGGGTTTCGGCTATGGGGGCGTCGTCTTTGGCTGCATCAAAGGCGGGCCAGCCGCAATGTGATTCGAATTTGTTTTCTTGCGCAAACAGTTCCGCACCACAACAGGCGCAGGTGAAAACGCCGGGGGTTTTCGGGAAACCGGGATGCGAGAAGGGGCGTTCGGTGCCCGCCAGGCGGGTCACCCGATAGGTTTCGGGGTCCAGTTCCTCGCGCCATTGGGCGTCGGTTTTCTCTATTTTGGCCATAGGGTGTCCCTTTTGCTTTCGGTTGACCTCGGTCGCATTGGAGGTGCGACTGGGGTGAGTGTGACAGTCTGCGATCATGCCTGAGATACGGCTCAAGGTCTTGACCCGCACGGTTGTGTGCCCGCACATATTCGGTTCGGGCTATCGTGTATGGTTTTAGCACAGATAGGCGGCATTTCGTGCAGGGCAAGGCGTCAAGAAACCGTCATAACTTGCAGGCATGAAGGGGCTACCCATATTCTATAGGGACAAGAAAAGGACTCACAGCGATGTTCAAGCTCCTGAAAGGCCGTTACACGGCGCGTTTTGCCGAGACCCGCGCCGATGTCGAGGCGGCGCAGCGTTTGCGTTATCTGGCTTTCGTGGCAGGCACGGGCGCGGTTGCGCGTGAAGACGGACTTGAGGCCGATGATTTCGATGCCTTGTGTCGCCATGTGCTGATCGAGGAACGCAAGACGGGGCGGCAGGTCTGCACCTATCGTTTTCTGGACCTCGAAGGCGGGGCGCAAATCTCGCACAGCTATTCGGCGCAGTTTTACGGGCTTGAGGGGCTTGCGGATTATGAGGGCCGGATGTTGGAGATGGGGCGTTTCTGCATTCATCCCGAGGTGAAAGATCCGGATATTCTGCGCGTGGCATGGGGGGCAATGACCCGCTATGTCGATGAGCAGGATGTGGCGCTTTTGTTCGGTTGTTCCTCTTTTCATGGCACCGAGTGGAAGGACCATGCCGATGCTCTGGCTATGCTCAAACACCGCCACCTTGGTCCCAAACGGTTCCTGCCGAATGTCAAAGCCCCCAATGTGTTTAAATATGCTGCGCGATTGCGGCGCAAACCGGATGCACGCCGTGCGATGCTCAAGATGCCGCCGCTGTTGAAGACCTATCTGATGATGGGCGGCTGGGTGTCGGATCATGCGGTGGTGGATCGTGAATTGAATACAATGCATGTGTTCACCGGCGTCGAGATCAAGGCCATCCCGCCTGCGCGCAAGCGGTTGCTGCGGGCGGTAGCGGGGTAAACCTTCGCTCAAGGCACATCCGCGCAACGGGCGGCTGTCGCGCGTCTGTAGGCTCGGGGCGCCGGTCAAGCTGTCTGCCTTTTGCAACAGGGGCGCGAAACGATCCCTGTTTCATCTGTGTGATACTGGAAGCGGCGCGCGGACTGTGAAAGACTCGGATCGACCCCAGTTTGGAGCCGACAATGTTCAGAACCCTGAAAGCGCTTTTCACAAAAGCCGAGCCTTACGAGACACCTTTGCCGGAGGCGGATGCGCAACATGCTATGGGTGCGCTCATGGTGCGGGCCGCGAAGGCCGACAACAAGATTCTGTTCGAAGAGTTGCAAGTGATTGACTCCATTCTCGCACGCCGGTTCGGGTTGAACCCTGTCGAGGCGTCGAAAATGCGGGCGGCTTGCGAGAGGCTCGAAAAAGAAATGCCCGAGACGCAGGAAATGACCGCGATCGTGCGCAATGCCATCAGCATGGAAGAGCGGGAGCGCACGCTGAAGGCACTTTGGCAGGTGGTTTATGCCGATGGTGTGAAGCACGAAGAGGAAGATGTGCTTTTGCATCATATCGAAAAGCTTCTTGGTATTTCGAAAGAACGGGCAAAGGCGCTCCAGTCCGAGGTTCGTGAGGGCTGAGTTTGCCGGTGCTTGACCTTTGCCACAGTGGCCTGTAGCGGGTCATTATGGCACGCGCACCCGTATTACAGCTCTCCGATATTTCCCTCACCTTTGGTGGAGACCCCGTTTTCGACGGGCTCAACCTTGTTGTTCAGGAAGGCGACCGTGTCGCTCTTGTGGGCCGCAACGGGTCGGGCAAATCCACACTCATGAAAGTCATGGCCGGTCTTGTGGAGGCCGATCGCGGCAGCCGCGTTCTGGGGCCGGGGATCACTGTCGGCTATATGGAGCAGGACCCCGATCTGTCCGGCTTTGCCACATTGGGAGATTTTGCCGCGTCCACCTTGGATCTGAGCGAGACCTATAAGGTGGATATGGTGGCCGAGGGCCTCAAATTCGATCCGGAAACGCCTGTGGAGACCGCTTCGGGTGGCGAACGCCGTCGTGCGGCGCTGGCGAAACTTTTGGCCGAAGCTCCGGGGTTGATGCTTCTGGACGAGCCGACCAACCACTTGGATATTGAAGCGATTGCATGGCTCGAAGAAGAGTTGCGCACCACGAAAACCGCCTATGTGCTGATTTCTCACGACAGGGCCTTTCTCAACCACCTGACCCGCGCAACCCTCTGGATTGATCGCGGCGCGGTGCGGCGGCAGGAAGAGGGCTTCGCGGCGTTCGAGGCGTGGCGTGACAAGATCTGGGAAGACGAGGACATGCAGCGCCACAAGCTGGATCGCAAGATCAAGGCCGAGGCGCGTTGGGCGGTCGAGGGCATCTCTGCGCGGCGCAAACGCAACATGGGGCGTGTCCGTGCCCTGCAAGACCTGCGCTCCGAACGTGCCAGCCAGATACGGCGTCAGGGCACGGCGGCGATGGAGCTGGACGTTGCGGAGAAATCTGGCAAGCGGGTGGTCGAGGCCAAACATATTTCCAAGACATTCGGGGACAGGGTCATCGTGCGTGATCTGTCCATCAAGGTGGCGCGCGGCGACCGGATTGCCTTTGTCGGACCTAACGGCGCGGGCAAAACCACGGTGTTGAAAATGCTCACAGGCGAGATGGAACCCGACACGGGCACCGTCAAACTGGGCACGAAACTGGATATGGCGGTCTTTGACCAGACCCGCTCCAACCTGCGCGATGATCTGACCTTGTGGGAGGCGTTAATCTCCGACAAGGACATGCGTGTGTCGGGCAAGGCGGATCAGGTCATGGTGCGTGGCACGCCGAAGCATGTGGTTGGTTACCTTAAAGAATTCCTCTTCACCGATGCACAGGCCCGAGCGCCGGTCTCCTCGCTTTCGGGCGGTGAGAAAGCGCGGCTTTTGCTGGCGAAATTGATGGCGAAACCGTCGAATCTTCTGGTGCTCGACGAGCCGACCAACGATCTCGACATCGAAACACTGGACCTGCTGCAGGAAATTCTGACGGATTTCGAGGGCACGGTTCTTCTGGTCTCGCACGACCGTGATTTCATCGACCGTGTGGCGACGCAGACCGTTGCGATGGAGGGCGATGGCGAGGCTGTGGTCTATGCTGGCGGCTGGTCGGATTACCTGACGCAGCGGGGCGAGCGGGCCAAGGCACAGGCGGAGAAAGCCAGCCAGAAACCGACGCAGAAATCCGGCAAACCCGAGGCCAAGCCGCAAGTTGAAAAGGCAAAGTCCGGCCTGTCATTCACGGAAAAACACCGGCTTGAGGCCCTGCCTGCGGAGATTGCGAGGCTGGAGGCGGAGATCGCCAAACTGGCCGACCTTCTGGCCGATCCAGAGCTTTTTACACGCGAGCCGGTGAAGTTCCAGAAAGCCACAGAAATGCTGACAGAGCGTCAGGCCGCACTCGATGCGGCGGAGGAAGAATGGCTTACGCTTGAGGAGAAAAATTCCGGCGCTTGAGAGCGCCGATTTTTCTGCCCTGCGGTTGTGTGAGCCGATTTCTGCCAGCTGACACCGGAGGGTCGGCAGGATTTGACCCATTTAGGAAACCTCACGGTTCCCTCACGTGAGCGTGACCTCTGACCCTCTGTTTTTTCGGAACAAATTCTCTATCTGCCTTGTTGAGATGTCGATGATGGCATCACCTCAAATGAGGCATACAAGGAGAAAATGATGAAACGTTTCGCAACCCCCGCGCTGGTACTTGGCGCATTCGCCCTGACCGCTCCTGCATTCGCTGGCGGCTATTCCGAACCGGTTGTCGAGCAGCCTGCAATTGCGCCTGCGCCTGTGGCGATCATGGCAGATACAGATTGGACGGGTGGTTACGCCGGTGCGTCTCTCGGCTACGGCTGGGGCGATGACGCGCTCGATGACGCCGACGATATGACCTACGGTGTGTTCGGCGGCTACAACTACGACTTCGGCCAGTTTGTCCTCGGTGGCGAACTTGAATACCTCGGCTCCGATATCGAAACCGGTGATTCCGAGCTTGAAGACATGACCCGCCTGAAACTGCGTGCCGGTTATGACGCAGGTCCGGCTCTGATCTACGGTGTGGTCGGTGCGGCCTATGCCAATGCAGACATCGATGGCGTGTCCTATGACGACACCGGTTACACCTATGGTCTCGGCGTGGACTATGCCGTGACGGATAGCGTCAATGTCGGTGCTGAACTGTTGCAAAACGAATTCGACGGTTTTGACGACAGCGGTTCCGATCTTTCGGCCACGACTTTGGGTGCCCGTGTGTCGTTCAAATTCTGATCTGAAACGCGTCTGACTTCTGTCGGATTTCTATATGGCATGGACGGGGCAACCTGTCCGGCCACCTCCCCTGAGGACGATTTGCAGCAGCGAGCGTCCTCAGCCCTCCGCTTTCCAGAGCGGAGGGTTTTTTCGCATCTGCAGCGCGCATCCGATTGCCAAGCCAGAGGCAATGGCTACAGTGTGGTCCGACACATGTGCATGATGAGAAAAGAAAGGCCGCAGATGGCGCTTGAGGACGCAAAGACCCAGATTGATCTGGCCTTCACCGGAACGGGGCGGGGGCTGGCCTTCGAGAATGCCTTTGGCGGTGCGCTGTCGGCCTTCCGGAGGCGCTATAGCAAGGATCTGGCGGGGGTCGATCTGGCGATCACAGGTGTGCCATTCGATCAGGCGGTGACCAACCGTCCGGGCACGCGTCTTGGCCCGCGCGCCATTCGCGAGGCCTCCGCGCTACAGGCGTTTGATGCGCCCTATGGCTGGGGCTATTCGCCGTTCGATCTGTTCAACGTGGTGGATT
Organism: uncultured Celeribacter sp.; assembly: GCA_963676755.2. Lineage (GTDB taxonomy): Bacteria > Pseudomonadota > Alphaproteobacteria > Rhodobacterales > Rhodobacteraceae > Celeribacter. Next base: position 1,072,246 of record CAXXMF010000006.1, on the reverse strand, counting down.
ACGGCGATCTGGCATTTGACTATGCGATGGTGTCGGAATTTCCCGACCGCCTGACCGACCACATCCGCACGATTCTGGCCGCAGGGGCAGGCAGTCTGGTGATGGGCGGCGATCACTATATCAGCTACCCGATTCTGAAAGCCCATGCGGAGAAATTCGGGCCTTTGAGCCTGATCCATTTCGATGCCCACTCGGATACATGGCAGGACGATGACCTTGCGCGGGTCGATCACGGCACGATGTTCTACAAAGCGGTGAAGACCGGCCTGATTGATCCGAAGACCTCTGTCCAGATCGGTATTCGCACCGACAACCCTGACACGATGGGCGTCAATATCATCGACGCGCGCACCGTGCACGAACGCGGCACGGCGTGGGTCGCGGACGAGGTCAAGAAAATCGTCGGCACGCGGAATTGCTACCTGACCTTTGACATCGACTGCCTCGATCCGGCCTTTGCCCCCGGCACCGGCACGCCGGTCTGGGGCGGTTTGGCAAGCTGGCAGGCCGCCGCGATCCTGCGCGATCTGGCGGGGGTCAGGCTGACCGGTGGCGATGTGGTGGAGGTCTCTCCGCCTTTTGACACCACCGGCGCCACCGCAATCGCAGGGGCGCATGTGCTGATGGAATTGATTTGCCTGTATGGCTGGACCCGCAGGGAGGATTTATGAAAATGGTTTTCTGGGGGGCATTGATTGTTTTCGTGGCGCTGCAAGCCATCGTCCGGCTGACGCCGAGTGAGCCTGCGCGCTGGCATGTGGACCCGTTCGCTGCCGCTGATCCTGCGCCGGGCGGTGTGAAACGTCTCGTGACCGCACCGCTGCAACCGGAGGAGGCGCTTGCGCGTCTTGCCGCTGTGGCACAAACCGAGCCACGCACGCGCCATGTGGCCGGATCGGTCGAGGAGGGGCGTCTGACCTATCGCACGCGCTCGTTTTTCTGGGGATTTCCCGATTACACAACATTGGCCGCCCGCCCGCATGAAGGCGGCGCGGAACTGGTGATTCTGGGCCGTTTGCGCTTTGGCAAAGCCGATTTCGGCGTGAATGCCCGCCGCGCCGAGGCATGGATAGAGGCGGCAGGGTTTTGAGAGGTCACGCGATGATGCTTGACGCGCAGGCGGATCACAGGCAACAGATCACCCCATGATACCCGAAGACCGCCTACACCAGATCCTCCAGCGTTTTGAATTTCTTGAGGCCTCCATGTCGCAAGGCACGGGCGATATTGTCGCCCTTGGCCGCGAATATGCCGAGTTGCGCCCCGTGGTCGAACAGATCCGCAGCTACCAAAGCCTCAGAGAGCAGATTGCCGAGGCCGAAGAAATGCTCGCCGATCCGGAGATGAAAGCGCTGGCCGAAGAGGAACTCCCCGCGCTCAAAGCGGAGATTCCCGAAGCCGAAGAGGCGCTCCAGATCGCGCTTCTGCCCAAAGATGCCGCCGATACAGGGTCTGCCATCATCGAGATTCGCCCCGGCACGGGTGGCGATGAGGCGGGGCTGTTCGCCGGTGATCTTTTACGCATGTATCAGCGCTATGCGGAGGCAAAAGGCTGGAACTTCGAGATTATCGAATTGAGCGAGGGCGAGTTGGGCGGCATCAAGGAGGTGATCGCCAATATCAAGGGCGAGGGCGTCTTTGCCCGCATGAAATTCGAGAGCGGCGTGCATCGGGTGCAGCGCGTGCCGGAGACCGAAAGCGGCGGACGGATTCACACCTCTGCGGCCACGGTTGCGGTGCTTCCCGAGGCGCAGGACGTGGATATCGAGATCAACCCCAACGACATCCGGATCGACACGATGCGCTCCTCCGGTGCGGGGGGACAGCACGTCAACACCACAGATTCGGCGGTCAGGATCACCCATATCCCGTCTGGAATTGTCGTGACCTCTTCGGAGAAATCGCAACACCGCAACCGCGAGATTGCGATGAATGTCCTCAAGGCGCGGCTCTATGATGCGGAGCGCCAAAAGCTCCATGATGCGCGGTCGGCTGACCGGAAGTCGCAAGTCGGCTCGGGGGATCGCTCCGAGCGCATCCGCACTTATAATTTCCCGCAAGGTCGCATGACCGATCACCGTATCAACCTGACGCTCTACAAGCTCGATCAGGTGATGCAGGGCGATCTCGACGAGGTGATCGACGCGCTGATTTCGGATCATCAGGCGGGGCTTCTCGCGGAGATGGAAGCGTGAGCGTCCAGACGGCTCTGATTGCAGGCACCAAACGGTTGAATGCGGCGGGGATTGATGGCGCACCCCGCGATGCGCGGCTGTTGATGGCGCATGTGTTGGGGATTGCGCCGGGACGGCTGACCCTCGTCCTGCCGGATGCCATCACGGCAGAGCAGGCACAGGGGTTCGAGGCCGCGATTGAGCGCCGCGCAAAGCGCGAACCGGTCTCGCATATTCTGGGCTACCGCGAGTTCTACGGGCGGCGGTTTTCCGTGAGCGCGGACGTTCTTGACCCGCGTCCGGAGACCGAGGTTCTGATTGCCGAGGCGCTGTCGAAACCTTTTTCTTCGGTGTTAGACCTTGGTGTAGGATCGGGCGCTATCCTTTTGACATTGCTTGCGGAACAGATTCTGGCTAAAGGGCTTGGCACGGATGTGTCCGAGGCGGCTTTGGCCGTGGCGCGGGGCAATGCCGATGCTTTGGGCCTGTCGTCTCGTGCGCGGTTTCAACAGGCCGATTGGTGGGATGGTGTCGAAGGGCAGTTCGATCTCATCACCTCCAACCCGCCATATATTGCGGCGGAGGAAATGCTGGCTTTGTCGCCGGAGCTTGCCCATGAGCCACGCGTGGCGCTGACCGACGAGGCGGATGGTCTGAGTTGTTACCGGATCATTGCGGCGCAGGTGCGGGCGTTTCTGGCGCCGCGCGGGCGGGTGCTGGTGGAGATCGGCCCGACACAGGGGGCTGCGGTCTCGGCGCTGTTTCTGGAGCAGGGGTTGAAAGCGGTGCGTGTCCTGTCCGACTTTGACGGGCGCGACCGTGTGGTCTGTGCGCAGGCCCCGAACCCGCATCCGCGCAATTCCGGCAAATAGCGGTTTTCTTTTCACTTTTCTTTGTGGCTCAGCTCCGGCGGGAGTTGAAATGCGCTTGGATAAAGCAAATGGTAACCTTTCTGTGCAAGAGTTCCGGAAATCGGTGATTTGGCCGGTTTTTCGCGGAAAAAGCCGCATTTCGGCGCATGGGATGTGCAAAAAACGCTTGTAATGCCCGTTCTGGCATGGTTATTGGAGACAGCGTAAGGCGGAGCTTCTCCCCGACGCTGTTACCCTGCACAGCTTTGACGTTGCGGCTCCCGATACTGGGAGCGCATGGGACAGACAAGCCAATTCAAGGATAAGCCGGTCCATAGAACCCGGCAGACACAGGCTCGACTTTACCGAGACATAGGCTCGAAAGAACAACATATGAGATCTTCCAAAAACCGTTCGCGGTCCAAGAACAACCGCAACCGTTCTGTTGGCAATATCGTCAACCGTGTCTTTGATAGCTCCGGTCCGGAGGGCAAGGTGCGCGGCACGCCGCAGCAGATCATCGAGAAATACAACCAGCTTGCCCGCGACGCGCAGCTTTCGAATGATCGCGTGGCCGCCGAGAACTTCCAGCAGCACGCGGAACATTACCTGCGTCTTCTGGGGCAAGCCCAGAAAGAACAGGAAGCGCAACGCGAACAGCAAGAGCGCGAACAACAGGAACGCCGCGAGCGTCAGGAGGCCGAACGCGCCGAGCGCGAGCGCCAGCACCGCAAACGCGAAGAGAAGCAGCAACAACCCGCACAGCCGGTTGCCGGAGAGGGCGAACAGCCTGATCTGTTGTTCTCCGAGAATAAAGCCGAGGCCAGCGATGCCGGTCTCGTAGAGACACCGGAAGAAGCGCCCAAAGAGGCGCCGAAGCCGAAAAAGCCGCGTGCACCGCGCAAGCCGCGCAAAACCAAGGCGGAGCGCGAAGCGGAGGCTGCGGCCAAGGCCGAAAGCGCACCCGCAGAACCTGCACCGAAAGCCACGCCGGAAACGGCACCGGACGTGGTCGAGTAAGACCGCGTTACGGATGTTCGGGCGCAAATCTGTGCTTTGAGCTTTTGAATATTGAAAAACCCCCGTCCGATGTGGCGGGGGTTTTCTATTGCAGGTGGGAGACAGGTTTGGCTGGACACACGACTGCGCACTTGTTGCGCGCCTTTTTCGCGATGGCCTAGCCTTTGGCAACCTCACGGGCCAAGGCACACCAGCCCTCGATTGGCACCTGTTCTGCCCGATCCGTCGGCTTGATCCCTGCTGCGACCAGCCGGTCTACGATATCGCTTGCGGCCCCTTTGAGCGAGGCGCGGAGCATCTTGCGGCGTTGGTTGAAGCCGGTGGCGACGATGCGTTCGAGCACCTTCGGGTCGGCCTCGAAACGCGGCGCGGGGAGGGCCTCGAAATGCACAACGGCGGAATGGACTTTCGGCGGCGGGCTGAAGGCTTCCGGCGGCAGTTCCATGACGATGCGGGCGTTGGTGCGCCACTGGCTGAGAATCGCGAGACGGCCGTATTTCTTGGAGCCGGGTTGGGCCACGATCCGCTCGGCCACTTCGCGCTGGAACATCAGCGTGAGCGAGGCCCAGTAGGGCGGCCATGCGGGCGGGGTCAGCCAGCGCACCAGAAGCTCCGTGCCGACGTTATAGGGCAGGTTGGCCACCACGCGCACCGGCGGGGTGAGGGTTTCGAGCGGGTCGATCTCCAGCGCATCGGCGTTGAGGATGTCGAGACGCTCCGGATAGATCGCCTGAATGTCCGCCAAAGCCGCCATCGCGCGGCTGTCTTTTTCCACGGCCAGCACCTTGCGCGCGCCTTCGGCCAGAAGGCCACGGGTCAGACCGCCGGGGCCGGGGCCGACTTCGAGCACGTCGCATTTGCTGAGGTCTCCGGCCTGACGGGCGATTCTGGAGGTCAGGTTGAGATCAAGCAGGAAGTTCTGTCCAAGGGACTTCTTGGCCACAAGCCCGTGGGACTCGATCACCGCGCGCAGCGGCGGCAAACCATCGACGGTGCTCATCAGGTGTCTCCCTTTGCGGCCATCTCTGCGGCCATGTTCAACGCCGCAATCAGGCTGGTCGGATCGGCCAGCCCCTTGCCCGCAATGTCAAAGGCGGTGCCGTGATCCGGCGAGGTGCGGATAAACGGCAGGCCAAGGGTGACATTGACGCCGCCGGAAAAATCAATGGTCTTGATCGGGATCAGCGCCTGATCGTGATAGGCACAAAGCGCCACATCATAGCCCGCACGCGCCTTGGCGTGGAACATGGTGTCCGGCGGCATCGGGCCTTTGAGATCAAAGCCTTCCGTGCCGAGCCGTTCGATCAGCGGGATCATCCAGTCCAGTTCCTCGTGTCCCATCGCTCCGCCTTCACCTGCGTGCGGGTTCAGCCCCGCAATGGCGATGCGCGGGCGCTCGATCCCCAAGAAGCGTTTGAGATCCGTGGCGGTGATGCGGATGGTTTCTTCAAGCAGTGCGGGGGTAAAGGCCGTAGGAACATCCCTGAGCGCGATATGGATGGTCACCGGCACAACGCGCAATTCGGGGCAGGCCAGCATCATCACCACACGTTCAACGCCGCCCAGATGGGCGAGAAACTCGGTATGTCCCGGATAGGCGAAATTCGCGCCGTCTTTCAGGACTTTCTTGTGGATGGGGGCGGTGCAGATGGCGGAGGCTTCGCCGGATTGCACCAGAGCAACCGCGCGGGCGATCACCTCGATCACGCCACGGGCATTGGCCAGATCGGGCTGGCCTGCGGTTGCGGGGGCGGCAAAGTCATGACGCAGGACGGGCAGGGTGCCGGAGGGCACATGATGCGCCTCATCGGGGGTGGAGATTTCCGCGAAACGGCTGCCTTCGGGCAGATGGCGCGGGTCTCCGATCCAGAAGAACGGCAGAGCACCATCGAGTGCCTGAGCCGCCGCGACCGCCAGTTCCGGCCCAACGCCCGCAGGTTCACCGCAACTTAGCGCAATCGGCGCGTGTCGGCGCCCGCTCATGGGATCACGATGGTGGCGTCGGCCTTGAGTTCGGCAAGGTAGCTGTCCGCCAGAGCGCCGATGCGTTGGGATTGCAACTGGTTGCGAATCTGTTCGCGGTCGACATTGCCGGTGTTCTCATAGGTGCGACCGCACATCATCAGGAAGACCAGAGTTTCGCCATTGGCGCGGGTGAGGGCGGTGGAGACCTCACCGGGGTCAAGTTTGGACAGTTCGACGGCCACATCCGTGGGGATGTCTCCGGCTGGCAGGGTGTCGATTTGCAGCACATCTTCCGGCTCGCCCTTGGCAATGCCGTAAAGGTCGTCACAGCTGTCGACGCTGGCTTTGACCTGTGCAGCGCGTTTGAGCGCGGCTTCGGAGCGTCCGCCGGCGATGTAATAGGCGGCGTAGGTGATGGCGTCGGCCTTGGGCGTGGGGCGGGTGGTTTCCGCCACGGAGCGCAGCTGGAACAGGCCGATGGCGTTTTGCGTGGACAGGGGTGGGGTGATCTCTCCGGGTTTCAGGCCGGCCACGGTGTTGCGCAGGGCGGGCGGCAGATCACCGATGGCGACCCAGTCCATCCGTCCGGCTTTTTCCCGCGAGGGGGCCACGGAATATTCGCTTGCGGCGGCAGCAAATGCGGAGATCGACGGGCGTGCCGCGATCTGTTTGGCGAGGGCTTCGGATTTGGCCCTCTCTTCCGGTGTGCGCGCAGGCAGGAACAGTTCGGACAGCAGCACGCGCAGACCGCCGGAGGGGCCGTTGTTTTGCATGGCGCGGTCGACTTCGAGATCGGAAATCTGCGCCTTGTTGGCGAAGAGGCCACGAGCAATTTCGCGCCACAACAGGCCGGTTGCAACAAAGTCGCGGACGGTTTGTGCGCTGACGCCTTCGCGGGCCATGAGCGAGAGGAACTGTTCGGGTTTCAGCCCGCCACGTCCGGCAAATTCCTGAATACCTGCGGCAACCTGTTCGTCGGTGAGCGCCAGGCCGAAACGGTCCGCCATCTCTTTCTTGAGCCGTTCTTCGATCAGGGCATCCAGTGCGGCTTGACGGGTCGGGGTGGCGCCGAGCACTGTCATCAACTGGATGCGCTGGTTCAACTCGAAACCGGTGACCACGTTGTCATTGACATAGGCGACAGGGGCAAAGAGGTTTTGCGCGGCGGCACGATCCGGCACGCCTGTCCCGACAAGCACGGCACAGAGGAGCCCGAGGCTCGCTTTCTTCAATCCGGCGATCAGATCAGCCCTGAATTTGCGTGTCATGCCAACTCCCATATTCCACATGCGCCCCAAAAAGCGCGTTACTCGATGTCTTTCTAAGGGGTTTCACAACGCGGGCCAAGTGGATTGCAAAGCCTGATTGCGCACGCGGGGTAAAACTTTGCGGAACTTCCGCTCAAAAGGCGCATGTGCTGGCCTTGGTCTGTTCTGTTGCAAAGGCCCCGAAGCCCACAGAGAAGGTCACGCGCGTGGTCGGGTCGAGGTCATCCGTGTCCCAGTAGCGGCGCGTCAGGCCGATCTGGACGCGGGTGCATTCGTTTTGAAACTTGATCCCGAGTTTGGCGCGGGTGACTTCGTCATTTTCGAAATCATGCCGGTATTCGCCGGTCAGCGTCCAGTCGTCGGCGAGGATCACTTCGCCGTCGAGGGCGAATTCGTTGATACGCTCGTCACGGTCCTCCACGGCATCGGCGATCACATAGCTGTAGGTCGTGCCGATGCTGTAGGTGTCGCGCAGATAGTCCAGACGGGTGTCCCATTTGGTCATTTCCGCGTCATTGCCCAACAGCAGGCGGTTATAGAGCGACAGGCGGTCGTTGAAGGCCATGCGCGCCGCGAGAAGCCAGTCGGATTGGGTGGTCGAGAGGCCCGAAGAGGTGGAATAGCCGTCGGTATCTTCGAGATAGAGCACACGCCCCAGTGTCACCGCATAGTCGAATGTCGGTCCGTAATGGGAGAATCGCAGACCGGCGGCGGAGGTCAGGCCGGTTTCGCGCCGGTCGGCACCGGGAAATCGCGCGAGTGTCAGCAGGTTGCCCTCGTCGAATTCGATGAAGAGCGAATCCGTGTCCGGCACAGAGCCGCCGACACTGTCCGACCAGCCGAGTTGAAGAATCGGTTCAAGGATTTCCGAGGCCCCGGAGGCGGTGCTGCGGGTCAGCGGCCAGCTCAGCTTGGTCTCGGCGCTGGCGGTGCCGCGCAGGACCGTGCTGTCGTAATCCGAGTTCTGCCGGATGAAATAGGCATCGGCATAGACGGAGGCCTCGTTGTCGAGCCGCAAGCCGCTGTTGAAAATCTTGCTGCCGCTCCAAGAGCTTTCCGCGCCAAGGCGCAACACATCGGAACCGTCCACATCGTCATTCGATTCGCGGTAATAGCTTGATGCCGTAAACCCGTAGCTCAACCGTCCGGGAAGGTTCCAAGGCTGGACATAGCGTTCATAGAGAAATTCCCCGAGCACGGTGGGATTGTCGTTGTTGGTGCCCTCGCCCAGATAGCGGCTGTAGGTGATCTCCCCGTCGATCGCCTCGCCGGTGCGGTAGCGCGACAGGTTGACGGTCGACTTGAGGTAATTGCTGTCGGAAATATCGTATTCCGAGAGATAGGTCGTATCCGAAACCGCAGCGAGGTCGATGTCGAGCGCATAGCCGTTGCGGAGGGTCCAGTCGCCTTCGATTTCGGCATAGGCCCGCAGACCGTCGGTGGTGTCATCGTCACTGACCGCGCCGTTGATCTCGATATCGCCATTGGTGAATGCCTGACGGTAGCGCAGGTTCAGCGTTGTTGTGTTGGTTGCCAGATAGGGCGAGACGGTGAGATCGCGATGATCGCCTATGGTGATGAAATAGGGAATCTCGATCCCTGTGCCCAGCGTCGAATCGGTGCGCACCTCGGGGACGAGAAAGCCGTTGACGCGTTCGAGCGTCGGGTCCGGCACGCGCAGATGCGGCAGCCAGAGCACCGGCACATCCATGATCCGCACATGAGCGTTGGTGAAATAGAGCTGGCGGGCCTCGCTGTCATGCACGATCTCCTGTGCACGGATTTCCCACATGGGCACGGGCCGGTTGGCGCAGACTTCACAGGTCGAGGCCACGGATTTCTGCATCCGCAGGTAACGCCCGTCGATCACATCAAGACGCGCTGCGGCCAGTTGCATCTGTTGGTCGATCACCATGCGCGCGGAGGTCAGGATGCCGTTTTGCAACTCGGTGTCGAGCTCTGCGGCGGAGGCCAGCACCACCGTGTCCGTGCCGCTTTCGGTCAGGCGGATCGGCCCGTCGATGCTCAGCGCACCTGTCGTCTGGTTGTAGGAAATGCGGCTGGCGGTGAGGCGGGTGCCATCATAAAGCACTTCGACATCGCCAGTGGCGACGAGCATTTCTCCGTCGAAGGTCACGCCATTGGCCAGAAGCGCCGTGGGCAGGCTGGCGTCCTGTTGGCTGTCCTGTGCGTGGAGCAGGCCTGGTAAGGCGCCCGCCGTGAGCGCAAGAGCCGCCGTCACGGTGAGATGACAGGCAAGCTGCCTCACGCCGCCTGTGAGGCGGGCAATCCGGGGGCGGGGCGTGGTCATAGACGGGGCAGCAGCTCTCATGTCCTATCCATCTTCCAGATGCAGCAAAAGTGCAAGTGTGGCGAGTATCACCGCCAGCGGCGGTCCCCATGCGGCCAGCGTGATCGGCAGCAATCCGTTCTGCCCCATGACAATGGCAAAAGAGCGCAGGAAAAAGAACCCGAAGGCCAGAATGATGGCCGTGACCACAAGGGTTGAGGTCCGGCCAAGCCGCGTGTGGCGCATGGTGAAGCCGGCGGCGATCAGCATCATCGCGACAAAGGCAAAGGGCAGGGCCAGTTCGCTTTGCAGCCACATCTTGTAGCTGCGTGCGGAAAATCCGGCGTCTTCCAGTTTTTTGATATAGGCCGACATATCCCAGATCGACACAGCCTCCGCCGAGCCGAACCGGTCGCGGATTTCCTCTAGGCTGAGGCTGGTGGGCAGGGTCAGTCGCGCATGGCTTGTGGCGGCGGCTTCCGGATTGGCAGCCCCTTGCAGCGGCCAGCGCTTCGCCTCCGTGAGCACCCATTGACCGTCTTCGATCCGCGCGTCGAGCGCTTCGATGCGGAACATCGGCAGGCCCTCGGTTGTAAAACCCAGAAAGCTGACGTCATAAAGGATGGAGCCGTCGAGATTGGACCGTGTGGCACGGATGACCATTTGTCCGTTCCCTGTGCCTTCGCGCAGCCAGAGCCCTTCGTCGGAGACGGAAAAAACCTGACGCTCGCCCTGAAGATACAGGGTTTCGCGCGTTTCATAGGCCCGTTCGGTTGCGGCGGTGAAGGGGTTGAGCACGGCCACGCTGAACAGGCCGAAGGTAAAGGCGACAATGGCAATTGGCACAAGAGAGCGCATCGCCCCGCGACCCGAGGCCCGCGCCACCACCAGTTCCGAGGAACGCGCCAGTCCGAGAAACAGGGTGAGCGTGGCAATCATCACCACGATGGGAAGGATTTCGTAAAGCGTGGTCGGCACGCGCAGCAGCGCCATGCCGAGAATGGCCGTGCCGCTGATGTCGACGCCGGAGAAATTGCGGATTTGATCGAGGCTCTCGACCATGGCGATCAGGCCCGCAAAAATGCCCAGCACCATGAGCAGGGCGCGGATATATCGGCGGGCGAAATAGAGATCGAGCCTCATGGTTTCGCCTCCGTTCCATGTTTTTCACGCCGCCGCGAGCGCCTTGCAGGGCGGGCGGTTTTCCACATCAGCGCCAAGGCCATGAGAACAGCCACCAGTGAGGCGACATAGCGCAGGGGCCATAATGAGGGATCATCGTCGATCATGCCTTCGAAAGTATTGTCGAGCGATTTGATGATGACGAGAAGCACGATGGCCAGAAGAATCTGTCGCCACAGGCCGAAGCGCGAAAACCCGCCAATGAGCAGCGCGGCAAAGCCGATGAGGCAGATGGCGAATCCTTGCACGGCCTTGTTCATGCGTTGGGTGACTTCGGCCAGAACCTGCAATCGGCTTGAACGCAGTTCTTCCAGAAGCGCAGGGCTGGCACTCAAGAGACCGAAACTGTCTGTCGATTTGAGGCTGCGCCGTTGTGCCTGTGTCGTGCCGAACAGGCCTTGCAAACTATAGGCGAAACTGTCGAACCGTGTGACGGAGAGCCGTTGGTCGTCGAGGTCATAGACCTGTGTCATGCCGTCGAACATCAAAAGCATCGGCCCGTCCTCGTCTTTGACGATTAAGGCCTGACTGGCGATGTAGCTCTGGCGCTCGCCTTCGGTGCGGCTGTTCGAGAGATAGACATCCTCAAGCTCGCCGGCTGCGGAGATGTTGCGGACATAGAAGGTTATGCCTTTGACCGGATGCACGAATGTGCCCTCGGTCAGAAGCCGCGCAGTGATGTCGCCTGCAATCTCGGCGCGGCGCAGGTCCAGTTCGCGTTGCGACAAAGGCACAAGCACATGGGACAGCACCGCCACCATCAGCGCCACGATGACACCGAAATAAAGCACCGGACGGGCCAGACGATAGGGCGAATAACCTGCGGCCTGCACCACCACCAGTTCGGATTCGGAAGACAGACGGTTGGTCACATAGACAGTGGCCGCAAAGGCGGCGATGGGCAGCAGGTTCACCAGAATGGTCGGCAGGGACAAAAGCGTGAGCTGGAGAAAGGTTGAGGCCGATTGCCCGTCTCCCATAAGCCAGTCCAGCAGGCTCACCGCCTTGTTGACCCAGAAGACCAGTGCCAGAACGAGCGAGAAAAACCCGAACAGCATCAGCAATTGCTGAAGCATGTATTTGTCGAATCTTCCCAAACCCGTTGTCCCGTACCCGTCCTGACCGTTGCGCGCGACCATATCGTTCCCTGCGGTGGGGAGAAAGGTCCAATCTCACTCTGGTCAGCCCCTCGTTTGACCGCTACCTATAGCGGGACATCAATTTACACAGGATTTGATATGACCGCGCTTGTTCAGCTTTCCGTTGCCGCCCTTGATCTCGACGCCATTGCCGCCCGTTCCGGTCGTGTGGTTGTTCTCGTCAGCCCCGATGGCAAACTCGGACAGGCGGCGCGGCGGATCAACCGTCTGACCAAAGGTGCGCTGGCACGTTTTATCGAAAGCGCGGCCTTCGAGACGCTCAAAGAGGGCGAGGCGAAAGATCTGGCCTATCCGACCGGTATGGAAGCGCAGGTCGTGCAGGTGGTCAAACTGGCCAATCAGGCCTCCAGCGATCTGTGCCGCAAGGCAGGGGCGGCCATAGGTGGCGCGCTTGGCAAGGAAGGCGCTCTGGTGCTCCCCGGCAGCGTGAAACGGGTCGAGGAACTGGCCTTGGGTATGGCGCTCAAACATTACAAATTCACCGATCACAAAACCGGCGACGAAAAATCCGCCGCACCGGAGGTCACGTTTGCGGTGAGCAAACCGGAAACGGTCGATTTCTCCACAGTGACCGCACTGGCCGAAGGGGTGTTTTTCACCCGTGATCTGGTGTCGGAACCGTCCAATGTGCTGACCACCACGGAATTCGCCAATCGGCTCGTGGAGCTTGAAAACCTCGGCCTCAAGGTCGAGGTGTTTGATGAGGACCGTCTCGAAGAACTGGGGATGAACCTCTTGCTTTCTGTGGGCCAAGGCTCTGTGACGCCCACGAAAATGGTGGTGATGCAGTGGACCGGCGGCGGAGACAAAGCCCCGCTGGCGCTGGTCGGCAAGGGCGTGGTCTTTGACACGGGCGGCATTTCGCTCAAACCCGCAGGTGGCATGGAAGACATGACCATGGACATGGGCGGCGCGGGCACGGTGTCGGGCGTGATGAAATCGCTCGCCCTGCGCAAGGCGCCGGTGAATGTTGTGGGGCTTGTGGGCCTTGTGGAGAACATGCCTGATGGCAAGGCCACACGTCCCGGCGATGTGGTGACCTCCATGAAGGGCGACACGGTTGAGATCATCAACACGGATGCCGAAGGGCGTCTGGTTCTGGCCGATGTGCTCTGGTATGCGCAGGAAACATTCGCCCCGACCGCAATGATCGACCTCGCCACGCTCACAGGCGCCTGTTTGGTTGCACTCGGCAACGAGAATGCCGGTGTGTTCTCCAACGATGATGCCTTCTGCAACGGGTTCCTGAAAGCTGCCGAAGCCGAGGGCGAAGGCGCGTGGCGTCTGCCGTTGGGACAGGGCTATGACGACCTCATCAAATCCGATGTGGCGGATATGAAAAATGTCGGTCCACGCTGGGGCGGAGCCATCACGGCGGCGCAATTCCTGAAGCGTTTCGTCAAGGATGAAACACCGTGGATGCATCTCGACATTGCGGGTGTGGCTTCGGTCAAATCGCCCACCACATTGGCTCCGAAGGGGGCAACCGGCTGGGGCGTTCTGGCGCTCAACCGGATGATCGACGAGATGAACAAGGAAGGCTAACCCCTGATGGGTGCTGTCTATTTCTATCACCTGACCCGCGCGCCTCTGGTGGAGACCTTGGGCACGCTGGCGGAGAAATCCCTCTCTGCCGGCTGGCGCGTGGAAGTGCGCGGGCGCTCGATCGAGCAGCTTCGCGCACTGGATCAGGCGCTCTGGCTGCGTGAAGGATTCCTGCCGCATGGTCTGGCGGGCGGTCCGCATGACGCGGATCAGCCGATTCTGTTGTCGGCCACACCGGGGGGCAACGCGGCCTCCTGTGTCATGAGCGTCGGCGGGGCGGAGGTGAGCGCGGAGGAAATCGCCGCCCTTGATCGCGCCTGTATCCTGTTTGACGGGCATGACATGGAGGCGGTGCAACACGCGCGGCATCAATGGAAAAGCCTCACAAGCGCAGGGGCCGAGGCGCAATACTGGTCCGAGGAAAGTGGCCGCTGGGAGAAAAAGGCGGAGAGCAAGGCGGGCTAGGGCACGCCCTGATCTGTCCGCCTGACTTGCTCGCCTGACAAGGGCCGCATGGGCCGCACTGGCCGCGCGATTTGTGCGACCTTCCCGCCGCTTAGCGCGTCAGGATCAGCTTGTCCTGTTTGATCTCGATACTGTCATAACGGCGCAGGTAATCCATGCCCAGAAGCGAGCCGAACAGTTCGCCATCCGTCACATAGGCACGCACGCCGTCGTCGGTGATGCCTTCAAGAGTCAGTGTGTCGATCTTGACCGAGGCGGTGCGCACCGTGCCATTGGCGGTCTGCGCGCGGCCGGTAAAGGCCAGATTGTCCACATCAACACCGGCTTTCTCCGCATCACTGAGCGACAGCACGACATTTGACGCGCCCGTATCCACCAGAAACTCAACCGTTGCGCCGTTGACCTCGGCAATGATGGAGAAATGTCCGGAATGGTCACGATCCACGGTGATCACACCGGCTCCATCACTGATCTGCGCAGGCGCAAGACGCGGGCGCACATCCTGCCACAGGCCCACAGCGGCCAGCGCGCCGATAAAAATCAACGCCCAAAGCACGGCATGGCGCAGCATCTGCCCCAGATTGCGTCGGTTGGCGATGACGTAATAAAAGGCAATCGCGCCCAGAAGGAGCGACAGGTAGAGTATGCGGGCGGTGTCCATCTGATCCATGTGACTATAGATAGGGGGCTGCGCGCGATTTGTCAGCAGGCTGTGCTGCGACAAAGGGCAAAGGGGTCAGCCGAGAAAGAACATGTCCTTGATCCCGTCGGCGACGAACTGCACCGACAGAGCCGCCAGAAGCATCCCCATCAACCGCGTGACCACATTGATGCCCGTGGCCCCGAAAACGCGCTCCATCGCCCCCGAGAGGGCGAAAAAGGCAAGACAGACCAGCAGGACCGCGACCAGAACGCCCAGCATCAGCAGGACGCCGGCGATGCCGTCGGCCTGATCAATCAACAAGATCATCGAGGTGATCGCCCCCGGACCGGCCAGAAGCGGCGTGGCCAGCGGAAAAACGGAAGGGTCTTCCACCGGCTGGTGTTCAGGGTGCTGGGCATGTTCCTCGCGGCGTTTCGTGCGCTTCTCGAACAGCATTTCCAAGGCGGTCAGAAACAGCAAAAGCCCGCCCGCGATGCGAAAGGCGGGCATGGAGATGCCGATAAAGGTCAGCACATGATCGCCAAAAAGTCCGAAAATAGTGAGGATGCCAAAGGCAATCAGCACCGCCCGCAGCCCGATGGCCCGACGGTGGCGGGCGGTTTGCCCCTGTGTGATGGCCACGAACAGCGGCGCAAGACCGATCGGGTCAATGATGACAAACAGCGTCATGAAGGCCGTGATCAATACCTGTAGCTCCATGCTGCCGTCTCTCCCTTATCCGCCCGATTTTTCGAGCTTTTCAAGCGCTGCCAGCCAGAGCGCCTCGGCGCGTTCGGTGGCCTCTGTCACTTCGCCATATTTCTTTTGCCAGACGATTGCGGCCTCTTTGTCCTCGTAGAGTTCGGGATTGGCGAGTTTGACCTGAAGCTTCTTGCTCATATCCGTGAGCTTGTTGACCCGTTCCTCACATTTGCGCACCTCGGCACGCAGGGCAAGGATTTCGTCGCGGCTGGCCTTGCGCGGCTTGGGCGCGGCTTTCTCTTTCTTCTCGGCTTTGGGCTTGTCGTCGCCTTGCAACAGAAGTTTGCGATAGGCGTCGAGATCTTCTTCATAGGGGGCGACGCGGCCATCCTTGACCAGCCAAAGCCGGTCGGCCACGAGGCTCAGAAGGTGCATGTCGTGGGATACCAGCACCACAGCGCCGGTGTAGGCGGTGAGCGCCTCGACCAGCGCCTCGCGGCTCTCGATGTCGAGGTGGTTGGTCGGCTCGTCGAGGATCAAGAGATGCGGCGCATCCAGTGTGGCAAGCAAAAGCGACAGGCGGGCTTTCTGGCCGCCCGAAAGACGTCCGACCTCGGTATCGGCCTGATCGGCCCCGAGACCGAACCCCGCCAGTTTGGCCCGCAGTTTCGGCGGATAGAAACCGGGCAGGGCGCTTTGCAAATGCTGCAAGGGCGTTTCGTTCAGGTGCAATTCATCCACCTGATGCTGGGCGAAAAAGCCGATGCGCAGCTTGTTGTGCCGGGTGATCTGACCGCCCATCGGGTCCAAACGGTTGGACAGGAGTTTCGACAGCGTCGATTTGCCCTCGCCGTTGCGCCCCAAAAGCGCGATCCGGTCGTCTTGGTCAATCCGCAGGTTCAGCCGCTGCAACACGGCCTTGCCGTCATAGCCGACCGACACGCCCTCCATATTGATGATGGGGGGAGACAGTTCTTCGGGTTCGGGGAAGGAAAAGACCACACGCGCCGCATCTTCGGGTGCGGTGATGGTTTCCATTTTCTCCAACATTTTAACACGGCTCTGCGCCTGTTTGGCTTTCGAGGCCTTGGCCTTGAACCGGTCCACAAAGCTCTGCAAATGTGCGCGGTGCAGGTCTTGCTTCTTGGCGGCGGCGGCCTGAACCGCACGTTGGGCGGCGCGGGTCTTGGCGAAATCGTCGTAACCGCCGGAATACAGCGTCAGCTTCTTGCCTTCGAGATGCAGGATCGCGCCGACTGCACGGTTGAGCAAGGCGCGGTCGTGGGAGATGAGCAGCACGGTATGCGGATATTTGGCGAGATAGGTCTCAAGCCAGAGCGCCCCTTCGAGATCGAGATAGTTGGTCGGCTCGTCGAGCAGCAGGAAATCGGGCTGGGAAAACAGCACGCCCGCCAGAGCCACACGCATCCGCCAGCCGCCGGAAAAGGCGGAGCAGGGCATCTGGATTTCCTTGTCGGTAAACCCCAGACCTTTGAGAATGCTTGAGGCACGCCCTTCGGCACTCCACGCGTCGATATCGGCCAGACGGGTCTGGATATCGGCAATCCTGTGCGGATCGGTCGCGGTCTCGGCCTCCTGCATGAGGCTGGCGCGTTCCTTGTCCTCGGCCAGAACCGTATCCAGCAAGGAAACCTCGTTGCCCGGCACCTCCTGAGCCACGCCGCCGATGCGGGCGCGTTTGGGGATCTCGATGGCGCCGGTCTCCAACACCAGTTCGCCCTTGATAATGCGAAAGAGCGTCGTCTTGCCCGCGCCGTTGCGTCCTACGATGCCGACCTTGTGGCCGGTGGGAATGGTGACGGACGCCTCTTCGATGAGAGTGCGGCCTTCGACGGAATATGTGATGTTTTGGATCTTTAACATGTTGCTGACTTGCCTGACGTTTCACGGAAGGTCAATCGCCGCTTTTCAATCGGCGCGCCTCATGCTATCCGGCGCGCAATCTTTGGGCGGGGCTTTTCGGTCCGGCCCGTTCCTTTGACATCACTACGAGGCTTATCCAATGGCGATCCAGCGCACCTTCTCCATCATCAAACCCGATGCCACCAAACGCAACCTCACCGGCAAGATCGTTGCCAAGTTCGAGGAAGCCGGCCTGCGCGTTGTCGCATCCAAACGCATCCAGCTGACCCTTGCCCAAGCGCAAGAGTTCTACGGCGTCCACAAAGACCGTCCGTTCTTTGGCGAACTGTGCGAATTCATGATCTCCGAGCCGATCGTGGTTCAGGTGCTCGAAGGTGAAGACGCAATTGCGAAAAACCGTGAAATCATGGGCGCGACCAATCCGGCAGAAGCCGCAGAAGGCACCATCCGCAAAGAGTTCGCCCTGTCCATCGGTGAAAACTCCGTGCACGGCTCCGACGCTCCGGAAACCGCTGCGCAAGAGATTGCTTTCTTCTTCTCTGGTCTCGAACTGGTCGGCTAAGGGGCACACCCTTACCGTCATGTTTTGGACATGCGAAAGGCCGCTCCTTGGGGGCGGCCTTTTTCTATGAGTATTTTTGCCATCAGAAAGCTGGCAACAGAATGGCGGTCGGGGTGTATCCGGATGTGTGATGTCGGGTGCGGGCGTTATCGTTTCAGACCTGTGCCGATCTCGTTGAGCGCGGCCTCGATTCCGCTGGGCGCGGCGGAGGTGTCGGCGGCGACCGAGGCGACAATCGCGTCGAAGCGTTTGCGCAGCGCCTCTTTTTCCTTGCCTTTGCAATCGTTCCACGGGCGGCCCTGTAGCCCCATCACCATCGCGTAATAGCCGATGAAATGCGGGCGGTGGCCGCTTGCCAGAAGCCGCGCATAGGCGGCGTCCGGCCCAAGGGCGCGCAGCTCTTCGGCGCTCTTGATCCCCGCGGCTGCGAAACTTGCGTCGGAGGCGGGGCCAAGGTTACGGATGGAGGAGACGGGCGCGGGCACAGGTAGGGGCGCTTTGGCGGCTCAGGGTTTGACGACGGTGTCGAGCGCGTGAAGCGTTGCCAGAAGCGGGGCAAGGTCTTCGATCCGCAGCATGTTCGGCCCGTCAGACGGCGCGTTGTCGGGGTCTTCGTGGGTTTCGATGAACAACCCCGCAACACCAACGGCCACAGCGGCACGGGCCAGCACGGGGACCATGGTCCGGTCGCCACCGGTGGATGTGCCTTGTCCGCCCGGTTGCTGCACCGAATGGGTGGCGTCCATGATGACCGGATAGCCGGTTTGCGCCATACGCGGCAGACCGCGGAAATCGCTCACGAGCGTGTTGTAGCCAAAGGAGGTGCCGCGTTCGCAGAGCATGATCTTCTCATTGCCGGTGGAGGCCAGTTTGGCGGCGACATTGTCCATGTCCCACGGCGCGAGGAACTGGCCTTTCTTGACATTGATGGCTTTGCCGGTCTCGCCTGCGGCCAGAAGAAGGTCGGTCTGGCGGCACAGGAAGGCGGGGATTTGCAGGATGTCTACGGCTTCGGCGGCCATAGCGCATTGCGCGGCTTCATGCACATCGGTGATCACCGGACAGCCGAATTCCTCGCGGATTTTCGACAGGATGGTGAGGCCTTTCTCGGCGCCGAGACCGCGTTTGCCGGACAGGGAACTGCGGTTGGCCTTGTCATAGGAGCCTTTGAACACGAATTCCGTGCCGGTTTGCGCACAGGCCTCGGCGATCTTTTCGGCCAGCATGCGGGCGTGATCGAGGCTTTCCAGCTGGCACGGGCCGACGATCAGGCCGAAGGGGCGGGCGTTGGAAAAGGTGACATTGCCGATGGAGACGTCTTTGGCGGTCATAGGGAGCCTCTTTGCTGATGTGCGCAAGCTAAAGCGTTTTTCGATACACCTGAACCACAGGGTTTCGGGACACGCCGCACAATCTGTTGATCTGGTGGGTGTTGATGTGGTGGGCCTTTCACAATCAACTTGTGACACAAGCCAATCGCAAAGCGCCTTATTCCACGAAGCAGGAGCAGGGCGCAAGCCTGTTGCTTTAAAGCGGGGCGGTTTGGCTGATCTCCGCGCTTATGGCGGGTTTTTGGACTGGGCACAGAAAGAGGCCGATCAAAAGAAAGAGGAAGCCCGAAGGCTTCCTCGCAATCATTGGCAGTTTCCGGTCGGTGTGACCTAGAACGGGATTTCGTCGTCGTCCAGAGACGGACGGCTGGAGCCGCCACCTTGGGGACCGCCCGCGCCACCGGAGCCACCGCCGTAGCCACCCTGATCGTAGCCGCCGGAGGGGCCTTGGTCATAACCGCCGCCACCTTGACCACCGCCATAGGAGTCACCACCGCCGCCACCGGAGCGGCCATCGAGCATCACCATGGTCGAGGTGTAGGGGCGCAGCACCACTTCGGTGGAGTAGCGGTCGTTGCCTTGCTGGTCCTGCCACTTGCGGGTTTCCAGCTGGCCTTCGAGATAGACCTTCGAGCCTTTGCGCAGATATTGCTCTGCGGTGCGCGCCAGAGGTTCGGAGAAAATTGCCACCGTGTGCCACTGGGTGCGGTCGCGTTTTTCGCCCGTGTTGCGGTCCTTCCAGGTCTCGGATGTTGCGACGCGCAGGTTGCACACCTTGCCGCCGTTCTGGAACGTGCGCACTTCCGGGTCCGCGCCCAGATTGCCCACGAGGATGACTTTGTTCACGGAACCGGCCATGCGATCTACTCCCTGAGATTCTTCAACTTGGACGCACCTTACACCAAACCCGCGCCTGCAATGGAAGGCCAAAATCCGCCTTCGGTGCGCTTGTTCTTTGAAACTTCGGATTTTGCGCCTATATTGCGCGGGATCGGATGGTGGTAAGTGGATTTTTGGATGTATGCAGAGTTTGGAACTTCCGTCGTGTCCCGCACTTCGTTCCGCAAATGGCGAACTCGTCCGGGCGTGAGGGCTGCGGCTGTCGCGGTGGCACTTTTCGGCCTTGTGGATGGGGTTGTTGCCGAAGACATCTTTTCGACCAGCAATCGCATGGCGATCTTTGATTCCCAGCTTTCCGTGCTCGACGGGCGTGCCGCCCAGCAATATTCCAATTCCGTGACGCTTCAGCCCGAACGGTTCGGCGCGGATGCGGCCACGGCGAAATATACCGGTAGCTATAAGGGCCAGTGGTTGCCCGTGGCGGAGGCTATGGCACGCAAACATGACATTCCGACCGATCTGTTCTTGCGCCTTGTGCAGCAGGAGAGCGGCTGGAACCCTGCGGCGCGTAGTCCCAAGGGCGCGACCGGACTGGCGCAGCTCATGCCGGAGACCGCGCGGCTGCTTGGTGTGAATATCAACGATCCGCAGCAGAATCTCGAAGGCGGGGCGCGGTATTTGCGGATGATGTTCAACCGGTTCGGTAACTGGCGACTGGCGCTTGCGGCCTATAACGCGGGGCCTTTGGCCGTCGAAAAATACAACGGCGTGCCGCCCTATAAAGAGACGATGAACTACGTCAAAATTATCTACGGATCGTGAGCGCGGCAGCGCACCACGTCGGAGCTACCGAAAAAGCCACAGAGCCGTATCAAGGGCGTGATTGAGCACCGCTTGAGCCGCCGACACGTGTCAGACGATTCCGTTCAGCCTTGTGTCAGGCCGATTGCCGGAAGGCCCGCGGGGACTGGCCGGTGTGTTTATGGAAGGCGCGGCTGAAATAGGCGGCGGAGTGAAAGCCCAGTTTCTGTGCGATCTGATTGATCGGAAGGTCGGTTTCCGAGAGCATCCGGCGGGCTTCGAAATGCACCCGATCCGCGAGAATGGCCGAGGCGGAGCGCCCGCAGGCGATGTTGCAGGCCCGTGTCAGATGTGTCGGGCTGACGCCAAGCTCGGCGGCGAATTGCGCAACCGTATAGCCTTCGCGCAGCTTGCTTTCGACCAAGGCCGTATAGGCGGCGGCCAGACGGCGGGAGGCATCAGGCGTCAGATTGTACTCCGGCATCACCGACATCTGGCGTTCGAGCCAGACCGCAATCATGCCCGCCTGAAATTCCATCGCACGCTCGCGTCCCGGACGATCGCCGTCGATCTCCCGTTGCAAGCCTTCGATCATGCCGGTGATCTCGTTTTGCTGGATCACCTCGCGAAACCGCATGTGCAGCGGCTCTTTGGGTAGGGCAAAGCTCGGTTTGTCCGGCAGATGCACCGTGTAGCCCATAACCTGACCGACAGGTTCAAAACCATACATGGTGCGGGTCGGCAGGTAGATCAGGTTGTGCGGCCCGAATCCGCGGGTGACACCGGCGACCGTGATCCGGCCCTGACCACGGGTGAACCATAGCAGCGTCGGCGAGCGGTGGCTGCGCATGGCTTCAGTGCGCCATTTGTTGACATTGGACAGCGTGCCCGTGCCGCGCCCCAACGTGTTGACACGATAGGCGCTTTGCTGCGGGATGTCGGGAATATGGGGCGTAGGGCTCTTGCGCGGCTTGGCGTTGCGCGGTTTCGCCTCGGATGTTGCCTGTGCGGTTTGCGGCGAGGCAGCGGCGCGTTTGACCGCCTCCGGCGTGGCAACGTCGCCCTTCGACAATTCCCCCAAGGGCAGGGATTGGAAAATCTTACGCGGTTTTGTCTCGGGCATGGGGCAATCTTGTTCGGTTTGTGCAATTTCAACCGCAGATTAGACCTCACAGGTGGCGAGTCAAAGAAAACATTTTGTTTTCAATATGATATGTGTGACTCCTCAACTATCCGCAAGGTCTGCGCGGGGCAGCGATATCTTGTGGAAGGCTTTCATGCGCGCTCTAAACCATGTGCGTTGACGCTTGGCATATTGCCGTGTGGCGATGGTTGCGGCCTCTTTGGCCTCGTCCAGACCCATTTCGCCGCGCAAATGGGCAATCAATTCGGGCGCACCGATGGCTTTGGAGGCGGGGGCGGCAGGGTTCCAGCTTGCCAGATTGGCCTGTGCCTCGTCCAGAGCGCCTTGGGCCAGCATGATCTCGAATCGCTGCGCGATGCGGGCGTTGAGCCAGTCCTTGTCGGCCTCAAGCAGCACAGGACAGCAGTTTGCAAGCGGCAGCAAGGGCGGCGGTGTGTCGGCCTGCCACGCGGCCAGACCGCGTCCCGTGGCCCGCAGAACTTCCCAAGCACGCTGGACCCGCATCGGGTTCAACCGGTCGATTTTCGCCGCTGTTTCAGGGTCTTCCGAGTCAAGCTCTGCCAAAAGACCTGCGTGACTGCCCTCATCTGCGCGGCGTTGGTCCGCCTCTTGCCGGATCGCGTCGGGCGTGGGGGGGATTGCCACCAGTCCTTCGGTCAGCGCGGTGAAATACAGCCCCGTGCCGCCGACGATGATCGGACGCTCCGCACCGTTCAGATAGGGCGTCACATCACGCAGCCAGTGGCCGACCGAATAGGTCTCGTCTCCGGCCACATGGCCATAAAGCACATGGGGGGCGCGGGCTTCATCTTCGGGAGAGGGGCGTGCGGTCAGAACGCGCCAGTTGTCAAAGACCTGAAGCGCGTCTGCATTGATGATCACGCCGCCCTGACGTTCGGCAATGTCAAGCGCAAGCGCCGATTTGCCGGAGGCGGTGGGTCCGGCGATCAGTACGGGCTGCGTGGGGGATATGTCGAAGGGCAGGGTCATGGGGGCGATGTTTCAGGCCATCGTCGCGCTGTCAATATCCCGCAGGAAAACGGGGCCCCGAAAGGCCCCGTGCTTTGTCATGTGTGGTCGTATTTGCGGCGGATGGCGCTCTGACATGCCACCGGTTTCGCCCGCCGTGTTCAGTCGGTCGTATTCAGTCGGCCTTGTGCAGCACGATCTGCTGGAACGGAATCTCGATGCCTTGGGCGTTGAATTCCTCGTAGATCGCCTGCGGGAAGCTGTATTTGACCGCGAAGTAATCCTCACCCTTCACAAAGGGGCGCACCAGAAGATCGACGCTGGAGGCGGCGAGGTCCTGCACTTCCACAAAGGGGGCCGGATCGGACAGCACGCGCGGATCGGCGTCGAGCACCTTTTTGATTGCGGCTTTCACTTTGGAAATGTCGGAGCCATAGGCGACAGAGGCGATCATATCCACGCCGCGCACCGGATGGTGGGAGTGGTTGGTGATTTTGGTGCCCCAGATTTCCGAGTTGGGGATGATGATGTGCTGGTTGTCAAAGGTGATCATGTCCGTGGTGAACAGGGTGATCGCCTCGACCTTGCCGAAAACACCGGCGGCCTCGACAAAATCGCCGACTTTGAAGGGGCGGAACACGATGAGCATGACACCGGCTGCAAGGCTGGAGAGCGTGCCCTGAAGCGCCAGACCGATGGCGAGACCGGCGGCACCGAGAATGGCCACAAGCGAGGTGGTCTGGATGCCGAAACGGTCGAGAATGATGAGACCGGCAAAGATCAGGACGGCATAGCGGGCCAGCGAGCCGAAGAACTGGAACAGCGTGTCATCCAGCGAGTCATGGCTTTCGCCCAGTTTGAGGATGAGTTTTTTCACCAGTCCGGCAACCCAGAATGCGACGACCGCGATCAGAATGACGTAGAGGATGTTGATCAGATTGGCCTGTAGCCATCCGAAGGAGGTGTTGACACTGTCCATTGTGGTCCTTGTTTTCTTATGTGGATGCGAGAGGGTGCTCTATGATCGTGTTTCGATCAAAAGGCGCGGGGAAAAGGCGTTTTGGCCTCCCCGCAGAGTTTCCGAAAAAGGCGCATTGATCCTGCTGGCGTTTTCGCGCATTTTGCCGGCAATCAAATTCATATCGGGGACATGTTATGAGCGACGCGGAGCTTGAGACGGGCAAGGATCACCCTGCCACGAAATATAAACGTGTGCTGTTGAAGATCTCGGGCGAGGCGCTCATGGGCGACCAGGGATTCGGTCTTCATCCGCCGACGGTGGAACGGATCGCCAAAGAGGTGCAATCCGTGCATGATCTTGGTGTCGAGATCTGTATGGTGATCGGGGGCGGAAATATCTTTCGCGGGCTGCAAGGCTCTGCGCAGGGGATGGAACGCACCACCGCAGATTACATGGGGATGCTGGCCACGGTGATGAACGCCTTGGGTATGCAGGCCGCGCTGGAAGGTCTGGGCATCCATACGCGGGTGATCTCCGCGATCACCATGAACGAGGTGGCAGAGCCCTATATTCGCCGCCGTGCGGTGCGCCACCTTGAGAAAAAGCGGATCTGTATCTTTGCCGCAGGCACCGGTAACCCCTATTTCACCACCGACACGGCGGCCACGCTGCGCGCCAATGAAATGGCCTGTGAGGCGATCTTCATGGGCAAGAACGGTGTAGACGGGGTCTATGACAAGGACCCGAAGACCAACCCCGATGCCAAACGCTACGATCACGTCAGCTATGACGAGGTGCTGCGCAAGAATCTCAAGGTCATGGATGCCTCCGCCATCGCGCTGGCGCGTGACAATGATTTGCCGCTGGTGGTCTTCCCGCTGGACGCGCCGGGGGGCTTCCGCTCCATCCTTGCGGGCGAAGGCACCTATACATTGGTGAACTGATAGGGCTATAAGCGCAGCGACCCGCGTCGCCGCGAAACGATACGAAAAGAGGGGAAACTCACCCATGTCCGAAGATTTTGAACTCGATACCTCAGACCTGTCCAAACGTATGGACGGGGCTTTGAACAACCTGCGGACGGAATTCGCTTCTTTGCGGACAGGGCGTGCCTCCGGCTCCATGCTGGAACCGATTATGGTGGACGCTTACGGCTCCATGACCCCGATCAATCAGGTCGGCACCGTGAACGTGCCGGAGCCGCGCATGGTGACGATCAACGTCTGGGACAAAGGTCTCGTGAACAAGGTCGAGAAAGCCATTCGCGAGAGCGGTCTGGGCATCAACCCGCAGCTCAACGGCACGATCATCATGCTGCCGATTCCCGAGCTGAACGAGGAGCGCCGCCGCGAATTGACCAAAGTGGCCGGCCAATATGCCGAACACGCCCGCGTCGCCGTGCGCAACGTGCGCCGTGACGGGATGGAGCAGATCAAGAAGCACAAGGATGGCATGTCCGACGATGACCAGAAATTCTGGGAATCCGAAGTGCAGGATCTGACCGACAAACATATCAAGATGATCGACGATCTTCTGGCCAACAAGCAAGAAGAGATCATGCAGGTTTAAGGGGGGGCGAAAGCGTCTTTTTGTGGCGCTTTTACCATTGTTTGAAACATGTCTGAAACGCGGGAACCCCGCGTTTCAGACGAGTGTATTTTGAGAGGCGCGATGAGCGAGACAAGCCCATCAAATTCAGGCCCTTCCGGTTCCGGAGAGGCGAATGCGGGCGGTCCGACCCATGTTGCCGTGATTATGGATGGCAACGGTCGCTGGGCGCAATCTCGCGGCAAACCACGGCTTTTCGGCCACCACGCAGGGGCCAAACGGGTCAAGGAAATTGTGCGCGCTTGTCCTGATCTGGGCGTCGAATACCTGACCATCTTTGCCTTTTCGACAGAGAACTGGAAACGCACCCAGACCGAAGTCTCCGGTCTCATGTCCCTGTTCCGCCGCTATATTCAGGGCGAGATGAAAGGGCTTGTGGCCGAAGGTGTGCGTGTGCGCTTCATCGGGGATCGTGTGCGCCTTGACAAGAAACTCATCCGGTTGATGGACGAGCTTGAGGATGTCACAAAAGAGAATTCCCGCGTCCATCTGACCATTGCGATCAATTACGGCGGGCGCGACGAGGTCTCCCGCGCGGTCAAGGATCTGGCGCATGATGTGGCGCAGGGCAATCTCGATCCCGATACGGTCGATGAAACCACGCTGACACGCTATCTTGATACGCGCGTTCTGCCGGACCCCGATCTGGTCATTCGCACCTCGGGCGAGGCGCGGATTTCCAACTTTCTGCTCTGGCAGTCGGCCTATTCCGAATATGAATTCATCGACACGCTCTGGCCGGATTTCACGGCAGAGGTCTTTGCCGAATGCGTATCGCGCTATGCGGGTCGTGACCGGCGCTTTGGCGGGGTAAAATCGTGAGTGTAAAGTCTCCCAAAACCGGCAAATGGCGCGATCTGATGCCCCGACTTCTGTCGGCTGTGGTGATGGTCGCTGTCGGACTTGGTGCCGTGCTGACCTCGCATCTGGCCTTTAGCGCTCTTGTGGCCGCTGTCGGTCTTGTCGGCCTGTGGGAACTCTGGCGGATGTGGCAGGTGAAACAGGCCACAGGGATGACGGCGGGGGATCGCAATGTGCTGCTGGCCTATCTGGCTGTGCTGGTGCTGGGCTGTCTCGGCCTCGTGACACTGTCTGCGGAGGGCGGGCGTGCGCTTTTGCTTTATGTCATCGGCTTGGTCGTGGTGACGGATTCCATGGGCTATCTGGTGGGCAAGACCTTGGGCGGGCCGAAATTCTGGCCGCGCATCAGCCCGAACAAGACATGGTCGGGCGTTCTGGGCGGATGGATCGGGGCAGGGCTGTTAGGCTATTTCTGCCATCCCTTCATGCCCGAAGGTCTAGTGCGCCTGTGGTTCTTTGTCACCTCCTCGATGATCCTGTCCTTTGCCTCTCAACTGGGCGATATGGCCGAAAGCGGGTTGAAGCGTCGCATGGGCGTCAAGGACAGTTCCAACATCATCCCCGGACACGGGGGAGTGCTCGACCGGTTCGATGCGCTTCTGGCGCTTGGGGCGCTGGCCTTTATCCTCGATGTGATCTTCGGCTGAGGCAGATATGCGACGCATTTCCATTTTTGGTGCTACGGGGTCCATCGGGCAATCGACCATCGACCTGATCCGCCGTGATCGTGGGGCCTATGACGTGGTGGCCCTGACTGGCGGCGGCAATATCGATCTGCTAGCGAAAGACGCGATTGAACTGGGCGCGGATGTGGCTGTCACCGCCTATGAGGACCGGCTTGGCGATCTCAAGGCCGCGCTTTCGGGCTCTGGTGTTCAGGCCGCCGCCGGTGCGCAGGCCTTGCTCGAAGCGGCGGATCGTGAGGCCGACTGGATCATGTCCGCCATTGTCGGCTCTGCCGGTCTCGCGCCGGGTCTGCACGCGTTGCGCCACGGCACCACGCTGGCGCTTGCGAACAAGGAAAGCCTTGTCACCGCAGGCCCGCTGCTCATACGCACAGCCCAAGGCCACGGTGCGCGGGTTCTGCCCGTGGACAGCGAACATTCCGCCGTGTTTCAGGGGCTTGTGGGCGAGGATCAATCCGAGGTCGAACGCGTCATCATAACCGCATCTGGCGGCCCGTTCCGCGACTGGTCTCTGGACCGTCTCGAAGGGGCCACGCTGGCGCAGGCCTGCAAACACCCGTCTTGGGACATGGGGCAGAGGATCACGATCGATTCCGCATCCATGTTCAACAAGGCGCTCGAAATCATTGAGACCAAAGAATATTTCGGATTTGACCCCGATCAGATCGAAGTGCTCGTGCATCCCGGTTCCTACGTTCACGCGTTGGTTGGGTTTCGCGACGGGGCCTTGATGGCGCATATGGGTGCGCCCGACATGCGCCATGCCATCGGCTATGCGCTGCACTGGCCGGAGCGCCGCGATCTACCGGTGGCGCGGCTTGATCTGGCGAAGGTCGGCCAGTTGCGTTTTGAAGCCCCCGACGAGACCCGTTTTGTGCCGCTGCGGCTGGCCCGCGAGGTGATGGAGACCGGCGGTCTGGCTGGCGCCGTGTTCAATGCCGCAAAAGAGGCGGCTTTGGACCATTTCATTGCCGGAAAGATCGGGTTTCTCGACATGGCGCGTCTTGTCGAACAGGTGCTCAATCAAATGTCAGTGGATGTGAGACTGGACGCGGGCAGCTTGAGCTTGGACAATGTGCTTGCAGCCGATAAAGAAGCCAGAGCCCGCGTGGCGGCCTTGCAGCCCGCGTTGAAAAAATAAGGAAGACCCGTTTTATGGATGTAACCAGTCTTGTGAGCAGTCTCGGCGGCACCGCCTTTACGCTCGTGTTTTTCATTGTCGCTCTGTCGATCATCGTCACGGTGCATGAATACGGCCATTACATCGTCGGACGCTGGTCCGGCATCCGCGCGGATGTGTTTTCCCTTGGCTTCGGCAAGCCGCTCTGGCAGCGCACCGATAAACGCGGCACGGTCTGGCAGATCGCGGCCCTGCCGTTCGGCGGTTATGTGAAATTCGCAGGCGATGCCAATGCGGCCTCTGCCCCTGATGCCCATGCGGTCGAAGGTATGAGCGAGGACGAGGCCCGCCACACCATGCCCGGTGCCCCCCTTTGGGCGCGCACGCTCACGGTGGCCGCCGGTCCGGTGTTCAACTTCATCTTTTCCTTTATCGTTTTCACCATCTTCGTGCTGATCGCGGGCAAGGCCACCGACACGCTGGTCGTCGATGAAATCTCCCCCGTGCCTTTTGAGGTCGGCATCGAGTCCGGTGACGAAATCCTTGCTATCAACGGGCTGAATATTCCCGAGCCGACCGAGCTGATGGGGGTTCTCGAAGAGCTGCCGCGTACGGCACAGGTCACCTACACTGTGATGCGCAATGGCGAGGAACTGACGGTGCAGGGGGCCTATCCCTATCCTGTGATCGTCTCGGGCATCTCCCCGAAATCCGCGGCGCGGGATGCGGGGATCAAGACGGGCGATGTCATCACCCAACTCGACGGGCAGGACATCCATACGTTCTGGGACTTGCAGGACTATGTCACCAGCCATGACGGCGCGCCGATGACCCTGACGGTCTGGCGCAACACGGATGCCGGTGGCGAGACCTACGAGACCACTCTGGAGCCGCGTCGCCGTGACCTGCCGCTGCCGGACGGGGAGTTCGAAACCCGCTGGCTTATCGGTATCACCGGAGGCCTTTTGTTCTCCGTGGGGACTGAACCTGTTGGTCTGGGCGAAGCAATTGTCGCGGGGGCGCAGGGCGTCTGGCGGATCATTGTAACCTCGCTTTCCGGCATGGCGCATATGATCACCGGCGCGATTTCCGCCTGTAACCTCTCCGGTCCCGTGGGGATTGCCGAAGTGGTCTCCACCTCTGCCGCAGACGGGGTGTCCAGCTTCCTGTCCACCGTTGCGCTGCTCTCCACCGCAATCGGGCTGATGAACCTCTTCCCGATACCGGTGCTCGATGGCGGGCATCTGGTGTTTTACGCCTATGAAGCGGTGCGCGGCAAACCTCTGCCGGACCGTGCGGTGGGCGTGATGATGACCATAGGCATGGCCGTGATTCTGGGATTTATGGTGCTGGGACTGGGATCGGATCTGTTCTGTAAATAATCCTCTGAATTTCATTAAGATTGTTGCCGGATTTCACAAAGAAAACCGGCAGTTCATCCAAATATCGCCACATTCAGCGCCTATCCCGTCTTTAAGGCGGGCAGGGCAAAAGCCCCGACCGTCTTGATCCTATGGAGGCGGGGCGCTGTCAGCTGTTCGGCCTCCTTTCGAAGAAGGTGAGGACCACGATATGACCACATTGCGTGCGGGCTATGAAAGCATCCATGAACTTTTCGATCTGAACTGGGATCGTCTGCTCTATGCTGCCACCATTGCCGTGGCGTTGGTGGCCGGCTCGTTCTTCGGTCAGTTGTTTCTGTAACACTCCGCCGCCGGTTGAGGCGCAGTGCTATATGCATGTAGTGCCGCATGGATTGACGTGAACAAGGCTCTGAAACCGGCCCACGCCATCTGCCGAATGCCTGCAAACCTGTGTGACGCCGCACACCGGAAAACTCGACTCCAACGCAAGAACTGGGGCTTTCGCACTCTGCGAGGGCCTTTATGCTGTGTGCCTCGGGCCGCGAATTGTGCGTGAACGCTTTTGACAAGGCGCCGTATTGCCGTTACTCAGCTTATAACTTGTGGGAATTTCGAGAAAGCTGACATGCTCTCAATGTATCATCGTTCGACCCGCGTAAAGCCACGTCTTGCCCGTGCTTTTGCGCTTTCATTCGCGGCTTTTGCTGTCACCTCCGTCTCTTACACCGTGTTTCCGGCACCGGCTGAGGCTCAGTCCTACCGTTTCACCAATGTGGCGGTCGAAGGAAACGCGCGGGTGTCTTCGGGAACGATCCTGTCCTATGCGGGAATCAGCCGTGGTCAATCCGTGTCCGGCGGCGAGCTGAACGATGCCTACCAGAAGGTTCTGGGCTCCGGTCTCTTCGAAACCGTCGAGTTCGTCCCGAGCGGCAGCACGCTTGTGATCAAAGTGACCGAGTTTCCGGTCGTGTCGCGGATATCCATCGAAGGCAACCGCAAGGTCAGCGATGATGCGCTGATGTCCGTGCTCACCACAAAGGTGCGCGGCGTTTATTCGCCCTCCGATGCGGAGGCCGATGCCGCCAATATGACCAAGATGTATGAGGCGAAGGGGCAACTCGTCGCCACCGTGACGCCGAAGATCATCCGGCGCTCCGACAACCGCGTGGACGTGGTGTTTGAAGTGACCGAGGGCAAAGGCGTCGAGATCGAGCGTCTGAGCTTCGTCGGCAACCGTAACTATTCCGACTCGCGTCTGCGCCGTGTTCTTGAAACCAAACAGGCCGGTGCCCTGCGGTTCATCATCGGGCGCGACACCTACACCGAAGACCGCATCCAGTTCGACAAACAGGTTCTCACCGATTTCTACACGTCGCGCGGCTATATCGATTTTCAGGTGCTCAATGTCGCCGCCGAGTTCTCGCGCGAGCGCAACGCCTATTTCCTGACTTTCAATGTGCGCGAAGGGCAGAAATACGAATTCGGCAATATCACGGTGTCGTCCGAGATCGCCGAGGCACTGGAAGAAGATTTTGCCAAGGTTAATAAAATCCGCGCCGGCCAGACCTATTCGCCGCTGGCCGTGGAAAACAGTATCGACCGGATGGAAGCGCTGGCTCTGAAAAAGGGCATCGACTTCCTGCGTGTCGAGCCGGTTGTGACCCGCAACCAGCGCAGCCAGACCCTCGACATCGAATTCAAGCTGACCCGCGGGCCGCGCGTGTTTGTCGAGCGGATCGATATCGAAGGCAACCAGACCACGCTTGACCGTGTTGTGCGCCAGAAATTCAAAGTGGTCGAAGGCGACCCGTTCAATCCGCGCCAGATCCGCGCCTCTGCTGAACGTATCCGCGCGCTTGGCTTCTTCTCGAATGCCGATGTGGAGACCCGTCAGGGTTCCGCGCCTGATCAGATGATTGTTGATGTGAACGTGACCGAAAAGCCGACCGGCTCTTTCACCTTCGGCGGCAACTATTCCGTGTCGGACGGGGCAAACCTGATTGCGTCCTTTAGCGAGGCGAACTTTCTGGGCCGCGGGCAGAGCCTGTCCTTCAGCCTGACCACCGATATTGATGACGGCAGCCTGTCGTTCAACTTTGTCGAACCGGCCTTCCTTGGCCGCGATGTGGCCTTTGGCTTCTCGGCAGGTCTGGGCACGTCGCAACCCGGTTACGCGGAATACAATATCGAACGCGGCTATATCTCGCCGCGTCTGACCTTCCCCGTATCTGAACATGGCAGCCTGACGCTCAACTACCGTGCAGAGATGGCGCGTATCACCGATGATGATGGCTATTCCGGTGGTGATCCTGACAACTATTATGCGTCTCAAATTGTTGCCGACATTGATGACGGTTGGGAAACTACAAGCTCGATTGGCTATTCCTACAGCTACGACACGCGGCGCAGCGGCTTGTCCACCAATTCGGGCATCCTGTTCAAATTCGGTCAGGATTTTGCCGGTCCTGTCGGTGGTGACGTGAGTTATACAAAAACCTCTTTCGAGCTGACAGGCCGGACCAAGGTCTGGAACGAGGAAATCACTTTGGTGGCGACGCTTGAGGGCGGTATTCTGGACGCTGGCGACGATTCCAGCCTCGCGAACCGCTATTTCAACAGTTCCTCCATCATCCGCGGGTTTGAAACCGGCGGGATTGGTCCGCGCTCTACGAAAAATGATGCAGCACTTGGCGGGAACTACTATGCGGTGGCCCGTCTTGATGCGCAGTTCCCTTTGGGTCTGCCCGAAGAATACGGGTTGAGCGGTGGTCTTTTCTTTGACTATGGCTCCGTCTGGGGACTGGATGACAGCTACACGACACTTATTGAAGATGGGTCCGAGGATCTGCATTGGCGTTCCGTGATCGGGGCTTCGGTCTTCTGGACAACGCCTCTGGGGCCGTTGCGCTTCAACTTCTCCAAGGCGCTTCAAAAAGAAGACTATGACGAGGAACAGACCTTCGATCTGACCATCTCCACGAGCTTCTGAGATGTTTCTGCGCAGGGTTTCGCTGGCCGTCCTGTTCGCTCTTGGTGCTACGGCGCTGTGGGCACAGGATACGCCGCAGGACTCAAGTGTTGCCGCGGAAACGGCGGAAAGCCGCGAGGTCTCCGCGTCATCTGGCACGAAACTGGTCTTTCCGGTTCTGGTTTTCGATCGCTCCCGTGTGCTGAGCCAAAGTGCTGCGGGGCAGGCGCTTGAGACCGAGATCGAAGAGGCCCGCGCGGCACTTCTGGCGGAAAACGAACAAATCTACGCCGATCTCGAAACCGAAGAGCAGGAGATCGCCGACGCCAAACCGCTGATGAGCGAAGAGGCGTTTCGCCTCCGTGCGCAGGAATTCGACACCAAGGTGACCGAAGCCCGCAGCGCACAGGACCAGAAAGCCCGCGACATACAGACGCTCTATGACGACAGGATCGGCGAGATCGAGAAGAAGATGAACGACGCGCTGGCCACCATCGCGCGTGATCTCGGTGCGGTCGTGGTGTTTGAACGCGGACAGGTCTATCTGATGAACGGGGCGATCGACATTTCCCGCCTTGTCATCGAGAAACTGGACGAAGATTTGGCCGAGGACACGGATACAGCGCCCGCAGATCAGGATACTGCCCCTTCTGAAGACTGAGCCACCCGCAGACCTGACCAGAGCGCCAAGAGCGCCTCGCCCTGCTTGTCACCCCGAACCTCTGTTGATAGGTAGTAAGCCAGCATTTCTGTCCCCCGAGCATTTCAGGGGCAAGAGGCCGGACGGATCGCCACAGTTTGCGGCCCGCCGGTTGCACGAGAAAGACAACAAGACAATGAAGCCCGGGGAAGACATATGACCGAGAGCACCAAGCCGACCATTGCAGATATCGACCTGATCCAGCGCATCCTGCCGCACCGCTATCCGTTCTTGCTTGTGGACCGTGTGGTGGATATCGACTGCCCGAATTCCTGCACCGGCATCAAGAATGTGACCTTCAACGAGCCGCATTTTCAGGGCCATTTCCCCGGCCAGCCGGTCATGCCCGGCGTGACCATCGTCGAAGCTATGGCCCAGACAGCCGCAGTCATGGTCGGCGTGCACATGGATCTGGCCGACAAGGAATTCAACGTCTATTTCATGAACATCGACGGGGTGAAATTCCGCCGCAAAGTCGAGCCGGGTGACCAGCTCAAGATGCATGTCACCGTGAAACGGGGCGGCGGCAAGGTCTGGAAATTCGATGGCCGCGCCGAGGTTGATGGCGAACTGGCCTGTCAGGCCGAATTTACCGCGATGATGGATTTGACGCCCAAGGCGTAAGGACAGGACCATGAGCACCATTCACCCCAGCGCCCGCATTCATCCGTCTTCCGTGATCGAAGAGGGCGCCGTGATCGGTGCGGATGTGGAGATCGGGCCGTTCTGCCTGATCGGTCCGCAGGTCCGGCTTGCAGATCGCGTGGTGATCAAATCCCACGCGGTGATCACCGGTGATACCGAGATCGGCGAGGACACCACCGTGTTCCAGTTCGCCTCCATCGGGGAAATTCCGCAGGACCTCAAATTCAAGGGCGAAAAGACCCGCCTTGTCATCGGCAAGCGCAACCGTATCCGCGAATATGTGACCATGAACACGGGCACAGAGGGCGGTGGCGGCGTGACCCGCGTGGGGGATGACTGCCTGCTGATGGCTTCCGCCCATGTGGCCCATGACGCGCAGATCGGGGATCGGGTGATTCTGGTCAATTCTGTCGCCGTAGCGGGGCACTGTGTCATCGAGGATGACGTGATCATCGGTGGGCTGTCCGGCATCCACCAATGGGTGCGGATCGGGCAGGGGGCCATTGTGGGTGCGCTCTCGATGGTCACCTCCGATGTGTTGCCGCATGCGTTGGTGCAAGGCCCGCGTGCCGAGTTGGACGGGCTTAACCTCGTCGGTCTCAAACGCAAAGGCGTGCCGCGCGATGACATCAACCAGCTTCGCGCCGCCTTCCAGATGCTTAAACAGGGCGAAGGCTCTTTCAAGGACCGCGCCCAGCGTCTTACGGAAGATTTCGACAGCGATTATGTCTCCCGCATGGTGGCCTTTGTCATGGCAGACAGCGACCGCGGCTTTTTGACCCCGAAGTGACCCCCATGACCCGCACCGCGATCATAGCCGGATCAGGCGCTCTGCCACGGCTTCTGGCCGAGGCGCTGAACAATCCTGTCTATGTGACGCTGGATCCGGTGGAAGTGCCCGAAGGGATCGAGCATGTCACCGCGCGGATCGAAAAGCTGGGCCGGCTGTTCAAGGATTTGAAATCCCGCGATGTTGGTGCGGTCACCTTTGCCGGTGCCATGAGCCGTCCGAAGGTCAACCCCGTGTTGATGGATCGCCATGCGCTGCGCCTCGCCATGTCTCTGGGCAAGGGCGACGATGCGCTGTTGCGCGAGGTTCTGGCGCTTTTCGAGGATCAGGGCTTTCTCGTGCGTGGTGCAACCGAAATCCGGCCCGATCTGGTGCTGGAACCCGGTGTGATCTGGGGCCGAAAACCGAGCCATCAGGACGAGGAGGACACCGTCCGTGCCCAAGCCGTTCTGGACGCGCTCGGGCCATTGGATGTCGGGCAGGGTGCGGTCTGTGCTGGCGGGCAGATGCTTGGCATCGAAACACTTCAAGGCACCGATGCCATGCTGGCGTTTGTCGCGCAGACTCCCGCCCATTTGCGGCGTGCCAAGGGAGTCTTTGTCAAATCGCCGAAACAGGGGCAGGATATGCGGATTGATGTGCCGACCATCGGTCTGTCCACCATCGAGGCTGTGATCGAGGCCGGTCTTGGCGGGTTGGTGATCCCGTCGGGAGAGGTGATTGTATTGGATCGTGACGCCGTCGAGGCGCGTGTAAAGGAGGCAGGACTGTTCCTGAAAGCGCAATGACACTCAAGGTTTTTGTGATCGCGGGCGAACCCTCCGGCGACCGTCTTGGCGGGGCCGTCATGGCGGGGCTGTCCGCTCTGGCGGATGATGTGGAGTTTCGCGGCGTGGGCGGCGCGGCGATGGCGGAGGCGGGGCTTGTCAGCCAGTTTCCCATGTCCGAACTGTCTCTCATGGGAATTGCGGAAATCCTGCCGAAATATTTTCATCTCAAGCGTCGTATCCGCGAAGTGGCCGAGGCCATTCTCGACTGGCAACCGGATGTGGTCGTGACCATCGACAGTCCTGATTTCTGCCTGCGCGTGGCCGATCTTGTGAAGGCGCGCTCCGACATTCGCATTTGCCACTATGTTGCGCCGACGGTCTGGGCCTGGCGTCCGGGACGGGCGGGCAAGCTCGCGAAACGTGTGGATCAGCTTTTGGCGCTCTTTCCTTTCGAGCCGCCCTATTTCGAGAAAGAGGGGCTGCGCTGCGATTTCGTCGGTCATCCTGTGGCGACAGAGGAACTGGCCTCTGACCAGGATGTTGTAGATTTTCGCGCACGGCACGGGATTGGCTCGGAGCCTCTTGTTCTGATCCTGCCCGGATCGCGCAAGAGCGAGGTCTGGATGCTGGCCATGCTCTTTGCCGAGGCGATGGGGCATTTCTCGCAGCATCATCCGAAGGCCCGCTATGTCCTGCCGATGGCGCAGAATGTCGAAAATGTGGTGCGGCGTGTGGTGAAGAGCGACTGGCCGGTTCAGCCGATCCTGATCGATGCCTCTGACAAGGCGGAGAAAGCCGCCGCCTTCCGTGCCGCGGACGTGGCGCTTGCGGCCTCTGGCACCGTGTCTCTGGAGCTTGCCGCCAATGACACGCCGATGGTGATTGCCTACCGGATGAACCGGCTCACAGAGATGATCATCAAGCGCAAGCTGATGATCGATACGGTGACTTTGGTGAATCTGGTCTCGGAGACCCGCGTCGTGCCGGAGTTTCTCGGGAAAGAATGCATCCCGCAGAAAATCGCGGCCTCTTTGTCCCATGTGCTCAACACAGGCGACGACCAACGCGCGGCGATGAAACTAACGATGGAGCGGTTGGGCCGCGGGCAGGAAGATCCGGGTCTCAGGGCCGCACGCGCCATCCTGGACGGGATTGCGCAGGGCTGAGCGGATTGCGGTTGAAGGCGTGCGCCCCAGCTGGGACGCACGCTCTTTTCATATCATCCGTAACGATTAATGCCCGCGCCAGATCCAGCCGCCGCCAAAGATGCGCGACCCGTCTGGATCGTAGAAGACACAGGCCTGTCCGGGCGAGACGCCTTCTTCGGCCACAACCAGTTCCACCTCTGCCTCGGTGTCCGAAATCGGACGGATGATCGCCTCGCGCGGCGGACGTGTCGAGCGCACCTTGACGTCCAGCACCCATTCCTCGCGTGAGGTAAACGGCGCGTCGCCCAGCCAGTTGATCTCGCGCACGGGGATTTTCCGCGTGGCCAGCATCTCTTTCGGCCCGACGATCACGCGACGGGTGTCCACGTCGAGCTTGACCACATAGAGCGGCTCCGTGAGCCCCCCGATGCC
Organism: uncultured Celeribacter sp.; assembly: GCA_963676755.2. Lineage (GTDB taxonomy): Bacteria > Pseudomonadota > Alphaproteobacteria > Rhodobacterales > Rhodobacteraceae > Celeribacter. The sequence continues at coordinate 1,035,397 of CAXXMF010000006.1, read as the reverse complement.
AAGCCCGCGCCGCTGGCCGATCGTGTAATGGATCACGCCCTCATGCGTGCCGCGCACCACACCGTTGTGATCCACGATCTCGCCCGGTTCTGCCGCGCCGGGACGCAGCTTCTCGATCACCTGCGCATAATTGCCGTTGGGCACGAAACAGATGTCCTGACTATCCGGTTTGTCCGCCACAGACAGCCCGTATTTCGCCGCCAACGCACGGGTCGCGTCCTTGGACGGCAAATGCCCCAGCGGAAACCGCAGGTAGTCGAGCTGCTCCGGCGTGGTCGAGAACAGGAAATAGCTCTGGTCACGGTTCGCATCCGCCGCCGAATGAAGCTCCGGCCCGTTTGCGCCCATCTTGCGTTGGATATAGTGCCCCGTCGCCATGCAATCGGCATCCAGATCCTTGGCGGTTTCCAACAGATCCTTGAACTTCACCCGCTCGTTGCAGCGGATGCAGGGCACGGGTGTCGCACCCGCCAGATAACTGTCGGCAAATTCGTCAATCACCGCATCCTTGAACACGTTCTCGTAGTCGAGAACATAATGCGGAAACCCCATCTCTTCGGCCACGCGCCGCGCATCGTGAATGTCACGCCCGGCACAGCAGGCGCCCTTCTTGGACAATGCCGCGCCGTGGTCATAAAGCTGGAGCGTCACGCCCACCACGTCATAGCCCTCTTCGGCCAGCTGGGCCGCGACCACAGAGGAATCCACGCCCCCCGACATGGCCACAACCACGCGGGTGTCTTTCGGGGCTTTCGCAAAGCCCAGGGAGTTCAGCGGGTGTGCGCCGTCGTCAAACATGAATAAATCCTTTCGGGAACAGTCCTGCTATATAAGAAAATTGGAACTATTCTCAAGGGGCGGCTTCACTCCCCATTAAGAGGATTGCGGCACAAAGGCTGTGCAATTCAAGATGAGGGTGAGTTCCATGTATCTTAAAAAAGTTGATGGTCCGCGTGCCGTAACACTTCCTGACGGGTCGATCCTGACCAGAGCCGACCTTCCCCCGAAAGAAACCCGCCGCTGGGTGGCCTCTCGCAAGGCGCTTGTGGTGAAAGGCGTGGTTTACGGGCTGATTCCCCTGTCGGAAGCCCTGAAAACCTACGGATTGTCCGAAGAGGAATTCAATTCGTGGAAAAACGCCATTTCCGAACATGGCGAAGCCGCTTTGAAGGCCACGGCACTGCAAAAATATCGACAATCTTGAGGTGAGGACACGAAAAGTTTATTTCTGGTAACGGGTAGTTAACTATTTTTGAGCACCTTTCATTTTATCGAACGCCAGAAAAACAAATTTGGAAGGTTCTAACGGAGACATAGAACCATGCGCATTTTGCTGGTCGAAGACGACCCCACCACCTCCAAGAGCATCGAGTTGATGCTGTCCCACGCCAATCTGAATGTTTACACGACGGACCTTGGCGAAGAGGGGATCGATCTCGCAAAACTTTATGATTACGATTTGATTCTTTTGGACCTCGGCCTGCCGGATATGCATGGCCATGAGGTGTTGCGGCAATTGCGGCTGGCACGGATCGAGACGCCGATCCTGATTCTGTCGGGGGCCGATGACACCGAGAACAAGATCAAGGGATTCGGCTTTGGCGCGGACGACTACCTGACCAAACCGTTCCACCGCGAAGAGCTTGTGGCACGCATCCATGCCATCATCCGCCGCTCGAAGGGACATTCCCAATCCGTCATCCGCACCGGCAAGATTGAGGTCAATCTCGACGGCAAAAACGTCACGGTCGGCGGTAAACCGGTGCATCTGACGGGCAAGGAATACCAGATGCTCGAACTGCTCTCCCTGCGAAAGGGCACGACACTGACCAAGGAGATGTTCCTCAACCACCTCTATGGCGGCATGGATGAACCGGAACTCAAGATTATCGACGTATTCATCTGTAAATTGCGCAAGAAACTTGCCAATGCCACCGACGGGGAGAATTACATCGAAACCGTCTGGGGCCGCGGCTATGTGCTGCGCGATCCGGAGCCGCTGTCCGATATGGACGAACAAATCGCCATTGGCGCCTGAGTGATTTTCCTGACGGTTTGTTCTGTTCCGATCCGTCAGCTCGTATGATTTGGAGCGTTTTCTCCGTCTCGTGGATATCTACCGACTGGACCTCCCCGTGCGCCTCTCCTAAACCAAGGGAAAGGCATCCTCGGGGAGGTATTTTTATGGCTGACACTGTGGCAGAAACAAAATCCGTCGAGGCATTGACCGAAGCGGAAGCGCGTGTGGAACTGACACGGCTTTCGGAGCGTCTGTCGGGGGCGAATATCGCCTATCACACCGAAGATGCACCAGTGATGTCGGATGCCGAATATGACGCGCTCAAACGGCGCAACGCGGCCATCGAGGCCCGATTCCCCCATCTCAAACGCAGCGACAGCCCGAGTGAACAGGTCGGTGCAGCTCCCGCCGAAGGTTTTGGCAAGATCACCCATGCGGTGCGCATGATGTCTCTGGCCAATGCCTTTGATGACGAGGATGTCGAGGAATTTGACCGCTCCGTGCGCAAATATCTCGGCGCGCCCGGTGAGATTGCCTATACGGCAGAGCCGAAAATCGACGGGTTGTCGCTGTCCCTTCGCTATGAGCAGGGGCGGCTTGTCTCCGCCGCCACGCGCGGCGATGGCGAGGTGGGCGAAAACGTCACCGCCAATGCCCGCACCATCGCGGATATTCCGCAGCAACTGGACGGTGCGCCGGAGGTGCTCGAAGTGCGCGGCGAGGTCTATATGTCCCACGCCGACTTCGACGCGCTGAACACTCGCCACGCCGAACGCGGCGGCAAGACTTTCGCCAACCCGCGCAACGCCGCCGCCGGTTCCCTGCGCCAGCTTGATCCCGAAATCACCCGCGCCCGTCCGCTCAAATTCTTCGCCTACGCATGGGGCGAACTATCCGCGCCGCTGGCCGAGACACAGATGGAAGCGATCCAGCGCCTCGCCTCGCTCGGCTTTCAGACCAACCCGCTGACCAAGCGGTTCACCCGCATTACCGACCTGCTCGCGCATTATCGGGAGATTGAATCCCAACGCGCCACGCTGGGCTATGACATCGACGGTGTGGTCTACAAGGTGGACAATCTTGAATTGCAGCGCCGTTTGGGCTTTCGCTCGACCACGCCTCGTTGGGCCATCGCGCATAAGTTCCCCGCCGAACTGGCATGGACGCGGCTGGAGGGGATCGACATTCAGGTTGGTCGCACCGGCGCACTCTCGCCGGTCGCACGTCTGAGCCCTGTGACCGTGGGCGGCGTCGTGGTCTCCAACGCCACGCTGCATAATGAGGATTACATTCAGGGCTACGGCTCGAAAGGTGAGGTCATTCGCCCAGATGAGACGGGACAGCCCAAGGACATTCGCGTCGGTGACTGGGTGCAGGTCTACCGTGCGGGCGATGTGATCCCGAAGGTGGCCGATGTCGATCTTGCCCGACGCAAGTCCGACGCATTACCATACGTCTTTCCGACCACCTGTCCGGAGTGCGGATCCGACGCAATCCGTGAAGAGGGCGACGCCGTGCGCCGCTGTTCCGGCGGGCTGATCTGTCCGGCGCAGGCGGTGGAGAAGCTCAAACATCTGGTGTCGCGCGGAGCCTTCGATATCGAAGGGCTCGGGGCCAAGCAGATCGAGCAATTCTACAAGGATGGCTGGATCAAGGAACCTGCCGATATCTTTGAACTGAAAGAGAATTTCGGTCCGGGAAAGATTCAGCAGCTCAAGAACCGCGAAGGCTGGGGCGAGAAGTCCGCGCTCAATCTCTTCGACGCCATCGACGCCCGCCGCGACATCCCCTTGGCCAAGCTGATTTTCGGTCTCGGCATCCGTCACGTCGGGGACAGTTCGGCAGGTCTTCTGGCTACGCATTACGGCACATGGCAGGCCTTCGAAACCGCCATGAGCCAAGCCACAGTCGGCACCGGAGACGCCTGGAACGACCTGCTGTCCATCGACGGTGTGGGGGAGGTTATGGCCACCTCGCTCGTCACCGCGTTCCACCAAGAGGCCGAGCGCGCGTCTATCGACAGGTTGGTGGCGCATCTCAATCCGATCGAGGCGGAAAAGCCCAAAAACGATAGCCCTGTCAGCGGGAAAACCGTTGTTTTTACGGGCTCTCTTGAAAAAATGACCCGCGCAGAGGCCAAAGCCCGCGCGGAATCTCTGGGCGCAAAGGTCTCCGGTTCGGTCTCTGCCAAAACCGATCTTGTCGTTGCGGGGCCGGGGGCAGGCTCGAAAGAGAAGAAGGCAAAAGACCTCGGAATCGAGGTGATTGACGAAGACGGTTGGCTTGCGCTGATCGGGGATGCATGATCAGCGCATGAGCACGGGACGTCCGGATATTCTTTTCCCCTTGTTTGCGGGGTTGGAAACGCTGTCGGGCGTTGGTCCGAAAATGGCGAAACTCCTGCCTGCGATGGGGGTGGAGCGCCCGCGTGATCTGTTGTTCACCTTGCCCAATGCGGTGGTGGACCGGCGGCGGCGCGACAGTTTGCGCGATGTGTCGCCGGGGATGGTGGCCACGGTCGAAGTCACGGTGCTGCGCCATCAGCCGCCCTCGCGCAAGGGCTTGCCCTATCGGGTTTTCGTTGAAGATCGCGAGATTGCCTTTCAGGTCGTGTTCTTTCGCGGGGCGTCGAAATGGATCGAGGCACAGTTGCCTGTGGGCGAGCGCCGTCTCTTGTCCGGCAAGGTCGAGATGTATGACGGGCAGTTCCAGATGCCGCATCCGGATTATATTCTGACGGAGGATGAGGCCGATGAATTGCCGGGGTTCGAGCCGGTCTATCCTTTGACGGCGGGAGTGACGCAGAAAACCATGGCGAAAGCCAGCGCCTCCACTTTGGAACGCGTGCCCGATTTGGCGGAATGGATTGATCCGGCGCTCAAGGCACGCGAAGGCTGGCCGGATTTCGAGACGGCCTTGTCTCAGGCGCACCACCCACTCTCCGCCAATGAGGTCTCTCCGACCAGCGCGGCGCGGCAGCGGCTGGCCTATGACGAGTTGTTTGCCCATCAGGTGACTTTGGCTCTTGCGCGCGCGCGGGTGCGGCGCGGCAAGGGGCGCGTGAATGAAGGCGACGGGCATTTGCGCGCCAAGGTATTGAAAGATTTGCCATATCGCCCGACCGGTGCACAAAGCCGCGCGATGGAAGAGATCGCCGCCGATATGGCCGCCCCGCAGCGGATGAACCGTCTGTTGATGGGCGATGTCGGGTCGGGTAAAACGCTGGTTGCTCTGTTTGCGCTGTTGGTGGCGGTCGAAAGCGGCGGGCAGGGGGTGATGATGGCCCCGACAGAAATTCTTGCGCGTCAACATCTTGAGGGGCTCAGACCTCTGGCCGAGAGCGCGGGGGTTGTGCTGGAGTTGTTGACCGGACGGGACAAGGGGCGTGCCCGCGCGGAGAAACTTGCGGCCTTGGAACGTGGCGATATTCATATTCTTGTGGGCACGCACGCCGTGTTTCAGGAAGATGTCACCTATCACGATCTGCGCCTGACCATTATCGACGAGCAGCACCGTTTCGGCGTGGCGCAGCGTCTGGCTCTGTCGAAAAAAGGCACGGCGGTGGATGTTCTGGTGATGACAGCCACGCCGATCCCGCGCTCCTTGTCTCTAGCGCATTACGGGGACATGGATGTCTCTGTGCTCGATGAGAAACCGCCGGGGCGCACGCCGGTGAAAACGGCTTTGAGTTCGATAGACCGCATGGATGAGGTGGTGGCGCATTTGCGCGATGCCATTTCCGACGGGAAGCAGGCCTATTGGGTCTGTCCCCTGGTCGAGGAAAGCGAGCTGGTGGATATGACCGCCGCCGAGGAGCGGTTCAAATATCTACGTGCGGCTTTGGGTGAGGGGCGTGTCGGTTTGGTTCACGGGCAGATGGCACCTGAGGACAAGGACCGCACCATGGCCGCATTTGCGGCGGGGCGGCTGTCTGTTCTGGTAGCGACCACGGTCATTGAGGTGGGGGTGAATGTGCCCAATGCCTCGATCATGGTGATCGAAGGGGCCGAGCATTTCGGTCTGGCCCAGTTGCACCAGCTCAGAGGGCGTGTCGGGCGCGGGAATGTCGCGTCGACCTGTCTTCTTATGTATAAACCCCCTTTGACCGAAACCGGACGGCGGCGTCTTGAGATTTTGCGGGAGACCGAGGACGGGTTCCGCATCGCGGAAGAGGATCTGGCGATGCGCGGGGCGGGCGACGTTCTGGGCACAGCGCAATCCGGCCTGCCACGCTTCCGTGTGGCCGATCTGGAACGGCAGTCCGCGTTGATGGCCTTGGCCCAGTCGGACGCACGCAAACTCCTGCATGATGATCCGACGCTACAAAGCGAACGCGGGCAGGCTGTGCGTGTTCTCCTGTGGCTGATGGGTAAGGATGAGGCGATCCGTTTGATTTCAGTGGGTTAGACAGTCTGGTATATTGTGGAAGCCGTTTTGTCCGCAAATGTTCTTAAAAAGTTCTTTACAGGATGAAATCAATATGAGAACAAAGTAGCAACAAGTCATTAACCTTAATGGTGAGGATGCCATGATCAAAGACCTGAAGTCCGTTGTTGTCCGCTCTCAAGCGACTCTGCTCGAAGACATGCTCGGCGCGGTCGCGCTTTTGGTCATCCTTGTCGGCGGGCTATCTCTGCCTGCTCTGGTGTGACGTCACTTTCGTGTTTCTGCCTCTGATCTGATCCCGAACCCCGCGTCTGCCTCACATCTGTCCCTTACCTGTTCAGAAGGTGGTTCCCCAACCACCGATACGACGCATCAGATCAACCTGCCGCCGCCTTCGTCCCGAAGTGCGGCGGTTTTTTTGTTTTCAGATCGGGGTGGTGTCGATGTCGCAGCTTGTGCGGCTAGACAGTTCTGCCCAACTCGTCAAAACCCCGACAGGTGGCAGTGATTGCTAAAAGGATCGAAGCATGCCGGTTCTTGAAGGCCCGCGCGGGCAAAAGCGCCTCGAACCCTTCAAACGGGGCAGAGGGGATCGGGCCGTCTTCTTTGAGAAAGGCTGCCAATTCGTCACGAGCGCGAAGAAGTTCGGATTCTGTCCGACCAAGAACGTGACGCCCGAGAACGGAGGCCGAGGCTTGTCCCAAGGCACAGGCTTTGACATCCTGCGCAAAACGCGTCACGCGCCCGTCTTCGACATCCATATCCACCGTGACAGTGGAACCGCAAAGCGGCGCGCGTTCCTTAACCGAGACCATCGGCGCATCGAGACGCCCGACATGCGGAATATCAGCCGCCAGCGCCAGAAGCGTGCCGGAATAAAGCTGGGTCAACTCTGCGGGAGACTGTGGGCGTGACTGTGCGGACATGGTTTGCCTTTCAGGATCGAAGCCCATAAATAGGGCAAACGCCCCCGCTTGGAAAGGACAGGTCATGTGCTCCGAAGAGTATTTCGGCAAATTTGATGCCGCTCAACTGAAGTATGACGATAAGGGGCTGATCCCTGCCATTGCACAGGACCATGCAAGCGGTGAGGTCCTCATGATGGCCTGGATGAACGAGGCCGCCGTGCGCAAGACCTTGGAAACGGGAAAAGTGACCTATTGGTCGCGGTCGCGTCAGGCGTTCTGGATCAAGGGCGAAACCTCCGGTCATGTGCAGAAACTCGTGGATTTCCGTTTTGACTGCGACAGCGATTGCCTCTTGGTTCTGGTCGAGCAAACCGGCGCGGCCTGTCACACCAACCGACGCTCGTGTTTCTACCGTGCGGTGCGCGGAGGCGAGAGTGTCGAGTTGATGAAACCGATGGAGTGAGTATTTCCGCCATCAGAAAGCGCGTGCCGGTTTTTCGATGGATCAAATACTCATAAGCCGATCAGGGCTTTCACCTCGTTAGGGGACAGACCTTCTTCACGGAATTTGGCGATCGCCTTGGCATCCGCGCGTTTGGCGAGGCGCTTGCCGTTTTCATCGCGGATCAGGCGGTGGTGGTGATAGGCGATCTCGGGCAGGTCGAGAAGGGCTTGCAAGAGACGGTGGATTTGCGTGGCGTCCATCAGATCTGCGCCCCGCACAGCTTCGGTGACGCCTTGGGCCGCGTCGTCGAGCACGACGGAGAGGTGATAGGCGGCGGTGCCAAGCTCTTTGCGAGCAAGCACGATGTCGCCAACCCCGTGGATCAGCTGCGCTACGTCAAGGTGATGGGTGCCGGTCTCGTAAGGGCCGGTTTCCTGCCATGACAAGCGGCTGACATCGCCCAGAAGGTCCACTGCTTTGGCCATATCGAGGCGAATGGCTTCGCCCGGTTTGAAACTCTCCATCGAACGGGCGCGGCATGTGCCGGGATAGATTAGCCCATCGGGACCGAAGTCTTGATGGAGCGGCGCACCTTCCTGCGGTGCGGACATGGCGTTCTGGATGTCGCGTCGGGTGCAGGAGCACGGGTATATCAACCCCATTTCATCCAGTCTTTGCAATGCACTTGCGTAAATATCTTCACGTGCCGTGATATGCAGAACCGGTTCCGGCCAAGTGATCCCGAGCCAGCGCAGATCGGCATAGATCAGCGCTTCCCATTCGGGGCGGCAACGGCTTGTGTCGCCGTCTTCAATGCGCAGGAGGAATTTACCGTTTCGCTCTTGGGCGCGACGGAAGGCTGTGAGCGCAGAAAAGGCGTGACCCAGATGCAGAGGCCCTGTGGGGCTGGGTGCAAACCGGGTCACGTAGCGCATCAGGACTGACCTTCAAGCCATTGATTGTAGTCTTCTTTGGCGCGATCCGTGTAGCCTTTGTAGCGCTCTTTGCGCCCCTTGCGGCCACCGCGAATTCCATCCAGAGGCGGGAAAAGACCGAAGTTCACATTCATCGGCTGGAAGGTCTTGGCTTCGGCCCCGCCAGTGATGTGATGGATGAGCGCGCCCATGGCGGTGGTGCGCGGTGGCGGTCCCATCTCGACCCCCGATAGTTCGGCGGCGGCAAGCCGGCCCGCCAAAAGCCCCATTGCTGCGCTTTCCACATAGCCTTCAACGCCTGTGACCTGTCCGGCGAAACGGATATTAGGGCGCGATTTCAGACGCATCTGGTCGTCGAGCAATGTGGGCGAGTTGAGGAAAGTGTTGCGATGGATGCCACCCAGACGCGCGAAAGAGGCGCTCTCCAGACCAGGGATCATTTTGAACACTTCGGTCTGTGCGCCGTATTTCATTTTCGTCTGGAAACCCACGATATTGTAGAGCGTGCCAAGCGCGTTGTCGCGGCGCAGTTGCACCACGGCATAGGCTTTTTCTTCGGGCTTGTGCGCGTTGGTGAGGCCAATGGGTTTCATCGGACCGTGGCGTAGAGTTTCGCGCCCGCGTTCGGCCATGACCTCGATGGGCAGGCATCCGTCAAAATAGCCCGCCGTTTCACCCTCGTGAAACTCGGTTTTCTCGGCGGACAGTAGCGCGTCGATGAAGGCTTCATACTGGTCCTTGGTCATCGGGCAGTTGAGGTAGGCTTTCTGTTCTTCCTCGGTCTCGCCCTTGTCATAACGCGACTGCATCCATGCGATATCCATGTTGATGCTGTCCGCATAGACGATGGGGGCGATGGCGTCGAAAAAGGCCAGCCGGTCCGTGCCGGTCTCTTTGGCAATCGCCTCGCCAAGTGCGGGAGAGGTCAGCGGGCCGGTGGCGAAAATCCACATGCCGTCCGAGGGCAGATCGGTGATTTCGCCATAGTCTACGGAGACGTTGGGATGGGCTTTGAGTGTGGTCGTGATGTGGTCTGCAAAAGCGTCGCGATCCACGGCCAAAGCTCCGCCTGCGGGCAGTTTGTGCCTGTCTGCGGCGGACATCACCAGCCCGTTCGCGGCGCGCATCTCCCAATGCAGCAACCCCACGGCGTTTTGCTCGTCATCATCCGAACGGAAGGAATTGGAGCAGACCATTTCCCCGAAATTGCCCGTCTGATGGGCAAAGGTTCCGACCTCGGGCCGCATTTCATGCAGCACGACTTTGATACCAAGATTGGCGGCCTGCCAAGCGGCTTCGGAGCCAGCCATGCCGCCACCGACGATGTGAAGTGTTTTCTCTGTCATAGGGCGGGATGTAGCTTGGCTGGGAAGAGGAAGAAAGGGAAAATCTTCCTGTATCGCGAAACAAGTAAAAACCCCACAAGTCGAAACTTGTGGGGCCTTTGTCTGATACTCAATCTATTCCGAGGGAACAGCTTAGTTGAGAATATCAAAGAGCGGTGTGGCAATATCAAGAAGCGGTGTGGTGTCGGATGCGAAATCTTCAACCTGATCCATCACGCGCAGACGACGTGCACCGGTTTCGAATGTGAGGGCAAGGGAGAAACCGTCACCATCGAGGTCACCAAAGGCGGTGCCATAATTTGCTTCGAGCGAGGTGCTGTCGTTGAGGGCATAACGGCCACCGATTGTGAGCACGCCATCATCGAGGTAGTCTTCGTTGGTGCTGACCACAGATGCCAGAACTGTGAAATCCTGGGTTGCGTTATATTCACCACCGATCGCTGTGAGGCCGGTGTCAAAATCACCTTCATACCATGCAGTTGCAACATTCACTTCAAATGCTGCGGCATCATATTTGTAGCCGAGCGCATAGTATGTGTAATCGTCATCGAATGAGTCATAGTCCAAATCAGTGGCGAAACCATAGACTGTGGATGCGCCGAAGCCATAAAAACCAGCAAGGGTCAGGATGTCTACATCGGCGTCGTCAAAGGTTTTGTATTGTAGCGCGATGCCGTAATCTCCGGTTTGGTATTCTGCACCAAGACCGTAAGATGTGTCGTCATTACCGCCTTCTATATTGATTACGCTCAGAAGACCATAGACGGTCATGCCGGGGACAATTGCATAGCCTGCGGTGCCGCGCACGACGGAAGCATCTCCGCCTTCAAGTGACACCAAGCTGGCGGAGCCGGTGAAGGACAGTTGACCTGTGACATAGTCGATATCGCCATTGAGGCTGGTGATGTCAGCTTCTTCGATGTTGAAGTAAGACGCTTCGACTTGGCTATATGTTACGCCATCAGCGGCTGCGGCACCGGCTGCGGTGATCATTGCAAACGCGAGTGTGAGTTTTTCAGTTTTGCTCATTTTTTTACCTCTTTTGGTTTCTGCGCAGGATTTACTCCTGTGATTTTGGAAGTTTAAGAGGGCAAAATCTGATTTTTGGCTTGTGTGGAAAACCGTGTTATTTTTGCTACTGATCCGCACATACGCACAGGCGGAAATTTTCCCAAACAGGTGTTTTCTGCATGTATCGCCTTCAACTTTTTGTGAAAGCCTTTGAATAGTAGAGGTAAAAATAGATGTTTTGGCATTTTCCCAATTTTACCTGAGTCTTTAAAAGGTCTTGTGACAACTATTTTCGTTAACAAAACGGGGCCTCGAATTGGGGCCCCGTTTCTGCATTTTTATAAGTTTTTCTTGAGATGAAAAAACAGGCTCAGCTTTCCACGTCGCCCTTGTCGCTTTCATCCTCATCGGACTCCGCGATCCATGCGACGGAGACGACTTCTTCGCCTTTGCCGGTGTTGAAGACTTTCACACCGCCCGCACCACGGGACCGGAAAGAGATGCCATCAACCGGACAGCGGATCGACTGGCCTTTGGAGGTGGCGAGCATGATCTGGTCTTCCATGCCGACAGGGAAGCAGGCCACGATCGGACCGCCGCGCATGGTTTTCTCCATTGCGGTCACGCCTTGGCCCCCGCGACCACGCACCGGATAGTCGTGCGAGGAGGAGAGCTTGCCGATGCCGCCTTTGGTGATCGTCACCAGAAGCTCTTCGGCGGCTTTCATTTCTTCAAACCGCTCCATTCTGATAGAGCCTTCGGTCACCTCTTCGTCGTCCTCTGTGCCTTCGACCTCATCGGCTCCGGCCAGTTGGCGGCGCATTTTGAGATAGGCCTGACGCTCGAAGCTCTCGGCCTCGAAGTGTTTGATGACGGACATGGAGACCACCTCGTCGCCCTCGTTCACCAGTTTGATCCCGCGCACACCTTGCGAAGCGCGCGAGTTGAACACGCGCACATCGGTCACGGGGAAACGGATCGCGCGGCCTGCGGAGGTCACAAGCATCACATCGTCGCTTTCGTCGCAAATGCGCGCGTTGATCAGGCGGGTGCCTTCGTCCTCACCCTCGAATTTCATCGCGATCTTGCCGTTGGACTTCACATTGGTGAAATCCGATAGGCGGTTGCGGCGCACAGAACCTTTCGAGGTGGCAAAGACGATTTGCAGATCGTCCCATTCCTTCTCGTCGCGGTCCACCGGCAGGATGGCGGCAATAGAGACACCCTGCGGGATCGGCAGGATTTGCAGCAAAGGTTTGCCCTTCGCGGTCCGGCCGCCCAAGGGCAGACGCCATGTCTTGAGCTTGTAGGCCATGCCATCGTCGGTGAAGACCAGAAGCTGCGTGTGGGTGTTCGCCACGAACAGGGTCGTGATCACGTCCTCGTCCTTGGTCGACATGCCCGACAGCCCCTTGCCACCGCGTTTTTGGGCGCGGTAATCGGCCAAAGGCGTGCGCTTGGCCCAGCCGGAGGAGGTCACGGTCACAACCATGTCCTCTTTCTCGATCAGGTCTTCGTCATCCATGTCGCCGGACCAGTCGGTGATCGCAGTGCGGCGAGGCACGGCAAACAGGTTTTTGACCTCGGTAAGCTCGTTCGAGATGATCTCCATGATCCGCTCGCGCGAGGCCAGAATGGCGAGGAAATCCTTGATCTTCGCGGCCAGTTCGACCAGCTCGTCGGTGACTTCCTTCACCCCGATCTGGGTCAGGCGTTGCAGACGCAGATCCAGAATGGCGCGGGCCTGAACCTCGGAGAGATTGTAGGTGCCGTCATCATTCATCTTGTGCAGCGGATCGTCGATCAGCCGGATGTAATCGGCGATCTCATGCGCCGGCCAGCGCCGCGTCATGAGTTTCTCGCGGGCCTCGGCGGCATCGGCGGAGGAGCGGATCGTGGCGACCACTTCATCCACGTTGGAAACGGCCACGGCCAGACCACACAGGATATGGGAGCGGTCCCGTGCCTTGCGCAGTTCAAACGCCGTGCGGCGCGCCACCACTTCCTCGCGGAAGGTGATGAAATGCTCAAGGAACTGGCGCAGCGTCATCTGTTCGGGGCGCCCGCCATTCAGGGCCAGCATGTTGCAGCCGAAAGAGGTCTGCATCGGTGTGAAGCGGAAAAGCTGGTTGAGCACCACTTCGGCCGTCGCGTCGCGTTTCAGCTCGACCACCACGCGCACACCGTTGCGGTCGGATTCATCTTGCACATGCGAGATGCCTTCAATGCGCTTTTCACGCACCATTTCGGCGATCTTCTCGATCATCGAGGCCTTGTTCACCTGATAGGGAATCTCGTCGATGATGATGGCGTAGCGGTCCTTGCGGATTTCTTCCACACGGGTCTTGGCGCGGATCACGACGGAACCGCGACCTTCGAGATAGGCTTTGCGGGCACCGGAGCGCCCGAGGATCATGCCGCCCGTCGGGAAGTCTGGGGCAGGGACGATCTCCATCAACCGTTCGGTCGAGACATCGGGGTTCTCGATCAGCGCGAGCGTGGCATCGACAACTTCGCCAAGGTTATGCGGCGGAATGTTCGTGGCCATACCGACCGCGATCCCGCCTGCGCCGTTAACCAGCATATTCGGGAACCGTGCAGGCAGGACGGTCGGTTCGCGGTCCTTGCCATCGTAGTTCAGCTCGAAGTTGACGGTGTCTTTATCAATATCGGCGAGAAGATAGGCAGCGGGTTTGTCCATCCGCACTTCGGTATAGCGCATAGCCGCAGCGGCATCGCCATCCATAGAACCGAAGTTCCCCTGACCATCCAGAAGCGGCAGCGACATGGAGAACGGCTGCGCCATCCGCACGAGCGCGTCATAAATTGCGCTGTCACCATGCGGGTGATATTTCCCCATCGTGTCGCCCACGGCACGGGCCGATTTGCGGTAGGGCTTGTCGTGTGTGTTGCCCGCCTCGTTCATCGCAAAAAGAATGCGCCGGTGCACAGGCTTCAACCCGTCACGCAGGTCGGGGATCGCGCGGGACACGATCACGGACATGGCGTAGTCGAGATAGGAGGTCTTCATCTCGCTGGTGATGGAGATTTTCGGACCGTCCCATGCCATCGGCTCGCGTGGGGTTTCTTGTTCGTTTTCAGGGGTTTCGGGTGTATCGCTCACGTTGTCCGCCTGTTGTCTTTGTGTGACGGGGATAGGCCCCGTATCTCGTTGTGACACACTCTACCCCATACCGGATATGGGGTGCAATGGGGGGATGATCATTCGTTCTGGCAGCCGGATCACATGAGTGACAACATATTGTTTTTATTGACAGTTAACCATTTTGAGGCAGGGTTTTCATATGGGAAGTGAAAAAAGATCAAATCACAGGACCAACAGGAGAAAACACATATGACTCACATCACGTCTCAAGAGATGAGTGAAACGGAAATGATGCTATCCGGCTACGGGCTGACTTTCGCGGAGTTCACCTACAGGATGCCGGACTACAAAAACGTGTTGAACAGTTTTTCGTGGCAGCTGTTCGACCTCGCGCCGGACTACCCGAAACTCTTCAAGTTTATCGAGTTCTGGCACGAGAATATCGAAGGTCCGCTGCATCATGTGCGATTTACGCATCGCAAGATGATCGCACCGGGAGAATGGCGTAATTGCGTGGGTGAGTTCACCGTGCATTGACCACAGTGCACTGAAGGGCATTAAGCGCCTTGCTTAGGCGCAGGTGGCTTGGCTGCTCGCGCGGCGTTCAGAACCGCTTCAACAACTTTTTGAGCGGCGTCATGGTGCTTCCCGTCTGGGCGTCATTCGACACTTTGGCAAAACGCTGACGCAGGGCCTCTGCGCGGGCATCGGCCATCACACCACCAAGCCGCTTGCGTTTGCGGCGCGTAGCGGGGAAGGGCACAACGGTTTTGTTCTTTCGTCCTGTCATAAGGAAAAGATGGGATGTTTTTTCCCTGATCTCAAGCCCGTTTTGCGAGCTTTTTCCATGCAATGAACCAGAGAGCGGCGAAAACCAGAGAAAACAGGAAATTCCAGCCCGCCATCGTGATCCCGAGACCCCATGTATCCCAAACGATCTCGTCGCAAAGCACCAGCCCCGCATCTCCCGCGCCACCGGGCAAAAGATCCGCACCTGACAGGCCGGACAAGGCGTCTCCGGACCCTGTGCAGGAACTGGGTCCCGGCCACCATTTCTGTTCAACACCGGCGTGATACAGTCCAAGCGCGGCAGACACCAGCATGGTGAACAGACCCAGAAGTGCCAGTGGGCGCAGCCGCATCAGAAAGAACAATAGCCCGATAACAATCGCAATCGCATGTGGCCAGCGCTGCCACAGGCACATCGGGCAGGGTGCAAAGCCAGCCGCCTGAAAGATGAACGCGCCCAGAAGAATGGCCAGAGATCCAACTGCAGCGGCCAGTGCGGGTTGAAGGGCTGCGAATTCGGAGACAGGTTTTCTCATAGGTATTTCACGGCATAAAAGCCGCCCAGCAGGATGACGACAAACAGGGTGAAGACAAGGCCAAGACGGCGCTCGATAAAGTCGCGGATCGGATCGCCGAATTTCCACAACAGTGTAGCGACGACAAAAAAGCGCAGCGCGCGCGCCGTGATCGAAGCCACGATAAAGACCGGAAGCGAGAGACCCGTGGTGCCCGACAGGATGGTGATGACCTTGTAAGGGAAGGGGGTCACACCCGCGATCAGCACGGCCCAAGCGCCCCATTCATTATATTTTACGGCGAACTCGTCGAAATAGGCGTCCTTGCCGTAGAATTCCAACACCGGCCGCCCGATGGTCTCGAAGGCCCCGTAACCGATCCAGTAGCCCAGCATCCCGCCCGCGACCGAAGCCACAGTGGCAATGCCCGCAATTTTGAACGCGTCACGCGGGCGTGCAACGATTAAGGGGATCATCAGGATGTCCGGCGGGATCGGAAAGGCTGAGCTTTCGATAAAAGCCACAAGCGCCAGTGCCCAAAGGGCGTGCGGGCTGTTGGCGAGGGACATGGTCCAGTTGTAAAGCCGTCTGATCATACCTGCCCCTGTAGTCTTGCTCAGCCTCTTTAGGCCTTATTCTTTGGTCAGGGTCAAGCATGTGGGGTGCCGGTCACAGGTTTTGCGACATGCAGCTTTGATCTGCGGCGAAATCATAAGCAATTTTTTTAATAAAACCGCGCAGAACCCTCTGGACGCCGCCCGCAGGCTTGGGTAAACGCCTTTTACTGCGCCAGACTTCGGCGCTCTGCCCGTGTGGTGGAATTGGTAGACACAGGGGATTCAAAATCCCCCGCTGTAACAGGCTTGCCGGTTCGAGTCCGGCCACGGGTACCATTCCAATTGAAATGACAAAGATGCCGGTGTTCCGGCAGTTGGAACACGCGCTTTTACGCGTGTTGATTCGCGTGGTTGCTTTGTTGTCACGCCTCGATTGTTCGCAAAATGGCTAAGATTCTTCGATTTGCGAAGGATTGGTTCCTGAAGTGAAAGGCCGTCTTTATTTTGCGCATGCAGCATCTCCTTGCCCCTAGGGAAACCTGATGCTTCGGAGGGGCTGCTTCTCCGGCTTAGTGATGTGCCATTAACATATTGATAACTATTGTTAATATTCTGTTGTCCAATTTTCGAATCGAGGAGTTTGACCAGACAGTAAATTTGTCATTTTTGTGCCCGAATAGGTCTTGATCGTCATTTTTGACCACATTTTCGCCTTTTTCCCTGTTGCATGGCCGCATTTTTGACTTATCCATAAAGGGCCCAACTGGGGGGCAAAAGGCCACGGGGGCGGCCGCGCGATGAGGTCCGGGGGGACTAAGCTTGCGTGTCCGATTGTGGTGAAATGGTCGTCAATCGACCTGCTGCTGCGTTTTGGTGCGACTGCCGCGCCAATCGGCTCTCAAGCTGTATCTGCCTTTCCCTGACAACGCATTGCGCGTGCTGTTGGTCCAAGAGACGTGTCTTGCGCGGAATTTCTCGCGAAGTCTTGAGGATTGATTTTTTGGTTTTGTCTGCCCGAGCGGCAGTGTGATGGAGAGAGACGATGACACATTGGTGGAAGTGCCACGGCGGGACAACAACGACGGATGATCCGGATTTCAATGACGCTCTGGCCGAGAATCTGATCGGTCTGTGGGAGTTCTCCAGCGGTGCGAGCAACAAAGACACCGGTCTTTCTGACGGGATTGCACAGAACGGCCATTTCCACGGCAATGCTCATGTCGATGACGGGGCGCTGCAACTGGATGGCAAGTGTGACTATTTCGACGTGTCGACCAATGCCACGACGGATGCGCCATTTGATCTGTCCGAGGGCACCATTCAGGTTCAGTTCACCCAAGACTGCCACGTCGGTTCGTCTCCCGACACGCTTGTGAACCGCGGGGAATATTGTGACCGCAATTCCGAGGGCTACTTCAACATCGAAGTGACCAGGGACGGTAGCGTTGTGGTCAACCACATCTCGGACTCGGATTCCGTGCAATTGTCCACTGGCTCCGATTTCTTTTCCGAAGGCGACGAAGTACGTGTCTCCTATTCCTGGGACGAGGATGGCGAGGGCAGCTTTATCGTCGAGAACCTGAGCACGGGCGATACGTTCGAGGAAAGCTTCGACAGCGCGGGTCTGAACATGGACATCGGCGACAATGACGACGAAAGCTTCACCTTCGGCGCGCGTGAATACAATGACGGGTCTTATGACCGGTATTTCAATGGCGAAATCGCCTATGTTGCGGTGTTCGACGATCCGGAGCTTGACGCCAGCGATGGTGTCGTTGACGGAACCGACGACGGCGAAGACATGATGCTAGGATACACGGATGCCGATGGTGACCAGATCACCGACGGGGCTGATGTGATCTACGGCAATGACGGTGACGATACGATCGACGGGGCAGGTGGCGACGATACGATCTATGGCGGCGCTGGCGACGACACGTTGCAAGGCAGCGGCGGCACCAACACGCTTTCTGGTGGTGACGGCGACGACACATTCATCGGCGGCGAGGGCGCAGATACGTTTGACGGCGGCGCAGGTCAGGACAATATCGACTATTCCGCGTCGGATGCGGCGGTGAATGTTGACCTGTCCACATCGACCCTGTCCGGTGGTGACGCCGAGAACGACACCATTGTGAACGGTATCGACGGGGTGATCGGCTCCGAATATGACGACACACTCACCGGTTTCGAACACGAAGGCACAAGCGCTTCCGACACCTACACCAATGAATTCTATGGCATGGGTGGCGATGATACGATTTCCGGCGCAGGTGGCGATGACTACCTCGATGGTGGCGATGGCAATGACACGATCAACGGCGGTGACGGCGATGATGTGATCATTGGCGGCGAAACCGGCCTGCCGGATCGTGGCTATGGCGCGACCGGTGTGGATGGCGATCCCGACAATGACAAGGACACGCTCTACGGCGGGGCTGGCAATGACACCATTTATGGTGGCGATGACGAGGATTACATCGACGGTGGTGCGGATAACGACTATCTCGACGGTGGTCTCGACGACGACACGATCCTTGGCGGTTCCGGCAATGATACGATCATTGGCGGCGAAGGCTCCGACACAATCGAAGGCGGAGACGGGAACGACACCATCTATGGCGGTCTTGATCCGGCCTATCCCGACAGCCTGAACGTTCCGGACGACGAGGGTGATCTTGAGCCTGAGAATGGTCAGGATGTTATCTACGGCGGCGCCGGCAACGACACGATCTATGGTCAGGACGATGACGACATCATCTATGGTGGTGACGGCAATGACACCATCTATGGTGGCATCGATGATGACACAATCTACGCTGGTGCGGGCACGGATCACGTCGATGGTGGCGAGGATGATGACATCATCTACGGCGGCGGAGACAACGATGTGTTGTCCGGCGGCGATGATCAGGACACGATCTATGTGACCTTCACCGATGTGACCTCCGGCATCTACAACACGACGGTGAACGGTGGCAATGGCGGTGTCGATTGGGATACGCTCGACCTGTCCGAGCTTCTGAGCGACGGCTGGGTTATTACCAGCCATGTGCAGAACCCCGACGGAGATACGGGAGCGGGTGCGGGCTATAATGGTCAGATTGAGCTGGAAAATACAGCTGACGGCACCACTGCCAACATCAACTACACCAATATTGAAGAGATCATTCCCTGCTTCACGCCGGGCACTCTGATCGCCACGCCGAAAGGTGAGGTTCCAGTGGAAACTCTGAACGTCGGAGATCGGGTCATCACTCGCGACAACGGCATTCAGGAAATCCGCTGGATCGGCAAAAAGACCCTCTCAGGGGCCGATCTTGCCGCGCGTCGGGAGTTGATGCCGGTGCTGATCCGCCAAGGTGCGCTTGGGGCCGGTCTGCCGGAGCGGGACATGGTGGTTTCTCCGAACCACCGGATGCTGGTCTCCAACGAAAAAGCCGCTCTTCTCTTTGAAGAGCACGAAGTTCTCGTGGCTGCCAAACACCTGACCCGTATGGATGGTGTCGATGCGGTCGAGGCCTCCGATGTGACCTATATCCACGTGATGTTTGACCGGCACGAAGTGGTGCTGTCGGATGGCACTTGGTCGGAAAGTTTCCAGCCGGGCGATTATACGCTCTCCGGTATCGGAGACGAGGCCCGCGAGGAACTCTTTGCGCTCTTCCCGGAACTGGAAGAAATCTCGACCCGTGGTCGCTTCTCCGCCGCCCGCCGTGTGTTGCGTAAACACGAGGCCGAGCTGCTGGTCTCCTGAGTGCGGCACAACTGGCGGGTCCAAGTATGGATCAAGGTTCGGGCTGCCACGGTGGCCCGAACTTTTTCATTGTGATTTGGGTTGGATTGATGCGGGATTTGTCCTTCACCGCGTCATGAAAACTGTTTTTAAATTTGATACAATGTGACTGAAGTATAAAAATTGTTTCACTTGATGTGCGTAAACCCCTTCGCATATGTGAAAATATGTAGGTTTTATGCCACTATTTTGCCATATGTGCACGGGTGGCCTCGGTCAGTGTTTTTCCAATTTTCTAAAAAACCGTTTAAAAACAAACGGGTAGGATTGACCTCGGGTTTCCTGACAAAATATTCCCCCTTTGTTGCGACCCGGAATGCGTTTAGATTGTATGTATAGTTTTTCACGCAGTTTGATCCGTTGATGCAAAGGCCATGTTTGGCCTTTGTCCTTCCGGTGCACTGTTAGACGCTTTCGCCACGGCGAAGGTCTGTAGGGACGACAAGATGGCGAATATTAACGGCACAAATGATGACGACAATCTGAGCGGAACCTCCGGCGCGGATTCGATCGACGGCAAGGCGGGCGACGATCAGATTGATGGTGGCAATGGGGCCGATATTATCAAAGGCGGGTCGGATGACGACACCATCTATGCCGGAGACGGCAATGATGTGATCTATGGCGATGATGGAAGCTCGACGGGCACTCTTGGCCTTGATGCCTCGGACTTGACGCTGTCGCGCAGCAATCTTGAGTCCAGACCTTGGTCTAACTCGGAAGCCACCTATTCCAATGTTGCCACTTTGGATGACGGCACTGTGGTCAATGCAAAGCTGGTTCTGGTCTCCAAATCCGACAGCGGATTGCAGGTCGATTTGTCTGGAGATTCCGGGCAGGAAATACTCTTGAACGGGAACAACAAGGGTAAAATGGAGGGCGAAACCGCCACCATCCGCATGGAGTTTTACAATGCGGCTACCGGTGAGCCGATCTCGATCAACTCTACTGCCACGTTCAACGATATTGATAGTGAACGCGGCAGCGAACAGGTCAGCATCGATTCCGCATCCTTCACCAGCTATGGCACCTCGTCGGACACGTCTCTGGATGTGCAGGTCGATGGCGGCACCGTGGTGGCCTCTGGGACCGAACCAAATAATGCATCCGATCAGGACGCATGGTTCTCCGCCGCGTTTGAAAACCAAAGCTCGATCACCTTCACGCTGACCGCGCGGGAGGTAAACTCCGGCTATACGCTTTCCGGCGATGTGATTGACGATGTGGACGAAACCGAGTTGGACCCAGGCGATGACGAAATCCACGGCGGGGCAGGTGCCGACACGATCTACGGTGAAGCGGGCGATGACACGCTTTACGGGGATAATGGTGACGACGACATTTATGGCGGCGAAGGCAATGACACCATCTCCGGCGGTCAAGGTCAGGACGAGATCGAAGGCGGTCTCGGCGATGATGTCATCTCTGGCGGCTCCGGCGATGATACGATCTCCGGCGGCGCGGGCGATGATACGATCTATGCCGATGGTGACAATGACAGCCTGTCGGGGGATGAGGGCAGCGACCGGTTCGTGGTGACGGCCTCGGGCAATACCAAAATTTCCGGTGGCGAAGATGCGGATGGCACCGATCAGGATGTCATCGAACTGTCGCGCGACACCTATGATTATGACGATTACCGCGTCGTGTATACCAATGGCGATCCCTCCACCGAAAGCGGTGTGATCGAGCTTCTTGACGCGAACGGGAATGTCACCCGTCGGATCAAGTTCGAGGAGGTTGAACAGATCGTCTGTTTCACGCCGGGCACCGGAATTGCCACGCCTGATGGCACGATCGCGGCGGAACAGCTTTGTGTCGGGGATCGCGTCTTCACCCGCGACAACGGTGCGCAGGAAATTGCATGGGTCGGGCGCAAGGATCTCTCGGCGGCTGATCTTCAGCGTCAGAAAGACCTGATCCCCGTAATGATTGCCAAAGGCGCTTTGGGCAACGGTCTGCCGGACCGCGACTTGATCGTCTCACCGCAGCACCGTGTGTTGCTCACCTCTGATCGTGCAGCACTCTATTTTGAAGAGCGCGAAGTGCTGGCTGCCGCCAAACATCTGGTCGGTCTTCCGGGGATCGTGCGGGCAAAACCGCTGGCGACCTCCTACATCCATTTCATGTGCGAGAACCATGAGGTTGTGCTTTCCAACGGAGCATGGACGGAGACTTTCCAGCCGGGGGCGGCGTCCATGTCTGGTCTGGAAAATGGCCAGCGCGATGAAATCCTCACGCTGTTCCCGGAGCTTGCGACAGCCAAAGGGATGAACGCCTATATTTCCGCGCGCAAGACGCTCAAAAAGCACGAAACGCGTTTGCTGATGGCGAGTTAAGTCGCGCAAACGGGCGCAGCTCTATTCCGGAAAGACGAAAAAGGCGGCCTTGAGAGCCGCCTTTTTCATATCTGATTTTTGCCGGATTGGGCCGTTCCCCAATCCTATTTTTCGGGCAAAAGCCCACGGGGAGAAAACCGTAGCACCACGAGAAGTATAACGCCCATCGTCAGGTAACGCATATAGGCCACGCGTTCGATCAGACCGGCCTTGAGCGCAGAGCCGTCTTCCAGACCAGAGGTCAGAACATTGACGATCCATGCGCCGATAGGTTCGACCTCGACCCACAAAAACCAGATCAGCATACCGCCGAGAACCGCGCCCCAGTTGTTGCCCGATCCGCCCACGATCACCATCACCCAGATCAGGAAGGTGTAGCGCAAGGGCTGGTAGGTGGTGGGGGTCAACTGCCCGTCCAGCGTGGTCATCATCGCACCGGCAAAGCCGATGATCGCCGCCCCCAGCACGAAAATCTGCAAATGCCGTCCGGTGACATCCTTGCCCATCGCTTCGGAGGCCACTTCATTGTCACGGATCGCACGCATCATCCGGCCCCACGGGCTTTTGAGCGCCAGTTCCATCGCCACGACGATGACAAAAATCACCGCCAGAAAAATCCCCGCATAGAGCAATTTGACGAAAATCGACGACCCTGTGACCGGATCCATGCCGAGTTTGGCCATAAGACCGAGGAACCACTCGTTTTGTTGCAGGTTGATCTCATAGGGCACAGGACGCGGCAGGCCGTTAACGTTCTTGACGCCGCGCGACAGCCAGTCTTCGTTTTTCAAAACCGCGAGGATGATTTCCGCAATGCCCAAAGTGGCAATGGCGAGGTAATCCGACCGTAGGCCCAGAGCGGTTTTCGCCACCAGCCACGCAGCCCCTGCGGCGAGCAAGGCGCCCACAGGCCATGCAAAGATCACCGGCAACCCCATACCGCCGAGATAGCCGGATACGGCGGGATCAACGGCTTCAATGGCTTCGACCGCCGGATCGAAGAGCGCGCGGAAGGCGAAAAAACCGCCAACCAGAATGACGGTCAGGATCACACCGCGCAGCCGCGTTTTCGGCAGGCGCGGATAGGTCAGAACCGCCAGCGCAATCGTGCCGACGCCAACCAAAAGCGCGAGGATCATCTGCCCGCCGCCCGCAGACCATGCCGCAGGCACAGGCGGCATGGAGGTCAGGACCACGGCGAGACCGCCAAGGGCGGTGAAACCCATCACACCCACGTTAAACAGGCCCGCATAGCCCCATTGCAGGTTCACCCCCAGCGCCATGATGGCCGAGATCAGCCCCATGTTGAGAATGGAGAGCGCCGAGTTCCACGACTGAAGAAACCCGACCGCTGCGATCAGAACCGCCATGGCCGCGAAATAGAGTGGCGTACGGGGCAGGGTGGTGGTCGATGTTTGTGTCTGTGCTTGGCTCATATCGATTGCCCCTTGAAAAGCCCCGTGGGTTTGAACAGCAAAACGATGATCAGGATCGCGAAGGAGACCGCGAATTTGTAATCGGTCGAGAGAAGCTGCACTAACCCGTCAGGTGCCCAGCTGTCCGGTCCCAGATAGGTCACGACCTTCTTGAACGCATAGGTCAGCGTCACTTCGGAGAACGCAATGACAAACCCGCCAGCCACGGCCCCCAAGGGGTTGCCGATCCCTCCGACAATGGCGGCGGCAAAGACGGGCAGCAGGAGTTGCTGGAAGATGAAAGGTTTGTAGGACTTGTCCAACCCGTAAAGCGTTCCCGCGATGGTGGCGAGTGCGGCCACCAGAAGCCATGTGATCATCACCACTCGCTCCGGATTGATGCCCGACAAAAGCGCGAGGTCTTCGTTATCCGAAAAGGCACGCATGGATTTTCCGGTGCGGGTTTTGTTCAGAAACCAGAACAAGGCCGCCACGGTGATCATGGCCACAACCACGGTGATCACCTGCGTGGTCTTGAGGGCAAGCCCCTCGTTGAGGCCAGACCATGCTTTGAACTCGCGGGCATTGATGACGAACCGCGCTCCGTCGGAAAAGCGTCGGTCATCTGTCCCGACAACCATCCGCACCAAACCGTTCATCACAAACATGACGCCGGTGGAAACGATCACGAACATGACCGGCACGGCTTTGACCTTGCGATAGAATTTGTAGACCACGCGATCGGTGAGCAGCAACAGAAGCGCCGTGGCGAGAATACCGAAGGGCAGGGCCAGAAGCGCCGTGGGCAGAGCGCCGAGCGACAGGCCCCAGCTTTGGAACAGCCCCGTGACCAACACGACGACCATCGCGCCAAAGGACATGGTCTCGCCATGGGCAAAGTTGGAAAAGCGCAGGACGCCATAGATCAGCGTGACGCCCAGAGCCCCCAAAGCCAGCTGGGAGCCATAGGCGGTGGCCGGAACCACTACGAAATTGGTGAATGCCACAAGGGCGTTGAGAATATCCATATGCCCTCTCCTTATCCGCCAAGAAATGTGCGACGGACATCGGGATCCGCCAGAAGGTTGGCGCCCGTGTCGGTATAGGCATTCGCGCCCTGCACCAACACATAGCCCTTGTCCGCGATCTCCAGCGCCTGACGGGCGTTCTGTTCGACCATGAGGATCGAGATGCCGGTCTTGGCAACCTCGATGATGCGGTCGAACAACTCGTCCATCACGATAGGAGAGACCCCCGCTGTCGGTTCATCAAGCATCAGAAGTTTCGGCTGGGTCATCAGCGCACGGCCCACAGCGACCTGCTGGCGCTGACCGCCGGACAGTTCGCCCGCGTTCTGGTTGCGCTTTTCATAGACCGCCGGAAACAGTTCGTAGACCTGTTCAATCGTCGGCTCGATCTCGTCCTTGCGGATAAACGCGCCCATCTCCAGATTTTCGCGCACCGTCATGGTCGGGAAAATATTGTGGGTCTGAGGCACAAAGCCCATGCCCTTGTAAACCCGTTCCTGAGGCGAGAGGCCGGTGATGTCCTCACCGTCGAGATAGACAGCGCCCTCGCGCAACTTGAGCATCCCGAACACGGCTTTCATCGCGGTGGACTTGCCTGCGCCATTGGGGCCGACGATCACCGCGATCTCGCCCTTTTGCACGGTGAGCGTGCAGCCGTGCAGAATATCTGCACCGCCATAGCCGCCGCGCATTTCACTGGCATGGAGGAAACTCATTGTGCCTCCTCCGTTTTCTTGTTCTTCACACCGGTGCCGAGATAGGCCTCGATCACCGCTTCGTTCTGCATGATCTCGCTGGCGCTGCCGGTGGCCATGACCTTGCCCTGCGCCATAACGATCACCGGATCGCAAAGCTGTTTGATGAATTCCATATCATGTTCGATCATGCAAAACGTGTAGCCGCGCTCGACGTTGAGCCGTTTGATCGCATCCCCGATCGTATAGAGCAGCGTGCGGTTCACACCTGCGCCGACCTCGTCGAGAAACACCATCTTCGCATCGACCATCATGGTGCGGCCCAGTTCCAGAAGTTTTTTCTGGCCACCGGAAATCTCGCCCGCCTTGAGATCGGCAATATGGGAAATCGTCAGAAATTCAAGAACTTCGTCGGCTTTTGCACGCAGTGCACGTTCTTCTTCGGCAATGCGTTTGCGTCCGAACCATGTGTTCCAGAGCGTCTCGCCCGACTGGCCCGCAGGCACCATCATCAGGTTCTCGCGGCAGGTCATGGAGCCGAATTCATGCGCGATCTGGAAGGTGCGCAAAATGCCCTTGTGGAACAGTTCGTGCGGTTTGAGCCCCGTGATGTCTTCGCCATCGAAGAACACCTGTCCGGAGGTCGGGGTCAACACCCCTGCAATACAGTTGAAAAGCGACGTTTTCCCCGCGCCATTGGGCCCGATGAGCCCTGTGATCGATCCTTGCTCCAGCGTGAGCGAGGCCCCATCAACCGCACGAAAACCGCCGAAATGCATGTGCAAATCACGCACTTCGATCATGTGTCAGTGTCCCCGTATATGGTCCGGCCTTTGTGAGATGGCCGGAACAGTGAGCCCGGAACGCATGAGACGCGCCCCGGGCCTATGTTGGTTTTACCGCGACTTAGCGGATGTCGACAGTTTCAAAGTCGCCATCGGTGATGGTGTAATAGCGATAGGTGCCTGCGGCTTCGCCCGGTCCGATCAGCTCGACATTGGTTGCGCCGACATAGTCGATGTCGCCACCCTCTGCGAGGATTTTGAGCGCCTTGTCCAGTTCACCGGGCAGGATTTTCTCACCCGGCGCATTGGCCACTTCAAGCACATTGGCTGCGACTGCGTCTTTGGTGGCTTCGCCGCCTTTGGCCATCGCCAGAGCGATCAGAGCGCCCGCGTCATAGCTTTCACGAGTATAGGCGGAGGAGACGTTGATACCAGCGGCTTCGCCCAGTGCGTTGAACGCATCTGTGCCTTCGCCTTCGGCCCAAGGCACAATGCCTATGGAACCTTCGACAATATCACCAAGATCGGCCACAAGGCTGTCACCATACATGCCGTCACCCATCAGGAAGGTGTCAAACGCACCGGTGTCGGCCGCGGCCTGAATGATGCCCTTGCCGCCCTGGTCCACATAGCCAAGCACCACAAGCACATCGCCGCCAGCAGAGGCCAGCGCACCGATCTCGGCAGAATAGTCGGCCTTGCCGTCTTCGTGAGAGGTGTTGATGGTGATCTCACCGTCAAAGGCCGCCTCGAACGCATCGGAAAGCCCCTTGCCGTAATCGGAGTTGGTGTAGCTCACAGCCACCGAAGAGATGCCTTTTTCCTCAAGCACTTCGGCAAGGATTTCCCCTTGGCGCGCATCGGAAGGCGAGGTGCGGAAGAACAGGCCGTTGTCTTCAACCGAGGTCAGACCCGGCGATGTGGCGGACGGGGAAATCATCACAACACCGTTGGGCACTGCCACGTTGGAGAGAACCGCACCTGTCACACCGGAGCAATCCGCGCCCATGATCGCTACAATACCGTCGGAGGTGATCAGACGTTCTGCGGCGGCAGAGGCGGCTGCGGCATCGACACAGGTGCTGTCAGCGCGCACGGGGGTGATGGTCGAGCCATCCAGGAAAGCGCCACTGTCGCTCACTTCTTTCAGAGCCAGCTCGGCGCTGGCCGCCATGTCAGGTGTCAGCGATTCAATCGGTCCGGTGTAGCCGAGGATAATCCCGACCTTGACGTCTTCGGCAAAGCCTGCGCCCGCCATCAGAGTTGCGGCGGTAGACGCCAGAAGCAGCTTTTTCATTTGGAATACTCCCTGTTTGGATCTTGTCCTGTGCGCAGACTAGACATGGTTTTTGCGATTGGGAAGACAGTCGCGTGAATTGCTGATCGAATTTTTTGCATTTGCCTAGGTTCTGAACAGTGTGTGGGGCCGTTTTCCTGTGACCTGCGTCTGGTGCGCGGTCGCAGGGAAACGATCTGTCCGTTTACGCTTTGAAAAGACGACTCATGATACGAAACGACACATGTCATAGGTTTTTCCGAGGGTTTGTCTGGAGGGTCCATATGGGATATACTTGATCCACGCCGTGAAAGGGGCCTGAGCTCCGCAGGTTAACCAAAGTGTCTTTGGCATAAGCCTGCCGCAGCGTTTTTTGACGGAACGCGCATGAATTAGGCAGTTGATTGCGATTTCTGCGAAATTTTCTGTCTCTTTTGGGTTTTCTCAGGCCCGTCTCCTGCTTATAAGTCTACGGACTTCTGTGTGCGCTAACACGCATATGGGGGAGGAGAGATGACCAAGATTTTGGAGTAAAGACGATGACGGATTGGGTGAAAACCGCATGGCGCAACAAACCGCGTGTGCAAATGCCCGACTATACGGACATGGCCGCGCTGAACGCTGTAGAGGCGCAGCTTGCCAAATATCCGCCGCTCGTCTTTGCTGGCGAGGCGCGCAAATTGAAACGCGATCTGGCGAAAGCGTCCCGTGGCGAGGCGTTTTTGTTGCAGGGCGGCGATTGTGCGGAAAGCTTTGCCGAATTCGGCGCGGACCAGATTCGCGATACGTTTAAAGTCATGCTGCAAATGGCGATGGTGCTGACCTTCGGGGCGAAAGTGCCCGTGGTCAAAGTGGGCCGTATGGCCGGCCAGTTCGCCAAACCGCGTTCGGCACCGACCGAAACGGCGGGAGGCGTGGAACTGCCGTCCTACCGTGGCGACATCATCAACGGTTTCGATTTCACGCCGGAGGCGCGGATTCCCGATCCCAACCGGATGTTGCAGGCCTATACACAGGCGGCGGCCTCACTGAACCTGCTGCGCGCCTTCTCGAAAGGTGGCTTTGCTGATATTCATCGGGTGCATGCCTGGACGCTCGGCTTCACCGAATCCGATGAGGCCGAGAAATACCGCGACATGGCGAACCGCATTCAGGATGCGCTCGATTTCATGAAAGCTGCGGGGATGACCTCCGAAAACAACCACGATCTGCACACCGTGGATTTCTACACCTCGCATGAGGCGCTTTTGCTGGAATATGAAGAGGCGCTGACCCGTGTGGACAGCACCACGGGCGCGACGATTGCAGGCTCCGGTCACATGATCTGGATCGGCGACCGCACACGTCAACCTGACGGGGCCCATGTCGAATTCTGCCGTGGGGTTGAGAACCCGATCGGTCTGAAATGCGGCCCGACCACCACCGCCGAAGATCTCAAGGTGCTGATGGCGAAATTGAACCCTGAAAACGAAGCGGGTCGTCTGACGCTGATTGCACGGTTCGGGGCAGGGAAGGTGGCCGACCATCTGCCGCGTCTTGTCGAGACCGTCAAATCCGAGGGCGCCAATGTCGTTTGGTCCTGTGATCCGATGCATGGCAATGTGATCAAGTCCTCGACGGGCTACAAAACCCGTCCGTTCAACGCGATCCTCTCCGAAGTGCAGGAGTTCTTTGCCGTGCACCGCGATCAGGGCACCATTCCGGGCGGCGTGCATGTCGAGATGACCGGCAAGGATGTGACCGAATGCACGGGTGGTTTGCAGGCCGTGTCCGACGAGAACCTCGCCGACCGCTATCACACCGCTTGCGATCCGCGTCTCAATGCATCGCAATCTCTGGAATTGGCGTTCCTTGTGGCCGAAGAGCTGCAAAAGGGCCAGACACCGGAAGCTGTGGCTGCGACGGCTTAAAGCCTCTTCAAAATAGACTGTTAAAAGCCGGGTTTGCGCCCGGCTTTTTTATATCTGGATGAATCTCGTCCCAGATGTTTATGCAGAAAAGGCGCAGCCAATACGGCTGCACTTTGAATGTTCTTGATTGCGCGGCTTCCCAAACCCTGTGACGCATGTTGCGTAACAGTTTAATCATCCGACTTTATAAGCCGTAGAAAGGGTTTCCTAGAACGCGGAGGTCTGGGGGGCTGTTGCGTCGCCCCCTCCTGTGGGGTCAGAGCGGAGCGACTGTCCTCATAGGCTTTTTTCGCCTCGGCAAAGCCGGTGGGCACAGGGGTGCCTTTGGTCGTTGTCTGGAAGGCCTGGTCCATCGGATTGCCGAGCAGCGGGCGCGACTGGATGCTGACCACTTCAAACCGGCGCGGCTGGCGACCGATGTCGCCTTCGGATTGCAAACAGCCAAGAACGCGGTTCACATCGCCGAGATCGGATTTCAGTGGACAGAGCAAAAGCTGCGCATCCATCTCGCCCCGACCGATTCCGCGCTCGGCCTTCAAGGTCACAACGCTGACCTGCGGGGTTTCAAACACCGCTTCAAGCGCTTCCGAAAGTTTCGCGCGGCTCTCCGGCACGAACATTGCTGTCAAGGGCATGCCGCGCACTTCCATGCCCATCAGGTCGGTCAGATGCATGCCCGACAGACGGAACCGCGCCACGCCAGGTGCGACACGTTCAAGGATGAAGGCAAATTCCAGCGCCGGTTGCATGCCGCGCGGGTCGATCTCCGAGCGTGCCGGCACCGGTCGCCCATTGCGCAAACCTTCCCAATAGGCCTCAACCGTTTTGACCGCCGGAAAATGCATGTCCAAGCGTCGGGGCATAAGGGAAACGACATTGTCTCCGTTGACATATTCGATTTTCATCACAACACCTGTTTACTGCACGATCCATGCCCTTTGCGGGTCGCTTCGGGTCTTTCTGTTCACCGGTTTCCGCCGGTCGGGGCGCTTTTACTTCGGCGCGCACTGAAGACGCGTATGAATGGCATGGGTCTGGCTCTCACGCTTGACCTTCATGCCTGACCGTCCCTTCATGCGGAGGCCCCGCTGGCTTGACCGGAATATGCCACGAGTTTGCCAGATTTGGAGCAAAAACCTAATCATTGGTTAACGCAGGGCCAAAAGTTATGAAAAATCGCCACTGAAACCTTAGTGATTTGTAAAGGGTCTTCGCGGCGCGTCCCGAAAAGGTATAAAAACGCCAATATCTTATGTGAATCCTAAAAAACTCGGCCCTTAGCTTTCTTTAATGGTCGTCATTTTTCTAAAATTTTATGGAAACCGTGAAATCGGAGCGGTTCAGGTAGAAAATGGAAGAAACGAGACCAAATTGTGACGCTGCAAAAGCAAAGTGAGTCTCTCAATCGGACCGCGTGTCGTCTTGCATATTCGTCCGTATTTAATCCTTGGGCGGCCTCGTTCAGTCCAGAGAAACCCCTCACGGTGACGCGCAATACTGGCCTTCACGGTGACCAGCCGTTATAGACGAAGCAAGGTTCGGGCAGGGGTCCGGACAGGTCAAGGGAGCACAGACATGGCAGCCGACCGGCGTGGTCTTCTTATCATTTTGTCTTCGCCTTCGGGGGCGGGGAAATCGACTTTGGCGCGTCAGTTGATGGGCTGGGACGAGACCCTGAGGTTTTCGGTCTCTGCCACCACCCGCGCACCGCGAGAGGGCGAGGAGGACGGGGTGCATTACCACTTTGTCGACGAGGCCCGTTTCAAACAGATGGTCTCGGAGGGCGAAATGCTCGAACATGCCCATGTGTTCGGCAATTTCTACGGCTCGCCTGCGGCCCCTGTGCGCAAGGCGATCGAGTCAGGGCGCGATGTGTTGTTCGATGTGGACTGGCAAGGCGCGCAACAGATCGCCAATTCCGTGCTGCGCGACCATGTTCTGTCGGTCTTCGTGCTGCCGCCGTCGATCAAGGAATTGCGCCGCCGTCTGGAGACCCGTGGTCAGGACAGCGCGGAGACGATTGCGAAACGGATGGAGAAAAGCTGGGACGAAATCAGCCATTGGGACGGCTATGATTATGTTCTGGTGAATGACAATCTGGAGACCAGTTTTGCGCGTCTAAAAACCATCATCGAGGCCGAACGCCTGCGCCGTGCGCAGCAGCCGGGATTGATGGAGTTTGTGCGCGGGCTTCAGGCCGAATTCGAGGAGGTGGAAGGATGACGCTCTACGCATTGAACGATCACGCGCCGGTCTTGCCGGAAAATGGTGATTACTGGGTGGCGCCTGATGCCAATGTCATCGGCAAGGTGATCTTGGAGGAAGGCGCGAATATCTGGTTCGGGGCCACGCTCAGAGGGGATAACGAAGCGATCCATGTGGGCGAGGGCACGAATATTCAGGAAAACTCCGTGCTGCATACCGATATGGGTTTTCCGCTGACTATCGGCGCGGGCTGCACCATCGGGCACAAGGCGATGTTACATGGCTGTGTGATTGGCGAGAACAGCCTGATCGGCATGGGCGCGACCGTGTTGAACGGGGCGAAGATCGGCCGGAATTGCCTGGTCGGAGCCTGTGCGCTCATCACGGAAGGCAAGGAAATCCCTGACAACTCTCTGGTCATGGGCAGCCCCGGCAAGGTCGTGCGGGTTTTGAGCGAGGCGCAAATCGCGGGGCTCAAGGCCTCTGCCTTGCATTACCAGAAAAACGCGCAACGGTTCCGCGACGGGTTGAAGCGGCTGGACTGAGGCGGGTATTCACGCCGCCGCGCCACAAGTCTAAGGCAACTATCAGTGTAGTGCCGCGCGGATCTGGACAAGCTGGACGGGAGTGAGGTCCAGCATGTCGAAGTCGAGAGACGGGTAGAGGCTGGCGATTTCCTCGCGGATGATCTCTGGACGTGGCAACCCTTTGGGGATGGCGCGGATGCGACCTTTGAACCGCGCGCGATGCAGGAGGTCCGCCAGATCAAGACAGTCGAACTGTTCGCAGAGCGCCGGAGCCACGACACTGTCGGGGGCAATGCTGTTGAGAACGTCCGGTGTCAGATCGGAAAACTCGATCAGGAAAAAACCGGTGCGCTGCGGGAAATACTTTTTCAGCATTTGCATCCGTTGCGGATCACCCACCATCAGGACCATCCTTCGGGGCGCGGTGTCTGCCTCGTCGAGATGTGCGATGAGATCATCGAATATTTTCTGCCGCATGCTGCCCATGACGGGTTCCGATTTTGTGACACAATGATTTGTGACAAAAGAGGTAAAGTATGGAAAATGCAATGCTATTTTTTCCAAAAATGAAAAAGTATCGCAAAATGCAAAACCCGCTGTGCGGTTCCGGTGGTGGGTTGTGCAGAAGTTGGGCGCTGTCATGAGATGGTTACATGAGGGCGTTAAAGCCTGTCTGGATGCACATGGCCGTCGGACGGTTTGCGCAAGGTGATTGTGAAGCGCCGAGGACATCAATAGGGTGGAAAGCGTTTCCCGAAAGCCCGTGGAGGAATTTGCGAAACGCTTCGGAGACGGCGAAAATCGGGACATCCCATGTTGAACAGTTTGAAACAGGTCACTTATGGCGACGAAATGATGGAGGCGGTGGCTGACGCTATGCCTTTGCCGGTGGTCGTGGTCGGGCGCGACGAACGGATCATGGCGGCCAATGCCCCTGCGCGCGCGCTGTTTAGCGAGGCAATGGTCGGGCGTCACTACATCACCGTGCTGCGTCAGCCGATGCTGCTGGATGCGATTGAGAACGTCCTGCGCCTCTCCGAGCCTGCGGAAACGGTCTATCGCATCACGGAGAGCCAGCGTGAACTGGTGTATGATGTTGTGGTGCGGCCTGTGACGGTTGCGGATTTCGCCTGTGTGACTGTGGCATTCGAAGACAAGACCGAGTTGAACGAAGCCGGACAGATGCGCCGCGATTTTGTCGCCAATGTCAGCCATGAGTTGCGCACGCCTTTGACGGCGGTGCTCGGCTTTATCGAAACGCTTTTGGGACCGGCCTCTGAGGATGATGTCGCGCGCAAACGCTTTCTGGAGATCATGTCCCGCGAAGCCCAGCGGATGAATCGCATTGTGGGCGATCTTTTGTCCCTGTCGCGGGTCGAGGCAGAGCGGCGCGTGCGACCGACAGATCAGGTCGATATTCCCGCCGTGCTGCGCTCTGTCACCAGCAGTCTGCATCCCGTGGCCGAAGCGCAGGGGGTCGATCTGATCCTTGAAGGGGCGGACGGGACCGAAGAGGTGCCCGGCGATCATGACCAGTTGACGCAGGTCTTTACCAACCTGATCGAGAACGCCATCAAATACGGCGGGCGCGACAAAGAGGTGCATGTGTGTCTGACCTCGCACGCGGTGGAGCCGACCATGCGCAGTTCCGCCATCCGCGTGGACATTTCGGATCAGGGCGAGGGCATCGCCACCCAGCACATCCCGCGCCTGACCGAACGGTTCTACCGCGTGGATTCGCACCGCTCGCGGGAGATGGGCGGCACGGGGCTGGGGCTGGCCATTGTGAAACACATTCTGAACCGCCACCGCGGACGCCTGCGCGTCGAGAGTCATGTGGGGCAGGGCAGTTGTTTCTCTGTCATCCTGCCTTACGAATAAGATGCACGCGTTGAGGCCAGTTTGAATTGGGCCAGTGCGCTGCCCTTTGGCACGATTCTTGCCGAAGCCGCCGCCGGTGCCATGCGCGTCACAGACTGTCACATAACTTTCCCGCCTGTCACAAAACCCCGCGTGAAAACCCTGTTTCGGGGCGTTTTCCTGCGCAAATTTACAAGATGTCTAGGAAAAACACGCCATCTGTCATGTAACTGTTACATAAGTTTCACAAAAGCATTGCAGCCACCGCCTAAACCGCCTGCAAGAGAGCAATACCGCTCTCGGACATTATGCAAATTCAGGAGCAAACCATGTCCTTTGTGAAACTGACCGCTTCCGCGATCGCGATCGCAGCCGTTTCGGCCTCCGCAGCCTCTGCCCGTGATCAGGTGCAAGTTGCCGGGTCCTCCACAGTTCTTCCCTATGCCTCCATCGTGGCCGAAGCCTTTGGCGAGAACTTTGACTTCCCGACACCGGTCGTAGAATCCGGCGGGTCTTCCGCAGGTCTCAAACGTTTCTGCCAAGGTGTTGGCGAAGAGCAAACCGACATTGCCAACGCATCGCGCAAAATCCGCGATAAAGAAATCGCGGCCTGTGCCGAAAACGGCGTGACCGACATCATCGAAGTGCGCATCGGCTATGACGGCATCGTGTTTGCCTCGCAGCTCGACGGTCCGGCCTACACCACCTTCACGCCTTCCGACATTTTCAACGCTCTGGCACCGAAAGTTGTCGTCGACGGCGCGCTGGTCGACAACCCCTACAAACAGTGGGCTGACTTCAACGCCGATCTTCCGGCCGAAGACATTCTTGCTTTCATTCCGGGCACCAAGCACGGCACCCGTGAAGTGTTCGAAGAAAAAGTGATCGCAGCAGGCTGTGAAGCCACAGGCGCAATGGAAGCCATGATTGCTGGCGGCATGTCCGAAGATGACGCGGAAGACGCTTGTCTCGCCGTGGCCTCCGACGGTCGCGCTGTGGACATCGACGGCGACTACACCGAAACACTCGCCTCCATCGACGCCAACTCCAACGGCATCGGCGTGTTCGGTCTGGCCTTCTACGAGAACAACACCGACAAGCTCAAAGTGGCCACTATGTCCGGTGTCGAGCCGACGACAGAAACCATCGCCTCCGGCGAATACCCTGTCTCCCGCCCGCTCTACTTCTATGTGAAAAAAGCCCACATCGGCGTGATCCCGGGTCTGAAAGAATTTGCTGAATTCTTCGTCTCCGACGAGATTGCAGGCCCCGATGGTCCGCTGGCGGAATACGGTCTTGTGTCCGATCCCGAACTGGCCGCCACGCAGGCTGCTGTCGCTGCTGAAGACGTGATGCAGTAAGTTTTCCGGCACCTCTCTTTGGTGCCTCGCACATTGTCGGGGCGGCATGCCCGCCGCCCCGTCCTTTTTGAGACCTATTTCAACTTAAACTTCATACGGGGTGGCAATGCCTTTTCTCTGGTTGGTCTTAATCGTACTCGCGATCGCGGCCTCGGGCTATGTGATCGGACGCGGGCGCGCGATGCAAAGTGCGGGGGGAGACGCACGTCACCTTCATTCCCTGCCGAGCTACTATGGCTGGAACGTGGCGCTGAAAGCGGCGGTTCCCGCCTTTCTCGTGCTGGTGCTCGCGCTCATCGTTCAGCCCCTCATCATCAACAAGACGGTCTCCTCCATGATCCCGGCAAGTGAAATTGCCGACGGGTCCAATCTCGGCCTCGTGATGGCCGAAGTGCGCCGCGCGGCGGACGGGATCGACCATCTTGTGAACGAAGGCCTCATGGACGAAGCCACCGCCCGCAACGTGCGCACGGATTTCACTGACATCACCCAGCGTCTGAAAGATGCAGGGCAGGTCGTGACCTCGAACATCACCCAACCGGTTCTGGCCGCCGCGCAGAAATATCGCGTCATGAACGGCTCCGGCAAACTGATCCGCAGCGCTCTGGTGATCCTGGTCGCTCTGGCCGGACTGCTCTGGGGTCTCAAGGAGAGCCACAAGGATTTCCGCGCCCGCAATATTGTCGAGCGCAGCATTCTGGCGATGTTGATGGCAGGGGCCTCTGTCGCGGTTCTGACCACCTTGGGCATCGTGCTGTCACTGATCTTCAACACGGTCGAATTCTTCAAACTCTATCCGGCGCTGGACTTCTTTACGCTTCTGGAATGGTCGCCGAGCTTCTCGGGCCGCGGCGGGTCTTCGGCGCTTGGTGTTCTGCCGCTGTTGTGGGGGACGTTTTACATCTCCATCGTGGCGCTTCTGGTGGCCGTGCCTATCGGGCTCTTCGCCGCGATCTACCTCTCCGAATATGCTGGACCGAAAGTGCGGGCCTTTGCCAAACCGATGCTTGAGGTTCTGGCCGGTATTCCGACCATTGTTTACGGGCTTTTCGCCTTGCTGACCCTCGGGCCAATGCTTCTGAGCGTCTTCGGAGATGATGGCGGGCTTGGCTGGATGCAAGGCCAGCGCGCCGTGATGACCGCAGGGATTGCTATGGGGATCATGCTTATTCCCTTCGTTTCCTCGCTGTCCGACGACATCATCAACGCTGTGCCTCAAGCCATGCGTGACGGCTCTTACGGTCTGGGAGCCACGCAATCGGAGACCATCAAACAGGTGGTTCTGCCAGCGGCATTGCCGGGGATTGTGGGGGCTGTGCTTCTGGCCGCCTCGCGTGCCATCGGTGAGACCATGATCGTGGTGATGGGGGCAGGGGCCGCCGCCAGCCTGTCGCTCAACCCATTCGAAGCCATGACCACGGTCACCGCCAAGATCGTCAGCCAGCTCACCGGCGACAGCGACTTTGCCTCGCCCGAAGCCCTTGTGGCCTTTGCCCTCGGCATGACGCTCTTTGTCCTGACCCTCGCCCTTAACGTCTTCGCGCTCTACATCGTGCGCAAATATCGGGAGCAATATGACTGATGTCTGATGCTATGAACAATCCCGCCAACTCGCTGCTCGTACAGGACGCCCGCACCGCAAAACGCAACGCCGCAGAAAAACGTTTCCGCTTTTTCGGGATTGCCGCGATTGCCACAGGGCTGGTGTTTCTGGTGATCCTGCTGACCGCGATCTTCTCCAACGGGACGGGCGCGTTCCAGCAGACCTTCCTCACTGTGCCGGTCCATCTGGACGAGACCAAGCTCGACAAAGCGGGCAACCGCAACATCGAAGACATCAAGAAAGTGTCGACCTTCGGCTACAATCCTCTGATCCAGCAGGCCGTGTTCGACATGGTGCAGGCGCAAGGCATCGAGACCCCTTTCACCAAACGCGGTGACATGAAGGCGCTGATTTCGGCCTCTGCGGCGGCACAGCTGCGCGACGAGGTGATCGCCAATCCCGATCTCATCGGCCAGACCATCGAGTTTCGTGTGCTGGCGACCTCGCGTGTGGACGGCTACCTCAAAGGCCGAGTGACCCGCGAAAGCGTGGCGCGTGACAAAAACATCGACGCCGAGCATTTCGATCTCGTTGACGGGTTGCGCGATGCGGGGATCGTGAAAAAGAGCTTCAACTGGGATTTCATCACCGGTGCCGATGCTTCCGAGAGCCGTCCCGAACAGGCCGGCATGGGCGTGGCGATGGTCGGTTCGTTCTTCATGATGCTGGTGGTGCTGCTCTGCGCGCTGCCCATCGGGGTGGCCGCGTCGATCTATCTTGAGGAATTTGCGCCGCAGAACCGCTGGACCGATCTGATCGAGGTGAACATCTCCAACCTCGCCGCCGTGCCCTCAATTGTCTTCGGGATCCTCGGTCTGGCCGTGTTCATCCAGTTCGCGCATCTGCCGCAATCCGCGCCGCTGGTGGGTGGTCTCGTGCTGACGCTGATGACGCTGCCGACGATCATCATCTCGACGCGGGCAAGCCTCAAGGCCGTGCCACACTCGATCCGCGATGCGGCTCTGGGTGTGGGCGCCTCCAAGATGCAGTCGGTCTTCCACCATGTGCTGCCGCTGGCTATGCCGGGCATCCTGACGGGGACCATCATCGGTCTGGCGCAGGCTCTTGGTGAAACCGCGCCGCTTCTGCTGATCGGGATGGTGGGCTACATCGCCTCTGATATGCCCGATGGCTTCCTCGGCGGCTTTCTGGACCCGAACTCCGCAATGCCGGCCCAGATTTACGAATGGGCGAAACGTGCTGACCCTGCGTATTATGAACGCGCATGGGGCGGGATCATCATCCTTCTTATGTTCCTGATGACGATGAACATCATCGCTGTCATCCTGCGCCGCCGCTTCGAGCGCCGTTGGTAAACGAGTTGAGGACAGAGCTATGAACGATATGCGAATTGTGAGAAAAGACGTGGATATGAACGACACAAAAATCTCTGCCAAAGGCGTGCAAGTTTTCTACGGCGACACCCATGCGATCAAGGATGTCGATGTGGAGATCCGCGACAAGACTGTGACCGCCTTTATCGGTCCGTCGGGCTGTGGCAAGTCGACCTTCCTGCGTTGTCTGAACCGGATGAACGACACGATTGACATCTGCCGTGTCGAGGGCAACATCCTCTTGGACGGCGAGGACATCTACGACAAGCGTGTCGATCCGGTGCAGCTTCGTGCCAAGGTCGGCATGGTGTTCCAGCGCCCGAACCCGTTCCCGAAGTCGATCTATGACAACATTGCCTATGGTCCGCGCATTCACGGTCTGGCGAAGAACAAGGCCGATCTCGACGAGATCGTGGAAAAGGCCCTGCGTCGCGGGGCGATCTGGGACGAGGTTAAAGACCGGCTTGATGCGCCGGGCACCGGCCTGTCGGGCGGCCAGCAACAGCGCCTGTGTATCGCGCGTGCTGTCGCGACCGAGCCGGAAGTGCTCCTGATGGACGAGCCGTGCTCTGCGCTGGACCCGATTGCCACCTTGCAGGTTGAGGAACTCATCGACGAATTGCGCGAGAACTTCTCCGTCGTCATCGTGACCCACTCCATGCAACAGGCCGCCCGCGTCAGCCAGAAAACCGCGTTCTTCCACTTGGGCAACCTTGTGGAATACGGTGACACGGAACAGATTTTCACCAACCCGCAAGATGAACGCACCGAAAGCTATATCACTGGCCGGATCGGCTAAGGGAGAGACCCATGCATAACGACAGCAAACATATTGCCTCGGCGTTCGACCGCGATCTCGAATCCATTCAGGCGATGATCATGAAAATGGGCGGTCTGGTGGAAGTGGCCATCAAGGATGCCGCACAAGCGCTCGAAGAGCGCGATGTGGAACTGGCCGAAAAAGTGCGCAAGGCCGACATCGCCATCGACAAGCTCGAAGAGGATGTGAACGAGGAGGCCGCGCGTCTTCTGGCGCTGCGCTCTCCGACAGCGGGCGATTTGCGCACGGTTCTGACGGTGATGAAAATCTCCACCAATCTCGAACGCTGTGGTGATTATGCCAAGAACCTTGCCAAGCGCACCGGTGTTCTGGTCAACATGTCGCCCATCGAAGGCGCCGCGCCCTCCATCCGCCGCATGGCGCGCGAGGTCGAGGAAATGCTGCGCCTCGCACTTGATGCCTATATCCAGCGCGACGAAGGACTGGCCAGCGAAGTCCGCCACCGCGACCTTGATGTGGACCAGATGTATAACGCTTTGTTCCGCGAATTCCTGACCTATATGATGGAAGACCCGCGCAACATCACCGCCTGTATGCACCTGCATTTCATCGCCAAGAACATCGAGCGCATGGGCGATCACGCCACTTCGATTGCCGAACAGGTGATTTATCTCACCACCGGCGAAATGCCCGACGAGGCACGCCCGAAAGGGGATGTGACCTCCTCGCAACCCGATCTGGGTGTGGAGGACGTCTGATGTCTGCCGATCAACCCCGCGTTCTTGTGGTCGAGGACGAGCCCGCACAACGGGAAGTCCTCGCCTATAACCTCGAAGCCGAAGGGTTTGCCGTCTCCAAAGCCGAAAACGGTGATGACGCGCTGCTCTATGTGGATGAGGACAGTCCCGACATCATCGTGCTGGACTGGATGCTTCCGGGGGTTTCGGGCATCGAGATTTGCCGCCGCCTGAAAACCCGCCCCGACACGCGTGATATTCCGATCATCATGCTGTCGGCGCGCTCCGAAGAGGTGGATCGCGTGCGCGGGCTTGAGACCGGTGCAGACGATTATGTGGTCAAGCCTTACTCGGTGATCGAACTGATGGCGCGTGTGCGCACCCAGTTGCGGCGCGTGCGTCCGGCATCCACAGGCTTGGTGCTGGAATTCGAAGACATCCGTCTGGATTCCGAGACCCACCGCGTGACCCGTGGCGAAGAAGCCCTGAAGCTCGGCCCGACCGAGTTCCGTCTCCTGTCCACTTTCATGGAGAAACCGGGCCGCGTCTGGTCGCGTGAGCAGCTTCTGGATCGGGTCTGGGGGCGCGACATCTATGTGGACACCCGAACGGTGGATGTCCATATCGGTCGATTGCGCAAGGCTTTGTGCCAACACGGCGGCGAAGATCCGGTGCGCACGGTGCGCGGCGCGGGTTATGCTTTGGGCTGAACCCACGCGTAGCGGTTCGCCAAGCTGACAAAACAGATGAGAAATGCGTCAAACCGGTCTGGTTTGGCGCATTTTTTTGCGTTTATGTGAAGAACGTCTCGACGGTCCGTCAGAACATGGCGATACAGGGCGATTCAGGCTGAAACCAGGCCCGATACAGGCGGTTCGCGCTGGCAAATGATTGCAGGTTTTCTAGAAACGCAGTGCAAGGCATTGACGCCACGGGCTTTTCGCACTCAACTCTTGTAAAGAGATCAACACAGAGGTTTTCATTTGAGCAAATTCCACGAGGCCCCGACATCATGACTGCCATTCTCACCAAGGAACCCGCACATCTGCGCACCTATCGCGGGATCAGGGAATTGATCCTCTCCGGCGATCTGGTGCCGGGGGAACCGGTGACGATTCAGGGGCTTACGGATCGTTTGGACGCGGGTATGACGCCGGTGCGCGAGGCGATCCGGCGGCTGACTTCCGAAGGGGCTTTGGTGTTTCACGGCAACCGTCGGGTGACCGTGCCTGTGTTGAGCCTGTCCGAGGTGGACGAGTTGATCTTTGCTCGATTGGCGCTGGAGCCGGAACTGGCGCGGCGCGGGGCGGCTCAGATGGACGAGAGTGCCATCGCCGCGCTGACGCTGGTGGACCGCGAGATCGACGAGGCCATGCGCATGGGCGATATGCGCGGCTACATGATCCACAACCACCGGTTCCACATGATGCTCTACAAAGCCGCACGCACGGAGGTGATCGGTCCTATGGTGGACTCGCTCTGGCTGCGCTCCGGTCCGGCGCTTCGGGTGATGTGCACGCGTTTCGGCTCGCAAAACCTGCCGGACATGCATCAGGTCGCCATTCAGGCCCTGCGGGACCGCGACACGGAGGCCGTGGGCGAGGCGATCCGGCGTGATATTCTGCAGGGGATGGAAAACATCCGCGCCATCGTGGCCGAAAGCGCAGATGTTGCGTGAACTCAGGTGGATATGGCTTTGATTTCGCAGAAATCTTCAATGCCGTATGCACCGCCTTCGCGACCATTTCCTGAGAGTTTGTAGCCACCGAAAGGTGAGCCGTAGGAAATATCCGAGCCGTTCAGATGCACCATGCCCGCGCGGATTTCCCGCGCCATCGCCATTCCGCGCGCCTGACTGTCCGTGCTTGTGCCGGTCTGGATATAGGCGGCCAGCCCGTAGGGCGTGTCATTGGCGATGCGGACCGCGTCCGCCTCGTCCTCATAGGCAATCATCACAAGAACAGGGCCGAAGACTTCCTCCTGCGCGATGCGCATGTCATTGCGCACATCTCCAAACACGGTCGGGCGGACGAAATAGCCACGGTTGAAGCCTTCAGGCCGTCCCGGACCACCCGCAATCAACCGTGCGCCTTCTTCGATGCCGGCCTGAATAAGGCTTTGCACGCGGTCATATTGCATCTGTGAGACCAGTGGGCCGATGTGATTGCCCGTCTGTGTGGGCAGATCTACCTTGGTGCTCTCTGCCACGTCTTTGGCAATCTCCAGAGCCGTCTCGTAATGGCTCTGCGGGACCAGCATCCGCGTCGGCGCGTTACAGCTTTGGCCGGTGTTCTGGAAGCAATGGCGCACGCCGCGTTTCACCGCCTCCTCGAAATCGCAATCGTCGAGCAGGATGTTCGGAGACTTGCCCCCGAGTTCCAGCGTCACGCGTTTGACGGTCGGGGCGGCGGCTTTGGAAATCTCCACGCCTGCGCGGGTCGATCCGGTGAAGGAGACCATCGCCACATCGGGATGCGCGGAGATCGCCGCGCCCACGGTCGGCCCGTCGCCATTGACGAGGTTGAACACACCTTTCGGCACCCCCGCCTCATGCAGGATTTCGGCGTAGAGCAGCGCGTTCATCGGCGTGAGTTCCGAGGGTTTCAACACCATCGTGCAGCCCGCTGCCAGCGCCGGAATAACCTTCAGCGCGATCTGGTTGATCGGCCAGTTCCAGGGCGTGATGAACCCGCACACACCAATAGGCTCATGCAGGATCAGATCACCCGGCGCATTGCGGTGTTCGAAGTCGAAACTTTCAAGCGCCTTGACCACACCGTCGAGATGACCGATGCCCACCGCCGCCTGTGCGCGGTCGGAGAGCGAAATCGGCGCGCCCATTTCCTCGGTGATCAGCATCGACATTTCGTCGTAGCGCTTCTGATAGACCTCGCGGATCGCGCCCAGAAGGTCGAGCCGCTCGGCTTTGGTGGTTTTGGAGAAGGACGGAAAGGCGTCTTTCGCGGCCTGAACTGCGGCGTTCACATCAGCCGCTGTGCCCAGCGCCACCTCGGCAAAGACTTCCTCCGTGGCGGGGTTGATGACCTCCATCATGGTCCCGCCCTGAGAGGCAACCCAATCTCCGTTGATATAGAACCGGTCGGTTTTCAACTCCGTCATTGTCGCCTCATCCTGTGTTAGAATTTATCTCTGAGAGCATACCACGTCATCGCCGCCGCAAGAAGCGGTGTGCGCAGCCGTGGTCCGCCGGGAAAACGCGGGGCGGGCAGGGACCGGAACAGATCGAAGCGCGCAGCCTGTCCCTCCACCGTCTCGGCGGCAATCTGTCCGGCCAGCGTGGCCAGAGCGACCCCTTGACCGGAAAAGCCGGAGACGGACATGGCCGCGGGGCCGAGCCGTGTGAAATGCGGCAGCCGCGACATGGTGATGCCCAGCGTGCCGCCCCATGCGTAATCGAGTGTGATGTCTTTCAATTCGGGATAGACCCCCGACATCGGTCCGCGCACCTTGGCGCGCAAGTCGGAGGGGAATTTGTAGCCGTAGCTTTCCCCACCGCCAAAAATCATCCGGTTGTCGGGAGACATGCGGAAGTAATTGATAACAAAGCGCGAATCCGCCACGGCGTGACGGTTGGGCGTCAGCTTGGCGGCGAGGTCAGGGGGCAGGGGCTCTGTCACCGCGATGAAGTTGTTGATCGGCATCACATGACGCGCCACATCGGGGGTGATGTTGTTGTGATAGCCATTGAGAGCCATGACCAGATGATCCGCCTCGATCACGGCCTTGTCGGTATGGATGCGCGGTTTGCCTGTGGTCTCGATCCGTGTGACCCGCGACATCTCATGAAGCCGTGCCCCTGCACCCTCGGCCAGTCGCGCAATGGCGAAGGCGTAGCGCAGCGGGTGCAGGTGGCCCGACCCCATATCCAGCGTGCCGGAGTGGTAATCCTCCGATCCGGTCTCATAGCGCACCGCGTCACGGTCGAGATAGCGGATTTTCTCATAGCCATAGACCGCGTGCATATGCGCGACATGGGCTTTGGACTC
This sequence comes from uncultured Celeribacter sp., assembly GCA_963676755.2. GTDB lineage: Bacteria > Pseudomonadota > Alphaproteobacteria > Rhodobacterales > Rhodobacteraceae > Celeribacter. Next base: position 991,720 of record CAXXMF010000006.1, on the reverse strand, counting down.
GTCAGAGAACCGCGCACGGTGATTGGCGTGGATCACCCCGTCGCGCCAGTCGCAGTCATCTCCGCTCTCGCGCAGCAGCGTCTTGACCAGATCCACCGCCTGCGCCCCCATATCCCAAAGCACACGCGCCTGATCCGGACCAAGCTGTTCTTCGAGATCGCCCTGTTCCAGCCGCTGCCCCATAGAGACCTGACCACCATTGCGCCCCGATGCGCCGGACCCGATGCGCGAGGCTTCCAGCAGCACCACGTCCAGCCCGCGCCGCGCCAGATGCAGCGCCGTGGACAGACCCGCGTAACCGCCTCCCACGACACAGACATCGGCCTTCACCGCGCCCGTTGCGACCGGATAGGGGCCGGGAGCCTCTGCCGTGGCCGCATACCATGACGGGGCGTGTGCGCCGGGCCGGTCGTTGATGGTCAGGATGTCCATGTCGGAAATCAGGCGTAAAGCCCCTCCGCCTTGATCCGCTCAAAAGCCTCGTCAAGCGATCTGCGCGCCCGTTCGATCAACATGTCCACCTCCGCTTTGGTGATGGTCAGAGGCGGGGAGATCACCATGCGATCGCCCACATGGCGCATCACCAGATTGTTGGCAAAGCACCGCTCGCGACAGATCACACCCACGCTGCCCGCAGGCGCCTTGAAGGGCGCGCGGCTGGCCTTGTCCGGCGTCAGGGCAATGGAACCCATGAGCCCGACGATCTTGGCCTCGCCCACAAGCGGGTGATCGGTGAGGGCTTCCCATTTTTCTTTGAGATAGGGGGCGATCTCCTTGCCTGCGCGTTCGACAATGCCCTCTTCTTCTAGCAGGCGGATGTTTTCCAGCGCCACGGCACAGGCCACAGGATGGCCCGCATAGGTGTAGCCGTGGGCAAACTCGCTGCCGTTGATCACTTCGGCGATCTTGTCGGAGACAAGCGATGCGCCCAGCGGGATATAGCCGGAGGTGATGCCCTTGGCACAGGTCATGATGTCGGGCGTGATGCCCATGGTTTCACAACCGAACCAGTTGCCCGTGCGGCCAAAACCGGTGATCACCTCGTCTACTATCATGAGAATGTCGTATTTTTCCACGATGCGCTGGATTTCCGGCCAGTAGGTTTCCGGCGGCACGATCACGCCGCCTGCGCCCTGAACCGGTTCTGCGATAAATGCGGCCACGGTTTCGGGGCCGAGTTCGAGGATTTTCTTCTCTAGCTCCTGTGCGCGTTGCAGGCCGAAGTCTTCGGGGCTCATCTCGCCGCCTTCGGACCACCAGTCGGGTTGGTCAATGTGATGGATGCCGGGGATCGGCAAACCGCCTTGGGCATGAATGCCGCGCATCCCGCCCAGAGAGCCGCTGCCCATGGTCGAGCCGTGATAGCCGTTCCAGCGTGCAATCACATTGAACCGCTCCGGCTGGCCCTTGAGCGCCCAGTAATGGCGCACCATGCGCAGATTGGTGTCGTTGGAATCCGAGCCTGAGCCATTAAAGAACACATGGTTCAAATCCCCCGGTGCAAGCTCGGCCAGTTTCTTGGCCAGCATGATCGCAGGCACATGGGAGGTCTGGAAGAAGGTGTTGTAATAGGGCAGTTGCTTCATCTGACGCGCGGCCACATCTGCCAGTTCCTCGCGCCCGTAGCCGATATTGACGCACCAAAGCCCCGCCATTGCGTCGAGAATCTCCTCGCCCTCGCTGTCGGTGAGCCAGACGCCCTTGGCCTTGGTGATGATCCGCGCACCTTTTTGCGCCAGTTCGTCGCCATCGGTGAAAGGGTGCATGTGATGGGCGGCGTCAAGCGCCTGAAGCTCTGCGGTGGGCAGGTGGTTGTCGCTCATGCGTCTGGTCCTTTGCTACCGGCTCTCCATCTGCGCAACACGCACGGGCGGCGCCTGTCTGGTGGTCCGGTCGGTTTTGAGGGTGGACAGATCAATGATCCGTAAAATACTGCTCAGGCAGAAATATGATCAAATTATTTAAGCGTCAAGGACGGTGATTTAACGGATGCTTTCGGGGCAGGCGCAGGGTTTGTAGCGACAAAGGGAAATCCACGCGCTAAGAAGAGCCATTCTTCGCCGTTTCTGTAATGAATTCCGTGTTTCACCCTTGACCCCGGACGGTCATGGCCTCAGGTATATGCCGACAGAAACGCACAAATTCTGATATGGAGGCCCCAATGGCTTTTGAACTTCCCGATCTTCCCTATGCTCACGATGCGCTTGCCGATCTTGGCATGTCCAAAGAGACTCTTGAGTATCACCACGACCTGCACCACAACGCCTATGTCACGACCGGCAACAAGCTGATCGCCGGCACCGAGTGGGAAGGCAAGTCGGTCGAAGAGGTCATCAAAGGCACCTACGTTGCGGGCTCAGTTGCGCAAAACGGCATCTTCAACAATGCTTCGCAACACTGGAACCACACCCAGTTCTGGGAAATGATGGCTCCGGGCGAAGACAAGAAAATGCCGGGCGAGCTGGAAAAAGCTCTGGTTGAATCTTTCGGCTCCGTCGACAAGTTCAAAGAAGAATTCGCCGCCGCAGGCGCTGGTCAGTTCGGCTCCGGCTGGGCATGGCTTGTGAAAGACACCGACGGGTCGCTCAAAGTGACGAAAACCGAAAACGGCGTGAACCCGCTGTGCTTCGGTCAGACCGCGCTTCTGGGTTGTGACGTCTGGGAACATTCCTACTACATCGACTTCCGCAACAAACGCCCCGTTTACCTGTCGAACTTCCTCGACAAGCTGGTGAACTGGGAAAATGTTGCTTCGCGCATGTGATCGCGGTGCAGATGGGATATCTCATCTCTATCGGGCTGGGGGCTTTGCTCCTGGCCCTTTTTTATGCCTTCTGGATAGAGCCGTCATGGCGGCTGCGCGTCAAACGCTATGAGCTGCGCCATCCGGAATGGGGCAACCGCCCGCCGTTGAAGATTGTCATTATCTCCGACCTTCACGCTGGTGCCCCGCAAATTCCGCTGTCGCGCGTCCGCCGGATCGTGCGCAAAGCCAATGCGCTCTCGCCCGATCTTGCGGTGGTTCTCGGTGACTTTTATGCGGCCCATCGGTTCACTTGGGGCAAGATGTCCAAACATGACATCATCGGTGCGCTGAAACCTTTCAAGGGCAAATACGGCACCTTTTCCGTGCTGGGAAATCATGACTGGTGGCAGGACATGGAGGCCGCCAAGGCACACACGCCCTGCGAAGCCGAGATCGCGCTGCGGGATCATGACATGCCGCTTCTGGACAACGAGGCGGAGAAGATCGAACTCGACGACGGGCAGGCGTTCTGGATCGTAGGGCTTGCCGACCAGCGCCCGTTGGGCGAGGGACCGGAGGGCGAGGGGTTTGACGATCTGGAGCAGGCCATGCGGCATGTCACGGACGATGCGCCTTGTGTGCTTCTGGCCCATGAGCCGGATGTCTTCCCCCATGTGCCCGCAAACTGCATCCTGACGCTGTCGGGCCATACCCACGGCGGACAAATCCGCATCGGCAACCGATCTCCCGTCATTATGGCGGCGGAGAACGAGGTGTTTTCCTATGGTCGCTATGATGCTGACGGGCGCGTGATGATTGTCTCCGGTGGCATCGGCTGTTCCGAATTGCCCGTCCGGTTCAACATGCCGCCCGAGATCACCGTGGTCACGCTCTGCGGGCCTGATACCTGATCCCGCCGTTCTCCCTTCGACGTTTCAAGCCGCCCCCTTGTGCGGTTTTCACCCCTTGTCAAAACCGCGTGAAATTGCGTTTTGTCTGGCCATGACCGAAACGCAAAAGGGCCTTATCGCCCTCCTGATTGTCCAGACATCCTGGGGTCTGTTGCCACTTTATTACAAGGCGATGGACCATGTGCCCGCGATGGAAGTTCTGGCCCACCGCACGCTCTGGACCTTTGTTCTGTTCGGGCTCTGGATATTGCTTCAGGGCCGCCTCGGAGAATTGCGCACACTTTTGAGCGGAGCGCGACTGATAAAGGTCATCCCTGCGGCCCTTTTCATCAGCATCAACTGGGGCCTGTTTATCTATGCGGTGCAGTCCGGACAGGCGCTGGAAGCGGCCTTCGGTTATTACATCTTCCCGCTTGTGGCGACACTGATCGGTCGGGTGATTTTCAATGAACCGCTCAGAGGTCTGCAATACCCCGCGCTGGTTCTGGCCGCGCTGGCGGTTGTCGTGCTGGGTGTCGGTCTCGGTGCGCCGCCGTGGATGGCACTGGTGCTGGCCCTGACCTTCTCCGCCTATGGCGCGATCAAGAAGTCTCTGGATGCGGGGCCGGTGATTTCCGTGACCGCCGAAGTCGCCTTCCTCGCGCCTCTCGCGCTGGTCTACCTTGTGGGCGCGGCGCTATGGGGCTGGGGCGGATCGGAGGAGCAGGCCGCCGGTGTCTTTGGTCGCGATCTGACAGACAGTTTTCTGTTGCTGCTCGCCGGTGTCTTCACAGGCGGGCCTCTGATCTTCTTTGCCTCCGCCGCGCGACGTTTGACCTATACCGTGGTGGGGATGGGGCAATACTGGAATTCGACCCTGCAATTCCTGCTGGCCGTGCTGGTCTTTGCCGAACCCTTTACCCATTGGCATGCGGTGGCGATGCCGCTGATCTGGGCGGCTCTGGTGCTTTATACGCTCGAAGCCCTGCGTCAGGAACGCGCCGCACGCAGGACGCGCAGACGCTCCACCAGTTCTTCCACCGTCTCCACGGTTTCAAAATAGCTCGACGTGGACAGGGGCGCGAAGCCCTCGTCAATCACATGATCGATCAGCGCCTCAAGCGGTTTCCAGTAGCCCTCCGTGGACAACAGGAAAATCGGCTTGTCATGCAGCCCGATCTGCTTCCATGTGAGCACTTCGAAAAACTCGTCGAGCGATCCCGCACCACCGGGCAGCACCACGATGGCGTCAGAATTCATGAACATCACCTTTTTGCGCTCGTGCATGGTCTCGGTGATGATGAAATGCGTCAGGTCGCGCTTGCCAAGCTCCTTGGGCAAAAGATGCACCGGAATCACGCCGAAGGTCTCCGCACCGGACTTTTGCGCCGCTCGCGCCACAGCGCCCATCAACCCGACATCCCCCGCACCATAGACCAGCCGCCAGCCTTCCTGCGCAATCGCCGTGCCGGTCTCGATGGCCGCCGTCTCGTAGCTGTCCTTGTGGCCCGGACGTGAGCCGCAAAAGACGCAGACGGAAAAGGTAGTGGTGGAAGACGGGAGGGGACTGGCCGGATCGGACATGGTGCTTGCTCTCAAAAAAGGAAGTCTTTGACCCGTGTTAGACCCCTTGCTAAAGGTTTTTGCAATGAACTTGAAACACAAGTTGATTGGAAAAGGCAGTCTTCCACGCAGGTTGCGCGGATTTTGCGTAAATCCGGCTTTCCGAGCGGAGGCAAAAGGCTTTAGGCTGTCGTAACCCTTCACCGCTGCCGGTTTGAAGAAGGGGAATGGGGATGGGACGGGAAATGTCGAAAACAAATGCATGGATGATGCCTGCCGCCGGTGTCGGCGCGGCTGTGATTGTCGTCTCGATCGGGGCGACGCTCTATCTCGCCCGACCGCTCCCGTCACCTCAGCAGTCGCCGGTAGATGAGGCGTCAGCGCTGGCCCCGCAGGCTACAGAACAATCCACACAAGAAGCCACGCAGCAGGCGGCCCCAGAGGTGAGCGCGCTCAGCGCCCCAGAAGAAATCACCCCGAAGCTCAGCGCCCCAGCGGCTAGCCCCTCTGAAGAAAACGCTCCGGAGACACGCGCCGCACAGATGGTTCCGGCCTTTGATCTCGTCCGCATTCCGCCCGCAGGGATCGCCACCGTGGCCGGACGCGCCGAACCGGGGGCGCGTGTCAGCATCCTGATCGACGGGGAAGAAGTTACACAGGCCGAGGTCTCCGCCCGTGGCGAATTTGTCGCCCTGTTCGACTTGCCCGCCTCGGATGCGCCGCGCGAAATGCAACTGGTCTCCCGTTTCGGCAGCGAGGAAAGCGCCAGTGCGCAGACCATTCTCATCTCCCCCGCAACAACCGGTCTCGCGGATGACCCGCTGCGCCCCGATGCGGCGCTAGGGGCAAGGGATGGGGCAGGGGACGACGTGCCATTGGTGGCGGAGCATAGCGCAGAGACGGACGGTCTGGCCGGAACAAACATGGGCACAAACATGGGTGCAGGTGTCGGGGCCAGCATCGCGGAACAGGTGCTTTCCGGACAGACGCCGGATATTCTGGACGCGCTTGACACGCCTCAGGGGGAGGCTCCGGCGGATACCCCAGCAAGCGAAACGCAGGACGGTGACCCACAGCCCGACATCACACTGAATGTCGAGACGCTGAATGTTGAAACAGGCACGCCCAGCGCGCCGCAGCCCCCGAACACCGCCGCCGCGCCCACGGTGCTTATGGCCGATGACGAAGGTGTCAAAGTGCTGCAGCAAGCGGGCACGGGGCCGACCGATCTGCGTATTGATGCCATCAGCTACGATCCCGAAGGCCGCGTCTTCGTCTCCGGCCGTGCCAGCCCCGAGGCCGCGCTTCTGATCTATCTCGACGGGGACTTTGTGACCAAGGCCGTGGCGGGCGCAGACGGGCAATGGCGTCAGGACCTCCCGAACATCAGCGCCGGACGCTATCAACTGCGCGTCGATGAGGTCGATGCGGGGGGCGAGGTGCTATCGCGAGTTGAAACCCCCTTCCTGCGTGAAGACCGCGCCAAACTGGCACAGATCGCGCAAGGGGATGCGGGCGCGACATCCCAAGACGCCATGACGTCGCAGGATGCCACAGCCACGCCCGACACAACGGGTCAGGCAGAGACCTCAGCGGCGCAAAGCCGGATCGCCTCGGTCACAGTCCAGCCCGGCAATACGCTTTGGGGCATTGCCTCCGAACGCTATGGCGACGGGTTGCTCTATGTGCGCCTGTTTGATGCCAACCGTGCGCAAATCCGCGACCCCGACCTGATCTATCCGGGACAGATTTTCCAACTGCCGGAGTGAGCGCGAGGGTGATCCTCTGAACCGGATCAAGCGCGCCGCCGCACATGCTCCTGTGCGGCCTCTGTGCTTGTCTTCACTGGCGGTTTGCGCGACTGTGCGGCCCTGTTAACAAGAGAGCCACACATGCCACGTCCGCCACAGATCATCTCCGACAAAGGCCCCAAGGATTCATGGGCCGTGATCCGCGCCACCGTTCCCTATTTCTGGCCCAAAGGCGACTGGACCACCAAACGCCGCGTGCTTTTCGTTCTGCTGTTCCTGCTGGCCTCGAAACTCGTCACTGTCATCACGCCGATGTTCTACAAGGCCGCCGTGGATGCGCTCACTCAGGGCGAAAGCTCCTCTCAGGCATGGATGTTGGCGCTTGGCGCGGTGTCGCTAACCGTGGCCTATGGTATGTCGCGGATCATGGCCAACGGGTTCAACCAGCTGCGCGACATCCTCTTTGCGCCCGTATCACAGGCGGCGCTGCGCAAACTGGCGCTGGAGGTGTTTACCCATATCCACCACCTGTCGCTGCGCTATCACATCTCGCGCAAGACCGGCGGGCTGTCGCGGGTGGTCGAGCGTGGGGTCAAGGCGATTGCCTTTCTCCTGCGTGTTCTGGTGTTCAACCTCGGTGCGCTGGCGGTGGAACTGACGCTGATTTTCTCCGTTCTGGCAGTGTCCTTTGGACCGTCTTTTGTCCTCGTCGTGATGGCCACCATTGCGCTCTATGTGCTGTTCACCATGAAGGTCACGGCATGGCGCATGAAGATCGCCCGCGACATGAACAAACAGGACACGGATGCCAACCAGAAGGCGGTGGACAGTCTTCTGAACTTTGAAACCGTCAAATATTTCAACGCCGAAAAACGTGAGGCGGCGCGGTATGACGCCTCTATGGCGCGATATGAAAAAGCCGCGGTGCGCACCACCACCTCGATGGGGTTTCTCAATTTCGGGCAGGCGGTGATCCTCAACCTCGGGATCATCACCGTCATGGTGCTGGCGGCCCTAGAGGTTCAGAACGGTACCATGAGCGTGGGTGATTTCGTCATGGTCAACGCCTATATGATCCAGCTCCAGATGCCGCTCAATATTCTGGGCTTTGTCTTCCGCGATGTGCGCCAGAGCCTTGTGGATATGGAAGACATGCTCGACCTGCTGCACCAGCCGCCGGAGATCACCGACAAACCCGATGCACCGGATCTTGTGGTGCGCGAAGGTGTGGTGCGGCTTGATCATGTCGATTTCGGCTATAGCCCCGACCGCCAGATCCTGCGCGATGTCTCGATTGATGTGCCCGCCGGTCACTCTCTGGCCATTGTCGGCCATACCGGCTCCGGCAAATCCACCATCGGACGGCTGTTGTTCCGCTTCTACGATGTCGGTGCGGGCAGTCTGAGCATCGACGGGCAGGACATCCGCGACGTAACACAGGAAAGCCTGCACGCCGCCATCGGTGTGGTGCCGCAGGACACGGTGCTGTTCAACGGCACGATCCGCTACAACATCGCCTATGGCCGCGACGGGGCAACGCAGGCGGAGATCGAAGCCGCCGCCGAGAAAGCCCAGATTCATGACTTTATCACGTCTCTGCCCGACGGTTATGACACGCAGGTGGGCGAGCGCGGCTTGAAACTCTCCGGCGGGGAGAAACAGCGTGTCGGCATCGCCCGCACCCTGCTCAAAGATCCGCCGATCCTGCTTTTGGACGAGGCCACATCGGCGCTGGATACCAAGACAGAGCAAAGCATTCTCGGCGCGCTGAAGCTGGCGGGCGAGGGGCGCACGGTCATCACCATCGCACACCGCCTGTCCACCATCTCCGACAGTGACGAGATCGTTGTGCTGGATGCCGGACGGGTGCTGGAACGCGGCACCCATGAGGCGCTTTTGAAATCCGGCGGGCATTATGCGTCCATGTGGGCCGCACAGGCTGAAGATCAGGCCGAAGATCAGGACGCAGCAGATGACGCGGGCCAGACGGCGGCGCAGGGGGACAAGGGCGTGGCATGACGCTCTGGCCCAATGTCACCCTGTGCCGTCCGGCTTCGTCCCGTGTTGCAGCACCGTTTTGAATGTGATCTGTGCAATGTAATGTGGTGAATGTGATCCACCGGAGCGCGTTCTGCGTATCCTGCGCAAAGACGGAGGCAACATGGTTTCTATTTGGTGGATCAGGCGCGATTTCAGGCTGGGCGACAATCCGGCGCTGGTGGCGGTCAAGGCGGGGCAGGTGCTGCCCGTCTTCATCCGCGACGCGCAACTGGACGGGCTTGGGGCTGCGCCGAAATGGCGGCTTGGGCTCGGGCTGGACCATCTGATCCGGCGTATCGAAGGGCTGGGCGGGCAGGTGGTGCTGCGTGAGGGCAGCGCGGCGGAGGAACTCTTGCACCTCGTCAAAGAGACCGGCGCGACAGGGGTCTTCTGGAACCGGCTCTATGACAAGGCCGCCATCGCCCGCGATACCGAGGTCAAAGCCGCGCTCACCGAGGCGGGCGTCACCGCGCAGTCTTTCAACGCCCATCTCCTGTTTGAACCGTGGACGGTCACGACCAAAGCCGGTGGCTATTACAAGGTCTATTCGCCCTATTGGAAAGCCGTGCGCGCCCATCCCGTGCCAGAGCCGCTGCCCTTGCCCGATCCCGATTGGGCAAAGACACGTCTTGATAGTGCAAAGCTGGAAGACTGGCACTTGGGCGCGGACATGAAACGCGGGGCGGAGATTGTTCTACCCCATTGTCACATCGGGGAAGAGCGGGCTTTGACCCGTCTGGACGATTTCCTGCAGGACCATGTCCAGAGCTACAAGGCGCGGCGCGACTTTCCGGCGGAACCGGTCTGTTCCGGCCTCTCCGAAAACCTGACCTATGGCGAAATCTCGCCACGCACCGTCTGGTTCGCCGGTTGGCGCGCGCTGGAGGAAGGCGCACAAGGCGCGGAACATTTCCTCAAGGAACTGGTCTGGCGCGAGTTTGCCTATCATCTGCTCTATCACGAACCCGACTTGCCGGAGCAAAACCACCGCGAAGGCTGGGACCGGTTTCCGTGGCGAGCAGACAATGCCGATGCCGAGAACTGGCGGCGCGGGCGCACTGGGGTGCGCTTTGTCGATGCGGCCATGCGCGAGCTTTATGTCACCGGCGTCATGCACAACCGTGCGCGGATGATCGTGGCCTCTTACCTCACCAAACACCTGCTCACCGACTGGCGGGTGGGGCGCAAGTGGTTTGAGGACTGCCTGATCGACTGGGACCCTGCCTCCAATGCGATGGGCTGGCAATGGGTGGCGGGCTGCGGACCGGATGCGGCGCCCTATTTCCGGATTTTCAATCCTGACGGGCAGGCTGATAAATTCGACCGCGACGGGGAATATCAACGCCGCTGGATTGCCGAGGGGCAGGAGTCTCCAACCCCAACCGCACTGTCCTTTTTTGACGCCGTGCCACGCGCTTGGGGGCTCTCTGCGGATCAGCCCTATCCCGCGCCGGAGCATTCGCTCAAAGCAGGACGGGAGCGTGCTTTGGAGGTCTATAGCCGATTGAAGGGGTGACGGTTCCGGATTTTGCGCTAAACTGTTTGTGGAAAAGGAGTTTGCAAGCAGGGGTGTAACCATGCACGACAGCAGCAACCATCCGCGCGAGAGTGTCCTCACCAGCACAGAGGGCCAGAGCGATCTGCCGCGCTATTTCAGCAATGTCTTCGCCGTGGCGCAGGAGATGGCCCGTGGCCAGCTTGACTTTGCCTTACCGGACGGGCGGGTGTTTCGCGCCAGCGGACACCATCCCGGCCCCGTGGCACGGCTCGACATCCATAGTGACGACGTCTTCGCCCGCCTGATCCGCGAGGGCGATCTTGGTTTTTGCGAAGATTACCTTGATGAAGGCTGGTCCACGCCCGATCTCATGAGTTTCATAGACCTGATTCATGCCGGCAATGACGATCTCTATGACGGGTTTCCGGGCATGGCCTTTGTGCGGGCCTATGAACGGATGCGCCACTGGATGCACTCCAACACCAAACGTCAGGCGAAAAAGAACATTTCCTATCACTACGATCTAGGCAACGACTTTTATGCGCTCTGGCTCGACGAGACCATGACCTATTCCTCGGCGCTTTTCGAGACGGGGCAGGAGACACTGGTCGAGGCGCAGCGGGCGAAATACAAAAGCATGGTGGACCAGATGGGTGTCTCGGCGGGCGATCATGTTCTGGAAATCGGCTGCGGCTGGGGCGGGTTTGCCGAATATGCCGCAGGCGAGCGCGGGCTCAAGGTCACCGGCCTGACCATTTCCGAGGAACAATTCAAATTCGCCTCCGAGCGCATCAAAAAGGCGGGCCTGTCCGATCGCGTCACGCTCAAGTTGCAGGACTACCGCGACGAGCGCGGGGTCTATGACGGGATCGCCTCCATCGAGATGTTCGAAGCGGTGGGGGAGAAATACTGGCCCGTCTATTTCGGCAAGATCCGCGACTGCCTCGCCCCTCACGGCCGCGCCACGCTCCAGATCATCACGCTACAGGACCGGCGCTACGAGATCTACCGCAAATCGGTGGATTTCATCCAGAAATACATCTTCCCCGGTGGCATGTTGCCCAGCCCCACGGTTCTGCGCGAGGAGATCGCCAAGGCGGGGCTGGAAACAAAGAAAAGCATCGAATTCGGTGAAAGCTATTCGATCACGCTCAGGCTCTGGTATGAGACATTCAACGCGAAATGGGATGAGGTGACCGCCCTCGGATTTGACGGGCGTTTCCGGCGGATGTGGAATTTTTATCTCGCCTCTTGCGCTGCGACGTTCCACGGTGGAAACTGCGACGTAACACAGATCACAATATCCCATCCGAGCAGGTAACATATGCCCACCGCTGCAAAACTCGTAGCCGCCTTCTGGTTTGCCCCTCTGGCGTGGTTCGCCGCCGAACTGTCAAAAAACTATGTGCCAGAGGGCACGCAGTTCGGCATTATGTCATATATTGCGGGCGGGTTCGGATTCCTGACCGGCTGGGTCTTTCTGGGTCGGCGTGCAGGTGACACGATGGCCGCGGCCTATAGCTACGGCTTTTCCTCCTCGGTAATCCTGACCTTCTGGTCGGTGTTCTATTTCGCCTTCGAAACCATGATCCACCGCTCGATTGACCGCCGCTATCGCGGCCCGACCGAGGCGGTGCTGGGGGTTTTCGATCTGATGCGCGACTATTTCCTCTATGTGTTCAAACCTGATGTCCTGTTCATTCTCATCATAGGCGGCTTCTTCGGTGGCTGGATCACGGAAAAGGCGGCGCGCAAATGGTCCTGAGCGATCCGTTTTCCCCGCTGGGCCATCAGTATTCCCCCGACCAGATCGCCTTTCTGCGGGCAGTGATTGCGGGTGACGAACCTTTTCTGACACCGGAATTTGTTGCCGCCGCGGCGCAGGAGGTCGTGCTCTATCACGGCAACCGCAGCGTCGAGGAGCTTCGCCCCCTGCGCCCGATGATTTTCACCCGCGCATGGGCGCGCTTCAATGCCGCCCGCGACTCACGTCCACGCTCCTCCGACCGTGTGGATATGGCCCGCACGGATGTCACCAGCCTGCGCCGCGAAATCCCCTACAGCTATTTCTTCGCCGTGGATGACAGCACCATCCGACACCGCCAGTTCGACGGGGATACGTCACAGGCGATGACCCGCGCCGCCTTTCTCATGGCCGATGCGGTCACGGTCCTGCCCTATGATCCGCTGCGCGACAGGGTGCTGGTGATCGAACAGTTCCGCTTCGGCCCCTATGCCCGCGGTGATGCCCGCCCTTGGATGCTTGAACCCATCGCGGGCCGTGTGGATGCAGGCGAGGGGACCGAGGCCACCGCCCGCCGTGAGGGCGAGGAAGAGGCCGGTGTCAACATCGGTGCGCTGCATATGGTTGCGGAATATTACCCCTCGTCGGGCGCGATCACCGAATATGTCACATCCTATATCGGCATTTGCGACCTGCCGGACGGGATCACCCAGACCGGCGGCGGGCTGGAGGAAGAACATGAGGACATTGCCTCCTACCTGCTCTCCTATGACCGCCTAATGGAGATGTGTGACGCGGGCCAGCTTGATGTCGGCCCGCTCTACCTCTCCGCGCTTTGGCTGTCACGCCACAGGGACCGGCTCAAACGCGAGGCGGGGCTCTAAGGGACGAGAGGCGGGACGGCAGACTCAGGTCTTCTCCCGCGCCTGCATCCACAGCCAGATCAACGCCCCACCGGCCAGCGTCAAAAACGGCACCATCGCAAGGTTCACCGCAGCCCAGCCATCCTGCGCCGAGCCGCCCGAACAGTTCATCAAGCCGCCGGAGGCCAGTGACGCCACAGTCACGCCGCCGAAAACGATGAGATCGTTCATGCCCTGAACCCGCCCTCGTTCGGACGGTTCATGGGCCGAGGACAGCATGGCCGTCGCACCGATAAAGCCGAAGTTCCAGCCGATGCCCAAAAGCACCAGCGCGATGAAGAAATTCTCAAGCTCCACGCCGACCATCCCGACAATGCCTGCCAGACCGAGGATCACCAGACCCGTCGCAATGATGCGCTCGACACCGAATTTCGAGATCAGGAAACCGGTAAAGAAAGACGGGATGAACATGGCCAGAACATGGGCCGAGACCACATCCGCCGCCGTGTTCTGTTCAAACCCGCAGCCCACAACCGCCAGAGGTGTCGAGGTCATGACAAGGTTCATCAGCGCATAGGACACCATCCCCACAATAATCGCCACGGCGACACGCGGGGTTTTCAAAAGCTCCATGCGCGAACGCCCGAGCCGATGTGCATGGGTCGAGACAGGCGGTTTCGGAATGTCGAGAAACAGGAACAGGAACGAACCTACAAGGTTGATCCCGATCACCGTAAGATAGGTGCCCAGAAAGGGCACAACCATCGCCTGAGAGGTGATTTTCACCAGTTGCGGCCCGATGATGGCAGAGGCCAGCCCGCCCGCCAGAACATAGGAAATCGCCTTGGGCTTGAACGCCTCATCCGCCGTATCCGTGGCCGCAAATCGGAAAAAACCCTGCGAGGACTGATAGACACCGGTGAACAATCCGCCGAGCACGAAGAGCCAGAAATTCTGATGCAACAGCGCGAAGGCCCCGACACCGGCCCCGATCGCGCCGGAGCTTGTCCCGATCCAGAACCCCACACGCCGTCCGAACCGCTGCATCGCCGCCGAAAGCGGTGTGGCGGCCAGCATGGAGCCCAGCACAATGGCGGAAATCGGCAGGGTGGCAAAACACAGGTTCGCCGCCAAAGACTGCCCCGCCAGCCCCGCAATGATAAAGATCATCGACATCTGCGCACCAAGAAAGGCCTGCGCCAGTACGAGAATAATCACATTGCGGCGGGCTTTATGGCTGTCCGGCGTGTCCTTGAGGGGAATATCGGTCATCTGGCTCTCGTGCGGGAATTTGAATATGTTGCGTTAGCGTTTAACGCCCCGCACAGCCCCTGAGAACCCGCGTTCTTCATGGGCGGCTGTGCAAAAACGTCCCATCTGCGGTTGGTGCTTGTGACAAACCCGCCGCAGAGGGCGCAAATCACACCCGCCAAACCCGAAACGGGCAGGGCGCTCAGCCCTCTTGTGCCGGCTTGCCGCGCTTGAGGGGATCAAACTCGCGCGGTGCCTCGCCGCGCATCAAGGCCTGCCAGTCGAGAACCTGCCGCATCAACACTGCTCGACCGACACAGATGATCGCTGGCGGGGCCATATCGGCGGCCTCGATGTCAACGACCATATCGCCCAGCGTGGTCTCCAGCACCTTCTGATCCGGCGTGGTCGCCTGTGAGACCACCGCCACGGGCTCGTCCTCGGGCCGTCCGGAGGACAGCAGCCCTTTGCGGATCGTCGCCGCGTGTTTCATCCCCATATAGATCACCAGCACACCACAGGCGCGGCTCATCGCGGCCCAGTCCACCTGTGTCGGCCCGCCGGTCTTGTCGTGGCCTGTGACAAAGGTCACGGCCTGATTCACATCGCGATGGGTGACGGGAATCCCCGCATAGGCCAGCCCGCCGATCCCCGCCGAAATGCCGGGGATGATCCGCACCGGCACGCCATGCTGGATCAGGGTTTGCGCCTCTTCTCCGCCACGGCCAAAGACGAAAGGATCGCCGCCCTTGAGCCGCAAGACACGCTTTCCGGCCTTGGCCAATTCCACCAGTTGTAGCGAAATATCCGCCTGTTTGGCCGAGGGTTTGCCACCACGTTTTCCGGCATAGACAAGCTCGGTCTGCGGGCCTGCCCAAGCCAGAATGTCTTTGGAGACCAGAGCGTCATAGACGACCACATCGGCCTCTTTGAGCGCATGGATGGCATGAAGAGTCATCAGCCCCGGATCACCGGGACCGGCTCCGCAGAGCCAGACCCAACCGGGTTCCAGAGCAGGCCATGAGCCGGAGGGGAGGGTAAGTGTCGATTCTGTCATGGAGTCTTTATGGCGCAGTGTCCCTGTTCGGGGAAGTCGCTTTGTCGCGCGTGTGTCGCGATCCTGTCGCCTATGAGTTGACCTGCAAGTTGACCAGCGGGGTGTGTCCGTCGTCCGATATTCCGTCTTTCCGGCACTGTCCGGCGGGCTTCTGCATTCTGGGGGCTGACATTTGTCCGGCGGTTGCGCAGAAAGGGACAGGCAAGGAAACAGGACGAGGCGGATGATTTTACTTCTGGGCGGCACGCGCGAGGCGCGCAATCTGGCGCAACATATGGCCGAGGCGGGGCTGCGCTTCCTTATCGGAGATCCGGCCTTGCCATTGGACGGGCCATCGGTCGAGCCACAGGCCGAGCAAAGTGCCATACGCTTGTCCGACGCAATGCAGACGCGTGTCATACCCGATCCAGAGGCGCTTTCGGCGCTGTTCGAGAACCCTGACACCGGTGCGGAGATCGCCGCCGTGATCGACGCAGGCCCCGCTTTCGACAGCCGCACCGCGCCCTGTATCGCGCAATGTCAGAGCCGGAACCTGCCATATTTGCGCTATGAGCGGGCAGGGCTGCGCTCACAACCCGGAGACGCGTGGCATCACGTCAAAGGTTTGGAATCCTTGGTGAATTTGATCCCCGTGGGTGCGCGGGTTCTATGTGAGGCAGGGCCGATTGCGACCCAAATCGAAACCCTGTTGCAGGGGTGCTGCGTGACCACTGTGCCCGCGAATTCGTCGGCGCAAATCGTCCCCACGGGGACTGCCTCGCCCGACTGGCTCATTGTTTTGCGGGCCACAGCGCAACGCCAAAGCCTCGACACAGCCCGCCACACCGGCCTGCAAGTCGCTATGATATCCACCCCCGTTGATGGCACTATAGAACGCCGCGAACATCTGCTGGACGCGCTGGAATGGGCCGAGGCACAGGCGATGGCCTCCGGCGAGGTGATCTGATGCGGATCATTGCCAGCGAGGCGGATGTGGCAGAAGGGGCCGCACATCTGGCACGGATCGAGCCACGCTTCGCCCATGCGCTGCAACAGACCGGCCCCTTGCCCCTGCGCCGCCGCAAGGACGGGTTCGAGGAACTTCTGGCCGCCATCGTCAGCCAGCAAATCTCGGTCGCAGCGGCCAACGGCATCTGGCAGCGGATGAAATCGGCCAAACTCACCGGCCCGCGCAAGGTGCTCTGGGCCAGCGAGGACGAGTTGCGCGCTTGCGGTCTGTCGCGGCAGAAAGTGCGCTATGCCAAAGCCTTGGCCGAGGCACGCATCGATTTCAAGGCCCTGCGCAGCGCCCCGACCGCAGACGTCATCGGCATCCTGACCGAAGTGCCGGGGATCGGGGTCTGGACGGCGGAAATCTACGCCATGTTCTCGCTGGGTCATGCCGATGTCATCGCCTCGGGTGATCTGGCCTTGCAGGAGGCCGCGCGGATGTTGTTTGATCTGCCCGAACGCCCTAAAGAGCGTGCGCTGCGGCAGATGGCCGAGGGCTGGTCGCCGTGGAGATCGGTTGCGGCACGCGCGCTTTGGGCCTACTACCGAGTTGAAAAGCAACGCGAAGGGGTGCGCTGAACCATGGCCAATCTGACCAACCATTCCAAAGACAGCCTGACGGGTCGCGCAGGCTCTGCCGTGATTTTCCTGCATGGCTACGGCGCTGACGGGAACGACCTTCTGGGGCTGGCGGATCCCTTGAGCGAGCATATGCCCGACACGATGTTCTTTGCGCCTGATGCGCCCGAACGCTGCACCGGCAATCCGATGGGCTACCAATGGTTCCCGATCCCGTGGATCGACGGTTCCAGTGAGGAAGAAAGCCGCGCGGGCATGATGCGTGCGGTGGATGAGTTGAACGACTATCTCGACACGATCATGGTGGATTACGGTTTCGAGGCCGACCAGATCGCGCTTCTGGGCTTTTCACAAGGCACCATGATGTCACTCCATGTCGCCCCGCGCCGCGAAGAGCCCTTTGCCTGTGTGGTCGGATTCTCCGGTCGCCTTCTGGAGCCGGAAATGCTCGAAGATGAAATGCGCGTGAAAATGCCGGTGCTGTTGCTGCATGGCGACGAGGATGACGTGGTGCCACCGCAATCCCTGCCCGAAGCGGGGCAGGCCTTACAGAACGCCGGTTTCGAGACCTACGCCCATATCATGCGCGGCACGGCGCACGGAATTTCGCCTGACGGGCTGGAAGTTGCGCTTGCCTTCCTACGTAAAAACCTCGGCTACGAGAAAAGCTGACGTAACGGAATAAGGCGGAAATCCGCAAGAATCCGGCCTTTGCGCGCTTTTTCTCTCAACGGTGCGCGATGGCCCTTGACCCTCAAGGTTCGAGTGTTACCTATTTTACATATAGCTAGGAGGGCTGACCCATGGATATGATCGTGACCACTGCAATCGTTTTTGCCGCACTTGGTGTCATGGTGAGCTATGCCCTCTTCTCGGCACCCACCGAACAACGCCTCCCGATCCGCATCCGCGCCGCCAAACCGCGCCGCAAGCCCTGAGATACGGGTTTTCCAGCTTCTTTTCGGGGAGATCAGCAGGCGGGGTTCCGTCGCACTTATACTTTGCAAAAGTTATTCTGACGTGCCGCGTTTGAACGCGTTGCGTGCGTGGAGTTACGCTGTCATATCATGCGCCCGTTTTCGTGCTGAACACGCAAAACGATACCCGATTGCACAAAGATGCGTCACATGGGCGTCATGAAAATCCCGCAAAGATCAAGGCGCAGCTTTCGCATATACAGGGGCTTGTCAGAGAGACCTCGCGATATATAGTGAATTTGATACCGGGGCGGGGTGGCTCCCGTCCTTGATCCGACAGATAGATCAGTGGACGGAGTGGGCACGCGAGATGATTGGTGATTTCAGGACAGAGTTTGTCAGACAACCGAGCGCCATGCGCGCGCATCCGGCCTTGGTGCTCAATGCGGATTACCGGCCCTTGTCCTATTATCCGCTCTCGCTCTGGCCCTGGCAGGAAGCCATCAAGGCGGTGTTTCTCGACAGGGTGGATATCGTCGCCGAATATGACGACTATGTTCACAGTCCGAGTTGCAAGATCAGGATCCCCTCGGTCGTCGTTCTCAAAGATTATGTCAAACCTCAAAAGCGCGTGGCCTTCACGCGCTTTAATTTATTTTTGCGGGACAAATTCTGCTGCCAATACTGCGGATCGCGCGGAGAACTGACCTTTGACCATGTGATCCCGCGCGCACGCGGCGGTGTAACCTCTTGGGAGAATATCGTCGCGGCCTGCGTGCCCTGTAATCTCAAGAAAGGGTCCAAATCCCTCAAACAGGCGCGGATGAGCTTGCGCAAACCGCCCCGCGCCCCAGGCGCTGAAGAGTTGCGCAACATCGGTCGCAAATTTCCGCCGGGGCATTTGCACGAAAGCTGGATGGATTATCTCTACTGGGATGCCGAACTGGACATGTAATCCGACCGTTCCGGCTTTCTGATGGGTCAAATACTCAAGCAAAATTTTTCGTCAATCCGGCCGGTTTTCCGCTATCCGACTGCTTTTGTTCAACTCATGCCTTGAGAGGGGCGGTGAGGGTGCTAGACTTCTATTCGGCAAGCCGTTACGAAAAGACCGGTTAGCGCTAACGTAGGATAACGTTGTGCAAAAGAAACACAGATGGCTCAAAAACACAGACGGCTCAAAGCGCCGCACCGCGAAAAGGAACACAGCTATGGTGTCACGCGTCATTCCAGTCGATGATTTCGATCTGGTGATTTTTGGCGGCACGGGCGATCTGGCCCGACGCAAGATTCTTCCGGGGCTCTACCGGCGGTTCTGTGCCGAACAGATGCCGGAGACCGCCCGTATCATCGGCGCGGCCCGTTCCGAACATGACACAGAAGAATTCCGCCAACTCGTGCGCGATGCAATCCACGAGTTTTCCACCAAGAACACTTGCGACGAGGGGCAGATCGGAGCTTTTCTGGAGCGCCTTGATTATGTGCAGGTCGATGCGCGTGGCTCGGATGGCTGGGACGCGCTCAAGGAGATGATGCGCGAGGGGGTGGTTAAAGCCTATTATTTCTCCGTCGCGCCATCGCTGTTCGGAGATATCGCAGAACGTCTGCAAAGCTATGGAATTGCGGACGAGGGCGCGCGGATCGTGGTTGAAAAACCCTTCGGCCGTGATCTCGACAGCGCCAAAAAGCTCAACGCCGATCTGGCCAAACATTTCGACGAGACCCAGATTTACCGCATCGACCACTATCTTGGCAAAGAGACGGTGCAGAACCTCATGGCCGTGCGTTTTGGCAATATCCTGTTCGAGCCGCTTTGGAATTCGCAATATGTCGATCACATCCAGATCACTGTGGCCGAAACTGTCGGGGTTGGCGGGCGTGGCGAGTATTACGTCCGCTCCGGCGCGATGCGCGACATGGTGCAAAACCACCTGATGCAGCTTCTGTGCCTGATCGCAATGGAACCTCCGTCGCGCTTTGATCCGGATGCGGTGCGCGACGAAAAGCTAAAGGTGATCCGTGCGCTTGAGCCGGTCGATAACCACAGTATCGTGCGTGGCCAGTATGAGGCCACCGCCACGGAACCGTCCTACCGCGAGGATGCGGGTGATCCTCGCTCGACCACCGAGAGTTTCATCGCGCTGCGCTGCATGATCTCCAACTGGCGGTGGGCTGGCACGCCGTTCTTCCTGCGCACCGGTAAAAAACTTAAGGCCCGCACTTCCGAGATTGCGGTGATGTTCAAGGACGCGCCCCATTCGATCTTTGGCGAAGAGGCCGGACGCCACGCCAACGTGCTGTCAATCCGGTTGCAGCCGAATGAGGGCATGACGCTCAAAGTGACAATCAAGGAGCCGGGACCGGGCGGGATGCGCTTGGTCGACGTGCCATTGGATATGTCTTTTGCCGAAGCGCTTGGCGACGATGCCGAAGAGATTACAGATGCTTACGAGCGTTTGATCATGGATGTGATCCGCGGCAACCAGACGCTGTTCATGCGCGGCGACGAGGTCGAAGCGGCTTGGGCATGGACCGATCCGCTCATTGAAAGCTGGGAAAAACGTGGCGATATGCCCAAGGCTTACGAAGCCTATTCCTCAGGCCCTGAAGAGGCGGCCATGATGCTGCACCGCGAAGGACGCCGTTGGCGGGAGATCAAGGAATGAACTTCATCGAATATCCCGATCGCGAGGTGATGTTTCTCGACCTTGCGAACAAGATCGCCGGACAGTTGCGCACCGCTCTGGACACCGAAGGGCGGGCGAGTTTCTGTGTTCCGGGAGGCACCACACCGGGGCCGGTTTTTGACACGCTTTCTGCGGTCTCGCTGGACTGGGAGCGCGTTGATGTCTTGCTGAACGACGAACGCTGGGTGCCGGAAAGCTCCGAGCGCTCCAACACGGCACTGTTGAAACGGCGGTTGCTCACGGGTAAGGCCGCAAATGCCCATCTCGTGCCGCTTTATCGCGATGTGCCGACGCCCGAAGAGGGCTTGGCCGATCTCATGCCCGCGATTGAGGCCACGCTGCCGCTCAATGTGCTTTTGCTTGGCATGGGCACGGATATGCATACCGCCAGCCTGTTCCCCGGTGCGGACCAGCTTGAACTGGGCCTGTCAGATGCGGCCCCGACGCTTTTGGCCATGCGTGCCCCCGGTGCACCCGAACCACGGATCACATTGTCGGCCAAAGCGCTCAAAACCGCGATTTCAACGCATATCCTGATCACGGGACCGGAGAAACGCGAGGCCCTTGAGCGTGCACAGAAACTTGACGAAATGCAGGCTCCCGTGTCTGCCTTTCTGTCACAGGCGACGGTTCACTGGGCCATGTGAGCTATCACGCGAGAAACCGGACGAAATTCAAGACGCATTAGCAAGCTTGTAATATTTTTGCACTAAACTGCACCAAAGAGATCGGGCAGAAGCCCCTCGAAGGAGACGACATGACCGTTGATTTTTCCGCCCTCAAATCCATGGCAGAGGCGGCGAAAGAGCGCCATATTCTGGACCTTTTCGCTGAGGACAAGAACCGCGCCGCCGGATTTTCGGCGCAAAGCGATGGCCTGTTGTTCGATTATTCCAAGACCAATATCGACACGGCCACCCGCGATGCGCTCTTTGGTTTGCTAGATGAGTCCGGCCTTGCCGAAAAACGTCGCGCGATGTTCGAGGGGGATAAGATCAACGACACCGAAGGACGCGCCGTGCTCCACACCGCCTTGCGCAATCTCGACTGTGGTCCCGTCATGGTCGATGGTCAGGATGTGATCCCCGGCGTGCGTCATACGCTGGCGCGGATGGGTGATTTCTCGGATCGTGTCCGGCGGGGAGAGATCGCCTCGACCTCCGGTGTGCCGTTTGAAGATGTGGTGAACATCGGGATCGGCGGGTCGGACTTGGGGCCTGTGATGGCCTATGAGGCGCTTAAACCCTATGTCGATGGCCCGCGCTGCCATTTCGTCTCCAATGTGGACGGGGCGCATATCCATGATGTTCTGGCGGGCCTAAATCCGCAGACCACGCTGATCATCGTGGCCTCGAAAACCTTCACAACCATCGAGACCATGACCAACGCCAGAACCGCGCGGGACTGGCTTGTGAAATCCGTGGGCGAAGAGGGCATTGTGAAACATTTCGCAGCACTCTCCACCGCACGCGACAAAACCGCCGAATTCGGCATCGACCCCGATCTGGTCTTTGGTTTCGAGGACTGGGTCGGCGGGCGCTACTCCGTCTGGGGGCCGATTGGCCTGTCTTTGATGATCGCAATCGGTCCGCAACGGTTCTCCGAATTCTTGCGCGGCGGGCAAGCGATGGACACCCATTTCCAATCCAAAGACTGGATCGAAAACCTGCCGGTGCTTCTGGCACTTGTGGGCATCTGGCACAATCAGGTTTGCGGCTATACCACCCGCGCCGTGTTGCCCTATGAACAGCGGCTTTTGCGGCTTCCGGCCTATCTTCAGCAGTTGGAAATGGAATCAAACGGCAAACGCGTGGCGATGGACGGAACGACCTTGCCCTTTCATAGCGGTCCTGTTGTCTGGGGCGAGCCGGGCACCAATGGCCAGCACGCGTTTTACCAGTTGATCCATCAGGGCACGCGCGTGATCCCGTGCGAATTCATGGTCGGACGCTACGGCCACGAGGCGGAGCTTGCGCATCAACATGAATTGCTCGTGTCCAACTGTCTTGCACAATCCGAAGCCTTGCTGCGTGGCAGGTCCTTGGAAGAAGCCACAGAAATCATGAAGAAAAAGGGCTTCGAAGGGGCGGAGCTTGACCGTCAGGCGCGCCACCGTGTCTTCCCCGGAAACCGCCCTTCAACTACGCTCGCCTACGACAAGCTCACCCCCTATGTTCTGGGGCAGATCGTGGCGCTCTACGAACACCGCGTCTTTGTCGAAGGCGTGATCCTCGGCATCAATTCCTTTGACCAATGGGGCGTTGAACTGGGCAAGGAACTGGCGCTGGCGCTGCAACCTGTTCTGGCTGGCGAAAGTGATGGCGCAGGCAAAGATGGATCGACCATGCAGCTCGTCAACCATCTCAAGACTTCTTGATAAGATTTTGAAATTATAAGAAATACTGGCCTCGGTGCGCTCACCCGAAGAGCGCGCCGAATTTCATCGCGGTTTTGGCATCACCTGTAATTTTAAGCTTGCCAAAGAGCGCGGCTTTCATCGGGTTCAACTCGCCTTTGAGAATTTTCTCGAAAGTCGGCTGGTCCGCAATGATCGCGCAATCGGCACGGACGTCGGAGACATTCGCGGCATTGCCAAGGATCACCAGATTCCCCACGTCCTTAATGCGCAAGGCTACGGATTTTTCGAAATCCTCACCTTCGAGCCGCTCCGCCAGAGCCGTTTGGGCGATTGCCAGAAATTCTGTTGTCATGATGTCCTCCCTTTGCAAAGAGGCCTAGTGCGCGCACAGCAAAACACAAAGTGAAACCCTACGTCACGGAGGCGCAGCACATGTCTTTCTCATCTGTCAGAAGCGTCTGGAGCGGGTAACGGGAATCGAACCCGTAACTAAAGCTTGGGAAGCTGCCGTGATACCTTTTCACCATACCCGCGGTGACGGTTTACCTAAGCAATGGGCTGCGGGTGGTCAAGTGGATTTGCGACCCCTTGATATGAAAAACCGTCTTTAGTCCGGTCTTCTTCAGATACTGTCTATGGCCTGGCTTTTTTCGGGTCTTCCTCCCGCCATGCCCCGTTCTCCAAGCCATCAAGACGCCAAGGTCCGATGGACAGGCGGATCAGGCGCAGGGTCGGGAAGCCCACAGCCGCCGTCATCCGGCGCACCTGACGGTTGCGGCCTTCGGTAATGGTGAGTTCCAGCCAGCTTTCGGGAATGGATTTGCGGTAGCGCACCGGCGGCGTGCGGGGCCAGAGCCAGTCCGGCTCGGTGACCCGTTTGGCACGAGCAGGGCGTGTCATCCCGTCTTTAAGCTCCACGCCGTGACAAAGCTGCGCGATGGCTGCCTCCGTCAGATCACCTTCAACCTGCGCCAGATATGTCTTGGCCATCTTGTGACGGGGATTCGAAATCTTCGCCTGCAACTTCCCGTCATCCGTCAGCAGGAGCAATCCCTCGCTATCCCGATCCAGACGTCCCGCCGGATAGACCTTGGGCACATCAATAAACGTCGATAGGGTTTTCCGCGTGGAGCCTTGCGTGCCCTTGTCGGTGAATTGCGACAGAACATCGAAAGGTTTGTTAAATGCGATCAGTCGCGCCATATCGGTCTCCGCAAGGCCTCAAAGAGGAGCATCCAAGCCCGTTTGTCTGTGCACCGCATAAAAGAAAGGCAGCGCCGAGGAAAGGCGCAGAACCGTAAAACCCTCAAGAAATTGGCGAAATACGGGGCATAGCGAGAGCTCGCGCGGCCTTCCTCCGGTCATTGTGAACATCCGAGACGCTGCACAGGCCTTGCCGGACGCGCGAAAATTCGCTTATGGTGGCAGTAACTTGATATGGAGGGCGTGAACAATGGCGCCCAAGCGTCCCAACGGTGCGGGCGCGTTCCCGAAAGCGGTCGAGCCTCTCGCACCCAAACCTGCCGATCCGGCTGAGCTTTATGCTGCGCTGGATCTCGGCACCAATTCGTGTCGCATGTTGATTGCCCAGCCAAAGGGCAGTCAGTTTCATGTGATCGACAGTTTTTCAAAATCGGTCCAGCTCGGCAACGGGTTGGAGGCCTCCGGACGGTTGTGTCGCACCTCGATTTCGCGGACGATTCAGGCGCTTCGGGTCTGTCGGAAGAAACTCGAAAAGCACGAGGTTAAACACATGCGCCTCGTCGCGACAGAGGCCTGTCGGCGGGCGCGCAACTCCCGCGATTTTCTGCGGCGGGTGCAGCGCGAGACGGGACTGAAACTTGAAATCATCAAGCCCGAAGAAGAGGCGCGGTTGGCCGTGATCTCCTGTGCGCCGCTGGTGTCCACCAGGACCGAACAGCTTCTTGTGGTCGATATTGGCGGCGGCTCGACCGAACTTGTCTGGATCGACCTCTCGAACGTGCCGCGCGCCGAACGTCCGAGGGCCATCATGCGGCTGCACACGGGCTTCCAGAATGCCGACAGCCCGTTTCCCCACGCCAAGGTGGTGGACTGGATTTCAGTGCCCTTGGGCGTTGCCACGCTGATGGAGCAATTCTCCGATGTGGAAGATGATTCCGCGCGCTTTGCCCTCATGTCGTGGTATTTCGAAGAAAAACTCGCCGATTTTACGCCTTACGCCAATGAATCCACTCGCGAGGGTTTCCAGATCGTCGGCACCTCAGGCACGGTCACCACAATCGCCGCCTCACATCTGGGGCTCCGGCGCTATGACCGCAACAAGGTGGACGGGTTGCGGATGACCTCGGAACAGATCGACCGCGTGATCCGCGACTACCTCGATCTCGGACCGGAAGGGCGCAAACGCGATCCGCGCATCGGGCGCGACCGTCAGGAACTCATCATGTCCGGCTCGGCCATTCTTCAGGCCCTGCTACGCATCTGGCCCACCGACCGGCTTTCTGTGGCGGACCGTGGTCTCCGCGAAGGCCTGCTTTATGCGCAAATGTCAGCGGACGGGGTGCTCGAAGAAGCCATGCCCTGATCTCGGGAAGTGCGCGCATCTTTCTCCCCGTCCGGCTTTCTGATGGCTGAAATACTCAAATAAAAAGCGGACCTTGGCCCGCTTTCTTTATCTTAAACACAAAGAGAAACCTTACGGAATGATCCGCGTGTATTTCGTGCCTTCGATGGTGGCGCCTGCGATCAGTCCAGCCTGACCAAAGACCACCGCAATCACCGGAGACAGCGAGGTCATGGTTTCCGCAGACAGGTTCTCGCCACGGTTGGAAATCGCATATTCCATATCGGCACCGGCCGACCAGCCCGGAGAGTTACGGAAACCTGCAAGCGCTTCGTTGGTCATGAAGAACAACACATGCGCGTATTGCTGCGCGCCGATCTGAAGCCCGAAGGTCGCCTGTGCCGAGGAGTAGTAATCCACGGTCACACCGCCCACACGCAGCGCACCGCGCCCGTAAGAGCCGCCGACGCCGAAGCCCGCCTTGGTAATCAGCGGCATGACCAACATACCCACCGATTTGTCGCGCAGCGTCGTGGTGCCCGGATAATTCGAATAAAGATACTCCAGCGTGCTATCAACGCGCGCGTCGATGGTGGCCGCACCGTTGGAGCGCATGGAGTTGTCGCAAGCGGCCAAAAGCCCCGCGCTGCCCAGACCGATCATGAACGTCCGGCGATTGGAAATTGTCATCTGTTTGCCCTTTTCAGACTGCTGCGCGCCCTTGCAGGGGCACGTATCACCTCGATTTGAGAACTCTTTGGTTCGATTGATGGCACTATAGCCGCATTTTTGCCTGCCTGTCACCGTGAAACAGTGGACAGGCGCTGGCTGGCGGATTTCGGCGAATTCAGCCTTTGCCGTTCAAAATGCGGGCGACGGCGGGGGCAAAATAGGTGAGGATCCCATTGCAACCTGCGCGTTTGAAACACATCAGGCTTTCCATCATCACTTTTTCACGATCCAGCCAGCCGTTCTGGAACGCCCCTTCGAGCATCGCGTATTCGCCGGAGACCTGATAGGCAAAGGTCGGCACTTTGAAGGTCTCTTGCACGCGGCGGCACACGTCGAGATAGGGCATACCGGGCTTCACCATCACCATATCCGCGCCCTCCATCAAGTCGCGCTCGACAAGGCGCAGCGCCTCGTCAGTGTTGGCCGGATCCATCTGGTAGGTCATTTTGTCGCCTTTTAGCGCACCGGATGCGCCCACGGCGTCGCGGAATGGCCCGTAAAATCCGGAGGCATATTTCGCCGCATAGGACATGATCGAGACCTTGTCATAGCCTTCGGTCTCCAGTGCGCGGCGGATCGCGCCTATACGACCGTCCATCATATCAGACGGCCCGATGATATCCGCGCCCGCTTCGGCCTGCGCCACGGCCATTTTGACCAGAGCTTCGACGGTCATGTCATTGACGATTTCACCATTGACCACAAACCCGTCATGCCCGTTGATATTGTAGGGGTCCAGCGCCACATCGGTCATGATCGCAAGCTCCGGCACTTCGGCCTTGATGGCGCGGATGGCGCGGTTCACGAGGTTGTTGGGATCCCATGCACCAGCGCAGTCTTCGGTTTTCAAGTCTTGCTCAATATAGGGAAACAGGCAGATCGCCGGAATGCCGAGCGCATAGGCCTCGGCGGCGGCTTTCACCAGTCGGTCGATGGTCAGGCGTTCAACTCCGGGCATCGAGGGGATGGGCGTGGCTTCATTTTCGCCTTCACGCACGAAAACCGGCCAGATCAGGTCCTCAACCAAAAGTGCATTTTCCCGCACCAGACCGCGCAGAGTTTCCATCTTTCGCGTGCGGCGCAGGCGGGTGAGCGGGAAGGGGGCGGTGCTACGTGTCATGGAAGTGCCTCTGGTTGCGATATTTCCTCTGAGGTGGCATGGATTTTCCGGCGCTTCAAGGGTAGGAATCTCTCTGCGGGGTCTCTAATCTGCCCAAGACGCGTAGACCGGCCTCTTGAGCCTGCGCGATTTACGCTTTACGACACAGAAAACGACAGAAAAGAGCAGCGCCTTGGACATATACGCAACCCTTTTCGAACTGATCGATATGCGGTCCTTTTCGAACTTGTGGTATTGGATCGCTTTGGCGGTGCTTTGGTCTACAACCTCACATTTTGTCCTCGGGGTGCCCTTTGATCTCGCGCTCAAAGCCAAACGTCACGGCGGCGAGCGGATGCGTGATTTCGAAGACCTTGTGCGGATCAACACCCGACGGGTGCTCAATATCGCCGAAGTTTCCGGTCTTTTGCTCACAGCTCTAGCGGGAGCGGTGATTTCCACCCTTGCCATCACCGGCTTTGTTTACGATGTCGAGTTTTCCCAAGCGGTATTTTTCATGGCCTTCCCGATGCTCTTTGTGGCCGCGATCAATATCCGCATGGCGCAGAGAATACGCGACAGGGAGATCAGCGGCGAGCCGCTTGTGGCGACCCTGCGGCGTCATCGCTTCTATGTGCAACTGATCGGCATGTGCGCGATCTTTGTCACCGCCATGTGGGGCATGTATCAAAACCTTGTGACCGGGCCTTTGGGGGGCTGATGTCATGGCAGAAGCTCTCCATCTGACCGTCGGGGGCGCGCCCGAAGGATTCGACGCGCATTTGCTCACCCGCGAAGTGGCCCGCACAGGCGGCCCCGTGATCCATGTGGCACGCGACGACAAACGCCTTGCGGCCTTGCGCGAGGGGCTGAGGTTCTTTGCCCCCGATCTACCCGTGATCGAATTTCCCGCTTGGGATTGCCTGCCTTATGACCGGATGTCGCCCAATGCCGATCTCTCGGCGCAGCGTATGGCGGCGCTGGCGGCCTTGGCGCATGGCACTGTGCCGCAGCGCTTTGTCTTGCTGACCACGCTTTCCGCCGCAACCCAGCGCCTGCCGGCCAAGGAAATCCTGTCAGAAGCCGCCTTCACCCTGATGAAAGGGCAACGTGTTAATGAGGCCGAGCTGCGCGCTTTTTTTGTGCGGATGGGCTTTACGCAGGCCCCCACAGTGGTCGAACATGGCGATTATGCGATCCGTGGCGGCATCATAGATGTTTACCCGCCGGGGCAGGCCTTGCCCGTGCGGCTCGACTTTTTCGGGGATGAGCTGGACGGTATCCGCCGCTTTGATCCAGCAACGCAAAAAACCGTGGACAGCCTCAAGGAGGTGAGCTTCACACCGGTCTCCGAGGTGATCCTTGACGAGCCCGCCATAACGCGGTTCCGCCAGAATTACCGCATCGAATTCGGCTCTGCCGGTACGGATGATCCGCTGTATGAGGCAGTGACCGCCGGACGCAAACACGCGGGGATGGAGCACTGGCTGCCGTATTTCCACGAGCGGCTTGATACGATTTTCGACTACCTGCCCGATGCTCCGGTTTCTCTGGACGATCAATCGACTGCGGCGCGTCTTTCACGTTGGGAAGGCATCGAGGACCAGTATCAGACCCGCCGCGAGGCACTCAATGCCAAGGGGCGCATGGACTCGGTCTATAAACCCTGTCCGCCCAAACTTCTCTATCTCGACGATGCCGCATGGGAAGCCGCCGTTGCGGGCCGGCGCGTGATCCATTTCCACCCCTTGCCGCAGGCCTCCGGACCGGGCGTGATCGACGCGGGCGGGCGCGTGGGGCGCAACTTCTCGCCCGAACGCCAGATGGAAGGCATCAATCTTTTCGAGGAGTTGGCCACACATATTCAGAAACGGCGCGAACTTGGGCAGGTGGTTCTGGCCTCATGGTCCGAAGGCGCGCGGGACCGTCTCAAAACCCTTCTGGAAGATCAGGAGGTTGCGGGCACGGAAATTTCCGACTGGCGTGATGTGCCCGAAGGCAAAGGCGGGGTTTACCTCTCGGTCTGGGCACTGGAACAAGGGTTCGAAGCCCCAGTGGGCGAAGGGCAATCGGTGACGGTGATTTCCGAGCAGGATGTGCTTGGAGACCGTCTCATCCGCCGTCCGGGACGGCGCAAGAAGGCGGAAAACTTCCTTACCGAACATTCCAGCCTCAGCCCCGGCGATCTGATTGTGCACGTCGAACACGGGGTCGGCATTTTCCGCGGGCTGGAGGTCGTCACCGCTCTAGGCGCGGCCCATGAATGTCTATTGCTCGAATATGCGGGCGGGGACCGGCTTTACCTGCCTGTCGAGAATATCGAACTTCTGAGCCGCTATGGCCATGACGAGGGGCTACTGGACCGTTTGGGCGGTGGCGCATGGCAGGCCAAAAAGGCACGGATGAAGGAACGCATCCGCGAGGTGGCTGAAAAGCTCATCCGGATCGCAGCCGAACGCCATATCCGCAAGGCTCCGATCATGGAGCCACCCGCCGATATGTGGGAAGCCTTTTGCGCACGCTTCCCTTACACGGAGACCGAGGACCAGCTCAAAGCCATCGAGGACTGTCTCGACGATCTGGAACGCGGTATGCCGATGGATCGCCTGATCTGCGGCGATGTAGGTTTTGGCAAGACCGAAGTGGCGATGCGTGCGGCCTTTGTCGCGGCACTGTGCGGCGCGCAGGTGGCGGTGATCGCGCCGACGACGCTTCTGGCGCGGCAGCACTTCCGCAGCTTTGCCGAGAGGTTTCGCGGTTTTCCCATCAATATCAGACCGATGTCGCGTTTTGTTTCGGCAAAAGATATGACAAAAACCCGCGAGGAACTGGCCAACGGGACAGTCGATATTGTGGTCGGGACTCATGCTTTGCTGGCCAAATCGGTGAAATTCGCCAATCTGGGTCTGCTCATTGTGGATGAGGAGCAACGCTTCGGTGTTACACATAAAGAACGCCTCAAGTCCTTGAAATCTAACATCCATGTCTTGACGCTATCGGCCACCCCCATCCCGCGCACGCTGCAAATGTCGCTCACCGGCGTGCGGGATCTCTCGATCATCGGAACGCCGCCGGTCGACCGGCTGTCGATCCGCACCTATGTCTCGGAATTCGATACTGTGACCGTGCGCGAGGCCTTGCTGCGCGAACATTATCGCGGCGGGCAGTCCTTTTTCGTTGTGCCGCGTGTGAGCGACATTCCGGAGATCGAGGACTTCCTGAAAGCGCAGGTGCCGGAACTGACCCATGTGGTCGCCCATGGCCAGATGGCGGCGGGCGAGTTGGACGACCGTATGAATGCGTTTTATGACGGGAAATATGATGTGCTTCTGGCAACGACCATTGTCGAAAGCGGCATCGACATCCCCACCGCCAACACGATGGTGGTGCATCGCGCCGATATGTTCGGGCTGGCCCAACTTTACCAGATCCGTGGTCGGGTGGGCCGCGCCAAGACACGAGCCTACGCCTATCTCACCACCAAACCGCGCGCGCCTCTGACACCGCAAGCCGAGAAACGGCTGCGCGTTCTGGGCTCGCTCGACACTTTGGGGGCAGGGTTCACGCTCGCCTCGCAAGATCTCGACATTCGCGGTGCGGGCAACCTTGTAGGCGAGGAGCAATCCGGTCACGTCAAGGAAGTCGGCTTCGAGCTTTATCAATCCATGCTCGAAGAGGCGATTGCCAAGATCAAATCCGGCGAAGAGGCGGTGACGCTCGGGGATGACGGGGAATGGGCGCCGCAGATCAATCTGGGCGTGCCGGTGCTGATCCCCGAAACCTACGTGCCCGATCTCGATGTGAGGCTGGGTCTATACCGGCGCCTCTCGACCCTGCATGGCAAGGTGGAGCTGGAAGGGTTTGCTGCGGAGTTGATTGACAGGTTCGGGAAATTGCCGAAAGAGGTCAATACATTGCTTCTCGTTGTTCGGATCAAGGAGAAATGCCGCGCGGCAGGGATTGCACGTCTGGACGGCGGGCCGAAAGGTGCAACGATCCAGTTCCACAACGACACATATGCCAATCCGACAGGACTTGTGCAGTTCATCCACCAGCAAAAAGGTCAGGCGAAGGTCAAGGACAACAAGATTGTAATCCGCCGCGACTGGAAGAAGGGCAGCGACCGGATCAAGGGGGCCTTTTCGATTGCGCAGGACCTTGCAAAACTGGCGAAGGTCGCCGCGCAACCGGTTAAGAAATAAGAGTTATTCAGCCGGTTTCGGCGGCGCATTATGCGGTGCCGTGGCGCTGTCCTCGAAGTAGAACAGGATCAGCGCCAGCCCCGAACAGATCACACCAGCGGTCATGACCGGAACGGTCGTGCCGTTGAACATCTGCCCAACAGGGGCGGCGATGAAGAGCATGCCTGTGGTAAAGAACGCGCCCATCAGCGAATTGGCCAGCCCGGCGATATGACCCAGCGGCTGAAGCGCCAAGGCGTTGATATTGCCGAAGGTGAACGAGTTGATGAGAAACAGCGCGACGGTCCAGATGTAGAAGACCGCGAATTTGATGCCCAAGGCCTCGTCCAGCCCGCTCAGCACCAGCAGAAGCGCGATGACAGAGCCACCAAGGGAGAGGCCGAAGCCCAGCCGGATCATGAAGTGCATCCCGACGCGTTCTACGAATTTTCCATTGATGAGCGCCCCCACAGCGGCAAGCATTGCCACGGAGCCGAACCAGAGCGGGAAGGTCTCCGCCATGTTGAAGACTTCGTCATAGATTTGCTGGATAGAGGACAGCACTGCAAACATCTGGCCAAAGCCCAGAATGAGCATGGCGATATAGATGCGGATATTGTAGGTGCCGAGCACCTCCACGACGCCTTGTTTCATCAGGGTGTAGGTGATCTTCCGGCGGTTTTCCTTGGGGAGTGTCTCCTCTTGGCGCAGCGTCAGCCAGAGCGTGACGACAGAAGCCAGCACGATGAAGGACACGAACACGCCACGCCAGCCCATGCCTTTGATGAGGATCGCGCCGATGGTCGGTGCGGCGGCGGGGGCGAGCATGAAGATGGTCATCACGAAGGACGTGATTTTCGCCATATTGCGGCCTTGGTAAAGGTCGCGGATCAGCGCCACGCCAACTGTGCGCGGGAAAGCAGCCCCAAGCCCCTGAAGCGCACGGCCGAAGAGCAGCATTTCAAGAGACTGGGCCGCCGCAGAAATCAATGCGCCAATCGCGTAAATACCCAAGCCCAACAGGATAATCGGCTTGCGCCCGAACTGGTCCGAGATCGGCCCTGACACCAGCGTGCCAAGCCCCAGACCCAGCATAAAGGAGGTCAGCACAAACTGCGCTTTGTTGGGATCGTCCGGCGACAGGTCCGCTGCGATAAGGGGCAGGCCGGGCAGCATGGCATCAATGGAAAATGCCACCATGGCAAAGGTGAGCGCGAGAAGGATCGTAAATTCGAGTTGCGGCAAGCGACGCGGCATAGGGGGCTCTTTCGTTGGGAGGGCATTCGGGAAATGCTGGCGAACCCTATTGCGGGTGTGGCTCTTTGAAAACTCCGAGAGATGAAGAGACAGTCCTGCATTTATGCACAGAGCTATCTGACTTTAGGGGCGGTTTGCGTTTAACGGGGATGTTCCAAAGAGAACATTAAAGCGCGTTTCGTTCCGCCATCTCATCAATCACATTCAGCCATAAATCAGTCGGCTGGGCACCGGACACGGCGTGTTGATTGCCTATGATGAAGAACGGCACGCCATTGATGCCGCGCTCGCGGGCATGCGTATCGCGCCGTTTGATCTCGTCCACATCGGCATCGGTATCCAGAAGGCGGGCGATGGCGTCCGCATCCATTTCGATCTCTGCAGCCAGTTCCGCAAGAACGGCACGCGAGCCGATGTCGCGCCCGTCTTTGAAATAGGCGCGGAAGAGGGAGGAGATCGCCGCAGTCTGCCGCCCTTCGATCCCGGCCCAATGAATGAGCCGATGAGCATCGAGCGTGTTGGGCGTGCGTTTGATCTTGCCGAGATCCGCCTGCGGCAATTCCTTGTGCATCACATCAATGATCGGCTTGTAGGCCTTCAACGCGCCTTCGGTGCCGTGGAACTTGCTCTCCAGATAGGCGAGGCGATCCATGCCTTCCTTCGGCATGGTCGGGTTAAGTTGGAAGGGATGCCACTGGATTGCGAAAGGATGGTCGGGACGTGCCTCCAGCGCACGGTCGAGGCGTGTCTTGCCGATGTAGCACCACGGGCAAATCGGATCGTGAAAGATGTCGAGGGTGATCATGCGGCTACTCTTTTCATGAATGTTGCCTTTGCCTCTACACGATCTTGCGGCGTGAGGGGAGTGGTGAGAAAAGGAAAATATTCTCCTACCTCACAATTCACACCAATGCGGATGTTCTCATTGACCTATATCTTGTGTTTGGGGTGGGTTTGCAACTTTGCAAACTCTGTGTGTTCTTGATTCGTTCCCGATTTGATCCTGTAAAAAACACCGTACAGCGGAGTGGAAATGTGACGGAGCGCCAGACATGACAGGGCGGTCAGAACATGGTTAACTGACTGCATCATAATCATTTCTCAGGTTCGAGGTTCACGTCATGGCAGCGCAAGATACCAATTCTTTCAGGACCTTTCAGGGCCACGCCCGTCCTATGGGGCTGAACGAGACCAGTTTCCGTCAACGCCTCCGCCTTCCGATGGCAACCCTTGTGCTCGGTCTGTTGGCTGCAGTCGCTATTGCCGGTGGTGCGCTGGATACATTGATCGGCCGTCAGGTGATCGGCGGGCTGACTGATGTTGAATATCTCACCGCACCACTCCCCGTCACGGAGCCCGCGCCGCTTCAGGACTAAAACCAGATCAGGGCAGGCAAAACCTCACGAGCAGTCCCCCCAACTCTCCTGCCCCAAGAGCCCCCGAAGATGCGAGAAACAGCATCCGGGGGTTTTCTTTTGCCTTTTCTTTACATCTGAGGGCGCGCTAAAAGAGCCCCTATGGAAGAAGATCACACCCCCAGCCTGATCCGTTTGGCCCGCGAGGGCGCCGATACCGCACCGGACGAGGCGCGGCCTCTCGATCTGGGATTGCGTGTGCGCGATTTGCGCAAAGCGCGCGGCTGGACGCTTGAGCAGGCCGCCACGCAGGCCGGTCTGGCGCGCTCGACCCTGTCCAAGATCGAAAACGGACAGATGTCCCCCACCTATGACGCGCTCAAAAAGCTCGCTGTGGGGTTGGAAATCTCCGTGCCGCAACTTTTCACCCCGCCGCAAAAAGCCCAGATCTCCGGTCGTATGGCTGTCACCCGCGCAGGTGAGGGCACGGCCCATCCGACCACGACCTATGAGCACGAAATGCTGGCAGGGGCCTTGACCAAGAAATCCATGCTACCCTATCGCGCCACCATCCGTGCCCGCGCCTTTGAGGAGTTCGACGGCTGGGTGCGCCATGATGGCGAGGAATTTCTCTATGTGCTCACAGGGGTGATCAAGCTGATCACGGAGTTCTATGAACCTGTCGAGATGCGCCGTGGGGACAGCGCCTATTATGACGCATCTATGGGGCATAACGTCATTTCGGTGAGCGAGGATGACGCGACAATCCTCTGGGTGACCTCGCTGTCATAAAGCGGACGCATGCCCGTCGTGTCACAGGCAGGCTGCGACAGGTTGCGCCTCTCTTAGCGCTCCGGATTTAGAACACCAATTTCGAGGTGGTTTTGACGGTGGCCTTCGTGGCCTTTGCACCCACGCGTGCAACCGCACAGCCCGAAAGGCTGAAGGCCAGCACTGATACCAGAACCAGACGTAACACCACGATTCAGAACCAGCCCTGAACCGTGCGCGACGCGCCGGTGATGTCTTCGCCGACACCGGCAACGGTTCCGCAGGACGCCAGAGCGGAGGTGAGTGTCAGGGTGAGGAGGAGGACTGCTGCTTTTTTCATTTCTCTTCTTCCCAATACCAAGTCATTTCCCGCCACATGATCCAATCGCCATATAAAGGCAAGAGCTCGGGGTAGTGAAGCTCCTTCACATGGGCGTTATAGCTTTCATTCCAGGCATAAAGCGGAATGGCATAGCGGCCTGCGGTTAGCACACGATCCAGCGCGCGCGTGGCTGCAAGGCTGTCTTCGCGGTCGGTGGCGTCGAGCATTCTGGCGATCAGATCATCCACCACCGGATCGTTGATTCCGGGGATGTTGCGCGAACCGGGCGTTTGCGCGGCGACCTGTCCGAAATAGGCATATTGTTCGTTGCCGGGGCTGAGTGACAAGCCGTAACGCACAGGTGTCATGCCGAAATCAAACGTCTCCATCCGTTGCGTATATTGCGCCTTGTCGACGATGGAGATTTTCGGCTGGATGCCAAGCTGGAGCAGCATCTGAGTATAGGTGTCGATGATCGACTGGTTTTCATCCTCACCAACACTCAACACAATCTCGAAGGTAAACGGCTGTCCTTCGGCGTTTTTCATCTGGCCGTCCTGAATGGTCCAGCCGGCCTCTTCCATCAGCTTCAACGCCCGGCGCATCGCGCCGCGATCCATTTCGCGCCCCGAAGTTTTCGGAAAGCTATAGCCCTCAAGCACACCGGGCAGGAGATCGTCCTTATACGGTTCCAACATCTCCAGAACGCGGCCTTCGGCGGGGCCGGGACGCATCCCGAGCGGCGAGTTGGAAAAATAGGAGGTGATCCGGCTTTGCTGGCTCTCTGTCTGGGCCTCGTTGATATAGTCGAAATTGAAGGCCTCGATCATTGCCTGACGCACACGCCAGTCGGCAAACTGGGGTAGGCGGGTGTTCATGGCGAACCCTGTCATCCCTGTCGGGCGCTGGTGGGGGATCACGGATTTGATGACATCGCCACGCTCCACGGCAGGGAAGTCATAGTGATCGTCCCATATCTGCACATTGACTTCGCGGTGCGCGTTCAGCTCTCCGGCTTTGAACGCCTCGATCACCAGCGAAGGGTCGGCAAAATATTCGAAGCGGACCGTATCGAAATTCGCCTGACCGCGCATGAACGGCAAGTCCTTGCCCCAATAGTCCGGATTGCGACTCAACTCGACATACATGCCGGGATTGACGTCCGTCACCACATAAGGCGCAGAGGTCACAGGAATACTCTCGATGCCTGACTGGGTGAAATCCTTGTCGTCCCAATAGGATTTCTTGAGGATCGGGCGCATCGCCGTCAAAAGCGCCAGCTCGCGGTTTTCGACGTTGAAGGTGAATTTCACCTTGTTGGGGCCGGTCTGCTCCATACGTTCAATCTGTGCCCAGAGCGCAGCATAGCGGCCATGGCCCTTGGTACCCAAGGTCTCGAAAGACCACATGACATCCTCGACCGTCACCGGAGAGCCATCGGAAAACCGCGCCTCGTCGCGCAGGGTAAATTCGACCCAAGTGCGATTCTCATCGGTCTCGACCGTTTCGCAGAGCAGGCAATAGAGCGTGAACGGCTCCGAAAACGCGCGGCCCATCAAGCCTTCGGCCATCATGAACCGCAATTGCCACGGGGTATTGCCTTTCTGGATGAAGGGATTGAGGCTATCGAATGTGCCGCCCTCACCGGTAACAATCCGGCCGCCCTTGGGCGCATCGGGGTTCACATAGGGCAGGGCGGTGAAATCGGCGGGAAGGTCCGGCGCGCCATACATCGCAAGGCCATGAGTAGGCTCGGCCAACCCAGCTCCTGCAAATGCCGTGGAAAGCATCAGCGCCGCTGTGCCTTTTTTGAACAGGTGAATGTACTGCTGTGACATTATGTAAAGGTCGCCTCTGCCTGTATTCTTATTGTTCACCAAGTTACGACGACACGCGCGCGTTTTCAAACTTTTAGCTTGGAGTGCGGCGCAGAACCGCGTATAAAGAGATCACTGCTCGATAGGTTTCTTGCCTGTATGAAACCTGCCTCAATAACTCAGCGCCCGCCTTGTGCGGGCGTTTTTTTTGGCTTTAATTTGATGTTTATCCAAGCAGGCTTGGCCGAAACCGCCTTTTGATCAGGCAGAAAAAAATCCGAAGACACCGCCACCTCCTGCGGAATTTACCGATTCTCTCGCCGTTTTGGCGATTCTCCCCTTTGCTTTGCAAGCGCAGCACTTAAAGTTGTTGTCAAACCAAGGGAGAGACAGATGACACTTAAAGGCAAAACCGCTGTTATCACGGGATCGAACTCCGGCATCGGTCTGGGCATTGCGCGGGAACTGGCGAAAGCAGGTGCGAATGTGGTGCTCAATTCCTTCACGGATCGTGACGAGGATCACGCGCTGGCCGAAGAGATCGGCAAGGAATTCGACGTTACCGCACGCTATATCAAGGCCGACATGTCAAAGGGCGACGAATGTCGTGCCCTGATCGAGAAATCAGGCAGTTGTGATATTCTGGTGAACAATGCGGGGATTCAGCATGTTGCCGGAATCGACGAATTTCCGGCCGCGAAATGGGACGCCATCATCGCGATCAACCTCAGCTCCAGCTTTCATACCACGGCGGCCGCTTTGCCGGTGATGCGCAAGGCGGGTTGGGGCAGGGTGATCAACATTGCCTCCGCGCATGGCCTGACCGCATCGCCTTATAAATC
The DNA here is from genome assembly GCA_963676755.2 of uncultured Celeribacter sp. GTDB lineage: Bacteria > Pseudomonadota > Alphaproteobacteria > Rhodobacterales > Rhodobacteraceae > Celeribacter. The sequence goes on along the minus strand of CAXXMF010000006.1, from coordinate 953,864 downwards.
GGCCTATGTGGCGGCGAAACATGGCGTGGTCGGGCTGACCAAAGTCACCGCACTGGAAACCGCTGAAGAGCCGATCACCTGCAACGCCATTTGTCCGGGCTATGTGTTGACCCCGCTGGTCGAGGCGCAAATCCCCGACACGATGGAGAAATACGGCATGGACCGCGACACGGTGATCCGCGAAGTGTTGCTTGAGCGGCAACCGTCCAAGCAATTTGCCACTGTCGAAGAACTGGGCGGCACCTGTGTCTTCCTCGCCTCCAGTGCGGCCAACCAGATCACCGGCACAACGATTTCCGTCGATGGCGGATGGACGGCCTTGTGATGGCAAAGAAAAAGAGCAAAGGGCAGATCAAAAAGATCAACCTTGCCCTTCAGGGCGGAGGCGCGCATGGCGCCTTCACCTGGGGCGTTCTGGACCGGTTGTTAGAGCATGACGAGGTGGAGGTTGCTGCGGTCTCCGGCACCTCTGCGGGTGCTTTGAATGCGGCGGCGTTCAAGTCCGGACTGGTGCAAGGCGGACGTGCGGGGGCCAAAGAAGCGCTCGACAATCTCTGGGCGCAGATGGGCGCGGTGTCAGATATGCGGCTCAACGCATGGATGTCGCAATTCGGACCGACCACCGAGATGTTCACCAAGATGATGCAGGCCACCATGCCCTTCGCCTTTCTCGATTCCGTTGCAACGGTAAGCAGCCCCTATGTCTACGGCGCGTTCTACAAAAACCCCTTGAGCGATGTGGTCGAGGATTTAGACTGCGATGTGCTTGGCGCTGAAGAAGGGCCGGCGCTGTTCATTTCCACCACCAATGTGCGCACGGGAAAAATTCGCGTTTTTTCCGGCGAAGAAGTGGACACAGACGTGATCCTTGCCTCCGCCTGCCTGCCGGAACTGTTTCAGGCGGTAGAGATCACCGATCCGAACACGGGTGTGACGGACCCATATTGGGATGGTGGCTATACGGGCAATCCGGCGCTTTTCCCCTTGTTCGAACCGGAATTCCCCGCCGATGTGGTGATCGTCAATATCAACCCTCTCGAACGCCCTGGCACGCCCAAGACACCGGAAGAAATCCAGAACCGGATCAACGAGATTTCCTTTAATTCCTCACTGTTACGCGAGTTGCGTGCGGTGCAATTCGTCCGCGACCTGATTGCGGATGATCGCTTGCCGCAAGGGGCGATGAAAGGCGTGTTAGTGCATATGATCGCGGATGACGATCTGATGCAGGACCTCTCTGCACGCACCAAAATCGCACCCTCGCCGCTGATCCTGTCACGGTTGAAAGAGGCCGGACGGGCGGCCTGCGATCACTTTTTGAACGCGCATTTCGACGATCTGGGCGTGCGTGCCAGTGTCGATCTCAAACAAATGTTCGCCTGAGTAGCGCTTAGGCGGACGGAATCTCTGCGGGCGGTTGCGTCGGGTCTTTCGGATTCGGATAGACGAGACCTGCGGAGATCACCAGTTTGGCCGCATCCTCGACCGACATATCCAGAAGGATCACGTCGCTTTCGGGGAAGAACAGAAGAAAACCGGAGGTCGGGTTCGGTGTCGTCGGCACAAAGACGGAGAGGAATTTCTCATCCGTTGGCGTGCGCCGCGCCACTTCGCCCTTGGCGTTGGTCGAAACAAAACCGATGGCCCAAATCCCGCGACGCGGGTATTCAATCAGACAGGCCTTGTCAAAAGAGGTTTCCGTCTGCGCAAATACCGTCTCCGCGATCTGTTTCACCCCGCTGTAGATAGAGCGCACGATGGGCGTGCGGTCCACAAGGCTTTCGGCCCAACGGATGAGCGAGCGCCCGACAAGACCCTTGGCGATCCAGCCCACCACAACGGTGAAGATCAGGAAAATGATAACGCCCGCGCCACGCAGATTGATATGAATCTGCTCTCCCGGATCGGTATAGCCCAGAAACCGGTTGATCAGCGCATCCGGATGATAGGCCGAAGGCACAAAGGTCAGAACCCAGCCATCGACCCATCCGATCACGGTCCAGATCACATAGGCCGTCAGCCCGATTGGCGCGACCACGATTAGCCCGGTCAGAAAGGCCGCCCGCAAATGCGCGAGCAATCCCGGTTTACGGGGGTGCGGCGGATGGGTTTCTTCTTCGAACGGATTGTTCATCTCTGTTTCTGAACCGTTTTGATGGGGAACCTGTGCTTGAAACGGAACTTAGGGGCGCATCTGTTCAGACACAATAAGCCAGAGCCCGTTTTCTCGTCTCCTGACAGTTATTTGCACAAGGACTTGGCAATTTCCGAAGCCAGACGCGCATTGTTGCGAACAAGCGCGATATTGGCGGTCAGGGATCTGCCATCTGTCAGCTCGAAAATCCGTTGCAAGAGGAAGGGTGTGACCTCTTTGGCGGAGATGGATTGTTCTTCGGCCTCTTTAAGCGCGGTTTCGACATAGGGCATGATCACGTCGCGGGGAATCTCGTCGGTTTCGGGAATCGGATTGGCGACAAGCTGTCCGCCTTTGAGCCCCATCGCGGCGCGCATCTCCATTGCGGCGGCAATCTCTTGTGCCGTATCCATCCGCAACGGCGCAGCAAGGCCGGAGGAGCGCGACCAGAAGGCCGGAATTTCGTCCTGACCAAAGGCGATCACCGGCACGCCGTGGGTTTCCAGCACTTCCAGAGTTTTCGGAATGTCGAGAATGGCTTTCGGCCCTGCCGCCACAACTGTCACAGGGGTTTCACCCAGTTCCAGAAGGTCGGCGGAAATGTCAAACGTCTGCTCGGCCCCGCGATGCACACCGCCGATACCGCCTGTGGCAAAGACCTTGATCCCCGCGATCTCCGCCGCAATCATCGTAGCGGCCACCGTGGTCGCACCGGTTGCGCCGCGTGCGATACAGACCGGAAGATCGGCGCGCGAGACTTTCATCACCCCCGTGGCTTGCCCCAGAGCGATCAGTTGCGTCTCGGTCAAACCGATATGCAGCACCCCGTCCAGCACCGCAATCGTTGCTGGCACAGCGCCGGCGGTGCGAATGTCGGCCTCCACCGTCTGCGCGGTTTCGACATTCTGCGGATAAGGCATGCCATGGGTGATGATTGTCGACTCAAGCGCCACAATCGGACGGCCCGCCTCCAGAGCATCGGCAACTTCGGGGGCGAACATCATCGGTAGGTCAGTCATAGGGGCGTATCTCCGGAAACATAGAGGGCCGCAGCTTCGAGCGCGGCGGTGAGAGCAGAGGCGGCATCGGCACCGCGCATTTCAGCGGCAATATGTGCCGCCATAAACGTATCGCCCGCGCCTGTGACGCGCGCGACCAGAACTTCGGGCGGGGTTTGGGTCAGGATTTCATTCCCCTGTGCAATCGACGCACCCTTGCCGCCATTGGTGACCAGCACCCGATGCGCCCCCTTGTCCAGAAGAGCGCGCGCGGCAGTGTCGGAACTGTCGAATGTCTCATGCGCCAGAAGGCCCGCTTCTTCGAGATTCACATAAAGCGTCGCACGCGGGTGATCCAGAAGCGGCAAGAGCCGCTCGGCCTTGCCCGGCGAGGCCGGAGCCACGCGCAAATCGGCCTTGGCGAACAACGGCGAATGGGCAATGTCGCGCAAAAGCTGTGTCGTCAGATTGCCATCCAGTGCCACAGACCCCGTATAGGGTGCATTCACCGTGCCAAGCCGCCCATCCGCCAGAGGTCGCAGGATTTTATCGCCTGCACGCTCCAGAGAATGCGCATCCGCAATGGCCGCGATCAAACCGTTGGCGCCTTCAACAGCCATATAGCTGTCGGTCGGCAGGTCTTCTGAAAGATAGACATGCGCCGTGCCGATGCCGCGCACCTTTGCGGCTTCGATCAATTCGGCCCCCGCAGGATCGCGCCCGATCGCCGTCAAAAGGTCGGGACGCATCCCGAAACGGGACAGGGCCATAGCAATATTCATCGCCACACCACCCGGCACCCGCACAATCCGGCCCGGCACATCCGAGCCCAACCGCATCGAACGATCCGTGCGGCCGATCACGTCCCAAAGCACGGAGCCGATACAAAGAATGTCATCTGTCTTGTTCATACGTCCTATTGCGCCGGAATTTGACCAAATGGCAAGAGACCGATAGGTTTGCGCGGCGCCTCCCGTCTCCTTTGTGCGAAAAATACTCAAAACAGGGGCAGGGGTTGCCAAGCCCCCAAAACCACTCTATATGCGCGATCACTTCACAGGCGGAGGCGGGTCCTCGGGGGAGACATCCTCGAAGATCCACCGGTTGGGGCATTTGCCCTGAGACCCTCCGCTCAGGCGTTAAACCGGAAAGGAAACACGATGGCGCTTCCCGATTTCTCCATTCGTCAGCTCTTGGAAGCTGGCGTTCACTATGGCCACCAAACTCAACGTTGGAACCCGCGTATGCAGGAGTTCATCTACGGTGAGCGTAACGGCATCCACATTTTCGACCTGACACAGACCGTCCCGATGCTGGACCAGGCTCTGCAAGTCGTGCGCGACGTTGCTGCCAAAGGTGGCCGCATTCTTTTCGTCGGCACCAAGCGTCAGGCCGCAGGCGCGATTGCTGAATCCGCTGAAAAATGCGCACAGTATTACATGAACCACCGTTGGCTCGGCGGCACGCTGACCAACTGGAAAACCGTGTCCCAGTCGATCCAGCGTCTGAACGCAATTGATGAGAGCCTCGCCTCCGGCGCAGAAGGTCTCACCAAGAAAGAGCGTCTCCACATGGAACGCGATCAGGGCAAACTGCAGGCTTCCCTCGGCGGTATCCGCGAAATGGGCGGTGTGCCGGATCTTCTCTTCGTCATCGACGTGAAAAAAGAAGAGCTCGCCATCAAAGAAGCCAAAAAGCTGGGTATCCCGGTTGTGGCCGTGGTTGACTCCAATTGCTCGCCGGACGGTGTGGATTACATCATTCCGGGCAACGATGACGCCTCCCGCGCCATCGCGCTTTACACCGATCTCGTGGCTCGTGCAGCCCTCGACGGCATGACCGCTCAAATGGGCGAAGCCGGCGTTGACATCGGTGCCTTCGAAGAAGCTCTCGCTGAAGAAGCGATTGCAGAAGAAGCTCCGGCCGAGGCCTGATTTTTTCGACCGCTCGCAGACGAGTTTCGGGCGGTCGTTACAAAATTGATACGGGGGCAGGGTAATCCGGCCCCCGAAACTGATCCAAGACATTCGAGGAGAGCCGACATGGCAATCACTGCTGCTCAGGTGAAAGAACTGCGCGAATCCACAGGCGCGGGCATGATGGACGCGAAAAAAGCGCTGGTCGAAACCGATGGTGATATGGAAGCCGCCGTTGACTGGCTGCGCACCAAAGGTCTGGCGAAAGCCGCCAAGAAATCCGGTCGCACCGCAGCCGAAGGCCTCGTGGCCGTCGCTGTGAACGGTGGCGTGGGTGTTGCCGTAGAGGTGAACTCCGAAACCGACTTCGTTGCGAAAAACGCCGAATTCCAGACCATGGTGAAAGACATCGCCACGGCTGCTCTTGGTGTTGCTGATGTGGACGCTCTGAAATCCGCTGATGTGAACGGCAAGCCGGTATCCGAACTGATCACCGACAAAATCGCTACCATCGGCGAAAACATGTCTGTGCGTCGCATGGCTAAAATCGAAGCCGAGACGGTTGTGACCTATGTCCACAACGCTGCGGCTGACGGTCTTGGCAAAATCGGCGTGCTCGTGGGTCTCAAAGGCGGCGACGAAGCCTTTGGTAAACAGGTTGCCATGCATATCGCAGCGGCCAACCCGCAAGGTCTCGACGAAGCCTCCCTTGACCCGGCTGTGGTCGAGAAGGAAAAGCAGATCCAGATCGACATCGCCAAAGAATCTGGCAAGCCGGACAACATCATCGAAAACATGATCAAAGGCCGGATGAAGAAATTCATAGCCGAGTCCACGCTGCTTGGTCAGGCTTTTGTTGTGAACCCTGATCTCACCGTCGAGAAAGCCGCAAAAGAAGCAGGTGCCGAAATCACCGGTTTCGTGCGTCTCGAAGTCGGCGAAGGCATCGAAAAAGAGACCGAAGATTTCGCTGCTGAAGTTGCGAAAGCAATGCAGGGCTGATCTTCAGCATTCTGACAAATTCCGAAGGGCTGCCGAGAGGCGGCCCTTTTTGTTTTACCGGTTACGCATTCAGGTCAATGTGGTGATGTAGCGGGGCAGGGTGAAAAAAATAAGGACCGCCACGTCGATAAATAAACGCACGATCCTCAATGAAGTATCGGTAAGCCGAATATAGCTGGCGATCCCGCACTTCTGTCCCAAAGGCCAAGCCTCGAAAGCCAGAACAGGTGTAACCTCGCCTTTCAAGACATTGTATACAACTACGTAAATCCTTACCTTTTGGATAAAAATTAACGCACTTGTTCAAATGTTGAGCAAAAGACCGGAATTTCCACTAAAATCGGCCAAACTCAGAAGGTGAAGATCTGATTGTGCATGGAGGCTTTCAAAACAGCCTGTGCCGTGGTCTCGACCCCCAGCGCCTCGCGGGCGAGCCGGAGGTGCTTTTCTACCGTCGCTTTGTTCAACCCGAGGATCTGGGCCGTGTCCGCCACGGTTTTGCCATCGCCGATCCACTCAAGAACCTCACGCTGGCGTTTGGTAAGCATCCGTTTCGGAAGCGGCAGGCTGACCAGTTTCAGATGCGCCACGCTGCAAATGATTTCCAGCTCTTCACCGTGACGCGTCCAGATTTCGTCGGCTTCCTCCTGAGTGCCCTTGTGCGGTTCCAGAGAAAGACCAATCGCCGCCTTGGCACGTTTCAAAGCATGGGGAAATGCGATGGTATATCCGCAGGTTACGCCCATCTTCTTGTTAAAGGCGACCACATCGCGTTCCTGCTTGGTGAAGCTATGCATATTCTCCGCGATCCAGCTCCATGAGCAGGCCCCGACGTTGTCGATCGACCAACGGATCATAGGGGCGTGGCGATACCGTCCTTCAAGGAAGTAGCCCTTCATATAGTCCTGATCGAAATTGGTCAGGAAGAGATGGTCCTTGTCATCGCCGAAGCCGTTGGGCGTGTGAAACCGCGTGAAGCCATAGAGAACATGGTGAAAACCGATCTGCTGCAAATACGTCAGCAGCGGCTCCCAGACCTCCGATACGGTATTGGCCGCAAGGATGGTTTGTATGTCTTTTTTCAAGCCCTTATCCCCCATGCAACGAAGGTAAATATATCGTCCACGGAACGCAAGGTGTCTCGGTATATCAAGGGGGCACGCGCAAGGATGTTTTGTAACCGTTTTCTTGCGGTAACTTCAGCCCACAACATGCGCCAGAAGCAGACAACTCTCCGAATTGACCACTCCCGGAACTTCGCGGATTTCCCGTAAAATACGATCGAACCGCACCAGACTGTCGGTCCGGATATCGGCCACAAGGTCCCAAGCCCCGTTGGTGGCATAGACGGTGGTCACGCCGGGGATCCGGGCCAGCGCACGGATCACCTGCCGCGACATTTTGCCCTGAAGGGCGACCAGAGTGATGGCGCGCACTTCGCCTTCGACATCCACATCGGTCTCGATAGTGAACCGCCGGATTCGCCCTTCCGCGACAAGTGCATCAAGCCGGTTCTTGGCCGTGCTGCGCGACAGGCCGGTGTGTTGCGCCAGTTCCGTGATGGACATCCGCGCGTTGTGTCGCAAGGCCGCAATGATCGCGTGATCGCTATCTGAAAGGGCGTCTTTTGTCATATTGTTAAATTACCTTATCATTTTGGACAAATTTAGAGTCCATATGAGCAATTTAAAAGCATAAACCGCCATCTCACTCTGTCATAATCAAGGAGTTCTCACTGAAACCCAGATGACAAAGGCTTTCTTACATGCGCAAATCCTGCCTGATCCTCGGTGCACCGATTGAAACCGGCGCGTCTCAACGCGGGTGCATTATGGGCCCCGCAAGCCTGCGCACCGCTGGCATCTCCGACACGCTCGCCAGTCTCGGCTGGCAGGTCGAAGACCGCGGAGATGTGCAAATCGACGCCCAGACGCCCGTCAACGATGCCAATGCGGCGGTTCATAATCTCGCGGAGACGATTGCATGGATCAAAGCGCTGGAACCAGCCGCCTATGAGGCCACTCGCAATAGCGATCTGCCGATCTTTATGGGCGGCGATCATTCCATGTCTGCGGGCACTGTGCCCGGTGTGGCGCGTGTGGCTGCCGAAGAGGGCCGTCCGCTCTTTGTTCTCTGGCTCGACGCCCATCCCGACCTGCACACACTGGACACGACCGAAAGCGGCAACCTGCATGGCACGCCCGTTGCCTATTTCACGGGGCAGGCGGGCTGTGAGGCCTATCCGGAGCTGGCGCACAAGGTCGCGCCCGAAAACATGTGTTTCATCGGCATCCGCTCCGTCGATCCTGCCGAAGAAGCGCGGATCAAGCGGCTTGGCATGGATGTGCAGGACATGCGCGCCATTGACGAGACCGGCGTTCTTGTGCCGCTGCGGTCCTTTCTTGACCGTGTCCGCGCCGCAAACGGGCGCCTCCATGTCAGCTTCGACGTTGATTTCCTCGATCCTGCCATTGCGCCGGCTGTGGGCACCACCGTGCCGGGCGGCGCGACCTTCCGCGAGGCGCATCTGATTATGGAAACGCTCTGTGATAGCGGGCTTGTCGGCTCGCTTGATCTTGTTGAACTGAACCCTTTCCTTGATGAACGTGGCCGCACGGCGAAACTGCTCTGTGACCTTACGGCAAGCCTCTTTGGCCGCCGCGTTCTCGACCGTATGACCCGGAGTTTCGGATAATGAAGACTGACCTTACCCCATCACACCTCGCTTTTGTTCCCTTCGTCTCCGTTCACAACATGATGCGGCTCGTCAATACGATGGGCGCGGAAGGCTTTATCACTGAGCTTGCGGCCTATATCGAAGAGGATTTCAAACGCTGGCCGGAGTTTGACAAGACCCCGCGCGTGGCGTCTCATTCCCATGAGGGTGTGATCGAACTGATGCCCACGGCGGATGCCGAACTATACGGTTTCAAATATGTAAACGGCCACCCAAAGAACATGAAGGAAGGCTTTCAGACCGTCACGGCTTTCGGTGTTTTATCTTCTGTTTCAAATGGCTATCCGGTGTTGCTCACAGAAATGACAATCCTGACCGCGCTGAGGACCGCCGCCACATCGGCGCTGGTTGGCCGCTATCTAGCGCCCGAAGGCTCCAAGGTCATGGCGATGATCGGCAATGGTGCGCAATGCGAATTTCAGGCGCTGGCGTTCCGTGCCTTGTGCGGCATCAACACGCTGCGCCTTTACGACATTGATCCGGCCGCCACAGCCAAGGCCAAGCGCAATCTCGAAGGGCAGGGGTTCGAAATCACCACCTGCACAAGCGGTCAGGAGGCTGTGGAAGGCGCGCAGATCGTCACCACATGCACCGCCGACAAACAATATGCCACGATCCTGAGTGACAACATGATCGGGCGTGGGCAGCATATCAACGCCATTGGCGGCGATTGTCCGGGCAAGACGGAACTGCATAAAGACATTCTGCTGCGTTCCGACATTTTCGTGGAATATCCGGAACAAACGCGGATCGAAGGCGAAATCCAACAACTCGCCGAAGATCATCCTGTGACCGAGCTTTGGAAGGTCATGCGTGGTGAGGCCCAAGGCCGACGCGATGCAGCGCAGATCACGCTTTTTGACAGTGTGGGCTTTGCCATCGAGGATTTCTCCGCGCTGCGGTTTGTGCGCGACAAGGTCGATGGCACGGATTTCGCCGAACCGCTCGACATGCTGGCCGATCCCGATGATCCGCGTGATCTCTTCGGTATGGTCCAACGCGCGAAAGGGTAAATACATAAGCAAGGTCTGCCACGCGTGGCGGGCCTTACTTATTTGAATTTTATAAATAATATCGGCCACTTACAATCATATCTTAGCACACCATATTTGATATATATTATACATAATACTGATTATAGGATGGTTGGATATAACTTGATCCAAGGCTAAACTCAGCCCCAGAGCCTTCCCCATACGTGCGCTTTGAAAAGCAGCGCACAGGAAACCACGGGCCATTCCGTCACACCCGCGTCATTTGGGGTTTTCTGGCTTCCCTTGCACCGTTAAAGCTGGGCGTCGAACCGTACGTTGAAAGAGCCCGACATGACCTTCTGGATCATTGCCATTTCCATCGCCATCCTCTGTGCCGTTCCGCTGGCCCTTGCCATGCGCAAGCCACGCGCTGTCGGACACCAGAATGATACCCGCGAGATCGAGATGAAGGTCTACCGTGACCAGCTCAAGGAAGTGGATCGCGACGAAGCGCGTGGTGTGCTCTCTGCCGAAGATGCCAATCGTGCGCGGACCGAAGTCTCCCGCCGGTTGCTGGAAGCTGACAAAGCACAGACAGGTAAAGCCTCGTCCAGCCGCAAAGCGCCCGTCTGGGGCGCTGTGGCACTCGCAGTCGCTGTTATCGGTGGCGCGCTGTGGCTCTACAATGATCTGGGCGCACCGGCCTATGAGGACTTGCCTCTGTCCCGCCGGATCGCTCTCGCCGACGAGGCCCGCGCGTCGCGCCCCTCACAGGCCGAAATCGAAACCCAACGCCCCGCATCGCCGCCCATACAAGATCCCGACGAGCGTTTGCTGTCTCTGGTCACCCAGTTGCGCGAGGCCCTTGAAAATCGCCCTGACGATCTGCAAGGCCATATTCTTCTGGCGCGCAACGAGGCCGTGATCGGCAATTACAAACGCGCCTATGAAGCCCAGCAGAATGTGCTGCGGATCAAGGGGCCAGCCGCTACGGCAAATGATTACGCAGATCTCGCGGATATGATGATCCTCGCTGCCGGCGGTTTAGTTTCACCCGAGGCCGAAGATGCACTGACCAAGGCACTCCAGCGCGATCCGCAAAATGGCACGGCGATCTATTATTCCGGCCTGATGTTCGCCCAGACAGGACGCCCCGATATGACATTCAAACTCTGGCAGCCGCTTCTGTCCTCCTCGACGGCACAAGACCCGTGGGTGCGACCGATCCGCGCCCAGATCGAGGCCGTGGCACAGGCCGCAGGGATCCGCTATACACTGCCCCCTGCCCCCACAAATACCCTCTCCGGCCCCTCCGAAGAGGACATCGCAGCCGCCTCCGACATGAGCCCCGACGACCGTCAGCAGATGATCCGTGGCATGGTCGAAGGCCTGTCTGCGCGTCTCGCCAACAACGGTGGCACGGCGGAGGAATGGGGCCGCTTGATCTCTTCGCTCGCTATGTTGGGCGACACGGATCGGGCGCGCGACATCTGGAACGAGGCGCAGGTGATTTTCAGCGCTAGCCCTGAAGACCTCGCCGTAGTCCGCGCCGGAGCCGCACAAGCAGGACTGGTCGAATGAGCGCCTTGATAACCAATGACATGGCCGAATTCGCCGCCGCACTGCCGCCCATGACCTCTGTGGCAGGGCTTGATTTCGGGGATAAAACCATCGGTGTTGCGATCTCGGACCGCCTGCGCACCGTGGCCACGCCCACAGATACAATCCGGCGCAAGAAATTCACGCTGGACGCCGAAGCCCTGCTCAAACTGCTCACCTCGCGCGAGGTGTCCGGCATTATCCTCGGCCTGCCCCGCAATATGGACGGAACCGAAGGGCCACGCTGCCAGAAAACCCGCGCATTTGCCCGCAATCTCGGACAGTTGACCGATTTGCCAATCACCTTCTGGGACGAACGTCTCTCCTCTGTGGCCGCAGATCGTGCTATGCTTGAGGCGGATATGTCCCGCGCCAAACGTGCCGCAAAAATCGATCAGGTGGCCGCCAGCGTGATCCTTCAAGGCGCATTGGATCGTTTGAGGAACCTCTAAATGGGGCAAAACGGAAAAATCGAAAGCCCTTGCACGAATATCTGCCAAATCCATCCTGAAACGCGGCTCTGCATCGGCTGCGCCCGTTCAATCGAGGAAATCATGGATTGGGCGCGGATGAGCGCCAAAGAACGCGCAGGGATCATGGCCGAACTCCCAAATCGTCAACCGCGCCCCGAGACATAAGACGGCCTCACCCGTCGGCCTGCGCTGCGCAATATGAGTATTTAAAGCACAAAGGAGAGCTGTTTCCTTTGTGCGAATTAATACTCAAGAAAAATCAGCCAATCAGCGCCTTGCGCAGCATGTTGAGCGCAACAAGAATCAGAAATCCGCCGAAAACCCGTTTAAGCGGCTTCGGGTTCATTGCATGGGCGATTTTGGCCCCAAGGGGCGCCGTAAGCAGGGTCATGGAAATCACGACGAGGAAAACGGGGATATTGACTGCGCCAATGGTGAGCGGCGGCGTGACCTCTGCGGGCAGATTGACAAAGAGAAAGCCGATCACGGAGGGAATGGCGATGATGGCGCCGAACCCTGCGGCTGTGGCGACCGCGCGGTGTATCGGCACGCCGTAGAGAGTCATGGTCGGCACCCCGAATGACCCGCCGCCAATGCCCATGAGCACGGAGAGAAAGCCGATCAATGGTGAGATGATGGCGCGCATGATGCCTTTGGGCATTGCAACACCCAGCCGCCATGAGGCGTTGCCGAAGGCCAGATAGAGACCGATGACAATCGCAACGATACCGAAGATCACCTGCAACGTTGCCGAGCGCAGAGAGGATGCCACCAGCACACCGATCAAGGCCCCCGCCACGATCCCCGGACCGAAACTTTTCAGGATCGACCATTCGACAGCACCTTTTTTGTGGTGCGACAGAACAGACCTGATCGAGGTCACAATGATCGTTGCCAGAGATGTGGCAAGGCAGATTTGCATGAGTTGCGGGCTTTCATAGCCCAGAGCCGCAAAGGTATAGAAGAAGGCCGGCACCAGAACGATGCCCCCTCCGACGCCCAGAAGACCTGCAAGAATGCCCGCAAAAGCGCCGATGGCGACGATCAGGGCGATGAACGGGAGAAGTGTCGAAATATCCATAAGGTGTTGGTTAATCGCAAAACGCGCCCTTGAGAAGAGCGCGTTTTTCAGGAAGCGGGGCTGCGTTTATGCGGAAAGGTCGACCAGCACCCTGCCCTTCACCCCGCCTTTAAGAATCGATGCGCCCAGTTCGGGCAGGTCTTCGAGCGTGGCGGGTTGGATCATCGCCTCAAGCTTGTCCATCGGCAGGTCGGTCGCAATCCGGCTCCAGCAGCGGATACGTCTTTCTTTTGGCTGGGTCACGGAATCGATACCGAGAAGGTTCACGCCCCGCAGGATAAACGGAATGATCGTCGCGGGCACGGCAGCGCCGCCTGCAAGGCCGATTGCGGCCACAGAGGCGTTATATTTCATCTGCCCCAGAACACGGGCCAGCATCTCGCCCCCGACCGCGTCGATACATCCGGCCCATGTTTCGGATTCGAGCGGGCGTTTTACCGTTTCATTGATGTCCTCGCGCGGAACGATCTGTGTCGCCCCCATGGACTTGAGATAGTCGGCCCCTTCGGGACGTCCGGTCACAGCGGCGACCTCATAGCCCAGATGTGCGAGTATGGCCGTGGCCACGGAACCCACACCGCCAGTTGCGCCTGTGACCAGAACCGGGCCCTGATCCGGTTTCAGCCCGTGCTCTTCCAGTGCCATAACGGCCAGCATGGCGGTGAAGCCCGCAGTGCCGACGGCCATGGCCTGCCGTGTTGTCACCCCGTCGGGCAGCGGCACGAGCCAGTCGGATTTCACCCGTGCCTTTTCTGCATAGCCGCCCCAATGCACCTCGCCCACGCGCCAGCCGGTCAGCACAACCTTGTCACCGGGCTTGAAGTCCGGGCTTTCCGAGGTCTCGACAGTGCCTGCAAAGTCGATCCCCGGCACATGCGGGTAGTTGCGCACCAAGCCGCCCCCTTTGGGAGACAGGCACAGCCCGTCTTTGTAGTTCAGTGTGGAATACTCCACCCGCACCAGGACATCGCCTTCAGGCAACGCGTCTTCGGAAATCTCCTTGATATGGGGTTCAGCAAGGCCGTCAGAGTTCTGTTCCATAATGAGGGCGCGCATGCGGGCCTCCTTTCCAACTTGCGTTTCATTTCTCTTGCCCTCATAAATGTCAGACAATTAATGCGAATGGCAAGTCAAATGTCTGACAATTCAGTAAGCCCACAAAAACACACAGATTTATCCGCCGATATTGCTGAGCGCATCCGGCAGGATATCCTCAATGGCAGCCTTGTGGCGGATGATCGCCTGCCCTCTGAGTCGGAGCTTTCCGAAGCCCACGGTGTCTCCCGTGCCACGGTGCGCGAGGCACTAAAACGGTTGGCCGCGCAAAGTCTGATCCGCACAAAACGCGGCGCCACAGGTGGCGCCTTTGTCAATCGTCAGACATTTGAAGATGCCTATGCGCAAATGGCTTCGACCGCGAAACTGCTCATTACGTTGAACGAGGTGGATATTGCCACAGCCTGTCAGGCGCGGTTCGCACTTGAGCGGGGTTGTGCGCGGCTGGCGGCTAAGAACCGGCAAGAGCATCACCTCGATGCCATGCGGCATGAAATCGACAGACAGAAATATCCGGAGCTTTCCGACGAGGATTTCTGCGCCTCGGATGTGGCCTTTCACCGCGCGTTGGTGGATGCCACAGGCAATCCGGTTCTGTCGTGGCAACTGGCGGCGGCGGTCGAAGGGATCGAGCCTTTGATGAACATGCTCACCTATCGCCAGAGGGATCGTGATGCGGTCATCTCCTTGCATGAGGCGATGGTCGATGCGCTGGAGGCGCGTGTGGGGTCGCGACTTGAAATCCTGATGGACTATTTGCGCGACCAGACCCTGCGCACGGCCTTGAGCTAAAGGGCTGACACGGCCTGCATATAATTTGATCAAATTTCTCCATACAACCCTTACACCTGTGATCAGGCAATGATCCGGCTTGCAAAGAACAAATCCCCTGATAGCGTCAGTATCTGAAACTGGTCCATTTTCAGGGAGATGACCTTTATGAATACTGTGAAAACCCTTCTGGGCGGCGTTGCGCTCACGGTTCTGTCCGGCGCGGCCTTTGCCGAGGATCAAGACCTTCTGGTGTTTGATTACTCGGGATTTGAAGACCCGGCTTTCCACGCCAAATATATCGAAAAGCACGGCGACACCCCGTCTTTCGCCTTTTTCGGCGAGGAAGACGAGGCGCTGCAAAAGCTCGTGTCCGGGTTTAAGGCCGATGTCAGCCACGTCTGTGCCGGTTCCGTGAAAAAATGGGAAGAAAGCGGCATTATCGAGCCGTGGGACACGTCGAAAATCACCGATTACGCGAAGCTCGACAGCAACCTTCTGGGCAGTGATGTGGCCGCAGACAGCGCCTATTTCATCCCGACCGATTTCGGCTCCACCGCCATTGCCTATAATACAGAAGACGTTTCTGCCGAAGATGTGGCCTCTCTTCAGGTTTTCAAAGATCCGAAATATGCAGGCCGTATGACATTGCCGGACAATGTGGACGATGCCTATGCGCTGGCCTATCTGGCCACCGGCACGACCGACTGGACCACGGCGACGGATGATCAGTTTGAAGCGGCCTCCAACTGGCTGCGTGAAGTGCATCCGAACCTGCGCACCTACTGGACCGATCCGGCAGAGTTGTCGCAGTTGATGGCAACCGGCGAAGTGCTGATCTCTTGGGCATGGAACGAGACCTACCCGACATTGGCGGATGAGGGTTTCCCCGTGGGTTTCCAGCGGGAAGCGGAAGAAGGTTCCTCGCTCTGGCTGTGCGGCTATGTGAATCTCAAAGACGGCCCCGGCTCCGAAGACAAGGCCTATGATTATCTCAACGGCTT
This sequence comes from uncultured Celeribacter sp., assembly GCA_963676755.2. Taxonomy (GTDB): domain Bacteria; phylum Pseudomonadota; class Alphaproteobacteria; order Rhodobacterales; family Rhodobacteraceae; genus Celeribacter. Next base: position 938,119 of record CAXXMF010000006.1, on the reverse strand, counting down.
CCTTGATGCGTCCAACGCCGAAGTGCTGATGGACGCGGGCTATGGTATTTCCAACAGCGAAGGCCTGTCCTCTCTGGGGATGGAGGCGCTTGAGGCCGGAGGTCTTGAACCGATTGATGCGCCCATTCTGGCGCAATTGCCGATGTCTGTGGAACTGCGTGAAAAGCAGTCCGAAGAGTTCGAGAAGATCAAGGCCGGCTTCTAAGTCGTTAAATTCATATCAAAACACAGAAACGCCGCCTGTCTTTGCATGGGTGGCGTTTTTCATGGCTTCACAGCTTCACCCCTTGAAACCTGCGCCCTGTTGCCTTATATATACCCTGTTCCTTCGGGGACTATGGACATAAACGCGCTCGTAATAAGCGGATCGGACCCGGGGGCGGTACCCGGCGTCTCCACCAAATACCTCTCTTCAGCCATCGTTTGGGGCTGGCAAGAGATTGGATCATGGGGACGAAATAGGATCGACGGACGTCTAAAGGGGTTTGCTTTGTCTCGGTGAGATACCACCGTTATCGGTTCATTCAAGCTAGTTGCAAACGACAACAAAGCTCCGATGGCTCTCGCAGCGTAAGCTGTGCGAAATATCGAAATCTAAGCCCTGACGCCTAGCAGCATCAGGCGGGGTTCGCAGGTACCTGGCAACAGAAACCTGCACCTTACTCCCCCAACCTCTCCGTTCGGAACGCAAGTGACCCTGTCGCAACATTGCGATGGGTCTCTTTGGCGCTTCACCTCTTCCCTCTCCGGCAGAATCCCTTATGGTGAGGGCAAGGGATAAGGAAAGGACGAACAGATGGCGCAAACCATCGATTACGGAAACCTCATGCATGACGCCATGCGCGGATTGATCCGCAAGGTGCTTGATAGCGTGGCAAAAGACGGTCTGCCGGGGGAACATCATTTCTTTATCACTTTCGACACGATGCATCCGGATGTCGAACTGGCTGACTGGCTCTCGGACCGCTACCCCGAAGAAATGACCATCGTCATTCAGCATTGGTTTGACAATCTCGATGTCACAGACGACGGATTCGCCATCACGTTGAATTTCGGTGACAATCCCGAACCGCTCTACATTCCCTACGACGCGATCCGCACCTTTGTGGACCCATCCGTGGAATTTGGTTTGCGTTTCGAGACACAGGAATATGACGTCGAGGAAATGGAGGAGGACGATATCCCCCATGATGCCGAGGTCACAAGTCTGGAGCCGAAAGAGGAAGCGGGCAAAGACGACGGGCCGAAAGAGGCGGAGATCGTGTCGCTGGACAAGTTCCGCAAGTAAGCAGCATCTCATCCGCGCAAACGACAAAATGAGGGGCCACGCGGCCCCTTTTTATATGTTTGGAAACAGCCGCATGAATTTTGCGTAACAGAGTGGCAGAACCGCTTGATTTGAACGCGTGGGCATCAAACTGTCAGGACAAAGCGTTCGCATGAACGCGCCAGCCAGACGTGCCGCAGAACCGGTGCGGCGGGCTTTCGGACCACACAGGAGCCAGACATGCCGCGTGATTTTGCCGTTTTCCTCGCCGAAATGATCCGCAACCCTGACGAGGTGCGCGCCATTGCGCCCTCCTCCACCGCCGTGGCCCGCCTCATGACCGAAGGTGTCGAGAATGTCTGCGGCCCGATTGTGGAGATCGGCGCGGGCACTGGCGCCTTCACCCGCGAAATCCTCGCTCGCGGAGTTGATCCGGCGCGGCTGACGCTTTTGGAACTGAACCCGCGGTTCTGTGTCGAGTTGTGCGAAAAATTTCCGGGTGTGCGCGTGGTCAACCGCCCTGCCGAAGACATACGCGACATAGGCCTGCAACAGATCGGTGCGGTGATTTCCGGCGTGCCGGTTCTGGCCAAACCCGTGCTGCAACGCGCCGTGGTCGGGCGTGCCTTTGACGTCATGGCACAAGGCGCGTTTTTCACCCAGATCACCTATGCGAATAGCTCCCCCGTGTCGCCCGAAACGCAAGGCGAGCTGGGGTTGAGTGCCGAGAAACGGGGCACGGTCTGGGCGAATTTGCCGCCTGCGCGGGTGTTTGAATATCGCCGCCGCGCCAGTTGACGCCAAGGGGCCGTCTTTTAGCGCTATCAGGGACATGTATGCCTCCGTATACATTGCAAGCCTATCCGCAAAGCCTTATAGGCAAGGCAATCTTTGGCATAGCATGGGAGAGTGCCCCGATGACCACCCGTACAGAAACCGACAGCTTTGGCCCGCTTGAAGTTCCCTCCGATAAATATTGGGGCGCGCAGACGCAGCGCTCAATCATGAACTTCCCGATCGGGTGGGAACGCCAGCCTGTGCCGATCATCCGCGCTTTGGGTGTGGTGAAAAAGGCCTGTGCACTGGAAAACATGACGCAGGGCAAACTGGCCAAGGAACTTGGCGACGCCATCGTGCAAGCTGCCACCGAAGTGATCGACGGCAAGTTCGACGACAACTTCCCGCTCGTGGTCTGGCAGACAGGTTCGGGCACCCAGTCCAACATGAACGCCAACGAGGTGATCTCCAACCGCGCGATTGAAATTCTGGGCGGCACGATGGGGTCGAAAGATCCGGTCCACCCGAACGACCATTGCAACATGGGCCAGTCCTCCAACGACACCTTCCCGACTGCAATGCATGTCGCCATCGCCATGCAGGCCCGTGACGTGTTGCTGCCGGGGCTGAACAAACTGGCCGCCGCTCTCGAAGAGAAGTCCGAGAAATTCAAGGACATCATCAAGATCGGTCGCACCCATACGCAGGACGCCACGCCGCTGACGCTCGGTCAGGAATTCTCCGGCTACGCGCATCAGGTCCGCATGGGCATCAAACGCGTTGAACAATGCCTGCCCGCGATCTATGAGCTGGCGCAAGGCGGCACCGCTGTCGGCACCGGTCTCAACACGAAGAAAGGCTGGGCGGAAGCTGTGGCCAAGAATATGGCCGAGATCACCGGCCTGCCCTTCGTCACCGCCCCGAACAAGTTCGAAGCACTCGCCGGTCACGATGCAATGGTGATGTTCTCCGGAGCACTGAAAACCGTCGCGGCCTCGCTGTTCAAAATCGCCAATGACATCCGCCTGCTGGGCTCCGGTCCGCGCTGTGGTCTGGGGGAATTGATCCTACCTGAAAACGAACCGGGCTCCTCCATCATGCCGGGTAAGGTCAACCCGACACAGGCCGAAGCTCTGACAATGGTCTGCGCGCATGTCATGGGCAATGATGCCGCCGTTGGTTTTGCCGGCTCCCAAGGTCATTTCGAATTGAACGTCTACAACCCGATGATGTCCTACAATGTGTTGCAATCCATGCAGCTTCTGGGCGACAGCGCCTCGGCCTTCACCGACAACATGGTGTCCGGTATCGAAGCCAACGAGCCGCGCATCGAGAAACTCCTGCACGAGTCCCTCATGCTGGTGACGGCTCTGGCCCCGACCATCGGCTATGACAATGCCACGAAAGTTGCGAAAACCGCGCACAAGAATGGCACCACGCTGAAGGAAGAAGCTATCGCTCTGGGCTTTGTGGACGAGAAAACCTTCGACGAGGTTGTGCGCCCCGAACAGATGATCGGCCCGAAGGACTAAACCCGTCCCTGCGCTGTCGCAACGCGTTGTGAGGCGCAGCACAGGCTAACAATAACGTGTAGGCGGCTTTCGGGTCGCCTTTTCTTTTGCGCGACAGAAGCCCTGCCTTGCCGCGTATCACTCTCACAACGTCGACAGATTGTGAGGATAGAATGAAACATCTGATTTACGCCCTTCCGCTTATCGCCCTGACCACCGGCGCTGCCTTTGCACAAAACAGGCCGCGTCTGCCTATGGACGAGATCGCCAGCGAAATGGGCGTCTCCGAGGCTCAACTCAAACAGTGCTTCAAAGACAACGCCCCTTCACGCGAGGAAATGAAAGCCGCGAAAGAAGCTGGCAAACGCCCCGATGAGGGGCGCGGTCCGAGCCCCGCGTTGATCAGCTGCCTGCAAGAGGACAACCCGAAAATCACGGCGGAATCGTTTAAGGCGGTGATGAAAGACCATCGTCCGGAACGTCCGGCACAGAACTGATGACCAGTGGGGGCCTCGCCCCCCACGCCACCGCCGGACGGTGGTGCAAAGAAAATCTGGATCACGGGCGCGACAAGAGGTATCATGAAACCTCTCATGCAGGAGATTTTTCCATGTCTTCCACACCGCCCTCCGACACGCCCCCAACTGTCATCAACCTGAACCGGTTCCGTAAAGCCAAAGCCCGCAGCGACAAACGCGTTCAGGCTGACGGGAATGCAGTGAAATTCGGGCGCACCAAAGCGCAAAAGGCATTGGAAGAGGCGCAAAAAGCCAAGGCACAGGCCGCGCTTGACGCCCACAAGCGGGACGACACGCCGTGACTCCTGTGATGCCACCTATGCCGGTCGGGCGTCCGATCAAACGCTCCCTGACGCTGCACGGGCACCGCACCTCGGTTTCTCTCGAAGAACCTTTCTGGCGGGCTTTTCGGGAGATTGCCAAAGAGCGCAATATTCCGATCAACGTGCTGGCTGCCGAGATTGACGAAATGCGCGGTGTGGAAAGCGGGCTGGCCTCTGCAATCCGTGTTTACGTTTTGGCCTACACTCAGAACAAAGCCCAGCTCGGGGACTGAGACACCAGCGCCAGCCGCAAGGCCTTGCGGGCCGGTCCCTGCCCCAACCCACCGTCAAGAACCACCTCAGGGGTCTTTGCCGCCTGTTTGAGCACGGGCAGATGCATCACCGCGTCGATCATCGGCGCGCGGGCGGTCTTGGACAGTTTGCCCAACTGCTGCGCACCCCAACGGCCCTGTTCATGTGCTTCTCTGGCCAGTTGTGCGACTGCCTCTGGGCGTCCGTCCACCAAGGGAATACGCCCCGCCGCCTGTAGCCCCGGAATCGCTATCAAATACCGCGCCAAGCCCCCCGCATAGCCCAAGGCATTGAGCGCTTTAGCGCATTCTTCCGGTGCCCCCAGAAGACGCGCGGCCAGATGCATCGGGATCGCGTAGCTCTTGTGCAGATAGCGCCGGAAGGCGGCGTCATCCTCATGCGGGTCGCGATAGATGTCCCACTGCCGCGCCGTCACCGTGTCATCCAGCGCCTGCGCAGAGGTGGCATCCAGAACAGCCGCCAAGGGGGCGGCGACCTCATGGGCACGGGGCGGCTTTCCGTCGATCTTTTCTTGCAAAACATCCCGCCAGAATTGCAGCCGCATCTCCGCGATCATCGCCTCTTGCGTCACCCACGGCGCTTTTGCGACCTCCAGACAAAAGGCATGGATCGGAAACAGCACCTCACGCGCTGCCAAAGGCGCGGCCATCGTGGCGCGGAACCGGTCTTCGTCGCCCTTCTGGACGATCTCTGCACAGGCTTGAACGGACATCTTGCGCCCTCCTTATTCGGCGCCGAGCGCCTTGGCCCCGTCGCGCACAAGTTTCCACAGCACAGCATCCAGAAGCGCCTCGAAGGAAGCGTCTATGATGTTGGAGGACACGCCCACCGTAGACCAGCGCCGCCCTTGGCTATCTTCAAAATCGATGATCACACGGGTGCGGGCCTCTGTGCCGCCATTGGTGATACGGACTTTGAAATCAACCAGTTCCATGTCGGAGATCATCTCCGAATAGGGGCCTAGATCTTTCACCAGTGCCTTGGAAAGCGCGTTGACCGGTCCGCCGTCATTGCCATCGGCCATGATGCCCTCGGAGACGGAGAGATGCCGTTCACCGGCCACATTCACCACCACTGTGACCTCGGAGAGATGGATCTCGCGCCCCTTGGCATCGCGGCGGCGTTCTACTGTGGCGCGGTAGCGTTCCACCGTGAAAAACTCCGGCATCCGGCCCAATTCCCGACGCGCTTCCAATTCGAAAGACGCCTGCGCCGTGTCGTAGGAATAGCCCTCACTCTCGCGCTGTTTGATCCGGTCGAGAATACGTCCGAGATCGGCCTTCTCCGTGACCTCCAGCCCCATATCCAACAGCCGCTTGCGCAGATTGGACTGGCCCGCCTGATTGGACATGGGCACGATCCGCGTGTTGCCGACGACCTCCGGCGGGATGTGTTCGTAGGTGCTGGGGTCTTTGAGGATGGCCGAGGCATGAAGCCCTGCCTTATGCGCAAAGGCCGACGCCCCGACATAGGGCGCGGAGCGCAGCGGCACGCGGTTGAGAATGTCGTCAAGCATCCGCGAGGTCTTCACCAGATCGCCAAGTGCTACCTCGTTCACCCCTGTGTAAAACTTTGATTTATAAGGCTCTTTCAACAGGAATGTCGGGATCAGCGTGGTCAGATTGGCATTGCCGCAGCGCTCCCCCAAACCGTTCAGCGTGCCCTGCACCTGCCGCGCACCCGCATTGACTGCAGCGAGACTGTTGGCCACGGCATTGCCCGTGTCGTCATGGGTGTGAATGCCGATGTGATCGCCCGGAATACCCGCCTGAATGACCTGTCCCGTGATCTCGAAGACCTCGGAGGGCAGCGCCCCGCCGTTGGTGTCGCACAAAACGATCCAGCGCGCGCCCGCATCATAGGCCGCCTTACAACAGGCCAGTGCGTAGTCGGGATTGGCCTTGTATCCGTCAAAGAAATGCTCTGCGTCGAACAAGGCCTCGCGGCCTTGCGCCACCAGATGCGCCACCGACTTGCCAATATTGTCGAGGTTTTCCTCCAACGTGATGCCGAGCGCGGTGGTGACGTGGAAATCATGGGTCTTGCCCACGAGACAGACGGAACGGGTTCCGGCATTCAACACGCCCGCCAGCACCTCGTCATTCTCCGCCGAGCGCCCTGCCCGCTTGGTCATCCCGAAGGCGGTGAAGATTGCCTTGGTCTTTGGTGCCGCCGCGAAAAAGGCACTGTCGGTCGGGTTCGCACCGGGCCAGCCGCCTTCGATGTAATCAACGCCCAAATGGTCCAGCGCGGCGGCGATCTCGTGCTTTTCCTCGGTGGAGAATTGCACGCCCTGAGTTTGCTGCCCGTCGCGCAGTGTTGTGTCGTAGAGGTAGAGGCAGTCTTTGGTGGTAGCTGTGGTCATCATGGCTGTCTCCTCCTTCAGGACGTGACGCTTGCGTCACGGACAGCGCCCGTTCCGCCCCCCCACGGGGCGGGCGCTTTTCGCCCACCCCGCGCGGAACGTTCGCCGTCCTCATGTTTCACAGTTTTCACAACAGTCCCTCCAGCTTGGAGGCATCGAAATTCGGCCCGGGCTCAAGCTCTACGCCGGTCTTCGACATGCGCACCTCAACACCTGCATCCAAGAGCGCGGTTTTGAGTGCGTCGACTTTGGAGAAGTCTTTGGTTTCCATTGCGGTTTGACGGAGAGCAAAGAGATGATCAGCAAAAGATGAGAGATCCATGCTCTCGTTGAGCTTCAGAAACACTTCAATTTCATCATGAGAAGGCAGCAGCCCAAGTAGGTCCAGACTTGCAGCAAAACGTGCCTTATTTCCTACTGAAGGTTCACCTGAGGCCACTTTGAAAATTTCATGTAGACGAGTCAACGCGCCGGAAGTGTTGAGATCGTTTGCAACACATTCAAGAACAACCTGATCCGCGTTCCACAGCCCTTCTTTTTCATAGAGGTTTCTTACATCGTTAGAAGCGAGCGCGTTTTGATTCAGAAAGATATACCATTTTGAAAGAATTTGGTCCGCTTCAAATGCTTTCTTCTGCGTCCAGTCCATCGGCTTGCGGTAGTGCGTGGAGAGGAACACAAAGCGGATCACTTCCCCCGGCACAGGTTGCTGGCCATCATGGCCATCCAACAAATCCCGCACGGTAAAGAAATTGCCCAGAGACTTGGACATTTTCTTACCTTCGACCTGCAACATCTCGTTGTGGAGCCAGTAGCGCGCGAAACCACCTTGCGGATGGGCGCAGCAACTTTGGGCAATCTCGTTTTCGTGGTGCGGGAACATCAGGTCGTTGCCGCCGCCGTGAATGTCAAAAGTCTCACCGAGCAATTCATAAGACATGGCCGAACATTCGATATGCCAGCCCGGACGCCCTCGTCCCCACGGGCTGTCCCAGCCGGGCTGATCGTCGGAAGACGGTTTCCAGAGCACGAAATCCATCGGGTTGCGCTTGTAGGGGGCGATTTCGACCCGTGCGCCGGCGATCATGTCGTCGATGCTCCGCCCCGAAAGTTTGCCGTAATCCTTGTAGCTCTCGACAGAGAACAGCACATGCCCCTCCGCCACATAGGCGTGACCGCTCTCAACCAACCCCTCGATCATCGAGATCATCGCGCCGATGAATTCCGTCGCCCGAGGCATCTTGTCGGGATCAAGCGCGCCCACCGCCCGCATGTCGTCGAGATACCACTGCATCGTCTCGTCGGTGATCTCTTTGATCGAGCGGCCTGTGTCCTTGGCCTTTTTGTTAATCTTGTCATCCACATCGGTAAAGTTGCGCACATAGGTGACGTGCTCAGGCCCATAGACATGGCGCAAGAGCCGGTAGAGCACATCAAACACGATCACAGGCCGCGCATTGCCGATATGGGCGCGGTCATAGACCGTGGGGCCGCAGACATACATCCGCACATTATTCGGATCGATCGGCTCGAAAACCTCTTTTTTGCGGGTCTTCGAATTGGTGAGTTTGATCACAGTCATAAGCCTGTCCCTTCGGGTGTCCCCGCGGGCGTATCAGCTTTCAATTCAGGAGAAAAGAGACCGGACCCGCGCGACGATGTCAGCGGATAATGCAGCAGCAGATAATGAGGGTGCCACGGTTGGTCATGACGCTCTTGTAGCGCGGCTTTTCGCGCTTGCAAAGCCCTGTTGTGCGGTTCAGTTTGGCCCTATGACACAAGATCCGATCCATGACGTGCCCGCAGGCATAGAGCAACTTCTGGAAATCATGCGCCGGTTGCGCGACCCCGAGGGCGGCTGCCCGTGGGATATTGAACAGGATTTCGCAACCATCTCCCCCTATACGATCGAAGAGGCCTATGAGGTCGATGACGCGATTGCGCGGGGCGATATGGAGGATTTGAAATCCGAACTGGGTGATCTGTTGTTCCAGTCTGTGTTTCAGGCCCAGATCGCTGCCGACAAGGGGTTGTTCGACTTTCACGACGTGGCGCAAACCATTTCAGCCAAAATGATTTCCCGCCATCCGCATGTCTTTGGTGACGAGAGCAACCAGAAGTCACCAGAACAACAGACGGTGGATTGGGAAAAGGAAAAAGCCAAGGAACGCGCACGTCGCGGCGAGACGCGGGTGCTTGACGGGGTGGCGATGGGGCTGCCGGCCTTGATGCGGGCGCAAAAGCTGCAAAAACGGGCGGCGCGGGTCGGGTTCGACTGGCCGGATGCCTCCCATGTTCTCGATAAAATCCGCGAAGAAGCAGCAGAGCTGGAAGAGGCCCGCGACACACTCACGCAGGCGGAGGTGTTCGAGGAGTTCGGAGACCTGCTTTTTGTGGTGGTCAATCTGGGCCGCCATCTCGGCGTGGATGCCGAAGAGGCCCTGCGATCCTGCAATGCCAAATTCACACGCCGTTTCAATGCGGTAGAAGATGCACTTGCGGCGCAAGGCAAAGCTCCGCAGGACAGTAATCTGGCCGAAATGGATGCGCTTTGGGATCAGGCGAAAGAGGCGGAAAAACGCGCGAAAACGTGAGCGCGCGCGCCTCTTGACCTGATGATTTCACTCGGGTTTAACAGGCGCAACCAGTCAAAGGATTTTTCGCATGTCCGCGCTCGCCTCTTCCCCCCTCAAATTTGCCCTTCCGTTTACGCTTCTGGCGTCTTCCGCGCTGGCCGATGTGAATGTCTATTCCTATCGCCAGCCGGAACTGATCGCTCCGCTAATAGAGGCCTTCACGGAAGAAACCGGAATCAAGGTGAACGTGGCCTATCTGGTCGAGGGGCTCACTGAACGGCTCAAGGCCGAGGGTGACCGCTCCCCCGCCGATGTGATCCTGACCGTGGATATTGCGCGTCTGACCGAAGCCGTGGATGCGGGCGTGACCCAGCCACTCATGACCGACACACTGGTTAAGAACATTCCTGCCGAATTTCACGACCCTGAGGGCAACTGGTGGGGCGTGACCACGCGCGCGCGGATCGTCTATGCCTCCAAAGAGCGCGTGCCAGAAGGTGCCGTGACCACTTATGAAGACCTCGCGGACCCGAAATGGAAGGGCCGGATTTGCACACGCTCCGGCATGCACACCTATATGATCGGCCTGACCTCGGCCTATCTGGTGCATCACGGCGCGGAGGAGACCAAAGTCTGGTTGCAAGGGTTGAAAGACAATCTTGCCCGCCGCCCGCAAGGGGACGACCGCGCACAGGTCAAGGCGATCTGGGCCGGTGAATGTGATATTTCTCTGGGCAACACCTATTACATGGGTGAAATGCTGGCCGATGAGGAACAGCGCGTCTGGGCCGAAACCGTGCGTCTCGACTTTCCGCGCTTCGATGTCGAAGGCGGCGGCACCCATGTGAATATTTCCGGTGTAGCGCTCACAAAAGCCTCGAAAAACAAAGAGGAAGCCATTCAATTTATTGAGTTCCTAACCTCCCACCATGCGCAGGAAATCTACGCGGAAGCCAATTCCGAATATCCGGTTGTGCCCGGCACGGAAGCTTCCGATCTGGTCAAAAGCTGGGGCGAGCTGCACCCCGACAACGTATCTTTGAAACAGTTGGCCGACGAGCGCCCCGACGCCCTGCGCCTGACCGAAGAAGTCGATTACGACGGCTGAGACCATAGGGACGACATGCCAATAAGGCGATTGACAGTCGCGGGAAGATGGCGCAGATTGTGCCCATGATGATGACACAGACCCTTTCCACGACTGTCTTTTATTGGACCGAGCTCACATAAGCGCGGCCCGTCAGTTATGGAATATTGAAAGCCGCCACACGAGGCGGTTTTTTTCACATCTACTCCCTCCTGTGGCGCTCAGGAGAGAGACAAGATGACCCACATGACCGAAATCACCGCCGACACCACAGCACATGTGCGACCGGCGCGCTGGAGCGATAAACATGCGCTTCTGGAAATGATTCACGCCTTGGCACGTTTCAACGGCGATGAGCCGGAACTGGATATGAGCAGCCTCATTGACCTGATGCGGGCGGACCTGCCGTGGTTGCGTATTCTTGTTGCGGAGCGTGACGGGGAGATTGTGGGCTATGCCGGTCTTGTCGGCGGTGTGCGTCTGCAAGATGGGCAAAAGACCATGGATCTACATCATTTGTTCATCAAAGAAGACCAACGTGGCCAAGGTGTCGGACGCATCCTGATCAAAGCCGCGAAGGCCGAGGCACAGGCGGCAGGTTGTCACCGTCTAACTGTCGGCACCCATGTCAACAACACAGCAGCACAGGCGACCTATCTCGCCTGCGGTTTCACGGCACAAACGCGGCGCAGTAAACGGTTTGAACTGACGCTGTAAAGCAAAGCGCGCTCTGCCCTCTACGGGTTAGAGCGCGATGACATCCACACGCTGACCTTTGACCGCAAGGCCGATTTCGCCGTTACACAGGCGCAGCGCGTCGTCGCCAAAGACTTCGGTGCGCCAGCCCTTGAACACAGGCAGGTCACGTTTGCCAGCTGCGATCTGGTCCAGATCGGACGCAGAGGCGATCATTTTCGCCGCCACGTTGAAGCGATCCGACTTGGCTTTCAGCAAGACCCGCAGCATATCCGCCAGCGCCGGATTCACCTGCAGCTTGTCTTTCGACACGTCCAGCTTGGGCATTTCAGCGGCGGTGTAATGCGCCGCCTTTTCAATCGCCTGTAGGATACCGTCGGCAATCTCGCCCTTACGCGCTTCGCGCAGCAAAAGCCGCGACCGCGAAAGGTCTTGCGGTGTTTTTGGCTTGGTCGAGGCCAGTTCCAGCATCGCATCGTCTTTGTAGACGCGGTTGCGGGGAATATCGCGGCTCTGGGCATATTGCTCCCGAAACGCGGCCAGTTCCTTGACTGCAGCGAGGAATTTACCGGAATTCGTGCGCGTTTTGACCCGTTTCCATGCATCTTCCGGCTGGACCACATAGGTCTCCGGCGACATCAGGACTTCAAGCTCTTCGGCCACCCATTTTTCGCGGCCTGTGCGTTTGATCTCGTCGCGCAGGTATTCATAGATCACACGCAAATGCGTCACATCGGCCAGCGCGTAGACCTCTTGCGCCGAGGTCAGCGGGCGGCGCGACCAGTCGGTGAAGCGCGAAGTCTTGTCGAGGCTCTCCTTGGCGATCTTGCGCACGAGGGTTTCGTAGCCCACCTGTTCGCCAAAGCCACAGACCATCGCCGCAACCTGTGTGTCGAACAAAGGCGTCGGGATCACCCCGCCCTGAATGTAGAAAATTTCGAGATCCTGCCGCGCGGCGTGGAACACTTTCACCACGCTCTCGTCACGAAACAGGTCATACAGCGGCGCCAGATCCAGCCCTTTGGCCAGCGGATCGACAAGAACCGCGTCCTCTTCCGCATCGCCCGTCACCGCCAGCTGCACAAGGCAGAGCTTGGAGTAATAGGTCCGTTCACGGAGAAATTCGGTGTCGACCGTGACATAAGGATGCGCTTTGGCGCGGTCGCAGAAGGCCTGTAGACCCTCGGTCGTGGTGATGGTGATCATATGTTTTTTCTTTTACCTGCGGCGCGGGGTCATCCCGTCGGTTTTATCATGATACGGGGTTTCAGGCGGAAAGAAAAGAACAAAGGGGGCTCGCGCCCCCTTCCCTCATGCCATAAGGCACAGATCGTTTCGACTTATGAGCACAAATGCCGTCTTAGGTGATCGGCAATGTGCCCTTCGCCGCCATCATAAGTTCCACCACATCCGGCGCGGTGATGATCTCATAGGCGGGGTCCATCTGATCGGCGGTAAATCCGTTGTGGAGCATACAGGCCCCGCAAATCCCGATACGCCCGCCCGCCTCGCGGTAGGCTTTGACCAGATCGGCCACCGGCTCAAAGGGTTTGCCGATGTCGATGTCGTCACAAGAGCCGGGCTGGCCCAGTTCGACGCCTTCGACCATCAAAAGCACGATCGAGCTATGCCCCATCTTTTGCGCGTTAAGCGCCATGGTGAAGGCAACGGTCACCTTACCGGGGTTGGAATGACCATCAAAAATAGTGGCAACAAAATCTGCGGGTTTCATGAGATATCCTTTCGCGACATGTCTCAGGCGGGTCCGCGGGGGACTCACTTATATTCTATGTCTCGAATATATCTTTTAAAGGGGCACATCTCTCACCTGCCCGCGACAGATTGACCATCGCGCCAGATCAATCGCAATTCAGAGAGAAAGCAATTCGGTTTCGCCACGCAAAAAGCGTTCCAGAACCGCCGGATAGAGCAGATGCTCCTTCACCAGAACCCGCGCGGCCAGATCATCCGCCGTGTCCTCCGGCAAGATCGGCACCCGCGCCTGCCCGAGAATCGGGCCACCATCAAGTTCTGCCGTCACCTCATGCACCGAACAGCCCGCCTCCACATCGCCCGCTTCAATCGCGCGCTGATGGGTGTGCAGGCCCTTGTATTTCGGCAGCAAGGACGGATGGATGTTGAGCATCTTCCCCGCGTAATGGCCAATAAAGGTCGGTGTGAGAATACGCATGAAACCGGCCATCGCGATGACATCGGGCTCATAGGCGTCAATCACGGAAATCAGTTTGGTCTCAAAGGTTTCGCGATCACCTTTGAAGTCACGGTGATCCACGACCTCGGTCGCAATCCCCATATCCGCCGCCTTCTGCAACCCGCCCGCACCGGACACGTTGGAAAGCACAAGGCAGGGTCGTCCGGGATGATCACCCGTCATGGATTTGGCCAGCGACACCATATTGGAGCCGCCACCAGAGATCAGGATCGCAACCTTCTTCGGGCTCACTTCAATTCGCCCTCATAGGTCACACCGCCCCCTGTGGTCACTTGCCCCAGACGGTAGACCGTTTCGCCCTCATCCGAGAGCAAAGCCGTCAGCGCGTCAACCTCGGAGGCCGCGCAGACAACAACCATGCCGATGCCGGCATTATAGGTCTTGAGCAACTCGTGCTGCGACAGGCCCGCTGTCTCTACCAGCCATTTGAACACAGGCGGCAGGGTCCATGCTGTGAGATCAATATCCGCCCCCATGCCAGCAGGCAGAACGCGCGGCAGGTTTTCGGTCAATCCGCCACCGGTGATATGCGCCAGCGCATGAACACCGCCCGCACGGATCGCTTTCAACACAGGCTTCACATAGAGACGTGTGGGCTTCAAAAGCTCCTCGCCCAAGGTCGCATCGGAGAATGGCGCGATGTCGGACCATTTGTAGCTCGACAGTTCCACGGTTTTGCGCACCAGCGAATAGCCGTTGGAATGCACCCCGTTGGACGCGAGCCCCAAAAGCACATCACCCTCCTGCACACCCGCAGGCAGGTCAGCACCGCGTTCCATCGCGCCTACGGCAAAACCCGCAAGATCAAAGTCACCGTCTTCATACATGCCCGGCATCTCGGCGGTCTCGCCACCGATCAACGCACAACCGGATTGCGCACAGCCTTCGGCAATGCCCTCCACCACAGCGGCAGCATTGTCGAGCTTGAGCTTGCCGGTTGCGAAATAGTCGAGGAAGAACAAAGGCTCTGCACCCTGACAGACCAAATCGTTGACGCACATCGCGACAAGATCGATGCCAACGGTGGCCACATTGTCCGTGTCAATCGCGATGCGCAGCTTGGTGCCAACACCGTCAGTTGCGGCCACAAGGATCGGGTCTTCATATCCCGCCGCCTTGAGATCGAACAAAGCGCCGAAACCGCCAAGCCCGGCCATCACACCCGGACGGACGGTCTTTTTCGCCGCCGGCTTGATCCGTTCGACAAGCTCGTTGCCCGCATCAATATCCACGCCAGCATCGGCGTAAGTCAGACCATTTTTTTTCAGCGTCATCGCCAAGGCTCCCCGCGCAAACCAAAGTTTCGGCCCGTTTACGCGCTTTGGACCGTCTTGAAAAGGCCCGCGTGACACGCAAATGCCGAAAGACCGACTTCTGCTTGACCCCGCCGCAACAGCGCAATAATCAATGCACCTGTAGGGGCCTGTAGCTCAATTGGTTAGAGCAGAGCGCTCATAACGCTTTGGTTGCGGGTTCAAGTCCTGCCGGGCCTACCATATCCCCCCCCTGCGATAAGTCCTGACACGTCTCAAAACGAATCGAAAATCTCGGCAATACAATGCCTTAAAGGTTGTGGCTGGCTTTCATGCGTCGGCACACATCAATTTGGCAGGTACTATCTCATGCTGTCCATAAATTTCGGACCGGCGCCGAGGCAGGAAATCTATCCAATGTAAAAAGAAATTGGAATTTTCATCGCAACCCTGCCGGTTGTCCGGCGAGTTGCGATAGGTGGGTTTCCCGCCGGTTTCAGGTGTCTGAACCTGCGTTCAGGTGCTCGATAATGCGGCCAAGGAATCCGACGCATTGCGTCAATTGATCCAATTCGACAAATTCGTTCGGCTTATGGGCCTGTTCGATAGAACCGGGCCCCACGATCACAGAGGGGATGCCGCCGATCTGCTCGAACACGCCACCTTCGGAACCGTAAGACACCTTGCCGCCCCAGTCCGGCAAGAGCCGTGCATAGCGATTGAACCCGACGGTATTGCGCGCCTCGCCCATGGCGGGATATGCAAAAATACGTTCGAATTCTATACCTGTGCCTGCGGTTTTGACCTGCATCGGCACGACAACCTTTTGCTCGATCTCATTGAGCAAGGCGGACATATCGGCCTCTGGGTCCATGCCGCTGATGGAGCGCAACTCGAAGGTAAAGCTGCAACTGTCTGGCGTCACATTGGTTGCGACACCGCCTTTGATCATCGTGGCCAGCATCGTGGCATGGGGCACGGTGAATTCCGGATCGAAAGGCCCCTCGGTCTCGTAGCGTTTGCCGCGCTCGGAGATCAGGGTGATGGCGTTGGACGCGTATTCAATCGCATTGACGTGGCGTGGCGCAAAGGAGGAGTGGCCCGAAGTTCCCGTCACACGGGCCCGCATGGCGATTTTGCCCTTCTGTCCGGTGACGAGTTTCATCATCGAAGGCTCGCCAATGATGGCAAATTCCGGCGGCACAGGCAGGCTTGCCAGATACCGCGCCACGGCAGGTGCGCCGAGGCAGCCGACTTCTTCATCATAGGAGAAGCACAGGTAGACAGGCCGCGTCAGCTTTGCGCGCGCCAGATCGGGGGCTACGGCCATGACACAGGCGGCAAAGCCCTTCATGTCGCAGGCACCGCGCCCGTAAAGCCGCGTGTCGCGGATTTCTGCGGTGAAGGGATCACTTTCCCACTCCGGCTCGTCGGCGGGCACCACATCAGTGTGGCCCGACCAGACGACCCCCGCCTGATCTTCCGGCCCGAAAGCCGCGACCAGATTGGCCTTGTCTCCCGTCTCGTCCGGCAAAATCGTGATCCGTGCTCCGAGTCCTTCAAAATACGCGGCCATAAAGTCGATTATCGGCCGGTTGGAATTGCGCGAAACCGTATCAAATGCGATCAGATTGGCCAGATGCTCTGCGGCCTGGCCGGTCAGATCGTCAGATGCGAACGTGATCTCACTCAGGAGTGTCATTGTTCTACTCGTCTTTCTTTATGTTTTGTAAATTCACGCCGGATCGTCAGACTGACCACAAAAATGATCAGCGCGGCAAAAACCCAGGTGATGGGGGAGGACAGCAAAACTGCCGGATCGCCGCGGGAAATTGCCAGTGCACGGCGCAGGTTTTCCTCGATCATCGGACCAAGGATGAAGGCGATGAGGAACGGCGCTGCGGGAATGTTCAACAGGAACATACCGAAGCCCACCACTCCCATCACCAGAAGCACGGCGACATCAAAGGTGCTCGACGCGATGGAATAGATACCGAAGATACACAGCAACAGCACCAGAGGCGTCAGAAGCGTCTGCGGGATATGCGCCACTTTGGAGAACATGCGCATGGTGATCTTGCCAGCAAAGAACAATAGCACCGAAGACACCATCATACCGATGAGCAACATGTAGATTTCGTGCATGTTGGTCTGGAACAACAACGGTCCGGGCGTCAGACCCTGGATCATGAAAGCGCCCAGCATCACACCGGTGATCACATCCCCCGGCACGCCAAGTGCCAGAAGCGGGATCATCGTTGCGCCACAGGCCCCGTTGTTGGCTGATTCCGAGGCGGCGATGCCTTCCAACTCACCCTTGCCGAAATTCGCCCCGTTCTTGGAACTGCGCTGTGCCTCGCCATAGGAGAAGAACGCCGCAGAAGACGGCCCGATCCCCGGAATGGCGCCCAGAATGGAGCCGATCACGGAGCCTTTCAGGATGCTGCGCAAGGAGCCCATAAACTCGGCGCGGGTCACATGCTGCGCCCCCAGAGCGGCGGCCTCTTCGGTCTTGGCCGCACGCATGACGATAAGTTTGATAAGCTCCGGCAGGGCAAACAGCCCGATCAACACCGGCGCGATCGATAGACCGGCCTGCATGTCCGGCATGAAGGCAAAGCGGAACGAGCCATACATGTCCTCGCCTACCGTGGCGAGCAAAAGCCCCAAGGCCGCAGCCACCATGCCCAGCAGCAAGGAACTGCCCGACACGCCCGCCACAGTGGTAAGCGCAAAGAGCATCAGCATGAAGAATTCCGGCGGACCGATGTGGAGCGCCAGAGCCGCAAGCGGGGCCGCGAAAAAGATCAGCGACAAGTTGGACAGAAAATCCCCGATAACGGAGGAATACAGCGCCATGTTGAGCGCCTTGCCTGCCTTGCCCTGTTTCGCCAGAGGATAGCCGTCCAGCGCGGTGCAGGCGGCAGAGGCCGTGCCCGGCGTCTTGATCAGAATGGCCGAGACCGACCCGCCATAGGTCGAGCCTTTATACAAAGCGACCAGCAACAGGATCGACGGCACAGGGTCCATATAAAAGGTAAAGGGCAGCGCCAGCGTCACCGCCATCGTGCCAGTCATGCCGGGAATGGCCCCGACAATCACACCGCCCCAGATACCAGCGGCCATGATGAGAAGGTTTTGGAACGTGGCCACCGCCACCAGTGCAGAGAGAATTTCAGCGAGCATCACGGTCTCCGATCAAAAGCCGAACAGCTTGGCCAGTTCACCCTTGGGGAACTGTGTGCCGAGCGCGGAATGGAAGAACAACACGAGCAGGACAGGACCGCCAAAGGAAAGCAGGGCAATCCACATGCGGTAGTGTCGCTCGCCGGTCATGAGAACCATCGCAAGGGTCAGAAACATCGTTGCAATCAGAAACCCGACATAGGGGACCACGGCGAAAAACAGCACGAAGATGGCGATAATGCCGGCAAAACGCAGCAACATCTGCGGGACGGAACTCCCGTCCGTTTCCACCTTTTCCTCCTCTGGCTGTCCCCCGCGCAAAGCGAAAACAATGGCCAGAGCGCCAAGGACGACACCGACAATAGACACCGTTCGGGGCCACATGTCCGGCGGAGGTGCGAAACCGGGAATAAACGCGGGACGGGGCACAAATGCGGGCACAAGGACGAATGCACAGAGCGCGAAAAACGCGACAATGAGCACCCCCCGTAAAACAGGCTTGGTCATAGCAATGCTCCTGAGAGTGTAGATATCTCGGCTGAGATGAAGGCGGCCGCTGGATCAGGCCGGACAAACAACAGGTGGGCGATCTCTCGCCCACCTGCATCAGGGATTATTCGGGCAGGTAGCCGAAGTCTTTGGCCAGACCGTTGAACAGCTCGTACTGGCTCTTCGCATAGTCGGTCATGTCCACAGTGCCGATGGTCGAGATCGACCCACGACGTGCTGCCAGATCAAGCCATTTCTCGTCGGTCGCCACTTGGCCGAGAACCTCGTGCCATTTGGTCACAACCTCTTCGGGCAGGTCTTTCGGCGCATAGAGCGCGCTCCAGCCAGTGATCTGACCGGCTTTTTCGTAGCCGAGCTCTTGAGCCGTTGCAACGTCCGGCAGGCTTTCCACACGCGACGGAGCAAAGACCATCAGCGCTTTCATGTCGCCGCTTTCGATATGGGGCATCAGGGATGCCGCAGCCATTGCAACGAAATCGACGTGACCGCCCAGAAGCGCCGTCGCCAGAGCACCGCCCCCTTTGTAGGGCACCAGAGTGGCTGCAGTCAGCGGGTCGAGATCATTGTCAGCCAGAAGGGCTTGCGTGGTGAAACCGTCAATCGCGGTCGCACCGGAGGCCGCATAGGTCATCCCGCCTTTGCTGTCCTTGATCGCTGCGATCAGATCGTCAACAGTGTCATAGGGAGAATCCGCGCGCACGGCGAGGATCATCGGGGTGGCTTCCAGAGCGCCGAGGAAGGTGTAAGCATCCCACGGCACAGCATTATCAGGCGTCACCGCAGGCGACAGGGCCATGCCCACACGCGCGAGCAGAAGCGTGTAACCGTCCGGGTCGGCTTCGGACACAAAGCGCGCACCGTTCATGCCGCCAGCGCCGGGTTTGTTCATCACCGTAATCGGCTGCTCAAGAAACGGTTGTGCCGTTTCAGCCAGAGCACGACCGGCCAGATCAGATGCACCGCCCGGGCCATAAGGGACAACGAGTGTCACTGCTTGGTCGGGATAGGATTGGGCCATCACGGGGCCGGTGGCTGCGACGACTGCGACTGCAATCGATCCGAGTAGTTTTTTCATATGTACCTCACGTTTTGTCCGATCCGGCGGCGAACCCGCCAGCCGGAACTGTTGGATGCGGGCAACCATTCACAGTATGCGGAATTTGACAATAGATAGCTTTAAGTTGCATAAAATGCATACTCAGAGGAAAAACCATGTTCAAACCCCAAGAATTAAAGGCATTTGACGCCTATATGCGTTTGGGCGGCGTCAAACTGGCTGCCGAACAATTAGGCACAAGCCAACCGATGATCAGCCGCCTGCTCTCTGCCTTGGAGGACAAAGCGGGGTTCGAACTGTTTCAGCGCAAACGGAATCGACTCGCCCCGACACCGGAAGCCTTTCGGTTTCACCAGACCGTCGCCCGCCATCTCGCGGGCATGCGCACCCTTGAACAAGAGGCCAGCGCCATTGCAAGCGGTCAGGTCGGTCACTTGGTGATCGCCGCTCAGCCGATTTTCTGTGATACCTTCCTGCTCGACGCGCTCGCCCGTTTTCGCAAGGACCATCCCCAAGCTACTGTGCAGATCGTGGATGTGGGCATGGCGGAGATGCTGCGCCTGATCAGCGAGCAGCGCTGCGATCTGGCCTTCGGGATCACACTCAATGCTGAGGCTTTCGGCGGGGACACCCTGTCACTGGCCCGTTGCGAGGCCCAATGTATCCTCCCCAAAGGTCATCCGCTTGGCGAGATGAAAGACATTCCCCTGCCCCGCCTGAGAAAGGAAATGTTCATTGATCTGTCTCAGGGGAGCCCTTTGCGCCGCCGGATTGACCACATGATGGAAACAATCCATGTGCACCGCACCATTGCTGCGGAACTGCGCACCATTCATGGCATTGTGCGTCTTGTGGAACGCGGCGAAGGCGTGGCAATCGTCGATCCCGTTGCCCATCAACTCGTTGATTTCGATAAAATCTCTATTCACCGTCTCATGCCTGCCATCACATGGGACATCGCACAATTCGTCCCGCACGACCGTCCGCTCAGCACAGCCGGGCAGGCCTTTGCCGAAGCGGTCTCCCATGAGATTGAAAACCTGAAACGTGCAGGTATTGTTTCCTGATGATTACGGCCCGCTGCCCCGCGCATATGCAAACCATATACGAGACAGAGCAAAGGCACGGTTTTAAGGCTGACCCGCGGCCAGAGCAGCGGCCAGATGTATTGCTGCACTCACAGCCTCGTCCCCATGTAAAAGCCAAGGCTGCTCGTGTGGCGACCTCGTATTTTTAAAGCTACGGAAGCGCGCGCAACGTGGCATTGGCCGGATCGGTCGCAACGGCAGAATGGAACAAACATCCATGCGCCGCCTCGCTTTGCATCCAGTGTCCTACACGGGTCATCAAGGCATCACGCACTCGCGCCGGATCAACTGGCAGATCATCCAGCACCTCCGCCATATACCGCCGGTGCCGATATTCCAGCGCCGCCAGCACCATATCGGCCCGCGACGGCATGTATTTGTAAAGCTTGCGCAGGCTGGCACCGGCGTCTTCGCGCAGGGTATCCACGCTCGCATCGGCAAAGCCGTGACGGACAAAGGCCTGTTCCAAACCTGCCGCCAAACATCTTTACCGATCTTGTCGGCTATATTGAGCGCGGTGAAATCCGTCAGATCATAGCCAAAACCTTCCCCCTGCACGACATCCGCAACGCGCAGAAGACATTCCTTGAGAAAACGCACATCGGGAAAATCGGCCTGTCTATTCCATAATACATTTCACGACACCGCCCTCGAATCTCGCGACCGCTCGCCTCCTCCCGGCGCTGTTACGAGCGGTTTTCGTCCGAAACGAGAAAATTTCGAAAACAGGGATTTTTGTCTTGTATCCCCTACGTTTGCTTGGCTATACGCGTCGGTGGAGACGTGGCCGAGTGGTCGAAGGCGCTCCCCTGCTAAGGGAGTAGGCCCGGAAGGGTCTCGAGGGTTCGAATCCCTTCGTCTCCGCCACTAACCTTTGATTTCATTTGAAATTGGGGATGGCATAGCGCTTTACCACACCCACCATGACATTTACGTTTTCCGGTACGTATGCCTCAGACGCCTCTTTCAGCGACTGGAACCATTTCATATCCCCTCAGTTAAAAGCCGTTCACGCCCTAACCCTCAAAAACCAAGAACCCACAGCATCAGCGGAATTGTGGCGATGGCGGCGATGGTTTGGGAGGTGACGATCCCTGCCATCAAGGTGCCGTCTCCGTTCATTTGTCGGGTCAACACATAGGACGTGGGAGCTGTGGGAATGGCCGAGAAAACGACCAGCACCAGCGCCTCGACCCCATTCAGCCCGACAAGGCGTGCGATGAGCGCTGCGAGCAAGGGCATGAAAAGCAGACGCAGAGCGCCGGTTGCTGCCAACGTAACCCCATCCCGCCGCAGCGTGGCAGGTTGCAGAGCGGCCCCCACACAGAGCAGGCCAAGCGGCAGGCTGGCTTGAGCAAGAAGGTCAAGAAAACGTCCAGTGCCAAACGGAAGCCCCCATCCGGTCAGTGCCAGCGCGATGCCCCCAAGACAGGCCAGAATAAGCGGATTGAGCGCCATTGTGCGCAGCATTGAAAGAGGTGTGCGCCCCTGCCCCGCCTCGGTCAGAGCCATGATCGACAAGACGTTGACCAAGGGCACGGCAATCGCAAGGTATATCGCCGCACGCTCAATCCCCACTGGGCCGGTCAAGGTGGCGAGGATGGCCAGTCCGAGATAGGTGTTGAACCGCACCGCGCTTTGTAGCACCGCACCGAAACGGGCTGCGGGGATGGGGTGAGCGCGCCGGAACAGACTCAGGGCGCATGCCGCGATCAGGATGACGAAAACGGTCGCACCGCCAAGACGCAACACCTGCGGATCGCGGACGGGTGCATCGGCCAGACTGCTGATCAGAAGCGCCGGAAAAAACAGGAAATAGTTGATCCGTTCGGCGGCGGGCCAGAACCCCGGATCAGGAAAACCGCGCCGGACAAGGATATAACCAAGGCAGATCAGCGCGAAAAGCGGCCAGATGGTGAAGAAAAGCAATAGGTTATCCCCTTGGCTCTGACCTACGCAGTCAGGGCGCCGCGCGGGTATCGTTGCACTCCACGTTTAAGGCCGATGTACGGATCGGGCAAGCGGCTTGCCGCCAAATTTCTCAATAGAAGCCAAAGTTTCCCGTTCTGTCGCACATCCAGATGGCTTTACGCGCACTCAGATTTCGATCGTCGCCATACCAAAACATCAGAGCGAAGGACCGAAAACGTGGCTAAAAATGCATGTCTGCAAAGCGTCAGAGAAGTGTCGGACACCCGTCGGTCTCGCGCCAGCAGAGACTGAAGGATGTCTGCTCTTGAACGCGGTCAGGCTGATTTGCCCAGAGCAGCCGTGGTCGCGCGTGAAAATCCTTCGGGACGGAAACGCACCTTTGCATTGGCACCACGTGGGTCCAAATCGTAAAGTTCAGGTCGTGCATTGAAATAGCTCCGCCAGTTTTTCTCAGGTAAGCTGCTGATCCGGACATCGTGACTACTGTACATCTTGGATGAGAGTTCAACAATGCGTATACCCGCGCTCCCTTTGCTAAACTCCTTTATCACATCACGTATCTTTTCATCAAAATCAGTTGCGGTGCTCGCCACCTTTTGGACCGTGTGTAAAGACACAACCGGCTCCCGCGTGCCAAGCTCTACAAACCTGCTACAACAGGCGCGAAACGCATCCGGTGCTTTCTCTTCACCAAGCCCGATCACTTTCGCGCCGTTCTCTCGTAGTCTGGTCGCAATATGGGTAAAATCACCATCCGAACTTGCGATCACAAAGCACCGCACCTCCCTGACCAGAAGCAACTCCATCGCATCCAGTGCAAGCAATATATCTGCTGCGTTTTTGCCGGTTCCGGCATGTATCATCCGGTAACCGTAGGCGTTATGCCAATCCGAGAGAGACTGCGCATCTCTATAAACACGAACCACGCTTGGCTCGCCATGTTTGTAAGCGTTCGCTGGCTCTCACCTTTTGTTCAATTGTCTGATCTGCGATGCCGTGTCCGATGGAGATCGGTGCAGGAGTTTCGCGATGGCGACTACGGTGGAGTTTCTCAGGAGCTACGGGGTGGAGATACGGACCAATGGTCAGCGACGCTGGCCGGATGAGGTCAAGGCGCGGATCGTTGCTGAGAGTTTGAAGCCCGGCGCGACGGTGAACGGGGTTGCTGCGCGGTATGGGCTTCGGGCAAACCATCTGTCGGAATGGCGCCGTCGGGCGCGTGACGGCAGGTTGGTTTTACCCGCAGTTGAAGAGGTCGACTTTTGTTTTGCGCCAATCGTGGTGTCGGATGATGGCGGCGATACTCCTGTGCCAGCAGTGTCTGCGCCGCTTACCAAGTCTGACGCTGCATCCGCTGACCCTATCGCGATTGAGATCGGCCAAGTGATAATCAGGCTCGATGGCACCACCAGTTCTGACCGGATTGCCGAGATCGTGCGGGCCATTGGGGCACGGCCATGATGTTCCCGTCAAACCGCGTGCGGGTTTTGGTCTCGACGCAGCCCGTGGACTTCAGGAAAGGTCATGATGGCCTGGCTGCAATCGTGTCATCGGTGCTGCGCAAGGATCCATTCACGGGCACAGTGTTTGTGTTTCGGTCGCGCAGAGCGGATCGACTGAAGCTGCTTTTCTGGGACGGCACGGGACTGGTGATGGCTTACAAGCGGCTGGAGGAGGCAGCCTTCACCTGGCCTGCGATCAAGGACGGGGTGATGGCGCTGAACCACGCTCAGTTTGAGGCCCTGTTTGCCGGTCTGGACTGGCGTAAAGTTAAGGCCTTGGAGACACGCCCACCTGCTGCGGCAGAATGAACCAACCGTATGTTTTTGCGTGATTTCACTGTGGTTTTTTGGTAGTTCTGGCCTATGCAAAATGCCCCATCACTTGATCTTTCTGCTATCCCGGCTGCGCAACGCGCGGCGGTTCTGGCGTTGATGGAAGAGGTGGCGGCGCTGACGGAAATCACCCAGCGGCAAGAGCACCTGATCGCCGAGTTGAACCATGCCCTACATGGCAAACGCTCGGAAAAGCTGACCGAGGATGAGCGGCAGCTGGCCTTCGAAGACTTGTCCATCGCACTTGCCGAGGTCGAGGTGCAAAAGGAGCAGCTGACCACCAAGACAGGTGACAAAAGGGCAACCAAGCCTGCGCCAAAGCGCACCATCGGCAATCTCCCGGCCACACTCCCGCGCATCGAAGAGGTTATCGAACCCGCCAGCCTGATCTGCCCCTGTGGCTGCGGTATCATGCACAAGATCGGTGAAGACCGTGAGCCGAGCGGCTGGACATCGTGCCGGCCCAGTTGCGCGTCATTGTCACCGTGCGCCCGAAATACGCCTGCCGGACCTGCACCGACGGCGTGACCCAGGCCCCCGCTCCAGCGCATCTGATCATGGGCGGGTTGCCGACCGAGGCGGCCATCGCTCATGTGCTGGTCAGTAAGTATGCCGATCATTTGCCATTATACCGCCAGAGCCAGATTTTGGCGCGGGCGGGTCTTGATCTGCACCGCGCCGTGCTGGCGGATTGGGTTGGCAAGGCGGCGTTCCACCTTAAGCCCATTGTCGACCGACTGGCCGAACATCTGAAACGATCCGACAAACTGTTCATGGATGAAACCACCGCCCCGGTGCTGGATCCGGGGCGCGGCAAAACCAAAACTGGCTATCTCTGGGCGCTTGCCCGTGATGATCGGCCATGGGGCGGCGAGGCCCCGCCCGGAGTGGTTTACTTCTATGCCCCTGGTCGGGCGGGCGAGAATGCCGAAACATTCCTCACCGGCTTTGACGGTATCCTGCAGATCGACGGGTATCAGGGCTATAACCGCCTGACCAAGCCTACCCGCAAGGGCGGTGATCCCATTCGGGTGGCTCATTGCTGGGCACACGCGCGCCGTAAGCTGAAGGAAGTCTTCGACCGCGACGGCTCAGAGATCGCCGCCGAAGGCCTGCGCCACATTGCCGAAATCTATGCCGTTGAAACCGATATCCGTGGCGTCGACCTTGGCCAGAGATTGTCAGCCCGCAAGGCCCGCACTGCCCCCTTGGTCGCAGCCTTTGGCGACTGGCTGCAGGCACAACGCCGCAAGATATCCAGTAAATCTCGGCTTGGCGAAAAGCTGACCTACATCCATAATCACTGGGACGGGTTGCAGACCTTCCTGACCGATGGGCGCGTCGAGATCGACAACAACCGCGTCGAAAACCTGATCCGACCGATCACTCTCAATCGTAAGAATGCGCTCTTCGCGGGTCACGACGAAGGTGGCATCGCCTGGGGCCGTGTCGCTTCTCTGATCGAGACCTGCAAGATTAACGGCATAGAACCCTTTGCTTATCTCAAGGCCACCTTGACAGCGATCGCCAATGGTCATCCGCAAAACTGCATAGACGATCTGCTGCCGTGGAACTTCAAGCTGTCAAGCTAAGCTGCACGTGATGTCCAGCGAACGCTTACCCATGTTTTCCCGCTGCAGCCAAAATATCATCTGCATATTTTCCGCTTATATTATCGCCATCAACAAGCACCGCGACAGATTGCGCCATCGTAAACCCCAAGTCTTAAAATACGCCTTCGTTTTGTCGGAGAAATGTGCCGAAAACTTGACCCTGCCGAGGAAAACCGGTGGACCTAAGAGGCTGCATTCGCTTCTTTGAAAACGTCAGTCTTACGCCTGCCGTGCCAGAACGATGTCGGCTTTCAACCCGCCAAGGTCTTCGCTCTCCCCGAGCCGCAGTGTGCCACCGTGCCGGCGTGCGACGTCATGGGCGATGGCCAGACCAAGCCCGACACCGGAGCCACGATTCTGGTTGCGGGCGGCGTCGAGTCGGACGAAAGGCTGCAAGGCCCGCTCACGCACATCCGGAGCAATCCCCGGACCGTTGTCCTCAACCGAGATCACCACGGCACGGTCAAACTCGGTCAGGCTGAGTTGCGCAGTCGTGCCATAGCGGCGCGCATTGGACATGAGATTGTCGAGCGCACGCGACAGCGCCGCAGGGCGCAGGTTGAGCATCACCGGCCCCTCGGGCATGGCACCGAGTTTGACCTCGCCCCCTGCCCGTTCCGCACGTTCTTTGGCCGACAGCACCAATTCCACCAGATCGATCTGCTCTGGCGTCTCTGTCGCCTCGGATCGCGCGAAATCAAGGAAGGCATTGATGAGTTGCTCCATCTCGTCGAGATCGGCCTGCATCGCGGCAATCTCCGCCGCGTCCTCCTCCGGCACATCCAGCATCGACAGGCCCAGCCGGATGCGCGTCAGCGGCGTGCGCAGGTCATGAGAGACGCCGGAGAGCATCAAGGTGCGCTGTTCGATCTGACGTTCGATCCGTGAGCGCATGTTGAGAAAGGCCGCCCCCGCCGCACGCACTTCCGCAGCACCGGCCGGACGGTAGGGCTTGCTCTCCCCGCGTCCGAAACTTTCGGCCACCCGCGCGAGCTGGCGGATCGGGCGGAGTTGATTGCGCAGGAAGATAAAGGCAATCAGCGTCATCACCAGACCTGTAAACGCCGTCCAAACCATGAGCTGATGCGGGTTGGAGGCCGAGGCACGACTACGCGGCAACTCAATGGTCAGCCGCCCGCCATCGGTCAGGATCGAGGTGCGCACAAGACGCGTATCACTGGCAACATCGACGCCTTCGACACCGTCGATCCGGCTACGCAATTCGGAGGCAATCACCCGCGAGGAAAAGTCATACCAACGCCTGCGATCTTCCACAGCAGTGTCACTGCCAACCGAGGTTTTGAAATCCAGTCGCGTGTCCAGATGTTGCAAGGCCACAGTCACCTGATCAGCGGGAATGCCTTCGACCGTTTCCACATAGAGCCCGATTTCCGCCACCACGCCGCGACTGAGCTGGCGGGTGATGTCCTCGAAATAACGCTGCGAAAAGGCCACGATCACCACAAGCTGGATCACCACCACGGGCACCAGAAGGATCAACGCCCCCCGCCCGTAAATCCCGCGCGGCATATATTTTTTCAGCCAGTTGAACACCATGCCCCAGTCCCTTCGGATGATATGCGGGTCCGAAGCAGACAGACCCGAGGCGAAAGCACGCCTGATCACGAGACCCGAAAATCCGTGATTCAGATTTTTCGCGAAACGCTGTATTGGTAGACCGTCAAGGAGCGCAAAGAAAAGGAAAATCGCGTGCAGAACCGACCCGAAAGCGTAAGCCGTCTGGCGCCGGACCTGATCCGTATCCTCGCGCCCAACCCCTCGCCCATGACCTATTGGGGCACCAACAGCTATCTTCTGGGTGAAGGTGCTGCGCGGGTGGTGATTGATCCGGGACCGGATATGGAGGTGCATCGCGAGGCCATTCTGGGTGCCCTGCCCCAAGGGGGCCGGATTTCCCATATTCTTGTGACACATGCCCATCGCGATCATTCCGAGGGGGCGCAGGCCTTGTCACAGGTCACGGGCGCGCCCGTTCATGCCTTCGGAGATTTTCGCAGCGGTCGCAGCCCGATCATGGCCGCCCTGTCCGAACAGATCGGCGGCGGCGAAGGGGTGGATGCGCGCTTTCGCCCCGATGTTGCCTTGACCCATCAAGAAGTGCTTGCCACCCCCGCAGGCTCGATCACCGCGCTGCACACCCCCGGCCATATGGGCAACCACCTGTGTTTTCACTGGCAGGATATGATCTTTTCCGGCGATCTGATCATGGGCTGGTCCTCCTCGCTGATCTCTCCGCCCGATGGCGATGCAGCCGCCTTCCGAAACAGCTGCGCCCTGCTGCGTGATCTTGCCCCCGCGCGTCTCTATCCGGGACATGGCGCGGCGGTGGAGATGCCCGAACAGAGAATCGACTTTCTCCTCACCCATCGCGCAAATCGGGAGGCACAAATCCTCGAAGCCCTGTCTGCGGGACCCCAATCGCTCATCGCGCTGACAAAAACGGTCTACACAGAGCTTCCCGCGACTCATATTCCCGCCGCCGCACGCAACACGCTGGCGCATCTGATCGACCTCCACCAAAGAAACCGCATTCTCGCCACGCCGGAACTCTCTGAAAATGCAGTATTTTCCGCGCGCTGAGCAAAAAATTCGCAAAAAATATCTTTTTGTCACAAAACCCACTTGCACGGCCCAAATCACATAGCTATACACCGCCACATGTTCCGGCGTAGCTCAGCGGTAGAGCAGTTGACTGTTAATCAATTGGTCGTAGGTTCGATCCCTACCGCCGGAGCCAAAAACTTCCTAAGCTACTGATTTCAAAGAAAATCCACCCCTTCGGGGGTGGTTTCCTTTGTGCACGTGCACAAATAGGTGCACCAATTGGTGCACAAACCGGTGCACAGATCCGACTCCGGGATGCCCTGAAACCCGTTTTCGGAGTGCATGTCATGGCTGGAGTCGCACACACCCCCTATCTCGAAAAACGCCCCAGTGGGTATTTCTTCCGACGGCGCCTGCCGAGCTCGTGGCAAGAGTTAGTGAACCCTGGTCAAGTTTCTGCAATCTGTCTCTCCCTTCGGACCGATGTCCTCTCCGATGCGAAGATCCTCGTCGCGCGCCTGACAGCGCTCACCGACGCAGCCTTCGCGCTGACGACGGAGAGACCTGTGAACCATCTGAAACCCGAGCACGTTGCATTGCTGAGCGAGATGGCGCGATTCCAGATCGCCGCCCACGAAGCAATGCGCGCCAGCGCAGAGCCGCGCTCGGAGGCCGCCGCGACATTCGCGGCGCAGACGGAACGCGCAACACAGGACATGCTGCGCCGTGCTCTGGCGCTCGGAGATCGATCCCCCGTCGAGGAGCCTCTGCGCGACATGGCCAAACGCTTGAATGTGACGCTTGACGAAACCTCCGCAGACTGGCGCAAACTCGCGTTTGAAGCTCTGCGGGTCATGCTGGACGTGTCGCGCGAACGCGAAAAGCGCGAGATCGGAACCTACGAGGAGGTCACGCCGGTCTTTAGATCCGTCATGGCGAGCCGCGCCACCTCTCCTGCGGCCGCCCAGCCCTGTCATGTCACCCGAGCCCCCGTGCAGACCCCGGCTGTCCCCGCCGCCTCTATCGCCCCCTCACCGAGCATGTTTGCTGCGCCCAAGCCACCCGTGCCACCCGAGCCATGTATGCCGCCCGAGCTGCGCATGCCGTCCATGCCGCCGAAGCCGTCCATGCAGACGACACCCACGCCGCGCGAACCGCAGATGGCTAATACGAAGCTGGCCGAAACACAGTTGAGCTATCCCGCTCAGAACCATGTTGTGGAAGCACCTGCGAAGACCAGACCTTCCGAAAGCGTTCAAAAACCAGCAGTCTCGGCGCCCGCAAAGACCAAAACCTCTCACGCGCCCCTCGCCCCCCAGGATGACGACGTCGCATTCCGGATCAAACAGAAACCGCCGCTTTTACAGAACATAGATCTGAGAGATCTTTCGCCTGAACTGAAGGCCGTCGTGCAGACCAAGCCCAGAGGCATTACGCTCCTTGAGGGCATCAAGCTCATGAAAGAACTCAAAATTTCCGGATACAGCGATGATTTCTCGACGGAACAGACTGCGGACGCGGCAGCCGGCAAGAAATGGAAATCCAACAGCGGCAGCAAGGCGAACTTTGCCGAAAAATACTGGGTGGAATTCATCGGCGATGTCCCCTTCGATGAGGCCGACCAGGACGACATTCGAGACGCCCTGAAACTTCTTGCAGAACTGCCCTATCAACACTCAAAGGGTAAAGAAAAATTCCTCGCCCAGAACGGCTTTCGCGCCCTCGTTGACGATATCAACGCCGAGGAGGAGCGCGCCGAAAAAGACGCCCTGAGGGCGCTTGGAAATGGTCCAGAGGTGACCGAAGCCGATCGGGAGAAAGCCCGACTGGGCGCGCGTGTTTCCCGTCTTCGTGCAGAGACCCGTGCCAAGCATCGCGGCTACATCAAGTCTGTCGGTAAGATGCTCCTCGATCTGCAGTTGATAGATAAAAATCCGTTCGAAATCTGCAGCGTTCCCAATAAACTGAAAGACCGATGGAAGAAGAGCGAACAAAAACGCAAAAGGGTTTGTTGGGACGATCGTGTCTATACGTTTTTGGGGATCAGCCCAGCGACATTGCGATCAACCGTAACCATCTCATTGGCACCGCCTTCTCGGTTGCTGGATAAGATCTTAAGCTCTGTCGTTATTGTCGTCGTTATGGACGTCGTTTAATGCGGAGCAAGATATGCGTCATGAAGTTATTGTCGGTGTTGAGCGCAGAAGGCGCTGGCGGGATGATGAGAATCAGGCGATCCTTGAAGAGGTTGGAGTGAACGGGGCGACCGTCACTGATGTGGCCCGTCGTCATGACATCACACGCCAGCATATCTACCAATGGCGCCGGGCACTGCGACGCAAGGGGCTTGAGGCAGGCTCCGACAGGACGGTGTTTCTCCCGTTGCCTCCTCTGACAGGCGACGAGGCCCCTGACGTGCCGGTAGCGACACCAGCACCCGAGGTTGACATCTTCTTGAGGAATGGCCGCCGGTTACGCTGCGCACAGGATTTGCCGACGGCCAGCCTTCACCATCTCATTCGAGCGCTGGAGACGGCATGATTGGTCCCGGAACGGGTGTGCGCGTGTATCTGGCCTGCGGTGTTACGGATATGCGCAAAGGGATCGCTGGCTTGTCAGCTATGGCGCAAGATGTGTTGCGGCAGAAGCCAGCCGGCGGTGCTGTGTTTGCATTCCGTGGACGACGTGGTGACCGGATCAAACTTCTTTATTGGGATGGTCAGGGGTTTTGCCTCTACTACAAAGTGTTGGAGCGTGGTCGTTTCCCGTGGCCAAGCGCCGAAGATGGCGCGTTGCGACTGACCTCCGCGCAGCTTGCAATGCTTTGGGTGAGAGGGCGAACGCCACGGGTTCGAGAGAGCCCTCGAACATAGATTGGCGGCGTCCGAACTGGGGTGCGCCACCTGCGCGGGTCGGGTGAATTTATTGCGGTTTTAACGTAATTTATATGGAGGTTTGGCCTGATTTTTGGCAGTCAGGTGCATGTCCAAACCTGTCGAAAACCTGCCTGATGATCCCTCCGTTTTGAAGGCGATGATTGCTCTTTTGCAGGCAGAAAACGACAAGATGGCGACGACGTTGCGCGTTCACGATCAACTGGTCCAAGCGCTGCGATTGCGGATCGCCAAGTTGCAGAAACTGGCGTTCGGCAAGTCTTCGGAAAAGGTTGAACGCGAGATCGATCAGCTGGAACTGGCACTTGAGGATCTCTTTGTTGCAATGGCTGAAGACGACGATCAGCCCATTGACGAAGGGCAAGACGAACCCGACGACGAAGATGTCTCGCCGGAACCCAAGCTGCGGCGCCGTCCGCGTGTCTCGGCAGAGACACCCCGTGAGCGCCGCGAACTCGATCCCGGCGCCTGTTGCCCGGATTGTGGTGGTGAGCTTCGCATTGTCGGAGAAGATGTCAGCGAACTTCTCGATATGATTGCCGCGCAAATGAAGGTGATCCAAATCGCCCGGATCAAGAAGTCCTGCCGCCGTTGCGAGTGTATGGTGCAAGAACCGGCCCCAAGCCGCCCGATCCCGGGAAGCATGGCCGGGCCGAACCTGCTGGCCCATGTTCTGGTCTCGAAGTTCGATGACCACCTTCCGCTCTATCGCCAGCACGAGACCTTTGCCCGTATGGGGGCAGACATTCCGGAGAGCACGCTTGTCGGCTGGTGTGGGCGCGCCATGCGCACCCTTCAGCCGCTGATCGAGCTGATCGAAGCTGATGTGATGGGCAGTGACCTGTTGCATGCGGATGATACGCCGATCCGGGTGCTGGATCGCTCGAAGAAAGACAAAGGACTTGGGAAGGGCGTGAAGAAAGGCCGGATTTGGACCTATGTCCGGGATCAAAGGCCTTGGGCCGGGGCGTCTCCGCCCGCCGCAACTTATGCCTTTGCTCCGGACTGGAAAGAGGAGCACGTCCATAAGCACCTCTCCGGGACCCGGGGCATCCTTCAGGCCGACGGCTATAAAGGTTATGCCAAACTGTATGAGCCGGAATCTGACGGTTCAAAGCGCCTGCGCGAGGCGGCGTGCTGGGCGCACTGGCGCCGGGACTTCCATGATGAATGGCAGAAGACCAACTCTGCGATTGCCCGCGAAGCCATCGACCGGATTGGCAAGATCTATGACATCGAGCGCGAGATCAACGGGCGGCCCGCAGATGTCCGTCATGCCGCGCGTCAAAAACACAGCGCGCCACAGGTCGAAGCGTTCTTCGCCTGGTCCGAACAGCAACTCTTGCGTCTTCCTGGCAAAAGCAATCTCGCAAAAGCGTTCCGTTATGGCCTGTCTCGGCGGGATGCATTCTGCCTGTTCCTGACGGACGGTCGTGTGGCCATAGACAACAATCCAGCCGAACGTGCCCTGCGCCCGATTGGCATTGGCAGGAAAAACTGGCTATTCGCTGGCGCCGACACGGGCGCCGAGACCCTCGCGCGGGCCATGACCATCATTGAAACCGTCAAACTGAATGGTCTCGACCCACACGCCTATCTGGCCAATATTCTCGACCGCATCCACGATCACAAGATCAACCGGCTTGAAGAGTTGTTGCCATGGAATTGGGAGCCGCTTGCCTCGAGCGGCGACACTCAAGCCGCATAAGCCGCGGTATCAATGAGGCGGTTACGATCAACCTCACATCTTGAAAGAAAAAAGGGGAGCCAATATGGCCCCCCGAGGTTCGCTGATCAGGCTCACTATTTATACCGCCCGGTAGATTATTTGCCTGCGGCCTGATCCGCGTCGGGAGCGAACGCATCCGCTCCTGAAACTCTTTTCTGCGCCCTTTAGTGCAGCACACGCCCCGCAGAACTGTTGACGGAGAACACTGCCTTACAGCCCGCCTCCCCTGCATCGCGGTAATCCTGAACCGAATAGGTCACCGAAAGCGATGGAACACCGAGGACAGAGACCGCATGGGCGCGGTCATAGGCATCTGCCAGCGCGCCCATCACATTGCGGTCGAATTCCGCCTCGAGCGTGTTGCCCTTCATGGTCACACGATCGGCGGCGCAAAGCTGGCCTGCGATGTCGAAAACAAGGTTCATAGTCGTGTCCTTCCCCTTACGAACAGCCCGAAGTGCTGCCGCAGGTGTTGCATTTCATACAGGTGCCATTGCGCACAAGCGTGTAGTTGCCGCATTCGCCACAGGCCTCGCCCTCATAGCCCTGCATCTTGGCCTTATCGCGCGCACTCATGGCAACAGTTCCCGAAGACAGCGCCGTTTGGTCCGACGACACAGGCGCAGTCTTGGTTTCCGGCACCAAGGCGTGCAGCGCCGCTTCCGGATCGACGGAGCCATTGAGTGCGACCCCGCCCGACTGCATCCCGCCTTGCAGCACCACAAGGTCTTGCGGCAGGCGTTTGCGCAGGTAGCCGGTCGAAGAGATCTGCTTGAGCACTTCGATGGATTTGGCCGAGGCGTTTTCAGACGGGGCTTTGATGTTGGACACACCTTCGGCGGCCTCTTTGTCCAGATCGTCAAACGACGCGCCTTGCGGTTTGACATGGGCCAGATCGGTGCGGTCCAGATAGCTCACCGCCAACTCGCGGAAGATATAGTCGAGGATCGAGGTGGCGTTCTTGATCGAGTCATTGCCCTGCACCATGCCGGCCGGTTCGAACTTGGTGAAGGTAAAGGCATCGACGAATTCTTCTAGCGGCACACCGTATTGCAGCCCCACGGAGACGGCGATGGCGAAATTGTTCATCATCGCACGGAAACCGGCGCCCTCTTTGTGCATGTCGATGAAGATTTCACCGAGTTTGCCGTCCTCATATTCGCCGGTGCGCAGATAGACCTTGTGCCCGCCGACGATGGATTTCTGGGTGTAGCCTTTGCGACGGCTAGGCAGTTTTTCCCGCCCGCGTGCAACTTCCTTGATCACGACTTTCTCGACGATCTTCTCCGCCAGAACCTGCGCTTTTTCCTGCGCAGTGCCAGTGGCGAGGATTTCCTCGGCCTCGTCATCATCTTCGATGAGCGCGGAGGCGAGCGGCTGGCTCAGTTTCGAGCCGTCGCGGTAGAGCGCATTGGCCTTGGTGCCCAGAGACCACGACAGTTCGTAGGCCTTCAGACAGTCCTCGATGGTGGCGTCATTGGGCATGTTGATCGTCTTGGAGATCGCCCCCGAGATGAACGACTGTGCCGCGGCCATCATGGTGATGTGGCTTTCAACCGACAGGTAACGCGTGCCCTTGCGACCACAGGCATTGGCGCAATCGAAAATGTGATAATGCTCTTCTTTGAGATGCGGCGCACCTTCCAGTGTCATGGTGCCGCAGACATGGTCGTTGGCCGCTTCGATGTCCTGTTTCGTGAAACCGAGGCTGCGCAGAAGATCGAAAGTCGGATCGTTGAGCTTCTCCGTCGGAATCCCCAGCGTTCCGGTGCAGAATTCCTCGCCCAGCGTCCACTGGTTGAAGACAAAGCGGATGTCAAAAGCCGAGGGCAGCGCCGCTTCGATCTTTTCGATCTGTGCAGGGCCGAAACCGTGACCGATTAGCGCCGTGTGGTTGATCCCCGGCGCATTGCCAAGCGTGCCATGCCCCACAGCATAGGACACGATCTCTTCGATCTCTGCCGAGCCGTAGCCGAGTTTATCGAGAGCGGCGGGCACGGACTGGTTGATGATTTTGAAATAACCGCCACCGGCGAGTTTCTTGAATTTCACCAGAGCGAAATCCGGTTCGATCCCTGTGGTGTCGCAATCCATCACCAGACCGATGGTCCCAGTCGGCGCGATCACAGAGACCTGCGCATTGCGGTAGCCGTGTTTCTCACCCAGCGCCAATGCCTCGTCCCATGCGGATTTGGCGAGTTCAACCAGATGCGCGTCGGGGCAGTTTTCGTGATCCAGAGCGACCGGCTTGACCTCAAGCCCTTCGTAACCTGTGGTCTTGCCATAGGCGGCGGTGCGGTGATTGCGAATAACGCGCAACATGTGCTCGCGGTTCGCCTCAAAGCGCGAAAACGCCCCAAGTTCACCGGCAATCTCCGCCGAGGTCGTATAGGACACGCCGGTCATGATTGCGGTCAAAGCGCCGGTCATCGCGCGGCCTTCGTCGCTGTCGTAGCCCAGCCCCATGTTCATCAACAACCCGCCTATATTGGCATAACCGAGCCCCAGCGTGCGGAAGTCAAAGCTTCGCTGTGCGATCTCTTTCGACGGGAACTGCGCCATCATCACGGAGATTTCCAGCGTCAGCGTCCAGATGCGGGTCGCATGCATGTAGCTTTCCCCATCGAACACACCGTCATGCAGGAAGGTCAGCAGGTTCATCGAGGCAAGGTTACAAGCCGTGTCATCGAGGAACATATATTCCGAGCACGGGTTCGAGCCGCGGATCGCGCCATCTTCGGGACAGGTGTGCCATGCGTTGATCGTGTCGTGGAACTGGATGCCCGGATCGGCGCAGGCCCAAGCGGCGTGTCCCACCTGCTCCCAGAGATCACGCGCCCGCACCGTCTTGGCCACGCCGCCATCCGTGCGGCGCAGAAGTTCCCACTCGGCATCGTCTTTCACCGCCTTGAGGAAGGCATCTGTGACGCGCACGGAGTTGTTGGAATTCTGACCGGAGACCGAAGCATAGGCCTCAGAGTCCCAATCCGTATCATAGGTCGGGAATTCGATGGAGGAATAGCCCTGCTTGGCGTAGTCCAGCACTCGCTTGACGTAAGTCTCGGGAATAGCGCAATGTTTCGCGCCTTTGATGGCCGCTTTCAGCGCAGGGTTTTTCTTCGGATCAAAGGCATCGTCCTCGGCCCCGTCCCATGTGCCGATGGCGTCGAAAATCTCGTTCAACTGGCGTTCGTGCATCTTGGAGCCTGCGACAATGGAGGCCACCTTCTGCTCTTCGATCACCTTCCAGTTGATGAATTCTTCAATGTCGGGGTGATCCATGTCGCAGATCACCATCTTGGCAGCGCGCCGCGTGGTGCCACCGGATTTGATCGCCCCTGCGGCACGGTCACCGATTTTCAAAAAACCCATAAGGCCGGAGGACTTACCGCCCCCCGAGAGGCTTTCATTGGCCGCACGCAGGCTGGAGAAGTTGGTGCCCGTGCCGGAGCCGTATTTGAACAGACGCGCTTCACGTACCCAGAGGTCCATGATCCCGCCTTCAGAGACCAGATCATCGGCCACGGATTGGATGAAACAAGCGTGGGGCTGCGGATGTTCATAGGCAGAGGACGACCGCGTCAGTTCACCGGTCTTGTAATCCACATAGTAATGCCCCTGCCCCGGTCCATCGATGCCATAGGCCCAATGCAGACCGGTGTTAAACCATTGCGGCGAGTTGGGCGCGCCCATCTGCGCAGCGAGCATAAACCGCATTTCATCGTAATAGGCTTTGGCATCCTCTTCGGAGGTGAAATAGCCACCTTTCCAGCCCCAATAGGTCCAGGCGCCCGCCAGACGGTCGAACACCTGTTTCGCGGAAGTCTCGCCAATAAACCGTTCGTTTTCAGTCAGTTGCGCAAGCTTTTCCTCGTCGGGAACGGAGCGCCAAAGAAAGGACGGGACGCCTTTTTCGCGGACTTTTTTCAGGGCGGCGGGGATGCCGGCCTTGCGGAAATATTTCTGGGCGATCACGTCGGAGGCGACCTGTGACCACTTTGCGGGGACTTCGCAATCATCGAGCTTGAAAACCACCGTTCCGTCCGGATTTCGAATTTCCGAGGAGGTTCTGGTGAACTCCAGATCCGCATAAGCGTCCTGACCTGCTGCCGTGAATTTCCGCTCGATCTTCATTTTGCCCCAACCATCTCACTATCGCGCTTATGGCGCTCATTTATACATTGCCAGTCATCTACATATTGTGTCGCAGCAGCGAGGAAGACCCTTGATCCTCACAGACAAAACCATACCGCTCCGAAGAACACGTGGCCTTCGGTCGCGTAACAGATTCGTCTGTGATCATCGGCAGATCTGCGGTGGCAAAACCCTGTTTTTATGTGCTGCTTCCGGTGTTTTCCCGCAATTCCTGCGAAAACCGGAACCAGTCCTTCGCGGTTAAGTCCCCCGAGACCCTTGTCCCTCGCCGCTTATGAGACACTAAATGTAGTGTGCAATCCAACCGGCCCCCACAATGTGCAGCGGTCCCGCCTGTCGGTCAACGCAAAATTTACCCTTTTGTTTTGCAAAAAACATTTGACGAAAATTACCCACAGGCCCCTTCGATTCGTCCCCTATGGCATTAACTCTTTTTCTTTTGTTTTCCATTGGTTTCAGGACACGCGTTAAGATTATGAACAAGCCCATGTGGATAAGTAAGAGATTGGCGCAATCCGCAATTTTCTGCTCACGGCGCTGTGATTGCCCGGAAGACAGGCACACAACATATAGTGATTCAATCAAGAGTGAACAAAGGCGGAAAATCCCGTATTCCTGCGGAAAAACACCGCTACAAGACCATTTTCACACAGCAAACCGCCCGAAAGAGCCACAAGTGGATGTGGCTCCCCTGCCCGCGCAGAAAAGCGAATCATTTTTATGACAGGTTGGAAGAAAGCGATGCGACTTCGGGGGGCAGATTCGGAACTTATCCGCCTCTCACCCCATCGCAATGCGCGAGAGATTACCCCATGTGAGCACTGTCGGATTGCTGTCGGATAAGCGTCGGATATCTGTCGGGCAGGCATTGCACATGCACAGACACCACAAACGCGCCACCGCAACTACACACCACATGACACGGTGACGATCATGACCGCGATCATTTGCGCAGAGATGTAAGAGAGAGATGTAAGTGAAAGTGGTCGGGGCGGCGAGATTCGAACTCACGACCCCCTGTACCCAAAACAGGTGCGCTACCAGACTGCGCCACGCCCCGACCGTGCGCCTCTCCTAACCTGAGAAAACGCGTTTGAAAAGAGCTTATTCACTTAAAACAGGGATCAGCCGCATCATTCCCGAATGCCGGATGGCGCAGCACATCACCCGGACGGATATCGAGCGCCTTGGCCAGACCGCCATTGATCTCCAAAACGGCGAAAACCGCGTCCCCGCCGGGAATCGCGGTGCGATCCAGAGGAACGGCCTCCTCATGGACACGAGTCACAACCCCGCGCTGGTCCACGAAGATCATATCAAGAGGAATCAGCGTGTTCGCCATCCAGAAGGCCACAGGTTGCGGCTTTTCATAAACGAACAACATGCCATGCGAGCGCGCCATCTCGGGACGATTCATCAGCCCCAAGGCGCGTTCTTCGGCATCGTCGGCAATCTCGACAGAGAAACGGACCACGTCACCCTCCGCCGCACCCGGACTGGTCACAATGACCTCATCGGCACGGCAAAGGTTTTCGGCCAGAAGCGGCGCTGGCGAGAGGGAAATCCCTCCGGCAATCAGGCCCGCGCAGGCCCACAACAGCAGGCCCCGCAGATCAGCCATCAAACGCCTCGTCCAGCTCCGCTTCACGCAGAGCCACGTCCCAAGCGGTGACATGCGCCGCCATGCGACCGCGACGCCCCTCGATCACCCGCAGGCCAACAGCCTCACCAGGCATCAAATCGGCCAGACCGGAGCGGCGCAGCACCTCGATATGGACAAAAACATCCTCGGGACGCCCGAAAACATTGGCAAAACCAAAGCCTTTGCCCTTGTCGAACCATTTCACCCGCGCAGGCTCCAGCGGCAGGTTCAGGCTTTCCTCGTCCACCTCTTCGAGGTCTTCAAGCACCGGACCAGTTCCGGTCGCCGGAGGGGCGATTTCCAGCACCTCG
The DNA here is from genome assembly GCA_963676755.2 of uncultured Celeribacter sp. GTDB lineage: Bacteria > Pseudomonadota > Alphaproteobacteria > Rhodobacterales > Rhodobacteraceae > Celeribacter. The sequence continues at coordinate 898,723 of CAXXMF010000006.1, read as the reverse complement.
ATCGCCTGCACGCCACGATCCGTGCTTTGCACCACAAGACGCACCTCGGCGGCATCCGCCACAGAACTTTGTCCGAAGTTACGCAGCACATTCGCATGCAACAAAATGTCCGGACCACCATCATCGGCGACCACGAACCCAAAACCGCGTGTCGGATCGAACCATTTTACATGACCCGATACGATGTTCCCCAAATCTGTGTCGTTCATTGTCTCTTTTACTCAATAAGGGCCAATCAAAACGACCGGCCCATCACAGGGGGCACCTGCCCCTCATCCCAGCGAGACCCTGTGACAATACGCCCGAAGGTTCAACCCTCTTCATCCTGTCTTTTTGTGCAAGGCACGTGTTTACCTAACGTAAAGCGCAGATCAGGGATTGCTCAGGGGTTGCTCAGGGATTCAGGCGGACAATTTCCCACGCATCCTGCGGCGTGGCACGGCTCCAGCGAAAGCGATCATGCAGGCGGAACTCGCCATCGGCCCAGAATTCGATCTCCAGCGGCGTAATCTTGTAGCCGCCCCAGAACGGCGGGCGCTTGGGATTTGGGCCGTGTTTCATGCCCTCTTTGGCCACCGCTTCCATCAGCGCGGCCTTGCTTTCGAGCGGGCGTGATTGCTTGCTTGCCCATGCGCCGATCCGCGATCCAAGCGCGCGCGATTTGTAATAGGCATCCGAGGCCTCATTGGTTTCGCGTGCCACCAAGCCGCGCACCCGCACCTGACGGCGCAGGCTCTTCCAATGCATCACGAAGGCCGCTTTTCCAGCATTTTCAATCTCTTGCCCTTTGGCACTTTCGTAATTTGTGAAGAAAACGAAGGCGTCATCAGCGATCTCCTTGAGCAAGACCATACGCACATTGGGGAGCCCGTCGCCATCCACCGTCGCAATCGCAATGGCGTTGGGGTCGTTGATTTCCTTGGCTTCGGCCTCTTTCAACCAGCGCCGCGAAATCTCGAACGGGTCGTCTCCTTTGAAAATACCTTTGCGTGGCACCATGGCGGCTCTCCTTTTGATCTCTCTCTCGATAATCCGAACCTTGCGGCCCGACAAGGGCGCAGCACGGGGCCTTGATGCCGCACATGCGGTTTGCGGCCTTCCGAGTGACCCCACGTCACGAATTTACCGGAGCCACACTTGATCGCTTTGCGCAAAACCCCTAAAGCACGTTTCAACACCAATAATAAGCGGATAATAGGACGCCATGAGCAAACTGATGGAAGGAAAGCGCGGGCTGATTATGGGCCTCGCGAATGACAAATCAATCGCATGGGGCATCGCCAAGGCGCTTTCCGAACACGGGGCCGAGCTGTGCTTCTCTTACCAGGGTGAGCAACTGAAGAAACGCGTGATCCCTCTGGCCGAGCGGCTGGGCTCCGATTTCGTCGTGGAATGCGATGTGTCCGAAGAGGCCTCCATCGATACGCTCTTTGACGCGATCAAGGAAAAATGGGGCAAGATCGACTTTATCGTTCACGCTATCGGCTTTTCCGACAAGAACGAATTGCGCGGTCGCTATGTCGACACCACCCGCGCCAATTTCAACCTGACCATGGATATCTCGGTCTACTCCTTTACCGCCGTTGCACAGCGCGCGGCGAAGCTGATGACCGAGGGCGGCTCCATGCTCACCATGACCTATTACGGCGCCGAACGTGTCATGCCGCATTACAATGTGATGGGCGTGGCCAAGGCGGCTCTGGAAGCCTCCGTGCGCTATCTGGCCGAGGATCTGGGCAAGGACGGCATTCGCGTGAACGCCATTTCCGCCGGTCCGATCAAGACTCTGGCCGCCTCTGGCATCGGGGACTTCCGCTACATCATGAAGTGGAACGAATACAACTCGCCGCTGCGCCGCAATGTGACCATCGACGATGTGGGCGGCTCCGCGCTCTATCTGTTGTCCGATCTGGGCTCTGGCGTGTCGGGCGAGACGCACCATGTGGACGCAGGTTATCATGTCGTGGGCATGAAAGCCGTGGATGCCCCCGATATGTCAAAGGGCTGATCCGCCACAGATATACTGTTTCAAACGGGGGCTTCGGCTCCCGTTTTTGTCTGCACCTTCTGGGAGGAAAGACCGCATGACACCAACCGTTTTCCTGTCGATCCTGAGCATCCACCTCATCGCGGCCATGAGCCCCGGTCCCTCTTTCGTGGTCAGCGTGCGCACCGCTGCCTCCGAAGGGTTCCGACCCGCTTTCGGTCTTGCTGTTGCCTTCGGGGCCGGTGCGGTCATCTGGGCCATCGCCGCCATGTCCGGCCTGTCGGTCCTGTTTGAAATCTTCCCGCGCGCCTACATGATCTTCAAAATCGCAGGCGGGCTGTTCCTGATCTGGATCGGCCTCAAAACCCTGCGCCACGCGCGTGATCCGCTGCCGGACGCCACAACGCTGGCCAGCCCGCGCTCTCTGGCCAATGCGGTGCGACTCGGCCTCATGACACAGCTGTCGAATCCGAAACCCGCCATCTTCTTCGGCGCCGTTTTTGCAGGGCTGATCCCGCCCGAAACCTCCCTTGGCGTTAAAGCATTGTTATTGTTTTTCGTCTTTTTTGACGAAACCCTGTGGTATGTGATTGTCGCCCGCGTGTTTTCGCGGCAAAAAGCACGACAAGCCTATGGCCGAGCCAAGCTCTGGACCGACCGCGCCCTTGGCGGGTTGATCGCCATATTCGGGCTTCGGATCGCCAGCACCTGACCGGCCCCGCCATTTTGATGAAAGGATGAAAGAGATGTCCGAGCGCCTGCCCCACGAAAAAGGCTTTCACATCAGTTGGGACCAGATTCACCGTGACAGCCGCGCGCTGGCATGGCGTCTGGATGGCAAGGGTCCCGATGACGGCGCATGGCGTGCCATCGTGGCCATCACGCGCGGCGGCATGGCGCCGGCGATGATCATCGCACGCGAGCTGGACATCCGAACGGTCGATACGATCTCCGTGAAATCCTACGACCACCAAAGCCAGTCCGAGGCCGAGGTGCTCAACTCCCCGAATGAGGAGATGATGGGCGATGGCACCGGCGTGCTGATCATTGACGATCTGGTGGATAGCGGCAAAACGCTGGAACTCGTGCGCTCGCTCTACCCGAACGCGCATTTCGCCACGGTTTACGCCAAGCCCAAGGGCCGCCCGCAAGTGGACAGCTACATCACGGAAGTGTCTCAGGACACATGGATTTTCTTCCCGTGGGACATGGCGATGCAATATGTCAAACCCTACCGCGGGCGCGACTGACCCGAAGGCAGGGCATGGGGGGGCGGCCCATGCCCCTGACCGTCTGGACAAAATCCGACGCCGCACATAGCGTCACCGGATGATCTGGTTTTCCCGCCTGCCCGCGCAATCGCGCGGCATCCTCTACATGCTGATCTCCGTCATCGTGTTCTCGTCGATGGACATGACCGCCAAGCTTTTGGGGGAACGGGTTGACCTGTCCCAAGTGCTCTGGGCGCGCTATGGCGGCCAGCTTTTACTGTTGATTCTGGTCTTTGCGCCGCGGCTGAGACGCGCTCTTGTGACACAGCACCCGTGGCTGCAACTGGCCCGCGGCTTGATGCAACTCGGCGCGGCGGCCTGTTTCTTTGGTGCTCTGCGCACACAGGGGCTGGCGGAGACTACAGCCGTTGCCGACCTCGCCCCCGTGCTGATCACCTTGGGCGCTGCACTCTTTCTGGGCGAAAAAGTCGGTCCACGCCGCATGGCCGGAATCGGGGCGGCGCTGATCGGGGCGTTGATCATCATCCGTCCCGGTGCCGCCGTCTTTTCCCCCACCGCACTCTGGCCATTGGGCACCGCCATCTGTCTGGCGGGTTATGCGCTGGCCACGCGCTATATCGGGCTGAAGGAAAGCCCGCTGACCGGATTGCTCTATTCCGGCCTGATCTGCACCGCGATCCTGAGCCTGATTGTGCCCTTCCGCTGGGTCGCGCCTGACGGGATGGCAATCTGGCTCATGGCGGTGATCGGCTGTATCGGGACACTCGGACAATTGATGATGATCCGCGCCTATGCTGTCGCAGAAGCCTCCGTCATCGCGCCGTTTTCCTATGTCGGACTGCTCGCCGCCTCCGGTTGGGGGCTTGTGGTCTTTGGCACCCTGCCCGACCGCTGGACCGTGCTCGGTGCTCTTGTGATCGTCGCGGCCGGGCTCTATGTCTGGCAACGGGAACGCAAGAGCGGCACGGCGCAGCCCGTGCCCGAAGAAATGGGTCAGCCATGAACATCAAACGCGGTGAGATCGAAGGCACGCTGGGGCAATATCTTGGCAATCTTGCAACCCGGGGGCTTTTGTCTCTGGCGCTCGCCCTGCCCTATAAAAGCCGCGTGCGGTTCATGGGCTGGTTCATGTCGCGCGTTTTTGCGCCTTTGGCGGGATATAGCAAAAGGGTGCGCGAGAACCTCCACCATGTGATGCCGGAGCTTCCCGAGGCGGAAGTCAAACGTCTGACGCGTGATGTGCCGGACAATGCGGGGCGCACGCTGATCGAGATTTATTCCGGCCCCGAATTCATCGCCAAGATGAAAGACATCCGGCTGGAAGGCCCCGGTGCCGAGATTTTGCGCGAGGCGCGTGACAACCGGCGTCCCGTGATTCTGCACACAGGGCATTTCGGCAATTATGACGCGCCGCGCGCGGCGCTCATCGCCCATGGCTATGATGTCGGATCGCTTTACAACCCGATGAAGAACAAGTTCTTCAACGCGCATTATGTCAAAGCCATCGGCACCATCGGGCAACCGCTCTTTCCACGCGGGCGCAGAGGTTATGCAAAGCTGCTGAAACATCTGAAATCCGGTGGCATGATCGGCTTTCTCTCCGATGTCTATGTGCGCCACGGTGCGATCCTGAGTTTCTTTGGCAAACCGGCGCGCACCGCGCTTTCCGCCGCCGAGCTTGCGCTCAAATACGATGCGCTCTTGGTGCCGATTTATGGCGTGCGCCTCGAAGACGGGTTGAATTTCCGCGTTCAGGTCGAAGCTCCCGTTCCCCACAGCACACCGGAAGAGATGGCGCAGGCGCTCAATGACAGTCTGGAGGCCATCACCCGTCAGCATATGGAGCAATGGTTCTGGATCCATCGCCGCTGGAAACCGGAGCGGTTGCCGAAAGATGCGGAAGATGTTCTCAAAAAGGCGATGAGCGAGGACGCGTCAGAGTAACAGGTCCACAACAAGCCCCACAGTCACCGCGCCAATCGCCTTGCCCGAAGACGGGTCAGTGATCGTGGCGGAGACCTGAGCCTGTGACACGCCGGTGGAAGGATCAAATTCGATCCCGCCAATCTCCATTCCGTCAGGCCCTTGCCCGAAGGACTTCTGGAACTTCGCCTCGTCCCCTTGCCAGTAATCCGAGGTGGCGGTTGCAGAAGTCACATTCAGCCCGCGCGCATCCATGACAAACAGTTCCGAAATCTCGCCGCCCGCCATAGCGACCTTGCCCAAAAGCATTTCCGCAGGGCGTCCTTTGAGAACCGTATCAAGAAGGGGCTGGTCCTCCTGTTGCAACTGTTCACGCCATTGTTGATCAAGCTCAAGAATCTCCGCTTCGCTCAACTCGGCGGTGCGGGCATTTTGCTCCCTCAGGGCAATAAGCAAGACCGGTTCCATGATGAAATCGGCCATTTCCGTTTCAAAATAGCTGCGCAGAGTCTCTTCGAGATGTGCTTTGTCACCGCTTTCGGCGGCCATCGCGGGCAAGTGGCCACCAACCCACAAAAGCAGCGCGGCGCATAGGGTCAGCAGGCCCTTGAAAGACAGGCACATGAACGCGTGCCGCCTGTGGGACATCAGAGGAAAACACAGGAAATCTAGGCGCATATCGGTCTCCGTCATGGTCGCTTTGTGCGAATGCGGGACCGTTTTAACAGCCAACTCTTTACGCAGGATTAAGAGCCTACGGACTTATTGCCAAGAATTTTAGTGATCTGTGTCCGCGCGCACAGCGGCCAGAATGGGACCGGGGCCTTGCGGACCGGTGGCCTGTAGAATGACCGCCGCGCGATCCGGCCCCTCAAGGTCCAGCGAAACCGCCAGTGGCGCCGCGCCGTTCCAGTCCGCCAGAGGGCGCCATTCGGTGACAATATTAGAATATTCCACATCACGGCCCGCATTTTCGCCACGGGTGATGACGACGCGCTCATGGGGATCAAAGCGCACGACCTGCAACCGCATCAGCGGCGGCAGCGCGCCGGTGGGCGTGGCAACGATGTGAAGCTGGTCGTTTTTGACCGAGACCGACAAGGAAACAGGCGCTGCCGGTTTGCTCCGGTGGCGCATGATGAGATCGACCAGACGCATGGGCTTGGCCCCCACGAGGTGATCCGCGCCCTGCACGATCAGTTGCGGCGTGTAGATGGTGCGTTTGCCGACGGCATGGGCGTAAGCCTTTTGGCGCAAGGTGAATTCCGGCTTGGCGAAATTGTCACGCCAGCCGATGTAATCCCAGTAATCCACATGGAGCGAGAGCGGCAGAACATCGTCGCGACCGGCCAGTTCCGTCATCATCTCATCCGCCGGAGGACAGGAGGAACAGCCCTGAGAGGTGAAAAGCTCCACCACCACAAGCGGCGGATGGGGGTTGGCCATGCTGTCCTGTGCGGCAAGGGGCGCGGCCACAGGAAGGGACAGAGACGCAGCCAGAATCCCGCCTCTCAAAAGATGAGAAGGGAGGATATGAGAAAAGGCTGCCAGAATCTGTCGCATGAAGGCTCCGTTGGTTGCGCAACAGGTTTAAGACGAATGCGCCCGTGAGGCCAATCAAGGAATTGCGATAAGTCGTTACAGAGCTATGAGCGTCGCAGCTTGGCCACGGTGCGCCTTTGCGAGGGGGGCAAAATGGAAAGGGCGACACTATGTGCCGCCCCTTCGGGATCTCAATGCGCCCTGCGTCTTAGAAATGCGCGGATTTCGTGGTGCTCGGCACTTCGACGGGCGGTGCGAATTTGGTCAGGTCGATGCCCTTGACCGCAGATTTATACTCGTCGAGCGTCGGCGTGCGGCCCAGAATGGCGGAGAGCACCACCACAGGGGTCGAGGCCAGAAGGCTTTCGCCTTTCTTCTCGTCGCTGTCTTCCACAACACGGCCTTGGAACAGGCGGGTCGAGGTGGCCAGAACGGTGTCGCCCTTTTCGGCCTTCTCCTGGTTGCCCATGCAGAGGTTACAGCCCGGACGTTCGAGATAGAGCGTGTTCTCGTATTCGGTGCGGGCCTGTGCTTTCGGGAAGAGATCGTCGAATTCGAAACCGGAGTATTTCTGGAGCACTTCCCAGTCGCCCTCTTCTTTCAACTCGTCGATGATGTTGTAGGTCGGAGCGGCCACCACAAGCGGGGCTTTGAATTCGACCTTACCGTTCTCTTCTTCGAGGTTTTTCAACATCTGCGCGACGATTTTCATGTCGCCCTTGTGCACCATGCAGGAGCCGACAAAGCCCAGATCGACCTTCTTCTCGGCACCATAGTAGGAGACCGGACGAATGGTGTCGTGGGTGTAGCGCTTGGACACATCGGCGTTGTTCACGTCGGGGTCGGCAATCATCGGTTCGACAATCTGGTCGAGGTCCACGACAACTTCCGCGAAATATTTCGCATTGTCATCGGGTTTGAGCGCCGGTTTCTCGCCGGATTTGATCTCGGCGATCCGTTTGTCCGCCTTGTCGATCAGCCCCTGAAGCGTCTTCGCCTCATTGTCCATGCCCTTGTCGATCATCACCTGAATACGGGATTTCGCCAGTTCCAGCGAGCCGATCAGCGTGTCGTCATTGGAGATACAGATCGAGGCTTTCGCCTTCATCTCTGCGGTCCAGTCGGTGAAGGTAAACGCCTGATCGGCCAGCAGCGTGCCGATATGCACTTCGATCACGCGGCCTTGGAAGACGTTGTCGCCGCATTGCTTGAGCATCTGCGCCTGTGTGGCGTGGACCACGTCGCGGAAGTCCATGTAATCCTTCATCTCGCCTTTGAAGGTCACTTTGACGGACTCGGGGATCGGCATGGTCGCCTCGCCCGTGGCCAGTGCCAGCGCCACGGTGCCGGAGTCGGCGCCGAAAGCCACGCCTTTGGACATGCGCGTGTGGCTGTCGCCGCCCACGATGATGTCCCAGTCGCTCACGGTGATGTCGTTGAGCACCTTGTGGATCACGTCCGTCATGGCCGGATAGACGTCCTTGGGATCACGCGCGGTGATCAGGCCGAATTTGTTCATGAAGGCCATGAGTTTGGGGATATTGGCCTGTGCCTTTTTGTCCCAGACCGAAGCGGTGTGACAGCCGGACTGATAGGCCCCGTCCACAGAGGGCGAAATCACGGTTGCGGCCATGGCTTCGAGCTCTTGCGAGGTCATGAGGCCGGTGGTGTCTTGAGACCCGACGATGTTGACCTTGACGCGGACATCGGAACCGGCGAGCAGCGGCTCTTTCGCAAGCACGCCCACGGCGTTTTTGTTGAAGATTTTCTCAACGGCGGTCAGGCCCTGACCGGGGTTGGTGATCTCTTTCGACGGGGCAAAGACCAGCGGAATTTCGACGCCAAGAATATCGGCGGCCAGAGTCTGGAGCTTTTTGCCGAAGACCACGGCGTAAGAGCCGCCCGCCTTCATGAATTCCATTTTCTGCGGGGTGAAGGCAGAGGAAACATCCACAAGCTCGGTGCCGTCGGCATCATAGAGCTTTTTCTCTTTGGTGTTGATGGTCAGAACCTTGCCGGTTTCCACCGAGTATTTCTGTTCCAGCACCGGATCGCCGTTCTCGTCGAGAACAGGGTTGCCATCGGCATCGAGTTTTTTGACCCAGTTCTTGAGGTCAAGCCCGATCCCGCCGGTCACGCCCACGGTGGTCAGGAAGATCGGCGAAATGCCGTTGGTGCCAGCGACAACCGGTGCGAAGTTCACGAAGGGCACATAGGGGCTGGCCTGTTTGCCGGTCCACAGCGCCACGTTGTTGACGCCGGACATCCGCGAGGAGCCCACGCCCATCGTGCCTTTTTCCGCGATCAGCATGACGCGCGCATCGGGGTGCTGTTTTTGCAGCGCCTGAATTTCCGCCTGAGCTTCCGGCGAGATCATGCATTTGCCGTGCAACTCGCGGTCGGAGCGCGAGTGCGCCTGATTGCCCGGGCTGAGAAGGTCGGTGGAGATATCGCCTTCGGCGGCAATATAGGTGACGACCTTGATTTCTTCATCGACCTCGGGGAGCTTGGTGAAGAATTCGGCCTTGGCGTAGCTTTCCAGAAGCTCTTTGGCCACCGCGTTGCCTGCCTTGTAGGCGGTTTCGAGGCGTTCCATGTCGGCCTCATAAAGGAAGACCTGCGTTTTCAGAACCTCGGCGGCCTGTTTCGCCTTGGCCTCATCCTCACCGAGTGCGACATCGAGAAGCACGCCGATGGACGGGCCGCCCTTCATGTGGGAGAGCAGTTCAAAGGCAAAATCCGGTGTGATTTCCGGCACGTCGGCTTCGCCCAAGATGATTTTCTTGAGGAAGGCCGCCTTCACGCCTGCGGCCGATGTGGTGCCCGGCAAGGTGTTATAGATGAAGAAATTGAGGCAGTCTTTGCGATAGGGGCTGGCGCTGTCGGTGATGTTTTCGATCAACTCTGCGACCAGTGCGCCATCGTCGATGGGCTTGGGGTGCAACCCTTCGGACTTGCGGGTTTCAATCTCGGTTAGGTAGTCGGTGTACAAGCTCATGACGTTCCCTGACGGTTGGTGACAAAAGTGCGGGAGCCGGAGTGCAAACTCTTGCCTTTTCCGACTCCCGAATTATTTGTATGCAAAAGTATACCATGCCTCATCCGGTTGCAAGCGGCTGTAAGCGGCGCGGATTAAAATCTGGTTTAAAACCTTTCGCCTGAAAGCTCCACGCCAGTTTTACACAAAGGGGATAGTCCCTGCCCGCGCCCTGTTCCACAGGCTGTTTTCACAGCCCGGTTGACGCAGTAAAGAAAAGGAGAGCCATACAGACACGAAACAGGTAAACCGGACGGGCAAGCCGCAAGGATCGCCCGCAAACCCCGCCCTCAGGACAAGCCGAACATTTGCGCAAGACGCGCGGTGCATTCCCGCGCAAGATGATTGAAAAACCCCGCAAAGCGGCTACATCTGAAAGAGCGCCACGTAAACGGACTCACTCGGTCCGCAACGAAGTTTCACAGACCCGGAGGTCACCCATGACTGTTGTTGTTGGTCAAGACACCGCCAAAACCCGCCGAAAACTCGACGTGAATGGCAAGACATTTGCTTATTATTCCATCCCCGCCGCCCAAGAGGCCGGTTTCGGAGATTTCTCGAAACTCCCCGCCGCGCTCAAGGTGGTGCTGGAAAACATCCTGCGCTTTGAAGATGGCGGATTTTCCGTGTCCACCGATGACATCAAGGCCTTTGGCGAATGGGCGAAGAACGGCGGCAAGAACCCGCGCGAGATTGCCTACCGCCCTGCCCGCGTGCTCATGCAGGATTTCACCGGCGTGCCCGCCGTGGTCGATCTGGCCGCCATGCGCGACGGGATCAAGGCGCTCGGCGGGAATGCGGAAAAGATCAACCCGCTGGTGCCCGTCGATCTGGTGATCGACCACTCGGTGATGATCGACGAATTCGGCAACCCGCGTGCGTTCCAGATGAACGTGGACCGCGAATACGAACGCAATATGGAACGCTACCAGTTCCTCAAATGGGGTCAGACCGCCTTTGAAAACTTCCGCGTTGTGCCGCCGGGAACGGGGATCTGTCACCAAGTGAACCTCGAATACCTGTCCCAGACGGTCTGGACAGACAAAGACCCTGACGGGGTCGAAGTGGCCTATCCCGATACGCTTGTGGGCACCGACAGCCACACCACTATGGTGAACGGCGCGGCTGTGCTCGGCTGGGGTGTTGGCGGGATTGAGGCGGAGGCCGCCATGCTCGGCCAGCCGATCTCCATGCTGATCCCCGAAGTGGTCGGCTTCAAACTCACCGGCGAAATGGTCGAAGGCACCACCGGCACCGACCTCGTGCTCAAAGTGGTGGAAATGCTGCGCGAACACGGGGTTGTCGGCAAGTTCGTGGAATTCTACGGCGACGGTCTGGACAACCTGCCACTCTCCCAACGCGCCACCATTGCCAACATGGCACCGGAATACGGCGCCACCTGCGGCTTCTTCCCGATTGATCAGGAAACCCTGCGCTATCTCGAACAGACCGGCCGCGAAAAGGACCGCATCGCGCTGGTCGAAGCCTATGCGAAAGAGAACGGGTTGTGGCGCGGGGCGGATTACGCACCGATCTACTCCTCGACCCTGCATCTCGACATGGGCACCATCGTGCCGGCGATCTCCGGTCCGAAACGCCCGCAGGATTACGTGGCCCTGACACAAGCCTCCTCGGCTTTCGAAAAAGTCGTCGCCGAATACCGCGGCATCGACGTCTCCGCCGCCGCCAAAGACATGGTCGAAGAAGGCCCTGCCGCGACCAAATCCGTCGACATCAACAAATCCCGAGCCGTCAAAGGGCAGGATTACGAGCTGCATGACGGCTCTGTCGTGATCGCCTCGATCACGTCCTGCACCAACACCTCGAACCCCTATGTGATGATCGGTGCAGGTCTCGTGGCCCGCAAGGCCCGTGCGCTTGGCCTGAACCGCAAGCCTTGGGTGAAAACCTCGCTGGCCCCCGGTTCGCAGGTGGTGACGGAATATCTGGAGGCCGCCGGTCTGCAAGAAGACCTTGACGCCATCGGCTTCAACCTCGTGGGATATGGGTGCACCACCTGTATCGGCAACTCCGGTCCCATCGCGCCGGAACTGTCCGAGGCCATCGCAGAGGGAGACCTGATCGCCACCTCCGTGCTGTCGGGCAACCGCAACTTCGAGGGCCGGATTTCGCCGGATGTGCGCGCCAACTACCTCGCCTCTCCGCCGCTGGTGGTGGCCTATGCCATCGCGGGCGACATGAATATCGACCTCACCACCGAGCCTCTTGGTCAGGACAAGGACGGCAAGGATGTCTATCTCAAAGACATCTGGCCGACCAATGCGGAGATTGCGGAACTCGTCGAAAAGACCGTGACGCGCGAAGCCTTCCTGAAGAAATACGCCGATGTGTTCAAAGGCGACGAGAAATGGCAGGCGGTCGAGGTCTCAGACAGCGACACCTACGACTGGCCGCCGGAATCGACCTACATCCAGAACCCGCCCTATTTCCAAGGCATGGGGGCCAAGAAAGGCACGATCCAGAACGTCATCGACGCAAAGCCGTTGCTTATCCTCGGCGACATGGTCACCACCGACCACATCTCTCCGGCCGGTTCGTTCAAGGAATCGACCCCTGCGGGCAAATACCTCACCGAGCGCGGCGTGCCGGTGCGCGAGTTCAACTCCTACGGCTCGCGTCGCGGCAACCACGAGATCATGATGCGCGGCACTTTCGCCAACATCCGCATCAAGAACGAGATGCTCGACGGGGTTGAAGGCGGCTACACCAAAGGCCCCGACGGGGCGCAAACCTCGGTGTTTGATGCGTCAATGGCCTATCAGGAACAGGGCACACCGCTCGTCGTCTTCGGCGGCGAACAGTATGGCGCGGGCTCATCGCGAGACTGGGCGGCGAAAGGCACGGCGCTTCTGGGCGTCAAGGCCGTGATTGCGGAGAGCTTCGAGCGTATTCACCGTTCGAACCTTGTCGGCATGGGCGTGGTCCCGTTCGAATTCACAGGCGGCGACACGCGCAAGACGCTCGGCCTGACCGGCGACGAAACCGTGACGATCAAAAGGCTGGACAGTGTGAAACCGCTGGAAACGCTCGATTGCGACATCACCTATGCCGATGGCACAACCAAGACCATCAAGGTGAAATGCCGGATCGATACCGCCCCCGAGATCGAATATGTCGAAAACGGCGGCGTGCTGCACTATGTGCTGCGCAATCTGGCCAAAGCGTAAATTCTACGCCTCAGACTTTCGGAAAGCCCCGCATTTGCGGGGCTTTTTGAGTATTTGGACCATCAGAAAGACGGGCTGGGCGCGCGAGCAAAGCCGCCGGTCAGGAGGCGGGGCCTTCATTCAGACAGTTTGACGGCTATAGCGGGTGACGCTCACATAATCCTTGCGCGGCCCTGTCACGCACCATGTTGCAGACCAATCGGGCCAGTTTGAAAACGTGTAGCGCACGCTATAGGCATCCGGCGCGCAGGCGTGATCGGCATGCGGCGCGGGAGCGTTCGGATCGAAGGCATGAAAGAACCGCCCATCCTCGAAGAACACCGCGATCCCTTCGGCATCGACCCGCCAGAGATAGCGCCGCTCCGCCTCGAAACTTTGCGCCGCCTCCGGCATATGCAGCACCCCGCGCTCCTCCTGTCGCAGCGCACCGGTCTCATCCACGCTAAAGCGGCAGGTGCCGGTCAGGGTGGCGCGCTGGCCGGTTCGCCGGTCGTCGATCTCGCGCGCCATTGACCACAGGCCGGTAAAATTCTCCAGTCGGATCATCATTGCCCTGCGTCCCTCATGCATCAAATCTCACCGTTTCATATGACGCGTCCTGCGTGGATAGCAATGCGCGAGGCCGTAGATCGGCACTGTTTTTGGTCCGAATACGCCCGCAGACTTGCGCGTTCGGCCCCTTCCCCGTAAGACAGCTGCGACCTGTTAATCGAAAGGCCTGCCGATGATCCCCCGTTATGCCCGCAAAGAGATGACCGACATCTGGGAACCCGCCACGAAATTCAAAATCTGGTACGAGATCGAGGCCCATGCCTGCGACGCTCAGGCCAAGATCGGCGTGATCCCGCAGGAAAATGCTGATGCTGTGTGGAAAGCCAAGGATGTCGAATTCGATGTGGATCGCATCGACGAAATCGAAGCCGTGACCAAACATGACGTCATTGCCTTTCTCACGCATCTGGCGGAGCATGTCGGCTCCGAAGAAGCCCGTTTCGTGCATCAGGGCATGACCTCGTCGGATGTGCTCGACACCTGCCTCAATGTGCAGCTGGTGCGTGCCGCCGACATCCTTCTGGCCGATCTCGACAAGGTGCTCGCCGCGCTCAAGACACGCGCGATGGAGCATAAAATGACCGTGCGCGTGGGCCGCTCCCACGGCATTCACGCCGAGCCGACCACCATGGGGCTCACCTTCGCACGGTTCTACGCCGAGATGGACCGCAACAAGGCGCGCCTGCAATCCGCCCGCGAAGAAGTCGCCACCGGCGCGATTTCCGGCGCGGTGGGCACATTTGCCAATATCGATCCCGCGGTCGAGGAACATGTCTGCGCCCAGATGGGTCTCAAACCCGAACCGATTTCGACACAGGTCATCCCGCGTGACCGTCATGCCATGTTCTTTGCCACACTCGGTGTAATCGCCTCCTCGATCGAGAATGTCGCCATCGAGATCCGCCACATGCAGCGCACCGAAGTGCTTGAAGGCGCGGAGTTTTTCTCCATGGGCCAAAAAGGCTCCTCGGCCATGCCGCACAAGAAAAACCCTGTGCTGACCGAAAACCTGACCGGTCTGGCCCGCCTCGTGCGCATGACCGTGGTGCCCGCGATGGAAAACGTCGCGCTTTGGCACGAGCGCGATATTTCGCACTCCTCCGTCGAACGCGGCATCGGGCCTGATGCCACGGTGACACTTGATTTCGCGCTCAACCGTCTTGCGGGCGTGGTCGAGAAAATGCTGATCTTCCCCGACAACATGCTCGACAATATGAACAAGTTCCCCGGCCTCGTCATGAGCCAGCGCGTGCTTCTGGCCCTGACCCAAGCCGGCGTGTCACGCGAAGACGCCTACGCTATGGTGCAGCGCAACGCCTTGAAAGTCTGGGAAGATCGCGTCGATTTCCGTGAACAGCTTCTCGCCGATGAGGACGTGGTCAAGGCCCTCGGCAAGGACGCGATCAACGAAAAATTCGACATGGAATACCATACGAAACATGTCGACACGATCTTCAAACGGGTCTTCGGTGAATAAGAAAGCGCCAAAACCTTAAGAAATCATTAGGACCGAAACAGAATCTCCCGAAAGCGCGCATCGTTTTCGGGAGATTTTTATATAAATGCGCAGAGAATTTTTGAGAAATATCCGCCGCTGGTCACCTTACGTTAAGGCTCCTGCGTCATGCTGCCCCCGAAGAGAGTCACACAAACGGGTAAGAGGCACGCGTGGACGGACTGCCGCAGATTTCGGATGACATGGGGGCGCTCCCCGACCTTGGACAAATGGGAACCACCGGGGATATGGGAGGCTTTGACATGCCGCCACCGGTCACGCGTATGCCTGCGAAACTCCCGAAAAAGACCAAGGCCGCGATCATCGTCAAACTCATGGCCGCGCAGGATGTGAAACTGCCGCTGGCCACATTTCCGGAGGAAATGCAGGTTGAACTGGCTCATCAGCTTACCGATCTGCGCTATATCGATAAGGACACGCTGACCGCTGTTGTCGAGGAGTTTCTCGAAGAACTGGACTCCATCGGCCTCAGTTTCCCCGGCGGGTTGGAGGGCGCGCTCAGTGTGCTGGAGGGCACGATTTCCGGCACAACAGCCTCCAAACTGCGCACGAATGCAGGTTTTCCCTTCTGGGCGATCCGTGGCAGCGGATTGCGGAGGTCGAGATTTCCCGTCTCTTGCCGGTTTTACAGGAAGAAAGCGTCGAAGTCGGCGCCATCATGCTCTCCAAACTTCAGGTATCCAAAGCCGCACAACTCATGTCCATGCTGCCCGGCGAACGCGCCCGCCGCGTAGCCTATGCGGTGTCGCTCACCTCTTCGGTGACGCCCGAGGTGGTGCAGCGCATCGGGCTTTCTCTGGCCGCGCAGCTGGACGCGCAACCGAGTCAGGCCTTCTCCGATGAACCGCCGGAGCGCGTTGGAGCGATTCTCAATTTCTCCTCCTCGCGCACCCGCGAGGGCGTGCTCGAAGGGCTGGAAGAGACCGACAAAAGCTTTGCCGAGGAAGTGCGTCGCAATATCTTCACCTATGCCAATATCGCCAGCCGGATTGATCCACGCGACGTGCCCAAACTGGTGCGCAGCATCCCGCAAGATCAACTGATCACCGCACTGGCGGGGGCCAAGGGAGAGGCCGTGCAATCGACAGAGTTTATCCTCTCCAACATCTCCAAACGTATGGCCGAAGGATTGCGGGAAGAGATGGAGACGACCGGACAAGTCACGGACAGCGATGCCGAAGAGGCGATGAACGCCGTGGTCGCCACGATCCGCGACCTGGAAGCGACCGGCGAGATTTTCCTTGTTTCTGGTGATGGTTAAACAGACCGTGTCATACACAGTCAACGCGTGTCATGTGACGGAGGGCACGGATTGAGAACGCCACAAGATATCTTTCACATTCTCGATGGCCTGCTCGGCCAACGCCAAACCGCTTTCCCGATCAAAGGCCCGCATCGCCGCGTCAATCGCCCCACAAGCCGAGCGCACAAGATAGCCCGCCTGACGCGGCTCCATCTCATAAGACGCATCCCGGATTTGTTCCGTCATCTCCTCTTCACGCAGCATATCGCCCTCCCGCGCCGCGGTGAGTGCCGTTCGCAGCGCCTCGATCAGCGCGTCATATCCTGCTGGACCAGAAAACCCGTAAACCATAAGCCACCTCATAAAATCCTGTTGATGCACCGAAGTGCAGATACTGCCGTTTTTCATTGTTTCACGCCCCGCGCCGGTGCGGCCCGAACCAAAGTTCGAAAGCCCAGAAACAGCGACGCCGTTCAAAGGCAAATGGGAACGTTTCTTTCCAATGTCACCCAAGACTGCGCTTTAAGAGGTAAACAAAGCTTGAAGACCCTATGCAAAAACGCCCAGCCCATGCGAATGTCTTTTTTTTCAGCGCGTTGCACGAGAATTAAGCCGAATATTTGCGACACCCCCGCCGTGCAAATCCGCCCCCGTCAGGCAATTGCATCTGCCGCGTCCACGCCCTACTCTCCTGACAAATCTTTTTGATCAAGGTGACTATATGCTGACTCCTCTTGCCCCGCCCATGAACCGCACCTTTGCCTCTCCTATCGTGGCGTCGCGAAAATGGCTTGAGGGCGTGACCTTTCCGCCGGACCGTCCGCTGATCAACGTCAGTCAGGCCGCGCCGATGGAGGCTCCGCCTCTGGCGCTGCGCGAAGAAATCGCACGGATCGCGCTGGAAGATCCGAGCGCGCATCTCTACGGGCCGGTGCTGGGCATGCCGGAACTGCGCGCACAACTCGCCAAGGATTGGTCCGCCGCCTATCACGCGGAAATCTCACCGGAGCAAGTCGCCATCACCTCGGGCTGCAATCAGGCCTTCAGTTCGGTCATGAGCACCATTGCCGCAAGCGGCGACGAGGTCATCCTCGTCACGCCATGGTATTTCAACCATAAAATGTGGTGCGATATGAATGGCGTGCATGCCGTGCCTCTGAAGACCAAGGACGATCTTCTCCCCGATCTGGAAGAGGCCGCCCGCCTGATTTCGCCGCGCACCCGTGCCATCGTGCTGATTACGCCGAACAACCCCGGTGGTGTCGAATACCCGCCGGAACTTTTGACGAAATTCTATGCGCTGGCGCGTGACCGCGGCCTCATGCTGGTGCTGGACGAAACCTATCGCGATTTTGACAGCCGCACAGAGGTGCCGCACTACCTGTTCCGCCAGCCGGACTGGCAGAACACGCTCATCCATCTCTACTCTTTCTCCAAGGCCTTCCGCCTCACCGGTCACCGCGTCGGTGCCATGATCGCCTCGCCCGAGCGGCTCGAACAGGTGGAGAAATATCTCGACACGGTCGCGATTTGCCCCAACCAGATCGGCCAGCGCGCCGCTCTTTGGGGGCTGCAAAACCTTGGCGAATGGGTCGCCGAAGAGCGCACCGAAATCCTCGCGCGGCGACAAGCCATCATCGACGGCTTCCCTGTGCTCGCGCAAAAGGGTTGGCGGCTATTGGGTTGCGGTGCTTTTTTCGCCTATGTCAGCCATCCATTCGACATGCCGTCCTCAGAACTGGCCCCGTGGCTCGTGCGCGAGGCGGGGGTGCTCCTATTGCCCGGCACGGATTTCATGCCCAAAGGCGACAAACGGGCCGAACAGCAGCTACGGATCGCTTTTGCCAATATCGATCAGGCCGGTATCACGGAGCTTTTCACAAGATTGGCAAAAATCGCCCCCTGATCCACCTTGCCCTCCGTTTCGCTTGCTTCTACACACTTTGCCAACCTTGAAGGGAGAACAAGAATATGGCGAGCGGCAAAGGCTCTGGCACAAAGATGGTGGTTTGGGGCATTTTGGGCCTCCTGATCCTCGGTCTTGGCGGGTTTGGCACAGCAAATTTCGGCGGCGGGGTCACCCGCGTCGCCGCAGTTGGTGATGAAGAAATCTCGGTCAACGATTATGCCAATGCGTTGCAAAGCCAGATCAGCGCAATCGAGGCACAGACAGGTCAGGCCTTCTCCGTCGCGCAGGCAGAGAATTTCGGCCTGTCGCAACAGGTTCTGGACCAGCTTTTGTCTCAGGCCGCCCTTGATGCAGAAACCGCCCGCGTTGGCCTGTCTGTTGGTGACGACGCTGTGCGCCGCGAGCTTCTGGCCATTGATGCGTTCAAAGGCGTGGACGGCAAATTCGACACGGCCGCCTATAAAGACCTGTTGGCGCGCAACAACATGACCGACAAGGGATTCGAATCCGATCTGCGCAAAGATGCCGCGCGGGCGATCCTGACCGGTGCTCTGGCCACAGGAATCACCATGCCGCCCTCTTACGGGCAGGTGGTTGTGGACTGGCTGGGCGAGCGGCGCACGATCTCCGTTGCCACTCTGGATGCGGATGCCCTGGAAACCGGTGTGCCGATTGCGTCCGAGGCCGACATCCAAAGCTGGTATGACGCCCATCCTGAGGCTTACACCGCCCCCGAAGCCCGCCGCATCACCTATGCGTGGCTGACCCCTGCGATGATCATGGATCAGGTCGATATTGACGAGGAGGCCCTGCGCCAACTCTATCAAGAGAATATCGACAGCTATGTGCAGCCCGAACGCCGTCTAGTGGAGCGTCTGGTCTTCAACAGCGAAGAAGAGGCCCAAGCCGCCGCAGATCGCATTGCGTCGGGCGAGACCACCTTTGACGAAGAGGTTGCCGCGCGCGGTCTCGACCTGATTGACGCCGATATGGGCGATGTCTCACAAGACGACCTCTCGTCAGAGGCCGGGCCTGCGGTCTTTGCGCTCGAAGGCACGGGCGAAGTCGGGCCGGTGATGTCCGATCTCGGCCCCGCGCTTTACCGCGTGAACGGCACTTTGGCCGGTTCCGAGGTCAGCTTTGATGAGGCCCGCGACGAACTGGCCGCTGTCATGAGCACGGATGCCGCAGCCCGTCTGATTTCCGGTCTGCTCGAAGAATTCGACAACGATCTGGCGGAGGGCTACACGCTCGAAGAACTCGCTGACGAGACCGAGATGGAGCTTGGCACGCTGGACTGGACCACCGAGAGCGAAGGCGGGATTGCCGCCTACACCGCCTTCAAAGAGGCCGCGGCTCAGGTCACGCTCGACGACTATCCGGAGATCATTGAACTGTCGGATGGCGGCGTTTTCGCCCTGCGTCTCGACGCCATCGTGCCTGCCACGGTCAAACCGCTCGACGAGGTCCGAGAACAGGTCGCCGCCGATTGGGAAGCCGATGCGCTACAACAACGTCTCACCGAACGCGCCGAGGCTCTGGAAACCGAAGTGGCATCGGGGGCCGCGATCACCGATCTGGGTCTGCCCTCCGAGACGTTCGAGGCGATCACCCGTCAGGATTTCCTCTCCAACATGCCCGACGGCTTCATGGATGCGGTCTTTGCACCGGGTCTGACCGAAGGTGGCACCACATTGATTTCCGGCGAGGGCCGCGTTGTCATCGCCAAGATCGACAGTGTCGAAGACCCCGAGCCTTCGGACGAGAATGCCGCCATCGCCCAGAGCTACATCACCTCTGCCGCGCAAGGGGCGGCCACGGATGTGATTGACGCGTTCTCCGCCGCCTTGCGGGCCCGCGAAGGGGTGACAATCAACCAGACGGCCCTGACCGCTGTTCACAGCCAGATGCAATAAGAGTTCCCCATGGCCACGCTCATCCCCAGCTTTTCCGAGTTTGAAACAGGCTTTTCCGAAGGCAAGAACCAGTTGGTTTACGCCAAAGTGGCCGCCGATCTCGACACGCCCGTGTCGATCATGCTCAAACTCGCCGGCGCACGCACCGACAGTTTCATCCTTGAATCCGTCACCGGCGGGGAGGTGCGCGGGCGCTATTCGATCATCGGGATGAAACCCGACCTGATCTGGAAATGCGACGGGACAACCGCTTCGGTCAACCGCAACGCACGGTTTGATGCGGACAGCTATGTGGTCGATGACAAGGACCCGCTCGCCTCGATCCGTGCGCTGATCGCAGAGAGCCGCGTGGATATCCCCGACACATTGCCCGGCGCGGCGGCCGGACTGTTCGGCTATCTGGGTTATGACATGATCCGGCTGGTGGAGCATCTGCCCAATGTGAACCCCGATCCAATCGGCCTGCCCGATGCGGTGCTGATGCGCCCCTCCGTGATTGCGATCCTCGACGGGGTCAAAGGCGATGTGATCCTTGTGTCACCCGCATGGGTCGAAAGCGGCCTGTCCGCCAAAGCCGCCTATGCGCAGGCCGCAGAGCGCGTCATGGATGCCCTGCGCGATCTGGAACGCGCCCCCTCCGAGGCCAGTATCGAGATGGGCGAAAGCTTCCAAGCCCCCGCGCCTGTGTCGAATTTCACCCATGAGGGCTACAAAGACGCCGTCATGAAGGCGAAGGAATATATCAAGGCGGGCGACATCTTTCAGGTTGTGCCCGCGCAGCGCTGGACGCAGGACTTCCCCCTGCCGCCCTTCTCCCTCTACCGCAGCCTGCGCCGCACGAACCCCTCGCCCTTCATGTTCTTCTTCAATTTCGGCGGCTTCCAGATCATCGGTGCCTCGCCGGAAATCCTTGTGCGAGTCTTCGACAACGAAGTGACCATCCGCCCCATCGCAGGCACCCGCAAACGCGGCGCAACGCCTGCGGAGGACAAGGCGCTCGAAGAAGACTTGCTGTCCGATGAAAAGGAACTGGCCGAACATCTGATGCTGCTCGATCTGGGCCGCAACGACACGGGCAAGGTCTCGAAAATCGGCACGGTCCGCCCGACCGAAGAATTTATCATCGAACGCTATTCCCACGTCATGCACATTGTCTCCAACGTGGTGGGCGAATTGCGCGAGGACGAAGATGCGCTCTCCGCCCTGCTTGCCGGTCTGCCCGCAGGCACGGTATCCGGCGCTCCGAAAGTCCGCGCAATGGAGATCATTGACGAGCTGGAGCCGGAAAAACGCGGCGTCTATGGCGGCGGTGTCGGCTATTTCTCCGCAGGCGGCGACATGGACATGTGCATCGCCCTGCGCACCGCCGTGCTGAAAAACGAGAAACTCTATATTCAGGCTGGCGGCGGCGTGGTCTATGACAGCGACCCCGAGGGCGAGTATCAGGAAACCGTCAACAAATCCAACGCGCTGCGCAAAGCCGCCGAGGATGCGGGCCTGTTCACCCGCTCTGGCAACCGCTGACGCCACCCGTCTCCTGCGAGCGGCACGATCTACCTTGACCGCACCGGCTTTCCTTTGTGCCCCAAATACTCACAGGCGAGGCGCTCAACACCACGCGCCACGGGGTCTCCGGCGCGCCTTCGTCGCCAACAGGTCAACCGGCGAAGGTCACAGCGGCAGCATCGTGGTCGATTTGATCTCTTCCATCGAGAGAAGCGCCGTGACGTTGTAGATCGACACCTCTTTGATCAATGCCTGATAGAAGTCATCATAGGCCTTCGCATTGCGCACGCGCACCTTGAGGATATAGTCGATCTCCCCCGCCAGACGATGCGCTTCCAGCACTTCGGGGCGGCGTCTGAGCACTTGCAGGAATTTCTCCTGCCAATTCGCCTCATGGGCATTGGTGCGCACCAGAACAAAGAAACAGGCCTCAAGCCCGAGGCTTTCCGGATCAAGAATGACCGTCTGCTGACCAATGACCCCCGCCTCGCGCATTTTGCGGATGCGATTCCAGACAGGCGTTTTTGAAGAGCCGACTTTGCGAGCGATTTCGTCAAGAGACTGGCTCGCATCCTGCTGCAACTCGCCCAGAATTTTCCGGTCCATTGCGTCGATCTGGTCCGCCATTTCGCTTTTCCTCTCGTTCTTGGAATTCCAACCTAGCGGGGTTTTGAAACCGGAACAAACGTCCTTATTCGTGCACAGCTATGGCTCTGACTTGGGATAATGTTCTAAATTAAGCACAGAAAATCGCAAGTCGAAAACCCGACCGAACACCGGAGAGCCCCATGCCGCGTCCGTTTACGCCCAAAGCCATCACCGCCAACGCCCTTCTCGAAGGCGATGTCATCTACATGTCTGCAGATGGCACATGGGTGCGCGAACTGTGTCTGGCGCAGGTTTACACCGACAAGGATACCGCCGAGCAAACGCTGGCCGAGGCGGCCAAGGACGCCTCTGTCGTGGGCGCCTATCTGACGGATGTGAAGCCCACAGAAAACGGACCGGTTCCCACCCATTTCCGCGAAGAGTTCCGCCGCACAGGCCCCTCGAACTATTTCCACGGCAAACAAGTTGCCCAGCAGGACGCGCCCCATGTATAAATACAATGATTTCGACGAAGCCTTCGTGCGCAACCGTGTCGCACAATTCTCCGCACAGGTGGCCCGTCGCATCGATGGATCGCTCACCGAGGAAGAGTTCCGCCCTCTGCGCCTGATGAACGGCCTATATCTGCAACTTCACGCCTATATGCTGCGGGTGGCCATTCCATATGGCACATTGGACAGCCGCAAAATGAACCAGCTGGCGATGATCGCGGAGACATATGATCGCGGTTACGGCCATTTCACCACACGGCAGAACATCCAGTATAACTGGCCGAAACTGCCCGATGTGCCCGCGATCCTTTCGGATCTGGCGGATGTGGAAATGCATGCGATCCAGACTTCCGGCAACACGATCCGCAATGTCACCGCCGATCATTTCGCAGGCGCAAGCGCCGATGAGACCGTCGATCCGCGCCCCGTGGCCGAATTGATCCGCCAGTGGTCTACCGATCACCCCGAATTCCAGTTCCTGCCCCGCAAGTTCAAGGTCGCCGTATCAGGTGCCAAGGAAGACCGCGCCGTGATCAAAGCCCATGATGTCGGCCTCTATCTGCGCGAGCAAAACGGTGAAATCGGGGCACAGATTCTTGTGGGCGGCGGTCTGGGCCGCACGCCGATGGTGGGCAAGGTGCTCAAAGACTTCGTCGCGCTGGATGACCTTCTGCCCTATCTCGAAGCCACTGTGTCGGTCTGGAACCTCTTGGGGCGGCGCGACAACAAATACAAAGCCCGCATCAAGATCACCGTGCATGAACACGGGATCGAAGAAATCCGCCGGCTTGTGGAAGAGCGTTTTGCGCAGGTCAAACCGGCCTTTGGCGGCATCGACATGGTGATGCTCGACGAAATCCGCGCCGCTTTTGCGCCGCCTGCGTTCCGCCACGCCCCGACAGAGGCGTTCGATGCGGCCCATGCCAATGATCCGCTCTTTCGCAGTTGGGCCGACACCAACCTCGCGCCGCATAAGGCCGAGGGCTATGCCATCGTCACGGTCTCGCTCAAAACGCCCGGCCAGACGCCGGGGGACGCCAGTGCCGCGCAGATGCGGGTGCTGGCAGAGTTGGCACGCGACTACGGCCACGACGAGCTGCGCATTTCCCATGAGCAAAACGTCATCCTGCCGCATGTCCATAAATCCGACCTGCCGGAAATCCACTCGGTCCTGAAAACCGCAGGACTTGCCACCGCCAATATCGGTCTGGTGAGCGACATCATCGCCTGCCCCGGTATGGATTACTGCACCTTGGCGACCGCGCGCTCGATCCCCGTGGCACAAGGCATCGCCACACGGTTTGAAGAGCTGAAACTCGAACACGAGATCGGCCCGCTCAAAATCAAGATTTCCGGCTGCATCAATGCCTGCGGGCATCACCATGTCGGCCATATCGGCATTCTGGGCCTCGACCGCGCAGGTGTCGAGAATTACCAGATCACGCTGGGCGGCGACGGCACCGAAGATATGGTGCTGGGTGACCGCACGGGGCCGGGTTTCGCCTATGACGAGATTGTGCCCGCCATCGAGCGCATTCTGAAAACCTATCTGGAACTGCGCGACAGCCCCGAGGAAACCTTCCTCACGGCCTATCGCCGCCTCGGCATGGCCCCGTTCAAAGCGGCCCTCTATCCGGCGAAGGAAAGTGCACATGCGGCATGAGGCGTCTCTTTTGCAAGATGAATTCGGCACGGTGCAAGCCCGTGTCGACCGTCTGAACGCGCGTTACGTCAACCACTCCGCGACATCCGTTCTGGAACTGGCGCTGCGGGACCGCGAACTGGGCCGGATTGCGCTTGTCTCCTCCTTCGGGGCCGAAAGCGTCGTGCTGTTGCATATGATTTCCGTGATCGCGCCGAAAACACCGGTGATTTTCGTGGATACGGAAATGCTTTTCGAGGAAACGATCCAATACCAGCTTGAGGTGATCGACAGGCTCGACCTGCGCGACCTGCGCCGTATCCGGCCTGCGCCTGCGAAACTGGCGGCCAATGATCCCGACGGGCTGTTGCACCTGTCGCACAAGGATGCCTGCTGTGCCCTGCGCAAGACCGCACCGCTGCAAGCCGCGCTTGGTCATTTCGACGCATGGATCACCGGACGCAAACGGTTTCAGGGGGCGACACGCGCCACGCTTGATTTCTTCGAGAACGAGGACGAGCAACGGATCAAGATCAACCCGCTGGCGCATTGGGCACCGACGGATGTGCAGGACTACATCATCAACAACCGCCTGCCGCGGCACCCTCTGGTCGCAAAAGGCTACCCCTCGATCGGCTGCGCCCCCTGCACCAGCCCCGTCAAAGAGGGCGAAGACCCGCGCGCCGGACGTTGGCGTGGCGAAGAGAAAACCGAATGCGGGATTCACATTGTGAACGGCAAGATTGTTCGGGGTCTGGTCACGGAACCCTCCAAAGGAGACGCATCATGAGCGTGATTGTACGAGACAGCGGATTCATCTCCGAAGATTACAACGGCGACTGGATCGACCTGCCCTCCGACACCGCGCCCGAAACCTTGGCGCAATACGGCAATGCAGCGGCGATCCGGATTGATTTCCCGAGTTTTGCAGACGGGCGCGGCTTTACGCTGGCGCGGCTTTTGCGGCAGGCGGGGTTTCAGGGGCGGTTGCGCGCCAAAGGCCATGTCATCGCCGATCAATACGCGATGGCGCGCCGTTCGGGGTTTGACGAGGTGGAAATCGGCGACGATCTAGCCAGCCGCCAGCCGGAAGATCAATGGCTGGCGCGGGCAGACTGGCGGGCGCATGACTATCAGTCGCGCTTGCGTGCTGGCGTATAACAGGCCAAAAGGGGGCGAGATGCGCCCCTTTTCCGACCTTCCTGATCTGATATGGATCAAGGATCGGCCGGACACATTCATTTAGACGACCCAAAAGGCGCGAGACAGCGAGATGACCGAGTTGACCCAAGTGACTGAACAAAAATCCAAACCCGTCCCCACACTGCCGGATGCCGCCAAGGTTCTGGAAGTCAAACACTGGAACGACCGGCTGTTCTCCTTCAAGGTCGAGCGCCCGCAAAGCCTGCGCTTTCGGTCCGGCGAATTCGTGATGATCGGGCTGATGGGGGATGTGAACCCGAAGACCGGCAAGGCCAAGCCGTTGCTGCGCGCCTATTCCATCGCCTCGCCCAACTGGGAAGAGCATCTGGAATTCTACTCGATCAAAGTGCCCGATGGCCCGCTCACCTCGCGTTTGCAGCACATCGAGCCGGGAGACGAGATCATCCTGCGCCCGAAACCCGTGGGCACGTTGGTGGTGGATGCGCTCCTGCCGGGCAAGCGGCTCTGGTTCTTTGCCACAGGCACGGGGATTGCCCCCTTCGCCTCGCTGATGCGCGAGCCGGAAGTCTACGAGAAATACGAAGAGGTCATCCTCATGCACACCTGTCGTGAGGTCTCCGAACTGGAATATGGCCGCCAACTGGTCGAGCATATCAAATCCGACGAAATCCTCTCCGAGATTGAACAAGGCAAGCTGCGCTATTACCCGACGACGACCCGTGAAGAGTTTCACCACATGGGGCGTGTCACGGACAACCTGTCCTCCGGCAAGGTGTTCGCAGACCTCGGCATTGATCCGATCACACCGGAGACGGATCGCGGCATGGTCTGCGGCAATCTGGCGTTCAACAAGGACATCATGGCCATTCTCGACGGGTTCGGCCTGCGCGAAGGGGCCAATTCGGAACCCAAGGAATATGTGGTCGAGAAGGCCTTTGTGGACTGATCCGGCGGGATTGATCCGCGCACGGGCTCCGACATAAGAGACCCTATGCAAACCCCGCTTCGGCGGGGTTTTCTTTTGAGTATTTCCGGCACAAAGGAAACGCGCGATCCCGTCACCGCAAACAAAAAAAGCCGCGCGAGGTCTCCCCCACGCGGCTTTCGTTTTCAATCAATCGTAGCTTTACATGCCGAGCAGCGTGCGGGCCTTTTCAAGGATCGCGCTGAGAATCTCGGGGTTGTCCTTGGCTTGGGTCATGCCGGTCACGATAGTGGTTTTCGCGGTCTCGGACAGCGGGGAAGCGTTCACCACTTCGGTCGCTTTGTCGAGGTCGAACCCGTCAACGGTCAGCACTTCGGCTGCGGTGGAGAGATCGAAAGCCGGAGCGGCGTCCATTGCTTCTTCGGTCACAGCGTCGACAGCCGTTTCAGCGGTGTCGGCAGCGGCTTCAACAGCGTCGCCTGCAGCATCGGCAGCCACATCAGCGGCGGCTTCGGCTGTGTCGGAAGCCGATTCAGCGGCATCCGCAGCCATGTCGGCGGCGGAATCGGTCGCGTCACCTGCCATGTCGGTGGCGGCTTCGGCAGCTTCGCTTGCAGCGTCAGTCGCGGCCTCGGTGGCCTCAGCCGCAGCATCAGCCGCATCGGTGGCAGCATCTACAGCCGCTTCGGCAGCGTCAGAAGCCGCATCAACAGCGCCTTCGCCGGCCGCTTCCACAGCGTCCGTGGCGGCCTCGACAGCGTCGGATGCGGCTTCGGTGGCTGCTTCGGCAGCGTCGGACGCCACGTCGGCGGCATCTTCGGCAGCTTCGGTTACAGAGTCAGCAGCATCAGTCACGGTTTCGGTTACGGAATCGGCGGCATCGGTTGCCGCTTCGGTGGCCTGCTCGATAATGGAGCCAGATGTCGCTTCGCCTTCCGCAGCTTTGTCTTCTTCTTTACAGGCTGCCAGTGAAAGCGCGAGACTGGTCATCAGAGCGCCGGTCAAAATACGTTTGGTCATGTGTGTCTTCCTCACCAAATACTTGGGCCACAACATGCGGCCTTTGCAGGAGGTTTCCCCCTCTGCGAGCTCCGCATATGGCATGCGTTCTACAGGAATGTAAGGGGCCGAGGCAGCGAAAATTTCCCCGTCAATCACCTTGTGCGGGATGTCGCCGAAACCGGGTTGAAACTGCGCGCAATTCACCCTATTTTCCGGCAACACAAATGCAACCACAGACAGGAGCTTCCCATAGCCCGCAGACCGCATAATGCCCCGCCGACCCGTGACACCGGACCTCGCGTCAATGAACGCATCCGTGCACCGGAAATTCGCCTGATCGGCGCAGAGGGTGAAAATGTCGGGGTCGTAACCCCCGCCAGAGCCATGGATATGGCCGCTGAAGCCGGACTTGATCTCGTCGAGATTTCGCCGAATGCCAATCCGCCCGTCTGTAAGATCATGGATTATGGCAAGTTCAAATACGAACAGCAGAAGCGGGAATCCGAAGCCCGCAAAAAGCAAAAAACCATTGAAATCAAGGAAGTAAAATTCCGTCCTGGCACCGATGTGCATGACTACCAAGTCAAGATGCGCAACGTGGTCAAGTTCCTTGAGAATGGTGACAAGGTGAAAGTGACCCTGCGATTCCGCGGTCGCGAGATGGCGCACCAGGATCTGGGTCGCCAGCTTTTGGAACGTGTCGCCGAAGACACGAAAGAACTCGGCAAGATTGAAAACATGCCGAAAATGGAAGGCCGTCAGATGATTATGATGATCGGCCCGCTTCCTGCCAAAGGCTGATAGGTCAGGCTGTGCAAGGATCAAACCCCGGCGCTTTGCCGGGGTTTTTCTTTGTCGAAAGCGCGTTTTTTGTCAAAAAGCCCCTGCCCCCATGCTCACGAGCACCAGCACAAGCACCTGTGGCGCGAGGATACGCAGGAACATCACCAGCGGATAGACAGAGACATAGGCGACCGAGGCCGCGCCCGTCTTGCTCATCGCCACGGCGAAGGCCAGAGCCGGCGGATCGGTCATGGAGCCGGCGAGAACACCGCACAGGCTGAGGTAGTTGAACTTCCCAAAGACCCGCGCAACTGTGCCCACAACGAGCAGCGGGACCAACGTGATCAGGATGCCATAGCCCATCCACGACAGCCCGTCCCCCTCGAACAATGTCTCGAAAAACCGGTCCCCCGCCACGATCCCGACCACGGCGAGGAACAGGACAATTCCGAATTCACGAAGCGCATGGTTCGCCGCAGGCGGCATATACCATGTGAACGGTCCCCAATGGCCCAGCCGCCCCAACAGGATCGCGGCCATCAGCGGACCGCCCGCAAGCCCGAGTTTCAAGGGCGCGGGAAGGCCGGGCACAGCCAGCGGGATGGAGCCCAGCAGCACACCAAGCGCGATGCCGAAAAACAGGGCGGGGAATTGCACCTCTTGCAGCCGCGCATTCTCGTTGCCCAACTGGCCGGCCACCGCATCAATATCGGCCTTTGTCCCCACAACGGTGACAATATCGCCAAAGCCAAGCGTCGATCCCCCCTGCGCCGGAAGTTCGACGCCGGCGCGATTGATCCGCGACACGGTCACGCCGTGGCCTTCGAGAAAGGCCAGCTCCTTGAGCGTTTTACCCAGCACTCGGTCCTTGGTCACAACGAGGCGCGACCATGTGAGCTTCGTGCCCTTTGTCGTCAAAGGCGCGTCAATCTCGCGGCCCAAGATAAGCTTCATCGCCTGTAACTTCTCCGCCGGTCCCACGAGATGCAGGCAATCGCCCAGATGCAGGGTCACATCGCGCGTAGGCACCACAAGCTCATCGCCTTTCTTCATGCGCGAGGCCACCACCCCGTGATCGAACAGGTCAGGCACATCACCAAGCCGCAGCCCGTCGAGATTGGCATTGGTCACGGCCACATTCATCGACGGCAGCGCCTCTTCACCGCTCTGGCTCTCGGCGCGGTAAGCGGCCTCTTCGCGCTCCAGAACAATGCCAAACAGAAAGCGGATCACGAACATGGAGGTAAGAATCCCAAGAATGCCAAAGGGATAGGCCATCGCATAACCCATACCGGATTCCGCGACTTCCGAGGGCGGAAACCCCGCATCCCCCAACACCTGCTGCGCGGCACCGAGCCCCGGCGTGTTGGTCACAGCCCCCGACATGACCCCGACCAGAACAGGCAGGGGCAAATCGGCCAGCGCATAGACCAGCAGTGTCATCACAACACCGCCCAAGACGATGGCAATGGCGGCAAGGTTGAATTTCAGCCCCGACTTGGCAAAAGAGGAAAAGAAACTCGGCCCGACCTGAATCCCGATGGTGTAGACAAAGAGGATCAGCCCCAGTTCGCGCACGAAATGCATCACCTCGCCGTCGAATTCGATGCCTGCACGGGAGGCGAAATGGCCGATAAGAATGCCGGAAAACAGCACCCCGCCAATACCGAGTCCCACTTTTCGGATTTGCAGTTTTCCCAGCAAGAGGCCAAAGGCACCGGCAAGGCAGAGCGCCAGAGTTGTCAGGGCAATATCGGAGAGCGCAAAAGCATCTGTCATAGCACGCACTTTCTGAGCGGGGAGGCTCGTAGAGGAGGTGTCGTAGAATGTCGTTTCAGGTCCGGACTGGCGCGACACTGCGTCCGATACAGTGATCTGTAAGTGATATGTGTCAATTTTCTGCAAATGCGGTGCCGGATTGCAAGAAAAAGCGGACAAGCGACGGGCTTTGGCGCGACATGCAGAAAAAAATGGCGTCGTAGAAGAAACGCATAACCCTACGACGCCAGTATAGTATTCTGCCCACGCACAAAAGGCAGGATACAGCGCGGACGATCGGAAGGAGAGTCCGCGGGAGGAATGCAGGACCCCAAGTCTGACTGCTGACGTCGGGCCCCTGCGCTCAAGAAAAGAGATATGTCAGAGGCGTTGCGAAAACCTTGATCTCGATCAACCGCATATGGGCGCAGCATATTGACCACGCCCCAATTCGGGGAAACGGGCGGATTTCGGGGCCAAATCGCGCAGAAACGCCCCGAAAACGGCCTATCAACCCTCAGATAAGGTTCAATTTTTCGAAATTTTCGCCGTATTTAATCAATTCGCGCCAGATTGTCGCAGGCTCCCAAATATCCGGCGCCTGATCCGAATAGGCGCGCAGGCGTTTCTCCGCCGCCAGAAGCCCCATCAACTCCGCCGATTTCATCGGTCCGCCGCGAAAACGCGGGTAGGCTTTGGCAAGCATCATGACCACATCAATGTCCAGCGGATGCTCCACCGTGCCGGATTGCAAAAGCCGCGCACCGGCGTTGGCTTCGGCCAGCACGATCCGCTCGAAAATATCGCTGTCTTCCAGAGCGATCTCCGGCACACCGCCTTCGCGCCGCAGCTCGGTCAGGATCACTTCGGTTTCGCTGTCGTCACGCTGGCCCTCAGAGTCGTAATCATAGAAACCATGCCCCGAGGCTTTGCCCTTGCGGCCCGCGCTGCTCAGAAACTGCGCCACCGCGCCGGACATATGCTCAAGCCCAAGCGCATCCATCAATTCGCATGGCCCCGTCGGAAAGCCGTAATCGCGCATCACCGCATCAATCCGCGCCGGTCGCGCGCCCATCAGCAAGAGCACATCCACAGCGGCCCAGCCCGCCTCCTGCACCACATTGGCAATCAAACCGTCACGCGCCCGCACGCTCACCGGCAGTTTGCCAATCTGGCGCACAAAGCCGTGTGCGGTGGCCAGAGCATGGACATCAACGCCTTCGGGGCGCGCCAGTTCCACCGCCCGTATGGCCTGAGAGGGGGCGAAGAAATGCAGGCCCAAAAACCGTTCCGGATGGGCCAGATCCTGTGCCAGACGCGGAAAGGCGCGGTCGGAAATCGTGGCCAGCACGGTCTCTTCGGGCAGGAATTCCTCGATCCGCGCCAAAAGCCGCGCCCGCGCCTCAACCGACCCACGGCTGGCATCAAGCACAAGCTCCGCCTTTGCGAGTCGATCAATCTGGGTGCCTGCCTCCAGCGCCGCGATCCGTTCATCGCGCTGCTCTGCGGTCAACTGGCCCCTCTGGGCGGCGCGGGTGTAAACGGCGTTGATCCGCTGTTGGTCCAGCACCAGTTGATCGGCGGAATTGCCCAGAAGCTGCACCTTCACACCGTGATCCAGCGCCGCAATCGCAATACCCAGAGCATAATCGCCCGAACCGACGATCCCGACCGTCTCGACCTTGCGCGCCTTGGCCCCATTCGCCCCGATCAGGCGGGCGGCACGCCGTTCGGCAAAAGCCGCGTGGCGCAGGGCTTTGGAGCCTTCGCTTTCAAAACAGTCCTCACGCGCCACGGTTTCACGGTTTACACCAGCCTCATAGGGCAGCATCAGCGCCGCTTCGACACAGTCGATGATCTGCGCGGGGGCGATGCTGCGCTTGGTGGTGGTTCTCTTGCGGTGATCGGCCACCTCTTTCAGATAGGCCGCCCCGTCGCGCAACCCGTCCGACCGGTCCTGCGCGGGGCGCGGGGCTTTGCCCTCGGACAGAAGATTTCGGGCGAAGTCCAAGGCTTCCTTTCCGATACGTTTGTGGGCCAGTTCGTCAATCAGCCCCAATGCATGGGCCTTGGGGGCCGAGACAGGATGACCGGAGAGCAAAATCTCCAAGGCAGCGCCTGCGCCGATCATGCGAGGCAAGACCTGCGTCACACCGCCGGTGGGCACAAGCCCGACCGTGACATCCGGCGCGGCCAGACGCGCACCCTGCCCTGCGATCCGGTAATGTGCCGCCAAAGCCAGCGCCAGTCCGGCCTCGAACACAGCGCCATGCAAGGCCGCCACCACGGGTTTGGAGCAAGAGGAAATACGCGCGCACAGGGCGTTCAGACCGGGTTCAGGCTCTTGCGCCACCAGATTGTCCGGCTCGAACCCCGACGAGAACCCTGCGCCAGAGCCCATCAGGACAATGGCTTTGACCTTCGGATCGGCTTCGGCCTCTCCCACAGCGTCGAAAAGCGCCTGTCGCATCTCTTGTGTGAGAAAATTCAGCGGCGGGCGTGACAGGCGCAAAACGGCGATGTCCCCGTCATGTGTCACTGTCACAGCGGGCGCGGATGCACCCTCGTTCACACCCTCGCCCGCGTCTCGCGTCAACTCTTTCACGTCACTCATCATGCCCCGCACCAATCAATGTGGGCGCGCGGTGTGTCGGGCTGAACAGCCACGACTTATCCACATACTGCCCACAGGTTTTTCCACATAATGGCGGAGAGTGTCCCTGTAAGGCAAGATGGCATTTTCATGACCCGCAGTCGCGATTACGGGCGTTTGGGGTAAATCCCGTCGGCTGCGCCCTCTTCCAGTTCGGCCTCCAGCCGCACAAGGTCTTCGGGCAATGGCAGACCAAGGGCGCGAAGCTCCGAGAGTTTCTCCCGCAGGGTCTCTTGCAGGATGTGACGGTCTTCCGGTCGCGCCGCGATTTCATTCAGGGTCATATAGACCTGTGCTTTCAGAGCTTCAAAAGCCATAGCGCATCCTTTCCGGAAAACTCATATCCTCCCGAGCCCATGCTCAGACCGGAATATTGTCCCATAGATCATCGTCATCGTCCTTGGACGCCTCGGGACGGATATAGATCGTTTCCGTCTCGACAAATGTCTGACGCAGCTTGCCTTTGAGCGCCACGGCCGTTTCCTCATCCTTGACGAGATCATCGACAATCCTGTCGATTTCCACATCAGGTCTCTTTGTCTTGGTCATGTCAGTCCTCCCAGAAGTCAGTTTCTTGCAAGGTCTTCACAGCGCCTGCGCGGAGGGCTTGCCCTATCCGCGTGCGGCGTTGCGGGCTGCACAATCCCGGCACACCGGAGTATAGGGTAACACATCCAGCCGTTCTTTGCTGATTTCCTCGCCGCATTCGGCGCAGATTCCGTAGTCACCGGCGTCGATCCGCCCAAGTGCCGCATCAATCATCGCGATTTCCGCCTTGCCGGTATGGCCCATGTTTTCGAGCACCTCGTCGCCTTCGCGCTCGGTGGCCAGATCGTCCCAGTCCTTCGTCTGGTGCGCATCAAGTTCCGCGTCGATTTCTTGCAGGCGCGTGGCCAGTTCCGCCTTGCGGTCCAGCAATTGCGCGCGTCTTTTTTCAAAATCAATCATGGTGGTCCTCCTTGAAAGAGGATCACCTGAAACAGCAGACAGGGCCTTGATTCACATCAACAGCGATGCGGAATCGTCCGTTGCACTCCGGTATCTGCATCATTCGAGCGGTGGCAGGTCATCCGGCGGCGCAAAGCCCTCTCCCAAAGGGGGAAGGTCCCCAAGCGGAGGAAGATCGCCATTCCCCGCCGCATCGCCGATCTGCCCAAGCGGCGGCAGGTCTCCCGTCTCCGGAGATGCGGCATCGCCGCCCGCTAGCGCCGGAAAACCGGAGGGATCGGGCAGGCCCGCCTCGGCCTGCTGTGACAGGCTTCCCGAAGCGTCAGCGCCATATGCGCCGATAGCGCCCACTCCGGCCCCGCCGAACATCGCGCCGCCGGACTCGTCAAGACCCTCGTCCTCCTCGCTACAAAGCACCAGACGCAAGGCGCGTTTGCCGTTGATCTGACCGAGGCGCGCGCGGCTCACCAGCCGGTCATCGGCGCGTAGCTCGACCCGAGAGATCGCCTCCCGCGGGATCGGCAGCATCATGCCCTCGCTCAATGCGGTCACATCGGCCAGCGGCATCCGCAGGCGATGCAGCACCGTGTCGAGACAGGCCTCCGACTTCATGACAACATTCTGGAAACTGTCCCCGAACTCTGCCGTCTCCGTGGCGCTCGTTTTGGGCTTTGGCATGTCATAGGGGAACACCAGAAAAACCACGCCATCGCGCGCCCCGCGCCCAAGCCGCACACGGATGCGGTAAAGCCGGTAGGGCACATCATCAAAGGCCATCACCAGAGAGCGTGTCTCGCGCAGCTGTGCCGCCGCATGGAACCCCGCCACATCCGGCGGATCGACCATTTCGGCCACAATGCTCTCGAACTGGCGCAGCGCCTGATTGCACAGATCGCTACACATGACCGCATCGGTGGCGGTGGGCGCACGGTCCTCCGGCGGCAGGGTCAGCACCTTGCCCGTGGTCTGTTGTTCGACAATGGCAGACACGGTGTTCCTGTCCCAGACCGCCAGACCGTAGATATTTTCCGGCCCCTCCAGCAGCGTCAAAAGCGCATTTCCCGGCACCTCTTCGGCAAGGCGGGGCATGGCAATCCGCGCCTCATCGACCTCTGTGACCTGAAGCACCAGACCGATTGTCTCCTCCGCCGCTTTCGCCAGCGCAAGTGTCAGGGCCTTGGCCGGTGACATCGGCTGCACTTCGGGCGGGGGGCGACCCACTCCGGCCTTTCGACGCATCGCAGAAATGATTTCGGCATCTGACATGAGGGTGACAGGACTCTCGCTCAACTGGACTTGCGAGAGTTATCGCCCGACAAAGTAAAGAAAGCATTGAAACGCACAGAATTTTCCGAAGAAAAATCGCCGCCTTTTAAGTCCGGCTCAGTCCCGCGCGCGCACCCGTGGCAGATCAAGCCGGAAGGCCGCGCCGCCCTGCCCCGGAAGGTAGGAAATCGAACCACCCAGATTGACCATGATCTCGCGACAGATCGCCAGCCCGAGCCCCGCGCCACCCGCCTTCGCGTGATCGGTCAGCCGCGAGAATTTCTCGAAAATCATCGCCTGTTTGTCCTTCGCAATACCCGAGCCGTTGTCGATGAAATCGATCTGGAGGCGGTCTTCGGGCGTGCGCCGGACATGGATTTGCAACACCGGCGTCTCGGCATCACAATATTTGCGCACATTGGCGATAATGTTGATAAAGACCTGCGCCAGACGGTCGGGATCGGTCTCGATCGCGATATGTTCGGACAACTCGTTGCGGCGCACCACAAGCCCGTTGCCACCGCCCGCCTCCGAGCTGGCATTGAGCGCGCGGTCGATCACATCGTGCAGGTTGGCCCGCGCCCAGTTGAGGCTCACCTGCCCGTTTTCCAGCACGGAAAGATCGAGAAGGTCGTCGAGCAGACGTGTCAGGCGCTGGGCCTCGTCATGGATGATGGTGGAGAACCGCTCCAGACTCTCCGCATCCATGTCTCCGGTCTGTCCCGCCTCGCGCAAAATCTCCGAAAACGCACGGATCGAGGTCATCGGCGTGCGCAATTCATGGGAGATTTGCGACAGGAAGGCGTCTTTCTGGATCGAGAGCGCGGTGAGTTTCTCATTGGCTTCACGCAACTGCCGCGCGGTGCGGGCCAGTTCGACGGATTTCTGCTCTAACTGGCTGGAATGTTCCATCATCTGCGCCGTCTCGTCAGCCACGGCCATCAGGTCTTCGACGGAGACAAACACCCCGCCGGCAATCTGGCCCAGCATCGCATGTGCCGTCGCCGCCCCCACGGACCCCGCCATCTCGCGCTCCAGCCGTTCGATAAAGGCGGGCGTGGTGTCCGGCAGGTAGCCCTCCTTGCCTTGCCGTTCCGCTTCGGACTGGAACAGGTTCTGCGCCTCCACCGGCCCCAGAATACGCTGCGCCATGACCAACAGGTCTTCAGCCTCCGCAAAGCCGTGGGACCAGCTCCGCGCCGAGCCGGAATGTTCGAACACATTGACAAATTCCGCGCCTTGCAGCCGCTCCACCGGACGTGGGAAGGACAGAAGGGAGCCGACCAGAAAGACCACCGTGTTGAGCGCCATGGACCAACTGATCGCATGCACCACCGGATCAACGCCCTCGACGCCAAAGAGCGCCTGTGGCCGCAACAGCGTCAGGCCGAACGGACCTTGGGCGAGAAACTCGGCGGTGTAACCTGCGGCTGGTCCGAAAGACGGCAGGAACATCGTATAGGCCCAGACGACAAACCCCGTGATCACGCCGCCAATGGCCCCAACCCGCGTCGCCCCGCGCCAGAATATGCCGCCGACCATCGCGGGTAGAACCTGCGCCACGCCGGTGAAGGAAATCATCCCGATGGAGGCCAGCGCTTCGGAGCCGCCGGAGAAATGGAAATAGAGATAGCCGAGCGCCAGAACGCCAAAGATCGACAGGCGGCGCGCCGAGAGCACAACGCCGCGCACATCGCCCGACACCATCGCCCCACCCGAGCGCGACGAGAGCCAGATCGGCATGACGATATGGTTCGACACCATGGTCGAAAGCGCAATCGAGGCGACGATGACCATCGAGGTGGCCGAGGAAAACCCGCCGAGGAACGACAGGGTCGCCAGCACCCTCTGGTCGAAATGCAGCGGCAGGGTGAGGACAAACATATCGGGATTGGAACCTGCGGGCAGAACTTCGAGCCCCACAACCGCAATCGGGATCACAAAGAGCGACATGCCAAAGAGATAGAGCGGAAAGGCCCAGCCCGCTGTAAACAAATGACTTTCGTCGGAATTCTCCACCACAAGAACCTGAAACATCCGCGGCAGGGTGATCAGCGCCACGGCGGAGAGCATGGTCAGTGCAATCCAGCGGGTGCCGTGAATAGGATGCTGCGCCACGGGAGAAGCATCAATCCGCATCATCAAATCCCCCAGTCCGTCCGACAGGCCCCAGACCACGAACAATCCCACCGCGATCAGCGCGATGAATTTCACCACCGCTTCCAAAGCAATCGCGGTCACAACCCCGTGGTGGCGTTCGTTGGCATCAAGGTTGCGCGTGCCGAACAGGCTGGTGAACAGCGCCAGCCCCGCCGCCACCCAAAGCGCGGTCTTGTCCAGATCGGGCTGCACCGCGCCCGACGGATCATTGACCCCGAACACGGCAAAAGACAGCGCCACGGATTGCAGTTGCAGCGCGATGTAAGGCGTGGCGCCAATCACCGCCAGAAGCGTCACAAGCACCCCCAGCGTGGTCGACTTGCCATAGCGCGACGAGATCAGATCGGCCACAGAGGTGATCCGATGCGTACGCCCGATCCGCACAAGTTTGCGCAAAATCCACCACCAGCCGATCATCATCAGCGAGGGGCCAAGATAGATCGTGACGAATTCCAGCCCCGAGCGCACCGCATATCCCACCGCACCGTAAAAGGTCCACGCGGTGCAATAGATCGACAGTGACAGCGTGTAGATCAGCGGTGAACGCAGCCAGCCCAGCCGTCCCGCCTCGGCGCGTTTTTCGGCCCAGAAGGCCACGACGAACAGGAGCGTGGCGTAGGAGATGCAGACCAGAACGAGGATGTTGAACCTCAGCATCACCCAGACTCCCCGTTTGACGGGACCCGTGCCTGATCCGCTTCACTGGCAGATTCGGTGTCTGTTGCACTGTCTGTTGCGCTGACCTGCGAGGCGGCCTCCTGCACAGTCTCGTCCTGTGCTATGGTCTCAGGCGGCACCGCTTCGCGCCGCAAGTAGTGCGCAAGCCATGCGCAGGCAATCAGCCCAAGCGCCCAAACCACAAAGACATGGACAAAGGCCCGCGACCCCGCTCCCAAAGGCCGGTTCGTGCCCTCGCCGCCCCAAAGCAGCGGCAAAAGCCAGAGGCCGAACATCAGAAAAGGCAATAGCCGCAGCGCGTCAATCAACCGTCTGCGCCGGTAGGACGCGCGGGCGAGATAGAGCGGCATGCGCCTCTCAGCCATGGCCATCGTCCTGCCCCGACGCATCCGCCGCCAAATGACGCACCACGTCGAGCATTTCGGTGTTGGAAAACGGTTTGGTCATGAAATGCGACACGCCCACGGCTTCGGCCATGTCACGGTCCTTCTGCTGACCGCGCGCGGTGAGCATCAATACCGGACGGTTGGCATGATCGGGCATGGCGCGCAGCTCGCGCAGGATTTCAAAACCGGATTTATTGGGCAGCATCACATCAAGTATGATGACATCAGGGCACTTGCGATCCACTGCCGCAACCGCCGTCGCCCCATCGGCATGGGTTTCCACCGTCCAACCATCGCGCGACAGGATAAACCGGATCGCCTCGATGATATTCGGCTCGTCCTCGATCAAGAGCACGCGCTTGCCCATAATGTCCTCTCTCCCCTCAGATACCGCAGTTTATGGCCTCTTGTCGCGTCCCTGTCAAAAAATTGTGTATGCGGCAGGGAATTGACAAGAGTTCTTCACCCCTCCTCGGGCACCTCCAGCACCATCGATGGCTCACGCCGTGCGGGGCATTCGATACGCGCGCAGACGCGACAGGATGTGCCGATTCCCTGCACCTCCTCGTCGCGCACCTCCAGATCAAGCTGATCCAAAGGCATGAAAAGCATCGTGGCTTCGACCACCTCCGGCGCATCGAACCGGTCCGGCCGCTGCGGCTGCGCGATGGCATAGGCCAGATAGCGCCGTGGCGGCTGGCTATATTGTTCGACCACACGACGCACCGGCACCAAGGGCCGCAACAGCGCCTGATAGAGCGGCCACAGCGGACAGGCCGCGCCAAACCGTGGCGGGGCGAACCCGTCGAGCGGCTTGCGGTGGGTCAAAGCGCCGGAACCGTCACAGATCGCAAGCCCCATCGGCGGGCGTGTTTCAGAGGTCGGAAGGCTCGCCAGACGCCGCATGGCCGCCGACAGGTCCACCCCCATCGCCTGCGCCAGAGCCGACGGATCAGGTCCGTGACGGGCGACAATCGCCTCCACCATCGTCTGCGGCATTTTCTCGGCCTCGGCACGCGCGCGCAGCACCCATTTGCGGGCAAGGCTGCGTGCCGCAGCGGTGCGCAACCCGCCCTCGCCCGAAAGCTCCGGCATCTTGCCCTGCTCCAGTTCCGGCAAAACGAAATCCCGCGAGGCCAGCCATGCTTCGACCTCTTCGAGAGGCGAGGCCAGCGTGTCTTCGGATTTGCCGACCGTGTCGAGATAGCTCACCAAGGCCTGCGATCCGTCCGCAAGGCGCTGGCTGTCCTCATAGAGATTGCGGTGAAACCGTGCCTGCCAATCGCGGTCGATCTCTCCGGCATTGTTCAAAATCCCCGCTGTCGAGCGGATGGCGGTCACGGTGGACAACACCTCATGGAGGCTGTCCGAGAGGAACGGGTCATGGGCCAGACGGTCGTTGAGCGCCTCCACCCGCCTCTCCAGCGCGGTGATCCGCTCACGCTGTGCCACGACCAGCGCCGCCCAGCCCGGAAACCGTCCGGCAAATTCCTCGGCCCGCTGCAATTCCGGCGGCTGGACCTGTTTGCCCTCCGGCGGGCGCAAGGCCCCTGTGCTCGCCGCTTCCTGCAACCCTTCCATCAAAGGCAGTTCCGCCCCTTCCGTCAGCGCGGCGGGTTCTACCCCCAATTCCCGCGCCAGATCAATCAGCAGCTTGCCGCCGATTTTGCGCCGGTTGTGTTCGATGAGGTTGAGATAGGCCGGAGAAATTCCCACAGTGCGGGCCAGATCGGCCTGTTTCATCCCTTTCAGGAGCCGCCTTTCGCGAATGCGTGTGCCTGTCAGTGCCGAACGTGGCATGGTTTTGCTCCTCTCCCGCAAGCACAATCCCTGTGCTTGCCTGATGCTCCCCTGCGATCCGCGCCGCCTTCGTGTCGCCCGTGTGTTGCACGATGCCCCACTTAGTGCGCGCCCTGTGCGACCCGCCGCCCGATCGGTTTTCATCTGCGGCACGAAAATCCGGCGCGTTCTCAAGGGTTTTCCGCATCTGCAAACAGGTATATTGTGCAAGTGCGGGATAATTGATTTACAAATCCGAAATTTTATCTGTGTAATACTTAACAAATAAATCGTTAATTTAAAAGCATTTGTTGCCGAGTTTTACACTTACCCCCAATACTCTCCCTATCCGGTTTACAGGTGATCCACATTCAGGATCACCAGAAATCGGATCTGCGCATCGCCCGGATTTCGGGGAGGAAGTTCGGACGAGCCTTGCGCAGAAAACCCATAGGGAGGAATTTACATGTCCAAAACCGATCTGACACGCCGTGGCGTTCTCAGGACCGGAGCCGTCGCCGGTGCCGGTCTCGCATTGCCGACGATTTTCACTTCAGGCGCCCATGCCTTTACCAACGAACCGATGGGCGGCACCGTCACCTTGGGATTCAACGTGCCCCAGTCCGGCGCTTACGCAGATGAAGGCGCCGACGAGCTGCGCGCCTATCAGCTGGCGGTCGAGCATCTCAACGGCGAAGGCGACGGCGGGATGCTGAGCACCTTCAGCTCCAAAGCCCTCGAAGGCAACGGCATCATGGGCAAGAAGGTCGAATTTGTCACCGGTGACACCCAGACCAAATCCGATGCGGCGCGGGCCTCGGCCAAATCCATGATCGAAAAAGACGGCGCGGTGATGATCACCGGCGGCTCGTCCTCCGGCGTGGCTGTCGCGGTGCAAGGTCTGTGTCAGGAAGCTGGCGTGATCTTCATGTCGGGGCTGACCCACTCCAATGACACGACAGGAAAAGACAAGAAAGCCAACGGCTTCCGTCACTTCTTTAACGCATATATGTCCGGTGCCGCACTGGCACCCGTGCTAGCGGCCCGCTATGGCGCAGATCGCAAGGCCTATCACCTGACCGCCGATTACACATGGGGCTGGACGCAAGAGGAATCCATTGCCGCGGCCACCGAGGCGCTGGGTTGGGAAACCGTGAACAAGGTGCGCACACCGCTGGGCGCGGGGGATTTCTCCTCCTATATCACGCCGGTTCTGCAAACCGATGCGGATGTGCTGATCCTGAACCACTACGGCGGGGATATGGTCAACTCCCTGACCAATGCCGTGCAGTTCGGGCTGCGTGAAAAGATGGTGAACGGCAAACAGTTCGAGATCGTGGTCCCGCTCTTCTCGCGTCTGATGGCACGCGGTGCCGGCGAGAACATCAAAGGTATTCTCGGCTCCACCAACTGGCACTGGTCGCTGACCGATGAAGGCTCGAAAGCCTTTGTGAAGTCCTTCGGCACCAAATACGGCTTCCCGCCGTCGCAGGCCGCCCATACCTGCTATGTGCAGACGCTGCTCTATGCGGATGCTGTGGCACGGGCCGGATCGTTCAACCCGTGTGCGGTTGTCGAAGCCCTCGAAGGCTTTGAATTCGACGGGCTGGGCAATGGCAAGACGCTCTACCGCGCCGAAGATCACCAGTGTTTCAAAGACGTCTTGGTGGTGCGCGGGAAAGAGAACCCGACCTCCGAATTCGACCTTCTGGAGATCGTCGAAATCACCCCCGCCGCACAGGTCACCTATCCGGCAGATCACCCGATGTTCGCGGGTGGCGCGCTTGGCGACTGTAACGCTGGCTAACCGTCCCACGCACGGGTCCTGACCGGAGGTAGATGCGTCCGGACAGGCCCGAAAGGGCAAAGGGGTGGCCTGAACCACAAAGGTGGCAGGCCCCCCCGATTTCTTCAAAACCGATGCAACCGGAGGTGCTGCGGCGCATCCGGTGTCCGCTCCTCCCGCGTCTGGCGGGCCGGAGACGCTCGGGCAAGCTCAACCTCAAACAGGTGGGGAATATGGAAACCATCCTTCTGCAATTGCTCAACGGGCTGGACAAGGGCTCGGCTTACGCGCTGATCGCGTTGGGCCTGACGCTCATTTTCGGCACTTTGGGCGTGGTCAATTTCGCCCATGGCGCGATTTTCATGATCGGGGCCTTTTGCGCCGTCACGCTCTCGCGTCTGTTGAACCTGTCTTTCGAAACCGTTGATCCGGAGAAACTCGACTTCCTCGGCAATCCGGCCAAGATCAAAACCCCCTATGTGGAGGCGTGGTTCGGCCATGATTTCGGCCATGCGCTGATCGACTGGGCGGTGCCTCTGGCGATCCTGTTTTCCATCCCGATCATGATTGCCGTGGGCTTCATCATGGAACGCGGGCTGATCAAGCATTTCTACAAACGCCCGCATGCCGACCAGATTCTCGTGACCTTCGGGCTGGCCATCGTGCTGCAAGAGGTCATCAAGTATTTCTACGGCGCCAACCCGATCTCCACCCCCGCACCGGCTGCATTCAAAGGCTCTTTCGACTTCGGCGCGATGCTGGGCTTTGATCCCAATGTAATCATCTATCCCTACTGGCGGCTGGTCTATTTCCTCTTTGCCGCCGTGGTCATCGGCGCGGTCTTCAGCTTTCTGCGCTTCACCACCTTCGGCATGGTTGTGCGTGCAGGTATGGCGGATCGCGAGACCGTGGGCCTTCTGGGCATCAACATCGACCGGCGCTTCACCATCATGTTCGGACTGGCCGCAGCCGTCGCAGGTAGCGCAGGCGTGATGTATGCGCCAATCCTGTCGCCCAACTATCACATGGGTATGGATTTTCTGGTGCTCTGCTTCGTCGTCGTGGTGGTCGGCGGTATGGGATCACTGCCCGGCGCCGTCGCCGCAGGCTTCCTTCTGGGCATTCTGGAGAGCTTCTCCTCGATGAACGCCGTCAAATCCATCCTTCCCGGTATCGACCAGATCATCATCTATGTCGTCGCCATCATCATCCTGTTGACCCGTCCGCGCGGCTTGATGGGCAAAAAAGGCGTGATGGAGGACTAACCCATGCTTGGTAAAAAATTTCTCGGACTGAACAAAAAAGACACCCGCTTCCTGCTCATCGTGATCGCGCTGACGCTGCTGACCCCGATCCTGCTACAACCTTTTGCAGAAGGCTCCGAGCTTGCGCAGTTCAATGGCGGCTATCCCGACCTGATGCAAAAGATCGCCATTTTCGGCATCTTCGCGGTGGGGTTCAACATCCTCTTCGGCCTCACGGGCTACCTGTCCTTCGGCCATGCAGCCTTTCTGGGCGTGGGCTCCTATGCCGCCGTGTGGATGATGAAACTGCTGACGATGAACGTCATCCCCGCGATCCTGCTGGCGATGGTGGTCTCGGGCCTCTTTGCGGCGGCCATCGGCTTTGTCTCGCTGCGCCGCTCGGGGATCTACTTCTCCATCCTGACGCTGGCCTTTGCGCAGATGTCCTACAAGATGGCCTATTCCGTGCTGACACCGCTGACCAATGGCGAAACGGGGTTGCAGCTTTCGCTGGATGATCCGCGTGTTCTTGACCGTGCCATCGAAGGCAGTTCCCTGCCCGTCACCAACATCTTCGGGCTGGCGATGAATGCCTCCCACAAGGTCGAAGTTTTGGGCCGCGTCTTTACCTTCAACGTGGGTTACTACTTCTGTGCCGTGATTGCAGTGATCGCCTTTTACGTTGCGATCCGCCTG
The DNA here is from genome assembly GCA_963676755.2 of uncultured Celeribacter sp. GTDB lineage: Bacteria > Pseudomonadota > Alphaproteobacteria > Rhodobacterales > Rhodobacteraceae > Celeribacter. Next base: position 855,202 of record CAXXMF010000006.1, on the reverse strand, counting down.
TTCCGCTCGCCCTTCGGCATGATGCTTCGGGCGGTCAAATCGAACCAGCAGCGCATGACCTACACGGGACTAGACCCGAAACCCTACACGCTGGCGGCCTTTGTGATCTCCGGCATGTATGCCGGTCTTGCCGGTGGCCTTCTCGCTGCGATGGATCCACTGGCCGGTGCCGACCGGATGCTCTGGACCGCCTCCGGCGAGGTGGTGATCATGACCATTCTCGGCGGCGCTGGCACGCTCATGGGGCCGGTTCTGGGCGCGGGCGTCATCAAATATCTCGAAAACATCTTCTCCAAGATCAACGAAAGCGTTCTGCACAGCTGGTTCCACTGGCTGCCGGACGGGATCGAGGATGTGGTGATCTGGGTCTTTGCCCGTTTCACCGGCGAAGGCTGGCACCTGACCCTTGGCGTGACCTTCATGCTGGTCGTGACCTTCCTGCCCGGCGGTCTGGTCGAAGGGCTCAAGCGCCTGTCCAAACGGATCACGCAGGGCAAAACAAAGCGGGACAAATATGACGACCCGGACCCGGAGCACCGCCCCGACCCCGGCAAACGCGTCGCAGGAGAATGAACATGGGAATTCTTGAAGTCAAAGGCGTCGGCAAACGGTTCGGCGGGTTGCAAGCACTGGGGGATGTAAACCTCTCTATCGAGGAAAACACCGTCCACGCCATCATCGGACCAAATGGTGCGGGCAAGTCGACGCTGCTCAACTGTCTCGTCGGCAAGCTCATCCCCGACGAAGGCTCCGTAACCTTCGCGGGCACTTCGGTTCTGGGGCGCAAACCCCACGAAATCAACCAGCTGGGCATTTCCCGCGTCTTCCAGACGCCGGAGATTTTCGGAGACCTCACTGTGATGGAAAACATGATGATCCCGTGTTTTGCCAAACGCGACGGGGCCTTCCGGATGCACGCAATCGAAAACATGGAGCAGGAAACCGACCTCATTGAAAAGGCCAGCACCATGCTCAAGGACCTCGGCATGTATGAAAAGCGCGACATGATCGCGTCCTCCATGTCCCGCGGCGACAAGCGGCGGTTGGAGATCGCCATGTGTCTGGTGCAGGATCCGAAACTTTTGCTGCTCGACGAGCCGACCGCCGGCATGGCGCGCGCCGACACCAACAACACCATCGCCCTGCTCAAGCAGATCAAGGAGGAGCGCGACATCACCATCGCCATCATTGAACATGACATGCATGTGGTCTTCTCTCTGGCCGACCGCATCACGGTTCTGGCCCAAGGCACCCCCTTGGTCGAGGACACGCCCGACAACATCAAGGGCCATCCCAAAGTCAAAGAAGCCTATCTTGGCGAAACGCAACAGGTGTAAATCATGAGCCAACCCGCGACAAACCCCGCCTCCGCCGCTGACGGCTTCAACCCGAATGCCAATCATGCCGAAACCGCGCCCGCGTTTTTCTCGGCGTGGGACATCCATGCCTATTACGGCGAAAGCTATATTGTGCAGGGTGTGTCCTTCAACATCCACGAGGGTGAGATCCTCGCCCTTCTGGGGCGCAACGGCGCGGGCAAGACCTCGACCCTGCGCGCTCTGGCCCGTCTCGACAGCCCGTCCGTGACCCATGGTGAAATCTGGCTGGATCACAAACACCTGCACACGATGACCTCCTATGAAGCCGCCGTCGAAGGCATCGCGCTGGTGCCCGAAGACCGCCGCATCATCCCCGGTCTGACGGTCGAGGAGAACCTGCAACTGGCGCAGATCGTCGAGCCGGTCGGCTGGTCGCTGGATCGTCTCTATGATCTCTTCCCGCGCCTGCGCGAGCGCCGCAAACAGGAGGGCATCACACTTTCGGGCGGTGAACAGCAAATGCTGGCGATTGCCCGCGCGCTGGCCCGCGACATCAAGGTGCTGCTGCTCGACGAACCCTATGAGGGGCTCGCCCCCGTGATTGTGGACGAGATCGAGAAGACCCTGCGCATCATCAAGGAGCAAGGCATCACCACCGTTCTGGTCGAACAGAACGCCGTGCGCGCCCTCAATCTGGCCGATCGCGCCGTGATCCTCGACACCGGACAGGTGGTTTACGATGGTAGCGCAAAAGAAGTGCTTGAGAATGACGCGCTAAGAGCAGAATATCTGGCCATCTGACGTAACGTCCCTCCCGAAGCACAGGGCGGGACTTCGCGCCCGTTTTACGGGCCAGCTTTGGGAGGAGCCAGCATGACCGACACAACCTATCCACCATCCGAAGAGTTCGCGGCGAATGCTTTGATCTCTGCGGAGAAATACGAAGAGCTTTACAAACAGTCCGTCGAAGACCCCGTGTCCTTCTGGGCGGAGCAGGGCAAGATTCTCGACTGGATCGAACCATATACGCAGGTCAAGAAGACCTGTTTCGATTTCGGCCGCGTCGATATCAAGTGGTATGAGGACGGCGTGTTGAACGTGTCCGCCAACTGCATCGACCGCCACCTCGCCAAGAGATCGCTGCAAACCGCGATTATTTTCGAGCCGGATGACCCCAACGAACCCGCCCGCCACATCACCTACAAGGAGCTTTCCGACAAGGTGAACCGCATGGCCAATGTGCTCCTGTCGCAAGGTGTCATGCGCGGGGATCGTGTGGTCATCTACATGCCGATGATCCCCGAAGCCGCCTATGCCATGCTGGCCTGTGCGCGGATCGGTGCGATCCATTCCATTGTTTTTGCAGGCTTTTCCCCCGATGCGCTTGCCAACCGCATCAATGACTGCGGCGCGAAGCTTGTCATCACCGCCGACACCGCCCCGCGTGGCGGACGCCGCACACCGCTCAAGGCCAATACCGACGCGGCCCTGCTACACTGTTCCGACAAGGTCCGCTGCCTCGTGGTCAAACACACCGGCGATCAGATCACATGGATCGACGGGCGCGATGTCGATGTCAAATACCTGATGGAACACGCCTCCCCCGACTGCCCGCCGCGGCCGATGAATGCCGAAGATCCGCTGTTTATCCTCTACACCTCCGGCTCGACGGGCAAACCCAAAGGCGTGGTGCACAGTTCCGGCGGCTATCTCGCCTATGCCGCACTCACCCATAAATATGTCTTCGACTATCACGATGGTGATGTATTCTGGTGCACCGCCGATGTCGGCTGGGTCACCGGTCACAGCTATATCGTCTACGGCCCGCTGGCCAATGGTGCCACCACGGTGATGTTCGAAGGCGTGCCCTCCTACCCCGACGCGGGTCGGTTCTGGGCCGTCTGCGAAAAGCACAAGGTCAACCAGTTCTACACCGCCCCCACGGCGCTCAGATCGCTCATGGGGCAAGGCAATGAATGGGTCGAGAAATACGACCTGTCCTCGCTCAAACTGCTGGGCACGGTCGGCGAGCCGATCAACCCCGAGGCATGGAACTGGTATAACGAGGTCATCGGCAAGGGCAAATGCCCCATCGTCGACACATGGTGGCAGACGGAAACCGGCGGTCATCTTCTGACCCCGCTGCCCGGCGCGATCCCGACCAAACCGGGCTCTGCGACCAAGCCGTTCTTCGGCGTGCAACCTGTGCTGCTCGACGCCACCACCGGCGAGGAACTGCACGAGACCGCCACAGAAGGCGTGCTCTGCCTCAAGGACAGCTGGCCCGGGCAAATGCGCAGCATCTGGGGCGATCACGAGCGCTTTCAGGAAACCTATTTCCAGCAATATAAAGGCTATTACTTCTCCGGCGACGGCTGCCGCCGCGACGAGGACGGCTATTACTGGATCACCGGTCGCGTGGACGATGTGATCAACGTCTCCGGCCACCGCATGGGCACAGCCGAAGTCGAAAGCGCGCTGGTGGCCCACGCCAAGGTCGCCGAGGCCGCCGTGGTCGGGATGCCGCATGAGCTCAAGGGTCAGGGCATCTACGCCTATGTGACGCTGATGAACGACGTGGAACCCACCGACGAGCTGCGCGCCGAACTGGAGAAATGGGTCCGCACCGAAATCGGCCCGATCGCCAAGCCGGACTTCATCCAATGGGCGCCCGGCCTGCCGAAAACCCGCTCCGGCAAAATCATGCGCCGCATCCTGCGCAAGATCGCCGAAAACGACACCGGCAGCCTGGGCGACACATCCACGCTCGCAGAACCCGCCGTCGTGGATGAGTTGATCAGCAATTCGCTCTATAACAGGGGCTGATGAACAAAGTCTGAACCAGACCGATCCAATCAAAGAGAAACCGCCCTTCGGGGCGGTTTTTTTGAGTATTTTTGCCATCAGAAAGCCGGACCCCGCGCTTTTGTGGCAAAGTTTGCACCAAATCTTAACCTCTCTGTTGCACCCTCTCCCCATGCAAATGCGCGAGATTGACAATGAGACCGAATGGGAGGCTCTGGCGGATCAGGTGATGGCCCCCCTGCCCCAGCGCTGGATATACGGCGCGGCGGCACAGCAGATCGGGCGCGGGGTTTTGCGGCTGTGCGTCTATGAGGCTGGGCATCCCATGGCGCTGGCTCAGGTTGTGTTCCGCTGTCTTTTCGGGCTGCACATCTGTTTGGCGACACACGGTCCTCTGTTCTTTGCTGCGACGCGGGAGGCGGAGATGCTGCGCCTCATACGCCGCGCGTTGCCTTTCGGGGTGGCTCTCATAAGTCCGGAGCGTGGTCTGGGCGGCCTGCCGCTATCTGCCGCACCGGAGGTTGCCGAACTGTCTCTTGCGGGGGATTTGGCGCAGCTGCGCGCGCGAATGGATCCGAAATGGCGCAACGGCTTGAGAAAGGCGGAAAAATCGGCGGGGTCTGTGACCTGTATCCGACCTCCGCCTGAGGCGCTCATGCCGCTTTTGCGCGCCGAGAAAGCACGCCAGAGCAAGGGCGCATATCGCGCTCTGCCGCCCGAGTTTACCCTTGCGCTTCAGGCCGCATCTGCGGAGGCGCTCCGGCTGTTCACCTGCGAGGATGCGCAGATGCTCTTTGTGACACATGGCAACACGGCCACATATCAGATCGGTCATACGGGCCCGAAGGGACGGTGTAGCAATGCCCATAACCTGATCCTTTGGGAAGCAATGCAGCACCTGCGCTCGGAGGGCATCACACGCCTGGATCTGGGGACGATCAACCGCGCCAAAGCGCCGGGGCTGGCGCGGTTCAAACTGCGCACAGGGGCACAGGCCCGCAGGCTCGCGCCTGCGCATTTGCTCTGATTGCCGGATGTGCGGGAAGGTGTCTGAGATGAACACGGAAAAATTGCCAGAACGCGCTGCATGTTGGTGAAGGTCGCTGAAATCGGGAGGTTCTTGAATGGCGAGATCAAAAGAGGAAATCGAATCTGAAAATTGATCAGGAAAATTTATTGTTTTAGATCAAAGCACTAAACGAAAAATACGAAATGACTTCCGTATTTCTCGGAACAATACTCCGGCGGTGTTCATTGTCTCTTCATACATCATGCCAACGCATGAACGAAAGGAAAGACAATGAAAACGCTGACACAAAACCTGATGATTTCTGCCGCCGCTATGGCCCTCGCAACCACTCCGGCTCTTGCTGATACGACAAGCGAAAGCAAGGCAACCGTGGAGGACAACGCAGCGGTGATCGAAAACGACACCACCATGACCACGCCGGAAACAGAAGGCGCGATGGAGCAGACCGAAGGCGAAATGGAAGAGGCCTGGACCGACACCAAAGATGCCGCCTCCGACATGGCGGACAGCACAGCCGAGGCCGCTGGAGATGCTTGGACCGCCACCAAGGACGGGGCGCAGAACATGGTCGCAGCACTTGACGCATTTGGCGATGAAACTGTCTCCGAGATTGTCGGCACACAGGTTGTGACCGAGACCGGCGAGGACGTGGGCGAGATTGATGCTATTGTCTCGGCCGACGGGGGCATCATGGCGATTGTCGGCGTGGGCGGCTTTCTCGGCATTGCCGAACATGACGTGCTGATCGGCGTCGATCGCTTCACAATGGTGGATGAAAACAGCGTCATGATCGAAGGCGCGAGCGAAGAAGAGCTCAAGTCCATGCCCGATGTGGACCAGTCCGATTACACCGCCATCGAGGGCGATATGACCCTCGAACAAGTGATGGGCATGTAACCCGCCCTTCTCCATGTCCCCTCGCGGACATGCAAACCCCGCCCCGGCATTGTGTCCGGGGCGGGGCGTTTCACATCTGGCGCGCTTATTTCAGCGCTGCATCCGTGATGTCGAGTGTATAGGCCCCGACCGGCTCTTTGGTGATGACCGGATCGGATCCGCCAGCCAGCAAAGACGCCACCGTGCGTTCGTAATCCGCCACATCCAGCGCACCATCCGTGCCTTCGATCAGCTTGGCCACTTCGGTCATCATGCGCACCTGATGCGTCATCGTCTGCGCACCGGTCTCGTCATATTCGAGCACAATCTCGGCGGCCTCTTCAGGATGTTCCGCCGCATATTTCCAGCCCTCCATAGAGGCCTTCACGAAACGCGCCATTTTGTCTTTGAACGCCTCGTCTTCGAGGCTCTCTTCGAGCACATAAAGACCGTCTTCGAGCGTGGCCACGCCCTGATCCTCATATTTGAAGGTCACGAGATCCTCCGGAGAAATCCCCGCGTCAATCACCTGCCAATATTCGTTATAGGTCATGGTGGAGATACAGGCCGACTGCTTTTGCAGCAGCGGGTCGACATTGAAGCCCTGTTTGAGAACCGTCACGCCGCCTTCGGAGCCGTCGGTCGCAATGCCCAGTTTGCCCATCCACGACAGGAACGGATATTCGTTGCCATAGAACCAGACGCCCAGCGTCTTGTTCAGAAAATCATCCGGCCCCGTGATGCCGCTCTCTTTCAGACAGGTCAGCATCATGCCCGATTTCTTGAACGGCTGCGCGATGTTCACCACCGGCGCACCGTTTTCACGCGCGGCCAGAGCCGAGGGCATCCAGTCGACCATCACATCGGCACCACCGCCCAGAAGCACCTGCACAGGCGCCACATCCGGACCGCCCGGCTTGATCGTCACATCAAGATCGGCCTCTTCGTAATAGCCTTTCTCCAGCGCCACATAATAGCCCCCGAACTGGGCCTGTGTGACCCATTTGAGCTGCAAAGTCACCTCGTCGGCAGCAAAGGCTCCTGTGGTCATGGCGGCCAGAGCGGCCGCGCTCGTCAGTAGCTTTTTCATATTAAATACAACCTCCAAGTTGTTTAAATGGCCGGATTTTTCCCCGTGCCTTTTTATGGCGAACCTTACGATCCGCGTTGTGAGGGGTGCCAGAAGGTCACCCGCTTTTCGATGCCCGCGACCAGCCCGTAAAGCGCTGTGCCGGTCACGGCGGACACCACAATTTCAGCCCAAACCATGTCGGTTGCCAAGCGTCCCATCTCTGTGGTGATGCGAAATCCCATGCCACGGATGGGAGAGCCGAAATATTCAGCAACAATAGCCCCGATCAGCGCCAGAGATGTTGCAATTTTAAGACCGTTGAACACAAAGGGCAGCGCCGCAGGGCCTCGCAATTTGCGCAGCGTCTGCACATGGCTCGCCCCGTAGGTGCGCATCAGGTCGCGCTGCATCGGGTCAACGGCAGCAAGACCGCCCAGAATATTCACCAGCATCGGGAAGAACACCATCACGGCGACCACGGCGGCTTTCGACTGCCAGTCAAAGCCGAACCACATCACCATGATCGGCGCCAGCCCCACGATGGGCAGCGCGGCAAAGAAATTCGCCACCGGCATCAAACCGCGTTTCAGAAAATCGAAACGGTCAATCACCAGCGCCACCACAAGCGCAGCCAGACTGCCCATCCATAGCCCGTTGAGCGCGCCTTTCACCACGGTCTGCACCCAGTCTTCCCACAGAATCGGCAGCGAGCCCGCCATCGCGGCAAGGATCGCACTCGGCGCTGGCAGGATCGCCGGAGAGATGGCGAACACCCGCACCCCGATTTCCCACAGGACCAGAACCAGAAGGCCGAAACCTACGGGCCATGCGAGTTTTTCAAATGTGCTGTCCGTTTTCATACCGCACGCCCTCCCATCATATATCGCGCCAGTTTCTCGAACCCGCCGACGAGGAAAATCAGGATCGCGGCAAGGATCGCTGCGGCAAAGAGCGCCGCCCACATGATCATCGGCTCCCCGAATTGCGAACCGATCAGCATGCGCGCACCCAGCCCTGCAATCGCAGAGGTGGAGAGTTCCGCGACCACAGCGCCTACAAAGGCGGCAGCGACGGAGACTTTCAGCGAGGCAAAGAAATAGGGCATCGAGGACGGCAGGCGCAGTTTCCAGAACACGTCGCGCTGGCTGGCCCCGTAGGTTTTCAACAGATCAAGCTGCATCTGGTCGGGGCTGGACAGGCCTTTGACCATAGAGACCAGCACCGGATAAAAGCTCAGATAGGCGGCGATGATCGCCTTGGGCACCATGAGCGTGCCCGTGCCTGCCGCATTGGAGAGCACCACGATGATCGGCGCAAGCGCGACAATCGGGATGGTCTGCGAAATGATCGCCCAAGGCATCAGCGTCAGCCGCCCCACGCGGCTCAACACGATCACCGTGGCCAGCACGATCCCGATCACGATCCCGAAACCAAAGCCCAGAAGCGTGGTTTTCAGCGTGATCGAGCCTTGATAGATCATCGAGCGTTTCGAGGTGATCTTTTTCTCCACCGTGGTTTTCCACAGTTCGGTGGCGATTTGATGCGGCGCGGGCAAGAGCGGGCGCGTTTGCGACATGGTGTCTTTGACCAGTTCGGAAAAACTGACCTCGGTGCCCGCACGTTCGGCCTGATCAAAGGTCCAAGTGCTGTTCATCTTCACCGCCGCCGCATACCAGATCACGATCAGCACGGCGAGGACGGTGAGAACGGGAACGATCTTGTTCATGCGGCCCACTCCATCCGGTATTGCGCGGGGGTTCCTTCGGCGTCGGGGGCAATCTCGCCCGTAACCTTGAAACCTTCGCGGTCATAAAATCGATGTGCGCGGGTGTTCGGCTGATGTGTTTGCAACCAGAGAAACCTGCGCCCTTGCTTGGCCTGATCGATCAGCGCCTTGCCGAGACCCTGCCCCGTTACCGTCAGGTAGATCGCGCCAATTTTGTCCGTATTCGGGTCCACTGACATATAGCCCACGATGGTCTCCGGCGGCGTCTCCGTCACCACAGAGATGTCGCGCAGGTCAAAGACCTCGTTCATCGCCGTCTCGATCACATCCGTGGTCGGGCCTTCCGGCATCCACGGCATGGCCTTTTCCCATGACACAACGATCGCCGCCATGTCGGGGATATCGTCGCGCGTGGCTTTTCTGATCCGTGTTGTCATGCGCGCCCCCCTCCGAAACGGCCTCGCGGCTGTGCGCAACTCTGCCCGACAGGTGTCCGACAAGAATCCGACGCTTTGCCGACTGTGTTTTTGCCCGATAATCCGCTCATAGGTCATGCCCCGCCCGCAGCCCGTCCCGCACCCGATGCGCGATCTCGATGAACTCCGGCGTGTCGCGGATTTCCAACGGACGCTCCTTCGGCAGCGGCGAGTCGATGATGTCCGTGATCCGTCCAGGACGCGGGCTCATCACCACGATTTTGGTCGAGAGATAAACCGCCTCGGGGATCGAGTGGGTCACAAATCCGATGGTCTTGTTGGTCGCCGCCCAGAGCCGCAGCACCTCTTCGTTCAGCTTGTCACGCACGATCTCGTCCAAAGCGCCAAAGGGTTCATCCATAAGGAGAATTTCGGCATCAAATGCCAGAGCGCGGGCAATGGAGGCACGCTGCTGCATGCCGCCTGACAACTGCCACGGGTATTTCTTGCCAAAGCCTTTAAGATCAACGAGTTCGAGCACTTTCTCGACCCGTTTTTCCTGATCCGCTTTCGGAAATTCCATGATCTCCAGAGGCAGTTTGATATTGCCCGCAATCGTGCGCCACGGGTAAAGCCCTGCCGCCTGAAATACATAGCCGTAAGCCCGTGATTTGCGGGCCTCTTCGGGGCTGATCCCGTTGACGGTCAACTTGCCGCCGGTCGGGGTCTCAAGCCCCGCAATACAGCGCAAAAACGTGGTTTTCCCGCAGCCCGAAGGCCCGATGAAGGAGACGAAATCCCCCTTGTTGATCTGGAGATTTACATCTTTGAGCGCATGGACGGGACCGTCACCCGTCTGGAACGTCAGGTCCACCGCCTGCGCGTCAATCACTGGCTTTTTCATTGGCTATGTCTTTGTTTTTGCCGCGTCTTCGCGGTCTGTCCCTGTTGGCAGGCGGGCCGTTTTCCGGCCCTGCCCGATCTCTATGTGACGCCTCAGACGCCCGTCGCGGGAATGCCCGTGCGCACCACCGGTTGCGGCGTGGTCAGTTCCTTCCACTTGGACAGCGCCTTGTTCACCGTCGCATTCGGATCGCGGGCCACAAATTCGCCGTGACCTTCCTTGGCCTTCAACTCGCCCTTGTCCACGGCGACATAGCCCCGTGTGAGAACGTAACGCGGCTGCGCAGTAACCTCGACCCCCTCAAAGACATTATAGTCGATCGAAGATGCCTGTGTATCGGCAGAAATGGTTTTGCCCATCGACGGGTCCATCACCACCAGATCGGCGTCCGAACCCACCAGAACCGCGCCTTTTTTCGGGTAACAATTCAATATCTTGGCGATATTTGTTGAGGTAACAGCGACGAATTCGTTCATCGTGATCCGCCCTGTCTCCACACCTTTGGTCCAGAGCACCGGCAACCGGTCCTCAAGCCCGCCGGTGCCGTTCGGGATTTTCGAGAAATCACCAAGGCCATAGCGTTTCTGCTCGGTCGTAAACGCACAGTGATCGGTCGCGACACAAGACAATGTTCCCGACGCCAGACCGGCCCAGAGACTGTCCTGATGCTTCTTGTTGCGGAACGGCGGAGACATCACCCGCCGCGCAGCATGGTCCCAGTCCTCGTTGAAATATTCGCTTTCATCCAGAACAAGGTGCTGGATCAAAGGCTCGCCCCAGACCCGTTTACCGTTCATCTTGGCGCGGCGGATCGCCTCGTGGCTCTCCTCGCAAGAGGTATGCACCACGTAGAGCGGTGCGCCCGCCATATCGGCAATCATGATCGCGCGGTTGGTGGCCTCGCCCTCGACCTGCGGCGGGCGGGAATAGGCGTGGCCTTCGGGACCGTTGTTGCCCTCGGCCAGCAGCGTCGCGGTCAGTTCGGCCACCACATCGCCGTTCTCGGCATGAACCAGCGGCGTCGCCCCCAGTTCGGCACAGCGTTTGAAGGAGGCGTAAAGTTCGTCGTCATTGACCATCAACGCGCCCTTATAGGCGAGGAAGTGTTTGAAACTGTTGATGCCTTTTTCCTCGGTGACGATTTTCATCTCGTCAAAGACCTGCTCGCCCCACCATGTGATCGCCATGTGGAAGGAATAGTCGCAAGAGGCCTGCGCCGACTTGTTGTCCCAGACCTTGAGCGCATCCAGCAAGCTCTCACCCGGGCTCGGCAGGCAGAAATCCACCACCATGGTCGTGCCCCCCGCCAAGGCCGCGCGGGTGCCGGAGGCGAAGTCATCGGCGGAAAACGTGCCCATAAACGGCATCTCCAAATGCGTATGCGGGTCGATCCCGCCGGGCATCACAAAACAGCCCTCCGCATCCAGAATTTCGTCGCCGCTCAGGTCCGGCCCGATCTCGACAATCACCCCGTCCTCGATTTTCACATCGGCTTTATAGGTCAGATCGGCTGTGACGACCGTGCCGCCCTTGATCACCTTGCTCATAATCTATCTCCTTGTTGGCAAAAAGCGGCGCGCCTTGTTCCCGGCGCGCTCCGGCTTTCTGATGGCTCAAATACTCATTCGACGATTTCGGCGGTTTCCAGCACCGCATGCATCAGCACATCCGTGCCCGCAGCGGCCCATTCCGGCGTGATCTCTTCGGCCTCATTGTGGCTCAGACCATCGACACAGGGGCACATGATCATCGTCGTCGGCGCCACGGCTGCGGCCCAACAGGCGTCATGGCCTGCGCCCGAGACGATATCCATATGGGAATACCCCAGTTTTTCCGCCGCATTGCGCACGTTCGAGACCAGTTCCGGCGTGAACGTCACCGGATCGAAATGACCGACAGGTTCCACCGAACAGCCCACGCCGATCTCGTCACAAATCGCAGCGGCACGTTCCTCGATCTGGCTGCGCATGGAGGTCAGTTTCTCGATGCTCGGCGTTCGGATATCGACCGTGAACACCACCGTGCCTGGCAAGACATTGCGCGAGTTCGGGTTGAATTGCATCTGGCCGACACCGCCCACAGCGTTCGGCTGGTGGTCCATTGCCACCTCCTGCACCATCTCCAGAATCCGCGCCATTGCCAGCCCGGCGTTGGTGCGCATCGCCATAGGCGTCGAACCGGTGTGCGCCTCTTTGCCCGTGAGCGTAAATTCCAGCCACCAAAGCCCCTGACAATGGGTCACAACGCCGATGTCTTTACCCTCGGCTTCCAGAATCGGCCCCTGCTCGATGTGCAGCTCGTAATAGGCATGCATCTTGCGCGCGCCGACCTGTTCGTCACCTTTCCAGCCAATGCGCTCCAGCTCTTCGCCATAGGTCTTGCCCTCAAGGTCGGTACGGGCATAGGCGTAGTCCATCGTATGTTTGCCTGCAAAAACCCCGGAGGCCAGCATGGCCGGTGCAAAACGTGCGCCTTCCTCGTTGGCCCAGTTGGTCACAACAATCGGGTGTTTCGTCTTGATGCCCAGATCATTCATGGTCCGCACCGCCTCAAGCGCGCCCAGAACCCCCAGAACCCCGTCATATTTCCCACCGGTGGGCTGGGTGTCGAGATGCGAACCGACATAGACCGGCAAAGCCTCCGGATCGGTGCCTTCGCGGGTCATGAACATCGTGCCCATAGCATCGACGCCCATAGTCATCCCCGCCGCTTCACACCATTTCTGGAACAGCTTGCGGCCCTCGGCATCTTCATCGGTTAGCGTCTGGCGGTTGCAGCCTCCGGCCACCCCGGGTCCGACCTTTGCCATCTCCATGAGACTGTCCCAAAGACGTTCCGAATTGATTTTGAGGTTCTCACCTGCGGCTGCGCTGGCCATGGGGTTTCCTTTCCATAAATCTATCGTTCCAAACGGATCACCCTGATCGGCACTGCGGGCGCATCGCCCCTGTCGCACCGGGATTGCAGATCACCGCCAAAACCGTTCAAGTGTCCATGCCATACGACAGACCTCTTTTCTCCGGATGTGGTGACGCTCTATCTCCCTCAAGGTTTGACCATTTGGTCAAGGGAACCCTAACAGCAACTCGCGAAGACACAAAACAATGCGAGCGCCTAAAACCCATGCAAACTTGCACCACGAACGGTTTTAAGGCAATTCCCGCTTCGGTTTGACGTTTTTTTTAGCAAGTATGTCCCTACAGGCGACAGGAAGCAGGATCAGAATGGGAATCAATCGTGATACGTTGGGGCGAAAACCCCGCACAAGAATCCAGAAAAAGAACACAGAAGCCATTCTGGATGCCGCTCTCGATGTCTTTTCCCAATACGGGTTTCGCGGCTCGACACTGGATCAGATCGCCAAAGCCGCGGGGCTGTCAAAGCCGAACCTGCTTTATTATTTCCCCTCGAAAGTTGCGATCCACCGCGCCCTGATCGACGAGTTGATGCAAAACTGGCTTGATCCGTTGCGCAAAATGCAGGCAGACGGCGAGCCTGTAGAAGAGATCCTTGCCTATGTTTTACGCAAACTTGAAATGGCCCGCGAATTTCCCCGCGAGAGCCGGTTGTTTGCCAACGAGATCGTGCAAGGCGCGCCCAATATCATGGACAAGATCGAGGGCGAGCTGAAAACACTGGTCGAGGAAAAGGCTGCCGTGATCAACGGCTGGATCGCCTCGGGTGCGCTGGCGCCGGTCGATCCCTATCATCTGATTTTCTCGATTTGGTCGACCACCCAGCATTATGCGGATTTCGATGTGCAGGTCCGTGGTATTCTGAAGCCCGAAGGGGATGCCCATTTCAAGGATGCCGAAGCCTATCTCGACACGCTGTTCCGGCGGATGCTCACGCCACCTGCGAGTTAACCAAGAATCAAAATAGTTGGGGATATTAACCCCTGAAAAACCGTAATCTCTTATAAAGATTCGTGGTGGGGGCTCCTGAGAAAAGGAGCTTGAGCATGACCAATGTAACGGGCGTGCCTGCTTTCGGTGGAGGTGGATTTGCATTCCGGCAACCACCTGATCCGCCAAAGCCGGACGTTCCCAAAATTGCGGAAACCGCGTTGAACGGAACGGCGACTTATACCAAGGGGAACGAGCTTCCCGGCCAGAACGGCGATATCATGACCTATCCAAGAGAGAGTGACGCCGAGGCAGATACTACCTCTGGCGCAGTTCCGACATCTGTCGCGGAACACCCCTCCGCTGCGCAAAACACCTTGCCCGAGGATGTTCTGGTCGGACCAACACCGGCATTTCAAGCCTCTGTTCTGGAGGTCAGGATGGACCTGCGCAACGCCATCGCCGAACATGCCGCGAAACGCACGCAATCGGAGGACGAGGCCGCAATCGCGCCATCGGCTCATGCGCAGACCGCAGGAATGTCGGATACAAGATCGGCTTCAATGCCGGATAGAGTGCCGCTTGAGAACAGGAACGAAGCGACAAGAGACGCTCACGTAGAACAACAGGTCGCCGAACAGACATTGTCTCTGAGTGCCGCGCCCGCTGAGGCGACAGATCCGGAAAGCCGCTATGCCGGACCGGCAGCGGTGCAGCCGACACCTTTCGACGGCGGGTCATAGGCCCGCCTTCGGCGCCGCGTCTCACATGACAAAAAGAAACCCCCGCGACATCACGGGGGTTTACTCTTTTGCACTACCTACGCCTACAACATGAAGGCCAGCACCGAAGGAAAGCACCCTCACCTCCGGCGCACCGGATCACTCCGCCGAGCAAGCCGCCACATTGTTGGGATGCGTCGTCCAGTTGGCATAGTCGCCAACAGTCTCTCCCGTGCGCGGGTCCACCTCGCCTTTTTCAAGCGTTTTCATGGTGATGCACCCTTCAACCGGACAGACATTCACACAAAGGTTACAGGCCACACATTCCTCATCCTTGACGGTAAATGTCCGGTCCGCCGACATTTCAATCGCTTGGTGCGACGTGTCCTCACAGGCCGCATAGCAGCGTCCGCATTTGATACAGTCGTCCTGACTGATCTCTGCTTTGGTGACATGGTTGAGGTTGAGATATTGCCAGTCCGTCACATTCGGCGTGGCTTTCCCGACCAGTTCGGAAAGCGCCATGTCCTTTTCATCAAGGTATTGGCTCAGACCCGAAATCATCTCCTGCACAATCTTGAACCCGTAGGTCATTACCGCCGTGCAGACCTGCACATTGCCCGCCCCCAAAGCCATGAACTCCGCCGCATCGTGCCATGTGGTCACACCGCCGATGCCGGAGATCGGCAGGTTTGCGGTTTCGCGATTGCGCGCAATCTCGGCCACCATGTTCATGGCAATCGGCTTGACCGCCGGACCGCAATAGCCGCCATGCGTGCCTTTGCCGTCAATCATCGGCTCGGGCGCAAACATATCAAGATTCACAGTGGCAATCGAATTGATCGTGTTGATCAGAGACACCGCATCCGCCCCACCGCGCAGAGCCGCCTCGGCGGGGGCGAGAATATTGGTGATGTTCGGCGTCAGCTTGACGATCACCGGCAAGTCCGTGGCCTCTTTACACCAGCGCGTCACCATCTCGATATATTCAGGCACCTGCCCTACGGCTGCGCCCATGCCGCGCTCGGCCATCCCGTGGGGACAGCCGAAGTTCAACTCGAACCCGTCACAACCGGTTTCGGCAATGCGCGGAATGATGCTCTTCCAGCTTTCCGCATCACAAGGCACCATCACGGAGGCAATCAGCGCCCGATCAGGATAGTCTTTTTTGACCCGCGTCATCTCTTCGAGATTCACCTCCAAGGGACGATCGGTGATCAATTCGATATTGTTCAGCCCCAGCAAGCGCCGGTC
This sequence comes from uncultured Celeribacter sp., assembly GCA_963676755.2. GTDB lineage: Bacteria > Pseudomonadota > Alphaproteobacteria > Rhodobacterales > Rhodobacteraceae > Celeribacter. The sequence continues at coordinate 839,233 of CAXXMF010000006.1, read as the reverse complement.
CGCGCCGTAGATCGCGCCGTAACGCGGCCCGTTGACGTTGACGACCGGCGGGCCTTCCTCGCCAAGCGTTTTCCAGACCACACCGCCCCATCCGGCCTCGAAGGCGCGGCGGACGTTGTATTCCTTGTCGGTCGGCGGCGCGGAGGCCAGCCAGAACGGGTTGGGGCTTTTGATGCCGCAAAAAGTGCTCGTCAGATCGGCCATGGCTCAGCCCTCCATCAGCTTGGCGTGGATATCTTCGGCGGCGTCGCGGCCCTCGGCCACTGCCGTCACGGTCAGGTCTTCGCCCCCGGTGGCGCAATCGCCTCCGGCCCAGATGCCCGGCACGGAGGTCCGCCCCACGGCATCCACAGCAATCTTGCCGCCGGTGATTTCGATCTCGTCCGGCACACCGTCAAGCGCCTGACCGATGGCCTTGAACACCTGATCCGCAGGCAGACGGAAAGTCTCCCCCGTGCCTTTGAGCGTGCCGCCATCTTCGGCAGTATATTCGAATTCCACCTCGGTCACGGACCCGTTGCCGTAAACCGCCACGGGGGCGGCATTGTAGAAAATCTGCACGCCTTTGGAGGCGGCGAGATCCTGTTCATACTCGGAGGCGGACATCCGCGCGCGGCCACGACGGTAAACCATCGACACGTTTTGCGCACCCAGAAGCTTGGCTTGCACCGCCGCATCCACGGCGGTCATCCCGCCACCGATCACGACGACATTGCGCCCGATTGGCAGTTTCGAAAGATCCTCGGCCTGCCGCAATTCCGAGATAAAATCGACAGCATCAAGAACGCCGCCTTTGTCCTCGCCCTCGGCACGCAGGGCATTCACACCCGCAAGACCAATGGCAAGGAACACCGCGTCATATTCGGACTTGAGCCCCTCAAGCGAAAGCTCCGCACCAAGTTTTTTGCCATTCACAACGGTGATCCCGCCGATCTGCATCAGCCAGTCCACCTCTTTTTGGGCAAACCCGTCTGGTGCCTTATAAGACGCGATGCCGTATTCGTTCAGACCACCGGACTTCGGACGCGCGTCAAACATCACCACATCGTGACCATACATGGCCAGACGATGCGCCGCCGAAAGACCTGCCGGACCGGCTCCGACCACAGCGACGGTCTTTCCGGTCGGCTCTGCGCGGGTAAAGGGATGCTCCCCCTTCTCCATCAGGATATCGGTCGCATAACGCTGCAACCGGCCGATCTCGACCGGCTTGCCTTCCGCCACCTCACGCACACAGACCTCTTCGCAGAGCGTCTCTGTCGGACAGACGCGGGCACACATGCCGCCCAGAATATTCTGCTCCAGAATGGTCTTTGCAGCGGCCTCCGGTGTGCCTGTCATGATCTGCCGGATAAACAAAGGCACATCAATCGAGGTCGGACAGGCCGTCATACAGGGCGCGTCGTGACAAAAGTAACAGCGATCCGCAGCCACCAGTGCCTCGTGTTCATCGAGCACCGGATGCAGATCGGAAAACTGCGCCGCATAGCTTTCCTCGGGCAGGCGTCCGGCTGTAATGCCAGGCGTCAGCGGGGTGTTGGACATCGGCTTGCTCCCTATTGGCTTGCTTTTCTTGTGACTCGAAGGTGGCAGGCTTCATTTTTTTATCAAGCGGTAAAATTTAAGACATGGTCATTTTCAGTCTTTTGCGCCCCCTCAAGCCACATAATCATGCGCAAACGCCCAAAACATGGGCAGAGTTTACGCCAATCTCCGGCGCGGCCGGCCGGATAGCGGGTTTTCACGCAACGTCACAACCCCTATATACGGAGATCAGAAGATCAATCAGCCTGGGCTCAAACGGCATGTCCAAACGGGCATCGCCAGAGAACCGGGCGGCCATAAAAACCGAGTTGAACATATGACAAAGCAAAACGACGCCGACGTGGCCTTCATTCAGGCATTGGCCGAACTCCTCAGCGCCAACGAGCTCACCGAACTCGAAGTCATGCGCGAATACGGCGACAATGACAGCCTCAACGTCCGCGTAAGCCGCGCCGCGCCGCAGGTAGTTCAGACCGTTGCAGCCCCCGCACCGGCCCCCGTGGCCGCCGCACCAGCTGCCACCGCCGTTCCGGCCGCAACCCTCGCCGCAGATGCAGGCGATCCGGCCAATGATCCGAACGCCGTGCCCTCGCCCATGGTTGGCACCGCCTACCTCGCCGCTGAACCGGGTGCCGCGCCTTTCGTCAAAGTGGGCGACAAGGTCTCCGAAGGCCAGACGGTCCTGATCGTCGAGGCCATGAAGACTATGAACCACATCCCCGCACCGAAATCCGGCACGGTCAAACGCGTTCTCGTCGAAGACGGCACTCCGGTCGAATTCGGCGCTCCTCTGATGATCATCGAATAAGGGGCTCCCGATGTTCGATAAAATCCTCATCGCCAACCGTGGCGAGATTGCCCTTCGGGTGATCCGTGCCTGTCGCGAGATGGGCATCCAGTCGGTGGCCGTTCATTCGGAGGCCGACGCAGACGCCATGCATGTACGCATGGCGGACGAAGCGGTCTGTATCGGCCCGAATTCTTCGACACAGTCCTATCTGAACTTCCCCTCAATCATTGCCGCCTGTGAGATCACCGGCGCGCAAGCGATCCATCCGGGGTACGGGTTTCTTTCGGAAAACGCGGCCTTTGTGCAGATCGTCGAAGATCACGATCTGACCTTTATCGGCCCCTCCGCCGAACATATCCGCCAGATGGGCGACAAAATCACCGCAAAAGAGACCGCCGAAAAACTCGGCATCCCTGTGGTGCCCGGTTCCAAAGGCGGTGTGCCCGATGTGGCCGCGGCCAAGAAAGCCGCAGCCGACATGGGCTATCCGGTGATCATCAAAGCCACAGCTGGCGGCGGTGGTCGTGGCATGAAAGTGGCCCTGAACGAAGAAGAGCTCGAAGTTGCCTTCCGCACCGCGCGTTCCGAATCCAAAGCCGCCTTTGGCAATGACGAGGTCTATATGGAGAAATATCTCCAGAAACCGCGTCACATTGAAGTGCAAGTCTTTGGCGACGGACAGGGCGGCGGGGTCCATTTGGGCGAGCGCGACTGTTCTCTTCAGCGCCGCCACCAGAAGGTGTTCGAGGAAGCCCCCGGCCCCTCGATCTCACCCGAAGAACGCGCCCATATCGGCGGCATCTGCGCCAAGGCCATCGGTGAGATGGGCTATCGCGGCGCGGGTACGATCGAGTTTCTCTACGAGGATGGCGAGTTCTATTTCATCGAAATGAACACCCGCCTTCAGGTCGAACATCCGGTGACAGAGGCGATCTTCCGCCAAGACCTCGTGCGTGAACAGATTCGCGTCGCGGCGGGTGAGAAACTGTCCTTCACTCAGGACGATCTGCTGCTCGACGGCCATGCCATCGAAGTGCGGATCAACGCCGAGAAACTGCCGAATTTCACACCCTGCCCCGGCAAGATCACGCAATACCATGCGCCGGGCGGTCTGGGTGTGCGGATGGATTCCGCGCTCTATGACGGCTACACGATCCCGCCCTATTACGACAGTTTGATTGGCAAGCTGATCGTCCACGGGCGCGACCGTCCCGAAGCCCTCGCGCGTCTCAACCGCGCTCTGGGCGAGTTGATCGTGGACGGGGTCGATACGACGATTCCGCTGTTCCACGCGCTGTTGCAGGAAGAGGATGTGCTCACAGGCAATTACAACATCCACTGGCTGGAGAAATGGCTAGAGACCCATCTCGGCTGAAATTCCGCACACAAGAGATTTTGAAAGGCCGCGTCGCAAGCGCGGCCTTTTCATTTGTCGAAAGCCACGTCACATTCTCACCATGAACCATGTCGAACTGTCCCCCGAACTGATCCTGCAAGCCTATGCCAACGGCGTCTTTCCCATGGCGGAAAGTCGCGAGGATGAAACCCTGTTCTGGGTCGATCCGCGCGAACGGGGCATCATCCCGCTGGACGGGTTCCACATCTCCCGCTCGCTCGCCCGCCTGATCCGGCAAGAGCGCTATCGCGTGACTTTCGATCAGGATTTTTCCGGTGTCATGGAGGGCTGCGCCGACCGTGAAGAGACATGGATCAATGCCACAATTTTCGATCTCTACGGACAGTTGTTCAAGATGGGTTTTGGTCATTCCGTAGAAATCTGGGACGGCCCGCGCCTCGTCGGAGGCTCCTACGGGCTTGCCTTGGGCACGGCGTTCTTCGGGGAGAGCATGTTTTCACGCGTGCCAAACGCGTCCAAACTCGCTTTGGCCTATCTGGTCACCCATCTCAAACGCACGGGGTTTACCCTGTTCGACACGCAATTTCTGACCGAACATCTCGCCAGTCTCGGCGGTATCGAAATCTCGCGCGCACAATATCGCAACCTTTTGCGCAAGGCTTTGCAGCACAACGCAGATTTCAACGCCGTGTCAGATCCACTCACGCCTCAAGACGTGCTGCAACTCAGAGGCCAGATGTCGTAACGCTGATGGTCCATCGCATTCAAAGCAGGACTTGAAGCCACCATCCAGCCGGAGAACACGGGGGCTTCCTCGCCCTGCGCACGCACGACGAGATAGGCATAGGCATCGCCCGACGGGTTGTTTTCTGGATAGCGGCAATCGCCCAGAAACACTTCAATCCGGCCAAACGCCTGCGTCTCTCCAGTCTCAAGTGTCAAATCCGCGACTTCACCCGTCAACTTGTCCAACGCGCGCACGGTGGCACCGGAGGCAGAGACGACTTTCTCCTGCAACTCCGTGGTGATGTCTTTCAACTCTTGCTGGAAGCCGCCATTAGGCAGGTCCTGCAAGTCTTCAAGCGACAGCCCGCCAGCCCCGAAACCGCCAATATCGGCATCCTCATCCAGCGGGGTGATGATGATTTCGTCAAGGCCGGTTTCCAGATCATCATCAAAGCCGCCCTCTTGCGCCCAAGCAGGGGCAACCAGCAGCAAGGACAGCGATGCGGCGCGCAGAAACGGGTTCACTGTGCTGCCCCCGCATCATCACCGCTACCGGTGACGAATTTGAGAAGAAGGTTAATCAGGCTGACCGAACCCTGAGTGTCCGCGATCACCTGACCATCCTCGAAATTGAACATGGAACCGCCAGGAACCAGCTCAACAAAATTGCCACCCAGAAGCCCTTCGGACGCGATCAACGCCGCCGTGTCATCCGGCAGCACAACATCGCTGTCGAGGGTGAGTTTGGCTTCAGCGCGGAAGGTTTCGCGGTTCAGGTCGAGGTCCGTGACAGTGCCGACCTTGACCCCCGCAAGCCGCACATCGGTGCCGGTAGAAATCCCCTCTGCGGAGCGGAAAGAGGCGGTGAGTTGATAATGCTCGGAGGCGCCGGAGCTAAAGCCCGTGATCTGGCCTGCGTAGAGCAAGAAGCCCACAGCGAGCGCGATCACGCCTGCACCTACCGCAACTTCTGTCGGATTTTCTGCCATTTAAGCCTTCCGGAATGGACTTGGACAAGGTCGCGAGCGAGTGCCCGCAAGACATTGACGGGGTATCGACGCGCCCGAAACCACCCGCCCAGCATTGCTGCGCGACGGTTGGTCGGGTTACTCGGGCTGCCACGCCTCATAGTCGCGGCGTTCGACCGGATGCACGCGGCGAATCGAACCGGCGGGGGCATAGGCAGCAACTGTGCCGGTCAGGTTCTCGACATGCTCTTTTTCCCAAGTCTTGTGCTCAAGCGCGTCATGACCGGGATGGTTGTCGAATGTGCGATGCAGCCAGCCGTGCCAATCGGGGCTGACGCGTGTCGCCTCGACATCGCCGTTATAGATGACCCAGCGGCGGCTGTCGTCTTTGTTGCGGTAGAACACATTGCCCTGCGCATCCTCGCCGACCTTGATGCCCTTGCGCCATGTGAAAAGCTGTGTCCCGATGGTTTGTCCGTCCCACCAGATCAGCGTGCGTAACGCCGTGTTCAAAATTCCCATGACCTTGTCACCTTTCGAATTTCGCTCGGTTCTTTCTATGAACCATCCGCGCGCGGAGGTCCAGAGGGCAGCAGCCGCAGAGGTTGCGTTTTCTTACGCTCCACCACGTGAAAAAGCAAAACCCCGCCGACAGTATTTGCGGCGGGGTGTTGGCAAGTTTTATTCCGACAGGATCAAGACGCGGTCTTTTCCTTGGCCTCATCCTCGGCAAAGATCATCAAAGGTTTGGCATCCGACGTCACCGCCTCTTCATTGACCACCACCTCGGAGACATTCTCCATCCCCGGCAGTTCGAACATCGTATCCAGAAGGATGTCTTCGAGGATCGAACGCAGGCCCCGCGCGCCGGTTTTGCGTTCGATGGCGCGTTTGGCGATGGCCGACAGCGCCTCTTCGGTGAAGGACAACTGGGCATCTTCGAGTTCGAACAAACGCTGATACTGTTTCACCAAGGCGTTTTTCGGCTGCGTCAGAATGGTGACAAGCGCGTCTTCGTCGAGGTCTTCCAGCGTCGCAAGAACGGGCAGACGGCCAACAAACTCGGGAATCAGGCCGAATTTCAGCAGATCTTCCGGTTCAAGCTCCTGGAACAATTCCCCTACGCCACGGTCGTCATCATTTTTGACATCCGCGCCAAAGCCCATGGCAGAGCCTTTGTTGCGCTGCGCAATGATCCGGTCGAGGCCGGCGAAGGCACCGCCACAGATGAACAGGATGTTCGTGGTGTCCACTTGCAGGAATTCCTGCTGCGGATGCTTGCGCCCGCCTTGCGGCGGCACGGAGGCCACTGTGCCCTCCATGATTTTGAGAAGCGCCTGCTGCACCCCCTCGCCCGACACATCGCGGGTGATCGACGGGTTGTCGGATTTGCGGGTAATCTTGTCGACCTCATCGATATAGACGATGCCGCGCTGTGCGCGTTCGACATTATATTCGGAGGCCTGAAGCAGTTTCAGGATGATGTTTTCCACATCCTCGCCCACATAACCCGCTTCCGTCAGAGTGGTAGCGTCGGCCATGGTGAACGGCACGTCAAGAATACGCGCAAGCGTTTGTGCCAAAAGCGTTTTCCCGCAACCGGTCGGGCCGATCAGCAGGATGTTCGACTTCGCAAGCTCGATATCCCCCGCGCCTTTGGCTGCGTGGTTGAGACGTTTGTAATGGTTGTGAACAGCCACCGAGAGCACGCGTTTCGCGGTCGCCTGACCAATGACATAGTCGTCAAGAACCTGACAAATCTCTTTCGGCGACGGCACACCTTCGGAGGATTTCAGACCGGAGGTCTTGGTCTCCTCGCGGATGATATCCATGCACAGCTCGACGCATTCGTCACAGATGAACACGGTCGGGCCCGCAATCAGTTTGCGCACCTCGTGTTGGCTCTTGCCGCAGAACGAGCAGTAAAGCGTGTTTTTGCTGTCACCACTGGACGAATTGCTCATCACATTCCCCTGAACCCCAGACGGGCTCTCTTGTGTTGTGCTTCAACCGACAGGGCCGGCCAAAAGGCGATATTTGACAGAGTGTAGGACAGCCGATTTTCGGGCACAATGGCAAAATCCCATTGACTGAACACCCGAACATGAGACTGCCCTGCCTCAAGAATGAAACGGCACACCGACCATAGCCGGTGCGCCAAGTGTCTTACTCTTCGAGCGGCGCGCGGTTTTCGACGATTTCGTCAATCAAACCAAACTCTTTCGCATCTTCCGGCGACATGAAATTGTCACGCTCAAGCGCATCGACCACGGTCTCTATGCTCTGGCCCGTGTGTTTCACATAGATCTGGTTCAGGCGATCCTTGAGCTTTTGCGTCTCTTGCGCATGGATCATGATATCGGTCGCCTGCCCCTGATAACCGCCCGAAGGCTGGTGCACCATGACGCGGGAATTGGGCAGCGAGAAGCGCATCCCTTTTTCGCCAGCCGTCAGAAGCAAAGAGCCCATAGAAGCCGCCTGCCCCATCACGAGGGTCGACACTTTCGGCCGGATATATTGCATCGTGTCGTAGATCGACAGACCGGAGGTCACGACACCACCCGGGCTATTGATATACATCGCGATTTCTTTTTTCGGGTTCTCGGCCTCAAGGAACAGAAGCTGGGCACAGATCAGCGAGGACATGCCGTCATGGACTGGCCCGTTGAGGAAAATGATGCGTTCTTTCAAAAGACGCGAGAAAATATCGTAAGCGCGTTCACCACGGCTCGTCTGCTCGACCACCATGGGAACGAGTGTGTTCATGTAGGTATCAATAGGATCTTTCATCGGGCCCTGCCTGTTGCTTCATCTGATGTGTTAGCGCGGAAGTGTTACTCAAGTCTTAGTAGCGGACTTGGGGACCTGCAAGAGCACCCGGTATCTGACGCGACTTTCCTCCGGTCATTTGCGGGGGCGCGTTATTTGCACAGGCACGCAGGAAAAACAAATTTCAATTTATTATCAGGTTATTACACGACCCAAAAGGTAACAGACCACCATTCACAAAAGCGGCAACATGAGGGGTGTTGCCGCTTTGCCTCAAATTTGGAGAAAATTTTTGATAAATGTGATTCACCCGACCAGAGCAGGCAGGGCGACAAGGTGATTGTCCCACGCCAGACCCGGAACCGCGTTCAACGGTGACATGCCCTCCTTGAGCGCCAGGAGCGCGCCGAATCCGTCAGAGCCGAGATAGCCGTCCTCACGCGGCGCAAGGCCACAGATGTCACCACGCAGCACCGCCCCGAGGAATGTGCCATCGGGCGCGAAACGGTGCAGGCGCCCGCCCCGTGGCGAGGTGATCCCCACCTCCGTGCCATCGCCCGCAAAGGAAACCGAGCCGGCATAGCCCTTCATCGCATATTGCTCGCCCATATCCGCCTGCGGCAACATCATCTCTTCACCGCGACGGTGCAGACCGATTAGCGGGACTAGTTCCATCTCGTCGCCTTCCCACTGCATCGCGAAAGCCACCTGATCGTCAGGCCCGATAGACAGGTGCCGGATCGAGTTCTGATGTAGTTCCGGCGCGAGGACCTGCTTTTCTTCCAGCGCGAAACTCGGAGAAAGGTAAACCAGCGAAGGTTCCATATCGTCAATATTGAGCTTTTGCCTCCCCTCACCGATATCAGGATGGGTGAAAATACCGCCATTGGCGACTACCAACGTCCCGTCAGACAGCGGACGCACATCATGTGGACCGATGCCGTGTGTCGCCACCTCGCCCACACGGGTGTAACCTTTGGCGCGGTCCCAGATGCCCAGAACCCCTTTTTTCTCGGCATAATTGTTCTCCGGCGTGACCAGCAAAGCCCCGTCATTCACGAACAATCCATGCCCCATGAAATGCCGCCCTTCCGGCGCATCGAGCCGGTGGGTAATCTTGCCTGTGGCGCAATTCACCACCACGGCAAAGGTGCCCGGACGGCGGGCAAAGGCCACGGCCTCGGGCTTGGTCGGATGCGCCGCGGCGGCATGACCCCGCGCAGGCAAAGGCGCGCGGAACAGGATTTGCGCATCATGATCCAGACCGTAGAGCGCATAATCGCCATTGGTATCCTTGGCCGCGCCCAAAAAGGCCGGAGACCCCGCATCGGCCCAACTCAAACGCGGAACGAAAGCGGCCGCCAAAGCGGCTTTAATGAATGTACGACGTGAACTCATAACGGAGTTTCCCAGTGTTTTTGCTTTTATTGCGGAAAAGAGAGACGGTCAGTCGCCGTCAGAGGCGTTGAAACCAGCGGAGACGCCCAAAGGTGCGCCCACTTCATTGGCCAGATGCCCGAGAATCGTGTCGATGTTCTGGCCGATAATCTCGATCTTGAGCCTGCCCATCGGGTCTTCGGCGCCTTCAAATGCAGGATCATCAAGCTCTTCGGTCAGGGTGATCGTCTTGGCAAAGGCAGCCTCGGCCAAGGGCATCTCGCCGGGCGCAAGTTTGCGTGCCAGATCGCGGGCGGCTTCGAGTTGGAGCATGACATTGCGCGCGGATCGTGCGGAGCGGCGGGCTTCGGCACGGGTGGGGCGCGGGCGCTCGAAAGTGCCTATGGGGCGACCGATGCGCTGCAATTTGGTGTTTTCCAAAGACGACGTGAGCATGGTGTAGAGCGCCTGCACGCTTTCCGTCTCGCTCAGATAAAGCGGCTGGGCGGCGTCACCGGCTTTCAAAAGCGTGTCGGCAAACCCGTCCGGCATGGTCCATTCCTGATCAATCTCATGCGCCATCCGGCCCAAGTCATGCGCGATGGCCTGCACCAGGTGGCAGGCATAGCTGCCGTCCCCATAGCCGTCAAACTGCGTATCGTAGAGCATGTATTCCAACGCAAAGAGCCCCCGCACCGCGATAGAAGCAGTGGCAAATTCGGCGGGGTCTTCAATGATCGGGTCCTCATCGGCGATATAGCTGGCCAGTGTGCGCGGGGTCATGCCCTTTTTATCCGGCCAGAAGGCAATGGCGAGGATACGCCCGTTGGCCTCGATCGGCCCCATGTGCAAATGCTGCAATCCCATCCACGCATCAAAGGCCGCGTGATAGGCGGGCTTCACCGCCTCTGGCAGACAATTCTGCGCTGCCACATCGGCAAGTGCCGAGGCCTCGACATCAAAGGTTTTGACCGCCGGTATCGTGTGATCATTCACAGCCCGCGTCAGCGCCTCATAAAGCGGATCGGCCGCCAGCGGTGTTGCACAGGAGAGCGAGAGACAAAGAGCAGTGAGCTTGCGCATAGGGTCCTCTAAAGGCTTTCGAGAAAACGGATCAGTGCGGCGCGGTCCTCGGGCGGCATTCGGGTGACGGCATCACGGGCACCTTGCGCCTCGCCGCCGTGCCAGAGCACTGCCTCCAGAAGCGAGCGCGCACGCCCGTCATGGAGATAGGTGGTAGGCCGAGAAACACGCGAGGTCAAACCGATCCCCCAAAGCGGCGCGGTGCGCCATTCCCGCCCTGTGGCACGATGTTCGGGACGATGATCGGCCAGCCCCTCGCCCATGTCATGCAACAAAAGATCTGTATAAGGCCAGATCAGCTGGAACGAACGCGGCGCGTTTTTGTCGCCGGTCAGCCGAGCCGTGACGTGTTTTGGCGTGTGACAGGCGCTACATCCGGCCTCAAAGAACATCTCCTTGCCGCGCAACACCTGCGGGTCGGACAGGTCCCTGCGGGCCGGAACCGCAAGATTTCCTGCATAAAATGTCAAAAGGTCCATGCCGATCTGATCAATCTCCGCCCCGCGCACATCATCTGCGCCATGAGGAGCAGCGAGACAATCGACCTGCTCCGCCGTGCAGTCACCGGAGGGCGCGGGAAAGAGCGGAGAGGAAATGCCGATGTCGGAATGGAAGGCCGCGGCGGACTGTTCCTCCACCGTCGGCTCGCCCGCCTTCCAGCCGAAACGCCCCAACATGGGCTGTTCAAAATGCCGTGACCAGACGATATTCGGACGGCCAGAGATACCATCCCCATCCGCATCATCAGGATCGGCCAGCGCAAGAATGTCCTCTGAGGGAATCGCTTCCAGAAGCCCCAATCCGATCATCGGGTTGGCCACACGCGGCGAGAGTTGCAGCGTCTCCGGCAAGGGGCCATAAGTCGGCGCAGAAATCGAGTAAACCGGTTTGCGCAAGGTGACGACCTCGCCCCCGTGGAGCGTCACGGGCTGCTCTTCGTAATCGATCTCCATCCGCCCCTCGGGCGCAAAGCCCACGAGCGACAGGTCTTGAAGTTGTCCACCATAGCCCGGCACAGGGCGGGTGCGCGGTGTGGCGGCCTCCCCGTCGATCTGCGCAAGATAGGCTTCCAGTTCCGTAAGCGGCGCATCTTCTGCAGGCACCGAGAGACGCAAGAACATGGAAGTCCGCGCATCCTCCGGCCCCTCCGGCGGATGACCGCGCCCATCATTGACATGGCAGCGTTGACAGGAGCGCGCGTTATACAGCGGCCCAAGCCCGTCGGAGGCCTTTGTCGATGAAGGCGACGACACCCAAAGCTTGGCAAAGAGCGCATTGCCTAGTTCAAAGTCGAGTTTCGTCTCGAAGGGCAAGGTAGATGGCGGCTGGCTGAAAACCGTTTCGTCACCCGTATCCGCCACGGTTCCCGCACCGCCCTGATTGGCCTCGAACACCTCCGGCTGGGTAAAATCAACAGTGGGCGCGATGACCTTGGCAATGCGAGCGCGTTCGGCCTGCGTGCGTGGCACAGCGGGCAGATGCGGGTCGGAGATCAGGAGAGGATCAGCACAAGCGCCCTGCCCCATGATCGCTGCGAGGCTCAGGGACAGGGTTAAGTTCAGAGCAGTGTTATTCCGCTTCGTCCATCGGGGCCGCGTTAAGCAGCGCGTAGCCTTGCTCGCCAAGACGGCTGTAGAGATCGAGCTGGGTTTCGAGAAAATCAACATGGCCTTCCTCGTCGGCGATCAGCTCTTCAAAAAGCGATTTCGACACATGGTCGCCAACAGATTCACAATAGCTACGCGCCTCTTTATAAAGCGTGAGCGCGTCAAGCTCTCCGGCGAGATCCGCCTCAAGCGTTTCTTTCGGGGTTTCACCAATCCTGAGCGGATCGAGTTTTTGCAGATTCGGGTGGCCTTCAAGAAAGATGATCCGGTCAATCAGCTTGTCGGCGTGGTTCATCTCCTCGATGCTTTCCTCGCGCGACTTCTTGGCCATTTTTGCCAGGCCCCAATCGGCCTGAAGTCTGAAATGCAGCCAGTATTGAGAGACTGCGGTGAGTTCGGAGCGGAGCGCTGCGTTCAGGTACTCGATGACCTTTGCGTCGCCTTTCATAGGGTTATACCTTTCGTCTGATGCGGTGTTCCTTCAGCCCGCGCAATTCGGCAGGCACTTCGAGGTTATCATTTTGACGCATAGAAGAAAGGAAAAGCGACATGCACCCGCCGCAATCCGGCGTCTTGCCCAAGGCGCGGTAGACTTTGCCCGGTGTGATGATGGTCTGCGGGTCCGATGCACGCATCCAGTCAATCGCGGCATGGATGTCGCGGTCGGTGATGGCATTGCAGGAACAGACAATCATGGGTCACTCCGGTTATCGGGACCAGGACAATGCACGGCAATCTCCTGCCCTTGGTTTGAAGGTAGCCTGACTGTTCACATGAACTGCGCAGGCAGGTGACGGGCCGGAAACCTCCGGCCCGCCTTTGTCTTTTATTCAAACACTGCGTCGGGATTGTCCAAGCTGTCGGAGCCTTCGACTTCGATCTCGGCTTCGGTCAACACGCTCACTGCACGCTCAATCTCACGGGTCTGCGCAACCAGCGCGTCCACCGCAGACATGATCAGCTCTTCGCCAGCTTCATTGCCGCGTGCGAGCATCTGGTCATAGGAGAAACCGGCTTCGGCTGCGGCTTTGATCTCGGCCAGTTCCGCCACGGATTTGTCGAGAGCGGAGCCCAGTTCAGCGGCCAGATCAGCGTCTTTATCGGCCAGCAGATCAGCAAGGCTTTCGCCCTTCACTTGAGTGCCGTCCACGCGGGTGTATTTGCCGAAATAGACATTATGCACGCCCATGCCGTCATAGAAATGCGAGTTATGGGTGTTGTCGGAGAAGCAATCATGCTCTTCTTCCGGATCATTGAGCATCAGGCCAAGCTTCATGCGCTCACCCGCCTGCTCACCGTAAGACAGCGAGCCCATGCCGGTCAGCATCGCGGTGATGCCCGCAGCAGGATCATCCACAACCGCTGCACGCGCAGCGCCGCCTTCGGCCCATTGCGCGGTCATCCACTCCAGATCGGACACCAGAAGATCAGTAGCCGCCAGAAGATACTCGGCACGACGCTCACAATGTCCGCCGGTGCAATCGTCGCCGGTCAGGTAATCGGTGTAGGGACGTTCGCCAGCGCCATGCTCGGTGCCGTGGAGGTCCTGACCCCAGAGCAGGAATTCGATGGCGTGATAGCCGGTGGCCACGTTGGCTTCGACCTCGTCGGCCTCATGCAGCGTGTCGGCCAGAAGCTCCGGCGTGATTTCGGAGGCATCAACCGTTTCGCCCGACAGGTCAAACGTCGGATTGGCAATGATGTTGAGCGCGGCAAGCGGGTTTTCGTCGGTGGCGCCACCGTAGGAGCCGTCCACATAGTCGATCAGACCTTCGTCGAGCGGCCAGGCGTTCACCTTGCCTTCCCAGTCATCGACGATGGCATTGCCGAAACGATACACTTCGGTTTGTTGATACGGCACACGGGATTCGATCCATGCGGTTTTGGCAGCGGCCAGCGTGGCTTCAGACGGTGCCGCAACAAAGGCCTCAATCGCCGCATCCAGTTCTTTCGCCTTGATCAGGCTGTCTTCGTAACCGGCATGGGCAATATCGGCATAGGTGGTCACAACTTCGGCTTCACCTGCAAAAGCAGCGGCCGGAAGAGTGGCAGCAATCACCGCCGTCATCATACGTTTCATCTGGTCTGGTCCCTTTGTCTCATTGCCCCCGACGCGTATTTAAGCGCGGGGATTCCTGAATGCGCATTCTTGTGTCGCGTTCTTCCGCAATATCTGACTCCTTTAGTAGGACAAGTCAATCCTGATTGTTTCGATAGGAATAGGGCAATGCGGAACATGGCTTCACGCCTCTAGCAACCTTGCAGGCGATCGGGGCATGGGACACGCCGCAAATAATCGGTCTTATTTTAGCAAAATCAACATCTTGCAGAGCAACCCTCAACATGAAAATCATCCACAGCATTAACCAACATCAAACGCAGCGCTAACATATCAAAACCGGCACATGTAAATCACATCCGAAAACACACGCGTGCTTCTCAGGCACCAAGACCACACAGAATCGTGACCCGACAGGGAATGGCTTGCGTTTTTACGGGTTTAGCCTAGGTATGTGACTCAAAAGGCTGCCGCCAAAACTACGCACACTCTGCTCAGTCGTAAGGATTCCACCATGTTAACCCGTCGCCATTTCATTCAAACGTCCACCGCTTTATTCTCCGCCACGGCCCTCGGAACCGTTGCCGGCACCCCTGCGCTGGCCGCAACCAAAAGCGACTGGGAACGTTGGGACGCGCAGGTGACACCTGCGGGATTCGATCTTGAAACCTCGAACCCTTGGGGGCTGCACAAACGCTTCCTGCCGCGCCGTGTCGAGGCCAAGGACGGGCTGCGCCCCGGTGACATCCATGTGGATGCTGTTGCCCGCTACCTCTACCTCGTGGAAGAAGGCGGCACGGCCATGCGCTACGGTGTGGCCATCGGGCGGGACGGGCTTTACGAGCCCGGCACTTACACGATCCGGCGCAAGGCGAAATGGCCGACATGGACGCCTACTCCCGCGATGATCAAACGCGAACCGGAAGTCTATGAACAATATGCTGACGGGATGGATCCGGGCCCGCGCAATGCGCTGGGGTCGCGTGCACTCTACCTCTATGTCGGCAATCGCGACACCTATCTGCGCATCCACGGCACGCCCTATCCGCGCTCCATCGGGACGCGGGCGAGTTCCGGCTGTGTGCGGATGGTCATGGCCCATGTCATCGACCTGTATGACCGCGTGGATACCGGTGTGACCGCGCATCTCTATCCGGCGGAAAGCTATGTAACCGCGCTGAGCTAAGGCTCTGCGCCGTTCCTTGAAGACTTGATTGGAAACATAGAGCGGGACATTAAGTGCCCGCTCTTGATTTGCGCGGGGTCTCTCTGCCTCTGTGATCTGTCTTGATGTGCAATCCCATGCACGCTCTGCGCTTTTGCCGCGCACAACATCCGCCTTTCGCGACAGACCGTTATCCAGTCCATCGCGAATGGTTTGATCCAAGCCGATCAGCCCTCCCCATAGAGAGAGCCGAACAAACCGCGTCACATCGCGGTTTCAAGCGTTTCCGGCGCCACGGTGCAGATCGGACGACCGTCCTTGGCCCGCAGCGGCAGCAATGTGTCCTCGACCGGCCCGTCATGACGATACCAGTAGCACCCGTCTTCGGCACTGATCTGCACAGCAGACAGGTTCTGGTTCGGCGCAGCAATTGCCGTGAGCCCCTCCGGCACTTCCTTGAGATAGCCTTCGTCAGTCAACGGGGCCTCACAGCCCGCAAGAGCCAAAGCGCCCCCGAGCAGCAGCACATATTTCATCGACGTGTATCCTTTCACGTTCATTCTTTTATCCCGCCAGTTAAAGCCCTTTGACGCTCCGGCGAAACAGGTTTTGTCCAAAACCGCCATGCAAGGCGGCGGGTGTGGGCCATTTGCCATGCCCACCTTCCCCACAATGCGCTCAGTTCACAGGTGTCAGCAGAGCTTCACCGGCAAAATAGGCCGACAGATTTGCACATTGCAGCAATGACATATCACGGCGGGTCTCGACGGTTGCAGAGGCCTGATGCGGTTGCAGCAGGACATTAGGCAAGGCGATGAGGCGCGGGTCCACATGTGGCTCGTTGTAGAAGACATCAAGCCCCGCCCCCGCAATCTCTCCCGTCTCAAGCGCCTCGATCAGGGCCTCTTCGTCGATACATGTGCCACGCGCAATGTTAATCACTACGCCGCGCGGGCCAAGCACCTTGATGGCTTCTTTCGAGACATAGCCTTTGGTGTGTTCGCCCCCGACAACCGCCACGACCAGCCACTCGACCGCATCCGCCATCGCGACCACATCTTCACCGTGATAGACCCAGCCCTCCGGTGTCTCCTTTTCGGACCGCGATGTGTAATGCACCTCCATGCCAAAACCGGCGCAGCGGTCCGCAATGGCGCGACCGATCCGGCCCATGCCTGCGATCCCGACCGGCGCACCGGACATCTTGCGATTGAGCGGCATGGACGCGCCCGTATCCCATGTCCCGTCACGCACCCAAGCATCGCCCTTGATGATCTCGCGGCACCAGCCCAGCATCATCGCCAGCGCCAGATCGGCCACATCCTCGTTGAGCACATCAGGCGTATTGGTCACGCGAATGCCGCGCTCGGTGGCCGCCGCCACGTCGATGGCATCATAGCCCACACCGAATTGCGCAATCACTGCGAGGTTCGGGAAAAGGTCCATCTGCGCCCCGTCGATGGGTTTGTGGCCCTTGTTGGCCATCGCCGTGATCCCTGTGCGCAGCTCTTCCGGCAGCGCCGCGCGCTCTTCGGGTGTTCCGGCCAGCACACTCGGAGCAACGGCTTCAACCCGTGCCAGTTCGTCCGGCGTGAAAAACGGGGCGGAGATGAGAAGCTTTGGATGAGGCATGGTTGTCCTTTGCGCTGAAAATAACCGGTATCCTACTTCGTAGGGCAAAGCCTGCGCCGTGAAAAGCCCACGCGTTGAAGGCAGCGGTAAACTTTGCGCAATCGCGGGCAGCACGCGGCAAGTTTGCAAAACTATGATCTATGTCATTTGAAACCCTTGGGAAAACCGGCATCATCCTGTTATCAATTATAACACGGACACCATGCACAGCATCGCTATGTTTGATTTTCCAACGCCTCGCCCCTCGGGCAGACCCGCACGAATAGCGCCTTTTCATCTCTTGACCCTCACCGGTAAATGTATATACAAAGTATAGGCAAAACAGGACAGAGCGATGGCGCCGAAGAATAAAAAAGACAGCACGCTGATCATTCGCCTGCCAAAAGCGGACAGGGATGCTTTTGTCGCGCTTTGCGAGGACATGGACACCTCCGCCTCACGCGAATTGCGCGATCATATCCGCAAATTCCTCAAGAAAAACGCCAAGAAAGGATCGTGACCCGTGAAAACGCTTCTCGTCGCCAATAGCAAAGGTGGCTCCGGCAAGACGATGACAGCGATCACTCTGGCCGCCGCGCTGAAAGCGGCCGGACGCAAGGTCGCACTGGCCGACGCCGACCCGCAACAATCCGCACGGATGTGGGGCAAGCGCCGCTCGGCCTATGCCGCGCATATTCCGGTGCTCAACTGGTCGGGCGACGTGCGGCCTTCTGTGCCGAAAAAGACCGAATGGCTGGTGATCGACAGTGGCGCGGGGCTTGAGGCCGACGAGGCCAAGCCCTTTCTCAAAGAGGCCGATTTCATGGTCACGCCGGTGATGCCCTCGATGTTTGACGAACTGGCGGTCAAAGGCTTTTTGAAGACCCTGCGCGATCTCAAGCGCATCCGCAAAGACAAGGTGGAGATTCTCCCTATCGGCTCGCGCATCGATCCGCGTCGCAAGGACGGACGCTTGCTCAAAGAGTTTCTGGGGGCCAACGGGCAGGAGATCGTCACGATGATCTCCGAACGCGCGGCCTATGTCGATTTGGCGCGTGAAGGGCTGTCGATTTTTGACAAGACGCAGGCCAAATATGCGCCGATGAAAGAACAGTGGAAACCCGTGCTCAAACGCCTCGGTGTCAAACTCTGAGCCAATCCTGTGCGCTGGCCAGATTGGGCACAGCCACAGGGCGAAACGCTTCACATCGGGGATATGCTGAAAAACCGTGCAAATATGGCGCCTCCGATCATGCGGGGGCGACAGCGGTGACTTCCACCTCGACCTTGAATTCTTCGCGGGTGAACCCCGTGACAATCAGGAGCGTCGAGGCGGGTTTGACCTCCACCTCCGCCAGCCACGCGTCCCGCACCGCCATATAGGTCGGGAAATCTTCGCGCGCGGTCACAAAGCCGCTCACCCGCACCACCGCCTCACGCCCCACACCAGCCTCTTTCAAAATCGCGTCGATATTGGCAAAGCACTGTTCCGCCTGTGCTTTGACACCCTCCGGCGTGCTGCCATCCGGCGCAAGCCCCAACTGGCCCGAGGTCACAATCACCCGCCCCGCAGGCGCGGAGGCGATACCGTGATTATAGGCTCCGAAAGGCGCGGCGATGGAGGTGGGGGACAAAGGGCTGTGCATGAGATGCTCCGAGGTTGTGGTGATCCGGGATTCGCCGGAACGACTGCCACGTGATGCCATTTCGACGTGCGGAGTGCTGCAATTGTGTACAATTCTGCATCCTAAAAAACCACCACTTGCCTACAGTTTAGCCGTGCGGCAGGAATTTCGCACAGAATTTGGGCAATTACTGTTTATACACAGGAACCGCCCCCGCCCCGACTGCTAACCGCCCACAGCGTTGGCTAACGTGATCTGCGGAATTTCACCCACGGAGAGTTTACATGACTTTAAATCGCGTCCTCGCGGGGCTTGCCCTTGCCGCGACCACATCGACCGCAGCGCTGGCTGCGGACCTTACGCCGGTCACTTTCGGCACCAACTGGCTCGCTCAGGCTGAGCACGGCGGCTACTATCAGGCCGTGGCCGATGGCACCTATGCCGCATGTGGCCTTGACGTCACGATCCAGCCCGGTGGCCCGCAGGTGAACAACCGCGCTCTGCTGCTGGCCGACAAGATCCAGTTCCACATGGGCGGCGATCTTTTGCAGGCATTCAATGCCGCCAAAGAAGGCATCCCTGTTGTCGCTGTGGCGGCCACATTCCAGAAACACCCGCAGGTGATCATCGCCCATCCGGGCAAAGCCGAGAGCTTTGAAGACCTCAAGGATCTGACGCTTCTGATCGGTGACAACGGTTTTGCCTCCTATTACCAGTGGATGATCGCGGATTACGGCTTCACCGCCGAGCAACGCCAGCCCTACACATTCAACCCCGCGCCCTTCCTCGCCAATGAAGATTTTGCGATGCAGGGCTTTCTGTCCTCCGAACCCTATGTGATTGAGACTGAAGGCGGGTTCACGCCGGATGTGTTCCTGATCGCGGACGCGGGCTACTCGACCTATGCGACCACGATCGAGACCATGCAAAAGACAATCGACGAAAGCCCCGAAGTAGTGAAATGCTTCGTCGATGGCTCTGCAATCGGCTGGTATAACTACCTCTACAACGACAATTCGGCAGCCAACGAGATGATCGTGACGGACAACCCCGACATGTCGCTGGACAAGCTCGACTACGCTGTCGAGAAAATGAAATCCGTCGGGATTGTCGACAGTGGCGATGCACTCGAACTGGGCATCGGTGCGATGAGCGACGAGAAGATCGCGGATTTCTATAAAAAGATGGTCGACGCCGGTGTGATCGAGGACGAGCTGGATTACTCCGCCGCCTACACGCTCGAATTCACCAACCAGAAAGTCGGTATGGACCTGAAATAAGGCCGGTTTCATGAAACTGTCGCGGGGGCGAGACCTTGCCCCCGCATCCCCCGAATTCGAAAGACGCACATGACCCTCCCCACCTCCATCCCGCCTATGGGCCAACGTGAAAAACTGTTGGAGATGTCCTCTGTGGACAAGGTCTTCAACGGCAATGTCGTGGCCCTCAAGGATATGAACCTGACCGTGAACCAAGGCGATTTCATTTCGCTTCTGGGCCCGTCGGGCTGTGGTAAATCCACGGCTTTGCGGCTGATCTCAGGCCTCATGCGCCCGACTTCAGGACATATCAACTGGGAAGGCGGACAGGACACGGGTGATCTGGGGGTCGTGTTTCAGGAACCGACCCTGATGCCTTGGGCCACGGTTGAACAGAATGTCTGGCTGCCGTTCCGTCTGCGTGGCAAATCTCTTGCCGATGTGCGCGACGAAATCATCTGGGCGCTCAAGATGGTCGGGCTGGAAAAATTCCAGAAGAGCTATCCGCGCGAACTGTCCGGCGGCATGAAAATGCGGGTCTCGATTGCGCGCTCGCTGGTGACGGAGCCGCGGCTGATCCTGATGGACGAACCTTTCGCCGCGCTGGACGAGATCACGCGCCACAAGCTCAACAACGACCTTCTGGAACTGCGCGACAAGCTCAAATGCACGGTGATCTTCGTGACGCATTCAGTCTTTGAAAGCGTCTTCCTGTCGGACCGGATCGTGGTCATGGCGGCCCGTCCGGGGCGTGTGTCCTCTGAAGTGACCGTCGATGCGCCCTACCCGCGCACCGAAGAATTCCGCACCTCGGCAAACTATGCCGATCTGTGCCGCAAAGCCTCCGACGCGCTTCATGGTGCGATGAATGAACATGGGGAAAGGGCCTCGGCATGAGCAGCACTGATATGAACACAGCCCCGCTCGTTGATGAAGAAGAGCTGCGCTACGCCCGCGCCCAGAAACGCGAGAAAATCGCCAAATGGGTTCTGCCCGTCGTGGTGATCTCATTTGCGATTTTCATGTGGGACCGCGTCGTGGTCTGGAATGAAATCCCGCATTACATCCTGCCCGGTCCGGGGCTTGTGATCGAAACGCTCATCAAGGACTGGGCGATGCTGTCTTCCGCGCTGGTTGTGACGCTCAAAATCACACTCGCCGCGCTTGCGGTGGCCGTCATCGGCGGTGTGGGGCTTGCGATCCTGTTCACCCAGTCGCGCTATTTCGAGATGTCGTTCTACCCGTTCGCGGTGATTTTGCAGGTGACGCCGGTGGTCTCCATCGCGCCTTTGATCTTTATCTATGTGGACAACCGTTTGGCGGGGCTGTTGCTCTGTGCATGGATCGTGGCCTTTTTCCCGATCCTGTCGAACACCACGCTGGGGCTGAATTCCACCGACCACAACCTGCGCGATCTCTATAAAATCTACGGTGCGACGCGCTGGCAACGGCTGCGCTACCTGCAACTGCCGACCGCGCTGCCCTATTTTCTGGGCGGTCTGCGCATCGCCGGTGGCCTGTCGCTGATCGGGGCCGTGGTGGCAGAATATGTCGCCGGCACCGGTGGCATCGGATCAGGGCTTGCATTCCGCATCTTGGAGGCCGGATACCGTCTCAACATTCCACGCATGTTCGCCGCCCTTCTGCTGATTGCGGCTACAGGCGTCGTGATCTTCACCGCAGCGTCTCTTCTGAGCCATCTCTTGCTGCACAAATGGCACGAAAGTGCGATCAAACGGGAGTCATAAGGACTTATATGAGCTTTTGCGTTCTGCCCAGCGGCGCGAAGACACTTCAAAATGTCACGGTCCCGGCCTGCCTTATCAGTCAGCCCGGCGACCTCATCACCACCGATCTCACGATCAAAAACGGCACGATTGTACAAACGGACGCTGGTGCTTCAGCCGAAACTGTAATCTCCACGCCAAAGATCGACATGAAAGGCGCTATGGTGTTTCCGACCTTCGTCGATATGCACACGCATCTCGACAAGGGCCACATCTGGCCCCGTGCCGCGAACCCTGACGGCTCCTTTATGGGGGCACTGGAAACCGTGCGCGCCGATCATGCCAACTGGTCAGCCGAAGATGTGAAAGCGCGGATGGATTTTGCCCTGCGCTGCGCCTATGCCCACGGCACCAAGGCGATCCGCACCCATATCGACAGTCTCGATGATCTCGCGGCCTCCTCCTTTGGCGTCATCAAGGAGATGCAGAAGAAATGGGCCGGAAAGATCGAGCTTCAGGCCTCCTGTCTGGTCGCCATCGACCGGATTTTCCGCGAGGAAGGTGACTTTGCCGCGATTGCCAAGATCGTGGCCGAGGCCGGACAGGTGCTTGGTGCCGTGACCTATCCGGTGCCGGACCTGAAAGAGCGGATTCTGGATTTCTTCCACTTCGCCATGACCTATAATCTCGATGTCGATTTCCATGTGGACGAGACCGATGATCCGACCTCCGACACCTTGCGCACCATTGCCGAGACCGCGTTGGAACTTGGCTTCACGAACACCGTCACCGTGGGCCATTGCTGTTCGATCTCGGTCATGCCCGAAGAGACCGCAGACGAGATCATCGCGCTGGTCGCCAAGGCCGGTCTCAATGTCGTCTCCCTGCCCATGTGCAATATGTATCTGCAAGACCGCTACAAGGGCCGCACGCCGCGCTGGCGCGGGGTTACAATGGCGCATGAATTGCAGGCGGCAGGGGTGAATGTCTCTTTCGCCTCCGACAACACCCGCGACCCGTTCTACGCCTATGGCGATCTCGACATGATCGAAGTGATGCGCGAAGCCACGCGGATCTGTCACCTCGACCACACGGATGTGCCTTGGGTTCAAGCCTTTCTCGCCAATCCGGCGCGGGCCTGCGGATTTGACACACCGACACTGACCGATGGTGCGCCTGCCGATCTGGTCATCTGCAACGCACGCGGCTGGAGCGAGTTGTTCGCCCGTCCGCAATCCGACAGGGTGGTGCTTCGGGACGGAGATCCCATCGACCGCACCCTGCCCTCCTATAGTGAACTTGATGAAATCGTGAGCATGAAATCATGAAACCCAATGTCGCCGCCGCCAAGGCCGAACTCTCCCATCTGGAGATGGACGAAAACCCCGCCACCGTGCGCAACAAATCACGCGACTTCTTTTGGTATTCGCCGGTTCTGAAGGCCGAGATGGACCATCTGGAAGCCGATTTCGTGGTCAATCCGAAATCCGAGACCGAAGTCATCGAGGTTCTCAAGACCTGCTACAAACATGACGTGCCGGTGACCTGTCGCGGGGGCGGCACGGGCAACTACGGTCAGGCCATCCCGCTTGCAGGCGGCTGCGTCATGCACCTCACTGGCATGAACAAGATCAAGGAGATCGGCGCGGGCTATGTCGTCGCCGAACCCGGTATCATCATCAAGGAAATGGATGCCGAACTCAAAGAGAAGAGCGGGCAGGAACTACGCATGTTCCCCTCGACCTATTCGCAAGCCTCTCTGGGCGGGTTCATCGCGGGCGGCTCCGGCGGGATCGGATCGGCCAATTGGGGCGCATTGCGTGATTTGGGCAATATCGACCGTCTGCGCGTGATCACGATGGAGGCCGAGCCCCGCGCGCTCGAATTCACCGGCGAGGAATTGCACCGCGTCTCCCATGCCTATGGCACCAATGGCATCATCACCGAAATCGAAATGCCGCTGGCCCCCGCCTATGAATGGGTCGAGATGTTCGTGCGCTTCGACACCTTCCGCAAGGCGACGGAATTTGCCGGACAACTGACCGCAGAGCCGGGTATCCTAATCAAGCTGGCCTCGGTCTATGCCGCTCCGATCGCGCATAAATATTTCCAGCGCGTGAAGAAATATGTGACGGATCAGGATCATCTCTGCGGCGTCATGGTGGCCCCGCAATCCATGGCCGCCTTCCAGACGCTGCTCAACCGCTACGAGGGCGGCGAAGTGATCTACCGTTCGGACAATCTCGAATGGGACCGCCACCCCGGTCCGGTCTATGAATACGGCTGGAACCACACCACGTTGCGGGCGTTGAAGTTCCAAAAAGACCTGACCTATCTTCAGGTCCGTTACGGCGATGACATCGAAAAGATCATGAGTGCCTACGAGACCTTCAAGGATGATCTCTACATGCATCTCGAAGTCATGCGCGAAGGCGCGGGAATTTCCTTTGCCGGTCTGCCCATTGTCTTCCCAAAGGACAAAGCCGAACTCGACGACCTGGTCGCCAAACACGAGGCGATGGACTGCATGATCTTCAACCCGCACCGCTACACGCTGGAAGAAGGCGGACGGCAATCGACCGACCAGCGCCAGCTTGACTTCAAACGTGAAGCCGACCCGAAGGGCCTGCTCAACCCCGGCAAGATGATCTCTTGGGACGAGCCGGATTTCGACTATGCGGATATGTATAGCTACGCCAAAATCCTGCCAAAACCGGCGCCGGAAAGCGAAGGTGCGCAATGAGTTCTACCACGCCTTCCACCGCGCCTAAGGGCCGCGTGCTTGTGCTCTACGCCCATCCCTGTCCCGAAAGCTTCAACGCGGCGGTGCATGAGGTGGTCGTGGAGACCCTCGCCAAATCCGGTTGGGAGGTTGATGATTGCGACCTCAACCGCGAGGGGTTCTTTCCGGTGCTCACAGAGATCGAACGCAGGGGCTATCACGACGAGCCGGAGAATATCGAACCCGTGCGCCCCTATGTCGAGCGCATTCAGGCCGCCGATGCCATTGTCATGGTGTTTCCGGTGTGGAATTTCGGCTATCCGGCGATCCTCAAGGGGTTTCTGGACCGCGTCTTCCTGCCCGGTGTGTCGTTCAAACTCATCGACGGCAAGGTGCGCCCCGGCCTGACCAACATCAAAAAGCTCTACGCCTGCGCCACCTATGGCGGCACCCGCTGGCGTGCGTTCCAGAACGCCGATCCGCCACGCAAATGCGTCACGCGGGCGGTCTGGTATGCCTGCGGGATGCCGAAGAAGAAATACATCGCCTGCTATGACATGAACCGGAACACAGAGCCGAAACTCAAGGCCCATCTGGAACGTGTGCGTCGCGAAATGGAGGCCATGTGATGCCTGCTCACCTGTTCTGCGCGGAGGGCGCGTTGTCATGAAACGCGCGCTCGTCCTCTACTGCCACCCGCGCGAGACCTCGTTCAACCACGCCATCAAGGAACTTGTGATCGCGCGGCTTGAGAGTGCCGGTGTCGACTATCGCCTGCGTGATCTCTACGCCGAAGGTTTCGATCCGGTGCTTTCGGCCTATGACCACGAGATTTACGAAACCGTGCCCGACAATCGCGCCCTTGTGGAGCGGGACTGTCAGGACATAGAATGGTGCGACAGCCTGATTTTCGTCTATCCGACATGGTGGTATGGCTTGCCCGCGATGCTCAAAGGCTGGCTGGACCGCACGATGGTGCCCGGCGTGTCCTTCATCATGCCCGAAGAGATCGGCGGCGACATCAAACCGGGTCTGACCCACATCACAAAGCTTGGCGTTTTCACCACCTGCGGCGCGTCCCGCTGGCTCACCTTTTTCGTCGGCGCACCGGGCAAGCGGACCTTGCTGCGCGGGCTGCGGGTGATCCTCGCCAAACGCTGCAAAATCGCCTTTGCCGCGCATTTTCTGATGGATAGTTCCACAGCGCAAAGCCGTGCCAGACATCTGGAGCGGGTGCAAAAGCGGCTCGACAAGCTCATTGCCGCCCCCTCGCCCAAGGAAGGTTGAGATGGATATTCCCGTGCTTGACTGGCAACGCTTTGCCTCCGGTTCCGATGTGGACGGTTTCGTCAAAGACCTCGGCGCGGCCTGTCGCGACACCGGCTTTTTCCTCGTCAAAGGCCACGGCATTTCCGAGACCTTGATCAGAGACGTATTCGCCAAGGGCGACGCCTTCTTTGCCCGCCCGCAGGCGGAGAAAGCCGCGCTCGACATCCGCAACAACCCGCACAATCGCGGCTGGGCCTGTCAGGGCTCCGAAGCTCTGGATGAAACCTCCGGCCAGATGGACCGCAAGGAGGCGTTCAACGTCGGCTTCGACCTCCCCGCCGATGATCCGCGCGTTCTGAAGGACGAACCCTTTCGCGGCGTCAATATCTGGCCCGAGATAGACGGGTTTCGCGACACCATGCTCCGCTATTATGACGCGGTTCTGACGCTCGGCATCGGGCTGCACCGCGCTTTCGAGATGGATCTGAACCTGCCGGAAGGCTATTTCGCGCCGCATTTTTCCGAACCTATGGCAACCCTGCGTGTGCTGTCCTATCCGGCGGCCCCTGACGGCGAAGGCATCGGAGCAGGCGCGCATACGGATTACGGCTCTGTCACCCTGCTGATGACAGACGGTGTCGGCGGGCTGCAAGTCAAACCCAGAGGCGGCGACTGGATCAATGTGCCCCATGTGAAAGACGCCTATGTGGTCAATATCGGGGACTGCCTGATGCGTTGGTCCAATGACATTTACGTCTCCACCCCGCATCGGGTCCTGCCGCCGAAAACCGCGCGCCGCTCTATCGCCTTTTTCCTCGACCCGAACCCCGACAGCGTCATCACCGCCCTGCCGGGCACGGGAGAGGCCAAATACCCCGCCATCACGGGGGCCGACTATCTGCGGTCGCGACTGGATGCGACCTATACACCGAAGGAAGTTCAATGAGACGTTTTGATTGGGCAGAGTTCCGCACCACGGAATTTGCCGATTTCGACCCCGAGAAAACCATCGTAATCCTGCCCACCGCCGCCGTGGAACAGCACGGGCCGCATCTGCCGGTCGGGGTGGACCAATATATCAACGAAGGCATGCTCGCGCAGCTCCGCGCCACCTGCCCCGATGATGTGAACATCCTGATCCTGCCGGTGCAATCCGTGGGCAAGTCCAACGAGCATATCCATGCCAAGGGCACGCTGACCTATACGGCCAAAACGGCGCTCGACGCATGGACCGAGATCGGTCTGTCTGTCGCGCGCGCAGGTCTCAAGAAAATGGTGATCGTCAATTCCCACGGCGGCAACCTTGATCTGATTTCCATTCTGGGCCGCGAATTGCGGGTGCAGGCGGGCATGATGGTCGTCAAATGCCAATGGGGCAATTTCGGAAAACCCGAAGGCATGTATTCCGAACAGGAAAACCGCTTCGGCATCCACGGCGGCGATTTCGAAACCTCGCTCATGCTGCATTTCAAACCGCATCTGGTGGATATGTCCAAGGCCGAGGATTTCCGCTCCACCGCAGAAACCGCACCGATCTCGCCCATCGGGCCGATCAATCTGGCGTGGGTGTCGAAAGACCTCAACCCCAAGGGCACCGTCGGCGAAGCACATCTGGCCACCGCCGAAAAAGGCGCCGCCACCTGTGCCCATCAGGTCGGAGGTTTTATCGAAATGCTCAAAAAATTCCGCGACCTTCCCGTCGAAGGCTACGAGCGCACGATCCCAGACTGATCGGGCGCCGAAGAACACTGATCAAGGGGGCGGCCAATCACGGCCCCCTTTTTATATGGTAAAGTCATGATCACAAAAACATCGGAAGGTTGGGCTGTCTCTCAATCAAGTTTTTTTGCGAAAAAACGCCGTCTTACCCAAGCCCCCACGCCCAATATGGCAATAATGCCTCCAATGGCCATGAATATCCGCCCTATGAACTGAAACTGTTCCAGCATTGCACGACTACGAATAATGCCTGATGCCTCATCGTAATATGCAGAAACCGTGTCGCCCGGCTCATGCGGTTTGGGCGCAACCCAAGTGTTTCCGGTATATTGAACGTGATCCCCATTGGACAGTTCTGCTTCAAATGTCGGTCTATAAACTGTCCCGCTGTCTCCTCGTCTCTCTTCGACGGCAATCACTAGCGCTTCTACTTCGACAGCATTGCCCGACAAGCCGTCAGCTGAATAATACAACCACGCGCCGGCGCTGAAAAAGAATGGCCCAATTATCAAAGCCAAGTAAGACAATGCCTTTAAAATAAAGTTGAAAAATTCTGAGACGTTTGTCGGTTTCTCAAGCATAAGTTCATATCCTCGGAATTATTTTTTGCACCAGCAACAGATCGCGAAGCATGTTTATTGATTTAAACGACAGAAACCAATGGAAAATTTTTGGCATACTTCGCCCCCTCCAATGATAATTCAAAGCCGACATCCGAACATCTCGCAGCATTGCTCAATTCGGCCCGAAGCCGACATTGCACTCCGAGCCTAGGTATCACTCCCCTACAGCACGACACGCAAAGGGGGCCAATCTCGGCCCCCTTTGTCATGATCACACCTTGAGGAACCGCGCCTCTAGTCGTCACTCTGCGGCGGGGCAATTCCGCCGAATGCTCCGCCAAAGGCCGACGGGCTTGACGGTTTCGGGGCCACAGGTTCCGGCGCGGGGGTGGAGCCGCCCAAGCCTCCGAACGCACCACCGAAGGCCGAATTGGATTTCGGCAAGGTGTTTTCTTGCGATTGTTGGGCTTCGATCTTCTCTTGTTGAGCTGCGCGCAGAGCCTCTTGGCGGGCCATCTTGTCTTGCAGCACCGCTGCTTCACACACCGAACTGTCGTGACGCGAACCGGCATAGCTAAGGCCCGCAATCACCGCGACGAGAATGGCAAAGACCACCCCCGGATAGGTCAGCGCCCGCGTGATCGGGTTCGCATAAAGTGGGGAGCGCGCCGAAGGGCCACCCGCTTGCGCGGCCTTGCGGCGCTGGTGGGCTTCGTTGGTCAAGGCCCCCACAAGCGTGATGGTGATGATGATCACCGCCAGCGCGGACAGGGACGGGTCCGTGCCGTGCCGCACTTTGGAGGCCAGCGCCGTGGTAAAGGTGCTCTCCGAAAGCACTGTGAACACCGTAGTGTTGTAATTCTCGAAAGATGCCAGAAGCGTGATAAAGGCGGCAGACCCGATGGCGGGCGCCATGAAGGGCAAAAGGATCTTGCGAAAGGCCTGCCCCGGTGTGGCCCCCAGATCCAGCGCCGCCTCGGTCTGTGTCGCATCAAAGCGCTGCAACCGCGCGATAAAGACGAGCATCGCATAGGCCGAGACAAAGGTGATCTGGCCGACGATGGTCAGGAAAAACCCGTTGTAGAGCGACCCTGCCCCCAGCCCCCGCGAGATTTGCCCCCAGAGCACAATGGTCGAAATCCCCAGAACCACGCCGGGGATCAGGATCGGCAGGATCAGCACCGTGTAGAGCATGGCGCGCAGCTTGGCCGGAAGCTCCGAGAGCGCCAAAGCGCCTGCCAGCCCGATCGGCACGGCCAGAGCCACAACGCCCAGCCCGATGATGACCGAGTTCAACAGCCCGTCCATCAAACGCGCATTGCCCAGCAATTCGCCGAACCAGCCTGTCGTGAAACATTCCCACGGCACCACACGCGGAAACCGCGAGGAGTTGAAGGCCGTGATCACCGTGATCACCAGAGGGCCGAAGAGAAAGGTGAAAAAGGCGATGGCATAGGCCCCGCCAAAGAGCGTGTTGCGGGTCATTTGCCAATCTCCCCGACCGAGACCTTGAAGACACGCATGGTCAACAGCACAAAGGAGATACAGGTCAGCAACAGCATCACCGCATAGGCCGATCCTCTGGGCCAGTTCGAGGATTCATTGAACCACTGGTAGATCAGCTGCGTGAACCACAGGCTCGAAGGTCCGCCCAGAATTTGCGGCGCGGCCAGAGCGCCTGCGGTGAGCATAAAGACCATGGTCGCCCCCGATACGATACCCGGTTTGGCCATCGGCAGCACCACCCGCCAATGCACCCGCCACAAAGGCGCACCCATATCGCGGGCGGCCTCGACCTGTGTGTGATCCAGCGCTTCGATGGCGTTATACATGGGGAAGATCATCAACAGGATATAGGCGTAGGACAGGCCGAAATAGAGCGCCACATCGGCGCGGATAAAATCCACCGGCGCATCCCACAGCCCGATCTGCATCCCCACCGTATTGATCACACCCGTCGCGCCGAACAGCACGCGAAAGGCAAAGGCACGCAGGATTTCGTTGATCCAGTAGGGAATGATCAGACCAATTACCATAAGCCGCGCCGCCACGCCCTTGGCCCCGTGGGCAAGGATATAGGCGATGGGGTAACAGATGATGACATCGATCAGGGTCACAACAACCGCGGCCACAAGCGTGCGCACGAGGATCATCAGATCGAGACTGTTCAACGAGCCGTCAGCGTTAAAGAAAAAGCCGCGATATTGCTCCAGCGTATAATGGTCCGCCTCCGTGCCGATCTGGTCGGCGGGAAGATTGAAACGGAAGGAATAATCCAGCATCGAAAGCTGCGGCAATGTGATGAACACCACGACCCAGAGCGTCACGGCAATGGCCACGAAAAGCGCGGCCCCCATGCCGTGTTTCGCCATCAATGTGCTATAGGCAAGTTTCAACTGTTTCATGCTTCGCTCGCCATATGTCCGACCGGAAGGATGGTGGCGTTCATCGGCGCAAAGCCCAGAGACAGGTTTTCGCCCTGCGTCATTGGACTTCCCGCCAGCCCTGCGTTGACCATGGAAATGCGCAGCTCGGCGCCGGCACTTCGGGCAAAGACATGGTTGGTCGCGCCTTCGAATTC
This sequence comes from uncultured Celeribacter sp., assembly GCA_963676755.2. Classification (GTDB taxonomy): domain Bacteria; phylum Pseudomonadota; class Alphaproteobacteria; order Rhodobacterales; family Rhodobacteraceae; genus Celeribacter. Next base: position 808,711 of record CAXXMF010000006.1, on the reverse strand, counting down.
CTGCCGCGTGAGCGTGGCCTCGAACCGGTTTGTGCTGGCACCGGGGGTCAACTGTTCAGGACGCACAAAGAGGATCGCCTCCTCCCCCGGCTTGTATTTGCGCCCGCCGCCCACACGGGCCTCAAAGGTGCCCATCGGGGTCTCAAGCGCGGCCACCTCGCCCGACTGCCCCTTGATGACTCCTTGCAAGCCATTGTTTTCCCCAACAAACGAAGCCACGAAAGCCGAGCGCGGGCGGTTGTAAATGAGATCAGGCTCTCCCACCTGTTCGATCACGCCGCGGCTCATCACCGCCACACGGTCGGACATGGTCAGAGCCTCACCCTGATCGTGGGTGATATAAATAAATGTCACGCCCACCTGTTTCTGGATCGCACGCAACTCCGTGCGCATATGCTGGCGCAGTTTGAGATCAAGCGCGGACAGAGGTTCGTCCAGCAGAAGAATATCCGGCTCCACCGCCAGCGCACGAGCAATGGCCACACGTTGTTTCTGACCGCCAGACAATTCGGAAACCTTTTTGTCCCCAATCCCCGGCAGCGCAATCATGTCGAGCAACTCGTCGGCCTTCTTGCGACGCTCTTTCTTCGACGCGCCGCGCACCTCCAGCGGGAAGGCGATGTTTTCGGCCACCGTCATCAGCGGGAACAGCGCCAGATGCTGAAAGATCAGCGCAGTCGGGCGTTTGTTCGGTCCCACACCCGCCATATCCTTGCCACCGATCAACACGCGCCCCTCGGTCGGCTCGGAAAAGCCGGAGATACAGCGCAGCATCGTGGTCTTGCCGCAGCCTGACGGGCCGAGGAAAGAGAAAAACTCGCCGGAGTTGATCTTGAGATTGGCATTGTCGACAGCGGTGAAATTGCCGAAACGAATAGAGACGTGATCGAGGAGAACGGATCTGTCGGGCATTGTGTTCGCTTTTATGTGTATGGAAAGCCGCATCGGAAAAGACCCCGCACCCCGAAGAGGCGCGAGGTCCCGAAAACGTGCTTTATGCGGAGAGGAATTTGTTGGTGAATTCGGAGCGCATTTCCGAATACCACGGAGCTTCCGCAGGCCATGCGTTCAGGTTCGCCAGCGCATCCCCCGGATAGGCATCGGCAAAGTTCTTGGCATAGATTTTGCCACCATAGGCATCCGCCCCCAGAACCGGCGAGTTGTAGCCGTGCGTCTTGATCGCCTCGCCCGCCCATTCCGGATTGTAGCAGGCCTCGATAAAGGCATAGATCTGGTCGATGTTCTTGGCGCCTGTGGGCATGGACATCCCGTCAACCCACGCCATAGCGCCTTCGACCGGCGCGCGATACATCACCGGTTCGCCTTCGTTCTTGAGCGCAATCGGCGGGCCGTCCCATGTCTGGCCGACGATGACACCTTCGTTCAATAGACCGTTTTTCTGAGCATCCGCATCATTCCAGATCAGCTTAATATTGCCTTTCTTTTCAATTGCGTGATCGACGACCTTCGTCCAGACTTCGGTCATTTTCTCGGGACTTTCATATGCCGCCCAGATGGAACCCGGTTCCAACATCCCAAGACGTTCCATGCCAAGCCCGAGGCCCAGAAGCATGGAGTGCCCGCGGCCCATGGTCTTGCCTGCATTGGCATCGTCCCAGATGTCGTAATAGGACGGGAACTCGCCCGCCGGTGTGAACATATCGGTGCGCCAAGCGACGCCCTCTGTGCCCCAGATATGCGGCACCCAGAAAGTGCCCTTACCTTCAAAATTCCAGTGCTTTTCCCCAAGCGCCATCGCCGGGTTGACCTTTTCAATGGCGATTTTCGACATGTCGAACGGCTGCAACAGACCAAGCTCGGCCCAGAGCAGATTGCGGTTAACGGTCGGAGACACAAGGTCGAACCCTTCGCCGCCCGTGGCCTTGAGTTTATTGATGATCTCGTCGTTCGACCCGATGCCGGTGAAATTGAGTTTGATCCCTGTGGACCCTTCGAATGCCGTCACGAAACTTTCCGGCAGGTAGTCAGACCACATCATCACGTTGATCTCGCCCGAAGAGGCCAGTGCCCCACGGCTGACCAGCGCGGGAGCCGCCAGACCGCCCAGCACTGTGGCCGATCCTTTGAGAAACCCGCGACGTCCGACGCCTGCTGTGGTGAATTTGAGTTTTGTCATGTCACTCCCCGTGAACCTTTGTGTTTTTATGCGGCGGCCGGTCCATAAGGGATGCCCTCATGCCCGAAACCGCTCACGAAAAAGCCTAGGGGGACAAATTTTGCTGAATTTAGAGCCAGACCGTGTAATCTATGGTGCCAAAGGGGGTTTCGCTCTGTGGTCTTCTTCGCTGCACAATAGAGTGGCGCTTGAATCAGGACTTTGCCCGTATCCGTGCGGCTTCGAAAGATTTGGTTCATACCCTTGCGATAGACCGTTCCAACGCCCAGACGCAGGACACAGACACATGCTGGACCGTTATTTCGAGCAGCCTTTCGACCAAAGCGCCTCGCTCCAGCACCAGATTCAGGAACGCCTCATTCAGGCCATTCTCGACGGTGCTGTTTCGCCGGTTGACCCGCTCCCTTCCTCGCGCGCCTTTGCCACGGCGCTCAACGTGTCGCGCAACACGATCTCGATTGTCTATGAACGCCTGCATCAGGACGGGTTCATCACCGCCAAACCGAGGCGCGGCTATTTCATCGACGAGAATTTCGTGCGCGAAAAGCTCAATGTCGCCCCGCCGCGCCGCAAAATCGGGGCAGGCACTGTGCCGGAATTCGACCGGTTCCTGCCGCACCGCTTTACCGCCTTGCCCAATATCGACAAACGCAGTGACTGGCGGCGCTTTCCCTATCCGTTCATCTATGGTCAGGTCGGGCGCGACGAGACCTCTGTGGCGCGCTGGCGTGACTGCCTGCGCCGTGCGGGCACCTCGCGTCATGTGGGCACATGGGCGGACGATCTGGTGGACAGCGACGATCCGCTGTTGCTCGAACAAATCTCGCGCCGTGTGCTGCCCCAGCGCGGGTTTCGCGCCGACGCCGACGAGCTTTTGATCACCGTGGGGGCGCAAAATGCGATCTGGATGATCGCCAACCTGTTTCTGTCACCGGAGCGCGAAATCCATATTGAAGACCCCGGCTATGTCGATGCCCGCAATATTTTCGCCGCCCAAGGCGCACGGATCGTCCCCGTGCCAGTGGACCGCAAGGGCATGAAACCCGATCAAAATCTGGCACATGCCGATATGGTCTATCTGACGCCGGGACATCAAAGCCCGACCAATATCACCATGCCGATGGAGCGGCGGCTGGCGATGTTACAGGCGGCTTCGGATTATGATTTTCTGATCCTCGAAGATGACTATGAACATGAGTTGAACTTTGTCGGCGCACAGCATCCGACGCTCAAGGCGCTCGACGGCACGGGACGGGTGATCCATGTGGGCTCGCTCACCAAGCCGCTGTTTCCGGGCATCCGGCTTGGCTTTGTGGCCGCAGATCGCGCGGTGATCCATGAATTGCGCCACCTGCGGCGTCTGATGTATCGCCACCCCTCGGCTCTGGCGCAACGGGCGATGGCGCTGTTTCTCTCCGAAGGCCATTACGACGCCCACATCCGCCGCCACCGCCGCAGCATGGCGGATAAGTGGCGGGAAATGTTGCGAGAAATCGACCGCAACCTGCCCGATTGCGAAGCCACTATGACCACAGGCGGCTCCGGTGTCTGGGTCAGCCTGCCCGAGGGTGTCGAGGCCGCAGCGGTCAAGGCGGAGGCGGAGACCCGCGGCGTTCTGGTCGAGGATGGCACGCCGCATTACCTGCGCACCGACGCGCCGCGCAACCGGCTTCGGCTGGGATTCGGGGCGATTGATCTGCCGAAAATCGCACCGGGGATTGCGGAGTTGAAAGCGGCAATCGCCTCGGTGCGTGGTCTCTGATCCCGACGGTTTCACCGCGTCGGCCTTGTGTCGGACTTCCATCGGATATGTATCGGGCAGCCTGCCATATACTGCCAAACCGCCCCGACCGGCTCCCGAGAGCCAAACGCCCGCCAAAAGCGGCAGAATGCCCTGCCCCCTGACACGCAGGGAGCGGGATAATCTTAGTCCATCGCGATGACGATGGTTTTCGAGCGGGTGAAATGCGCCAGCATCGCCTCCAGAGAGGCCTCCTTGCCAAGCCCCGAACGCCCGAACCCGCCGTAGGAGACGTTGGGCTGGATGGTGAGGTTCTGGTTCACTTGCACATAGCCCGCGTTCAGACGCGATGTGGCGTCAAGCGCACGGGACAGGTTTTCGGTCCACACGGTCGCGGCCAGCCCGTAACGGCTGTCGTTCGCTTTTTCGATCACATCCTCATAGTCGGACCATTTCTGGATCACGGCGACAGGGCCGAAAATCTCGTTCTGCACACAGGGGGTGATCTTCCGGCAGGTCGAGCAAGAGCGTCGGCAAGGCAAAGAGATCAGGCGAAAGCTCTGTGCCCTCGGGAACCGCACCACAACGGATCACGGTTGCGCCCGGCGTGGCCTCGGCCTGCGCCACATAGCCCGCGACAACGGCGGCCTGTTTGGCGTTGATGATCGTGCCGATATCGGTCTCCTCATCGAGCGGATCGCCGATCTTGAGCGTGTCCAGCTCCGCCCGCAGCGCTGCGAGGAAGGCATCATAGAGGCTTTCATGCACATAAATCCGCGACGACGCGGTGCAGCTTTGCCCCTGACGGGTAAACCGCATCCCCGAAATGGCACCGGCCACGGATTTCTCAAGGCTGGCATCATCGCATACAATCATCGGGCTTTTGCCGCCCAGTTCCAAAGACACAGGCACAATGCGCTCGGCCCCCGATTTATAGACCGTCTCGCCCACGGCTTCGGAACCGGTGAAGGTGATCTTGGCCACATCCGCGTGCGAGGTCAGCGCCGCGCCACAATCAGCGCCCGTGCCGTTGATGACATTGAGCACACCATCCGGCAGGTGCTGCATCAGGATTTCAGCCGCCAGATAGGTCGCAAAGGGGGCTTCTTCGGAGGCTTTCACCACCACGGTATTGCCCGCCACAAGCGCAGGGGCGATCTTGAGCATCATCAGCACCAGCGGCACGTTCCACGGCAGGATCGCCGCCACAACACCAAGCGGTTCGCGCGTGGTCATGGTCAACATGCGCGGGTTGAACGGGATGGTTTCGCCCTTCAACTCGGAGCCGAGCCCACCGTAGAATTCCAGAATATCGGCGGAGGTTTTCACTTCGCCACGGCACTCGGTGCGGATGGCCTTGCCCGTTTCGCGCGCCAGAACCTGCGCGACGATTTCGAAATGCGCCAGCAGGGCACGGCCACCGGCGGCGACGGCCTTGCCACGCTCACGCGCAGGGATGGCGGCCCATGCGGAACCGGCGGCTTTGGCGGCCTGCACAGCCGCATCGGTCTCGGCCGCAGTTGAGGCGGCAGCCTGTCCCAGAACCGCGCCTGTGGCAGGGTTGAGAACATCAAGGCTGGCGGAGACGGGCACATGGCGACCGCCTACGAGGTTAAGGTTGCGATAGGTCGCAATCGCGGCCTGCGGATCGGCGGGAGGGGTGAATGAAACTGTCATGCCCTTTTCCTCGCCGGAAATTGTCGTGCCGCAAAGGAGCCAGAGAAATCAAAGAGTGAGTCCAGTTACTTTCCCGTCTTGAACTGGACTTATATTTGTCTTTCACTGGCTCTAACACCTCCCCCGCAACCCATGATTTGATCGGGAAGATCAAAGAAGGAATCCCCCTATGCACGATAATGATCTCTCCGCCATCGTCGAGGCCGACCGCGCCCATGTCTGGCACCACATGTTCCAACACCAGCTTCTGGATAGCCGCGACCCGCGCATTATTGTCGAGGGTAAAGGCATGTCGGTCTGGGATCAGAACGGCAAGGAATTTCTTGATGCCGTCTCCGGCGGGGTCTGGACCGTCAATGTCGGCTACGGGCGCGAACGCATTGCCAATGCGGTGCGCGACCAGCTGATCAAGATGAACTATTTTGCAGGCTCTGCCGGCTCTATTCCTGCGGCGCAATTCTCGGAAGTTCTCACCGCGAAGACCCCCGGATTGAGCCGTATGTATTACTGCAACTCCGGCTCGGAAGCCAATGAAAAGGTTTTCAAAATGGTGCGTCAGATTTCGGCGCAGCGCTATGGCGGGAAGAAATCGAAAATCCTCTACCGCGAGCGCGATTATCACGGCACGACCATCGCCACGCTCTCGGCCTGCGGCCAGAAGCAACGCGCCCAGCATTACGGCCCCTTCGTCCCCGATTTCGTCGAAGTGCCCCATTGCCTTGAGTATCGCAAACAGTGGGATGTGGAAAATTACGGCGAGCGTGCCGCAGAGGCCATCGAAGAAGTGATCCTGCGCGAAGGGCCGGACACGGTCGGCGCGCTGTGCCTTGAGCCGGTGACAGCGGGCGGTGGCGTGATCGTGCCGCCGAAAGGCTATTGGGAGAAGGTGCAGGAGATCTGCACGAAATATGACATCCTGTTGCATATCGACGAGGTGGTCTGCGGCATGGGGCGCACGGGTGAGTGGTTCGGCTATCAGAACTACGGCATCAAGCCGGACTTCGTGACCACTGCCAAGGGGGTTGCCTCCGGCTATGCCGCGATTGCGGTGATGCTGACCACGGACGAGGTCTTTGACATGTTCAAGGACAATGCCGACGATCCGCTCAACTACTTCCGCGACATTTCCACCTTTGGCGGCTGCACCGCCGGACCGGCTGCGGCCATCGAGAACGTGGCGATCATCGAGGAAGAAGGCCTTCTGGACAACACCAAGGTTATGGGCCAGCGCCTTCAGGACGGTCTTGCCGCTCTGATGGACAAGCACCCGCTGATTGGCGACACGCGCGGGGTCGGCCTGTTCTGCGGCGCGGAACTTGTGGCGGATCGCGAGACCAAGGAGCCGCTCTCCGAAAAACTCGTGCAGGCGGTTCTGGGCGAGTGCGACAAACATGGCGTCATCATCGGCGCGACCATGCGCTCCCTGCCGGGCTTCAACAACACGCTGTGTTTCTCGCCAGCCTTGATCTCGAAAGAAGACGACATCGACCGCATTCTGGATGCAGTGGACAACGGCCTCACAACGGTTGAAAAATCGCTTTAGTAACGGCGATCAAACATTTGATATAATTCGGATTATGCCCCGTCAATCAGCGGGGCATTTTCCACATCCAACGCACCGCTTTCTTCCTTGAGCCCCGTGCCGGTCAGCTTGCGTTCAAGAGCGGCACGCGTAAGCCATGCGATCTTTCCGGCGGCCTGCTCATAGCTCATCCCGCCTTGGCCGTGGATGTTCGAGAGACAGTTGCGCTGGCTGTCTTTGGTGCCGGATTTCGGATCATAGGTCAGATAGGCACCCAGACTGTCGGCCACGGTCAGGCCGGGGCGCTCACCGACCAGAAGCACCACCAGACGCGCGCCCAAGGCTGCGCCGATCTCGTCCCCGATGGCGACCCGCGCCTGCGAGGCGATCACCACAGGACCGAAAGCCAGCCCCTCAAGTCGGGCGCGGGCGGCATGGATCACGGCGGCGGCATTGGCCTGCACCGCCGCAGAAGACAGACCGTCGGCGATCACAAAGGCCACGTCGCAGACCGGTCTGGCGTTGAGTTTCTCCGCCTCGCCCTCGGCCAGTTTGCGGCCCAGATCGGGGCGGCGCAGGTAGCTGGCCCGATCCGGCGCGGCAGAGGCCACGCGGATCACCTCCAGCGGCGCAAGCTCCGTCTCCAGCGCGTCCAAATCAAGCCCCGAATGGACCGCATCTCGGGCGCGGGCATGGGCGAACTGAAACTCCAGATTGGCCCGCGTCGGCAGCCCTGCCCCTGACCGGCCAAGCGCGATCCGCGCCGGTGTCGCCTGACGCAAGGCCGCCCATTTGTCTTTCACCACATCGCTCATGGGGCGGCCTCCAACAAACGCGCACTGGCCTGACCATTGTCCAGAAGCTGTCCGCTCTCACTCACAAGCCCCATGCCCGAGAGCCACGCCTCGAACTCCGGCGCAGCCTTGAGGCCCAGAGAGTTGCGCAGATAGGCAATGTCGTGGAAGGACAGGCTTTGATAATTCAGCATGATGTCATCGGCACCGGGCACCCCGATGAGGAAGTGCGCCCGCGCATTGGCCAGAAGCGTCATCAGCACATCCATGTCATTCTGGTCGGCCTCGGCATGGTTGGTGTAGCACACGTCACAGCCCATCGGCAGACCGAGAAGTTTGCCGCAGAACACATCTTCCAGCCCCGCGCGGATGATCTCCTTGCCGTCATAGAGGTATTCCGGCCCGATAAACCCGACCACCGTGTTGACGATCAGCGGATCAAAAGCGCGACAGACCGCATAGGCGCGGGCCTCAAGGGTCTGTTGGTCGATGCCGTGATGGGCGTCAGAGGACAGGGCCGACCCCTGCCCCGTCTCGAAATACATCACATTGGAGCCCACCGTGCCACGTTTGAGCGAAAGCGCGGCCTCATGGGATTCCTTGAGCATGGAGAGCGTCACGCCGAACCCGTCATTGGCCGCCTGCGTACCCGCCACGGATTGAAACACCAGATCCAGAGGCGCACCGCGTTCGATGATCTCGATGGAATTGGTGACATGGGTCAGCACACAGCTTTGCGTCGGAATGTCGTAACGCGCCCGCAGATCATCGAGCATGGACAGAAGCGTCATCGCCGTGGGGATGTTGTCGGTCGCCGGATTGATCCCGATCACCGCATCGCCCACCGCATAGGACAGACCGTCCAGCGTCGAGGCGACAATACCCTTGAGATCATCCGCCGGATGGTTGGGTTGCAGACGCGAGCCGATCCGCCCCGTAAGGCCAAGCGTCGAGCGAAAGGCAGTGATCACGGTGATCTTGCGCGCCACAGCGATCAGGTCGCGGTTGCGCATGAGTTTGCTGACTGCGGCGGCCATCTCCGGCATGAGACCGGGAGCGAGTGCAGTGAGCGTTGCGGCATCTGCGGCATCCGACAGGAGCCAGTCGCGGAACTGCCCGACGGTCATATGGGACACGGGCGCAAAGGCCGTGGCATCATGGCTGTCCACGATGAGCCGCGTGACCTCGTCTGTCTCATAGGGGATCAGAAGCTCTTCGAGAAAGGTTTTGAGCGGCAGATCGGCCAGCACCATCTGCGCCGCGACACGTTCCACGTCGCTTTCGGCAATCAATCCCGCCAGAGCATCACCGGAACGCGCAGGCGTGGCCTTGGCCATGACCTCGGCCAGCCCCGCAAAGCGGAACGTCTCGCCTCCAAGCTGGCAATGATAGCTGCCCATGTCTTGCCTCCGTTACTCCCCTGCGACCCTAGTCATTGCGCGGGGTGTTGCACGGGGGCGGCGCCGGATTTCTCAGAAAATCCGCGTGATACGCGCCGTGCTTGCACATTTTTCAGGCATCCATGCCTGAATTTCAAACAGAGCAGCCGTTCAGAAACAGGGAAATCGCAAAATCACGGCGCTCGGCCCGTTGTTCCGGCGTGGAGTCCGGATGCTCCGAGTCCAGCAGACAGGGCATCGGATCTTCAAACACCATCGACACGAGAACCTTCGCGGCGAGGGCCGCCCGCTCCTCTGTCAAACGCAAGCGCCCCGCCGCGATCTCGCGCCGAAGTTCCACAAGCACATAGCCGATGATCCGTTCATGCCCGTTCTGAACAAGTTCCCGCGCCAAGGTCGGATAGGTCTGTGCCCGCGCAATGATGGTCCGCAGGAATTCGCGCTTTTGCTGGTCGGTGCCGTGTGGCTTGTTGAAGGTCAGCAGAAAGCGCAGCCGTTCCGCGAGAGGCTTGTCCGCATCTTCTGCGGGCAAAGGCCTGAAAAAACTGGCGCTCAGACGGGCAATCACCTGCCCCAGCAGAGCCTCCTGCCCGTCGAAATATTCATAAAGCGTGCGTTTCGACATGCCCGCATGCCGCGCGATGCCCGCCATAGTGACGCGGTCAAAGCCCTGTTCCATCATCAACTCATGGGCTGCATCGAGAATCGCCGCCTCGCGGGCGTCGTGATCCATTTGCACCGGTCGTCCGCGCCGCCGCGCCGGACAGCAATCTTCCGGCTGCTCTGCCTGATATTTAGCCATCTGCACCTCTCCACAACCACTGAGCGCTGTCGCACATCACGCACCGGATACACGCGCTTTACAAAACTATCCAGTTTCATTAATCGAATTTCAAGCAAACTTCCTATATGCCGTGGTAAAAGACGCCCAACGTAAATGAGAAGTCGCGAAACCTGTCGGGCTCCACGCCCGCATTCCTCCCCCCGACCCGCAAGGATCGGGTTATTTTCGTCGGAGACCTACATGCACAGCCCTTATTTTTCCTCCCTTCGTCGGGCCTTGCCCATTCTTGCTCTAAGCCTGACCGCATCGGCCTCTGCGTTTGCACAGGACGGTCCGCCGCCCAGCCCTGTCACCGTGGTCACGCTGGAGGCCAAGGACATCACCCTGTCGGCCCCGTTGCCCGGTCGTGTGGCCGCCTCTTCGGAGGCCGAGGTGCGCCCGCAGGTCAGCGGCATTATTCAGGAGCGTTTGTTCAAGGAAGGCGCCCCCGTGCAAGAGGGTGATCCACTCTACCAGATTGATGCTGCGACTTACGAAGCACACAAAGCTGTCGCAGAAGCCAGCCTTGCACAGGCCAAGGCCGCGCTGAAATCGGCAGAGATCGAATACCAGCGTCAGGAGCAGCTTCGGGACCGCAATGTGACTTCCCAGCAAAACCTCGACAGCGCCGTTGCCGCACGCGATTCCGCCGCAGCAGCGGTCAAAGTGGCCGAAGCCAATCTGCTCTCTGCCGAGATCGATCTGGAACGCACAACGATCCGCGCGCCGATCTCCGGTGTCACGGGGTTGAGCGAGATCACCCAAGGGGCCTTGGTCACCTCCGGTCAGGCCAGTGCCCTGACCACGATCCGCGCCCTTGATCCGGTCTATGTGGATGTGACCCAAGCCGCCGCAGACATGCTGCGCTGGCGCCGGACCAACGCAGCCACGGGACCGGAGTCCAGCTTTGACGAGAGCGTGTCGCTGACGCTTTCCGATGGCGAGCCTTACGAATACAAGGGCGAACTCTCCGCAGGCGAGCCCTATGTGCATGAGGACACCGGCACGACCGTGCTGCGCCTGTCCTTCCCCAATCCCGACCATTTCCTGTTGCCCGGCATGTATGTGCAGGTGGAAATGCCCCAAGGGGTCGTGCCCGATGCCGTGCTGGTGCCGCAAGAGGCCGTCAGCCGCGACCGTCGCGGACGTCCGATGGCTCTGGTCGTCAATGACGAGAACGTGGTGGAGCAACGCACCCTCAATGTGGTCAGCGATCAGGACGATATGTGGGTGGTCACCGATGGTGTCACCGCAGGCGACCGCGTGATCGTGGCCGGATTGCAGAAAGCCGCACCGGGGGCCACCGTGGCCCCGCAGGAACAGACCTCCCCCGAGAGCGCGGATGATGCCGCCGCCTCGAACAACTGATCCGCGAAAGGACCTTTCATGGCGCGCTTTTTTATTGACCGCCCGGTCTTTGCCTGGGTGATTTCCATCATGATCATGGGGATCGGCCTGTTGTCGATCTTCACCCTCCCCGTGGCGCAATATCCACAGATTGCCCCGCCCTCCGTCAGCATCAGTGCGACCTATCCGGGGGCCTCTGCGGATACGGTGGCCAATACCGTGACCCAGATCATCGAACAACAGATGACCGGTCTGGACGGGATGCGGTATATGTCGTCGTCTTCGACCTCATCGGGATCGGCCTCTATCACGCTGACCTTCGAGACGGGCACGGACCCGGACATCGCGCAGGTGCAGGTGCAAAACAAACTGGCACAGGCCACGGCGCTCCTGCCCGAGGCGGTGCAACGCCAGGGGGTGACGGTGGAGAAATCCTCCGCCGGCTTCCTCATGGTGATCGGGGTGATCTCCGAAGACGGCAGCATGGATCAGGCCGACCTTTCGGACTACCTCAACTCCAACCTCGTGGATGCCTTCAGCCGCGTCGAAGGGGTCGGCGGCACACAGGTATTCGGGGCAAAATACGCCATGCGCGTCTGGCTCGACCCGTCGAAACTTGCCGCGTTCGACATGACGCCTTCGGATGTGGTGAACGCCATTTCCGGCTATAACGCCCAGATTTCAGCGGGCTCTTTCGGCTCCCGTCCGGCGCCGGAAGGTCAGGCGCTCACGGCCACAATCACCGCGCAATCGCTTTTGGAAACACCGGAAGACTTCCGCAACATCATCCTGCGCTCCGAACAGAACGGCGGGCTGGTCCTGCTCGAAGATGTGGCCCGCGTCGAGATCGGTGCGGAAAACTACATGGCGGTGGCGCAGTATAACGGCAAACCGGCCTCGGGGATGGCGATCCAGCTTGCCCCCGGTGCCAATGCGCTCGACACCTCGAAACGCGTTCGCGCGTTGATTGAGGACTATGCCGAATATTTCCCCGAGGGCATGACCTATGTGATCCCCTACGACACCACGCCCTTTATCGAAATCTCGATCCACGAAGTGCAAAAGACCCTGATGGAGGCCATCGTTCTGGTGTTCTTCGTCATGTTGCTCTTCCTGCAAAACCTGCGTGCGACCCTGATCCCGACGCTTGCGGTGCCTGTGGTGCTGCTCGGCACCTTCGGCATCCTGGCCGCCTTCGGCTTTACCATCAACGTGCTCACCATGCTCGCGATGGTGCTGGCCATCGGTCTTCTCGTGGATGACGCCATCGTGGTGGTGGAAAACGTCGAACGGATCATGGAAGAAGAAGGGCTCGGCCCCCGCGAAGCTACCAAGAAATCCATGGGGCAGATCACCGGCGCGCTCATCGGGATCGCGCTTGTGCTCTCCGCCGTGTTCGTGCCGATGGCCTTTTTCGGCGGCTCCACCGGTGTGATCTATCGCCAGTTCTCGATCACCATCGTCTCCGCGATGATGCTCTCCGTGCTGGTGGCACTCACGCTCACCCCTGCGCTCTGTGCCACGCTTCTGCGCGGCAAGGATGTCCATCACGAGCGCCGCGGCCCCTTCGGCTGGTTCAACACCCTGTTTGAAAAGCTCTCCGGCGGCTATGGCGGCACGGTCGGCTATATCATCCGCCGTCCTCTGCGCATGATCATGGTCTACGCCCTGATGGGCGGTGGTATCGTCTGGCTGTTCATGCAGACCCCCACGGGCTTTCTGCCGGACGAAGATCAGGGCATCATGATGGCGCTCATTCAGGGTCCGTCAGGCTCCACGACCGAAAACACACAGGCCGCAGCAGACCAGATCCGCGACTACTTCCTCTCCGCAGAAAGCGACAATGTGGACTCGGTCTTCTCCGTGGTCGGCTTCTCCTTCTCCGGTGTGGGACAGAACAACGGTCTGGCCTTTGTCCGTATGAAAGACTGGGAAGAACGCCCCTCGCCCGCGCAATCCGTGCAGGCCATCGCAGGGCGTGCCTTTCCGGCGATGATGGGCATTCAGGAGGCTATGGCCTTCCCCATCGTGCCGCCTGCGGTGATCGAACTGGGCAACGTCTCCGGCTTTGACTTCTACCTGCAAGCACTGGGTGGTCAAAGCCACGAGCAACTGCTCGAAGCGCGCAATATACTCTTGGGCATGGCCTCGCAAAGCCCGCTCATCGCCTCTGTGCGCCCGTCGGGCCTTGAGGATGCGAGCCAGTTCAAACTCGACATCGACTGGCGCGCCGCCGGTGCAATGGGGGTTTCGCCCTCCGAAGTCGGCAATACGCTGGCGATTGCGATGGCGGGCACTTACGTCAACGACTTCAACGACAATGGCCGCACCAAACGCGTCTATGTCCAAGGCGATGCCGATGCGCGGGCCACTCCGACCGACTTGCAGAAATGGCGCGTGCGCAACTCGTCGGGCGAGCTGGTGCCCTTCTCCAACTTCACCACCGAACGCTGGGTCTACGGCCCGCAGGGTCTCAGCCGCTACAACGGCACGCCGTCGATGCAGATTCAGGGCTCCCCCACTCCGGGCGTGTCCACCGGTGAAGCCATGGCGGAGATCGAAAAGCTCGTCGAACAGATCCCCGGCGGCTACGCGGTCGCGTGGACGGGGCTGTCGCTGGAAGAGCGCGAAAGCGGCTCGCAAGCGCCAATGCTCTATCTGCTCTCGCTGGCGGCGATCTTCTTCTGTCTCGCAGCGCTCTATGAAAGCTGGGCGATCCCCTTCTCCGTCATGCTTGCCATGCCGGTCGGAGTTCTGGGAACATTGTTCACCGCATGGCACTTCGGCTTCCAGAACGGTGTGTTCTTTCAGGTCGGCCTTCTGACCGTGATCGGCCTGACCGGCAAGAACGCCATTCTGATCGTTGAATTCGCCCGCGAACAGGTAGAGGCGGGCAAGGACCTTGCCGAGGCGGTTCTGACAGCGGCGAAACAGCGCTTCCGTCCGATCGTCATGACCTCGATGGCGTTTTCCTTGGGGGTTGTGCCTCTGGTGCTGTCCTCTGGTGCGGGTGCCGGTGGCCGGATGGCCGTGGGTGCGGCTGTGCTTGGCGGGACAATCACAGGGACGGTGTTCGGCATTCTCTTTGTGCCGCTGTTCTTTGTGATCGTCTTCAAACTCTTCGGCTCACGCAAGAAAGCCGCGGCCTGATCCGTCAGCCAGACCATAGAAAAGCAAAAGGCCGGGCAATCGCCCGGCCTTTTTCATTGTCTGTTTCAGACTGCTTCAGGAGATCACATCCGGCGCATCGCGTCCGGTGCGCTGACGAATTTCCGCCAGCTTGTCCGCCGCCGAAATGATCCCCGACAGCGCATTCTGCGGATTGTCCTGAAGCGCGGCCACATTGGTTTCCACCTTTTCGAGATAGACCCTAAGTGTCGCCCCCTCTGTGCCCGTGCCGGACAGACGGAACACGATGCGGCCCCCGTCCTTGAACATGATCCGGATGCCTTGATGTTCCGAGCGCGACCCGTCCACCGGATCGTCATAGGCGAATTCGTCAGCAGCCTCGATGGTCATGCCTTCGACCACACGGCCCGGCTGGTTCGGCAGACGGTTGCGCAGCGCCTCCATCAGCCCGTTTGCTGCATCACTATCCACCGCCTCGAAATCGTGGCGCGAATAGTAGTTGCGGCCGAATTTCGCCCAATGCTCGGCCATAACCTCCGCCACGCTTTGCTGGCGCACGGCCAGAACATTGAGCCAGAACAGAACCGCCCAAAGCCCGTCTTTTTCGCGCACATGGTCCGATCCCGTGCCCGCGCTTTCCTCACCACAGAGCGTTGCGCGCCCTGCATCCAGAAGATTGCCAAAGAATTTCCAGCCGGTGGGCGTCTCATAGCAGGGAATGCCCAGCGTTTCGGCCACGCGGTCAAGTGCGCGCGAGGTCGGCATGGAGCGTGCCACGCCTTTGAGACCGTCCTTATAGCCCGGCACAAGAGTCGCATTGGCCGCCAGCACCGCGAGGCTGTCAGAGGGCGTCACATAGGTGTTGCGCCCCACGATCATGTTGCGATCCCCGTCCCCGTCAGACGCCGCGCCGAAATCCGGCGCATCGCAGGAGAACATCAGATCCATCAGCGGCTTGGCCCAGATCGGGTTCGGGTCGGGATGCCCGCCGCCGAAATCCGGTGACGGCACAGCATTGACCACAGAGCCTTCCGGCGCGCCCAGAGAGCCTTCCAGAATGGCTTTGGCATAGGGGCCGGTCACGGCATGCATCGCGTCAAAGCGCATGGTGAAGCCTGAGGCGAACAGGTCGCGGATCGCCTCAAAATCGAAAATCTCTTCCATCATCAGATGGTAATCGACCACCGGATCGACCACTTCGACCTCCATGCCGAACAGCGTGGTCACGCCCAGTTTCGACAGGTCCACATCCTGCGCCTCGCAGATGGCATATTCGCTCAGGGTTTTGCTCTGCTCGAAGATGGCCTCCGTGATCGATTCCGGCGCGGGGCCGCCGTTTGCCGTGTTGAACTTGACGCCGAAATCCTCGGTCGGACCGCCCGGATTGTGCGAGGCGGACATGATGATCCCGCCATCTGTCTGGCGTCTGCGGATGAGGTTGGAGGCCGCCGGTGTGGAGAGCAGCGCATTTTGCCCGACGATGACCTTTTTCGCCCCGTTGGCCGCCGCCATGCGCAGGATCACCTGCGCCGCGCGGTCGTTGAAATAGCGCCCGTCCCCGCCCAGCACATAGGTCTTGCCCTCGGCCCCGCCTGTGCCGTTGAAAACCGCCTGCACAAAATTCTCCAGATAATGCGGCTGCATGAACACAGGCGTCTTCTTGCGCAGACCGGAAGTGCCGGGTTTCTGGCCATCAATCGGAGTCGTGGCAACCACATATCGGGTCATAACGTGTTCTTCCTCTCGTTTATCGGTCATTTTTGCGCATGATCTCGGCCACACGTTCGAGTTTCTCGTGACGGGCCAAGGCCCGCGCTCCCCCCGGCAGTCGCAGCCGCCAATTCGGGTATTCGCTGGTCGTGCCCGGCAGATTCTGTTGCTCTACCATATCAAGAATTACCTCCGCTTGCACCGCGACAAGTCGCGAGGGGGTGCGCGCCAGAAACATATGCAGCGCGTCCTGATCTGTTGCGGGCAAAAGCCGGTCGAAAGCCGTGGTCTCACGGCGGCGGTGGGCCTGTTCATGTGCGGCCTGATCCGGCGCAATCCCGCCCGCTTGCAGCCGCGCCGCAATATCCGCCCCTTGCCGCCAGCCCTGCCACGTCGGCAGGTCATGGGTGGAGAAAGAGGCAATCGCCGCCGCGTCATAGGCCTCTGCGGGTTTGAATTCCGGATCATCCCAGTTCCAGCGCTCGAACATCGCCACGCGACAGCCCAGAACACCGGAGCCCGCCAGTGCGCCACTCAGCCCGTCGGGGATGTTGCCGAGATCCTCGCCAATGATGATCCCGCCTTCTCCGCCATTGCCCCGCGCCGCCTCGATCCGCGCCACCGCGAGCATCGAGTCGCGCGGCATGGTGACATAGGTGCCCGGCGCATCCTGTGGCACCCAGAAGGTGCGTTCAAACCCGAGAATATGATCGATCCGAAGCATGCCGGAGACACGAAGCTGACGCGCAAAGGTCTCCGCCAAGGGCGCATAGGCCTTGTCCCGCAGCGCGATGGGGTTGAACGGCGCAAGGCCCCAGTTCTGCCCTTCGGCCGAAAAGGCATCCGGCGGTGCGCCCAAGGCGGCTCCGAAGGCAAAGCTTTCGCGGTCCTCCCAAGTTTCCGCCCCGTTAGGATGGGTGCCCACGGCGAGATCAACGTAAAGCCCGTGGCGCATCCCTGCCGCCTTGGCCGCCTTCTGCGCCTCGGCCAAAGCGGTTTCGGCACGCCACTGGAGCCAGCTGTGAAAGGCGATCTCTTCGCGCAACTCCGCACGCGCGGCGACACAGGCAGGGCTGTCAGGGTGCTGATAGGTCTCCGGCCAGCCGGACCAGAACGGCCCGTAACGTTCCGACAAAGCCTGATGCAGAGCGAAGGTCTCCAGAGAGTTTCCCTCGGCGGTCACATAGTCAGCAAAGGCTTGGGGGGGCGAGCTGGCCATAAACTCCGCCCGCAGCATCTCGCGCCGTTCCGGCCCGTCTGTTTCATAGGAGACCAAAGGTCCGTCTGTGCCGCCTGCGGTCTGCAAATGCAGCACGTTCAGGCGTCTGCGATGCGAGGGCGTGTAGGGGCTGAACAGGCCCGGATCGGTTGGGAACCCCGCATGGACCGGATTCATGCCGAGAAAACTGCCGCCGCCTGCGCTCAAGGCGTCGATCAGCGGCAAAAGATCGTCATAGGCACCGATGCCCCGCTCCGAGAGCGCGTAGAGCGGCACGGTCATGCCCCATGCGCGGGCGGGCAATGGGATGGTCTTCGGCGCGGCCAGAAGCGTCATGCGCTGCGGCCCGTGCGGCAGATCGGCCACGAGGCGATGGATGCCCAAGGGCAGAACCGGCAGGCTCTCCACCCCCTGCCCTTCGGTCTCGACCCCGTCCTCGCGGGTCAGCCGCCACGACGCGCCGCCGATGTCGACCCAAGGCTGCGTGCCCGCCTCGAACACAATGTCCCACGGCAGACCGGCATCCCCCGCCGCAAGATGGGCGCGGGCCTCCTCCTCCGTCTGCGCCGAAATCCCCAGAGCGCCCAGAAGCGCCACGGCGGTCTCGACCCCGGTTTCGTGATAGACACCCATCTGGTCATGATAGCTGGCATGGATGCCGCGCGCATAGGCAAGCTCAAGACGGGCGTCACTCATTATAGGCCTCCAGCACCAGTGCCAATGTGGTTTCCCGACCGGCAAAAACCGTGGGAAGGGTGATCTGTTTGCCGTCAATCTCGGGCCGTCCCGTGTCGATCCAGAGCCGCCAGCGCCGCCCTTCGGCACAGTCCGGCAGCTTGACCTCCACATCATGACCACGGTTGAAGATCAGGAACAAAGCCTCTTCGCGTTGGGCGTAGACCGGCGTGCCCGAGGCAATCCGCATCTCGACACAGAGCGTTTTGAGTTCCGGCCTGCCCCAGTCCTGATCCTGCATCGGTCGCCCGTCCGCGCGCCACCAGAACAGGTCTTCGATCCCGTCGACGATCCGCTCGCGCGAATGGAGAAAGCGTTTCTGGCGCAGGATCGGGTGTTCGTGGCGAAAGGCAATCAGGCGGCGGGTGAAGTCGAGGAAATCCGCGTCATAGGACGACCAGTCGATCCAGCCGATCTCGTTGTCCTGACAATAGGCATTGTTGTTGCCCTGCTGGCTGTTGCCCAACTCGTCACCGGCCAGAAGCATCGGCGTGCCTTGCGAGAACAGCACCGTGGCCAGAAGGTTACGCCGCCGTTGCGCCCGCGCGCGCAGGATCTCCGGATCATCGGTCTGCCCTTCGACGCCCATATTGTCGGAGGCATTGTCATTGTGCCCGTCGCGATTGCCCTCGCCATTGGCCGCATTGTGTTTCTGCGTGTAGCTGACCAGATCCATCAGGGTGAACCCGTCATGGGCGGTGACGAAATTGACCGAGGTTGTGGCAGGCCGCCCCGAATGGTCGAATTGCAGCGCCGATCCGGTGATCCGGTCGGCCAGCACCGCCACATGCCCCGCATCCCCGCGCCAGAAACGGCGTATCCCGTCGCGGAACTTGTCGTTCCATTCCAGAAACGGCGGCGGGAAAGCCCCGACACGATAGCCGCCAGGACCGATGTCCCAAGGTTCGGCAATGAGTTTCACGCGGGTCAAAACGGGGTCTTGCCGGATCGCATCGAAAAAGCTCGCACCGCGATCAAACCCTGTGGGAGTGCGGCCCAAGCTGGCGCAGAGATCAAAGCGGAACCCGTCCACATGCATTTCCTCGACCCAATAGCGAAGGCTGTCGAGCACCATGCGAAGCACCATCGGGTGATCGATGTTGAGCGTGTTGCCGGTGCCCGTGTCGTTGATGTAGTGGCGCGGATTGTCGGCGAGGCGGTAATAGCTGCGGTTATCAAGACCACGGAAGGACAGGGTCGGCCCCATCTCGTTGCCCTCGCCCGTGTGGTTGTAGACAACATCCATGATCACCTCGATCCCTGCGGAATGCAGCCGCGCGACCATGTGCTGGAATTCGGCGATCTGGTCATGGGCGAGGTAGCGCGGATCAGGGGCGAAAAAGCCGATGGTCTGATAGCCCCAGTAATTCACCAGCCCCTTTTCCACCAGAAACCGGTCATTGAGAAAGGCCTGTGCAGGCAAAAGCTCGATGGCGGTGACACCGAGATTCACCAGATGGTCGAGGATCGCATCAGAAGCAAGGCCGAGGAATGTGCCCTTCTGCTGCACATCGGGGTGCAGCTGCGTCAGACCTTTGACATGAGCCTCGTAAATCACCGTTTGCGAAGTCGGTGTGCGCGGCGGCTTGTCGCGCCCCCACGCGAACAGCCCGTCCTCCACCACACAGCGCGGCATGTAACGGGCGTTGTCGCGCGGGTCAAAGGAGAGATCCCCCTGCGCATCTCCGACCTTGTAACCCATCAGCGCGTCATGCCAGACGAAATCGCGGGTCAGGCGTTTGGCATAGGGGTCAAGCAGAAGTTTGTTGTAATTAAAACGATGGCCCTCCAGCGGCGCATAGGGACCATCGGCGCGCAGGCCATACATCTGACCGGGGCGCAGGCCCGGCACATAGCCGTGCCAGACATCGCCATCACGTTCGGGCAGGTCGAGCCGGTGGGTTTCCGTCTGCCCGTCCGGCGAAAAGAGACAGACCGAAATCCGCTGTGCATGTTCGGAGAACACCGCGAAATTGACGCCCTCCCCATCAAAGGTCGCACCAAGCGGCGCGGGATCTCCGGCAAGGATCGTCAGCGAGGTCATGCGCGATTGCCCTCGGTTTCATCCTCGGCCACCATCTGCGCAAACAGCGCGGCATAGGCTTTGGCCGAAGTGTCCCACCCCACGGGCTGGGCCATGGCGTTGGTCATCATCTGCGTCCAGACCTCGCGCTGGCGATAAAGATCGCAAAGCCGGATCAAAGCCTGCGTCAACGCCTCGGTGGTCAGCGGATAGAATTGCAGACCTGTGGCCACGCCTTGCGCCAGCGCCGCCGGATTGGCGTTGATCACCGTATCGGCCAGCCCGCCGGTGAGCGAAACCACAGGGATCGTGCCAAAGCGCAGCCCGTAGAGCTGTGTCAGCCCGCAGGGTTCAAAGCGCGAGGGCACAAGGATTGCATCGCCCCCTTCGATCAGGCGGCGGGCGAATGCCTCGTCATAGCCGATCCGCACGGAAACACCGGCGTGTTTGAGCGCGGCCTCGCGAAAGGCGCTCTCGAAATGCCCTTCGCCAGAGCCGAGAAGCGCCAGTTGTCCGCCCTGTTCCAGAAGCGCAGGCAAGGCTTCGAGCAGAAGATCAAAGCCTTTCTGACCGGTAAGCCGCGAGATCACAACGCACAAAGGCCCGTCACTCTCCGGCAGGCCCATCTCCTCGCGCAGCGCGGCCTTGAACGGCGCTTTGCCCTCCGGCGATCTATAGGGCGGCGACCAGACCTCTTCGTCGATGCCGTTGAGAATGCCGGAGAAATCCGCCCCGCGAGAGGCCAGCACCCCCTCCATCCCCATGCCGAATGCCCCATCCATAAGCTCGCGCGCATAGGTGGGAGAGACGGTCGAGACCTTGGTCGCAGTCATGATCCCCGCTTTCAGCGTCGAGATTTGCCCCCAATATTCATAACCACTCATGGTAAACCCCTGCGGCGGCAGGCCCAGCGTGGAAATCATCTCGGCGGGGAAACAGCCCTGAAACGCGACGTTGTGAAGGGTCATCAACGTTTTGACCCGCTCCGCCGCGCCCAGTTCGCGCAGATAGATCGGCGTCAGCCCCGCCTGCCAGTCGTGCATATGGATCACGTCGGGAAACCAGTCCTCGATCCCGTGCGCGGCGATCATCGCGGCGGCCAGAGAGAGCGCGGCAAAACGCTCCGCATTGTCCGCCCAGTCATGACCATCGGGGGCGAGGTAGAGCGTGCCGTCACGGTCGTACAGATGCGGCGCGTCGAGGATATAGAGCACCTGCGCGCCAAGGTGTCCGCGCCGGATACGGGCAAAGCCGCCGAAAAGATCCCAGATCTCGAACACGGTCTCGGCCTCAGGCTGGGCCTCCAGCACCGCGCGATACCCGGGCAGAAGCGTGCGCATCTCCACGCCCAGCGGAGCCAGTGCCGCGGGCAAGGCCCCTGCCACATCGGCCAGACCGCCGGTTTTCACCAAGGGCACACATTCGGACGCGACAGAAAGAACCTGTGTCATACCCCCCTCGCCCTCGCATCAATCATGTCCTGTGTGATCAGAGTGATCCCTCCGGGCGAGACGCTGAACCAGCGGGCATCCACCTCGGGGTCCTGTCCGACGACAAGCCCTTCGGGGATATGCACCCCACGGTCGATCACTACGTTCTTAAGCTGGCAATGCCGCCCGATATAGGCGTTGGGCAGAACCACGGCCCCCTCCAGCGAGGAATAGGAATTGGTCTTCACATGGGTGAACAACAGGCTTTCACGGATTTCAGTCCCCGAAATGATACAGCCGCCCGACACCATGGAACTCACCGCAGAGCCGCGCCGGTCGGGGCGGTCATGGATGAATTTGGCCGGAGGCGTATTCTCCGAATAGGTCCAGATCGGCCAGTCACGATCCCACAGGTCCAGCTCCGGCGTGAAATCCGTCAGGTCGATATTGGCCTTCCAATAGGCGTCAATCGTCCCCACATCGCGCCAGTAAGCAGGCGCTTCGGGATGGCGCACACAGCTTTCGGTAAAGCGATGGGCCTGCGCCTTGCCTTTGGAGACGATCTCGGGGATCAGGTCATTGCCGAAATCATGGCTGGAATTCGGGTCTTCCATATCGGCCAGAAGACGTTCGCGCAGGAATTTCCAGTTAAAGACATAGATGCCCATAGAGGCGAGCGATTTGTTCGGGTTGTCGGGAGTGGCGGGCGGATCAGCGGGTTTTTCGAGAAACGAGGTGATCCGGTCGGTGGCATCCACCCCCATCACGCCAAAGGCCGTGGCCTCCTTGCGATCAACGGTGAGGCAGCCGACGGTGACATCGGCGCCGGTTTCGACATGTTGGCGGATCATGATCTCGTAATCCATCTTATAGATGTGATCGCCCGCAAGGATCAGGATATAGTCCACATCATAACTGTCGATAATGTCGATGTTCTGCGCCACAGCATCCGCCGTGCCGCGATACCATGTGCTTTCCTCATAGCGTTGCGAGGCGGGCAGAATGTCGAGAAATTCGTTGCGCTCGGCGCGGAAAAAGGTCCAGCCGCGCTGAATGTGGCGGATGAGAGAATGTGCCTTATATTGGGTCGCAATCGCCATTTTGCGAATGCCGGAGTTGAGCGCGTTGGAGAGCGCGAAATCGACAATCCGGTTCTTGCCCCCGAAATAGACCGCCGGTTTCACCCGACCGTTGGTCAATTCCTTGAGCCGCGAACCACGCCCGCCTGCGAGAACGAAAGCAACGGTGCGGCCAGACAGTCTGTTTCTGGAATATGGCATCTTATTCTCCCTCTCGTGCGGCCTGTGCGGCTCACGTCCTCTCCCGAATGAAAATCAAAGTGGACAGCGGCGGCAAGGTAAGTGTGGCTTGTGCGGGTTGCCCCTGCCAAGTGCCGCTCACCGCTTCCACCTGTCCCATATTGCCGCGCCCGCTGCCGCCGTAGCAGGCCGCGTCGCTGTTGAGCGCCTCGACCCACTGTCCCTCGGAGGGGAAGCCGAGCCTGTAGCCCGTCCGCTCCACAGGGGTGAAGTTGCAGACCACGACCGCTTCCGCATCCTGCGGCCCGCCGCGCCGCACCCATGCGTAAACGGAGGCTTCGGCATCATTGGCTTCGATCCACTGGAAGCCCTCCGGTTCGCAATCCTTGGCGTGAAGCGCAGGAGTGGCGCAATAGAGCCGGTTCAGATCGCGCACGAGGTTCTGCACACCCTCATGCATGTGATAGTCGAGACAGGCCCAGTCGATCTCCGCCTCGTGGTTCCATTCGTGCCACTGGCCGAACTCCTGCCCCATAAACAGAAGTTTCTTGCCCGGATGGCCCCACATAAAGCCGTAATAGGCCCGCAGGTTGGCGAATTTCTCCCATTCATTCCCCGGCATTTTCGAGAGCATGGATTTCTTGCCATGCACCACTTCGTCATGGCTGATCGGCAGGATGAAATTTTCCGAGAAGGCATAGTGCAGGCCGAAGGTCATCTGGTGGTGATGATATTTGCGATGCACCGGCGTGTGCGACATGTAATCGAGCGTGTCGTTCATCCAGCCCATGTTCCACTTGAAGCCAAAGCCAAGCCCGCCCGTATCCACCGGCGCGGAGACCCCCGGATAGGCGGTGCTTTCTTCGGCCACGGTCATGATGCCGGGCATCTCGCCATAGCTGAGCGTGTTCATGGTCTGGAGCATGGAGATGGCTTCGAAATTCTCGCGCCCGCCTTGGGAGTTGGGGATCCACTGGCCTTCCTCGCGCGAATAATCGCGGTAGATCATCGAGGCCACCGCATCCACACGCAGCCCGTCGATGTGATATTCTTCCAACCAATACAAGGCGTTGGAAGTCAGGAAATTGGCGACCTCGTGGCGACCGTAATTGTAGATCAGCGTGTTCCAGTCCTGATGGAAGCCCTCGCGCGGATCGGCATGTTCATAGAGCGCCGTGCCATCGAACTGGGCCAGCCCGTGACTGTCGGTCGGGAAATGCCCCGGCACCCAGTCGATCAGAATCCCCAGCCCCGCCTCATGGGCCGCATTCACCAGATCGCGGAATTCATGCGGCGGACCAAAGCGGATTGTCGGCGCAAACAGGCCCACCGGCTGATAGCCCCAAGAGCCGTCGAACGGATATTCGGAAATCGGCATCAGCTCGATATGGGTAAACCCCATGTCTTTCGCATAGCCCACCAACTCGACCGCCGCCTCTTTGTAAGAGATCGGGCGTGTCCCGCCGCTGGTGTCCGGTTTGTGCCGCCACGAGCCAAGCTGCACCTCATAGATCGAGATCGGCTTGTCACGAGCCTGCGCCAATGCGCGGGTCTCGATCCAGTCGGCATCCGACCAGCCATAGCCCGAAATATCGCGCACGATGGATGCGGTTTCCGGCGGGTGTTCGCTGCCAAAGCCCACGGGGTCGGCCTTGAGACGCGCCTCGCCATAGGCACCGATGACCTCGTATTTATAGGCCGTGCCGTCGGCCACGCCGGGCATGAAGATTTCCCAGACGCCTGTGGCGCCGCGCCGGCGCATGACATGACGCCGCCCGTCCCATGCGTTGAAATCGCCCACCACAGAGACCCGCCGCGCATTGGGGGCCCAGACCGCGAAATGCGTGCCCGCGACGCCCTCATGGATCATCACATGTGCGCCCAATGCGCGCCAGATATGGTGATGCGTGCCCTCGCCCAAAAGGTATTCGTCAATCTCGCCCAGAACGGGACCAAAGCGGTAAGCGTCCTCGACCTGCCACGTCGTATCCGCCAGACGCCCCTCCAGAAGATAGGGTTTTGTCCCCGCAACCTTGCCATGAAACACGCCGGGATAACCGGTCACAGCGGCCAGCGGATAGCGTTTGCCGCCCGAGATCGCGGTCATTTCCTCGGCTCCGGGATCAAAGGCGGTCACATAGCGCAACCGACCCTTTTTATGTGGTCCGAGAACAGCGAACGGGTCGTCGAACAGCCCCTCGCAAATCAGCGACAGTGTCTTCGGCGCGGCGAAGTCGTTTTCAACGGACGGGGCCATGTCTTTATCCTTTATTCATGGCGAGATTAAAGGTTTCGCTCCTTCGCACAACCCTTTGAATTTTAGGGTATAAGGCTTTTGGCTCCCCAAATATCGCACATATAGCCGTGAATTGTGCGGTCAGAGGAGAACCAACCGGAGCGTGCGGTGTTCAGCGCGGCCATTTTTGCCCATGCCTTACGGTCCTGATAGGCCTTGTCCACTTCGCGCTGCGCCCGCCAGTAATCGGTAAAATCGGAACAGACGAGGAAGTAATCCGACCATGTCAGATTGTCGGCGATATGGGTGTAGCGGCCCGGATCTTCGGGGCTGAATGTCCCGTCGCGCAGCGCCTCAAGCGCACGACCAAGGCGCGGGTCGGCGTTGATGGCCTGTTGCGCGTGATCGTGCATCATCCGGCGCTGCATCACCTCATCGGCGAGCATCCCGAAGAGGAAGAAATTCTCCTTGCCCACATGTTCGCGAATTTCCACATTGGCCCCGTCAAGCGTGCCAATCGTGGGCGCGCCGTTGAGGGCGAATTTCATATTGCCCGTGCCGGAGGCCTCCTTGCCCGCGGTCGAGATCTGTTCCGACAGATCCGCCGCCGGCACCAGACGTTCGGCCAGCGAGACGTTGTAATTGGGCAGGAAAATCACCTGCAACACATCGCGCGTGGCGGCATCGGCATTCACCAGTTTGGCCACATCGTTGATCAGACGGATGATGTCCTTGGCGAAATGATAGCCCTGCGCCGCCTTGCCCGCGAAAATCTTGACGCGCGGCACCCAGTCGGCATTCGGGTTGTCCCTGATTTCCTGCCAGTGCGCGATGGTCTCGAGAATGTTGAGATGCTGGCGCTTGTATTCGTGCATCCGCTTGATCTGGATGTCGAACATGGCTTCAGGGTTGAGGTTCACCCCGTGCACCCCCGCCACATAGTCGCAAAGCGCGGCCTTGTTGGCGTTTTTCACCTCTGTAAAGCGGTCGAGCCAGCCCTGATCCTCGATGGAAGGTTCGAGCTTTTCAAGCTGTTCGAGATCGGCGATCCAGTCCTCGCCAATGGTCTCCGTGATCAGCCCCGAAAGCGCCGGATTACACGAATGCAGCCAGCGGCGCGGCGTGACTCCATTGGTCTCGTTGACAATCCGGTCGGGATGCAGCGCGTTGAGTTCCTTGAACACGGTCTGTTTCATCAGATCGGTGTGCAGAGCCGAGACCCCGTTCACACGGTTGGCCATGATAAAGGACAGCTCGCCCATCTTCACCTGCCCGTCGGAACGCGAGGACAGGGTGCGATGCGGATTGGCCTTGTAATGCGCATCATCAATGCGGTTGATGATGTCCAGATGACGCGGCAGCAGGCGCCCGAACAACCGCTCGTCCCACCGTTCCAGCGCCTCCGGCAGAAGCGTGTGGTTGGTGTAGTTCATACAGTGATGGGTGATGTGGAGCGACTCTTCAAAGGACAAGCCGCGCTCGTCATGCAGGATGCGCAAAAGCTCCGGCCCCGCAATCGCTGGGTGCGTGTCGTTAAGCTGGATCGCGATCTTTTCCGGCAGGAGTTTCAGATCGTTGTGGTGGCTGTCAAAGCGGCGCAGGATGTCGCGGATCGAGGCGGCGGAGAAGAAATACTCCTGTTTGAGACGCAATTCCTTGCCTGCCTCGTTGCTGTCTTCGGGATAGAGCACGCGCGAAATGGTGCGCGCCAGTGCCTCATGCTCGGAGGCGGCCGCGAAGTCACCGGAGTTGAACAGGTCCAGATCAAAGGGATCAACCGCACGCCCCGCCCAAAGCCGCAGCGTGTTGGCCCAGCGCCCCTGCCAGCCGACGATGGGCGTGTCGAACGCCTCCGCCTGTATCATCTCGGCGGGTCGCCAGACGGTTTTGCCATTTTCGAAATGCACATCCCCGCCAAAGCCGATATTGATGCGCACTTCGGGCCGTTCGAATTCCCACGGATGCGGTTCCTGCAACCATGTTTCCGGACTTTCGACCTGACAGCCGTCAACAAAGCTCTGTTTGAACAGGCCGTTCTCGTAGCGGATGCCATAGCCATAGGCCGGACAGCCGATGGTCGAGAGACTGTCAAGGAAACAGGCGGCCAGTCGCCCCAGCCCGCCATTGCCCAGCGCCGCGTCCGGTTCGTCATCCAGAATGGTGCGCATATCCATGCCGAAGGACTCCAGCGCCTCTTTTGCCTCTTCGACCATGTCCAGATTGAAAATCCCGTCCTCAAGCAGACGCCCGATCAGAAATTCCATCGAGAGGTAATAGACCCGCTTGCCGTCCTGTTCGTAGGTCTTGCGCGTCGAAGCCACCCAGGTGTCCACGATCCGGTCGCGGATTGCATGGCTGAGCGCCATCCGCCAGTCGAAGGACTGCGCATGTTCCGGATCCTTGCCCATCGTGTAGGTGAGATGTCGCAGCAGGGCATCGCGGAAATTGGAGGAGGTCTGAACTGATCGCGCCATGAATCACCTTTTGACTATAGAAAAGACACCGGAGAACACTCGTACTCTATACGCTCCACACCAGCTAACGCCCAAAGCCCCTGTCGTGGCAAGCTGGAGCCGCCTGTTTTCGGGCCGCGCTGCGGCATTTGCATCCAAATCGCACATTTTCACCCCCGTATAGCGACAGGAAACAGGCATTGCATGATCCTCCTGCGCCATCTCCCTGCGCCGAAACGCCGCGCCAGTGACGACACAGACAAAGCACGCCTCTTCGTCTTAGGGGCCAAGTGTGACGCTTTCATGCAATCGCTGCGCCCTTCTCGCTCTTGTCCCCCCTATACACTGCCCCTACAAACAGCAGCCTCTCACTCCAACGTCTCCGGCAGCGGCGGGTTGGTCTGTTCCACCACCGCTTCCATCACCACAAAGGTCGAGGTCGCCTGCACATGCGGCAGGCTTGAAATACGCCGCCCCATGACCTCGCGATACGCCTCCATAGAGCCCGTGCGCACTTTCAGCAGATAGTCGAAATTGCCCGCGATCATGTGACATTCGGCAATCTCCGGCACGTTCTTCACCGCATCGTTGAACTTCTTGAGCGCCGCATCGCGTGTGTCGTCCAGTTTCACCTCAACAAAGGAAACATGCGAGAGACCCAGCCGTTGTGTCGAGAGGATCGCACGGTAGCCGACAATAATCCCCGCCTGCTCCAGCGCCTTAACCCTGAGCGCCACAGGATTTTTCGACAGACCGACCCTTTGGCTCAATTCCGTCAGGGACATCCGCGCATCCGTTGACAGGCAATCGAGAATCTTTCTGTCGAAACGATCAAGCTCTTTTACCATTTCCCATATATCCCGAAAATTTTGGTCATTTTGATCAGCCAAAATCACGTTAATGGGAAAAATGAAAAGTTGAAATCCTGTATATTAAACAAAACGCATTTTCTCACATAGGATCACGCTCATGGGCCAGTCTGCTTCCCTTCCGGACCTCATGTCCGCTCTCTCTGCGCAAAAGTTCACGGATGAAGCCACAGTGCTTGAAAACCTGATTGCCTCTGCCGGTATATCCGAGGCCCAGCGCAAGACGATATCGGCCCGTGCGACCGATCTTGTCCGCCGCATCCGCAAGGAATCCGCGCCGACCCTGATGGAGCATTTCCTTGCCGAATACGGGCTGTCCACCCGCGAGGGCGTTGCACTGATGTGTCTGGCCGAAGCCATGCTGCGCGTGCCGGACCGCGAGACCATTGATGATCTGATTGAGGACAAGGTCGCCCCCTCCAACTGGGGAGAACACCTCGGTCACTCCTCCTCGACGATGGTCAATGCCTCCACATGGGCCTTGATGCTCACAGGGCGGGTTCTCGATGATGAAAAGCCGGAGCAAAGCTCCAACGTGGCGGGCACCCTGCGCGGGCTGGTCAAACGTCTGGGCGAGCCGGTGATCCGCACCGCCGTCTCCCGCGCCATGAAGGAAATGGGGCAGCAATTCGTGCTGGGCCAGACCATCGAAGCCGCCATGACCCGCGCCAAGGGACAGGAGAAGAAAGGCTACACCTACAGCTATGACATGCTCGGGGAAGCCGCCATGACCCAAGCGGATGCCGAGACCTATGCCAAGGCCTACTCGGACGCCATGACGGCGATTGCCAAGGGCTGCACCAAAGGTTCCGTGGCCGCCAATCCGGGGATTTCCGTCAAACTCTCCGCGCTCCACCCGCGTTATGAGGTGGCCCAAGAGGCCCGCGTCATGGAGGAACTGGTCCCCGTGCTGCGCCGCCTCGCCCGTCAGGCCCGCGCTGCCGATATGGGGTTCAACATTGATGCCGAGGAACAGGCCCGCCTGTCACTCTCGCTCAAAGTCATCCGCGCCACGCTTGAGGACGAGGAACTGGCCGGTTGGGACGGTTTCGGTGTCGTGGTGCAGGCCTATGGCAAACGTGCGGGGCTTGCCCTCGACTGGCTCTACAAGACCGCCGAAGAGCTGGACCGCAAACTCATGGTCCGTCTGGTGAAAGGCGCCTATTGGGACACGGAGATGAAACTCGCACAGGTCGAGGGCCATCCCGGCTTCCCGCTCTTCACCACCAAAGACGCGACCGATGTCAGCTATATCACCAATGCCAAGAAACTTCTGGGCTATAGCGACCGGATCTATCCGCAATTCGCCGGTCACAATGCCCATACGGTTGCAGCCATTCTCGAACTGGCCCGCGAAGCCGGCAATCCCGCCTTTGAATTCCAACGCCTGCACGGGATGGGCGAGCGTCTTCATGACATCGTGCTCAAGGACGAAGGCACGCGCTGCCGCATCTATGCCCCCGTGGGCGCACACCAAGACCTTCTGGCCTATCTGGTGCGGCGCTTGCTGGAAAACGGCGCGAACTCTTCCTTCGTGAACCAGATCGTGGACGAGAGCGTCGCCCCCGAAGAGATCGCCACAGACCCGTTCCTCTCCGTCACACAGGCCAAGCCCCCTGCCGGTCTTGTGCAACCCTCCGAGATTTTCGGCCAGAGGCAGAACTCCACGGGGTTCGACCTCTCCGATGAAGACACATTGGCCCGCATCAATGCCGCGCGTCAGGCCCCGCTTGATCTGAAAGCCGCGCCGATGACTGCCGCAGAGGCCACAGGTGAGACCCATACGGTCTATAACCCTGCCACAGGCGCCGCCGTAGGCGAAGTGGTCCATGCCGATGCCGACACGGTGTCACGCGCTCTGGAGGCCGCAGCCCCTTGGGCCGCGCCCGTCTCCGAACGTGCCGCTGTGCTGCGCCGTGCCGCAGATCTCTACGAGCGCGACTTTGGGCCGATCTTTGCCATTCTGGCGCAAGAGGCCGGCAAAACCATGCTGGATGCCGTAGGTGAACTACGCGAGGCGGTGGACTTCCTGCGCTACTATGCCGATGAGGCCGAGCGCCGCCCCGATGCCAAGCCTCTGGGACGTGTCACCGCGATCTCGCCGTGGAACTTCCCGTTGGCGATTTTCACTGGTCAAATCTCCGCCGCGCTGGCCACAGGCAATGCGGTTCTGGCCAAACCTGCCGAACAAACGCCGCTTATGGCCGCCCATGCGGTTGCGCTTTTACATGAGGCCGGTGTCCCGCGCACCGCGCTGCAACTTCTGACCGGAGACGGGCCGACCGTGGGCGCGGCTCTCACCTCGGATGCACGCATTGATGGCGTGGTCTTCACCGGCTCAACAGAGACCGCGCAGGTGATCCGCCGCGCTATGGCCGCCAATCTTGCCCCCGGTGCGCCGCTCATTGCCGAGACCGGCGGTCTCAATGCCATGATCGTAGACAGCACGGCGCTACCGGAACAAGCGGTGCGCGACATTGTCGCCTCCGCCTTCCAGTCCGCAGGTCAACGCTGTTCCGCGCTGCGTTGTCTTTATGTGCAAGAAGACGTTGCCCCCCAGATGATCGAGATGATCAAGGGCGCGATGGACGAACTGTCCGTGGGCAATCCGTGGCACCTTTCCACCGATGTCGGCCCTGTCATCGACCGCGAGGCCCGCGACCAGATCGCCGGTTACATCGCAGCGGCAGGCAACCGAGTGCTGCACCAGCTGTCCGCCCCTATCGAAGGCACCTTTGTCGCCCCTGCCCTCATTCAGGTGGACGGGATCGAAGCGCTGGAACGCGAGGTCTTCGGGCCTGTGCTGCATGTCGCCACCTTCAAGGCGCGTGAACTGGGTCAGGTGATCGAGACCATTAATGCCACGGGATACGGGCTGACCTTCGGGCTGCACACGCGGATCGACGATCGGGTGCAACAGGTCTGCGACAGGCTCCATGTCGGCAACCTCTATGTGAACCGCAACCAGATCGGCGCGGTGGTCGGCTCCCAGCCTTTCGGCGGCGAAGGCCTGTCGGGCACGGGTCCGAAAGCCGGTGGCCCGCGCTATCTGGATCGTTTCTGCGCCCCGACGCCCCAAACCGCGCAAGAGAGCTGGGGCAGCACAACCGATGCCGCCACGCTCCAGCGGGCCATCTCCGCGCTCACCGTGCCCGAGACCCCGCTGAGCAAAGAACAGTTGCCCGGACCGACCGGCGAGGCCAACACGCTCTCGACCCATGCGCGTCCGCCCTTCCTCTGCCTTGGGCCGGGCCGCGAAACAGCGAATGCACAGGCCAAGGCGGTCGAGGCGCTGGGCGGGCTTGCAGT
Organism: uncultured Celeribacter sp.; assembly: GCA_963676755.2. Classification (GTDB taxonomy): domain Bacteria; phylum Pseudomonadota; class Alphaproteobacteria; order Rhodobacterales; family Rhodobacteraceae; genus Celeribacter. The sequence goes on along the minus strand of CAXXMF010000006.1, from coordinate 776,898 downwards.
GCGTGCCGAAGGGCTTTTGCCGCCTCATGCACTCAAGACCCTCACGGGGTTTGGTGGCGCTTTGTGGTGGGGCGGCGCAGAAGACCCGACCACCCGCGCCTACCTGCAAGCCCTGTCTCAACGGGCGGGCGCGATCCTGCCGCTGGTGATATCGCTGCCGGATGCCGCCCATGTCCTGCATGAACGCCATCTCTGCGTGGACACCACCGCCGCAGGCGGCAATGCCGCGCTTCTGTCTGGCGCGGCCTGAACACGAAGCCTGAACAGGAGGCAAGGCTTTGGGAACCGTCCCACGGCCTTGCCTCTTCGCCCACACCCAAACAGCACAAAGGCGCAACCTTGTTCGTGACAGCGAGGCGTGACAGAAAGGGGCCATGACACGCCCCGCCTCTGAACAGCTTCCCGTCTATCTGGTCACCGGTTTTCTCGGCGCGGGAAAGACGACCCTGCTCAACCGCCTTCTGGATGATCCGACCCTTCAGGACACGGCGCTGATCATCAATGAATTCGGCCTTGTTCCCGTCGATCACGATCTGGTGCAACAGGGCTCGGAACGCCCCATGCTCACCACCTCCGGCTGTATCTGCTGCACAGCGGGCAGCGATCTGCGCTCCTCGCTGGACCGGCTTCTGGCCGGACGCAAAGATGGCAGCCTGCCGCCGTTCCGCCGCGTCATTGTGGAGACCACAGGGCTTGCCGATCCGGCCCCGATCCTCAACAGCCTGATCCCCGGCGGACTTCCGGCGATGGGGCTGCGCGATCACATGGTGGCCCGCGCCTTCCGGCTGTCCTCCGTCATCACCGTGGTCAATGTCGCGGGGATTGAGGCGGCTTTGGCCAACCATCCCGAAAGCCTGCGCCAGATCGCCTTTGCAGACCACCTCGTTCTGACGCGCAGCGCAGAGGTGACGCCGGACAAGGCCGAGGCCGTGCGCGCGCGGTTGCGCAGCCTGAACACATCGGCGCAGATCCATGACAGCAATGCAGAGGGCTTTGCCCCCGTCGCTCTGCTCAAGGCCGGAAGCTATTCCGCCTTTGGCAAAGGGGAGAATGTCGCGGACTGGCTGAGCGCAGAGACCGGTCATGACGCCTGCGGGGCCTTCCACGATGTGAACCGCCACGGCTCGGTCACCGCCCTGCCGCTCACTGCCGATGCGCCACTGGCCCCCGAAGCGGTGCGGTCCTTTCTCAATGCGCTCTGCCTTTCCACCGACAACGGCCTTTTGCGGATCAAGGGCCTTGTGGCGCTCAGTGACAATCCCGCCGCGCCTGTGCTGGTCCATGCGGTCGGGCACAAGCTCTATCCGCTCCAACGGCTGGAGGCATGGCCCAGCGGTGATGCCCGCACGCGGCTTGTGGTGATAGGCACCCGTCTTGATACGGCCGGAATTCAGGAACAGTTTACCCGCCTCTCCGGCCCGCGCCGGAACATCCTCCCAACATGAATCCGCCTCATCATAATCATAAGAATTATTCGCTACCGCTCATGTTGGACTGCGACTATACCGCATGTTTCAACGCCCCCCTTGCCTTGCGCAGCCCCGCGCGCCTTTCAACATGCCAGTAGCCAGAGTAGAGCCATGATCAACTTTTCACTGCCAGACGCCCCGTCTCTCGCCCCGCTGCGCAAGCTGGCGGCCGAGCGTATTGTCATTCTCGACGGTGCCATGGGCACACAGGTCCAGACACTCGGTCTGGGCGAAGAGGATTTTCAGGGGGACGGGCGTTATGACCTCAGGTCCGATCTCCCTCAGAAGGGCAACAACGACCTGTTGTCCCTGACCCAGCCGAAAGCCATCGAGGATATCCACTTCAGCTTTGCCATGGCGGGCGCGGATATCATGGAGACCAACACCTTCTCCTCGACCACCATTGCGCAGGCCGATTACGGGCTGGAACATGCCGTTCATGATCTCAACGTGGCCGGTGCGCAGGTCGCCCGCCGCGCCGCCCTACGCGCCGAGGCCGAAGACGGGCGCAAGCGCTATGTCGCGGGCGCGGTCGGCCCGACCAACCGCACTGCCTCGATCAGCCCCGATGTGAACGATCCGGGCTACCGCGCCGTGACCTTCAACGATCTGCGCGTGGCTTACGGCGAACAGATCAGAGGCCTCATCACGGGCGGGGCCGATATCATCCTGATCGAGACGATTTTCGACACGCTCAACGCCAAGGCCGCGATTTTTGCCAGTTTCGAGGCTTTCGCCGAAGCCGGTGTGCGCCTGCCGGTTATGATCTCCGGCACGATCACCGATGCGTCAGGCCGCACCCTTTCCGGTCAGACCCCCACAGCGTTCTGGCATTCCGTCATGCACGCACGGCCCTTTACCGTCGGGCTCAACTGTGCGCTGGGGGCGGAAGCCATGCGCCCGCATCTGGCCGAACTTGCCAGCGTAAGCACCTCGCTGATCTGCGCCTATCCCAACGCGGGCCTGCCCAATGCCTTCGGCCAATATGACGAGACCCCCGAGCAAACCGCCGCACAGGTGGGCGACTTTGCCCGTGAAGGTCTGGTCAATGTTGTCGGCGGCTGCTGTGGCACCACGCCCGACCATATCCGCGCTCTTGCGGATGCTGTTGCTCCTTTTGCTCCTCGTGAGGTGTCCGCATGACCCCCTATCTGCGCCTTTCCGGTCTTGAACCCTTTGTTCTGACGCCCGACATCCCCTTTGTGAACGTGGGGGAGCGGACCAATGTCACCGGCTCCGCACGGTTTCGTAAACTGATCGTCAACCGCGACTTCACCGCAGCGCTCGACGTGGCGCGCGATCAGGTTGAGAACGGGGCCCAGATCATCGACATCAACATGGACGAAGGTCTCATCGACTCGAAAGCCGCGATGGTCGAGTTTTTGAACCTCATCGCCTCCGAACCCGACATCGCCCGTGTGCCGATCATGATCGACAGTTCCAAATGGGAGGTGATCGAGGCCGGCCTGCAATGTGTTCAGGGCAAATCCGTCGTGAACTCCATCTCGCTCAAAGAGGGCGAGGACGCCTTCCGCCATCACGCGGGGCTCTGCATGGCTTACGGCGCGGCGGTTGTGGTCATGGCCTTTGACGAACAGGGACAGGCCGACACGTTCAAGCGCAAGACAGAAATCTGCGCCCGTGCCTACCGGATTCTGGTCGAGGAAATGGGCTTTCCGCCGGAAGATATCATCTTTGATCCGAACGTCTTTGCTGTCGCCACCGGCATTGAGGAACATGACAATTACGGCGTGGACTTCATCGAGGCGACGCGCTGGATCCGTGAAAATCTGCCGCATTGTCACATTTCGGGCGGGGTTTCGAACCTCTCCTTCAGCTTCCGTGGCAACGAGCCGGTGCGCGAGGCGATGCATGCGGTGTTCCTCTATCACGCCATCAAGGCGGGGATGGACATGGGCATTGTCAACGCCGGTCAGCTGGCGGTCTATGACCAGATCGACCCCGAACTGCGCGAGGCCTGCGAAGACGTGGTGCTCAACCGCGCGCCCAAGGCGGGCGGCACGGCCACTGAACGGTTGCTCGACATTGCCGAACGCTTCCGTGGCGACAAGCGCGAAGAGAAGGTGCGCGATCTGAAATGGCGCGAATGGCCGGTGGAGAAACGGCTTGAACATGCGCTGGTCAACGGCATCACCGAGTTTATCGAGGATGACACCGAAGAAGCCCGCCTTGCCGCCGAACGACCGCTACATGTGATCGAAGGCCCGCTGATGGCGGGGATGAACGTGGTGGGCGATCTCTTCGGCGCGGGCAAGATGTTCCTGCCGCAGGTGGTGAAATCCGCCCGCGTGATGAAACAGGCCGTCGCGGTGCTTCTGCCCTATATGGAAGAGGAAAAGCGCCTCAACGGGGGCGAGGGCCGCGAAACGGCGGGCAAGGTGCTCATGGCCACGGTGAAGGGCGATGTGCATGACATCGGCAAGAACATCGTGGGCGTTGTGCTGGCCTGTAACAACTATGAAATCGTCGATCTCGGCGTCATGGTGCCGCCGCAGAAAATCCTTCAGGTCGCGCGCGAGGAAAAGGTTGATGTGATCGGTCTCTCCGGTCTCATCACGCCGAGCCTTGACGAGATGGTGCATCTGGCCTCCGAGATGGAGCGCGAGAATTTCAACATTCCGCTGCTCATCGGCGGGGCGACCACGTCCAAGGTCCACACGGCAGTGAAAATCGCGCCGCGCTATTCCGGCCCTGCGGTCTATGTGCTCGATGCCAGCCGTGCGGTGGGTGTCGTGGGCAAGCTGTTGTCTGCCGCGAACAAAAACGAGTATGTCGAGGAAATCCGCGCCGAATATACCAAGGTCACGGAACGCCACGAACGCTCCGAGCGGGACAAGGAACGCCTGCCGCTGGCAAAGGCGCGTGCGAACCCCTTCCGGATCGACTGGAACGATTACACGGTCGCAGCACCGGAGTTTCTTGGCACGCGGGTCATTGAGGACTGGGATCTCGCAGAGATTGCGAACTACATCGACTGGACGCCGTTCTTCCGCACTTGGGAGCTCAAAGGCGTCTATCCGAAAATCCTCGACGACCCGAAACAGGGCGAAGCGGCGCGGTCGCTCTTTGATGACGCGAAAGCCATGCTCAAGCGGATTATTGACGAGAAATGGTTCACACCGCGCGCTGTGGTCGGGTTCTGGCCGGCCAATGCGACGGGTGACGACATCCGGCTTTACACCGATGACGCGCGCCGCGAAGAACTGGCTATGCTGCACACGCTCCGCCAGCAACACTCCAAACGCGCGGGCAAGCCGAATGTGGCCCTGTCCGACTTTGTCGCGCCTGAGGGCGGGCCTGCTGACTATGTCGGCGGTTTCGTTGTCACTGCAGGACCGCAAGAGGCCGAACTGGCCGCACGGTTCGACCGCGAGAACGATAATTATTCCTCCATTCTGGTGAAAGCACTGGCGGACCGCTACGCCGAGGCTATGGCGGAGATGCTGCACGAACGGGTCCGTCGTGACTATTGGGGCTATGCCAAGGACGAGACCTTCGCCCCCGAGGAATTGATCGCGGAACCCTATCGCGGCATTCGACCGGCCCCCGGCTATCCGGCGCAGCCCGACCATACGGAGAAAAAGACCCTCTTCCGCCTGCTTAATGCCCAAGAAGCCACGGGCGTCGAACTGACCGAGAGCATGGCGATGTGGCCGGGCTCCTCCGTGTCAGGGCTCTATCTCGGACATCCGGACGCCTATTACTTTGGCGTCGCCAAAATCGAGCGTGATCAGGTTGTGGATTACGCCGCCCGCAAGGGAATGGAGATCGAAGAGGCCGAGCGCTGGCTTGCGCCGATCCTGAACTACATCCCGAAAACCGCACGCAGCACGCCCGCCGATCAGGTGGCCTGACCTCCGGCCCCCACCGTTCTGACCTGCGGGGCACAGGTTTTCATCGTGATGAAATAGCACAAGAGGCGCTCAAGGCGCCTCTTGTCGTTTCTTGTGATGGGGAACGGGATCAGGCGGAGCGATGTGTCAGCTTGCGCACGATCACATAGAACGCCGGCACCATGAAAATCCCGATAAAGGTCGCCGCGGTCATCCCGCCCAATACGCCCAGACCGGTGGCGTTTTGCGCCAAGGCTCCGCCCCAGACGCTGTGGCCAGAGGCAATGCGGATGGTGGTCGGCGCGCTATCGAGCGCGACTTCGGCAGAGGCCTGCGCCGCCTCGTAGGTTTCCGCATCAAGGCGGAACAGCAAGTCCCCGCTCTCATGAACAGGTTCGGGACATGATTGCACAACGCGCCTCCATGCCAAATCAGAGCAAACGGGAACCAATTGCGCTCTGGTGGCGTTCTTTGTGCAAACGGAGAACAACATGACACAGATCACGACGCAGATTTTGCGGGGGCATTGGGCCTTAATCCTTCTGACCCTGCTTGCGGTCGTGGCCGCTCTCGATGCCTCCCAAACCCTTGTTGCGCCCTTTGTGCTGGCCTTTGTCTGCGCCGTGGTGCTTTCCCCCGTCTCCGCCTTCTGGGCACGTATCGGCCTGCCACCGACAGCGGGTGCGCTGTTGAGCTTTGGCTCTGTCCTAAGCCTCTTGGCCGCTTTAATATTTTTCGCGGAACCGCTGGTCGAACGGGCCTATGCACAAATCCCCAGCATCAAATCCGAACTGCAAGAGGGTCTAGGTCATCTGCGTCAAGTTTTTCGCGGCATCAGCGATGTGACGCAAGAAATGCAAGACACGATTGCACCGGAGAATGCCGCCTCCGAAGACGGGCAATCCGTGAATCTGCCCTCACTCGGCGATGCCCTGTTTGCCGCGCCGTCTCTAGCGGCTCAGGTTCTACTCTTTGCAGGGGCGCTGTTCTTTATCCTTTTGTCACGGGACGAGCTGTATGGGGCCATCTCCAAACTGCACCCGCAAAGCCCCTCTATCGCCTGTCTGCGCGATGCGGATGCACGTGTGTCGCGATATTTCCTGACCATCACGCTCATCAACACCTGTTTCGGCGCCATTGTGGCACTGGCGCTGGCGGCAATCGGTCTGCCCGGTGCGATGCTTTGGGGCGGGATTGCCGCCATGATGAATTTCATTCTCTATGTCGGCCCTGCAATGGTCGCGCTTGTGCTTCTGGTGGCGGGGCTCATGTCCTTTGACGGTGCACTGTCCTTTGCGCCAGCGGCGGCCTTTGTGACGCTGAATATGATGGAGGGGCAATTCATCACCCCGACCCTCGTCGGACGTCATATGCAGGTCAACCCGCTGCTGGTCTTTCTGTCCCTGTGCTTCTGGCTCTGGCTTTGGGGCCCGCTCGGCGGCTTCATCGCCATTCCGCTGCTGGTCTGGGGGCTGGCCGTATTCAAAGAGATCGGTCCTGAACCCTGCCCTGACACGTCGCCCCCCTGAGGCCAAATGGCCCCAGAGGCGCTACAGGTCATTCCATCTCGGAAATCCCGCTGTCCGTTTCTGCATCATCGAAATCGGCAATCGGGAAATCCACGATGACACTGTAATGCAGATCATCCTCCTCCACCGTCAACTTGCCGCCAAGCTGCTGGGCGAAAGCCTTGATCAGGTTGGACCCAAGCCCTGTGCCGGAGACCTGTTCCGGCGGCACAAGCGCCACGCCCTTGCTGTTCTCGATCGCCAGCCGCGCCATATCAGGGGCGATCTGGGTCAGGCTGACATGGACATAGGGCGCACCCCCAGTCGGACGCCCGACATATTTCAGCGCATTGGTCGAGGCCTCCGCTGCCAAAAGCGACAAGGGCACCGCCTGATCGGGATAGAGCACAACCGGCTCATAGGTTTCCGCGCTTTTCAGGCCGGTCTCATGGCCGACACCGGCGCGGATCAATTTGCCGATTGTGCTGCCCAGAAGTTCATCGGCACGCACGCGGCCTTCGGTGGTTGTCTCATAGAGGCTGCGATGAACCGTGGCGATGCTCATCACGCGGCCCTGCACCTCCTTGAGCGCAAAACGCGCCTCGGGCGTCCGCGCCTTTCGAACCTTCATATTCACAATAGAAGCAATGAGTTGCAGGTTATTCTTGACCCTGTGATGCACCTCTTTTAGCAGCACGGATTTGTCGTGGATATTGTCCTCAAGCTCCGCCTCATCGCGGATCACCGTATCTGCAAGATCATGCCAAGCCTCGTCGATCTCGCGTAATTCACGCGGCAGTGCCATGTCTTTCGAGCGGCGGGCATGGCGTCGTGTGGAGGCAAAATCCCGCATATCGCGGCTGAGGTGACGGATGTGTTTGATCGCCAGCCGGTGCACCGCGAAATAGGCCACGCCAAGGCTGGTGAGCCACATGGCAATCGGAAAGATCATCGGGGTCGTCATGGTGAACCCCGGCGCAACCGACAGGCGTTCGCGCGGCCAGCTGCCGATGGCATAGACCTGATTGCGCAGGATCGGAACCACGGCGAATATCCGGTCTTCACCATCATTGGTCGTGCCCAGAAAGGACATGCGATATTGGCCGGTCAGATTGGCCAGAGGGCGCCCCTTGGGCAAACGGTCCTGAACATGGTCCAGCCCACCCGCAGCACTCAGGATTTCGCCTTCTCGATTAAAGGTGATGAGTTCCACAGGTCGGTCAACCGGCGCATTGTCCAGCACCATCCGGCTTTCGTTATGCGGCAGGGACACCGCCACATAGCCCGCAAACGCCCCGTCGATATTCACAGGCGAAGACAAAACAATGACAGAGGTTCCGCTAATCGGTGCACTGAGCGTCAGATCGCTGCGCGGCGCGGGGTTTTCAATCATGTCGTGGTAGACTTCGCCCTTACTAAAGTCATACCCGACCGAGCTTGTCCCGCATTTGAGAATACCATCCAACCCGACAAAACCCGCAAAAGAAAACGCGGGGCTTTGCGCGACAAAGTCCAGAAAAATCTGACTACACGCCGGTGAGTCCGTATCCATCGACGGGATCACCGCGGCCAGCGCATTGGTCGCGCCGAAACCGGAGCGGATGAACCCCTCTTCCCCCGCCGCCGCCTGTGCGGTCAGGGCCAGAAGGTTGCTCTTTGCTCGGTCGTCAGCGGCGTTCGAGAACTGATGCGCCAGCGAGACGGCAATCAATCCGATCGGGAAAAGCGCGATGGAGAGAAGCGCGGCCAATCGCACGCCCAACCCGTCGACATACCGCCGCCAGCCCCCGCCTGTCACGCGGCATTCCCCCGTCCAGGGATGGCCGAACTCATGACCGCCATGGTTTCCTGATCGGTCAGTTCCAGACTGGCCCCTTCCTCAAGACCTAAAATCCCGACCAAACTCTGACGCGCACGGTTGACGCGGCTCTTGATCGTGCCGACAGCCACCTCACAGGTCTCTGCGGCTTCCTCATAGGAAAATCCCATCGCACCCACCAGCATCAGCGCCTCGCGCTGTTCGGGTTTGAGTTGAACAAAAGCGGTCTCGAAATCGGCCATCGCAAGACGCCCGTCATGATCCGGCTTCTCCGCAAGCGTGGCTGCAAAGGCCCCGTCCGTGTCCTGCACCTCGCGCCTGTGTTTGCGTCGGTCGGAATAGAACGTGTTGCGCAGGATCGTGAAAAGCCACGCCCGCATATTTGTTCCGGCCTGAAAGGATGCCATATTTTTCCACGCCTTGATCACCGCATCCTGCACCAGATCGTCGGCTTGCGACGAATTACGGGTCAGGCTAAGGGCAAAGGCACGCATGGCGGGCAAATGGGTGACGATCTCTTCGCGCGGATCAAGAGCGCTTTCGTCCTGCGGAGGGCTATCTTTATTTGTCATGCTGGGCGTCCTGCTCCTTGAGTTGCTCAAGCAGGCTCAAGAAGCGGTCAGGAATCTCTTCCTCCAGCGTCTTTTGATATACCCGTCGCAAATTTTCCTCGATTTGCTCGTCAAGCTCGTGTTTCTGTTCGTTCTGCGCCATTGTCTTTCCTGTAACCTGAGCCGTTTCGGGGCGTCTGGGACCCCTCTCATCCCCATCTCTTCGAATGTTAGCCCGAAAAATTTCTACTGTCTTCGGAACCAAACGCTCCGTCTGTGCGTTTGGTTCCGAAGAATTCGAAAAAAGGACGATATTTATGTCGACAGCTGTGAACGAGAAGTCCCTGTCCCTCACCGTGGCCAGCCTTCTGCCCTACCTGCGCCGCTATGCGCGTGCTTTGACCGGAGACCAGCAGACCGGCGACAAATATGCCGCAACGACGCTTGAGGCGCTTTTGAGCGACCGCTCCGTCTTTGAACAGATCGAGAGCCCGAAGGTCGCGCTGTTCCACGCCTTCCATCTGATCTGGTCCAGCGCAGGCGCGCCCACGGGCGAGGACGAGACAGGTCTTGCCAAACGCGCGCAGGCCCATTTGCGACGCCTGACGCCCAACACGCGCGAGGCGCTTTTGCTTCACACGATCGAGGAATTCACCCTTGATGACGTGGCGCAGATCATGGGCAACACCGTCGACGAGGTTGAGCACCTTTTGAGCATTGCCGACACGGAAATGGCCGAGAGCATTCAGGGCCGTGTGATGGTGATCGAAGATGAGGCCATCATCGCGCTGGACCTTCAGGGCATCGTCTCCGACATGGGCCACCAGATTACCGGCGTGGCCAGCATCGCCAGCGAGGCGGTGACACTCGCTGCCGAGACCAAACCCGATCTGATCCTCTCGGACATCCAACTGGCCGATGGCTCTTCGGGCATCGACGCGGTGAACGCCATTTTGAAAAGCGCCAAGGATGTGCCCGTGATCTTCATCACCGCCTTCCCTGAACGCCTTCTGACCGGCGAGCGACCCGAGCCGGCCTTTGTGATCACCAAACCCTATAGCGAGGATCAGGTGCGCTCTGCCGTGTCTCAGGCGATGTTCTTCTCCAGCACGGAAACGCTTCTGGCCTGACACTTCATGTCTGACATCGGTCTTTGATGTTGTGTGAAATGCAAAACGCCCCGTCGATCTCTCGGCGGGGCGTTTTTCTATGTTTTCAGTGGGATGCAAATCCGCCTTAAACCGGAGGCTTGCCCCGCAACGCCCGCGCGATCATCGCCACGAGGAACAGCATGATAAAGATAAAGAACAGAACTTGCGCGATCCCTGCGGAGGCGCTGGCGATCCCGCCAAATCCGAAAACCGCAGCGACAATTGCGACAGCGAGAAAAGTAAGTGCCCAGCCAAGCATGAGAGTCTCCTTCGTTATTTCGATCAATGCGCCTGTTTGGCGCGGTCTGTAAAAGAAACGATCCGCCGCCCCCAAAAGTTCCCAAAACTTATTTCGGAACCTTTCGCAGGAGTTGCGCATTGGGTCGTTAACAACGCAATAAAAGGAGAACCATCATGGCACGTGCTCAAACCAATGGCACCACGCAAGAGACCTCCGCCGAACTGTCGGCACAGATCGAAACCCTGAAAGCCGATGTGGCCGAACTGACCAGCACGCTGGCCGATTACGGACGCGCGCGCAAAGACCTGCTCGAACATAGTGCAGAAGAAAGCTTCGTCGCAGCCAAACAAAAAGGTGTGGAAACCGCCGAGCAAGCCCGTCAACAGGCCCGCGACGCCTATGCCGGTGCGGAAAAGACGGTGCGCGCCAACCCCGCCGCATCTGTCGGCATCGCGGCTGGCGTCGGCTTTCTCGCCGGTCTTCTGGCCACACGCCGGTGAGCCGCGCCATGTTGAATGCGATGCAATCACATCTGGCTCGGGGCGCACGTCGTGCGGCCTGGGTCAGCGCCGGTGGCGGCCTGCTTGCCGTGGGCACGGCATTTCTCACCGTCGCGGCATGGCTTGTGCTCACCGAGACCCGCGACGCACAGTTTGCCGCTCTGGTGATTGGGCTGTTCTATGTCGGAGCCGGCCTCGTCGCTCTGGCGCTCGGAACCAAGGGCACATCCAAGCCCCCAGTCCCCGCCGCCGCGCCGCACACGGCCCAAGACGGGCAACACGACGTGTTCGAGCGCATCGCTGCGGCCTTTGGCGAAGGGTTTCAGACGGGCAAGGCCATGAAACGCACGTCCTCGCGCGCGCCCTGAAAGCGGGCGCCCGCGCTTTTCTTTGTGCTCGCCGGTTGTTCTTGCCGGTTGATCCTGCCTGCACCAACCTCCTCCCCGAAAAATCGCATTTTTCTGCGGTTTTTCTGCATGTCACCTCTCAAAACTCTCCGCGAACATTCCTATGTCGAAGGTAAGCCTGCACGGCAACGGCGATACAGCACTGGCCAGAGCGGGAGGACATTAGATTTGAGTGGAGGAAATTCTTGATGAAAAAAATTCTTGTTGCCAGCGACATGACATCGCGGTCTGACCGGGCTATGGAACGCGCCGTGCAACTTGCAACCCAGCACGGGGCCAAACTGGTCGTCATGCATGTGATTGACGACGACCTGCCAAGTCAGGTGGTCTCCCAGATGCGCCAGACGGCAGAAGAAACCCTTGGGGCCATTCTTTCCTCCGACCATGCGCCGAAAGATGCGGAAATCCGCATTGAAACCGGCGAGACAGTCGAAACCATTTCCCAGACGTCCAAAGATATTGATGCGGATCTCGTCATTCTCGGGATGCACAAACCGCGCCTGTTCTGGGATATGTTCTCCGGCACCACGATGGAACGTCTGGTGCGCGCGCAGAGCCGTCCGGTGCTTCTGGTCCGCGACCCTGTGACCGGCCCGTATAAATCGGTGCTCTGCGGGATCGACCTCTCGCCCTCCTGCCTTGCGGCAGGCAAAGCCGCGCTGGAGATGGTGCCGGAGGCGAAGTTCGCCACATTCCACGCGGTCCATATCCCCTACCGCGGCATGCTTGCCCCCGAGGCCAGCGAGAAACAGCTCGCGCCTTTCGTCAAGGATGCCAATGCAGAGCTGGACAAATGGTGGGAAAGCTCGGCCATCCCCAAAGGCCTGCCCAAACCAACGGTAACGCCCTCCAGCGTCCAGGACGCTTTCCAAGGGGCTATGGAAGAGTCCGAGGCCGATCTCTTTGCTCTGGGCGCACACGGGCGGATGCCACTGTCCCCGACCCTCTTGGGCGGGTTCACCGAATACCAGATCCGCAACCCGCGCACTGACCTTCTGATCGTGCGCGACTGATCCGAGACCCGCTCACAAGACCCGCCCCGCGCTCCGGCACAGCCGGTTCACGGGCGGGTCTTTTTTTGCAAAATACAAACGCCGGTGTGTATAAATCGTTTTCGGCATGGATTGCGCCCCCTGTTCGGCGTAAAGGTAAGGCACGGGTTCTGGTTATGTCGCACGGGGCACATGCTCCCTTGGCGATTTTCTGTGATCAGAGGCCGCGAATATACATCGCCTGCCTTCTCTGATCCAAAGGACACGGAAAAAGGCACGCAAGGATCACAGCGCGCTTTACCCCGTGCCTTCTAAGGATCACATCAGATGAAAACAGTTCCCAAACCGACCACGGATGACGCGCTCATTCAGGCCTTTCTCGACAAGGGCGGCAAGGTCAAAAAGGGCGAGACCAAGCCCCAGCCCCATGACCTCGGCCTGAGCAAAAATGTCTGGGGCAACAAGCTCACAAAAGAAGAAAAAGCCGCCCGCGACGCGGTGGATGCCGAGAGCGCAAAACTCAAGAAATGAGCCAGAGCGCGCGTCAAAGATGCGCCATCACAGTGCGTCTTTGAGCACCTGTAGCACCGCCTCGCGCGGCACATCGGCGGTCACGAAGGCCGACCCGATGCCCCGCGCCAGAATAAAGCGTAACTGGCCGTCGACGACCTTTTTGTCCTGCGCCATAAGATCGACCAGCGCCTCGGCGGACGGAAGATCGCCCTCGATATCCGAGAGGTCGCATTTCATCCCCATCGCCTTGAGATGCGCGCGCACGCGGCTCGGGGCCTCTTGCGAACACAGGCCGAGACGTGAGGACAGTTCGAACGCCAGAGCGCAACCGATCGCCACGCCCTCCCCGTGCAGCAAACGGTCGCCATAACCGGTTGCCGCCTCCAGCGCATGGCAGAAGGTATGACCAAGGTTGAGCAGCGCACGGTCGCCCTGCTCCGTCTCGTCCCGCTCGACAATGTCAGCCTTCATCTGCACGGACCGCCGCACCGCTTCGGCACGCAGAGCCATATCCCCCGCCGCCAGCGCGGGGCCGTTCTCTTCAAGCCATTCAAAGAACGCCTCATCGCCCAGAAGCCCGTATTTCTGCACCTCGCCATACCCCGCAAGGAAATCGCGCGGGGTCAATGTGCCGAGAATGGAGATGTCGGCCAGAACCAGAGAGGGTTGATGGAACGCACCGATCAGGTTCTTGCCCTGCGGCGCGTTGATCCCCGTCTTGCCGCCCACAGAACTGTCCACCTGCGCCAGAAGCGTGGTCGGGATTTGCACGAACCGCACCCCGCGCCGCAGCACGGAAGCGGCAAATCCCGCCAGATCACCGATCACACCGCCGCCGAAGGCCACAACGATGTCCTTGCGCTCGCATTTCTCTTCCAAAAGCCACTCGACCGCGCGGGTGAACTGCGGCCACGCCTTGGTGCTTTCTCCCGCAGGCAGGGCCAGAGCGACCATCTCGATCTCTTGCGCCGCCAGTCCTGCGCGCAGGGTGTCAAGATGCAATCCCGCCACGGTCTCGTCAGTCAACACGAAAACCTTTTTCTTCGTGCCCAGAAGCGGCGCGATATGTGCGCCGGCCTGCGCCACCAGACCCTCACCGATCCGCACATCATAGGCGCGATCTCCCAAAGGCACATGGACGGTTACATAGCTCATTGATCTTCCTCCAGAATACCACCATGGGCGGACAGCGCCTCGACCACTTTTCCCGCCATTGCCTCAATCGACAGTTTCGGGGCCGCCGTGACCACAATACCGGCCTGCGCATAAAACGGTTCGCGCTCTGCCACCAGCGTCTTGAGTGTTTCGTAAGGGTTGTCGGTGCGTAGCAAAGGCCGCGTGTTCTTGTGTCTCACACGGCTCCACAACAGGTCGAGATCGGCTTTCAGCCACACGGCCACACCTTTGTCAGCAATCATGTCGCGATTGGCCTGCGACAGGAACGCCCCGCCGCCCGTGGAGAGAATCGCACGTTCGTTCTCCAGAAGCCGCCCGATCACTTCGGTCTCGCGGCTGCGAAAGAACGCCTCGCCATGTTCGGCGAAAATCTCGGCAATGCTCCGGTCGGCGGCTTTCACGATCTCCGCATCCGAATCCAGAAACGGCACCCCAAGTCGGGCCGCCAGCGCCTTGCCCACAGCGGTTTTCCCCGCGCCCATCATACCGACCAGCGCCACGGTTTTCTTCAATCCCCGCGCGTTACGCCGCGTGCTGCCTCCATCTTCGCCCTGTGCCATTGTCCTCGCCATCACCGGCCCATCCCGCGCATTTCCGATCCTGCCACCGCCTCATGATCCGCCTTGCGGCCCCGAAGCGCGGCAAAATCCTGCCTATCAAAATTTCGTTCCTTCAATGGCGTGATCTTACAAAAAATGCCATATATAAAACCAAGAAAACCGGAGGCAGGCGGAAAAACCGCGGAAAACCACCTGTGCGACCGGAAATAAAACAGCCCGTGACGGGCGTGATTGGAGGCAGTCCACCTTGCGTAAATTCCTGTTTCGACTACTCGCCATCCTTATCCTTCTGGGCCTGATCGGCTTTGTCGGATTTGCCTATGTCGGCGACCTGTCGCCCGAGCGCACAGAGCAGACGATTCCCACGGAGATCGAACTGAAGTGATCGCAGTCAGGCTCCTCTCGCGGCGTGTTCCTGCCGTTCTCGGCACAATGTTGCTCGTGACCCAGCCGGTTTGGGCGCAGACTAGTGACGCGGCAGACAAGCCGCTTTCCGCCATCGACTGGCTTTCCGACTCACTTGACGCGCCGCGTCCGGCGAGCCCGCCTGCGCCCAGTGACATTGCCGAGAGCGCCCTGCCCGAAAATGTGACCGTTCTGCCGCTGGATGCCCCCGATCCGGATGCTGCGGGATTGTTGCCAAGCTCGGTCACCGGTCTGCCGCGCGCGCTCTGGGGCGGGTCCACCGCCAGCGACATCGCGCGTCGCATTCGCACGATCTCGACGCGGCCCGACCTGCTTCCGGCCTCGCGGCGCCTGCTCAACACGCTGGTTCTGGCCGAGTTGGACCCACCTGTGCTTTCCGATCGCGACGGGCGGCTGTTTCTTGCCCGTGTGGACGCGCTTTTGACGCAGGGGCTTCTCGAAGAGGCCGATGCGCTGATGGAGCTGGCGGGACTGAACTCGCCGGAGATTTTCCGCCGCTCCTTTGACACCAAACTGCTTTTGGGCACCGAGGATGACGCCTGTGACCGTCTCACCCACACGCCCGGTCTGTCGCCCACCTTGCAGGCGCGTATCTTCTGCCTTGCCCGCAGCGGCGACTGGGATGCCGCAGCACTAACGCTGGAGACAGGTGAGGCGCTGGGGCTTATTCGCGAGAGCCAAGGCGAGCTTCTGGCCCGTTTTCTCGACCCCGAGATTTTCGAGGGCGACCCGCCCCTGCCGCTGCCCGACAATCCGACGCCTTTGACCTTCCGCCTGATGGAAGCCATTGGCGAGCCGCTGCCCACAAGTTCGCTACCTCTGGCTTTTGCCCAAAGCGATCTGCGGGCCAGTTCCGGCTGGAAGGCCCGCGCCACGGCAGCCGAACGTCTGGCCCGCGTCGGCGCGCTCTCGCCCAACCGCTGGCTCGGCATCTGGTCCGAACATCTTCCGGCAGCCTCCGGCGGCATCTGGGACCGGATCGACGCTTTGCAGAATTTCGAGACATCTCTGGCAACCAACGATCCAGAAGCGGTGGCCGAGACCCTGCCGCCGGTCTGGGATTTGATGCGAGCGTCGGGGTTGCAGTCCGTTTTTGCCGAACTCTACGCCACCCCGCTCTCCAACATACCCTTGAACGGCGAGGCTTCCGAGATCGCGTTTGAAGTAGCGCTTTTATCGCCGGACTATGAAAAGATCGCCCTGACATGGGGGCCGCCGCTGACAAAGGAACAGGTGTTCTTGCACGGCATCGCCACCGGTGACTTGCCGACCCAAAGACAGAGCAACGCCCAAGCCCGCGCCATCGCGCAAGGGTTTCGCGCCACGGGCATTCCGGTGCGGCTGTCCTCGCTTGTCACGGAGAAACGTCTGGGCGAAGCCATCCTGCGTGCCATCGAATTGCTCGAAGGCGGTGCTGCGGGTGATCTGGACGAGCTGTCCGATGCGATCCAGTTTTTCCGCGCCATCGGCCTTGAGGCCACCGCACGGCGGGCGGCTTTGGAGCTTTTGCTGCTGGAGCGGCGCGGATGAGCCGCGATCACAGCTGGATTTCGCGCTTTGCCGAAGCGCAGCTGGCCGAACTGGGCGCAGCCGAGAACACGCGCGAATCCTACGGGCGTGACCTGCTCGGCTTCTCGGACTGGCTGGCGCAGCGCGGACTGGATTTCACCACCGCCTCTCGCGCCGATATCGAGGACTATCTGGTTGCCTGCGAAGCCGAAGGGCTGGCGCAGTCCACCCGTGCGCGGCGGCTCTCGTCGATCAAGCAACTCTATCGCTTTGCCTTTGAGGAAGACTGGCGCACGGACAACCCCGCAATCCAGATCAAGGGACCGGGACGCACGAAACGTCTGCCGAAGACGCTCACCGAAGAGGAGGTCTCGCGACTTCTCGATGCGGTGAAGGAGGTGGGCCGGACGCAGGCCGACCGGACGCGCAACATTTGCCTGATGGAGCTTTTATACGCCACGGGTATGCGGGTGTCGGAACTGGTCTCCCTGCCCGTCTCGGCCACGCGCGGCGATCCAAGGATGCTTCTGATCCGAGGCAAAGGCGGCAAGGAGCGCATGGTGCCCCTGTCCGATCCGGCCCGCGCAGCCCTCAGGGACTGGCTCGAGATGCGCGACGAGGTGGAAGAGCTCGCCAAGCAGGAAAAGGGCACAAAGCCCTCCGCCTTTCTCTTTCCCTCGCGCGGCAAGGCCGGACATTTCACCCGCATCCGGTTTTATCAGCTCATCAAGGACATCGCCGTGAAAGCCGGTGTCAGCCCGTCGAAAGTCACCCCGCACACGCTGCGCCACGCGTTTGCGACGCATCTTCTGGCCCACGGTGCGGATTTGCGCGCGATCCAGACACTTCTGGGCCATGCGGACCTCTCGACGACAGAGATTTACACCCATGTGCTGGACGAGAGACTGAAAGAGCTTGTGCTCACCCATCACCCGCTGGCTGGTGACTGACACACGGGAAAGCTGCGAAACGCGGCGTCAGCTTTCCTCGTCGGTCCAGACCTCGAATCCGGCCAATTCATTCTGTCCGAAAGACTGGAGCATCGGCACATCCGCCGCATCTCGCCCCCGCGCCATGAGCACCCGACCGATCCGTGGCATATTGTTGCGCGGATCATAGACATACCACGCCCCGTCGAGCCAGACCTCCATGAAGGCTGCAAAATCACCCGGCGGATAGGGCGGCGCCATACCGATGTCGCCCAGATAGCCGGTGCAATAGCGGGCCGGAATGTTCATGCAGCGGCAAAAGGCAATGGCCAGATGCGTGTAATCGCGGCAGACGCCGACGCCTTCGCGGTAGGCTTCGGAGGCCGAGCGCGTGGAGCGGGCCTGCATGTAATCGAAGGTGATATGGTTATGCACGAAATCACAGATCGCCTGCACCCGTGCCGCCCCCGGAGGGGTGTGCTCGAACAGACGCCACGCTTCATTGGACAGAATATCCGTATCGCAATAGCGCGAACCCAGCAGGAAAGGCATGGTCTCGTCGGGCAAAAGCTGCACCGGCGTCTGGCCAAGAGACAGCGGCGGCTGGACATCCGGCAGACCATCGTCGCGAATGACCGCCTGTGTGCCAATACTGAAGGCGCCCTGCGGCGCGACAAAGCGCGTGCACCAGTTTCCGAAACCGTCCCGATAGGCGGTCAAGGGCACCGGCGGGGTCGTGACCAGATGATCCGGATATACCAGATCGCTGGCCCGTGAGAAATGCACATTGAGAAGCGCAATCATCGGGGTTGGCTGGGGGAGGTTAAGGTCGAACCGACAGCCAAGACGTATCCGCATCATGGAACTCCTGTGAGATTATTTGCGTTTGGGATCAAAGCGCGTCCACTGTTTACGGCGCTCTGCCCCTTCCGGTGCGAAAGACGTATCGAAAATCGACTGGCGTTTCGGCGCTTCCTTGGATTTCGGCGGCACGGCGCGTTTTTCCGCGCCCTTGGGGGCGTCAGACTTGTCGCCGGATGTGATCGGATTGGCGGGTTTCGAGGTGGTCATGGAAACTGTCCTTTGAAAAAGCGAAAGAGAAACGAGGCCGGGACAACAGGCTTGAGCGCACATATGGATGGCTCAAGGGCGGGAGGTCATGGGCTGCAAAGCGACACAGAAAGAAATCGATTCAGAAAGTCCGGCACATTATCCGGGCTCCCAAAGGGACCAACCGACGCGTATCCCGCACGGCCATCGGCCAAGGAGCGCATCAAGGAAAGGTGCATGAAGCAATCATAGTCCAACATGATGGAAATAGCGAGGACTGAATATGATCCACCTCTTGCACAGAAGGCCCCGCGTGCCCATAACCAACCCATGACAGAGACCACAGTTTTAGACGCCGCATTCTGGATCACCGCCGCAGCTATTGTGGCGCTTTTGCTCATGTCCGGATTCTTTTCCGGCTCGGAGACCGCACTAACGGCGGCCTCGCGCGGAAAATTGCGCGCACAGGCCGACAAGGGCGACAAAGGGGCCGAACGCGCGCTGGAAATCACCGACGACAGTGAACGCCTGATCGGCTCGGTGCTTTTGGGCAATAACCTTGTGAATATTCTGGCCACCTCTCTGGCGACCGCGATGTTCACCAAGCTGTTCGGCCAGAACGGCGTGGCGCTTGCGACCCTGATCATGACCGTTCTGGTCCTGATCTTTGCCGAAGTGCTTCCCAAGACCTACGCCATCACCAACCCCGAAACCGCCGCCTCGCGCGTTGCCGGACCGATCTCCCTGATTGTCAAAATCTTTGCCCCTGTGGTGGGTTTCGTGCGCCTTCTGGTGCGCGGTATTTTGCGGCTGTTTGGCGTTCAGACCGACCCCG
Source organism: uncultured Celeribacter sp. (assembly GCA_963676755.2). Lineage (GTDB taxonomy): Bacteria > Pseudomonadota > Alphaproteobacteria > Rhodobacterales > Rhodobacteraceae > Celeribacter. Next base: position 757,408 of record CAXXMF010000006.1, on the reverse strand, counting down.
AAGCCGACATTTTGGCCGTGCGCGACGAGATCGCGGGGGCCATCGCTCTGGGCCATGTCGAAGGCGTGGTGGAAAAGGAAGACCGCGACCGTTTGCTCGGCGCGCTGGATCTGGGCGAGCGCACGGTGGAGGAGATCATGCTTCACCGCTCGAAAATCGAGATGGTCGATGCCGATCTTCCCGCCGCCGAAATCCTCGAACGCTCGCTCAAAAGCCCGCACACGCGCCTGCCGCTTTACCGCGGGGATCAGGAAAACATCGTCGGCGTTTTACACTCCAAAGACCTGCTGCGCGGGATGCATGCCCAACGCATCGCCCATGAAAGCGAAGATCCGCATATGACGGTGGATTTTCACGATTTCGACGTGATGGCCGTGGCGATGGAACCCTATTTCGTGCCGGAGACCACGACGCTCGACGACCAGATGCGGCAATTCCTGAAACGCCACACACATTTCGCTTTGGTGGTGGATGAATACGGCTCTTTGCAAGGCTTGATCACGCTGGAAGACATTCTCGAAGAAATCGTGGGCGAGATCACCGATGAATTCGACCAGTCCGAAGACGTGCCGAAACAATCGGGCGAGCACGGCGAATGGGAAGTCGACGGCGGCATGACGATCCGCGACTTCAACCGCTGGACCGAGTGCAACCTCTCCGACGAGGAAGCCAACACAATCGCCGGTCTGGTGATCCATGAAGCCCAGACCATTCCCAATGCCGGACAGGTGTTCTCCTTCCACGGCTACCGGTTCGAAGTGGTTGAACGCATCGAGAACCGCATCACGAAACTCAAAATCCGCCCTCTAGGAGACATGTAATGCTGTCCTATCAACACGGCTTTCACGCCGGAAATCTGGCGGATGTCCAAAAACATGCGCTTTTGGCCACCATGCTCGATTACCTGACGCGCAAGGACAAACCCCTGTCCTATATCGAAACCCATGCGGGTCGCGCGCTCTACGATCTGGCAGGCTCGCAGGCCCAAAAGACCGGTGAAGCGGCTCAAGGCATCGAAAAGGTGGCCGACTGGTTCAAACCGTCCCATCCCTATGCCCGCGCCCGCAAGGCCATTGCCGAGACCCATACGCGCAACATCTACCCCGGCTCTCCGGCCATTGCGCAGGCGCTGTTGCGCGACACGGACCAGCTGCATCTGGCGGAGTTGCATCCGACTGAATTTGCAGAGCTCAAGGCCAACACAGCCGCCTCTCCGAGCTTTGCCGGTCTGCATATCAAACAACAAGACGGCATCCAGTTCGCCCAGTCCATCTGCCCGCCGGAGCCGAAACGCGGGCTTATGCTGATTGATCCCTCCTACGAGATCAAAAGCGATTTCGAGACCCTGCCCAGCACGATCTACAAACTGCACCGCAAATGGAACGTGGGCATCATCGCGCTCTGGTATCCGATCCTGAAAAACGGCACACATCTACCGCTGGTCGAAGGCATGAAATACGCCAATTTCCCCGGATGCCTGCACACAGAGGTGCGGTTCAAACCGGCGCAAAAGGGCCACGGGATGCACGGCTCAGGCATGTTCGTGATCAACGCCCCTTACGGACTGGCAGACGAGGCGGCGCGGCTGACCGGATTGTTCAACCGCCTGTAAGACCCGCCTCCCGACCGGATCAGCGGGCCTTGAACAGCCCGCCGAGAATTCCGCGCACAATCTTGCGGCCCGTGGTGCCGGTCAGTTCCTTCATCACCATTTTGGTGACTTCGGAGCCAAAGGATTTCTCACTCGACTTGCGCGTGGAAGTTTTGGTGGTTTTGCGGCTGTAATTCGTGCCGTCATAACGTCGGGCCTTGGAAAACTCGCGTGCCAAGGCCTCGCGCCCTTTGACCTCACTCTCGGCCTCTTCTTTCGCCTCAAGCTCCTCCGCCGCTTTGGCCGCAGACTCCGCGCGTGCCTTGAGCATCTCGAAAGCGCTTTCGCGGTCCAGAACCGTCTCGTATTTTCCGGCCACCGGTGAGGCGGCCAAGACCCCTGCCCGCTCTGCCGCTGTGATCGGACCAAGCTGCGAGGATGGCGGGCGGATCAAGGTGCGCTCCGAGATCCCCGGCACGCCCTTGGCCTGAAGGAACGAGGTCACCGCCTCGCCCGTGCCCACCTCTTTGATCGCGGTTTCCACCTCGAACCGCGGGTTCGGGCGATAGGTCTCCGCCGCACGGGACAGCGCCCTTTGATCGCGCGCCGTAAAGGCCCGCAGCGCATGTTGCACACGGTTGCCCAACTGGCCGAGAATGTCTTCGGGAATGTCATCCGGATTTTGCGTGACGAAATAGACCCCCACGCCTTTGGAACGGATCAGACGGGCCACCTGCTCGACCTTATCGACCAGAGCCTTGGGCGCGTCATCGAACAGGAGATGGGCTTCGTCAAAGAAGAACACCAGCTTCGGCTTGTCGGGATTGCCGATCTCCGGCAGTTCTTCGAACAGTTCGGACAAGAGCCACAGAAGGAAGGTCGCATAAAGCCCCGGCGAGGACATGAGCGTGTCGGCGGCCAGAATGTTGATCCGCCCCCGCCCGTCCTCATCCGTGCGAATGATGTCGTTCAGGTCCAGCGCGGGTTCTCCGAACAGCTTGGTCCCGCCCTGATTTTCCAGCACCAGAAGATCGCGCTGGATCGCCCCGATGGAGGATTTCGCGATATTGCCATAGCGCAGGGTCAGTTCATCCGCATTTTCCCCGCACCAGACCAGCAAAGCCTGAAGGTCTTTCAGGTCCAGCAAAGGCAAACCCTGCTCATCTGCCACACGGAAGGCGACGTTGATCACCCCCTCTTGCGCCTCTGTCAGCCCCAGAAGCCGCGAGATCAGCAAGGGGCCCATCTCCGCCACCGTGGTGCGGATCGGGTGGCCCTGTTCTCCGAACAGATCCCAGAAGGTGACCGGAAAGGAGTCGTAACTGTAACGATCCGCAAATCCGATGGTTTCGGCACGCGACATAAAGGCGTCATGCAGCTTGCCCTCGGCGCTGCCCGATTTGGCCAGCCCCGACAGATCGCCTTTGACGTCCGAGAGGAACACAGGCACGCCAGCCTTGGAAAAGCTCTCCGCCAGAATTTGCAAGGTCACGGTTTTCCCCGTGCCCGTCGCACCCGCGATCAGCCCGTGGCGGTTGCCGTATTTGAGCAAAAGCTCCTGCGCCTCGCCATAGCCTTCGCCGCCGCCACCCACGAAAATGCGATCCATCTGAACTCTTCCTCTGTCATCTTTCCGGCGCGTCTTGTGATTCCCCGACAAAAGGTCAGAAAATTCAAACGCGTATGTCCCTACAATACAAATTTAACCACTTCGTGCCAGTCTATAGGCATCCGGACCACCTCTTCGGTCCGGATTGACTTCCTCCCTGTCAGACTGGCCGCCCGGGGCATTATCTCCGGTGCGGTTCTTTTTCGTCGCTCATATGTCGGAATGCCAGCGCCCCTCAATTCGCCCACCTCTCAGCCGCGTGAATTTGCATCACACCCCACGTGCGTCGCCTAAATATGATGCAGAATTCGTTCTTTTGATCATATATCCCTATCGCACATCCTAATTTTTCGTTGACGGTCAAAAAATCCCAACGTAACTTTATTGCAATAAGTCGGCCAAGTCCGACGGGGAGAGATATATAGAAATCATATGATTTCAAAAGATCGTTACGATCCATGAAAGCCTCGGTCACGCCGGGGCTTTTGTTGTTGGACATTGTCTCTCGCGTAAAGCCGCCAGACGCCACGCGCCGGATCAAAGCAAAACGGGCACGCCCGGGAGCAGACAAATGACAGGCAAAGCCTTGCCGCCCCTGCCGGAGCTTCACGAAAATATTCTTCATGCCCCCCCTGACAGACCACCGGCCCCATGTTAGAGCAAAGAGTGAATTTTCAACAACGCATGGACGGATGATGTTTTCCATCTCTCACAAGATCACCTCCCTCACCTCCGCCACCCTCTTGGCTCTCAGCGTCGCAATGCCGTCTATGGCACAGGACGCAGGGCTCTCAACCGGGACGCCAATCGAAACAAACACTGTCGGACGCGCCTACACGCTTGAGACTCATGGCGATTGGGAAGTGCGTTGTATCAACGCCCCTGAAGGTCAGGTCGATCCGTGCAGCCTCTACCAACTGCTGAAAGACGAGGACGGCACCGAAGTGGCCGAAGTCGCCCTGTTCCATGTCGGCAGCGATGAAGTAGAAGCTGCTGCAACCTTCACCACACCGCTGGAAACCCTTCTAACCGCGCAGCTTGCGCTGTTTGTCGACGGGGAAAACGGTCGCCGCTATCCGTTCCAGTTCTGCAACCGTGTCGGATGCTATGTGCGCGCGGGTCTGACCACGGATGATGTCGCTTTGCTGAAAAAAGGCGCTGAAGGTCTTGTCGGCATCGTGCCTGTGGGCCGCACCGAGGAGCCTGTCCGTCTCAAACTCTCGCTCACCGGCTTTACGGCAGGGTATGCGAAAGTGACAGAGCTCAATGAAGCCGCGAAAAACGGCGAAGGCCCCTCTGCACCAGACGAGATCGAAAACACAGAAGAGGCACCTGCGGAGTAACCCCTCCGACAGAAGCCCGAAAACAGAAAACGCCGCGCGGGAGACATCCGGCGCGGCGTTTTTCATGAGGTTGTCGCAAAGGTCGTATGGCTGTGCTCAGGAGGCTTTCTTCAGCGCCAGAACCGCATTCAATCCGCCAAAGGCAAAGGCGTTGGACAGGGCCACCTCAACCTGCGCATCGCGCGCCACATTGGGCACCGCATCAAGCGCACATTCCGGATCAGGCTCTTCGTAATTGATCGTCGGTGCGATGATCCCGTCCCGCAAAGCCATGATACAGGCCAGCAACTCGACCGCACCGGTGCCGCCGATCAGATGGCCGTGCATGGACTTTGTCGAAGAGATCATGATGTTGTCGGCATGTGCGCCCAAAGCATCCGCCACAGCGGCACATTCGGTTTTGTCATTGGCCGCCGTGCCCGTGCCATGCGCATTGATATAACCGACAGCGGAGGCATCCACCTGCGCATCATTCAAAGCGCCGGAGATCGCCCGCGCCGCGCCCTGTTTGGAGGGCATCACAATGTCGGAGGCATCAGACGTCATGGCAAAGCCGATCACCTCGGCCAGAATATCCGCGCCGCGCTTCTTCGCGTGCTCATATTCCTCGAAGACGAACACCGCCGCGCCCTCGCCCTGCACCATGCCGTTGCGGTTCATGGAGAAGGGACGGCAGGCGTCTTTCGACATCACGCGCAGACCTTCCCAAGCCTTGACCCCGCCAAAGCAGAGCATCGACTCGGAGCCGCCTGTGACCATCGCCGTGGACATGCCGCAGCGGATCATGTTGAACGCCTGCCCCATCGCATGGTTCGACGAGGCACAGGCCGTCGCCACGGTGAAGGACGGGCCTTTCAGGTTGTAGGCCATAGAGACATGGGAACAGGCCGCGTTGTTCATGAGTTTCGGCACAACGAAGGGGTGAACGCGGTTTTTGCCCTCTTCGTAAACCACACGGTAGTTGTCATCCTGCGTGGTCAGGCCGCCGCCGGACGTGCCAAGGATCACACCGGAGCGGGTCGCCAGATCGCCAATAAACTCGAGACCCGATTGCCGGATCGCCTCTTCAGCCGCCACCAGAGTGAACTGTGTGAACCGGTCGTAAAGCGCCATTTGCTGACGGTTGAACCGCCCTTCAGCATTCCAGCCGTGAATCTGCCCGCCGATTTTGATCGCCAGACGGTCCACATCGCGAAATTCGAGATCGGACACACCGTTTTTACCCTCGGCCATCGCGGCCAGAGTGGTGGGGACATCAAGCCCGAGCGCATTGACCGTGCCCGCGCCGGTGATCACGACACGCTTCATGATTTCTGATCTGCGATCAAAGCTTCGACCGCTTTGACAATGGCCGAGACAGAGGAAATGTCGAACTCCGACTGCTCCGGCTCGTTGGCATTGAACGGCACGGAAATATCGAAGGTTTCTTCAATGGCGAAAATGCTTTCGACCAATCCGAGACTGTCGATCCCCAGCGCTTCGAGAGATTGATCCATCGACACATCAGACGGGTCCAGAACGGCCTGCTCCGCGATGATCTCGATGATTTTCTCTTTCACATCCGACATATGATCCCCTCCGATAAAGGTTTGTTGAGTGCCTACAACCTTTCACGACGAACTTGGGCCCAAGTTGTTGGTGAAAGGCTCCCTGCATCAATACGTTGTACCGAGCTTCCCGAAGTCCTGTTGTTCAAGCTGTTCGAGAAACGCTTTAGTCCGAATTTCCCGCCTTTGGAACAGGTTTTTGTGACAGTTCCTTATGATGTGACGCGACGATGCGGCGCGCTCACGCTTTCCCTTTGAGTTTGGAGAGCATCCGCGGCAAACGGCGCAGCGCTTTATACATCTCCACATGGGTTTGCATCGCCACCGCCGGATAGCCCATCATCGCCTTGCCCTTGGGCACATTGGACAAAACGCCCGTGCCCGCGCCGATGATGGCCCCCTGCCCGATGGTCAGGTTATCGGCCGCACCCGCTTGCCCGCCCATGACACAAAAATCACCTATCACCGTGGAGCCGGCAATCCCGACCTGACCGCACAGCAGACAGTGGTTGCCAACCACAACGTTGTGGCCAATGTGGACCTGATTATCGAGCTTCGTGCCGTTGCCAATGCGGGTGGCGCGAATGGTGCCCTGATCAATGGTGACATTGGCGCCAAGCTCGACATCATCCCCGATCACGACCGACCCGATCGAAGCAATCCGCATCCACGCCTGCCCTGCGGCCTCAACCGTCTCACCAAGGCTTTCACGAGCTTCTTCGACAGCGGATTTCTCCTGTGTGACAAAGGAAAACCCGTCCGCGCCGATCACGCCACCCGGTTGCGCGATGAGCCGGTCGCCGATTGTGGCTCTGGCCCCGATCTTGACGCCGGAATGGATCAAGGCATCCTCGCCAATCGTCACCCCCGCCCCAATCGACACCTGCGGCGCAATCCGTGCGTTCCGCCCGATCCTAGCCCCCTTGCCGATCACCACCAGCGGACCGATAGCCGCGCCCTCTGCGATCTCCGCCGTCTCGTGGATCACCGCCGTGGGATGAATCCCCGGCTCAAGCCCAAGCCCGTGGTCGAAGCTGGCCGTCACACCCGCCATAGCCAGACGTGCGCGTTTGACAAGGATGGCCGCCTTGAGGCCCAAGGACTGCCAATCCGCCCCGTCCCAAAGCACAGCCGCCTGCGCCTCGCCCTTTGCAATCAACTCGGCAAAGCGTGGGTCCATCGCCAGCGCCAGATCCGTCGCCTGCGCATCTTGCGGCTCGGAGGCCCCATGCACGACAATGCCGCCATCACCGGCGAAAGGCGCGTTCAGGGCGGTGGCAAGCTCTGCAATGGTGATGGGCATAGGGTCTCTCCGGTTGAATTGCCGAAGACATAAGCACTTTCTCGGACTTTGAAAAGGAAGGGCGTCCAAGGTTTTCCCTGAACGCCCTCATGTTTCAGCACTGTTGCAATCTCTTGATCAGAGCGCGCCGTTATCCGCCGACAGAGCGCAGTTGCACGCCTTTGTTTTGCAGCGCGGCCCAGATTTTCGCATCCCGCCCATAGATATCACGACGATATTCCATGCCACCTTTCGGCTTGCTCACAGCGGTGCGGTAGATCAGGTGCACCGGCACATGCTCTTCAAGTGGAACCACGGACTCGACACCCGATTTCAGCTTGGCCTGAAAGAAGCCTTCCGGATCGGAGGTTTGCTTGGCCAAAAGCGCATAGGCGAAATCGAAGGGCTGTTGCAGGCGGATACAGCCATGCGAGAAGGCGCGCACTTCGCGACCGAACAGGCTCTTCGACGGGGTGTCATGCAGGTAGATGTTGTATTTGTTCGGGAACATGAATTTCACCAGCCCGAGCGCATTGCGGTTCGACGGCGGCTGTTTCAGATTGAACGGAAAGCTGCGGGAGGTGTATTGCGAGAAATCCACATTGGCGCGGTTCACCGTCCGGCCCCGACTGTCCACAAGGCGCAAATGGCCTGCGGCATTCGGGTTTTTCTGCATCATCGGCAGATATTCCTTAACCGCAATCGAGCGCGGCACGTTCCACGTCGGGTTGATGACCAGATGTTCCATCTCGTCGGAGAATTCGGGGCTGCGGCGGTCGCCGACATTCTGCCCGATCACCGAACGCGTCTCAAAAGTCACGCGCCCGTCGTCGACAATCTTCGCGGAGAAATCCGTCAAGTTGACCCAGACGTGGCGTTTGCCCAAAGGCATGTTGATCCAGCGTTCACGCTCCAGCGCCACAAGGACCGAGGCAAGGCGCTTTTCCGGACCGACATTGATCTCGTCCAGCGTGGCTTTGCCCGCCACACCGTCCGCTGTCAAACCGTGATCCATCTGAAATTGCTGCACCGCCTTTTGCATCTTGGCATCATAGGTGGTGGCCGCAGAGCGCGGCAAGTAGCCCATAGCCATAAGACGGTTGCGCAGGATGACAACGCCATTGCCGCTGTCACCGGGTTCATATTTCGAACCGGGCACAGTCTGGCCCCAGCCACCCTTGCCCAGCACCTGTTCCAGACTGGCCTTTTCTTTGAGCAGACGCGCATATTCCGGCGAGGTGGGTTCCAGCTTGCGCAGATAGGCCTGCGGGTTGGATTTGGTGAAATTCGTCAGAACCGCAGGCCGTCACGGTAAGGCACCTGACGCACCAGACCGGAATCGATGCGCGACGGGACCAGTTGGCCGGTCTGGATGTCGCGGGCATAATCGAGGAAAAGCTGTGCCATCGCCACTTCGGCGCGGCCCAGATCACGGTCGGATTTGATCGCGCGCAGATTGGCGACGAGAAGCGAGGTGTCATAGGGGGCAAGCCCCTTTTCCGGAGCGGCATTCACCGCCCGCAGCAACGCCTGACGCCGCGCTTTAGCCCGTGCAGAGTTGTCCGTGAAAACCGGCTTATAGCCGTTGGCACGGTAGAATTCCGAGAGCACCTTGGAAGACGATGCCGCCTCGGCCACGGATTGCATAAAGGCGCTGACCTGTTGCGCCTGCACCGGCGCAGGGGCCAGAACGATCGGAGCGCCAGTCAGGGCAAGCGACATGGCCAAAAGCCCCGCCTTTAGCGATTTGTGAGCAAAGCGTGGCTGCGACAGCCGGGAAACCGGAAAAAACAACATATGTATCCTCGAAAGATGTTCAGCAGTCAGTTGGCCCAGAATTACATCATTTTCGCACAGTGCGGCAGAGCAAAGTATAGAGCGCAGCGCCCCTGTGCCAAAAGAACAACAAGTCATGCGAAAGGGAAAGCGGACGGATTTTTCCCCTTAAATCCGGTGTTTCCATCGGTTCCCCAAGACTCGGCACGCTCCATTTCTGACGGTCGGGTTCGCCCGTATTCTGCCCGCGCCTCCATGCTATCCAGCACAGGCATGACCGGAGATTAAGGATTTATAAAGGAATTTGCGCAAAAACCCGCCGATTTAACCCGTTCTTAACAGATGTGACCAAACCGGTGCTTGGCCGGAGAATCGCAATGTGCCATAAACACCGCAGAACCATAGAAATGTGGCTCAAACAGGAGTTTCGACGCCGGATAGCGTTCAACGAGCGCAAAATTTGGCACACGATCTAACAAAATTGTGATTGCGCGACATCGCTATGTTTCGCAGCACAAGACCGAAAAAGAGGCAAAAATGCCTTTGGCTGGTCAAAATCGTGTCGAAAATCCTGGTTAATGTGGTCAGCGTAAACGGTATATAAACCGTAAGCTGGCACAAGAAAGACATACCGCGTGAGGCGGGAACAGGTAAGCGACGGGACGCTTTGATAGAATGACGAATAAAGCAAGTGGCGTGATCACACGCCGTGGACTTCTTCGCGGATTTGCAGCAACAGCCATCAGTGCAACTCCAGTATATGCCAATGCAGCAGGCTTCCTGCGCGGCGCAGGCGACGTTCGTCGGCTCAACATGTATTCGGGGCGCACGGGCGAGAGCATCGACACGATTTACTGGATCGAAGGCGAGTATATCCCCGAGGCGCTCAAGGAAATCACCTATTTCTTCCGTGACTGGCGCAATTCCAAAGTCAAAGCCGTGGATGCACGCACCGTAGATATCATGACGGCAGCGCACCGGCTGATGGAAACCGATGAACCCTATATGCTCCTGTCCGGCTACCGCTCCCCCGAAACCAACGCCATGCTGCGCGCGCGTTCGCGCGGTGTCGCCAAGAACTCGCTTCATATGAAAGCCCAAGCCGCCGACCTGCGTCTCAAATCCCGTTCCGTGACGCAAATGGCCTCTGCGGCGAAAGCCTGTTCTGCCGGAGGCGTGGGCACCTACCGCGGCTCCAACTTCGTCCATATGGATTGCGGCGTGGTTCGCAGCTGGAACGGCTAAGCCGAACACTCATTCCCGATACAAAAAGCCGCCCTAGAGGCGGCTTTTTTCATGGCATAGGTCTCTCAAACCTCACGCACCCATAAATTCCGGCACATCAACAGGTTTGAGATCGGCCGGGCTCTCCCCATCCTGAATTTCCTGACAAGCCACCGGATAGTGATCATCCGTCGTGCATTGCGACACCGGATAACGTTCAACGCTTTCGCAGGCGGCAAGGCTCAAAGCGACCAGCGCCATGGGCAGGATCAGTTTCTTCATCTCACATCTCTCCTTTACAAACGCCCCGTCCGAGCGGTCCATTTCACGACACATACGGGGCGGGTTTACTCTTTGATCTCGCCGCACCATGTGGTCACTTTGACAGTTTCGTCAATATGGGAAGCGCACAAAACTGAACCGATCAGTTCACTTTTTCTTTCAAGCAAAAACACCCCCTGCTTCCAGAGGGTGCTGTCAGATTGCAAAGAGAGATGAGTTCAGGCGATGATTTCGAACTTGGTCACATCCACCATACCGCGATCCGTGATCTTGAGCGCGGGAATCACCGGCAGCGCCAGAAAGGCCAGTTGCAAAAACGGCTCCTCCAGAGTGACACCCAAAGAGGCCGCCGCCTTGCGCAAGTCGATCAGGTGATCGCGCACCACCTCGAAAGGCTCAAGACTCATCAACCCCGCAACAGGCAGCGCCAGTTCGGCCAGAACCTCCCCATCGCGGACCACAACAAAGCCGCCCTCAATCTCCGAGAGCCGATTTGCGGCCAGCGTCATATCCCCGTAATTGACGCCAACACAAGCAATATTGTGGTGGTCATGACAAACCGTGGAGGCAATCGCCCCCGCCTTCAGCCCGAAGCCTTTGACAAAGCCACTGGCGATATTGCCGTTCTTGCCGTGCCGCTCGATCACCGTGATGCGCGTCAGATCGCGGGAAGGGTCCGGCGCCTTGTCACCATCAACAATCGGCACGGTCTCATGCAGATGCTCGGTGATGATCTTGCCCTCAAGGATACCGATCACATCGGTCTCTTCACGGTTGGCACTGGCACGGAAATCCTCCGGCACCACCTTCGGCGCCTTGACCGAGCCACGCCCCACAGGGGCCACATGCCCACGGGCTTCAAACGCCTCGTCCGTCACTTCAACTCCGCCAGCAAAGACTATGGACGCATTGCATTTTTCCAGACTGTCGAGCACAACAATATCAGCGCGTTTGCCCGGCGCGATCATGCCGCGATCCTTGAGACCGAATGCCTCCGCCGCCGACAGGGTCGCCGCGCGATACACCGCCAGAGCCGGACTGCCCAACGCGATCAATTCGCGGATCACATAATCCAGATGGCCATATTCCCCGATGTCCAGCGGGTTGCGATCATCGGTGCACAGGCACATGTAAGGCGCGGTCAGATGGGTGAGCAGAGGTTGCAGGGCAAGCATATCCTTGGACACCGAGCCTTCGCGGATCAGCACCCGCATCCCCTTGCGCAACTTCTCGCGCGCCTCTTCGGCGGTGGTGGCCTCATGTTCGGTGCGAATGCCCGCCGCGATATAGGCGTTGAGATCAGCCCCCGACAGCTGCGGACAATGGCCGTCGATATGGGCATCCTCAAACAGCCGGATTTTCTTCATCGCCTCCGCGTCACGGTGGATCACGCCGGGGTAATTCATGAACTCGGCCAGCCCGATGCCGGAGGGATGCCCCATCACCTCGGCAATGTCTTCCGCCAACAACTCCGCCCCTGCAGTCTCCATATGGGTCGAAGGCACACAGGAGGAAAGCTGCACACGGATCGACATGAGCGTGTGTTCGGAGGCGGCCTGAAAATAGCGGATTCCCGGCAAGCCGATGACATTGGCGATCTCATGCGGGTCACAAATCGCCGTGGTCACACCACGCGGCAACACGCAGCGGTCAAATTCGAAAGGCGTGACCAGAGAGCTTTCGATATGCAGATGCGTGTCAATGAAACCGGGCACGATCACCTGCCCCGTCACATCAATCTCGCGCCTGCCGTCATAGTTCTCATAAACGCCCGCAATCCGGTCGCCCACAATCGCGACATCGCCTGCGATCAGTTCACCGGTCATCAGATCAAAGATCAAGCCGTTTTTCAGCACGATATCGGCTGGCTCCTCGCCACGCGCCACCGCAATCCGCCGCTCCAAATCACCCATCTCCGTCTCCTATACCCTGACCGCCGGAACGCGCTCCAAATCTTCGGGCAGGCCAAGTGCCGCACGCTCCGCATCCCTGCGGCTCACAAGCCAGACAACGCGCCCACCGGCCTCATATTTCGACATGATCGCCTTGCGCTGGTCCGACAAAAGCCAGTCTTCCGTGCCATAGCTTTGCCCGACAATCACCCGTTCGGCATCGCGGCGGGCCAGTTCCAGCATGGGTGCGAATTCCGGCTCGGCGCAAATCACCAGATCGGCCTCCTGCATCCGCTGCACCGCACGCAGGGTCATCAGGTCGGGCTCGACACTGCCGACGGGCAAAAGCGCCACGGCACCCTGCCCCGTGTCCTCCGGCGCGCCACCGGCGGCCATAGCGGCCTTGATCTTTTCCGCCGCCTCACGCTCGGCCCCGCGGGCAAAGGACTGGCGCGGGCTGCCCTGATAGACCCAGCGCCAGAAGGCCCGCCGATTCTCGCGCGGCATCTCTTCAGCCACGGTATCACGCAAGCGCCCGCCCAAGGCCACAAGCTCGCCCAGACGCGGCTCCAGCAGACTTTCCATCCGCGTCTTGATCTGACGGGCAAGCACGGGGGCTGCCCCTTCCGTGCCGATGGCCACCACGAGCGGATCACGGTCCACGATAGAGGGCGTGTTGGCCTCGCACAAATCGGGCCGGTCCACCACATTGACCAAGGCCCCTGCGGCACGCACCACCTGAGCCAGTTCCGCATCCCGCGCCTCGTCTTCGGTGCAGACAAACACCAGCGTAGCATTGGCAAAAAGCGACTCGTCAATCTCCCCCGCGTGATGTTCGGCGCGGCCCTCGGCCACCAGAGCGGCCAGTTCCACGTCAAGCTCCGGCGCGACAAGCACGATCCGCGCTTCGGTTTTCAGCATCAAACGCGCCTTTTGCGCCGCTGTTTCACCGCCACCGAGAATCACAACATCGCGCCCGCTCATACGCAGGAACATGGGAAAGAATTTCATCGCGCGGCCTCTTTTATCTTTTCTCCAGAGTCACCGATTGGCGCGCGAAAGACAAGCCCGCCAGAACGGCCATCTGCATTGGCCTGTCAAACACCGTTGCAGATCACGACCGCGCTGACAGCCCCCTGTGAAGCCCTTATAAAGCGTTCAATGCAAGGTTTTGATCGCGGTTTGCGCCGCTTTGAACCGCGCGAACCCGTCCTCGAAGGCCGAGGTCAATGCCGTGTTCGGTGCAATAGTGGTTTTGATTTCGGGGGCGGAGGCGATCTCAGCCCCGCCACCTGTCGCCGCCATCATGCCAAGACGTGCCGCACCAAAAGCGCCGCCGAAATCCCCCGCCACGGGAAGGTCTACAGGCACGCCCAAAGCCGTAGCAATCGCTTCGCACCAATACTGCGACCGGCTACCGCCGCCCACAGCCAAGAGACGTTCAATCTTTGTGCCCGTAGCCGCCAAAGCCTGCGCGCAATCCTTGATCGCAAAACTCACACCTTCGAGCACCGCGCGCGTGCCTGCCGCCGTATCGGTGACATGTTCCAATCCCGTGAAAGCTCCGCGAATACCTGCATCGTTCAAAGGGGTGCGCTCCCCGCCCAGATAGGGCAGAAATTGCGTCTTGCCCGGCGCCTCAACAGCGCCAAGCGCCGAAGTCAGTTGCGCCGCCTCCTGCCCGACAAAGCGCCCATACCAGTTGAGCGCATCTGTGGCTGCTAGAATGACCCCCATCTGATGCCATGTCTCCGGCAAGGCGTGACAAAACGTATGCACCGCCGTCTCCGCATCGGGGTGATAGCCGTCATTGGCGGCAAACAGTACGCCGGAAGTGCCAAGGCTCACAAAGGCCTGGCCGGCTTTGACCACACCAACCCCGATGGCCGAGGCCGCATTATCGCCACCACCGCCCGCAACGACACAGGAGGCCGGAAGCCCCCATTTCGAGGCCAGCTCAGGGCGCAACTGGCCGGAGACTTCGGAGCCTTCCACCAGACGCGGCATGAAGCTGCAATCCATATCGGTCGCCGCCAGAAGCGCATCTGACCAATCGCGTTTGCCCGTATCGAACCAAGCGGTGCCCGCGCTGTCGGACATATCGCCTACATAGTCACCCGTCAGATACAGGCGCAGATAATCCTTTGGCAGCAGAACCTTGGTGGTCTTCTGGAATATCTCAGGTTCATTGTTTTTCACCCAGAGAAGTTTCGGGGCGGTAAATCCCGGAAAGACAATATTGCCGGTGATCTCGCGGAACTTCGGATCGGCATCAAGGTCCGCCGCCTCCGCATGAGAGCGGGTGTCATTCCACAGGATACAGGGCCGGAGCACCTTGTCCGCAGAATCCAGAAGCGTCGCCCCATGCATCTGGCCGGACAGGCCGATGCCTGCCACACCGGACAGATCCGCCTGTGCACCGAGGGCGGCCAGAACCGCCTCACATGCATCCAGCCAGCTTTGCGGATCCTGTTCCGACCAGCCATCCCGCGGGCGTTCATTCGTCAGCGCGGCATTCGCCTCCGCCATTACCTTCTGATCCGCGTCGATCAGAATGGCTTTGAGACCGGAAGTCCCGAGATCAAGTCCGATATACATGTGCATTCCGTTTGTTATGGGCACGACAGTTATGCGCCTGACCTGAAGTTCAGATCAATAGGCTTGCTGCGGCTTTTTCCCATGAGGATCATGCGAACCAAGGACGGCCTGTTTCCGCATTGAGCCTTCTCTCCGGCGAGCGCTTGCGCTACGACTCCCTCTATTCCGAGGATGTGCACCGCGAAAGCCTTGGCACTTGATTTTGCGACGGAGATGCTTGTGGGATGACCCACCGATTGCTTGTTTTTGCCTTTGGCCTGATAACGACCGCCCCCCTGCCACTTCTGGCCCAATCCATACCGCAGTTCCAGAACCGTTCGGACGCCCTGCCTGCCCATGTCTATGGCGGCGGATGGGAGCATTTTGTGGGTGGCGGTCTGGCCGTCTTTGATTGCAACAGCGACGGGATGCCCGAGATTTTCGCCGCTGGCGGGGAAAACCCCGCACAGTTGATGCTGAACCGCTCGTTTCAAGGCGAGGCCCTGCGTTTCGAAGCGGGCGAGATCATGGAGATCACCGGTGTTACGGGAGCTTACCCGCTCGACATTGACAGCGATGGTGTGACCGATCTGGCAGTGCTGCGGGTGGGTGAGAATCTGTTGCTGCGCGGGCTGGGAGAGTGCGCTTTTGAACGCGCCAATGAGGCATGGGGGTTTGACGGTAGCAATCGCTGGACCACAGCCTTTGCCGCAGGTTGGGAAGGTGATGCCAACCGTCCGACACTATTTTTCGGCAATTACGTCAACCGAGACGATCCTGACGGGCCGTTCTGCGATGCCAACGAATTACACCGACCTGCGGAGGGCGGCTATGAGAAAACACTGCTAGAGCCGGGGTTCTGCACGCTCTCGGCGCTGATCTCCAAAGGCGCGCGCGGTAAACAAAGCCTGCGCCTCTCCAATGACCGATACTCCTACATCAAAGACGGCTACGAGCAGCTTTTTGATCTACAAGACAACCGATTTCTCGGTACCCAGGACGGCTGGGCACAGCTGTCGATCTGGGGCAAGGGGATCGCGGAGCGGGATGTGAATGGCGATGCCGTGCCGGATGTGATGCTGACCTCGATGGGCGATCAGCTTTTGTTACTGGGCCATGAGGACGGAAGCTACAGCCCCGCACCCTACAAGGCCGGCACCTATGCCCACCGTCCGCATCTGGGGGATGACGGGCGGCCTTCGACGGGCTGGGCGGCGGATTGGGGCGATGTGGACAATGACACGCGCGCGGACCTGTTCATCGCCAAGGGCAATGTTGAAAAAATGCCGGGAAGTGCGGCGCATGATCCGAACAATCTCTTGCAGCAAAAGTCCGATGGCACGTTCCGCGAGGTCTCGATTGCCGCCGGTGTCGCCTCTATGGCAAAATCCCGTGGCGGGCATCTGGTGGATCTGAATGGCGATGGCAAGCTCGATCTGGTCGTCGTGAACCGCGAGAGCGAGATGGAACTCTACGAGAATGTCACGCGCGATGTCGGGCAATATCTGGCCATCACCCTGCGCCAGTCCGGCCTCAATCCGCAGGCCGTGGGTGCCACGGTCGAACTGCTCACCAATCGCGGCTTGCAGCGTCAGCAGATCACCGTGGGCGGCAGCCATGCCTCGGGCAAATCGGTCCCGTTGCATTTCGGTCTGGCCAATGCAGAAACCGCGCAGATCAGGGTGATCTGGCCTGATGGCGAGGAAAGCGACTGGGTCAAACTGACCTCATTCGACCGCTGGGTCGAACTGGCGCGTTAGCGCTCTATGTCTCGAATGGAAGACCGGAAAGCACCGGATCAGGACGCATATTCGACATAGGCAAAGGCCTGCCCGTCCGGCGACCACGAAGGCACATTGAGCGTGCCCTGCCCGCCCGTGAGTGTCAGCAAGCTGCGCGTCGAACCGGTTGCCGCCTCCCAGAGCCGCAAGGCCACATGCATTCCCGCAGGATGGCCCACAGTGCCCTCCGGATAGGCGAGGTAAACCACCTTCTCCCCGTCCGCCCCCGAAGGTGCGGGGTGTGGAAACCAGTTCACCAAAGCATCTTCCGTCATCCGTTCCAGCCCGGACCCGTCGAGACGCACCCGCCAGAGTTCCGAGGCCCCTGTCCGATCCGAGTTGAACCAGATCCACTCACCATCTGCGGAGAAATCCGGCCCGTCGTAGTGATGCGCCCCCTCGATCACACAGGTCTCCTGCGTGCCGTCCGCAAGCGCTGTGTAGATGCCGAAAAGCCCTTCGCGCACCGCCGTGTAACAGATCATCCGCCCGTCCGGCGACGCCCCGTGAAACCACGCGGGCGCCTTGCCCACGATCTCCACGGGATCATCCTCTGCGGCCAAGGATTGCCGCCAAATACGCGCGCCGTGACCATAGGAGTGATCGCTGAAATACAGAACCTCCCCATCGGGCGACACCCCGTGATCGTTGTTTAGATTGATGCAAAGACCGGTGTCGATTTCCAACAGTTCCGGCTGCTCCAGATCAACCCAGAACAGGCTGCCCCCGCCATTGACGATCAGCGCGGAACCATCGGGCACCCAATTGGGCGCGGCGATCTCCATATCCGTTTCAAGGACAGGAAACCCCGCCTCTTCCTCGAAATCGTAAATCATCAAACGCGAGACCCAACCCGACATGGTATTCCTCCCGAAACCCGTTTCCGACAAGCCTATACCGTGCCGCGCCCCGCGCCAATGGCAGAAGCCTCACCCCTCTCCGTGACCTTCGGACGATTGCGCCCAGAGGTTGATGTTATCGACCTCGACCGCGGCATCAATGGCGGCAAGCTCTTCGGCTGTAAACGCGAGGTTCCCGATGGCGCCGACACAATCCACAACCTGCGACGGTTTTGACGCTCCGATCAGCGCAGAGGTGATCCCGCCGTTGCGCAACACCCATGCAATCGCCATTTGCGCAAGGCTCTGTTCGCGTGCTGCGGCAATGTCATTAAGTCTGTTGAGCGAGGCAATCGCACGGTCGGACAGAACATGCGGATCAAGAGATTTCCCCTGTGTCGCCCGCGATCCTTCGGGAATGCCCTTGAGATATTTGCCCGTCAGCATGCCTTGCGCCAAGGGTGTGAAGGCGATGGAGCCGACGCCCAGCTCTTGCAACGTCTCCTTGAGACCGTCGCGCTCCACCCAACGATTGAGCATGTTATAGCTGGGCTGATGGATCAGACAGGGCGTACCCAGACCCTCAAGAATGGCCACCGCCTCGCGCGTGCGCTCGGCATTGTAGGATGAAATCCCGACATAAAGCGCCTTGCCCTGCCGCACGATACTGTCCAGCGCGCCCATAGTTTCTTCCAGAGGCGTTTCCGGATCAAAACGGTGCGAATAGAAAATATCGACATAATCAACGCCCAGACGTTTCAGAGACTGGTCACAGGAGGCCATAACATATTTGCGCGATCCCCATTCACCATACGGTCCCGGCCACATGTCATAGCCAGCCTTGGACGAGATAATCATCTCGTCACGATAGCCCCTGAAATCCGTTCTCAATATCTCGCCAAACGCCATCTCCGCACTGCCCGGAGGCGGACCGTAGTTGTTGGCCAGATCGAAATGCGTGATGCCCAGATCAAAAGCCGTGTGCAGGATCTCCCGCTTGGTCTGGTGCGGCGTATCATGGCCAAAATTGTGCCACAGCCCCAAGGAAATTGCGGGCAGCTTTAGACCGGATTTGCCGCATCTGCGGTAAACCATTGTGTCGTAACGGGTCTCTGCGGGTATATAGCTCATGGTGTCCTCCCTTTCACAGCTTGCATGCGCGAACACGCTTCCAAGAGTTGATGCCGCGCGACCTCTTCGTCAATCTCGGAAAACCGCGCAATGGGGGTGTTGAAATTGCAGCGCACATGACCACCGGCACATTTCACCCTGCCCACGCATGTCGCGCCCCTGTTTCCTTTGTGCCCAAAATACTCTAATCCGCCTTCAACAATCGGCAAACCCCGCCGGATTTTTTCTTTGACCTTAGCCCCTGCTCCGCTAAACCCACTCGTCATGTGGGCGGTGAAGAAAACCAGCGAGGCGCAGATGTATCACAACCTGTCAAAAGCCGTTCGCGGGCTTGCCGTTCTAACGGCGCTGACCGGCGGGTTGGGCCTGTTTGCGGTGATCATTCTGACCTGCCTCTCCGTCGCGGGCCGCGCACTGGACGGGTTGGGCTTCGGCCCCGTGCCCGGCGATATCGAACTGGTGGAACTGGGCATCGGCTTTGCTGTTTTCACCAGCCTGCCCTACGCCCAATACATGCGCGCACATGCCCGCGTTGATCTGTTCAAACCTGTCTTCGGCGAGGCGTTGAACCAGTGGCTCGATCTGGCCGGCAATCTGTTGATGCTGGGGTTCACCGCCCTTCTGGCATGGCGTCTCTGGTTCGGCACGATGGACAAATCCGCCTATGGCGAGACCTCCTTTATCCTGCAAATCCCGCTGCTTTGGGGCTATGCAGCCGCGATGACCGCCATGTGCGTGGCGGTGCTGGTGGCGCTATTTTGTGTGTTGCGCGCAGCAAGGGCTGTTTTCAATCGGGAGGCACAGCATGAGCCGCTTTGAAATCGGGCTTTGGTCCTTTCCGGTCCTGCTTTTGTTGATCTTCCTGCGCGTGCCGATCGGCGTGGCGATGGGGATTGTGGGCTTCGGCGGGGCCTATCTTTTGAACGGCAACGCGATCATGATGCTCAGCCAGCTCAAGCATCTGACCTATGGCGATTTCTCCTCCTACAGCTTCTCGATCATCCCGCTGTTTCTGCTGATGGGCCATTTCGCCACTTTGGGCGGCATGTCGGCGGCGCTGTTCAAAGCCGCAGAGACTTGGCTCGGTCACCGCAAAGGTGGGGTTGCGATGGCCGCAGTGGGAGCCTGCGCGGGGTTTGGGGCTATTTGCGGCTCGTCACTGGCCACGGCGGCCACGATGGGCAAGACCGCCCTGCCGGAACTCAAACGCTACGGCTATTCGGGCCGCCTCGCCACGGGTGCACTGGCGGCGGGCGGCACTTTGGGCATCCTGATCCCGCCCTCGGTGATCCTTGTGATCTACGCCATGCTGGCAGAGGAAAACATCGCCAAGCTCTTTGTCGCGGCCTTTGTTCCCGGCCTTCTTGCGGCCCTTGGCTATATGCTGTGCATCTCGATCTATGTGCGCCTGCACCCCGAGAGTTGCGGCGGGCGCGACAGAGCCGCGTGGTCCGAGCGCCTCACTGCACTCGTCAAGGTCTGGCCGGTTCTCGCCACTTTCACAGCCGTTGTCGGCGGCATCTACCTTGGCATATTCACCCCCACCGAAGCCGCCGCATTGGGGGCGGCGGGCACAGGGGTGGTGGCGCTACTAACAGGCGGTCTGACGTGGCGCAGTGCAGGCGAGGCGGTTCTGGAAACTGCCGCATCGACGGGCATGATTTTCATCATCCTGATCGGGGCGAAACTCTTCAACAACTTCCTCGCCCTCTCCGGCCTGCCGATGGCGGCGGCGGGCTGGGCCGAAGGGCTGACCCTCTCGCCGTGGCTGATCCTGCTCGCCGTGCTTTTGATGTATCTCGCCTTTGGCTGCGTCATGGACAGCCTGTCGATGATCTTTCTCACCATCCCGATCCTCTACCCGATCATGGCGGGGCTGGATTTCGGCCTGTCCCCCGACGAATTCGGTCTGTGGTTCGGGATCATCGTGCTGATCGTCGTGGAGGTCGGGCTTATCACGCCCCCTGTGGGGATGAACCTCTTTATCATCAACGCATTGGACACGGATGTGCCGATCTCGGAGACTTTCAAGGGCACCTTGCCCTTTGTCTTGACCGACCTGATCCGTGTGGCTCTGCTGGTGGCTTTTCCGGTGCTGACGCTGGGTCTTGTGCGGGTCATTTACTGAAAAACGCGCCCTTCCGTTTCCAGAAGGACGCGTTTCAAGGTCGCGGTTTTCAAGCCCTGTTTATGCGACTTGCTCCGGTGATGAAGACGGGTTTTCAGGCGGTGTCTTATTACCCTCATCAGTCACATCCCCCAGCGCCTTCATCGCAGCGAACTGGTGCAAGAACACCTGCCCCGTCAAATCATGCAGGAAATGCGACTTTTGCAAACGGTCCATCACTGGTCCTTTGACCTCCGAGAGATGCAGCAGAATACCGTTATCCGCCAGCCTCCGGTTGATCTCTTCGAGCGCCTCAAGCGCCGATGTGTCGATCTCGTTCACCGCAGGGCACATCAACACCACATGTTTGATCGCCTGATCCTCGGCCACGCGATCAAGGATGTAATCCTCCAGAAACCGCGCATTGGCGAAATAGAGGCTTTCATCAACTCGGATGGTCACAAGCTCCGGTGTCGTGCGGACCTCATGGCGCAGGACATTGCGGAAATGCTCGGTTCCCGGCACGAGGCCGACCTCGGCGATATGGGGCTTGGAGGTCTTATAGAGATGCAGGGCGATAGAAAGGATCACCCCCGCCGAAACCCCCACTTCGACGCCGGAGAGCAGCGTCAGAAGGATGGTGGCAAAAACGGCGGTAAAATCGGCCTTGGAGTAATCCCATGTGGTTTTGAGGATTTTGAAATCCACCAGAGACAACACAGCCACGATGATTGTCGCGGCCAGTGTGGCCTTGGGCAGGAAATAGATCAGAGGCGTCAGGAACAGTGCGGCGATGCCAAGCCCGATCGCGGTGAATGCACCGGCGGCAGGGGTTTCGGCACCGGCGTCGAAATTCACGACAGAGCGTGAAAACCCGCCCGTGACGGGAAAACCGCCCGTGAAAGCCGCTCCGAGATTGGCCGCGCCCAGACCGATCAATTCCTGATCCGGATCAACCCGCTGGCGTTTTTTGGCCGCCAGTGTCTGCGCCACGGATATGGATTCTACAAAACCGATGATGGAGATCAAAAGCGCGGGCACGAAAAGCTGCTGCATCAGCGCCAGCGAACTCACCGGCCATGTGAATGGCGGCAGGCTTTGCGGCACCGCACCGACGATCTTCACCCCTTGGCCGTCAAGGTGGAAAACCCCTGTCACCAGAGTGGTCACAACCACCGCAGCCACAGGCCCCGCCTTGGTCACAACATCCGCCAGACGCGGTCCCAAGCCCGCTTTTTTCAAAAGCGGTTTCAACCCCTTACGCACCCAGAACAGAAATGCAGTGGCCGAGACCCCGATCACCAAAGTGATCCAGTTGATCTGGCCCAGATGCACCCACAGGCTCTCGATCAGATGCACGAGCGTATGCCCGCCCGCATCAATGCCGAGAATATGTTTGAGCTGGCTCGCCGCGATCAGGATACCCGAAGCGGTGATGAACCCCGCAATCACCGGATGCGACAGGAAATTCGCCAGAAACCCGAGCCGGAACAGCCCCAGAGTCATAAGTATCGCTCCGGACAGGAAGGCCAGCGTGAGCGCGGCGGTGGCATAGCCCGCCGTGCCCTGATCGGCCACCTGACCCACCGCTGCGGCAGTCATTAGCGAGACCACGGCCACCGGACCGACGGCCAGTGCGCGGGAGGTGCCGAAGACCGTGTAGAGCATGATCGGCACGATAGAAGCATAGAGCCCCGCCTCCGGCGGCAGCCCCGCCAGAAGCGCATAGGCCAGAGATTGCGGGATCAGCATGATCGTCACGATGACTGCCGCGATCCCGTCATTGGCAAAGGCCTGGCGATTGTATTTCGACCCCCAATCGAGGATAGGGAGATAGCGTTTCAAGAGACGCGGATTGAACGACACATTCAACGACACGGGCGTCGGTCCTTTCTATGAAGTCGAGCATGGGGGCGGCGCGCGTGCTCGGCGCAGCCGCCGCAGGCCCTTATTTGGCAGAGACTTTTTCGGGTTTTGCCATCCATTCCCTGCCGCGCAACATGGCTTTCCAATAGATCGGCGGCAGGATTTGTTCCTTCAAAATCCATGCCTTACGCGTCGGTTTGGTGCCATCCAGAAGCCATTTCGGGAATGAGGGCAACAACACACCGCCATAGCCGAACTCGGCCAGAACGATCTTGCCCTTTTCCACCGTCAGCGGACAGGAGCCATAGCCGTTATAGCCAGCCTGCGGCCCCTTGCCTTCGATGTCGGCAATGAGGTTTTCGGCCACAATCGGCGCCTGCATCCGCGCGGCGGCGGCGGTCTTGGCGTTGGGCGCGTTCATCACATCCCCCAGCGACCAGATATTGTCGAATGTTTTGTGGCGCAGGGTGATCTGGTCCACGTCAACCCAGCCCTGTTCATCGGCCAGAGGCGAGACCTTGATAAAGTCCGGCGCGCTTTGCGGCGGCACCACATGGATCATGTCAAAATCGAGTATGACTTCCGTCGGCTCTTCGTCGGGAATCGATATGGCAAAAGTGGCCTTCTTCGCCGGCCCGTCGATGGCTTTCAGATTGTAGAAAAAATTCAGATGCGCGCCGTAGCGCTCCACATAGCTTTCCAGCGCGGGCACATAATCCTTGACGCCAAAGAGCACCCCGCCCGCGTTCATGAACTGAATGTCGATCTGGTCGAGAACCCCGCGCGTCTCCCATTCATAGGCAGAGAGATACATCGCCTTTTGCGGTGCACCGGCACATTTGATCGGCATGGGCGGCTGGGTGAAGATGGCCCTGCCCCCATTCAGCCCTTTGACCAGCTCCCAAGTGTAAGGCGCAAGATCATAGCGGTAGTTCGAGGTCACGCCATTCTTGCCGAGCGTCTCCACCAAACCGTCGATCTTGTCCCAATCGAGCTTCAGCCCCGGACAGACGATCAACCGGTCGTATTTCACCACGCGGCACCCGTCGAGGATCACCGCGTTGTTCTGCGGCTCGAAAGCCGCCACCGCGGATTTGAGCCAATGCACCCCGCGCGGGATCAGCGATCCCATGGTTTTGGCTGTAGTCGAAGGCTCGAACACCCCGGCTCCAACCATGGTCCAGCCGGGCTGGTAATAGTGAATATCTGCCGGATCAATGATCGCAATGTCGAGATCGGCCTTGCGCGCCTTGAGCGAGGCCGCCACGGCCACACCTGCCGCGCCGCCGCCAATGATCACCACCTCATGCTTGGCATCTTCGACGCTGTCTGTGGGGGTCACACCGCCATTGGCGATCCGGCGCGCCACGCCGGTCATGTCATAACCCGCCGCCTTGGTCGCGGCGAGAATATCGACCACGGATTTGTCCTTGGCCATCGCCAGAGACCAAAGCGTTGTCGTGCGTGTGCCTGTGCGGCAATAGCCGAACACAGGCCCCGGCAATTCGGTCAGCGCCGTGCGAAAGGCCTCTGCCGTCTCTTCGGTCACCATGCCGGGGGTCACGGGGAGATAGAGAAATTCAAGCCCCGCAGCCTGTGCGGCCTTGGCGATCTCTTCATGGGTCGGCTGGTCGGGCGCTTCGCCGTCGGGGCGGTTGCACACCACCGCGCGAAAGCCGCGACGTTTGAGCTTTTCCATGTCGTCGAGCTGGACCTGCCCCGACACAGACAGACCATCGGTGATCTTTTTGATATCCATACGCGCGTCTCCTTTATGAGGGACGCTTTGCCGTGTGGCGATCGTCCCGAAATCATAACCGGCGGCGACGCACGAATGGTAATGCGTTAGCCTGCCAGATAGGGCTTGAGCCCTTGCATGTCATAGCCGGCACCTGCCGCCTGCGAGATGATCTCGTCGGCGTCCATCCGGCCTGCTTGTGCCAGCGCCCACACGGTTGTCGAGCGGGTGCCGGAGCGGCAATAGGCGTAGAACGGCCCGTCTTCCTCGCTTAGGACGCGGGCCGTTTCCGCGATCAGCTCTTCGGTGAACTGACCGGGGGTAACCGGCAGGTAGACAAAGCCCAGCCCTGCCGCCTTGGCCGCTTTTTCCATGGCCTCCGAGCCAAAATCCCCCTCAACCTCCATATCCGGACGGTTGCAGATCACTGTCTTGAAGCCCTTTTCCTTGAGGATCGTCACCTCTTCGGGGGTGATCTGGCTGCTGACGGTGATCTGGTCGTTGATCTTGTTGAAGTCCATGTCTGTCTCCTGTGCGTGGGTGTCGCCCCACGCGTCAGAAGACGCGGTTAGAGGCCGTTCACCGGAACTTTGAGGAAAGTCTTACCGTCTTCATCCGCAGGCGGCAATTCTCCGGCGCGCATATTCACCTGCAAAGAGGGAATAATCAAACGCGGCATGGCCAGTTGCGCATCGCGCTCCTCGCGGAATTTGACGAATTCCTCTTTGGTGCGACCGCCGCCCACATGGATATTGTGCTCTTTTTCCGCGCCCACTGTGGTTTCCCACTGGATGTCACGCCCGTTGGGGCCGTAGTCATGGCACATGAACAGGCGCATCTCGTCGGGCAGCGCCAGCACTTTCTGGATCGAATCATAGAGCGTGGCCGCATCCCCACCCGGGAAATCGGCCCGCGCCGAGCCGCCATCGGGCATGAACAACGTGTCACCGGTGAAGGTCGCATCCCCCATCGTGTGCACCATACAGGCCGGTGTGTGCCCCGGAGTATGCATGGTGAAACAAGTCATCTCGCCCACGGTATAGGTGTCGCCATCCTTGAACAGGCGGTCGAATTGCGACCCGTCCCGCTGGAATTCCGTGCCTTCGTTAAAGACCTTGCCGAATGTGTCCTGCACGATGACGATATTTTCGCCAATGCCGATCTTGCCGCCAAGCTTGTCCTGAATATAGGGCGCGGCGGAGAGGTGATCGGCATGGACATGGGTCTCGATCAGCCATTCGAGGTTCAGCCCCTCGTCCTCGATATATTTGATGATCTGGTCGGCGGAGTCATAGGTGATCCGGCCAGCGGCATAGTCGATGTCCATGACGCTATCGACCACCGCACAGGCGTTGGAGGACGGGTCTTTGACCGCATAGGAAATCGTCCATGTGGCCGGGTCGAAAAAGGCTTTCACATCGGGTTTGACCGACATATCGACAGGGTAGTTCGAAGCCATGGTTGGTTCTCCTCTCTAAGCGGGGATCAGCCCGCAGGGCGCGCCGCGCGGGCCGCCGTCAGTTTCATCAGGAATTTGGCCAGCAGGATGCCCGCAACAAGCGCGGCAAAGAACAGCCAGACCGAGGCGTTGAACGCGCCAAGTGCGGGAAGTGCGCCCCCCGGACAGAAGCCCGCGATGCCCCAGCCGACGCCGAACACCAAAGAGCCGCCCACCAGCTTGGCATCGATCACCCGCGAGCTTGGCACGATGAATTTCGGCGCGAAGGCGGGGGTCTCGAAGCGTTTGAACAGCACGCGGTAGCCGATAAAGCTCACCACCACGGCGCCGCCCATCACGAAAATCAGGGACGGGTCCCAGATGCCGAAGAAATCGAAGAAATTCAGGACTTTTGCCGGATTGGCCATGCCGGACATGGAAATACCGAGGCCGAAGATCAGGCCGGTCACATAGGTCAGGATCAGTTTCATCTTACACCCCCGCAATCACATGACGGATGACATAGACGGTCACCGCGGTCGAGAGCATGAAGGACAGCGTGGCAACGATGGAGCGCGGCGACAGGCGCGCCATGCCGCAGACCCCGTGGCCGGAGGTGCAGCCGGAGCCATAGGTCACGCCAAGCCCGACGATCACCCCGCCGACCACAAGCGCCAGATTGGACACGGGCACGTCGATTGCGGGCATGTTGCCGGTGAACAGCGCATAGACCAGAGGTCCGGAAACCATCCCAGCAAGCAGCACCGCCCGCCACGCCCAGTCGGAGGAGTTGGCGGGGCTGATAAAGCCCGACAGGATGCCGGTCGCGCCAAAGATGCGCCCTTTGAGCGCCATCAGAAGCACGGCGGCCGTGCCGATCAGAACCCCGCCGAACAGCGAGGCAAAGGGGGTAAATTCCGTGGGAGTGATTTCGGTGATCATAGCCGGTTCCCTTTCATCGTCATGACGAGGGACCGCGTGTGGGTCATCTTCATCTGGTGCGTTTCCTTCTTGCGCGTTTTCCGCTTGGACCATTCATATGCGACGACACGGAGGCCTGTCGGTGAGTTTGTCACATTGCGGCGCGCGACACGCGGGAAGGCTCTCACAACACCGTGACAGAGATATGAAAAAGGCCCCGCAACGGGGGCCTCTCATCGTCCTGAGATGTCGGAAGCGTTACTCGCCCTGCGCATCCGCGCGCGACTTTCCGGAGACATTCATCGCCAGCGTCGCCGCCATGAACTTGTCGAGATCGCCATCCAACACGCCCTGCGTGTCCGAGGTCTCGTAATTGGTGCGCAGGTCTTTGACCATCTGGTAGGGCTGCATCACATAGGAGCGGATCTGGTTGCCCCACCCTGCCGAACCTTTGCTTTCATGCGCCTCGTTGATCGCCGCGTTGCGCTTGTCGAGCTCCAACTGATAGAGCCGCGATTTCAGGGCCTTCATGGCAATGTCGCGGTTCTGGTGCTGGGATTTCTCGGAGCTTGTGACCACGATCCCCGTCGGGTGGTGGGTGATCCGCACCGCCGAGTCCGTGGTGTTGACGTGCTGACCACCCGCGCCCGAAGAGCGATAGGTGTCGATACGGATATCGGCAGGGTTGATCTCGATGTCGATATTGTCATCCACCACCGGATAGACCCAGACGGAGGCAAAAGAAGTCTCGCGTGTGCCCTTGCCGAAAGGCGAAATCCGCACCAAGCGGTGTACGCCGCTCTCGGACTTCAGCCAGCCATAGGCATTGTGGCCGGAAATCTTGTAGGCCACGGATTTGATGCCCGCTTCCGATCCGGCTTCCTCGGATTGCAGCTCGACCGTGTAGCCCTTTTTCTCCGCCCAACGCACATACATGCGCTGGAGCATCGAGGCCCAGTCACAAGCCTCCGTGCCGCCCGCGCCCGCGTTGATTTCGAGGAAAGTGTCATTGGCATCCGCCTCCCCGTCGAGAAGGGCTTCGAGCTCTTTCTCGGCGGCGGTTTCGGCCAGCGATTTCAGGCTTTCTTCGGCTTCGGTGACAACCTCCTGGTCATCCTCCATCTCGCCCATCTCGATGAGTTCGATATTGTCCTTCATCTCCGTCTCGATGGAGGTGGCGGATTTCATCGCATCCATCAGCATCTGACGGTCGCGCATAAGCTTTTGCGCCCGTTCGGGATCGTCCCAAAGTGTCGGATCCTCGATCATCGCGTTGAATTCTTCCAACCGATGCGGCGCGGTTTCCCAATCCAGACGCTGCTTCAAAAGCGCCACGGATTTTTCGATCTTGGCCACGATATTCTGGATTTCAGCACGCACGAGTGAGTCACCTTGTCTTAGATTTCGCTGACAAATACGCGTCTCAAAGCCGGGACACAAGGCCCGGCCCGAGATCAAACGCGCGGTTGTCAGTAAAGCCCGCCGGAAGACAGCGAGTTGATCGAGGCTTTTTCCGGCACTTTGATCGTCCGCCCGCCCGAGGTCTGCACCTCGCGCTCGCCCGTGCCGGAGGCTTCACCCTCGAACAAAGGCAAGTCGGACCCCATGGCAAAACCGCCGTCATACATAAGGCCAAAGATCGGTTCTTCGCCATCGCGGAAATATTCCGCCACAACATTCGGCCCCGACGCGTTGTCATTGAGACGCGCACCGGTGTAGCGGTCGATCTTGATGAAATGCCCGCCCGGCGGCACTTTGAATTTGCCGCCGCCGTATTTCTTCACAGCGTCCTGCATGAATTCGTTGAACACAGGCCCGCAATAGCCGCCGCCCGATGCCCCGCGCATGGCGCGCGGCGTGTCGTAACCGATGTAACAGCCCGCCACGATATTCGAGGTAAAGCCCATGAACCATGCGTCCTTGCCGTCATTGGTGGTCCCAGTCTTGCCCGCCACGGGCACCGGCAGATTGACCTTGCCCGCCGCCGTGCCGCGCTGCACCACGCCCTGCATCATGGAGGTGAGCTGATAGGCGGTGATGGCGTTGATCATGCGTTCACGGTTCGAAACGATCTTGGGCGCGACACCCGGATCGAGCGAGGCCACTTCGCATTCCTCACACACCCGCTGGTCATGGCGATAAATGGTCCGTCCGAAACGATCCTGCACGCGGTCAACCAGTGTCGGCTCCACCCGCTCGCCGCCATTGGCGAACATGGCATAGGCCGAGACCATCTTGAACACGGTGGTTTCCTCTGCCCCCAGAGACGAGGCGAGATACTGGCCCATGTGGTCATAGACGCCGAAGCGTTCCGCATAGCGCGCCACTGTGTCCATGCCGACCTCTTGGGCCAGACGGATTGTCATCAGGTTCCGCGATTGTTCGATCCCTGTGCGCAAAGGGGTCGGACCGTAGAAACGGCGCGAGGCGTTCTTGGGACGCCAGACCCCTTGCGGCGTGTTGATCTCGATGGGCGCATCCACGATGATTGTCGCAGGAGTGAAACCACTGTCGAGAGCCGCAGCATAGACAAAGGGTTTGAAGCTTGAGCCCGGCTGGCGGGTGGCCTGTGTCGCGCGGTTGAAGACCGAGTTCTGATAGGAGAACCCGCCCTGCATGGCAATCACGCGGCCTGTGTTG
Source organism: uncultured Celeribacter sp. (assembly GCA_963676755.2). Classification (GTDB taxonomy): domain Bacteria; phylum Pseudomonadota; class Alphaproteobacteria; order Rhodobacterales; family Rhodobacteraceae; genus Celeribacter. The sequence goes on along the minus strand of CAXXMF010000006.1, from coordinate 727,824 downwards.
ACGTCCATCGCCATGAACGCGCCCTGCACTTCCGGCACCTGACGCAGCGTCCAGCGGATCAGATCACCCTCGCCATTGTCACCTGTAGTCATACGGCGGATATGCACCACATCGCCACGGGAGAAATTGTCACGGAAACTGCCGCGCATCCATTTGATGTCCTCGCGCGGCACGGAGACCTCGCCCACGCCATCCTCGACCATCACGGTGATGGCGCTGTCGCCGATCTCGTTGACCGCCCCGACATACCATTTGCCATCCAGCGTCACGTCCCGCGCCACGCGCACCTGCGCCAGAGCGGTTTCCCATGTGCCGTCATCCAGAGCGACCGCGTCGATGGTCTTGTCCGTGCCGCGCCAGATGCCCAGCCCGCGGTCCAGTTGCTCCAGACGCCGTTGCAGTGCATGGGACGCCTTGGTCTGCATCTCCGGATCAATCGTCGCACGGATCGACAACCCGCCTTCGAAGAATTCTTCCTCACCGAAGTTCTTCGACAGCTGGCGGCGGATTTCGTCGGTGAAATAGTCCCGCGTCGGCAGGCTTTCACGATAGGACGGGTAATCGCCGGTCTGCACAGACTTGATCGGCTTTTCACGCGCGGTCTCGTATTCCGCCTGTGTCAGATAGCCGTTCTCATACATCTCGCGCAGCACGAAGTTCCGGCGCGTCAATGCCCCGTCGTAATTCTTCGCGGGGTTGTAGGAATAAGGCGCCTTCGGATGGATCGCGAGAAAGGCCGCCTCTTCGGGGGCCAGTTCCGACAGGGATTTATTGAAATAGCTCTGTGCCGCCGCGGTCACCCCGAAAGAGCGCACACCGAGGTCGATCTCGTTGAGATAGAGGCCCAGAATCTCGTCTTTCGTCAGGGTCTGTTCCAGACGGGTGGCGAGGATCAGTTCCTTGATCTTGCGCTCGGCGGAGCGTTCGGAAGACAGCAGGAAGTTCTTCATCACCTGTTGCGTGATGGTCGAGGCGCCGCGCAGGGGGCCACCTTGGGCCGCATCCAGCGCCGCCGCCACCATACCGCGCAGGTCATAGCCCTTGTGGTTGTAGAAATTCTTGTCCTCGGCAGAGATGAACGCATGTTTCACCAGATCGGGAATTTCATCGGGCGGGGTGTAGAGGCGCCGTTCGCGGGCAAATTCGTCAATGATTTTGCCTTCGCCGGAATAGATTCGCGAAATCGTTGGCGGCTGGTATTGCGCCAACGCCTCGTGGTTGGGCAGATCGCGGCCATACATCCAGAAGATGCCCCCGATGACCAGCGCCATAAGAAACAGCCCCGTGGTGATCCACGAAAAAATCGTCCCTAAGAATGAAAAGATAAATCTGAGCACTGACGAGCCTTTCCCACACCCAACATCTGCGCTGACTCGCCTTTGAGCCGCACAGTCCTGGCCTTCCTTATACAGGCCTGCGCCTATGGTCAAAACATCCGCGTCCGGATCACGCGCAAATGTGAGCAGAAACACGCCACCTGTGAACAGTTTCCCTTGTGAGCACGCGCCCGCGCGCCTATGTGGCAGACTATGAAAGCCGAAGATATTCTCAGCACCTACGACAAAGAAGCGCAGACCTTTCAGAAGTTGCGCAACAAGACCCTGTTCGAGCGCCCCTGGCTCGACCGGTTTATGGCCCATGCGCCGCGCAATGCGGGGGCTGTGAGGGTGCTGGATCTGGGCTGCGGCACAGGCCAGCCGATTGCGCAATACCTGCTCGACCGGCGCTGTGTTGTCACAGGTGTCGACGGGGCCGCCAATATGGTGGCGCTGTTCGAGAAGAATCTGCCCAAAGCACGTGCGATCCATGCGGATATGCGCGGACTTGATCTGGGCGAGACCTTTGACGCGGTGCTGGCATGGGACAGTTTTTTCCACCTCAGCCCCGAAGACCAGATCCCGATGTTCGAGGTCTTTACCCGCCACCTCGCCCCCGGCGGCGTGGTGATGTTCACCACCGGCACGGATGATGGCGAGGCCTTGGGGCAAGTGGGCGACAGCGTGGTCTATCACGCCTCCCTGTCACCGGAGCGCTATCGGGAGCTTCTGGCCGCACAAGGGCTTGAGGTCATCCGCCATATCATCGAAGACCCCGATTGCGCCGATCACACCGTCTGGCTCGCACGCAAACAAACCCCCGCCACATAAACACGGCAGCCCCCTGCCCGACGCTTGCGACCCGAGGCACCGGACTGAGGCACCGGCTTTTCCGACCGTGTTTCCGGCTTGTCAAAGGGTCGAGCTTTTCTTATCTCCTTTGCGTTATGTTATAGCATAACTGTAATCACCGCAGCCGCCAGTTCATGGCCAGCCAGACGCAAACACAACACAGGAACACACAATGCAGAAAACCTCTCTCACAGTTGCAACGGCTCTCGTCGCAACCCTGAGCTTCGCAACCAATGCGCAGGCAGACCACCAACATGACCACGACCATGATGCCCACAGTCACGAACAGGCCCATAGCCACGATGACCAGATCTACAAAGGCTATTTCGATGACAGCCAGATCAAGAACCGCCCCCTCTCCGATTGGGAAGGTGACTGGCAGTCGGTCTACCCGCTTCTGACCGAGGGCAAACTGGCCCCTGTTATGGAGAAGAAGGCGGAAACAGGCGATAAAACCGCCGAGGAATACACCGCCTACTACACCACGGGCTATGCCACGGATGTGGACCGGATCGAGATCAAAGGCGACATGGTAACCTTCCACCGCAAGGAGGCGTCCTTCACGGGACAATATGAGGATGACGGCTATGAAATCCTGACCTATTCCAAGGGCAATCGCGGCGTCCGATTCATCTTTGAAAAAGTGTCAGGCGATGAAGAAGCCCCCGACTACATCCAGTTCAGCGACCACCGCATCTTTCCCTCGAAAGCCGATCACTACCATCTCTATTGGGGAGAGGATCGTGCGGCTATTCTCGAAGAGCTGACCAACTGGCCCACTTACTACCCCGCCGAACTGAGCGCCGATGACATCGTCTCGGAAATGCTGGCGCATTAACGCATCAAACGTCTCGACAACCGAGGGCGGCGCAGGTCGTCGCCCTCACTTGCGCAGTTTGCCCTGCATCACCCGCTCTTGCTCTTCCCAGTCCAGAAGCGCATCGCGAATGGCCCAAGCAGCTTTCATCCGCCAAGCCGGATCCACCAATTTCGCGCGGTCCTTGGCCGAGGACAGAAAGCCCAGTTCGATGAGGACAGAGGGCATATCCGGCGCTTTGAGCACCGAGAAGCCGGCCTCAAGACGCGGGCGTTTGTGCATCCCGACGCTTTCCTCCAGATATGTCACCAGCGTATCCGCCAGACGGTCCGTGCGCGGCGTTGTTTCTGTGCGGGCCATATCCATGAGCACGGAGGCGATCACATCGTCCTGCCCTGTCAGGTCCACCCCTGCCAGCAAATCCGCACGATCATGCCGCTCCGCCAGCTTTTGCGAGGCCGCATCGGAAGACCGCGCCGCCAAGGTGTAGATTGTCGCGCCTTCGGCACGGCCTTCGGCAATCGCGTCGGCATGGATCGAGATGAACACATCGCCTCCGGCCTCCCGCGCCAGCGTCAAACGGGTCTCCAACGGCACAAACACATCTTCGGTCCGTGTGAGCGTCACGTCGAACCCGCCTGCGCGGTTCAGAACGTCCTGCAATTCCCGCGCAAAGGTCAGGGTCAGCGTCTTTTCCTGCACCCCCTCCCGTTCGGCCCCCGGATCAATCCCGCCATGGCCCGGATCAAGCACAACCCGCAACGGCCCCTCACCGATTTTGCGCGGAGGCACGGGTTTCTCGCCCTCCTGTGGCGTGCGGCGAACCAGTCGGGCGTCCGGCGGCGTCCCTGCCGTCAGAGCAAATTCGTCGGAGGCGGTCGGGTCAAGGTTGAGGGTCAGAACCGCACCACTGTCGTCGCGGGACATCTCGGCATGGACCAAGGCATAGGGCTGCGCAAGATCAAGCACCATGCGCGACCAGCCGGGGGTGAACCCGCCGACCCGAAGCCCCGTGATCCCGCGCGAGGTGTTGAACGCGTTGGTGTCAAAGCCGGTCCAGTCCACCTCCGCGAAATCCACCACCATGCGGCGCGGGTCGTCGAGGGTGAAGATGCGAAACGGCACAGGCTGGCTCAGGCGGAGCATCATCTCGATACTGTCACCCTGATCCACCAGCGCGGAGGCCGAACTGTCCGCACGCGCCAAGGCGGTCATGCCCTGAGCCGAGGCCGAAACAACAGTGGAAAGCAGCAGGCAGATGCCCAGAAAAACAGTTTTCAAAAACGACATGGAACCCTCGTGAAACGTGTCAAGCGCACCCTAGCGCGGCCCGCGCGGTTTGCCTATCCGTTGGCCGCAGATTTGCAGCCACGGATGGCCCGCCTGACCGGAATGTGATCTTTTCGCCCCGCCGTGCCGCCCCCTGTCGCCTTCAGTGCGAGGCGGCACATATGGGCCGGTTTGGCAGGACTAGCGGCTTGCCATGAAACCCGCGAGACGTTTGAGACCTTCACGAATATCCTCGGTGCTGCGGGCATAGGAAAACCGCAAAGTCTGTGCGCCGCGTTTCGGGTCGAAATCCAGCCCCGGCGTGACCGCGACACCGGCCTTGTCGAGAATCTCGGCGCAAAAGGCCTTGCTGTCCTCGGTATGTTCGGAAACATCGGCATAGATGTAAAAGGCCCCGTCCGGCGGTGCGATCTTGTCAAAACCGATTTTCGGCAGATCTTCGAGCATCAATCGCCGGTTTTCCGCATAGACATCCACCATCTGCTGACAGTCCTGCCGCGACTCCAACGCGCCCAAGGCGGCCACTTGCGAGGCATGCGGCGGGCAGAGGAAGAAATTTTGCGCGATGCGTTCGATCACCCGCACATGATCTTCCGGCACCACCATCCAGCCGATCCGCCAGCCGGTCATGGAGAAAAATTTCGAGAAGGAATTGATGACATAGACATCATCCGAAAGCTCAAGCGCGGTGACGGCGCGGCCTTCATACTGGATGCCGTGGTAAATCTCGTCGGAAATGAACGCGATGCCCTTGTCATGGCAATCCTTGATCAGCGCGCCCATGTCCTCATGACCAAGCATCGTGCCGGAGGGATTGCCCGGACTGGCAACGATCAAACCGTCAAGCCCGTCGGGGATTTCATCCGGCACGGGTTGCAACCGGTTTTCCATTTTCGTGGGGATGCCCACGGGGGTGATGTCGAGACCGCTCAAAATCTGGCGATAGGACGGATAGCCCGGCTCCCCCATCCCGACCTTTGCGCCTGCATCGAACAAGGCGGTAAAGGCGAGGATGAATGCGCCTGAAGAACCCGGCGTGATCACCACGCGGTTCCAGTCGAGATCGACCCCATACCAGTCCTTATATAGCGCGGCGATGCCCTTGCGCAGTTCCGGCAGGCCCAAGGCCACCGTATAGCCCAACGGACCCTCCTCCATCTCGGACGCCAGACGGGCGCGGGCCTTGGCCGGTGCGCCGGTGGAGGGCTGGCCCACTTCCATATGGATGATATGGCGTCCCGCCTCCTCGGCCACGCGGGCCGCCTCCATCACATCCATAACAATAAAGGGATCAACGACAGAACGGCGGGAGGTTTTCATGCGCTTGGCTCCTATGAAACAGTCGGGCCAAGGCATGCCAGCCGCGCGCGGAAAATGCAATGCGTAGCCACCTTTGCGATGCTGCTCAACAGCTGTGCTGCGGCCTTGCGTCACGCAACTGTTGGGTGGACCCGCGTGCAGGATGTGGTAGATGCCTATGAACAGGTTTGAAACGGAGAAACACCCATGCCTTTTGCCAAAGCCTTCGCGCGCCTCGGTGCCGCGGCCCTCTTGACCGCCTCCACCGCGATCGCGGCGAGCGCTTTTGACATCACCGACATGACCGATGCCGAGCGCGAGGCGTTTCGCGCCGAAGTCCGTGCTTACATCATGGAAAATCCCGAGATGATCATGGAAGAGGCCTATGAGGTCTACCAGCAGCGCCAGTCCGAAGCACAGGTCGCCAATGATGCCGATCTGATCGCCCAATCTGCCGATGTGATTTACGACGACGAAAACGACGCCGTTTACGGCAATCCCGACGGCGACATCGTTCTGGTCGAATTCTCCGACTACCGCTGCGGCTATTGCAAGAAAGCCTATCCGGACGTGCAGGCCCTTTTGGAAAAAGATGGCAACATCAAGCTGATCGTCAAGGAATTTCCGATTCTGGGCGAGGCATCCATTCTGGCCGGACGTTTCGCGGTGGCCACCAAACTGGTCGAGGGCAATGAGGCCTACCTCAAACTCCATGACGAGCTGATGCAGGCGGGCGGCGATGTCTCCGAAGGCTCCTTGCGCCGTCTGGCCAACGGGCTGGAAATCGACGCCGATGCGGTGATCGCGCAGATGGAGAGCGACGAGGTTACAGCGATCCTTGCCCGCAACTACCAGCTGGCACAGGATCTGCAAATCTCCGGCACCCCTGCCTTTATTCTGGGCGACCAGATGCTGCGCGGCTATCTGCCGTATGATGCGATGGTGGAGATCGTGGCCGAGGTGCGCAAGAACCGCTAACCGCGCGGTACGATTGCTGTGTCAAATTGAGAAACCCCGCCAGTCCGGCGGGGTTTTTGAGTATTTAGAGCACAAAGGAAACGCAGAGGATGCGCGAGGCGTGCGCGATTGGTCGTCTTATGACACGGTTGCGGCGTTACTCGGCCGCATCCTGAGCGCGGGCGGTTTCCAGTTCTTCGGCCTTTTTCTCGACCTGTTCGACAATATGCGCAATCATACCGTCATTTGACATTTTGTGGTCCTGTTTGCCGCCCAGATAGACCATGCCGTGACCTGCGCCGCCGCCGGTCCAGCCGACATCGGTCATCAGCGCCTCGCCCGGCCCGTTCACCACACAGCCGATGATCGACAGGCTCATGGGCGTCTTGATATGTTCGAGGCGTTTTTCCAGCTCTTCCACGGTTTTGATCACGTCAAACCCCTGACGCGCACAGGACGGGCAGGAGATAATATTCACGCCGCGATGGCGCAGACCGAGGGATTTAAGAATCTCATAGCCGACCTTGACCTCTTCGACCGGATCGGCGGAGAGGGAAACGCGCAGCGTGTCGCCAATGCCCATCCACAAAAGCTGGCCCAGACCGATGGCGGATTTGATTGTGCCGGACATCAACCCGCCCGCCTCGGTGATCCCGAGGTGGATCGGCGCGTCGGTGGCTTCGGCAAGCTGTTGGTAGGCGGCGGAGGCCATAAAGACGTCGGAGGCTTTCACCGAGATTTTGAAATTGTGGAAGTCGTTGTCTTCGAGAATCTTGATGTGATCCATACCGCTCTCGACCATCGCGTCGGGGCATGGCTCGCCGTATTTCTCCAGAAGGTGACGTTCAAGAGAGCCCGCGTTCACGCCGATCCGGATGGAACAGTTGTGATCGCGCGCCGCCTGAATCACCTCTTTGACACGTTTTTCATTGCCGATATTGCCGGGGTTGATCCGCAGGCAGGCCGCCCCCGCCTCTGCCGCTTCGATCCCGCGCATATAGTGGAAATGGATGTCGGCCACGATGGGCACAGGGCTTTCGCGGCAGATTTCCTTGAGCGCGGCAGAGCTTTCCTTGTCCGGCACAGAGACCCGCACGATATCGGCACCGGCCTCGGCGGAGCGGATGATCTGGTCCAGCGTGGCTTTGACGTCATGAGTGAGCGTGTTGGTCATGGTCTGGACCGTGATCGGCGCATCGCCCCCGACCGGCACATCGCCCACCCAGATCTTGCGGCTTTCGCGACGGTCGATATTGCGCCAGGGACGGATCGGGTTGTGGGACATGGGAGCCTCTTCGAGAGTGCGCGTTTCAGTCTGCCCCTAGATAGGCCCCAGAGCGCGCGGGGGCAAGCGCCTGCTCCGCAGATGTGCCACACAAGGGCCAAGTTTGGTGATACTGGAGTATGGCAAAGGCCCCTCCCCGCATGACGCTGTGGTTGGCACAGGCGCTTGCGCGAGCAAAGGTTTCGCGGGATGGCTGGCGTTATTCGGTGGTGTTCAAGGCCACGCGGAACATCTGCGCGACCGTGTCATTCTCTGCCAGATCGACAGCCGCGAAGCTGTCCGACACATCGGCAACGGAAAGAGCGACGTTTTTCACCACGGAACCGGACGGCCCGACCGGACCGTAAGCCTGACCGTTGACCGCGAAATAGACGCCGCCACCATTGCCGGTGCGCAACACAGGCGGTTGCTCCATCGCGGGCACGACATAGCGTTCGCCGGCATTGAGAATTTTCTCGAAAATGACAGAGCCATCAGCGGCTTGCACCCGCACCCAAGAGGGCAACACGGCGACAAGGGTCAATTCCGGTGCGCCTTCGGCGGTGACCTGAACCGGTGTTTCCTCGCCTTCAGACAGCGCGGCCTCGGCGATCAGGTTGGACATGTCGTTGAGAATGTCTTCGCGCTCGGCGGCCAGCGTTTCACCGGCCAGAGCCCCGACCGTGCGCGGATCGAGCGTGGCAATCGGCCCGTCACGCGGCACCAGAACAGGCACATCAAGCGCCTGCGGGCGATAGAGCCGGTCAAGCGCCTCAGCCGAAGGGGTGGCAAGCGAAAGGCTTTCGTCCATACCGGCCACCGTGGTGCTTTCGCCGCCAAGCGGAGCCACTTCGGAAATAACGCCGGGGGTCTGGTCGACAGGGGCCAGCTTGACCTTTTGCACTTCCTGCAACACGGCCCAGCCGCCATAGCCGATCACACCCAACAGAGCCATAAGCACAGCGGTCGAGCCAAGCGCGCCCGGTTCGATCCGCGCCATAAACCCTTGTCCCTGCGGGACAAAAGAGGCGTTCGGATCGGCAAAAGGATCTTTGACAGGGGTCTGTTTCGCCACCTTGGCGGGCCGTTTGGTCGAGGCCTGCGGTGACATCCCGTGAGCCACGGAAAACCCGCTTTCCTGACAGAAACGCGAAAAGGCCCAGTCCGGATCAAGATCGAGGTAGCGCGCATAGGAGCGCACATAACCGGCAATAAATCCTTGGGTTTCGAAGACGGACGGATCGGCATTCTCGATCGCGGCGATATAGGTCGCCTTGATCTTGAGTTCCCGCTGAACATCCAAAAGTGACTTGCCGATGGTCGCACGTTCCCCGCGCATGACATCCCCGAGCTTAAGCTCGAAGTCGTCAAACCCGCGAGGTTCTTCCTGTTCCTCGACAGGTGGCTTGCTCCACCGCCTGATCATGCCTGTGCGCCTCAATTTGTCCCTATCCCCATGATGCCTTTGAACTTACCGGTCGAAATGATTCGTCCAAGCACCTTGATCAACAGTTATCACAAGCTCAAACAGGGCGCACAGAGCTTATACGGTTCATCCCGCCATTTCGGCACGATTCAGCGCACAATGACTCCAAAGCGCGTCGAGCGCTTTGATCAGGTGATCCATCTCGTTGGGACCATGCACAGGCGACGGGGTGAAGCGCAGACGTTCCGTGCCGCGCGGCACGGTCGGATAGTTCACCGGCTGCACATAAATCCCGTAGTTTTCGAGCATCATGTCGGACATGAGTTTCGTGTGTTTCGGATCCCCAACGATCAACGGCACGATATGCGAACCGTTATCCGTGATCGGCAGGCCAAGACCTTTGAGCCGCAGCTTGAGAATATTCGCCTGTGTCTGATGCGCTTCGCGCAGCTTCACGCCACCCTCGCCTTTCAAGAAGGCAATGGACGCCGCCGCGCCCGCAGCCACAGCCGGCGGGATCGAGGTGGTGAAGATAAAGCCCGGCGCGTAAGAACGCACAGCATCACACATTTTCTCGCTGGCCGCGATATAGCCGCCGAACACGCCGAAGGCTTTGCCCAGCGTGCCGTTGATGATGTCGAGACGATCCATCAGCCCGTCGCGCTCGGCCACACCGCCACCGCGCGGACCATACATGCCCACGGCATGCACCTCGTCGAGATAGGTCAGCGCGTTGAATTCATCGGCCAAATCGCAAATTTCCTTGATCGGCCCGAAATCACCATCCATCGAATAGACCGACTCAAAAGCAATCAGCTTCGGCGCAGCCGGATCATCGGCGGCCAGAAGTTCGCGCAGGTGGTCAAGATCATTGTGGCGGAAAATCCGTTTTGCACCGCCATTGCGACGAATGCCCTCAATCATGGAGGCGTGGTTCAACTCATCGGAATAGATGATCAGACCGGGAAACAGGGTCGGCAGCGTCGAAAGCGTCGCGTCATTGGCAATATAAGCCGAGGAAAAGACCAGCGCTGCCTCTTTGCCGTGAAGATCGGCCAGTTCGGCCTCAAGACGTTTGTGATATACCGTGGTGCCGGAAATGTTGCGCGTGCCGCCGGAACCCGCCCCCGTTGCATCCACCGCTTCCTTCATGGCGTCGATCACAACCGGATTTTGCCCCATGCCGAGATAGTCGTTGCCACACCAGACGGTGACCGGCTGCTCGGACCCATCAGAGCGCTTCCACGTGGCATGCGGATACTGGCCACGTTTGCGTTCGATGTCGATGAAGGTCCGGTAGCGTCCCTCGTCATGCAAACGTTGGAGGGCTTCCTCAAGCTTCGCCGTATAGTCCACTTCTTTTCCTTTCGCGCGTCGCGGGTCTGCCTGTTTTAGCGGCATCTTGCGAAAATTGCGACTCACATTCACATTCCGCAAGGCATTATTCCAACAAGACCCTTTTCAGGCATGCGCAGCCTTTAAAACTGCACCTTCCTTTTAGAACGACTAAAAACCCTTTCTACATGATCTATGTCAAGCGGCCCTGCCCCTCTGGACACCAGATGTGATCGGCGTAAGCTGCGGCAAATTATCCCGAGCAAGACCAAAGGTTTCCTATAATGAACACACGTCTCGATCCGGTGCTGTCGCGCATTGACTCCAGCCTTGAGGCTTCCCTCGAACGGTTGATGGACCTTCTGCGCATTCCGTCGATCTCCACCGACCCTGCCAACAAGGCCGACTGCCTCAAAGCCGCCGAATGGCTGGTCGCCGATCTCAAATCTCTGGGGGCCGAGGTCGAGCTTTGCCCGACCCCCGGTCATCCGATGGTCTACGGCAAGATCGGCCCCAAGACTGCCAATGACGCGCCGCACCTGTTGTTCTACGGCCATTATGATGTGCAGCCGGTCGATCCGCTCGACCTCTGGGACCATGATCCTTTCGCGCCCTTCATCGAAGACCGCGAGTCCGGCAAGGTGATCCGCGGGCGCGGGGCCTCGGATGACAAGGGCCAGCTCATGACCTTCGTCGAAGCCTGTCGCGCATGGATTGCCGAACACGGCGAGATGCCCTGCACCATCACCTTCTTTTTCGAAGGCGAGGAAGAAAGCGGCTCCCCCTCGCTCATCCCCTTCATGGAAGCCAACAAGGACAAGCTCAAAGCCGATCTCGCGCTCATTTGCGACACATCCATGGTGGCGCCCGGCGTGCCCTCGATCTGTTCGCAGCTGCGCGGGATGCTCAAGGACGAGTTCACCCTGACCGGTCCGACCATGGACTTGCATTCCGGCCATTACGGTGGTCCGGCGCTCAACCCACTGCGCGAAATCTCAAAAATTATCGCGAGCTTTCATGATGATGAAGGCCGCGTGACCGTCAAAGATTTCTATGACGGCGTCGAAGATGTGCCCGCCGACATTCTGGAACAGTGGAAGGGCTGCGGCTTTGACGAGAAGGATTACCTATCCTCCGTCGGCATGTCCGAGGCCCACGGCGAGCGCGCCTATTCCACGCTGGAGCAGCAATGGGCCCGTCCGACGCTGGAGATCAACGGGTTGTGGGGCGGCTATCAGGGACCGGGCACGAAAACCGTGATCCCCTCGGAGGCGCATTGCAAAATCACCTGTCGTCTCGTTGGCAAGCAAGACCCCGATGCCATCCGCAAAAACCTGCGCGCCCATGTGGAAAGCCGCCTGCCCACAGATGCCAAGGTCACATGGAACCAAGACCTTGACGGCTCTCCCGCCGCAGTGATGAACACCAGCCGTCCGGAATTCGAAGCCGCACGTCAGGCGCTCACCGAGGAATGGGATCGCGAAGCCGTGTTTGCGGGCATGGGCGGGTCCATCCCGATTGCGGGGTTCTTCACCTCCATTCTGGGTCTCGACTCGATGCTCGTGGGCTTTGCCGAAGACGACGACCGCATCCATTCACCGAATGAAAAATACGGGCTGAAAAACTTCCACAAAGGCATCCGCTCCTGGGCGCGTATTCTCGATGCGGTGTCGAAGAGTTAACAAGCGCCTTCGGAGGTCTCCGACTTTCTCGGGCATCAAACACTGTGTTTAAGGTCGGTTTTGATTTCTGGAGATTGTTTGGGGGTATTGATCGCCTCTCGAAAAGTTGAAATGCTTTAGATATTTACGCGGCCCCGCCAGTCACTCTGGCGGGGCCGCGGCTTTCAAGACCCTGCCCCTCCCGTGTTCGAGAAGATCGCAACATCGGCTCTTTCCCGAAACAACGTGACTGGTCCGGCCATTGGTGCGGGCGTGCACACCTCGCTCCATCAGAACCGGCCAAATTGGGAGGGTCAGCGTAGCGCAAGACGTGATCTTGAGGTGGCGTATTTTCAACATCAGAAAAGCTCCAGATCGCTGGAAATCTCCGGCACGGGCCGTTTCTCGACGATATGCGTATCCTCAACCAGCTTCTGACGGGCCTTCCCCTGAGCCGGAAAGAATTCCACGCGGCGGGCCTTCATGCCACCGAGGCTTTGACCATCACAGGGAAGCCCCTCCCTCTCAAGATAGGAGAGGACGAAACGTCCGTTCTGGTTGCCCACATTGGTCAAGCCTTTGTACATCTCCGCGCCACCGAACACCTTGGCCCGCAAACGCCCCCGCAGAGCACCGGAGCGGATCAACGCATTGATCAGAAGCTCCATTGCATTGGCCCCGAAAGAACTGACATCGCTGCGTGACGTTGGGCCGTCGGGCAACAGAAAATGGTTCATGCCGCCAATTCTGGCCACAGGATCCCACAAACAGGTCGCCACACAAGAACCTAAAACCGTTGTGATCACGGCATCTTCCGCGTCCGCAATCGCGTATTCACCCTGTGCGATATAGGTGCGGAGGTCGCAGGGCTGTTTTTGCAAAATCGCCGTCATGTCACCTGTGCTTTCACGGGAGTTTCACAGAGGTGCAGCAACGTTTCGCCGAACTTGTCCAGATCGGCCCAAGCCTCGACACCACCCATTTCGCCAGCCACACGCGGCATACCATAAACCACGCATGTTTCCTTGCTTTGACCCAGCGTTTTCGCCCCCGCTTCTCGAAGTGCCTTCATCCCTGCGGCGCCGTCTGCGCCCATTCCGGTCAGTATCCCGGCAACCATCCTCGGTGCGTGCTTCACGGCGGACAGAAACATGGAGTCCACCGACGGGCGATGTCCGGACACAGGTGGACCTTTATACAAGCTCACCCGCATATCTGTCCTCCCCGTAATATTGAGGTGATAATCCCCCCCGGGTGCAATCATCACCTGTCCCTGACGCAAGGGCATACCATCGCGAGCCAAGCTGACATGCGGCTGCACCAAAGGGTCAAGGCGGGCGGCAAAACTCACCAGAAATGGTGCGGGCATATGTTGCGTGATGAGCGTCGGCGGACAGTCAGCGGGGAAAGTTTTTAAAATCCGTTCGATTGCATCCACAGCCCCAGTTGAGCCGCCAATCAAGCAAATTCGCCTGTAGTTTCTATTCGACCGCGACACGGAGATTTCCCCTGCCCTGCGCGGATCATTGACACGTGCGCGAGCGGCCGCAGCAACCGTATCTGCCAGCTTTGAAAAGCTATCAAGCCCGCCGCCCAGCTTAGGCTTTTCAACGCAATCGACAGCACCAATAGACATGGCTTCAATAGCGACATCACTGCCACGCCGTGTAAGGGTCGACACCATGACAACCGGCATCGGGCGATGACGCATAAGGCGCTGTAAAAATTCCAAGCCACTCATGCTGGGCATCTCGACATCAAGTGTCATCACGTCAGGCCGATACAAGTTGACTGCATCACGCGCCTCACGCGCTGTTCCCGCCTCACCTACGATCTCAAGTCTCTGGTCGGCCTCAAGAATAGAGCGAATAAGACGCCGCATCGTGGCCGAGTCGTCCACAATCAAAACACGTATTGGCTTCACCTCAGCCTCCCCGTTCTTCCGGTCGTTTCCACCTCATGTTTTCCCTGCAAAGCGTTTTAGAAATCTTCCCAATCATCTTCCAAAACAACCGCCGTAGATTCCGGCGCATTCACAGCTTTTCGGGCGGGACCAGCCGTCTCTGTCGCCCGCGTAATTTCGTAGGACGGTTGATCGACAGGCATTTGCGACGGTTGGAACGGTTTCTCCGACAGCTGATGTAGCGTTCCTGTTTCATTCATTTTTCCGGCATTCACTGCAGATGCTTTGTGATCTGCGGCAATCGAAAACCGCGACGTGGTCTGGGTCAGGTTTTCAGCTTCTTTGGTCAAAGCATGGCTCGCCGCCGTGGTCTCTTCAAACATAGCGGCATTCTGCTGTGTGACCTGATCCAGCTGGTTCACTGCCGTGTTGATTTCGGCAAGCCCCGAAGATTGTTCGCGCGAGGAAACTGCGATTTCGGATACGTTGTTAGAAATCTCCGAGACGGACGTCACAATGCCGCTCAATGCCTCACCGGTTTCGCCAACAAGACTCACGCCGCGTTTCACCAGATCGCCCGACTTGGAGATCAAATCATTGATTTCACGCGCGGCATCTGAAGATCTTTGTGCAAGCGCGCGCACCTCGGAAGCGACCACTGCAAAGCCGCGACCAGCCTCGCCAGCACGCGCCGCCTCGACGCCTGCGTTCAGAGCCAACAGGTTGGTCTGGAACGCAATGTCATCAATCACCGAGGTGATCTTGGAAATCTGATTGGACGAGGTTTCTATTTCACTCATAGCCTCGACAGCCTGCTGGACCACCTTGCCGGAGGCTTCCGCGTTTGTCTTTGCCGTATCCACCATCACAGAGGCCTGGTTCGCACCATCTGCGGCCGAACGGACGGATGAGGTCAGTTGGTCCAAAGCGGTAGCTGTCTGTTCAAGCGTTGCGGCTTGCTGCTCCGTGCGGCGCGACAGGTCATCAGCTGCATTCGAAATTTCCGAAGCCTCGGAACGGATCATGTCGGCATTTTCAACCACATTGCGCATCGCATTATGAAGGTTGTCGACTGCGTGATTGAAATCTTTGCGCAGGGTTTCATATTCACCGGAAAATGCCTCGAGGATACGGAATCGCAAATCTCCGCCGGCCAGTTTTTTAAGACCGATGCGCAGTTCCTCGACCACGCGGTCCTGCTCGGCTTTCATACGCTCACGCTCGGCTTCCGCGACTCTCAACTCCGCCTGACTTTCCGTAACATCCAAGCCCAGAAGAATAATGCGAGACGGTCGTCCGGCACCGTCCTGAAGCGGGCTGAATATGCCCTCCACAAGGGAGGCCGTCCCTTCACCAGAATTGAGAGCTTTGAAACGCCCACTGACACTCCGGCCTTGCGTCACGCGGGCCCAAACGTCTGAGTGATCGCCATCCTCTCGTGTGTCCAAGTCGAAAATATCTTCATACCGCTTCCCAAGAAGATCGGTTGCTTCCAACCCCGACAATCGCGCAAAATTGCCGTTCGCGGTCAGCAATTGTCCGTCCGGGCTGAACTCTGCCCTCACTTGATAGCTATCCAGAACAGAGAGCACAGTCTTGTTGCTGCGGCTTTCAGTGATATCAGCCACTTCTAGAACATAACCAACGCGCGCACCGTCATTCTTGATAACCGCGTTGATTTTGAGCGCAAAATACAGCTCACCCACTTTGACTTCGGTCTCATAGGGCCGTTGCTCCGTCCCAGATTGGAGGACTTGTGCGGCCTCCATATTCCGAAACATGTCAGCCACGTTTTTGCCGCGCATATGTTCCACTTCAAAATGGCCGAGATGCTGGCAGAAGGCATCCTCGCACCGCTTCAATAAGACCTGTGCCGCAAGGTTCACTGCGGAAATGTTCAATGTGTCATCAAGCAATATCAAAGCTGAGGGAGACGCCTCGAAAGAGGCGGTTTTGAGCAACATGTCGTGCAGCGCCTCCTCAGGCACTCCCGTGTCAGTCCCGCCGGTGTCGCCACTACGGGCAGCCGTAGAAACATGCTCTCCGCCCTCTGCATGGTCCGTGACAGATGATTTGGACATCAACTTGATATTACGAAAAAACTTCATCTCTCTCTCCTGGCCTTCCGATCAGATTGAAGCCGCATCTGACGGTCAGACGGCTGATCAGTATGTGGGCAGAGCCCGCTTCACACTGTTTCATGCCGCAAAGGAGTGAAGATTCATTTAAGCCCGATGCATTTTACGGGCTTCATCTTTCATGATGGGGGGGCTTTGGCGAAGGTCTTGGACACCTGTCTCTCGAAAGACCGAAGCAAGCCACACACGTCAAACGAAAAACGCCCGCTGGAAACAGCGGGCGTTTGTCTTTGTTTCGGATGTCCTGCGATTAACGCTTGGAGAACTGGAAGGAACGGCGAGCTTTGCGCTTACCGAATTTCTTACGTTCAACAACACGCGAGTCGCGGGTCAGGAAGCCAGCGGCTTTCAGAGCGGCGCGCAGTTCCGGGTTGTAAAGCTGCAGGGCTTTGGAGATGCCGTGTTTCACAGCACCGGCCTGACCGGAGAGACCGCCACCTTTGACAGTCGCAACAACGTCAAACTCGCCTTCAACACCAGCAACCTGTGCCGGCTGTTTCACGATGAGTTGCAGCACCGGACGTGCGAAGTAGACGTCCATGTCCTTGCCGTTGACAGTGACCTTGCCGGAGCCCGGCTTGATCCAGACGCGAGCAACAGCGTCTTTACGCTTGCCGGTTGCATAGGAACGGCCCAGTTCGTCACGAACGGGTTCACGGGGCGCAGCCACTTCAGCGACGGCTTCGCCACCGGCGACGGCATTCAGCTCGTCGAGGGATTTGATTTCATCAGCCATATTTATGCGCTCCGGGTGTTTTTCTTGTTCATGGATTTGACATCCAGAACTTCGGGATTCTGAGCTTCATGCGGGTGCTCGGCACCGGCGTAAACGCGCAGGTTGGTCATTTGCTGACGAGACAGTTTGCCGCCCGGCAGCATGCGCTGCACGGCTTTGGTCACGACGCGCTCGGGGTATTTGCCCTCAAGCAGCTCACCCATGGAGCGGGACTTGATGCCGCCCGGGTGACCGGTGTGCCAGTAGAAGCGCTCGTCGGTGCGTTTCTTGCCGGTGAGTTGCACTTTGTCGGCGTTGATCACGATGACATTGTCACCCATGTCCATGGACGGTGTGAAGGTGGCTTTGTGTTTGCCACGCAGACGCATGGCGACGATCGAAGCGAGACGGCCAAGCACGACACCTTCGGCGTCGATGATGATCCATTTCTTGTCGATGTCCGCCGGAGTTGCGGAAAAGGTTTTCATAGGTTCAGCCCTTATGGGAATTGAATTCGATTGAGCGTGTTCTAAGCATTTCCCGCGCCACGTCAAGCACAGCAATATTGTATAAACCGTTATATATCAAAGGCTTGCAAAATAGGTATTATTTTACCCCATAAAATACGCATAAAACACACGCAGATTGGAAAAACCTGCCCCAAAGGGACAGGCTCACCTTCGCACTCATAGCCGAAAAGGATCAAAAACGGTAGGTCATCCCCAGCTCGACCGTTCGACCACGCCCGCCAATCCCGTCACCAAAGAGGCTTTCGCCCGAAGTGGCAAGCCCCGTGCCTGCCTCACGGTAAAATGTATCGAACAGATTCTCGACGCTGGCGTAAAGCTCGAACCCGTCACTCACTTGCCACGAACCATAGAGGTCGAACACCGTATATGACGCAAGGTCCACCGTGGTTCCGCTATAATCCGTAAACGAGGTAAATGTCGCCACAGAGCTTTCACCAACATACCGCACACGTCCACCGACACGAGCATCGCCATTGAGTAGCTTCACGCCCAGATCAAGCGTCGCATAATCATCCGGCAACTGACCATATGTGTCCATACCAACACCAGCGTTGTTGCTGATCGGCTGCTCCGTATCCGCAAGCGTCAGAGACAGCGATCCGAAGAAGCGCTCTGTATCAAACCCTGCGGACATCTCGATCCCCTTCATGGTCACAGTGCCATCCGTGTTGATAAAGCGGACGTTGCCATCACTGTCTTCTTCGTAGTTGATGAAGTTCTCAATATCGGACTGGAACAACGTCGCCCCCGCCCAGAGACCTTCACGTCCGAAATTCACGCCAAGCTCGAATGTATCGGCGGTTTCCGCCTCAAGATCGGGATTGGTGAGAACAGAGGAACTGGATGTCGCGTGGGATCCGCCACTGTAGAACATTTCCGTAACGGTCGGCGCGCGCATGGTTTCGGCGAAAGAGCCATAAACAGACCACGCCTCGTTCAGGTGGTAGCGCGCAACGAGGTTGCCATTCAGCTTGCCATCGTCACGCGTGACATCCTCTCCGTCGACCGTGCTGTCCAACTGGTAATAATCATAGCGCACACCGCCACCGAAATCCCAGTCGCCAATCGCATAGGCGGCATTGAAAAACGCACCTGCTTTGGAGAGTTTGCCCGCCGCGTTTGCGCCGGAGGTTCTTTCCTCGGTGTCGAAATCGTTCGACGTATAAGCCACACCATAATCGAACAAGAGATCACCAGCCGCAATCGACAGCTTACTGCGGTTGCTCAGGTTTGCCCCGAAGGTTTCATCTGTGCCGTTGCGTCCGAGATAGCTGCCCGAGGTTTTGCCTTCTCCCGTCGGGAAATTGAAACTCATATCTTGCCAGTAGACTTTCGCCTTCATATCAATCAGCGGATCACCCGGATTGTATGCCATGTCCGCGATCACGCTCTTGCGTTCCACATCCCAGATGTAACCGGAAGAATCTGTCGGATAGAACGTGTTCTGGTAATCCTGTGCGGTCAGATTGAACTCAAGATCGGCAGAGGGTCGATACCGCATCTTCGCCAGAATGGTGCGCGGTTCATCTTTATAAGATTCGCTGGTCTCTGTCCCTGCCCCGTCCTCAAACGGACCGTGATTGTAACCGCTCACCGCAGCAAGACCGCCCCATGTGCCATCTTTGCTCTGAACGGCGCCGGCCAGTGTCGCAGAAACGTCGTTGCCATTGGTGCCGAAGCTCAGCCGCGCCATGCCTCCGGTGGTTTCTCCAGCGTCAACCAGATCGTCAATCCCGATGGTCCGAAAATTTGCCGCTCCGGCCAGAGCACCAAGTCCATCCGCCCCCGCAACAGCCCCCTTGGCGATATCGGCGCCGATAACCAAGCCCGGATCAAGGAAGACCTGATCATCGTATGACCCGCCGTGACCTGAAATATTGCGGAATGTCTGCGGAATGCCATCGATCATAGTGTTAACTCGACCATAGCTTTGCAGACCCCGAATGTTGACGGTCACTGTCGGGCTATCTGCGGGAGATCGGGTAAATGCCCCTGCCGTCGCACGCACTGCAGTACCAATATCATTGCCATATTGCTCGACAATCAAGGCACCTTCCAATTCCCCAACGGAAGCCCCAGATAGCGTTTTGGTTGTGGCTTCCCCCTCTTCGCCCTCAACAACAATCGTGTCGAGAACGGTGATCTCCTGTGCCAGTGTTGCAAGCGGAAATGATGAAACGAGAATAGCGGCACTGCATAGCAGCCGCATACGCGCCAGTTCAGGCCGTGAATAAGTTGACATAGCAACCCCCTCATAAATTGCGTGATGACTGCTCTGGTATCTCGGGGGCTTGTCGCTACCTGGAAGCTCTGCACCATATGGCAAAGCCTGCAATCACGCCGCTGCTACAAATTCCGAGTATTTTTATCAAGATTATCAAAAATTCCCCCCCAACCTCGTTGCAAAAATGATACATTTATACGCGACAACCATAGACAACCGTCAAACACGGACATGACGCGGGGCGCGGGCCCGCCTAAGTATGCATTGGTATACAAAGCCATTTCACTCCCCGCAAAATTGCGGTAGAAGACAAACGACTCTTCCAGACCCCTCATGGAGATCCCCAGATGACTAAGATCAAGGTAGACAATCCCATTGTCGAAATGGACGGCGATGAAATGACCCGCATTATGTGGGACTTCATCAAAAAGAAACTGATCCTCCCCTATCTCGACCTCGACCTGCTTTATTACGATCTCGGCATTGAGGAGCGCGACCGCACCGAAGACCAGATCACCATTGATGCTGCGATGAAAACCAAGGAAGTCGGCGTCGCGGTCAAATGCGCCACGATCACGCCGGACGAGCAGCGCGTTGAGGAATTCGGCCTCAAGAAAATGTGGCGTTCGCCCAATGGCACGATCCGCAACATTCTGGGCGGCGTTGTGTTCCGCCAGCCGATCATCTGCAAAAACGTGCCGCGCCTCGTGCCCGGCTGGACCGATCCCATCGTGGTCGGGCGTCATGCCTTTGGCGACCAATATAAAGCCACCGATTTCACCTTCCCCGGCAAGGGGCAGTTGACGATGAAATTCGAGGGCGAAGACGGCACCGTGATTGAAAAGGTCGTCTATGACGCCCCTTCGGCGGGCGTCTATCAGGCGATGTATAACCTCGACGACTCGATCCGCGACTTTGCCCGCGCCTCTCTGAACTACGGGTTGAACCTTGGCTGGCCGGTGTATCTGTCCACCAAGAACACCATTCTCAAAGCCTATGACGGTCGCTTCAAAGACATCTTCCAAGAGATTTACGACGCGGAATTTGCCGAGGACTTCAAGAAAGCCGGCATCTGGTATGAGCACCGTCTGATCGACGACATGGTGGCCTGTGCGATGAAATGGTCCGGCAAATTTGTCTGGGCCTGTAAGAACTATGACGGTGACGTGCAATCCGACACCGTGGCACAGGGGTTTGGCTCGCTGGGTCTCATGACCTCGCAACTGATGACGCCCGATGGCAAGATCGTCGAGGCCGAAGCCGCCCACGGCACCGTGACCCGTCACTATCGCCAGCATCAGGCGGGCGAAGCCACCTCCACCAACTCGATTGCTTCCATCTACGCATGGACCGGCGGCCTGAAGCACCGCGCCAAGCTTGACGGCAACGAACAGCTGATGCGCTTTGCCACGACGCTGGAAAAAGTCATCGTAGACACGGTGGAAAGCGGGTTCATGACCAAAGACCTCGCGTTGCTTGTCGGCCCCGACCAAGGCTGGCTGACGACGATGGGCTTCCTTGAGAAAATCGACGAAAACCTGAACAAGGCTCTGGCCGGATAAGCGCGAGACCTGACACAGCATCTACAGGCCGGGGCTCCGTTGCTTCGGCCTTTTTCATGTCTGTTTTTTAAGCAAACGCATAGATTTCAACAAAAACTCCCGGCGCGCGCCTTGAAAACAGGTCGCCCCTTCGACAGTCTGACCGGTGGAACAGGCGCTTTCCCTGACCGGAAGCGCAGCACATAGCCACTCAAAGGCGCATCGCCTTTCTGGCTCGGACCAACAGACCCAACACAGAATGACAGCCATGAAAAAACACTTCCTCGCCGCGCTTTGCGCCCTCATCGCCAGCCCTGCCCTCGCCCATCTGCCGCCGGAGCAACACGGCTCCTTCATGGCCGGCGCATCCCACCCGCTCTTCGGGCTTGATCACATCATCGCCATGATCGCGGTCGGGGTTTGGGCCATGCAGATCGGCGGCAAGGCGGTCTGGGCCGTGCCTGCCGGTTTTGTAGGCGCGATGGCGCTTGGGTTTATGGGCGGGATCGCAGCACTTCCCCTGCCGCTCGTGGAACCGATGATTCTCGCCTCCGCGATTCTGATCGGGCTACTGGCCAGCTTTGCGGTCAAACCCGGCCTTGCAGGTGGTGTCGCTATCGCGGCCGTTTTCGGCCTGTTTCACGGACACGCCCACGGCGCGGAACTGGGGGCGGCTCAGGCTCTGGGCTTTGGCGCAGGCTTTGTCATTGCCACGGCCCTACTCCATGCGGCAGGCATCCTTGCCGCCCGTTTGACCGCCCGCGCCCTGCCCTATGGTCCGCGCCTTCTGGGTGCTCTGGCAACTCTGATGGGTCTGTCGCTGCTGATCGGCTAACCCAAGTCTCATTGATGGAACGAAACGGATTGCGCGGGATAATTTCCGCGCAATTTTATATATTAAAGTATCCTTAAACCTTCCACGCCTATCCTCCCACAAAACGGAAGACAGAAGGTTTCCCAGTCATGCAGATCCCCACTGCCGCACAGATGTGGACTCGATTGCGCTTGGAACTGGAGCAGACGCAAGCTCCGAACAGCACCGATCGCTCGACAGACCAATCCACAGGTCAACCCGCGCTGCAATCTACGGCACTTCAATCCGCAGGAAAGGCCGTCCAAACTGTGACGCAGGACGCGGAGCGCACAGCGGTTGCCACGGATGCACAAAGCGGGCCACACAGGGATATTGAGAAGTCTCAGAATACACAGGCGCAACGAGCCGCCACCCGAAAAATCATCCGTGACGCGGCCCCGTTCTTTGCCAAATATGATCTGAGCCGGATCACCCCGAAAGAAATCGACACTCTCGCCACCGATCTCAAAACCGCCCGCTTCGATGATCTGGGGTTTATCATGGCGCTGGAACGCAACGGTGCAGCATATCATGCCGAAATGACGGCTTCGGGCAGCGTCTACAGTCCAGAAAACCCAACCTTCGACGCAGAAGCCCCCGTTGACCTGATCGAGACGACCCGCAGCGAACTGGCATTGGCGCAGCGTTATGGTCTGGACACGGACCGTCTGGAAAATCAGGTCTTCAAACTGGAAACCGCACAGATGAGTCGCGCGGCCAGCGCCCCTTCCGGCATGGCCAACCCACAACTGGCCGAGACTCTGGTACTGTTTCAGGCCCAGCGGCTATGGATCGAATAGGTGGCATTTCCCGCCTAGATTTGCCCAAAATTTTCGCAGCCGGATGAAATGCTCGCGCCCATCACCGGCTTAGTTTGTTTTTACACTGGACAGGTCAGTAAAGCTGTCCTATTTCAGACTCATGCCAGCGCCCATGCCCCTCACCCAGAGCCCACACAAACACAGCCCCTTCGAGGATGTGCAGGGGTTCTCCATCGCGCTCATCACCACCGCAATCGGACTGACCATCATCTCACAACTCGGCTTCATCACCGGACAGACCGCAGGGCTGGCTCTGGTGATTTCCTACCTGACGGGCTGGTCCTTTTCATGGGTGTTCTGGCTCATCAATATCCCGTTCTACGCGCTGGCCTATTTCCGTATGGGGCGCGAATTCACCATCAAATCCGCGCTCTGCGTCACTGCCCTGTCGATTCTTGTGGCCGTGATCCCGAACTGGATGACGTTCTCCCATCTCGATCCGCTTTTCGGCACCATCGCCTTTGGCATCCTCACCGGTTACGGGCTTTTGGGCACGTTCCGGCACAAAGGCTCGCTCGGAGGGCTTGGCGTGGTCGCGCTTTACGCGCAAGACCGGTTCGGCGTTCGCGCAGGGCTTGTGCAACTGTGCTTCGACGCTGTGCTCTTTACCGTTGCTTTCTTTCTTTTCGAACCGACGCGCGTCCTGTATTCGCTGCTAGGGGCGGTGATCCTTAACGGTGTGATCGCCTTCAACCATCGCCGCGACCGCTATATTGCCGACTGACAGGACGACCGAGGACAGATCATGCAAACGGATGCACAAAAAGCCGAGAAACATACATGGTTCGAGGATCTACAAGGCTATCTTTTCGGCACGTCCATGTGTGCCTTCGCCCTTGTGATGCTGCGCTCTATGGGGCTGATTACCGGCCAGACGGCGGGGCTTGCGATCCTGATTTCCTATGTGTCCGGCTGGCCCTTCGGCTGGGTGTTCTTTGTCGTCAACCTGCCGTTTTACTGGTTCGGTTACAAACGTATGGGCAAGGTCTTCGTCAGCAAAACCTTTGTCAATGTCGCGCTGATCTCCGTGCTTTCCGAATGGTTTCCGACCATGCTCACCTTCGACACGCTCACACCGTGGTTCGGCGCCATCATGGTCGGCCTCATGACGGGCGCGGGACTCATGGCGATCTTCCGGCACGGCGGCTCGCTGGGGGGCTTGGGCATTCTGGCACTCTATATGCAGGACGCCACCGGTTTCAAAGCGGGCTATGTCCAACTGGCCTTTGACGCATGCCTCTTTGCCGTCGCCTTCTTTTTCATGCCTCTGCCGCAGGTGCTCTATTCGCTGCTGGGGGCGGTGGTCGTCAATCTTGTGATCGCCATCAATCACCGCCGCGACCGCTATATCGCCATGTAACCCGTTCCGTGAGACCGACATGCCCAAACATTACATCTTTCTGATCGCCGCAATCGTCTCCGAAGTGATCGGCACAGCTGCGCTGAACGCCTCGCAGCAATTCACACGACTGGTTCCCGCAGTAGTAGTGACCATCAGCTACGGGTTGTCCTTCTACTTCCTGTCCCTGACCTTCAAGGTCATGCCAGTGGGCGTGGTCTATGCCATCTGGTCGGGCCTCGGCATCGTCCTCATCACCCTCATCGGCCTTTTCGCCTTTGGCCAAAAGATCGACCTCGCCGCCGCCCTTGGCATGGGGTTGATCATCGCAGGCGTGTTGGTCATTCACCTTTTCTCGCACACAACCAGCCATTAAAACCTCTCGCGCGTGAGCAAAAACACAGAACACGCGCGAATGTCCGCAACATAACCGACAAACACCGGCGTTTTCCGGAAATCTGTGCTTTAGATTTCACGCAAAACGCTTTAAGCGAGTTTTCACCGCCCTCATATGCTTTAAAGCTGGCCTTTTGCCCTGCCACCCGTTAGGCGCGGGGCCAAGCAATCTTTCACGACGGAAACCGAACCCTATGGATCTTCGCAATATCGCAATCATCGCCCACGTTGACCACGGCAAAACCACACTCGTGGACGAGCTGCTGAAACAGTCGGGCACCTACCGCGAAAACCAAGCCACCACAGAACGCGCCATGGACTCCAATGATCTGGAGCGCGAGCGCGGCATCACCATTCTGGCGAAAGCCACTTCGGTTGAGTGGAAAGGCCATCGCATCAACATCGTGGACACGCCTGGCCACGCCGACTTCGGTGGCGAGGTGGAACGCATCCTCTCCATGGTGGACGGGGTTGTCCTTTTGGTGGACGCCGCTGAAGGCCCGATGCCGCAAACCAAATTCGTGACCTCCAAGGCGCTTGCTCTCGGCCTGCGCCCCATCGTGGTTCTCAACAAGGTCGACAAGCCGGACGCCGAGCCGGATCGCGCTCTGGACGAATGTTTCGACCTCTTCGCCTCTCTGGACGCCGATGACGACCAACTCGACTTCCCGCATCTCTATGCCTCCGGCCGCTCCGGTTGGTGTGACGCGGAACTCGACGGGCCGCGCAAGGATCTCTCCGCACTGTTCAACCTCATCCTGAACCACGTCCCTGCCCCCAAACAGCTCAAGCATCAGGACGAGCCGTTCAAAATGCTCGCCACCACGCTGGGCTCCGACCCGTTCCTCGGTCGTATCCTGACGGGCCGTGTCGAAACCGGTAAAATCAAAGCCGGTGCCACGGTTCAGGCCCTGACCCGCAACGGTCAGAAGATCGAACAGTTTCAGGTCAAGAAAATTCAGGCCTTCCGTGGTCTGTCCATGGCCGAAATCGACGAAGCTATCGCGGGCGACATCGTCTCGCTCTCCGGCATGGCGAAAGCCACGGTGTCCGATACGCTGTGTGCGCTCGAAGTGGACGAACCGCTCGAAGCCCAACCGATTGATCCGCCCACCATCACCGTCACCTTCGGCATCAACGACAGCCCGCTGGCCGGTCGTGAAGGCAAGAAAGTCCAATCCCGTGTCATCCGTGACCGTCTCATGCGTGAAGCCGAGGTCAATGTCGCGATCAAGGTGAAAGACACCCCCGGCGGCGAGGC
Organism: uncultured Celeribacter sp.; assembly: GCA_963676755.2. GTDB lineage: Bacteria > Pseudomonadota > Alphaproteobacteria > Rhodobacterales > Rhodobacteraceae > Celeribacter. The sequence goes on along the minus strand of CAXXMF010000006.1, from coordinate 701,886 downwards.
TTTCGAAGTCTCCGGTCGTGGCGAATTGCAAATGGGCGTTCTGATCGAAAACATGCGCCGCGAAGGGTTCGAGCTTTCGATCTCCCGCCCGCAGGTGATCATGAAAGAAGAAGACGGCAAGCGCATGGAGCCTGTCGAAGAAGTCACGGTCGACGTGGATGACGAATATTCCGGCGCTGTGATCGAGAAACTCACCGGCGCGCGCAAAGGCGATCTGACCGAGATGAAACAGCAAAACGGCAAAACGCGCATCATCGCGCATGTGCCGTCGCGCGGTCTCATCGGCTACCACGGCGAATTCCTCACCGACACCCGCGGCACCGGTGTTCTCAACCGTGTGTTCCACGGTTGGACCGCCTACAAAGGCCCGATCCCGGGTCGTCGTCAGGGCGTTCTGATCTCTATGGAAGACGGTGAATCCGTGGCCTATGCGCTGTGGAACCTCGAAGAACGCGGCAAGCTGTTCATCGGCGCTCAGGCGAAAGTCTACCAAGGCATGATCATCGGCGAGCACAGCCGCGACAACGATCTGGAAGTGAACCCGTTGAAGGGCAAAAAGCTCACCAACGTGCGCGCCTCCGGCACGGATGATGCGGTGCGTCTGACCACACCGGTCACGCTCTCTCTCGAAGAAGCCATCGCCTATATCAACGATGACGAACTGGTCGAAGTGACACCGCAAAGCATCCGCCTGCGCAAACGCTACCTTGATCCGCATGAGCGCAAGCGCCATGCCAAGGCTGCCCAGATCTGAGCCGAGTATTTTCGGCACAAAGGAAACAAAGGCCCGCTTCGGCGGGCCTTTTCTATGTGGTCTAAGCACTTGGACCCGCAGACATAAAAAAAGCGGCGCAGGAAATTTTTCCGCGCCGCTTTTAATTTAAAATGACTGCGTCAAACGCGCAGGCCGAAACCGTTTATTCCTCGGTTTCAACCACCAAAAGTTCCCGTTCCGACGCACCCTTGGCGTGGCTCAGTGCCTCTTGGTATTCCGGCGAATGGTAACAGGCCACAGCCGCCTCGAGCGTCTCGAATTTGGCGACAACATTGCGCGGGCGTTCCTTGCCCTCAAGCTGCACATAACGCGCCGCGCGGGCGATGAACTTACCGCCATGTTTGGCAATCGCGGGGCCAGCCAGCTTGGCATATTTGCCATAGGCCTCTTCATCGGTGACGGTCACATGGGCGATCCACAAAGCAGGCATATCTTATCCTTTCAAAAGGGTTTCAGCGGCCGCAATCGCAGCGTCAGCGCCGGAGAAATCCTTGCCCCCGCCTTGCGCCATATCGGGACGGCCACCGCCGCCCTTGCCGCCCACGGCAGGCACCGCCGCTTTGAGCACGTCCACGGCAGAGACCTTATCTTTCAGATCATCGGTCACACCACAGGCCACCGCGACCTTGCCGCCCTCTTCGGCGATCAGAAGGATCACACCGGAGCCGAGGTTGTTTTTGTGAGCGTCGATCAGACCGCGCAGGTCTTTGCCGGACACACCTTCGAGCGCTTGGGCGAGGAAGGGGATGCCGTTGACATCCTTGGCCTCGACCGCACCACCGGCACCACCGCCCATAGCGATCTGTTGCTTGAGATTGGCGACTTCCTGTTCAAGCTTTTTGCGCTCGTCAGCCAGAGCTTTGACGCGCTCAACAACTTCGCCAACGGGTGTTTTGAGCAGAGCCGCGACCTCATGGCTGCGGCTGGCTTCCGCTTCGAGATGGTCCAGAGCGGCCTGCCCTGTCAGAGCCTCGATCCGGCGCACACCGGCGCTTGAGGCGCTGTCGCCCAGAATGACGCAAAGTCCGATATCGCCCGTGCGCTTCACATGTGTGCCGCCGCAAAGTTCGAGGGAATAGGTCTTCCCGTCCGCACCCTTACCGGTATCGGCCACGCCCATGGATACAACGCGGACTTCGTCGCCGTATTTCTCGCCAAAGAGCGCCTGTGCGCCGATCGCGCGCGCGTCATCCGGCGTCATGATGCGGGTTTCCACGGCGGAGTTCTGGCGGATGAACGTATTCACATCGCGCTCGACCTTGGCAATTTCTTCCGCTGTCAGACCTTTCGCATGTGAGAAATCGAACCGCAGGCGATCCGGCGCATTGAGAGAGCCGCGTTGGGCAACGTGATCGCCCAGAGTTTGCCGCAGTGCTTCGTGCAAGAGGTGTGTGGCGGAGTGGTTGGCCCGAATTGCGGAACGCCGCGTGTGATCGACTTCCAACGCGGCCGGTTCGCCCACCTTGATCTCGCCGCTTTCGATGGTGGCAAAATGGATGAAGACGCCCGCGACTTTCTTTGTATCCGTCACCTTGGCGATGGATTTTTCGACACGGATCACGCCGGTATCGCCGACCTGACCGCCGGATTCGGCATAGAACGGCGTTTGGTTGACAACGATCTGCACCGTATCGCCCTCCTCAACCGCATCCACACGCGCCCCGTCTTTGACCAGAGCCACGATTTCACCCTCGGCCTTTTCGGTATCGTAACCAAGGAACTCGCTGGTGCCTTTTTCTTCGGCAATGTCATACCAGACGGTTGCATCCGCCGTCTCACCGGAGCCGGCCCATGCCGCACGCGCCTTGGCTTTTTGTTCGGCCATAGCCGTGTCAAACCCGTCGGTGTCCACCTCGACGCCTTTTTCGCGCAAGGCATCCTGCGTCAGATCGAGCGGGAAACCGTAGGTGTCATAGAGCTTGAACGCCGCCTCGCCGGGGAGTTTCTCTCCATCCGGCAGATCGGTCAGCTCGTCTTCCAGAAGTTTCAGCCCGCGATCCAGCGTTTGAATGAAGCGAGTTTCTTCAAGTTTCAGCGTCTCTTCGATCATGGCCTGCCCCGTGCGTAGCTCCGGATAGGCATCGCCCATCTGGCGCACAAGTTCGGGCACAAGGCTGTGCATGATCGGGTCTTTGGCGCCCAGAAGGTGTGCGTGACGCATGGCGCGGCGCATAATGCGGCGCAGCACATACCCGCGCCCCTCATTGGACGGCATAACACCGTCCGCGATCAAAAACGAGGTGGAGCGCAGGTGATCCGCGATCACCCGGTGATGCACGTTCTTGTCGCCATAGGGATCAACAGAGGTCGCATGTGCCGAAGCCTCGATCAGCGATTTCATCAGATCGGTGTCATAGTTGTCGTGACTGCCCTGCAAAAGCGCCGCGATCCGCTCCAGCCCCATGCCGGTGTCGATGGATTGCATATCGAGATCGACCATGGAGCCATCGGCAAAACGCTCGTTCTGCATGAACACGAGGTTCCAGATTTCGATGAAACGATCGCCATCTTCCTCCGGCGAACCGGGAGGGCCGCCCCAGATATGGTCGCCATGATCGTAGAAAATCTCGGTGCACGGACCGCAAGGCCCCGTGTCGCCCATCTGCCAGAAGTTGTCGGAGGTGGCGATGCGGATGATCCGCTCTTCCGGCACGCCGACTTTTTTCCAGATCTCGAATGCCTCGTCATCGGTGTGATAGACGGTGGTGTAGAGCTTGTCTTTCGGGATGTCGAAATCGCGGGTGATCAATTCCCACGCAAACGGGATCGCCTCATGTTTGAAATAATCTCCAAAAGAGAAATTCCCCAGCATCTCGAAGAACGTATGGTGACGCGCGGTGTAGCCCACATTGTCGAGATCGTTATGTTTGCCGCCCGCACGCACACATTTCTGCGCCGTGGTGGCGCGGCTGTAATCGCGTTTTTCGACGCCGGTGAAACAGTTTTTGAACTGCACCATACCGGAATTGGTGAACATCAGGGTCGGGTCATTGCGCGGCACAAGCGGCGAGCTTGGCACGACCGTGTGACCGTTGCGTTCGAAATAGTTCAGAAAGGTGGAGCGGATGTCGTTCACGCTGGGCATGTTGGGCGCTTCCTTGCGGGATTTCTTGGCGTTCAGGGAGGTTTACCGCCCCTGCGCGGGCCTGTCCATAACCGAAAAAGGGCCAGCCCCTCAAATGGAACCGGCCCTTCTCTGATCTGGCGGTAAAATACCGGCAGGCAACCTGTTCGTCGCCTTATTCGTCGTCAAGCAGATCGTCTTTCTCGAATTCATCCCCGAGATCGAAATCCAGCCCGTGCGCGGCACGGATTTTATCCTCGATTTCCAGCGCGATCTGGGGATTTTCCCGGAGGAAGCGTTTGGAGTTCTCACGCCCTTGCCCCATGCGTTCGTCTCCATAGGAGAACCAAGCGCCGGATTTGTCCACAACGCCCGCTTTCACACCAAGGTCCAAAAGCTCGCCGGTTTTGGAGATGCCTTCGCCATACATGATGTCGAATTCCACCTGTTTGAACGGCGGAGCCACTTTGTTTTTCACGACTTTCACGCGGGTTTCGGAACCAACCACCTCGTCCCGATCCTTGATCGCGCCGATGCGGCGGATGTCGAGACGCACAGAGGAGTAGAATTTAAGCGCATTGCCGCCGGTCGTGGTTTCAGGAGACCCAAACATGACGCCGATTTTCATGCGAATCTGGTTGATGAAGATCACCGTGCATTTCGAGCGGGAGATCGAACCGGTGAGTTTGCGCATCGCCTGCGACATCAGACGCGCCTGAACGCCCACCGAACTGTCGCCCATATCGCCTTCCAACTCGGATTTCGGCGTCAGCGCCGCCACCGAGTCAACCACAACAAGGCTCACCGCCCCCGACCGCACCAGCGTATCGACAATTTCAAGCGCCTGCTCGCCCGTATCCGGCTGGGAGATCAGCAATTCGTCCAGATCGACGCCGAGCTTGCGGGCATAGATCGGATCAAGCGCGTGTTCCGCATCCACAAAGGCACAAACGCCGCCTTTTTTCTGTTCTTCGGCCACACAATGCAGCGTCAAAGTGGTTTTCCCCGAGGATTCCGGCCCGTAGATCTCGATGATCCGGCCTTTCGGAATCCCGCCGATCCCCAACGCAATGTCGAGACCGAGAGAGCCGGTCGAGGTGGATTCGATCTCCTGCACCGGATTGTCGGCGCCAAGTTTCATGATCGAGCCCTTGCCGAATTGCCGTTCGATCTGCGCCAGCGCGCTATCGAGCGCCTTTTGCTTGTCGCCGTTCTGCTTGTCGTTTTTTGCCATCTGTTTCGCCGTATCTTTGGTCGCCGTTGCCATCTGTTCTGTTCCTTATTTCACACCCGCCGGAACGCGTCCATCACGCAGTTGGACGGTCTCTCAGACGCTGCCTGTGTTCGCCTCTTGTTCTCATTTACCTTTATGAGCACAAAAAGAGAACATTTCAATGTAAATTTACCAAAACCACTTTGACACGATCATAGTTAACACTGCGTTGACGCAATCCGTCTTTTTCAACCGTCCAAAAAACAGATGCATATTCAGTCAAATTGCGCCTGCACCTTCGCGGTCAATTCGGACAGTGAAAACGGCTTGGCCAGAAAGCTCGAATTGGGAATTCGGGCCTGCTGCGCCGCAAAGTGGTCCTCGGCATAGCCCGACACAAAGACCACCTTGACCCCCGGACGATCCTTGAGCGCCTCGGACACCCAGCTTGGCCCGTCCATACCCGGCATGATCACATCGGAGACAAAAACATCAATATGCAAGGTCTTGTCTTCCAAGGTCTCAAGGGCTTCTTCCGCATTCTCCGCTTCAATCACCGTATAGCCGCGCAGGCGTAGGGCCCGAGATGCAAAAGCACGCACTGGCGCTTCGTCCTCGACCAAAAGAATTACGCCAGAGCCGCGCTCAGCGGACACCTCACCCTCGGAATCTGGCGCATGAGCAGCCTCAACGACAGCCTCGGCGCGCGCCGTATGGGCGGGGAGATAGATCGTAAAGGCCGTTCCCGACCCAACCACACTGTCAACAAAGATAAAGCCGCCGGTCTGCTTGATGATCCCGTAAGCCGTCGAAAGCCCCAAACCGGTGCCCTCGCCCGTGCGCTTGGTGGTGTAAAACGGCTCGAACACTTTCGGAAGCCGCTCTTGGGGAATGCCAACACCCTGATCTGTCACGGAAATTATGACATATTCCCCCGGCGGCACCGTGACCCGATCACGCGCAAGCCCATCGCGCAGAACTTCGTTGCGGGTTTCGACCTTGATCTCGCCACCCGCCGGCATGGCGTCGCGGGCGTTCACGACCAGATTCATGATCACCTGTTCCAACTGCCGCTTGTCCACACGGATCGGCAGAAGACCCACATCATGCGTGAGGGTTAGCGTCACCTTCTCGCCCACAAGCCGGTTCAACAGATGCGCCAGATCGGACAGGGTATCACGCAGATCGATGACCTTCGGTTTAAGCGTCTGCTTGCGTGAAAAGGCGAGCAACTGCCCCACCAAAGAGGCCGCACGGTTGGCGTTCTGATGGATCTGTACCAGATCGCCATATTCCGGATCGGCCTCATCGTGGCGCAGCAACAACAGGTCGCAATGCCCTGATATTGCAGTCAAAAGATTGTTGAAATCATGCGCGATTCCGCCCGCTAACTGACCAATCGCCTGCATTTTCTGACTTTGCACGAATTGCGCCTCAAGAGACTTCAACTCCGTCGCATCCGAAAGAACCGCGATCAGTTCCACTTGCCCGTCATTGCCCTCGACCCTGTTCAAGGTGATCTGCAAAAACGTGTCATTCTGCGGGCGTGAAGCGCGTACAAACTCGGGCTTGCGTGCCCGCCCCATCGCCACGTCCGACACCCAGTCCTGCACCGGTCGCCCGAGCCCTTCGACCAGATCGCCAAGGTTGAACGCGTCATGGGTCGGAATCGCCAGAAGCTCCCGCGAATGACGGTTCGATTGCAGGATGCTGCCGTCGACAGCGACTTTTAACAAGGCCACAGGCAGCGCATCAAAAGCATCCCATTCGCCCACACTTGGCGTCACTTCAGGCAAGAAATACAATTCCTTGCGTCCGGTTGCGCCGCTTTCATACTGCGCGATACGGGCATAGATGCGCCCGTCAACCGCCGAGAGGGCATGGACATCTCCGGGCCGAATCGGCAGGTCCGAAATGATGCGATCAAGCGTTTTTGCCTGATGCCCGATCAAACGCCGCAGCGGCTCATTCATAAAGAGAATCGTATTGTTTTTGCTCAAAGAAAGCATCGGCAGGGAAATTGCATCGCCATCAAGTCCGGTGTTTTGAGCCGCCACATTTTCGAGACGCCAGAGAAACCCCGCCCCGTCAATCAAATGCACCGACAACCGCATATGACCGTGGCGCATCACCACATCTTCACGCGCAGCCCCCTTGGCCAAGGCCCGCGATTGCAAACGGCTCAAGGTGGCGGCGGGAGAGGCGAACAGGTCTTCGAGCGCGGACACAAGAGAATTCCCGCGATGCTTTCCAAACCGTGCCACAGCCGCACGGTTTGCATAGCCGATCGCCCCGTTCATATCGGTTGAAAAGGCCGCTGCGGCGTCATTTTCCAGACAGGCTGCCAGCGTGTCACGGATACGGCGGCGCCGAAGGCTGTGGCGATAGTTCAACACGCGCACTAGAACCGCCGACCAAAGCAGAACCGCACCGGCCACGAAGGCAAGTATGGCAAGCTGCGATAAAGGGATCACCAAAGCACTGACACAAAGCAGCACCCCGCCTGTGGCAATCGCCAGACAATAGGGCGCAAGCCGTCCGGCCAGCTTCGACAATGGACCTACGCTCATCGTGGTCTGCACACGTTTCCCCCCGTGCTATATGCCTTGACGCGCCGCCACATCACCCTGCGACACGTCTTATCTGTCCTCCGGTCCTGCAACCGGAAGGCGCGCACACGCGGGTTTCGAACAACCCGCAGCTATGACGTGAGCATTGATCGGAATTGGTTAACGATCACTTAATGCCCAACAAAATCGAGGATAAAACGGGAAAATATTTCCGGCAAATCTGTATCTCAAATACATTTTTTAGGGGCGATACGCCTGAGACTATTTCACGTAGTGCGCCGCAAAACCGCATAGAAAAATCCGTCGCCACCCTCCAAGGGGCTGATGAGGCGTTGGGCCTCTAAGGTAAACCCGGAGTGGCGGTCGAGAAAGGCTTCGATTTGCGCGGTGTTTTCAGCCTGAAACAGCGAACATGTCGCATAGGCCAGAACACCGCCGGAGCGCACGAGCGGCGCGACCTCGTCGAGGATTTGGGATTGCAGCCGCGCCAACTGTTCCAAGCGCACAGGGGTCAGCGCCCATTTGCCTTGTGGGCTGCGCGCAAAGGCACCGGAGCCGGAACAAGGCACATCACAGAGCACAAGCTCATAATCTGAAGCCAGATCAGCCTTGCGTGCGGTCGTGACCTTGATCCCTGCCCGCGAGGCTCGCGGCGCGATATCCTGCATCCGTGCGGGATCGACATCATGGGCGGTCAGATGCAAATCAACACGCCCCCCCATCGCCAGCGCCTTGCCGCCACCACCGGCACAATAGTCCAGAACACGCATCCCGTCCTCAAGCGGCAAGGCGTCGATGATCGCCTGCGATCCCGCGTCCTGTAGCTCGACAAGGCCGGTCAGATAAGCTTGTGAGCGCGCCACGGCGCGTGCGCCCTTGGTCACTTTCAGAGCGGTTTCGGACAGAGGGTGCGGCACCGCTTCGATCCCGTCATTCTCCAGATGTTCCATCGCATGGCCCAGCGTCGATTTGCGGGCATTGACCCTCAGAAACACATCGGAGCGCCTGCGCATCCGCTCCAGAACCGCAACGGAGGTCTCGCCCAGCGTGGCTTCATAGAGCGGCAAGAGCCAGTCCGGACAATCCAGTTGAACCGCCTGCGGGGCTGCCTCAAGATCAGGAACTGCTGCACGTTCCTCCTCGGTCAGAGGGCGCGGCGCGAAACGGGCCTCGCAAAACACCGTATCCAATTCGGCTCCCGCCGCACGCAACGCCCCGATCATCACCTGACGCCCTGACGGACGCCCCAGCCCTGCCCCGCCGAGCCAGCCGTAGGATCGCAAACAGCGCAACGCATCAAAGACGAGATCACGGATAGCCGCGCGATCCTTAGACCCCGCAAAGCGATGACCGCGCGCCCAAGTGGTGAGCACACGTTCGGCATTCTCGCCGATCAGAACATCGTCGAGAATCTCTATGGCGGCGGAAATGCGGGCAACTGGTGTCATGGGATCAGCAAAATCAGGCTCTGGTGCAAAAAGCAACGGGGGCCGAAGCCCCCGCTGTAAAATTCATAGTCATATTCCGGCTCAACCGATACGATAGTTCGGAGACTCACGCGTGATCTGCACGTCATGGACGTGGCTCTCTTTGAGGCCCGATCCCGTGATCTTGGTGAAGTTGCAGTTCTTGCGCATCTCCGCCACGGTGGCGCAGCCGGTGTAGCCCATAGCCGCGCGAAGACCGCCGACCATCTGGTGCAACACGGTGCCCACGGGGCCTTTGTAAGGCACCTGACCTTCGATGCCTTCGGGCACGAGCTTGTCGGAGGCGGCGTCTTTCTGGAAATACCGGTCCGCAGAGCCGCGCGCCATCGCGCCGAGCGAGCCCATGCCGCGATAGGATTTGAACGAGCGGCCCTGATAGAGGATCACCTCGCCTGGGCTTTCATCCGTGCCGGCGATCATCGAACCAACCATCGCACAAGAGGCCCCTGCGGCGATGGCTTTGGCGAAATCGCCGGAGAATTTGATCCCGCCGTCCGCAATCACTGGCACATCGCCTGCGGCTTTGGCGCAATCCATGATGGCGGTGAGCTGCGGCACGCCGACGCCCGCGACCATGCGCGTGGTGCAGATGGAGCCCGGACCGATCCCGACCTTAACCGCATCCGCGCCCGCACCGATGAGCGCTTTGGTCGCTTCACCTGTGGCAACGTTGCCTGCAATGATCTGGACCTTGTCGCCAAACTCTTTCTTGGCGCGGGCCACGGCATCAATCACGCCGCTGGAATGGCCATGCGCCGTGTCGATCACGATGATGTCCACACCGGCATCCACCAGAGCAGCGGAACGGTCAAAGCCCGCATCCCCAACAGAGGTCGCCGCTGCCACCCGAAGGCGTCCGAGATCGTCCTTACAGGCCGACGGGTTCAGAACCGCCTGTTCAGTGTCTTTGAGAGTCAGAAGACCGGTCAGATGGCCATTGGCATCCGTCACCAGAAGCTTTTCGATCCGGCGGGCTTTCATCAGAGAGATGGCCTCGTCGCGATCTGCCGGTTCTTGCAGGATGGCGAGGTTTTTCGTGGTCATCACCTGAGACACGGGCGTGTCGTCGGAGGTGGAGAAACGCATGTCGCGGTTGGTGACAATCCCCACAACGCGGCGCTTTTCGTCGATCACGGGAAAGCCGGTGAAATTATACTGGGCGCAGAGCGCCTTGGCATCCGCGATGGTCTGGTTTGCGGTGAGGGTTACGGGATTGTAAACGATCCCGCTCTCGAACCGTTTGACGCGGCGCACTTCGATGGATTGTTTCTCGATATCGAGGTTCTTGTGGATCACGCCCACGCCCCCCGCCTGTGCCATGGCAATGGCCATACGGGCCTCTGTCACAGTGTCCATCGCAGAAGACATCAAAGGGATGTTCAACTGGATGGCTTTGGTCACGAATGTTTTCGTGTCCGCCGTTGACGGCAGCACGGAAGATGCAGCCGGAACAAGCAATACGTCATCGAAGGTAAGCGCCTCGCGAATCTCCATCAGGTCTCTCCATGGGGGATACGGTTTGGCACGTCCCTATTACATGGATGTTGCCCTAAGGAAAGGGCGTTTTGCTGATTTCATGCAACTGTCACGTCAAAGCGGTTGATAAAAGGCTTTAAATCAAGGGCCGCGCTCGTGTGTGAGGCAGCCCTTTTCGAGTATTTATAGCAGCAAAGGAGACTCAGGCCGTGGCCGCGTTGGTGGCTTTGGACAGTTTGCCGCGGCTCCAGACTTGCATGATTTTCACGGCGATATAGGTGATCGCCAGTGTCGCCGCGACAAGTTCCAGCCCGCCGATGAGGCGAAACGGTGTCGGTGCCAGGGTGGCGGCGGCGAACATCAGGTTCGCGAAAGCCGCAAGCGGAAATGTGAACGCGCCCCAGAGCGCGGAGAAATCCGCCTTGGTCAGGTAACGGATCGCCACAAGGTAGACGACCAGCGCCGCAACCCCGATCCAGGCAAAGCCGATGGCAATCGTTGCATAGCCCAGAAGCGTGGCAACGATACCGAAGAGTGCCACGGGCGCCAGATGGATCGCCAGAAGCGGGCGCAGCGGCGGCGGCACATCCGCGCGCACGAATTGCACGGCAGAGATGCTCCAGATCGCAATGGCAACCGGCAGGGTCAGCGCGAAGATCAGTTGGGACAGGCCCGTGTAGCCCAAGGGCACAGCCGCCAGAGGCGCGATGATGAAGCCGACGAAGGAAAGATGCCACACGGGGGTGACGCGGCGCTGTTCCGCCGGACCGTTAACCATGCCCCTGATGATGGCAAAGGCCACGAAACCATGCCCCAGCAGCGCCAGAAACAGCACGGCGGTGGCAAAGCCTGTGCTGTAAGGCACCATCACAGCGGCGAAGAGAAAGCCCGAGGCGGTCATGGCCGACAGCCCCGCCCTACCGGGAAGGATTTTGGCATCGTCAAAAATGACACCGAAACGGCGGGCCACCTTGGCGAAATACGCCACCAGTGCAAAGAGATAGAGCAAGGACACAGCGCCCAAAATCATCTCCCCGATCCAGTCAGGCGCGGGCAGGACTCTGGCCGCGTTGCGCCAGCCAAGCCCCATGCCCAGAAGCCCGAGAATCGGCGGAAAGATCGCAGGCGGCGTGGCGCGCCAGAGCCCCATCGGCGGAGCGTTGAAGGGTTTCGGCATGATGCGGGGTTCAGACATGGTCAGACCTTCAAAGATATATTTCAAAGTCTGAATACCACCCTACCCTGCGCCGTGAAAGCCTTTCCTCGCGGGCGCAATGTCGCGGCCTCTTTTGTGACACGCTCCACGGTCTGTCTGGTGTGACACCGACGGCTGATCTATATCGGAGGCAACAGACCTGACAGATATTATGAGAGGCCTCTGATATGGCACATGCCCCCAAACCACCCCTTCTGGCCGTCCTGATCGACGCGGACAATATTTCCGCCAAATATGCCGAAGCGATGTTCGAAGAGATCGCTACATTAGGGGAGGCCAGTATCCGCCGGATTTACGGGGACTTTTCCGGCTCCGCACCGCAAGGATGGAACAAGGACAAACTCGCCGCGATGGCGATTGTGCCGCATCAGCAGTTTTCCAACACCACGGGCAAGAACTCGTCGGACATTGCCTTGGTGATTGATGCCATGGATATTTTGCACTCCGGTCGGTTTGACGGATTCGTGCTAATTTCTTCGGACAGCGATTTCACCCGCCTTGCCAGCCGCATTCGAGAGCAAGGGCTTGATGTTTTCGGCATGGGGATGCGCAAGACACCTGCGGCGTTTGTGAAAGCCTGCAAACGGTTTATCTATGTGGAAAACCTGCTGCCCGAGCAAACCAAACCCGCTGCGAAACCGGCGCAGAACGCGCCTGCGAAGTCCGGACCGACGCCGGAACAAGAAGCCCCGCTCGAAGACCCGACCAAACTGGTGATCCGTGCGATGGATGCGATCAATGCCGATGACGAATGGGTCACATTGGGGCAGATCGGGCAATATATCACCGCCGCGCAGCCCGATTTCGACACGCGCAGCTATGGCAAGCGCAAGCTAAGCGATCTGATTGCCTCGTTGAAACTCTTCGAGATCAAGCGCGGCGATGGCAACCAGCTCATGGTGCGCCGCCTCGACTGAGCCAAAAGCAAAAGGCCCCCGCAAGGGAGCCTTTTTCGCTGTCTCAATTTTCGCTGCCTAGTCCTTGGGCCGCATGGAAATGCCGTCGGCAAACAGATGCACCTTTTCCGGCGGGGCGGAGAGTTTGACGGTATTGCCTTTCAGCCCCGCGTGAATCCCCGGAAGTTTGGCGATCAGAGGCTCATTGCCGCGTTCGGCCACGAAATAGAGCAAGGTCACCTCACCCAGAGCCTCGACCACATCCACCACCCCGTCGACAATCGCCTCGCCTTCGGCCAGATGCATATCTTCGGGACGCACCCCGACATTGACCTTGCGGCCCATGTCCTCAGGCGTGGTCGGAATGGAGGAGGTGGCAATGCCCTCGCCCTCCACCTGCACCTTGGTCAGCGCACCGGTTTCGATGATCTCGCCAGCCAAGAGGTTCATTGAGGGCGAACCTATAAACTGCGCCACAAATTCATTGTCGGGCCGCTCGTAGAGATCAAGCGGGCTGCCGACCTGTGCGATGCCCTTGTTGGCCAGAACCACAATCCGGTCTGCCAGCGTCATGGCCTCGACCTGATCGTGGGTCACATAGATCATCGTGCTGTCAGGCATCGATTCCTTGAGCTGGGCGATCTCCAGACGGGTGGCGACCCGCAGGGCGGCATCAAGGTTGGAGAGCGGTTCGTCGAAGAGATAGACCTTCGGATTGCGCACGATGGCGCGTCCAATGGCGACCCGCTGACGCTGACCACCCGACAGCGCCTTGGGCAGACGGTCGAGATAATCTTCGAGTTGCAGGATATGGGCGGCCCGCATCACCGCCTCCTTGATCTCGGCTTTCGACTTTTTGGCGAGTTTGAGAGAGAAGGCCATGTTGTCGTAAACCGTCATATGCGGGTAAAGCGCATAGGTCTGGAACACCATGGCGATGCCGCGCTGTGCTGGGGGCACATCATTGACCCGCTCCCCGTCGATTTCCAACGTCCCGCCGGAAATCCTTTCCAGCCCCGCAATCATCCGCAAAAGTGTGGATTTGCCGCAACCCGAGGGGCCGACAAACACGATCAACTCGCCGGTTTTGATGTCGAGGTTGATGTCCTTGAGGACTTCGACCTTGCCGCCATACACCTTGCCGACATTTTCCAGTTTCAGATCTGCCATTCTCTCTCTTCCCTCGCCCTTCAGACCTTTTCGCGCAGCATGATCGCCGGCTGCCACGGTCCCAGATGCAGTTTACCATCCTCCATCGGGGAGGCGGAGTTCAATTCGCTGCCGACCTGATGCCAGTCGCCTTTCGGCGCCTCCAGCGTGGCCGGCTGATCCGACAGGTTGAAGGCGCAGAACAGCTCTTCTTCGTCATTCTTGCGTGTAAAGACCAGACAGGGGCCGTTCACATGCATGTCCTCCATCGTGCCCGTCTTGAGCGCCTTATGCGCGTGGCGGAACGCAATCGCACGGCGGTAGTGATGCAGGATCGAGCCGGGATCATATTCGGACTGGGCCACGGCCAGCGGGTAGTGATCCGGACTCACCGGCAGCCATGTCTGACCAGCGGTCGAAAACCCGCCGTGATGTTGCGAACGCTCCCAGACCATCGGCGTGCGACAGCCGTCGCGGCCTTTGAATTCGGGCCAGAACTGGATGCCGTAAGGATCTTGCAAATCCTCAAAATTCACCTCGGCTTCCGGCAGGCCAAGCTCTTCACCCTGATAGATACAGGCCGAACCGCGCAGGCACATCAACAGCGTGGTAAAGGCGCGTGCCCCCATCGCATCGAGATGCCAGCGCGACATATGCCGCATCACGTCATGGTTGGAATAGGCCCAACATGCCCAGCCATCCGCCGCAACCTCGGCCACCTTGTCCATCACCTCTTTGATATAGGCCGGCGTCGGCGTGTCGCCCGAAAGCAGATCAAAGGCATAACACATATGCATCAGATCATCGCCCGCAGTATATTCGCCAAGGATTTCCAGATCGCGCTGGTCATCCCCCACCTCGCCCACGGCGGCGGCATTAAACGGCTCCATCACCGCGCGCAGCTTGCGCAGGAATTCGAGGTTCTCGGGACGGGATTTGTCGTAGATGTGGTTTTGCCAGGTATAGGGGTTCACCGCAGGGGCGGTCTTGGCCTGACGTTCTTCCGGTGCCAGAGGCGGGTTGTCACGCAGTTCCGCGTCATGGGTGTAGAAGTTGATCGTATCAAGGCGGAACCCGTCCACCCCGCGATGCAGCCAGAACTCCGCCACTTCGAGCAGCGCCTGTTGCACTTCGGGTTCGTGGAAGTTCAGATCCGGCTGTTCGGTCAGGAAGTTGTGCAGGTAATACTGCATCCTTCCCGCATCCCATTGCCATGCCGAACCGCCAAAGATCGACAGCCAGTTGTTCGGCGGCGTGCCATCGGGTTTCGCATCGGCCCAGACATACCAGTTGGCCTTCGGGTTCGTCCGGTCCTTGCGGCTTTCGACAAACCACGGGTGCTGGTCGGAGGTGTGGCTCAGAACGAGGTCGATCATCACCTTGACGCCAAGCCCGTGGGCCGTGTCGATCACCGCATCGAAATCCGCCAGAGAGCCGAACATCGGGTCCACATCGCAATAATCCGCGACGTCATAGCCGAAATCCTTCATCGGAGAGGTGAAAAATGGCGAAATCCAGATCGCATCCACCCCCAGCGAGGCGATGTAAGGCAGGCGTTGGACGATGCCCAGCAGATCGCCGATCCCGTCGCCATTGCTGTCCTGATAAGAGCGCGGGTAGATTTGATAAATGACGGCACCACGCCACCAGTCTTTTTCACGGGTGAACGGCGCGGGGGAGGAAGAAGTTGCGTTCATGGCTTTGCTCTTTTGTTATTTCACGGACCCGGCCAACAGGCCACGCACGAGGTATTTCTGCATAAAGAAGAAGACGGTCAGCGGCACGGCGATGGAGACGAAAGCCGCCGTTGCAAGGATTTCCCAATTGCCGCCGCGTGTGCCCATCAGCTCGACAATCTGGCGCGTCATCACGGTGGTCTCGCCGGAACTGTCGATGAGGAACACCAGCGCCACCAAGAGGTCGTTCCACGTCCAAAGGAACTGGAAAATCGCGAAAGAGGCCAGCGCGGGGAAGGACAACGGCAGGATGATCTTGGTGAAAATCTGGAAATCCGTTGCGCCATCGACACGGGCGTTTTCGATGATGTCTTTCGGCAGGCCGACCATGTAGTTTCTGAGCAGGTAAATCGCCAGCGGCAGGCCAAAACCCGTATGCGCAGCCCAGACGCCCAGATAGCCTTTCGAGTTGATCGTATCCCCCGGCGCAAAGCCGAACAGTTGTCCGAGCCAACCGACTTCGGCAAAGCGGCGGGCGTTGTCTTCCATCGGGGTGCCGACAAGGGCGATGAACCATTCGACCACCGTGCCGTGGAAGCTCAAAAGCGGAATAAGCGCCAGTTGCAGCGGCACAACGAGCAGCCCGACGATCACCGCAATCAGAAAAGCACGGCCTTTGAAATCCATCCACGCCAGCGCATAGGCGGCAAAGGCTGCGATCAGGATCGGGATCACCGTGGCCGGGATGGTGACGGTGAAGGTGTTGATAAAGGCCTTGCCCATCTTGTCCGTGGCCTTGCCGGAAAACAGCACCGTGCGGTAGTTGTCGAGCGTGAAAGACGGCGGCGTTTTGGCGGTCAGAAAGACGCGCTCCCCGCGAGACCCGGTGAATTCCGTGTCATTGGCAAGCCGGTAATCCCCGTTGGCCTCGACCGTCAGCATTCCGTCCTCGCCCAGATCGGCAGTGTCACCGGGGGTGTAGACGCCAATATCGCGCGATGAGGTGCCCCAGACGGAAATCTCCCCCTGCGCATCGCCCTCTTCGGCAAAGAGGTTGCCCTCGATCACATAATTCCCGTCGATCTGCTTCTGGGCCTCCGAGCTTGCCGTGCGGATCATCGTGTTCTGTTCTTGCGGAAAGAGCGCCTTCCACCAGCCGGAACTGGCGATCTGGTCGCCGGTGCGGAAGGACGACACAAACAGCCCGACGGTCGGGAACAGCCAGAGGAACACCAGCACCGCGACCGAGATATGGGTCGCCCAGATGAGAGCCGGTTTCTTGCCAACGATATTGTCCATGGTCCGGCTCCCTTACTTCATCTCTTTGCGCGCGTTGTAGACGTTCCACGCAAGGATCGGCGTCACCAACAGCATAATCACCATCGCGGCCGCCGACCCGACACCCCAGTCGCGGGCACGGAACAGTTGGTCATACATGTAGTTGGCAAGCACCTGCGTCTCCCACTGGCCATTGGTCATAGCAAAGACGATGTCGAAGACCTTGAGCACGGTGATCGTGATCGTGGTCCAGACCACGACGATGGTGCCCATGATCTGCGGCACTTTGATCTTGAAGAAAATCTGGAACGGGTTGGCCCCGTCCACGATGGCCGCTTCGATGGTTTCTTCCGGCACACCGCGCAGGGCGGCGGACAGGATCACCATGGCAAAGCCGGTTTGAATCCAGATCAGAACCACCATGAGGAAAAAGTTGTTCCAGAACGGAATGGTCAGCCAGTTCATCGGCTGATCTCCCCCCAAGGCCAGATAGATCGCATTGAGAATGCCGATCTGCTCCGTGCCCAAAGGCCGCGCGTCATAGACCAGTTTCCAGATCACCGCCGCACCGACAAAAGAAATCGCCATCGGCATAAAAATCAGGGACTTGGCAATCGCGCCCCACCGGATGCGGTCGGTGAGCTGCGCCACGATCAATCCCATCGCGGTCGAAGCGGCAGGCACCACCAGAAGCCAGAAGGCGTTGTTGCGCATGGCCTCCCAGAACTTCGGATCATCCGCCATTTTGCGGTAGTTCTCCAACCCCACATAGGCCCCGCCCAGATCACGGTCGGTGAGCGACAGGCGCAGGGTCTCGAACACAGGATAGGCCAGATAGAGCCCCAAGGCGGCAAGCCCCGGAAACAGGAACAGCCAAGGCCGCACAAGGTTTGCACGGTTGATGTTTCGTCCGGCATGCGGACCACGCGCCGGAAAGATCAGCTTGTCGAGAATGATATTGGAAAAATAGAAATAGCTGATGCAGGCCCCGACGCCGATCGCAATGGTCAGAAGTCCTTGAACTGCAGGATGCATATGTTTTCCCCTTCTCGCGCCGCCGAACGGCCTGTGGTCTTTCTTTGCATCCCGCCCTATGCGCTTTGATCAAGGCGAAATGGCAGATACAAAGATGCGAAAACTCTCCGGACCCGAAGGCCCGAAGAGCGATTGCGTAACGAGACTGCGTTTACTTCAGCGAGTCCCAAGTATCCTGAATGGTCGCAGCGACATCTTCGGCAGATTCTCCGCCGGTGTAGTCCACCATGCCGGTCCAGAATGAGCCTGCGCCAACACCACCCGGCATCAGGTCGGATGCGTCGAAGCGGAAAGTGGTCGCATTCAACAGGATGTCATTCATCGCGGCCGTGGCCGGATCACCGAATTTCGAGGTATCGACCCCTTTATGCGGTGTCAGGAAGCCTTTTTGCGACATCCATGCCTCATGGGCCATCGGAGTTTCAAGGAACTTGATGAACTCATGTGCTGCCGGTGTGTCGTTGGTGATTGCCCAAAGCGTCCCTGCGCCCAGAACCGGACTGCCGAGATCTTTGCTCTCATAGGACGGGAAGTAGAAGAAATCGGCATCTTCCCCCACTTCCGTGCCATCAGGGAAGAAGGACGGGATGAAGGAGGCCATGCGGTGCATGTAACACTGCGGTGGCGAGGTGAAGAGACCTTTCGGGCTGTCGCGGAAATCGGTGGAGGCCACGGAGCCTGCCCCGCCGGAGACGAAGGCATCGTTGCGTGCGAACCAGCCGAATTCCTCGATGGCTTCCACCACACGCGGATCGTCGAATTTCACCTCGTTGGTGACCCAGCCGTCATAGACTTCCGGCGGTTGCGTGCGCAGCATCAGGTCTTCGACCCAGTCGGTCGCTGGCCAGCCGGTCGCCGCACCGGACCCCAGACCGATGCACCACGGCACCTCGCCATCAGCTGCAATCTGTTCGGTGAGCGCTTTCAACTCTTCCATGGTTTCGGGCACTTCATAGCCCGCATCCTCGAAGTTTTCCGGCACATACCAGACCAGAGATTTCAGATCGACCTTGTAGAAAAAGCCGTAAAGCGCATCGTCCCCTTCAGGACCTGTATAGGTGCCAAGATCCACCCAGGACTGGCCTGCCGCATAGTTTTCGCGCACCCAATCGGCGACATCTTCACCCAGCGGCATCAGAAAACCGCGACCTGCCATTTCAGCGGCCAGACCGGGTTGCGGAAAGACCGCGATATTGGGGGCAGAGCCCGCTTCGGCGTCGATCACGATCTGCTGTTCAAAGCTGTCGGACCCGACATAGGCGACATCAAGGCCGCTTTGTTCTTCGAAAACGGCCAGCACTTCTTCAACCATTTCCTGGTCGGCGCCGATCCACGGCCCGGCGATGGTCAAATCCTGCGCCTGCGCGCCTGCAGCGCACAAAGCAACAGTTGCCGCGCCGGTCATAAGTGTCTTTTTCATGTAAACCTCCCAGTTTTCATACCCTGACATGGGCAAAGGAATCCTAACGCAATAAGTCCGGAAATCAAATGGTTCCGGCAACTTCAAAGCGCTTTGGCACACGCGCAACCCTCTCTCATGAGGCCACTAGAGTCAATGATCAGGATCAAACCGAACCTTGCAGGCCGCAAGAAAACATCCCGAGCCTCAATCCCTCATGTTCACAAGGACACCTGAGGCCAAACCGGAATTTCGAAACGCGGCGAACTGCTCCACCTGCGCAAAGAGGCTTTACCTCGCCCCTTGCCCGCGGCTAACCTGTGTGAAAATTACATGCAACCTTCTGCCCAGTGTGCATAAATAAAAGGGTCAGACATGAATCTCAAAGAGCTTTCCACCCTGCTCGGCCTGTCCCAGACCACCGTCTCGCGGGCCCTGAACGGCTATCCGGAGGTCTCGGAACTGACCCGCGAAAAAGTGCTGAAAGCCGCCAAGAAGCACAACTACACCCCCAACACCCGCGCACGCGGTCTGGCCACGGGGCAGAACCATGCCGTCGGCCATGTCATCCCGCTGTCCACCGAACATGAGGTGGTCAATCCGGTGTTTACCGATTTCGTCGCGGGAGCCTCGGAAATCTATTCGCGTGAAAATTACGATATGATTCTGTCGATTGTCCCCGACAGCAACGAATCCGACGCCTATCGCAAGATTGCCGCCAAAGGATCGGTCGACGGGGTGATTGTGCATGGCCCAAAGGCCAACGACCCGCGAATCGCGCTTTTGCAAGACATTGGTATGCCCTTCGTTGTGCATGGTCGCAGCGGCAGCGCGACCGAAGATGATTATTGCTGGGTCGATATGAACAACACCCGCGCCTTTGAACGCGCCACGCATTTCCTGATTGATCTTGGACACCGGCACATCGGGCTTTTGAACGGATTGGAAAGCATGGATTTCGCCGCGAAACGCCGGATCGGCTATCGCGCAGCGCTGGAGGCCGCCGGCATCAAGGAAGACCCGACGCTCTGCTATTCCGCTGAAATGACAGAAGAATACGGGTTCAAGGCGACCACGGAAATGCTTGCCCTACGCGAGCCGCCCACCGCCCTTCTGGCCTCGTCAATCATCGTCGGCTTTGGCGTGCGCCGCGCGCTGGATACGGCAGGACTCAAGATCGGCAAGGACGTGTCGCTGATCGTGCATGATGACGACCTCTCCTATCTGCGCAACGGGTCGACCGAGCCGATCTATACCGCCACCCGCTCCTCCGTGCGCATGGCGGGACGGATTTGTGCGGAGATGCTGATGGAGCAAATCTCCAACCCGCAACGGCCCTTGCGTCATACGCTGCTGGATGCAGAGCTCATTATCGGTCACACGACTGGCCCCACCCCGAAGCGCTGACAGCGCATTCCTGTTCTTCCTCGCAAGGAACCACAACACTCTTTATTTTCCCTTAACCGCGCAGCCAAAGCGCTTTGATCTTGCCCGATCCCCGTCTTCGACGTTAAGAGAGGCCACATCACCCCGCCGGTTCCAACGCAGCCACGCGCCCACCGGCCCGAATCGTTAGCGCTACCGAATACGGAGGCCCCATGACAAACCGCCCGCTCCCCCGTCTGACCCGAAAAGACTTCCCCGACGGTTTCCGCTTTGGCGCCGCAACGGCCGCCTATCAGGTCGAGGGCCACAAGTTCGGCAATGCCGGTGTGACCCATTGGGACACATTCGCCGCCACCCCCGGCAATGTGCTGCGCGCCGAGGACGGGGCACTGGCCTGTGACCAATACCATCGTTATGGCGAGGATATGGACCTGCTCAAGGATGGCGGGTTTGACGCCTACCGATTCTCGACAAGCTGGGCGCGGGTCATTCCCGAAGGTCGGGGCGCGGTGAACCGCGAGGGGCTGGATTATTACGACCGGCTGACCGATGCCATTCTCGAACGCGGTCTCGAACCGCATCTGACGCTCTATCACTGGGAAATGCCCGCCGCGCTGGCCGATCTGGGCGGCTGGACCAACCCTGATGTGCATCTGTGGTTTGGTGATTTCGCAGAGGTCGTGGATGACCGGATCGGTGACCGCATGGCCTCGATCGCCACAATCAACGAACCGTGGTGTGTCTCCTATCTCTCGCATTTTCTGGGCCATCACGCACCGGGCCGCCGCGACATCCGCGCCGCAGCCCGCTCCATGCACTATGTGCTCAAGGCCCATGGCGAGGCCATCAGCCGTCTGCGTGCCAGAGGGCGTGACAATCTCGGCATTGTCATCAATTTCGAACACACCCAACCGGCCAGCGACGATCCCAAAGACATTCAGGCCGCCGCCACCCAGGACGCGACCAACAACCGCTGGTTCATCGAAGCGGTCAGCAAGGGCCGGTATCCGCAAGAGGCGCTCGACGGGCTTGAGCCGCATCTGCCGAAAGGCTGGCAGGACGATCTCGCCAAAGATATCTCGCAACCGCTCGACTGGCTCGGCGTCAACTACTATTTCCGCCAGCTTGTCGCCCATGATGCGGAAAGCCCTTGGCCGCACACAAAACCCGCGCAGGGCCATCTCGCCACCACACAGATGGGCTGGGAAATCTGCCCCGAAGGTCTGCGCGCCCTGCTGGTGAAACTCAAAGAGAGTTATGTGGGCGATCTGCCGGTTATGGTGACCGAAAACGGCATGGCATGGGACGACCATCTGCGAAACGGTGTCGTGAACGATCCGGAACGCTGCGCCTATATCACCGACCATCTGGCCGCAATGCACAAGGCCATCGAGCAGGGTGTGAACCTGCAAGGCTTTTTCTACTGGTCGCTTCTGGACAACTATGAGTGGGCTTTCGGCTACGAACGGCGCTTCGGCATGGTGCATGTGGATTTTGAAACATTGAAACGCACCCCCAAAGCCTCGTATCACATGCTCAAAGACCTGATTGCACGGACCTGACATGATGCCCAACCATCCCGCCGACACACTCACCCTCGTGGCCGACATCGGGGGCACCAATACGCGCGTGGCTCTGGCCGATGGCATCACGCTTCTGCCCGATACGATCCGGCGCTATTCCAACCGCAAGTTTCCCGGTCTGGAAACAGTGCTCCGGCAATATATCGAGGAAGAAGGCAACGTCGATTGCAAGGGGGCCTGTGTGGCCGTGGCCGGCCCCGTGCGGGACGGTGTGGGCACCATGACCAACCTCGACTGGACCATCGACAGCGACACTTTGCGCCGCGCCTGTCAGGCCGAGCATGTCGCCATTCTCAACGATCTTCAGGCGCAGGGGCATGCCTTGGGTCTTATTGATGAAAGCAACATCCGTCCGGTTATCGATGCGCCAGAGCCCGCTCCGCAAGCCGTGCGCCTCGTGGTCGGCATTGGCACGGGGTTCAATGCCGCACCCGTGTTTGAGACCGGTTCGGGCCGCCTCGTCGCGCCTTCCGAATGTGGTCACGCCAACCTGCCGATCCGCGACGCGCACGAATTGGCCCTATGCCAGTTCGTCGAGACCGCCCACGGCTTCCCCGCCGTCGAAGATGTGCTGTCCGGTCGTGGTCTGGAGCGCGTATACCTGTTTCTTGGGACCGAAGCAGGCGAGGCTTTCGAAAAATCTGCCGCCGAAATCATGGCCTCCGTCGAGGCCGGAGACGACCCGCGCGCCACGCAGGCCGCACAGCTCTTTGTCAAAATGCTCGGACGGGTTGTCGGCAACCTGTCTCTGGTGCAACTGCCCTTCGGCGGGGTCTATCTGGTGGGCGGCGTGGCCCGTCACATCGCGCCCTATCTTGAGCGTTTCGGGTTTGCCGAAGCCTTCCGCGACAAGGGCCGGTTTGCCGGATTTATGAAGAACTTTTCGGTCTCCATCATCGAAGACGACTTTGCCGCGCTTACGGGATGCGCCTCTCACATGCATCATCTATATCCGTAACCGCCTGAAACACATCTGACTTTCACGCCCCTCGCCCCTCCGGCGGGGGTTTTCTTTTGTCCGGAATAAATTTTCAGGCGCGTAACCTCGTTTTAACCCCCCTTCCTTTACACAGGTCCGAGAGAACGCAGATGTAAGGGAAAATCGAGATGCCTCACCCCTGTCGAAACCCCGGAGCACTGACATGACAACACATGTGCAACTCCATGACCGGCTCGACTACCAGTCCGTGATGCCCCTCATGGAAGAACTCAAAGCGATTACAGACGATGATCTGGTGATTGATGCAGGAAACCTGCGCCATCTCGGGACACTTCCCCTGCAAGTGATCCTTGCCGCCGTGAAACAACGCGCCGCGCAGGGCAAGACAACCCGTTTGGCGAACGCCTCCGACGGCTGTGTGGATATGCTCAGCCTCTTTGGCTTCACCCCGGAAACCCTCACTCAACCGGAGGCCTGGACATGAGTTTGGAAGTTCTTGCGGTCGACGACAGCCGCACCATGCGCGACATGCTCAACCTTGCATTGTCGTCTGCGGGCTTTACCGCCCATCTCGCCGAAGACGGCATTCATGGCCTTGAGGTTCTCAAAGACCTGAATCCCGACGTCATTATCACTGACATCAACATGCCACGCATGGATGGTTTCGGCTTTATCGACGCGGTCCGTGCCGAGCCGAAATGGAGCCGCATTCCAATTCTCGTGCTCACAACAGAAAGCGCCGCCGAACTCAAGGCAAAGGCACGTTCCGCAGGTGCAACCGGCTGGATTGTGAAGCCGTTCGATCCCGCAAAACTCGTCAAAGCCCTGCAAATGGTGGCTGGTTAAGAGGTTCCCCATGTCCGACCCTATGGCAGAAATTCGCGCCTCCTTCTTCATTGAATGTGAAGAGCTCCTGGAAAGCCTTCAGGACGGTCTTCAACTCATGGATGATGGCGATACCGACTCTGAAACGATCAACATTGTCTTTCGCGCCGTTCACTCGATCAAGGGGGGCGCGGGCGCCTTTGGCCTCGATGATCTGGTTCATTTCGCCCACCGGTTCGAAACCGCCATGGACGAAGTCCGCGCAGGCCGGTTCACTCCGGATGCCGAGGCCATTCGCCTGTTCTTTACCTGCGCCGACATTCTGGCCGATCTGGTGCGTGCCGCGCGGGATGGCGATCAGGTGGATGACGGCGTCACCGCTCCGGTTTTGGAAAACCTCGAAAAGCTCGTCGGGCTCGAAGAGGAAGAGGAGGAAGACCTCGACTTCACCCCTTCCACGCTGTCGCTCGACTTCGGTGACGGAGGCACCTTGCCGGATCTGCCAGAGCTCCCTGATGTGAGCGCCCTTCCCGTCGCAGATGCCGCTGATGACGCATTGCCCGCACTGGACATGCCCGTTTCCTCTCCCGACACAGCTACCCCCCCGATGGCAGAAACCGAATGCAAAGGCTTTTCTGTCAAATTCAAACCGGAAGATGCGCTCTATGCCTCCGGCAATGAACCTCTGTATCTGTTCCGCGCCCTGCGTGACCTTGGCGATATTTCAGTCATTTGCCATTGTGAAGACCTGCCACAACTCGACAGTCTCAACCCCGACACCGGACATCTTTCATGGGGCATGACCATCCACACAGAAGAGCCGGAACAGGCCGTTCGCGAAGTATTTGAATTTGTAGACGGGCTTTGCCTGTTGGAAATCAATGCCCTGACGGGTGATCAGGGCGCCGCGCCCTCCTTTGAAACGGCCGAGCGTTCCCCCTCAGAGCATCCTCCAGTCTCCGCCACGTCGGAAATAGCTCCACCGTCACAGGTTGAAAGTGCCCAAAACCTTCCGGAAAACGCAGCAACAGCAAATGTTGATCCCGCGAATACCACGGCAAATAAAGACACCGCAAAGAAGTTGGGAGAAGCAA
Organism: uncultured Celeribacter sp.; assembly: GCA_963676755.2. GTDB lineage: Bacteria > Pseudomonadota > Alphaproteobacteria > Rhodobacterales > Rhodobacteraceae > Celeribacter. Next base: position 676,824 of record CAXXMF010000006.1, on the reverse strand, counting down.
AAGATGAACAGTCCACACAAGCGAAAGCAGCGGTAGCCCCGACACAGCCCCGCGCAACTGTTCGTGTGGATCTGGAGCGCATTGACCGGCTGGTAAACCTTGTCGGAGAGCTTGTGATCAATCAGGCCATGCTCAGCCAGTCCGTAGCAGAGGCTGGTCTCCCCCCCAATTCCCCGGTCTCCACCGGTCTGGAAGAGTTTCTACAACTGACCCGTGACATTCAGGAATCGGTTATGATGATCCGCGCCCAGCCGATCAAATCCCTGTTTCAACGCATGGGACGCATCGTACGGGAAGCCTCCGCCTCTGTTGGCAAGGAAGTGCGTCTGCGCACCGATGGCGAAAATACAGAGGTCGACAAAACCGTCATCGAACGTCTGGCGGACCCGCTGACCCATATGATCCGCAATGCTGTGGATCATGGGCTTGAAAGCACAGAAAAACGTCTGGAAGCCGGCAAAAGCCGAGAAGGCCACGTGACACTAACTGCTCAACATCGCTCCGGTCGAATTGTAATTGAAGTCACAGACGATGGCGGCGGGATCAACCGTGAAGGCGTCAAAGAAAAAGCCATCCAGAAAGGTCTTATTCCTGAGGACGCACAGCTCAGCGATAGCGATATCGACAACTTGCTCTTCCTGCCCGGTTTTTCAACCGCTGCCGAGATTTCCAACCTGTCGGGGCGTGGCGTCGGCATGGACGTCGTGAAAAGCTCGATCCAGGCGCTCGGCGGTAGAATCAGCATCACATCCCAGGAAGGGAAAGGCACGACTTTCTCCATTTCCTTGCCTCTAACGCTCGCCGTTCTGGACGGCATGGTTGTCCGTGTGGCGGATGAAACACTTGTTGTACCATTAAACGCTATTCTGGAAACGCTCACACTCACAGATGAAGACCTCACCGCCCTCGGACCTGAAACGCATGTCGTCCAAATTCGCGGCGGTTTCGTCCCCCTGCTCGATCTCGGCGCAGAACTCGGTTACCGCACGCCGCAAGACAGCTATGTTGGCGGAACCGTTCTCCTCATTGGTCAGGAGGATGGCAACAGAGCCGCACTCGCGGTCGATTCCATCGAAGACCAGCGTCAAGTCGTCATCAAAGGACTTGAAGGCAGCTACGGTCGCGTTCCGGGCATTGCTGCGGCCACCATCCTGGGTGACGGGCAAATCGCTCTTATTCTCGACCCGACCGATCTGGTTGGACAGGCCTCCGGTCGCACCCGCGTCCGTCAGCCACAGCAATCACTCGTAGGATAAAATCATGACTGACATCGAAAAACAGAACGATTCCACTTCGATCGAGCTCCTGTCCTTCCGAGTAGGCGGGCAAGACTATTCAGTAGACATCATGTCCGTTCGCGAAATACGTGGATCGGCAAAGGCAACCTCCCTGCCGCACGCCCCTTCATTCGTGAAAGGTGTCATCAACCTGCGCGGCACTGTTCTTCCCATTATTGATCTGTCGGCCCGTCTCGGCCTTCAAACCGGAGAAGATACTGAACGCAATGTCATTATCGTTGTAGATCTTGGCGAACGCACCGCCGGCCTTATGGTTGACGCTGTCTCTGACATACTCGCCATTCCATCTGAGGAAATGCAACCCCCGCCAGACCTTACCGCCGATGAAGCCCGGACATTTGTCTCAGCCCTCACAATTGTGGATGGTCGCATGATCCGAATTTTGGACCTTGAAGCTGTTATGCCTCCCCAAGGCGAGGAGGTCGCTTGAAGGAGCTATCTACCATAACCGAGCGCCCTGAGATCGCGAATGCAATTTCAAACCATGCCTTTTCACGCATTGCAAAAATCGCAGAGCGCGAAGCGGGTATTGTCTTGGCCCCCTCTAAGGTTTCCATGGTGACGTCTCGCCTGACACGCCGACTCCGTGCGTTAAAGCTTTCCAGCTTTGAGGAGTATCTCAATATTCTGGAAACGTCACAGGACCGTGTGGAACTGGACAGTTTTGTTTCGGCCTTAACAACAAACGTGTCGCATTTCTTCCGCGAAAACCATCATTTCGAATATCTCGCAACCACGATGCTCCCCAAGTTTAAACAGAAGCTGGCCAAAGGTGGAAAGGTCAGAATTTGGTCTGCGGGCTGTTCTAACGGACAGGAGCCCTATTCGATTGCCATGACCATTCTGAAAGATGCGCCCGAACTAACAAAAGAAGATTTGAAAATTCTGGCGACCGATATCGATCCCGAAGTGCTGGGCCGAGCTCAAAGTGGTCAATATTTCGGATCACTCACCACAGGGCTTACAAATGAAATAATCAAAAGATTTTTCACGAAAAGCATATTGGATGGAGAAGAAGCATTGATGGTCAAGCCGGAAGTGAAAAGCCTGATTACTTTCCGACAATTAAACCTTCATGCGCTCTGGCCCATGAATGGAAGGTTTGACGCCATCTTCTGCAGAAATGTTGTCATTTACTTTGATGAACGAGCGCAAATTCGCCTTTTCAAACGCTTTGCGAACATCCTGGAAACAGGGGGCTGGCTCATGCTCGGACATTCCGAGAGGCTCAATGATGATGTCGCACCGCTTTTTGAAAATTCCGGCGTGACCACATACCGAACCCTTCACCCTACCTCGCCCTCCGCACCAATGAGTGCATATGAAAGTAAAGGACTAGTCTAATGGCACTTCGAGATCAAATCCGTGTCATGGTCGTTGATGATATGTCCACAAGCCGTGGCCTTATAACGAACGCTCTGGATTCATACGGAATCAGGAATGTCGCAAGTGCGGCAGATGGACCCTCAGCCCTTCAGAAACTCGCAACCTCCCCCGTTCATCTGGTCATTTCCGACTACAACATGCCGGGAATGGACGGGCTGCAACTGCTACATGCACTGCGCTCCAACGGCCCAACGCGAGGCGTCGGTTTTCTGCTCATCACCGGGCGTGCAGATCGCGAGATTATCGACATGGGGAAACGGCTTGGAATGAATAATTTCCTCAAAAAGCCTTTTAAACCTGAGGGGCTAAAAGCCGCAATTGAAGCGATCGTGGGCAAACTCTGATGACACCCCAATCCGAAGGCATCCAGCCTGACAACGTCGTAAAAGAGCAAACCATGATTTCACTGGATACGTTGAACAAGCGTATCCAGGACGAAATGATTGCGCTCGTCACGCTCGCCGCCGAAGTTCAAATCGCCCTCGGCCCTGCAATCACTGAGGCCAAATCACTGTCGCCTGCGGTCCAAAGAAGTCTTCAGGCACTTGACCGGCTACACCAGACCCTTGACGATCTCCAACGTGTTCTCGGGCATCTGGCCACACAATCCGGAAGCTCAACGGTCCCGATAAAGCCGTTAGACGAAGTCATTCGGCTTCGGCATCTCGCGCATAAGCTTTTCGACAACATAGATGCCCCATTCGCCTTGTCGGAAGATGACACCGGAGATATTGCCTGGTTCTGAATGATCAAAAATCCACACATATAAGGCCAAATACAGACCATCGCCGCAATCACCAGAGAACGGCCATCAGCCTCAAAGGTCGGACATATCTATGACATTCGCCTCAATCGTGATCGCTAACATGAGCAAAAAACCGCCCATTCAAAGAGGAAATTCGCTTGTATTATGCGCAGATGCCAAAGTTGGGGGCAAAAGCGTTGCCCCGCTGCACAGGCTCGGCTAACAGAGGAGCAACCGCTTGCAGGAGCAGGCCAAGGCACAGCATCAGACGGGTGTGGCCTGCACAAGGTTAATAAGTAAATCCGCGCCGATCCATAGGATCAAACGGATCATGGGACTGCCAAGCGGACGAGGGATGACATTGAGGACGGTTTTCGCCAAGCCATGACAAATAAGCTCAACCATATGCTTGAGCGCAGCTTCCCGGAACGCCGGGTGTTTCTGCGGTCAGATAATGACACCCGCTACATGCGGATCAGCCCGCTCACCCAGCTCATCGCCTTCACCGGCTCAACGGTGTTTGCCGCCTGGCTGATCATCGCCACCGCAATCATCCTGATGGACAGTATCGGTTCCGGAAATCTCCGCGATCAGGCGAACCGCGATTTGGTGTTGTTCGAGAACCGCGTGGCGGAACTTGCTCATGAGCGCGACATGCGCGCCGAAGAAGCCGCCGCAGCCCAAGCGCGTTTCACGACAGCGCTGGAACAGATTTCTGTTATGCAGTCACAGCTTCTGGCCTCCGAAGAACGGGTTCGCGAACTGGAAAAAGGCGTTGAGGTCGTTCAGGCCAATCTGCGCAAAGCCCTCAAGGCCCGCGACACAGCAGAGGCCGATAAAACAGAACTGCTTGCCCAGTTGAACGGCGAGACCGGCGGCAAAAATGGCATGAGCGCGCTTGAAGCCGAAGCAACAGTAGACGTGCTGGCCGATGCTCTTTCCGACACGGCCAGCGAACGCGACGAAATGGTGGTTTCCGCAAGTCAGGCCATGAAAATGGCCGAAGCGCTCGAAACCGATCTGAAGTTGATGGAAGAGAAAAACGACAGGATTTTCACCCAGTTGGAAGACGCGGTGACGATCTCTGTGGCACCGCTGGACAAGATGTTCAAATCTGCGGGCATGGACCCCGACCAACTGATCGAAACCGTGAAAAAAGGCTATTCCGGTCAGGGCGGCCCCCTCACGCCGATCACATTCTCGACCAAGGGCGGTATGGTTGATCCGGATTCGATGCGCGCAAATGCAATCATCGACAAGATGGACCAGTTGAACCTCTACCGGATCGCCGCGCAAAAAGCGCCCTTCTCGCTCCCGCTCAAAGACGCCTTCCGTATGACCTCCCCTTTCGGGCCGCGCTGGGGCCGGATGCATAAGGGGCAAGACTTTGCCTCCGCCTATGGCACACCGATTTATGCGACCGCCGACGGGGTGGTCACATTTGCCGGTTGGCAGTCGGGCTACGGGCGTCTGGTCAAGATCCAGCACGAGTTCGGCATTGAGACACGCTACGCACACCAGTCGCAAATATTGGTGAAAGTCGGGCAAAGGGTCTCGCGTGGCGAGCAAATAGGTGCTATGGGAAATTCCGGCCATTCCACCGGCACGCATCTTCATTATGAAATTCGTGTTCAAGGCAAGGCCGTTGATCCGATGACTTACATTAAGGCAGCCCGTGATGTTTTCTAAAAGCAGAATCAACGAACCTGGCCCGAAACAGGGTGAGGACGTCAAGAAACCAGAGGCGTCGGCCGCCAAGCCCGCCATGCCGAAATCTCCGGCACCCGATTTCGCCGCTTCCGCGTCGAAACCGAAACCGCCGGCCTCCGTGCTGTCTTCGGACCTGACCGTGACCGGCAATCTCAAGACCTCCGGCGACATCCAGATCGAAGGCACCGTCGAAGGCGACATTCGCGCGCATCTCCTGACCGTGGGTGAGACCGCGATGATCAAAGGCGAAGTGATCGCGGATGATGTGGTGGTCAATGGCCGTATCGTGGGCCGCGTGCGTGGCCTGAAAGTACGCCTGACCTCGACCGCCCGCGTCGAAGGCGACATCATCCACAAAACCATCGCCATCGAATCCGGCGCCCATTTCGAAGGCTCCGTGCAACGTGCCGACGATCCGCTGGCCACGGGCGCGAAAACACCGCTACCGACCGGATCTTCGCAGTCCTCTGCCGCTGTGTCCAAAGCGACCGCCGCTGCCAAAAGCGAATAATCGGCGCGACAACCCGAAGTTCAAAGGCGGCCTTTCGGTCGCCTTTTTCTTTATGTGATTTGGCTTGCCGCTTTGACAAAGCTCCGCCATCCTATTCCCGAACATTCCGGAGTCCCCATGCCAGCCGAAGCCCTTCGCCAGCTTGAAAAAGTCAAAAACCTCTACCTGTCGGATTTTCGCATGGGACGGATGAACGAACGCCGCCTGACGGTGATTTTCGACGAGGGCATCGAGGGCGAGCCTGACCAGCTCAAGAGTGGCAACTCCGTGATTGACGACCTTCTGGGCAAGGCACGGGTGATCGAAGTGCGCCCCGGCTCCCGCCGCTTCACCCTGCGCTTTGAAGATTACGTCTCCTTCAAGATCACCGACGAGACCTTCTCCAAATCCGAAAAAGCCCCCGCGCTTGACGAAAAGACCCCCGCCAGCCTGTTTCGCGAAAACCCCTCTGCGGTGTTTCTGCGCCATGTGAAAGAGTGGACGGTTTACGAAGATTACCACGCCGACAAGATGCATCACTATTGCGTCGCGGCCCTCAACCATGTGCTCGAAGTCGTGACCACCGTGCCGCCTCTGGTGGAGATGCAAGTGCTGGGCGAAGCGGATTTTCCGGCCTAGAGGCATCTTGCCTCCCCTGCCCCGCTCCGCCATGGTCGCACCACACGTTCCGGAGGTCTCATGACATTATCCCCTGATCTCGCCGCGCTGAAAGCGGGCAACCTCAAAGGCGCGCTCCTGATGGTGTTCGCCATGTTCTGCTTTTCGCTGGAAGATATGGCCGTCAAACAGGCCGCTGCGCATATGCCCGTGGGGCAGATCCTGACGCTCTTCGGATTTGCGGGCACAATGATCTTCGCGGGCCTCACATGGCAGCGCCGCGAACGGGTCTTTCATCCGGTGATGGCGGAACGCGTCATGGTGATCCGCGCAGGGTTCGAAGTTCTGGGCCGCGTGTTTTTCACCCTGTCTCTGGCGCTTACCGCCCTGTCCACCACCTCCGCGATTTTGCAAGCCACGCCGCTCATGGTCGCCGCCGCGGCTGTGGTGATCTTTCGCGAACCGGTCAGCCTGAGCCGCTGGGCGCTCATTGGCTTGGGCTTTCTCGGTGTGCTTCTGGTGATCCGCCCCGGCCTCGACGGGTTTTCCCCGCTCTCCATTCTCGCGGTTCTGGGCATGATCGGCTTTGCGGGGCGCGATCTGGCCACCCGCGCCGCCTCTCCCGTGCTGTCCTACGCCCAGCTTGGCGTGACGGGCTTTGCCGCGCTTTTGCTGTCCGGTCTGCTCCTGTCGATCTATGACGGCTACTGGATCATGCCGCAACTGACGGACCTCGGCTATATCATCATGGCCAGCCTCGTCGGTGTCGCCGCCTATACCGCGCTCACCATGGCCATGCGCATGGGCGAACTGTCGGTCGTCACACCGTTTCGCTACACGCGGCTTGTCTTTGCCATGGTGCTCGGCGCGCTGGTCTTTGGCGAGCGGCCCGATGCGCTGGAACTTCTGGGCGGGGCGGTGATTGTGGGCGCGGGTGTCTTGCTGATGCTGACGGCCCGAGGCCCGCGCAAACGCGCCTAGCCCCTCAAGGAAGCGCGCGCCGATACAGATGCCATGTCGCATGTCCCAGCACCGGCAGCGCCACGAACAGTCCAAGGAACAGCGGCACCATCGCCACCAGCGTCATAACGGCGATCAAACCCGCCCAGATCAGCATCACAACCGGATTTTGCCGCACCACCTGTAGGGACAAAAGCATGGCCGTGACAAAATCCACCTCCTTATCCAGAAGATGCGGCAACGATGTCACCGTCAGGGAAAACAGCACAAAGGCCAGAACGCCACCCACGCCAAGCTCCACCGCCATCATGGTCAGACCGTTGGACGTCAGGAACACATCATAAGAGCTTGAAACATTGGTCATCACCGACAGCCCCATAAAGAGCGCAAAGATCATATGGGCAAGGAAGGACCAGAACAGCACATAGATGACGATGATCGCCCCCATCCACGGGATTTGCCGGTCCTTCTCCGCAATCACCACGCCGAGGATCTTATACCAGTCCATCGCCCCGCCACGATCCAGACGCCGCGACACCTCGTAAAGCCCCACGGCAGCGAAGGGGGCGAACAGCGGGAAGGCCAGAGAAAAGGCGAAGGTCCAGAGCACGGTCCCCGCACCGAACAGCACAAAGCCGATCCCGATGAGCACATAGACCGCCGCAAAGAAACATCCGAAGGCCGGTGCCCGCAGGAAATCCCGCCAGCCCGCCTGCAATGCCGCACGCAAATCCGCAAGTCCCAAACGCGCCACATCCGGCACCGGCGCCGCCGCTGCTGTCATCTCTGTCATATTTTCCTCCCTGCCGGTCTTGTGCCGGTCTCCGGAGGAGATTGGATGACAAAATGTCGCACCCTGTCAAGCGTTCTGCGCCCTCACTCGTGAGTTGAGGCAGCGCAGTCTTGGCGGATCAAAGCTGCGAGCGGCTCAAGAGGTAGGACAGTGGCACCATGGTCACGGTTGCCGCGCGATTGCCTAGAGACCATTCCGCCAGCGCCTGAATCGTGTCGGGTTTCGAGCGGCCCAGAAGCACCACGGTTTTGCCCGTGCCCGCCTGAAATGCCGCCTGATCGAGGAAGCGTTTCATCGCGGCGACATCCTGTGAACGGCCATCGAAATCGCGGAACACCAGCGCAGCGGGAGCTTTGGCGCGTTTGGCTTCCTGCTCCAGAGAATTGAGCCCGTGCGGGAAGGTCACAAGGCCGCGCCCGCTTTCCTGCGCGGAGGCCACGACCTGCGCCGCGACCTGACGCGAGGCTTGGAAACTGGCCGAGGGCACATCGAGGAACCCGATGGAGACAGGCACAAGATTGGCCGCCTCGGACAGGATCACGGCGGCATCCTGCGGCGTCGCCCCGTCGGGCAGCGAGATCATCGAGAGGACTTCCATCCCCTTGTCGCGATAGGCCAGAGCGCGTTCGCCTGCCTGCGATGCCATCGCGTCCACGGCGAATGTCACGGGGAACGGCAGGTGCGAGAGGGCGTCATCTTCCGGTCCCAATTGGGCGATATCCACGAGGATCACGCTCATCACCGGACCGGAGGGCGTCTCATTAAAGTCCGCCGAATAGGCCAGAAGCGCGGGCAGATCCTCTGCAACCACCATGGGGGCGGCCTCCGCTGTGTCCGTTGCGGGGGCATCCGTGATAGACGGCAGGCGCGAGGACACGCGGCTGTCGTTGCGATCGGTGAAGGAGCCGACCTTCTGCCCCGGCAGCGCCTCTGTGGCCGCATCTTCGGGGGACATGATTTTCACCTCGGGCGTGGTGTTCAGCGTTTCATCGGTGCCGGAATCGGTGGCGGTGTCATCCATGCCCTCTTCCATGCCTGTCCCCTCGGGGGCCGAAGGCGTCGCTGCGGGCAGGTCAATGCCATCAGGCGCGGCGGGCTGGCTGTCGGCGGCTCCGGCTTGTGGCGCGAAACCTTGCGGCGGGGTCAGCACGGGGCTGGTCTCCGGCGTCTCGACACTGTCCATAGCCTCATCCCCGCCCTGCGGCGTTTGCGGCCCGTTCGGCAGGACAATCTCCGGCGCAGCGGAAGGTTCGGTTGTGGCCTCGGGGGCCTGCGCCTCGGTCTGAACCTCGGTTTGCGGCGTAGCCTCGCTCGGCGCGGTCTCAGCAGGCGCGATTTCAGTAGACGTGGTCTCGCTCTCGGCTTCCGGCTCGATATTACCTTCCGACGCTACGGGCTCTGCTGGCAGGGTTTCGCCCTCACTGGCCATAGGTTCAGCGGGATCAACCTCGGCAGGCGCGGCCTCCGTATCCGCCGCGTCTACCGGCGCGCTCTCGACCGGTGGCGTAACCCCTTCAGATACCGCAGGCGCAGGTTGGGACGCCGTCAATTTGACAGGTGCGGCAACTTCATTGGCCACGACCAGAATCCCGAATCCGACAATCGTTCCCCAGATCAATCCGGTGAATATTCCCCGCCCCATTCCGTGCTCCTTAGCCTGTCATCGGGGCTTTACCCCGGCATTCGTCTGTTTGTCCTGCTCCGGACGCGTTCCGATCCTATCCGAACGTCATTCCGGCCTCAACTTTGCACCGTCCCGTCAAGGCGGCCCTTGACCCTGTCCGGCCCTTGTGAACATGTATAGCGCGGCTTTGAGGCGGGATCATCCCCCTTTGAGCCCTTTGCTGTCAGACGGGCCGACTGCCCGCCACGACAGCCTTATTTCTCGGCGTATTCGCGCGCAAAAGGACCGCTACCATGCTGCTTCTGATCGATAACTACGACAGTTTCACCTATAATCTCGTCCACTATATTGGCGAATTGGGGTGGCAAGCCAATGTGGTCCGCAACGATGCCCTGAACGTGCAAGAGGCCATGGCGCTGCGCCCGTCGGGCATTGTGCTGTCACCGGGGCCATGCACACCCTCCGAAGCGGGCATTTGCGTGCCGCTTGTTCATGCTGCGGCTGACGCGGGCATTCCGCTCTTTGGCGTCTGTCTGGGCCATCAGTCCATTGGCGAGGCTTTCGGCGGCAATGTCGTGCGGTGTCACGAGATCGTTCACGGCAAGATGGGCGAGATCTATCACGAAGGCAAAGGCGTCTTCGCCGGTCTGCCCTCACCGCTGCAAGGCACGCGCTATCACTCGCTCGTCGTGGATCGCGCCACCCTGCCCGATTGTCTGGAAGTGACCGCAGAGCTCAAGGACGGCACCATCATGGGGCTACGCCACAAGACCCTGCCCATCGAAGGGGTGCAATTCCACCCGGAAAGCATCCGTTCCGAGCACGGGCACGATATGTTCAAAACATTTCTGAACCAGTTGAAAGAGGAAGAAGCGGCATGAGTGACGCGATGAAACCCTTGATTTTTGCCGCCTCCGAAGGGCCTTTGAGCCGAGCGCAAGCCGATCAGGCCTTCGAAATCCTGTTCAACGGAGACGCAACGCCCGCGCAAGTGGGCGGCTTCCTGATGGCGCTGCGTGCCCGCGGTGAGGCCGTGTCGGAATATGCCGCCGCCGCCAAGGTCATGCGCGATAAATGCGTGCCCGTCTCCGCCCCAGACAATGCAATGGACATCGTCGGCACAGGGGGCGACGGTCTGGGCACGCTCAACATCTCCACCGCCACGGCCTTTGTCGTCGCGGGCGCAGGCATCCCCGTGGCCAAACACGGCAACCGCAACCTCAGCTCGAAATCCGGTTCCGCCGACGCCATGTCGGTCAACGGCATTGATGTGATGGTCGGCAAGGATGTGGTCGAAAAAGCGATCAACGAAATCGGCATCGGCTTCATGATGGCCCCCATGCACCACCCGGCCATGAAATATGTCGGCCCCGTGCGGGTCGAACTGGGCTGCAAGACCATCTTCAACATCCTTGGCCCGCTCACCAACCCCGCAGGCGTCAAACGCCAGCTCACCGGTGCCTTTGCCCCCGATCTGATCTGGCCCATGGCCGAAGTGCTGCAAATGCTCGGCTCGGAAAAGGCATGGCTGGTCTACGGCCATGAAGGCATCGACGAAGTATCGATCACCGGTGCGACCTCCGTGGCCGCTCTCGAACATGGTGACATCCGCTCGATGGAAATCCACCCCGAAGACGCTGGCCTGCCCGTCCACCCGCTCAAGGACATTCTGGGCGGCACGCCGGAGGAAAACGGCAAGGCCATGCTGAACCTGCTCAAAGGCGAGACAGGGGCCTACCGCGACGCCGTGCTGATGAACGCTGCCGCCGCTCTTGTGGTGGCCGACAAGGCTTCAAGCCTCAAGGACGGTGTCGAGATCGCGGTAGAGAGCATCGCCTCGGGCAAGGCGCTCGCCAAGCTCGAAGCGCTGGCGGCGCTGACCTCCGGAAACTGAAAGCCTCCGGCCTTTTGGCAGGCGTCTCTCTGACGGTCGGCTTTCCGACAGCCGGCTTTCTGATGGCTTAAATACTCAAACGGCGCGCCCTTGAAAAAAGGCGCGCCGTTTTCTTTTGAATATTTCCGGCACAAAGGAACCGGCACAAAGGAAAAGGGGCCCGAAGGCCCCTCTTGTATCTTTGCTCCAGTGTCTTGCCGGATCAGTTTGTGATGATCTCCGGCCCCATGAGCGATGTCGGCAGGAAGGTCGAAATCGCGGGCACATAGGTGACGAGGATCAGGAAGACAAACAGGATCGCAAGGAATGGTAGCGCGGCGCGGACGACGGACATCATCGGCATTCCGGCAACGCCGGAGGTCACGAAGAGGTTCAGACCCACAGGCGGCGTGATCATGCCGATTTCCATGTTCACCACCATGATGATGCCGAGGTGGATCGGGTCCACGCCAAGCTCGATGGCAATCGGGAAGACCAGAGGTGCGACGATCACGATCAGCCCCGAGGGTTCCATGAACTGCCCGCCGATCAGCAGGATCACGTTGACCATGATGAGGAACATGATCTTGCCGAAGCCCGCCGACAGCATGGCGTTGGCGATCTGCTGCGGGATTTGCTCATCGGTGAGCACATGTTTCAGGATCAACGCGTTGGCGATGATGAACATGAGCATGATGGTCAGCTTGCCCGCATCGAACAGCGTATGGCGTGTGTCCTTGTGGAAAAAGGCTGTCACGAGCGCTTGGGGCTTGTTCAGAAGCGACACAGGTCCGGTGCCGTCACGATCCGCCAGCGGTCCCATGTCACGATAGACAAAGGAGGCCACGAGGAAGGCGTAGACAGAGGCCACAGCGGCCGCTTCGGTGGGGGTGAAGATCGCGCCTGTCACGCCCGGAACACCGTAAATCCCGACCATGATGATGACGATGAGCATCAGGCCCCAGAAGGCATCCTTGAAAGCCGAGCCGATTTCGCCCCAGCCGGCCCATTCGCCTTTCGGCAGTTTCTTGATCCGTGCCATGACATAGATCGCGATCATCAACATGGTACCCGCGAGGATCCCCGGGATCACACCGGCAAGGAACATACGGCCCACAGAGACATCTGTGGCGGAGGCATAGACCACCATCACGATGGAGGGCGGGATCAGGATGCCCAAGGTGCCCGCGTTGGCGATGACACCGGCGGCGAAGTCCTTGGTATAGCCCATCTGGGTCATGGCGGCGATGACGATGGAGCCGATGGCCACAACGGTCGCAGGCGAAGAGCCCGACAGCGCGGCGAAGATCATACAGGCAAACACACCCGCAATCGCCAGACCACCGTGGAAATGCCCCACGCAGGCAATGGCAAAGCGCACGATGCGTTTGGCCACACCGCCCGTCGACATGAACGAGGAGGCAAGGATGAAGAAGGGAATGGCCAGAAGCGTGTAGTGTCCTGCCATCGCCTGATAGAGCGATTGGGCCACCGACGCGAGCGATGTGTCGGAGAACATCAACAGGAAGATGATGGAGGACAGGCCCAGAGAGACTGCGATCGGCACACCGATCAGCAGAAGGCCGATGACCATGGCGAAAAGAAAGACGACATCCATTGGGGTTATTCCTCGTATTCGCCGTGCGCGACGCGCTCGACTTCGTCTTCGGCCTCATGAGAGACGATCAGGGAGTTCTGCTTGCCCGTCACGATACGGACGGTGGCCTGAACCACACGCAGAAGGATCAGTGCGGTGGAAAAGGGCAGAATGGCATAGGGGATCACCCGCGGCAGCTTGTCGTAGCTGTCGCCATAGTTGATCAACCCTTCGAGCCAGCGGAACATCTCCAGCATCGGCACCTGATCGGTGACATAGAACGCACGATCACGCGTGTTCTCGGTGAACCCTGTCGGGAACCAGCGGCCTTCGGTCGGCTGCAATCCGGCAAACGGGGCCCAGTAGTCCCAAGCACCTTTCAACAGAAGTGCTGCATAGATCAGGCAGACCACAGCGGAAATGACCGCAAGAACACGCTGTCCGCGCGCCGGCAGAATATTGATCACCGCATCCACACCGAGGTGCGAGGTCTTTTTGAACCCGTAGGAAATCCCCAGAAGAACCATCCACGCGAAGAGGATCAGCACCACTTCGAGCCCCCAGATCAGGGATTGGTTGAACATGTAACGTAGCAGCACATTGGCGAATGTGATGAGCGTCATCAAACCGAGGATCAGCGCGATGATGTTCTCTTCGAGCCCGTCGAAGAAAGCCGCCAAGGCCGATTTCGGTAGATTGTCTTGATATTGTGTCATGGTGAGTGACCCCTCTTGCCCCTCTTCCCGGCCCGTTTTCGCACCGGATCACCCGGTCGTCGGGTGTAAACAAGGCCCCATCAGAAACGGGGCCCTGTCGTCGTAACCGCCAGCTTAGTGCTTGGCGTTGATTTCCTGTGCCAGAGCGATGTTATCCGCACCCACATCGGATTCGAACTGTTCCCAGACCGGTTTCATCGCATCGACCCAAGCCTGACGCTGCTCTTCGGTCAGTTCGCGGATCACACCACCGGCATCCAGAACAGCCTGACGGTTGTCAGCGTCCACCTGACCGATCGCCGCGTTGCGCTCGACGGTGACTTCTTCCAGAATCGTAGCGAGCTGGTCACGGATGTCGGCATCAAGCCCTTCCCACCAGTCCACGGAGGTCACAACCATATAGTCGAGAAGACCGTGGTTGGTTTCGGTGACACCGTCCTGCACTTCGAAGAACTTCTGGCCATAGGTGTTGGACCATGTGTTTTCCTGACCGTCCACAACGCCGGTTTGCAGCGCACCGTAAACTTCGGAGAAGGCCATCGGTTGCGGCGAGGCATCAAGCGCATCCATTTGTGCAACCAGCACATCGGACGGCATCACGCGGAATTTGAGACCTTTGGCGTCTTCCGGCATCATGATCGGCTTGTTGGCGGAGAATTGCTTGAGACCATTGTGCCAGAATTCGAGGCCCAGAAGACCACGGCGCACCATCGCCTGTTTCATCGCTTCACCGGCTTCGGAGTTCTGGAACTCTTCCACGGCGTCCATGTTCTTGAACATGAAGGGCAGATCGAAGATGCGGTAAACCTTGGTGAAGGTCTCGAATTTCGACAGCGACGGAGCCGCCATCTGAACGTCGCCTTGCAGCATCGCTTCGAGAACCTGATCATCGTTGTAGAGCGTGGAGTTCGGATAGACCTCGACACAGACCTTGCCGTCCATTTCTTCGTTCACGCGGTCGGCGAACAACTGGGCGGCGATGCCTTTGGGGTGCTTGTCCGTGTTAGTGACGTGGCTGAACTTGATGACCATTTCGCCATCATCACAGGCAGCAAAACCTGCGGTTGCGGTCACGCTCAGAGCAAGAGCCGTTGCGGCGGTTGCGAGAAATTTCATGGGTGTCCTCCCTATCATGAAACCAAAAATTCAGGCGCAGGCAGGGCAGCAATGTCCCCTTTGCGCTCGAGCCAGAGAAAACAAACCGCCCGCTTTTGCTTCAAGGGGAGGTGACGAAATGGTGAAAATTTTTTGAAATCTCTTTCAGGTCAGAGACTTACAGAAAGGCCGAAACGCATATCCGCCATGCGTCAGGCGCAAGTGTGCGGATTTTCGCACGCAAGAAAATTGCGTGTGTGCGGATTGCCACACACATCGACTCAAATCTCTAACCCTCACACCAAATCGCTCGCAAACCGTTGATCACCTCTGCCGGCACGGCGTCAGAGCTTAGGTAGTCGGATTGAGCCAGCCAGGTTGAAAACTGCGGAGTTTTGCAATCGAGGTTCAGAATTCCGTGAAACTCGCCAAGTTTGCCCTGCCCCTCCACATAAAGGCGGTGCGGTTGCCCCGCATAGGCATCCTGCACAGCGAGTTCTTGCGCGGTCCAATATTGTTCATACACACCCTCCATCGGTTGGGTATATGCGAAACTCTTTGCCTCTTGCGCCTCGGACATCAAAGGTGTGGTGCAAATGAATGCCACCCAAATACATGCGCGAAAAATCTTCATCGTTCTATCTTTCCTCTTGATACAAATATCGTCTCTCACCGATACATCTCCGCCTTGACCCCGTGGCGTGCCAGCTTGTCGTAAAACGTCTTGCGCGGCAGTTTCAGCCCCTTGGCTGCTTCCGTGGCATTGCCGTGATGCCGTTGCAGCGCCGCGATAAGCAAGGAGCGCTCCACCTGCGCCAGTTGTTCGGCCAGCCCCAACTCCTCCTGCGCCTCCCCGTCGGTCAGGCCCATAGCGAACCGCATTGCCGCGTTCATCAGTGAACGTGCATTGCCCGGCCAGTCCTGCGCCATGAGGTTGGAAATCACGTCCGAGGTGATCTCCGGCACAGGCAGGTCACTTTGCTCACAGGCAATCGAGACATAGTGGCGGAACAGAACCGGTATGTCCTCGCGCCGCTCGCGCAACGGCGGAATCCGGATCACGGCGGCCTCCAGCCTGTAAAACAGATCGGGCGAAAACCGCCCCTCGGCCACTTCCTTGCTCAGATCGGCATAGGTGCCCGCGATAAGGCGGGGCCGGTCGTGCGGCTCCAGCTCTTCCAGAAGCGCGAATTGCGCCGGACTGGACAGGCCCGCGATCTCGTCGAGAAACACCGAGCCGCCCTTGGCCGTGGCAAAGGCCTGCGCAAGGCTGTCTTCCGTCATCGCGGAGGCCGGATATTTGAGAAACGGCGCCATCGACCCTGCCGACAACAGATGCACCACCTCGGCCATTTTCGCGGTCCCGACCCCCGGCTCACCGGTGACCAACACATCGGCGGCAGAGCGCGCCACGGCGCGAGCCTCTTCGCGCATCCGTTTCGACAAAGCGGAAACGCCCCGCAACAGACGCGCCGCCGCATCGCCCTGTTCCACCTGTCGTTTGAGGCGGCGGTTTTCCAGAACCAGAGCGCGGGTTTTAAGCGCCTTCTCAACAACAGCGATCAAGTCACTGGGCGCACAGGGTTTTTCCAGAAAGTCAAACGCCCCCTCGGAAATCCCTCGCACCGCCATAGGCACATCGCCCTCGCCGGTCAGAAGGATCACCGGCAGTTCGGCATCTGCCGATTGCGCATAATGCAAAAGCGCGAACCCGTCCTTGCCGGGCATCCGGATGTCGGAAATCACCACCCCCGCAAAATCGCGGGTGATGTGATCCTTGGCCTCGATATAGCTGCCCGCCAGAGTGGGCCTGAGATCGGCAAGCTCCAGCGTCTGGCCCAGCGCCTCGCGCACCGAGGAATCGTCATCGACCAGAAGCACACGATCAATTGGCGGCATTGGCCCCCTCCTTCTTTGCTGCGGGTTGCAACTCAATGGTGAACTGCGCGCCCCCTTCGGCACGGTTCTCGCCACGGATACGCCCGCCGAAACTCTGCACCAGCCCGTAGGAAATCGACAGGCCAAGCCCCATGCCCTCAGAGGCTCCGACTTCTTTCGTGGTGTAGAACGGATCGAAGATCTTTTCCGGCTCGGAAATCCCCGGTCCCGTGTCGGAAATCGTGAACCGTGTCGGCATATCGGGCGCGGAGGCGGGCAAAAGAGTGATCTCGATCCGCTTTTCCGGCGCGTCCTTTACCGCATCCACAGCATTGGACAGAAGGTTCATCACCACCTGTTGCAGCCGCACCTCGCCGCCGCGCACCCAGACCTGACCCGCAGGCGACCACACAAGCGTCACCCCCGCGTTGGTCATCTTCGCCTGTGTCATCTCCAAGGCGGCTTCGACCACGGCGGTCAGTTCGACATCGGTGATGGTGTCCGGCTCCTGACGGGCAAAGGCACGCAGGTTCTTGATGATCCGCCCCATACGCCGCGCCAGTTCGGAAATCCGCCCCAGATTATCTGCGGCTTTTTCGGGCTTTCCCCGTTCCAGAAACGCCTGTGCATTCTCGGCAAAGGACCGGATCGCCATCAAAGGCTGGTTCAATTCGTGGGAAATTCCCGCCGACATCTCGCCCAACGCGGAGAGTTTTCCGGCCTGCACCAGATCGGCCTGCGCACGTTTGAGGCGGGCCTCGGCCTCCTGCCGTTCACGCACCTCATGCTGCAAATCGCGGTTGGCCAGTTCCAGCGCCTCGGTGCGTGCGGCCACGCGGGCTTCGAGACGGGCGTTGGCCTCGGCCAGCGTGCGGCGGCGCTCTGTGGCAAAGAACACGAAGGCGGCAAACACCAGCCCCAGCGCCGAGGCCATCCCCGCCTGAAGCGCAGCCGCCGACAGCACAGGGCGCAAATCGCGCAGCAACTCGCCCTCAAGCCCTATCACCGGCAAGGGCTGGATCAGATGCAGCGCGGGCGACGGGATATAAGGGCCTGCCTCGTGACGCCATATCTCATGGCCCATCACCCTATGACGCGCCGTGACCGGCATTTGTCCCGAGGAGCCGCCGCGCAACACCAGTTCGGTGCGGTTCGAGATGAACACCACCCCGTAGGAATCTGTGAAATAGATGGCAGAGGCCTCCGTCGGCCAGCCCCATTCCAGAAGGCCGATATCGACATTGACCACCACCGCCGCCTGTGCCGGACCGTTGGGCTCGAACACGGGCGCGGCAAAGACATAGCGCCTGCGCCCTTCGAGATCGACAAAATGCGCAACCCCCAGCGCCCCGTCCATTGCCCGAGACAAGGCCAGTTGCGCCCCCGTGGGCAACCCCGCCTCTCCGGCAGAGGCAAGCACCCGCCCGTCTCCGGCCACCAGCAGGAGCGAATGTGCCCCCGTCTTGTCCGCCATGCTTTGCAAGAGATCGGAGGTCGCCACTGTCGCCTGCACGTCAGGTTCTGTCTCCAGGGCGACCGCAAGCACCGTGGGATGGTCCGACAGGAACACGGCCAGTTCACGGTAACGCTGCAAGCCGGTGGTCAAACGATCAGATGCCAGTTCGAGATCGGACGCCCCGCGTTCCGCCGCCTGATCCAGTTCCGTCCGCAGGCTCAGCACAAAGACCAGCAACCCGAGCACCACAACGCCCAAAAGACCGCCCAGCGCCCAGAACAGGCGCTGACGCAGGGCGGCGGAGTCACTTTCGTTGAAAGGCGGCGTATCTGTCATCCGTTGCAGATTAGAAAACCCCGCTTGCAAAGGAAAGCACTTCGCGGTCAAACAAGTGTCATGAAAAGATTTTCCTGCGCCCCGAACGACCCGACTTTCGTCCAGAACCCCTATCCCTTTTACGACCGGCTTCGCTCGGGTGGGAAAATGGTCTGGTGGGAGGAGCTGAACCTGCCTGTGGTGGCGGGCTATGACGGGGTGTCGATGGCCTTGCGTGACAACCGGTTTGGCCGTGAGGCCCCTGCGGGGTTCGAAGCCGACATCCCCCCGCATCTGCGGCCTTTCTACGACATCGAAGACCACTCCATGCTGGAGCTTGAAGGCGACCGACACAGGCGTCTGCGCTCTCTGGTGCTGCGCGCCTTCACCTCGCGGCGGATCAAGGCGCTGGTGCCCGATCTTGAAGAGATCAGCGATGATCTGATTGACCGCTTTGAGGATGACGGTGCGCCTTTCGACCTGATGCCGGCCTTTTGCAAAATGGTGCCCGTGCGGATCATCTGCCGCCTTCTGGGCGTGCCCGAAGAGATGTCCGAGCAGCTTCTGGCGTGGTCCAATGCAATGGTGGCGGTCTACACCCCCACCCGCACCCGCGCGACAGAAGAGGCCGCCGCCACCGCCGCCACGGAGTTCTCCGGTTTCATGCGCGACTATGTCGAGGCGCGGCGTACGCAGCCTGCCGACGATCTCATCACCTCGCTCATCGCCGCCGAAGAGGATGGTGAAAAGCTTGGCACAGACGAATTGATCACCACCTGCATCCTGCTTTTGAACGCAGGGCATGAGGCCACTGTCCACAGTCTCGGCATTGCGGTCAAAACCCTGCTGGAGCACGAGACCCCGCGCGAGGCCCTCTCGGACGGGAAGATCGACGGCACCATCGAGGAACTCCTGCGCTATGATCCGCCGCTGCATCTGTTCCAGCGCTGGGTCTACGAGGACACGCGGTTTCTGGATCAGGACCTGAAGCGCGGCGACCGGATCGGGCTTTTGCTGGCCGCCGCCAACCGCGATGCACAGGCGTGGGATCATCCCGACCGGTTCGACCCGAGCCGAAAGGTGAAACAGAACACCTCCTTCGGCGCGGGCGTGCATTTTTGCGTCGGTGCCCCTCTGGCGCGGCTGGAAATGCGCATCGCCTTGCCCCGACTGTTCGAGCGCTGCCCCGGGCTGACGCTCGCCGAACCGCCGGTCTATGCCGACACATGGCACTTCCACGGGCTGTCTCAACTTGTGGTGAAGACGCGTTGACCTGAAAAACCCGATGGGCTTCTATCGCGGGATCGAACCCACCCGACCCCCAACCGAAACCCCAGCCGAACCACATGTGAAAGTTCATCCTCATGACCCCAAGCCACCCTGCCCGTCCGTCACGCTCCGGCATTCTGGTGTTTGACGTCAATGAAACATTGCTGGACCTCACAAGCCTCTCTCCGCTCTTCGAGCGCGTCTTCGGGGATGCGAAAGTCTTGCGCGAATGGTTCCCCGAACTGATCCTCTATTCCCAGACCCTCACCCTGACCGGTCTCTATCGCCCCTTCGGGGAGATCGCCGCCGCCGTGTTTGAAATGGTCGCGGCAAACCATCAGGCAAAGGTGACACCCGACGACATCGCGGAATTGAAGACCCGCCTGACCTCCATGCCCGCCTATCCCGATGTGGCCCCCGCCCTGACACGGTTGCAGGATGCGGGGTTCCGGCTGGTCACCCTGACCAATTCCGCGCCCTCTCCCGCCCCCTCACCTCTGGAAAAGGCTGGCATTGCCTCGTTCTTCGAGGCGCATTTCACCGTTCATTCAAGTCAGCGGTTCAAACCGCACCCCGACGTCTATGACAGCACGGCAGAAACTCTGGGCGCGAAACCCGAGGAGCTTTGCATGATTGCCTGTCATATCTGGGACACGATTGGCGCACAGGCGCGCGGCTGGCGTGGCGGGTTTGTCGCCCGTCCGCATAATGCGCCACTCACACTGACCGAAGTGCCGCAACCGGATTTCATCGGGCGGGATATGGGCGAACTGGCAGACCAACTGATCGCGGGTTTCACCGCCTGACGCAGAGACACAGGCCCGACACACAAACGCAGCGCGCGACGAAATCCCGCGCCCGCTCTCAAACCGTCTTCCAAACCCCGCGCCGCCCCTGTATCAGAGGGCTATGGTTACAGTTCTCGATAAAATCAAAGCCTATAAGCTCGAAGAAGTGGCAGCGGCCAAGCAAACCGTGCCCCTGTCCGAACTTGAGGCCCAAGCCTCTGCCCAAAGCCCCACGCGCGGCTTTGCCAAGGCGCTGCAATCGGCCGCGACATCCGGCTACGGTCTCATCGCGGAGGTCAAGAAAGCCTCCCCCTCGAAAGGGCTCATCCGCCCCGACTTCGATCCGCCCGCTATTGCGCGCGCCTATGAAGCGGGTGGCGCAACCTGTCTTTCCGTGCTGACCGACACGCCGTCGTTCCAAGGCGCACCTGAATTTCTGAAAGCCGCCCGCGCCGCTGTCTCCCTGCCAGCGCTGCGCAAGGATTTCATGTATGACACCTATCAGGTGACCGAAGCCCGCGCTTGGGGTGCCGATGCCATCCTGATCATCATGGCCTCTGTCGAAGATGCGCAGGCCGCCGAACTGGAAGACGCTGCCTTCGGCTACGGCATGGATGTGCTGGTTGAGGTGCATGACGCCGAGGAACTGGAACGCGCCCTTGCGCTCAAATCTCCGCTTCTGGGCGTCAACAACCGCAATCTCAAAACCTTCGAAACCACGCTCGACACCACACGCGAACTGTCGAAAATGGTGCCCGAGGGCAAACATCTGGTCTGCGAAAGCGGGCTGTTCACCCCGAAAGACCTTGCCGATATGGCCGCTTACGGGGCGCGGAGTTTCCTCATTGGCGAAAGCCTGATGCGGCAGGACGATGTCGAGGCGGCCACCCGCACCCTTCTGGCTAATCCGGTTCCGGCATAAGAGGACAATATGGCAAAGCTCACGCATTTCGACGGGGATGGCAACGCCCATATGGTCGATGTCTCCGGCAAACCTGTGACCGACCGTCTGGCAACGGCGGAATCCGCCGTCAGGATGCGCCCTGAAACGCTGGCACTCGTGACGGAGGGCACGGCGAAAAAGGGCGATGTTCTCGGCGTGGCGCGTCTGGCGGGGATCATGGGATCGAAACGCACCTCCGATCTGATCCCGCTGTGCCATCCGCTGCCGATTTCCAAGGTGACGCTCGATCTCGAACCGGACGCAGCCCTTCCGGGCATCCGCATCCGTGCCACGGTGAAAACCTCCGGCCAGACCGGCGTGGAGATGGAAGCACTCACCGCTGCCTCTGTGGCCGCGCTCACGGTCTATGACATGCTCAAAGCCGCCGAGAAAGGCATGGAGATTGTGCAGACCCGTCTTCTGCGCAAGGAAGGCGGCAAATCCGGAACTTACGAGATTTCCGGCGAGATTTCTGGTGAGGCCGACTAAATGATTTCTGTTTCCGACGCGCTCGACAACCTGTTCTCCCTCTGCACCCCTCTGGACACAGAGCGCCTGCCGCTGCGCGAAGCCGCCGGTCGGGTTCTGGCCGAAGATGCCGTGGCCAAGCGCGACCAGCCACCCTTCGCCTCCTCCGCGATGGATGGCTATGGCGTGCGGGCCGATCATCCGCAACCCGGCGACCGTTTCACGGTCATTGGCGAAAGTGCTGCCGGTCACAGCTATGACGGGACGCTGGGCGACGGCGAGGCCGTGCGTATCTTCACCGGTGCGCCCGTGCCCGAAGGTGTCACCCGCGTCATCATTCAGGAAGATGTGCGCCGCGAGGGCGACGGGATCACGGTGACAGAGACGCTCTCCGAGAACCGCAATATCCGGCCCTTGGGCGGGGATTTCAAATCCGGCGACCGGATCACCGCCCCGCGCCGCCTGAACGCTCAGGATGTCGCCCTTCTGGCGGCGATGAACATTCCCGAAGTGACCGTCCACAAACGCCCCACCGTGGCGATCATCTCCACCGGCGACGAACTGGTCATGCCGGGCGAGACGCCGGGACCGAGCCAGATCATCGCCTCCAATGCTTTCGGCCTCTCGGCCATGGTCGAAGCCGCCGGAGGCATTGCGCGCATGTTGCCGATTGCGCCGGATGACGAATCCCTGCTGCGTGCGACCTTCGAGATGGCCGCAGACGCCGATCTCATCGTCTCCATCGGCGGCGCTTCGGTCGGGGATCACGATCTGGTCGGCAAGGTCGTCGAGAGCCTCGGCCTTGACCGCGCCTTCTACAAAGTCGCCATGCGCCCCGGAAAGCCGCTCATGGCCGGACGCCTCGGCGCGGCGCTCATGCTGGGTCTGCCGGGCAATCCGGTCTCCGCCATGATCACCGCACGGCTCTTCATGATCCCCGCGATGGATGTGCTGCAAGGTCTGCCCCCAAGCCCAGCCCCGCGTCACAAGGCCGTGCTGATGGCGCCGGTCTCCGCAAACGGCCCGCGTGAACATTACATGCGTGCCATACAGAAGTCCGACGGGGTGCAGCCATTTTCCCGACAGGACAGTTCGCTGCTGTCGATCCTGTCACAGGCCAATGCGCTTCTGGTCCGCCCGCCCCATGATCCGGCGCGCGAGGCGGGAGAGACGGTCGAGGTGATCCGGCTCTGACGGGCCGGACGCCGCCCTCGGGTCACACGGCGCGGCCCGCATAACCGCGCCGCCGCTTTTCCCAAAACGCTTTAACCTGATTTTAACCTTACCCTCCCAATTTTGCCTCAATGCCATGCGACCCTGTGCAAACGCCAAACGGGCGCGGCAGGTCTGGAAGGGATTGGGCAATTGACACATTTAGAGAACAGCGATAGAACATTCTCGGAACATAGTGGAAAACCCATCTGGGGTTTGACCCATACAGGTGGCCCCGTGCGGTTTCAACACCACGCCAAACAGGGCCTTTCGAGCGACGACGAGTCAGGGACCGGACTCAGGAAAATGCATATATCGGGCGCTATTCCCCCCGTACCTGTGCATTGGGTCCCGTCTGCGAAACGTCGCCTTGATACGGGTCATGCGCCAGTCGGGACAGGACAAGACCGAACAGGTCATCCCCGCAAACAAGATCGGGGACAGAAGAGGACCGAGCCGATGCTGACGAAAAAACAACTCCAGCTTCTGGATTTCATCAACACGCGCATGCAGCGCGACGGGGTGCCACCCTCCTTTGACGAAATGAAAGAAGCGCTTGATCTACGCTCCAAATCCGGCATTCACCGGCTAATCACGGCGCTGGAAGAACGCGGTTTCATCCGCCGCCTCGCCCATCGTGCGCGGGCCATTGAAATCATCAAACTGCCCGAAAGCCTGGGCGGTGCGCCCTCGGCTCCGACATCGGCGCAGGCGTCACCTCAGACCTCTGGGTTCAGACCGCGTGTGATCGACGGTGACCGTCCCGATGCGCCCCCGCCCGCAGGGGCTCTGGACGTCGAGGCTGTCTCCGCCATCACCTTGCCGATCATGGGCAAGATCGCCGCGGGTGTGCCGATCGAGGCGGTTGCGGACGGGGCCACGAATGTGGCTGTCCCCGGCTCCATGCTCTCCGGTCGCGGAAACCACTACGCGCTTGAAGTCAAAGGCGAATCCATGATCGAGGCCGGTATCAACCACGGCGACATCGTGGTCATTCGCGAAACCAGTCAGGCCAAGGATGGCGACATTGTTGTGGCGATGGTCGAGGGCTACGAGACCACCCTCAAACGCTACAAACGCCAAGGCGACATGATCGCGCTGGAGGCGGCCAACCCCGCCTTTGAAACCCGCGTTCTGCCTGCGGATATGGTCGAGGTTCAGGGCAAGCTGGTCGGATTGATCCGCAGCTACTAAAAGCCCACGGTTGACCCTCGATCAACCTTGATTTTCAGGCCACGCCGCGCTGCACCCCAGCGCGGCGTGTCTTTATTTCTCCCTCTGCGCAAGCCGCACCTCTCCGGCCTCCGCCTCGAAGCGCAGCCCCAAAGCGACAGGCGACCTCTTGGCCCGCGCCTCACGCGCTGTCACAGCCTTACCCTCCCGCAGTTCCGGCGTGTTCCAGTATCGCGCGCCTACGACCCCATAGGCCGTGTCCAACCACAACGCACCGCGCTCCTCCCGAAACGCCAGCGCCCCGCTCTGGCGCAGCACAGCCAGAT
This sequence comes from uncultured Celeribacter sp., assembly GCA_963676755.2. Classification (GTDB taxonomy): domain Bacteria; phylum Pseudomonadota; class Alphaproteobacteria; order Rhodobacterales; family Rhodobacteraceae; genus Celeribacter. Next base: position 652,091 of record CAXXMF010000006.1, on the reverse strand, counting down.
CAATCACAAGACAGGGCTCCGGCTCCGCGCCCTCCCAAACCTTGTTGACGATCACCAGATTGGCATGACGACAGGCCGTTTGCGCGGCCTCCTGCCAGCCCCGCCCAGTGACATGCTTGATCCGCACACCTGCCACATCCAGCGGCGGCATGGGACGGGCGGCCGCACGCGCCTGATCCAGCCTGTCCCCGTCATTCTCCAGCCAGACCCGCGCGGCAAACCCTGCGCCCTTGGGCTTGGACAGCGCACGCCCCTCGGCACTCAAACGCCCGACCAAGCCCCCGTCATCAGAGACCAGAAGCGCAGGACGCTCATGCAAGGCCCAGAGCAGAAATCCCACCACAACCGGCAGGACACCCAGAACCTGCCAGCGCCCGCGCCAGAGGATGACAAACACTCCCCCCAAGGCGATCAACGGCAAAGTGGACGGCGGCGGCGCGGCAATGCGGCTGACCGCCCCCTCCCATGAGGACACGGTGACGGCGACAAAGAGTATCCAGCGAATCCCCTGCCCCATCACCGCAAGCGCCAGCCCTTGTAACCCCAAAGGCGTGAGCAGCAGCGCCAGCACTGCCGAGGGCATGACCACCGCGCCCATCACCGGCACGGCGGTGACATTGGCGATCAACCCGTAATCAGAAATCCGGTTGAAATGCGCTGCCGCCACGGGGGCCGTCGCAATCCCCGCCACCGCAGAGGACAGCACCACTGTCGCCAATCCACGCATCCAGCGCGGCCAGCGCGTCATAAGCGACGTGCGCCGCACAATCGAAAAGACCGCGACAAGGGCTGTGGTCGCCGCGAAAGACATCTGGAAACCGGGTTCGGGGAGCACTTCTGGCTGGATCAGCAAGAGAATCAACGCCGCTAAGGCCACGGCACGCAGGGAGATGGCTTGCCGATCCAGTAACACGGCCACCAGCATGACAGAGACCATGACAAAGGCCCGCTCGGTCGCCACGTTGAAACCCGACAAGGCGAGGTAAAATCCTCCCGCAACCAAGGCTCCGGCGGCAGCGACTTTCTTGATCGGCCATGTGAGCGCCGCGCCGGGGATCATCGCCAGCATCAGCCGCAGCGCATAGAACACCGCCCCCGTCAACAGCCCCATGTGCAGGCCGGAAATCGCCAGAAGATGCGACAGGTTGGCCCCGCGCAGCGCTTCGGCGGTGTCAAGGGAAATACCCGAGCGATCCCCTGTCAGAATGGCGGCGGAAAAAGCACCGATCTGGCCGGAAAGACGGGATTGCAATGCTGTCGAGAGGCTTTGCCGCAACTGGTGCACCCAGAGCAAGGGCGTGGGGTCGCTCTCCGCCACGCGCAGCACAGGCACCCGCGTGTAGCCCACCGCCCCCAACCGGTCGAACCACGCCATGCGCTGGAAATCGAATCCCCCCGGCTCCGTGGGCCCCGGCGGCGGGGAGAGATGTGCGGTCATGGCAAGACGCATACCGGGAGCGGGGCTGACGAAATCCTGCCGCCCGTGCAGGGACACACGCACCCGCGCAGGCACCCGCTCCGGCGAGACATCACGCAACACCACCTCGTCCAGCGTCAGCCGCAGCGCATCGGAGGCGGAGCGGTCGATCTTGACGACCCGCCCTTCGACTGGGCCATAGTAGCGAAATCCGAGCACAGGTTCGGCCACCAGATGTGTGCGCAGACCGGCGTTCACAAATCCGAAGATTACAGCCACCACCGCGATCAACAGCGGGGCCGCGCGGGGCGGCATCCGGCGCAAGGCCAGAAGCGCCAGCGCCCCCGACCCTACTAGCACCCAAAGCAAGACACGGGACGGTTCAAGCGATTGCGCAAAGAAAAGGCCAATACCCACGGCAAAACAGACCGGCAGCCAGAGGAACAACCGCCCGTGCTGCCGGTCGACGATGTCGAGGGGGATCTGTAGCAATGACGTGAGGGCGCGCACCCTTGTTTCCCCTTCCACCTTCGCTTATGCCGAGTGACGAAAATCATCCGCCAACATGGTTACCAAAAGGTTAATTCTCCCATGTCCCCAGCCCAGTCCGAAACCGCCTCCCATACGCCTGTCGTCACCCGCATCGCCCCTTCGCCCACAGGGGACATGCACATCGGCACCGCCCGCACCGCCCTGTTCTCATGGCTTTATGCGCGCGGACGTGGCGGCAAGTTCCTGCTGCGGATCGAGGACACGGATCGCGCGCGCTCGACGCCCGAGGCGACACAGGGCATTCTCGACGGCATGGCATGGCTCGGACTGGATTATGACGGCGAGGCAGTAAGCCAGTTCGAACGCGCCGGGCGTCACGCAGAAGTCGCCCGCGAGATGCTGGCGATGGGCAAGGCCTACAAATGTTTCGCCACCCAAGAGGAAATCGCCGCCTTCCGCGAAGAGGCCCGTGCAAAAAAGGAAAGCACCCTGTTCCGCTCGCCGTGGCGTGATGTGCCCGAAACCGAGCATCCCGATGCGCCCTATGTGATCCGCGTGAAAGCCCCGCGCGAAGGTGTCACCGTGGTCAAGGACAAGGTGCAAGGCGATGTGACCTTCAAGAACGACCAGCTTGATGACATGATCCTGTTACGCTCGGACGGTACACCGACCTATATGCTGGCTGTTGTTGTCGATGACCACGATATGGGCGTAACCCATGTGATCCGCGGGGACGACCACCTCGCCAATGCCGCACGGCAGATGACGATCTACGAAGCCATGGGCTGGCCGCTGCCGGTCTATGCACATATCCCGCTGATTTTCGGGCCGGACGGCAAGAAAATGTCGAAACGTCACGGCGCGGTCGGAGTGAAGGAATATCAGGCCATGGGCTATCCGGCGTCGGGCATGCGCAACTACCTCGCTCGGCTGGGCTGGTCACACGGGGATGACGAATTTTTCACCGACGAACAGGCGATGGAATGGTTCGATCTCGATGGAATCAACAAGGCGCCTGCCCGCTTTGACACCAAGAAGCTGGAGAATATCTGCGGGCAGCATATCGCGATCCTGCCGGATGCTGAAATCTTGAGCGAAATTGACGGATACCTGGCAGCCTCTGGCGCACTGGCCCTCTCGGCAGAACAAAAACAACGACTTTCCGAGGCGCTGTCCTGCTTGAAAGGTTCCGCAAAGACCTACCCGCAACTTATTGAAAAAGCGCGATTTGCGCTTGTGTCCCGTCCGGTCGATATGGATGAGAAAGCGCAAAAACAGGTCAATTCAGTATCCAACGGTATACTGGAAGAATTGACGCCGCACCTGCAAAATGCTAGCTGGAACCGCAACGCATTGGAGGAGGCGATTGGCCGCGTGATGGAGACGATGGAGCTTGGGTTCGGGAAGATCGCCGGACCTTTGAGATCCGCCCTCGCAGGCCGAGCTGTCACCCCAAGTGTTCTTGACATGATGTTGGTCCTTGGACGCGAGGAAACTCTGGCGCGGATCAACGATTTCCGGGAGTTTGTATCGGAAAACATGACATCGGAATAAGCGACCGGATCCTTCGGAATTGGGATCGGGTCACGCGGGTGACCGGATCAAATCGGTCACGGCAAGAGTTGAACCGGAGCGCCTGCTCCGGAACGGGCCGGGAGGCTCAGGGGATTGCGACGTTTGAAACACGGCACGCCCCCTGATCTGGACCGGCCACAGACGGACCCGCGTGAGGGTCCAAGCCCATAGGATGTCCGGGAAGACGCCCGGGCGCCCGCCAGACCACCAGCGGCCTCTCGGCCCATCTGATAAGGACGACGAGAGGACCGCTGCCAACCGAAGGAATGACGATGGCAGACACTCAGAAAACCGCGACCCTGACGCTCGACGGGCAATCTTACGATCTTCCTGTTTACTCTCCCACTGCTGGCCCGGATGTCGTTGATATCCGTAAACTCTATGCACAAGCTGGCGTGTTCACCTATGATCCGGGGTTCACCTCCACCGCGTCTTGTGAAAGTGCGATCACCTTCATCGACGGCGGCGAAGGCGTGCTCTTGCACCGTGGCTACACCATCGGCGATCTGGCCGAGAAATCCCACTTCCTCGAAGTGTGCTACCTTCTGCTCTACGGGGAACTGCCGACCGCGGCACAGATGGAAAAATTCGAGAACACCGTGACCCATCACACGATGGTACACGAGCAGATGCTCAAATTCTTCTCCGGTTTCCGCCGCGACGCCCACCCGATGGCCATCATGGTCGGTGTGGTCGGTGCCATGTCCGCCTTCTACCACGACTCCATCGACATCGCAGATCCGCATCAACGCGAAGTGGCCACCATCCGCCTGATCGCCAAAATGCCGACCATCGCGGCAATGGCGTATAAATACACGATCGGTCAGCCCTTTGTGTATCCGCGCAACGATCTCGACTACGCGTCGAACTTCCTCAACATGTGTTTCTCGGTTCCGGCCCAGACCTATGAGGTCAACCCGATCCTGTCGCGCGCAATGGACCGTATCTTTACGCTTCATGCCGACCACGAGCAGAACGCCTCTACCTCGACCGTGCGTCTGGCCTCCTCTTCGGGTGCCAACCCGTTTGCCTGTATCGCTGCCGGCATCGCCTGCCTCTGGGGTCCGGCGCATGGCGGTGCGAACCAGGCCTGCCTCGAAATGCTGCGCGAAATCGGCACTGTGGACCGTATCCCCGAGTTCATCGCCCGTGCCAAGGACAAGAACGATCCGTTCCGCCTCATGGGCTTCGGGCACCGCGTCTACAAGAACTTCGACCCGCGTGCGACGGTGATGAAACAGTCCGCCGACGAGGTTCTCGAACTTCTGGGCGTCGAAGACAACCCGACGCTTCAGGTCGCCAAAGAGCTTGAAAAAGCCGCTCTGGCCGATCCGTATTTCGCGGAGAAGAAACTCTTCCCGAACGTCGATTTCTATTCTGGCATCATTCTGGAGGCCATGGGCTTCCCGACCGAGATGTTCACCCCGATCTTCGCGCTCTCGCGCACCGTCGGCTGGATTTCCCAGTGGAAAGAACAGATCGAGGATCCGGCCATGAAAATCGGTCGTCCGCGTCAGCTCTACACCGGCGCCACCCAGCGTCCCTATGTGAATGTCGAAGATCGCGACTAAAGCGACCCCGACATGCTGAAATAGCAAAACCCGCCTCTTTCGAGGCGGGTTTTCTTTTGAGTATTTGAAGCACAAAGGAAACAAATCCTTCGGTGCGCCAGTGCGCCTATAGACGGATTAGCGCCCCTCGTAGCGGGGTTTGCGTTTTTCCAGAAAGGCCATAACACCTTCTTTGAAATCACGGGTCTGACCGCAACGGTTTTGCAGCTTGGCCTCCAGCGCCAGTTGTTCCTTGAGCGTGTTGTCATAGGAGGCGTGCATGGCGTCTTTGAGGTAGCGGTAGGAGGCGGTCGGACCTTTGGCGAGGTAGGCGGCGCGGGCCTGCCAATGGGCTTCGAAATCGGCATCCTCAACGGCCTCGTAGATCATTCCCCAATTCATGGCCTGTGTGGCGGTGATCTCGTCGGCGAAAAGTGCGGCCCCCATAGCGCGGGCCAGTCCGGCAAGGCGCGGGAGCATATAGGTGCCGCCTGCGTCCGGGATGAGGCCGATGCGCGAGAAGGCTTGCAGGAAGACTGCGGACTGCGTGGCGATCACCACGTCGCAGGACAGCGCGAGAGAGGCCCCTGCCCCCGCCGCAGTGCCGTTCACAGCGGCGATGGTGGGCACGGGGCTGTCGTGGATGGCATGGACCATTGGCTCATACTCATCGCGCAGCGTGCGTTCGAGATCGGCCGTGGCCGCATCCACGCCATCGCCCAGATCCTGACCGGAGCAAAAGGCGCGTCCCTCTCCCGTCAGCACGATCACGCGGGCGGATTTGGCCGCATCGCGCACCGCATGGGTGATCTCGGCGCGCATCTGGGTGTTGAGCGCATTGAGCACCTCGGGACGGTTGAGCGTCACCACGGCGATATTGTTGTCCTCGGTGTAGCGGATGGTTTCATATTGCATGGTGCGTCTCTCTCCCGTTGCTTGCGCTCAAAATAGCGAAGCACCGGACAAAAGGAAGAGAAACGCCCCGTCACAGCAGCACCGACTGTCCGAAACGCGCTTTAGTCCTGAAGCAGGCTTTCGAGGCGGCGCTTTTCCTCATCCGTCAGTTCCGCAACCTCGGGCTCTTTGCCGCGGCGGCGAATGAACCCGATGCCGATGCCCAGAGCGAGGATCAGCATGGTGGGCCCCGCAATCCACAGGAGTTTGTTGGCCCCTGTCAGCGTCGGTTTCAACAGCACATATTCGCCGTAGCGGTCCACCACATAGTCCACGACCTCGTCATTGCTATCCCCCGCGACCAGCCGTTCGCGCACCAGAAGGCGCAGGTCACGGGCCAGTTCCGCGTTGCTTTCGTCGATGTTCTCGTTGCGGCAGACGAGGCAGCGCAGCCCTTGGGAAATATCGCGGGCGCGGGCCTCCATGACGGGATCGGGCAGCACTTCGTCCGGCTGCACGGCAAAGACCGGCGTGGCTGTCAAAAACGCGATAACAAGGAGCAGATATTTCATTCGGCGGGCACTCCTTTGGCCGCGACCTTGCGCGGGGTTTGCGCCTTGCGCGCCCCTGCAGCCACACGGTAGCGGCGGTCTGTGAGCGACAGGAAGCCGCCAAGCGCCATGATGATCGTCCCGCCCCAGATCCAGTTGGCCAGAGGCTTGATATAGGTGCGCACGGCCCAGCCGCCATTGGACTGGATGTCCCCGATCACCAGATAGATGTCACGCAGGAAACCGTTGTCGATCCCCGCTTCGGTCGTGGGCATCTGGGCCACCGGATAGGAGCGTTTTTCGGGATGCAATGTGGCGATGAGTTTGGCGTCCTTGAACACCTCCATCGTGGCCATTGTGGTGATGTAGTTCGGCCCCTGCTGACGTTCGACGGCCTCCAGCGCGATGGTATAGCCCGCCACATCAAAGGATTCGCCGATCTGCACCACGCGGATGTCCTCGACTGTCCATGCGGTTAGCCCGGAGATGCCCGCCATCGTGATGCCAAGCCCGCCATGGGCCAGCAACCGCCCCCAGTCCGCGCGCGGCAGACGGGTTAGTCGGGACAGGTTCACCCTCTTGCCGGTGCGCAGCAGAATGTCCTGCACGGCTCCGGCCACAAGCCATGTGCCAAGCGCAAGACCGATGGGCGCAAGCAGGGTTTTCTGTGTCTGGATCGACCAGATAAGGCCAAGCACCGCAAGCGCCAGTATGAGCGACGGGAGGAGCTTTTTGACGCTCGCGCCCAGCTTGGCACGTTTCCACGGCAGGATCGCCCCGATCGGCAGAAGGATCGCCAGAGCCACGAAGAAAGGCGTGAATGCCGCGTCAAAGAACGGCGCCCCGACGGAAAGTTTGCGCGCCCAGAGGGCTTCGGCCACCAGCGGCCAGATCGTGCCGATAAAGACGACGAGTGAGGAAACCGCGAGCAGGATATTGTTGATGACCAGCGCGCTTTCACGAGAGACCAGAGCAAAGACGCCCTTGGCCTGCATAACACCGGCGCGCAGGGTGAAAAGCGCCAGTGCGCCGCCCATGAACACAGCAAGGATCAGCAGGATAAAGACGCCGCGTTCGGGGTCATTTGCAAAGGCATGCACGGAAGTGATGACGCCAGAGCGCACGAGGAAGGTGCCGATGAGCGAAAAACCGAACGCCATGATCGCCAGCAAAATGGTCCAGCTTTTGAGCGTCTCGCGTTTCTCGACCACAATGGCGGAATGCAACAGTGCAGCGGCAAAGAGCCACGGCATGAGCGAGGCGTTCTCCACCGGATCCCAGAACCAGAACCCGCCCCAGCCCAGTTCGTAATAGGCCCACCATGAGCCAAGGCCGATGCCGATGGTCAGAAAGACCCAAGCCGCCAGCGTCCAAGGCCGCACCCAACGCCCCCATGCAGCGTCCACACGGCCTTCAAGCAGGGCCGCCACAGCAAAGGAAAAGGTCATGGAGAGGCCGACATAGCCGAGATAGAGAAACGGCGGGTGAAAGGCGAGACCGGGGTCTTGCAGAAGCGGGTTCAGGTCCTGCCCGTTCATCGGCGGCATAGCAAGGCGCACAAACGGGTTGGAGGTAAAGAGAATAAAGGCCAGAAACGCCACACCGATGGAGCCCTGAATTCCGATCACACGCGCGCGCAACGTGGCCGGAATATTGCCGCCGAACAGCGCAGCCGTGGCCCCGAACAGGGCAAGGATCAGAACCCAGAGCAGCATGGAACCCTCGTGGTTGCCCCAAACGCCGGAGACCTTGTAGAGCATCGGTTTGAGCGTGTGGGAGTTCTCCACCACCACCTTGAGCGAGAAATCCGAGGTCACGAATGCATAAGTCAGCACACCAAAGGAAAAGGTCACCAGCACAAACTGGATCATCGCCGCAGGTTCCCCCACGGCCATAAGCGCCGGATTGCGGGTCTGCGCCCCCCAAAGCGGGAGAACAGTCTGTGCCAAGGCCACAGCAAAGGCCAGCACGAGGGCGAAATGTCCGAGTTCTACGAGCATAGTGGCTTCCTCTTTTGCCCCGTTCTATCCCAGCGCGACGCCTCCGCCAATGGGCTGTGCGCCAATGTCGCAAGCAAAATGCGACCTCACTCCCACCTGCCGTAAAAACGCAGCGGGAAACGCTATGGAGAAAAGGGGCCAAACCGGCCCCTTCCCCGTCTCTTCCCACCACCCATGCGCTTCAAAGCACCAAAAGGACCCCGAAAGAGACAAGCACCGCGCCGAACACCGGCCAGAGAAACGACAGGCCCGACAGGCCGAAACTGCCCTGAATCACCGAAAAGTGAATCACCGCTCCGCAGATCAGCAGCGAGAGGAACACAAACAGCACCGCTGTCTCCAGCCCCCAGAGCGGATTCTGTGCGATCTGCATCGCCCACCAGCATCCGATGGTGAGCCCCGATCCTGCCCATGAGAGCGACATGCCCAAGGCCAGAGGCGTGGCACGCAACTGCCATAGCCACAGAAACGTGGCCGAGATCGTCAGCGCCATCAGCGCAATCGCCCCGTAGGCCAGCAAAAGCGCCTGCTCCAGCCCCAATGTGCCCGCCGCCAGACAGCCCGCGCCCAGAACGAGGCCATACAGTGTCATCGCCTGTTTCATTGTTCCAACATCTCCTTGACCACCGCGTCCAATGCCTCCGCCGCAGCCCTGTTGCGCGCCACAGCCTTGCTCAATGCCTCGCCCTTCCAGAGGCTGTGCAATCTCTGCCAGATCCAGCACATATGATGCGTCATATCCGTCCCCCACTCGGCAGCCGCTCGCGGATCATCGTGGTCATCTCCACAAGGATCTGCGTGTTCTTGTCGAGCACCGCGCGGGTCGCCTGATCCTTTTGCAAATCTCGGTAGAGCAGAAAGAACACCATGAGCGCCCAAGGCCCGTGTTCGGACAGCGCACGGATCAAAGCGTCACTCATCATGCCCTGCCCTCCATGCTGTCAGCGCGGGGTTGGGTGCTTCGCTGCCCGGCACTGAAGGAGACACGGCTTGCGACCTGTCTGTGTGCACGATGCTTGCGGGCATCGCGACCCCGCTGGCCCCCGCATCCAGCGCCTTGAGCGCCGCGATATTGGCTTTGACTTGTGGGACCTGCGCCACAGAAGCGGCGACAGAGCGTTGAAACTCCTGCGATTTTACCTGATAGCGGGCGCCGAAATAGAAAGACACGATGGTGCCCAAGAGCCACCAGAGCGGCTCGGGAACCAGCGCAATGCCCTGCATCCGTGAGGCAAACCAGACCGGATCGACCATGGCCGAAATGCACAGCCCGATGGTGCCGAATGCCATCAACGGGCGTGGCACGCGGTTGAGCCCGTCCATGAACCGATCGAAATACCCTTTGCGCTCCATCGCAAACTCGGAGGCGAATTGTTCGAGCGCCGCCGCACGGCTTTTGGCCTCGCGGGAGGCGGAGTTTTCCGAGTTTTCGAAAAACACCTCCGCCGTGTCCTTGATCACATTGCGCCCCTCGCCGAAAAGCAGCTCGAAGACTTTTCCGATCATCCCCATGAGGCCACCCGCGCCGCATGTTCGGCCTCTGTCAGATGATAGCGCGGCGAGATAAACTCTTCCGCGCGGGTGATCCAGCCGCCCTTGCCCCCATCACGCCGCCGCGCATATTTGCGCGCACTGGGCCGCCGGTCCGCCAGCGCATAATAGTAATTCCTCCGCGCAATCCCGTAGGCATCCGCGAGATGATGCGGTGCCAGAGATTGCGCCAGAAACGCCGCCTCGATGGTCTGTGGCCCGATGACACCGTCAATGGCGATGCGCTGGCCCATGTCATTGAGAAGGCGCTGTAAAATCCGCACCGCATTGCTGCCCGCGTTCACATACATGTCGAAGACGCTCGCCTGCAAACAGGGGGGCAATTCGTCGATACGCGGGCGGTGGAAGTAATGTTCAACGAAAATGTCGCGGGCTTTCGCACGGGTCAGCCGCTTGACATCACGCGCACTCACTTGGCCGTCGCCATCAAGATCAATGCCGAGCCGTTGCAGCGTGCCCAACGTCACCCCGTATTTGGTCGCCCCGCCCGGATCATCCGGATCGTTGACATAGCCACCCTCGCGGGCGACGATTTCCATCGCGATTTGCTGTACTGTTTTCATATGCCTCAATCCCACCAATTGACGGGATCAGGCTGACGCAAAAAGGTTAATACCGGCGGAAACCACCGCACGCCTGCGGATTTACGGTTTGGTTACATTTACGGTTTGGTTTCCATGCCTCACATCAGAGAAGCGCCCCACAGAAGCTTCAGGCGTTCTCTTGCCGCTCTTTCTGCTTGGCATCGTATTTGTCCCAAATGTGCATCCGGCCCTTTTGACGGGCATCGGCCAGCCAGAGTTTCTTGCGCACATCCGTCACTTCCAGCGATCTATACGCGCCATCGGAAAATTTTGGCCAGTCTATCGCAAGACCGAGTTTCACCATCTCCGCAGAAAGATCGCGCCCGTCCGGCAAAAAGCATTTGGCCACCGTGCGCCCATGCGCATCCACATCCGTGACCTCGGCTTTGACCTCCTGACCTTTGCAAAGTTTCACCAAGGCCCATTTCGCCTTTTTCCCGTAGGGGTGGTTCATTTCGGGAGCATCAACACCAAAGAGACGGATTTGCGTTTTGCTGATCACAACCGTATCGCCATCCACGACATAGGCCCGCCCCCGAATGACAGGCTTTTCCACCGCATCCCGCGCTGTTTTCTCGTTAAACGGACTGGGCGTTGGCGGCGCATAATAGGTTGGCCGGCTCTCGGATGGTGCCTTCCCGGATGGAGACCTCTTCGGAAAAGGGATCACGGACGGCGGGGTTTCTTCTCGCTCGGGGCGTATTGGTTCCTTTTTCTCCCTTAGAAAGAAAAACAGGCCCGCGATAACCGCAATAAAAATAAATCCCTCAATCAAAATCCCGCCTCCTCTGAAATCAGGAGATATAAAACGCGGGCTTTATTGAGATTTCAAGAAAAACATCGATTTTTCCGAAGATCGCCGTGCGCCCCTCAGCTCTCCGGCTCCACATAAACGCCGGTTTCCTTGAGCGAATCCATAACCTCTTTAGGCATGTAGGTCTCGTCATGTTTGGCCAGAATTTCGGTCGCCACAAAGACCCCGTCCACCAAGGAACCGGTGCCGATCATACCTTGGTTCTCGCCAAAAAGATCCGGCAGGACGCCCTCAAAGGACACAGGGACGCTCTCTGCCCCGTCGGTGACGGTAAAGGTCACATGCGTGCCCTCGCCACGGACCAGAGAACCCTCTTCAACCAGCCCACCCAAGCGGAAAATCTCGCCTTCGCGGGGCGGCTCGGAGACGACTTTCGACGGGTCGCGGTAAAGATTGATCCCATCGCGGAAGGCGTAGCCGATGAGAGACACGGAGACGAGCAGAGCCAGAGCCGCAATGAAAACCACCTGAATACGGCGTTTCTTTTTCAAGTTTTTCAAGCCTGCCATGGGTCTCTCCTCAGCCCCGTTCCGGGCGCGATCATGGGTGGATTACGGATACACGGGCGCGTTCATGAGACCGGTGGTCTCGTCGAGGCCCAGCATCAGGTTGGCGTTCTGGATGGCCTGACCGGACGAGCCTTTGGTCAGGTTGTCGAGCGTGCCGATCACGATGGTGCGGCCTGCGATCCGGTCCGCGACCACGCCGATATGGCAGAAGTTCGAGCCGCGCACCTGTTTCATCGCAGGCGTCTGGCCAAAGGGCAGCACCTGAATGAAAGGTTCGTTCATATAGGCCTCGGCCAAGGCGTAATGCACGGCACCGGCTTCGCCCTGCACATAGGCGGTGGCGAGGATACCGCGTGTGGCGGGCACGAGATGCGGGGTGAACTGGATGCGCACGTCCCGTCCGGCAATCTTGGAAAACTCCTGATCGAACTCGCCCAGATGGCGGTGCTTGCCCCCGACCGCATAGCCGAAGGCATTGTCTTCCAACTCGCCGAAGAGCAGGTGCTCTTTCAGGGAGCGGCCCGCGCCGGACACCGCGACCTTGAGATCAAGGATGATCTGGTCGAGGTCAATCACACCGGCAGCGATGAGCGGGCGCAAGACGAATTGCCCCGTGGCCGCGTTACAGCCCGTCCCCGCCACAAGCCGTGCGGTTTTGATCTCGTCGCGGTAGAACTCGGTGAGACCATAGACCGCCTCGCCTTGCAGATCGGTGGCGGAATGCGGTTTGCCATACCATTTCTCATATTCTTCTGGGTCGCGCAGACGGAAATCTGCCGAGAGATCAACCACTTTCGTTGTGGCAGGCAAGTCCTTGATCACCGCTTGCGAAGTGGCGTGGGGCAAGGCGCAGAAGGCCAGATCGACCTGCGTGAAGTCAATGTCGGCAATCTTGCACAGCGCGGGCAGGTCCATGTGGCGCAGATGCGGGTAGACCTCCGCCATCTCCATGCCCGCTTTCCGGTCACCGGAGAGCGCCACAATCTCCATCATAGGATGGGTCGCGATCAGGCGGACAAGTTCGGCACCGGTGTATCCGGAAGCTCCAAGGATGGCGATTTTATAAGTCATGTCTGTCGTCTCTCACATCGGCCCTGCCTGTCCCTTGACCGTGATCAAGTCGGGCCATCAATTTAGAAGGATTCTGAATTCGGCGCAATTGCGACCCGTGGGCGCAGGCCCCAAGCCGTGCGGGGTCACCTGTCATACGGGGTTATGCTTTGGTAAACTCGACTTTTCGTCGCAAAAACTGCGTCGCTCCGCGCGAGACTTTGGCCGGATCACCTGTGGTCAGAAACAGGCTCTCTGCCCCCTCGCCCAGCATCTTCGGATGCCGCGCCAGATAGTCGGCAAGGCTTTCGGCCACGAGATTGGCCTGGCTGAACACGCGCACGTCCTCGCCAAGCGCCTCCTGAAAGGCCGTTTCCATGATCGGGTAATGGGTGCAGCCCAAAATCGCCGCATCCGGTGTCGGCATCTTGCGTTTGAGCGCATCGACATGGGAGCGCACCAGTGCATCGGCGAGGATCATGTCGCCCTCTTCGATGGCATCGACCACACCGCCACAGGCCTGTGCCTCCACATCAACGCCGATGGCGCGGAAGGCCAGCTCCCGCTGGAAGGCGCGCGAGGCCACCGTCGCGGGGGTGGCAAAAAGCGCGATATGTTTGACAGCCACCTCGCGCGGCGGGGAATTGTCGCCCCACTGGCGTTCGGTCAGCGCCTCAATGAGCGGCACAAAGACGCCCAGCACACGTTTCTCCGGCGGGATCCAGCTTTCCTGCATCCGGCGCAGCGCGGCGGCCGAGGCCGTGTTACAGGCGAGGATCACAAGATCGCATCCGGCGTCCCAGAGACGCTCCACCGCTTGGGTGGTCAGGTTGTAGATATCATCCGCCGTGCGCACACCGTAAGGCGCATGGGCGTTGTCCCCGAAATAGACCAAAGGCACATCGGGAAGACGTTTCGAGACCGCGTCATAGACCGTCAACCCACCCAGTCCACTGTCAAAAATGCCCACTGCCATATCAATACCGATCCTTCAGACCCTTGCGAGGCTTGGCCCCATGTTCCGCCTTGCGGTCCGTTCTGTGTTTCGCTTCGAACTCAAAGCCAAGCCCGGCATCTGCCAAGGGCTTTTGAGATAGTGAATAGGTCTCGGCACGCAGAAAATCCATCAACTTTTTCGGGTCCCCGCGAAAATCGGCCAAACGCTCCGGCCCGATCGGTTCGCCGATCGCCACGCGCACCGGTGTGCCCACCCGCGCGCGGAACTCGCGGATCAACAGCCCCATACGCAGGGTCGAATGAAGATGGCTTGCCAACTGGAACAGGCGCGAATTGGCCCCATCGAAATAGACCGGCACCACGGTCGCACCGGATTTCGCCACCATTTTCGCGGTAAACGCCCGCCAGTTCGGGTCCATCGGACGCCCCAGCGGCTTGGCCGCCGTGGACACCGTGCCGCCCGGAAAGATGCCGATACAGCCGCCCTCGGAAAGATAGCGCAGCGCCTCCTTGCGGGTCTCCAGATTGAGCGCTACGGCGTCTTTGCTCTCTTCGAAAGAAATCGGCAGGATCACGCGGTCGATATCCTCGGCCTTCTTGAACACCCGATGGGCCAGAATGCGAAAGTCGCCACGCGTGACCGACAGCATATGGCCCAGCATCAAACCGTCCAGAATACCGTAAGGATGATTGGCCACCACGATCAGCGGCCCCTCTGCGGGAATATCCGTCAATGCGCCGCGCACGACATCAAGGCTCAGCCCGTAGCGCTCCGCCATTACGGCCCAGAAATCACGGCCCGCCGCGACATCCGCATCATAGCCCTCCGCGCGCCGGATCAAGCCGATCCGCCCTGTGGCGTTTTCCATCAGGCGGATCAATGTCCGCCCGACGCCGGTCGCCGCAGAACTCGCATAGGAGATGTCGCGGGCAACCTGCCGCATATCCAGCTTGGCCCCCGCACCGACCTGCGCCGGCCCGGCGTCCGCCTCACGGTCTTCGACTTGCGTCATTTGTCACCCTTCCCCGATCGTCCGGTGAAGATAGGCAAACATCCACGCAATGCCAAGACACGGACACCGCCGTGCTACGCCCTAAAAACTTGCATTTGCCCAACAGGTCTGCGGCAATTTGTGTGACCTAACTGCAATTTGCTTGCGATTTATGCAAAAACATCGAAATAAGCGGCCAAAACACATCGTCGTTCCTATGTCCTATGATTATATGAGTGACGTTGTATGAGAACAGGTGACGGGTATGGACTGGGACAAGCTGAGAATTTTTCACGCGGTGGC
This sequence comes from uncultured Celeribacter sp., assembly GCA_963676755.2. Taxonomy (GTDB): domain Bacteria; phylum Pseudomonadota; class Alphaproteobacteria; order Rhodobacterales; family Rhodobacteraceae; genus Celeribacter. Next base: position 636,852 of record CAXXMF010000006.1, on the reverse strand, counting down.
GGATGCGGGGTCTTTGACTCACGCAGGCGACACGCTGCATTTGAGCCAGTCCGCCGTCTCGCGCCAGATCCGCGCGCTTGAAGAATCGCTGTCCACCACCCTGTTCCACCGCCACGCCCGCGGCCTGATTCTGACGGAACAGGGCGAGTTGCTTTTCGAGGCAACCCGCGCCATGGCGAAACGTCTCGACGCGGCCGCTGCCCGCATTCGTGACAGCGAAGAGGAAGTCTACGGCGAGCTCCGTGTCACCTCGGCCACAGGTTTCGGCACGCTCTGGCTCGCGCCGCGCCTGTCGAAACTCTATGACAAATACCCCGAGCTCAAAATCGATCTGATGCTCGAAGAACGCGTGCTTGATTTGCCCATGCGCGAGGCGGATGTGGCCATTCGGATGAAAGAGCCAAGCCAGGCCGATCTGATCCGCAAACGTCTAATGAACATCCGCATGCGCCTGTTTGCGACTCAGGAATATCTCGACAAACACGGAATGCCCGAAAGTGTGGATGATCTCTCGGCGCATCGCCTGATCTGTCAGAACCCGAATGCCCATCAGGTCGCCGCCGGTGCGCGCCTTGTCGAAGAACTGAATGAACATGACATCCGCTCCAAGCTCTTTGTGAACAACTATTTCGGTGTGCTTCAGGCCGTGCTCAACCATCTGGGCGTCGGGGTTCTGCCCGACTACCTCGTGGAAAGCGCACCGCATCTGGTGCGTGTGCTGCCCGATCTGGAAAGCGGCGAAGTGCCTGTTTTCCTCGCCTACCCCGAAGAGCTTCGCCATTCGAAACGGATCGAGGTTTTCCGCGACTTCATCACCGAAGAAATCAACGCCCACCGCCGCAACATGCGGGACGAAGACGAGGCCAAAGCCTGACGCGCATCGCTTGCGCGGCAAACAGACCATACAGGTGAAGAGCGCGAAACAGGGCGATGGAGATGTGACCACGCCCTGCGCGCCAACCTCTCGGCCCGACAAGTTCGGAGAAATGGCCCTCACAACAGCCACTTCGCGGCCTTCCCGTCAGGTTATGCATTTTCTGCATGGCGGCATTGCGCCGCATGCGCAGAAATTTCCTTGAACGATTCACAAACTGCCCCTAAATCCAGCATTGAGGCCGCCAATTGAGGAAACTCGCGGCGGTTTTACCTCCCTGTTGGACTTGGGCCGAGCTTTGCTCGGCCTTTTTTTTACTCTCGGGTATAAACGGCCGGTTTTGCCATGCCTGAGCCCGTTCAAACGTTGTTCCAATGCCTTTGCCCCTTCCCCAAAGCCGCCAAACATCTTATGAGGACGCCAAAGACGACGCTTCCGCTTAGGGGACCCCAATGACCGAACCAGCCATCACCGAGGACATTATCGCCGCTCATGGTCTCAAGCCGGAGGAATACGCAGAAATCCTGCGCATTCTGAACCGCGAGCCGACCTTCACGGAGCTGGGCGTCTTTTCGGCGATGTGGAACGAGCATTGCTCCTACAAATCCTCCAAGAAACACCTGCGCGGCCTGCCCACATCCGGCCCGCAAGTGATCTGCGGTCCCGGCGAGAACGCCGGTATTGTCGATATTGGCGACGGGCAATGTGTGGTGTTCAAGATGGAAAGCCACAACCACCCCTCCTACATCGAACCTTATCAGGGCGCGGCCACGGGTGTTGGCGGCATTCTGCGCGACGTGTTCACCATGGGCGCGCGTCCGATTGCGGCGATGAACTCGCTCTCCTTCGGCGTCAAGGATCACAAGAAGACCAAACAGCTCGTGCATGGCGTGGTCGAAGGCGTTGGCGGTTACGGCAACTGTTTCGGCGTGCCGACGGTCGGGGGCGAAGTGCGCTTCCATGAAGCCTATAACGGCAACTGCCTTGTGAACGCCTTTGCCGCCGGTCTCGCCGATACGGACAAGATTTTCTACTCCGCCGCCTCCGGTGTCGGGATGCCCGTGGTCTATCTCGGCGCAAAAACCGGCCGTGATGGTGTCGGTGGTGCGACGATGGCCTCCGCCGAATTCGACGACACCATCGAGGACAAACGCCCCACTGTGCAGGTGGGCGACCCGTTCACCGAGAAATGCCTGATGGAAGCCACGCTCGAACTCATGGCCACCGGCGCTGTGATTTCCATTCAGGACATGGGGGCCGCGGGCCTGACCTGTTCTGCTGTGGAAATGGGCGACAAGGGCAAGCTGGGCATCCGCCTTGATCTCGAAAACGTGCCGCAGCGCGAAGAGAACATGACCGCCTACGAGATGATGCTCTCCGAGTCTCAGGAACGGATGCTCATGGTGCTCAAGCCGGAAAAAGAGGCCGAGGCCCGCGCCGTGTTCGAGAAATGGGATCTGGATTTTGCCATCGTTGGCGAAACAATCGCAGAAGATCGTTTCCTCATCATGCACAATGGCAAATGTATGGGCGATCTGCCGCTGTCCACACTGGCCTCTTCCGCACCGGAATACGACCGCCCGTGGGAGCCGACCCCCGCTGCCGCACCCGTCGAGGACGTGCCGCAAATCGATCCGGTCGACGGCCTCAAAGGTCTGATCTCTTCGCCCAACTACACGTCGAAAGCATGGGTCTACGAGCAATATGACACGCAAGTCATGGCCGACACGGTCCGCGCTCCCGGCCTTGGTGCCGGTGTTGTCCGCGTGCATGACACAGGCAAGATGCTGGCCTTCACCTCCGACGTGACCCCGCGCTACGTCAAGGCCAACCCCGTCGAAGGCGGCAAACAGGCCGTGGCCGAAGCCTTCCGCAATCTCTGCGCCGTGGGGGCCAAACCGCTGGCAACCACTGACAACCTGAATTTCGGCAACCCCGAAAAGCCCGAGATCATGGGCCAGTTCGTCGGCGCGCTGGACGGGATCGCCCAAGCGGTCTCCTTCCTCGATATGCCGATCGTGTCGGGCAACGTCTCGCTCTACAACGAAACCGACGGCGAAGGCATCCTGCCCACCCCTACCATCGGTGCAGTGGGCCTGATCTCCTCGGAAGACGATCTGATCTCCGGTCTGGCACAGGACGGCGATGTGGCCATTCTCGTTGGCGAGACCGAAGGCTGCCTTGGCCAATCGGCCCTACTTTACGAAGTATTCAACCGTCAGGACGGCGATGCGCCGCATGTGAATCTGGCCGATGAAAAGCGCAACGGCGACTTCATCCGCACCAACGGGACACTCTTCCATGCCGTGACCGACCTTTCCGATGGCGGGCTGGCACTGGCTGCGTTCGAACTGGCCGATGAAGCGGGCGTCGGCGTCCACCTCGACAGCGACGACACCGCAACGCTCTTTGGCGAGGATCAGGCGCGCTACCTGATCGCCTGCTCCTTTGATCAGGCCGAAGCCCTCATGGTCGCCGCCGCCCAAGCGGGTGTGCCCGTGGCTTCCGTCGGCAAATTCTTCGGCGACACCGTAAGCTTCGGTGCCTCCAGCGCACCGCTTAGTGAGTTGAGCGCGATCTATCGCAACAGCTTCGGCGAAATCTTCGGCTAAGTTTCCTTTGTGCCAAAATACTCAAAGAAAGGCCCGTTCGCGGGCCTTTTGCTTTATGAGACCGCTATGACCGACCTGCCCGAACTCACCTCCGATTGTGCAAACTGCGCCGCCCTGTGCTGCGTAGGGTTGACGCTCGACAAGGGCGCGCTGTTCTCTTTCGACAAGGCGGCGGGCACCCCCTGCCCCAATCTGCGCGGGCATCTGTGTTCCTGCCATGAGACGCTCGAGGAGATCGGCAATCACGGCTGTGTGCTCTATGACTGCGCGGGAGCGGGTCAGAGGGTCACGCAGATGCGGTTCAACGGCGAAAGCTGGCGGGATGATCCGACGCTCTTGCCCGCGATGATCCGCGATTTCGAGCGTCTCAAACCCTTGCACGAGCGGATGAAGCAACTGCGCGAGGCCGGACAGGTTCACCTGCCCGCCGATCTCGAAACCGAACGTCAGCGGCTCTTGCGCAAATGCGCGCGGCTCTGGGCCGACACGCCGACACTGGCCGCAGATTACGACCGGTTCCTGAGCGCGCTTGCACAGCATCACACCGCCTGAACGCTTGCAGCGCCGCCTGACAGTGCTTACATTTCACAACGACGACCAACGAAGGAGCGCCCTACATGGCCATCACCGCCGCCGATATCGAAAACCTGATCCGCGCTGGATTTCCGGACGCAAAAATCATTGTTCAGGGAGATGACGGTCAGCATTTCGCCGCAGAGGTGGTGGACGCCTCCTTTGCGACAATGAACCGGGTGCAGCAACAACGCGCCGTCAATGCGACGCTGAAAGAAAAGCTCGACAGCGGCGAGTTGCACGCACTGGCGCTCACCACCCGCGCCCCCGATTAAACGGACCCTCTGGTCGGAACGCGGGAAACGCCCTATATACTGCACCAAACGGCGCAAAAACGCCCGCGCCGGCCTCAACAAATTCCGACTTCGCGGACTCCGTGGAGATCATCCAAAGGATATTGACCATGACTGCTCAAGAAACCATCCAGAAAACCGTCTCCGACAATGATGTCGTCTTGTTCATGAAAGGCACCTCGCAGATGCCGCAATGCGGTTTCTCGTCGAAAGTGGCGGGAATTCTGAATTTCATGGGGGTCGACTATACCGATGTGAACGTGCTGGCCGATCAGGAGATCCGTCAGGGTATCAAGGATTTCTCCGACTGGCCCACCATCCCGCAGCTTTACGTCAAAGGCGAATTTGTCGGCGGCTGCGACATCGTGATCGAAATGACGCTTTCGGGTGAACTCGACCAGATGTTCGCGGACAAAGGCATCGGTTTTGACACGGAAAAAGCCGAGCAGATCCGCGCCGCCAACAGCTGATTGGCTGGAAGTCAAAGCACATAGAAAAGGCCTGCGGTCACACCGGCAGGCCTTTTTTACATCTGTTTCTCTATCGAGAAGATCAGTCCTCGAACGTATCCGTCACGCCCAAACGTTCTTCAAAGGCCGCCGCCATGCTTTCAGCCCGTGCGGCCATTTCCGCCAGACTATCCATGACTTCCCCCGGCACCACCGGCACCTCGATCTTTTGCGGTTCGGGTTCGGGACGCGCGCGCATTTCTTCGATCAGCGCCTCTTGTGCGCCAAGTTTGCTTTCGAGATTGCGCATCTGTTCTTCCATACCCGCGGTCTTGTCCGCCAGCATCAGCCCCGCCATCAAAAGCATCCGCTCCGCAGGCAAGCGCCCGATCTGGCTCGACAGAACCGAGGCCTCATTGTCCAGAAGCTGCGCCGCCGCTTTGAGGAAATGTTCTTCGCCCGCCTGACAGGCCACTTCAAACTCGCGTCCGCCGATGGAAATTTTTACTTCGGGCATGATTTAAACCTCCTCATCCGGGGTGATCTGCGCAGCGGCGGGTTTGGGGGCGGCTTCGAATACGGGGGCTGAGGTGCTGGTCTCCGACGATGCGGGGGCGATCTCGGCCCCCTCTTCCGGTGTCGCGTCTGGTGCAGGCGCTTCAGAGGTCTGATCCACGGTCTCCGTATCCTGCTGCTGTCGCGCCATGACGGCTCGCAACTCGGTCAGGATCGCGTCCAGCTCCGTCACATCCGCCGCGCGCGTCACCTTGAGCGCCTCAAGCTCTGCCCGCATTCCGCTGTCGATCAGATCGGCATTGCCCACCCCTTCGGCATTGGCCTCGCGCAAGGCCGTGTTGTTCTCGCGCAGTTGCGTATTCACAAGGCGCAGCTTCTGCATCTCGCGGTCATGATCCGCCAGTTGCCTCCGGAGGGTCTCTACCTCGGCCTCCAGCCCAGCCACATGGGTCTCCTGACGCTCGTGAATGGCTTTCACGCGGGTCTCCAACTGGCTGTTGGCCGCTTTCTCCTCTTCCAGCGCATCACGCAGGCGGGCAATCTCCGCCTCAAGCTCCTCGCTGGCGATTCCCCCCGCCGCCTCTGCGGCGATGGTCTCGGCACGCTCTTCCGCCACCGCAACAGCCCGCCCGATCCGCTCAAGCGCTGCTGTAATCCGGGCTTCGAAATCGGAAATCTCGCTCATTGCCGTCCACTCATACTCTGCTCAATCCGCCGTCTCGCGTCCTTCTGACGCCCTATCCGGAGCCATGAAAGCCGAAACTTCCTTTTTCCTCAAGGGTGAAGCGCGCGGGCTTCATCCGTTTTCTCTTGATTCGTGAGCCTAGCCTATAGGACCGGAATTACCAATATGCGACCGCAAAACCGGCGAAAACCAACCGCAGCCCCTGTTTCCTTTGGTCTCACAGGCCGCTGGCGGCTTGCACTTTGACGCTACATCGGTAACAGAGAGCACAGAGGCCGGAATACGCAGATTTGCTGCGGTTTTGGCACTGTTGGAGCCTAAAGGAGATCCGCCCGTGGATATCGCAAAGCTGCGCGAGGCGCACCCCGATCACTGGATGCGTGCTGCCGCCATCCGCACCCTGACGCTCGATGCCGTCGCTGGTGCCAATTCCGGTCACTCCGGCATGCCGATGGGCATGGCTGATGTGGCCACCGTGTTGTTCGGCAAGCATCTCAAATTTGACGCCGCCGCCCCCACATGGCCGGACCGCGACCGGTTCATCCTGTCGGCAGGCCACGGCTCCATGCTGATCTATTCCCTGCTCTATCTGACCGGCTACAAGGAAATGCCGATCGAAGAGATCAAGAATTTCCGCCAGATGGGCGCGAAAACCGCAGGCCATCCAGAGAACTTCCTTCTCGACGGCGTCGAAACCACCACCGGCCCGCTGGGTCAGGGCATTTCCAATGCCGTGGGTTTTGCTATGGCCGAAGAGGCCCTGCGCGCCCGTTTTGGCAAGAAGCTTCAGGATCACTACACCTATGTGATGGCCGGTGACGGTTGTCTCATGGAAGGCGTGTCCCAAGAAGCCATCGCGCTGGCCGGTCGTCAGAAACTCGGCAAGCTCGTTGTGTTCTGGGACAACAACAACATCACCATCGACGGCACCGTGGACATCGCGGACCGCACCAACCAGCCGATGCGCTTCAAAGCCGCCGGTTGGCATGTGCAGGAAATCGACGGGCACGATCCGGAGCAAATCGACGCAGCCATTGAGGCCGCGAAGAAATCCAAAAAGCCGTCGATGATCGCCTGCAAAACCCACATCGCTCTGGGGCATGCGGCACAAGACACATCCAAAGGCCACGGCGCTCTGACCGATGCGGACCAGCTTGCTGCTGCCAAAGCCGCCTATGGCGTGGACTGGGGCCCCTATCAGGTCGCCGCCGACGTCAAGGCCCAGTGGGAAGAGATCGGTGCCCGTGGTCGCGAAGAACGCACCGCTTGGGAAGCCCGTTTTGCCGAGCAAAGCGAGCGCCGTCAGGCCGAATTCAACCGCGTTTTCGCAGGCGAAGCGCCGAAAAAGCTCTCCGCCACGATCAAGGCGTTCAAGAAACAGATTTCCGAAGAACAGCCGAAAATGGCCACCCGCGCCTCGTCGCAAAAGGTGCTCGAAGTGGTCAACCCGATCATGCCCGAGACCATCGGCGGATCTGCGGATCTGACCGGCTCGAACAACACGCTCACCGGCGATATGGGGGTCTTTGACGAGACCAACCGCAAGGGCCGTTACGTCTATTACGGCATCCGCGAACACGGCATGGCGGCTGCGATGAACGGCATGGCGCTGCATGGCGGTATCCGTCCTTATGCGGGCACGTTCTTCTGCTTCACCGATTACGCCCGCCCCGCGATGCGTCTGTCGGCCTTGATGCAGATTCCGGTGACCTATGTGATGACGCATGACTCCATCGGTCTTGGCGAAGACGGCCCGACCCACCAGCCGGTCGAACATCTCGCCATCTGCCGCGCAACGCCCAACACGATGACGATCCGTCCGGCCGATACGATCGAAACGGCGGAAGCATGGGAAATCGCGCTCACCTCGCAAAAGACGCCCTCTGTTCTGGTGCTGACCCGTCAGGGCGTTCCGACGCTGCGCACGGAGCACAAGAACACCAACCTCGTCTCCAAAGGCGCCTATGTTCTGGCCGAGGCCGAAGGCAAACGCGAAGCGATCCTGATCGCCACCGGTTCCGAAGTGGCCATCGCCATGGAAGCGCGCAAGATGCTGCAAGACAACGGCATCGGCACCCGCGTGGTCTCCATGCCCTGTATGGAACTGTTTGCCGAACAGGACGAAGCCTACCGTCGCAAGGTTCTGCCCGCAGGTCCGGTGCGCGTCGGTGTCGAAGCCGCTGTGCGTGCTGGCGGCTGGGATCGCTGGCTTCTGGGCGAACGTGGCCGTGAAGCGAAACAAGCCTTCGTGGGCATGACCCGCTTCGGGGCCTCTGCCCCTGCCGGTGAGCTTTACGAGAAATTCGGCATCACCGCCGACAATATCGTGGCGCAGGTGAAAGCCCTTCTCGGCTGATCGCCTCACAAGGTTCGGAGCCTTTGGTTCTACCCTGCCTTTTTCAGGAAACGCCCGCCGATTCGGTGGGCGTTTTTTGTGGCATATGATCCAGATCATCGCCGCAAAGCCTCTATGGCAGGACACTCCCTCCATTCAATCGCCCCAAAGACCACAGGGGTTTCAAGGCGATCTATCAAAAGGGAGGCTTCTCATGCGTTATCTTCTTATTCTTCTGAGCTTCGGAGTGCTGGTCGGCTGTATGGAAAAAGAACCGGAGGTTTACCCGGTGACCCACGAAACCTGCGGGCCGGAAGATCCGGTCAAAGATGTTGATGTGATCGATTGCGTTCCGGCGGCCATTTGACCTCCGTCCAGCTTTCGAACCACCGCTGCAAGCGTCGCGTGCGCTTGTGGCGGGAATGTTTGCGATAACACGCATGTTTGCGCCAACATGTTGGCGTTAAACACTTTTCCGAGACTGCACACCTTTGTATACGGCACCTATCGCCTGCAAAACCTCGGAGACGCATCATGACCATCAAACTCGGTATCAATGGCTTTGGCCGCATCGGACGCTGCACATTGGCGCACATCGCGGAAGCTGGCCTGAACGAGGTGGAAGTGGTCAAGATCAACGCCACCGGCCCCATCGAAACCAATGCACACCTTCTGAAATACGACTCGGTGCACGGACGCTTTAACGGGTCGGTAAAAGTGGCTGGCAACACGATGGATCTGGGTCAGGGTCCGATTGAAGTCATGTCCACCTACAATCCCGAAGAGCTGGATTGGGAAGATGTCGATGTCGTGCTGGAATGTAGCGGCAAGTTCAACGACGGACACAAGTCGGATGTCCACCTGCGCCGTGGCGCCAAGAAAGTGCTTATCTCTGCGCCCGCGACCAATGTGGCGCGCACAGTGGTCTTTGGCGTGAACCACCGCGACATTCTGGCCGAGGACAAAATCATCTCCAACGGCTCCTGCACGACCAACTGCCTTGCCCCGCTGGCCAAAGTGCTCAACGACGGGATCGGCATTGAAAGCGGGATCATGACAACGATCCACAGCTACACCGGCGACCAGTCCACCCATGACCGCCGTCACAAGGATCTTTACCGCGCACGCGCGGCAGCGATGGCGATGATCCCGACCTCCACAGGCGCGGCCAAGGCGCTGGGTCTGGTGCTGCCGGAGCTTCAAGGCAAACTTGACGGGTCCGCCATCCGCGTGCCGACCCCCAACGTCTCCTGCGTGGACCTGACGTTTCAGGCAGGCAAAGATGTGACGGTCGAGGATGTGAACGAAATCGTGCGCGAAGCCGCAGCCGGCCACATGGGCGCGGTGCTGGGCTATGACGAGGAGCCGAAAGTCTCCATCGACTTCAACCACACCACCGAATCTTCCATCTTTGCGCCAGACCAGACCAAAGTCGTGGGCCGCACCGTTCGCGTTTTGGCATGGTATGACAACGAATGGGGCTTCTCCGCCCGCATGGCGGATGTTGCCGCGACCATGGGCCGCCTGTCCTAAGCGCTGGCCCAACGGGGCGGAGGAAGAGGAGCCTCCGTCCTGTCTTAAACCGCACACTGCGCAGGACTGGCTGCGGCACTGGCTTTCCCGAATTTAGGGGCCGAAGGAAAAACCTCGGCCCTTTTCGCTTTTCGCACGCGGCTTGCGGGCACAGGACGGCCCGAACCCTTGCGTCTTTACCTATCAAGAAACACGGCACGCTCCGGCACTTGCGCAGGCGGAATACCCGAAACCCGCGACAGATTTGACGAAAAATGCTTTAGCCCCTTTTTTTCTCCCGTCCCCTGACGCATTGTGCCCTCAAGACAGATACAAAGCGTGGAACATGACCAACCCAATCGCCGTCGGGCTTGCCATCGTTATCTTGATTGCGCTCGCCCTTGATTTCGGGATCAACGCAGGCGCCGGATCGCTCTTTCTGGCGCGTGAATTCATCCGATTGATCCATTGGGTCGCGTTCTGGCGCTGAGTCTCTTATTTCCCGTGGTGTTTCCGCTAACATCGCGCTAAAACTACGGGGACACATAAGGACCGCGAGGCCACGGTGGTCTCCGGTTTTCGTTAGCGAGGGAACATCCTCCCGTTCCCTCTCCTGCCAAAGCGTCAAGGAGGTGCTATTATGGCCGTGAAAGTCGCAATCAATGGATTTGGACGTATCGGACGCAACGTGTTGCGTGCCATCATCGAATCGGGTCGGACCGATATCGAAGTTGTGGCGATCAACGATCTGGGTCCGGTGGAAACCAATGCCCACCTGTTGCAGTTCGATTCCGTACATGGCCGGTTTCCGGTCGAGGTGAAATTCACCGAGGACACGATCGATGCCGGTCGCGGCCCGATCAAAGTGACCGCCATCCGCAATCCCGAAGACCTGCCTTGGGGTGACGTGGATATCGCGCTGGAATGCACCGGTATCTTCACCGCCCGCGAAAAAGCCGCGCTGCACCTGAAAAACGGGTCCAAACGCGTTCTGATCTCTGCGCCGGGGGCCGGTGCCGACAAAACCATCGTCTATGGCGTGAACGACAGCGAACTGACCGCCGATGACATCGTCGTGTCCAACGCGTCCTGCACCACCAACTGCCTCGCCCCTGTTGTCAAAGTGCTCAACGACAACATCGGCATCGTCAAAGGCTTTATGACCACGATCCACTCCTACACAGGGGATCAGCCGACGCTCGACACGATGCACAAGGATCTCTACCGCGCACGTGCTGCCGCCCTGTCGATGATCCCGACCTCCACAGGCGCTGCGAAAGCCGTGGGTCTGGTGCTGCCGGAACTGGCGGGCAAACTCGATGGTGTGGCCATTCGCGTGCCGACGCCGAATGTCTCGGTCGTGGACCTGACCTTTGAAGCGCCGCGCGAAACTTCAGTTGAGGAAATCAACGATCTGATCCGCAAAGCCGCAGATGGCCCGCTCAAAGGCGTTCTGGGCTATACGGACCGCAAGCTTGTCTCCACGGATTTCAACCACGATCCGCACAGTTCGATCTTCCACACCGACCAGACCAAAGTCATGGAAGGCACGATGGTGCGCATCCTGACCTGGTATGACAACGAGTGGGGCTTCTCGAATCGTATGAGCGATACCGCAGTCGCCATGAGCAAGTTCCTCTGAAGTCACTGTATCGGCGGGGTGAAAGCCCCGCCCGAGCCTTTCCCGCGCGAACGGGAGCGCCCCGAAGCATCGCTTCGGGGCTTTTTCTATGCCACATCCATGCAGGACATCTCTCACCCCGCCCCGTGACGCGCGCCACAGCGCCCCTTCGCGCCATGCTTATCCCCTCGTTTTAAAACGGATTTTCAATCGCGGCGCTGAAAACATATGCAAAATGTGAATAACCCATGCACAAATCGCATATCGAACTTGGCGATCCGGCATTGGTGTTAGCGCTAAATCGGGCGCATATAAAAGGCAGAAGGAAACAGACCAAACCCGAAAGGACCGGTACGATGAAAACTCTCACCAACCTCGCCTCGGCCGCCCGCAAACGGGCCGCCTATCGCCGCACACTCGCCGAACTGAACGGCCTGCCAAGCAAAGTCAAAGCCGACCTCGACATTGACGAAGCCCGCGCATGTGAACTGGCCCGCACCGCCATCTACGGCTAAGGCGCAAAAACCTCATTACGCACAGACGCAAGAAAAAGCCCCGATGGGGCTTTTCTCATGTTCAGGGCTGAGGCTTCGGCCTTAATTCCCGAACTTCTCCCGAATCCGCTTTTCGACCTCGGGGGCAACGAATTTGGAAATGTCCCCGTCCAGGCGGGCGATCTCTTTCACCAGTTTCGAGGCAATCGCCTGATGCCGCGCGTCGGCCATAAGGAACACCGTTTCGATCTTGCTGTCGAGGGCGCGGTTCATCCCCACCATCTGATATTCATATTCGAAATCCGCAACAGCGCGTAGACCACGCACGATGATTGATGCATTCACGTCGCGCGCACATTGGATCAGAAGGTTCTCGAACGGATGCACCACGATCTCGCAGCCGGTCTCACGAGACAGCCCCGCCGTGTATTCGGTCAGCATCTCCACCCGTTCCTCCAACGAGAACAGCGGCCCCTTGTCTCGGTTAATAGCAACACCGATCACCAGTCGGTCAACCAAAGCACAGGCGCGACGAATAATGTCGCCGTGTCCGTGGGTCACTGGGTCAAACGTGCCTGGGTACAATGCAATGCGCCTTGGGCCGGTTGGCATGGGGGATCCTCCTCTTTTCTGCAGCGCACGCAACAATATTGCAGGTGCGAAATCAAGAGGATTGACGCACGAACGTCTCGTTACATGTCATAAACTTGTCGCATCTCGCCCCTGAACGGGGTCAGTGGCCCATGATCATGCCTTCGAGCGCATTGTTCTCCATCGCAAGCTCTTCGAGCCGTGCCTTGACCACATCACCGATCGAAACAACGCCGAGCATGTCGCCCTCGTCCATCACCGGCATGTGGCGGAAGCGCCCCGTGCTCATCTTTTCCAAGACCGCAAGCGCCGTTTCATCGGGACGGCAGGACACGAGCTTTCGGGTCATGAAGTCCGACACTTTATGCGTCAGGATCTCGCTGCCTGTCTTGCCCAGTTCGCGCACGATGTCGCGTTCCGACAGGATGCCTTCGGGATGTTTGGGGTCTGTGGCCACGATCAACGCGCCGATCTTGCGGCTGGACAACAGGTTGGCAGCCTCTGCGACCGTCGAGTCCGGACGGACCGTGATGGCTTCCCCAATGGCTTTCGATTTTAGGATCTGACCTACGAGCATAACACCTCCCTGAATTTAATATGCTGATTTCCCAGCGGCTTTCCCTCTGTCTCCCTACCCTCAGCGTCCAATGCCAGCGCCATTCTGTCAAGCTTCACGTTCGAGCTTGTCCACTTCGTCGCGCATCCGGCGACAAAATACATCGGCAAAGCGCGTCAAACGCTCCACCTTCCGATCGTCCGCGTGGCGCACCAGATAGAACGCCCGTTTCAAGCGCAACTCCTGTGGCAGAACGCGGATCATATCGGGCACGAAGGGCAGGCAGAAATCATGCACAACGCCAAGCCCCAGCCCCGCGCGGATCATATTGAGCTGCACGGAGACCGAGTTCGACGTGTAATCCGCCTCGCTCGCGCCGGTTTCCTCCAAGTAATCCAGTTCCTTGTCGAAAATCAGATCGGAGACATAGCCCACAAGCTTGTGTCCCTGCAGATCCCCCAAACCCGCGATCTCTGCGTGCTGTTCGAGATACCAGCGCATCGCCGCCAGTGAGAGATGGTAGTCGGTGATCTTTTGCACCAGAAGACGGCCCGAGGTCGGCGGGGAGACGCTTACAAAAAGATCGACTTCGCGTTTCGACATGTTGAATAGCCGCGGTTGGGCGATGATTTGCATCTCCAGATCGGGATGGTCCTCGGCGATTCGGGCCATGACCCGTGGCAGAACATAGTTCGCACAGCCATCAGGGGCACCGATGCGGATCACCCCTTTGAGCCGCTCGTCCCCGTCGCCGGACAGATCATCCTGCCCCAAAGACACCGCCTGCTCCGCCGCCTCCGCATGGGCCAGAAGCCGTCCTCCGTCGCGGGTCAACTCGTAGCCTTGCGGAGATTTCGCAAACAGCGACACGCCCAGCCCCTCCTCCAGCCGCGCGATACGCCGCCCGACTGTGGCCGGATCAATCTTGAGCTGCCGCCCCGCACCGGAAAGGCTTTCGGTGCGTGCAACCGCCAGAAACACCCGCAAATCATCCCAGTTCATCGACATATCCGGCCCTCGCCCTCCCGCATTGCGTCTGGGCACCTGCGCCAGACATTTGCCGCAGATGACCATAGGTCATTACAAAAATGCAAAATGTTTTTGAAATCCTCTCTCTTTTGAACCCAAAAACGCAAAGTTAAGCTGTCACCAACAGATCAGGAGGATCCCATGGAAGAACTTAAACATTTCATCAACGGCGCAAATGTAGCCGGCACATCCGGTCGCTTCTCCGAGGTGCGCAATCCGGCAACCGGCGAAGTCATCGCCAAAGTCCCGCTGGCCACCCCTGCCGAGCTTGACGCCGCCGTAGAAAAAGCCGCCGCTGCGCAAAAAGAATGGGCCAAGGTCAACCCGCAGCGTCGGGCACGGATTTTCATGAAATTCGGCGCGCTGCTCAACGAGAACATGGACCGCATCGCGGAATGTATGTCGCGCGAACACGGCAAGACGATTCCCGATGCGCGTGGCGATGTCCAGCGCGGTCTCGAAGTGGTCGAGGTCTGCATGGGCGTGCCCTCGCTCATCAAGGGCGAATACACCGCAGATGCGGGCACCGGCATTGATCTCTATTCCATGCGTCAACCCCTGGGCGTTGTCGCCGGCATCACGCCGTTCAACTTCCCCGCAATGATCCCGCTTTGGAAAATGTCCCCTGCAATTGCCTCCGGCAATGCGATGATCCTGAAACCCTCCGAGCGCACACCGATGACCTCGCTGATGCTCGCCGAGATTTTCAAGGAAGCCGGTCTGCCCGACGGTGTGTTGCAGGTTGTGCATGGCGACAAGGAAGCCGTGGATGCCATTCTCGACAACGAGACAATTCAGGCCGTGGGCTTTGTCGGCTCCACCCCGATTGCGCAATATATCTACGGGCGTGCGGCGACCAACGGCAAACGCGCGCAGTGTTTCGGCGGCGCGAAAAACCACATGATCATCATGCCGGACGCGGATATGGACAAGGCTGCCGATGCGCTGATCGGGGCCGGTTTCGGGGCCGCAGGCGAACGCTGCATGGCGATTTCCGTGGCTGTTCCCGTGGGCAAGGAAACCGCCGATGCGCTGATCGAACGCCTTGTGCCGAAAATCGAAAAGCTCAAGGTCGGACCTTACACCGCAGGCGATGATGTGGACTACGGCCCTGTCATCACCGCGCAGGCCAAAGAACGGATCGAGGGGCTGATTGCCTCCGGTGTGGAGCAAGGCGCGAAACTCGTGACCGACGGGCGGAACCTGAACATCCAAGGCTATGAGAACGGCTATTTCGTCGGCCCGACCCTGTTTGACGAGGTGACGCCGGAGATGGATATCTACAAGGAAGAGGTCTTTGGCCCTGTGCTCTCCATGGTGCGCAAGGACAGCTACGAAGATGCGCTTGGCCTGATCCTCGACAACCAGTATGGCAACGGCACCGCGATCTACACCGCCGATGGCGACGTGGCGCGTGACTTTGTCAACAAGGTCGAAGTGGGCATGGTCGGCGTGAACTTCCCGATCCCCGTGCCGCTGTCCTACTACTCCTTCGGCGGCTGGAAGAAATCGGCCTTTGGCGATCTGGACCAATACGGGCCGGATGCGTTCAAATTCTACACCAAGACCAAAAAAGTCTCCGCCCGCTGGTTCTCCGGCATCAAGGATGGCGCGGCGATGAACTTCAAATCGATTGACTAAAATTGTCCAAATCGAACATTTCAGGCGGGGCTTCAAAGGAGGCCCCGCTTTTTCTATACCAAAATCCGATATTTCCGCTGCGTCTTTACTTCTGGCGGTGATGCTGGGTTTCCCTGCCCGTGTAACCTTACGGGGGTGAGTTTGTCACAGACAGAACGCCCCGTGAGGCGTAGACTCTTCTCAAGTTTCATGAGTCACATAGGAGAGTTCCATGAAAAAGAATGTTGGCAACCTCGACCGTATCCTGCGCATTGTCGTAGGCCTTGCCCTTTTGCTGGGCTTCTTCCTCAGCCCCGGCGCCTCATTGCGCTGGCTCTATCTCATCGGGATCATCCCGCTGGTCACCGGATTGATGTCGAGCTGCCCGCTCTATTCGATCTTCGGGATCAACACCTGCAAGAAATAAAGCGTTTCGCAATCGACTTGATACACACGTCGGTTGCGAAAGCATCACGGTCACAAAAGGTCGTTCTGCGTGTCCCGAAAGCCTGTGTCACAGGGTCTATGTGAAGGGCTTGTGTCACCCGGAATTCGCAAGCGCATCAAGCGCCTCGCGATCAATAAGTCGGACCTCGCCGCGGGCGGTTTGAACCCACCCGCGACGCTGGAATTCCTGCAACTGGCGTGAGATCACTTCGCGCGCCGTACCAAGTTCAGCGGCCAGTTGCGCATGTGTCACCTTCAACACAGGCTCCCCGTTCGTCAGTTCCAGAAGCTTTTGCGCCAATCGAATATCGACCTTTTGAAAGGCGATCTCTTCGATCACATGGAACAGGTCGGTGATCCGGCGCGAATAGGCCGAAAAGACGAAATCGCGAAAACTCTGGGAGTGCGCGATCAGATCGTCAAAGACCCGACGCGGAATGGCCACCGCATCCACATCCGTCTCCGCGATGCCCTCGGCGGTGTAATCTTCATAAGCCAAAAGGCAGGCGGTGGTCATCACACAGCTTTCACCGCCATGAACACGGTAAAGCACGATCTCTCGCCCGCCTTCAGTGGTCTGTTGCACCCGCACCGTCCCATCGGTCAAAAGAAGCAGGTTTTCGGGGCGCTTCCCCGGACCAAAAAGCACAGTGCCCGCAGGCAGATGGACGATCTGGGATTGAGCCACAAGGCGCGCGCGCAGCCGTGGTTCCAATGTCGAGAGCCCCGCAAACCGGTCGATCCAATCCATCTTTCACCCCTTGTTCGTGAAAGCCCTTCCACGAAAGGCGTTAAGGGGTCTTAAAAGCTTATCGCCGCTTCGACAATCTCTGTCAGCAAATCTTCGCCCGCCCATTGCCGAGGGACAGGACCGGCATCAGACGCGATTGCAGCTCTTAGCCAATGGCGATCTCCTGGGCCGTCTCATAGACAGAGCCATCGTCGGCATACCATGTAAAGCTGAACACACCGGCCTCGGGCACAGTGGCCGCAAATTCGAAATCCGGATTGGCCGATACCGACGGCTCAAGCCGCACGTCAATCACGCTTTCGCCGTTAAACTCACAAGTAAACCGGTTGATGATCGAACGCGGAATGATGTTGCCATCTCTGTCCTTGCGCTGTCCGGATTCCATCGGATGCGGAATCAGGGTCTTGATCGTGATCTCCGCGCCCGCCGCAGCGGTGTCGGGCATTTTCACACGCGGTTTGTCACCTGATGCCATAGGGGTGCCTCCTGAAATTAAGCCGTTCAGCCGCCGCGGGTCACTTTGACCGTCACAGAGGTTCTCACAAACGCGCCGTCAGCCAGCTTCGCAACCGCAACCACATCTTGCGTCGCGGCAAGGCGGATACGGGTGGAGGCAAAGCTGCGACCGGCCAATGGACCAAAGTTAAAGGTCGCCACCTCCGGCGTCGGATTGCCCGTGGCAAAGACCGCAATGGTCACCGCTTCGGGCGCTTCGACCGAAATCGGCACCCTGTTGCCATTCTCGACGATCTCCGGAGCGGACAGGGTTATATCCCCTGCGCCGGCCTCCACTCCACCGGTAAAAACCGCGATGGCGTCTTCGGCAGCGGCAGTTGCGCTCATCGGCAAAAGCGCCGCCGCGGTCGCACCAAGGCCCAACGTCAGAGCATCGCGTCGTGTCAGTTTCATGTTCTGCTCCTCCGTTCCACCGTATCAACTCCGCAGTATAAGCACATCCGCGTCCCCGACCTTCTACGCCTTTTGTTTTCACTATACCAGAATTGCACCACACGCATAGCGTTGCGCATCATTATGGCGCAGGGCAAGAAACAAATTCAAATAATCCTATTATTCTGCCCTTCAATACCCTCATCTCGCCTCTTGATCTTGGTGGCAGCCTTGTGGTTAGCGCTACAAAAGCTATATTAGAATGTATCGATGTTCCGGTGCCACAGGCCCGACCTTGATACAGACTTATGCCCCAGCAGGCATTGACACCACTATGGATGACATCGCGTTTTGAACCAGAGCAACTCTTCGAGGACACACAAGGTGGACAAAGTGACTTCGCCTGCCCCTATCACCTCCGGCACCATGTCCGAGACGGAACTGGACGTGATGATGTCAAATGCCTGCGAAGCCTCGCAGCTTTTGAAAGCCCTCTCGCATGAGGGCCGTCTGATGATCCTGTGTCATCTTGTGACCGGTGAAAAATCCGTCACGGAGTTGGAAGAACTGCTGTCGGCACGGCAGGCGGCTGTGAGCCAACAGCTTGCCCGACTGCGCCTTGAAGGTCTGGTGACCCCGCGACGTGAAGGCAAGGCGATCTATTATTCCCTCACGGATGATCGCCCGAAACGCATCCTTGAGTTGATCCACGACATGTATTGTTCAGTTGACGGCGCAACACAGGCGCAAGACGCTTAAATCCTTCTCCGGCCCGCGTGCCGGACCTTGATCTTTTTACAGCTTCGGAGACCGCTTGCGTGAACGCAGAGCGCTCATTTGCGGATCAGCACCTGAAGATCAGCAACATTGGTGCCCGTTGCACCGATTTGCAGTAGATCGCCCGCCGCCTGAAGCCCGTGATAGCTGTCGTTGCGCGTGAGCACCTGCTGAGGGTCAAGCCCTGCGGCCCGCATCCGATCAAGAGTGCCGGAATCGACCAGACCGCCCGCAGCATCGGTCGGCCCGTCGCGCCCGTCCGTGCCGCCGGACAGGAACACATAGTCAGTCAGCCCCGCCTCTTCGGCCAGCACTGCCACACGCAGCGCCAGTTCCTGATTGCGACCGCCCAAACCGTCGCCGGCAAGCTTCACCGTAGTCTCGCCACCAAAGAGGATCACGCTTGGCGCGCCCGTTTCAACAGCCGTATCAACGACAACACGTGCGGCCTCGGAGACGTCGCCTTCGAGCGGCGTCGGGATCACATGAACATTCTCCCCCTCACCCGCCACACGCGCCATCGCCGCAACAGAAATCCGGTTCGAGCCGATCAATGCCACCTCGCTGTCGGGCAAGGCTCCGAGATCGGGCTGCGGACGGCTGAGATAGGCGGAGACGGAAGCCGGAAGTTTCTCCCAAAGCCCCAGATCCCGCAACACTTGCGCGGCCTCTTCGCGTGTGCCGATAGGAGAGACGGTCGGACCGGACGCGATGGCGCGCAGGTCGTCTGACACCACATCAGAAAGCAAAAGCGCCGTGACCTTCGCAGGGGCCGCCGCACGCAACAACCCGCCGCCCTTGAGCCGCGACAATTGCTGGCGCACGAGATTCATGGTGACGATATCGGCCCCCGAGGCCAGCAGAAGCCGGTTGACCTCGGCTTTGTCCTCCAGGGAAACCCCCATCACAGGCGCGGGCAAAAGCGCCGAACCGCCGCCGGAAATCAGCGCGATCACATCGCCCTTGGCGTAGGAGAGCGCCTCCTCCACCCGAAGCGCGGCCCGCGCTCCTTCGGCATCGGGCACCGGATGGCCTGCGGCGCGGATTTCCGCACCGTCCAGCGGCTTGGCATTTTCGTAATTCGTGACCACGATCACCGTGTCTGCCGACACATGTTTCATCGCGGCTTGCGCCATCGTGCGCGCGGCCTTGCCCACGGCAATGATCAGCGGATCCTTGAAGCTTCGGCCTTTCAAAGCCGCCTCGACCGCATGGGCCGGATCGGCAGCCTCGACACCTTCGAGGAAAATTTCACGCGCCTTGGCACGCATCGACTCAAACGGAGAAGCATCGTATGTCATGGCGCGATGGTGACACGCCCGCCGCGTCGCGTCCAGCACCCTTGCCAAGCAGATCACCTAACGTCAGTTTTACGCCACATACAGGCCCGCACAGACCCGCGACAGATTGGACCCACCGATGAACACTCGCCCCGCGCCACGAAACCTCGTCCTGATCGGCGGCGGACATAGCCATGCCCTGATCCTCAAACGCTGGGGGCTGTCGCCGCTGCCCGATGTGCGGGTGACGGTGATCAACCCCGGTGCTGTGGCGGCCTATTCGGGGATGCTGCCCGGATTTGTCGCCGGACATTACCCGCGCGCGGCGCTGGAGCTTGATATTCTCCGGCTGGCCGAATTCGTTGGCGGCTGCGCGGTGATGGGCCGCGCCACGGCCATTGATCGAGAAAACCGCCTTGTGCATGTCGAAGGCCAGCCGCCGATTCCCTATGACATCGCCTCTGTCGACATCGGCATCACCTCCGCCATGCCGGACCTTGCGGGCTTTGCCACCCATGGCATTCCCGCCAAACCTCTGGAAGCCTTTGCCACCCGCTGGGACACCTTCAGACGCAAGGTCCACGCCGGAGAGATCGCACCGGAGGTTGCCATCATCGGCGGCGGCGTTGCGGGCGCGGAGCTTGCCTTGGCGATGGCCTATGCGCTGCGGTCCGTCAGCAACACGCAGGTGTCCCTGATTGATCACTCGGACATTCTGAGCGAGATGCGGCCAGCGACGCGGCGCGCTATCTTGAATGCACTGGCGAAAGCTGGCGTCCAATTGCGCCCGCAGTCACGCGTTGCTGAGGTCCGTGCGGATGAGGTGGTTTTCGCGGATGGCAGCACACTTCCAGCGCAGTTCACCTTGGGCGCGGCAGGTGCGCGACCCTATGGCTGGCTCACCCAAACGGGGCTAAAGCTTCAGGACGGGTTCATCAAGGTCGGCCCGACGTTGCAATCTTCGGACCCGCGCATTTTCGCCTGTGGTGACTGCGCCCATCTCACCCACGCCCCGCGCCCGAAGGCCGGTGTGTTTGCTGTCCGGGAAGCACCCGTCCTGTTCGACAATCTACAGGCCGCGTTGCGCGACGAAAGCGAGGCCAGACTGCGCCCGTATCATCCACAAAAGGACTATCTCAAACTCGTTTCCTTGGGCCGCAAATCCGCTCTGGCCGACAAATCCGGCTTGCGCGTCTCCGGCCCATTAATATGGCGCTGGAAAGACCACATCGACAGGACTTTCATGAAGCAGGTTAAAGACCTCCCGCAAGCACCTGATAAAAATTGTTAATTCGGAAATGTGTCAGACATAGCTGTAGCCAAAGCTGATCTCGAAACTGTCCGTCGGAACGGGCCGGTTTCCGAGTTGCGCCTGTTTGAGCCAAAGACGGCCATGCACCAGCATGTCGCCCGTCTCGATGGAGGAAAACCGCGTGTGATCAAGCCAAAGCCCACCGAACCACTCGGAACAGGCAAGCTGTGTCTGGCCCGCGATCTCTGCGTTTTCCAAGGAGCAATTGCCAAAGCCCTGCACCGCGGAGAGGCCCAACGTGCCGCCGATACGCGCGCTGTCGAACTGACTCACGCCGCGAAATTCGGCCTTGGTGAAATCGGCATCTCCCGCGATCTGCGCCCTGTCAAAACGGGCATCGTTGTGAAACAGCGCACCCGAAAAATCCACATCCCGCGCCGTAATTTCGTGAAACCAGCTCAGACCGAGGAACTCGGTGCCGACCGCGCTGATCCCCTCGGGGAAATGCGCGCCGGTGAAGTCCACCCCCGTGATCCGCGCACCGTCCAGCACGAGACGCCCCTCACAGGTGACCCCGCGCAGATCAACGCAAGCACCGAATTCATACGGGATGGTGATGCGGCTCAGGATGTCTTCCGGTGTCATGCGTCCGCTCCTCCCACAGCTTCGACCACCGCCTCCGCCCACGGCAGGGCGACATCTTCGGCCATATCATCGCCGGAGGCATCATGGGTCACGCGCTCGCCGATCCGCACGGCCCCTGCGGCCACGAGCATCTCTTCGATCTGTTGCGAGCCCATGTTGAAGGTCTCATATTCGCTGTCGCCCAACCCGAAAATGCCAAAGCGCAAACCGCTCAGGTCCGGCGCGTCTTTCATAGCCTCGCCAAAAGGCTGCGCGGAAGCGGGCAATTCGCCATCGCCATAGGTCGAACAGACCACAAGATGCAGGCGCGACACATCCAGATCGGCAGGCGCAACATCGGAAAGGTTCTCAACCACAACCTCATGCCCCGCATCATCGAGCGCAGACTGGACGTCCTCGGCCAGCATCTCGGCATTGCCCGTTTCGGTGCCATACAGAATAGTAATGTCCATCACTTCAACTCCTCAATCTTCTGCGCCAGACGCAGCATGTCCGGCCGCGTCGGGATTTTTGTTCTGCACCGTCCGGCCATCGCCTGTGCTTTCTCGATCGCATCAAGCCGCTGCCAGCCCGCATGATCCACGGTTTCGCAGGTCAAGCCAAGTCCCTCATGCCCTGCACGCGACGTCTCCGGCGTGGCCTCAAGATCGTCCACGATCTTGACCGCAAGCGCCAGACTGTCGGCGCGGTTTTCAGGAATAGTGCCACGCGGACCACGCCGGAACCAGCCCGCAGCGTAAAGCCCTTCTGCGATCCGGCCAGCCTCGGCATCTTCGGCACCTGACATCACGGCATCCCGCCCGAGGCGACCATCACAGCAAAACCCGATGGCCGTCACCAGCGCATCACAAGGGAGGTATTCGCCCTCGGAACCGTCTTGACCAGCCACAAGACCCGTCACTTTTCCGTCTTTTATTTCAATGTTTTGCAATGGCATGTTGAAGCGGAAGGTGATCGGCAGAGGCCCTGTCGACAGACCGTCAATTTCGCGCAAGGCAGAGAGCAGCTTCTCTTGGCCTGCATCCGGCATCTCTCCCTCCGGCAAATCCGCCACACGGATCGTCACAGCCTGAAGCTTGACCAGTTCGCGGATCATCACCGGATCGAACTTTGCCAGTTCCGCCGCAGAGCGCCCGACAATCGTGAGACTGTCGATCCGGCGCGACATCAACCATTCTGTCGCACGCGGCGAAAGGTCGGAGCCTTCCAACTCGCTTTCGCTTTTCGCCAGCAGGCGCAGAAGATCCACGGAGACATTGCCATTGCCAAGGATCACCACATGCCCGCCAATATCGGGCAGATCCGCCGCATCGGGATGGTCATAAAGCGCGCGCGTCAAAGCGCCTGCACCGATCATCCCCTCCGGCGTGTCGCCATCCTCCACAAGCTCGGGCACGCGGTCCCCCGCAAGCCCCGTGGCCAGCACAACCGTGTCATAGGCCGCGCGCATCTGCTCCAGCGTTACATCACGGCCCAGCGTCACATTGCCAAAGAACCGCGCCCCTTGCCGCTCGAACACCCGTTCGAACTGCCGCGCGATACCCTTTGTCCCCTGATGGTCGGCCGCCACACCGTAGCGCACCAGACCATAGGGCACCGGCAGGCTGTCATAGACATCCACCTGCCAGTCCGGTCGCGCCTTGAGCAGGCCCTGCGCGGTGAAACAGCCCGAAGGCCCCGCTCCGATGATCGCCACTTTGCGCATGTCAGACCTCCGCAACCGTTGCTGCGGCCCAAGGATGCGGCTCTCCTGTCAAATCGACATAAACCGCCTTTTGCACCATATAGGCCCGCAGACCGTCGCGCCCCTTTTCGCGGGCCATGCCGCTGTCTTTCTCGCCGCCAAACGGGGTCGAAACCGAGAATTGTTTGTAGGTGTTGATCCAGACCGTGCCCGTTGTGATCGCCCGCCCGATGCGCAGGCTGCGCGGGAAATCGCGGCTCCAGATGCCACAGGCCAGGGCGTAGTCATTGTCGTTGGACTTGGCGATGACCTCATCCTCGTCGTCAAAAGGCATAACCACAAGCACAGGGCCGAAGACCTCTTCGCGACAGATTTTATCGGTATTGGACACATCCGCCAGAATTGTCGGCAGGTAGTAAGCCCCCGAGGCCAGTTCCGGATCGTCAGGGCGTTTGCCACCGGCAAGCACGCGTGCCCCTGCAGCAACAGCCTCTTCGACATACCCTTCGACCGAAGCGCGATGATCGGGATGCACGAGACAGGACACCTGCGTCGCGGGATCATGGGGGTGGCCGACCTTCAGCCGCTTGGTGGCCTCCACGAGACGCGGCACGAAACTGTCATAGATGGAGCGCTGCACGAACAGCCGCGCACCCGCGATACAGCTTTGCCCCGTCGAGGAGAAAATGCCAAAAAGGATACCGGAGAGCGCCAGATCCTGATCCGCATCCTCAAAGACGATGGTCGGGGATTTGCCGCCCAGTTCGAGCGAGACCGGCATCAACTTGTCCGCCGCCTGAGCCGCCAGCCGCCGCCCTGTGGAGGTGCCGCCGGTGAATGAGACGCGCCCGATATCGGGGTGTTCGACCAGAAGGTTGCCAATCTCGCGCCCTGCCCCCGGCAGGACAGAGAACAAGCCTTCGGGCAGGCCGGAGGCCTCGACAATCCGCGCCAGTTCCAGCGAGACCAGAGGCGACCAGCTTGCCGGTTTCAAAAGCACCGCATTGCCCGCTGCAAGAGCTGGCGCGACCTTTTGCGCGTCCGAGGCGATCGGCGAGTTCCAAGGCGTAATCGCCGCCACAAGCCCGATGGGTTCCCACACCGACATGGTCAGCGCCGTGCCGCGTTGCGTGGTCAGCGCCTCGTCCGAGGTCTCAAGCACCGCGCCGAAATAGCGGAATGTCCCCGCCGCAGAGGCCGCCAGTGCGCGGGTCTCAGTCAGGGTCTTGCCCGTATCCCGCGTCTGTATCCGCGCGATCCGTTCGATATTCTCCTCGATCCCGTCGGCGATGCGGTAGAGATAGCGCGCCCGTTCATGAGGTTTGAGATTGCGCCACGCCGGATCGGCCTGTGCCGCCTTTGCCCGCGCAATGGCCCGCTCCCCATCGGCGCGCGAAGCACCCTTGAGCACGCAGTTGACAGAGCCGTCTGCGGGAAAGATCGAGGTGATCTCCGCCCCCGTACCCTCTTCCCATTTCCCGCCAACAAACAGTTTGCCATCGGGCAACTCGATTTTGATCTCGTCTTTCATCTCGCTCTCCTCACATTACCCGTATCCCAACCGGACCCGCGCACATATGCGTTCTTCAAATGGCGATCGGCCCAAGCCGGTTGCGGATTTCGCGCAGCACCGAATAGACGGTTGCCAGCGAGGTTTTCACATTGCCGCCACTGGCCTTGTTGGCGATCTCGACCGACACGCTGGCCAGCGGGGATGTCAACTCGTAGCGGTGGGCGTTTCCGGTGGCTTCGGGATCGGCCACCAGCGTCACCTGCGTGGTCTCGAAACCACCACCCGCCAGTGCCAGTGCCGCCGCCACATTGGCGTTTTTCGGATAGGCCAGCGCCGCTTCCCGTGCTGTGCCGTGGAAAAACTCCAAGGCGTGATCCAGAGCATCCAGATCAACCGTCTCCGCCACGGGCGTACCCGCCCATGCTTTCGGCGGCTTTGTTCCGAAATAGCGCAGGGTCATGTCCCCTGCGGGAGCAAGACCGGCCAGAATATCCAGCCCCCCGACCGCGCCCGAAGGCAGGATCAGACGGGCCTGCCCCGCTTTGGCGGCTGCAAGAAGCGCGTCATGCAGGCTCTGGTCGGAAAGCGCACCGATGGAGACCACCACCAGATCCGTGCCCGTTTGCAACACCTTCGCGGCATAAGCCTCAACGGCATTGTGACCGGCCACTTCCACCACGAAATCGGGGGCGGCTGCGAAGAAATCCGCGTCCTGTTCCACAAACGTGGTGCGTGCGACCAAGTCCGGCGCGATCTGTTGAAGCGCCTCTGTGCTTGTCGCGGCACGTCCCGCACGGACCAGCACCGTGATCCGCGCAATATCCAGACCGCCGAGCAGGCCGAACAATTCGCGGCCAATGCTCCCGAAACCGATCACTCCCAGATGCATGGCTTACTCCGTCTTCCCTGCGGCACCGGCAGGCGGGCCTGCAAAGCTTTGTGCAAAGGGCCCGATGGCGCACATATCCACCTCGACCACATGCGGGCCGTCCTTGGCCATCGCCGCTTCGAACACAGCTGCAAAATCTCCAATCGCGCTTACCTTGCTGTGCGGCATACCGAT
The DNA here is from genome assembly GCA_963676755.2 of uncultured Celeribacter sp. GTDB lineage: Bacteria > Pseudomonadota > Alphaproteobacteria > Rhodobacterales > Rhodobacteraceae > Celeribacter. Next base: position 610,792 of record CAXXMF010000006.1, on the reverse strand, counting down.
GGAGCCACAGAAGGCCTCGAAATTCGGGGTGTGAAGCGCGCTGTAGTGGTGGCGCGATTCATATTGGGCGTCCTGAATGTTCTTGATCACACCATAGGCCTGATCGTTCATCAGGATATAGACAAGCGGTGCGTTTTCTTCGACTGCGGTGATCATCTCCGCAATGCCGAGCATCGTGCCCCCGTCGCCCAGAAGCGTCACCGTTTTGGCGGATTTACAGGCCAGCGCGGCACCGACCCCCATCGCAACACCCTGGCCGATGCCACCGCCCAGAGCGTGAACCCCGTGACGCGGATCGGCGATGCGTACATGGCGGTTGCCGAAGGTTGAGTTGGAAATCGTCACATCACGCACCCACGGATGCCCGCCAGCCGGAACCCGCTCGGCCAGAAAGTCCGCCAGTTGGCGATACGGCCCGAGCTGGTCGCGCAACACGCCTTCGCTCTGCGCCCGCGCCTTGGCGATGTCAAAGCGCAGCCCTTCGTCCGTGTCCAGTTTCTCCGGCAGAAGCGCCAGTAGCCGCTCCAGCGTGTCGCAGGCATCGCCGTGAATGAACTGCTCCACCGAATAGTTGCGTCCGCCTTGGGACGCATCGGCATCAATCTGCACCAGTGGGCGCGGCAGCGGCATCTTGTTGTTGCGGGTCTCGTTGCCACGCAGGCGCGAGCCGACCACGATCATGAGATCACAGCTCTCGTAAAGCTCCACCGCCGCAGGCGTCATGTTGTAGGCGCCAAGGTTGGCGGGGTTGTCTTCCGGCACCACGGCACGGCCATTGGTCGAAGACACCGCCCCGAAGCCGCGACGGACCAGTTCGCGCGCCGGTTCACAGGCGGCAATCGCACCGCCCCCGAGCCAGAGCATCGGACGGCGGGCGGATTTCACCCGTTCGGCCAGTTCTTCAAGCGCCTCGTCGCGGGCCTGCGGACGTTGGACCAGCGGCGGATAGGCCCGTGCAGAGCCTTCGACCGGCCCGCGTTGCACATCCACCGGGATTTCAAGGCTGACCGGACCGGAGGGCGCAGACATGGCAGCCGAACAGGCCGCTGTCAGCGCACCGATGGCGCTTTGGCCGTCCCACATGCGGAAGACCGCCTTGGACAGACCGCGCAGCATTTCCGGCTGGCGCGGCACATCGTGAATCGCCGCACGGTCACGGTCGGCAAATTCGCGGTCCACCTGCGTGGTGATGTGCAAAAGCGGAGTGCCCGCAGTCAGGGCTTCGGCCTGTGCCCCTGCCGCATTGCCTGCCGCCGTTCCCGTCGAGGTCAGACAGACGCCCAACTCGCCGGACACCCGCGCAAAGGCATCAGCCATATTCATCGCACCGGCCTCGCCGCGTGCAGGCACAAAACGAATGCGGCCCTGACGTGCCACGGCGTCCAGAATTGGCATGTTATGGATCGAAATGACCCCGAAAATCGTCGAAACGCCGATGTCGGCAAGGTAGCGGGCGATGAAATCCCCCACGGTTTCGGTTTGAAGCGTGCTGTCCATTTTCATACTCAAGTCCTTAGATGTAACGCGACAGCCCGCCGGAAACTTCCAGCTGTGCGCCTGTGATATAGCTTGCGGCCCGAGAGCCGAGGAACGCGATGGCATGGGCGGCCTCTTGCGGGTCACCCAGACGCCCGAGCGGGATGCCCTTGCGTTTGGCGAGCGCGCCGTACCATTCTTCGCGGGACACGGATTTGTCTTCGCGTTCGGCAAAACGCCGTGTCCACTGGCCGGAGCCGACAAGGCCCAGCAGGATCGAATTCACCCGCACATCGGGGGCCAGTTCGACCGAGAGGCTTTTGAGCAGGTTCTGAACCCCTGCGCGTGCCGAAGAGGTGCAGACCATATGCGGCTCGGGCTGATAGGCCAGCAGCGAGTTCACGGCGACAATCGCGCCCTTGGCCTCTTTGAGCACCGGCATGAAAGCGCGGGTCGGATAGACTTGGCTGAAGATTTTCAGCTCGTATTCCGCGCGCCAGTCCTCATCAGAGGTGTCCGCAAAAGTGGATAAACGCCCCTGCCCTGCATTGTTCACCAGAAGGTCACAGCCCCCGAAACGGGCCTGCACCTCGGCGGCAAAGGCATTGACGGCCTCCGGTTCAAGCACGGAAAAGGCTTGGGTGTAGACATTGTCCTCGCCAAAATCGCGTTTGAGAACCGCGCTAACATCGCTCAAACGGTTTTCGTTGCGCGCACAAAACGCCACCTTGGCTCCGCTGGCCAGAAGCAGCTTGACGGTTTCAAGCCCGATCCCCGAGGAGCCGCCAGTCACGACGGCCACGCAGCCTTTGTAATCATAGGTATTCATTGAGAAGCCTTTCCGACAGTCGCCTGTTGGGCCAGTTCCGGCCATCCTGCATCCGGCCGCCCCTGCATCACCGCACGTTGCGCGGGGGTGGGCGGACCTGCGGTCATCCATTGGTCCATTTTTTCGGGCACATCCCTTGGCCAGACCTGTGCCTCATGGGTGGTCTCGTCGATCTGTTGCAATTCCGTGGTAAACTCGATCACGAACCCCGAGGGAGACACGAAATAGGCAAAGGGATTGTCCCCCGGCCCGTGCCGTCCCGGCCCCCAGCTTGGCACATGGCCTTTCTGTTTCATGCGACCAATCGCGCGCATGAATTCGTTGATTGTGGGCACTTCGAAGGCGACGTGGTTCACCGACGGGTAATGCGCCCGCACCAGAGCAATCGAGTGGTGGTTCGAATTGCAGCGCAGAAACACCATCTGGTCGGCGGAATAGTCGGAAGCACGGAACCCCAGAACCCGCTCCCACCACGCTTCGCGCCCCTCAAGATCGGGCGTATTGAGCACCACATGGCTCACCTTGCGCGGCATGGCCCATTCCTCGCGGTCGTCCAGCTCACGCGCTTCGCAGCGGAAGCGCAGGCGGCGCATGTCGGGGTCGAGCATCTCGAACCCGTAGCCGCCAATCCAGTCGTCAAACTCTGCCGGAGCACCAAGCACGGTCTCGCCCATGCCGCTAACCTGTTCATAGAGCGCATCCATATCGGCACGACTGTCCATCGCGAAATGGATATATTCGATGCCGAACACCTCTCCCTCTTTGAGACCGTAGAGACAGGGTTCGGGGCCGGTGCCGCGCAGATAGGCGACGCCTTCTTCTTTATGGGCCAGAGAGAGACCCCACATATCTTCGTAAAACGGGAGTGTCTCGGGCAATCCCGGACCGCGCATGACAATGCCACGCAGCGCTCCCACACGAACCATCTCGGTCATGATGACCCTCCTTCAGGTGTCAGGCAGCGCACAACGGCGGCTGCGAATTCATTCGGGCATTGTTGATAAGCAGCATGACCCGCGCCCTGGATGGCGACCATCTCGCGGCGATAGGCGTCGGGAATGGCGGCATGGGCCTTGTGACTGTTCGCAGGCGGCGTGATCACGTCTTCGGCCCCGTAAATCACCGAGGTCGGCACTGCGCAGTGCGCCAGATCTTCGAGCAACCGACCAGAGGCCAGCATCCGTGCTGCCTGCCCGTAGCCGGGCATGGAGACCTGCGCCATGCCATCGGTGACGAAACGCGCCACCTCGGGATTGGCCTCAGGCGCAAACACCAGACGCGGTGCACGGGCGGCGGCAAAAGCCTCCGGCCCCATCTCTTCCAGATCCGCGATCCGTGCCTTGGACGCCTCCGACAATTCCGTTCCGGCCTCGACCCCGTGCCCCAAAGCACAGCAGGGCCAGAACCATCCCCTGCACCCGTTCGGATGCACGCCGGACAAAAGACGCCGCCGTCAGACAGCCGAGCGAATGGCCCAGAAGCATGACCTTGTCCAAACCCAGCCGGTCAAGAAACGCCTCAAGCGCCGCCGCATAATCCGCCGCTTCGGGCCAGTCCTGTGCCAGCGGCTGCGACGTGAGGTAGCCCGGCGCATGCCATGCAATCACACGCCAACCGGCGGGCAGCTTGTCCTCAAGCGGTGCAAAAGAGCCGCCATTCGATCCAATCCCGTGCAGACAGACCAGAACCGGCCCAGACCCTGCACGTTCCAGATAGGACAGGCCGTCAGAGATATGTGCCTCGAACCCCATCAGCGCCTCACTTGAACACGAAACCGTTGTTGACCGGCAGCACCTGCCCCGTCAGCGTCAATGCGCCTTTGGTCAGCAGGAACGCGATCACATCGGTGATTTCTTCCGGCCCTTGCGGACCGGGCACGGCACTGTTTTCCTGATAGAGTTGATGCCGCGCTTCCGGCACATATTCCGTGCTTTGGGTGGTCAGAATGCCCGGCGCCACCGCCGTGACCCCGACACGATCAGGACCGAGTTCGCGGGCGTAAGAGCGCGTCATCGACATGACGGCCCCTTTCGAGGCGGTGTAAGCCATAAGACGCGGTGCGCCCCAAAGGGCAGTGTCGGAGGCAAGGTTGACCACACGGCCGGAGCCCGAGGCCTTGAGCATCTCTGCGCAGGCACGGATCATCAGCCATGTGCCACGCACATTGACCTGCATGACCTTATCCCACACATCTATGTCGATCTCGTCATAGGTGATCCCGCCGATGCCCGTGGCAATCGCACCGCAATTCACCAACCCGTCGAGCTTGCCTTCACACAGGGCGGAGGCTTTCCCGGCCAGTTCCGAAATCGACGCGGGATCGGCCAGATCAACCGGCAGAAACTGCGCCCCAAGCCGTTGGGCGGTGGCTTGCCCCTCCTCGACCAGTAGATCGGCCAAAATGAGCTTCGCCCCTTCGGCGGCGAGCTTTGAGGCGATTTCCGCCCCCAGCCCGCGCGCAGCTCCGGTCACAAGGATATGTCGATCTGCGAGGATCATTCCGCAGCAACCTTGAGTTCGGATTCAACCTGTTTTTTCGCAGCCCGTGTCAGGATCTGGCGCAGGCGGCTGACGCCGAGGTCGTGCTGGTAGAGCATCTCGCGTTTGCGGGCGTCGTCGGGCATGCCTTCCAGCATGACACGGTCCTGTTCGAGCACATCCCAATGGGTCTTTTCCATCTTCGCCCGATAGAGGAAGCGCCAGCTTTCACGCGCGAACCCTTTGACCTGACGCATCCGCCAGAAGAAGACCTTGCACTTGCGCGGCCCAATCGGGGACACGAACCCGATGATGCGGAACACGCCGCCCGGACCTGCGGCTGGCGGATAGGGAATGTCGAGGAAACAGAACATATTTCCGGGATGCACTTCGAATTCCGTCCAGTCGAAATTCGCCCCGACCTGCCCCACGCGACTGATGAGGAAACCGTCATCCGTCTTCTTCAACTCCATGAGATCCTGTTTGGAGCCGTATGCCAGCGTAAAGCTCTCGGCATGGAGGTAACAGCCGTGCATCGGGTCGGCGAGGTTGTCGAGCGCGTAACGGTAGTTACATTCCCAGATCGACGTGCACAGGAAACCGGCCCATTCGTCAGAGGAGAATTCTTTCGGCAAGGTCAGTTCCGGCGGCTCCGGCTGTTCAACGGAGGGCACATAGACGAACACGGCGTCATAAGCTTCAGTCACAGGGAAATGGTTGAGCGCCTTGCGGCCCTCCAGCGCACATTCCGGCATGGCGGGCACACGCTGCACCACACCTTCGCCATCGACGATCACACCGTGATAGCGACAGCCGATGTTACCGTCATGGATTTCACCGAATGACAGCGGCGCACCACGGTGCGGGCAGAAGTCCTCGATACATTTCAGCGCGCCATTCTCGTCGCGCCACAGCACGATCTTCTCGCCAAGCAGCTCGGTGCCATAAGGGCGATCCTTGCGAACCTCAACAGATTTCGCGACAGGATACCACTGACCCCGCAGGCCGGTATTTACGCGTTCTTCGATCAAAGCTTTCTTGTCGGTCATCGTCTTTCCTTTCGACAGGAAGTGATTGGCGAGCGATCCAGATCAAATGTCCTTCAAAGGTCGCCCAATCAGGAATTTAGTATTGGAGATAGTTCAGGCCCTAAGCGCCATTTCGTCGCTCTAAGAGGGGCATTATTATCCGTACAGCTTATGCCTCAGCCCTCTTTCTTTGGAATATAGTGCAAGAAGCGCTCTTCTAGCCGCACGATAACCGTGTAGAGTAGAATGCCAATGAACGTCAGAAGCAGGATCGCATTAAAGACCATCGCTGCATTTGCCTGACCGCTACCATAGTTGATCAGAAAACCCAGACCGGCGTTTCCTCCAACCATCTCGCCCACTACAATCCCCGTTACGGCAAGCGTCGTTGAAATCCTCAGGCCAGCCATCAAATTCGGGAGTGTGGACGGAAACTCTACTTTGCGGAAAATTTGCCAACGCGAAAGAGAGTAAGCCTTGGCAAGGTTCACCATATCACGATCTACGGTTTTCATTGCAGCCATCACGTTAACTAGAACAGGAAAGAACACGATCAGAACAGCAACAGTTAGTTTCGGAATGGAATTGTAGCCGAACCAAATGATAAACAGTGGAGCAAAGGCCACTTTCGGGGCAATTTGAAGGGCCAAGATATAGGGGGAAAGCACCTTTTCCCAAAACCGCGAAAACCCCAGAAGATACCCCATGACCGCACCAAGCAACGATCCAATTCCGAAACCAAGGAGCGCATAAAGCGCCGTTGAAAAAGCGTGGGAGACAACGTGATCTCGTCGATACATCCGCCCCATTTCCACAACCATGTCGGAAACCGTAGGAATTATGAACTTAGGCACACCCAATGCCGGCGGCAGGAATTCCCATACCAGCAAAAGTAGAGCCAAGATCACAAATGTCATGATCGTGGTGTTTTGTTTAAAGAACATAGGCAGCTCCAGAGAAAAGGCGCGGGGTTTTAAGTTAAATCCGCAATAAATTGAACACGGCGGCTGGATTTGACCGGAACTCGTCTCCATAGCCTTGGGAACACGGAGATAAAGATAAATGAACCGGTCATACAGACCATTCAGTCAATCACGAATTCGTTAGTGTAGAGGTCTCCAATCGGCACAGCACCGCTGACGAAGTCATTATCAAGATAGGCATCTTGCACTTTTTTTAGTTCTTCGGGATCAAAAGCGCCAATCGGACGATCACCATCCTGCTCATAGACAAGATCCGCATACATGCGCATGATCCGTTCGACCTGCTCGACGTTTTCCGCATGCTGCTCAACGAAGCCGACATAATCCAATGCTGCCTGGTGGGGGTCCGCGATTATATCGTCAATCGCCCGCAACGTTGCAGAGGTAAATGCACGCACAGCATCAGGGTGTTCCTCAATAAATTTGTCTGAGGCGAGTATCGCTTGGGCTTGCGCTGGGAAAATGTCCCGTGCGGGCACGATTTCCAACTCTACGCCAGCATCTTCAATGGCAACGATCCACTCCGGCACACCGGACATGCCTGATACTGCACCGGAAATCATGCCAGGCATGATCCCGCCGTAGCCAAGCGCCTGAATATCAACATCGTCCACATTCACATCAGACAGTGCCAGAGCAGCGCGCAAGTTATAAAATTCAGTGCTTTGGAAACCCGCCACACCAATTTCATGACCTTCAAAATCTGAAACCGAAGTGATACCGCTGTCCTTACGCCAGACAAACTGTGTCAAACCTTGCCCACCCAAAAGCGCAACGCCTCGGATTTTCAATCCATTAGCCCGAACGATGATCGGCGTATCGCCCATACCACCGCCCATGTCTGCGTTTCCGACGGCGACTTGCGTAGCAACATCAGCCCCCCCGTTGCCAATACGGAACGTGACATCCAGTCCTTCCTCGTTGTAGTAGCCTTTGCCTAGAGCCAATTGAAACGGCGAAAAAGCCGGAAGGAAGTCTGGACCGGGGAAGAGATAAGTAACCTCTTCGTTAGCGTAGGCTGCAGCAGCTCCGAACAGGACCGCAGTGGCTGTCGTCGCAGAAAGAAAGAAGTTTTTCATAGTTTTTCCCTGTTGTTGGAATGGCGCCTTGTTCAGAAGGCTTTTTCTTCGAGCTTGAGATGGGCAAAAATCTGCGCCGCATATTCGGTCACTTCCGGTAGAGCGCGGCGTTTGAGCGGCTCGTCGCGGTGCGGCAGGTCGACATTGATCTCCGCGATCACCGTCCCCGGACGTTCCGAGAGCACGAGAATACGGTCGGACATCAACACGGCTTCCGACAGATCGTGGGTGATGAGCAGCGTAGTTTTTTTCTGTTCGGCGATGACCTTAGAAAAACTGTTTTGCAACAGAAGCTTGGTCTGCGCGTCCAGCGCCGAGAACGGTTCATCCAACAGGATGATTTCGGGATCGATGGCCAGCGTGCGCGCCAGAGCCGCGCGTTGACGCATGCCGCCGGAGAGCTGATAGGGGTAATGATGCTCGAACCCGCCGAGGTGACAGGCGTCAAGCACTTTCATCGCCCGCGCACGGCGCTCGTCCCGTTTTAACCCGCGGGATTCGAGCCCGAATTCCACGTTGGAGATAATATCCCGCCACGGCAGCAAAAGGTCTTTCTGGAGCATGAAGCCCACATGGGCATTCGGCCCGTCAACCTTTTCGCCGGACACAAGCACTTCGCCCTCGGTCGGCTGATAGAGCCCCGCCGTCATGCTCAGGATCGTGGATTTCCCGCAACCCGAAGGCCCGACAACGGAGACGAACTCGCCCTGCTCCACACGGAAGTCGACGTCATTCACCGCCGTAAGCGTGTCACCCGTCTTGGACGGGAAGCGCTTGATGACATGGCGGAATTCAAGCGCCATAACCGTGCTCCTGATAGGCTGCATCGAGATCGGCATTGATCGCCTTCAACTCTTCTTCGAGCAGATCGGCGGTCCAGTCGGAGCGGCCCGAGACCGGCCCCTTGATGCCTTTGGCAGCCAGTCCGGAGGCAAGATCGGCGGGTTCGGTCACGCCTGTGCCGTAGACCTCCATCATCGCCTCGGCAAAAACCATTTCCGCGTCGGTCAGCGCGCGACCACATGATTGGTGTCCAAGCGCCGGGCGCGACGTATCCTGTGCGCGTTGAGAAAGGCGGTCTTTGAATGCGTCCATCTGAGTTTCCTCACCTGCTGTTGGGGCAAATGTGCCGGACATTGCGTATTGTTCTATATCGAACACTGTGTTCATAATGGGCGAGATAATTTTCACCTGTCAACCTTTTCACGCCTTCAAAAGACAAATTTTTGATCATCGTCCAAAACTCAAGCAGCTCGAAATCTTCCACTTGTCATGGGGTTCAGGCAAAATCAGGTGATCAAAAAAGCCATTTCGGACATCGATGACGTTGCGTCGTTTTAAGCTTGGACACGCGGCAATTATCGTTCATTATTGAATAAATAGTTCTAATAATAACTCTTAGCCCTCTGGAGTTTTGCATGGCCGCACCCACAAGCGAAACAACCGACCCCAAGACCAATGCCTATGACGTGCCCCCCGTGACGCGTGCAATCAACCTGCTGCGCTACATTGCGGCGGGGAACCGCTGCAGGAACACCTCCAAAGCCGCCAGCGCCCTTGGCATCAATCGCACCACCTTGATTCGCCTGTTACACACGCTGGAGCGCGAGCAGATGATCGAAAGCGACCACGAAGGCGGCGGCTATATCCTGTCCTACGGTTTGCTCGAACTGGCGGCGAATATGCTCTCGGGGCGCAATGTCGTCCGCCTCGCCCGCCCGATCCTGTCGCGGCTCGCCACCGAGATCGGCCTGTCGGCGCATTTCGGCGTGCTCTCGGGCACAGAAGTGATCGTGCTGGTGCGCGAAACGCCCAATGTCCAGATCATCAGCAATGTCCATGAAGGCTCACGGCTTCCCGCCCATGCCGCGGTGATGGGGCGGATCATTCTGGCCAACATGCCGCGCGAAGAGGTGCTCGCCCTCTTTGCCGACCATCCCATGAGCGCGGTGACCAGCAAAACCCCCACCTCTCTGGACGACCTGAGCACCCAGCTGGACCATGATGCCCGCGAAGGTCTCGCATGGTCTGTGGCCTTTTTCGAAGAAGGCATCGGCTCTTGCGCGGCGGTGGTGCTGGATCACTCCAACACCCCTGTCGGCGCCATCAGCGTCTCCGGCCCACAAGCCACATTCGATCTCGGCGCAGACAAACGCGACCAGATCGCCGTAGCCATCCGCGCCGCCGCCAAGCAGCTTTCGTCACTGATGGGGCATGCCGGGTGAGTGGACAGACAGGCTTTGCCACAAAGACCAAATCCAAACGACGACCGGAGAAACACTCCGGTCGCCTTCATGTTTAGGCAACTTAGGGTTTGGCAGCCGAAGCATGCCACGGGGCAAACCACGCCCTGAGCCGACCGATGAGCGTGTAGAGCGTCAACCCCACAAGCGTCAGCACAACGATCACCCCGAAGAGCTCCGGCACGGCAAGTTCCTGAAGGTAGGCAACGGCCAGATAGCCAAGCCCCTCGCTCCCGCCGATGAACTCTCCGACAATGGCACCGATCATCGCCATGACAACGGAGACTTCCATCCCTGTCAGCACCACGGGCAAAGCCGTCGGCAGGTCCAGCAAAACAAACCTCTGCAACGGGCTTGCCTGCAGCATCACCATGACATCCCGATCTCCGCTTTCAACCGACTTGAAGGCCACAAGCGCATTGGAAAACACAGGGAAAAACGCCAAGGCAGCCGCGATCACGATTTTGGACTCGAGCCCGAAGCCGAACCAGAGAATGAACAATGGCGCCAGCGCGATCTTGGGGATCAGTTGCAACAACACGATGAACGGCTTTGCGGCCCATTCAACGGGCGGAATACGCGCCATGATGAACCCGAGACTGATCCCCAGAAAAACAGCGATCACAAAACCGGAGACCGCCTCGGTCACAGTCACCCGCGCATGATGCCAAAGCTTGGAATCAAGCACCATTTCGGACAGGGCCTGCAAAATTGCCTCCGGCGCAGGCAGGACAAAGGCGGAGACTTCTGCTGTACGCACATACCATGACCAGAACAGCAAAAAGAAACAGACCGACAGGATAGGCAGGGCAACACGCCAGAAAGACGGGGTATTCATTGTGCGCCCTCCATCAAAGCGGCCCGCAAATGCGCGACCATGTCCTGAAATTCACTGCGACGTTGCAAATCAAGCGCACGCGGACGCGGAAAGGGAATGGCTTCAATGCCCGTGATCCGTGCCGGACGCGGGGCCAGCACGACCACACGGTCACTGAGAAATGCCGCCTCCGCAATGGAGTGCGTCACCAGAATGGTCGTCACATTGGCGCGGGCACAGACCTCCATCAGTTCCATATTGAGCGTGTCCCGCGTCATGGCATCTAAGGCCCCGAAAGGCTCGTCCAGAAGCAGAACCTGCGGATCTGTGACCAAAGCACGGGCCAAAGAGGCCCTTTGACGCATCCCGCCTGAAAGCTGGGTCGGGCGATGGTTCTCAAAGCCTTTCAGCCCCACCGTCTCGCAGATTTCGTGAGCCCGCGCCATCCGTTGTTCCTTCGGCATACCGGCGATGCGCAGCGGCAAAGCCACATTCTGCGCTACGGTGAACCACGGAAACAGGCGCGCCTCCTGAAACATCATCGAAATCGGCTTGGTGGCGGCTTTCGAACGCTTCCGCTTGTTCCAAACGGGCTTGCCGCGCACGTCCACTTGGCCCTCGGTCGGAAACTCAAGCCCCGCAACAATGCGCAACAGGGTTGTCTTCCCGCATCCCGACGGACCGAGAAGCGACAGGAATTCCCCACGGTGGAGCGCCAGATCGGCATCGGAAATAGCCGTAACAGCCCCTTCGCCGACACCAAAGATCTTGGTCAAGCCGCGAACGGAAATCTCCGCGGCTTTCGTGTCAACATCGATGTAGCTCATGCTCCCAGCGCCTCGTCCAACAGGGCATTGGTGTAAAGCGTTTCCGGATCAACCGCCTCGCCAATCATCCCCTGCCCATGCAGCATGCTCACGGCATTGCTCCAGACATCGGGAATATTACGCAGAAGGTTCTCCTCGCCCTTCGCCAGCCAGTTTTGCGCATTGGTCGCAAGATCCCGCTTGGCGATTTCCATATCGCTCAGACCGTTCACGTCATGCATTGAGCCAATCACCTCAAGAAGCGGGCCAAGGTCGGCCTCCGCTGTCGTCGCGATTTCCAGAGCGGCCCGATGCGTTGCCTTGAGGAAGGACACATATTTTGCCGGATTGGCCGCCACATCATCTTCGCGCGCAACATAGACCTGTCCGGGCATCCCGTCATCCATCGCGAATGCCTGAACACCTTTGCCCGTTGATTTGGCTTTGATCATCGAGGAGGTGTTGCCGATGAACGCTCCTGCTCGTCCCGCTTCAATCAGTGCGAAAGAGGCTGCACTGTCGGCCACTTTAACTCTTTTCACACTCTCCGGATCCACACCCCCCTTGAGCAACAGGAGATCAAGCGTGCCTTCCATAGAGCCGCCCAGAGACGCCATCCCGACAGTGCGCCCTGACAAGTCAGAAATGGTTTCCGCCGGATTTTCCGTCGAGGTGATCACGAAGAACGGTGAAAGCTGTGCGATGGTCGCAATCGAGATCAGGGGCGCACCATGATCCACTTTGGACATAATGTAATTGGTTCCGCCGGTGCGCGCACTGTCCATTTGCTCCGCGATCACCATCTGGGATGCCATCGCAGCCCCTTTGGCGGATTCCACCTCAAACGCCAGCCCCTCGTCATTATAATACCCCTTGGCCTCGGCAAAGAGCACGGAAGCAAAGGAAAGCGAGAGACTGAAAGGCGTGATGAACTTGAACGTGGTGTCTGCGGCAGCGGCCGGACCACCGGCGCCCAGATATGCAATGGTAGCTGCGGAAGCGCCAAGGAATCCTCGGCGGCTTAAATTTTGGCTGGTCATTGGTGCGTTCCCTATCGGATTATCGTGTGGGTTATGTCTTGAGCTTACCCCTCAATCCATGACGATAAAGCATGCGTTTTGCATATAAAACGCTTCCAACAAAGCCATGAAAACGCATAGAACTTCAGCCTGATTATTGCGCAAAATCCCAAAAACCTCCCAACCATGCCGGTTTTCATCCGACACTCTCAGACATCATCGTGCGGGTCCCAGCCCAGAAGCCTTGAGATCCGGTGCGCTGTGGAGGAAAGGTCGTCGAGGACCCCTGCTTGCAATTCCTGCTCTGCCTCTGCGGATTTCGGGGCGGTCACGTTGATGGCGGCCACAACCTGTCCTGTCATGTCACGCACGGGGGCGGCGGCGGAGACGATGCTGGCTTCGAAATCTCCGGTATGGATCACCACCGCGTGCTGCCTGTCACGTGCGGTTTGCTCCAGAATCCCCGGAAGTGCGGGGCCTTTGCTCTTGGGGCCTGAGGCGAGATCTTTGCGATAGAGTGCGATCAGCTCTTCCTCCCCCAAACCGGCCAGCAACACGCGGCCCATCACCGTGCCCCGCGCCGGAAGGCGGCTACCAACCTGCACGATAGACGGATCACGGCGCGGCGCGGGCACGCGCAGGACATAAAGCACAGAGGTGCCGTCCAGAATCCCCATATGCGAAGACCAGCCCGTACGCTGGCGCAGGCGCTCCAGTTCCGGCTGGGCAATCTCCACGATCTCGCGGGTGGCCACATAGCCATAGGACAGACGCAGCACCGCAGGGCCGAGCACATAGCGCTGCGCCCGCTCGTCGAGCAACAGATACCCCGCTTCGGACAGGGTATAGACTGTGCGAAAGGCCGCAGAGCGGGTGATGTCCAGCGCCTTGGCAATCTCCGCCAGACTCATGGCAGGGCGCTCCGGTGTGAACAGCCGGATGACGGAGAGCCCGCGCACCAGCCCAGGCACCAGATAGCGATCCTCGTTTGTCTTTTCAGCCATACCTCTTCACACCCTCTTTTGCCCACGCCGATCCAATACGGGATAGGACCTCGCTTTAGGGGCATGCCCCCGTTCACCTCGTAGCGCCTATAGGCAATACGTTTTACAGGCAAAACGCAACATCACGCACAAAACATTTTTTCCTATAGTGAGTCCGGTAAGGAAAAACTTCCGCCACCAACAGTTCAGAGGATCACGCACATGACTGTACAAGATAAGGACTTCGCAACGCTTGCAGATGCGCTCAAAGCGCACACCGGTCGCTTCACCGACAAACAGTTCGACTGGAAAGCCTTCCCCTCGAATGTCGGCTATGAGGATCTGGCCCGCGCCCAGATGCGCTACATCGGCGCTGGCGGTTCTCCGAAAGTGGGTGACACCAGCACGCTCAAACCCGAGCATTTCACCCTGTCGCTCATCTACAAAGAGCCGGGACGCTACGCCGCCTGTCACAGCCACGAAATCGAAGAAAGCTTTCTCATCATCAACGGCGCGCTGATCGTCGGTTGGGAAAAAGACGGTGAAGTGGTCGAAGTGAACCTCGGCCCGAAAGACATGATCCTCAATGCCCGCGAAATCGGCCACGGTTTCCGCGTGGATGGCGTCGAGCCTGTGATGATGTCGATCTCTGTCGATGTGGGCAAACCCCTACCGCCGGTCTATCACTACCACCCGAAAGACTGCGCCCCCGAACTGGCACGGACCTTTGGCGCGGAGCCGGGCAAAACGCTCAAATTCGACCCTGAGGGCGATCACCCGCTGCAAAAGCTCATGGCGAAATATGTCGTGCGCCACTCCGAACTGGAGACCCATTGGGAAGACGCCGGTTTCACCCGTAAAATCTACTGCGGTCCAGGCGGCGTTGAAACCGACACCTGCCGCAAGGAAATGCTCGGCGTGCCGTCCCGTGTGGGCGTCAAACCCTTCTCCCGCGATGTCGAAGACGCCTTCCTCGTGCTCGAAGGCTCCCTGATTGTCGGCTGGGAAGAAGATGGCGAAACCGTCGAAGTCGAACTCGGCCCCCGCGATCTGGTGCAGACCCCTGCAGGCCGCAAACACTGGTTCCGCAACAACGGCGCTGGCCATGCAACCGTCTGGTATGTCGTCGGCACAGCCGAGCCGGAAACGGTCAAATTCGAAGCGCTCTAAGCGTGCGCGACCAGAGACGAAATAATGCCGCAGGTCCCCCCTGCGGCATTTTATATGTCCTGCACATAAGACCCTATACCATATCGGGTGGCGCTATGAGGCAGGGAAAACATCAAGAATGCCTTCCGCCTTCCTTCACTCCGCGCCCCTGTTCTGCGAAAGCAAATCCGTCACAAAGGGCCGATGTCGCACGATCAGCCACAGCGTCGCGCAGATGGTGCCTATGATCATCAACAAAAGACTATAGTTGCGGATCAGATCATGGGCATTGGCGGACACAATCTGCACCGCCGTCGCGCCCATCATGGTGCCGCTGCACTGGATCAGGGCCGCCGCAGAGCCGGTGTCTTTTGTCTGCTGGTCCAGCAACAGGTTTGCCCCCGGCACACGCACAACGATCACCGCGATGGTCGTCATGGCCGCCAGTGCGGCAAATATCCACGGCGCCAGCCCCCCGGAGTGACAACATCATGGCCCCCGTGACAATCACCACGAGGAAACAACCGAGGATAATCGACTGGACCGGAAACCGGCGCGAAAGCCGCAGGTAGAGTGTCGGACCGAACGCCGCGCAGACAGCGTTAAAGGCAAAGATGAAACTGAAGGCCTGCTCCGACATGCCAAACCCGTCGATATAGACATAGGCCGCGCTGCCGAGGAAAGCGGTCAGGCACATGGGCACCAGTGAGAACAGCAAAAGCAGATAGGCAAAATGACGGTTATTTAAGGGATCAAAACCTGTGACACATGCCGCAAAGCGGCGAAAGCACTGGTGGTCGATCTGCATGACAAAGGGCGGAGTTACTCACCCCGCCCCGATCACCAAGCCATCCCGCTCAGAGGGAGGCTTGCAGAAGTTCCTGTGAATAGGGATGCTGCGCTTTGAGTTGCCGAAGCTCTGCGACATTCAGAATCTCGACGATTTCGCCGCTTTTCATCACAGCCAGCCGATCGCACATGTGCCCCACGACGGACAGATCATGCGAGACCATCACATAGGTCAGGCCACGGTCCTTGCGCAGATCAACCAGAAGGTTGAGAATCTCCGCTTGCACCGAGACATCCAGCGCCGAGGTCGGCTCGTCCAGCAGCAAGAGCTTGGGTTCCGGCGCGAGCGCCCGTGCGATGGCGACACGTTGCCGTTGCCCGCCGGACAGTTGGTGCGGATAGCGGAAGCGGAATTTCTGCCCCAGCCCCACATCGTCCAGAAGCTTGACCACACGTGCATCGATGTCACGGAACCCGTGCAGCGACAGGGTTTCTCCCAAGACCTGATCGACCGAATGGCGCGGATGGAGCGAGGCATAGGGGTCCTGAAACACCATCTGCACAGTCTTGTAGAAACTCTTCTCGCGTTTCTTGCCCAGTTGAATCCCGTTGACGCTGATCTCACCCGACCATTGGCCCGCTAATCCGGTGATGGCGCGTAAAATGGTCGATTTGCCAGACCCGCTTTCCCCGACAAGGCCAAAGCTCTCCCCTTCAGCCACTGAAAATGTCGCCCCTTTGACGGCATTCACCCGATTGTGGCTATGGCCAAACCAGACGTTCAGGTCTTTGATTTCGAGCATATTCATATCCGTCCACTCACACTCGGGGCTTCGGACCACGCAGGGTCGCGTTGCAAGACTTCAAGCCGGTCGCGGGGCTTGTCCAGCCGCGGCAGGGAATTCAAAAGCCCGCGCGTATAGGGGTGTTTCGCCTCGTGGAGCTTGTCCGCCTCGCAAACCTCGACAATCCGGCCCGCATACATGATCAGCACACGGTCGCAGAAGTCGGAGACAAGGTTCAAGTCATGGCTGATAAAGATCAGCCCCATGCCGCGTTCCTTGACGAGACGGTCCATGATATCAAGCACCTGACGCTGCACCGACACATCCAGTGCCGAGGTCGGTTCATCCGCAATGAGGATTTCGGGATTCGGGATCAGCATCATGGCAATCATGATCCTCTGCCCCATCCCCCCCGACATTTCATGCGGATAGGCCCGCATCACACGTTCGGGGTCACGGATCGACACGGCTTCGAGCATCTCGACAGATTTCGTATAGGCCACCGATTTCGACGCTTTGGTGTGGAGACGATAGGCCTCCATGATCTGATCCCCGATGGTCATCACCGGATTGAGCGAGAATTTCGGGTCCTGCATGACCATGCTGATCCGCTGGCCCCGCACGTCCCGCATTTCTTTTTCGCTCATCTTGAGCAGGTCCTGCCCCTCCAAAGAGATATGATCGGCCTCGACCACCCCCGGCGCACGGATCAGGCGCAAAATGGCGCGTCCGGTCATGGATTTGCCCGAGCCACTCTCCCCGACAATCCCGAGTCGCTCGCGCCCGAGCGTGAAGGACACGCCGCGCACCGCGTCGAAGACGCCATTGCGGGTGGGGAATTTCACCCAGAGGTTTTCAACATCAAGAAGCGTGGACATCAGTCACCTGCTTTCGGATCAAGAACATCGCGCAGACCATCGCCCAAGAGATTGAAGGCCAGCGAAACTGTGAAAATGGCAAGCCCCGGCATGGTGGCAACCCACCAGTGATCAAGGATGAACCGGCGCCCCTCGGAGATCATCGCGCCCCATTCCGGACTGGGCGGCTGTGCGCCAAGGCCGAGAAAGCCAAGCCCCGCCGCCGCAAGGATAATCCCCGCCATGTCGAGCGTCACCCGCACGATCAAGGACGAGATGCACAGCGGCCAGATGTGCTTGGTGATAATCCGCAGCGCGCTTGCGCCCTGAAGTTTGATGGCGGCGATATAGTCCGACGACCTGATGGTGAGCGTCTCCGCCCGCGCAATCCGTGCATAGGGCGGCCATGCCGTCAGGGAAATCGCGATCACTGCGTTTTCGATCCCTGCCCCGAGCGCGGCCACAAAAGCCAGCGCGAGGACAAGGCGCGGGAAGGCCAGAAAAATATCGGTGATCCGCATCAGAACCGTATCGACCCAGCCGCCGACATAGCCCGACACCGTGCCGACCAGAAGCCCGACCACCGGTGCAATCAACGCGACCAAGGCCACGATATAGAGCGTGATCCGCGAGCCGTAGATCAGACGGGACAGGATATCGCGGCCAAGACTGTCTGTGCCGAACACATGGCCCTCACTGCCCAGCGGCAAGAGGCGCTGACCAAGGTTCTGCTCGAACGGGTCATGCGGCGACAGCCACGGCGCGAGCACTGCAATCAGCACCAGCGCCACGAGGATCAGCAACCCGATCATGGCCATAGTATTCGAACGAAAGGACAGCCAGCCATGATAGAGCGCCGAGAGTTTCGCATGTCGGCGCGACGTCGGCGTTTCCGTGAGCAGCCATGCTCTGAGACTTTGTGTATCTGACATTATTTCGCCCTCGGATCGAAGATCTTGTAGAGCAGATCGGAGAATATATTGAGCAGGATAAAGATCAGGCCCACGACCACCGTGCCACCCAGAACCGCGTTCATATCCGCACTCAGAAGCGCGGTGGTGATGTAGCTGCCGATACCCGGCCAGCTAAAGATGATCTCGGTCAGAACCGAGCCTTCCAGAAGCCCTGCATAGCTCAGTGCAATCACGGTGATCAGCTGCACACGGATGTTCTTGAACGCGTGTTTCCAGATCACATCCCATTCCGACATGCCTTTGACCCGCGCGGTCGTGATATATTCGGCGCTCATCTGTTCGAGCATGAAAGAGCGCGTCATGCGGCTGATATAGGCCAGCGAATAATAGCCCAGAAGCGAGGCCGGCAGGATGATGTGGCTGAAAGCATCCTTGAACACGTCGATATTGCCATCAAGCAGACTGTCCACAAGGATCATTCCCGTCACGGTCGGCACGATATCGACATAGAAAATACCCACACGCCCCGGCCCGCCGACCCATCCCAGAATGCCGTAAAAGATCAGAAGACCCATCAGGCCCAGCCAGAAAATCGGCATGGAATATCCGACGAGCGCAACAACACGGGCGATCTGGTCGATCCACGACCCTTTGCGCACGGCGGCCAGAACGCCCAGCGGAACACCAATCACAACGCCGAACACGATACCCAGAGAGGCCAGTTCAAGCGTTGCGGGGAAGACGCGGGCAATGTCTTCGGACACCGGACGCGCGTTTAGCAGCGACGTTCCGAAATCGAGATGCAGCACGTCCCAGAGGTAATAGAAAAACTGGACAAGCAGCGGCTTGTCGAGACCGAGCTGATGATAGACAGCGTCATAGGTCTCTTGCGATGCCCGTTCACCAACGATGGACAAAACCGGATCGATCGGCATGACGCGACCGATGATAAAGGTGATGAACAAAAGCCCCAAAAGCGTCACCGCAACGGACCCGAAGGTGCGCAGGACGGTTTTAAGCGTGGGCCACAGGCTATGAGAGAGAGGCGCCCGCTTCGGGCGCCTCCCCTTCGAGATGTCGTTCGCGGACATTTACTTGGTCACCTGCCAGTATGCCGCAGCCGTCACAGCCTGACCGGTGGAGAAATTGGTGACATTCTCCTGCATGGCCGATTGTTCGATCTGCTGGAACATGACGACAAAGGGCGACACTTCGCGGAATTCGGCCTGCATGTCCTCATACATCTTGATCCGCGCATCCCGATCCGTCTCGGTCACTGCGGCCTCAACCTGTTCGTTCAGATCACCCGGATACCATGCGGTCCGCCATGCCAGAAGACCCGTGGCATTGGCTTCGTCGCTGTTGTCGGGGTTATAGGCAAAGGTTCCTGCGTTGGTTTGCGGATCGGGGTAATCCGGTCCCCATGCGCCGAGGTAGACATCAAGATCGCGGGCACGGTAGCGGGCAAGGATCTGTTTCGCGGTGCCAACGGTGATGTTGAGCTTGATCCCCACCTGTCCCAAGGTGTTTTGCAGCGACTGGGCGATCTCGATACGCTCCTGCGCCTCACGCACACCGACTTCGATTTCCAGCCCGTCAACACCGGCCTCGGCAAGAAGCGCCTTGG
Source organism: uncultured Celeribacter sp. (assembly GCA_963676755.2). Taxonomy (GTDB): domain Bacteria; phylum Pseudomonadota; class Alphaproteobacteria; order Rhodobacterales; family Rhodobacteraceae; genus Celeribacter. The sequence continues at coordinate 590,930 of CAXXMF010000006.1, read as the reverse complement.
CTTTTTCGATGTCGAGCGAGAACGGGCTCTCGTCCGATGCTCCGAGATAGGTCGCCGGCAGGAAGTTCTGGTGGATCGTATACTGCCCGTTCAGGAAGCTGTTCACCATGCCTTCGTAATCAACGAGATATTTGAAGGCTTCGCGCACTTCCGGCTTGGACAGTTCGGGGTGGTTGCCGTTGAGCGCCAGATACATCAGGCGTCCCTTGAGTTCGTCAACAACCTTGATGTCCTCGTTATCGGCCAGACCCGCGATGTCTTCGGGGTTCAGGTTGCGGGCGATATCAATGTCACCGCGCTCCAGAAGCAGACGCTGCGACGCGCTTTCCTGAACGTGGCGCACGATCACACGTTTCATTTCCGGAGCACCGCCGTAATAGTCCTCATAGGCGGACATGGACACGCTCTCGTTGGGCTTCCAGCTGTCCAGCTTGTAAGGCCCCGAGCCCGCAGTATTGGTTTTGAGCCATGTGTTGCCCATATCGCCATCGACCTCATGGGCCATGACTTCCTCTTTGTCGACGATCCCGCCGATGGTGGCGGTCAGACAGTTGAGGATAAAGGATGTGGCGTATTTCTTGTCCGTCGTGATCAGAAGCTTGCCATCTTCGACGCGGATCATTTCTTCCACGTTTTCAGGGGTAAAGCCGAATTGCGACAGGATGAACGCCGGTGTCTTGTTCAGAATGACAGCGCGCTGGAGCGAGAACGCCGCATCTTCTGCACGCACCGGATTGCCGGACTGGAAGGTCACCCCTTCGCGCATGGTGAAGGTGATGGTCTTGCCATCCTCGGACACTTCCCAGCTTTCCGCGAGACCAGGTTTGTAGCCGGCTTCCAGATCAAGCGGATCGAGATACACAAGGCGGTTGTAGACGTTGCGGCTAATGTCCGCGCCGGCGAATTCAAAGCTTTCCGCCGGATCCAATGTGGTCACATCGTCAATACGGTTCGCAATCACCAACATGTTGGCAGGCGTCTCGGCCCATGCGCCAACGGAACTCACGCTGACAGCAAGGCCAAGGGCCGCACCACAAAGCAATCGATTCATGACATTCATATTTCATCTCTCCTGTTAAATTATATTTAACGCATTCTGTTATCTGGCTATTTTTTCCAGATTTTTTCCAGAACGCGCAACCAGTTTTCATGACACAGCTTGGCAATCAACGCTGCGTCATATCCGTGTTGTGCCATGGCCTGTCTCAATTTGGGCAGGCCGGCACATGTCGTCAGGTCGGGCGGCACAATGGCCCCGTCATAGTCGGAGCCCAACCCCACCCGATCTTCGCCCAGATGCTCAATCAGGTGGTCGAGATGCCGCAGCATCTGCTCCAGTGGCACATCAGGCACCATACGTCCGTCATCGCGCAGAAACGCCACGGCGAAGTTCAAACCGACCATCCCGTCACTCTCGCGAATGGCCGCCAGCTGTTTGTCGGTGAGGTTCCGGCTGTGCGGGCAAATCGCATAGGCGTTCGAATGCGTGGCCACAAGAGGTGCATCCGAGAGATTCGCCACATCCCAGAACCCAGCCTCGTTGAGATGGGACAGATCAATCATGATCCCCATCTCGTTGCAGGCCCGCACCAGCCGCTTGCCGTCTTCGGTCAGCCCCGGACCGGTGTCGCCAGTGCTGGGGTAGCGGAAGGGCACGCCGTGACCGAAAATGGTCGAGCGGCTCCAGACCGGCCCGAGCGAGCGCAACCCCGCCTGATACAACACCTCAAGCGTATGGAAATCGGGATCAATCCCTTCGGCCCCTTCAATATGGAAAATCGCGGCCATCTTGCCTGTCGACAGGCAATCGCGAATGTCCTGCACCTTGCGACAGATTTTGAGCGCCCCGCGCTTTTCCAACTCGAACAGGATTGCGGCCTGCGCCATAACCACGGGAATCGCATCCCCCCATGCAATCGGGTCAGGCAAGGGCATATCATATGTCGCCTGCGTCATCTGGTCAAACTTTAACTCCCGATCAACCGGAGACGGAACATAGACCGCAAAAAAACCGCCGCCGAATCCCCCCGCCGTGGCGGAGATTGCGTCAATCGCGCCTTCGCGACCGGTCAGAAAGCTGTCGACAGCCTCAAGCCCCCCTGCATTGTAAAGCTTCAACAAAACATCGTTATGTCCGTCAAAGACGGGAGGAATTGTATCTAGGGGCATATGGTTTTCTTTTCTTTCGTCTTTTCCCCACCATAGTAGGAAATGAATCCTCATAGAAAACAAAAAAATATATGATAATAACTCATATGATTATGAGTTTAGCAGATAGACCCCATGCCCCCTAAAACCTGGCACAGTTTGCCTGAATATCAGGCGCTTCGCGCCATGATGGAATGCGGAACGACCTCGGAGGCGGCGAACCGTCTGGGGCTGTCGCAATCTGCCGTGAGCCGATCCATCGCCAGTCTGGAGGCGCGCACGGGGCGGATTCTCTTTGAACGCGACGGGCGGATGCTGCGCCCCACGAATGAGGCCGCGCAACTCAACATGCGTCTGGATGCGCTGTTCGAAGCCCTGGAAAAGCTGGACGGGCCGCCGGAACTGGAGCAGGAAACGCTTCAGATCATCGCCCCGCCGACCTATGCCCACCGCTATCTCGTGCATCACATCGCGAGTTTCCTCAAAGCCAATCCGCATTTCTTTGTGGGGCTTGAAGTGGCCTCCTCCGATATGGTGATCCGCGGCATTCTCGACGAGCGCTACGACCTCGGGTTTCTTGGCGTCGAACTGCCGCGTGACGGTGTTAAGCTGACCCCGTTCCGCACATCCCACGCGGTTTGCGCCATGCCGCAGGGGCATGTTCTGGCCGATCAACAAATCATCCACCCCGAAGACCTCCACGGGCAAGCCCTCATCGCCTTGAGCCCGCGCCACGCCCGCCGAGCCGAGCTTGAGAAAGTGCTGTTGGCCTGCCAGAGTGAGCCAAGGGTGGTGGCCGAAGTCTCCACCTCCTTCGCCGCAGTCGATCTGGCCCGCGAAGGGCTCGGACTGTCTATCGTCAACCCTTTCCCCGTGGTGCAATATCGCGCGCAGGATGTGGTCTTTCGCCCTTTCGCCTCCCAAATCCGCTACAGCTCCTATTATGTGACCCCGAAACGCCGCGCGACCACAGCAATCGCGCGGGCCTTCCTCCAGCACCTGCAACTGCGCACCGCACGAGACCCGTTTTCCGAAAAGGTCTGATGCCATGCCCCAATTTTCAGGTGGAACTCGCCGTGCCATTCAGGCTATTTTGACGATCACTTCATCTTGTAAAAGGGAAATGTTTCATGAGTCTTAAAACACAGATCGCCACATCCTGTCTCGTTTTGACCCTGTCCTCCGCCGCAGCCTTTTCCGAGGACACGGTCGAATTGAAAGACGAGAATGCCAAATACACGATGCAGCTAGGCGGAAACATTGCGTGGAATGCCGATGTTGATTTGACAGGGCCGCAGTCCACCCTTGTTGCGCAATCGCCCGAGGGGCATGAGCCGCTCACGGTGGTGTCGGCCATGACCTACCTCGAAAAGAACCCGATGGTGATGCTTGGCGATGAGGTCAAGAAAAAGACCACCGAAGGGTTTCTGGAAGGTCTTTGCGGAAACTATCAATGCGCAGATATCTCCGCGCGCAGCTATGAGGATATTGGCGGGCGCATGGCTTGGGTTGTCACGACCAAACTGGACTTGCCCGCTTATATCGACATGGGCATCCCCGAAGCCGTGCTGATCGCCGCCTCAACGCCAGACGGGTATATGCAGTTGTTTTCCCTGCACACCGCAGATGGCAAGGCAGACGAGCTCAAACCCATCCTGATCGAGGCGTTCAAATCCGTCACACCGTTTGAGTGACGCCATCGGGGCCCTGCCCCAGACGCACGACAACACAATAATGCCGGTGGCGCAAAACCCGCGCCACCGGCTCGAATCACTGCAAGACCGCCGCGATGTCCGCCAGACACCGTGTGGGCAGAATAATCGGCTCTTCCCGCTCGAAATTGCGGGCATTGACCGCCGTGACTGTGACAAAAGTTTCCGCACTTTCCTCTAGCCCTGCCTCTTCGATGATCTCGAACAGATCCTTGGCAGAAAACCGCGTTGTCTGCGCATAGGTCAGGTTCTGTCTGGGCGTTATCACGGTCGGACCATCCGGCCCGAGCGCAATGATTTGCACCGCCACCAAATAGGCCGCAGCAGGCGTTTTCGGCGCAACCGAAATCTGCGCAGCGCAGGACACGCCGACCAGATCGTTCTCAAAGCTCACCGGCGTGCCATTTTCCACATCAGGCGCAGACTTCAGATAAAACGTGCCTTCGGGCGCGATGTAATACTGGATACAACCGTCAACGCGGTTGAACTGTTTGCCGCCGTCAACCGTATAGTTGCCCGCGATAACGCCATCTGACTGCACCTCACCGTCAAACGCACCGCTTTGTTCGGTCTGATCAACATTGCCAGACCAGTGCCCCGTCAGTTTGCCTTCGGTTTTCGTGCCTTCAATATGGCCGATATTCCGCGTCTGGCAGCCAACAAAGGAAAAGCTCATCTCTCCGGAAAACGCGCCGCCGTCTGAGGGAAGCACGAGGCTGATACTGCCGAAGGTCGGATCTTCCGGATTGGACGCGGGATCTTCGAAATACGCGCCGTGGTAGACATCCAATGACTTGTAATCATCGGCATGCGCTCCTGTTGAAAAGATGCAAAAACCCAGAAAAAGCCCTGCAAGATGTTTCAACTCAAACCTCCTCACTGATTTAAAAATTGCGAGGGCAATATGGGTTTTAGAAACTGATTTATAAAGAGGAATTTGTTTGAAACGTTGCGGGAAACTGAGACCGATGTCTCAAAGCGCCCCGACAATATGTGCGCGAACGGCACAGGGCGACGCCCAATACAGCTATTTCTGATTGTGTTATTAAATGGTGCCCGGGGGCGGAATCGAACCACCGACACGAGGATTTTCAATCCACTGCTCTACCCCTGAGCTACCCGGGCACCGGGAGCGATTTCTCGCTGAACGACGTATCGTTCGGGTAGCGGGTTTCTAGTCGGGGGGCGCGTGCGTGTCCAGAGGAAAATGAACGCTTTAGTGAGGTTTTTTTCCTGTTGCTTCAAACTCGTCGCGCAAAGCCTCTTCGATCGCGTTTGCGATCTCTTCCGGATCCTCCTCACGACCGCTGGGAACGGCATATGCACCGTTCATCCAGCGTCCCAGATCCACATCCGCACAGCGTTTCGAACAAAACGGGCGGTATTTCTGAACCGATTCCCCGCCACAGATCGGACAACTCATCGCAGAACCTCCGCAATCGGCACCCGTTCCCGTTTCTTCTGGATTTCAAAATGCCCGAGCGGCGTCCAGCCGGCCAGAATCGTATCGTGGCCTTCGGGTTTGAACGCGGCCTTGAGGCTGTGTTCGAACTGGCGGCGGTCCTTCTTGGCCATCGGTGCGAGATCAAGTGTGATCTGACCGGCCAGCCCACGCACACGCAACTGACGCGGCAGGTCACGGGCGAGCGCGATATTGGCTTTCAGGCCAGACGCGGTGGAGAAATCCCCGCCGGTGTTTACATCAACCGCAACCAGCGCACGGGTCGGCTCGATATACATGGACCCCGCGCCTTTGAGCGGCACATAGGGATCAAGGGCTGCGTCAATCAGCTCATGGACGCCATGATTGTCAAAAGCCGCGTCACTGTCGTCGAACAGATCGGCCTTGGGCCAGTCGCGCCAAGCCACTTCCCACGCATCCGCCCCGTCGACCAGAAGCTCCGGCTCACCTGACAGGTCGGCCAGAACGGCCTCGCACAGGCCGCGCATGGCGGCGATGTCTTCGGCAATCACGTCATCCGTGGCCCCTTCACAGCAGGAGCGCAGAATCAGGCCGAGCGTCTCGTCGGCGCCCTCCATCCCCTGCTCTGCCAGATCGTGCAAACGGATGAGTTCCTCATCATCGGTGATCTGGCGGGAGATATTCAGCCCCGGCGCATCAGGAGTCACGATGGCGTATTTGGATTTGAACAGCACACGGGTGGTGACGGGAACCGCTTTGCCTTCTTCGGCAATATGCGTGACCTGCACCAGCATCGGCGCGCCGGGCTTGAGCCCCTTGTTGCCGCGCAGATAGGCTTTCGAGCCACCGGGCAAGTCCAGCAACGCGCCGCCCATACCTTTGAGGCTGCGCCCACCTTTGGCACGGAAAATCGCGCCCGGCGCAGGAGGAGCCCCCTCCCCCGCATCAACAAGGAAATCATCCAGCACACCATCGCGGATCATTGCCGCGGCCCGTTTGCCTTGAACTTCGCCCAGTGCAATCACTGTGCCCTTCATGTGTGATCTCCATAAACCGGATAGCCTGCGGCCATCAAAAGATTGGCGGTCTCAGCCACGGGAAGCCCCATGACGGCAGAATAACTGCCTTGTATCCACGGGATAAAGGCCCCTGCGGGCCCCTGAATGCCGTAGCCGCCTGCTTTGCCGCGCCAATCGTCAGAGGCAAGATAGCTGTTCAACTCGATATCCGAGAGCCGCTTCATCTTCACCGTGGTGACGACATCGGCCTCCCAGATACGGTCTCCATGTGCCACGGCCACCGCCGTGATCACTTTATGACGTCGCCCCGACATGGCCAAAAGAAATTCGGCACATTCTTTTTCATCAACGGGCTTGCCCATGATGCGCCGCCCCAAAGCCACCGTGGTGTCGGCGCAAAGCACGACCTCCCCCGCAGCACGCGGCACGGCCATCGCCTTTTCGCGCGCCATACGGGCACAGTAGGGACGTGGCAACTCGCCTTTGCGCGGGTCTTCGTCGATGTCGGGAGAACGAATGTCGTCGGGGGTAAGGCCAAGCTGCGCCAGAAGTTCCTTCCGGCGCGGGCTGCCTGAACCGAGAATAAGCTTCATGTGGAAGCCAATACCGCTCAGCGGAAGCGGTAGTTGATCCGACCCTTGGTCAGATCGTAGGGGGTCATTTCGACTTGCACTTTGTCGCCAGCGAGAACGCGAATGCGATTCTTCCGCATTTTACCTGCCGTATGCGCGATGATCGTATGGCCGTTTTCCAGCTCGACCAGGAATGTCGCGTTCGGCAGGAGTTCCTTAACGACACCGGGAAATTCGAGCATTTCTTCCTTGGCCATGGTCACTCCGTAATTGTTTCACCCACCAGTATGCAGGCGCGCTAGTAAATGCGCTTTTCACGGTGCAGATTCAAGGATCATTTAGCGCAAATTCAGCGTTTTGACCGCTTTCTGGGGCGTTTCGCTCTCCGGCCAGTGGGTTTTTACGCTCACAGCCCCCCCTTTTCGGGCCTCAGCGACCGACTCGCCCAGTGTTTCGAGCGTGGCTGTGCTCTGGAAATGTTTGGTGCCGGTGGCCAGAATGCCTGTGGCGGGGAAGGCCCCGTCCGGCGGGCCGAAAATCGCAGCCTGACCGAAATTCACGTCGATCACCTCACAGTCGGGCACTTCGCCGACTAGCGGGGCCATGGCGACGATCATCTGCCCCTCAAGCGCGCGGGCGCGGCAGGCGATCTCCACCCGCATCGCGCCGTGTTCGGTATCCGTGCAGGACGGCACCAGAAGGATATCCGCCCCCGCTTCGACATAATGGCGCGACAGGCGGGGAAACTCGCTATCATAACAGATCAGCCCCGCGACCTTTCCGAACCGAGTCTCGAAGAGCGGTGAAGCCTCCCCTGCCGACAGGTCAATGTTGCGTTCATAGAGCGTGGGCGTGCGCTTGTTGATATAGCCCTCGCCCTCGGGCGCACAAAAGAGGGCGCGGTTGATGATGCTATCGCCCACGCGGGCAAAACCGGATCCGCCCAGAATCGTCGCACCGGTTTCCGCCACCAGCGCGCGGATGCCGTCGCAATAGCTCTCGAAATGATCCGCACCGCGTGTCATCCAGCCACGCGCATCCAAATTCACATCACCGTATAAAGCCGCCTCCAAAGCGGCATATTCGGGAAATACCACCAGAGACTCCCGATCCGCTTCCGCGACAGACAGTGCCGCACGATAGCGTTCCAACCAGTGGTCCGGTGTTTGCGCCCAATCGGGCTGCCATGAAAAAGCAATCAGTTTCACAGTGGTTTTCCCCAGAATTGTAAGGACTTGTCAGAGATTTCCGCCTCATCCACGTCTTTCCACGCAAACCGCGCGACAACACCCTCAAGGGGCCGGTAACCGCGTTTGCGCCAGAATACATCATGACTGCGTGCGGCTTCGGGACGCAAGGGGTGATTTTCAGGACGGATCACGGAGCAAAAGACCGAATAGCCCAAACCCAGAGCGCGTGCATGGGCTTCGCGCCCGTCAAAAAACGCATGTCCCGCACCTTGGCCGCGATATTCCGGCAAGAGCACGGATTCCGCACAATAGAACACGCGCTCCAACGGCAGGTCGCTACCGGAAAAGGCTGCGGCGAAGTCTTCCGCGTGATCGGCCAGAGGCGATCCCGTGGCCGCTCCGACAAGAGTTGCGCCATCGAATGCGGCGATCAACACCGCACGCGCATTGCCGATATAGCTGGCCATATAATCGCGCTCATAGTCCAGCGAGCCATCATAGAGATAGGGCCAGTCCCGGAACACCGAAATGCGCAAACGGGCCAGATCGTCGAGCGCCGCTTCGATCTCGGAGCCGCAGAGCGTGCGAAAGGTCAACACCATAGGTCCGCCTTCATAAGTCAGTCTTCATACATCATTCCTCACGCGGCGGTCCGAAACGGGCCTGCATCCGCGTGATGATCTGGTCGCGCGCCTGACGATAGGCGTCAAGCTTGGCCTCACGGCTCTCCCCGATCCCTGTCGGGTCCATGATTGGCCAGTATTCCACATCAAGATGGTAATAACGGGTGAGTTCGAGCGCCTGACGTTGCGAGGCAGGCGAGAGCGCAACGATCAGATCATAAGAAGAAATATCATCGCCCCAGTCCTTGAGGTCTTCAAAGGAACGGGCGCGATGGCGATGCAATTCGACCCCCATCTCGTCACAGACCGCAACGGCAAACCCGTCCACATCGAGATCGGAGCGCACGCCTGCGGATTGCACATAGACCTCGCAGCCGTAGAACTTTTTCATCAACCCTTCGGCCATGGGCGAGCGCACCGCGTTATGGTCGCAGCAGAACAGAACCGAATGAGGGAGATCTGCCGCCACGCATTTACCTCCAGTGCAACACGCATATCAGGGTAAACAGACGCCGTGCCGTGTCGATGTCCACATCCGCCTTGCCTTCAAGACGTTCCTGCAAGACCCGTGCACCTTCGTTGTGAATGCCGCGCCGCGCCATATCGATGGCTTCGATCTGGCTGGGCGGCATTTTCTTGACCGCATCGAAATAGCTTTCGCAAATCTGGAAATAGTCTTTCACAACCTGCCGGAACGGTCCGAGGGAAAGGTGGAACTCCGCCGCTTTCTCTCCCGTCTCGGAGGTCAGATCAAACACCAGCCGCCGTTCGCGGATCGCCAGACCCAGCTTGAACGGCCCTTCCGGCACCGTGCGATCCTCGCGAGCAGGCAAGGAAAAGGAATTGTCTTCCAGAAGATCGAAAATCGCGACTTTGCGCTCCTGTTCGATCTCGGGGGTCGGCGGGGCCAGCCCCGTGTCGTCAATCTCGACAGAGATCAGTTTACTCATCACACTCCTCATCCGCACCTGCGTTCAAACGATCCAGCCGCGCCCGCACGGACAGACCATGCGCCTCAAGGCTTTCCGAGGTCGCCAGACGCTCCGCCGCCGGACCGATGGCCTTGAGCGCCTCGGGAGACATCTTGGCAAGGGTTGTGCGCTTGAGAAAGTCCAAAACGGACAGTCCCGACGAAAACCGTGCCGAGCGCGCCGTGGGCAGAACGTGGTTCGGGCCGCCGACATAGTCCCCGATGGCCTCCGGCGTCCATGCACCTAGGAAAATCGCCCCCGCGTGATGGATTTTCGCGGAAATCGCATCCGGGTCCTCGACACACAGCTCAAGGTGTTCCGGCGCGAACCGGTCCGACAGCATCGCCGCCTCGTCCAGATCGCGCACGGTGATGACGACGCCGAAATCTGCCCAGCTTTTGCCCGCAATCGCACGGCGCTCCAGCGTCTCCAGCCGTTTCTCGACAGCCTGCGCCACAGCAGCCCCGAACTCCGCGTCATCGGTGATGAGAATCGACTGGGCGCTCTCGTCATGTTCGGCCTGAGACATCAGGTCCACAGCAATCCAGTCGGGATCATTGTGCTTGTCGGCAATCACCAGAATTTCCGACGGGCCCGCGATCATGTCGATCCCCACCTTGCCGAAGACGCGACGCTTGGCAGCGGCGACAAAGGCATTGCCCGGTCCGGTGATCTTGTCCACGGGCGCAACCGTCTCTGTCCCGTAGGCCAGTGCGGCAATCGCCTGTGCCCCGCCGATGCGGTAAATCTCGTCCACGCCCGCAATCCGCGCGGCCATGAGCACCAGAGGATTGGCCACCCCGTCCGGTGTCGGCACACAGATCGCCAGACGCTCGACGCCCGCGACCTTGGCCGGAATGGCATTCATCAGGACCGACGACGGGTAAGAGGCCAGCCCGCCCGGCACATAAAGCCCCGCCGCAGACACGGCCGTCCAACGCCAGCCCAGCGTGGCCCCGTCGGGATCAGTCCACATCTGGTTGTCGGGCATCTGGCGCACGTGATAGGCGCGGATGCGTTGGGCGGCGAGTTCCAGCGCCTCGCGATCCGCCGCAGACACCTGCGCACACAGGGATTCGATCTCACCTTCAGAAAACCGCAAGGCCTCCGCAGTCAGTTCCAGCCGGTCGAATTTCGCGGTCAGTTCCAGCACAGCCGCATCGCCACGGCGGCGCACATCCGCGATGATCCCCGCCACGGCCTCGTCCACATCCGGACTATCCTCGCGCTTCATGGTCAAAAGCGCGGCAAAGCGGGTCTCGAAATCGGTATCCGTTGTGGACAGGAAATGGGGCATATCGGTCTCCTTGATCCTTTCGCCATACAGCGCCCAAGGGCACCGGACAAGCGCTCAGGCCTCAGTCGTCGTGCGTTGGAATATGTTTGGACGGGGCCACATAGGGCCGTGTCACATCTTTGAGCGTCACGTCCAGCGCCTCGACATCAAGAGCGATCTCTCCGTCTCCGGCCAGCGTAATCTCCACCGTGCCCATGCCGTCCTCGGCAGGGATAAAGGACACCGCGAGAATCGACAGGATCATCTCCTTGTCATCCGCAGGCACGCCCGAAGACCGCGCCGCCATCACATCGTCAAAGACCAGCACGGCTTGCACACGTTCAACCGGTCGGCCCCGTTTCTCGGCGGCTTCGACATCTTCCCAACGGAAGCGGTTGACCAGAAGCGCGAAGCGGCGGCGGCTGGCGTCATAGGAGATTTCCCCCATCGGCACGACCGCGTCCTGCACCAGCGCGGAGATCACCTTCAGGTCATCTGCGTCCAGCCCCTTGAGAAACAGCGGACGTTCGCCGCCATCTTCGAATTTTGCATCTTCGACCATCAGCTTTTGATCCTTTCGACCTGCGCCCCAATGCCGGACAGTTTGCGCTCGATAAACTCGTAACCGCGATCAAGGTGATAGACACGCGAAACCACGGTTTCCCCTTCGGCGGCCAGCCCCGCAAGAATAAGCGACACCGAGGCGCGCAAATCTGTGGCCATCACCGGCGCACCTTTGAGTTGCTCGACACCATGCACCGTGGCATGTCCGCCATGCACTTCAATATTCGCGCCCATACGGATGAGTTCCGGCGCGTGCATGAAGCGGTTTTCGAAAATCGTTTCTTCCAGCACGGATGTGCCCTCCGCCGTGCAGAGCAGCGCCATCATCTGCGCCTGCAAATCGGTCGGGAAACCGGGGAACGGTTCGGTGGTCACATCGACCGCCTGCACCCGCCCGTTCTTGCGCGACACGGTGAGGCCGCGTTCGTTCTCTTTGACCGAAACACCGGCCTGTTCGAGCTTTGCCACGAAGCTCTCCACCAAGGACAGCTTGCCGCCCAGACAGGTGACCTCGCCACCACAGATCGCAGGGGCAAGCATGAATGTGCCCAGTTCGATCCGGTCGGTGACAACGGGATGGGTCGCGCCGTTCAGCCGGTCGACCCCCTGAATTTCGATCCGCGAGGTCCCTGCCCCTTCGATCTGCGCGCCCATTTTGTTGAGGCAATCGGCAAGATCGACAATCTCCGGCTCGCGCGCGGCGTTTTCCAGCACGGAGGTGCCTTTGGCCAGCGAGGCGGCCATCAGGAAATTCTCCGTCGCGCCAACAGAAGGGAAGCGCATCTTGTGAACCGCCCCTTTCAGACGCCCGCCCGCGACCTTCGCGTGCAGATAACCGTCTTTCAACTCGATCTGCGCCCCAAGCGCCTCTAGAGCCGTGGTGTGCAAATCCATCGGACGCGCACCAATGGCACAACCACCGGGCAGCGATACAACCGCGTGCCCCAGACGCGCCAGCAAAGGCCCGAGCACAAGGTTCGAGGCCCGCATCTTGCGCACAATTTCGTAGTCGGCCACCGGATTGATCTCCCCGTGACACGACATGGCCTGCACCTTTCCCTCCTGCAAAGAGGACACCTCCGCCCCCAAAGAGGCCAGAAGCGCGGTCATTGTCTTGATATCCGACAGGCGCGGTGCGTTGGTGAGCGTCAGCGGCTCATCAGACAACAACGTCGCCGGCATCAAAGCCAGACAGGCATTTTTCGCTCCGGCAATCTCAATATCGCCACTCAGAGGCCCATTGCCCCGCACCAGAATTGAATCCATGCCCTTGCCTCACTCGTCTTTATCGGTCTTGTCGATTGCTTTTCGCGCACGCGCCTGTGCCTTGCGTCGCTGAAGATTGGCCTTCAGTGCCGCCTTTAGCCTGTCTTCGCGGGCATTCTCCGGTTTTCCGGGTTTCCGTTTGGGATCAGTCTTGTCTCTCATGGCTCCCCATGTAGCCAAAGCACCGCCCCCCGTCCAGCCTTAGAGGCATGGCACACTAGGGTTTCCCCACGCCACCGCGCACCGGCCAAGACCCGCACCCGCCCGCTTCGAAACGAGGCGACAGAAAGAAACTTTGCCCAGATGCAAAATTTTCTCGAAAATCCGCTTGCGCCCCCGACCGATCACGTCTAATTAGCCGCCCACAGCAACGGTGACACACCAATGCAACCGGCGCTGCTGTAGCTCAGAGGTAGAGCACTCCCTTGGTAAGGGAGAGGTCGAGAGTTCAATTCTCTCCAGCAGCACCATCAATTCCCCTTATTTCTCAAATACTTCAGAGAAAACAGGCCTTTACTGGGGTTGATGTGTGACACAAAGGTGTGACACATGGCTTTCGCTATGCCCCATCCTATCTTACGAAAAAACACATGGTATCTCGACGTTCGCATTCCTGCGGATGTGCTAGAGCCGTATCGGAAATATAAGAACAGCAAAGGCGACAGGGTCAGAAAGTCCCTAGGGACAAATGATCGCGCCGAAGCTAAAAAACGCTTTGCCGAAGAATACGCGAATCTTCAAAACACCTTCGAACGATTGCGGAGCGAAGTGGCAGGAAAAACTGTCCGTTTGTCCAGTAAACAAATCACAGCATTAGCCGGTATCCATTATCGCGATCTTTTATGCCGCTTTGAGGATGATCCCCCCGAGGTTGCCCAGACACGCGACACCCTTACGGCCCTAGGTAGCATCCAACACCTGCGGGGAAGACGTGGAAAGTGGTTTCGCAAGGTCATGGACGACATGCTGAACAAAGAGGGCCTTGCCATTGATGAGGACAGCTACCTTCGGCTAGGAGAGGCATTCTACGAGGCCGCAACGCAGGCTATAGAAGCCGTTGGGCGCTTTGCGGAAGGTGACTACAGCCCTGACCCTAAAGGCAACAGATTCCCCCCGTGGGTGCCCCCTGAGGCTTCCCGAGAGGAACCTTCTTCAAATCTTGAAAGGCCCGCTTCGGAACTCACTATAGACAGCCTTTTCGAACGCTGGGAAAAGACCCATCTTGCAAATAATAAAGCACAGGGCACAGTTGCAGATTTCCGAGCCAAAGTTGAAGTATTTAAGAGCTTTGTAGGCCATGGAAATGCCGAAAGGGTAAGCTCTAAGGATGTGGGGGCGTGGGTTGATTACCTTCTGCATGAGAAGGGCCTTTCACCCAAAAGTATCCGTGGGAAATATCTGGCCGCTGTATCGAGCATTTTCGAACTTGGTGTGGGCCGTGGTGTTATTGACAATAACCCTGCGAAGGGCATCCGCGTGGACATCCCGAAAGCTCAGAAAACCCGTGAGAGGGGCTACTCGGATGCTGAGGCAGCAATTCTTTTACAAGCGGCGCTTGATGATCCTGCATCGTTAGGAGGAATGGCGGAGTGGAACAAGAAAGCGATCCGCTGGGTGCCTTGGCTCTGTGCCTACACGGGAGCGCGAGTATCAGAAATCACTCAGCTACACAGGGAGGACTTTGAATATATCCAAGGCACCCTTTCCATCCGCATCACGCCGGAGGGCGGAAAAAGCGTTAAAACTGGCAAATATCGCCGCATCCCCCTTCACTCACACTTGCTAGAAACTGGAATTATTGAGTTCATAAGAGATACTCGCGGAGGGCCACTTTTCTTTGAAGACCCCGAAGACATAGACAAGCGCCTTGATAGAGCAAGAAGCGCAGGTGAAAAGGTTCGCAAATGGGTCCGAAACACAGTCGGCTTGGCCGATAAAAGAATTCAGCCCAATCACGCTTGGAGGCACCGTTTCAAGACATTGTGCTATAACGCAGGCATAGAAACCCGATATGCAGATGCGATCCAAGGGCATGAAGATGGTAATGCTGCAAGCTCCTATGGAGATATGGAGGTTCTTGCGCTTAAGCGGGAAATTGAGAAAATCCCCCGTCAGGTTATGCTATGATGATGGGAGGGGCGCTCTTCTGGTGCCCCCCCCCCTCTCTAATTAGGGCATCAAAGCTTTAGGTAACCTGTGAATGGTTATCGGGTCCCCCCGTAGGGTCAGGATGGCCCTCAGGCCACCCATCATCCTCAATCAGAAATCCTCATTCTCCTTCACTTCAATGCTGCCCTTCTCACCCTCCTCCTCCATTCGGCATTGATCAAACTCGGCAAGGAGTTCCCTTCCGGTTTCGTCAAGGGCATCCCAGAAAGCCTCACTTTCAAGGACCCGCGCAGGAAGTGCAGGAGATATGATCTCCAATGCCCTTGCGAGGACGTCTGGGCACTCAGTAGCTTTTCCGCCCAGCGCCTTTCCGATCTTCACAGCCCATTCCTGTGCCATTGCTTCTTGTGCCTCCGGCGTGAACTCTCTCTGGGCTTCCCCTCTGTCAGCTTCTCGGCACCAATCCCAACCACGATCTATCATGATCGAGTCTTTGATCCTCCGCTTTAGAAGACGCTCGTGAGTTTTCCGCATGATTGAAATCTGGGCCTTTGACACTCCCGACCATTCGGCTTGCTGAGCAATTGAACCATCTCCGAGACAGACCAAACGCCACGCGTTATTGCCTTTCTCTTCTCTGGTAATCGTCACGCGTTCCCGTGAATTGATCTTGGCAGCAGCGCCCATAGCTTCCCCCAGTGAAAACTGGGGGTGGGCCTCGACGGGTACCTTCAAGGTCTCCCCTGAGGTCGCCCGCCGAAGCGTGTAGGCTGCGTGTCGATGATGACCATCAATCACGACCCACCTCACGCCGCTCCACCACACATGGACACGCTCATCAAGCGCACCACCGTTCAGGCCCGCACTGATCTCTTCAATGCGCTCCTGATCCAGACCTATCTCACGGGGTTGAAACACGCATGGTTCCACATGGATAGCCTCAAGAGGGAGGCTGCGCGGCACCTTCAAGGGCGGCTGAGGGTTTGCCAGCCTCTCCGCCTTTAGTCGTTCAATCGCCTCGCTACGGCTTTCGCTGAGGCATCCCATCAGATGCCCCTCTTTCGCATAAATATTATTTCACATTTTGCCTTTTCAGTCTTCTCTCTGGCAAGCTGATAAACGTGATCAATATCAGGGTCTCCTGCATAGGTTTTGACGTGGTGGAAAGTCACTTCTCTACTCTCCGTAAGAGCTTGTATGGCTTCCCATTCTTCACGATTCTTAATTGCCTCCCCGTCTGCATTTTTCCAGCCATTTACGGACCATTTGGGAAGGCGCTTCTCGAAATTATCTTTGACGTAACCGCTGTTCGTACAGACCACCACACGTGCACCTTGAGGGGTTGCCTTCAAAGCGAAAATAAATGCACACAACTCTGCTCTGTTGTTCGTGGCGTCTGTGCTTTTAGCAAAGCGCGTTACAGGTCTTGCCCCATCAGGAGCGTAGACGAGACAGGCGCAGCCTCCAGCCCCGGATTGAGGGTTACAGCTACCCTTTGTGTAAGCAATGTAGCTTCCTTCGGCCAAAGCCGTTTTCATGAAATCATTCATGTTATTTCCTTTGTTTTTAGGGGGATTGGTGGACCAACAAGGCAGAACACGCCTGTTTGTCCGAGTAATGGTCCCCAATTCACGACTTCTTCCTCTTCAGGAAGCAGAGGACCTTGTGAGGATTTCCTTATGGGGTTGCATGGGGTTTCGGGACGCAGGGCTGGTTTCATCCTTATGGATGAGAAACCGTTAGTCCTATAACTGGTCCCTATTGCGAGATCACTCACCTGCTAGCGTCCCGCATTGCGGTCTCTCAGGGGTGAAACATCATTTGTCCGAGTAGGGGTCCCTAATGGGGTGCAGCTCACAAAAAAACACCGGAGGCTCATCATACGACCTTCCCCACAGGCCTTACCGTGGCGATCCCTTCGCGCGGGCATTCGCTGACAAATTTGCGACGACCCCAGAACGGGCAACATAAGTTTTCCTGTCGGGACCCTGTATGGTTTTAAGCAATGGACAGCTTGTCGTTCCTCAGGTGTGTGAGACGTATTTGAGGCAGCTTCAAGCTAGTAAAGGATACAGGGAGACACTCTCAAATTGGCCTTACTTTTATCTTTTATTTTCCTCGAAACCGCCATCGCGCTGAATCAATAAACTCGGGTATTAGGAGTTAAGGACGAGAAAAATATGAGGAAAACTTTTCTAGTATCCTTCGTCGCGGTTGCCCTCGCGGGCTGTGCATCGGAGCAGGAAATTTGTCAGAATAAAGCGACGTATAGCTATAGAATGCTGCAAAAAGACATTGCAAGTGTCGAAGAGAACATCAGTCGTGGTTACGATACAAAGTCGACACGAGTTCCATATGAGGAAAAAGACATTTGCGAAGAAGTGGTCCGAGATTCGCACACAGGTCAAAAAATGGAAATCACTCACGTCTGCACCAAAGTGAAATATCGCACTGTTGAAGAGAAAGTTCCGATCAACATTGAATATGAACGTGAACGCTTGGCCGCGATGAGGGTGAGACTTGATCAAGAGCGGAAGTTTACAGAATCACGATTGAATCAATGTGCCGCTCTTTAATCGGCTAGTTGAGCGCGGCGGCTTTCAGAAGCCGAGATGGAATTAACAGTCGCTGGGGCGGGGTTCTTTGGAGGCTCGCCCTACCTGTGCGGAGACCTGTGAGGGCGCTCCGTGTCTCAGCAAGAGGAAGCTTGGGCAACCTGTAAGGTATCCGTTAGACGCTCCCTGCATTCAACTGTCGTTCAAAAAAACAGATAGCAGACCCTCAAGGCCTTACATGCCCCAGCGGGTCAAAGCGGTTTCTGCCGAGGCGGGGTCTTTCCTAATGCGGATAACGGCCTGTCGAGTAAGCCCTGTAGCTTTCGCAGTCTCTGTCGTTCCTGCGCCCTGTGCTGTCATATCTTGCACCGTGTCGAAGGCTTTACGGTCATAGCTAGGCTTCTTGCCACGGTAGCGGGTCTTGTCTGCCTTAGCAGCCTCTATGCCCGCCTTCTGGGCCTCTTTAGTGGCCTCCGCCTGTGCCTGTGCCGATGCTGCCATAAAGCCAATGAGAGCGTCTCTCACGGCCTCCTGCATGGGGTCTGTCGTCGCCCCATCAAAGGTCATGTTATTGATCACCGTGCGGATCACCACACCCTGCCGCATAAGTTCTCGAATGGTATCAGTTACGTCCTGATAGTTGCGGCCCAGACGATCCACCCAGCGCACCACAAGGGTGTCCCCTCTGCGCAGCATATCAAAGAGCCTCCGCCCTTCTGCCCTCTCCTTTAGGCGGGTGCTGATACCTGAGACCCCATGATCAGAAACGACTTCATCAATAACAAACCCTGCGGCCTCTGCTTGGGTCTTCTGATGTTCTAGGGTCTGATCTGCGGTGGAAACGCGGGCATACAGGATTGTTTTGGACATAACGGCCTTTCAGGGTGTTCTTAAGGGTGCTGTCCGATAGCTCTCATGTCCGTTAAATCAAGTCAACCCTAATGGACACCCTTTCGGACACCTTCAGGGGTGTACGTTACGGTATACCCCATCGGACACACAAGAGGTTCCCCTCTGCTCCTAGCATACAGAGGGAGGCGTTCCTGAACTTAGGTTAAAGACCCTATGGGTGCGCTGGGATTGCCTCTACCTAGTCATTGTTCCCAAACGGTAGTAGTGTTGGGGGGGAAATGCACCCTTGCGCCCCTAGCGATGTGGGGCTTTAAATTTTCGGGGCTAAATGCGCTTTCGGCCTAGAGCCGGCCAACTTCGGAAAGCCCCGCGAGTGACCCGTAGACGACCTCTGTATGGTAAAAACGCTAGGACAGAAGAATAGTAATATAACTTAGGCCTGAACCCATATATCCTTACTTTCACCCAGACTTATTCCTTTGCGCTGCGTGGTCTCTGTTGAGATATATCGTCTTCTGAGGTTCTTCAGCTTCTTCCAGCCCTGTCGCTTTCCCTGTATCCGAGAGAGGCGAGCAGTATCAATATACTGGGCATTTTCTAGCCCCGCACCTTTCTCACCGATATACGGCAACTTGCATTTTTCTCCTTTCACTTTAGAGAGACGGCTTTCCATCTCCGAGAGAGAGCGCAGAGCTTCTTTTAGGGAGCTTTCCGTCAAATCACGTACAATGCAGTGCAGTGCGAAAAGGCTCTCGACGTAGCCCCTTGTGAAGAATTTGAGATCGAGACCCTTGACATCTAGCTCCTCCATCTCGTTCCTTGTTTTTTTATTTATCTTATTTGAGGCAACCAACGGCTGAGTACGAATATAAGGACTGCAGGTCAGTCTATTGCGCCATGGGCCACCTTCACCAATCG
This sequence comes from uncultured Celeribacter sp., assembly GCA_963676755.2. Classification (GTDB taxonomy): domain Bacteria; phylum Pseudomonadota; class Alphaproteobacteria; order Rhodobacterales; family Rhodobacteraceae; genus Celeribacter. The sequence continues at coordinate 571,732 of CAXXMF010000006.1, read as the reverse complement.
TGCCAGAAGCTGCTTCATTTTTGAAATCAACCGAAGCCCCTGAGATTGGAAGCTTGTCGTGTATCGAAAAGTTCCTGACCGCGCACATTACCCTGTAGCATAGATCGGAATCATACACTTCTCGTCTACAAGGATCGTATGCGCCCCAATCAAATCCCGGTATGCTCACGCTTTTCGCGATCCCGTCCATTTTTTCAGTGTAAGCGCCTCCGGCGGTCAAAAGGGAAATAAGATTCAGATTAATGACCTCTCTCCAGTGATCAAAAAAATCGTTGTGAGGAGCATAATCCGCATCCACCAAGCCCCATTCTAGACTGGCAGTCATCAACACTTTTTCGAGGTCGATGTATGAACGAGCGGCAAGGCTAAACGTCTCTTCAATGCTGAATGCAGTGACTATCACCTCGCGATGCCGTTTTATTTTTTCGTATTCATCCTCAGAGATTTCACAGGAGGCTCCGCCCATCCCCGCCTCAAAAATCACATACTCTTTTATCATAATGAGACCAAACTCCATAAGCAATTTCCGGCTTAGCGCCAAGGTGCGGCATACAGGTCTCAGCGACAAGCCGAGCTTCTCCCGCCCTACAAAGCAAACCTTGTTAGCCACCCCAGCGAAAGACCACTATCCGCCTAAGATGCACACACGCATATTATTAAACCTCATTAGCTCAGGCCGCCTAACTATTGTGACACAATGGTGTGACACAATCCATTTGATTTCCGAAATAAAATACAATAAAAACAATACATAAGGCCCAATATTTTAGAGTTCAATTCTCTCCAGCAGCACCACAAATTCCCCCTTATTTCTCAAATACTTCAGATAAAACAGTCCTTTACTGGGGTTGATGTGCGACACATGGCTTTTGCCTTGCCGCATCCTGCATTACGAACAAGCACATGATATCCCGACGTTCACCTTCCTGCGGATGTGCTAAGAACTGGACCCATTCGTTGTGGTCGGGAGTTCTGAATCACTGCAGCTCCAAATGGAGCGATGAGATGAGTGATTTCTGGCTATGAGGCCTGATCTAAAAAGTTGGCGGAGTATTCACCCATAAAATGCGGGTCGTGCCGTCGAAAGTATTCCGGTATCGATGTGGAAGCGCAGAAGCGAAGTAGAAAGAGTCGCCCTGCACCAACGGAATAACCTCACCATTCACGCAAAGTTCAGCCGCGCCTTCGAGAACATATCCAATCTCTTCGCCATCGTGACGAATGTCTCCGCCACTGTCCGCTCCGGGTTCAAGAGTGTGAATATTCGCATCAAGCATTGTGCCCGCATAAGTCGGGGAGAGGCGCTCAATGTAGATAGCCGGTTGGTCACTTTGCCGCCGCACCATGACCGATGGCCGCTCTCCGTGGCGGTAGAGGCTAACATCCTGACCGCCGGCCTCCCTGAACAGTTGTAAAATAGACGTGCCCAGAGCCGCCGTAATCTGATGCAGGGTTTTAAGAGACGGAGATGCCTGTTCTGTTTCGATTTTTGAGAGCATGGAAAGCGAACAGCCCGCCCGGTCGGCCAGTTGTTTGAGTGTAAGGCCTTTATTTTGACGCTCTGCACGCAATCGCGCCCCGAGGTCCTGAATCGGCATTTGTCCTTGATCCGAGTTTTCCATGGCGGGCCTTCGATCTTCAGCGGTTTCTTGGTTTTCTGTATGAGCAATATGGGGCGGTTTGCAATCCGGCATAAAGCCGTTCTTCTCCAACGGGCATTTGAATGTCAAAAGGGCGATTAATCGCTCATATTTTCACCAAAATAAAAATAATTCTCAATTAATTAGAAAATCTCCAATTAATTTGAATGTGGTTCAAATTTTTCCGCCATATAGACACAAGAAACGTATCAGTTGGCACCTTTTAGCCTACTGCAACCTTATAGAATGAAAAGTGGGAAAACTGTCATGACACACTCCGGAAACCGGCGCACACTCATCTCCGCTGCGCTTGCAGCCTCTCTTTCCCTAAGCTTCGCAAGCGGGGCACTGGCCAAGGATACCATAAAAGTCGGCTTCATCGGGCCGCTCACCGGCGGTGTCTCCAGCATTGGCCTTGGCGGTCGCAACTCTGCCGAACTTGCTGTCGCGCTGCGCAATCAAGACCCGGATGCCAAATACGAATATGAGTTGGAAGTTCTGGATGATGAATGCAAACCCAACGTCGGCGTGCAAGTCGCCACAAAGCTCGCCGCAAGCCGCGATGTTCTAGGCGCTGTCACACATTATTGTTCTTCTGTCGCCATGGGCGCCGTTGATATCTATCACAAGTTCAACTTGCCTGTGATTGTGTGGGGGGCTGTGCTGCCTGATATTACCTACGGGAACGACTATACCGAAGTGCATCGTATCAACGGGACCATGATCAACCAGAACGAAGCGGCTGCCAAATTCATGACAGATCAAGGGTATAAAACCTGGGCGATCATTCATGACACAACGGACTATGGCAAAGGTCACAACGAATATTTCTCCAAATATCTGACCGAAAACGGTGGCGAGATCCTTGGCACATTCGGTGTGACTTCGGATCAACAGGATTTCACGGCAGAACTCACCAAAATCAAACAGATGAACCCCGAAGTGGTTTACTTCGGTGGTCTGACCCCTCTTGCCGTTCGCATTCGTCAACAAATGGACAAACTGGGCATCGACGCTCAATTCCAAGGTGCGTCCGGCCTCAAATCCGAATCCTACTTTACCGGTTTGAGTGGCGACCTGGCCGAAGGCACCGTCACCTTCCTCGAAGGCGCACCTGCCGAAAAACTTCCGGGCGGCGAATACTTCATGGCCGAATATGAAAAAGAAGGATTTGGCGAGTCATTCGAAGCCTACGGGCCTTTCTCCTTCGCGGCTATGAACCTGCTCATGGATGCCATTGAAGAAGTCGGCGCCGATCGTAAAAAGGTGACCGAATATCTTGCCGATGTTCAGGAACACGCCTCCATCACCGGACCTGTCACATTTGACGAGCACGGCCAGAACACCGTTGCGTTGATTACGCCATATGTCGCTCAAGATGGTGAATGGGTTGTCTGGTCAGATAGCGCATATGCCGATGGCACGCGCACACTGACAGGCAAGTAATTCATAGGAACTTATCGGGGCGGGCTGCACATTGCATCCTGCCCTCTTCTCTTGTTGGAGGTACCCGATGGATATCGGTCTCTTTGGTCAATATTTGGCCAACGGTGTCATGTTAGGAACAATGTATGCCCTCGTGGCTGTCGGTTTCACACTGTTTTTCGGTGTGCTTGATGTGATTAAATTTTCCCACGGCGATGTCCTTATGCTGGGCTCGTTCACGGGGTTTACAGTGTATATCGGTCTCTTGTCTCTCGGGATCGAAAACCCTTGGGTCATGATTGCTGCAATTCTGGTGGTGTCCATTATCACAACTGCCGCTCTTGGCGCGATCATCGCACGTTACTTGGTGTTGCCGTTAAAATCGGCTCCGCCCCTCAACATTCTTCTCATCACCCTCATGCTCGGAACAGCCATTCGCGAGGCTGTGCGGTTGTTCTACCCCGACGGGTCCAACCCCAAAGCCTTCCCCGCCCTGTTGCCTACAGCTTCGGTCGACTTGGGTGGTTTTGCTCTGCGCGCTGACAGCGTCATCCTTGTCGCTGCAGGCATTGCCGTGATTATAGGGTTGAATCTGGTGATCAACCGGACCCGTTTGGGCCTCGCCATCCGTGCTGTCGCACAGGATGAGGAAACCGCAAAAATCATGGGTATCAATTACACGATGATTGTGCTTGTCACCTTTGCAATTGGCTCGGGTGCGGCGGCTTTTGCCGGGATTATGAACGGCCTTTACTACAACGAGGTCAATTTCGGCATGGGCCTGTTGTTGGGTCTCATCGGGTTTTGCGCCGCCATCATCGGTGGTCTGGGCAATATCTACGGTGCGATTTTAGGGGGCTTCCTCTTCGCAGGGCTGCAAACCATTGGCGCCGTCGCATTGCCGTTTGCCAGTGCATACAAGGACGTCTTTGCCTTTGGTGTGGTGATTGCGCTGATGGCCTGGAAACCAACCGGACTGATTGCTGAGCGCAGCAGCGACCGAGTTTAAGGGCTTTTGACATGCAAAACAAAACAATACCTGACACAAGCTGGATGGGCCTTCCGCATTTGGCCGTTGGCCTCATCGTCATCGCCGTCATCGCACTCTTCGGGTGGCAATTCCTGTTGGCCGACTCTGAAATCGCCGTGCTCGGCATGGTTGCACTCGCGGCTGTGGCGGGGTTCGGAGTGGGCAAAACCGGTCTGAACAAGAGCATGTCTGCGGCCATGCGCAACCATGGGCGTAGCATGAACATTGCTATTCTCCTGGCTTTGGTCTGTGTGATCTTTCTGCTCGGCGGAGAACATTTTCCGCTGTTGATGCTGACCACGACGCTGCTCTACATGACCGTAGCCTTCGGGTTGAACGCACAGTTTGGTTTGACCGGCATGGTCAATTTCGCAGGCGCCTCCTTCTTCGGTGTCGGCGCCTATACCGCTGCAGTTCTGACCAATCACAGCGCCCTGCCCCCCATCCTCATTCTGGTCGCAGGCGGCGTCTTCTCCGCCTTGATCGGATGCCTGTTGATCGTGCCCGTTGTGCGCACCGCCGGTCACTATTCAGCCGTGGTGACCATCGCGTTCAGCGTCATGTTCAAAACATTTCTCGAGGTCAATGACGTGCTTGGCGGCCCGCAAGGCTTGATGGTCGGCTCCATGAAAACCTTTGGCTGGGATTTTAACTCAAGCCCTATGCTAATGGGCATGGAACTGTCCTTCTACGTCAACTACGCCCTTCTCGGTGCCGGACTGGCCGCGCTTGCGTTCATGTTCGTGCAACGGCTTGAGCGCTCCTGGATTGGCCTCACCCTCGACAGCGTCCGTCTGGATGAAACCGCATCTGCCTGCTTTGGCTTGAACGTGGTTCGCGCCAAAGTGCTGGCGTTTACATTCGGCAATATTCTCATCGGTGTCGCCGGTGCGCTTTACGGTATGATGATCAGCTTCATCGCCCCCAACAGCTTCAGCTTTTCCGACAGTCTCTTGATGGTCGCAATCGTTCTTCTCGGCGGATTGGGAAGCCTTTGGGGCACAGCCCTCGCAGCCGTCATCGTCGTTCTTTTGCCCGAGAAACTGCAAATCCTTCAGGAGTATCGCTTCTTGCTCTTCTCCGTCGTTGTGATCCTCATGCTTCTCTTCCGGCCAGAAGGTTTGATGCCCCGAAAAGTCCGCAGCTACTTTCCGAACTGGAGGCCTGAACAATGAGCGAAGTGCTTCTCGAATTTAAGAACCTTGGCAAAAATTTCGGGGGTGTCCGCGCTCTCGACGGGTTCGATATGCAAGTCAAACGCGGTGAAATCATCGGGCTGATCGGCCCGAACGGGTCCGGCAAAACCACCAGCTTCAACCTGATGACCGGCATCTATGCCCCAAGTCAGGGGGAAGTGCATTTTGACGGGGCCGACATTACCGGCATGAGTGCGCGCAAGGTGTATGAGGCCGGCATTGCAAGGACATTCCAACGCTCGCGCCTGTGCCTGCCCTTGTCGATCTTTGACAACATCATGATCGGCAACCACGCACGGCTGAACACCGGCCTCTGGTTCAACCTGTTCCAGCGTCGTGCCCTTCGTGGTCAAGTCGAAGAGTTTTACACGCAAGCGCGGGACCTTGTGGCAGGCTTTTCCGAAGATCTGGCCGGTCGGATGTTCGACCCTGTCGGCTCTCTGCCCATGATCGAGCGCCGCCGGATCGAAATTTGCCGTGCATTGATCTCCAAACCCAAATTGCTGTTGCTAGACGAACCTTCGGCAGGGATGACACATGACGAAACCGCCCAGATGATGGATGATATTCTGGCCGTGCGTGACCGCATGGGGGGACTGTCGATCATCATTATTGAACATGAAATGGGTGTGATCGAGCGTTTGTGTGACCAATGCGTCGTGCTCAGCTATGGCCGGAAGATCAGCGAAGGCAGCTATGCGCATATCGCTGCCGATCCCGAAGTCCAAAGCGCCTATCTGGGGATGGATTGATACGATGAGTTCTATCAAAATTGAAAATGTCTTCACCGCCTATGACAAAGCGGATGTCCTCATGGATGTCTCGCTTGAGGTGTTCTCCGGCAAGATCACCTGCTTGCTCGGCTCGAACGGAGCTGGCAAGTCGACATTGATCCGCTCCATCCTCGGGCTGACGCCCCCACGATCCGGTCGTATCCTTGTGGACGACAAAGACATCACTGGCACCGCAACCCACAAAGTCGTCGCGGAAGGGATCGCATGTATCCCCGAGGGCCGGAAAATGTTTCCGAAACTCACCGTGACAGAGAACCTTCGTCTCGGCGCGTTTCAGGTCACGGACGAAAGCCTCATTCGCGAGCGACTGGATACTGTGTTCACCACATTCCCGCGACTGGCGGAACGGCGGGACCAGCTTGCCGGCACGATGTCCGGAGGGGAACAAGCTATGGTGTCGATTGGCCGTGGCTTGATGGGAGGGCCGCGTATCCTGTTGATCGACGAGCCGTCTCTGGGCCTGTCCCCGCTTTATGTCAAAGAAAACTTCAAGATCATTGAAGGAATCCGCAACAGCGGCATCACAGTGTTTCTGGTGGAGCAAAACGTGCGCCAAACACTTGCAATTGCGGATTATGGCTACGTTTTGTCGGGGGGCCGTGTGGTCGCTCAGGGCACGGCTGATGCACTAAAGGAAGACGAGGAAGTTTATGCAGCCTATTTCGGATAAGGTCGGCGAACAGCAACATAATATGGATGTTATTGAATTGACCCGACGACTGGTTCAATTCGATACGGTCAACCCACCCGGGAACGAACGCGCTTGCGCTCAGGAACTTCAGACACTTCTTGCGGCGGCAGGATTTGAAACGTCACTCACCGACATGGGGGAGGGCCGCGCCAATCTGATCGCATATCTTGGAAATGGTTCCGGTGCGCCTTTAGGCTTCACCGGCCACCTCGACACAGTGCCTTTGGGGGCACAGGATTGGCAGCACGACCCCTTTGCCGGCATTATTGAGGGCGGGCGTCTTTATGGTCGTGGCACAACCGATATGAAAGGCGGCGTGGCGGCCTTTGTTGTCGCCTGTCTGAAAGAGGCCGACATATTGCGAAACGGCCCTGGTGTTGTTCTGTTGATCACAGCGGGCGAAGAAACCGGCTCCGATGGTGCCAAGGCCATGGTCGCGCAAGGTGTGCCCCATGTTCCCGGCGCATTAGTTGTGGCGGAACCCACATCAAACCGACCGCTTGCCGGACACAAAGGGGCCTTGTGGCTGCGCGTGACCACCGAAGGCAAAACCGCGCATGGGTCCATGCCAGAACAAGGCGTGAATGCCGTCGTCACCGCCGCTCGTGTCATCCAGAAACTCGGTGCCTTCGATTTTAAAATTCCGGCCCATCCCGACATGGGCACACCGACATTGAATATCGGGACAATCTCAGGTGGGCTGAACCTCAATTCCGTACCGGACCGCGCCGAGATCGGAGTGGATATTCGCAGCGTGAGCGGACAGAACCACGAAGACCTGCGCACAGCTTTGACGGATCTGTTGGGGGCTGATGCCCGTATCGAACCCATCATTGATCTGCCATCCGTGTGGACCGACCCCGAACACCCTTGGCTCGGGCAGGTCTGTGAAACGGTTGCGAAGGTGACCGGAGACACACACACGCTTGGATGCGTCAGCTATTTCACCGACGCTTCCATTTTCACCCCTGCTTTCGACACCCTGCCAACGGTGATTTTGGGGCCAGGCGAGCCGACTGTGGCGCATATGACCGATGAATATTGTGAAGTCAAAAAGCTGCAAGACTCGGTTGGGATTTACGCCGACCTCATAGGACGTTGGAACACCTCGGACGCAATATCATGAGCGACACCCCTCAAACCGCGCTTGAAGTCCTCGCAGCATTTGATGCCGGAACATTGACGCCGGAAGCCTATCTGGACGCCCTTTTGGAGCGTTGCGCACAAACTGAATCTGATGTGCGCGCATGGAGCCATCTCGATCCAAACGCCGCGAGACGGGAGCTTGCGCAAGCCCAAAAAACGGGCGCATTGCGTGGCTTGCCTCTGGGCGTGAAAGACCTCTTTCATGTCAAATCCATGCCGCGCAACTGTGGCTCTCCGATCTATGCAGATTATGTCTCGACCGTGGATGCCTCTGTTGTGGCCTTGGCGCGACTTGCGGGCGCATATGTCATGGGCAAAACCGAGACCACCGAATTTGCCACATACAAACCCGCCCCGACCCGTAACCCGACGTCTTTGGCACACACACCCGGAGGCTCCTCCAGCGGATCGGCCGCCGCCGTGGCCGCAGGAATGGTGCCGTTGGCATTCGGGTCACAAACGGCAGGCTCTGTCATCCGTCCAGCCGCCTATTGTGGCGTTGTGGGTTACAAACCCAGTTTTGACCTTATTGATACCTCCGGCGTCAAAGGGCTGTCTCGCAGTTTTGATACCATTGGCGTCTTCGCCCGCAGCGTCCCTGACGCAGCACTGTTGGTGGAAGCCGTAACGGGCCAGCCCTTTTTGCAAGCCACGCAGAACGTCTCGGCCTCCGCCGTGTTGGGGCTGTGCCAATCTCCTGTCTGGAATGAAATCGAACCGGAGATGCAAAACGCTTGGGATCGCCTGTGCGCCCGACTTCAAACCAAGACCAGCACCCGAGACATTGTTCTCCCCCCGCCTTATGCAAACGCTGTGCAAGCACATCCCATGATTATGGCGCAAGAAGCATTTCAGGCCTTGGCCTATGAATGGCAAGCCCACCGCGACCTTCTAAGCCCCGCTTTGCGCGATATGCTGGCCAACGGACAAACCCGGACAAATACACCGCACAATGATGATCGCGTGATGATCTCCGCATTGAAGGCACGCTTTGAAGCCGACTTGGGCAACACACCCATTTTCATCACCCCGTCCGCGCCCGGCGCCTCTCCCGCCTATGAGACAGGGACCGGATCGCCCGTGTTTAACCGCTTGTGGACTCTTTTGGGCGCCCCCTGCGTCAATGTCCCCGGCCTCAAAACATCAGACCAGCGTCCACTTGGGATACAGGTCGTTGGCCCTATCGGGCAGGATGCAGAAGTTCTCAATGTGGCAACATGGCTTGCGGATATCTTGATGGCTGATGGTTGAAATTCATAATCCCATCAATGAATTGGACCTCCGTCTTGGGTGAGGCCCTGTTTATTCATAGGCACCCTTTGAGCCAATCTGCACTATCGCATACTGCCCGAAACCGCCCCAAATCGCACAGTTTTTGATCTCATCGTTCGAATTCAGCTCAAGAATACCTGTGCTGGGGCCCAGCATGAGCTTCAGCACAGCTTGATGCGCGCCCGCGCCACACCACGTGACACAGAAACCCCGGCACCGGAGACAAATGCAGGAGAGTGACAGGTGCAATTTCCGCTGATACACCTCTCATGTTAGAAGAGATCGGCGCTTTCATTGTGATCCGAGACATATAGTCAGACCATTACCTCAGGCATTTCCATTGATTAAAATTCTCCACACCGCTGACATCCACCTCGATTCACCGTTGCGCTCACTGGCCCTGCGCGATGCGGAGCTGCGGGAGACGGTGATGGCGGCGTCGCGCAAGGCCTTCAGCCGCCTTGTGGATGTCGCCCTCTCCGAACAGGTCAGCGCGGTGCTGATTGCGGGGGATCTCTTTGATGGCAGGGAGCGCAGCGCGCGGACCGGCGCCTATCTGACTGGCGAGTTGGACCGCCTCCGCGCCGCGGGGATCAAGGTGTTTTACATCAAGGGCAACCACGATGCCGAAAACCCGATCACAGGGTCGCTTGACCTGCCTGACAATGTGCATGTCTTCGACGCTCGCGGCGGCAAGGTTCAGTTGACCGACGACATCTGGGTCCACGGAGTCAGCTTTGCCCAGAAACACGCCCCTGACAGCCTGTTGCCGCGCTTCCAGCCCCCCGTGGCGGGGGCGGTGAATATTGCTATGTTGCACAGTTCTTTGGCTGGTGCCGAAGGTCATGACGTCTACGCCCCCTGTCGCGTGGCGGACCTGTGCACGATGGGGTTTGACTATTGGGCACTCGGGCATATCCACAAACGTCAGGTACATAGCGAGGCCCCTTGGGTCGTCATGCCCGGCATTCCGCAGGGGCGCGACATTGGTGAGGCGGGGCCGAAATCCGCAAGCCTTCTGACGATTGAGCGCGGCACGATCACCCTGGAAGAGGTGCCAACCTCTGTGGTCGAATTCCGGCACAGCACGCTGGACATCACAGGTGCCGAGGATGACGACGCGCTGCGCAATTTGCTGCGCGGGCAACTGTCCGAGCTTCGCCAAAGCATTTCCGTCCCCACCGGCGTGGTGCGCCTGACGCTGACAGGCCAGTCCAGACGCTACTGGCAAATCCTGCGTGATCGCGATGTCTGGACCGAACAGCTTGGCGATATGATGCGCGCGGCGGGGGATCTCTGGCTCGACAAGCTGGTGCTCGACATTGCGCCCTATGAAACCGCTACCAATGCCGCAGAGACCACAGGCGCCGTAGGCGAACTGTCCGCCACGATGCAGGCCATCAGCACAGAACCCGGCTTTATCTCTATCGCCCGTGAGGAGGTTAGCGCAGTCTTGCAAGACCTGCCCCCTGCCCTGCGCGCACGGCTCATGCCGGATGAGGCCGCACGGGATGCCCTGACACAGGAGCTGGCACAAGGCGGCGTCAACCGTGTTCTGGCCTTGATGAAAGGGGTGGAAAACACATGAGACTCCAGCGCCTCGACCTTGACCGTTTCGGACATTTCACCGACCGCAGCTTTGACTTCGGCACCGGTGGAGACCGCCCTGATTTCCACATCATCTACGGGCCGAACGAGGCCGGGAAAACCACCACGATGGAGGCCGCGCTCCGGCTGTTCTATGGCTTCCCGATGCGCGAGGGCTATGCGTTCAAACATCCGCGCAACAACCTTCAGGTCTCCGCCACGCTGGAGATTGACGGCACGATCCGGCGCTTCACCCGCCTGCCCAAACGCAGCGGCGCGCTTGTTGACGAGACCGGCACGATCTTGCCGGAAACCGCACTATCGGCCCATCTGGCGGGGCTTTCCGAAGAGGACTACCGCCAACTGCTATGCCTTGACGACGAGACCATTGAGCGCGGCGGTGAAGAGATCGCCAATGCGCAAGGCGACATTGGCCGACTGTTGTTTTCCGCCGCAGCTGGTGTGGCCGATCTCAGCGGGGTACTTGATGGCGTGCGAGAGCGGGCCGATGTTCTCTGGAAGAAACGTGGCCGGACCACGCGAATTGCCGAGCTGAAGCGCGAACTCGCCGCGATCGAAAGCGAGATACGGGAAAGCGATGTCACCGCCAGCGCATGGAAGGGGCTGAAACACGCCCTGTCTCAGGCGCAGCACGCCGAGGACGAGGCACGCACCAGCCGCAACGCGCTCTTTGCCACCAAGGCACGGATCGAGGGCCAAAAACGCGCCCTGCCCCTTATGGCTGAAATCAGCGCGCTGGAGGCCCGTATCAACGCCCATCCGGACACACCGGAACGGCTTGATTTCGATCCCGAACGACTGATTGCGCTGCGCACCGATCATGGCACGGCCACCGCCAATATCGAACGCCTCACCAAAGAGATCGCCGCACTTGAGACGCAAATAGCCGAGATCACGGTTGACCCCGAGCGTCTCGAACTTGCCGAACATCTCGACGCGCTCCATGACCTCAGCATCCGCGACAGAGGCGCACAGCTGGACCTGACGCGCCGGAAAGACGAACTCCGCGCGGCAGAGGCGGCAATGCACCGTGCAGCGCAGGACTTGGGCGCGGCGCAAGATGTGGCCCCGCAGAGCCTCGCCCTGTCACAGGCGGAGATTGCGCAACTGGAACAAGCGCGGGACACCCTCATGGAAGCCCGCCGATCCGCCCTCAACGAGGCACGCGAACTGGCCGATCTCACGGAAAAATACGACGCTGCGAAAGAGGCGCTGGCCGCCACCAAAGCCGTATCCGAGACCGCGCACAAGACCGCAGACACCCCACTTGATGCGCCGCGCGTCACCGATATCCTCGCCCGTTTCGACGTGGACCGCCTTACCCCCGCCCATGCCTCCGCCCAGCAAGCCATAAACGCCGCAGAGACCCGTGCGCGTAAATCCCTCTCTGCGCTGCGAATGGGCGCGGTCACATTCGAGACCCTGCCGCCCTGCCCCGGCACGAAGACGCAGGCGCAGGCTTGGGCCGAACACCACAATGAGCTCACCCGCGCCATGCAGGACGCCCGCGAGAAATGCGCGGAACATCGCGAAACGCTGGCAGCCCTGACCGCCCGCGCCGAAGCCCTGACCGCAGGCGGCACAGTCACCTCCGACCGTGAGGAAGAGACCCTCTTTGCCGCCCGCGAAGCGCGTTGGGCCAAGCATCTGAGCACACTGGATGAGGACAGCGCGCGCACCTTTCGCGAGGCCCTGCTCCAGCATGACAACGCGATGAAAACCCGTGTGGCCCATGCCAGCGAGCTTGGCCAACTGCGCCAGATCGAGCAGGACAAGGCAGAGGCCCGCACCCGCGCCGAACATGCCGAAGCGCGCTTGAAAGAGGTGGAAGCAGAATGCGCCGAGCTTGAGGCCAGCGTGACAGCATTGGCCGAGCAAGCGGGGCTGCCCACGCCGCTGACGCCTGCCGAATGGCTGGATTGGGTGAGCCGCCATGCCGCCGCCGATGAGGACGCCGAAGCCCTTCGCAGCACGCAAGAGTCCCACCGCAGCACGCTTGAACGCGCCGAGCGCCTGTGCGCGGCCTTGGCCCCCGTCCTGCCCTTTGACCCTGTTGATCTGGACGAGGCCATGACGGCCGCGCGGCAAATCGCGGAGGCCGAGCGGCATCAGGCCGAAACCGTCGCCAAGGCCGGAGACCTCCTCGCACAAGTGCAGCGAGACCTCGACAAGCGCAAAACGAAACATCAAGCCGCGCTGACCGCCGAAGCCGAGGCACTGCAAGACTGGCAGGCGCTGGTTGCTGCGCTCTTGCGGGATCGGGTCCAACCCGACACGGTAATGGCCTCACTCGCCCCGCTACGGGACTTGCGCGAACAGGAAAAGGCCCGCGCTACAACCCAGCAGCGCGTGGAGGCAATGGAAGCCGACCAGACCCACTTTGCCCAAGAAGTCACACGTCTGGCCGAGGCGCACGGGCTGGAGTTCCGTGACAGCGCTGCCGAAACCTACGCCGCGCTGAAAGACCTCTGCGAACAGGCCCGCACGGCCCATGAGAAGGCCAAAGACCTCTCTGAGGCCATCGCTCTCGCACAGTCCCAGCTATCCGCCAACACCGACCGGCTGCGCGAAATCAATCAGGAGGTCGCCACCATCGCCGCCGCCTTCCCTGATCCCGACGCCCTGACCGATATCGACGCGCTGCGCCAGCGGGTGCAACAGGCCGCGCAGGTCATCGCCGAGCGCGAGGAACTGGCGAGGCTGCACCAGACGGTGATGACCGAGCTGGATGTACCGGACATGGAGACCGCCCGCACGCGTCTCGCCGAACTGTCTCTCGCAGAACTGGACGCCGCGATGGAGAGCAATCAAGCCGATCTGGCCCACGCGGAAGAGGCGCTGACACAAGCCATCGAGCGCCGCAGCACCGCCGCCGAGGCGCTCAAACAGGTCACGGGAGATGCCAACATCGCCACGCTGGAGGAAAAGAAAGCCACCCTGGAACTGGAGCTCGAAGAGGCCGCCCGCGCCCATCTCGAACTCTCACTAGGGCATTATCTGGCTTCAGACGCCATCCGCCGCTATCGCGACAGTCACCGCAGCGGCATGATGGCCGCAACAGAACGCTCTTTTGCCGAGTTGACCCACGGCGCCTATCCGACGCTGAGCACGCAGCCCGACCGCGATGCCGAAGTGCTCATGGCCGTGGCCGCTGACGGCACCAGCAAACGCGCCAGCGAGATGTCGAAAGGCACGCGCTTCCAGCTCTATCTGGCCCTGCGCGCCGCCGCCCATGAACAGCTTGTCGCCCAAGGCACCTGCCTGCCGTTCTTTTGCGACGATATTTTCGAAACCTTCGACGAAACCCGCACCAGCGCCGCCTGCCGCGTCATGGAAACCATCGGGCGCCGCGGACAAGCCATCTACCTGACCCACCACCGCCACGTCGTCGACATCGCCCAAAAGGTCTGCGACACGCCGCCTGTGGTTCATGAAATTTAAACTGCAAAAACAAACTACTGCATAAAATTCAGATACGAGTTTCCAAAGATACACGCACTGAGGTTTCGTTATGAAAATTGAAAAAATCTGGATCCAAAATTTTCGCTCAATCAAAGACGAAGCCATTAAGCTTACGTCATTCAATGCGTTTGTTGGCCCCAACGGCGCCGGAAAGTCCACGCTTCTCGACCAACCGAAAATTGTCGGTCCACATCTCTGAATTACCTTCGATACACCACGCGTGTGGGTATTACACATGAGCCAAGTTCGTTGTCAGGGATGCGGAAAGCGGAACACCACTGCATTCGAACGCCTCACACAACAATCAAACAAATTAATACATTTCAGTCACTTAAGCGACCCGAACACCAAATCCCAAGAGTCATCAGCTCCAGAGAATATCAGTGCCTAAAGAGGAAATATGCATGCGCTCCACACCGAACGCTCAACGGCTCGCTTTCTATAACCCTTTGAACAAAGGGAAATTCCAGCTGCAAGATTGCATCAGAGAATTTTCAACAAGGGGTGATGGCGGAGAGGAAGGGATTCGAACCCTCGAGACGGTTCCCCGCCTACACACTTTCCAGGCGTGCGCCTTCGACCACTCGGCCACCTCTCCGCCGGCGTCTATAGTGGAGATCATGGGGGGGGTGCAACCCCCAGATTGCGAGAAAATGAATGTTTTTTGACGCTTTGTGAAATCACAGGTTCAGCACGGGGGCGAGCGTCCTTGAAAACAAGGGTTCTCCTCAATCCAGAAGGATCGAGACCCGTCGGTTGTCGCGGCCTTTTTTCTCGACCTTGCCGAGACGCAGGCGACCGATTTCCGATGTGCGGGCCACATGGGTGCCGCCGCAGGGTTGCAGGTCGACCTGATCCCGCCCCTGCCCGATCCGTATCAGCCGCACAGACCCCTGCCCCACAGGCGGCATAACCGACATGGTTTTGATGATCGACGGATTGGCCAGAAGCGCCTCCTCCGTGATCCAGTCTTCGGACACCACGAGATCATGTTCGATCAGGGCATTGAGTTGCTCTTCCACCGCGAGTTTGTCGATGATCGGGTCCGGCATCCGGAAATCCAGCCGCCCGCGCTCCGCCCCGATTGACCCACCGGTTACAGGATAGGGCAGCACCACAGACAAGAGATGCAGCCCCGTGTGAATCCGCATATGGCCATGCCGGCGCATCCAGTCGAGCCGCTGCGTCACAACCGTGCCCACAGGCGGCAAATTGGCCGCTTCGGCGGGCACGAGGATGATCACACCATGATCACCCTTGACGGTCGTCGCGATGGTCAGGCCACCGGCCTCCCAATCAAGCTGCCCGTTGTCGCCAGGCTGGCCGCCGCCCGTGGGGTAAAAGATGGTGCGGTCCAGAACGATGCCGCCTTCAGGCGTATGGCGCAACACGGTGGCATCGGCCTCTTGTAGATAGGCATCCTCACGAAACAGCATCTCGGTCATGTGCTGTCTCCGTCAGCCTCGCCATCCGGGTCGAAATCACTGTCGGTCAGCATCTGCCGCTCGCCAGCAGCGCTGTCCGAGTGTGGAGCCTCAGGGGCCTGTGTCTCCGGCTGCGCATCGGGGGCAGAAGGCGCGGCGGGTTGCCCCGTGAGAGCTTCCGGATTCCGCAGCCAGATGTCACGTTGCGCAAAGGGAATTTCGATGCCTTCTTCGGTAAAGCGTTGCGCAATCGCGTGGTTAATGTCGTTCTTCACCGCCATGATGTAGCTCACGTCACGCAGGATGGCCCGAATTTCAAACTCCAGCGCATCCGCTCCGAAGCTGAGGAACAAAACCTGCGGCGGCGGGTTCACGGCAACCATCGGCTGCGCTTCGGCAATCTCGCGCAGGATCGTCTCAACCTTGCGCGTGTCGGTCCCGTAGGCGACACCGACCGGCACGATAACCCGCCCGATCAGATTGCCACGGGTGTAGTTCGTCACCTGATTGGAAATCAGATCGGCGTTGGGCACAATCAGGTCGGTCTTGTCAAACGTCTCGACCCGCGTGGAGCGCACGGAAATATCCCGCACATAGCCCATCTGCCCGTTGCCCACATCAATCCAGTCACCCTCCGAAATCGGGCGTTCGATCAGAAGGATGATACCGGAGACAAAGTTCTGCACAATGTTCTGGAGGCCAAAACCGATCCCGACAGAGAGTGCCCCTGCCACAATCGCAAGTGCCGACAGGTCGATGCCTGCGGCGGTCACGGCCACGAGCACCGAGAGGAAAATCCCGAGATAGCCCGCCCCCGCCACAAGTGCATTCTGGCCACCTTTGTCGAGCTTGGTCTTGGGCAGGATCGCGGTGCGCAAGGCGGCTTTGAAAAGCCGCGTCATACCCAAACCGATCATAAAGACCACGATGAGCAATAGCAGATCGCCCACCGAAATCTGCACTCCGCCCAGAGAATAGCCCTCGCGCATCTGCGCCCAGATTTCCCACAGCGTCTCCTCGCGCACGCCCCAGATCAGGGCGAAGACCGGCAAGGCCGCAATCATCAGCAGCAAAGAAAAAAGCACGGGGACCAGAGGTTCGCCCTCGTCCTCTCGCTTGCGGGTCATCAAGGCATAGAGATCATGCACAAGGCGGGACAGGATCACCAGAATGCCCATCAGCGCCAGAGAGCGCACCATAGGGAACACAATCCCCAAAGCGGCGGACATATAGCCGACCGCGCCCAAAGCGAGCGCCACGGTGCTGCCTATCAACACAACACGCGACACGGTGCGGATGATCAGCGACGCAAACCCCGGATCAAGGTCTATCTCCCCCGTCTCGTCAACAAATTGGGGTTGGGCCGAGACCATGATCTGCGCCAGACGGAACAGGGCTGCCGCCGTCACGGCCATCAGGACAAATGAGAGAACGGCGATGGTGGCCTCGGAATAACCGTCAATCTCCGCCAGCACTGTCAGACCACTCCTCAGCGCCAGCATCACCCCCGCAAGAGTGGCCATGCCTGTGGCTTCAACGCGGCGCGCAGTGGGGAGTTCGAAAAGCGCACCATTCGGGCCGGTCTGATAGAGCAGACGCCCGACCAACCAGCGCGACACGAAATAAGCCAGACCGATCCGCGGCAGCGTCAAAAAGATCGCTTCCCCGCGCGCGCCCAGCAAACCCGAAACCATAGCCGCTTCGGTGATGGCCATAAGCCCCAGAAGCGGGACGACGATCTGGCTCAGCGAAGCAAGAAACCCCGTCACCCCCTGTCCGGCGGCCCCACGCACGCGTTGACGCACAAAGCCGGTCATTTTCTCGGACCAGTGGCGCCCGCGAAACACCAGAATAATGGCAACCACCAGATAGAACACCAGCGTCGCCGCATTGGATTTGAGCCGTGCCTGACCGGTCTCGGAAGCCGCATTGGCACTGATACTCGCCCATGCCTCAACGCCGGTCTTGCTCAGTGCAGATAAGGCCGCAGGCCAAAGCTTGGGGTTGAGAGGCGTCGGCCCCAAGGTCATCAGGGCATCGGCCTGACGGGCGCTCAAAGTGCTGTCGATCTCGGAAATCAGACCATTCGCACGGCTATAGGCCTCTTCGGCCGTCTTGACCGGCGCTTCGAGGTTTTCCAGCTGTGTGGTCAGGTCCTTGCGCCGCTGAGCGATCTCGTCGCTTTCGCTCTCCCCCTCGGCGGGCGCAGCACCGAGCGCGTCGATCTGGCCCTCAAGCGTGTCGATCCGGCTGGCGTTGGTGTCTTGGGCAGACAGGAAACTCTCGCGCCAGATGACGAGCGTATCACGCAGGTCTTCCAGATCGGCGCTGGTCGTGTCCTCGTCGGAGATTTGCGTCTCGGCCTCAGTGGCCGCGCTCTCCCATTCCGTATAGTCCGGCGTGGGCGTGTCCTGCCCCACCGCAGCAAGCGGCAGAACAAGACAGAGAATCAGGAGAATGCGGCTCAGAAGGCGTGTAATCATACACCTTCATATACGTCAGGCAGGTCGCGCGGTCCACGGGTCAGCCATTCCGGCACCGGCAGATTTTTCTCTGCCAGAAATTCGGGATTGAAGAGCTTTGACTGATAGCGCGTGCCGTAATCGCACAGCACCGTGACAATCGTATGCCCCGGCCCCATCTCACGCGCCATGCGCATGGCACCGGCCACATTGATGCCCGACGACCCGCCGACGCAAAGCCCCTCATGTTCCAGAAGGTCGAAGACAACGGGAAGCGCCTCTTCATCCGGAATCTGATAGGCAAAATCAGGTGTGAAACCTTCGAGGTTGGCCGTGATCCGCCCCTGCCCGATCCCTTCAGTGATCGAGCCGCCCTCGGATTTCAGTTCGCCGGTCTTGTAATAGCTATACAGCGCCGCACCCATCGGGTCCGCGAGGCCGATCTTGACACCTTTCGGCTGCAAGGCCAGCCCGACCCCCGCAAAAGTCCCGCCCGAACCGACCGCACAGATAAACCCGTCCACCTTGCCGCCTGTCTGTTCCCATATCTCGGGCCCAGTGGTTTCGATATGCGCCTGACGGTTCGCCGTGTTGTCGAACTGGTTGGCCCAGATCACGCCGTTTGGTTCGGTTTGTGCAAGCTCCTTGGCCAGACGTTCGGAATAACGGACATAATTGTTCGGATTCTTATAGGGCGCAGCAGGCACCTGCACCAGCTCCGCCCCCGCCAGACGGATCATGTCTTTCTTTTCCTGCGATTGCGTCTCGGGGATCACGATCACCGTGCGAAACCCCAGCGCCGATCCGACGAGTGCCAGACCGATGCCCGTGTTGCCCGCTGTGCCCTCGACAATCGTGCCGCCGGGTTTGAGCGTGCCTTTTTTCAAAGCGTCCTGAATGATGAACAAGGCCGCGCGATCCTTGACCGACTGGCCGGGGTTCATAAATTCCGCCTTGCCATAAATATCACAGCCCGTCGCCTCCGACGGCCCTTTGAGCCGGATAAGGGGCGTGTTGCCGATGCTGTCGATCATATCACGTTTCAGAGGGCTGGGCGCAGACATAGTGGGAGTCCTTTTTATCTCGCAGTCTATGAATGTTTAGGACGCACATCCCGCAAGCTCAAGGCTGGGCCAGAAAGAGAGGGATATTGTCCCGACTTTTCACTCCACACCGGAACGTCTGTTTCGCTTGAGTGCTCAGAAAATGAGTATTTCCGCCATCAGAAAACCGCTGCCTTCAACCCTCTCGCGGCGTGAGGCGCAGCCATATCCCGTCCTTGGACCGCACAGTCAGATGCGCAACGGGCACCGGCGTTTTCTCTGCCACGGTCTCGATGCGGAAGGTCCGCAAGATCAGCGCAAGAAATAGCACGCCCTCAACCATAGCAAATCCCGCGCCTGTGCAGACGCGCGGACCGGAGGAAAACGGAATAAAGGCGTCGCGCAGACATGTCCTGCCATTCTCGGTCTTGAACCGGTCGGGATCAAACGCGTCGGGGCGCTCCCAGAAAATCTCGTGCCGCCCGAGATGCCACGGAGACAGCACGATCTGTGCGCCTTTGGGCACATCGCGCGCGCGGAACCGAACGGGACATTTGGCTTCGCGCACCATCATCGGCACGGGAGGATAGAGCCGGAGCGTCTCGCGGAACACGTCCTTGATAAATCGCAGTTTCGAGATATCGGAGAAAGCCGGTTCTGACGGAAGTTCCAACGCCTCTTGTGCGGCACGCGTCTGCACCTGCGGATTGGCGGCCAGAAGCCAGAGCGCCCACCCCAGTGCCGTGGCCGAGGTCTCGTGGCCCGCAAGGAAAAAGATCGCCACCTGATCTACCATCTCCTGTGTGCTGAACCGTTCGCCGGTTTGCGGATCGGTGGTGGTCATGATCTTGGTCGCCAGATCGTCCGGCGCCCTGCCCGCCTCGATCTCGGCCATACGTTTGGCGGTCAGATCGGTGATGAGCTTGCGGATTGCCTTGGCCCCGTCCCGCGTGCGCTTGCGGTGGAAGCGCGGCAGCCATTTCGGCAGCGGGATAAAGGCGGCGATGTTGAGAATAGGCTGAGCGCGCTGATAGCCTTGGAACTCCTCAAAGACTTTCGCCGCCGTGTCATGGGTGATCGGGATCGAGAAAAGCGTGCGGAAAATCACATCGGCCGCGCCTTCGGAGGCATAGGGTTCGATGTCGAAAGCACCGTCTTGTTCCGCCAGCCGCGCGACAAGCTGTTCCCCTGCGGCCCGCATCGCCGGAAAGGTATCTTTCAGCCGCCCGCCCTCAAAGGCCGGATCAATGATGCGGCGCTGTCTTTGCCATGTCTCGCCATTGGTGAGAAACACGCTATCGCCAAGCAAGGGCCGCAAGCCTTCGGCCACGCGGCCCGATTTGGGGAAATTCATAGGCTCTTCGTTGAGAACACGTTTCACAAGCGAGGGCTGGTTGACCAGAAAGCTGCGGAAAAACGGCGTCTTATATTCGGCCATCCACGCGCGATAGAGTTTCGCAGGTTGGGCCGAAAGGATGTCCTTGCGGAACAGTTTGACGTAGTTGCGCAGGCTGGTTTTCTCGGGCCGCGGTGTCGGCTTCGGAGGGATCATAACGCCATATCCTTGAATGTATTGGCCGGAACATCGATCCGGCTCGGGCTGGGCATGTGCGTCTGATAACGGGAGGCCAGTGTTGCACCACCGGCTGTAATTTTGAAATAGTCATATTCTGCGGGCTGATCGAAGGCGCAGAGATATTGAAAATGCAGCCGGAAGAACCGCCGTTTGAGCGTGGCCTGTTTCTGCGGGCTGAGCGTCTGCGTAAAGGCAGCGGAAATCACCAAGGGCCATTTCTGGTCATTGGGTGCGACGCCGGACACCTTGACCGGATCGCACAACGCAAAGGAACAGGGGTCCCCCGGCGCAGTGACATCAAGCCAGAATAGCTCCTCTCGCGCCGACAGAAAGGCCAGATCACGGCGCAGCACTTTGGCCTCCGGCAGGAACGACACCATTGGCACGACCTGGCCAAGCGTCAGAAAGGACAAGGATGGCCCAGTTTTGGGCACCTCTCCCGCACGGATCAAATCCGCAAGGATGGAGATGCCCAGATGCGCGCCTGAGCTGTGCCCGATGAGCAGAACCTCGTCCCAGTCCTCGCGCAGAGCCTCTACCAATTCGGCGCGAAACTCCGCCATGCGTGTGTCGAGAACCGGAGGATTCGCCCCGCGCCAACGCGCCGAGAACCCGTAGTCATGCATCAGGTAATAGGCGAATACCTTGCCGTCTTGCGACTTGAACCAGCGCAAGAGCACAGCGCCGGAGACAAGGCCAAGCGCCAAGCCGATCCAATGCCCCCAGGCACCGAACATGCCGCCCAGAGCCGTCACAGCCCAAACCAGCAGGCAGGCAAGGAGCAATTGCAGCAGCAGAACGCCAATCGGGTAAAGCGCCGCAATCACAGGGCCGCGCCGGAGTTTCATCAAGCGAAACAGCGCGCCTGTGGACGTATAAATCCATGCGGTGCGCAAAAGGACGAGATAGGTGCGAAAAATCCCCGCCTCCATGCTCTCCTGCACAATGTCGGACCAGACCAGCACGTCAATCTCGCTGTGGGTCTTGGTCCCGTCGATCTCTGCCTCGACCGACCAGCCGAAATTGCGGCCCTTTTTCGGGGAAAGGCTCAGGGAATAGCCGGATATGTCGGCCTGTGCCGCGCCTTCCTTGCGATAGAGTTCGCGATAGCGGCGCGGCGGAATGGGATCATAGCCGGGGATGTAAAACACCCGACGCCTTTTGACCTGTCCAACACACTCGACCATGACGAAAACCTTCAACGTTTCCATCACCCTAACGCGGGTTTGAGGCAAATTTAAGCCCTAAAGCCTATGGTTCGGATGTTTCGGGAAAGATCGACTTACGCGCCCACTCAGCCAAGCTGGCTCAACGCAGGGAAGGTTTCCAGCAGCCAGTAGGACAGGCGTGAAAACGCGCCTGTAACCATCAACAGGCCCACAAACAAAAGCAACCCGCCCATGACCTTCTCGATTAGCCCCATATGGCGTTTGAGCCGGTTCATTAGCCCCACCGCGCGGGTGATAAAGATCGCTGACAACAGGAACGGCAAGCCAAGCCCGATGGCATAGGTCGCCAAAAGCGTGGTTCCACGCGACACGGAGGCTTCGGACGCGGCCATGGAGAGAATCGCGCCAAGTTGCGGCCCGATGCAGGGCGTCCAGCCAAAGGCAAAGGCCAGCCCGAGGACATAGGCCCCCAAGGCCGTGCCCCCTTTGTCCCCCGCGTCAATCCGCGCCTCGCGATCAAGGATCGAAATGCGGAAGACCGACAGGAAATGCAGCCCCAGAATGATGATCACAACGCCGGAAATCCGCGAGAACAGGATCTGGTTTTTCAGAAAAAACATCCCGAAGGCCGAAGCGGTGAACCCCATAAAGAGAAACACGGTGGACAAGCCCAGCACAAACAGAAGCGCGGGCACAATAGCCTTGCGCGAGGCTTTGCCACCACCGGTCAGCTCGCCCATGGAAATCCCGGACATATAGGCCAGATAGGGCGGCACGATGGGCAGAACGCAAGGGCTAAGAAACGACACCATCCCCGCCGCAAGCGCGACGAACATGGAGGGCAAAAGCGTGGCGTCAAAGAGATCAATTCCAAACATATTCATGCTCATGCCACAGGAAATCGCCCATGCCTAGCGTCGAGACTGTCGCATCCCCTCACATTTGCGTTGGGCATCGTTTCAATCCCCCGCCGTCACGCCAAAACCGGCAGGGTGGCCGGAACGAAAAACGGCCGGGGACAAACCCGGCCGCGTTTCAATCTTATGTCAAACTTATATCAAACGACTTAGCGGCTCCACCAGCCGCGACGTTTGGGCTTCGTGGACGCGGGCTTTGCCTCGGCTTCCGGTTCGGATTTCACCACCGGATCATCCTCCCCGACCGATGCCGCAACCGTTTCCGCCGGAGCGGTCTCTGTTGATGCTGCCAATGTCGGAGCGGGCTCAGCCACAGGCGCAACTACCGGTTCGGACACAGGCTCGGCGCTCACCTCTACGGGGGCTTCGACCGGGGTCTCGGCAACCGCAGGTGCGGCCTCTTCAACCGCAGGCGCAACCTCAGCGTTCGCAGCATCAGCCGCAGCCGCTTTCTCCGCCTCAGCCGCCGCTTTGTCCGCTTCGATCTGCGCCTTGGTCCGGCGTTTGCGGCGGGGCTTCGGTTTTTCTGCCGCTTCGTCCTCTTTCGAGGCTTCTTCCGTCACAGTCTCGGTTGCGCCCTCGGAGGTTTCCGTGGCTTTCTTGCGACGGGTGCGGGTCCGCTTGGGCTTTTCTGCCGTTTCTTCCGGCTTGGCCTCAACAACCTCTGCCTCAGCACTTGCCTCGGCATTGGCCTCGGTCGCGTCCGCAGTCTCGGCCTTCTTGCGGCGGGTGCGGGTGCGTTTCTTCGGCGTTTTAACTTCACCCGTTTCAGCCGGAGCTTCTTCAGATGTCTCCGCCGACGCCTCTACAACCGCGCCTTCAGAAGCCTCATTGCCGCTGTCTTGAGCCTCAGCATCAGTTGCCTCGGCCCCGTCCGTCTCTTTGGACTCGCCCGAAATTTCACCGTTGGACTCGGAGCGGGTTTCGCCGTTCTCGTCCCGCGGCTTCCGCCGACGCCGACGACGACGGCGCTTTTTCGGCTTCTGTTCCTCTTCCGCCTCGTCCGCAACAACCGGAGCCTCGACGACCTCGGCCTGTGCTTCTTCCTCTTCTTCCGGCTCTTCGTAATCCGACATCATATCCGCAGAGGCGGAAATCACAGTCGCGCTTACTTCCGGCACAACACGGGTGGCGGTTTTGAACCGTTCGATGGTGAAGTCCGGCGAAATCAGGAAGGGATCGGCCTCGACACGGATCGCCATGCCATAACGCGCTTCGATCTGAGCGATCTTTTCGCGTTTCATGTTCATGAGGTAGTTCACAATGGCCACGGGCGCTTTCAAAAGCACCTCGCGGGACCGCTTGCGGGTGCCCTCTTCTTCAAGCTGGCGCAGGATCGTGAGCGCCATATTGTCATCGGAGCGGATCAGCCCCGTGCCGTGACAATGCGGGCACGGCTGGGTCGTGGCTTCCAACATACCCGGACGCAGACGCTGACGCGACATTTCCAACAGGCCGAAACCGGAGATGCGGCCCACCTGAATACGCGCACGGTCGGTTTTGAGCTTGTCTTTCAGACGTTTCTCGACCGCCGTATTATTACGACGTTCTTCCATGTCGATGAAGTCGATGACGATGAGACCGGCCAAATCACGCAGACGGGCCTGACGGGCCACCTCTTCGGCGGCTTCAAGGTTGGTCTTGAGCGCGGTTTCCTCGATCGAGCCTTCTTTCGTGGCGCGACCCGAGTTCACGTCCACCGCGACGAGCGCCTCTGTCACGTCGATCACGATGTAACCGCCGGATTTGAGCTGCACAGTCGGGTTGAACATGCCCGCAAGGTAACTTTCCACCTGATAGCGCGCGAAAAGCGGCAACTGGTCGGCGTAATGTTTCACGTTCTTGGCATGGGACGGCATGATCATTTTCATGAAGTCCTTGGCCTCACGATAGCCCGCCTCGCCTTCAACAAAGACCTCGTCGATGTCCTTGTTATACAGATCACGGATCGAGCGTTTGATCAGGTCGCCCTCTTCGTAGATCATCGCGGGGGCGACCGATTTCAGAGTCAGCTCGCGGATCTGTTCCCACATCCGTTTGAGATAGTCGTAATCGCGTTTGATCTCGGTCTTGGTGCGCTGCGCGCCCGCCGTGCGGACGATCAGGCCCGCGCCCTGCGGCACTTCAAGCTCACCTGCGATCTCTTTGAGTTTCTTGCGGTCTGCGGCATTGGTGATCTTGCGCGAAATGCCGCCGCCACGGGCGGTATTCGGCATCAGCACACAGTAACGACCGGCCAGCGACAGGTAAGTGGTCAGAGCCGCGCCCTTGTTGCCGCGCTCTTCTTTCACAACCTGCACCAGCATGACCTGACGCACTTTGACGACTTCCTGAATCTTGTAACGACGCGGACGCGGCTTGCGTTTCGGGCGCACCTCTTCGTCCGTATCATCGTCCGCAACGCTTTCGATGCTGTCGTCCCGCTCAGACGCCGTCTCGGCATCGTCGTCACCCTCATCGTCAGACGCATCAGCAGCGTCATCAGAGGAAGCATCCTCCGCGCTGTCATCAGCCTCACCGACTGGTGCAGCTTCAGAAACGGTTTCTTCGGCAGGTGCGGCTTCGTTTGTCTCGTCTTCGACGGGTTCTTCGACCGGTGTCTCGTGAACGGTGAAAGCGGGCGATGTGCCCTCTTCTACCGCGCCCGTTTCAACCTCACCTGTCGCATCAGCGATCAGCGCATCGGCGTCCGAGGCTTCCGGCTCGATCACATCCATACCGGAGACCGCGGAAGCATCGCCTTCTCCGTCCGTTTCCGGCAGAGCGACATCCTTGGTCTCCACAGCATCATCGCTCTTGACCTCTTCGGCCTTGGAGCGCGAACGCGAGCGGCGGCGACGGGAGCGTTTGGGTTTTTCGTCTTCCTCTTCCTGTGCTTTTGCATAGGCCATTTCTTCGGCCAGAAGCGCCTCGCGGTCCGCGACAGGAATCTGGTAATAATCCGGATGGATTTCGGAGAACGCAAGGAACCCGTGGCGGTTGCCGCCGTAATCCACAAAAGCCGCCTGAAGCGACGGTTCGACGCGCGTTACTTTTGCGAGATAGATGTTGCCAGCAAGCTGGCGTTTGTTTTCGGATTCAAAATCGAATTCCTCGACCTTGTTTCCGTCCACCACCACAACGCGGGTTTCTTCCGCGTGGGTGGCGTCGATGAGCATTTTCTTTGCCATTGAGTTTGTCTTTCGGCACCCGGCGCAGCCGCACCTCCCCTGAAGGGCGTGCGGGACTGGATCGGGTGATATATTGGGGCGAGCGGTCCGGCAGAGGCAACGGTCGCAAGAAAACGGTGAGCAAAAGCTCCCGTTATTGCGTTTCTTCGTGCCTGTGCGCGTTGCATCGCGTTTCTTCTCCGGCGCATCACACGGTTCTTTGCCGTATCTGCGCCCATTTAAATCCCACTAGCCTTTAGGGCATTCGGGGCGGTTCGTGCCGAGGTTTTGTCATACCATTCGGCGGTATCGGTCTGCCCTGCGGGTGGTGTCGATGCGGTTCGTCGATCATTCTCGCGATCCCCGGACGTCCAGCGCACGCATGCAGCGAATCTTTTCACGCGGTTTCCGAGGGGCGGGAATGCCGTCACACGGACCTGCGTCTTTCTATCAGTAGTGACCAAAACCCTTCAACACAACCTATTAAAGCGATTTTCGTGCAATCGGGCACAGGATCGCCCCTGTTTGCCGCAAAAATGCATGAATATCGCACAGGTGTGAAATCCTGCGTGACGCCCGTTTTGCAAGTAATCACACAGCTCCGAAAGGCACTCCGGTCATAAAAACAGACGCTTCGAGCCATATTCGACCCGAAGCTCCCGACATTATCAGCATCATAGGCGTGGAAAGGTTAAGATTTACTCACCAATCACTACGCCCGGCTCTCAGAGATAGTCCGAGCGCTGCAATCCGTATTTGGCCATTTTCTCGTTCAGCGTCCGGCGTGGCAGGCACAGCTCGTCCATGACATTGACGATCGAGCCTTTGTGACGCCGCATGGTGTTGTCGATCAACATACGTTCAAAGGCTTCGACATATTCCTTCAGCGGCTTGCCTTCGGTCGTCATGGTCTGCTGTTCCGGCGCATCGGATTCCGAGAGCAGAAGCGAGGTGATCGAGCCGGAGCCGCGGCGACTTTGCAGCACGGAGCGTTCGGCCACATTGATCAACTGACGGATATTGCCCGGCCAAGGGGCCTGCAACAGTTGTGCGGCCTCCTGTGCAGAGACTTCCGGCGCCTCACAGCCGTATTCCTCGGCGAATTGCTGGCTAAGTTGCGTGAAGAGCAGGAGGATGTCCTCGCCTCGCGCGCGCAGCGGCGGCGTGGTGATCTTCATTGCCGCAAGACGGAAGTAGAGATCGGGTCGCAGCGCGCTCTCGCAGGTCCGGCCCTGCTCTTGCAGGTTACAGATCGCGATGATGCGGGTTTCGGGCGGGGTGCCCTGTTCGTCGATCCACTTTAAAAGCCGCGCCTGCAAGGTCATCGGCATGGCCTCGATGTCTTCCAACACCAAGGTGCCGCCGCGCGCCTCTTCGATCAGCGGCTGGATTTGTCCGTCAGGATCCGGCCCGAACAACCGCCGCGTCAGATCGGCCTCGTCACGCCCTGCGCAAGCGAAGGTGATGAATTTCTTCGATGCCCTTGTGCCCACCGCATGAAGCGCATGGGCGACAAGGGTCTTGC
Source organism: uncultured Celeribacter sp. (assembly GCA_963676755.2). GTDB lineage: Bacteria > Pseudomonadota > Alphaproteobacteria > Rhodobacterales > Rhodobacteraceae > Celeribacter. The sequence goes on along the minus strand of CAXXMF010000006.1, from coordinate 544,203 downwards.
CCGTGCCGGTTTCGCCGTCAATCAGGACATGGCCATCGGCCTGCCCCAGATCGAGAATGTCCTCCCGCAGCCGCTCCATCACAGGGCTCGCGCCGATCAGCTTGTTCATAATGCCCGTGCCATCGGACAGTTCACGACGCAAAGCGCGGTTGTCGAGTGTCAGACGTCGTGCATTGGTGGCTTTCTTCGCCAGTTCCGTCATCCGGTCGGGATTGAAGGGCTTTTCCAGAAAGTCGAAAGCACCGATCCGCATGGCCTCCACCGCCATAGGCACGTCGCCATGCCCCGTGATCATAATCACCGGCAGACCGCTGTCCGTGCTCATCAGCTTTTTGAGAAACTGCATCCCGTCCATGCCGGGCATCTTGATGTCCGTGATGACAACCCCCGGATAATCCGGCCCAAGCGATTTGACCGCATCTTCCGCACTCGAAAAGGTTTCCGTGTCAAAGCCTGAAAGCGCCAGCCATTGACTGATCGATTGGCGCATATCCTGTTCGTCATCGACGATCGCGATTTTCATTGCCGTCGCCATGGTCATTTCCTCTTTCTCCGGCCTTATGGCCTGTATCTTACTCGTTTATGCTCGGTTTTGCACGATCGGGGCCCATACCCCTCCGGCGGTCTCATTCCGCCGCGTGCTGTGCCTCACGCGACAATGGCAGCACCATCTCGAAAGCCGCACCGCCCGTAGGACGGTTGCGCGCCATGAGACGCCCACCCAATTCCGTTACAATCCCCGACGAGATCGCAAGCCCAAGCCCGACCCCGTCGCCCGGCGCCTTGGTGGTGTAGAAAGGCTCGAACAAAGTGTCGAGGTCTTCGATCCCCGTACCGTTGTCACGCACGGTCACACTTGCTTGCGTGCCGCCCAGAACGCCGCCGGTGACAAGAATTTCGATCTGCGGCTCTTCCGAAGACTTGCTCGCATCAAAGGCGTTGCGCAACAAATTCACCAACACCTGCTCAAGACGCACACGGTCGCCATCCACCATCACCGGCTCCGGCGGCAGGCTGCGGATGATTTCCACCGAGCCTTGCCGGAATTGCGGCTCCATCATGGAGAGCGCCGAGGCCACGCAATCGCGCAGATCGATTTCCTGCAACTCGTCCGATCCTTTGCGAGCGTAGGATTTCAACTGTTTGGTGATCGCGCCCATGCGTTCGATCAGATCATCAATCCGCCCGAAAGACGCCAGCGCCTCCTCCGAGCGTTTCCGCTGGATCAAAAGCCGCGCACCGGCGAGATAAGTCTTCATTGCGGCCAGCGGCTGGTTCAACTCATGGCTCACGGCGGCAGACATCTCCCCCAGAACCGCGAGCTTCGAGGATTGAGCCAGCGTTTGCTCAGCGACCTCCAAGTTTTTCTCCACCCGTTGGCGCTCCGCAATCTCGCGCTGCAAGGCCGCGTTCAACTGGCGCAATTCCGCGCTTTCACGCTGGAACAACCCCGCGCGAGAGACCGCGCGGCGCGAGGTCATATAGAACGCGCCGGACAGGAGAATGGCAAAGCCCATAATCTCCAGCGCCAGAAATCCGTTCACTCGCTCACGCACCGAAGAATAGGTCGTGAAGGACGTCATGCGCCAGCCCCGAAACGGAATCCGGCTTTCCAGACGCATCACCGCCTCGCCCCCCAGATATGTGTCACCGGGGTCCGGCGACCAGTCGGTCGTCAGTTGAAACGCGCGTTCGATGGCCGTGGGCGCATCGCGGGTGGCAAGTGCCTCGACCTCCGATTTGGATCGCCAGCGCGGCTCTGTCGAAAGGATGATATTGCCTTCGGAATTCACAACGATCACCGCATCCGAAATACTGGCCCAGCTTTTCTCGAACTTGGCGAGATCAACCTTGACCACGATCACCCCCGCCAGCGCGCTATTGACGTCGATCCGGCGCGAGTAGCTGAATTCATACGCCCCGTTGTCAAGCTGAAGCGCCTTGAAAATCGTGTCATTGGAGCGCAGCGCATCAACGAAATTCGGAGACTGGCGGTTGTTCGCCCCCAACAGTGCGCGATCCGTGGCCGCAACCACCCGCCCTGTTTCATCCAGAAGCGTGATGCCCGCCGCGCCGATCTCATCGACATAGGAAATCAGATGCTGCGAGGTTTGCCGGAAATCATTCGAGGTGAGCGCCCCGACCAGAACCGGATCCCGCGACAACAGCGTCGGCACGATGGAATTTCGCTGCAACTCGCTCATCAGGTTGCCCGCGTAAAGCGCCTGACGCACTTCGGCGCGGTTTCGGGTCTGTGTGGTGTAGCGTTCGGTCAGAAGCAGATTGGAGACCCAGACGACGCCGAAAGCCACGAGGACAAAGCCGACAAGGGCCATACGCCCGGTCCAGCCCATGGTGCGGGATTGGCCCAATTCTTTATTGCCCCCGATAGTATCGCGATCACTCATGACAGGAGCTTATGCTTTGCCCGACACAGGCTGCAAGGGGAAGCCATGCCTGCCAGACCCCATAGGAGCCTTGGCAACGGGAGGTTTGAGCAAATTCTTGCCGGAAACAGGTTGTTTAGGCGGAAACCACCGCATCAAGCAGCGAGGTGAAGAAGAGCTTGCCATCTTCATTGCCATGCTGCGCTTCGGCGGCGCGTTCCGGATGCGGCATCATACCAAGCACACGGCGGTTGGAGGAAACGATGCCCGCGATGTCCCGCTTCGACCCGTTCGGGTTGTCGAGATAGCGAAATGCCACGCGACCTTCGCCTTCGAGCATGTCGAGCGTGCTTTCATCGGCGGTATAATTTCCGTCATGGTGCGCAATCGGGATGCCGATATGCTGGCCCTGCGCATAGGCAGAGGTATAGGGGCTGTCCGTAGCTTCAACCGCCAGAGGGGTGGTTTTGCAGATGTATTTCAGCCCCGCATTGCGCAAAAGCGCACCGGGCAAAAGCCGGGCTTCGGTCAGAACCTGAAACCCATTACAGATACCGAAAGCATAGCCACCGCGCTCCACATGCGCCTTCAGCGCGTTGGTGATCGGAGAGTTGGCCGCAATCGCACCGCAGCGCAGGTAATCCCCATAGGAAAACCCGCCGGGCACACCGACCACATCAACCCCTTGCGGCAGTTCGGCATCCTTGTGCCAGACCATGCTCACATCCGCGCCCGCATTTTTCAGCGCCATATACATATCGCGGTCGCAGTTGGAACCGGGGAATTGCAGAACGGCGGCTTTCATCGGCGGGCCTCCTTGGGAGATAGGGGTAAATGCAAGTTGCAAGCCTGATAGGCTGCAAGGCACGCTCACGCAAGCCCATTAAAGACATTCCCGATGAAGTTGAAACACAAGTTGATTGTCATAGCGCCATCCCTTCAACGCCTTACCCCGCCCCCGCAATGATCTCAATTACGGAAATCCTACCGCCCTCTTCGTTAGAATGGCACACGCCCGCAGGTTGCAACCTCCACATTAATAGCGAGTTAACCACTTGTAAGCTTATGATAGGTTCAACTCAGAAGGGTGTTATTCATCACCCCGGCACCAAAAAGCTGTATGGAGACATGATTTGACGGTCCAAGCGCGCATTATAGATAACCAAAGCCTTATATTTCTCCGCTTTACCGGCGCACAAACGACTGCATCGGTTGAACAAGACATTCAGAACCTCAGAAACCTTTTCGGGTTTCGCTCGGACATCCCCGAACTGGTCGACCTCTCGGACATCACCGAAGACAATATCGACTACAACGGCATGCGTCGTCTTGCCCGTATCGTAAACGACCAAAGCCTCGACTGCGATTTCAAAAAACGCATCGCGCTCTACGCCCCGCATGAAAGCACTTTCGGCTCGGCGCGCATGTTCTCGACCCTCACAGAACTCGAAGTGGGTAATACAGTCAGCCAAGCCTTCCACACCCCCGAAGAGGCGCTCGCTTGGCTCGGACGGTCAGAAACCGGTTTTGAAGACCTGCCGGACTACGATCTGATTGCAGCCGAGTAAGCGTCCGGCCTATCAAACCAGCCTCATGAAAAAAGCCGCCCCAAAAGGAGCGGCTTCCTATCTTGTCGCAATCCGGACCGGATCAGAGAATTTCGATCCGGTAGCTTTCGATCACCGTATTGGCCAGAAGCTTTTCGCACATGTCCTTGATGGTCTCTTCCGAAGTGCCATCGGCCAGATCCAGCATGATCACCTTGCCCTGACGGACCTCGTTGACGCCCTCGAACCCGAGCGCACCGAGTGCGTGTTGCACGGCGGCGCCTTGGGGGTCCAGAACACCGGTTTTCAGCATGACGTCGATGCGGGCTTTCATGGGGCTATCCTCTCAGGGTCATCAAAAGGGAGTCGTCAATAGGTCAGTTGATCAGCGTCGGCTTGTCGCCGATGGGACCGTTGGTAGGCAGAACGCCAAGGCGGCGCGCCACTTCCGTATAGGCATCGGTCAGAGAACCGAGATCGCGGCGGAACACGTCTTTGTCGAGCTTCTGCCCGCTTTCGATGTCCCAGAGGCGACAGCTGTCGGGGCTGATTTCGTCGGCCACGATCAGCCGCATGAAATCACCGTCCCAGACACGGCCAATCTCGATTTTGAAGTCGATGAGCTTGATCCCGACGCCATACATCACACCGGACATATAGTCGTTCACCCGCAGCGCCAGCGCCACGATGTCGTCGAGATCCTGCTGGGAAGCCCAGCCGAAAGCGATGATATACTCTTCGGGCACCAGCGGATCACCGAGCGCGTCGTCCTTGTAGGAGAACTCGATGATCGGACGTGGCAGACGCAGCCCTTCCTCAAGGCCCAGACGTTTCGCCATGGACCCTGCGGCGTAATTGCGCACGATCACTTCAAGCGGCACGATCTCGCACTGGCGGATCAACTGCTCGCGCATATTGAGGCGTTTGATGAAGTGGTTCGGAATGCCCAGCGAGGTAAGACCCGTCATGAAAAACTCGGAAAGGCGGTTGTTCAGAACACCCTTGCCTTCGATCACATCCCGTTTCTCGGCGTTGAACGCGGTGGCGTCATCTTTGAAATATTGCACCAACGTGCCCGGTTCGGGGCCCTCGTAAAGTGTTTTCGCCTTACCTTCGTAGATTTTCTTGCGGCGCGCCATGGGGCCTCCAAAAGCTAATGGGGCCGGGAATCAACACGACCGGCCACTTCAGACCCGCTCTTTAGGGCATGCGCGCCACGCCCGCAAGTTCAGAGCCTCCCTCATAGCGCCGCTTGTGCAACATACCTGTGAAATAGCCGTACAAAGCGCGGAATTTTGGCCGGAATATTGATTTACATCCTTGTCCCCCCCAAGTCTGGCGGGCATAATCCGCACAAAGGTTTTTAACTAGGAGGAGCCTGCCATGACCACCTTCGACGAACGTGAATCCGCGTTTGAAAACAAATACGCTCATGACGCTGAGGCTCAGTTCCGCATGGAAGCCCGCGCCAACAAGAAACTCGCCATCTGGGCTGCCGACAAACTCGGCAAGTCTGCGGACGAATTGGACGGATACATCAAAGACGTCATGCGGGCCGACATGAAAGAAGCCGGCTTTGAAGACGTGCTTGCAAAAGTCTCCGACGATCTCGGCGATTCCGTGAGCTTGGCGCAACTGCGCGAGCTTTACACCGGCTTTCTGAGCGAAGCGAAAGCTGAACTGACCGAAAGCTAAAACGCTTTTCGTCCGGTTCGGCAATGGTTTGAGCAAAGCCCTGCTCTGACGGATTGCTACATAGAACACATTAACGAGGCCCGCATATCCTGTGCGGGCTTTCTTTTCAGGGCAAATGGCAAAATGCCGCCCCGCCAGCACAACGCTACAAGGCGCTAAGAGGCGACCGAAGCGGACGTGCTGAACACAGGGAGGACACAGATGAAGACCCGCTCTCATGACAACATCCTGAGCGACCTGCTCTCCTCCCGTGACTGGCTTTTGGCCGACGGGGCCACGGGAACGGAACTCTTCAAGATGGGGTTAAAACCCGGCACCGCACCCGAACTCTGGAACACCGATCAGCCAGACAACATCGCCAACCTCTATCAAAGCGCCATTGATGCCGGTTGCAATATTTTCCTCACCAACAGTTTCGGTGGCACATCCGCACGGCTCAAACTCTGTGATGCCGATGATCGCGTCTTTGAACTTAACCATGCCGCCGCCCGCATCGCACGTCAGGTCACTGACGCCGCAGGGCGTCCGGTCGTGGTCGCAGGCGCAATGGGGCCTACCGGAGACATCCTGCAACCAATCGGGCGGCTGTCCTATGACGACGCCTTCGGGATGTTTCTGGAACAGGCGCAAGGCCTCAAATCGGGCGGGGTCGATCTCGTCTGGATCGAAACCATGTCCTCTTTCGAGGAATACACCGCCGCCGCAGAAGCCGCAGTTCAGGCCGGTCTACCTTGGGTCGGCACCATGAGTTTCGATTCGGCGGGGCGCACGATGATGGGGATCACCCCATCCCAACTGGCCCATAAGGTCGAGGGGATGGCCCACCCGCCGCTGGCTTACGGCGCGAATTGCGGTGTTGGAGCCGCCGAAATGGTGCGCAGTGTGCTCGATTTTGCCGCTCAGGGGCTGGATCGCCCCATCATTGCCAAGGCCAGCGCCGGTCTGCCGCGCGAGGTTGACGGTCAACTGCGCTACCTTCTCACCCCTGCTATGATGGCCGAATACGCCTGTCTTGCCCGTGATGCGGGTGCACGAATTATCGGCGGGTGCTGCGGCACAACGCCTGCGCATCTCAAAGCCATGAAAGACGCGCTGGAAACCCGCCCGCGCGGCCCGCGTCCGACGTTGGAACAGGTGGTCGCCGCCCTCGGATCGCTCTCCAGCGAAGAGGAAGATGAAACCTGAACCTCGCGGCTCAGAACAGGCTCAACTGGTCCCCCACCTTGGGCGGCACAGCAAACAGGTCGCAACGTAGCCGAGGCTCTGAGCGAGACAGCCCTGTGCGGTTCAGGGCGATATCAAAGCGCTTGGCCATAAGCTCTGCCCATTCGCCCTCACCTTGCATTCGCGTGCCGAAATTGCTGTCATTGGCCTTGCCGCCGCGCAGCTCGCGCACACGGTTCATCACACGCGCCGCACGTTCCGGCACATGGGTTTCAAGCCAGTCCTCGAACAGAGGCGCGACCTCCAGAGGCAGGCGCAGCATAATATAGGACGCGGTTCTGGCCCCGTGGCTGGCCGCCGCCGACAGGATCGCCTCAAGCTCGTGGTCTGTGAGCGCGGGAATCACCGGCGCGACCATGACACGCACGGGAATCCCCGCATCACTGAGCGCCCGCATGGTTTTGAGCCGCCGCGCGGGCACAGGTGCGCGAGGCTCCAACTGACGCGAAAGCCGCGAGCCGAGCGTGGTGACGGAAACGCCCACCTGCACCAAACCCTTGGCCGCCATCGGCCGCAAAATGTCGATGTCGCGTTCGATCAGCGTGCCCTTGGTCACAATGGTCACCGGATGGTTATGGGCGGAAAGCACCTCCAGAATGCTGCGCATGATCCGGTCACGCGCCTCGATCGGTTGGTAGGGGTCGGTGTTGGTGCCCAGTGCAATCGGCGCGACCGCGTAGCTTCCGGCCGCAAGTTCACGGCCTAAGACCTCCGCCGCGCCCAGTTTGCGGGTCAGACGGGTCTCGAAATCCAGCCCCGGAGACAGGCCGAGATAGGCATGGGAAGGGCGGGCGAAACAATAGGAACACCCGTGTTCGCAGCCTCGATAGGGGTTGATAGAGCGGTCGAACGGCACATCGGGACTGTCATTGCGGGTGATAATCTTGCGCGGGCGTTCGTCCACTGTGGTGGTGCCTGCGACACGTTGCTCCACCTCACTGTCCCAACCGTCGATAAAGGTTTCGCGCGCCAGACGCTCGAACCGGCCCGCAGCATTGGACGTGCTCCCCCGCGCTTTGGGCAGGAGGCCAAGCGGCAGGGTTTCGGAAAAGAAAGTGGATTCGCGGCTCATGCCGCAAAACTAGAACAAAATGAGAACATTTGCCAAGGGCCTATCTGCACACAGACAGATCAACCGATGGAAACGCCCTCTTACGCCGCCTTTTGTGCGGTCTCGCGGATACGTTCGACCATAGCACGCAAGCCGTTGGACCGCTGCGAGGACAAATGTTCGTCAAGCCCGAGCCGCGCCAGTTCCGCAGGCGCATCCACGGCCAGAACCTCCTGCACGGTCAGCCCTGCGTATAGCTCGTGCAAAATGGCGATCAGCCCCTGCACGATCATCGCATCCGAGGCGCCCTGAAATTCGAACCGCCCCGCCTCGATCGTTGGCACCAGCCAGACCTGAGAGGCACAGCCTTCGACCTTGGTAGCGGGCACTTTGAACGCCTCGTCCAGCGGCGGGAAGGCCTTGCCCAACTCGATCACATGGCGGTAGCGATCCTCCCAATCGTCCAGAAACTCAAAGGTTTCGACAATCTCTTCGAAATTCTCAGTCGCCATGATCCATTCCTTGGCCTGTGGGGCATTTGACGATTTCTTACGCCCTCCCCCGTCAAAGGTCCAGATGCCCGCGAGACAGCTGCCCTTTTGAACCCCCGCTTTTCACGGCTGGGCTTTTCAAGGCGGGGCTTTTCGGGTAGCCCTTGCATCACGAAAGTTTCAGGGCCGAGAACAAAGGGGTGTCCGATGCGGCGTCAGGTGATCATTTCAGGGCTGGTTTTGTCGCTTGTGGCCGGCTGTGCCTCTGTGCGCGAGTCGCGGTTCAACCCGATGAACTGGTTTGGCTCCTCAGAACCGGTCGCGGCGGCACAGGCAGGACAGCCCACACAGGTGCTTAAAACCCTTGCCCCGCGCAAGGGCTATCCGGTTTTCGTCGACACCCGTGCGCTTGCCCCGACGATCAGCGAGATGCAGATGGTCAAATCTGCATCGGGTGCCATTGTGACCGCCACGGCGTCCCTGCCCTCCACCGGATATTACGACGCCGAACTGGTCGCGGTCCCCTCGGGCAGCCCCGACACGCTCGCGTTCGAATTCCGCCTGCGCGCGCCCACAAAGACCTCCCCCGCAGGCACAGCCGCGCAACGCAAGATCACAGCGGCGAAATCCCTGTCGAATGCCGAGATTTCAGGCATTCGCACCGTCATTGTCAAAGGCGCGGACGGCGCACGGCAAGTCCGGCGCTGAACCGCTTTACATCCGTGCCCTTCAGGACCATCTTGTGCGTCTGAAGATTGTTGAAAGGCACGCACATGTCGGATTTCCCACGCAAAATCATCATCGACACGGATCCGGGGCAGGATGATGCCATGGCCATTCTTCTGGCGCTTGGCTCGCCCGAAGAGATCGACGTTCTGGGCATCACCGCCGTGGCAGGCAATGTGCCGATCGAGCGCACGGCAGAGAACGCCCGCAAGGTCTGCGAAGTGGCCAAACGCCCCGATGTGAAGGTCTTTGCCGGTTGTGACCGCCCGATGGCCCACACGCTTGTGACTGCCGAACATATCCACGGCAAGACCGGCCTCGACGGTATCGAACTGCCCGCGCCGACCATGCCCTTGCAGGAGCAGCACGGGGTCGACTTCATCATCGACACGCTGAAACGCGAGCCTGCCGGCACGGTGACACTGTGCCCGATGGGGCCTTTGACCAATATCGCCACGGCCTTTGAAAAAGCGCCGGAAATTGTCGAACGCGTGCAGGAGATCGTCCTCATGGGCGGGGCCTATTTCGAGGTCGGAAACATCACCCCCGCCGCAGAGTTCAACATTTACGTCGATCCCGAGGCCGCTGATATTGTCTTCAAATCCGGCGTGAAACTGACCGTGATGCCGCTTGATGTGACGCATAAGGTGCTGGTCACCGCGCCGCGCCTTCAGGCCTTCCACGACTTCGGCAACCATCTGGGCGAGGTGGTCACAGGCTGGCTCGATTTCTTCGAACGGTTTGATATCGAGAAATACGGCTCCCTTGGCGGCCCGCTGCACGACCCGACCGTGATTGCCTATCTCATCAAGCCGGAGCTGTTCTCCGGCCGTTTCATCAATGTAGAGATCGAGACCCAATCGAAACTCACCCGCGGCATGACGGTTGCCGATTGGTGGGGGGTGACGGATCGTGCAAAGAACGCGACCTTTATGGGAGATGTGGATGCGGACGGGTTCTTCGAACTTTTGACCGAACGTGTCCGGCGTCTGGCCTAGGGGCATGCTGTCGATTGAGTATTTGGACAGCAAGGAAAACGGTCCTACATTCCTGTCATGACACATTTTGATAACAGCTACGCCCGCCTGCCCAAGCGGTTTCACACCAAAATCGCGCCGGAGATGTCTCCCGCGCCCGAAATGGTTTTATGGAACGAGGGGCTGGCCGAGGCTCTGGGCGTTGCCGATTGGGATGCCGAAATCTGCGCAGGCAATGTGATCCCCGACGGGGCTGACCCTCTGGCACAGGTCTATGCGGGGCATCAGTTTGGCGGCTGGTCACCGCAACTGGGCGACGGGCGGGCGGTTCTTTTGGGCGAGGTTGTCACGGATCAGGGCCGGTTCGACATCCATCTCAAAGGCGCGGGGCGCACGCCCTATTCGCGCAATGGCGACGGGCGTGCGTGGATCGGGCCGGTTCTGCGCGAATTTATCGTCAGCGAATTCATGCATGCCGCAGGCATCCCCACCACACGCGCGCTGGCTGCGGTGCGCACCGGCGGGCGGGTGCAGCGCGAGCGGGCCTATCCCGGCGCCATTCTGACCCGCATCGCCGCCTCGCACATTCGGGTGGGCACATTCCAGTATTTCACCGCCCAAGGCGATGAAGAGGCCGTCAGATTGCTGACAGAGCATGTTCGCGCACGGCATTTTCCGCAAGCGGGCAGCACGCTGGAGCTTTATGCGGAGATCGTCAAGGCGCAAGCGCGTCTGATCGCCGGATGGATGGGGCTTGGCTTTGTTCACGGGGTGATGAACACGGACAATATGGCGGTCTCCGGCGAGACTATCGACTACGGCCCTTGTGCCTTTATTGACGGGTATTCCCCGAAGGCGGTTTACAGTTCCATCGATCGTGCGGGGCGCTATGCTTATGAGCAACAGCCCTCCATGGCGCATTGGAATCTGGCGCAGCTCGGCTCCTGTTTCGTGCCGCAAATGGAGGCGGAACTAGGTGGGCAGCAACAGGCGATTGAAGCGCTCACCGAGGTTTTGAACAGTTTCCCCGATCTGTATCAGGCCCAATGGCGTGCGGTCTTGGGCGCAAAGCTCGGCATTGCCGACCCGCAGGACGCGGATGTGGCGTTGATACAGGAGCTTCTCGCGTTGATGGCTAAGGACGGGGCCGATTTCACCAACACGTTCCGAGGCTTGCTGGATGGCACCGCGCGGGACTGGGTGCTGGATCGTGCGGGGTTTGATCTTTGGGCGGAGCGCTGGCAGGACCGCCGCGCGCCGGACTGGCAGGAAATCATCGCCAAGGCCAGCCCCACCGTGATCCCGCGCACGCATCGAATTGAAGAGGCGATCCAAGCCTCTCTGGCAGGGGATGACAGCAAGGCAAAGCGTTTGGCGCGGGTGCTGACACGGCCCTTTGATCTGGCCGAGGAGGATCGGGATTTGACGCATCCACCGCGTGAGGACGAAGTGGTGCATCAGACTTTCTGCGGGACATAGATGTCGCTCACGCCAGCTCCTGACGGGGCGGCTCCGCATGGGCGGGCAAAGCCCGGGCGACAGTCGTCGCCTGCTCCGCTTCACTGCGTAAAACATCGCGCTTATCGCTCACGCTAGCCCACACAAAGCGACTCCGCATGGGCAGCCCTGACAGAACAAAACCTCACTTCGAGCGATATTTCCCGAACAGGCGACTATTGCGGGTGATGAAATCGCGCAATAGCCCCGCAAAAGGCGCACGCCCCCAGCGCACATAAATTGCGCCGGAGATCGCTCCTACAAGCCCGCCGCCGGCATCGACAATCAAATCCCACATCGTGTCCTGAAGACCGGATTTCTGCATATTCGTGCCAAATATCTGGTCCATGGAATATTCGAATATCTCCCAAATCGCACCGATCGACATGGCAAAGGCAAAGGCGAACAACCCCATAGCCCAAGGGGGTGCGGCATAGCGGTCACCTTGGAACAGCATGAAAATCGCAACAAACCCCACGAGGCCGAATCCCACGGCCGAGCCGCCATGCAGCACCACGTCCCACCACCAGTAGCGGTTGTAGAAATCCCCCACCTCGCCCAGAAACAGCGTGGCGAAGATGAACAGGACGATACCTGCCATGAAAGATCGCGGGATATAGATGTGAAACCGCCGCGCGAACAGAATCGGCATCAAGGTCAGGCCGAACGTGCCCAGCGCGATGAAGGACGAGGTATAGCGCACCGTCACAAGACCCGCGACGAACTCCCCCAAAAGCGCCACCCAGACAAGCTTCATCACCAAAGGTTGCTTGCGGGCCTTGGCAAACCAATATTGCAGGGTATCTTTCAGCGGCATGGGTGAAATCCTGTCATTGCGACCTTATGTTAATCGTATGTTACCGAAAGTGGAAAGAGACGCGTTGCGTCTGGCCTCATATAATCTGCGCAAATGTAAAGGCACCGACGGGCAACGCGCGCCCGGACGTGTCATTGACGTGATCAACAGCCTTGAGGCAGATGTGGTCGCATTGCAAGAGGCCGATCTGCGGCTGGGGCCACGGCCTGCCGCGCTACCCGGACGGATGATCGAGGCGCATACGGACTTCACCGCCCTGCCCGTCAACACCTCGCCCGTCTCTGTCGGCTGGCACGGCAATGCAATCCTTGTGCGCAAAAGCGCCACCGTCGAGGCGAGCTATCGTTTCGACCTGCCGGGGCTGGAGCCGCGCGGGGCGGTGGCGGTGGATCTGCCCCACCTGCGCGTGGTTGGTGTGCATCTGGGTCTGTTGCGCGCCTCGCGGCAAAAGCAGCTTCACGCCATACGCCAGCACCTCGAAGGTCTCGACGACCGACCCACAGTAATCCTTGGAGATTTCAACGAATGGTCCCGCAGGCAAGGGCTTGATCCGCTCAAAGACGCCTTCGACATTCACGCGCCGGGCCGGTCCTTTCACGCCTCGCGCCCGATTGCCGCGCTGGACCGGATCGCCTTCACCCAAGCCCTTGCCCTACGCGATGCGGGTGTGGTTGAGACGGAACTTTCACGACGGGCTTCCGACCATTTGCCGATCTGGGCCGACCTGCTGCTTGCAAAACAGTCTAACTGACGCAATTTCCACTAGGATACGCCTCCGAGCCTGAGTAAACCCGTGGCAAGACCACATGTAAGGGCTTCCCATGACACTTCTACAGATCACCTCGCTCCTGATCGTTCTGGCCGGCGCGTTCGGAGCAATCAATTACCTGTTTCTCCGCCTGCCCTCCTCCATCGGCATTCTTGTTGTCGCGCTCATCGCCTCGCTCTTCGTGATCGGGCTGGATGCCATCTACCCCGCCTCTCAGGTCGAAGAGACAATCCGCGCCGAAGTCCTCGCGATTGATTTCTCCGATGCGCTTCTGGAGGGCATGTTGGGATTGCTGCTCTTTGCGGGGGCATTGCATGTGAAGGTGTCCGATCTGAAGGCCGAATGGCGGCCTGTGTTTCTTATGGCCACCCTTGGCGTAGCGCTCTCCACCGCAGTTGTCGGCACGGGGTTCAGCTGGATGACGGGTATGCCCCTGATGATCGCGCTGACCTTCGGGGCGCTCATCTCCCCCACCGATCCGGTCGCCGTTCTGGGTGTGTTGCGGCAAGCCTCTTTGCCCAAGAGCCTCGAAACCAAGATCGCGGGCGAAAGCCTGTTCAATGACGGGGTCGGCTATGTGGTCTATCTCGTGCTCGTCGGACTGGCATTTTCCTCAAGCGGGCATGGCGATATGGCAGAAGCCCAAGACGCCACAAGCACCGTGGAAAGCGCGCTGATGCTCTTTGCGCAGGAGGCCTTGGGCGGCGCGGCGCTTGGCATTGTGCTCGGGTGGCTGACCTTCCGCGTGATGCGGCTGATTGACGACTATGCGCTCGAAGTGCTCATTACCTTGGGGCTGGCCTTCGGCGGCTATGAACTGGCCGTGGCGCTTCATGTCTCGGCCCCGATCATGGCCGTTTGCGCAGGGCTTCTGATCGGTGATGTCGGGTCGAAATACGGCATGTCCGAAGAAACCCGCCGCTATGTCGATGCCTTCTGGAAGATGATCGACGAGATTCTCAACGCCATTCTGTTCCTGATGATCGGGTTCGAGGTCTTTGCCGTCGCCTTCGACACCACCTCCATCATCGCAGGCCTCATGGCCATCGTGCTCGCACTGATCGCGCGCCTGACCGCCGTGGCAATTCCTGTGTTGATGCTGCGCCCCTTCCGCAACTTCAGCAAGGGCACCATCCCGATCATGACATGGGGCGGCCTCAAGGGCGGGATTTCCGTCGCGCTGGCGCTCTCCCTGCCCGAAGGCGAATGGAAACCGCTGATCCTGACCGCTACCTATATCGTTGTGGTCTTCTCGATCATCGTGCAGGGTCTCACGGTTGCCCCTCTGGCCAAACGTGTCGGGCGCGAACCGGGGCTTGATGTATGACGCACTATCTGACCTATGACGTTTTCACCGACCGGCCATTTGGCGGCAATCCTCTGGCGATCATTCCCGATGCCAGCGCCCTGCCGGAATCGCATCTGCAAAACATCGCCCGCGAATTCAACTATTCGGAAACCGTTTTCCTCTACCCTCCCGAAGATATCGACAACACCGCGCGGCTCCGCATCTTCACCCCGACCAAGGAAATCCCCTTCGCGGGCCATCCCACCATCGGGGCAGCCGTTGCGCTCTCGGAACTCGGGCATGGACCCGATTTGCGTCTCGAACTTCCGGTCGGGCTGATCACCGCAAAAGCAGTGGGGCGCGAAGCCTCATTCACCGCAACACAACCGCTTGAAACAATCGACCATCCCGACCCAACACTGGTGGCGCAAGCGCTTGGGCTTCAAAAAAACGATATGGCAACCGCTCCCGTCATGGCAGGGATAGGATTGGCCTTTACCTTCACAGAACTCACCTCGCGTGCCGCGCTTTCGAAAATTTCATGTGATATAAACGCCTTTCGTAACGGCCATGCACGCTATCCGATGGGCCTCGACTTTGCCCAAGCCCCCTATTGGCGCGACGGCAACACGATCCATATGCGGATGTTCGCGCCTCTGGACAATATTCCCGAAGACCCGGCCACCGGTTCGGCGGCGGCCGCTCTCGGCCGGTTATTGCAGCAGGAACAGGGTGACGATGTCTCGCTGACAATTCATCAGGGCGATGACATGGGACGCCCCTCACGGATATTTGTGAAGGCCGGTTCTCACGGCGTAAGCATCAGCGGCCAAGCCATTCGCATGATGGAAGGCCAACTCAACATCTAGTATCTTCGTGAACACATTTGCGAGTTGTTCGCAAAAGCGGGCTGGACCAATCCGGTGCGTTTTTCTACCTTGAGGCCGAACACGACGGCCCGGAGCCCTTATGACTGATACGATCCTATCGCGCTGCGAGGCCAAGGGCCTGCGCCTGACCGAACAACGGCGGATCATTGCCTCTGTTCTCGAAGAGGCTGTGGATCATCCTGACGCCGAAGAACTATATGCCCGCGCCTCGGCCAAGGACCCCAACATCTCTCTGGCAACGGTTTATCGCACGGTGAAGCTCTTTGAAGAGCGAGGCATTCTCGAAAAGCTCGAATTCGGCGACGGGCGGGCGCGCTACGAGGCCGCCGACAGGGAGCATCACGACCACCTGATCGACATAGACACGGGCCGCGTGATCGAATTTGTCGACCCCGAGATCGAAGCACTTCAGGAAAAGATCGCGGAGCGTCTGGGGTTTGATCTGAAAGGTCACCGGCTTGAACTTTACGGGGTGCGCAAGAAGAGCTGAGTGCTTTCGCGCTCCCCCGTCTGCGTCTTTGCTCCTGTCACAAGACTTGCCGGACCACGGCAGGCGGAGATAGGTCTGCTAAAAAACAGTGCGGTCAATCCATGTACAATTTGCGCGCCATTTTCATGATCATCGGCTCCATGGCATTTTTCACCGTGGAGGATATGTTCGTCAAACATCTCTCCAGCTTCCTGCCGGTCTCTCAGGTGCTTCTGGCGATTGCCATCGGCGGCACTCTGACCTTTCTGATCTGGGCGCTTGTGCGGCAGGATGCAATCCTTGTGCCGCGCAACTGGCGGCCCGTGATCCTGCTGCGCGCCTCGACCGAAGCGGTGGCCTCGATCTCTTTTGTCACCGCGCTTTCACTGGTCGATATTTCCACAGTCGGCGCTGTGTTCCAGTCCATGCCTCTCGTCGTCACGCTGGGAGCGGCCCTCTTTCTGGGCGAACGTGTCGGCTGGCGGCGCTGGAGCGCGATTGCCGTGGGGTTTGTCGGCGTTCTGATGATCATCCGCCCCGGTCTCTCGGCGTTTGATCCGCAAGTGCTCTGGGTTCTTGTCACTGTGGCCGCCGTGGCCACCCGTGACCTGATGACACGGGTCATGGATGCGGCGGTGCCCTCCTCTGTCGTCTCGTTTCAGGCCTTCCTTGCCATAATCCCCGCCGCCTCTCTGGCGCTCTGGCTCTCGGACAGCAGCCCTTTGCCCTTTACCATGCCGCTGCTCGCCATGACCGGCATGGCCATCGCCTCCGGTGTGCTGGGCTATACGCTCATCGTGGCCGGAATGCGTCTGGGGGATGCATCTGCGGTCACCCCATTTCGCTACACCCGCCTCGTCTTTACCATGATCGGCGGCATGCTGGTCTTTGGCGAACGGCCCGACCTGATGACCTATCTCGGCTCGGCCGTCATTATTGCCTCCGGCCTCTACACGTTTTTGCGCGAACGCAAGCTGGCGCGGCAATCGGTCCGGGATTGAAACAACTGTTCTGCGCACTGTTAGCGTATGGGTTGTTGACCTGACCGCCCCGGCTGGTATCAAGCCTTTGACTGGCCCGCCAATCTAACTTTGCAAAGGGACGTAAAGCCATGAGCACCATCATCGACATCATCGGCCGTGAAATTCTCGACAGCCGCGGCAATCCGACCGTGGAAGTGGACGTCATTCTGGAAGACGGCACCATGGGCCGCGCGGCCGTGCCGTCGGGCGCGTCCACCGGCGCACATGAAGCCGTAGAAAAACGTGACGGGGATAAATCCCGCTACATGGGCAAAGGCGTGCTCGAAGCCGTCGCCGCCGTGAACGGTGAAATCTGTGAGGCCCTCGTCGGCATGGATGCCACCGAGCAGGAAGCCCTCGACGCCGTGATGATCGAACTCGACGGCACACCTAACAAAGGCCGCCTCGGCGCCAACGCCATCCTCGGCGTGTCGCTGGCCGCTGCCAAAGCCGCTGCCGATTACTCCGCCCTGCCGCTTTACCGCTATGTCGGTGGCTCCAGCGCCCGCATTCTCCCCGTGCCGATGATGAACATCATCAACGGCGGCGAACATGCCGACAACCCCATCGACTTTCAGGAATTCATGATCATGCCTGTCTCGGCATCGAATGTGAAAGAAGCGATCCGTATGGGCTCCGAAGTCTTCCATACGCTGAAAAAAGAACTCTCCGCCGCAGGCTACAACACGGGCATCGGTGACGAAGGCGGCTTTGCCCCGAACATCTCGTCCACCCGCGAGGCGCTGGACTTCGTGCTGAAATCCATCGAGAAAGCCGGCTACAAACCGGGCGAAGACATCTTCCTCGCGCTCGACTGCGCCTCGACCGAATATTTCGAAGGCGGCAAATACGAGATGAAGGGCGAAGGCAAATCGCTCACCTCCGAGGAAAACGCCGATTACCTCGTCGCCCTGTGCAATGACTACCCGATCATCTCGATCGAGGACGGCATGGCCGAAGACGACTGGGCCGGTTGGAAACTCCTGACCGAGAAACTCGGCGACAAGGTCCAGCTTGTGGGCGACGACCTCTTTGTGACCAACCCCGAGCGTCTGGCCTCCGGTATCGAGCAGGGCGTGGCCAACTCCATGCTCGTTAAGGTGAACCAGATCGGCTCGCTCTCCGAGACCCTCAAAGCCGTCGATATGGCCCACCGCGCGCGCTACACCAACGTGATGTCGCACCGCTCCGGCGAAACAGAAGACGCCACAATTGCCGATCTCGCGGTTGCCACCAACTGCGGCCAGATCAAAACCGGCTCCATGTCGCGCTCTGACCGTATGGCAAAATACAACCAGCTGATCCGCATCGAGGAACAACTGGGTGCCACGGCAGAATATGCCGGAACGTCGATTTTGAAAAAGTAAGACAGGCGGCGGCTCTGCCCGCTTGACCGAAGTTGAAAAGCCCTGCCATTTTGGCGGGGCTTTTTGTTTTGGTGAATTGGGAAGTGATATGTCACGAAAATTGATTGTTGTGGGGAACGGGTTGGGGATGGCGCTTGATAACACGAAGTTCAGTCTTCCACATGCCATGCCAAAAGTCTGGCACGAAAAACTCGAAAGAAACGAACGAGAACTGATCGCGGATTTCATTCCTGGAATTGATGTCTCGACGGAACCGCAGGAAGAATCGAGACTAATTAACGCACAAGTCGCGCTAAGCGCGTTCGACATCCTACAAAGCGGTTTCGGCCACGATTACGCGAAGAATTTGAAAGAATGGTTTTCCAAACCTAACCAACATACTGATCTGGAAAATGCGCTCAACAAATTCACTTTTGAGGTGGCAAGAGAGTTCGATAGGACGTCCGAAACTTTCCACGATGACGAGAAGCTAAAGAATTTTTGGAGAAATCTGAAAGCGCACTTGGGAACCCACAAAAGCCATATTGCGACATTCAACTACGACACAGCACTCTATACAAAATATCTTGATGATCCGTTCTTCGAAGAGAAAACGGTGTTACAAGATTGCTTTAGGAGTGGCTTTCTAAAGCCAACTCTAGGAAAGGTTGAATGTGAGCGAGGCCTCTATCTCCACCTTCATGGATCGCCTCTTTTTCATGACACAATACAAAAAAGAAACCGTAGCGAACTGAACAGTCACACGGCAGAAAGTAGGAACCACATTATCCTCTCGGACGCCTCCCTAAAACCACTTCTCATAGCAAAATCAAAGATTTTATCCCTTTACTGGAAACGTTTGGAAGAAATTCTCCATCCTGATGTGCGCGATACGACCATTACTCAAGTCGAAGAAATCATCCTCTTCGGCTATCGCGGCGGAGATGATCATTTGAACCGCCTGATCGGCAAGTCGGGTTGTCCTGTTCGCGTAGTGGAATGGTGCGACGACCACATACTTCCAGATAGGGAAGAATGGTGGAAAGACAAACTCGGTGCAACCAACGTTATCGTCGATCTGCGCAAAAACATTCTGACCTTTAACGAATGGGACTCCCGACCAACAGAAAGCAAGATGAAGGATGACGCATGACGGGAAATCGTAATCTGTGCCCCCAACATGTATTCCATTCGTTTCATTGCGCTATGCGTCACAACTTGCTTTAACCTCCCCATGACCAACACCACACCCCTCCCCGCGCCGCTTCCTGACGGCATTCATGAGTTACCTGCGGGCAAGCTTGCTGCCGTTGTCACCTATCTCGAAATGTTCGCCCGCCCCGCCCCGCGCCCTGCGTCGGAGCAGCCGGAATTGACGCTGGTGCGTCACGAGACCCCTGATCTCGACTGGTATCGGGCGCTCTATCGTCGTGTAGGCGAGGACTGGCTCTGGTTTTCACGGCTTTACATGGAGGAAGACGCGCTTGCGGCGATCCTCTCCCATCCGGATGTGGAGGTCTATTCGGTGCGCAAAGACGGTGTTGATCTCGGGATTCTGGAACTGGATTTCCGCGATGCCGAGAACACGGAGCTCGCGTTTTTCGGGCTGCATGAGAGCCTGATCGGCGGCGGCACAGGGCGGTGGTTGATGGAACACGCGCTGGACAAGGCCTTTGCGCATGGCATCAAACGCCTCTTCGTGCACACTTGCACGCTGGACAGTCCGCAGGCGCTGCCCTTCTATATCCGGTCGGGTTTCACCCCCTACGGGCGCGCCATCGAGGTGATGGATGATCCGCGCGTGGCCGGAGCCCTCCCCAAAAGCGCCGCGCCGCATATCCCGTTGATCGGGTAATTGCCCGCCCGCATGTCGCGCAAAAGAGGAGACCATCATGAGCCGGATCACCCCCGCAGAGCAACGTGTCGGTCTTTTCACCGCCGCCTATGTTATCGGCTTTACCCTGTGGTTCTTTGCCATCGGGAATTTCGAATTTATCTTCTATGTCGCAACCCTGCTCATTCTGGTGGGTCTCATCGCCATAAGTCTACGCAAAGTGGACTACCCGCCGCGCCTGTTGTGGGCGCTCTCGATTTGGGGGCTGATGCATATGGCGGGTGGCGGCGTGCCTGTGAACGGCTCGGTGCTCTACACGCTGCAACTGGTCCCGATCCTCAGCGACGGGGAGATGAGCCTTCTGAAATACGACCAAGTGGTGCATTTCTACGGCTTCGGCGTCTCGGCATGGCTGTTGTGGCACATCATGACCCACAGCTTTCCTGTTCTGAAAGGCACGAAAACCGCCTTTGTCCTACCGGTTCTGGGCGCGATGGGCTTGGGCGCGCTCAACGAGGTCATCGAATTCACCGCCGTGCTGATGCTCCCTGACACGAATGTCGGCGGCTATATCAACACCGGCCTTGATCTGGTGTTCAACGCGGCGGGGGCGCTCTGTGCCATGTGGCTTGTCACGTCGCATGAAAAGGAGACCTCATGACCGAGATGACTGCCGACGAAATCATCGCCCACCTGAACCTCGCGCCCCATCCAGAAGGCGGGCATTACCGCCAGACATGGGTGGCAGAGGCCTCAGGCGGTCAGCGTCCTGCAGGCACCTGCATCTATTTCCTGCTCAAAGCCGGAGAGCGCAGCCAATGGCATCGCGTCGATGCGACCGAAATCTGGCACTACTACGCTGGCGCGCCGTTGGTGCTTTCCATGGCTGCAACAGACAAGGGGCCAGCCCGCGCTGTGACCCTTGGGCCCGATTTGCTATCCAGAGAGAGCCCGCAAGCGATTGTCCCCACAGGCCATTGGCAGGCAGCCCGCAGCACCGGAGACTGGACTTTGGTTGGCTGCACCGTATCTCCGGGGTTCCGGTTCGAGGGATTCGAACTGGCCCCTTCGGGGTTCGAGATTCCGTCTGACGGCTGACTTTCTGCCCCGAAAAGTGAAAAACTCGCTATTTTTGCGCATTTACGGGGAAAACTCTCGCATCTTTCCCCGTAAAGCAGGGCCAATGGTAAGGTTTTCCGCACTAGCGCCAAACTGACGTTAGGTTAAGCTGGAGGTGTTAATCAGTATCGGGGGGGGAATGCTGTCAGCATATGTTCCCGTTTTACCGAGTGAGAAGAGACCGGGGGTCCTGCATCGCGCACTCTCCCGGTTTCGGTTCCTCTCCCACTTTGCCAGTCGCCATTGATCTGCCATTCGCTTTGACGCCCGAACGTCCCGTGCGGATTGCCCGCAAATCTTCCGGACAAACCACTTACCACAGATAGCGAGATGCCAGCTTCAAACTGTCGGGCGCGACACACGCCCGCCGCCAATGGCTGCACGCACTCCCGTGGTGGACGGAGACGAGGTCGGCAGCCCTCGCAGGACACGCACAGCGAGATAGGCAAAGGCCTGCGCCTCAAGCATATCGCCATCCAGCCCCACCTCTTCGACAGGCGCGACGGGGCAATCCACGCCTGCGGCAATCATGGCCATGAGCGTGGCATTATGCCGCCCGCCTCCTGTGACATAGAGCGCTTCGGGGGCGGTGGGGCAATGTTCCATCGCACGGGCCACCGATGCGGCAGCAAAAGCGGTCAGCGTCGCGGCAGCATCGGCGTCGGACAGGCCTGACACAGCGCCCAGAATATCGTGGAAATCGTTTCGG
Organism: uncultured Celeribacter sp.; assembly: GCA_963676755.2. Lineage (GTDB taxonomy): Bacteria > Pseudomonadota > Alphaproteobacteria > Rhodobacterales > Rhodobacteraceae > Celeribacter. The sequence continues at coordinate 522,345 of CAXXMF010000006.1, read as the reverse complement.
TCCAGTGACTTGGGCGGCATTTTGTAGAAGAATGAATGCTCCAGCCCCTTGGCGACAATCTCCATATCCGGCTGACCTTCGGCGGCCAGAGCGCCATCCCGATCATAGCTCTCCCCCCGCCGTGCCCGCATCAGGTCATTGACCGGCGCATTGGCAGGCCCCGTGTCGAAGGCCAGCAAGGCATCCGGCGCGGCAGGGTCGGCAACACGCGGGTCCACCCATGTAAGATTGCCCACGCCACCGAGGTTGAGAAAGGCCACAGGCCCCGCAGCACCGATATAGCGCGCAAGCGCATGGTGATAAAACGGCGCCAGGGGGGCACCCTGCCCGCCCATCTCCACATCCGTCGAGCGGAAATCCCAGACCACGGGCATAGAGGTCACTTCAGCCAGAACCGACCCGTCGCCAGCCTGATAGGTCCGTCGCTCATGCGGCGCATGGGCCAGTGTCTGACCGTGAAAGCCGATCAACTCGAACCCGTCCAGTTCCGACAAAGCCTCGGCATGGGCGGTCTCTATGAGTTCCGTCAAAGGCTCGGAGGCCTGCCATGACCCAAGCTCGGCGCGAAACATGGCCTGTTCCGCCTCGCTATAGGCCCGAAACGCCGTGTCGCCAAAACCGCAGACACTCACGCCATCGGTCTTCAACAGCGCCACATCCACCCCGTCCAGAGATGTTCCGGACATACATCCAGCGACCCAAATCGGCGCTGTCTTACTCTTACCGCTCATCACACTCTTTCCCTTTGGTGCTCGCCCCGATATATCAGGCTGCGCTGACCCTTTGAACGGAAAATGTGACAGATGACTTACCATCCCAAATCGGACTTTCTCCGCGTGATCATCGAACGCGGTTTCCTTGCGGATTGCACCAATCTGCAAGAGCTCGACGAAGCCCTGAACAAAGGGATGGTCACCGCCTATATCGGCTATGATGCCACGGCAAAATCCCTGCATGTCGGGCATTTGCTCAACATCATGCTGCTGCGCTGGTTCCAGAAAACCGGCAACAAACCGATCACCCTCATGGGCGGCGGCACCACGAAAGTGGGCGACCCAAGCTTCCGCTCCGACGAGCGTCCACTTTTGTCGCCCGCGCAAATCGACGACAATATCGACGGGATGCAAAAGGTCTTTGCCCGTTATCTCGACTACAAGGACGAGGCCAACGGCGCGTTGATGCGCAACAATGCCGAATGGCTCGACGAGTTGAACTACCTCGATTTCCTGCGCGACATCGGGCGGTATTTCTCCGTCAACCGGATGCTGTCCTTTGAATCCGTGAAATCGCGGCTGGATCGCGAGCAGTCGCTGTCCTTCCTCGAATTCAACTACATGATTCTTCAGGCCTATGACTTCCTCGAACTGAACCGCCGCTACGGCTGTCTGTTGCAGATGGGCGGCTCAGATCAGTGGGGCAATATCGTCAACGGAATCGACCTGACGCGCCGCGTGCTGGACAATGAAATCTACGGGCTGACCACGCCGCTGCTGACCACTTCAGACGGGCGCAAGATGGGCAAAAGTCAGGGTGGAGCCATCTGGCTCAACGCGGAAATGCTGTCGCCCTATGAGTTCTGGCAGTTCTGGCGCAACACCACGGATGCCGACACGGGTCGTTTCCTCAAGCTCTACACAGAGCTTCCGGTGGAAGAATGCGACCGTCTGGGCGCACTTGCAGGCTCCGAGATCAACGAGGCCAAGATCATCCTCGCCAATGAAGTTACCACGCTGCTGCACGGGGCCGAAGCGGCCAAAGCCGCCGAAGCCACTGCGCGCGAGGTCTTCGAGAAAGGCGGCGTGGGCGATGACCTTCCGACCGTTGAACTCTCCGCCTCCGACATTGGCGACGGCATTTCCATCGTTCAGCTGTTCGTCAAATCCGGCCTCGCCGACAGCGGCAAGGCAGCAAAACGCCTCTTTTCCGATGGCGGCGCCAAGGTGAATGACGCGGACCACAAGGATGCGGGCCTGCTGGTCACGGCGGAGATGCTCAAAGAGCCGATGAAGCTCTCGGCGGGCAAAAAACGTCACGCCTTGGTCGTCTGTAAAGACTGATCCCAATCCGAGATGAAACAAAACCGCGCATTAAAGCGCGGTTTTGTGATCTTTGCGTCATGGATTTTTTCCCGATTTTTCGGCAGAATACCTTGATATGAAGCGACTCGCCCTCCTCACACTCCTTTTGACAGGAGCCGCCCCCGCCCTGCACGCCGAGCCTTGGCTCACCAGCGACGGCTGGATTGCGCTTGGCACCTCGACGGTTGAAGGCGAAGACCTCTGGTTTGGTGGCGACGGCACATGGCGGACCAACTGGGACGGGTTGGGCCTCAGCTTCGGGGCTTTCGGCACCTTGGGGCGGGAACATGAAACCTATGCCGCGCTGAGCTACAGCCTTGGCTCCACGCGCTATGAAATCGGCAATCCCCGCCCCGCCTACGACCAGTTCGCGCGTCCGCTCCTGTCCCATGTGATGTTGACCGAAGCCTTGCAGCGCACAGACACCGGTTACAGCCGCCTGACCGACGGGACCATCACACTGAACAACTACCTGCCCGCAGGGGCCAGCTATCAACGCAGCGACATGGCCGCGTCTCTCCATTACGTCGATGACTATAACACAGCGGTTCTGGGGCTTGGCGGCGGTTGGCACATGGGGGACTGGCGTATGGAAGCCGCGCTGGAATATGTCGATGGGGACAGTTCCGATGCCAATGCCAAGCTGCAAGGCCGTTACATGTTCGGGTCCGGCGAAATGTCCGGCACCCTGTCTTACAACGAGGCCAATGACGCCCCTGCGGCGATGGAACTGGCCTATCGCCATCCGCTCACGAACACGATTTCCATGACAGAGCTGGTCTCCGTGCCCTTCGAGGAACCGGAAGACGGGCTGGCCCTTGTGGGTGCGAATATCTATCTGCGCGGGGAAACCTCTCTGGATGTCTCCGGCGGATATGGCGCAGGGGACGGGCTAGCCTCCGCAGCGCTGCGCTTTGAATTCTAAAACGCACGCAAGGCATTAGGCAGACAGCAAAAAGGGCGCCCCAAAGCGCCCTTTCTAAATGAATAGCCTCAAGCCTCGTACGAAGCTCAGTCCGTGACAGAGACTTTCACCATCACATCCGGCTCGCCGATCACAGCGCCATTGGGCCCCGTGCCACGCTTAATCGCATTGACCACATCCATGCCCTCGGTGACCTTGCCGACGACCGTATACTGGCCGTTCAGATGCGGTGCGGGGGCAAACATGATGAAGAACTGGCTGTTGGCCGAATCCGGGTTCTGGCTCCGCGCCATGCCGACGACACCGGCATCAAAGGGCTGATCGGAAAACTCGGCTTTCAGATCCGGCTCGGAGGAGCCGCCGCGTCCGGCCATCTGCATGGAGAACTCCGCCGCGCCCATCTTGCCATATTGCACATCGCCCGTCTGGGCCATGAACCCGTCGATCACACGGTGAAAGACGACATTGTCATAAGCGCCTTCGCTTGCGAGTTTGGTGATCTGCGCAACATGGCCGGGGGCCACGTCCTCGAAAAGGTCGATATGCACGGTACCATTGGCCTCGCCTTTGACCTCGATATCAAGCCCTGTGGCAAAGGCCGGAGCCGCCGCCAGCGTGGCGATCAGTGTCAGCGTTTTACGCAACATCGGCAGCCACCTTCATGGAGATCATTGCATCAGGATACATCGGCGGTTCGCCGCGGGTGATCTTATCCACATGCTCCATACCGGAGATCACACACCCGTAGACCGTATACTGGCGGTTCAGGAAATGGTTGTCGGAGAAGTTGATGAAGAACTGCGAATTGGCGGAATCGGGGTTTTGCGACCGCGCCGCGCCGATGGTGCCGCGATCATGCGGGATGCCAGAAAATTCCGCCGGAACATTCGGCAGGTCGGAGCCGCCCGTGCCCGCACGACGCAATTCGAAGTCCTTGTTCTGGTTTCCGAATTTCACGTCACCGGTCTGCGCCATGAAACCCTCGATCACGCGGTGGAACACAACCCCGTCATAGGCACCGGCGCGGGCCAGTTCCTTCATCCGCTCGCAATGTTTCGGCGCGATGTCGGGCATGAGTTCGATCACAACTTCACCGCTTTCCAGCGTGAGGATGATTGTGTTTTCGGGATCTTTGATGTCGGCCATGACTGCCTCCTCGGGGTCATAAAAGGGGTCGAAATTTTGCCCAGTTTAATGTGCCCCACCGGTGAGGGAAAGGGCGATCTCGCAGCATCCGCACGGATTGACCCTGATGCGTCCTCACGCCTGTTGACGAAGCGGTGAGGAGAGGTCAAACAAGGGTAAGATGCCAAACCCTCCCTGAAAGGACCGATTGCTATGGCTTGGAAAACCCTCGATGATATGGAGCTCTCCGGCAAAGTGGTGCTGACCCGTGTGGACATCAACGTGCCCGTGGCCGATGGCAAAGTGACCGACGCCACCCGGATCGAACGGATCAAGCCCACGATCGACGACATTCTTGCCAAAGGCGGCAAGCCGGTTCTTCTGGCGCATTTCGGGCGTCCCAAGGGACAGGTTGTGCCGGAGATGAGCCTCGGGCTGATCAAGGACACCGTGGCCGAGGTTTTGGGTGTGCCGGTCAAATTTGCAAGTGATTGTATCGGCAGCCCCGCGAAAGAGGCCGTGGCCGCTTTGCAATCGGGCGAGGTTCTGCTTTTGGAAAACACCCGTTTCCACAAGGGCGAGACCGACAATGACGGGCAATTCGCCGCCTCTCTGGCTGCGCTTGGCGATGTCTATGTCAATGACGCCTTCTCCGCCGCGCACCGTGCCCACGGCTCGACCGAGGGTGTGGCGAAACTCCTGCCCTCCTGTGCAGGGCGTTTGATGCAAGCCGAGCTTTCCGCGCTTGAAACCGCGCTTTCCACCCCCACCCGTCCGGTTGTGGCCGTTGTGGGCGGCGCGAAAGTCTCGACCAAGCTTGATCTGCTGGGCAATCTGGTGCGCAAGGTCGATTTCCTTGTCATCGGTGGCGGCATGGCCAACACATTCCTCGCCGCAGAGGGCGTGGATGTGGGCAAATCCCTGTGCGAACACGATCTGGCCGACACAGCACGCGAGATCATCAAGAAAGCCGACGAGGCCGGTTGCGAGATCGTTCTGCCCGTCGATGTGGTCGTGGCGCGCGAGTTCAAAGCCAATGCTGCCAATGAAGTCCTTCCGGTGACCGAATGTCCCGAAGACGCGATGATCTTTGATGCCGGTCCGAAATCCGTGGCGCGGATCAACGAGATTCTGGACGACGCCAAAACCGTCATCATGAACGGGCCTTTGGGGGTTTTCGAACTGGAGCCTTTCGGCGCGGGCACCTTTGCCATGCTCGAAAAAATCGCGGAACAGACCAATGCAGGCGCTTTGGTCTCGGTCGCGGGTGGTGGCGATACGGTCTCGGCGATCAATGCTTCCGGCCATGCCAAGGATTTCACCTACATCTCGACGGCAGGCGGTGCCTTCCTCGAATGGATGGAGGGCAAGGAATTGCCCGGTGTGGTCGCTCTCGGCTAACGCCTTTCGCATGTGCAGTTCAGCGCGCACAGATAAACATTCACAGACCCGCCCCTCCGGCGGGTCTTTTCTTTGCCGCCTACCCCCATGTCGCGTATACCGGATATGCGCGGCCCTCTTGCTCTGGATCAATCCTTTGCCTGCATAAGTCGCGTAATCTGAACTCATTGCAACCCGTGAGCGCTACCAAGATTGCGAGCACGCGCCGGGCAAGGTAACTCGGTTGTGAAATCCCCAAAGCCCTCGCTGCCGAGGGACGATTTGAGCCAAAAGAGGAATGAGATGTCTATTCAGGAAATGACCGCCAAAATGGGCGAAGGCCAAGGCTTTATCGCAGCACTAGACCAATCGGGCGGCTCGACGCCCAAGGCGCTCAAACTCTACGGCGTGGATGAGAGCGAATATTCGGGCGAGGCCGAAATGTTCGACATGGTCCACGCCATGCGCTCGCGCATCATGCAATCGCCCGCCTTCACCGGCGACAAGGTCATCGGCGCAATCCTTTTCGAAATGACCATGGACCGCGAAGTGGGTGGCAAGCCGACCTCCCTATTTTTGTGGGAAGAAAAAGGCGTCGTGCCGTTCCTCAAAATCGACAAAGGTCTGGACGCCGAAGCCAATGGCGTTCAACTGATGAAACCGATCCCGGGTCTTGATGACCTTCTGGCCCGTGCCGCCAAACTCGAGGTTTTCGGCACCAAGGAGCGCTCGGTCATCAATGCCGCCAATCCGCAAGGCATCAAAGCCATCGTGGACCAGCAATTCGAAATTGGTGAACAAGTGATTAAGGCCGGTCTCATGCCGATCCTCGAGCCGGAAGTGACCATCACCATCGAGGACAAGGCCGAAGCCGAAGCCATCCTGCGCGACGAGATCCTCAAACATCTCGATGCGATGGATGACAGCAAACAGGTGATGCTGAAGCTCTCCCTGCCGAGCGAGCCGAATTTCTACAAACCGCTGGTCGATCACCCGCGCGTGTTGAAAGTCGTGGCGCTGTCCGGTGGCTACAGCCGCGATGAAGCCAATGCGCTTTTGTCGAAAAACACCGGCATCATCGCCTCTTTCTCCCGCGCACTGTCCGAAGGGCTGAACGCCAAACAGTCAGACACGGAATTTGACGCCACCCTGCAAGCCGCCGTGGACAGCATCCACGCCGCCTCGATCGCAGGCTGATCCGATCCGGAACCAAAGCAACGGGGGCATCCTTTCGGGTGCCCCTTTGTAGTAGGCGCCATACACCTCCCCGCCGCATCATCGCAACAGACCTCAGGTCGTCGCAACGATCCAGTCGGGTCGGATAGCGCTTCGGGAAATATAGGGCGCCACGTCATGACCACGGAACAACCCGTGGTCGGTGATGAGAATTGTGCCGATCCCCGCGCTTGCCCCGCCCAGTACATCCGTGTGCAGCGTATCGCCAACCATCGCGATGCGATGACGAGGCACGTCCTTGAGCCGCGCTAACGCCGTGTCAAAAGCATTGCCGAAGGGCTTGCCAAAGAACGCCGCCTGTTGACCGGTCCGCTCAGTGACGTCATGGGCAACCAGCCCCGGCTCGAAGGACAGGCCCTCCTCACGCGGGGCGACAAGGTCGGGATTGGCCACAACCAGCGGCCTTGGCTGCGCCAGAAGCGCCTGTGTCAAAGCCTCCGTATCCGATTGGGACCAACGCTCACTGGACAGCAGGAGAAAGCCCCCTGCGCTATGCAAAAGCTCCGGATGATCCGCCAGATGCTCGATCCGCGCCGCGTCACCCGCATCGTTAAAATCGTCACCTTCAGCAGCAGCCGCGGCCCAGACCTTTCCGCCCTCCAACTGCGGCAGGGCCGCGAAAGCCACGTCTCGACTGGACACCACCTCAGAAGCGGAAAAGTCAAAGCCCAGCCGGTGATATTTCGCCAAGACCGCTTGGCGGGTATAACTGGCCGCGTTGGTCAGAACCACCAACCGCTTGCCCGCCGCCCGTAGATCGGCCATGCGCTCGACCGCACCGGCTATGGCCGTTTCGCCGCAATTGAGCACCCCGAAAGCATCCAGAATATAGGCGTCGAAATCCTCGACCGTATCGGCCAGACTGTGCCCCGAACACGACTGCGGTGCAAACTCCGCCTCAGGCAAGACCGCCCGAACGCTTTCATACCGGTGAAATGCCCAATCCGTATCGATCATCCTGCGTTCGCCCCGCTCAACTCGCCTGCTCATTTTGTTCCGCCCCGCCACGCTTACAAGACCGCAGACGATAGGCGCACAGGGGCCGACATATGCGGCCCTTCCCTGCGTTCAAAGGGATTTCTTGCGACAGCGTGAAGAAACCGCGCCACCAAGAGCCGCAAACACGGGCACTCTCCGCCATGCGGGGGCGGATTTCCCACCGGTTCACAGACAATTATGCCGCCCAACTCTTGCCCCCGAACACAGGCGCGTTAAACCCGTCTCATGATTACAATTCGCGCATTCGACTTCCCGCTCTCGCAAGCCCTCACCCATGCCACGAGCGCCGCCCAATCAGACAAGCCCGCCTGTGTGTTGGCCATGATCGGGGGCGCTGCAGGACCGTCCTTCCGTCCGGTCGGGGCGAGCATGTTTGTCATGAAGGACGGCACCTGTTTCGGCGGGCTGTCGTCTGGCTGTATTGACGGGGATGTCGCCCATCATGCGGCACAGGTGCTCAAGGACCGCAAGCCCCGCAAACTGCGTTACGGTCAGGGATCGCCCTTTATGGATATTCAACTGCCCTGCGGCGGGTCTCTGGATATTTTCCTCGTGCCCATTGACGACATCACCCGTTTGCGCGCCGTGTCCCGAAGCATCACAGAGCGGCAGGCCATCACACTGTCCCTCGACATGGAGCGCGGCGGCGTCATAATCGCAGAAGGTGCCGACGATCAGAACGTTGCGCTGCATGTCCTGCCGGACACCCGTTTCGTCGTTCTGGGCGCAGGCACGGAAGCCTCCGCCTTTGCCGCTATGGCGACCTCCGCCGGATATGATGCGGTTCTGGTCTCCCCCGACAGCGACACGCTGGACGCGGCGCAGCGGGCCATTCCGACCCTGCATACGCGACACATCACCCAAGCCACCCTGCCCGCCGACATTGCAATTGATGCGCATACGGCGGTGACGCTGTTTTTTCACAACCACAGCTGGGAGCCGGATATTCTGTTGAACATCCTTGCCTCTCCGGCATTCTACATCGGCGCACAGGGCAGTTTGCGCACCGCGAATGCACGGATTGAAACGCTGCGCGCGGCAGGTGTGGGTGAGGCCGAACTGGCGCGGATCAAAGGACCCATCGGACTGATCCGCTCGACCCGCGATCCGCGCACCTTGGCCGTGTCGGTGCTGGCCGAAGTCCTGTCTTGTGAAATCCAACAAGGGCAGAACTGATGCGGGTCGGGCTTGTTCTGGCCGCCGGACAATCGCGGCGTTTCGGGGCCGAGGACAAGCTATTGGCCACCCTCAATGGACGGCCCTTGTGTTCCTATGCCTTCGAGACCGTGGCCTCGCTTGGTCTGGACCGGAGCTTTGCCTGTGTACGCAGTGATGCGGTCGCGGAGCTTGCTCAGGCGGCGGGGCTGAAGGTGCTGCGCGTAGAGGGGAAACCGCAACAGAGCGACAGCCTGCGCAGGGGGCTGAAGGCGGCACAGGACTGTGGCGCGACGCAGGTGCTTATCACGCTCGCGGACATGCCCTTTGTGCCTGCAACACATATGGCCGACCTGTTCGAGATGGCCCGACATGACGCGGCGGCAAGCAGCTTCGACACTCAAAGATTGCCACCTGCGGTATTTCCCGCCTCCCGTATTGCAGAGCTTTTGTCCTTAACCGGCGATCAGGGTGCAGGGCGTGTGATCCAAGCCTTACCCGAGCCGCAAATCCTGACTTTGCCCGAACAATCCTTTTGGGACATAGACACGGCGGATGATCTGGAGAGGGCTGATCGGAAAATGAAATACCTAAAAACAACGCCTTAATAATGCGTTGCGCGACATTCCTAATGTAAAACTTGATGCGGAAAATCCGGCAATATCAATACACGTTCTGATATCTGCCCGTATACGACCCGCTCAAAACCGGAGCATCCCGAAGAGACGCAGCACGCGCCCCTTCGGGAAAGTCATTTACGCCTTGAGACCGGCCAGAACGGCCTCGGGCGTGATCGGCAGGTGACGCAGGCGCACACCAACAGCGTTGTAGATCGCATTACCGATGGCAGGCGCGACCACGGTCGTGGCCGGTTCCCCGAGCCCGACAGGCACTTCGCTGCTTTCGATGAACTCCACATCCATATCCGGCGTGTCAATCATGCGCAGCGGGGTATAGGTATCGAGGTTGCGGTCACGCACGTTTCCGGCCTCGATTTCCGTGCCCTCGTAGAGCGCCATAGAGAGCCCCCAAAGCGCGGCCCCCTGAGTTTGCGCCAAGGCACCGTCCGGATCGACGATGATGCCGGCGTCCACCACGAGATGAAGCTTTTCGACCGTGACCTGTCCGGTTGCGCGATCCACTTTGACCCGCGCGGCACAGGCTCCCCATGTGGGCATGTCGCGCTCCTGACCGAAGCTGGTCGCAAGCCCTATGCCGGTGTCCGCCGGAAGATCGCTCCCCCAACCCGCCAGTTCTGCCGCACGTTGCAGCACAGCGGCCTGACGCTTTGCGCCACCGACTGCGTTGGGGGCAGAACCCGCATTGCGGCCTTCCGCCGTCAACAGGTTCAGACGGAAGTCGAGCGGATCACGGCCCAGCTTGTGCGCCGCTTCATCCATGAAGCTTTCCAGCGCCCAGTTCGTCCAGCCCGGTCCGACCGAGCGCAACCAACCGGGACGGAAGGTCGTGTTCGCCAGATCATTGGAGATCGCCCGCACCTTTTGCGCACCAACCGAATACCAGTGATCCGCACCGGCAATGGCAAAGGGATCGTAGGGTTCACCATTGGTCCCCTTCGGCATGAAGGACGGCACCATGACCTCGGTCGGCCAACCCGCCGTGGCGTGATGCTCCATCCCGACCACGGTGTTGTCCGCATCAAAGGCCATTTTCAATGCCTGCACCGACGAAGAGCGCGGGCTGTCAAACAGCACGTCTTCGGGGCGCATCATCACCATTTTGACGGGTTTGCCACCCAGTGCCTTGGACGCAAGCGCCACAGGCACGGCGTAATCCCCGTTCAGGCGCCGACCGAAGCCACCGCCCAGCATATAGGTGCGCATGACGATCTCGTCCGCAGACACACCAAGCGCCGCTTGCAAACTCGGCAGGATCAGGGATTGCCACTGGTTGCCCGTGTGGATTTCCCAGACCCCGTCCTCGTTTTGGAAGGCCGTGGCGTTGAGCGGCTCAAGTTGGAAGTGCAGCACGGTAGAGGTGGTGTATTCTGCCGAAATCTGGTCAGCCGCCGTCTCGAAAACCGGCGCGGTATCGCTGTTGCCCGTATCCAGAATCGAGCCTTTGCTCTCATCGGCAATCAGGGCGCGCCCGTGGTCCTGAATTTGCGCCTCATCCACATCGGCCGTCGGTCCGGCCTTCCATGTGACTTTGACCTTATCAGCGGCCCGTTGCGCCGCCATGAAGGTTTCGCCAATGACCATCACCCAGCCGGGCACTGTGCCGGACGGATCATCCAACGTCAGCGTCTGGAGATAACCTTTCACGGATTTCGCCGCGCTGTCATCCACCGAGACCACCGTGGAGCCGACCCGTGTCGGCGGTAGAAGCGGTGCGGCATAGACCATGCCGTCGATCTTGGCATCAATGCCGTAAACGGTCTTGCCCGTGGTTTTGTTGGCAATATCGAGCGCGGTGACATCCTTGCCCACCAGACGCAATTCGGAGGCGGGCTTGAGCGGCAGCGCCTTGAGTTCGTCTTCGGTGAAACTGCGGGTGATGCCTTCGGAGACAAGCTCGGCATAGCTGACGGAGCGATCGCCGGAGATCACGCGGCTGTCCTGCGTCGTGCATTCGGAGGGGGAAACACCCCATTTGGCCGCAGCCGCTTCGATCAGAGCCATGCGCCCAGCCGCGCCCGCCTGACGATAGACCGGCCAGCTTTGCCACACGGACCAGCTTCCGCCCGTGACCATCAGGCCCCATTTAGCGGCACTGTCGACGTGGGTGATCGAGACATCTTCCCAAGCCACATCCAGCTCGTCGGCCAGAATACGGGCGATAGCGGTCCCGACATGCTGCCCCATTTCGGCGCGGATGATGTTGACGTTCACCTTGCCCTCGGCATCAATCGCATACCAGAGCGAGGGTTCATAAACGGCACCTGCAGGAGACGCAGGCACGCCATCGGGCGCTGCCGGATCCATCGCGGCCAGACCGGCACGCGGAAAGCCGAAGGCGGCACCGGCTGCGGTCATGGACACAAGAAACCCGCGACGGGTCATCTCGGCTGTGGCTTCACCACGCGGCGGGAGTTTGAGTTTAGCCATTGGATGCGGCCTCCTTCATAGCGGCTGCCGCGTCACGGACAGCTTCGCGAATACGGGTGTAGGTCATGCAGCGGCACAGGTTGCCGGTCATCACCGCGTCGATGTCATCATCCGTCGGATCGGGAATATCCTGCAAAAGCGCGGCGGCCTGCATGATCTGTCCCGACTGGCAATAGCCACATTGCGGAACACGCAGCTCACGCCATGCGGTTTGCACGGGATGCGCACCTTCGGGATCAAGCCCTTCGATCGTGGTGATTTCGGCGCCTGCGACAGCGGACACCGGCGTCACACAAGAGCGCGTCGCACGTCCGCCGACATGCACGGTGCACGCCCCGCACATCCCGATGCCGCAGCCGAATTTCGTCCCTTGCAGGCCGATTTCATCGCGGATCACCCACAGAAGCGGCGTGTCGTCTTCGACATCCACCTCGATCACTTTGCCGTTTATTGTAAAACTTGTCATTCTATCTCTCCTGATCCTGTCAATGCGCCAGAGCGCCTTGGGCGCGGATCTCGGTTACTGCCTGCTCCAAATCCACCCACGGGGCCTTGTCCGTCCGGCTGTCACGCAGATAGGCGGCAATGGACGCAATCTGCTGATCGTCCAGCGCAAAGCGGTAGCCCGGCATCACAACGCCTTCCATGCCCTGATCGGCATGAACGCCATCGAGAATCACATGAACGAGGTTGGTGGGATCGTCCAGACGCACGGCCGAGTTGATGCCCAGATCAGGACGTCTTTCGGCAATTTGCACAGAGTTATAATGGCAGGCCGCACAGGCGGTTGCATAAAGCCGCTCGCCCTCGTCCTTGCGGTAATCGGCTTGCGGCACACCTGCGGCCAGAGATTTCTCCACCGCCGGATTGCTCATCGGCGCCATATCGTCTGCGCCAACCTGATCGCCCAGATAGGTCGCAATCGCGAGAAGATCCTCGTCCGGCAAATCCTTGAGACCGGCATGGACCACAGGAGCCATCGGGCCCGCAGCAGAACCTTGGTAGGTGGTGGTGCCGGTCTTCATATACTGGAAGAAGGCATCTTTGTTCCACGTCACCGCAGACGGGTTGTCCGCGGTCAGTGCGGGCGCGATCCAGTTATCAATCGCAGCGCCTGCAAATTGCTGCGTGGCGATTTCCGCCCCCAATGCGTTGCGTGGCGTGTGACATGCACCACAGTGGGTCACACCCTCGACCAGATAAGCGCCACGGTTCCATGCTTCTGACTGGTCCGCCTCCGGCTCATACTGCCCCTTGTCGAAATAGAGCATTTTCCAACCGGCCTGCAAAAACCGCTGGTTGAGCGGGAACGGCAGGTCGTTTTCGGTATGGGTCGCCTTCACAGGCTCAACCGAACTCATGAGATAAGCATAGAGCGCGGCGATGTCCTCGTCGGTCATTTTCGTGAAATGGTCAAAGGGGAACGCCGGGAACAGATGCGCCCCGTCGCGGTCGATCCCTTCACGCATCGCACGTTCGAACGCGGCAAGAGACCACGTTCCGATCCCTGTCTCGGGGTCCGGCGTGATGTTCGTCGAGTAGATGGTCCCGAAGTCGGTTTCCATCGGATAGTTGCCGGCATAGGCCGCACCATCGGAACTTGTATGACAGGAGGCACAATAGCCCGCGGAGGCAAGCTGCCTTCCCTTTTCGATCTGCGCTTCTGGAAAGCTGTCTGCTGAGGGCGGTGCAATCTCGTCGATAGCAGGGTGCCAAGCGTAGATGGCGAAGCCGCCGATGCCCAGCACTGCAAGTGCGGCACCGCCGGTAAGTATGCGTTTGATCATATGTTTTTAACCTTTTGATCGGTTAGCTGGCGCGAGCCCCGCAAAGGGTCTGCGCATTATTGGCGTGTCCGACCACCTAGGGCATATCGGCAGGAAGTCACAGGCAAAGCCTCCGCCACGAGAAAAAAGTGATCGAATTCTGTTTCGAAAGTGAGACAGTTTATATGCCAAACTTGGAGGTCACCGAAAACGACCGGACACGACCACAATGCGACATAGCACCACGTTCGGACGCTCCTCCGGAAAACGACTCAGGCAAGCGCACCACATCGCATTCTGCGCCTGCTTATTTCATATCGACACTCACGGAAAATCCGAAATTCCATCCCGAAAACCTCACTCCAGACCCTGAACTCCGGACAATATCCATCCCAAAGGTGCAAAAAACATTAAAACAGCGCCCGTGCCATCGGCGGTTTCCTGCAGCCCCTCGCGGAAATTTGCCGAAATAACGAAATAGCCATTTCAAGTGCCGCAGAAAGAGTTAAATAACAACAAACTAGCACGTCAAAACCGTGTCTTACCGAGGGTATTCTCTTGACGATTTCCAACACCAAGCAACAGAAAGCGACAGCACCGGAATTCTGGGAACGGCGCCAGTTTCTGACCGCCGCAGCCGCATCTTTCGCGTCGGCCCTGGCACCCGCGCATCTGTGGGCACAAGAAGAGGAAGCACCCACGTTTTCCTTCGACATGCTGACCGAACGCATGAAAGATCTGGCCGGCCATCCCTACACGGCTCCGGAACCTGTGCACGGGTTTCTGGCCGATCTGGACTATGATGCCTACCAACGCATCCGGTTCCGCCCCGAGCAGGCCCGATGGCAGGAAAAAGGCATGGCCTTCCGGCTGCATGCCTTCCATCCGGGGTGGCTTTTCAAAGAGCCCGTGAAAATCAACGAGGTCGTCGGCACCAGCGTGCATCCGATGACCTTCACCACGGCCGACTTCGAATATGATGACGCCGAGCTTGCGCAATCCATCCCGCCTGACGCAGAGATGCCCGGCGTTGCGGGTTTTCGCCTGCACGCGCCGCTGAACCGTGCGGACATTTTTGACGAGTTGATCGTATTTCAGGGCGCGAGCTATTTCCGTGCCCTTGGCAAAGGCAATTCCTACGGTCTCAGCGCACGCGGGCTGGCGGTCAACACCGGCCTGCCGGAAGGCGAGGAATTCCCGCGCTTCTCCGAAGTCTGGCTGCATCGGCCGCAACCGGGCGAAGAGACCGTAACCGTCTTCGCCGCACTCGACAGCCCTTCGGTGACAGGAGCCTATCAATTCGACATCACTCCGGGCGCGACCACCAAGGTCGATGTGACCGCGCGTCTGTTCCTGCGCAAAGACATCAAGCAACTCGGCATCGCGCCACTCACGTCGATGTTCCTGTTCAACGGGGCCGACGCGGGACCGTTCGACGACTACCGTCCTGCGGTGCATGACAGCGAGGCGCTTGTGCTCAACACGCAGGCGGGCGAGACCTATTTCCGCCACCTGAACAACCCGCCGCGTCTGGCCAGCTCCTATTTCGGCGCACTCAGCCCCCGCTCCTTCGGGCTGGTGCAGCGCAATCGCGACTTCGAACACTATCTCGATGCCCAAGCACATTACGAGCGCCGGCCTTCGCTGATGATCGAACCGCTCGGAGACTGGGGCAAGGGCACTGTGCGGCTTGTCGAGATTCCCTCCGATCTTGAGGTCAACGACAATATCGTCGCCTTCTGGATTCCGGATCGGGACACAAACGCGGGCGACGCGCTTGAGTATGCCTACCGGATGCATTGGGGCATGTCGCCGCAAGGGGCCACCTCAGAGCGGCTTGCCAAAGTCACACGAATGCGCACCGGCGAAGGCGGAGTGGCAGGCGTGCAAACCGACACCGGCACACGAAAATTTGTGATCGATTTCGCAGGCGGTCTACTGGACCATCTGCCGGAGAATGCACAACTGGAGGCCGTCACCAGTGCGAGCAATGGCGAAATTGTCGAAGCTGTGCTCAGCCCTGTGAACGGGCGCAATGAATGGCGGCTTGTTCTGGAAGTTCGGGCAGAGCCCGACGCCGTTGTCGAGCTGAAGGCAGACATATCTGGATACGAGCGCACACTGAGCGAGACATGGATGTACCAATGGATCAACGCGTAAGCCTGAACAAGACAACTCCCGCCCGCCCGCAAGAGCCGGTGGTGGTGGAGACGCAAAACTGGATGCCGCCTGCGGCACCGCTTGCGATGCCGAAACAGGTGCTGGAACCCCAGACACACTGGCCCGCCTTGGCGGATGTCGCCCGTATGCTCTTTTTGCGGCGCAAGACGTAGCTCGAAATGACACGGCTCAACGCCATGCATGAACACCTTACCCCCGACAGCCGCACACGCTGGTGCCGGGCCTTTGCACTGGCCCTCTCGCTTGTGTCTGCGGTCACGGCCTCCAGCCTGATGGCCGAGGCGGCGGCCCAAGACGGGTTTGGCGCATGGGACGCCATTCGCGCGGGACTGGTCTTTGTCACGACAGCATGGCTTGCGTGGGGGGCGTCTCTGGCGCTCATCGGCCTGCCCGGACGGCAGCGGGCGGGCACTCAAACCGATCTGTCACAGCCTCAGCCGCGCACTGTGATCGCCGTGCCGATCTGCAACGAGGACCCTCTCACCACCTTCGCCCGTATCGCCGCGATTGACCGCTCCCTGACCGAGGCCGGAGTGAAAGCCGATTTCGTCGTGCTCTCCGACACGCGCGACGCAGAGCTTGCCCGAAAAGAACAACTGGCCTTTGCGCGGCTCCTGCGGGACACCAACGGCACAGGCCGGATGTTCTATCGTCGTCGCCAAGACAATGCGGGGCGCAAGGCCGGCAATATCGAAGAATTCATCCGCACCTCCGGCGGGGCCTATGAATTTGCCGTTATTCTTGATGCCGACAGCCTCATGGAAGGCGAAACGATCCGCACGATGATTGCGCGGATGCAGGCCGACCCGCAACTTGGCCTCTTGCAAACCCTGCCCCAGATCATCGGGGCGCGGTCCTTCTTTGGCCGCGCGCTCCAGTTTGCCTCCTGTTTCCACGGCCCCGTCTTCACCCGAGGGCTGGCGCGGATGCAGGGGTCAACCGGCCCGTTTTGGGGGCATAACGCCATTGTCCGCGTTCGGGCCTTTGCCCAAAGTTGCGGCCTGCCCGAACTGTCAGGCAAACCGCCGCTGGGCGGGCATATCCTGAGCCATGACTATGTCGAAGCCGCCTTGCTGGCGCGTGCGGGCTGGAAGGTCCAAGTAGACCAGACACTCAGCGGATCATTCGAGGAAGGGCCGGAAAACGTGCTCTCCTTCGCCCGTCGAGAACGCCGCTGGTGTCAGGGCAACCTGCAACATGCGCGGTTGATTTTCGCCCCCGGACTGGCGCGTTGGAGCCGTTTCATCTTTCTGCAAAACGTCGCCGCCTATGTCGTCTCGCTCTTGTGGGCCGCCTTTCTCATCGCCTCCCTCATCGGCACGGTCACCGCACCGCCGCCGAAATATTTCCCCGACCCGTATCAGCTTTTCCCCGTCTTCCCCAACACCAGCACGCGGGAGATCACCATGCTGGCAGTCGGGGTCGTGGGGCTGTTGCTGGTCCCGAAACTGCTCATCCTGATCGGTGCCATCCGCTCGGGGCGTGCCAAAGGGTTCGGCGGCGCGGTGCGTGTAGCTTTCTCCGTTCTGGCCGAGATTTTGCTGACCACCCTGCTGGCCCCGCTGATGCTGCTCTATCACAGCCGCGCCGTGCTACAGGTGCTCTCCGGTCAGGACGGCGGCTGGCCCGCCAATCAACGCAACGAAGGCATCCTGTCGCTGTCTGACGGATGGCAGGCCGGACGCTGGATCATCGGCATCGGCATCGCCTCGCTGGCCGCCGTGGAATGGATGGCTCCGAACCTGACGATCTGGCTGCTGCCGGTTGCACTTCCCATGCTCGCGGCCCCTGTCCTCATCGCATGGACCTCCCGCCCGCTCACCCACGCGGTCTTTACCGTGCCGCAAGACACCACCCTTTCGCCTGTGGTCGCCTCCTACCGCGCCATCGCAGACTCTTGGCGGCTGACTTGGGTGGACGACGCCGCGCCAACAGAGCCACATTCGACCGGAGAAACCCATGCTCCAGCATAGGGCCAAGACCGATCCCTTTCCGGTGCCAAGCAGTCCCGCGATCACGACCAAAGCCCCGCGCGATCCGCGGATCGATGTCTTTCGCGGCTTGGCGCTTGTGATGATCTTCATCAACCATGTGCCGGGCAACCCCTACGAATATCTGACAATCCGCAATCTGGGGTTCTCCGATGCGGCAGAGGCCTTTTTCCTGATGTCCGGCATCGCCGCAGGTCTCGCCTACACCCCGCGCTTCATGCAGGCCCAGCGTAACAAGCGCGGGCTTTGGCAGGCCATTGCACCGCTGTGGAAACGCGCTTGGTCGCTCTATGTCGTGCAAATCACCCTCTCCGCCTGCGCTCTGGGCATCTTTGCCGCGGCCTACCGGTTGACAGGACGCACGGAGCTTCTGACCCGCATCAACATGCGGCAGGTGTTTCATAACCCGACAGAAGGGCTGATCGGCGTGCCGCTGCTCACGCATCAATTCGGCTATGTCAACATTCTGCCTGCCTATTCGGTGCTTCTGGTCTGCGCTCCTGTCGCAATCTATCTGGGCCTGCGCCGACCGCGCATTTTGTTCCTGCTGTCCCTCGCGCTTTGGATGTTGACGGGCATTTTCCGCCTGAACCTGCCGAATTACCCCAATCCGGGCGGCTGGTTCTTCAATCCTTTCGCTTGGCAGGCAATCTTTGTCTGCGGCCTTCTGGTCGGGCTCGGCCAGCGTCAGGGCAAGCCTTTCTTCCCGCAATCCCGCTCGCTCTTCTGGGCGTCGGTCGCTTTCCTACTTCTTGTTCTTGCGTGGAAATATGTCCCCGGTCTGGGGGCGTTTCTAAATCTCCAGATGCATCATCTGGCGCAGGCTGGTGTGCCGTTCAACCTCACCTCCCATGACAAAACCTTTCTGGCCGCGCCGCGCTTTCTGCATATCCTCGCGCTGGGATATGTGTTGTCACAACTTGCTGTTGTCATGCGGTTTTCGGCGCATCGCTATACCGCACCCTTGCGGCTGATCGGACGGCACGGGCTGCTGATCTTTGCGGCAGGCACGGTCTTCGCCCTCGCCTGTCAGGCACTCATGATCGCACAACCGGATGCCTTCTGGATGGCCTGGATACTGCCACTTGTCGGGACGATTGCGCTACTCACAATCGCGCTTCTGGCCGAAGCCTCCCGCCGCAACTTGTCAGAGCGCGTGAATGTTGAAATCTGACGTGAGTTAGCACGTTTGCCGAGGTGTTGTGCGGGGGCCGTTGCAAGCAGTTCCCGAGACATTTTCCTGACTGCCAAGATGACTTTAACGTGACGCGCTGCCCAGCTTGACCCCGAAGGCCGCTCACGGCACAAGGACGACGACATCAGATAGGAGACGACCGTGGAGCAAACGCATTCCAATCCTCAAGGAAAGCCGCCATTCAAAGAGATGGCAAAGCGCAATCTCCGAAATATTGCGGCCTTTGCCCGCTACCGGTCTTCCGATTCATATCCTGTGACAAAACTCATGGCCCCGCATGCGCGCCATGCCATGATCTCAAGGGTCTGCTACTTTCCGGAGTTTAACCTCTATTACGCGCGCCTCCCCAAATGCGCCAACACGACAATCATCCGCACATTGTCCTCTTCGATTGACCCGAAACTGGACCAAATAAGCACGTCGGGTTTAAAGACACTCTTCAACCGCTTGCCGAGTGCGCGCGAGTTCGAAAACGCCTATAAATTTGTCGTTCTACGCGAACCTGTCGTGCGTGCCGTCTCCGCGTGGAGAAACAAAGGGCATTCCAAAGTCTTCATCCGAAAACACCGCTATGCTGGGGACGACAGCACAGTCCCAACCCTTGCACAGTTCCTCACGGCCCTGCGCGACAACGACTATTTCCAGAACGCCCATTTCCTCCCCCAAACGGATATGATTCCGGGGCCCCTCGATGATTTCGATGTCGGCATCCTCGACCAGCTTGAGCCGTTTCTCGAAAAAGTCTGCACCAAAGCGATCGGGAATTATGGTGGCCTGAAGAGTGATCGGAAAGTGGCAACGGACGCGCAAAAACGTGTGCTGGAGATCAGCGACCGAGAACGCGCCCTGATTGAAGAACTCTACGCCAAAGATATTCAGGTCTACGAAAACTACCGCAACACCATGTAAACCCACGCAAGGCATGGTGTTTGCGCATCGGCATCATGTCGCGTGAACGACTGAAGGACGCGTGTGGTCACTTGAGCCACAAGTGGCCAAACGAATATCGGAACAGAGAGTGAAAATGGTGGGTCGTGAGAGGCTCGAACTCCCGACATCTTCGGTGTAAACGAAGCGCTCTACCAACTGAGCTAACGACCCGGTCCGGCTCATTTAGGGGAAAAATTTCGGCCTTGCAAGAGGGTTTGCGAAATTATCCCTGCGCTTTGCGCCAACCGGCGGCGCGGGCCTCGTCTTCGGAGCAGAACCAGCGCTCTCCGGCCCCTGCATTGATCCGTGTGCGCGTATACCACTGTCCGCCTGGCAGGTGATAAATCTTGCCGGAGCTGGAGATGTTGCCCTTGATCGCACAGTCTGCGGGCGGGGTTTGCGGCGCGCGCGTTGTGCGATGGTCGGCGCGGAATTCTGCCGGGGACTGGCTCCCTGCCCGCCACAGTCCACGCCCACCAGCGCGCGCCTCCTCTTCTTGCGGGACATAATCACGGGCATATGTCTCATAGGCATAGGCCGCGCCCACGCGCACCATTTCTGCATTGAGATCACCCGAAGCCCCATGACAGACCGCCACCACACGACCATAACGGTCGCGACCCTTGGGCACGCAAGCGATGTCTCCCTCCGCCAGTCGCTCCAGCACGGCTTTTGACCATGTGCCACAGGCCCAGCTTTTGCCACGCATATCGCTACAACTTTGCGACATTTCCGGCGCGTCGATGCCGTGGAGACGAATCTTCACCTCGCCAATGGCCAGCGTATCCCCATCCACGATTCGAAGCGCCCCGTCCCGTCCGGCCACAATGGTCCCGCTTGGGAAGGCGGCTTTCGGGTCAGGTTTGGAGGCAATCGGCTCAAGCTCCAACAGATGCACAGCACCCGCGCCGCTTTCATGCACAGCCTCTGCCGTCTGAAACGGATACAGAGCCACCCCAGCCCCGATTACGGCCCAAAGCGCCGCAACATATGGTATATTACCCAACCTCACACACTTTATGTGCATGATTTGTTCTCACAACGCAAGAGGGCGCGCAACCCATCGGTTAACACGCCCTCCCAGTCATGATGTCGGGAAAAACCTTATGATGCAGCGGCCGTCAATGCGGCATAAATCTCGTCTTTGAGCAGCATCCGTTGCTTGCGCAATTCGGCAACAGCAAGATCATCCATCGGTTTCACATTCGTCTCGGCGACATGCACCTCATCATTCACGTCGTCATATTTTTCCAGAAGACGCGCGAAATGCGGGTCGGAGTTTTTCAGCTCACTAATTTTGTCAGCAAGCTCCGGAAAATCGGCGGCCACTTGGTGCGGTGTATTGGTCATTGCGTGTCTCCTCTTACGCGTCTTTTTTTTCGCAATTCAGTCTGGCCGGAGACCCCGTGCCGCCGCTTTGACGAGGATCAATAATGATCAGTTTTTAGGCAAAATCGGGCCGAAAATGGCCTTCTGTCGTCCAAGTGCAAAATTGCGGGTGGCGGCATGCGCTTTGCACGCATTGCCAAACATCAAAAGAACGGACAGTCTCCCGCCATGCGCACACCACAGCCCTCCAATTCTCAGGACAAACCCCTGATAAATCCGATGAAAGGCATCCTCTGGATGCTGTTCATGACCCTCTGTTTCGTCATGGTCAACGTGCTGGTCAAATATGTCGGCACCGGTCTTCCCGTCCTGCAAAGCGCTTTCTTGCGATTCGCACTCGGGCTGGTGTTTCTCATCCCTGCCATTGGAGCCGTGCGTCAGGTCCGCTTCACCCCGCGCATCTGGAAACTGACCTTCGGGCGGGCCGTGTTCCATTCCGTGGCCATGACCTGCTGGTTCTTCGCCATGACACGCATCCCGATGGGCGAGGTGACCTCGCTCAACTTCATGAACCCGATCTACATAACCATTGGTGCGGTGCTTCTGTTTGGCGAGAAAATCGCCCTGCCCCGCATTTCCGCACTGATTGTGGCCTTTTTCGGCGGGCTGGTGATTTTGCGCCCCGGATTTCGGGAGATTGATCCCGGCCATCTCGCCATGGTGCTCTCGGCGATGGCTTTCGCCGGGTCCTATCTTATCGCCAACCGGCTGGTGAAAGAGCTTCCGGCCTCCGTTGTCGTGTTCCTCATGTCCGTGACCGTGCCCGTTGTGATCGCCCCCTTCGCGCTATTGCACTGGGAGACTCCGACACTCCATGAACTGCTTCTGCTCTTTCTCACCGCCGCCTTTGCCACGCTGGGTCACTATTCCATGACCCGCGCCTTTGCTTGCGCTCCGCAATCGGTGGTGCAACCTGTGGCCTTCGTCCAGTTGATCTGGTCGGTGACCTTCGGCTACCTGCTTTTCGGAGAGGCGATTGACCCCTTCGTCATGCTGGGCGGTGCAATGATTATTGCTGCAATTTCGTTCATCACATGGCGCGAAACGCGCAAGAAACCCGCCTGACCCGTCAAAACGCCCCCAAGAGGCTGAGCGCGATGGACCACATCACCACTGCGATACCTGCGTCGAGCACCCGCCATGACAGTTCACGGGCAAAGAGCGGTCCCAGAAACCGTGCCCCGAAGCCCAGCGAGAAAAAGAAGATCGTGGACGCACTCATGGCCCCCAAAGCATACTCGGTTTGTGCCTCGGAAAAACGGGCGGACACTGCCCCCAACAGGACCACTGTATCAAGGTAAACGTGCGGATTGAGCCATGTGAGCGCCAGCGTCAGCCCCATCACAGGAAGCAAGCGCTGCTCCTGCCCTTGCGCCGCCTCCAGATGCCCGCCACCGCGCCACGCCGAAAGCGCCGCCTTCGCCCCGTAGACCAACAGGAACGCCGCGCCGCCCCAGCGCATCAACGGCAGGATCGGCGGGAAGGCCGCGGATACACGCGCAGAGGCAAAGACTCCCGTGGCGATCAGCACCGCATCCGACACCGCGCAAATCAGCACCACAGGCAGGACATGCGACCGCCTGATCCCTTGGCGCAGCACAAAAGCGTTCTGCGCGCCAATGGCGACAATCAGGCTCAGACCGGTGAAAAATCCGGTGAGCGCGGCCTGCGTCATATCGGGGGTCATGATCATGCGTCTCTCATTTGCGTTGCTCCCGAGCTAGTGTCAACATGATGATTAGACAAATTAATCTTTCTATGACTAAATTAGATATGCTTAATTCATCGGATTATCCGGCTCTCACCGCCCTTGCCGCCGTACTGCACGCCGGCTCGTTCGAAGCCGCCGCAAACCGGCTCTCGGTCACACCTTCTGCGGTATCGCAGCGGATCAAAGGGCTTGAAGACCGTCTCGGCACAGTCTTGGTGCTGCGTGGCACGCCTTGCACCGGCACCGAAACTGGTCGGCGGCTCGCACGTCATATGGAAGAGATCAGCCTGATGGAGCGCCAACTCGCGCAAGACCTCGGTCAGAGCGACAAGGCCGCCCCCGTCCATATCCCACTGGCGGTAAATGCCGACAGTCTCGCCACATGGTTCTGTGCTGCCATGGCCCCGATTGAGGGTCTGTTGTTCCAGCTTCAGATCGACGATCAGGACCATTCCGCCGACTGGCTGAAACGCGGAAAGGTGATGGCGGCGGTCTCCTCGCGCGACACTCCCGTTTCAGGCTGTGACCTGCACCCGCTCGGCAAGCTCCGCTATCTCGCAGTCGCCACCCCCGCCTTCATCGCGCGGCATTTCCCTGACGGGCTGACCCCAGATGCCCTCTCTCGCGCGCCCTCAATGATCTATGACGAAAAGGACCGTTTGCCAGACATCTGGACCACCGCCCGCACCGGACGGCGCATGTCCCTTCCGACCCACCGCATTCCCTCGACACATGGTTTCGTCGATGCGGCTTTGTCCGGACTGGGCTGGGGGCTCAATCCGCATCAATTGCTTGAACCCCATCTGGCCACCGGACGACTTGCCCTGCTCTCCCCCGATCCTCTGGACATCCCGCTGTATTGGCATATCTCACGCCTCAGCGCCGCGCGTCTTGCCGATGTAACCAAGGCCGTGAAAAACGCAGCGAGGACCTGCCTCGTCCAATAAAAAACCCGCCAGAACGGCGGGTTTCTCCAAATCATACTGCCAAAGTTTTAAAGCTGGGCCGCCACATCATCAGGCACGTCGAAATTGGCGGTGACGCTTTGCACATCATCGTCATCTTCGAGAGCCTCAACCAGACGCATCAGCTTTTGCGCGGTCTCAAGGTCAACCTCGGTGCGGTTCTGCGGTTTCCAGATCAACTTGCTTTCCTTGGACTCACCCAGCTCCGCCTCAAGAGCATCGGACACAGCCGCCAGATCGGTATCGGCGCAATAAATCCAGTGTCCCTCTTCGTCGCTTTCGACATCCTCGGCACCAGCCTCAATCGCGGCCATCATCACCGTATCCGCATCACCAACAGAGGCGTCATAAGTGATCTCACCCACACGATCGAACATGAACGACACGGAGCCGGAAGTCCCGAGATTGCCACCCGCCTTCGTGAAAAGCGAACGCACGTTGGACGCCGTCCGGTTCACATTGTCCGTCATGGTCTCGACGATAAAGGCGATCCCTTCAGGACCGTAGCCTTCGTAGCGGATTTCATCATAGTTCTCCGCATCCCCGCCCAGAGCCTTCTTGATCGCGCGATCAATCACGTCCTTGGGCACGGATTGCGTCTTTGCCGTTTTCACGGCCAAACGCAGACGCGGATTTTTCTCAGGATCCGGGTCGCCCATTTTCGCCGCCACGGTGATCTCCTTGGCGAGTTTCGAAAAGAGCTTCGAGCGCACGGCGTCCTGACGCCCTTTGCGGTGCTGGATATTTGCCCATTTAGAATGGCCTGCCATGTGTGGCGCCTCCGAAAATACGATAATCTGTGCTGTCGGGTCTCTATAAAGCAGCGCGCCCCTGACCTGCAAGGCTGCCACGCATCTTTGCAAGGGTCTTTCTGATGGTCCAAATACTCATTTCGACCTTAAACACCCTCACATCGGCCACAAAATCGGGATCAGCGCCGCGGACAACAGCCCGATGGACAGGTTCAGCGGAATGCCAATCTTCATATAATCGGTGAATTTATAGCCGCCGGGGCCGTAAACCATCGTGTTGGTCTGATAACCGATGGGAGTCGCGAATGACGCAGACGCCGCAATCATCACGGCCACAACCAACCCGCGCGGATCCAACCCCATCGTCTCCGCCAGACCAATGGCAATCGGCGTGATCACCACCGCCACAGCATTGTTCGAGACAAGTTCGGTCAGGATTGAGGTCATCAGGAAAATCGCCCAGACCACGAAGAACACCGGCAAACCATCCAACACAGGTGCGACCGCTGTCACGATCAACTCGACCGCCCCCGAGGCATCCAGAGCCGCCCCCACAGCCAACATGGCAAAAATCAGCGCCAGCAACCGCCCTTCCACAAAGGAAAAAGCCTCCTCCGCGTCGATACAGCGCGTGACGAGGACAACGGCCACAGAGATCACCGAAAGCATCAGGATGGGCGCAACCCCCAAGGCTGCCAGCACTACGATGGAGAACATCGCGATCAGCGCAATCGGCGCATGGGAGCGATGATAGGCGCGTTCCGTGGGCTTGGACACATCGCCCATATCCATATCGGCTGCGAGGCGTTGAATATCTGCGGGCGCGCCTTCCAGCAAAAGCGTATCGCCCACACGCACCACGAGATCCTGCATCTTGTGACCGAGGTTCTGGTTGCGGCGATGGACGGCCAGAACATAGACCCCGTAGCGGCGGCGCAGACGCATGGAGGCGAGCGAGCGCCCGACCATTTTACAGCCCGGCGTGATCAGAACCTCCATCGTCGTGGTCTCGACCGTAGACACCTGATCGACCCGCTTGAGGGATTTATCCCGTTGCAAACTGAGAAGCTCGGTGATTTTCGAACGCAGAACAATCCGGTCCCCCAGCTCCAGCGTCAGCCCTTCCAACTCATGCCGGTAGGATTTATCGCCGCGGATCACGTCGATAAGCCGCACACCGTCCCGTTTGAAAAGCTGCACCCCCGTGACTTCGCGCCCGATCAGGTTGCTTTCCGGCGGGATCACGGCTTCGGTGAAAAACTTCATTTTCGAGCGCCCCGAAGAGAGCATCGCCGCCAGACTGTCACGCTCAGGCAGGAGGTGACGCCCGAAGATCAGCAGATAAATCATACCCCAAGCCGTCACCGCAAGGCCCAGAAGGGAGACCTCAAAGATCGAGAACGGCTCCAACCCCTGCGCACGGGCCACCCCGTCAACCAAGAGGTTTGTGGAGGTGCCCAAAAGCGTGATCGTCCCCCCCATAATGGCCGAATAACTCAGGGGAATCAGAAGCTTGGAAGGCGATACCCCAAGTTTTCCCGAAAGCTGTATGAACACGGGGATCATCACCACAACCACCGGCGTATTCGCCACGAAAGCCGAAAGCACGACCACCACCAAAAGCAGCATCCCGATGGCGACCGAAGGATGGGTCTCCGCATAGCTTCCCGCTTGTCGCGTGAACCACTCAAGCCCTCCCGTGCGCACCATCGCGCCCATGACAATGAACATGGCTGCAATGGTCCAAGGGGCCGGATTCGACAGAACGGAAAGTGCGGCGTCATAAGGCAGAATGCCCAGAACCATCATCAAGGCAGCCCCAGTGATGGCGACAACTTCGGTCGGGAAAACCTCCCGCATGAAAAGCACGAACATGAACCCAACGACCACCAGAGCGATCACCGCCTCAGTCATCGGGCTGAACTGAAAAAGCTCCATCGTGCCTCACGTTGTGGTTTCGGTCACGAGCAATATGAACTGTCAGCCATAGGGAGAACAAGTCGCAAAATGCCCTGTGTCCCAAAGGCTTCTGTGCAACTGTTCAAAATATAGTCAAAGTCGGACGTCAGGGCGTGCTTTGCTCAAGCCGTCCGCCCACACGGATCTGTTTCACCCGCGTCGCCAGACCTGTCTGGTCATCGGTCTCGGCATAAACCCCCGAAAGCGTCACCTCGCCTTTCGCGGGTTCAAACCGGCCACTGGCCATCCCCGTCACGAAGCGGCGCAAGGGTTCGGCCTTGTTCATGCCAATGACCGAATTGTAATCGCCGCACATCCCCGCATCCGTGAGATAGGCTGTGCCTCCCGGCAGGATTTGCGCATCTCCCGTGCAGACATGGGTATGAGTGCCGACGACGACAGAGGCCTTGCCATCACAAAAATGCCCCATCGCCATTTTCTCCGAGGTGGCCTCGCAATGCACATCGATCAAAGCCGCCTGAATGGCTCCGCCGAGCTTGTGGGTCATAAAGACCTGATCCAGCGCCGAGAACGGGTCATCAAAGGCGCGTTTCATAAACACCTGCCCCAGAACCTGCGCCACAAGGATACGCCGCCCGCGTGCGTCTTCAAAAATCCGCACACCACGGCCCGGTGCGGTCTTGGCAAAGTTGATCGGGCGGATGATCCGGATGTCGCGCTCACAGAACTGCATCATGTCCCGCTGGTCAAAGGAATGATCCCCCAGCGTCAAACAATCGACCTCCGCCTCCAGCAACGCCTTGGCATGATCGGCCGAAAGCCCCATACCATTGGTCGCATTCTCTCCATTGACCACGACAAAATCGAGGCCCCAGTCCTTGCGCAACTTCGGTATGCGCTCCATGACGGCCTTGCGCCCCGCGCTACCGACAATATCTCCGAGAAACAGAATTTTCATGGAGCATAGCCATAGGCCCGCCCAAGCCCGCGCGCAAGCCGACCTGTTTCCTTTGTGCCAAAAATACTCGAAAATCCGGACGTCTGCCACCTGATCCGATGACCGGAGCCGCAAAACGTGATGATTGGTTCAGAAGGTCAGCACTTCGCGTTCGGTGACAATGGCATCCAGCGGCGCGTCGGTCGGCTCCACCGGTAGCTCATGCGCCTCCTGCCCTGCATAGGCCAACCCTACGGCAAACACCGGCCCGTCAGCGCGCAGCTTGGCCAATGTGCGGTCATAAAACCCGCCGCCATAGCCCAGCCGGTGCCCCGCGCGGTTGAACGCCAGCATGGGGACGATCACCACCTCCGGCACGACAGGTTGGGAGGTTTTCGGAATGGCGGCTCCGAAAGCGCCGGGTTTCATCTCCGCCTCAGGGGTCCACAGATCGAACCGCAGCGGCTGCGCCTTGGCCTCGACCACCGGCACCGCAACAGGACCGTGCTTGCTCAACTCTGTCATGGCCGGACGGGGGTCAAGTTCGCTGCCCAAAGGCATATAGCCCGCGATCACCTGCCCGACATGGGGCTGCAAGAAACCCAGCAAAAGCTGCACCGCCTGACGGGCTGCCGCCCCGCCTTGCGCCAGACTTTGCGCATGGGCCTCTTCGCGCGCGACCTTGGCCTGTGCCCGCAGCGCCGTTTTGGACAGGACCGCCCCGCTCACAGGAGCACCACGCCCGCAAGGGCCAGAAAGGCAAAAAAGCCGACAACATCGGTCACGGTGGTGACAAAAGCGCCGGAGGCCAGAGCCGGATCGACGCCCAGCCGGTCCAGCACCACAGGGATGCCGATGCCCGCCAGACCTGCAATCACCAGATTGATTACCATAGAGGCCCCGATCACCACGCCCAGCGCCGGAGAGCTGAACCAGAGCACGCCAACAGCCCCCATGATCACGGCAAAGACCAGCCCGTTGGCCAGCCCCACCAAAATCTCCCGCCGGATCACCCGCCAGACGTTCGCCCCCGTCAAATCGCGTGTGGCAATGGCGCGCACGGCCACGGTCAGCGCCTGAGTGCCTGCATTGCCGCCCATGGAGGCCACGATAGGCATCAACACGGCCAGAGCCACAAATTGCGCAATCGTGTCTTCGAATTGCGCGATCACCAGAGAGGCGAGAATAGCGGTCACAAGGTTCACCGCCAACCACGGGAACCGCTGCCGGACTGTATCCGACACACGGTCGGCCAGAGAGCCTTCGCCCACACCGGCAAGGCGCATGATGTCCTCTTCGTGTTCCTCGTCCAACACGTTCATCGCGTCATCAATGGTGATCACCCCGACGACACGGTCGCTTTCATCCACCACAGGCGCGGAAATCATGTGATACTGGTTGAACGCATAGGCGACATCCGCCTCGCTCTCGTCCACGCGAAAGGTGCGAAACCGCGGTTCCAGAAGTTCGACAAGCGGTTGCTTGCGTGGCGCGCCGAGGATTTTGCCCAAGGTCACATGGCCCACAGCCCGCATTTTAGGGTCGATCAGCACCATGTGGTAGAAATCATCCGGCAAGGTTTCGGATTTGCGCATGTAGTCAATCGCCTGCCCCACCGTCCAGTGCTCCGGCCCCATCACCACTTCGCGCTGCATCAAACGACCGGCGGAGAACTCCGGATAGGACAACGATTTCTCGACCGCGACACGATCCGCATCTTCCAGAGAGGCAAGAATCGCCTCCTGCGCGTCATCTTCGAGGTCCTCGACCAGATCGACCACATCGTCGGATTCCATGTCGCGCACGGCTTCGGCCAGAACATCAGGCCGGATCACATGGATGACTTCTTCGCGGATGCCTTCATCCAGCTCCGAGAGAATCTCGCCGTCGAACTCTTCGCCATACAGAAGAATCAGCCGCCGCCGGTCAAAGGCATTCACCTGTTCGAGCAAATCAGCGATGTCGGCCGCATGCAGCGGTTCCATCAGTTCGATGAGCTTGGCCCGATCACCGGTATCGACCGCATAAAGAATGGCGCTGAGCGCTTTTGCACTCAACGCATAGCCGTCATCGTGATCGGCAACGTCCTCGATATGCGTATCTTCTTCGACCATATTTTGCCCGTTCGTGTTTCCCGAAACCATATGTCAGCTTCTCCGCGAGAAACAGGGGCAAGATTGATTTACCTCCCCCGAAACCGCGCCTAAACTGACATTGCGCCCAAGCGTTTACCAAAAGGATTCAAATGGACAAGCTGATTGCAGGACAGGTCGTAACCTATCAGGGAGATCCGTTCGACATTCCCGCCGAGGAAGCCGTGCAAGTCCTCCCGCAAGCCGCGATTCTTGTGCGTGATGGCAAGATCGTCTCTGTCGGCCCGCGTGACACGCTGCGTGCCAAACATCCCGAGGCAACGTTCATTGATCACGGATCTGCGCTGATTTTGCCCGGCTTTATCGACGCACATGCCCACTACCCCCAGACCACGATGATCGCGAGTTGGGGCAAGCGGCTGATCGACTGGCTCAACACCTATACCTTTCCTGAAGAGGCCAAATTCGCAGACCGTGCCTATGCCGACGAGATTGCGGGGCGCTATCTCGATCTTTTGCTAGCCAATGGCACCACCACAGTCACCTCCTTTTGCACCATCCACCCCGGATCGGTGGAGGCTCTGTTCGAGGCCGCCGCACAGCGGAACATGCGCATTGTTGCAGGCAAGACCTGTATGGACCGCCCCGAAACTACGCCCGAATTTTTGCGCGACACGGCCAAAGCCGCCTATGACGAGAGCAAGGCCCTGATCGAGCGCTGGCATGGCACGGGGCGCGCCACCTATGCGATCACGCCGCGCTTTTCGCCGACTTCCACACCGGAACAGCTTGACGCTTTGGGGCAGCTTTGGGGCGAGTATCCGACCTGTCTCATGCAAACGCATCTCTCCGAGCAGACCGACGAGATCGAGTGGGTCAAAGGGCTCTACCCTGACGCGCGGGACTATCTCGACACTTACGAACGTTTCGGCCTTGTGCGTGAAGGGGCGCTGTTCGGTCATGCGATCCATCTGGAGCCGCGCGAGATCGCGCATCTACAGGCCAATGACTGCTCGCTCATCCATTGCCCGACCTCCAACACATTCATCGGATCGGGGTTGTTCGACATGGGGGCGCGCAAAGCCGATGCGCTGCGCGTGGGACTGGCCACGGACACCGGCGGCGGGTCGAGTTTCTCGATGCTGCGCACAATGGCCGCCGCCTACGAGATCGGCCAGTTGCGCCACACAGCACTGCATCCGGCACAGCTTTTGTGGCTGGCCACACGTGGCTCGGCAGAGGCCTTGCGGATGGAAGACAGGATCGGCAGCATCGCAGCGGGAATGGAGGCGGACCTTGCGGTGATTGATCTGGCCTCAACCCCCGCCATCGCCCAGCGCGCGATCACGGCGGAGACGATCTGGGAAGAGATTTTCCCGACCATCATGATGGGCGACGATCGGGCGGTGATCACCTCTTATGTGATGGGAGAGCGCGCCGCATCATGAGCGCCGCCCATCAGCATCTTACCTGCAAGGGCTGGCAAAGACCGCGACGCGAAAGCCGCCGGACGCAACGCCAATACCGATGTCGCTGACCTTTGTGGAGAGGATATTCTTACGATGTCCTGAAGAGGCCATCCAGCCTTGCACCGCTTGCTGCACCACCGGATAGCCACCCGAGAGGTTTTCGGAGACGAAACAATAGTGATACCCCGCCGCACGCACGCGATCCCCGACCGTCGCGCCAGTCTTGCTTGTGTGCGAGAAATACCCTTTGGCCGCCATATCATCCGCATGACGCTGTGCCGCAGTCGCAAGTTTGCCATTGTAGCTCAACGCCATAAGGCCCTGTTTTGCCCGTTCCGCATTGATCAACGCGATGATTTGCGCCTCTTCCGCCATCGCTGTCGGGGCGGCTGTCGCCGCCGTAGTCACGGGGCTCAATTCGCCAAACCCGACGCCGGTTTCCGGTGCGCATGCCCCAAGGGCCAAGAGCGCCGCCACACTCACAAGATTTCGCATCCGCATTCTGCCTCCAACATTTTCCATGTGCTCAGACCTTCTCAATCAAGGCTTTGGCAAGGCGTGTCTGCGTCTCGATCGTCATTCCCATATCAATGGTTGTCACCCGACCGTCGGCCACCACCTGCCGCCCTTCAATGAACAAATCCCTGACGCGCGTCGGGCCGGCCAGCAAAAGCGCCGCCGGATCCCAGCTTCCAGCGGCCTCGATATCCGACATATCCCAAAGCGCTATATCCGCGCGTTTTCCAACCTCCAGACGACCGATGTCATCACGCCCCAGCACCTCAGCGCCGCCGCGCGTCGCGATTTCCAACATTTCACGCGGGCTCATTTTATCGGCCCCCAGGGAGACACGCTGCAACAGCATCGCCGTGCGCGCCTCAACGACCAGATTTCCGGTGTCATTGGAGGCAGAGCCATCCACGCCGAGCCCCACATGAACGCCAGCATCGCGCATTCCCCGCACTGGCGCGATGCCCGAACCGAGACGGCAATTGGAACAGGGGCAATGGGCCACCCCTGTGCCGGTTTTGGCGAAAAGCGCCACCTCATCCACGTCGAGCTTCACGCAATGAGCGTGCCAGACATCTGGACCAGTCCAGCCCAGTTCTTCGGCATACTGGCCGGGCCGCATCCCGAATTTTTCGAGACTATAGGCAATGTCCTCGTCATTCTCCGCCAGATGGGTGTGCATCATCACGCCCTTGTCGCGGGCAAGGATCGCAGAGTCGCGCATCAACTCGCGGGAGACGGAAAACGGCGAACATGGCGCAACGCCCACGCGGATCATCGCGCCGGGGTTCGGATCGTGGAAGGTGTCAATCACACGGATGCAATCGTTGAGAATATCCTCCTCGCACTCCACGAGACTGTCGGGCGGCAGGCCTCCCGCGCTTTCTCCGATGGACATGGAGCCGCGCGTCGCGTGAAGCCGCATCCCGATGGCCTGCGCCGCCTCGATCGTGTCGTCGAGCCGCGCCCCATTGGGGTAGAGATAGAGATGGTCCGAAGTGGTCGAACAGCCCGACAGGGCCAGTTCAGCCAAGCCCACCAACGCCGATATCCGCATATGCTCCGGACCGAAACCGGCCCAGATCGGATACAGTGTCATGAGCCAACCGAACAACAGCGCATCCTGCGCGCCCGGCACGGCGCGGGTGAGTGTCTGGTAGAGGTGATGATGCGTGTTGACGAGACCCGGGGTCACAAGACAGCCTTGCGCATCAACGATCTGCGCATCGTCATCATACAGCCCCTGCCCGACCGCTGTGATCACCCCGTCACGGACCAGTATGTCGCCGCCTTTGATTTCCTGACGGTCGTCATCCATTGTCAGGATCACATCGGCATTGCGGATCAGGAAACAACGGTGCATGGGGGCGTCCTCAGGCTCATCCGACCGGAACACCCCGGCAGGTTCAATACTGCGAGAGTATCGCCAATGCCGCCTGATGCAACTCTTTGCTGGCTGCCGCGAGCACACGACCGCCGTCGAGCACCGGACCACCCTGCCAATCCGTGACGATCCCGCCAGCCGCCTCGATCACGGCGATGGGGGCGAGAACGTCATAGCCCTGCAAACCCGCTTCAACCACCAGATCAATCTGCCCTGCCGCCAAAAGCGCATAGGCGTAGCAATCCATACCATAGCGGGTGAGCATGCAGCGCGCGGCAAGGTCGTGAAACGCCTTACCCTCGACCTCGGAACCAACCTCAGGGAAGGTCGAAAAGATCACCGCATCTTCAAGCCCCACACCACTGCGCACCGCAAGCGCCCTTTCGCCATGTGGCCCGCTCAGTTGCGCTGTGCCCAGACCACCGGTGAAACGCTCCCCGATATAGGGCTGGTCAATGATCCCGTAGAGCGCCGAAGTCTCGTCCCGCAGGGCAATCAACACCCCCCAAGTCGGCGTGCCTGAGATAAATCCACGCGTGCCGTCAATCGGGTCCAGAACCCATGTCAGACCAGATGTGCCGGATTTCGGGGGAAATTCCTCGCCCTGGATCGCATCCTGCGGGCGCATTTCCGAAATCACCTGCCGCATCGCCTGTTCAGAGCCGCGATCCGCCACCGTCACCGGATCGAAATCCGCATCCCGTTTGGATTCCGTGTCGAGCGCCACGCCGCGAAAATAGCGCAGGGTGATCTCCCGCGCGGCCTGTGCTGCGGCTTCGGCCGTGGCGATGATCGAGGCACGGTCCTGATCGGAGAGGCCATTTGCGGTTTCTGAATTCATAGCGGGATTCATGGGCGGGCTCCAGTTGAGCGTCTCGGGCCGGTGAAGTTCGCGGGAGGTTCGCGAGGACCTTGAGACACGGATTGATTGCGAAAAACTCATGACGTCAATAGGTTGCATGGCATCGCGCGAAAACCTGCGAGGCATATGTTTCGCGAAACGCACAAAGGCTTCTCTTTCGCGGTAGCCCCTTCCCCCGACGAGGTCAAGGATCGCCCCCTGTCCCCGCTGTATTTTCCCACAGCGCCCTACTTCTGCGGCGTGCGATTGACCGAGTGCCCATAAAGAAACCCCTGCGCCTTGGGCACAGGGGTCACACAGATCTTATGTCTATTCGTATCCAATCTCGCCACCTTATCGGTGACACGAGACATCAGGCCGCGTCGGACAATACACGGGCCAGTTCAAACAGACGGCGGCGCTGGTTCTCGGGGATCGCATAATAGGACCGCACAAGCTCCAGAGCCTCTTTATCCGCCAGAATATCTGCGGGCACATTCACACCTTCGGATTGCGCGACCATGTGGTCAGCAACCGGCGGCTCCATCCCTTCAAAGAAGAACGCAACAGGCACAGAGAGCGACTCAGCAATGTCCCAAAGACGGGACGCGGAAACCCGGTTCATGCCGGTCTCGTATTTCTGAATTTGCTGGAATTTGATCCCGACTTTTTCTGCAAGTTGCTGCTGCGTCATGCCAACCATCCACCGCCGGTGACGGATACGCTTACCGACGTGGACATCCACTGGATGCTTCATAATAATGGCCGCTCCTTCGTAATCTTACTGCACAATAACCTATGCGTGCATAGCACAGTTCCTATTTACGCATTATCCCTCAACCTGTCTTTTTTGGCAGGGATTGAGACACATTTTATAAATCCATGTATTCAATCAACAATTCATTAAAATTTGGGCAAAATTATGCCCAAAAACTTCATTCCCCTCGACAGTTGGCGCTAACTACAAGCGCGTTTTTTGATCATTTATTGCATTTTGCAAAAATCTGAACACAACCTCAAGGATCCACCAGCCCCTCCACAGCCCGAGCATTCGCTCTGACGCACAGCAAATGATCGTCGATTCTACGCACCTCATCTTCGGGACAGCACGATTCCACATGGACAGAATGAAGGCAAGCCGCCACAATTTCCGGCATGACACACAAATTCTCTCCGAACGCACCACACACACTCGCCCGAAAAATTCGCGCTTGCCGCGTTCATGCCTTTGACCGCCCCGCCGTGCTGGAAGACCTTTCGTTGGGCGCACCTGAGGATGGGGAGGTCTCTGTCGCCATTCAAGCGGGCGCGCTCAATTTCGCGGACACGCTCATGTGCACGGGCAAATATCAGGACACACCAGAACCTCCCTTCACATTAGGGCTGGAATTGGCCGGCGAGATCACCGCATTGGGGCCGAATGTCACCGGACTAAGCACAGGCCAGAGGGTAGCAGTTTTTGCAGGCCAAGGCGGGCTGGCCAGTGGCGGAAACTTCCCCGCCAGCCGCTGTATCCCGATTCCGGACGGATTGGGATATGCCGAGGCCGCCGCGCTACAAATCGCTTACGGCACATCACATCTGGCACTCTCCTATAAGGCACGGCTGCAAGCGGGTGAACGGCTTGTGGTGACGGGGGCTGCGGGCGGCGTTGGGCTCACGGCGGTAGAAATCGGCAAGCTCATGGGGGCGGAAGTCATCGCGATTGCGCGCGGCGACGAGAAACTCGCCATCGCCCAAAAAGCTGGCGCAGACCACCTGATCGACGCCAGCGCCCCCGACATCCGCGAGCGGATCAAGGCTCTTGGTGGGGCGGATGTGGTCTATGACGCTGTGGGCGAACCTTTGTTCGAAGCCTGCTTTCGCGCCACCAACCCCGACGGACGCATTCTTCTGATCGGCTTTGCGGGAGGCAGGCTACCAAACCTGAAACCCAACCACATGCTGGTAAAGAACATCACCGCCATCGGATTTTATTGGGGGGCCTATCTCAAGTTCAACCCTGCCCCCCTGCGCGCCTCTCTGGCGACACTATTTGACTGGGCAGCCGAGGGGAAAATCAAACCGCACATCTCGCATCGCCTGCCGCTGGAGCAGTTCGAAGAGGGGTTGGATCTCTTGCGGACGCGCAAGGCTACAGGGAAGGTGATACTGGAGCCCTGACCGGTCTGCGCAAGGCACGCATCGTCCAACATGGAAGATGCGATGAAAGGCCCGACTCGAATCCGAGCCGGGCCATCCGGTTATGCAGTCGTTTCAAACAACCGATTATAGAGAAACGGTGTTCTGGAGGCGGACTTGAGCGCCTTGGCAACAGCCAGAACCAACAGGTCCGCAATCGGCTCAAGCAGAACCACCAACATATAGGCCGCCCCGAAAGTGAACACGGAGTTCAGGTTCTCGGCTCCGAATCCTTGCCCGTAGAACGCCCAAAACGCGACCCATGCGACAACACCGCCCTGATAAGCGGTCGAAAGCGCAAGCGCCTGCGTGTATTTCAGATCGACATAGGCAGTATTCGCCGGAATAATCCGCTTCGCCAACTGACCGATGCCCCAGAGCGGAACCAGAAGCGTTGTAACATTCATACCGTATTGCGGCAGATCGAAGGGCGCAAAAAACAGCCCCTGCACAAGAAGCCCCAAGGCCAGCCCGATAGACGCCGCCCCGCCGCCGAACAAAAGGTAAAGCGTCGAGCCGAGGATGAAATGAACCTCGGAAACGCCGACCGGATAATGCGGCAGAACTTCGAAGAAACAAAAGACAAGCGCCGTGGCAATCGCGCTGCGCACGGCAAGAGCCGCCACGCCGCCGTCGTTGCGCACCGTATCAAGGGCCATCTTGCCCGCGAGGCCAAAGCCCCCGACCGCTGTTGCGTAGCTCAGGACGATTTTTGCGCCATCCACGACGCCGTGTTCAATATGCATATTTGCACTCCTTTGCGCACCCGCCGTGCGCCGTTAGCTATAGTGGCTTTCACCGGTGATGATGGCAGGTATCCTGGCTCGTGGCATTTACCCGTTTCCACCTTCCCAGCCAGAGGCCAGTGGTATCTCGAAAACGGCAACCACCTACAGTTGCGGGGGCAGCCACGGAATAAGCTTTCGGAAAAGCCGGACCGTGTTCCCATTTCATCTCAGACGCGCGGGGCGACAGAGAACCATCAGCGGAATGATCGGCAAGTTTGCACGGAAAGTAAACAGATATTCAGCCCGAATGCTCCCGTTTGACAGAGGCCACGTGTGGCTCTCCGCCAGAGGTTGCATCACTCCGGTCCGGAATCAGGTCTTCGCAACCGTTTCGCAGCCCTACTGGGCCGCCATGCGGGAGCCTTTGTGGCTGCGGTAGGATTGGCGCAGAAGGTCGCGCAGGCGCTCGGCGGCTTCGCCCTTCACCATATCTGAGCAATAGAGATTGATCCTTTTGCTCGCGAGTTCAGGAAGGGCACCGCCGTGCTGGATCGGCTCCGAATAGGGCGGCGCCGTGTCTTCCAGCATCACATGCACGGCCAGATCGGCGGAGACCGATGCCTCGATGGTGCGGGTCTGGTCGCTTTCAACGGAGACCTCCCACGGGATACCGACGCGATCAAGCGCCTGCTGCACACCTTTACGGAAGATGCAGCGATGCTCGAAAGCCAGCCGCAGCGGACGCTGACGCCACGCCACCCCGTTGGGCGCACCGATCCAGACCAGCGGCAATTCGATCAGCGTCTCCCCCGCCGGATCCAGATCATCCTCGGTGGTCAGGATCATATCACACTCACCGCGCGCAAATTGCTCTTTGAGCTGCGTTGTGAAGGAGGACACAAGGTTCACCCGCATACGCGGATAGTCGGCGTGGAAATGTTGCAGCACCAGCGGAATTGACGGGTAGACAATGTCATGCGGCACGCCAAGCACGATTTCACCCTCGTATTCCGTGGCGGTCAGGCGGTTGTAGACCTCGTCATTCAACTCCAGCATCCGCCGCGCATAGGACAAAAGCTGTTCCCCTGCCGCAGTGAGCGCGATCTTTCGGGCGCTCCGGTCGAGCAGCTTGGCGTCGAGGCTCTCTTCCAGACGCTTCAACTGCATCGACACAGCGGACTGCGTCAGGTTCAGAGCGCCTGCGGCACGGGTCACACCGCCTGTATCAGCGACAGTGACGAAAGAGCGCAGGGCCGTCAGATCGAGATTTCTAGCCACATCACCATCCTTGATGTTTTTCCGAACAATCATTCATTTCACTTATTACCCATCTCGCGCAATAAGGATCAAGAAAAATGATTACTAAAGCGACTCACACAACGATATAGAAAGGAACGCCGATGTCCTCCTCGATTTTTGCACCGCTTCACGGCTTGCCCCGGGCCACCGGCGCACAGCCTTCTCGTTCCCTCGTGGCACGCCTGCGGATGGCTATGGCCATCTCCCGCCAGCGCCGCGCCCTTGCTCGTCTTGATGACGCCCGCCTCGCGGACCTCGGACTGACCCGCAAGCAAGCACTCACAGAGGCCGCACGCCCGATGTGGGACGCCCCGCGCAACTGGATGTGCTGAAACCGACGATCTCGAAACGCACTTTGTTTCAGGTCAAAACATGTAATCTCCGAACCGCGATGCCCAAAGGTGTCGCGGTTATTTTTTGACTACCGGTTTGCTGCCAATCTGGGCAATCTGACGCGCCTATGAGCAGATCAGAGCCCCGCTCTCACAAAAGATCGCCTCTCTTTGATGAAAACAGAGTGTTTTCTGGGGGCTGACGGCTTGAAATCCGGACTGCCTCTGCCAATATCGGAAGCGAGACCCCGCATTTCGTGGGGGTGAGTGAGTTTTACGCACAGGAGACAAGATTCAATGGCTGACTACAGAACGATCAATGCTGGTGTCGGCGCACGCTCGGCTGAGATCGACGCCGGCCTTCGCGCCCATATGAACAAGGTCTACGGCACAATGTCCGTGGGCCTGCTGGTGACGGCTCTGGCCGCTTGGGCGCTGTCCAATCTGGCTGTGAGCCCGACACCGACCGAATACCAGATCAGCGCCAATGAATATCTGACAAGCTTTGGCTATGCGCTTTATGTCTCTCCGCTCAAGTGGGTGATCATGTTCGCACCGCTGGCGATGGTCTTCGGCTTTGGTGCGATCGTGTCGCGCCTCTCCGCTGCGGCGACCCAGACCTATTTCTACGCCTATGCCGCAATGATGGGCCTGTCGCTTAGCTCCATCTTCCTCGTGTTCACCGGCGCGTCCGTCGCACAGACCTTCCTCGTGACCTCTGCGGCATTCGCAGGCCTGTCCCTGTGGGGCTACACCACGAAGAAAGACATCTCCGGCTGGGGCTCTTTCCTCATCATGGGTGTGATCGGTCTGGTTCTGGCGTCGATCGTCAACATCTTCCTCAAGTCCTCCGGTCTTGAGTTCGCGATCTCTGCCATCGGCGTGCTGATCTTTGCTGGTCTCACCGCCTATGACACGCAAAAGATCAAAACCGACTATATCAGCCACGCCCATGCGATGGACGGTGAATGGCTGGCGAAATCGGCGATCATGGGGGCATTGAACCTCTACCTCGATTTCATCAACCTCTTCATGTTCCTGCTGCAATTCCTTGGCAATCGCGACTAAGGCAGGCATGATCCAATGTATGAAGGGCCGGTTTTACCGGCCCTTTTCTTTTGCGCAAAAGCATGACGGATTGCAGACAATTCCGAGTGATCCGGTGCCGTTCTTGCGCTCCTCTGATCCGTTATAGATCCAGCGCCATCTGCACCGCAGGCAAATACACACCGGGCCTCAGCGCCAGATCGACATCGCCCGATGCCGTGAACCCGTGTGCTGCGTAGAAGGCCTGTGCGGTGAGCGTAGACAGGCTACACATCCGCTTCACCCCCGTCAGCCGCGCATTGTCGAGGATATGGTCAATCAAGGCCGAGCCAATGCCAAGCCGCACATAATCGGGATGCACGGCAACGCGCCGCATATGGCCGATCTCGCGCGGACCCACGCCACCAAAGGGCGAGGCCTGCGTCCAGCCCCCTGCCCCGAGAATCTCGCCGCCGCCAGTCTCCGCCACGAAAAACGTGCCGCAGTTCAGCAAACGTGGGGCAGTCTGCAAGAGCGCAGGCAGGGCCGCATCCAAAATCTCCGCCGGATAGTCCTGTTTGAGGAGCTGGCCGTAGGAGGCACGGAAAAGCGTGTCGATCTCCGCCGTATCCGCCGGCATCGCGGCGCGTACGGTGAACGGCACGCTCTTGCGAATCTCCTGCGCGCTC
This sequence comes from uncultured Celeribacter sp., assembly GCA_963676755.2. Lineage (GTDB taxonomy): Bacteria > Pseudomonadota > Alphaproteobacteria > Rhodobacterales > Rhodobacteraceae > Celeribacter. Next base: position 482,090 of record CAXXMF010000006.1, on the reverse strand, counting down.
ATCGCCAGAGCTTCACTCAGGCTGGAGGGTAACGGGCAGGAGCTGTCAGGCCGCTCCGGCTCCCTGAAATCATGATCATAACATTCCAACATCTTGTCTCTCCTTTGGTTGGCTGGGTTCGGGAAATCGTGGTCCGCTGGCCGGAGAGGAGAAGCTGGCAAAGAAAAACCGCGCTTCCCTCTCGGGGTGCGCGGCTCTCAAATCTGGTATGTCCGAAGGGCTTACTTGATTTTGCCTTCTTTATACTCGACGTGCTTACGCGCAACCGGGTCGTATTTCTTTACGACCATCTTTTCGGTCATTGTGCGGGCATTCTTTTTGGTCACATAGAAGTGCCCCGTGTCCGCGGTCGAGTTGAGACGGATTTTGATCGTCGTCGGCTTCGCCATTTTTCATTACTCCAATAATCGCGTGCAACGGGGGCCGCAGAAATCGTAAGCCAGCCCGTGGAATCCTTGAAGCCCGCCTTTTAAGCCCTCCACCGCCCGAGTCAATGGGGTAAGCGGAAAAATCCGCCAAGAGAATGATCTTTCCTCTGCGCACAATGGCTCCGCGCCCCTGCCCGCTTGCGCGAGGCCCCGCCGCCGCCTAGATTGAGTGAGCGGTCACTTGGGCCGTGTAACCTCTCAGGGCGGGGTGAAATTCCCCACCGGCGGTAAGCGACAGGCCAGATGCCCATTGCAAGCCCGCGAGCGCCTGTGCCTCTCTTGCGAGGGATGCAGGGACAGCAGATCCGGTGTAACTCCGGAGCCGACGGTCACAGTCCGGATGAAAGAGAGAAGGATCAAGCGCCAAGGCCAATGGCCCGCGCCTCAGTCCCTCATGCCTTGAGTTATGTGCAAGAGATGAAAGGACTTGATACATGACTCTTCCCACCCGCCTGACCGGTCTGATTGCGACCATGGGCCCCGCGCGTTCCGGCGCGTTGTTGATGGTGATTGCCGGCACCTTGTTCGCGCTGATCAACCTTATGACCCAATATGCCACGATGATGCTGGCCGTGCCCTCGGCGCGCATGGCGTTCTGGCAGTATTTCATTGCCTTGCTGTTTTCCCTGCCTTGGGTGATCCGCGAAGGGCTGCGCGCCATGAAAACCAATAGCCTGTTTCTCCACCTCATCCGCGTCGGCGCCGCTGTGATCGGGGTGCAGCTTTGGGTTGCGGGGCTGGCCCATGTGCCGATCTGGCAGGCCATCGCGCTTATCATGCTCTCGCCCTTCTTCGTCACCCTCGGCGCCAACCTGTTTCTTGACGAGGCCGCAACGCTTGAGCGCTGGCTGGCCGTCACCACGGGCTTTGCTGGCGGCATGATTATCTTAGCGCCGTGGTCGGAGAGTTTCTCGCTCTATGTGCTCTACCCTGTCGGTGCGGCCGCCTTCTGGGCGCTCACCTCGCTCCTGACGAAGCGCATGACGCGCACAGAGAGCCCCGAGAGCCTCACGGTCTATCTGTTGCTCCTGCTCACCCCTGTGAACTTCGGCTTAGCACTCGAAGGCGGCGTTGCGCCCGGTGGCGGAATGACCGCGCTAATCCTGATTGCGGCGGGTCTTCTGACCGCGCTTGCGCAATATGCCATCGCCAAGGCCTATGCCATCGCGGACGCGGCCTATTTGCAGCCCTTCGATCACCTCAAGCTGCCGCTGAACGTGGGCTTTGGCGTACTGGCCTTTGGCTTTGTGCCCCCCGGCTCCATGTGGACCGGATCGCTTATGATCCTCGGCGCGTCGTTCTATCTCTTGCGTCAGGAAAGCCGCACAGCACAGCCCGCATAAAAGCCCCGCAAGCCCCCGCAAAAAGCAAAGGGCGGCCCGTGAGCCGCCCTCTCCTTGTCGCTATGGCACTGTGCTCACAAGACCGGCTTGCCCATCGACTGATGAATCTCCGCCTGTTTCGCAGGGTCCAGCATCAGCGATTGCGCCAGACCCTTGAGAAAGACCTTCTCCGCCTCCGTATCCACGGCAATCGCCATCAATGCCGCTGCATAGACCTGCGCTGCAGCAGTGGTGCCGGCATCCTTTGCCAAGGCCATCGGATCAACCGGCGCGTCCAGTTCCGCCTGCACAAAGGCCATTTCTTCCTCGGAGGCGTCCTTCAGTTGATCGAGGATTTTCGTGCGTTCTTCCGCGTCGATCTCGCCATCCGCTTTCGCCGCCATAATCATCGAGCGGATCATCAGCTTGGCATTCTCTTCTGCAACCTCACCAACAGGCGTGCCCGCTGTCACCGAGGCGAACATATCCGTCATGGAGCTGGCCCCTGTCGCCGCAGCCCCGGACATGGCGGAAAACAGTGAGCCAAGCCCCGCTTCCGTCGCCTCCGACATATCGGCGGCCTGAGTGCCCATCTTGCCCATCATGTCGCGCACGGCATCTGCCCCACCGGGAAAGCCGAATTTCTCCGCCATCTGCCCCATCTGGTCAGCCATGCTGCCGGGCGCACCGGACTGGCGCAGCGCCTCGCGCATCCCGTCAACACCGCCCATTTTCTTGACCTTCTCGACACCTTTGGCCGCAGCAAAGCCAATCGCCAAAGTCGTCAATGTTTTCACGAAACTCATCACGGATCTCCCTTTTTCAAAACCATTTTCCCTATACTGCGTCGAAAACCGTCACCTGCCAACAGGGCAAAAGCCGCACCACCGTTTGGCTGCACATATCAGGGAGATGATCCGCCCGATTTCTGGGCCGTGTTTGATCTGACCAAATTGAAAGGATTATGACGCGGATGGCCTGTAAGCCGGATTCTGTCCCGGCGGGAAACCCGCCTTGGATAACCATTCCTCTAGGCCGCCTGTTACCAGACGGCTCAAGCTGCCAACCCGGGCTCTCAGGCTTGAGCGACCTTGCGAGCGGTATGCTTGCGCACACAGTCCTCGCGTAGAACCCCTATTTGGCATTGCTCCCGGTGGGGCTTGCCGTGCCGCTCCTGTTGCCAGTCGCGCGGTGGGCTCTTACCCCACCGTTTCACCATCACCCCCGTATGAGAGGGCAGTCTGTTCTCTGTGGCGCTATCCCTGGGGTTACCCCCGCCGGGCGTTACCCGGCACCGTTGCTCAAGGGAGTCCGGACTTTCCTCCCCTCCGATTGCTCGAAGCGGCGATTATCCAGCCATCCGCGTCAAATGCGACTTAGGCGCTTGGAGCATGGCGGTCAACGGGAAAGCGCCGCACCCGTCCAAGCCCGCGCAATTCGAGCCGCGCCCAGTCAAAACGCGAACCCGGATCAATCTTGCGCCCCGGTGCCATGTCGGAATGTCCGATGACCCCTTCGGGTGGGATATTCCTGCGACTGAGAATGTCGGCAAGCAAATGTTCCAAGGCGTCCATCTGATCCGCTGCAAAAGGACTTTGGCCGTCATTGGCAAGCTCGATCCCGATGGAATGGGAGTTCACATCCGTGATCTGCCCCCATGCCCCCGCACCTGCGTGCCACGCGCGATGTTCCTCGTCCACAAGGCGGTAAATCCCGCCCTTTTCGCAAATCAGATAATGCGCTGACACTTCGAACTCCGGCGCACAAAGCCGGGTGAGCGCGGCCTTTGCGGTCTGCATCGCCGTGTAATGAATCACCACAAGCTCGGGACGCGCCCCGTCACGCCGCTCTCCGAAGTTCGGGGAGAGGTGGTCTGTGATCTTCAAAGTCATTGTGGATTACCGGCGCGCTTGGGCGGCTAGACGGAAGGGCGCAGGATCCCAGCTACAGGCAAAACCGTCGCCATCGGGGTCCAGTCCCTTGGCATTGCGCTCCGGCCCGCCGTTTTTCAGGAAATCTTCCTGCGCCAGATCGGCGGAAGGGTATTTCGCACAGTTGCGCGCCGCCCGCGCCGCCGCACCGGGAATAAGCCGCGAATAGAGCGCCTCACCGACATTGTTCGTGGTCGAAAGCGCAAACTCCACAATCGTGCCCGCATCCCCCGAAGGACGCTCCGGCACAGCGGTCGGCTGGATCGTGACATAGGCTTGTTTGTTGGCCTCCACCAGTGCGGCATCCTCTTCGATGGAGCGCTCGGACGACACGGCGGAAAAATCATTCTCCGCCGAAATTCCCGCCGCATTGGTCACCACCGCAGGCTTGCTTGTCGAGGAGGTCACAGAGGAACTCTCCGCCGCATCAATCGCGGCTGCGGCCTCTTGCGTAATGGTCTGCGTATCAAGGCCCGTCGCCACGCCGGAGCCTTCGCCACTGGAGATCAATTCGGCTTCGCGTTGCGCTTGATATTCGGCGTAAGAGCCAAATCCCACGCCGGCCCCGCTGTCGGGGACCGGAGTTTCACAGGCGGCCAGAGCCGCGAGAGAGATCATAGCAACAGTCAGACGCATAGGGGCTAACGCTCCGAAATGAACAGGTTGGCCCGCTTCTTACCACCATTTCTCAGGCTTGGAAACAAAGCCAGCGGCGTCCTCAAGCGAATGTGCAATATTCAGCAGATCGCCCTCTTCCCACGGCTTCCCGATCAGTTGAAGCCCCAGCGGCAGACCGTTTGAGGACAGGCCCGCAGGCACGGAAATCCCCGGAAGCCCCGCAAGGTTCACAGTCACAGTGAAGACGTCGTTGAGATACATCTGGATCGGATCGGAATCAGACACCTCGCCCAGACCGAAGGCCGGAGACGGGGTGGCAGGCGTCAGGATCGCATCCACGCCCTGCGCGAAGACATCCTCGAAATCCTTCTTGATCAACGTGCGCACCTTGCGCGCCTTGTTGTAGTAGGCGTCGTAGAAGCCCGCAGAGAGCACATAGGTGCCGACCATCACGCGGCGCTGCACCTCTTTGCCAAACCCTTCGGCGCGGGTCTTTTCATACATGTCGTCAATGCCTTCGCCCGCAGACAGCTTGGCCCGATGACCGTAGCGCACACCATCATAGCGCGCGAGGTTCGACGAGGCTTCGGCAGGTGCGATGACATAATAGGTCGGCAGCGCGTATTTCGTATGCGGCAGGGAGATATCGACAATCTCGGCCCCCGCATCACGCAGCATCGCCGCGCCTTCGTCCCAGAGTTTGGAAATCTCGTCAGGAATGCCGTCGAGACGGTATTCCTTCGGGATACCGATTTTCTTGCCCTTGATATCGCCGGTCAGCATGGCTTCGAAATTCGGAATCGGAAGATCGGCGGAGGTCGAATCCTTCATGTCGTGGCCACACATGGTCTCAAGCATGATCGCCGCATCGCGCACGGATTTGGTCATCGGACCCGCCTGATCCAGCGAGGATGCAAAGGCCACCACACCCCAGCGCGAACACCGCCCGTAGGTCGGCTTGATCCCGACGATACCGGTGAATGCCGCAGGTTGGCGGATGGAGCCGCCTGTGTCGGTGCCGGTTGCTGCCAGACACAGGTCCGCCGCCACAGCCGCAGAAGACCCGCCCGAAGACCCGCCGGGCGTGATGTCGGTCGCATCCCCTGTGCGTTTCCACGGGTTGATCGCATTGCCATAGGTCGAGGTCTCGTTCGAAGACCCCATCGCAAACTCATCCATGTTGAGCTTGCCCAACATCACCGCTCCCGCGTCGAACAATTTCGAGGTGATGGTCGACTCGTATTCGGGTTTGAAACCTTCGAGAATCGCGGAAGCCGCCTGTGTCGGCACGCCTTTTGTGGCGAACAGATCCTTGATCCCGATGGGCAGGCCACACATGGCCGGCGCGTCACCGGAGGCGAGTTTGGCATCGGCGGCCTTGGCCTGCGTGCGCGCAATGTCCGGCGTGTTGTGCACGAAAGCATTCAAGGCACCTGCGGCTTCAATCTCGCCCAGACAGGCTTCGGTCAGTTCGACAGAGGTAAACTCTTTGGCACGCAGCCCGTCACGGGCGGCAGACAGGGTCAGTTTATTGAGATCAGACATTATTCCACCACCTTCGGCACAGCAAAAAAGCCCTCGCGCGCATCGGGCGCATTCGACAGGATTTTCTCCTGCATATTGCCATCTGTCACACCGTCCTTGCGGCGTTTGAGACGCTGGGGCGTCACAGAGGTCATCGGCTCGACGCCGTCAACATCCACTTCGGAAAGCTGTTCGATAAAGCCGAGCACGGCGTTGAATTCGTCAGCCAGAGCCGGAAGCGCGTCTTCCTCGACGCGGATGCGGGCGAGCTTGGCGACCCGGCGGGCGGTATCAATGTCGATGGACATGGGGCAATGCTCCGTATTCTTGGTCAGTTGAGGCTTTAGCGCCCCTGCGTCCGGCCTTCAAGCATATGCGTGATATAAACATGGATCATGGCCGCCGTTTTGCGCAGTTGGGCGGGGTTGAGCGGGTTTGGGCCGCAATCCGTCCCTGCTCTGCGCCCGTCCGCACCCTCTCGGTGCACAAATCCCGATCACCGGCCATTCCGAAGACCACAGAGAGCCGCCAGACGCCCCGGACACCTTCCCGAGCGCGATGCGGCGCGATATATTGGGGCGGAAACAGAGGGAGTTGTCTCATGAAAATCATCTGGCTTGGCCATTCCGGCTTTCGTATCGAGATTTCCGATCAGGTTTTGCTCATCGACCCGTGGCTGGAGGGCAACCCCGCCTTTCCCGAAGGCCGCGAGAAAGAGGCAACCGAAGGGGCGAGTGCGATTTTCCTGACCCACGGCCACGGTGACCATGCCTCCTCCACGCTTCCGGTGGCGCGTGACACGGATGCGATGATCTACTGCATCCACGAACTCTCGCTGATCCTTGGTGCGGAAGGCGCGCAGGTCACAGGTTTTGGCAAGGGCGGCACAATCACTCTGGGCGACGGGGAGAAGACCGTGTCCATCACTATGGTCAACGCGGTTCATTCCTCTTCGATTGATTACAAAGACGGCGCACCGCGCTATGCGGGCCAGCCTGCGGGGTTCATGATCTCCGGTGAAGGGCACACGATCTATGTTTCCGGCGACACAGACATCATGGCCGATATGGAATGGTTCGCAGACCTGCACCAGCCCGACATCGGCATTCTCTGCGCCGGCGGGCATTACACGATGGACATGAAACGCGCCGCCTATGTCTGCCAGAAGTTCTTCGACTTCAAAACGGTGATTCCCTGTCACTGGGGCACTTTCCCGCTTCTGGCGCAAAGCTGCGACGAACTGGTCTATGCGCTCAAAGAGGGCGTGGTGAAAGTGCCGGAAGTGCTCAAGCCGATCGAGATTTAAAGACGGTCGCGCGGGCAGCCCGCTTTAGCGGCGGAGGGCAAAGAACGCTTTGAGCAGCGCCTCGGCCTCCTCCCCCGCGATGCCGTCATAAATCTCCGGTGCGTGATGGCATTGCGCATGGCTGAACACTTTTGCCCCGTGCGCCACACCGCCGGATTTGGGGTCTCCCGCGCCATAATACAGCCTGCGGATGCGGGCGTGCGAAATGGCCGCTGCGCACATCGGGCATGGTTCCAGTGTCACATAGAGATCATAGCCTGACAGACGGTCCTGCCCGACAGCCCGACAGGCCGCGCGCAGCGCCACGATTTCGGCATGTGCCGTCGGATCACGATCCTCGCGCGTCCGGTTGCCGCCCCGCCCGACGATCTCGCCCTCGGGAGACACGACCACCGCCCCCACGGGCACTTCGCCACGGGCCTCGGCCAATCGGGCTTCTTGCAAAGCCTCATCCATATAAGAGCGAAACGTCATGCCCTTTCCTGCCGTGCAACTTTGCCAAAGGCAAGCCCGCGCCATGTCCCGCGATGGCAGATTGCCGCAGTCCGGCGCAATTTGATGCAGGTCAAAGTGTCAAACGCCCGCCTCTGACACCTGTGCAAATGCGCGCGAATTCGTCTTAGCATAAGACACATATGGGACAAAAAAGATGAACAAAACTTCCGTAATTGCCGCAACCATGGCTCTCGCCCTCTCCCTCCCGACCCTTGCCGCAGCGCAAGACGCAGGGACGATGACCCTCGGCCTCGGGCTGGGCTATGTGATGCCGAAATCGGACAATGGCGATATTAACGGCACGACCGAACTGGATGTTGGCGACAACCTCCGCCCGACAATCACCTTTGAATATTTCATTCGGGACAACCTCGGCATCGAGGTGCTGGGTGCCTGGCCTTTCGAGCATAATATCCGTGCAGACGGGCTTGGCGAAATCGGCTCCACACAACATCTGCCGCCGGTGGTTTCCTTGCAGTATCACTTCGACAATGGTGCAGATTTCACACCTTTCGTCGGCGTTGGTGTGAACTACACCGCCTTCTTTGATGAAACCGCAAAAGGGGCAATATCCGGTCAAGACCTTGATCTCACGGATTCCTGGGGTCTCGCGCTCCACGCCGGTTTTGACTATCAGGTCAGCGAACGCGGCGCGCTGCGGACGGATGTGCGCTGGATCGACATCAACAGTGACGTCAAGCTCGACGGCGCGAAAATCGGCGAGGCCGAGATTGATCCGTGGGTCTTCGGCGTCTCCTATGTCATGACCTTCTGAGGCCTTACGGCATCGACTTTTACGGCCCGCTTTCCCGCGGGCCGTTTTTCTTTGCCCTTTCCATAAAGACTCGTGCAGAGTATGAGCGCGCCAAAGAAAGGCCTTTCTCATGACCGACACGCCAAAATCTGCTGACAAGAACACCCCGCCCAAGAAAACCCCGCCGGGCGACCGCATCGCCAAGGTGCTGTCGCGCGCCGGCATTTCCTCGCGCCGCGAAGCCGAAGCAATGATCGAAGAAGGTCGCGTGATGGTCAACGGGCGCGTGGTGGCCTCTCCTGCGCTCAACGTCTTGCCCAAAGACAAGATTTTCGTCGATGGCAAAGAGGTGGGCGAACCGGAGCCGCCACGGCTTTGGCTCTATCACAAACCTCTGGGGCTTGTGACCACGGCCAAGGACGAAAAAGGTCGCGATACGGTGTTCGACCAGCTTCCCAAAGAGCTGCCGCGTGTGATGTCTGTCGGGCGTCTCGATCTGAACTCCGAAGGGCTGCTGCTGCTGACCAATGATGGCGAGTTGAAGCGCAAGCTCGAACTGCCCGACACCGGCTGGCTGCGCAAATACCGCGTGCGGGTCAAAGGCACGGCCTCCGAAGCCACCCTTGAGCCCCTGCGCAAGGGCGTGACCATCGACGGCGAACATTTCCAGCCGATGGAAGTCACCTTTGACCGCCAGCAAGGCGCGAATGCGTGGCTCACCATCGGGCTGCGCGAAGGCCGCAACCGCGAGATCCGCCGCGCGATGGAACATGTCGGCCTGACCGTTAACCGCTTGATTCGCCTGTCTTATGGCCCCTTCCGACTTGGCACGTTGCAACCCGGACAGGTCGAAGAAGTGCGCGCCCGCGTGCTGCGCGACCAGTTGGGGATGGACATGCAAATCGGGGAAGGCGGCATGGCCAAACGCACGGTTGTGCGCGGCGACAAACCCGGTGGCCCCCGCAAGGAAGTCCGTGGTCGCGACGATGCTCGCGGCCCGAAACAGGGGCGCGATGATCGCGGAGGCAAGCCGCCGTTCAAAGGCAAGCGCGATGACCGCGACGGGTTCAAACCACGCGGCGAAGGCTTCAAGGGCAAACCGCGCGACGGATACAAACGCCGCGATGATGACGATGGCAAACCGGGTGGTTTCAAACCCCGTGGCGAGGGCTTCAAGGGCAAGCCCCGTGACGGAAAACCCGGCGGAAAACCGGGTCAGCAACGTGACGGAAAACCGTCTGGCAAACCGTCGGGCAAACCGGGCGGCTTCAAGTCCCACGGCTTCAAATCCCACGGCGGCGGAGACGGGGGCAAACCGCGCTCGGCTGGTTTCAAATCCCACGGCGGAAATTCCGGTGGCCGCGCAGGCGGGGCAAAAGGCGGCAAACCGCCGAAATCCGGCCGCTAAGGCCCGACAGAGGGGGAAAGCGCGTCAAGCGCTCCCCTTAACTCTTTCACCAAGGGCGATTCCTTTCTATATCTTGGGGAAAGAACCGCTTTGGAAAGGGTGCCCATGAGCGACAGCGTGTTTTCGAAACTCGCCTATTATCTGCTGGTCGCGCTCACGTTTTACGTGACGATCAAGGCGCAGGGGATGTAATGGCAAAACGCTACGGGTCCACCTACTCCCCGAAAGGGCGTGCCGCGCAGTCGGATCACGCTGCCTCGGATCACATTGCGCCGCCCAACTCGCCGCGCCCGTTTGACGGCAAGAAACCGACTCGCGTCGGTGCGCGCTCGAACCTGTTGTTCTTCGCGGCGCTGCCTCTGGCGTGGAAAGCATTTTTTGCCCCGCCCACAGTCATGGCCGGCTATCTCGTCGCCTTGGGCTGTCTCGTGGGTGCGGCCTATCTCACCCGCGAAGGTCTCAAGGCCGAAGAAGCCTATGAGGCCCGCAAGGTTTCCCGCCGCCCTGCCATTCCGCGCAAGATTTTCGGCTCTGTCCTCACCGGTCTTGGGCTGGGCATTGTCGGCTGGTTCGGCTGGGGCGCAATGGAAACCGTTCTGTTTGCCGTGCTTGGCGTCGTGCTCCATAGCCTCGCCTTTGGTTTTGACCCGCTAAAGAACAAGGGCTTCGACGAACTGGACCTGTTCCAGCAGGACCGCGTCGCCAAAGCCGTGGATGAGGCCGAAGCCCATCTCAAGGACATGCGCACGGCGCTCGAACGCACCGGCGACCGTCAGGCCGAAGACCGGCTGGAGCGGTTCATCACCACCGCCCGCGCCATGTTCCGCACGGTCGAGGACGACCCGCGCGATCTGACCGCGGCACGCAAATATCTTGGCGTCTACCTTTTGGGGGCGCGTGATGCGACGGTGAAATACGCCGATCTCTGGAGCAAAAGCCGCAACGCGCAGGCGCGTGAAGACTGGTTCGCGCTTCTGGATGATCTGGAGGCGAATTTCGACGCCCGTCATAAAAAGTTGCTTTTGGACGATAAGACAGACCTCGACATCGAAATCGAGGTGCTGCGTGATCGTCTGGCGCGTGAAGGCGTCAAAGATGAAATTATGTCATGAGTTTGTATCAGGGAAAAACAACAATGTCCGACACCATCCGCCAGCAGGCTGAAGCCGCATTGAAAGACGTGGAAGAGGTCACCTCTGTCGTCCTTGCCGAGCCGAAAGGCGAATTGATCGACCCGAACGCCGCAGAGGCCCCCGTGGCCGCTGAAGTGGCAAAGGCCAAGGCCGAAATCGACATGGGAGACACGAATTCCATCGTCAGCTTCGGCTCTGCCGCACAGGCCGAGTTGCAGGAAATCTCGCAGGCCATGTTGCAGGATGTGAAGAACAAGGATGTCGGTCCGGCAGGCGACAGCCTGCGCTCCATCGTGACGACCATTCGCGGTTTTTCCGTGTCCGAACTGGACGTGCGCCGCGAGCGCAGCTGGTGGGAAAAGCTGCTGGGCCGCGCCGCTCCGATGGCGAAATTCGTCGCGCGTTTCGAGGATGTGCAAAGCCAGATCGACAAGATCACCGACAACCTGCTGACCCATGAGCACAAGCTGCTCAAGGACATCAAGTCGCTGGACATGCTCTATGACAAGACCCTGACCTTCTACGACCAGTTGGCGATTTACATCGCTGCGGGGGAGTTGAAGCTCAAGGAACTGGACGAGACCGACATTCCCGCGCTGGCCGCCGCTGTGGATGCCGCTCCGGAAGCCGATCAGGTCATCAAGGCGCAGGAATTGCGCGACTTGCGGGCCGCGCGTGACGATCTGGAACGCCGTGTGCATGACCTGAAACTGACCCGTCAGGTGACCATGCAATCCCTGCCCTCCATCCGTCTAGTGCAGGAAAACGACAAGTCTCTGGTCACAAAGATCAATTCGACGCTGGTCAACACCGTGCCGCTTTGGGAAACTCAACTGGCGCAGGCTGTGACGATCCAGCGCTCCTCCGAAGCGGCGAAATCCGTGCGTGAGGCGACCGATCTGACCAACGAGCTTCTGACTGCCAACGCCAAGAACCTGCGCGAAGCCAACAAGGTTGTGCGCGAGGAAATGGAACGCGGGGTGTTCGACATCGAGGCCGTGAAAACCGCCAACGAAGAACTGGTGGCCACGATCGAAGAGAGCCTCCAGATCGCCGACGAAGGCAAGCGCAAGCGGGCCGAGGCCGAGGTGGAACTCAAATCCATGGAAGCCAAGCTGCGCGACACGCTGGCGTCTGCCAAGGCCACGGGCAATGCCTCCGGCCCGTCCGTGCCGGCGAAATGATCCAAGGGGTGCGGCATAGCATGTGCAAAGGCGTGAGCGGGCTGGCCCTGCTCGCGCTGGTTGCCTGCACGCCCACCCCACAAGACATCAAACCCCTGCCCCGTCCGGCGGCGGCGGTGAAACCCGTGGTGCAGGTGCCTGCCGAGCGCAGCGAGGAAAGCTATGCGCTTGAACGCTATTATGCGCGGATGCAGGCCGATCTTCTGGGCAAGGAGCTGTTGCGCACGGATCGCGGCGGGGCGGACACGCCGTTCAACGCCCGCCAACTGGCCGCGAATTTCGAAGCCATCGCGCTCAATGACGAATATACCTCGGTGAACGGTCAGTTTGTGGCGCAAAAGACCCCCTCGAACCTGCACCGGTGGCAGGTGCCGGTGCGTGTCGGGGTCGAATTCGGGGCCACGGTGCCCGAAGAAAAACGCGCCAAGGACGAACAGACGATCAACAGCCTGCTCGCCCAGCTTTCCCGCGCCACAGGTCATTCGATCTCGCGCTCGTCTCAGCCCAATTTCCATGTGCTTGTTCTCCATGAAAACGAGCGCCGCGCCATCGGGCCGCGTCTGGCGCAGCTGATCCCCGGCATCGGTCAGGACGCCATCCGTTCCGTGGTGGACATGCCACGGTCCTCCTATTGTCTGGTTGTGGCATCCGATCCCGACAACGACGGGGCGTATCGCACCGCCGTGGCCGTCATTCGCGCCGAACACCCCGATTTGCTTCGCAAATCCTGCTATCACGAAGAAATCTCGCAAGGCTTGGGGCTTGCCAATGACAGCCCCTATGCGCGGCCCTCGATCTTCAATGACGACGAGGAATTCGCCCTGCTCACACGGCATGACGAGTTGCTCTTGCGTATGCTATACGACCGGCGTCTTGCCCCCGGCATGACACCGGAAACCGCCCGCCCGATCGCCACGGCTTTGGCCTACGAATTGATGGGCGAGGAAATATGACCAACAGGAGACCTCATGGGTATTTTTGATTTTCTCTCTGGCGAATTTATTGACGTCATTCACTGGACCGACGACACGCGCGACACGATGGTGTGGCGGTTCGAACGGGAAGGCCACGAGATCAAATACGGTGCCAAGCTGACCGTGCGCGAAGGACAGGCGGCGGTGTTTGTGCATGAGGGGCAGCTGGCGGATGTGTTTACGCCGGGGCTTTACATGTTGGAAACCAACAACATGCCGATCCTGACGACGCTCTATCACTGGGATCACGGGTTCAAGTCTCCGTTCAAATCCGAGGTCTATTTCGTCAACACCACGCGGTTCTCCGACCTGAAATGGGGCACGAAAAACCCGATCATGTGCCGCGACCCCGAGTTCGGTCCTGTGCGCATCCGCGCCTATGGCACCTATACGGTGAAAGTCTCCGACCCCTCGCTGTTCCTGACCGAGATCGTCGGAACGGATGGCGAATTCACTATGGACGAGATCTCCTACCAGATCCGCAACATCATCGTGCAGGCCTTCTCGCGCATCGTGGCGGGGTCCAACATTCCGGTGCTGGACATGGCGGCGAACACCTCCGATCTGGGCAAGTTGGTGGCCACCGAGATTTCCAAAGTGGTGGCGGAATACGGCCTGACCATTCCGGAATTCTACATCGAAAACATCAGCTTGCCCGAAGCCGTTGAGAAGGCGATGGACAAGCGCACCTCTATGGGCATCGTCGGCAATCTCGACAATTACATGAAATTCAACGCCGCCGAGGCCATGAGCGCCGAGAACTCCGCTATGGCCGCTTCGATGGGGGCCGGCATGGGCGCAGGACTTGGCATGGCGATGGCAGGCCAAAGCGCGCAGCAAGGCCCGTGGGGCGCCCGTCCCGCCGCCAGCGCCCCTGCGACACAGACCCCGCCGCCCCCTCCGCCTGTGGAGCATGTCTGGCACATCGCCCAGAACGGCGAGACCAAAGGCCCCTACTCCAAGGCGGAAATGGGCCAGATGGCGGCGAAAGGCTTGCTGAAACGTGAAAGCTTCGTCTGGACGCCCGGTCAGGACGGCTGGCTCAAGGCCGAAGACGTGACCGAACTGGCCCAGCTTTTCACCGTTGCACCGCCGCCCCCGCCGCCGGGCGCGTGACGCCTCGGGCCGCTTGGTGAACCATGGATGGTCACATGACACAGGATGGTCTTATGACCGAAACGCGCGCGAAGGTTCACCAGACCCCGACACGCATCCATTTCGCCTGCGATCCTACGCCGGAGGAAAAGCAGGCGGCGATGCTCGCGCTGGCTTTCAATGGGGCGGGCACGCTGGGCGCGGATGATCTGTCGGAAACCGCCAGTTGGGACGCCTCGAACCGCGCAGGCATCGTCGGGCGCGACCAAGTCCTTGCCGCCCTCGGACAGGTCCGTGCGCCCGTCAGCCTCTCGATCACGCAGATCGTCGTGCAAGGCAAGGCCGCCACCGTCTCCGGACGTTTGACCCGCGACGGAGAGGGCCTGTTCATGTTTTGCCAGATTCTGCGGTTCGCATCGGCCGCGCGCACGCAGATTGCCCAGATCGTGAGCGTCGAACAAAAAGAATAGCCCCGCCCCCTTGTGGGGCAGAAGAGAACACGCCTGACAAACGCCCTGCGGACCACAAAAGCCCGCAAACTGCGCCAGAACGAGATGAGGAAGAGACAGATGGAGTTGGAGACGCCCGCACCCTCCGGGACCGAAGAACACCGGTTTCCCTGCACAACCTGCGGCGCGGACATGCGGTTCGATCCGGCGAAAGGGCAGCTGTCATGCGACCACTGCGGCGCGCAGATGGCGCTGGACACGGGAGATGCCACACCGCCACGCGAACTGGATTTCAAAACGGCGCTGGCCGCCCATCTTCCCGCGCAAGCGATGGAGGACACGCGCACGGCCCGCTGTCCGAACTGCGGCGCGGAGGTGGAGTTTGATGCCGATGTCCACGCCACGGAATGTCCCTTCTGCGCCACCCCTGTCGTCACGGACACGGGACAACACCGCCAGATCAAACCCCACGGCCTGCTGCCCTTTGCCCTGACCGAAGAACAGGCCCGCGATGCGATGATCGACTGGCTCGGGCAATTGTGGTTCGCCCCCAACGGGCTCAAGGACTACGCCCGCAAGGGACGCAAACTCTCCGGTGTCTACCTGCCCTACTGGACCTTCGATGCGCAGACCCAGACCAGCTATCGCGGGGAGCGCGGCGACGACTATTACACAAGCCGCACCGTCGTCCGGAACGGCAAGCGCCAGACCGTCCGCCAACGCCGCACACGCTGGCGTGCTGCCTCGGGGCGGGTGTCGCGTTTCTTCGACGATGTGCTGGTGCTGGCGTCTCGCGCCCTGCCGCGGAAGTTTTCCGAAGGGCTTGAGCCGTGGGATCTTTCGGAACTGGAACCCTATATTCCCGACTACCTCGCCGGTTTCCGCGCCACCGCCTATTCGGTCGAACTGGACGAAGGCTATGAGGACGCCCGCGCCTATATGGACCGGCTGATCCTGCGCGATGTGAAATTCGATATTGGCGGGGACCGGCAGCGGGTGCATGACATGCAGACTGCGGTCTCCGATGTGACGTTCAAACATATCCTGCTGCCGATCTGGATGGCCGCGTATAAATATCGGGGCAAAAGCTATCGTTTCGTCGTCAATGGCCGCACGGGTCGGGTTCAGGGCGAACGCCCCTATTCGGCGTGGAAAATTGTCTTTGCAGTGATCTGTGGCCTCATCCTTGCCGGTGTGATCGGTTATTTTGTCGCTATGAATCAGTGATCGCGCTGCGCCGGATCGGCAGGAAGGCGATTTACGCCGCCACACCGAATGTGGTAGCGCTATCACAAATCAACACTTAGCCCGAGGAAAACCCATGATCCTATGTGCCGGTGAAGCCCTGATCGATATGTTGCCCAGAACATCGACACTGGGCGAAGACGCCTATGCCCCCTATGCGGGGGGGGCCGTGTTCAATACCGCCATCGCGCTCGGGCGCCTTGGGGCGGATGCGGGATTCTTCTCCGGATTTTCCGCCGATTTCTTCGGTGATCTGCTGAAAGAGAAACAGGCCGAGAGCCATGTGGACGGCGCACTTGCAATCACGGTGGACCGACCCTGCACCGTGGCCTTTGTCAAGCTGGTGGACGGGCATGCGACCTATGCGTTCTACGACGAGAACTCCGCCGGTCGGATGCTCACCGAAGCCGATTTACCCGTCCTGCCCGAAACGGTCGAGGCGGTATTCTGTGGTGGCATCTCGCTCGCTGTGGAACCCTGCGGTGCGGCCTATGAAACCCTGTTTGTCGAGGCCTCCGGCACCCGCGTCACCATGATCGATCCGAACATCCGGCCCGGATTTATCCGCGACGAGCCGCGGTATCGTGCACGATTGGACCATATGCTGGCCCATGCCGATATTGTCAAAGTCTCCGACGAAGACCTGCTCTGGATCATGGGAGAGGGCGATATTGATGCCCATGTTGCGGCCCTTCTGGACAAGGGCGTCAAGCTGGTCTGCCTGACCATGGGGGCCGAGGGCGTCAAAGGGGTCACCGCACGCGGCACCACCCATATTCAAAGCACCCGCGTTGAGGTCAAGGATACGGTCGGCGCGGGCGATACGTTCAACGCCGGTCTTCTGGCCGGTCTGCAACGCGCAGGCAAGCTGACCAAGGCCGCCGTGGCCGATCTCGACGAAGAGACCCTGCGCGCAGCACTCCGGCTCGGTTCCCGCGCCGCCGCCATCACCGTTTCGCGTGCCGGTGCCAATCCCCCTTGGGCGGAGGAATTGGAGGCCACGTCATGAGGGCCTTGGTGCAACGCATCTCGCAAGCCTCTGTGCAGGTCGATGGCGAGATCGTCGGACAGAGCGGGCCGGGTCTTCTGGTGCTCGTCTGCGCCATGCGCGAGGACACAGAGCAACAGGCCGACAAGCTCGCCGCCAAGATTGCCAAGCTGCGGATTTTCAAGGATGATGCGGGCAAGATGAACCGCTCCGTGCGCGACATCGACGGCACCGCTTTGGTGGTGAGCCAATTCACGCTGGCCGCCGACACCAAGGGCAACCGCCCCGGTTTCTCGACCGCCGCCGCACCGGAACTCGGCAAAACACTCTACGACTATTTCACCCAGCGCCTCGTCGCAGAAGGGGTGCCCTGCGAGACGGGGATTTTCGGCGCAGATATGAAAGTCTCACTGCTCAATGACGGGCCGGTCACGATCTGGCTCGATACCGACAGCTGACTCATGGACCTTTGCGCGGCAATGCCCTAAATCGCTTGTAAAGCAGCAAGGGGGCTTCCGTGGCGCGCGAAATCGTCAAACACGTCCATTCAGAAGAAGACACAGCGCAGATCGCCTCTGCGCTGGCCGCTCTTTTGCATCCGGGCGACGTTGTGCTTCTGGACGGGGCTTTGGCGGCGGGGAAAACCTTTTTCACCCGTGCGCTGGTGCGGGCGCTTGGCTCCGACGAGACGGTGACCAGTCCGACCTACACGATTGCGAATGTCTACGAGACGCCCGAAGGGCCGCTTTTGCATGTGGATGCCTATCGCCTGAAAGGTGCGCAGGAGTTCTATCACCTTGGTCTGGAAGATTATCTCGACACAGGCATTTGCGTGATCGAATGGGGCGAACGCATCAAGGATTACTTTGACGCACCGCTGTCGATCCGCATCGGCTTCGGCGACACGGACACGGCACGCACAGTCACGCTCAGCGCCTCCGCATCGCGCTGGACAGCTGTTCTGGAGGCATTGGCATGACGCTGACACTTTTGATTCAGGCCTCGAACGGGGTGCCTGCGCTGGCGCTCGGACGGGGTGAAGATATTGTCTTTGACAGTTCCAAGGACGAGGCCCTGAACGGGTCGCGCGACTACCGGATGCTGTTGGAGACCGGCCTTGCCCGCAGCCAGTCCACACTGGCAGAACTTGGCCTCATTGCCTGCGACATCGGACCGGGTGGTCTGGGCGTCACGCGCACGGCGGCGGCCTTTGCCAATGCCTTGGGTTTTGCGCGCCACGTTCCGGTGCAAGCCCTGCCCGCCTTCATCCTTTTGGGGGCCGATGTGGATCGGGGCAAACCCGTCGCACTCCTGCGCCGTGCGGCCCGTCCGCATGTGCATTTCGGGATTTATGCCGATGGAAAACTTGCACATTACGAACATTGCACCGCCCAAACCGCGCAGGATTATCTTTCAGACTTGGAGGATTACGATCTCGCCGGAAATGTCGAGGTTGAAGGCCACGCCGCCCCTCTGACCAATATGGCGACGATGGAAACCATGCTGAAACTGGTCCTCGCCGCCCCTCTTCCCGATGCCGAGGCGCGGGCCTATCCGATTGTGGAGGTGCTGGAATGACGACGCCCACCTCCGACCGGATTGCCGAAGTGCTCACCTCCGGCGGCGTGGTGCTTTTGCCCACGGATACTGTGCTTGGCCTCGCGGCCTCCCCCGCACATCCGCAATCCGTGGACCGCATCTATGCGCTCAAACAGCGCCCGCGGGAAAAGAACCTGCCGATCATGGTGGCCGGTGCGGATCAGATCGCGGAACTGGGCGCGGTGCTGTCCGAAAGTGCTTTGAAACTGCTCTCCAGCCGCTTTGTCCCCGGTGCGCTGACATTGGTGCTGGCCCTTGATCCGATACGCGCTCCCGCGTGGCTCAAAGGGCGCACAGAGATCGCCCTGCGTATTCCGGACAATGCCCTGCTGCGCGAGGTGTTGCAGAACGCCGGTCCGCTCATGGTCACCTCGGCCAATCTGTCCGGCGCCGAACCGCCTGCCACCACGGGTGAGGCCGAGACGCAGTTGCACGGCGCACCTGATCTGACAGTGGCGGGCAAAGGCGCGGCCCCTGCCCCTTCGACCATTGTCGACTGCACAACATCCCCCGCCCGCATCCTCCGCCACGGTGCGGTGTCCGAGGCAGAGATCAAAGAGGTTCTGGCATGAGCGGTTTAATCCTTGGCATCGAGACCTCATGCGATGACACATCTGTGGCGCTGGTGGATCGCTCAGGCCATGTCGCGGCGATCAAGACCGTGTCGCAATTCGAGATTCACGAAGCCTTTGGCGGTGTCTATCCCGAGCTTGCCTCCCGCGCCCATCTGGAAGCCATCCTGCCGACGGTTCAGGAGGTGATGACCGCCGCCTCTGTGACGCCCGATGAACTGACTGCCATCGGTGTGACACGTGGACCGGGGCTGATCGGCTCGCTTCTGGTCGGGCTGTCCACGGCGGAGGCGCTGTCGATGGGATGGGGGGTGCCCGCCTACGGGGTGAACCACTTGCGCGGACATATCCGGTCGGTCGAGTTGGGGAGCGGCAAGACGGAGTTTCCCGCCGTCATCATGCTGGTCTCCGGAGGGCACACCTTGATCGCGGAGTTGAAAGACCCATGGTCCTACCGCCTGCTTGGCAGCACCCGCGACGACTCGGTGGGCGAAAGCTATGACAAGGTGGCACGGATGCTGGGGCTCGGAATGCCCGGCGGTCCGGCCATCGACAGGGCCGCACAGGCCGGCACTCCCGTTCTGCGCCTGCCGCGCCCGATGAAGAATGACGCTTACGAGTTTTCCTTTTCGGGGCTGAAGTCCTCCGTCGCGCGTCATATCGAGAAACATCCCGATGTCTCGATCGAGGATATGTCGGCCTCTTTTGTCGCCGCTTGCATGGACGTGCTGACCGCCAAGGCGGATCGGGCGCTCACCGAATGCAAGCCGCGCTCTCTGGTCATTGTCGGCGGTGTAGCGGCCTCACGGCAACTGCGCGAGGCGATGGGAGAGGTTGCGGACAGACATGGTGTCGAATTGTGCCTGCCGCCGATGAAATGGGCGACAGACAATGCGGCGATGATCGCCATGGCAACATGGGATTATGTCGAGCGCGGGGTGCAGCCGGAGTTGGTGCCAAAGCCGAACCTGAGCCTTGAGACGCCCTGAGATCGGGCCGCATAACGCGGTGCGCCCTTAGAATTTGTAGCCAGGCAACCCGTCCAGAGTGGACTTTAACGCCTCACCCCATCCCGTTGAAATGTCTAGATAATAGGGATCATCTGGCGCGATGCGCCGCTGATAGGCGACCGCGTAGGTGTCTTTCTCAATGACTTGTAGATCAAAGGGCAGCCCCACGGAGAGGTTGGCTTTGACCGTGCTATCAAAGGACACGAGCATCAGCTTCACAGCATCCTCGAAAGACATCGCCGGATCATAGGCGCGCACCAGAATGGGTTTGCCGTATTTGGTTTCGCCAATCTGGAAGAACGGTGTCTCGTCTCCGGCTTCGATGAAATTTCCCTCGGGATAGATCAGGAACAGCCGCGGCTCGGAGCCTTTGATCTGGCCGCCCAGAATGACGGTGGCGTTGAAGGCGCTGTCGGCGCGCTGGCCCTCGTCGGCATGGGTGGCGATCACGTCCTTGAGGGTCTGGGCGACAAGTCGGGCGACCTGAAACATCGACGGGGCCGAGAGGATCGACGGCTCGCGGTCTTCGGGCGCTTTGGTGCGCTCGTCTATAAGCGACACAAGGGCCTGCGTCGTCGCCAGATTTCCGGCGGTCATAATCGTGAGAATACGTTCTCCGGGGACTTCCCACGAGAACATCTTCTTGAAGGTCGAAATATTATCGACACCGGCATTCGTGCGAGTGTCGGACATCATGACGAGGCCCTGATCGAGCATCATACCCACGCAATAGGTCATGGGGTGTCCTTATTGTTGGTCTTGTTGCTGTACGACTTCGATCTCGACAGAAAGGGATTCGCCCTCACCACCGTATCGGGTTCCAGTTACAGGGGCAGCCTCCTTATAGTCCAGCCCTGTTGCGACACGGACGTAGCGTTGATCGGGGCAAATCTCGTTGGACACGTCGAATCCGACCCAGCCAAGGCCGCGCACATGGGCTTCGGCCCATGCGTGGGTGGCCTCTTGTTCGATCCGGTCGTTCATCATCAGATAGCCTGAGACATAGCGCGCCGGATGGCCCATTTCGCGGGCCGCAGAGATGAACACATGGGCATGGTCCTGACAGACGCCCTTGCCTGCGGCGAGCGCCTCTTCGGCGGTCTCGTCAGGGTGTGAGCTGCCAACCTCGTATTTGACTGCCTCGCCCACCAGACGCGAGAGCGCATGGAGACGTTCAAGCTCGGTCTCGCCCTCGACCTTTTTGATCAGAGCACGCACCCCTGCCCCCGCCTTGGTGAGCGGCGTCACCTTGTCAAACAGCCAGAGCGGCGACGGACCGCGATGTTGCCCGACAACCCCGTGGGTTTCGGCCATCTCGACCTCGCCCTCACAGGTAATCACCAGTTCCGTGGTGCCTTTCTCGAAAGAAACCAGTTCCACAAGATTGTTCATGTGGTCGTGATAGCTCAGTTCCTTGCGACCACCGGAAATGGAGGTCTCCCAACGGATGACCTCCTGACCGTAGCCGGATTTCGGCGTTTTCCGCAGTTGTTCCAGCCCGTAGGTGACGGGGCTTTCAAACGCATATCGGGTTGTGTGGCGAATGGTCAGACGCATTTTGGCTCACTCATAAAACCGGTAATCTTTTTCGATCTGTTGCCCGAGCTTGCACAGCATCCCCAGAATCGTCTGGATATATTCATGCAGCCCGTAGTCGAACACATCTTCGATGCTGTGGTTCATGAACCGTTCGACCAGCGCTTGCGACATCAGCGAGGATTGCGGCGCCTCGGTGCGATCAGACGCAAGATAGCTCAGGTTATTGTGGATTTTCGTGGCACAGAAATTCAGCGACCGCGGCATACGTTTATCGAGGATCAGGAATTGCGCAATGTCATGTGCATTAACCTGTGATCCGTAAGCCATACGAAAGCCGCCGCGCGCCGACACAGAACGCAAGATGGTTTCCCAATGCACATTGTCGATGGAGGAGCCCACCGAAAAGGCCGAGGGCAGCAGCACATAGTATTTCACATCGAGAATCCGCGCGGTGGCATCGGCGCGTTCGATAAATGTCCCCATACGGGTGAAGTCATAAATATCGTTTCTAAGCATCGTGCCGTGGGTCGCGCCGCGCACCAAGGCGGTGCGTTGGCGGACTAGCCCCAGAACCGCAGGCAGATCCCGCTCGGAGACCTTATGCGCCAGCGCCTCTTTCACCGCCATGTAACAGCCGTTGATCGCCTCCCACACGTCATGGGTCAGCGCCGTGCGCACCAGACGCGCGTTCTGGCGTGCGTCCGAAATGGTGGACAGCACAGAGGCCGGATTGTCCTTGGAGCGCAGCATCCAGTTGATCGCCGCGTCTTTTGTGACTTCGTCGTGATTTTCCGCATAGCCCTCCAGAACCGAGGCCGAGCGCATCACGGAAGCCCATTCGTCGTCATCCTGTCCCAGACGGGTCAGACCGATCCGCTGCCCTGTTTCCACAAGCCGCGATGTGTTCTCCGCGCGCTCCAGATAGCGTGACATCCAGTAGAGGCCATTTGCCGTTTTTCCTAGCATCTCCGTCCTCCCCTCAGTCTTCCAGAACCCAAGTGTCCTTGGTCCCGCCACCTTGGCTTGAATTCACCACAAGCGAGCCTTTTTCCAATGCCACGCGGGTCAGACCGCCCGGTGTGATGTTGATCCCCTCGGGCGAGCACAACACAAAGGGACGCAGGTCCACATGGCGCGGAGCCAGTCCCGTTTTGGTAAAGATCGGCACGGTGGACAGCGCCAGCGTCGGCTGGGCGATGTAATTTGCGGGCCGCGCGGTGAGTTTCTTGCGGAACTCCTCAATCTCTTTTTTCGACGACGTCGGGCCGATCAACATGCCGTAACCGCCGGAGCCGTGGACTTCCTTGACCACCAGCTCCGCGAGATTGTCGAGCACATAGGCCAGACTATCCGGTTCCGAACAGCGCCATGTCGGCACGTTTTCAAGGATTGCCTTCTCGCCGGTGTAGAATTCCACAATGTCAGGCATGTAGCTGTAGATCGCCTTGTCGTCGGCAATCCCCGTGCCCGGCGCATTGGCGATGGTGATCCCGCCCGCACGATAGACATCCATGATCCCCGGCACGCCCAAAGCGCTATCGGGATTGAAATTCAGCGGATCAAGGAAGTCGTCGTCAATCCGGCGGTAGAGCACGTCAATCGGTTTGTAGCCGTGGGTGGTGCGCATCGCGACCTTGCCATTGATCACACACAGGTCGTGCCCTTCCACCAGTTCAACGCCCATCTGGTCAGCCAGAAACGCATGTTCGTAATAGGCGGAATTGTAGATGCCGGGCGTCAGCACCGCCACCGTGGGCCGGCCTTCGCAATTGGGTGGCGCACAGGCGGCCAAAGAGCGGCGCAGGTTGGCAGGGTAGTTCTGCACAGGCTGCACCCGATTGCGCGAGAACAGTTCGGGAAACATCTGGAGCATCGTCTCGCGATTCTCCAGCATATAGGAGACCCCCGAAGGCGTGCGGGCATTGTCTTCGAGCACGTAGAACTGATCAGGGCCGGTGCGCACCAGATCAATCCCGACGATATGGGTATAGACCCCGCCCGGCGGCGTCATGCCAATCATCTGCGGCAGGAAGGCTTCGTTCTTCGCGATCATCTCTTTGGGGATGCGCCCCGCCTTGATGATTTCCTGACGGTTATAAATATCATGCAAAAAGGCATTGATCGCACGGACCCGCTGTTCAATCCCCTTGCAGAGTTTCTGCCATTCCCGTCCGGCGATAATGCGCGGAATAATGTCAAAGGGGATCAACCGCTCTTCTGCCTCGGAACGCCCGTAAACGTTGAATGTGATGCCAGCAAGGCGGAACACCTCTTCGGCTTCGCGTTGCTTGGCCCTGAGACGCTTCAGGTCTTCGTCCTGAAACCAGTTTTGAAATTCGCTATAGGGACCGCGCAGAACTTCGTCGCTTCCCCACATTTCGTCAAAGATGTGTTTCTCGCTCATGAGTAAATTTTGACCTGCCCGCATCTGCTCCACAATTGGATTCGCGCTTTCCCCTACGGAAACAAGGTCAAAACCTGCGCATTTGATCAAACTTTAATCACTTCTACCATTTGCATCCGCAGCATCCTGCCTTCCGCTAGCGCCAACAGATTTTCGCTCCCTATCAAGGTCGCGTCGAAACATCGCTCAGGGACAATGTATACAGTGGCACACATTGACTTGCGGCCCCCGCTGGGCTACCCGCTTGGCAAGCCAGATACAGTCGGCGAGAGCCGCTGATGCAGAACCAAGTGGAGGACCAAATGGCCGACAAGAACACCCCTGACATCATTTACACCATTGTGGACGAAGCCCCCGAGCTTGCCCGCGGGTCGCTCCTGCCCATCATCTCGTCCTTTTCGAATGCCGCAGACATCTCGGTCGCCACGAAAGACATCTCTTTGGCTGGTCGCATCCTTGCGCTTTTCCCTGAGCGTCTCTCCGAAGAGCAGCGCGTCTCCGACGATCTGGCCGAACTTGGCAAACTGGTGAAAACCCCCGACGCCAATGTCATCAAACTGCCCAACATCTCGGCCTCCGTGCCGCAGCTTGAAGCCGCGATCAAGGAGCTGCAATCGCAGGGTTTCGACATTCCCGACTACCCCGCCGATCCGCAAACCGACGAAGAGAAAGCCGTCCGCGCCAAATATGACACGGTAAAAGGTTCCGCTGTGAACCCCGTGCTGCGCGAAGGCAACTCGGATCGCCGCTCCGCCAAGGCCGTGAAGGAATATGCGAAAGCCAACCCGCACCGCATGGGCGAGTGGAAATCCACCTCGAAAACCACCGTCGCCGCTATGCCGGGCGATGATTTCTACGCCAACGAGAAAGCCGCGACGGTCACCGCCGCGCAGGCCGGTGGCGCGAAAATCGTGTTTACCGCGAAAGACGGCTCCGAGACGGTTCTAAAGGA
Source organism: uncultured Celeribacter sp. (assembly GCA_963676755.2). Classification (GTDB taxonomy): domain Bacteria; phylum Pseudomonadota; class Alphaproteobacteria; order Rhodobacterales; family Rhodobacteraceae; genus Celeribacter. The sequence continues at coordinate 457,160 of CAXXMF010000006.1, read as the reverse complement.
CGGGCTGAGCTATCTTGAAGGCGAGATCGTCGATGCCACCTTCCTCTCCGCTAAGGCCCTTCGCGCCTATATCAAGAAAGAAGTCGAAAGCATCGAGCCGGGTGTGCTGTTCTCCGTGCACCTCAAGGCGACGATGATGAAGGTCTCCGACCCGATCATCTTCGGCCATTTCGTCTCCGTCTATCTCGAAGACTTCCTTGCCAAACACGGTGACAAGCTGGACTTCAACCCGAACTCCGGCATCGGTGCTCTTGAGAAGCTGATCGCAGGCAATGCCGAGATGGAAGCCGATCTCAAGGCCGCTCTCGCCGCGAAACCGCCGCTCTACATGGTTGATTCCGACAAGGGCATTACCAACCTGCATGTGCCCTCTGACGTGATCATCGACGCCTCCATGCCTGCGGTCATCAAAGCCGGTGGCATCGGCTGGGGTCCGGACGGCAAGGCGGCAGACACCAAATGCTGCATCCCCGACAACTCCTATTCCTGCGTCTATGACGAAACCGTGGAATATTTCAAAGAAACCGGCACGCTGGATGTCACCACCTGCGGTGCCGTGTCCAACGTCGGTCTGATGGCGCAGAAGGCCGAGGAATACGGCTCCCACCCGACCACCTTCGAAGTCCCTGCCGATGGCACCGTCTCGATCGTGCTCGACAGTGGCGAAGTGCTCTTGTCCAACGACGTGGAAAAAGGCGACATCTGGCGGTCCTGCACCGCGAAGAAAGCGCCGATCCTCGACTGGATCAAAACCGGCATCGAACGGTTTGACGTCGAAGGCACCGGCGCATTCTGGCTCGACAAAAACCGTTCCCATGATGCCGAACTGATCAAATATGTTGAACCGGCGCTGAAAGCGGCTGGCAAGGACATTCCGATCATGGCCCCGCGCGAAGCCACCCGCTTCACATGGGAAGAAATGCGCAAGGGCAAGAACGTCGTGACCATCACGGGCAACGTGCTGCGCGACTACCTGACCGATCTGTTCCCGATCCTCGAACTTGGCACCTCCGCCAAGATGCTCTCCATCGTCAAACTGATGAACGGTGGCGGCCTGTTCGAGACCGGCGCTGGCGGCTCCGCGCCGAAACACGTCCAACAGGTGATCGAGGAAAACCACCTGCGTTGGGATAGCCTTGGCGAGTTCTGTGCGCTTGGCGAAAGCTACAACTTCCTCGCCTCCTCCAAAGGAAAAACCAAAGCCGGTGTCCTTGGCGCGGCGGTGGAAGACGCGACCCAGAAATTGCTTCTTGAGAACAAGTCACCGGAGCGCAAAGTCGGCCAGAACGACAACCGTTCCTCGCATTACTGGTTCGCCCGCTACTGGGCCGAGGCCCTCGCCGCGCAGGATGACGATGCGGAACTGAAAGCGCATTTCGCCCCCATCGCCAAGGAACTGGCCGAGAAGGAAGCGGTCATTCTTGACGAACTGAAAGCCAATGAGGGCAAACCCGCGGATATGGGCGGCTACTACCACGCCGATCCGGCCAAAGTGGCGGCGATCATGCGTCCGTCCGCGACGCTCAACGCGATCATCGGCTAAGCCATCCACAATGTGATTGAAGTGATTGAAAGGGCGTCTTCGGGCGCCCTTTCTCTTTGCCACGCCCTTGGTTCAAAGGGCTGCATCAAAGGGCGGCGCTATCGCCGAACCGGTAGCCCCCTTCGGACAAACAAAAAGGGGAGCGCAAACGCCCCCCTTCCTGCGTGGTTTCTCCACCCCTCACATTTTGAAGATGCGATAGATCGCCGGAATGACCAGAACCGTCAGCGCGGTTGAGGACAACAGCCCGAACAAAAGCGAGATCGCCAGACCCTGAAAGATCGGGTCCGCCAAAATCACCGCCGCGCCGATCATCGCCGCAATGGCCGTAAGCAGGATCGGCTTGAACCGCGTGGCCCCAGCCTCCAGCAGAATGTCCACCGTCACCTTGCCCTCATCATCGGCGTGTCGGATGAAATCGACCAGAAGGATCGAGTTGCGCACGATGATCCCCGCCAAGGCGATGAACCCGATCATCGAGGTTGCGGAGAACGGTGCTCCGAACAACCAGTGCCCGATCATGATACCAAGGAAGGTCAGCGGCACCGGCGTCAGAATGACCAGCGGCAAGCGGAAGGAGCCGAACTGCGCCACGACAAGGATGTAAATCCCCAAAAGCGCCACACCAAAGGCCGCGCCCATGTCACGGAAGGTCACCCATGTCACTTCCCACTCTCCGTCCCAAAGCAATGTCGGATGCGTGGTGTCAACGGGCTGTCCGTGCAAGGAAATCTCCGGCTTCATCCCTTCGGGCCAATCCATCTCGTCGAGCTTGTCGGCCACGGCCAGCATACCGTAGAGCGGCGCTTCATAAGCACCGGCCAGTTCGGCCTGCACCATCACCGCATCATAGCCGTTGTGCCGGAAAATCGGGAAAGAGGTCTGCTCTTCGGTGATCTCCACCACATCGCCCAGTTCGACCACACCGCGCCCGCCAGGCAGGACATTGGCCGGAACCGGAGTGGAGAGCGCCGTGGCATCCAGCACGCGTTCGGATTTATCCCGACCGATCACGATGGGGATCGGTCGGCGGCCCTCGCCACGATGGGAATAGCCCACCGTATTGTAGCTGTTGAGAAGTTGTAGCGTCTGTGCGGCATCCGCCTCGGCCACCTGATAGAAATTCAGGTCCGAAGGCTTCATCTCCGCCCGAATGCGCCGCGCCTGAGTGCCATAATTGTCATCGGTATCGACAATGAAATCAACACTTTCGAAGGCTTCACGCACCTTGGCTGCCACGGCACGGCGGGTCTCCCCGTCCGGCCCGTAGATTTCCGCCAGAAGGGTGGCGATCACCGGCGGACCGGGCGGCGGCTCAACCACTTTCATCGCGGTGCCAGGCGGCACGGAAATGCCCTCGCGCAACATCTCGCGCAATTCCAGCGCAATGTCATGCGAGGTGCGGTCACGGTCGTGTTTTGGCAGGAGCTTCAACTGCACTTCGCCCATTTCGGGATTCTCGCGCAGGTAGTAGTGCCGCACCAGACCGTTGAAGTTGAAGGCCGCAGGCGTGCCCGCATGGGTCTGGGCCGAAACCACTTCCGGCAGGGTCATGGCCAGCCGCGCCGCCTGCTGTGCAATCGCATCGGTCGCCTCGACCGAGGCCCCTTCCGGCAAATCGATCATCACCGACAGTTCGGATTTGTTGTCGAACGGCAGCAGCTTGACGGTCACATCTTTGGTATAAATCGCGCCCAAAGAGCCGAATGACAGCACGATCACCACCAAGAGAAAGGCCCATGCCACGCCCTTCGACTTCAGTAGTGGCCCCGCGATCCGCATGTAGAGCTTGCCAAGTTTGCCACCTGGCACATCACCCTCATGGTCGTGATGCAATTCCGCACGGCCCGCGATTTTCAGCATGAGCCAAGGCGTAATCATCACCGCAACGAAGAAAGAGAAGATCATCGCCGCAGAGGCATTGGCAGGAATCGGGGACATATAGGGGCCCATCATTCCGGAGACAAAGAGCATCGGCAAAAGCGCCACCACCACGGTGAGCGTTGCCACAATGGTCGGGTTGCCCACCTCGGCCACCGCCTCCACGGCCGCTCCGAAGCGGTTCTGCCCGGGTTTCTTCATCCCCCAGTGGCGCGCGATATTTTCGATCACCACGATGGCATCATCGACCAGAATCCCGATGGAGAAAATCAGCGCGAAAAGCGACACCCGATTGAGCGTGTAGCCCATGATATAGGAGGCAAACAGCGTCAGCAGGATCGTCACCGGAATGACGATGGCCACCACGACTGCCTCGCGCCAGCCGATGGCGAAGAATACAAGGATCACGATGGAGACGGTCGCAAGCGCGAGGTGGAACAACAGCTCGTTGGCCTTTTCATTGGCCGTCTCGCCATAGTCGCGGGTCACTTCCACATCGACACTGTCGGGGATGACCTCGCCCTTCATCGCTTCGACGCGGGTCAGGATTTCATCAGCCACGTCTACCGCATTCGCGCCCGCGCGTTTGGCTATCGCAAGGGTCACCGCAGGGCGACGGATAATTGGTGCATCCATGTCGATTTCGCCATGCGCTCCCTCGGCCACATCTGCACCAGCGCGGGTGAGCGTTGAAACATAGTGTTCGTCCAGATCGGAGACAAAGGCCACATCGGCCACGTCGCGCACATAGACCGTGCGCCCGTCGCGTGCGGTCAGTTCGAGATTGCCGATTTCTTCGGGCGTTGTGAGCGTCTTGCCCACGATCAAGCCGATCTGTTCGCCACCATCGCGCAACAGGCCCGCAGGACTTGCGGAATTCGCGCCTTCGACCTTTCCGGCCAGTTGTTGCAAGGTGATGCCATAGAGCGCCAGTTTTTCGGGATCAGGGTCGATCCGCAGCGCCTCTTCTGTCTCGCCGATCACATAGGTCAGCCCGACATTTTCGATCCGCGCCAGTTGCACCTTGACCTCATTGACAACCCGCGTCAGGTCGGCGGCGGTCATGGTCCCGTTATCTTCGGAAGGGCTAAAGGTCAGGGCGACGATAGCCACATCATTGATCCCGCGCCCGACCACAAGCGGTTCGTTGATGCCAACAGGCAAACGGTCGATATTGGCGAGGATCTTGTCTCGCACCCGCAAAATCGCGGTTTCGGAAGGCACGCCGACGTTGAACCGTGCCGCCACCATCACATAGTCGTCGCGGCTTTCGGAATAGACATGCTCGACCTGATCTATGCCTTTGACGATGGTTTCCAAAGGCTCTGTGACCAGCTTCAGCCCGTCTTGCGCCTTCAACCCTGAGGTATCCACATGGATGTCCACCAAGGGCACAGAGATTTGCGGCTCTTCCTCGCGCGGAAGCGACACCAGAGCGATCAGCCCCACGGCCAGCGCGGCCATGAGAAAAAGTGGTGTGAGCGGGGAGAGGATGAAACTGCGGGTCAGATGGCCGGCGATGCCGAGCGCACCCGTTGGTCCTTTGGGATTACTCATGGCGTGTCACCACCTTGTCCCCCGCGGTCAGACCGCTGAGAATTTCCACATAGGCGACACCGTCGCGCATCACCTCATTGCCCGGAACGACAACACGTTCGCTCGTCCCCGCCTCCTGTTCGATCTGCACAAAATCCAGTCCGCCCGATTGCGTCAGCGCGGTTTGCGGCACCAGAAAGGCGTCATGGCTGCCAACGGGCAAACGCACCTGCACACGGCGGCCAACAAAGCGGGCGTCCAGCCCCTCGACCTCGACATCGGCTTCAACCCGTCCGCTCTCAATGAGCGGGTAGATTTTTGCGAGCCGTCCCTCACGCGCCTCACCCGCGCCGGAAATCTGGATCGTGTCGCCTTCGGTCAGCGTGTCCGCGTAGCGCTCGGAAACACCAAGGCGTAGAAATGTCCCGCCGGAGCCGATGGTTGCGACCTCCTCGCCTGCCATGATGACCCCGCCCTTGGATACCGGCACATCCAGCACCACACCGGCCTCGGGGGCGAGCACTTCGCCCTCTTCGATCTGGCGCGAAACCACCTGACGTTCGGCTTTGAGCGATGTGATCTGGCCTTCGAGCACGGTCACATTGGTTTGCAAGGCTTGTAGGCTGGAGGTGGAAATCACCCCGCGTTCGGACAGGGATTCACCGCGCGTCAGATCATCCTGAGCTTTCTCAAGCTGGGAGTTCAGCGCGTCGAGTTGCGCGTCGATGCCTTCGATCTGGAACAGAAGTTTGGTGTCTTCAATCAAGGCAACACGTTGCCCCGCCTCGACGACATCGCTCTCGGTCACATCAAGCGTGGTGATCGTCCCCCCGATCCGCGCACGCGCAGGCACGCGGTCACGCGGCTCCACCTCGGCATAGACCGGCTTCCATTCGGTGATCGCCTGTGGTGTCAGGGTGAGGGTTTCCGAAATCATGGGCGTTCCGATCAGGAGCATCCCCGGCAGAAGTATCGTAAGCAAATGGGTGCGGCGCATTTTGACCTCTGTTTCAGGTTGAAAGCCCTTCACGATGCACTTGCCTCACAAGCTTGACGTGAAAGGCCAACGATATCCATCCGTGTGCGACGTTTCCCGAAACCTATAGCCCCGATTTCTCAAGAAACGCTTTAAGCGGACACTGGTATTCAATTTATTGCATATGTAGCAAGTTTTTTGTCATCCGCAAGTATAGCATTATTCACTATAGCTGGAAAATCCGGCGTTCTGTCGCGTCTTGCGGGTTTGCGGTCAACCTTGCTCCGTGAAACCACGCTTCATCGTGATGGCTAGGTCATGAGCCGTCACGCGCCAGTCCGGTCACGCGCCGATGTTGTCCCGCGCAATCGACACGGTTTTGATAACGGCATGACAGCGCACCCCTTCGCGCAGGTTCAGTGCCGCAACCGAGCGCCGCGTCACTTGCGAAAGCACCCGCCCCGCATCGGTGTCCAACACAACCAGAACGCCCGCGCCCTGTGTCGGGCTGATCTGGGAGATCACGCCGCTCAGGATATTGAGGGCGGACAAGCCGGTTGGACGCTCCAGCGACAGCATGACATCCTGCGCCGCGATGCGCAGGCGCACCGGCTGGCCCACAGGCGCTTCCAGATGCGGCAGGAACAAGACCGCGCCCCCCGCCGAAAGCTCCGTCAACCCGTCCGTGTGATGGGCATGGACCGTGGCCCGCAACAGGGCGCCCGCGCCTGCGGTGCCCACGGGCAACACCGCCGGATCGCTGAGCACCAGATCGGCAGCTCCCTGCCCGATCACCCGACCGGCTTCGAGCGCAATCACAGTGGTGGCCAGACGCGCCACCTCGGCGGGGCTGTGGCTGACATAGAGGACCGGAATGGCGATCTCGTCGCGCAGCCGTTCGAAATAGGGCAGGATTTCCGCCTTGCGCCCCTCGTCAAGCGCGGCGAGCGGCTCGTCGGCAAGGATCAACTCGGCCCCCGAGAGCAAGGCCCGCCCGATGGCCACCCGTTGCTGCTCCCCACCCGACAGGCCAGCAGGGCGACGCTCCAAAAGAGCCCCGACACCAAGCATCTCGACCATCTGTGCCACCTCGCGCTCGGGCACATCACGGCGGGAGAACCGCCGCCCGAAATCGAGGTTCTGCGCCACGGTGAGATGTGGAAACAGGCGCGCGTCCTGAAAAATCGTGCCAACCCTGCGCTTGTGCGGCGGCAGGAACAGCTTGGCCTCGCTGTCACCCAGAACACGCCCGTCCAGCGAGATCCGCGCATGGTCGGGTTTGAACAGACCTGCGATGGCCCGAATGACTGTGGACTTTCCAGACCCCGACCGCCCGAACAGGACGGTGATCCCTTCAGGCACCTCGAAATCCAGATCGAGCACGAAATCCCGGAACCGATGTTTGAGATCGACATGCAGGCTCATGAGCGCCCACCACCGGACATGCGCCGCGCCAGAATTTCAGACAGGATCAGTGCGCCCATCGCCAGTGCAATGGAAACCATCACAAGACGCAGCGCCGCCCCCTCCCCGCCCGGCACTTGCAAGAACGCATAGATGGCCGAAGGCAGCGTGCGCGTCTTACCCGGAATGTTGGAGACAAAGGTGATGGTCGCGCCAAATTCACCAAGCGCCTTGGCAAAGGCCAGAACCGCGCCAGCAAGGATACCGGGCCAGGAAAGCGGCAAGGTCACGCGAAAGAACACGGTCAAAGGCGATGCGCCCAGCGAGGACGCGGCTTCTTCGAGCTTCGTATCCACGGCCTCAATAGACAGGCGGATCGCCCGCACCATAAGCGGGAACCCCATGATCGCAGCGGCCAGCGCCGCCCCTGTCCAACGAAAGGAAAACACGATGCCGAAATTCTGGAGAAATGCCCCGAGCGGCGCGCGGCTTCCCAGAGAAATCAAGAGCAGATAACCGGTCACAACGGGCGGCAGGATCAGCGGCAAATGCACCAGCCCGTTGACAATCTCGCGCCCCGGAAAGCGCCAGCGTGCCAGCGCATAGGCGACAAATATGCCAAACGGCAAGCTGGCCAGCGCAGCCCAGAACGCCACCTTGAGCGAAAGTGCAACGGCCTGCCATTCCTCCGGCCCCAATGTGCCCTCCATGATCAAAGCGCGCGCCTGACACACAAGACACCGCGCAGCGCCTCGGTTTTGGCAACACCCATGCGGCTGTGCGCTTCACCCTGTCGCATCATGACGTGCAGTACGGTGTTCGTCATCATCCCGCGTCTTTACCCCTATTCGACGATACCCCGCAGGACTAACCTGTATGCGAGGCACGGTTTTCAGCCCACGCATCGCAGATTCGCGTGGCATACACCACTCTGGCGGGGCCTAATGACAGGCCTATCCCATTTTATCGCACAGCCAAAACGTCTTCACATATATTTCGTGCGCCTATGGATTTACGTCACGAATATATACTTTTGTATTCCTTATCTACACGTTTGTAATATGCATATTTTTAGAACCTTTTTTAAATTTGTTACAAAAAACAACCGAGGTTAACTGGCCATTCACCATTTTCGACATCCACACAGTAGGAATCGTCACATAAGTCATATACGATGCAAGTGCAGCATTAGACGACGCTGCGTTATACGCAGCACCAAGTCAAAACGGTTTTGTGCATAAAATTGAAAGTCATTTCGGGGGCGAATATGGTATTTCCTACAAAGAGCGCACGGACTTTTAGCACATCATCAAATGCTGTGGATGCGCCTAGGGTCACATTCTCTCTATACGAAAAATTCGGCAAACGCCTGTTCGATCTGATCTTTCTCGCTCTGGTCTCTCCGATTGTCATCCCGGTTATTCTGATCCTTGCCATTCTGGTCAAACTGGATGGCGGTCCGGCGTTTTATGCGCAAAGGCGGATCGGGCGGAACGGCAAGACCTTTCAGCTTTACAAACTCCGCTCCATGCGTGTGAATGCCGATGCCCATCTGGTGCAGCTTTGCAAGGAAGACCCCGAGATCGCGAAAGAGTGGGAAACCTACCAGAAACTGCGCAATGATCCGCGGATCACCAAGGTCGGCAAATTCATCCGCAAGACATCACTCGACGAGTTGCCGCAGGTGCTCAATGTGCTCAAAGGCGACATGAGTTTTGTCGGCCCCCGTCCCTTTATGCCCAGCCAACAGATGCTTTATGAAAACGCCCGTGGGGAAGCCTACTTCGACATGCGCCCCGGCATCACGGGCGTGTGGCAGGTCTCCGGTCGCGGTGAAACCAGCTTTGTCGCACGCGTGAAATACGACAATCTCTATTATCGCAAACAGAGTTTCCTCACCGACATCAATCTGATCCTGCGCACGGTGACTGTCGTGTTCAAAAGCACGGACCACTGACGCCTTACGCCATTCACTTGAACATCGTCCTACGCGAGGAATGCGTGCGGAAGGCGCTGCAAAACGCACTCGCTTCCGGCTCAGAGGCCACAGGCCCCGCTCGGTCCAATGGTCCGTCGCTCAAGTCCCCGACTTACCCAGCAGGCAGTCGGCAGACACGCGACCGGCATGAAGGTCCGAACCCGCGTAAACTCCGGTCAGTACCAACCCGTCCATAAGCTCAGCCTCACAGCGCAGGTTGCCGGACCAAATAACCAGAACATCCCCACTCACCGCCTCTGTGAGTGCGAAATTCTGCGCATAATAGCTTGAGGGGCGCCCCGTTTCCGGCATTGCATAGAGCGGCACATCACGGTCGCGTCCGATGTAGAAAAGATCCGCAATGATATCCCGATCACTGGAAACCACGGGCAACCCCTCTTCCTCCGCGAGATCGAGAATACTTTCGGACAGGGCATGTCGTCCCAGATAGCGCTTGAGCAAAGGCTCGCCCCCCACCTCCGGCCAAGGGGCCAGCACGATGAACAGCGGCAAAGTCGCGGACAGGGCCAGATTGACACCAAGCGCCACCCAGCGCCAGATGCGCGGCAGAACCATGACCGCGAGGATCACACCGGCGAAATAGGTCGCAACCGCCCAGTTTGCATAGGCCTTGTCCAGCAGGGCCTGCACGGTCACGGTCAGAAGCGCGGGAATGGAAAACAGCACTAGAGCGGCACGCGGATTGCCCTTGGGTCGCAGATAAGCCACGAGCAAAGCGCCCATCGTAACCGGCCCGAACACTCCGAACTGGCTGAAGAAGAACTCGGCCATAGAGCCGAAACCCAACTGCGCCCCGTGGCGAAGCCAGCCCGCGTTATCCACCGTATGCGACACGGTGGTCAGATCATGCGACAGGTTCCAAAGCACATTCGGCAGGATCATGACAGCAAACCCTGCCAGCATCCCCGCCAGATTGCGCCATCCCGGTCGCAAGGCGGGCTGGGTCAGCATGACCAGCGCGGCTCCAACCAGAAAATAGATCGCCGCGTATTTTGCCATGAAGGCAAGGCCCGCAAAGACACCAACCGCCAAGGCATCGCGCAGCGCACGGGTGTCGGTCAGGCGAAAAAAGAACAACAAGGCAGCGGCAAAAAACGGGGCCATCACGGTGTCGGTGGAGATCATCACCGAGCCGAGCGCCACAAAGGGCAGGCTCAGATAGAGCGCAACCGTCCAGAGCGCGGCAGTGCGCCCGACCAGACGGGCCGCCAAAGCGCCGAGCAGCAATGCCGTCACACCATGCAGCACGGCTCCAGGCATCCGCACCCAGAAAACCGCGTCAGAACCGGCCAGATCGGTCACGGCGCGGATCAGCCAGCCGATCAGAGGGGGTTTGGAATAATAGCCGAAATCGAGGTTTTGCCCCCAGAACCAGTATTGCACCTCATCGACAAACAGATCGGTGCGATCAAAGGCCAAAGCCAGAAGCCGCAGCGCCACCGCCACGGCCACAAAACCCAGCGCCAGAGGCAACCAATCTTTAAGCGGCGTCTTTTGAAGGGTCATCTTCGGTGTTCCGGTTGGCATAGATCAGCCAGAGATTGCGGGAATAGATGACAACGCCCAGCGATTGTCCGAGCACAAAGACCGGATCTTTGCGATAGAGCGCATAGGCAAACAGCATCAATCCGCCCACCAAAGAGAAATACCAGAACGCCACCGGCACCACGGACTGGCGCGCGCGCTCAGAGGCGATCCACTGCAACAGAAACCGTGCCGTGAACATGAGCTGCGCGGAGAGGCCGAAGAGCACCCACCAAAGCTCGCCCACCGTATCCACATGCAAGATCGTCATCAGCCATTGCATGAGATCACCCCTCGGCCCGGTCCGTTGTCACCTCGGTCGGGTGCGCTTTCTTGCGACGGCGCAACAGCCATGCCACGCCGAGAAGGTCCACCACTCCGACAACCGCACGTTGCAGGTTGGAGTAATGCGACCGGCCGCCCCCACGCGCACGGTGGGAGACATCTACATGGTAGATTTCCCAACCATCACGGGCAAAGAGCGCCGGAAGATAGCGGTGCATGTGATCGAAATAGGGCAGGCTCAGGAAATCGTCGCGGCGGAAGGCCTTGAGGCCACATCCCGTGTCACGGGTGCCATCCTTGAGAATTTTCGCCCGCACGGCGTTGGCGATTTTCGAGGCGTAGCGTTTGGAAAACGTATCTTGCCGCGCCACGCGTTGTCCGGCTACCAGACCGATTTTCTCGGCATTCGGCCCTTTGAACGGCGCGATCATGTTCGGGATTTCCGTTCCCGGATTCTGGCCGTCCCCGTCCAGTGTGCAGATCACCGTCCCGCGTGCGGCGCGTGCGCCCGAGTGCACCCCCGCAGATTGACCACCGGAGCGGTCATGACGGATCACCCGCAGATTGGGCATCTCGCGCATCCGCGCGGCCAGAATATCCGCCATGCCGTCATCGGAGGCATCGTCAATCACGATGATTTCGAACGGGCCGATATCTGTGCAAGCGCCTGTGATCTCGTCAAGCAGAGCGCCAATGTTTTCCGCTTCATTGCGGCAGGGAATGATGATGGAAGTGTCACACATAAGTCGGCTTGGCCCTTAATTGATTGCCTTCGCGCTTACCGGAGCCGCCCGTGGATGTAAAGTCAAACGCCGCTTGCCCCACGCACCCCGTGCGCAGAAACACGCCCGCAAACGGCTTAAGTGACAGGGCGTTTCCAAAGCACATTGGTCCTGCCCGCTCCCTCTCACAAATGCGTAAAGACGCCCCCGGTCCGCACACCGGGAGCGCCACCCTTCAGATCGTTCGGAACGAGACGACCTTCAGGATTCGCTATGTTTCTTCGGCGGATAGATCAGGGCACCCGCTGTGTAGACGAGAATAGCCATGCCGATCGCCCCCAGAGCCGCAACGCCGAGGAAGACGATAAGGTCCACCGCCCCGCCAATGTCGGCGGGCGAGGATTGGGTAATCGCCATCACGAACCAGACAGCAAGAACCGCGCCCACGGGCATCGACAGTTGCGCCCAGAGGAACTTGTGCCAACTCACGGCACGGTCACGGATCAGCACGAAGACATAGGCCAGCGTGACCACAGCCGCGATCACCACCATGGCCCAGAACAGGCCGCGCCCGAAGATTTCTTCGAACACGGCAATCATGGTTTGAAGCGTCAGATCTTTCATTGTCGTCCCTCCTCAAGCCTTGCCGCGCAGCATGGCGTTATACGTGGCCTTCAGCGCCACGTCTTCCATCAGCCAGGAAATCCACAGCTCTTCAAGCGGCGGGATAATCCCCGGGAAAGACGGTGTCAGGTTGTTGTTGTAATCGAACTCCACGAGCATCGCCCGACCGATCTTGGTGATCATCGGACAGGAGGTGTAACCGCCATAGGTCTCGGTGGGATCCGTGCCGGCGATAGCGGAGACGATCTGGTCCTCGACCACCGGCACCTGCCATTTGACGGAGGCTGCGGTTTTGCCCTTCGGCACGCCCGCAACATCGCCAAGCGCCCAGATGTCGGGATAGCGCAGATGCTGCAGAGTGGCCATGTCACATTCGACCCAGCCCTGATCCGTCCACTTGTCAGCCCATGACAGGCCGGACTGACGGATCACCTCAGGGGCGCGTTGTGGCGCGATCAGGTGGATGTAGTCGTAATCCATCTCCTGCTCGCCGTCGGGCGTGTTGAATGTCACGCGTTTCGCGCCCGCATCAATGCCTTTCACCGTATGGTTATACATCGGATCAATGCCGCGATCTTCGAAGATCATGCGCACTTTCTCCGACACAATCGGCACCCCGAAAAGCGCGCTGTCATGGGCACCATAGGTAATTTTGGCCTTGCCACGATTGCCTGCCCGACGCAGGCGGTCATCAATCAGGAAGGCATGTTTCAAAGGCGCACCGGCGCATTTCATTTCCGTGCCCGGACGGGTGAAAATGCCCTGCCCGCCTTCGTCGACGAATTTCGACGCGGCTTTCCAAGTAGCTGCGGCATATTGCGGACCGGCATAGAGCGCGCCGATGCCGTTTTCTCCCACCATGTCGAGGGAGAAGCCTTCGATCGCGTCATGATCAAGGATCAGCCCCGGAGCCACAACGAGGAAGTCATAGGACAGCGTCTGGCCGCTTTCGGTCGCGACCGTTTTTGCTTCGGGATCAATGGCGGCGGCTTTTTCCGCGATGAGCGTCACACCTTTGGGCAACCAGTCGGTCGTTTCCGAAACCACATAGTCGGCGGATTTCAAACCTGCCGCCACAAGGGTCAGCCCCGGTTGGTAAAGGTGTTCCTTGCGCGGATCAATAATGGTGATCTGCGCACCATCGAGACGGTCCACGAGACGGTTGGCCAAAGCCGTGCCGCCCGCGCCTGCGCCGATAATGACGATTTTTGCGTTGGTCTTGACCGATGCTGCGCGGGCCTCTCCCGAACTCGCGGCAAGCACTGTGGCCCCTGCGGCAAGGCCAAGAAACCCTCGGCGGCCGATCTGCGGGGAATGTGAGGAATACATATCTCTCTCCCTTTATAGATTCATGCATATGTATGCATATTTATTGGTGCGGAAAAGCCCTGCCCGCCAAAAATTGCGGGCAAAGGCGGTTTTTAAAGGCGCTTCGGGGAGTGTGGAACTTTCTCCCCGAAGCAAGCCACCTGAAGGGACCGAGCGGGCAAGGCCAGGTCGAATGGCCTTGCTGGCGTGTGGTCAGGCGGTGTCGTCATGCTCTTCGATGAGACGCGTGTCTTCGCGCATCTCAAGCCACATCGCGTTGAGAACGGCGAACATGGCGGCGAGCGGAAGTCCGAGTATCCAAGCAAAATACCACATCTGTGTTCCTTTCTCAGTAGCTCTGAGCGTTATTGTCGAGATCTTCTTCTTTGACCTTGCCCCAGAGCACTTTGTAGACCCATGAGGTGTAGGCGAGAATGAGCGGCATGAAGATGATCGCACATACCAACATTACGAACAGGGTCAGGTGCGAACTGGAGCTATCCCAGACGGTGAGCGAACTGTTCGGATCAACCGTCGAGGGCAGGATGAAGGGGAACATCGTCAACCCGACCGAGGAAATGATCCCCGTGATGCCAAGTTTCGACCAAAGAAGTGTAGAAACCTCTTTGCCCTTGCTCAGACCAAGCACGGCCAGAGCGATCCCGATGAAGGCCATCGCAGGTGCAATCACGATCCACGGACGTTCCGAATAGGCCATCAGCCACGATCCGCCACGGCTCACTTCGGAGTAGAGCGGATTGCTCGGCCCGTCTTTCACGACCTCGCTGACGATCTGGTAACCGTCGATCCCGAAGGCAAGCCAGACACCGGCCAGCGCATAGGCCACAGCCGCAACAATACCGGCGATGACGCCGATTTTCTGCGCCCGTTTCTGCACTGTGCCCTCGGCCTTCAGCCCCAGCCATGCCGCCCCGTGCATCAGGAGCATGGAAAGCGACACCACACCGGCCAGAAGCGCGAAGGGGTTGAGCAGGAGCAGAAGCTTCATGATCGCGTTGCCTTCATACATCGGCATCAGAAGATCAGGCGTCAGGTAGAACGGCACACCTTGCAGCACATTCCCGACCGCCACACCGAAGACCAGCGCCGGCACGGCACCGCCCACGAAGAGCGCCCAGTCCCAACTCCTGCGCCATGTGGCGCTTTCACGCTTGGAGCGATATTTGAAGCCCACTGGACGCAGGATCAACGCGGCCAGAATGAGGAACATCGCGAGGTAGAAGCCCGAGAAGGACACCGCATAGAGCGGCGGCCAGGCGGCAAAGATCGCACCGCCCCCCAGAATAAACCACACTTGGTTGCCTTCCCAGACCGGCCCGATGGTGTTGATGACGACGCGACGCTCTTTGTCGGTTTTACCAACGAAGGGCAGAAGCGCACCCACCCCCAAATCGAACCCGTCAGTGACAGCGAACCCGATCAGAAGCACCCCAAGGAGCAACCACCAGATCACGCGCAGGACTTCGAAACTCATAAATTCATGCAGGATCATTGTCGTTACTCCGCAGGTGTTTCAGAAAAGGGGCCCTTGCCGTTATCGGCGCGCAGACGTTGCGTATGACGCTCTGTCCACGTGTCAGTTTCAGCGACATCCATGTAGGGACCTTTTTTGATGTATTTGAGCATCAGACCCATCTCGACGATGAAGAGCACCGTGTAGAAGATCATGAAGCCCGCCAGAGTGATCAAGAGATCCGCGATCGACAGTTGCGAAACCGACAAAGCGGTCGGAAGCACACCGTCAACCGTCCACGGCTGACGCCCGAACTCGGACACGAACCATCCAAGCTCCGCCGCGATCCAAGGTGCAGGAATGATGATCACGGCAAGGCGCAACGCCCAGCGCGGGTAGTTCATCCCTTTGAACGCCGTGCGGAAGAAGAAATAGAGCATCACAGCGATAAAGCTAAAGCCCAAGCCCACCATCAAACGGAACGACCAGAACAACGGGCCTACGCTTGGCACCGTGTCATTGGCGGCCTCTGTGATTTGTGCTTCAGTGGCCAGACGCGGATCATCAACGTAGCGTTTCAAAAGCATCGCGAAACCGAGATCGCCGGAATGTTCCTCGAACGTAACGCGCACCTCGGCGGGCGTTGCATCGCGCTGTTCGCGAATGGTCATCAAAGCGTCATAGGCCACAATGCCGGAGCGGATTTTCTCGCCCGCTTCTTCCACAAGCTGGTCCACGCCCGGAATTTCAGCCGTAAGCGACCGTGTCCCGATCAGCCCCATCACATAAGGAATGTGAATGGCATAATGGGTTTCACGCGCCTCTGTGTCCGGAATACCGACCAGCGTGAAGGAGGCCGGAGCATCCTGTGTTTCCCACATGCCTTCGATAGCTGCGAGTTTCATTTTCTGGGTATGGGTCGCAGAATAGCCGCTCTCATCGCCCAGAATAACCACGGAGAGGGTCGACGCCAGCCCGAAAGCTGCCGCAATCGCGATCGAGCGACGGGCAAGCTCTGTGTGCCGCCCTTTGAGCAGATACCACGCGGACACGCCCAACACGAACACAGAAGCCGTCACATATCCGGCCGAAACCGTGTGCACGAATTTGGCCTGTGCCACTTCGTTAAAGACCACTTCGAAGAAGTTGGTCATCTCCATCCGCATTGTATCGGGGTTGAACTCGGACCCGATCGGGTTTTGCATCCAACCGTTTGCGATCAAAATCCAAAGCGCGGAGAAATTGGAGCCAATGGCCACAAGCCAGGCTACAATAAGGTGCGCGGTTTTTGACAGTTTGTCCCAACCAAAGAAGAACAACCCCACAAAGGTTGCTTCCAGGAAGAAGGCCATAAGCCCTTCAATAGCCAGAGGCGCGCCGAAAATGTCGCCGACATAATGGGAATAATAGGACCAGTTCATCCCGAACTGGAATTCCATCGTAATCCCGGTGGCCACGCCGAGAACAAAGTTGATCCCGAAAAGTGTGCCCCAGAATTTTGTCATTTGCCGCCAGATTGGCCGACCGGTCATGACATAGACCGTCTCCATGATCGCCACGATGATCGAAAGACCAAGTGTGAGCGGCACGAAGAGGAAGTGGTACATGGCTGTCATCGCGAATTGCAGGCGCGACAGCTCAACTAGTCCGAACTCCATGTTCCCTTGCTCCTATTGTGCGAGGTAAAGATGTCTCGCAGATGCATGTTTCTGGCATGTCCATAATATGCCACGGCATGAGCGGCTTTGACCCATGTCAACAAATTCAATATTCCAAATATACATTAAACGGACCGCGACATGGCGACGCTTTGCGCGGAAATACCGCATCACATCGGCGTGACATTCACGATTTACACAGGAGATTCAGGCCCCGAGCGTCACAATCCGGTCGGCTGCGCCCTGTTCTTCGGCCCGATGCGCCGCCATCAGGACCGCTGAGTCGGGCAGCATCCGCCGCAAACCGGCCAGAACCTGATCCGCAGTCGCCGTGTCCAGCCCTTCGGTCGGCTCGTCCAGAAGCAGCACAGAAGGTTTGCGCAGAATCGCCCGTGCCAGAACCAGTCGCCGCGCCTCCCCGCCTGACAGACCGGCACCACGCGGCCCGAGCCGCGCCTCAAGCCCGCCCTTGGCCTCAACCACAGCCCGCAGGGCCACCGCATCCAATGCGGCCCAAAGCTCTGCGTCACCGGCATCCGGTGCGGCGAGTCGCAGGTTGTCGGCCAGACTGCCCTGAACCAGAGCCGCCCGTTGCCCCACCAAGGTCGTGGCACCATCTGAAAAATCCGCCACGTCCAGATCATCGAGACACACACGCCCCGCTCCGGGCACAAGCGCTCCTGCGGCCAGCAAAAGCACGGTGCTTTTACCCACGCCGGACGGGCCTTTGAGTGCGACCCACTCGCCGGGGGTCACGGAGAGGGTGAAATCCTTGAGCACGGGAGCCGCCGCGCCGCGTCCGAATGTCACAGCATCAAAGCGCAAACTGACCGGCCCGCTTGGCGCAACGCGGCGCTCAGGCAGGTCCGGCACATCTGTCATTTCGGTCACGCGACGCGCGGCTCCGATCATCCGGCCCATTTCGGCCACAGAACGGCGCAGCGGCGCAACGGTTTCCATGAGCGCCAAGGCGGCGAAGAACCCGATGGCGGCGCGCGCTGGCGTGATCTCGCCCGCCTCGGCCAAACCACCACCGATCCAGAGCGCGGCACCGGCTGCCAAAGCCGAGATGACCATCAGCCCCACCCCTGCCTGACGTTCGATAAGGTCGGTCGTTGTCGCCGCCGCCTGACGCCGTGTTTCCGCCACATGACAGGCCGCGATCTGATCCGGCAATTGCCCGTAAACCGTGAGGTCTTCACGGCTGGTGACAAGATCGATGAAACGCGAGCGGAAGGCCTGCGCCGCACTTTCCGCCCGCCGCGAGGGCTGGCGTGCTTGCCGGATACCCCAAAGCACCACGGCCAGACCGCCAAAAGTAAAGGTTGCAAAGATGACCACCGCCACGCGCCAGTCCACGAGCCATGACAACACGGCCAGCGCCAGAAGCTGTGTCATCCCGCCTGCAATCAGCGGCAGGAACAGGCGCAAGGGCACCCCGTCCAGCGCATCCACATCGGCCACAATCCGGTTCAACGCCTGCGCCCCGCGCAGCCGGATCAGGCTGTCATGCGACCGTGTTGACAAGGCTGACAACAGCGTCACCCGCAGCTTGGCCAAGGCGCGCAGCGTGGCGTCATGGGTCAGGATACGTTCGCCATAGCGCGTTGCCGTGCGCCCGATCGCCAAAAACCGCACCATCGCGGAGGGGCGAAACACATCGAACACCGCGCCCGTGCCGATCAGTCCGGCGGCAGAGGCGGCAACGATGAACCAGCCCGACAGGCCGAGAAGCGAGACACCCATGATCAGGACAAGGATCGACAGGGACAGACCGCGCAAAAGCGCCTTGCGCTCGCCCTGCACCATAAGACGGAAGATATGCCAGAGCTTACGCATGGTCGGTCTCCTGCCCTTCGGGGGCTGTCACAGAATGCTCCGGCGCAACCTCGATGACCTGATCCATCTTGGCAATAAGCCGCGCGTCATGGGTCGCCACGATCAGCGTCGCACCGCGCTCCGCCAGCGCCAGAAGCGCCTCCGTGACCCGATCTGCGGTCTCATGGTCGAGATCGGCGGTCGGTTCGTCGGCCAGCACAACATCCGGCTTTGCCGCCAAGGCCCGCGCCAGCATGACACGCCGCGCCTCTCCGCCGGATAGACCGCCACCGGTTTCGCCCAGAACGGTCAAATCCCCCTTGGGCAGCGCGTCGAGCACCTGTTTGAGCGCCGCTTCGTCGATCAGGTCCGCACTCAAAGGTGCACCGAAGGCAATGTTGTGTCGCAAGGAGCGGCCCATGAACATCGGCGCTTGCGGCATCCAGCCGAGCCGCGCCCGCCATGCATCGGCGGTATCTTCGCCCAACACCTGCCCCGCAACCTGCACGGTGCCGGTGGCCGGACGTTCCAGCCCCGCAATCAGACGCAACAGCGTGGTCTTGCCGGAGCCTGACGGACCAGAGAGCGCCACCCGCGCCCCTGCGGAAATGTGAGCCTCCGGATAGACGATGGAGCGGCTGCCACGCTGGACTGTGAGCCCTTGCAAATGGATATCCGCCGGACCGGACAAAGGTGCGACTTTCTCCCCCGTGCCCATGAGAGCTTCGGCCTCATGCGCCTTCCATGTCGCCAATTCACCGGCAACGGCCAGTCCCGCAGCCTTGTCATGCCATGCGGTAGAAAGATCACGCAGCGGTTGGAAATAGTCAGGAGCCAAGAGCAACAGGAAAATCCCGCCCCAAGGCGTGATCCCGCCACCATAAGCGCCCCATGACAACTCGCCCAAAAGCGAAAACCCGACCCAGACCGCGACCATTGCCACGCCCAGCGCGGCGAAGAGTTCCAGCACGGTCGAGGACAGAAAGGCGATGCGCAGCACAGCCATCGTGCGCGATCGCAGATCGTCTGCGGCCTGTTCGAATTGCCCGATCAGACGCGGGGCAGCGCCCAAGAGCCGGATGTCGGCCAAAGCCGCAAGACGATCCACCAGAAGATCGCCCAAAGAGCCGATTTCCTGCATCTGGCGCTCTGAGGCCTCTTGGGCCGCATAACCCACCAGCGCCATGAACAACGGAATGAGCGGCGCGGCGATCAGGAAGACCACCCCCACCGCCCAGCTTTGCCAGAAAGCCAGTGCAAGGATTGCGAAGGGCACGGTCATCACGCGGGTCTGGGCGGGCGCGTAACGGGTGATATAGGGCAACAAGGCGTCGAGCTTTTCCCCCGCCAGCGCCGCCAGCGCACCGGGACCACCCAAAGGCGACACACCATGCGTGCGGGCTTCACGGGTCAAAATCTCCTGCCGAGTCTGTGTGACAATGGCCTGACCGGCGCGAAACAACAAACCTTCGGCGAGATAGTTCAGCACGAGGCGCACAGCGGCAAAGGTCAGAAATGCCACAGCACCGGTGGCAACTCCGACGCCTCCTTCGCCTGTCAGCAAGTGGGAGAACACACCAGCGACAAACGCCGCCTGCGGCAACCACAACAGCGCCGAGAGCGCCGTCAGATAGGAGGCGGTCTTGATCGCACGTTGCTGACCGGACAGAAGTGTTTTGAGCATCTGCCGCTCCGGTTTGACCGGCCGGCTTTTCTTGTGTCGTGTCATGCGCCTGTGATCCGAGCGTGCGTTATATGTTATACGGGTGCCCTTTGCTGGCACGTTGCGCCGCGAAGTGCAATCGCAACAGCGGCTTTCTCCCCCGACTGCGGCGGGGTGCCTCACCTGTCGCCGGTCTGAGCCGACACGCCATTTGTCATAAAAGTTTCATCCGGTTTTCTTCGATTTGATTTGGTTTTCCCATATAATTCTGTTATTCACGAATTATCGAAATATTAAAATGAGTCGGCCATGACCTTCGATACGAACACCGCCCCGCACGCCTTTGCCGCTCTCGGCCATGCCGGACGTCTTTCCGTCTTTCGCCTGTTGATGCGGTTTGCACCGCGCCCCGTGCGGCCGACCGAAATTGCGGAGGCGCTTGATATGAAGCCCAACACCCTGTCGGGCTATCTGGCCGATCTGACGCAAGCGGGGCTGATCGACGCCACGCGCGATGGCAGATCGCTGTTCTACAGCATCAACATGGTAAACTGTGACGCGTTGGTGAGCTATCTGGTCATGGACTGCTGTCGCGGACGGCCGGAAACCTGCCTGAGTGCCCTGCCGGACGCAACAACGCGTCCCTATCGGGTGCTGTTCCTCTGTTCGGGCAATTCCGCCCGCTCGATCATGGCCGAAGCCCTCCTGCGCGATCTCGGCAAGGGCCGGTTCGATGTCTTCTCCGCCGGCACGCAGCCCAGCGGTGCGGTCAATGAACAGACGCTCGCCCTTCTGGAACGCAACGGTCACAGCACCGAAGGCCTGCATTCCAAAGACATCTCGATCTATCAAAGCGACGACATGCCGGACTTCGACTTCGTCTTCACCGTCTGCGACGCGGCGGCAAGCGAGGAATGTGCCCCTTGGGTCGGACAACCTTTGAGCGCGCATTGGGGCCTGCCCGATCCGGTCAAGGCCGAAGGCACCGAAGCCGAACGCGCACTGGCCTTTGCCAAAGCCTATGACGCGCTGCGCCGCCGTATCGAGGTCTTCACCGCCCTGCCCCTCGACAAGCTGGACCGTATGTCGCTTCAGGCGAAAATCGACGATCTTTCTGAGATTTAAAGCATTTCCCGAAAGACCTGCACCACGGGCTTTCGGGAAGCTCCACACAGGGCACTGATGTCGTGGACCGCCCACAATCCACCTGTGCCTCACATGAACTGCAAAAGGCTTTAAGGAACGAACATGCCCAAAATCGCATTGAATGGCCTTGGCCGTATGGGAAAACTCGCGCTGCGTGATCTGTTTGATCGTGGTCTTGGCGAGGACATTGTGCTCATCAACGATCTGGCCGGAGACACGGAGCAACATGCGCTCCTGCTCGAATTTGACTCCGTGCATGGCCGCTGGTCCGCCGACATCCGCGCTGAGGCGGACAGTCTCACCGTCAACGGCACCAAAATGCGCCTCACACGTCAGGCCAGAATCGAAGACCTGCCGCTGGCCGAGATGGGGGTCGATCTGGTGATTGACTGCACGGGCGTGTTCAAAACCGCCGCAAAAGTCGCGCCCTATTATGAGGCTGGCGTCAAAAAGGTCGTGGTGTCCGCACCGGTGAAAGATGGCGGCGCGCTGAACTTGGTCTATGGCGTGAACAGCGATCTCTATGACCCGAAGGCGCATGATCTGGTCACAGCCGCCTCCTGCACCACCAACTGCCTCGCGCCGGTGGTCAAGGTGATCCACGAAAACCTCAGCATCAAACACGGCTCGATCACCACGATCCATGACGTGACCAACACGCAAACCATCGTGGACCGTCCCGCCAAAGACATGCGGCGCGCGCGGTCTGCGCTGACCAACCTGATCCCGACCACCACCGGATCGGCCACGGCGATCACGCTAATCTACCCCGAACTCAAAGGCAAGCTGAACGGCCATGCGGTGCGTGTGCCCCTGCTCAATGCCTCGCTGACCGATTGCGTGTTCGAAGTGAACCGCGAGACCACCGCCGAGGAGGTCAACGCCTTGTTCAAAGCGGCCTCCGAAGGCGATCTCAAGGGCATTCTGGGCTATGAAACCCGCCCGCTTGTGTCCTGCGACTATATCAACGATCCGCGCAGTTCCATTGTGGATGCGGGATCGACCATGGTGGTGAATGGCACACAGGTGAAAATCTACGCATGGTATGACAATGAATGGGGCTATGCCTGCCGTCTGGCCGACGTGGCGCGGATGGTTGCGGAGGCGATGTGATGGCATCCGGTATGGACAGCCCCGCGGGCACGCCGAACAGCGCGCCGGAGGGCAATCCCCTGCGCGCCTATATGGCCGTGACGGCGGCCTATTGGGCCTTCATGCTCTCGGACGGTGCATTGCGTATGCTGGTCCTGCTGCATTTCAACGGCTTGGGCTTCACCCCCATCCAGCTGGCCTATCTGTTCCTCTTCTACGAGATCGCAGGCATCGTGACCAACCTCTCCGCCGGCTGGCTTGCCGCGCGTTTTGGTTTGACCTCAACACTTTACGCGGGACTTCTCATCCAGATTGGTGCCTTGGTCGCGCTTGCGGAGCTTGATCCTGCGTGGTCGGTCTCGGCCTCCGTCATCTATGTCATGGCCGTGCAAGGGGCCTCCGGCGTGGCGAAGGATCTGGCGAAAATGTCGTCCAAATCGGCGGTCAAGATCCTTGCCCCGAAAGGCGACGGCAGCCTGTTCAAATGGGTCGCCGTGCTGACCGGATCGAAAAACGCGGTCAAGGGCTTCGGCTTTTTCCTCGGCGCGGCCTTGCTGGCCTTGGCGGGGTTCAAGGCGGCGGTCTGGGGCATGGCTGTGGTTCTGATCACCATCCTTGTGGCCGTCGCAATATTCATGCCCAAAGGGCTTCCCACCGGCAAAAAGGGCACCAAAATTTCCGCGATCTGGTCCAAGGATCGCCGGATCAACCAGTTGTCGCTCGCCCGCATGTTCCTCTTTGGCGCGCGCGATGTCTGGTTCGTGGTCGGCATCCCGATCTATTTCAAAGCGATCTTCTCCGATGGCACGCCTGAGGGCGCACAACGCGCATTCTTCATCGTCGGGGCTTTCATGGCCGCGTGGATCATCGGCTACGGCTTTGTTCAAGGCATCGCGCCGCGCTTTCTCAAAGGTGCGGCCGGAGATGATGCCGCAGGCACGGCTATGGCGGTGAAATGGGTCGGGCTTTTGACCCCTATCCCCTTTGCTCTGGCCGCGCTCGCCCTGATCGCGGGGGCGCCGACACTCTGGCTGACCCTCTCGCTGGTCGCGGGACTGTTGCTCTTCGGCTTTGTCTTTGCCGTGAACTCTTCGGTCCACTCCTATCTCATTCTGGCCTTTTCCGGCGATGAGCGGGTAACGATGGATGTCGGCTTTTACTACATGGCCAATGCCGCCGGTCGGCTTTTGGGCACATTGCTGTCGGGCCTGTCCTACCAGATCGGCGGATTGTCCCTCTGTCTGGCCACCGCCGGCGTGCTCTCCGCCCTGAGCTTTATCGCAGCGCGGCGCATCGGGAGCTGAGAGACTTTGCAGGCCTTCGCCGTGATGCGGAGGTTTGCAGAGATTTTCCGCAGATTTGCAAAGCAAAGTCGCCGCAAATCCAAAAGGGCTTTACCATCGTGCGAAGATAGTCCTATCACTCCATCCCAAAGAAACGGCCCATATGAACGGCGCCCTTTGGAGAACTCCTCATGACCACACGCGACATCACCCTGATTGCCCTGTTTGCCGCCCTCACCGCCGTGATGGCAATCTTCCCGCCGGTGACGTTGCCGCTGCTGCCTGTGCCGATCACCGCGCAGTCCTTGGGCGTGATGCTCGCAGGTGGTATTCTCGGAGCAAAACGCGGCGGGCTGGCCATCCTGCTGCTGCTCGTGCTGGTCGCCATGGGCCTGCCGCTGCTCTCCGGCGGGCGCGGCGGGCTGTCCGTCTTCTTCGGCCCGACAGCGGGCTTCCTTCTGGGCTGGCTGGTGGCCGCTTTCGCAATCGGCTGGATGACCGAGAAATTCTGGGACGGGCTGTCCTTTGTCTCGGCCACATTGATCTGCGTCACGGGCGGTATCGTTGTCATGTATGCCATCGGCATCCCAGGTATCTCCCTTGTGGCCGGTGTGCCGCTATCCAAAGCCTTCATGGGCTCTGTGGCCTTCATCCCCGGTGACATTGTCAAAGCCCTGATCTCCGCGGCCGTCATGGTGACGGTGAAGAAATCCTACCCGATCATCGGCCAGACCAACGGGGCCGCCTGATCCATGGGAATGCGCTTTGACAGGGTCTGCGTCACCAAATCCGCGCGGGAGATCCTGTCCGAGATCACTTTGGACCTGACCGAGCATCGCATCGGCGTGATCGGCAACAACGGGTCGGGCAAAAGCACCTTTCTGCGCCTGTTCAACGGGTTGGAGACGCCCTCTTCGGGCACGGTGCGGTTTGGCGACACCACGGACGATCTGCGCCGCCATGTCGGGTTCATGTTCCAGAATCCTGACAACCAGATCGTTTACCCCATGGTCGAAGAAGACCTCGCCTTCGGTCTCAAGTCCCGCAAACTGCCCAAAGCGGAGGTGACAGAGCGTATCGAGCGTGTGCTCTGTGATCTCTCACTCACCCATTTGCGCGACCGCCTGACGCATCAGCTTTCCGGCGGTGAGAAACAGATGGTTGCCCTCGCGGGGGTTCTGGTGACAAAGCCCGATCTGATCTGTTTTGACGAGCCGACAACGCTTCTGGACCTGCGCAACAAGATGCAGTTCATGCGCACCCTTGCCACACTGCCACAGCCCGCTGTGGTGGTCTCCCATGACCTCGACCTACTCACGGGGTTCGACCGCATCCTGCATATCGCAGACGGACGCATCCATGCTGACGGACGCCCCGAAGAGGTGATCCCCGCCTATCGCGCTCTGTGCGAGATGTAAGCGGATGCTGACGGATCTCTATATCTCCGGCAACAGCCCGCTGCACCGCGCCCGCCCCGCGTGGAAACTGGTGCTGCTCTTTCTCTTTTGCACGACCCTGTTCGTCGTCACGCACCCTGTGATGCTTGCCATCGGTCTTGCAACAGTCGCATTTGGCTACGCGGTCGCAGGTCTCGGCCCTCGCGCAGCCTACACAGCCATCCGTCCGGCTATCTTTGTTCTGGCGATCATTTTTGCGGCCCAGCTCTGGCTCGAAACACTCTGGCTGGCGATCTACGTCACGATGCGCCTTGCTGCCTTGCTTATGGCCGCCGCACTGGTGACCTACACCACACGGGCCAGCGAGTTTACCGAAGGCCTTCTCGCGCTCCTCTCCCGCGCCCCCTCTTGGGTGCCCAAGGCGAAAATCGCGCTCGCCATCTCGCTTGTCTGGCGGTTTATTCCGATGATCCGCGCCCAATTCGACGAGGTGCGCGAGGCTCAACGCGCCCGAGGTCTGGAGCGCAACATGCTGGCGCTTTTGGTGCCCTTGGTGATCCGCACCCTCAAGACCGCCGATGAGGTAGCCGAGGCCATAACAGCGCGCTCACTAGATTAGAGCTCTCAGGGCCGGAGACGCAAGCGTCCGCGCCCTCACTCGTCGAGCAAATGCTCGTAACGTGCATCCGTCAAGGTCTTCATGAACGCCACCAGCGCATCAATATCCCGATCCTCGAATGCCGGCCCTGTTTCCAGCTCTTCCAGCGACAGGTTCTCCGCCACTTCCGGCGGGCCGAACGGTTCCCCCGTCTCCGGATTGATCATCCGCGCCTCGGACTTCGTGTTGTAGGTGTTGTAAAACAGGACAACCGTGCGCAGGTCCTGAAAAATACCATTGTGCATATAGGGTGCGGTCACGGCGACATTTCTGAGCGTCGGCACCTTGAACTTGCCCTCAAGCCCTGCGGTCTCCGTCAGCATGTCATTTTGCGCCAGTCCGAGATCGAGCACCCCCGGCCCCACGCCGTTCATCTCGCGCAGATCGACATTCTCCGGCACGCCGATGTTGTGATATTCGTAATTGGTGAAGGTCTCGCCTTCCGACCCTGCCTGTGGTTTTAACTGGTGGCAGAGGTTACAGTTGGTGAACTGTCGCGAGAAAAACAGCGTCTCGCCCAAAAGCTCCTGACGCGACAACTCCACCTCTCCGCGCAGATAGCGGTCGTATTTGCTATCAAACGGCGAGAACAGCTCGGTCTCTTCAAAGGCCGCAATCGCTTTGGTCATCGCGGCATAGGCCTCATTCGGATCGGAAAAGACACGCTCCCCGAACAGGTCTTTGAACGCCACGACATAGGCCGGATTCTCCTCCAGCCGCGCCACGACTGAGGCGGCATCGGGCATCCCCATTTCAATCGGGTTCACAGGTGGCCCGCCCGCCTGATCCGCAAGGGTCGCCGCCCGCCCGTCAAGGAACTGACCCCCGACATAAGTGCCATCCTCGCGCTTTTGAAACATCGGCGCGAAATGGGCATAGCTCGCGGTCGGCGCGTTGCGGTCGCCCAAAGACACCCCGTCATCCCCCGGCGAGGCCATGCCACGCGAATCGGCGAATCCGTAATCCGGATCGTGACAGGTGGCGCAGGACTGCGTGCGGTTCTGCGACAGGTTCACATCAAAGAACAACGCCTCTCCGAGGTCTTCAAGCGTGGCGAGGTCCTCCGCCCAGAGCGCCGGAGCCGAGAGCAGCGTAAGGCAGGCAAAAGTGGAAACATGCAATTTGGAAGTCATGGACGGTTGGCTTTCGATAGAACGGAACGGATGCCCGTCTTTACTTGAGCTTTTCACTCGGAAATTTGATCCGTGTCAAGACGGCTCCAAAAACCGTGATCGGCAGGTTTCGACATATCCCATTTCCAGATTGGCAGGAAGGCCACTTGACGCCCCAAACTCCATCGCCTAAATACGGGTCCACTGCGCGGGCGTTGTGTAGTGGTAAGACCTTAGCCTTCCAAGCTAATGACGCGGGTTCGATTCCCGCCGCCCGCTCCAATCCTCCCCTTCCATACCCTGCCAAGCGGCCGCATTTATCGCGGGGTTGTTACTCCTGTGACATCTTGTCCCGTGGCTGCATGCCCTTCACCGAAACGCGGAGGGCGGCGCGCCCAAGTCCCGTTTGAACGCGGCGATAAAGGCCGAGGGGCTGGAATAGCCAAGCTCTGCGGCCAGTTTCGTGCTGCTGTCGCCCTGCTCCAACCGCTCCAGCGCAAAGAGGATTCGCCGCCGCGCCCGCCAGTCGCGGAAGGTCTTGCCGGTTTCCGTCACAAACAGCCGCGCCAGCGTGCGCTCGGACGTGCCGACCTCATGGGCGATCTCGGCCAGCCCTCGCCGTTCTTCGGGATGGCGCAGGAAAATTCCCATGGCCTTGATCAATCGCGGATCACGCCCGCCCGGCAGGTGCATCGCCGCAGGTTTCAGTCGCCCGATTTCATCCAAAGCCACCCAAGCCAGCCGCCGCATTTCCGGCTTTCCCAGACTTCCGTCCACCATGCGTTCCACCACCCCTCTGAGCAAGGGCGAGGTGCGCAGAACCGTAACCTTTTGCCGCAGGCCCGCACGGTTCATATAGGGCGGTGCGACATAGAGATGATGGGTGAGCACCGAAGAGGGCGAGCTGAGTTGATGCATCACATCAGGGGGGATCCAGATCGCGTGTTTGTGCGGGATGATCCAGACATCCTCCCCCGCCTGCATCCGCATCACCCCGTTGTAACTCATGGCCAGTTGCGCACGTGGATGACTATGTGGAGTGACCGCATATCCGCGCTCAAGCGCCTCCTGCCGTGCGACCACGGGGCGACCGTGGCTCAGATCGAACCCGATCCGTGTGGGCGGCGCATCCGGATTTGGCAGATATTCAACATGATTTGGCATAATGTCGCTCTATCACATTTCCGAGTCTTTGACTACATCTTTGCCCAAGGCCCGCACGCTATTCGCCACGCGGGCAAAGCCGTCAAAACGCAGGACCTCCCATGACCTACTTCCGCGAGGCCGTCATCACGGCCATCACCCTCATCGCTCTGGCCATCGCCATCACCGTTCCGGCCATATTCACCGCACCGCAGGCCCTGATCTTTGCCATCGTGCTTGTGACACTGGGGCTTTGGGCCACGGGGCTGGTGCCGGGCTATCTTGCCTCCCTGTTCTTTTTCACTGCGCTGCTTTTGATGAACCTCTCCACACCGGAAACAGTGTTCTCCGGCTTCACCTCCACCGCCATGTGGCTGATCGTGGCAGGGTTCGTCATTGGTGCCGCGATCACCCATTCGGGGCTTGGTGCAAAGATCGGCGAGGTGGCCCGCCCGCATCTGTCCAAAAGCTATCCGATGCTGATTGGCGGATTGATGGTGATCGGCATGGGCTTGGGCTTTGTCATGCCCTCATCGCTGGGACGCTCCGCCGTTCTGGTGCCCGTGGGCATGGCGCTCGCGAACATGCTGGGCCTTGAGAAAAGCTCCAAGGGCCGGATCGGCGTCGCCGTCATCATCGCTTTCGGGACCAATATGCCGAGCTTTGCGATCCTGCCGTCGAACATTCCCAACATCGTGCTCTCGGGCATGGCCGACAAGATTCTCGGCGTCGAGTTTTCCTATGCCGACTATCTGCTCTTGCATTATCCGGTGCTGGGCATTCTCAAATCCGTCGCATTGGTCGCCCTGACGCTGTATTTTTTCCCGGCCACGATCACGCCGAAACCGGTCGAGACCACACAGGAAACCCCGTCTTCCTCGCGCAAGCAATTCATCCTGATGGGCATCCTGCTTGTGACCATCGGTTTCTGGGCCACGGACCAACTCCACCATATCAACGCCGCATGGATCGGCCTTGCCACGACGCTGGTGTTGCTGATCCCGCGTCTAGGGCTTGTCCCGCCACCTGTGTTCAAGGGCGCTGTTGATTTCGGCATGTTGATGTTTGTCGGTGGCGCACTGGCCGTGGGCGCGGTGGTTAACAACTCCGGCCTCGGCACGATCATCGCGCATCAAGTCGTGGGCGCCCTGCCCCTCGCCGAGGGCCGCGATTTTCTCAACTTCTATTCGCTCTCGACCTTGGGTGCGCTGACCTCCGTCTTCACCACCATGCCCGGCGTGCCCGCCGTGCTGACCCCGCTGACCGAAGAACTGTCGCAAGCCACGGGGTTCTCGACCGAAACCGTTCTGATGACACAGGTCATCGGTTTTTCGACCGTAATCTTCCCCTATCAGGTCGGCCCGCTCATCGTCGCAATGGGGCTTGCGGGCGAAAGCACGCGCCACCTGATGAAGATGACGCTCTCTCTGGCGGCTCTGACCTTTCTGGTCTTTATCCCGCTCGACTATTTCTGGTGGGTCTTGCTCGGCTGGATTTAACGGCTTGAACGAAACGCCTCAATCCAGCTTCTCGACCTCCGCCGAAAAGGCCTCACCACGTTTCTCGAAATTCGGGAACTGGTCAAACGAGGCAGCGGCGGGGGCGAGCAACACCGTGTCGCCCTCCTCGGCCTCTGCCGCAGCTTTGGCAACGGCGACCTCCATCGTCTCGCAAATCTCGTAGGGCGTGTCCCCGATCTGAAGCGCAAAGTCGCGCGCCGAAAATCCGATCAGATAGGCTTTCGCAACCGAGCCAAGATGCGGCTGCAACGCCTCGATCCCGCCCTCCTTGCCAAGCCCGCCTGCAATCCACCGGATACGGGGGAATGCCTGCAACGCCTTGGCTGCGGCATCGACATTGGTGGCTTTCGAGTCATTCACATAACGCACACCGTTGCGCTCGCGCACAAGCTGCGACCGATGCGGTAGCCCTTTGAAACTGCGCAGCGCACCCTCGATCACCCGTGGCGACAGGTTCAGCGCCCGCGCGGCCGCATAGGCGGCACAGGCGTTCTGATGGTTATGGGCACCGGGTAGCCCGACCATATCGCGCAGATCAATTGACGCGGCCTGCTTGCCCTTGCGATACTCGGACAAAAACCCTTTGCGCGCAAAGATGTTCCAGCCGGGACCGGAGAGCTTCTGCTCCAAGGACACCCGAATAAGCCGCAGGTCTTCAGGGCTTTCCACCAGTTGATTGGCCAGATAGCGCCCCTCTTTCTCATCCACACCGATCACCGCACGATCCGGCCCGCCTTCGGCAAAGAGCCTGCGCTTGGCGGCGAAATAGCCGCCCATGCCACCGTGACGGTCGAGATGGTCCGGCGAGAGATTGGTAAACACCGCCACATCCGGCGTCAAAGCCCGCGCCAGATCGGTCTGGTAGCTGGAAAGCTCCAGCACGATCACCTCCCCGTCCAGAGGCTCCTCAATATCCAGAACCCCGCGCCCGATATTGCCCGCCAACTGGCACGGCGTCCCGTTTTCCTCGAAAATGTGATGGATAAGCGCCGATGTCGTCGATTTGCCATTGGACCCTGTCACCGCAATCACCCGCGGCGGCGTGTCATGTTCCATCCAGTCGCCCTGACCCAGCGAGCGGAAAAACAACCCGATGTCATTGTCCACCGGCACGCCTTCTTCCCAAGCCCGCGCGATAAGCTTGTTCGGCTCGGGATAGAGATGCGGAATACCGGGGGAGACCACAAGACAGGACACGCCGTCGAAAGCATCGGCCTTGTGCAGGTCATGGATCAGAAACCCATCCCCCTCCGCCCGCTCCCGCGCCTCGACACTGTCGTCCCAACACAGCGCCTCTGCGCCACCGGCCTCCAGCGCCCGCGCGGTCGCAAGACCTGAGCGCCCAAGCCCCAAAACAGCGACTTTCTTACCTTCGTATCCAAGAACAGGGATCATCCCGATCCGCTCCTTTGCTGTCCAAATACTCGAAAAAGGGGGCCGCAGCCCCCTTCCCTTTTAGCGCAGTTTCAACGTTGCCAGACCAATGAGCGCCAGCACCAGAGAAATGATCCAGAACCGGATCACGATGGTTGGCTCGGACCAGCCTTTTTTCTCGTAGTGGTGATGGATCGGCGCCATCAGGAACACGCGTTTGCCGGTGCGTTTGAAATAGAGCACCTGAATGATGACAGAGAGCGCTTCGACCACAAACAGCCCGCCAACAATGGCCAGCACGATCTCGTGTTTCGTGGCCACGGCAATCGCCCCCAAAGCGCCGCCTAAGGCCAGCGATCCGGTGTCGCCCATAAACACAGCCGCAGGCGGTGCGTTAAACCACAAAAAGCCGAGCCCTCCGCCAATGAGCGCGGCGGTAAAGACGAGGATTTCCCCCGTGCCCGGCACATAATGCAGTCCCAGATAGTCGGTGAAGTCCACACGTCCCACGACATAGGCAATCGCGCCCAGCGTGCCCGCCGCGATCATCACCGGCATGATCGCCAGCCCGTCGAGACCATCCGTCAGGTTCACTGCATTGGCCGCGCCGACAATGACGATCATGGCGAAGGGGATGAAGAACCACCACAGATTGATCAGCAAATCCTTGAACACCGGCAGCGCCAGCTGGAATTGCAACTCGGCAGGGTGCACCATCGAGGCCCAGACAGAGGCGATCAAGGCGATCACAAAGCCCAGAAGCAGGCGCACGCGGCTGGACACACCTTTGGTATTGGCTTTCGACACCTTGGCATAGTCATCGGCAAACCCGATCAGCCCGTAGCCGAAGGTCACAAACATCACGATCCAGACATAGGCATTGTCGAGCCGCGCCCAGAGCAGGGTCGAAATCAGCAAGGCGGTCAGGATCAGCAGCCCGCCCATCGTCGGCGTGCCTGCCTTGGCGAAATGGGACTCGGGGCCATCGTCACGGATCGGCTGGCCCTTACCCTGACGCCGGCGCAGCATGTTGATCAGCGGACGCCCGAAGAACATCGCGAAAATCAGAGCCGTGAAAAACGCGCCGCCTGAGCGCATGGTGATATAGCGAAACAGGTTGAAAAAATCGCCCCCATCAGACAGGCCCGAAATCCAATATAACATCTGCTCACCTTTATCCTTTTTCTTGTGCGCGTCTTATGCGGGATGCGCTTGTCCCAATTTGCGGATTTCGTCAACCAGAAGGCTGACTTTAGAGCCCTTGGAGCCTTTCACAAGCACCACATCTCCCGGACTGACCATGCTCGAAAGAACTGGAACGGCCTCTTGGGCGGTCTCGAACCATGTGCCGCGACGGTCTTCGGGCAAGACATCATAGAGTGAGCGCATCAGAGGGCCGACGCAATGCACAGCGTCCAGCGCGGCAAACCACGGTAATGCGGCCAGACCTCCGTGGATCGCGGTTTCCTTTTCGCCCAGCTCCAGCATATCGCCCAGAATGGCAATCCTGCGACCGGTGCCCTGCGGTTCGGCCTTCGCCAGAACTTCCAGCGCGGCACTCATCGAGGTCGGGTTGGCGTTGAAGGCATCATCAATCAATTCGACCGGCGCGCCCACAGGCAACGTCACGGTCTCGCGTGCGCCACGGCCCTCCGGCGGGGCCCAGAGCGTCAGATCCGCCGCTGCCTGCGCCACATCCGCGCCGAGCGCATAGACCACGGCCAGACAGCCCACCGCATTGGCCGCGAAGTGTCGGCCCGCCGTAGAGAGCGCAAAATCGTAATGTTCCATGTCGATCACAGCCTCGCCGCGTGTCCGGCCATCCTCAAGTTCGACCGACACTAGCCGCGCCGTGCAGGCCTCGTCCTCGCCAAAGCGCAGCGTCTCGCCGTCCCACGCCTGTGCGAGAAGATCGCTGACATCCAGATCGCCGTTGAACACGGCCACGCCGGCCTCGGTCAGCCCTTTGAAAATATCGGCCTTTTCACGTGCAATGCCAGCGAGGCTCTCGAAGGCGGCCATATGGGCGGGCGCCACGGTGGTGATCATCGCCACATCGGGACGCGCCAGACGAGCCAGAGGCGCGATCTCGCCGGGATGGTTCATGCCGATCTCGATCACCGCAAATTCCGTATCTTGCGGCATCCGTGCCAGTGTCAGGGGCACGCCCCAGTGATTGTTGTAACTGGCTTCGGCGGCATGGGTCTTGCCCTGTCGACTCAGAATCGCGCGCAGCATTTCCTTGGTCGAGGTTTTTCCCACAGAGCCTGTAACCCCGATCACCTTGCCCTGCACGCGCTCCCGCGCGGCGGCACCGAGACTCTCCAAAGCGGGCAGCACATCTTCCACCACCAGCAAGGACGCATCCTCGGACACGCCTTCGGGAATACGCGATACCAGTGCCGCCGCAGCGCCTTTTTCCAAAGCCTGCGCCACAAAGTCATGGCCGTCGCGCACATCTTTGAGCGCCACGAACAAATCCCCCGGACGGATCGTGCGCGTATCTATCGACACGCCAGTGATTTCGAAGGCTTGCGTCGCGCGCCCGCCTGTGGCCTCTGCCGCCGCCTCTGAAGTCCAAAGCGCCATCACAGCGCTCCGTCCAGCGCGGAGACCGCCATAGAGGCTTGTTCCACATCGTCAAACGGGTAGACATTGTCTCCGACAATCTGGCCGCTCTCGTGACCCTTACCGCAAATGAGCAAGGCATCCCCCGGTTGCAGCGCATCAACACCGCGCAAGATCGCCTCGGCGCGGTCCCCCACCTCGATCGCTTCGGGCGCACCGGCCATGACTTCGGCGCGAATGGACGCCGGATCTTCGGAACGCGGGTTGTCGTCAGTCACAATCACCAGATCGGCATTCTCCGCCGCCGCCTGCCCCATCAAGGGGCGTTTGGTCTTGTCCCGATCCCCGCCTGCGCCGACGATGGCGACAACACGGCCCATGACATGCGGCCTGAGCGCCTTGATCGCAGTGGCAACAGCATCAGGCGTATGGGCATAATCCACAAAGACCGTCGCGCCATTGCCCCGCGTGGCGGCATGTTGCATCCGGCCACGCACGCCGACCAGTTCGGGCAGACAGGAGAACACTTCTTCCGGATCGGCCCCGCAAGCCATCACCAGCCCAGCGGCGGCCATGACGTTTTCAGCCTGAAATCCACCAATCAGATCAAGTCGAATTTGATAGATGTTGCCAACGAAATCGACGCGCAGGTTCTGCCCTGTCGGATCAAAGCGCTGCGCCACGACCCGCAAATCGGACGCATCAGAGCGCCCGACCCGCATCACATCAATGCCACGCTCGGCGCAAAGCCCTTCAATCTCCATGCCCTTGGCATCGTCGATATTGACCACCGCCACACCGTCCTCGGCCAGCACACGGGTGAACAGCCCCGCTTTGGCGGCAAAATAGGCCTCGAAAGTGGCGTGGTAATCCAGATGGTCCTGCGTGAAATTGGTAAAGGCGGCAGCGGTCAGTTCGACCCCGTCAAGACGACGCTGGGCCAGACCGTGCGAACTGGCCTCCATCGCGCCATGTGTCACACCGGCCTTGGCCGCCTGCGACAACATCCCATGCAGCGTGATCGGCTCCGGCGTGGTGTGCGGGCTTGGGGCCTGCCAGTCGCCTTCGACGCCGGTGGTGCCAATATTGATCGCGCGTGCCCCCAGAAGCTGCCAAATCTGGCGGGTGAAGGTTGCAACTGAGGTTTTGCCATTGGTGCCTGTGACCGCGACCATGACCTCCGGCTGCGCACCGAAAAACAGCGCGGCGGCATAGGCCAAGGCCTGACGCGGGTCTTCCACCACGACAAGCGCGGGATCATGTTCGGCAATGGCCTCAGCGGCCAGACGCGCGCCTTCGGGATCGGTGAGAATGGCAGTCGCACCCATCGTCAAAGCCATCGGGACAAATTCGGCCCCATGCGCATGTGCGCCCGGCAAGGCCGCGAACAGATGCCCCGGTTCAACCCGGCGGCTGTCCACCGACAGACCTGTGATCCGCGTCCTGTTTCTGGCCTCGCCACCGCTTTGCGCGGTCAATCCCAGTTCGGATAGAGATTTCATCATGACCGCGCCTCTTGTCATTCCGGTTACTGTGTTGCGGTCAGTGTTACAGCAGCTTGGGAGGGGGATTCAATCTCGGGTCGCAATCCCAGAAGCGGCGCTGTGCGGCGGATCACCTCTCCGGCGACCGGAACGGCGGTCCAACCCGCTGTGCGGCGCGGTTTTCTTCCGGAGGTTTCTACCGCCTCGTCCAGCGTAACGATCAGCACATATTTCGGATCATCCGCCGGAAAGACGGAGGCGAATGTGTTGATGGTCTTGTCAGCATAATAGCCGCCGGTCGGCTTCGGCTTATCCGCTGTCCCTGTCTTGCCGCCGACTTTATAGCCGGGCACTTCGGCAAAAGACGCGGTCCCGCCCGGACCGCCCACCACGGCGCGCAGCATTGTACGGGCCGCTTTCGAGACATCTTCGCGCACCACACGCGGGCCTTTGGGCACATATCCGTCACGTTTGATCAGGGTCGGCGTCACCCGCGTGCCGCCATTGAGCAGCGACGCATAGGCGGTTGCCAAATGCAAAGGCGAAGCAGACAACCCGTGCCCGTAGCCGATGGTGAGCGTGGACAGCTCCGACCAATGCGGCGGCAGGAGCGGCTTGCCCGAAGGAGCTTCCGACAATTCCACCGGCACCGGCTCGAAAAAGCCCAGTGATTTCAGGAAAGCCTGCTGACGCTCCACACCGATTTGTTGCGCCACATGGGCGGTTGCCACGTTGGAGGATTTGACGATCATCCCCGTCAGGCTCAACTCGGGGCCATAGTTGTGCCCCTCGAACTCGCCAATCGAAAACTTGCCCCAGCGGAACGGCGGCGTGGCCGGAATCAGGGTCGACGGGTTCGCAATCCCTAGCTCCATCGCTTGCGCGGCGGCAAAAATCTTGAAGGTCGAGCCAAGCTCATAGACGCCCTGCACTGCACGGTTGAAGCGCGGATTGTCGCTCGGGTCCTTGCCTTCGAAATATTTCGGGCGCGAATTCGGATCAAAATCCGGCAGGGAGACCAGCGAAATGATCTCGCCCGTGTTGGCATCCATCATCACGGCTGCGGCGCCTTTCGCGTTGAGCATCCGCATCCCACCCGACAACACCTCTCGCACCGTCGTCTGCACGGTCATGTCAATGGAGAGTTGCAGCGGCTTGTCGCCATTGGACGGATCACGCAGATAGGCGTCCATCTCTTTCTCGATCCCCGCCTGCCCGACAATCTCGGCGCTCATCACGCCTTCGCGACCGAATTTCGTCCCGCCCAGAACATGCGCGGCCAGCTTGCCGTTGGGATAGAGCCGCTCTTCACGCGGGCCGAACAACAGCCCCGGCTCGCCAATGTCATGCACGGCCTGCTGTTGTTCCGGCGCAATCTTTTTCTTGATCCAGAGGAATTTGCGCTTGCCGGTGAAGTCGCGGATCAGCTTTTCCCGATCCAGATCGGGGAAAATGCGCACCAGCTCTTCCGCCGCGTGGATCGGGTCCACCATTTCCTGCGGTTGGGCATAGAGCGAGTGGGTCACGCGATTGGTCGCAAGGATGCGCCCGTTGCGGTCCACAATATCGGCCCGTTGCGCCAGAATGGGCGTGCCGGAGGCTGCGGCGCGCGGCTCTTCGGGCACGGAGGCAGAGACCTGCCCCATCCGCGCACCGACGACGACAAAAGCGGAGACAAAACACAGCCCTAAAACCAGAAGCCGCCCCTCGGCCCGCTGGCGGGAACGGTCGCGCATTTCCTCATGGCGCAGACGCAGGTTTTCGCGCTCGATCGCATCGGGGTTTTCCCCCTTCTGGCGAGCTTGAAGGATGCGGGCAAGCGGGCGAAGTGGCGTGCGGATCGTCATTGTGTGATCGCCTCCAGAGAACCGACCACATCCACCGCGTCCGACAGTTCGAGGATCAGGTCTTCTTCTTGCGGGAAGGCCACCTGATCGACACGGCCGAACTGTTCGGGTTGAAACGGCAACAGGCCCAAACGGTCAAAATTGATTTCCGCCAGATCGCGCAGGCGCTCCGGACGGTTGAGATAGGCCCACTCCGCCTTGAGCACAGCAAGCTCTTCGCGCTGATGCCCGATCTCGCGTTGCAAATGGCTGACCTTCTTGAGCACATTCTGGGTGGCGTAGTTTTCCTGATAGGCCCAAAAGCCCAATCCCATCACCACCAGACTCGCAAAAATAATATAAAACCCACGCATCGTTAATCCCGCCTCAATACTGGTTTCGGCAAGCCCATAGCCTCCCGATCCACCGCTTCAAACGGCGCATCGGTGCGGCGACCAACCCGCAAACGCGCAGACCGCGCACGCGGGTTCCTGTCCAGCTCGTCCTCATCAGGACCGATGGCTTTGGAGAGCTGCTCGAAACCGGGTGTTTTCACCTCTTGTTCCGGAGCATAGCGCGAGCCACCACCGCCCGTCGAGGCCCGAGCTTGAAAAAATCGTTTCACAACACGGTCTTCGAGCGAATGAAAGCTCACGACCGCGAGCTGCCCGCCCGGTTTGAGCGCCCGTTCGGCGGCCTCCAGCCCTTCGATGAGCTGACCGAATTCGTCATTCACCGCTATGCGGATCGCCTGAAACGTGCGGGTCGCCGGATGGCTGTGACCGGGTTTCTTGCGCGGCAGCAACCGTTCGATAAGCGACGCCAGTTGCAGCGTCGTGGTGAACGGCTCTTTTTCCACACGGTCCTTGACGATCGCACGGGCAATCTTGCGGGACTGGCGCTCCTCGCCATAGTGATACAGCACATCGGCGATCTCCGCCTCATCTGCCGTATTCACAAAATCCGCAGCCGACATGCCATCTTGCGACATCCGCATGTCGAGAGGCCCGTCCTTCATAAAGGAAAAGCCGCGCTCGGCCTGATCCAGCTGCATCGAGGACACGCCCAGATCAAGCACCACCCCGTCGAGATCCGAGGCATATTGGTCCATCTCGCCAAACGTGCCCAGAACCAGTTCGATCTTGCCCTTATACGGCGGCTCGTTGATCCAGCCCGCAGCCATCTCATGCGCCAGAGGGTCACGATCCACGCCATACACGAGGTCCGCACCCTCGGCGATCAATCCCTTGGTGTAGCCCCCCGCGCCGAATGTTCCGTCAAGCCAGCGACCTCGGATCGGCGCGCAGGCCCGCAAAAGCGGGTTCAGCAGGACGGGAATGTGCGGCTTTTTCTCTTCCGAGGCCATGTCAGACCTCCACATCATCCAGAAGACTGAGCGG
The DNA here is from genome assembly GCA_963676755.2 of uncultured Celeribacter sp. Lineage (GTDB taxonomy): Bacteria > Pseudomonadota > Alphaproteobacteria > Rhodobacterales > Rhodobacteraceae > Celeribacter. Next base: position 418,742 of record CAXXMF010000006.1, on the reverse strand, counting down.
ATCGAAATCCTCGCCCTGCTCTTCCAGCCATTTCTCGGAAATCATCGCATCCACCGCCTCATGGGTTTCCGGCTTCCAAATCTCGAAGGTCTCGCCCATGCCCGCGAAATACGCGGTGCCATCAAGGCCAATCTTGTCGCGCAAAGGCTGCGGCAACACGAGACGCCCGTCATTGTCGACTTCGGTCGGACGCGCGCGGTTGAGGATCATGCGCTCCATAATCTTGCGCTTCTCGGAGCCCCGCGGCAGGCGCGCAATATCGGCGGCCAGAGCGCGATAGCCCTCATAAGTGTGAACGATGAGTTGCTTTTGTTTATCGTGACCATAGACGATCACCATGCGGGGACGGCCGGTCTCTGCGGCCAGAGGATCGCCCAGTTCGAGTTCGCGACGAAAATCGGCGGGGATCGACACGCGTCCCTTTCCGTCCACCTTAAAGGTGTGTTCGCCGATAAACATGCCGACCAACGGGCCGCTCCTTATCCTGTCCCTGCGTCCCGCGCACCCCGCGCGAAACCCTTGATGCGAAACGGCGGACCGAGCTGCTGCCACTGCTCAATCCGCCGCCCTCGTCCCGATAAACGGGCTGTCCGGACTGCACGCGCCACCTGGGGGGATGTCTGCTCGCTCGCGCGCCGGATCTCTTTATTCTGGTGAGTGTGGATGCCTGTATGAAACCTGACTATGGGTCTTTGTTCGCGGTCTTGAATGCGCCGCTCATCTCCAACTCACCGGATGAATTCACTATGCTATGGGATTTCATGGTAATCAATGGATTTCTTTTGCACAGGGCAAATCCAGACCCGAAACACACGAAAGCAGTGAGGAAGATGACGCACACCTATACGTTGAATTTTACACATCTACCGACAGAAAAATAAGATACCACTACATATAGACGCGAAAAACTCAGAAATTCACCCACACCTCTCCGAGACAAATCTGTGGAAAAAATGTGAACAATCCACATTTCCACGGAGTTATCCACAGGGGAGTGATTCGCATCACAGAGAACAAATCAAAAACGCCCATAAATTACCGGACAGACCATGAATTCCCATAAGCGTCAGACCAAACACTCCCATAAATTCCCATCATCCGGAAATTCACCCTTATTCGTCAGCTACTACATGGCCTGCTCATTTCAAAACAGAACAAAAAGCGGAGGGTCCGAAGCCGCGAGATCAGAGCCCACACGGACACACATTAAGAAACTAAATAATTGTTAAATAAATATAATTAAATTTAGCCAACTCGAAGCACCCCCAATAACACCCCCAGACTTCTCATCGCCCGTGAGATCTTACTGGTATTGGCAATCCTGTGCTTCCGCCAAATTGCTGGCATATGATAAGCAGATCTTCACATTATCCACCTCAGCCGCTAGTTCTTCGGCCAAATTTCGGAGCTTCCGGTAGTCACGCGCCAAGTCGTCATACTCATCCGCAAGGCTTTCAAGGTTTTCAGCACATTCTGTCACATATGATTTGCAGGTGAAGCCTTCGTAATTGCATTGATACTGGTCAAAACAGGCGGCGTTTGCATCTACGCATTTTGCGTAGGATGAACACACCTGATCCCCGTAGTCCAAACAGGCCGCGCGCTTACCGAAACTGCAAGTGAAGCTCTGCGCATTCGATGCAGTAGTGCCAAGCAAGACAAAAGCAACAATCGGGATAGCTGCCTTAACGAAATCACATCGCATAGACACCACCTCAGCCCTGCCCCAAGTCCGGAACAAAAATGCGTTTCAGAGGGATCATCGAACGATAGCGCGGCGAAAGCTGAGCGTAGTGCTCAAATATCAGGTCAACTAGCTGCTCACCATTAATTAGCCTTAGCTTCGCTCTATTCCGCTCCAGCTCCACCGCTCCGCGCGCATATGACCCGAGGTTGATGAACAGGCCGTATTCACCATCCCCAAGTGTTCCAAGCAATTGATCGACATCCGGCCTAGACGTTTGTCCGGTTGTACGCTTGCACTGAACCTTCACAATCGGCGGCTGAAACCCCAAAGGGTCCATATGAGCAATCACATCAACGCCACCATCGCCTGATTTCGGCGTAACGCGCGCCGTGTATCCCATGCATTCCATCAAATGCGCGATAAAGTCTTCGAACTGATGGCCCGTGAGATTTGTCATTATCGCCTTGATCACAAAATCCCTCGCACTTGTCTCAGCGAGCGAAGCCGCATCTGCGATTGCCAAATCATCATCGGCCACATCATCAGAGGCGTCCGCTTGGTCGGAAACGTCACGGCTTTCCGTTTCAGACAAAGCCCCCTGTCCGATCTTGTTCAAAAACTCCGAAACATTCCGCTTCACTTGGAACAGGGTGATGATCGAGCCGATTTCGTGGAGCGCCGCCTGACTGAACTCATTTCTGGGATAGTGACCCAGCCACTCAACGGCTTGCCGATACGGGTATTCATCGGCATCCCCCTCGGCATAGGTAAATTGACCTTTCACCCTTCCGATATTGATCATGCGATCTGACTTTGAAGGATAAATTACAAAATCACCCGATTTAAATTCATGGGTAAATTTATAAAGCGTTCCTGCTGTGCCGGGGACTGCACCAGCTTTGATATCGGGATAGGCTTTCGCTACGGCTTCCTTGAAAGCATCTCGGGTCGGCGCAATCTGACGTATGTCCCCAAGCGCATCCCAGCCAATAGCCACATAGCCCCCATCAATGGGACGCTCCCCCACATGCGCGCCCATGTGCACGCCCCAAACTGTAAATTGGTTCATTCAATCCGTCCTCCGATCAATTTAGGCCGCATATTTGCCGCCCTCCACCTGCTCCGCCTGCCCCATCACAACGAGGCTTTCCAAGAGCGGCTGCACGGCGGTGGTGCGGGCGCGTTTGAACTTGCGGGCGATTTGTTCGGGCGTGGCCTCTCCCATGTCGGCCAAAACCTCTTGGATCGCAGCGAATTGTTCCGGCATGGATTTCGGCCACGGAGCTTTTTCCACCTGCGCGACAGTGCCCAGCGCCATCTCTTTGGTCTCGCCTTTTGCAGCCTCCGCTCCTGTCGGGTTTTGGTATTCGGGACGCAACCAGCGAATATGACCCCGCGCCTCTTCCTCCGCACGCTCTTTGTTGAGCGCCACGAGGTTGAACAAGATCTCCTCATCCGAAAGGTCAGCGGACCAGCCATAGGCTTCGGCCACCGCCGCGTCGATCTGGTCGTGCAGGTCTTTGAGAATGCCGATCAAGCCCTGATCGTAAATCTCTTTGTCCTTACCCTCGATCACCTCTCCCCCACGAAGCTTTTCGAGCACGTTGTACATCTGGGTCAGGGTCAGTTTGGGGTGCGCCGCCTGCTGACGCTTGCGATGCGCGTCAAGCTCATCACCGAGTTTGGAAAGGCGAGCTTTTTGAGCGTCCGTGAGGTCTGGGAAGGGGAAAGGATCGAAGCAGCGGGATTTATTGTAGCGCGGATCATTTCCGATACCCAGACGTGCACCAGCATTTGTTGCCCAAACGACATGAGACCGTGAAGACATAACGGCTAAGTGCTCTCCAGCATTAAGCGCAAACATTACCGTGGTGCTGTCGGCAATTGTATCAGCCGAGGCAAACACAAAAACTCTGTTAGACGCCGTCAGTGACGTCACAATCATTCGATCAATATTGGCAATCGCGGGGCGAAAGGTATTCCGAGGCTCACCATAGACCCACCAACGCTCACGAACAGATTTTCGCGCGTTTTCTCTTCGCTCAGGCAGAACGTTATCAAAAATGTGTTGATAGAGAATTGGATGAAGTGCACGAACACTATCAATACTCAATTCACAAATATCGATAGCAACCTTCCTTTCTTGACTACGTTGAATACCAAGCCCCCCAAGCCAAGGTTTTAATAACCGCGCAGACTGAGCTTCGTGGGAAATAATATTCTCGGCTTCCCTCGGAGGAAGCAGAAAGCCTTTCCCCGTCAATTGATATCCTACACAAGCCAACCCATGCTGCGCCTTCAGCGGGGTTGCAGACAACAAATCGGCCCCAAGTCTAAAATCGGGATAGATTACTCCATGCGAGGCCTCAAATTCACACAGCACACCTTCACCCTCACTCAAACCTTCAGACTCCGAAATCACTTTGAGCAATCTGCCGTCTCGTTGCCCCCTCACACCTACGGACATTGCAATCCGCACAGCTGCACCATCAGCCGAATCCACCCAAGGGTGATCTGGGATTGCATAGATCAAAGAAAACGGAAATTTCGCGTCCCCCATATGACGTCCTGTAACGGCCCGATTAAAGCTTTGTTTAATAGAGTTGGTAGTGATCAATCCAAAACGTCGTGTTCCTTTACCTTTCTTGGCATCATAAGCGCGGACGGCCAACGCTGCCTTGTCCCACCAATACATTACATAATCAGCATTATCTGGAACTTTCGGATAAGCAGAGCGCAGAGCCTCTAAATACCCATCGGAGTAAGCTTTTCGAATATTCCGCAAACCAATAAACGGCGGGTTGCCCACTATGAATGTCGCATCCGGCCATTTAGTCGCCTTGGGCTTGGTATAGTCATAGACCTGAATACGCGCATCGGGGTCTGGCACCTCTTCGCCGGTGACAGGGTGGCGCATGGTGGTGACGCCATCCCAGCGGGTGACAGGATTGCCGTTTTCGTCCATGCGTGGCGTGCGATCCTCCCAGTCCAACACAGCATCGGCGTTTTTAATATTCTTGAAATCACGCAATACGGGTTCTGAGGGAGAGGCCGTGCCATGCGTGCGGAAATGCCATTGCAGATAGCCGATCCAGAGCACCAGCTCGGCCACATTGGCCGCCCAAGGGTTCAGCTCGATACCAAGGAATTGATGCGGGTCCACCGTGATGAAACTGGTCTGGGTTTCGCCCAGCTCTTCCATGAGCGCGGTGACTTCCCCCTCAAGGCGTTTCATCATTTCCAGCGCGACATAGAGGAAGTTGCCCGATCCACAGGCGGGGTCCAGAACGCGGATGTCACAGAGGTGGCTATGGAAATCATGCACGATCTTGAGCGCTTCGTCGTTCTTGCCATCCGAGGTCAGGCGCTGCACCGAAAGCTGAACGTGACGCCAATCTTCACGCAAGGGTTCCATAATCGTAGGCATCACCAGTCGTTCGACATAGGCGCGTGGTGTGTAATGCGCGCCCAGCTTATGGCGTTGTTTGGCATCCAAAGCGCGTTCCAGAAGCGTGCCGAAAATCGCGGGTTCAACCTGCTTCCAATCGGCCTTAGCAGCTTTAATCAAAATCTCTAACTGCTCACTCCCCAACGGTAGCGCGTCGGCGTCTTTGAACAGCCCGCCGTTGAAGCGTTTCAGATCCTTAGTAAGTACGGGGGAAAACCCGCCGGTGTTCATGGTTTCCCACAGACTTTTGAGCGTCGGCTGAGCGTGTTCTGGGTGACCTTGAAGCTCTTCTAGTTTGGCTGTGAAACTGCCATAGGGGATCAGATCAACGTCTTCGGCAAACATGGAAAAGAGACACCGCATCAAGAAGCGCGCCACGGTTTCGCTATCATGGCCCTGCCCCTCAAAGCTCTTGCCAAGCTCAGCGAGGTGTTTCGCGATTTCTCTGGTGACTTTGGCGGAATGTCGCGCGGGATCAAGGCTATAGGGATCGGTCCAGATGGTGCGCAACAGTGCACGCGTTTCCTCTTGGCGCAAATCTTCGAGGTAAATACGGTAGCGATTGCCATCAGGGAACTGGTTGTAGCCCTGCCCTTGCTTGGAAAAATCAGCGTAAAGCTCAATCACATGGCCGACATCCACAACCATGAGAAATGGCGGCCAGCCGTCTTCCTTGGCAACAGCGCGGGCATAGTTATCTGCTTGGTTCCGCGCTTTGAGCATTGTGTCGTCAAACTTGGCGGAATGACGTTTCCCGTGCCCCGTCTGCTTAGGGGTATCCTTTTCGAGAAACATCTCCAAGGTGCTCTGGTCCTTGGTCGATGCTGAGACGAATTGTTTCGCCTCAAGGATAAAGTGACCTTTCTTGTAGAGGTCGATCCGCCCGTGGCGCTTGCGGCCCGTATGCGTCAGGGTCACAGGACGTTCAAAACGATAGTCGAGAAAGTCACCATCCTTGTCCGAGACATAGGGGCGCTCGACACCCAGCAATTCGGTCAGCTCAATTGCAAAGCTTTGCGCGGTCGCCATTTCACTACCGCCAGATCCAGCCCAGCGCGCGATAAATTCTTCGACGTCCACGTGCCCACCCCTGCTTAAAATCTAATCTTGGAATACTCGCAGGGGATTTAGCCACGGACTTGGGGCAAGTTCAATTCATTAAAACTCTTCCACAACAACTCACCCTGTCGCTCTTCATAAATGGCACGATAGTTTTTCACCGTCATCACGACGCTATCATAGCCAAAGATTTGCAAAAAAGCTTTGAAGCCCTTCTGGGGGCTAAAATGATTATCCGCCCAGCGCGTGAGGGTTAACCTCAGAGAATGAAGCGCTGGGCAACGCCAAAACTATCTGATTTTTTCTAGGACCATATCTACCAATTGGATCTTCTCCTCATCGCTCAGGTCCGTAATTATCGCTGATTTGCCTTCGGAAATCTGGCGGAATAGCTCAGTACGCCTTTCGTCAGAGAGACGCCCATAGTGCACCTCAGTTGTCTGTTCTTTTTCGTGCCCCATCGCTTCGGACCATGCTTTCCGTTGCTCGTGCGTAAGGGGACGCGCATCGCGTTCAGCGGCCAGTGTATGCCTCGCAGAATGCGGCGTATATTTCACATCGCTATTCCGACAGGCAACTTTGAACGCCTCTGTGACAACATGCTTCGTGGCCGTGGGAATGATTGGGGGGCGCTGACGGTGATCTAGATGTTCAGCACTTGTGAGAATGGCTTCACTTGGAAACAGGGCATCAAGGCCTCCAAAACCCAATGCCTCTAAACGGCTGACCCAATCTATCACCGCAACACTAAATGACTGGGGAATAGGGAACCAGTTGATGTTTAGGCTTTTACCATTCTTTGTGCGCACGATTGATGCATCCTGAATGATTAACTTTTTTGCCGGATCAAAATGACAAATCCTCAGAGATGCGAGTGTATCCGCCCGCAACCCGCCAAGAAACGCCATTGCAAAGATTGCCTTCGAGCGCTGATCCTTTAGGCTCTGCATCGGCATATCTCGCAGCAATGCTTCTGCCTCTTCCAATGTCGGATAGGCTCTTTTCTTCCTATCCAATGAAGCGGAGTAAACTGATTTAGGTAGCTTCAGGTAGTCTGGAAGGTCTTGAGGCAACCGCTTGAAACCATCTTGCTTCAACAACCATTGAAGAAATGCGGTCAAATGGGAGGCGGTATGAGCGACGGTCGATTTCGACCTTTGTCGCTCATCTACCACGAGTAACGATTTTTTCAGCTCCTCCCGCACCAATCCGACATCGTGGTTACTCAGCTGGTCAAACGGTTTTCCACCTAAAGTTTCTTCCATGAACCGTATAGCACTGAGATGACGATCAACGGTTTTGTCGTCGTAACGTCCTGCGTAGTTTTGCCATTTATAGATCAAACGGTCGTTGGCGGTCGAAACAGAAGGAGGATACATTTCCGCATCTTTCCCAACACCACCGAGGTCTTCATGAATCTCTTCGTGTAGGGATTCCACGGTCGTGTTGGGATTACGTAAAGCCTCGAAATAGTCCCTATCGGCTTGTGAGGTGATCTTTTGAACATGCGCTCCACACTCTGGGCACCGCCCAAAACACATATTCGTGCCCTTACCGACAATGCGCTCTGTGACGGTTTCAATCTCCAAAAACACCGCAAGTTTGCAGCCGGTGCATTTAACCTCTCCGGGGCGCAGTTTCGTCTTCGAACGCAATCTGCGCTGCTTATGAAACGCGTTGACTATTGCCCCCCTGAAAAGGTGCGGCTGCTGCTTGTCGGATTTACGCAACCCCTGCTTGGTCCAATTTGTGACCGTATTTGCAGAGACATCGTATATGCGTACTAGGTCTTGGATCGAGTACACCCTGTTCTTCTTGAGGGCGCTAGGTGAGTAAGATCGGCTCATAGCTAAGGCTCACTCACCAGCGTCGCTTGCGTTTCCGCCAAACAGCGCGCGTATGTCTTCGGCTTTCCACACAGTCGTGCGCGGCCCCAGTTTTTGAGGCTGGGGGAAGCGCCCGTCTTTGACGCCTTGCCACCATGTCGATTTGGAGACTGGGATCGGGCCTTTCGGTGCGAGGATGTGAGAAAGACGTACGAAACCAGTTTTGGGGAAGTCTAGATTGTCCAACTGGATGCTCCTGAAGTTTTTAACGTTCAGCTACATCCTCTCCAGTTCCGCATCCCTTGTGCGGGAGGGCCAACTTTCCCGCAGGAAAGTTAAAACTTCCCGTTAGCTCTTATCCTCCCAGTAGCCGGAATCGACCAATTCCGCCGCCGTTTTCAACCACTTGCGTATTGTCTTGTCATCCATGCTCAGACCTACGCGGTCCATGTCATCCTTGATATTACGGGAAACTACGCTCCGCTTCGCATCTGGATTGTAGCCATATTGCTCACATGCCATCGCCGCGATCAGCTTCAACAGAATCTCACGCTCCTGCCCAACAAGAGGTTTCGACTGATCATTGTCCGCTTTTTCTCGTGCTTTTGGCGCAACCCGTTTTTCGAGTGTTTTATAGAACTCGGGGTGAACGGGGATCTGCATTTCATCTATCCATTTCTTGACCTGCGCAATCGACGCTGACACGAAGCCCCAGCCAGTATGGCGAAAATAACGAGAGAATATTTCCCGCTGTTCAAGCAAGCGCTCATCTGCCGACCAAAGCCTCTTCTTTTCGTTAGCCGTTCTCATCCTCTTCTCGATGTATTCTTTCGTGACTTTTCTTGGGTCCGCTCCGAGAGATAGGGCTGTCACTTCGTACAAGCTCAATTCCGGCATGACGCTCCAGTAAGCAAAATCCGCTGCCAATGCGGGATGTCCGTATCCGAACTCGATTGGATTTGGCTTTGCCTTTGGAAGCAGGGCGATCCGGTTGCTCTCCAACTGCATCCATTCTTTTCCTGAATTGCCCTTCGGGTCTGCAAGCTCGGCCCTGACCTTAGAAAGCCGTTCATCGCTCATCGCCTCGAATACTGCCCTCACTGCATTTAGTAGAGATGCAAGATTTTCCTCGAATTTTCGCACATATTCGAGGTTGTTTGCGCCATAGTCATGGGCAAGTTCGGGGCGCTTCCAATCGTAATACGCTCCGAATTTGACACGCATGGCGTCTTCGATAATTCGGGAACGCTCTTCGGCATCTAAGGACATGCACGGACCTCTCTGGTTTTGAGCGCCCTATACTGTCTTGAGTGCGTCCAGATATCCAGCCCACCAATCCGCAAGTTTTACCCGCTCACTCCAATAGAGACCTCGATTGTAGGCTTTACGCACCTCGTTGCGCTCCACATGGGCAAGAGCGGCCTCAATAGCGTCAGGGTTCCATAGGCCGCTTTCATTGGCGAGTGTCGAGAAACTGGCGCGGAAGCCGTGCGCCGTCATCTCATCGCCCGCATATCCCATGCGACGAAGGGCGGCGTTTAGTGTGTTTTCTGACATTGGTCGCTGCCATGACCGCAGCGAGGGGAAAAGGTATTCGCCATTGCCCGTAATCATGCGCAGTTCGTCCAAGAGTGCGATAGCTTGATCCGGCAATGGCACATTGTGGTCTCGGCGCATTTTCATTTTGGCGGCAGGAAGCGACCATATCTTTTCTTGGAAATCGAATTCCTCCCATTTTGCATGACGGATTTCACCCGGCCTTTGGGCTGTGAGCGCCAAGAGTTGCAAGCCAATCCGCGTTGTTGCCTGCCCTTCAAACCCGTCAATCTCACGCAACAATGCGCCCAGCGCCTTCGGGTCAGTGATTGCTGCTCGATGCACGCGGGTCGGGCGGATTAGCGCATCTTTGAGCGCATAGGTCGGATCGGTCTCCGCAAGCCCGCTGGCCACGGCATAGCGGAAAACGGACCCAATGCGAGCGCGCAGGCGATGGGCCGTCTCATGGTTGCCTTTAACCTCTTGCTTCCGCAACACGCGAAGAATCATCGGAGCAGTAATCTCTGTAATCGGTTTTCGTCCAAATTCAGCATTGGCTAGCTTGAGATGATAAGCTGTTTTATCCAAGGTCGCCTTGGACTTCCCCTCTTTGCACTGCTTCTCGTAGAAAGCCTCGCCGATCTTCTGGAATGTATGCCCTTGGGCCTCACGCTTCGCACGCTTATCTTCCTGCTTCGTCTCGCTGGGATCAATATCTTGGGCAAGCAAGGAGCGCGCGTCTTCTTTGAGCTTGCGGGCCTGAGCGAGAGAAACAGCAGGATATGCGCCAAAGGACAAGAGGCGCTCTTTTCCAAAATAGCGATATTTCATCTGCCAGAGCTTCGAGCCAGTCGGTTTGACAAGGATATAAAGCCCCTCAAAGTCAGAGACTTTGTATTGCTTTTCTTTGGGTTTCAGATTTCGAATTTTTACGTCACTTAGCGGCATTTGGGGGTATCGTCTTTTTTTCATAATCACGATACCCCCAAAACACCCCCAATTCTGGGGGTATTCTATCGGACGCCACAAAACGTCATCGGACAAAGGAACATCGCAAAACCCTTATAACAAAGGGCTTATCGCATGTCTTTGGATATTTTCGGATGATGAAATGGTGCCCCCACACGGACTCGAACCGCGGACCTACTGATTACAAATCAGTTGCTCTACCAGCTGAGCTATAGGGGCACTCGGGCGTCGTTTACTTGCTCGGGAAAAGGCGTGCAAGAGGTTTGTATGAAAATTATCGGACTTTCGTCGGCTTTTTGTCGGGCAAGTTGCCTAACAGCGCCGTAGCCCTCCTTCCGACACAGGACAAGGACACCTCCGCCCTGCCCCATCTGCGCTCAGCTCAGGTCAGAGGCGTTTTCGGAGCGGGCCATGAGGATCACCGCGCCCAGTCCGACGAGGATCACCAGAAGGGCGGCGGGGGAGGCTTGTTCAAGCTGTTCAAGCGAGGCCTTGTCATAGACCCGCGTGGCCAGCGTGTTGTAGTTGAACGGACGCAGGAGCAAGGTGGCCGGAAGCTCTTTGACGCAATCGACGAAGACCAGCAGAAGCGCCGTGCCCACAGAGCCGCGGATCAGGGGCACATAGACGCGGGCCAAGGTGCCGCCCAAGGTCTGCCCCAAGGAGCGCGCGGCCATCGGCAGGGAGGGCGAGACGCGGCCAAGGGCGGCATCGGTCGCCCCTTGGGCAATGGCGAAAAACCGCACCACATAGGCAAGGATAATCGCAAAAGCCGAACCGGTCAGAAGCAAGCCGGGATCGGAGCCGGTGATGTGCTCGATCGTATCGGCCAGAAGGTGATCCAGCCCCGCCAGAGGAAAGAGGATGCCAAGGCCGAGAACCGCACCGGGGGCGGCATAGCCCAAGGTGGTGAAAGGCAGGATCAGGCGCGGCAGTTTGCGCCCCGTCAGACGCACACCGTAGACCATGAACAGGGCCGCAAGCACGGTCAGAACCGCCGCACTCCCCGCCACGGTCAGGGTGTTCTTCAAGGCCGAAAGCAAGCCCGGTGCAAGCCATTGCTCCGGCTCACCCAACGCATGATTGGCAATCACACTGACCGGCAGGACAAACCCCACGACAAACGGCACGGCACAGAGCGCCAGCGCCAAAAGCCCCTGCCAGCCCGTGAGCCGGATCGGCGCAATCGGACGGGTCTGGCGCGCGTTCTGGTGGAACCGTGCCCGCCCGCGCGAGCTTTTCTCGAAGCCCACCAGCAACAGCACAACAACCAGAACCACCGTGGCGATCTGCGCCGCGCCGCCGGCATTGCCGCCTTCGAGCCATGTGGAGAAAATGCCGGTGGTGAGGGTTTGCACGGCGAAATAGGACACGGTGCCATAATCCGACACGGTCTCCATCATCACAATCGCGGTGCCTGCGGCAATCGCCGGACGCGCCAGAGGCAGGCCGACACGCCAGAACCGCGCAAACGGCCCTGCGCCCAAGGCCCGCGCCGTTTCATAGACGGAGCCGGATTGTTCGCGAAACGCCGCCCGCGTCAGCAAAAAGACATAGGGGGTCAAAGCGGCGGCCAGCACGATGATGGCCGACCCCAAGGAACGGATTTCAGGGAACCAGTAGTCGCGCGAAGTCTGCCAGCCAAAAATCTGGCGCAGCCCGCCCTGCACCGGTCCGGCATATTCCAGAAAATCGACCAGAGCATAGGCCCCCACATAGGCGGGGATCGCCAGAGGCAGAAGCAACAGCCATTCCAGCGCCTTGGAGAGCGGAAAACGATACATCGTGACCAGCCACGCCGCCCCCGTGCCGACACAGGCCGACAGCCCCGCCACACCAAAGGCCAGCACTGCGGTCGTGCGCATGTAGCGCGGCAAGGTGGTGGAGATGAGATGCGGCCAGATGTTCTCGCTAGGGTGAAAGGCAATCCAAACCACGGCCAGAAGCGGCATCAGCACCAGAAGGGCGATGAGAAAGGCCCCTGCGGACCACGGCGACAGCCGCGCGACCCGCGCAAGTTTGCTGTGGCGGCGCGGGGCGCTTGCGGTCTTGCAGGCGGGTGTCTGAGCGATTTGGTCGGTCATCCGGCTGGCATAATCCCTTTTGGCGACGAGGTGAAGAAAAACCCGCAAGGGCGGAGCCAGACCTGTCCCCTGCGCGAAGCTGCGCAAACAGGCCCCCGCCTCTTAGCACATCCTCGGATCACCGCGGCTATAAAGAGGCTGTGAGCCTGTGCATGGGAGGCCGATCTGCACGCCTCTCCGGCTCTGTGCGGAAATGCGGTTTCCCTGACGGGAAAAGAGCTTATATTAGAGCAACATCGCGAGGCCCGACAGGGCGGACCATAGAACAGATGCAGACAGCAAAGCAGCTCGGAAAGCGGATAGCCCCATGATGATCTCCATGCATATCGGCGCGCATTGCACCAATGGCGCACAGCTTATGCGCGGCCTGTTGAAGAACAAGGCCGTTCTGGCCGAACATGGGGTCGCTGTCCCGCCGCCGTCGCATTACCGCGACCTGCTTCCGCAGATCATGAAGAAGGTCAAAAGCGAACGCGCCACGCCTGAGTCGCAGGAAATTCTACTCGACCAGATTATCGAGCTGGACGACTGCCAGCGCATGGTGCTGAGCTATGAAGATGTGATCTGTATGCATCCGCTGATCTTCGAGAAGGGCCAGTTTTACAAGAAGGCGAATTTCAAGCTGCCGTGGCTGCGCAATGTGTTTGCCGATCACGAGATGGAATTCTTTATCGGGCTGCGCAATCCGGCGACATTCGTGCCCAATGCCTTTGCCAAATGCGGGCCGAACACCGGTTTCGAGGCCTTCATGTCCGGCGTCGATCCGGAAGCCCTGCGCTGGTCGGAGCTTCTTGAACGGATGCAGGCGGCCTGCCCCGATGTGGGGATCACCTGTTTCGCCTATGAGGACACGCCGCTGACATGGTCACAGGTCATGCGCGAGATGACGGGGGTTGGTGCTTTAGTGCCCCTGTCGGGCGGCTTGGACATTCTGGCCACGATCATGAAGCGCGAGGGCATGAAGCGGCTGCGCACCTATCTGAACACCCATCAGCCACAGAACGAAGAGCAGCGCCGCCGGATTTTGCTGGCGTTTCTCGACAAATATGTGGATGAGGATGCGCTGGAAGAAGAGATCGACCTGCCCGGTTGGGACGAGGCGCTGGTGGCGCGGTTGAGCGAGGCCTATGAAGAGGATCTCGACCGGATTGCAGGGATGAACGGGGTGCGTTTCATCGCGCCGTAAACTGAGCGCTTGGTGTCAGTTTTCCAGATGTCGGGCAATCAGCCCGTCCAGGCGGCTCACCGGATGGGATTTCACCCATTGCGCGACGCGGCATCCGGCCTGCGCATAGGCGCTGGCATCGCGGGCGGCGGCGGAATGGCGCCAGTCGTGGGATTTTATCGGCAACGCCCCCTGCCCTGGATCGCATGTGTCGGGGTTCAGGTCGAACCGCGGGTCGCGTGACACCCAGACCGCAATCCCCTCGTCCAGCCAAGCCGGAAAACCCATCTGGCCGCGCAGCCCGATCTGGCGGTGTAACGCCACATGGGCCAGTTCATGGGCAATGATCTCCGTGTCATGGCCGTCTGGTGTGAGGTAGAAGAGATGGCTGCCATAGGTCATGGCGCGCGCATCCATGTCGCCCATCACCTTATTGCAGGTCTCGGTATAGCAGATCAGGATACGGGGCCGCGCCTGCGGGCCGAACACATCGGCGACACGCGCCTCAGCACGGGCAAGGCGGGTCAGAAGGGGCACAGAGGTGGTCGGGCCGCGCAACTCGGAATAGACCTGCGGGGCGATTTCCCTGAACCCGAAACAGGACGGGCAGACTCCGGCCAGAACCGGAGACCGCCCCAGAAGCCCCAGCCCGATCCCGAGGCCAAGCGCGACAAGCGCGGCGGCGGCTCGGTTGCGGGTATGTCGGGTCATGGGAACCTCTCCGGACGGGCGCCTCAGCGCATGCCCAGAGCTTCTTTATACATGTCGAGAATGGCCTCTTCTTCGGCGATCTCGTCTGCGGATTTCTTGCGCAGCGCGATGAGTTTGCGCATGGCCTTGGTGTCGTAGCCACGGCCCTTGGCCTCGGCCATCACCTCTTTTTGCTGATCGGCGATGTCTTTTTTCTCAAGCTCAAGGCGCTCGTAACGCTCGACGAACTGGCGCAGCTCGTCGGCGGTGACACGATAGGATGCGTCGGGACCGGATGCGTGGCCGGAGGTGTTGTCGTCGTCCATCATGGGGAAACCTTCCTCAAAGTTTTTGCTCTTATCAAGTCCTGATCCCTACCCGCGACGCCGCGCTATGGCAAGCCTGTCCCCTCGCACAAAGCGAGAGGATTTCCGCGCAATTTGTCCCTGCGCTAGAGCGAGGCGATTTCGACCCCTGCGGCCTCAAGGCCGGAGCGCAGCCCCATTGTCATCGCCAGCGCCCCCGCCGTGTCGCCATGCACGCAGATCGTGTCGATCTTGCACGGGATACGCTTGCCACTCTCAGCAATGATCGCGCCCTCTTGGAGCATCGCCAGAATCCGCGTGGTGATCGCCTCCGGATCATGCAGAACGGCACCTGGCTGGCTGCGATCCACCAGAGTGGCGTTGTCGTTATAGGCGCGGTCGGCAAAAATCTCCCCCGCCCAAGCACAATCAAGCTCACGCACCACCTGCTCCATCGCAGTCGCCGCCAGAACCATAATCACAATGTCGGGCTGCACCTTGAGCGCGGCCTCATAGCAGACCCGCGCCAGATCGGCATCCTCGGAGGCCATGTTGGACAGCGCCCCGTGCAGCTTGAGATGCCGCACCTCGTCGCCTGCCGCACGCGCCATCGCCTGTGCCGCGCCGAGTTGATAGGTCACCATATTGGCGATTTCCTCGTGGCTCAGCGCCAGACGCCGCCGCCCGAAGCCCTTGAGGTCGGCAAAGCCCGGATGCGCGCCGATGCCGACCCCGTTGGCCACGGCCAGACGCATGGTCTCGGCCATCACATCCGGATCACCCGCGTGAAAGCCGCAGGCAATATTGGCCGAGGTAATCACTTCCATCAGCGCCGCATCGTCGCCTTTGGACCAGTCGCCATAGCCCTCGCCAATGTCGGAATTCAAATCCGTTTTCAGCATCTCTCAACCCTCCAGGTCATCGCCAGCGGTCACGCCGCTGATCAGTTGATAGCGTAATAGATCATGGATCGTCGCCGGATCACGGATGAGCGGCTTGGCACGTCTGCGCAGATCCTTGAGCCGTTTGTCCTGTGCGACGGCGATCCGGTCGGCTTCTTCCAGCGTGATCTGCCGGAACCGCAGCGCCGCACCCAAAGGCGCCTGCGCCACCACGGGCAGGTCTGCGGCAATCACCGTGCCGATCCGTGGATAGCCGCCGATGGTCTGACATTCGTTCAGCAGCACATAGGGCAAACCGTCACCGGTCATCTGGAGATCGCCCTCCAGAATAAAGTCGGAGGCCAGCCCCTCCGGCGTTTGGGCCAGAAACCGTTCCTCCGCCTCCAGCCGCACGCCCTGACGGTTGGCCGTGGCCGATCTGGCAAATGTCGTCGCCTCGAATCGTGCGCGGGTCTCAGGCGCAAACAGCGCGGTTTGCGGCCCCGCAATATAGCGCAGCTCGCCGCCGGAAAACCGCGTATCCAGCGGCAGGCCCAGCGCAGAGGCACCCGTATCTTGATCCGGTCCCAGCGGCAGGCGCGCGCCCGTTGCAAGCGACGCGCCGATCCCTGCGACACCGTGGGTCGAGCGGCTGCCCATCACCTCGGGCGTCTCGATCCCGCCCGCAAACGAGAGATAGCCATAGGTGCCGCGCTCCGCCGCGCCGATGCTCAGACGCTCTCCGGCCTCCAGCAGGTGCGATGCGTTCCAACGCAACTCCTTGCTGCCAAGCCTGACCCGCATGGGGGCGCCGGTCAGAGCAATGCGCGTGGGCGCGGTGACTTCAAACGTGCCGCCAAAGCCCGCCATCTCGATCGCGGCCAAAGGTTGACGATGCCCCAGAAGGGCGGCGGCTTCATAGAGCGCGACCGGATCGGCAGCACCTCCGCGCGACAGGCCCAGATGGGTCAGCCCCGAGCGCCCGAGGTCTTGCACCGTCAGGCCGGGGCCGGATTTATGGATCACAAGCTCTGTCATCGGCGCAGCTCCAGCCGTGCCCCGCCTGCGGGATCGCCTGCGGACAAGAGCGCCGACATCTCCGCCCCCGAGACCGGCACAAGCCGCATCTCGTCGCCCGCACGCAGCGGGATCGGCATGTCGCTGTCGGGGCGGAAGGGACGAAAACCCGTGCGGGCCACCTGACGCCAGCCGGTCGGGGAGGCATTGGCGAAGAGCACAAGCTGACGCACCGCCAGGGCAATCGCACCCTGCGGCACCTGCGGGTTGAGCGCGGACATGCGCGGCAGGTCATAGGCCGCGGACAAGAGGCCGAGATAGGGCTGACCCGGTGCAAATCCGATGGCCAGCACCCGCAGAGGCGTTTGCGCGATGTCTTCGATCACCTGCGCCGGAGCGCGGCCGCTCAACATGGCAACCTCGTCAAGATCGGGGCCGTGCTCTCCACCAAAGGCCACGGGCACCTGCCACAAACGCGCGGCGGGCTCCGGTGTGGCGATGCGCCAGTCTTCACCCTCCACAAGCCGCACGATGGCGGCGCGCACGGTGGCCCGCTCCGAGCTTGCCGGATCAAAGATGAACAGCACAGAGGTGAGACAGGGCGAGACCTTTGTCACGCCCGACAAGGCGCCGGACCGAGCGGCCTCTTGGGCCTGTGCGTGCAGCTTTTGCACGGCAGCTGTGACCCATGGCTCCAGCGTCAAAGCGAATCGGACCAGTAATCCGTCGCGCCCCAAGGTCAGGATTTCCGGCGCACCGGTCCCTGCAGGTCGTCGCGAAATTTCTTCCGCGATCTCAGGTGGTTTCCCACGCATTTTCATATCCCTGATGTGCGACGTCTGGCTGCGTCTTGAAAGTTTTCATTGACATAAATCTCAAAACGCTGACAATTTGTCAACGTTATGATATCGAGGTGAACCAATATCACCCGATCCCAACAGGAGAGAAAAGATGAATAAATTTGCATTCACCCTCGCAGCCGCGATGGGCCTTGCCACTGCCGTATCCGCCGACACTTGGGACATGCCGACCCCCTATGGGGACGCGACCTTTCACACCGTGAACATCCGCGAATTTGCCGCCGATGTGGCCGAGGCCACCGATGGCGCGCTGGAGATCGAGGTCCATTCCGCAGGCTCCCTTTTCCCTCATGGCGAGATCAAGAACGCTGTGCGCTCCGGTCAGGTGCCGCTGGGCGAGTTTTTCCTCTCGACACTGGCGAATGAAGACCTTGCCTTCGGCATGGACAGCCAGCCCTTCCTCGCCACGTCTTATGAGGAGGCCGAAAAGCTCTGGGCGGCACAGAAGCCTGTGATTGCCGAGCTTCTGGGCGAACAGGGTCTGATGCCTTTGTTCTCCGTCGCATGGCCCGCGCAGGGGCTTTACACCAATGGCGAGATTGCCACGGTGGACGATCTGTCGGGGCTGCGGTTCCGCGCCTATAACCCTGCGCTCGAACAATTTGCCGCCCTTGCCAAAGCCGCGCCGGTTCAGGTTGAAGCCGCCGATATTCCGCAGGCCTTCACCACCGGTCAGGTCGAAGCGATGATCACCTCGCCCTCGACAGGTGCCAATTCGAAAGCATGGGATTTCGTGGACACCTATACGCCGATCAACGCATGGGTGCCGAAGAACATCGTGGTGGTGAACCAGCGCACCTTTGACCGTCTCGACGAAACCGTGCAAGCCGCCGTTCTGGCCGCTGCTGCCGAGGCAGAGAGCCGCGGCTGGGAGATGTCCAAGGCCGAGGCCGAGGAAAAAACCGCCGTCATGCAAGAGAACGGCATGACGATTGCAACTCCGACGCCCGAACTGGTCGCAGGTCTTCAGGCCATTGGCGAAGAGATGCTCGCCAAGTGGAAGGAAGAGGCCGGCGAAGACGCTCTGGCCATTCTCGACGCCTATCAGGCCGAGTAACCCCCCTGCCCCGCCCTGCCGGTCCGCTTTGCACGAGCGGGCCGCGCCTTGTTCTGTTGGGAGCCCATTGGGAGTTGCCGCCATGCGCCGCCTGCTTGATACGCTTTACACGATTTCCGGCGGTCTGGCCGCCCTGTCCATTCTCGCGATCTGTCTTCTGGTCAGCGCACAGGTCGGACTGAACATCCTTGCCCGTCTGGGCGGGCCGTCCTTGTCCTTCACCATCCCCTCCTATGCCGATTTCGCGGGCTATCTGCTGGCGGCGGCGAGTTTTCTGGCGCTGGCGCCGACCTTTCGCCACGGCACGCATATTCGGGTCAATCTGGTGATCTCGCGCCTCGGTGCACGGGTGAGCTGGGCGCTGGAACTGTTCACGCTGGCGGTGGCCGGATGCGCCATGGGATATGCCACATGGTATGCGGCCAGCCTGATGATGGAGAGCCACCACTACGGCGACAAATCCACCGGCATGATCGCTGTGCCGATCTGGATACCGCAGGTGGTGATGGTGCTGGGGCTGGGTCTTTTAACGCTGGCCATCCTTGATCGACTGGTCGAAAGCCTGCGGGCGCGCCAGCCGGTTCTCACAGATGATGCGACGGAGTAAACATCATGTCTGATCCCGTCGTCTTCTCGATCCTTCTGGCCTTGTTGCTCGGTCTGCTCGCCAGTGGCGTCTGGGTGGCGGTCGCGCTGCTCACCGTAGCTCTGGCCGGTCTCACCTTTTTCTCCAACGCGCCGACAGGGCTGGTGATGGCCACCACGCTCTGGGGCCATAGCCACAGCTGGCCTCTGGCCGCGCTGCCGCTCTTTATTCTCATGGGGGAAATCCTGCTGCGCTCGCGCCTGTCGCAGGATATGTTCTCCGGCCTCGCGCCGTGGCTGGGCCGTGCGCCCGGACGGTTGCTGCATGTCAACGTGCTGGGCTGTGCGATCTTTGCAGCCGTTTCCGGCTCCTCTGCCGCCACCGCCGCCACCATCGGACGCATGTCCGTGCCGGAACTGACCAAGCGCGGCTACCCCGAAAGCCTGATCCTCGGCACTCTGGCGGGGTCTGCCACGCTGGGCTTTCTGATCCCGCCCTCGGTGATCCTCATTGTCTACGGGGTGGCGACCGAACAATCCATCGCGCGGCTGTTCATCGCGGGTATCCTTCCGGGGATCATGCTGGTCGGGCTGTTCGGCGGCTATGTGGCATTTCGGGCATGGATGACTCCGGCCCTCATCCCCGTCGAAGACAGCCATTTCTCTTTGCGTGAAAAGCTACGTGCCTCCAAGAGCCTCCTGCCCGTCATCCTGTTGATCGGCAGCGTGATCGGCACAATCTACACCGGCGTGGCCTCGCCCACGGATGCCGCCGCCGTGGGCGTGCTGTTCTCCATTATTCTCGCGGTCTCCACCGGTAGTTTCACCCGCCGCGACTTCATCGACGCGCTGATGTCGGCCATGCGCACCAGCGCCATGATCGCCTTTATCCTCTTGGGCGCTGCGGTGCTCTCCGTCGCAATGGGCTTCACCGGCATCCCGCGCAATCTGGCGGCGTGGATCGGCACATTCGGCCTCTCCCCCTATGCGCTTCTGGCGGTGCTCACAGTGTTCTTTATCGTGCTGGGGTGCTTCCTCGACGGGATTTCGGTCGTGGTGCTCACCACCTCGATCATCCTGCCGATGGTGGAAGCCGCAGGGATCGACCCGTTGTGGTTCGGCGTCTACCTCGTCCTCGTGGTGGAGATGAGCCAGATCACCCCGCCCGTAGGGTTCAACCTCTTTGTGATCCAAGGGCTGACAGGGACGAATATCCTGCGCATTGCCATGGCCGCCCTGCCCTTTTTCGGGCTGTTGCTGCTGGCGGTCGTGCTCATCACGCTGTTTCCGCAGATCGTCACCTTCCTGCCCTCCGCAATGGGGAACTGACGCTTTGTGCGTCCCCCGTGCGGCGTCACAAAGACGAGGCCGCGCGGCTGGCCTGATCGTAGAAACCGGACAGAACCCGCAGCGCGGCGGCGACCTCGCTCAGGTTGGTGCCTGCCATATTTCCGCCCACAAGTGGCTCCAAGAGACATTCCTCGCGCACCTTGCGGTAACTCTCGCACAGGGCGCGGCCTGTGTCCGAGGTGCGATAGAACACTTCCTTGCCGCGTTTCTCCGAGGTCAGAAGCTCCAGCTTCAGCAATTTGCGCAGGGCGTAATTCACCGTGTGGGTGTCCTCGACATTAAGCAGAAAGCAGATGTCGGTCAGCCGCTTTTCGCGGTCGCGGTGGTTGGTGTTGTGCAGCACGAGGATTTCCAGAGCGGACAACTCCCCCATCCCCGCCGCCGCCATGCACCGCTGCATCCAGCGTGCGAAACTGTTATAGGCGATGATCATGCCATATTCGAATTCGGAGGCTTCTGCCGCCGGACCTTCGGCAAGGTGCTGCGAGGAAACAATGCGGCGTTGTGGGTCTGACATGGGAAACCTTCCAGAAATATCCGTCCTTACCCACATATTATAAATAATTTGTAGGTGTTTTGTAGCTTTTTCACCGCTACATTTCGATATCCTTGCCGCGCGTTGCGCAAATATGGGGGTGAGACCGTCTTTGTGCCTGTGCAAATGCTTGCTTGAACGCGCAGGTTCTGTTTCAAGCGTGGCACGCGCACACGGGCATAAACGAGGGACGAAGATGGACATATTGATCTGGGGCGGGGTGGCTTTGACTTTGGGGGGCGTGGCCCTGTTGGTCTATTGCATTATGGCCGCGCTGAAGGCCAAGAAAGCCGGCGGCACGGATGAAGAAATCCGCGCACGGCTCCAGAAGGTCGTGGCCCTCAATCTCGTGGCCCTTCTGGTTTCGGCGATGGGGCTGGGCGCGGTCACCATCGGGATCATTCTCGGCTGAACTTTTTGATTCTCGGACTGCGGGGGCATAGCCCCTGTCTGATCGGTGCCCTGAGGGGCGGCGGCCATATTTTGCGGCGTAATTATGCAGCCTCTCCCATCAAAGCGGCAGCAATCCGCGCACCGTTTCCTCTAACGAGACAGTGAACCGGAAAACCTTAACCCTCTCTTCAGAATGCCCCATAAAAGCCTTAATTGGAGCAGAAACGGTTAACCAAATTCAACGTTACCTGTGATCCAAAGACCTGCGGGTCGGAACGGCACCGAAAATGCGCCTGCCCGACGCCACGGGGCCTGCGTAAAGAGAGCAAGGAGAAGTCTGGTGAGTGAGCAGAAGACCGAGTTGGAAAACGCGATGAGTGCGGTCAACGACATTTCGGATTTGCCACGGGAAGACTGGCGCGATGCCATCGCCGAGTTGGGCGAGGAGTTGGGCTATTTCCAATCTCTGGGTGATGGTCACAGCGTGGCCTTTCTGGACGGAAAGCCCTGCCTTCTGGTCACCTTCGAGAGCTATGAACGCGCCACCGAGCGCACGGAGAACGGCTATCCGCTCGGGATGACGCTAGCCGGACAGCATGGCTGGTCCTCACTCACGCTGATGTCGCACGGGGCCGACGAGACCGGCGACTGGTTCCGGTCCAAAAAGATTTACCGCTATTTCGACCGGCTCGTGGACGAAGGGTTTTTCGAGGATTTCGATCAGGTGGTGTTTTATGGCGCAGGCGCCTGTGGCTATGCCGCGGCGGCCTATTCCGTGGCCGCGCCTGGTGCCACAGTCATCACCATCGCGCCGCAAGCCACGCTCAACGGGCGGCTGGCCTCTTGGGATCACCGTTACCCGAAAACCCGCCGCATGGATTTCACGACGCGTTACGGCTTTGCGCCTGACATGCTCGAAGGGGCAGAGAAGGCCTATGTCTTCTTTGATCCCAGAGTCGAAGTCGACGCGATGCATGCCGCGCTGTTCAATGCCCCGCATGTCTCCCGTGTGCCCTGCCGGATGTTCGGCGTTGATCCGGAATATGAACTCATGGAGATCGGCGCGCTGGCCCCGATCCTTGAGGCCGCGATGGAAAGCGGTCTAACCCAGCGCGTGATCACGCAAGCCCTGCGCAAGCGTCGCGACAATCTTGGGTATCTGCGCCGCCTTCTGGCCGAAACCGCCCCCAGTTCGCGTCCCTATCAGACCGTGCTGCTGTGTCGCCATGTGTTTCGCATGCGCAAACGTGCCGGACGTTTCCAACGTGCCTATAACGCGGCGCTGGAGGTGCTGGAGGCACAGGGCAAACCGCTGCCGGAACCTCTCTCGACACCCGAAGATGAGACCGCCTGAGCACAAGCTCAGGCGAGACCGCCTTCCTCCTCGACGAAGCGCAGAACCTCCTCGACGCCCTGACCGTGACGCAGCGCGGCCATGACATAGGCGTTGGAGCCGCGCGCGCGTTTGGTGTCCGCTTCCAGAAGCACCGGATCGACCCCCACATGCGGCGCGAGGTCCACCTTGTTGACGATCAGCATATCCGAGCGTGTCACACCCGGCCCGCGTTTGCGCGGAATGTCCTGCCCCGCCGCCGTGTCGATCACATAGAGCGTCAGATCCGCCAGTTCCGGCGAAAAAGTCGCCGCAAGATTGTCGCCGCCGCTCTCGATCAGGATCACGTCGAGATCGGGAAAGGCCTCCGTCAAATCGGCAATCGCCGCAAGGTTGATCGAGGCATCTTCCCGGATCGCCGTATGCGGACAGCCGCCGGTTTCCACGCCGCGAATACGCTCCATCGGCAGGATTTGCTGGCGCATCAACGCCTCCGCATCCTCGCGCGTGTAAATGTCATTGGTAATGACCGCGATGGAATATTTCTCCGAGAGCGCCTTGGCCAGCACCCCTGTCAGCGTGGTTTTCCCCGCGCCCACAGGGCCGCCAATGCCGACCCGCAAAGGTCCGTTCGGTGATGCCATTTCTGCCTCCAACTGTTGTTCGACCATCCGGCCCTCGAGCCTTTCGCTCATGGCCTTATGTCTTGAAAATCCTGACGTCCATATCCTCATGACGCGCCGCGTTCAGATCGGCGGCAAACGCGCCCGTGGTCAGTGTCTCCACCGTCGCGGACAGCGCCGCCTGCGAGACGCCTTCAATCTCGTCATGCAGGGTCGCAAGCACTCGCTGCCCCGCCGCCTGCCCCAGCGGCACGAAACGCACTCCGGCAGACACGAGGTTGGACGTAAAACTATGTAGATAAAGCGCAATCACGGTGCGGTCAGGCAGGTCCAGCCCCCGCGCTGCCTCGCCCACCGCCACCGGCAAAGCCCTCGCCGCACGCTCCGGCCCGCCCATCTGCGCCACGGTTTTCACAAAGGCCTGCCCCTGTTCGAACGTCTCCGCCCAGCGCTCTTTCGAACCTGCCAGCGCCTCGGCCAGATCCCCGACCTCCTGCGCATCCGCCCCTTGCAGCACCATAGACAAAAGGCAGGCATCCACATGCCCGCCGCCGCGCGTCAGAATCACCCGCAGCCAGCTTTCCAACCCCTCGGCATCCCGCACCGCCCCGTCGGAAATCGCCAGCTCCAGCCCGTGCGAATAGGCAAACGCACCGAGCGGGAAAGACGGCGAAAGCCATTGGGTCAGGGTCAGAAGAGCATGGGGGTCAGTCATGGTGATGGTCTGTGTGGGCGTGGGCATGGTCGTGCCCGTGGTCATGCGAATGGCTGTGACCGTGCCCGTGATCGTGACCGCGATCGCCCCCGGGGGCATGGCTATGCCCGTGGTCGTGACCCATCGTCCGGCCATGCCCGTAAGCCCCGCCTTCCGGAGTGAACGGCGCGACAATCTCCGTCACCTCCGCCCCAAGCTGCTCCAACATCGCTTTGAGAACCGGATCACGCTGGATCACCAAACGCTCCGGCGCGATCTCGCAGGGCGTGTGCCGGTTGCCGATGTGCCACGCATAGCGCGTCACCGTCTCGCCCGTGATCGCATAAAGCTCTTCCTCGGCGGCGCGCACCCCGACCACTGTCCCGTCTTCGCAAGCAAACCCGTCGCCCTGCTCGACAGACACGGTCTGCGGCAGATCGACAAACACCGCCTCTCCCGAAGATGTGGTCAGTTTCTTGCGCCGCAGCAAGCGCTGATCATAGGTCAAGGCGACCCAATCCGTTGCGCCTGCGCCGCCTCCTTTGCAGATTTCATAGGATTTTTTGCTCATTTTCAAACTCCGGTCGGATGATTGGGACTTTCTTAACCGACTCGCCCCCAAATGTAAGGCAAGGAGATCTTGCCGATGACGTCCATGCCTGACCACACACCTCTTGATGCCGTTGACGCGCTCTTTGAATTGCGCGCGGAACTGGCACGGCTGCGCGAACGCGAGGCCGAACTTTGCGATGAAATCCGCAGCTTTGCGACAGAAAACGGCGGCGGGAGGGTTCCCGGAGCGCAGCGGATCGCCGTGATCGAAACCCGTAAGCCGCGCCGGATTTCTCCCGACAGGTTGCCGCAGGCGGTGCTCTGTGATCCGCAGTTTTTCGAGACAGAGGAAGAGACGGTTGTGCTGCTCTGGCCCCGCACCACGGCGGGCCATGCGGCCTCAAGACCGCAAGGAATCGAGTTTGAGGCGGATGTCGGCGACGTGCCGGAGGCCGGTGATATGGTGGTAACGGAGCAACCCGCGCTCTCGGCCCCCGCCGAAGGAGGACGACCGGAGCCGCAGGACGCGCCTTTCGTGAACCCCGACGACCCGTTCGGCCTTAGACAAGAGACCGCCGCCAAAGCACCAGATGCGGAGGCTGCGCCCTCGCCCGCTGTCACAGACGAAAAAAGCCCGCGTGACTTGCGGCCCACCGAACACGCGGATTTACAGCCTTTGGTTGGCCTGCCGGAAGAGGACGTAGCCCAGATGCGCTGTGATCGGGAGACTGACCTCTCGCCCGCCACCCTGCCGGAAGCTCTTGCCGCCACGCAGTCGCTGGAGGCCAAGGCCGATATGCAGGCCGGTTTAAGCGACGCATTGAACGCCGCCCCTACATCGCAGAGCGAGGAGGACAGCACCGCGCCAGAGGACGGGTTCGACGAATTCACCCTGCCGCCAGCCACCGCTTTTGCCTCAAGTCGCCTTGCTGCAAACGGCGAAAGCTGAGCCGCCAGCCATCCTATTGTCCACGATCCAGAAGGAGAGAAAACACCATGTATATGACCCGTTCGCCCGTAGACGAGCTTGCCCGCCTGCGTGCCAAGATCGCCGAATTGCGCGCGCGCGAAGCCGCCCTTGAGGCCCGTTTCATCGAATGTAACGACACCGGCCGGTTTCCGGGCTACACCTGCGACGTGGTGGTGTCCCGCACAGCCTATCAGGTGTTTGATATTTCCAAACTGCCGCAAGAGATGCTCGACGACGACCGCTATTATGCGACCAAACATGTCACCTCGATCCGCATCGAAGACCGCGACGACAGCATGGATGTGATCGCGCTGGACGATCCCGAAGAGATCGAAGTGCTCGAAAGCCTGTGACGCAGACCGCCATTGCGCGCCTGTGCCACTCAGGTGGAAAACAGGTCGCGAAAGACATAATGCGGGATCCGGTCGCGGGTGATGCCAAGCTCCAACAGTTCGGCATCGCTCATCGCGTCCAGCCGCGCCAGCTCGCCCAGACGCTTGCGCCGGACGGAATAGGCATTCACCCCCTGCCCCAAGGAAGCAAAGAACGGATCGATACGCGCCCGCAGGCCCGGTGTGAGAATGATGATATTGGCGACATGCTGCATGTCTGGAAACCTCTCGTGAGACGGGTTTCCTCCCTGTATCGTCACGATAGAGCATCACAGCCAACACACAAAGCTTCACCACCGCTCACGCAGGCCTGTGGCAAAGACGCGCCGAGAAAGACCGCATCCCATAGGAGATTTGCCCGAAGAACCATCAGAACAGGAAGTAACGCTGCGCCATCGGAAGCTCTTTGGCCGGTTCACAGGTCAGAAATTCCCCGTTCGCCCGCACCTCATAGGTCTCCGGATTCACCTCGATATCCGGCGTCGCATCGTTCATCACCATCGACGATTTGCCGATATTGCGCGTGTTCTCCACCGCCACGGTCTGTTTCGCCAGTCCCAGAGATTTGCCGATCCCATCGGCCTGCGCCGCCTGCGAGACGAAGAGCACGGCAGACTGTTCCACAGCACGGCCCATCGACCCGAACATCGGGCGCGTATAAACCGGCTGCGGTGTCGGGATCGAGGCGTTCGGATCGCCCATTTGCGCCACGGCGATAGAACCGCCCAAGAGCACCATCTCGGGTTTCACACCGAAAAACGCCGGCGACCACATCACCAGATCGGCGCGTTTGCCCACTTCGATGGAGCCGATCTGTGTCGACATGCCATGGGCAATCGCGGGGTTGATCGTATATTTCGCAATATAGCGTTTGACCCGCAGGTTGTCGTTGTCGCCGGTCTCGTCAGAGAGACGCCCACGCTGTTTCTTCATCTTGTCGGCGGTCTGCCATGTGCGGATCAGAACCTCGCCCACACGCCCCATCGCCTGACTGTCCGAGGCAATGATCGAAAACGCCCCCATGTCATGCAGGATGTCTTCGGCGGCAATGGTCTCCTTGCGGATACGACTTTCGGCAAAGGCCACATCTTCGGGGATGGATTTGTCGAGGTGGTGACAGACCATGAGCATGTCGAGATGCTCCTCCAGCGTGTTCACCGTATAGGGCCGCGTCGGGTTGGTGGAGCTGGGCAACACATGCTCCTCGCCCACCACTTTGATGATGTCCGGCGCGTGACCGCCGCCCGCTCCCTCGGTGTGGAAGGCGTGGATGGTCCGGCCCTTCATCGCCGCCACAGTGTTCTCCACGAACCCGCTTTCATTGAGCGTATCCGTGTGGATCATCACCTGCACATCCATGTCATCGGCCACCGAGAGACAGCAATCAATCGCCCCCGGCGTGGTGCCCCAATCCTCGTGCAGCTTCATCGCGGCGGCACCGGCCTTGACCATCTCGACCAGCGCGGCTGGTTGGCTCGCGTTGCCTTTCCCCGCCAGCGCAATATTCATCGGCACCCCGTCCAGCGCCTGCAACATCCGCCCGATATGCCACGGCCCCGGCGTGCATGTGGTCGCCAAAGTCCCATGCGCAGGCCCCGTGCCGCCTCCCAGCATGGTGGTCACACCGGAATGCAACGCGTCCTCGATCTGTTGCGGACAGATGAAATGGATATGGCTGTCAAAGCCGCCCGCCGTGATGATCCGACCCTCGCCCGCAATCGCCTCGGTCCCGGGGCCGACAATGATATCCACACCCGGTTGCGTGTCGGGGTTGCCCGCCTTGCCAATCCCCGCAATCCGTCCGTCGCGCAGCCCGATGTCGGCCTTGTAAATTCCCGTCACATCCACAATCAGCGCATTGGTGATGACCGTATCCACAGCCCCCTCAGCGCGGGATTTCTGGCTCTGCCCCATGCCGTCGCGGATCACCTTGCCACCGCCGAATTTGACCTCTTCGCCATAAGGGCCGGTCAGATCACGCTCGACCTCGATGATCAGATCCGTATCCGCCAGACGCAGCTTGTCACCGGTTGTCGGCCCGA
The DNA here is from genome assembly GCA_963676755.2 of uncultured Celeribacter sp. Lineage (GTDB taxonomy): Bacteria > Pseudomonadota > Alphaproteobacteria > Rhodobacterales > Rhodobacteraceae > Celeribacter. The sequence goes on along the minus strand of CAXXMF010000006.1, from coordinate 390,689 downwards.
ACATATCGGCGTAAGTCGCGCGGGAAATCTTTGCAGGCATCTTGGTCCCTCTCAATTCATCTCGTAGACGGCGCGCGTCTCTTCGGTGCGCTGGCGCGTCAAATGTTCCAAACAACTGTTGACGATGAACGGCTCCATCGAACCGCCCTCGAACAGAAACCCCTCGGCTGCGCAAGCCGCATCGCGGTAAGGTATCCACGCCCGTTGCGCCGCACGCAGCGCCTCGGCTGCCCCGTCACTCCAGCCCCTCGCGACCTCCATAGCCCTTTTATAAGTGTCATTCAGGTCTACGTCGGCGCGCTGCCACGCCTCATAGGCGCAGGTATTCATATCGGACTGGCTCACCGGATCGGCGCAGTCGCGCTCCTGCGCGCCCCCCGCCGCAGGCACGGCAAAACAAAACGCTATGAGGCCCTTACGGATCACAGCTCACCCATGACGTTCTGATTGAACCCGTAAACTTTGCGCGCACCGGACAGCGGCACAAGGCTCACTTCCCGCATCTGCCCCGGCTCGAAACGCACCGCCGTGCCAGCCGCGATATCAAGCCGCTTGCCCCGCGCCGCCTCGCGATCAAACTCCAGCGCCGCGTTGGTCTCGAAGAAATGATAGTGCGAACCGACCTGCACCGGACGATCGCCGGTGTTGGACACGGTCAGGGTCGTGACCTCCGCGCCCACGTTCAGTTCGATCTCGCCGTCCTGAATGAAATACTCTCCGGGGATCATGGCCGCGCCTCCTGCTTTCTGATGGCAAAAATACTCATTTCAACGGATCGGGTGATGCACGGTGACAAGTTTGGTGCCATCGGGGAAGGTCGCCTCGACCTGTACCTCATGGATCATCTCCGGCACACCTTCCATACACATGTCTTTCGTGACCACATGCGCCGCCGCCTGCATCAATTCGGACACCATCTTGCCGTCGCGCGCGCCTTCGACCACGAAATCCGTGATCAGGGCAATCGCTTCGGGGTGGTTCAGCTTCACACCGCGTTCCAACCGCCCCCGCGCCACCATGGCGGCGAGCGAGACCAGAAGTTTGTCCTTTTCTCTAGGCGTCAGGTTCATCTTTAGTCCTCGTTGTCATACCTGCCAGACACGCGGCAGATCCGCCTGTCTGATCTTTTTCAAAACCTGCGCCACATAGCGGCGCAAAGGATAACCGTCGGCGGCCATGGCACGGATCACCAGCTTACCGTTCCATCCGGACACGCCCGCGGTCACACCTTCTTGCGTAATCTTCTTGACCAGATCCGCCATGCTTTCGGCGCCCTGATCGAACAGGCCGATCGTGGCAATCGCACGCGCGCCGTTCAGCGTCGCCGGATGGTCACGCGTGGCCAGCAGCCCTGCGTCGATTTCCAGCGGTTCCATAAATTCCAGCCGCCCCGCGCGGCGGATGTCGCGGCGGTCGGTCAGGTACAGGCTCTCGATCACCTCACCCATCGCAGCGCGGCCCAGCACCAGCGACTCAACAAAGAGAAAACGTGCGTCACTGGCGATCTCCGCACTGGTTCGCCGTGACAGGCGGGAGCGTTCGAACAGGATCGTTTCCTGCGGCAACCACTCCAGCGTGGCCCCCGCGCCCGCGACCAGCGCCACAGACACCTCGGCATTAGCGCCCTGCGCGACCGACGCGTAGGCGCGTTCGGCGGTCTGGGTGGTGCCGATCAACTGCCCTTGGGCCTCGACCTCAAGCCGGTAGTCGAGCCGGTCTCCTGCGGTCAAGCCGCCGGATGTATTGAGAAAAACCACTTCGGGCACGTGGCTGTGCACCTTGGGCATCATGGCCTTGGCCGAGCCGGACTGGTGCAGGTCTTTGAGCCCTCCTGCCCCCATCACCACATGCGCCCGTCCCCGAACCCGCTGCATCTGCGCGGTGTCGGTCCGGTTCGCCTGCGGGTGGTGTCGATCCAGCATCAAAGCCTCCAAGTCGTTCAGAGCCTAGCGGCAGAGAAACCGAAGCTTCAATCCCGCACGGGGGCCATTCGCCCTAAAAACCGACCAAACGCTCAAAAAATAAGCGATATCTACCATCTGGTGCTTTGAGCCGGAAAGAGGTAATCCAATCGCATGACCGAGACTCTCACCATCCGCCGCCCCGACGACTGGCATCTTCATCTGCGCGATGGCGCAATGATGGAAGCCGTCCTGCCCGAAACCACGCGCCACTTCGCCCGCGCGATCATCATGCCGAACCTTGTTCCGCCGGTGGTCACCAGCGACGATGCCAGCGCCTATCGCGAACGCATCCTCAAGGCGAACCCGCGCAAGGGGCAGTTCGACCCTTTGATGACGCTTTACCTGACGGAACAGACCGATCCCGAAGATGTGGCCTTTGCCCATGCCTCGGGTCTTGTGAAAGCGGTCAAGCTCTATCCGGCGGGGGCGACGACCAATTCCTCTTCCGGCGTGACGGATTTCGAGAAAGTCCGCCCCGTGCTGGAGAAAATGGCCGAGATCGGCCTGCCGCTCTGTATCCACGGCGAGGTGGTGACACCGGACATCGACATTTTCGACCGCGAGAAAGTCTTTATCGACAAGGTTCTGGACCCGATCCGCAAGGCCAACCCCGATCTGAAAGTGGTGATGGAACATATCACCACGAAAGACGGGGCCGATTATGCCCGCGAGGGCGGCGAGAAACTGGGCGCGACGATCACCACGCATCACCTTGTCATCAACCGCAACCACATCCTCGTGGGCGGGATCAAGCCGCATTACTATTGCCTACCAGTGGCCAAGCGCGAAACGCACCGTCTGGCTCTGGTTGAGGCGGCCACATCGGGCGATCCGACCTATTTCCTCGGCACCGACAGCGCGCCCCATCTCGATGGCGCAAAGGAAAACGCCTGTGGCTGTGCGGGGTGTTTCACCGCAACGAACACCATGTCCATCCTTGCCGAGGTCTTTGAAAAAGAGGGCGCTCTGGACAAGCTCGAAGCGTTCACCTCGCTCAACGGCCCGCGTTTCTACGGGCTGCCGTTCAACGAGGCGACGATCACCCTGAGAAAGGGCAATCCCGTGCAATACCCCGACAAAATCGACACAGAGAACGGCCCTGTGACCGTTTTCGATCCGCAAATGCCGCTCCACTGGAGCGTCGAGGCCTAAGAGAGACTGCCCATGATCCCTTCTTCCTTCCCCGATGATAGCGAAATCGCCCGCCTGACGGCGCGGATGCTTCTGGAAATCGGCGCGGTGAATTTCCGCCCCGAAGACCCTTACATTCTCGCCTCCGGCCTGCCTTCGCCGACCTATATCGACTGCCGCAAGCTGATTTCCTTCCCGCGGGTGCGCTCGACGCTGATGGATTTCATGGCGGTGCAGATCATGCGCGAAGCCGGTTTCGAAGCCTTTGACAATGTCGCAGGCGGCGAGACGGCGGGCATTCCCTTTGCCGCAATGGTGGCGGAACGTCTGGGCCTGCCGATGTCCTATGTGCGCAAAAAGCCCAAAGGCTATGGTCGCGACGCCCGGATCGAAGGTGCGATGTCCGAAGGGGATCGGGTGCTTCTGGTCGAGGATCTGACCACCGATGGCGGCTCGAAACTCTCCTTTGTGGATGCGATCCGCGAAACCGGCGCGACCTGTGGCTGGACCGCGGTGATTTTCTACTACGGCATCTTCCCCGAAACGGAAAAGACGCTGGGCGATCACGGGGTGAATCTCATCAGCCTGTGCACATGGTGGGATGTTCTGGCCGAGGCGAAGAAACAGAAAATCTTCAACGAAGAGACTCTGGCCGAGGTCGAGCATTTCCTTGGCGCGCCGCGCGCGTGGCAGGAAAAGCACAAGAAATCCTGACCCCCCGCAAATTGCGAAAAATTTTTGCGCCGCCCGCTCGGGCGGCGTTTTTCTTTGCAGCAGCGCGGTTTAGCGCGGCCTGTAAACTTATCCACAAAATATACCCTTTGCGAGACCTCGCGCGACTGGTCTAAGACAGTCAAATCCGAGAGCATCACGCGACTCGCGGACAGATAATTAAGGGGCCGGACAGCATGACTGACATTACCGATCTCGAGCGCAATCTCGAAGACCGTCGTGACCAAGAAAGTGCACAGGACACCTCTGGTCCAGACACCGAGCACAATGAAAGCAAGCCGGCGGAGAAGGGCTCTGTCATCTCCTCCTACGCGGGCGCTGTGCCGCATAACATCGAGGCCGAACAACAGCTTCTGGGCGCCTTGCTGACCAATAACGATGTGTTCGACAAGATCGCCTCCATCATCGCGCCCGAACATTTCTATGATCCGGTCCACAAGGATATTTTCGAAAAAGCCGCCGAGCGCATCTCCAAGAACATGCTGGCCTCGCCCGTGACCTTGAAGGCCTATATGGAAGATCACGAGGGCCTGCGGGAACTGGGCGGGCCGAGCTATCTGGCAAAGCTCGCGGCCTCGGCCATCTCGACCTATGCGGTGCGCGACTATGCCCAGCTGATCTACGATCTTTTCCTGCGCCGCCAGCTTATCGAACTGGGCAACGAGATCGCGGGCTCTGCTGCCTCCGGTTCCGACATCCGCGACCCGAGCGAACAGATCGTCGCCGCAGAGCAACGGCTCTACAACCTTGCCGAACAGGGCAAGGGCGAATCGGGCTTCACCTCCTTCCTCTCCGCCGTGACCAAAGCGGTGCTGAACGCCAACGCCGCCTACGAGCGCGGCGGCGGCATGGCGGGGATCGAGACGAAGCTGATTGATCTCGACAAGAAAATGGGCGGCTTGCACCCTTCGGATTTGATCATTCTGGCGGGGCGTCCCTCGATGGGGAAAACCTCGCTGGCGACCAACATCGCCTTCAACATCGCCAAAGCCTACAAAAAGGGCCAACTGCCCGACGGGCGGCAAGGCGCGGTCGAAGGCGGCGTGGTGGGCTTTTATTCGCTGGAGATGAGCGCCGAACAGCTGGCCGCGCGGATTCTCGCGGAAGCTTCGGAAATTTCCTCGCACAAGATCCGCCAAGGGGACATGACGGAAGAAGAATTCCGCCGCTTTGTCGATGCCGCCAAGACGCTGGAAAGCTGCCCGCTTTATATTGACGACACGCCCTCCATCCCGATTTCCCAACTCGCGGCCCGCGCACGGCGTTTGCAACGGACCCACGGGCTGGACCTTCTGATCGTCGACTATCTGCAACTGGTCCGCGGCACCTCGCGCACCGAAGGAAACAGGGTGCAGGAGATCGGCGAGATTTCCATGGGTCTCAAAGCCATCGCCAAGGAATTGAACATTCCGGTGATCGCCCTGTCCCAGCTCAGCCGGACGGTGGAAAGCCGCGACGACAAACGGCCGCAGCTTTCGGATTTGCGGGAATCCGGTTCTATCGAGCAGGATGCCGACGTGGTGATGTTCGTCTATCGCGGCGAATATTACAAAGAGCGCGAAAAACCCGATGATGACAACTTGGAAGCGATGGAGAAATGGATGGCGGATATGGAACGCCTCCATGCCAAAGCCGAAGTCATCCTCGGCAAACAGCGTCACGGGCCGATTGGCACGATCGAGCTGTCTTTTGAGGCGGAGTTCACCCGCTTCGGGAACCTCGCCCGCGAGCAACAAGGTTATTCGGATTATTAACAGGACACCGTGCCCTGCGCGGATTCGCCTTGCGACTCTGCGTGCTGCGCGTCAATAAACCACTATGGCTACTTCAGTTTTACAAATCGATCTCGGGGCGCTGGCCGACAATTGGCGCGCGCTTGATGCCCTTTCATCTCCGGCAGTGGAAACCGCTGCCGTGGTTAAAGCCAATGCTTACGGGCTCGGGGTTGGCAAAGCCGCCCGCGCGCTGATGAAAGCCGGCGTGAAAAGTTTCTTTGTCGCCACCGCCGAAGAAGGCGTGGTGCTGCGCAACGAAGTGGGGCCGACCCCGTGGATCGGTTTGCTTGGCGGGCATATGGCGGGCGACACCGATATGATCGCGGATATGTCCCTGACGCCAATCCTCAACTCGCTCGACCAGATCACCCGCCATTTCGAGGCCCTTCCGGGCGCCTCTTTCGGCGTGCAGCTTGACACGGGCATGAACCGTCTTGGTCTTGAGCCTGCGGAATGGGATGCCGTGCGTGCCTTGGTGCTCAAGGCGAAACCCGATCTCGTCATGAGCCATCTGGCCTGTTCCGACGAGCCGGAGCACCCGATGAACGCGCAACAGCTTGCCGCCTTCCGCGAGATGACAGACGGGCTGAAAGTCCGCCGTGCGCTTGCGGCCACGGGGGGGCTTTTGCTGGGGCCGGATTATCACTTCGACATGGTGCGTGCCGGTATCGGCCTTTACGGCGGTCTGCCTTTTGAAGGAGGCAAACCCGTGGTCAAGCTCGAATGTCCCGTCATCCAGACGCGCGAGATTCCCGCCGGAGAAACCGTCGGCTATTCGAACAGCTGGACGGCCAAGGTGCCCTCAAGGATCGCGACCGTCTCCGCAGGCTATGCCGACGGGATCACACGGCTGATTTCCAACAAGGCGCTATTGTTCGACGGATCGGTGCCCTGCCGGCTTGTGGGACGTGTCTCGATGGACCTGATCACCGTAGACATCACCCATCTGGATCATGTGCCGCAGTCTCTTGATCTGTTGTGCGAGTATCAGACCGTGGATGATCTGGCCAAGATCGGCCAGACCATCGGCTATGAAATCCTCACCTCTCTGGGCGCGCGGTATTATCGCCGCTACATCGGATGACTGCGTTTGTGACCCGCCCTCTGGCAGCGCTCGGCGCTGCGGTTCTGGCCGCTTTGGCGACCATGGGGCGGGTGACACTTTTTGCGCTCACCGCTTTTCGCCATATTGTGACGCCCCCGTTTTACGGGCGTGAATTCCTGCACGCGCTCATGACCGTGGGCTACCTGTCCCTGCCGGTTGTCGGGCTGACGGCGGTGTTCACAGGCGGCGCGCTGGCGCTTCAGATTTTCGCGGGCGGATCACGGTTTTCCGCAGAACAGGTCGTGCCGCAGATCGTCGCCCTCGGCGTTGTGCGCGAGCTTGGCCCTGTGATGGTCGGGCTGATGATCGCGGCGCGGGTGACCTCCTCAATCGCTGCCGAGATCGCTACGATGAAAGTGACCGAGCAGATCGATGCGCTCGTGACCCTCTCGACCGATCCGATGAAATATCTCACCGCCCCGCGCGTCTTTGCCGGTCTTGTGACCCTGCCCCTCTTGGTGGCGGTCGGGGATACGATTGGCATTTTCGGCGGCTGGTTCGTCTCCACCCAATCTCTGGGCTTCAATCCGGCCACCTATCTCAAGAACACCATCGACTTCCTTGAGCCTGCCGATATCATTTCCTCGCTCGTCAAAGGCGCGGCCTTCGGTGTGATCGCGACGCTCATGGGCTGTTATTTCGGCATGCACTCCGGTCGCGGCGCGCAAGGCGTGGGACGGGCGACGAAGTCCTCCGTGGTGGCCGCCGCCGTCCTGATCCTTGCCGCCAACTTCCTCCTGACACAGGCGTTTTTCACCACATGATCTCGCTCAAGAATGTCCATAAAGCCTTTGGCTCCAAAGAGATTTTGCGCGGCGTCGATCTGGATGTCGCCAAGGGCGAAAGCTGTGTCATCATCGGCGGCTCGGGCACCGGAAAATCGGTGATGCTCAAATGTATCCTCGGCCTTATCAAGCCTGATCAAGGCATGATTTCCGTGGCGGGAGAAGACATCACCACCACGGGCGACCGCGATGCCTTCCTCGCGCGCTTCGGGATGCTGTTTCAGGGCGCGGCCCTGTTCGACAGCCTTCCGGTCTGGCAAAACGTCGCCTTCCGCCTGCTGCGCGGTTCGCTCAAACGCCCGAAAGCCGAAGCCCGCGACATCGCCATTGAGAAGCTGCGCCGCGTGGGGCTTGGTCCCGATGTGGCCGATCTCTTCCCTGCCGAATTGTCCGGCGGGATGCAGAAACGTGTGGGCCTAGCCCGTGCGATTGCGGCCGATCCGGAGATCATCTTCTTTGACGAACCCACAACTGGCCTCGACCCGATCATGGCTGGCGTCATCAACGAGTTGATCCGCGAGATCGTCGTCGAGATGGGCGCCACCGCACTCACCATTACCCATGACATGACCTCCGTGCGCGCCATTGCCGACAAGGTTGCCATGCTGCATGGGGGCAAAATCCGCTGGCACGGGCCAGTGTCCGAGATGGACGGGGCGGATGACCCCTATCTGACGCAGTTCATCACAGGCTCCCCCGACGGACCGATCGAAACGCTGCGGTGAGGGTGTCATGACCCTGTCGCGCCTTGCCAACCTCTCTCTTCTGCTTCTCTTCCCTCTCGCGTGGATCGCACCGCTCCTCAAAGCGGGTGTGTTACCGCTCTTTGCCTTGTCGGAAATCTCGGTCCTGTCTGGCGTCGGCGCATTGTGGGAAAAGGACAAGTTTTTAGCCCTCGTCGTGATCTTTTTCGCCATGATTGCACCAATCGGAAAAGTTCTGGCGCTTGAAGGGTTGCTCTCAGGCCGCCTGCCCGCACGGATCAAGCCGTGGCTCTACCACCTCGGACGGCTGGCTATGGCCGATGTCTTCCTGATCGCCATTTATATCACCGCCGCCAAAGGGATCGGCATTGGCCGGATCGAGATCGGCTGGGGGCTCTATCTTTTCACCTTTTGCGTTCTGCTCAGTCTGGGATTGAGTATTTTTGCCATCAGAAAACCCAAAGAGAGCTTGCCGCGCCCGCCTTCGACAGATTAGAACGAAGCAAGAACAATCGAAAGGCGGCACGATGGCCAAGGCACAAAAGAATTTCGTGTGCTCCAATTGCGGGGCAGTGACGACCAAATGGTCGGGGCGCTGTGACGGCTGCGGCGAATGGAACACGATTGCCGAGGAAAAGCCGCTCTCAAGCGCCGGTCCGACGAAAAAGACGCTGGGCGGGATGCGGGGCAAGGAAATTCCGCTCTCGAAACTCTCGACCAAGGAAAGCCCGCCGCCGCGCACCTCCTCCGGACTTGGCGAATTTGATCGAGTGCTGGGCGGTGGGCTGGTGCCTGCCTCGGCCATTCTTGTGGGGGGCGATCCGGGGATCGGGAAATCCACGCTCCTGTTGCAGGCTGCCGCACGGTTCGCAGATGCGGGGCTGAAGGTGATCTATATTTCCGGCGAGGAAGCCAGTGCGCAGGTCCGGATGCGGGCGCAGCGTCTTGGCCTGTCGGACGCGGCGGTGCAGTTGGGGGCGGAGACCAACCTGCGCGACATTCTGACGACGCTGGAAAAGCAGGAGCCGGATCTTGTCATCATCGACTCGATCCAGACCATGTGGGCGGACAATGTCGAAAGCGCGCCGGGGTCTGTGTCACAGGTGCGTGCGGCGGCGCATGAGCTGGTGACATTTGCCAAGACGCGCGGGGTTTCGGTGGTACTGGTGGGCCATGTGACCAAAGAGGGCCAGCTTGCCGGTCCGCGTGTGGTCGAGCATATGGTGGACACGGTTCTGTATTTCGAAGGCGAGCGGGGGCACCAGTTTAGGTTGTTGCGCGCGGTGAAGAACCGCTTTGGCCCCGCCCACGAGATCGGCGTGTTCGAGATGACCGGAGACGGGCTGAGCGAGGTGACCAACCCCTCGGCGCTTTTTCTGTCCGAACGCGACCAGCCCGCACCGGGCTCCGTGGTCTTTGCCGGGATTGAGGGCACGCGGCCCGTTCTGGTGGAGTTTCAGGCTCTCGTCGCCCCCTCGCCGCACGCGCAGGCAAGACGCACGGTGGTGGGATGGGACGGGTCACGTCTGGCGATGATCCTTGCGGTTCTGGAAGCACGCTGCGGGATTCCCTTTGCCGGACTTGATGTCTATCTCAATGTTGCGGGGGGGATGAAAGTCTCCGAACCCGCAGCCGATCTGGCGGTGGCCGCAGCACTTTTGTCGGCGCGCGAAGATGCGGCATTGCCGAAAGATTGTGTGGTGTTTGGCGAATTGTCCCTGTCGGGGAGCTTGCGTCCGGTGGGCCAGACCGAAAACCGGCTGAAAGAGGCCAAGAAGCTCGGATTTTCCTCCGCCATTGCGCCTGCGCAATCGAAAGCGGGAGAGAAAAGCGGCATGGATATGCGGCTGATGAGTGACCTTGTGGGCTTTGTCGGCGAGGTCTTCGGAGCCGGATAATGCGTCACGGAACAGGCATTACCTCCCGTGAAAAGGCCCGAAACCTCGCACAAACACGGGCATAGCGTCCTCACATGCCAGCTTTTTTACCGTCACACACGGGAAAAAGGTTGAACAAAACGGCAAAACTTGGTTCTTCACCCGCGACCCTTCCCGTTCGGGAAGGAGAGTGTGGACAGACGAAGGACTTGCCATGGAAGGCTTTACTATCATCGACGGCATCGTGGCGCTTGTCATCATCGTCTCGGCCATTCTCGCCTATAGCCGGGGCTTCGTGCGCGAAGGCATGGCGATTGCGGGATGGATCGTGGCGGCCGTTCTTGGCTATATGTTTGCGCCCCAAGCCGTGCCTCTGGTCAAGGAAGTGCCTTACCTTGGCGACTATATCGCGGGATCGTGCGAATTGTCCGTCATCACCGGATTCTTTGCGGTCTTCGCACTGGCGCTTATCGTGGTGTCGGTGTTTACGCCGCTGTTTTCCTCGGCCGTGCAACGCTCGGCACTGGGCGGGATTGATCAGGGGCTAGGCTTTCTGTTCGGCGTGGTGCGCGGGATCGTCCTTGTCGCCATTGCTCTGGTCGTTGTGGACCGCATCTCCACAGGAGACCCGATCGAGGTGCTGGAAAACTCCCGCACGGCCAAGGTCTTTGCCCGTTCGCAAGACAAGATCGACGAGAGCCTGCCGGATGATGCCCCCGACTGGATCACGCAACGCTACGAGGCGCTGGTTTCGACCTGCACCGAATAAGCCTGAGACACCAACAGACAAAAGCGGCCTCTGGACTCGGTTCAGGGGCCGTTTTTCATGCCGCCACACGAAAACGGCCCGCCGGACCGCCCTCTTTCACAAAAGAAGTGACGAAAGCTATGTGATCCTTTCGTGACAGTCGGGCCGCGAGGGCTTAAAGGAGGTGCAAGACACCCGTGACAGGATTCGGAGCCCGGCTGGATGCGCCTTTCGCCCCAGACCTTTATCGACGACATTGGCGTATTCGGTTACGTCGGCACAGGTGCACCTTCTCAACAGACAATGACCGGGGCCCTGCCCCTCACGCACCTCCTGTTCAATCGACAGGGTGCGCAAGCGACGACGAATTGGAGCTATTGATATGTGCGGGATTTTTGGGATCGCGAGCCGGACTCACGACGTCTTCGCAGAGTTGTATGACGGGCTATTGATGCTCCAGCACCGCGGACAGGATGCGGCGGGTATTGTCACCTATGACGGCGAATTCTTTCGCGAGCGCAAAGGCGCGGGATTAGTGAAAGACGTGTTCGGACCACAGGACGCCACGACGCTGCGGGGTCGTCTGGGTCTTGGCCATGTCCGCTACCCCACCGCCGGATCCTTGTCGGCAGCCGAAGCCCAGCCGTTTTTCGTCAATGCGCCCTACGGCATTTACCTTGTGCACAACGGCAACATCACCAACACGGCAGAACAGCGTGCCAAGGTGGTCGGCAAATATTCCCGCCACCTGCGCACCAATTCCGATTCCGAGATCCTGCTCAACGTGCTGGCCGACAAGGTCTCCGACGCGATCAAGGTGAATGGCACGGAAGACGCGGTCCGCAACATTCTCGCCGGTGTCAAAATGACTATGGAGCGGGTGCAAGGCGCCTATTCCGTGATCTGCCTGATCGCAGGTGTCGGCCTTCTGGCCTTCCGCGACCCGCATGGCATCCGCCCGCTTTCCGTTGCCAAACGCAGCACGCCGGAGGGGGACGAATATTCCTTTGCCTCCGAAGACGTGGCCTTTGGCATCAACGGGTTTGAGAAAATCCGCGATATGGCCCCGGGCGAGGCGATCCTTGTCGATCTCGACGGCAACATGCACACGCGGCAATGTGTCGAGGGCAAGCTGACGCCCTGTATTTTCGAATACGTCTATCTCGCCCGCCCCGACAGTATGCTGGACGGCATTTCGGTCTACAAAACCCAGCTGCGCATGGGGCAGACGCTGGCCAAACAGATTATGGACAGCGACTTCGAGATCGACGCGATCATCCCCGTGCCCGACAGTGCCCGCCCTGCGGCGCTGGAAGTCGCCAATATCACCGGCATCCGCTACCGCGAGGGGCTGGTCAAAAACCGGTATGTCGGACGGACCTTTATCATGCCCGGTCAAAGCGAGCGCCAGAAATCGGTGCGACGCAAGCTCAATGCCATGTCGCTGGAGATGAAGGGGCGCAATATCCTCTTGATCGACGACAGCATCGTGCGCGGCAACACGATCAAGAAGATCGTGCAGATGTGCCGCGAAGCCGGTGCGAAGAAAGTCTATATCGCCTCGGCCTCCCCGCCTGTGAAATATGCCAATGTCTACGGCATCGACATGCCGACGAAGCGCGAGCTGGTGGCCAACGGACGCACCACGGACGAGATTTGCGAAGAACTGGGCGCCGATGGTCTGATCTATCAAAAGCTCGACGACCTGATCTGGGCCGCGAAAGAGGGCAATCCGGAGATCGACAATTTCGACTGCTCCTGTTTCAACGGTGACTATGTGACAGGCGTCACACCGGAATACCTCGCCTCTCTGGAGACCTCCGAACGGGTCAGCGAGAAGATGAAGGACGAGGGCGTCGCCCCGAAAAAGGCGCGCAAAGCCGCTCCTGCGGCGGGCTGACCGTTTGGCCGCGCTGCTTGATCTCGACCCGCGCTGGCGTGCGCTGATGGACCCTGATGGACCCTATGGCGGGCTGATCGACATCGGTTTCGATCATCCTTCCGACTGGCCACATGACCCGCGCGGGGAGCAGCCCTTTGTCAAAGCGGGCGACGATCAACTGGCCTCCGAACTCTGCCGTCTGGACGATGCGCGTTATCTCTGCGCCACACTCGCCCTGCCCGTGCGCGGGGCCGAAGAGGTGCTGATGATCGCGCTCTGGGTCGAGGTGCCGCATCCGGTTTTCTACGCCTATCTCGACCTGCTCAATGGCGGGGCTGTGCCCGAAAGCACGCTTGCGACACTGGCCAATGATCTCTCTACCGTTGCAGCGCAAGACAGCCCTGTGACGCTTGCGTTCGGGGACGGGACGCAACGCCCGCTCGCCACGCTCGACGGTCTGCCCGACATCTCTCTCGACCAGTTGCTTGATCTATACGAGGCCAGTGGGACACTCGCGCGCAGCGCACTCAAACCCTCTTGACGCAAGCCCATGCACAGGCCACACCGCATGTCATGACAGAGAACACCAAAATCGCCCTCATCACCGGAGCCTCGCGCGGCCTTGGATTTTTCCTCGCCGAAGCCCTTGCGCCCGCCTATCACGTTGTGGCCGTTGCCAAGACCACCGGCGCGCTTGAAGAGCTGGATGACAGGATTCAGGCCAAGGGCGGTCAGGCCACGCTTGCGCCGATGGATGTGACCAATCCGGACGCAATGGCCCATCTGTGTCGCGGGATTTACGACCGCTGGGGGCATGTTGATCTCTGGGCCCACACAGCCGTCTATGCTCAGCTTCTGTCTCCTGCCGATCATATGGACCCGAAGGATTTCGACCGCACGATCCTCACCAATGTAACCGCGACGGGCAAGCTGATCCCCATGATCGCGCCCTTGCTCAACATGGCCCCTGCTCCGGCTGACGTGCTGTTCTTTGATGATCCCCACGCTGGCGAGAAATTCTTTGGCGCTTACGGTGCCTCGAAAGTCGCGCAGATCGCTATGGCGAAAAGCTGGCAGGCGGAGACGCAAACGGTCGAAAAAGCCCCGCGTGTCCACATCCTGTCGCCGCGCCCCATGCCCACGGCCACCCGCGCGCGTTTTTTTCCGGGAGAGGACAAATCCACCCTCGCCCATCCGCGCGACGAGGCCCCGCGCCTGTTGAAAGAAGCCGGTATTCACTGACGCCCGCGCCCCGCGGACAGGTTAAAGCGGGGCGAAAAGGTCCACGCGGTAGCCGTCAGGATCAACCACGGTCGCATAGCGCTGTCCCCAGAACGCATCCCAAGGCCGCGTCGCCACCGTAAACCCCGCCTCCGCGATTTTCGCAGCCAAGGCATCCACCTCTGCCGGACGATCACACAGTAACGCAAAGGCCGAATGATTGGGCGGGCGCGGTCCCTCGCCTGTAAGACGTTCCATCGACTCGGCACTGTCGATCATCAAGCGCGGCTCTCCCGGTCCCCGAACCGGTTCGACATGATCCTCGCTCAGAAATCCACCCGTAAAGTCGAAACCAAGTATTGTGTAGAACTCAATCGCACGCGCCATATCCGTTGCAGTCACCGCCACAGCATCTAAAACAGGTTTCGGCATGGTTTTTCCTCCTGAAGCGCTGTTTTTGCGCATTGTTCCGGCACGCGACTTGCCGCGATTCCCAGCCTGCTTTAAGGACTAGGGCAACACAAGAGAAAGTCCCTTTCATGCGCATCCTGATCACCAATGACGACGGCATCAACGCTCCCGGCCTGAAAACACTGGAGGCGATCGCAGCAGAGGTCGCAGGCCCCGATGGCGAGGTCTGGACCGTCGCCCCCGCCTTCGAACAATCCGGCGTCGCCCATTGCATCTCCTATTCGCATCCGACGATGATTACCGAACTCGCCCCCCGCCGCTGGGCAGCCGAAGGCTCACCCGCCGATTGCGTTCTCGCCGGTCTCTACGACATCCTGCCCGAACGCCCCGATCTGGTGCTCTCCGGCGTCAACCGCGGCAACAACGCAGGCGAAAACGTGATGTATTCGGGCACCATCGGCGGTGCGATGGAAGGCGCCTTGCAAGGCGTGAAATCCATTGCCCTGTCGCAATTCCTCGGCCCGCGCAACGCCAAGATCGACGATCCGTTTGAAAGCGCCGCCCATCACGGGGCCGAAGTCGTCCGGCGTCTTCTGGCCAATGCCCCTTGGGGGGAAGGTGAGGACTACGGCCTGTTCTACAACGTGAACTTCCCGCCCATCCCCGCCAGCGAGACCAAAGGCCTTACCGTCTGCCGCCAAGGGCGTCGCCAGACCTCCGGCTTCGGACTTGAAGGGCAAAACTCGCCCACAGGACGCCGTTTCCTCTGGGTGCGTGGCTCCGAGCAATCCGTGGACACAGGTCCCGGCACGGATGTGACCGCCAATCTGGCCGACCATATTTCCGTCACCCCCATGCGCGCCGACCTGACGGCGCATGACCAACTGGCCGGTCTGGAGCGCACTCTCTGATGGCCATGTCTCCTGAAGCCAAAATGCAATTCCTGTTCACGCTCCGCTCCAAGGGCGTGACGGAGGCGCGCACGCTTCAGGCCATGGAAAAGGTCGACCGTGGCGATTTCGTGAAGGGCATCTTTGCCGAACGCGCCTATGAAGACATGCCGCTGCCCATTGCCTGCGGCCAGACGATTTCCCAACCTTCTGTGGTCGGGTTGATGACGCAGGCGCTGAACGTGCAGCCGCGTGACAAGGTGCTCGAAGTCGGCACCGGTTCCGGCTATCAGGCCGCGATCCTGAGCCAGCTTGCCCGTCGCGTCTACACCGTGGACCGCTACCCCCGTCTGGTGCGCGAGGCGCAGACCATATTCGACCGTTCGGGCATCGTGAATATCACCGCCATGTCCACCGACGGCTCCTTTGGCCTGCCTGATCAGGCCCCGTTTGATCGCATCCTTGTGACAGCCGCCGCAGAGGACCCTCCGGGGCCCCTCTTGGCGCAATTGAAAACAGGCGGTATCATGGTCCTGCCGGTCGGTCAGTCCGATGCCGTGCAAAGCCTGATCAAGGTAACGCGACTTGAGCAGGGTTTCGATTACGAAGAACTTCGTGCCGTGCGTTTTGTGCCCCTTGTCGAGGGGATGGGGCAAGAGTGAAAACCGTTCAACGCCTCCACACGAGAGGGGCCAAAGGGGGAAGAAACCCCGCCATTGAGGACAGAGTAAACATGACGATTTTCCCGATGTTTGAAACCCGCCGCGCCGGTCTTGTGATGGCCGGATGTGCCGTTCTGGCGCTGAGCGCCTGTGACAAGCCGATTGATTTCGATCTGCGTGGCATGACCGATGCGTTCTCCACCGCAGATGCGGCGTCTGAGGCGCGCACGATTTCCAAACCGCAGCCGAACGCACAGGGCATCATCTCCTACCCGAACTATCAGGTGGCCATTGCCCGACGCGGCGACACGATTGCCGATGTAGCCAACCGCACAGGGCTATCTGTGACGGAGCTTGCCCGCTACAACGGCATCACCGAAGACGTCACCCTGCGCGAAGGCGAAGTCATCGCCCTGCCGCGCCGTGTCGACGGCTCCTCGGCTTCCACCCGCGCGGGCACGATTGCCTCCGGTGAGCGGATCGACATCACCGCATTGACCGACGAGGCGCTCAGCGATGCCCAAAGCGGACAGACCACCTCCAGCACCTCGACGACGATGACACAGGCCAAGGCCTCCGACCCGATCGAAGGCATGGAACCTGTCCGCCACCAGGTGCAACGTGGCGAAACCGCCTATTCCATCGCCCGCAAATACGGCATCTCCGTGCGTGCGTTGGCGGATTGGAACGGGCTGGATTCCAACCTCTCGGTCGAGGAAGGCCGCTACCTCCTGATCCCAGTGAAGGCCTCCGACGTCACCCCGTTGGCGGTGGAAACCGAACCGGGCGAAGGCTCTCCGACGCCGACCCCACCCTCTGCCGCCGAGCCCCTGCCCGATCCGGCCCAAGCGGTGCCTGCGCCCAAAGAGGTCGCCCCCGCCGCCGATCTGGGCGCAACCCAGAGCAGCTCCAACTCCGAGATGACCAAGCCCGTCTCCGGCGCCATCATCCGCGACTACGATAAGACCAAATCGAAATTCATCCTCTTTGCAGCAAGCTCCGGCACGCCTGTGAAAGCGGCAAAAGACGGCACGGTGAAACTCATCTCCACCAATGCCGACGGGGTGAAGATCATGGTCGTGGACCACGGCGGCGGTCTGCAAACGGCCTATAGTTTCATTGATGATATCTCGGTGAAAAAGGGCGATAGCGTGAAGCGCGGGCAGACCATTGCCAAGGTCACGGCCAACGAATTCAACGCGCTTCAGTTCATGGTGTTCAAAGGTACCCAGACGGTTGACCCGACACCATATCTGAACTGATTGAAAAATCGAGTATTTAGACCATCAGAAAGCCCCGACGCTACAGCGTTCGGGGTTTTCCTTTGCGTGGTTTTCTGATGGCTGAAATACTCAGCCCAGCTTGACGCCTTTGCGACCGGCCAGATCGGTAAAAAACTGCCACGCCACACGCCCCGAACGGGAACCGCGCGTGGCCTGCCATTCAATCGCCTCGGCATGAAGCGTCTCGTCGTCAATCTCGACCCCATATTCACGACAGTAGCCGCGAATCATCGTCAGATATTCCTCCTGAGAACAGGGATGGAAGCCGAGCCAGAGCCCGAAACGGTCCGAGAGGGACACTTTCTCTTCCGTAGCCTCGGACGGGTTGATCGCAGAGCTGCGCTCGTTCTCGATCATGTCGCGCGGCATAAGGTGACGACGGTTCGAGGTGGCGTAGAACAGCACATTGTCAGGGCGTCCCTCGATGCCACCGTCCAGCACCGCTTTGAGCGATTTGTAATGCTGGTCGTCATGGCTAAAGGACAGGTCGTCACAGAACAGCAAGAAACGATGCTCCGAGCCGCGGAAAATGTTCAACAGACGTGCAACGGTGGGCAAATCCTCGCGCTGCATTTCCACGATCTTGAGCGGGAGCCCTTGCGCATTGACTGCGGCGTGAACCGACTTCACCAAAGACGACTTGCCCATCCCGCGTGCGCCCCACAACAGGGCATTGTTCGCCGGAAGACCGCGCGCGAATTGCAAGGTGTTTTCCAGAAGCGTGTCACGCGACCGGTCCACCCCGACCAGAAGCGACAGATCAATCCGTGCAACGGATTTGACTGGCTGAAGCGCATCCGGCTCAGTCTGCCAGACATAGGCATCTGCCGTGTCGAAATCCGGCGCGTCCATCGGCGCAGGGGCCATCCGTTCGAGGGCCTCCGCGATACGTTTCAATGTCTTATTTGTCATCGTCGTCAAATCCGGAATAGAGGTCTTCATCTTCGTCCAGAACACCCGCAGCACGCAGTTCTTCCGTGCGCTTTTTCTCGACATGGGCCACGAGGAAGATCGAAATCTCGTAGAGGCCATACACCACGATAAAGAGGATCAACTGGGTCGTCACGTCCGGCGGCGTAACCAGAGCGGCCACGGTCAGGATACCTACGACCGCATATTTACGCGTGCCCCGAAGCCCCGCAGCCGTAGCAAGCCCCGCTTTCCCCATCAGGGTCAGGAGAACGGGAAGCTGGAAGCAAATCCCGAAGGCCACAATCATTTTCAGAGTGATATCAAGGCTTTCGTTCACCTTGCCGTTGAAGACAATATCGATACCCGTGTCCGACGTTGCCGCCACGACATCGCCGCCATTGGCCACCAATGCGCCGACGAACGACGGCAGGTCGGCAAAGCCCAGAAAGAAGGTCATCGCCAAAGGCACAACCACATATTGCGCGAATGCCGCACCGGCCAGAAACAAGAGCGGCGAGGCAATCAGGAAAGGGAGAAAGGCATTCTTCTCGTTGCGATAGAGCCCCGGCGCCACGAAACGCCAAAGCTGATAGGCGATGACCGGAAAGGAAATTGCCAGACCACCGACCATAGAGATGCGGATCAGGGTAAAGAAATATTCCTGCGGCGCGGTGTATTGCATCACCGGATTGGGGTTGCCCAGCGCGCGCATGGATTTTTCGATCGGAACCAGCAGGAAATCAAGGATCGGGCTGGCCACGGCAAAACAGATCACCATCCCCACGATGAATGCCAGAGCCGCACGGATGATACGGGTGCGCAATTCGGCCAGATGCTCGATCAGTGGCGCACTGCTGTCTTCAATATCGCTGTCGCTCATGCCTCACCCCCGGTCTTTTGGGCCGCATCCTCTGTGGACGCAGCCGCCTCAGCCGCTTTGCGCTCCGTGGCTTTTTTCGCTGCCGCCTCGGAGATTTTCTTTGCCGCCACCGCACGCTCCGGACTCAGATCGTCTTTCTGGGCCGTGTCCGTCTTGGGCGCAGCCTTGCCATCGGGCGCCTTCATCGGATCCCATTTTTCAAAGGTTTCGGCCGCTTCATTGAGCTTGTCGAGGCCGAATTTCTTCGGATTGGCCGCGCCTTTGAGCGCTTCGGAGGCCTCTTTCATCCCGCTTTCATCCGCAGCCGCCTCCATCGCCCGCGAAAACTCGCGCGCCATGGATTTTGCCCGCGCGGTGAACCGCCCGAGCGTGCGGAACATACCGGGCAAATCCTTCGGTCCGACGACGATCAACGCCACGATCCCGATGATCAAAAGTTCTGACATGCCGATGTCAAACATCACGCACCGCCTTGTCCAAATACCACATCAACGGGACCTTTCGCCCCGCACACCAAAGAGCGCAACCGCGCAGGACAGGTCTCAGACCTTGTCCTTTTCCTCTTCGGGAGTGACATCTTTGGCCACTTCTGCAGCTTCCTCTTCGATTTCCTTGGTGCCTTCGGCCACGCCTTTTTTGAACGACGTGATACCTTTACCAACCTCGCCCATGAGGCCGGAGATTTTGCCGCGGCCAAAGAGGACCAGAACCACGACGGCGATGAGCAGAAGACCCGGAAGGCCGATATTGTTGAGCATGTGTCTCTCCATCTTTCGCGGACCGCTCGCGGGTCCGTTATAATTCTCGAAGACTAGGATTAGGCCGCCCGCTCGCCAAGGAAAAGCGCAAAAACACGTTTCAGCCCCCATTGCACAACATTGGCGCGGCTGTGGCGGGTGGATTTCGGCAACTGACAGGTTTATGTCTGTTGTGGCTAATGCCCCCGGATCATCGCACTCGAATCAGGAGGCATGTGATGATTAACAGTCAAATGATTGAAACGCTTAGGGCCTCCGGAAAGGTGTAACTTTGATGGCGAGAGGACGCAAAAGCACAGGCTCACAGCGTAGCGAGCGCCTGTTCAGCCTCATCCAGATCCTGCGCGACGGCAAACTCCACACCGCGCGGGGGCTCGCCGCACAGGTCAACGTTTCCGAGCGCACCATCTGGCGTGATATGGCAACCCTCAAAGCCTCTGGCGTCCCTGTCGAAGGCGAGCGCGGTGTCGGCTATACGATCACCGCACCAATCACCCTGCCGCCATTGAACCTGACCATGGGTGAATTGGAAGCCCTACATCTCGCAGTGGCCATTCTAAGCGAAGCCTCCGACCCGGAACTCGCAGACAGCGCGCAAAGCCTCGCCGCCAAAATCGACGCCATTTTACCCGAAAACACCGGCCCCACTTCCGCAGCATGGGGTCATGCGCTCCATCCCTTTGCCTTTGCGGATATGCAGGCCGGCTTCAAACATATTCCTCTTTTGCGGCAAGCAGTGCGGGAAAAGAAAATCCTGCGCATCACCTATGCCGCACTTTCGGACGAGGCTTCAGGCGAAACCAGCCCCCGCCTCGTGCGCCCCCTACAGCTTGAATACTGGGGCCGCGTCTGGACCGTGGGCGTGTGGTGCGAAGAGTGCGATGCTTTTCAGACCTTCCGTGTGGACCGGATTGAAAACGTCATTGATACAGGTGCACAGTTCAAGGATGAACCGGGGAAAACCTTGGAAGACTTCATAGCATTTCAAAACACCTCTCACGTCCCGATGTGAGTATTTTTGCCGTCAGAAAACCGGATGCGTCCCGACTGTCGGTACATAGCGCAGTGGCGTCTCCGAAAGGGTTTCAGGCCACACGAGTCGGGACGGCTTTCCGATGGGCGGTCATCGGCGCTCCCGCCTGTACCGCATGACACATGTTAGGATACGAAGCTGAACAAAGCGTAATCATCGGCGCTTTCTGATGGCAAAAATACTCAGACGCTGTCCGAGGCAGAACCGTCTTTGACCGGAAAGACGAAACACCGATCCCGGCGCAGCATCAGCCACATCGGCGTGCCGGGCTTTGGCAAAAAGACCGAAGGCACCGTGGCTTTGAGCACAGAGCCGTCGAATTCCATTTTGAATTCTACAAGGCTCTCGCGCCCCATGAACCGTGCCCGTTGAACAACGGCGCGCGCGGGGGTGCCGTCTTGCGGCGTCGGGTTGGGTCCGCGCCCGTGCCGGTCGAAATCAATGCGCAGATGCTGCGGACGGATCACAATGTCCACTTCCGCCCCGTCCGGCTGACCGGGACAGAGGAACTTGCCGAACGGGGTGGTCACCGAGAGGTCTTGCACCTTACCTCTGATCACATTGATATCGCTGAAAAATGCGGCGGCCTTCCGGTCGACCGGAGCGTTGTAGATATTATAGGGCGCGCCTTGCTGAACGATCTGGCCATCGCGCATCAACGCGATCTCGTCGGCCATGCGCATGGCTTCGTGCGGCTCGTGGGTCACCAGCAGCACGGCGGTGTTTTCCGACTTCAGCACATCCAGCGTGCTGTCGCGAATATCGTCCTTGAGCCGTTCGTCGAGACCCGAGAATGGCTCGTCCATCAACATGATCGACGGGCGCGGGGCCAGGGCGCGGGCGAGTGCGATCCTCTGTTGTTCGCCGCCGGACAATTCATGGGGAAACTTGTCGACAGCAGACAGCAGACCGACCTTGTCCAACAGTTCCTCGACACGCGCACGTTTGTCGGATTTGTGACCGTTCAAGCCGAAAGCCACATTCTCGGCGACGCTCAAATGTGGAAAAAGTGCAAAATCCTGAAACATCATTCCGATAGAACGCTGCTCGGGCGGGACGCGGAAAACTGTATCGCAGACCAGCTCTCCGTCGACATAGATCTCGCCCTCGTCCTGCATGTCGACGCCCGCGATGATGCGCAGGGTTGTGGACTTGCCACAACCGGACGGTCCCAGAAGGCAGGTCACCTGCCCCGGCATCACTTTGAGAGAGACGTCCGAGACGACTTCGCGTCCCTGAAAACGGCGGCGGATGTTGCGGATTTCTAGGCGGGGATCGGTCACGGGCAGGGCTTTATCTGATGGAAACTCTCAAGTTGCCTATCAGGCCCGCGCAGCTATCGCAACTCTCGACGGTCTGCGCGGGATGGCTTGATTAAACACCGCGCCATGCGAGCCGAAGCCGGAGCATGGCGCGGGTCAAATCTTCACATCGTGGTATTCGTCGCGCCGCCATCCAGAAGGATGTTCTGCCCGACCATGAAACCCGCAAATTGCGAACACATGAAAGCACAGGTGGCCCCGAATTCCTCAATCGTCCCGTAGCGGCCAGCCGGAATGGCGGCGGATTTCTCGGCGCGAACCTCATCGAAACTTTTGCCAGAGGTCTCTGCCGCCGCACTGTCGAGGGAAACCGTGCGGTTTGTCGCGTGAAGCCCGGGCAGAAGGTTGTTCATGATCACACCTTTCGGCGCAACCTGACGTGCTGTGCCGGCGACATAGCCGGTCAGGCCAGCGCGGGCGGAATTCGACAGGCCCAGCACCGCGATGGGGGCCTTCACAGAGACAGAGGTGATGTTGACCACCCGCCCCCAGCCGCGCTCCATCATTCCCGGCACCAGCGCCTTGATCAGCGCGATGGGGGTCAGCATGTTCGCGTCAAGCGCCTTGATGAAATCCTCGCGTTCCCAGTCTGTCCACTGTCCCGGCGGCGGACCACCTGCGTTGTTCACCAGAATATCCACCTCGCCCGCAGCCTTCAGCAGAGCCGCGCGCCCGTCCTCGGAGGTCACATCAGCGGCGACCGTCTCCACCGAAACCCCGAATTCCTCGCGGATCTTCTGTGCTTCGGCCTCAAGCGCGTCCTTGCCGCGGGCGTTCATCACCAGATCGACTCCCGCCTCGGCCAAAGCCCGTGCGCAGCCCAGTCCCAAACCTTTTGACGAGGCACAGACCAGCGCCTTTTTCCCTTTGATCCCCAGATCCATTCAAATCTCCTTTACAGTCACCTGTGCGTTCCACGCAAACTATGTGCGTTTTGCATTAAATAACACCAGTTCCGCCCAAATCACGCCATTGTTTCGCGACACAATAGAAATGTTAAGGATCAAAGCACTGTGAACAAAGCCCTGTGGATCGAGGTTGCGAGGCGTCTCTATGTACAATATTCGCAAGACACGGCATATTCACCATCCAGATGATCCCCGCTTGATCCAGCCTGCGCAGCGCACCATTTTCAACAGGATATCAAGCCTCTCAGGCATCCGGAGCACGTCATGAACAGGAAGGACAGCAGCTTGGTCACGCCACAGCAACCAGAAGGTCAATCCAGCCTGCCGGTGCAAAGTCTTGTTGTGTATCGCGGTCAGGATTTGCGGGTGACCAACGGGGTGAACCTTGGTGACGGGCTGTCCTATGCGGACGAGATGGAACTGGCCGACAATTATCTGCTGCGCAAATCCGCCCGCCGTGGACGGCTGTCAGTGCTGATCGACACCGACACGCTGAGCGTTGCGGACAACACCGAACTCGGGGGTGCGGGGCACAGGCTGCACCTCGATTGCGTTGCGACCTTTATGGCGGGTTCCGGTGTGACCGTCGAACTTCTGGTGCTTGTGGAAACCGATGAGGACGGGCTGGTAGAAGCCACCTACTTTTTGCCTTTCGCCCCGCTCAAGCCCGATCTCGAATATGCGCTGGTCAAGGTCGACAAGGACACCGCGCACACCCGTCTGGCCGATGTGGCCAGTGTCGCCTTCACACGCGGCACACGGATCACCCTCTCCAACGGGATGCAAAAACCGATTGAGGAGCTTTCCGTCGGTGACCGTGTCCTGACCCGCGACCATGGCCCCAAGGAAATTCGCTGGATCGGGGCGCAAACCGTGCGCGCCACCGGTGCCTTTGCTCCGATCGTGATCAAAAAAGGCGCTTTGAACAACGCCAATGATCTGGTCCTCTCGCCGCATCACCGGATTTTCATCTACCAA
The DNA here is from genome assembly GCA_963676755.2 of uncultured Celeribacter sp. GTDB lineage: Bacteria > Pseudomonadota > Alphaproteobacteria > Rhodobacterales > Rhodobacteraceae > Celeribacter. Next base: position 366,728 of record CAXXMF010000006.1, on the reverse strand, counting down.
CGTCGCGATGCCGTGCGCGCCGGACGCGCCGAAGTTCTGGTCAAGGCACGGCTTTTGGTGAACGGGCAAAATGTCATTCAGACCGAAGGAGGATTCGTGGATTATTACCAGATCCTCTTCGACAGCCACGAGATCATCTATGCCGAAGGAATCGCCGCCGAGAGCATGTTCGTGGACGGGCGGGTGAAGCCCTTCCTGCCGTCCGACATCCGCGCGCGTCTCTCCCCCGAGCATAGCGCCGATGAGACTCCACGCGCCTTCGAGCTGCGCGACGGGATGCTGGAACCTTCTGTGGCTGCCGATGTGCTGCGCGCCGCGTCGGGAAGCTGAGTATTTCCGGCACAAAGGAAACATCCGTCAGGTCAGGGCCGCGCCCGAATCGCTGGCCTTTGAGTTTCCTGCATATTCGCCCATTGCCCGCTCCCGCGCCCGCGCGTATATGAACGGCCATGTTGGATCGCTCGCATAACGCCCCCGAATTGCCGCCGGAGATTGCCCGTCGCCGGACCTTTGCCATCATCTCGCACCCGGACGCCGGTAAGACGACGTTGACGGAGAAATTCCTGCTGTATGGTGGCGCGATCCAGATGGCTGGTCAGGTGCGTGCCAAGGGCGAGGCACGGCGCACGCGTTCGGACTTTATGCAGATGGAGAAAGACCGCGGGATTTCCGTGTCGGCCTCGGCCATGTCTTTTGACTTTCACAACTACCGTTTCAATCTGGTGGACACCCCCGGTCACTCGGATTTTTCCGAGGACACTTATCGCACACTCACGGCAGTGGATGCGGCGATCATGGTGATTGACGGTGCGAAAGGTGTGGAAAGCCAGACGCAGAAGCTTTTCGAAGTCTGCCGTATGCGCGACCTCCCGATCCTGACATTTTGTAACAAGATGGACCGCGAGAGCCGCGATACGCTTGATATTATTGACGAAATACAAGAAAACCTCGCCATTGACGTGACGCCGGCCTCATGGCCCATTGGTGTCGGGCGGGATTTCCTCGGCTGCTATGATGTTTTGAACGACCGCCTCGAATTGATGGATCGCGCCGACCGCAACAAGGTCGCCGAGAGCATCAAGATCGAAGGGCTGGACGATCCGAAACTCGCGGAGCATGTGCCGGAACACCTGCTGGAACAGCTCAAGGAAGGGCTGGAAATGGCGCGGGAACTGCTGCCGCCGTTCGACCGGCAAGCCTTTCTCGACGGCACGCTGACGCCGATCTGGTTCGGCTCCGCGATCAACTCCTTCGGCGTGCAGGAACTCATGGACGGGATGGCAAAATACGGCCCCGAGCCGCAGCCGCAAAAGGCCACACCCCGCCCGATCAGCCCCGAAGAAAAGAAGGTCATGGGCTATGTGTTCAAGGTGCAGGCCAACATGGACCCGAAACACCGCGACCGTGTGGCTTTTGTGCGTCTGGCCGCCGGACATTTCAAACGCGGGATGAAACTGACCCATGTGCGTTCGAAAAAGCCGATGTCGATTTCGAATCCCGTGCTGTTTCTGGCCTCCGACCGCGAATTGGCCGAAGAGGCATGGGCCGGTGACATCATCGGCATTCCGAACCACGGGCAATTGCGGATCGGGGATACGTTGACCGAAGGCGAGGATATTCGCGTGACCGGCATCCCCTCCTTTGCGCCGGAGCTACTGCAAGGTGTGCGTGCGGGCGATCCGATGAAGGCTAAGCACCTCGAAAAAGCACTTATGCAATTCGCCGAAGAAGGGGCCGCCAAGGTTTTCAAACCCGCGATTGGCTCCGGCTTTATCGTCGGCGTTGTGGGCGCACTTCAGTTCGAGGTTCTCGCCAGCCGGATCGAGTTGGAATACGGGCTGCCTGTTCGATTTGATGCGTCTCAATTCACATCTGCGCGTTGGGTGACGGGGCCAAGGTTGGAATTGGACAAGTTTATCAACGCCAACAAACAGCATATTTCCTATGATCACGACGGCGATCCGGTGTTTTTGACCCGCCTACAGTGGGACATTGACCGAATCGAGCGCGATTATCCGGAGCTGACGCTCTCCGCGACAAAAGAGATGATGGTGTAACGCCCAATACCCTTGCCTGCGACTTTTTGCTGATCTGACAAATGGGGGATTCCCATATGCGGTCAGGTCGGCTACCGTCCCCGCGGAATGCAACTAACCACAGGTTTTGTCTCATGAGCCCCGTCAGCCGTCTCGCCCTTACCGCAGGACTTTCCGCCACCGCAACGTCCGCCTTTGCGGATGCTCCGGGTTGGGATCTTCTGAAAGGGATCACGATTGACGAAGTGGTCACGGAAACCTCCTATGAGGTGAAGAAAGGCTTTCCCGAACGTCTCAAAAACGGTGTGCAGGGCATGGAATTGACGGGCTATGCTGTTCCACTCACGCCGGGGTCGGAAGTTCGCGAATTGATGCTGGTTTCCGATATGGGCCTGTGTCCCTTCTGCGGGAGTGCGGATCACGGCGCCTCGGTTCAGGTCAATCTCGACACACCACTTGTCGGGCTTGAAGAAGGCACCCGCCTCACGCTTCGCGGCGATATGATGCCGGTTCATGATCCGGAAACATGGCAAGCCGCCATTCTGGAAAATGCGGTGCTTGTCAGCGGTTGAGCCGTCGACACAGCCAAAGATCACGCTTCCCCCTGCCTTTCCTTGACCTTTTACCCCAACAGGCGTAAAAGACGCGCCAAAGACGTCTCGGCAATATGGCCAGATGGGCCGCGTGGAATTTGCGGCCGTTTTTACAGCCGCACATCGCGAAAGGCACAGTTTGACCAAGTTCTCCGATCTAAATCTCGCTCCCAAAGTTCTCAAAGCCATTGAGGATGCGGGCTACGAAAGCCCGACCCCTATTCAGGCCGGCGCCATCCCGCCCGCTCTTGAAGGCAAAGACGTGCTCGGCATCGCGCAAACAGGGACTGGCAAGACCGCCTCTTTCGTTCTGCCGATGATCACTATGCTGGGTCGGGGCCGCGCACGCGCACGGATGCCGCGCTCTCTGGTGCTCTGCCCGACTCGCGAACTGGCCGCGCAGGTTGCCGAGAATTTCGACCAATACACCAAATATATGAAGCTCACCAAGGCGCTGCTCATCGGCGGCGTAAGCTTCAAGGAGCAGGATGCGCTGATCGACAAAGGTGTCGATGTCCTGATCGCGACACCGGGCCGTCTTCTTGACCATTTCGAACGCGGCAAGCTGATCCTCTCTGACGTTAAGGTCATGGTGGTGGACGAAGCCGACCGGATGCTCGACATGGGGTTCATCCCCGATATCGAACGCATTTTCGGCCTCACGCCTTTCACCCGCCAGACCCTGTTTTTCTCGGCCACGATGGCACCGGAGATCGAACGGATCACCAACACCTTCCTCTCCGCCCCTGCGCGGATCGAGGTTGCCCGTCAGGCGACATCCGGCGAGAATATTGAACAGCATGTGGTAATGTTCAAAGGCTCCCGCCGCGACCGTGCCGCCAGTGAAAAGCGCAAACTTCTGCGCGCTTTGATCGACGCGGAAGGTGAGAAATTGCAAAACGGTATCATCTTCTGCAACCGCAAGACGGATGTGGATATCGTTGCGAAATCTCTCAACAAATACGGCTATCAAGCCTCTCCGATCCACGGCGATCTGGAGCAGAGCCAGCGGAATGCCACGCTTGAGAAATTCCGCAACGGCGAGCTTAAAATCCTTGTGGCTTCGGATGTGGCCGCGCGCGGGCTGGACGTGCCCTCTGTGACCCATGTGTTCAACTTCGACGTGCCGGGTCACGCCGAAGATTATGTGCACCGGATTGGCCGGACAGGACGCGCAGGCCGCGAAGGCAAGGCGATCATGATTTGCGAACCGCGTGACGAAAAGAATTTCGCCGATGTCGAAGCGCTCATCGCCAAGGAAATTTCACGGCTTGAAAACCCGCTCGGAACACCGACCGAGGATGCGCCGGAGCAGGAAGACGTAAAGGCCGAAAAGCCGAAGCGCAGCCGCTCGCGCAAGCGCAAGTCCGACAAGGTAGAAGAGGCAAAACCCGCCGAAGCCAAGGAAGAGCCGCGTCAGGTCGCCGCCGAGCCGGAGGCTCCGAAAGAAGCCGCTCCGGAACGCCAGAGCGCCCCTGCCCCATCCGAACCGAAGCCGCGCCGTGGTGGCCGTGGTCGCAGGGAGGATGACAAGGTCGTTGGTCTTGGCGATCACCTGCCCTCTTTCATCGCACTGAGCTTCGAGGAGCGTCAGGCGGGTTGATCCCCTGACGGCCGCCTTCCAGACATTAAAAAAACCCGCGCCAAAAGCGCGGGTTTTGTTTTGAGTATTTTCGGCAGCAAAGGAAACAGGATGACGGTCTCAAACCTTGGCTAAAGAAACCGATGCGGGAGAGAGAGGCCCTCCCCCGCATTGAGTCTAAAATACTTGTAATGCTACTGATCAGCTCGACAGGCGCGAGATGATGATTTGCACTTCCGGTTTCTTGCCGACTTCTTCGTGTGTCGTGCGGCGGATGATCCGGCGCATTTCCTCTTCGAGCTTGTCGTCATCGCCGAGCGTCTTGGGCTTGGCGCGCATAAGGAACTGGTTCACGTCCTCTTCGAGCACCTCGTTCAGAGGCGCACGCGACAGACCGGTTTCCGGCAGGCCACGCAGCTCACACCAGCAATCGCCCAAAGGCTCGTCGTCCTCGACGATCACCGTCGCCACCACAAGGCCATTCAGAGCCATACGAATACGGTCGCGCACGATACCGTCCATCGCGCCAATCTGGATCTTGCCATCGAGATAGGTGCGACCTGTCTCGACATATTCCACCACGCGCGGCGTTGCTGCGGAAAGGTCCACGCCGACACCATTGGGCGCAACGATGGCCTTGAACCCGTTGGATTCGGCCAATTTCGCATGTTCGCGCAGGTGACGGTGTTCCCCGTGCATGGGCACGACGACTTGCGGTTTCACAATCTCATGCATCATCGCCAGGTCGGGGCGGTTCGCGTGGCCGGAGACGTGAATATCGTCACGACCGGAGATCGTCTCGACCCCCATTTCCGAGAAAGCATTCAGGATGCGACCGACAGAGACCTCGTTGCCCGGAATGGTTTTGGAAGAAAAGATCAGCGTATCGCCCTCGGTCATTTTCAGGCCAAGATATTTGCCCCGCGACAACTGTGCCGTGGCCGCGCGATGTTCGCCTTGCGAGCCTGTCGTCAGAAGCATCAGGTTCTCGCGCGGAATATCACCGGCATTTTCGGGCGACACGGTTTTCGGGAAATCGGAGATGATCCCCGTCTCGATTGCGGCGGTGATCATGCGGCGCATGGCGCGGCCCAGCAGCACAACAGAACGGCCTGCTTTTGATCCGGCATCGGCCAGCGTTTTGACCCGTGCAATGTTGGAGGCGAAAGTTGTCGCGGCCACCATCCCGTCAAGAGACGCGATGAGATTGCTTAGGGGTTCAATGACATCCACTTCCGAGCGCCCCGGATTGGGGGAGAATACATTGGTCGAATCGCAGACCAGAGCTTTCACACCGTCTTTCGCGATATCCTCGAACAAGGCGCGATCAAAGGGTTCGCCCACCACGGGGTTTTCATCTGTCTTGAAGTCGCCGCTATGGATCACGCGCCCTGCGGGGCTGTCGATCACAAGTGCCGAGGACTCCGGAATGGAGTGGGAGATCGGCACGAACCCCACCGTGAAGGGGCCGACTTTGATCTGTTCCGGCCATGCGGAGACCGTTTTGATCTGCAACTCGTCATGGCCGTGTTCTTCGAATTTCAAACGCGCCAGATGCGCGGTGAAGGCGCGGGCATAGATCGGAGCCTGAAGGCGCGGCCAGAGATGGCCAACAGCGCCGACATGGTCCTCATGCGCGTGAGTGATGAAGATGCCGTCGATCCGGTCCTTGCGCTCTTCGAGCCAAGCCACATCGGCGAAAATCAGATCGACGCCGGGTGTGCCGTCCATCGAGGGGAAAGTTACGCCCAGATCGACCACGATATAGCGTTCGTTGCCAGCGGGGCCGTAGCCGTAAACATAGCAGTTCATGCCGATTTCGCCGGCGCCGCCAAGGGGTAGATAGAGAAGTCTGTCGCTCATAGGGTGCCCTGATCCTTATTATATTGGTGAATGACCACGAGGCCGTGAATGGTCAGGAATTCGTCAAATGCGTCAAAGAGTTTGTGACCCTGATTGAACAAAGGCGCAAGCCCTCCGGTCGCGATCACGCGCATCGGGCGGCCATATTCTTCTTTGATCCGGTTGCAGGTCTCGCGCACAAGACCAGTATAGCCCCAAAACACACCGGATTGCATACAGGCCACTGTATTTGTGCCGATCACCTTCTGCGGCATGGTCACATCCACATGCGGAAGGGCGGCTGCAGCGTGGTGCAGGCTTTCGAGAGAGGTGTTGACCCCCGGAGAAATCACACCGCCCACATAGGCCCCGTCTTCGGCCACCACGTCGAATGTGGTTGCCGTGCCGAAATCCACTACGATGAGATCTCCGCCATAGAGGTCGAATGCGCCTGCGGAATTCACCAGACGGTCGGGCCCAACAGTGGTGCCCTCATCGACACGCGGCATATGCGGCAAAAGGCATTCCGGTTTGCCGACCACCAAGGGGCGGCATTCGAAATAGCGGTTGGCCAACACGCGCAGATTGAAGACCACGCGCGGCACGGTCGAAGAGATGACCACCTCGGTGATATCCGCCTCGATCTTCTGGAAGTTCATCAGCGTCGAAAGCCAGACGTAATACTGGTCCGCCGTGCGTTGATGCTCCGTCGAGGTGCGCCATGTGGCGATGAAATCCGACCCGTTCCAGATGGAAAAGACGGTGTTGGTATTGCCTGCATCAATACAGAGAAGCATCAGAAATAGACCTCTGCGGCTGGAATGGAGAGTTTGCCTTTCGGCGTCGCAAGCACAAGATTGCCAAAGGCATCCACGGTTTCGAATATGCCGTGATGGGTCTCGCGTATGGTGCGGGCGCGGATTTCTGTGCCAAGACGCGCGGCGCGGGAGAGCCATGCCTCACGGATCGGACCAAAGCCGAAGCTTGTGAACTGTGCTTCCCAATGGGCATAGGCGGGGGCAAGCTGGTCCAGAAATTCCTCCGGCTCGACCAATGCGCCGGTCTCATGGGCCAGCGAGACAGGCGGCAGCGCGCCCTCTTCGACCATAGAGACAGGAGGCGCTTCGGCCAGATTGACGCCGATCCCGATGGACAGATGCGCAGGACCACGTTCCAGAAGGATGCCCGCGACCTTGCCACCGTTGAGCAGCACATCATTGGGCCACTTGAGCGCGAACGGGGCCGAGCGGCCCGTCACCGCGACGAAAGCATCATAGAGCGCCAGCGCGGAGACAAAACTGCGCAGCGCGATGATCTCCGGACGTTCCTTCGGAAACATCAGCAGTGTAGCGGCAAAGTTGCCCTTGGGCATAGTCCATGCCCGCCCGCGTCGCCCGTGGCCCGCGGTTTGCACCTGTGCGAGAATCCATTGCGGAAATGCGCAAGAGGCCGCTACGCGTGCGGCCTCCGACATAGTGCTGTCCACGGTGGGGAGAACGGTCCGCCCTACCCCCTCGGGCCATATATGGCGACTATCGGGCATATACGTTGGTCACTTGACCAGAGCATCCGCCGCCAAGGCCGCCATGCCCTCGACCCCGAACATGTTGACGATCCCGACCAGCATGATCAGCGCGGATACGGTCAACAAAGCGAAGGCCACCGGACTTGTCACCTTGTCGAGCGGATCGGTCTCTGTGCCGAAATACATGTAGTAGACGATGCGCAGGTAGTAGAACGCCCCAATCACGGACGCGATCACACCGAAGACAGCGAGGTAAACCAGCCCTGCGCCCCAAGCGGCCTGAAGCACGGCCAGTTTTCCGAAGAAGCCGAGCATCGGCGGCACACCGGCGAGCGAGAACATCAGGACCAGAACGGCCAGAGCCTTCGTCGGGGAATTGCGCCAGTAGAGGTTCAGAGAGGCAATGTCGGTGACAGGTTTGCCATCGCGTTCCATAGTCATGATGAAGGCGAATGTGCCGATGTTCATCGTGACATAGATCGCCATGTAGATCAGCGCGGATTGCACGCCTTGCGCATTGCCTGCGGCCAGCCCCATGAGCGCGAAACCCATGTGGGAGATCGAGGAATAGGCCATGAGGCGTTTGATGTTTTTCTGACCGATGCCGGCAATCGCTCCCAAGAACATGGAAGCCACGGCGATCACAGCGAGCACCTGTTGCCAGTCGCCGACGATACCGCCGAAAGCATCATGCAGCACGCGGGCAAAGAGCCCCATAGCGGCGAGTTTCGGCGCGGTGGCAAAGAACGCGGTCGTGGGGGTGGGCGAGCCTTCATAAACATCAGGCGTCCACATGTGGAACGGCACGGCGGAGACTTTGAACGCCAGCCCTGTCATCACGAAGACGAGGCCAAAGAGCACACCCACCGGCGCGCCATCATGCACAACGGAGATGATGCCCGCAAAAGCTGTCGTGCCTGCAAACCCGTAGACCAGCGATGCACCGTAGAGCAGAAGCCCCGAGGACAGGGAGCCCAGCACGAAATATTTGAGACCCGCTTCCGTGGATTTCACACTGTCGCGGCGGAAGGAGGCGATGACGTAGAGCGCCAGAGACATCAGCTCCAGCCCCATATAAAGCGCCATAAGGTCGCCCGCCGAAACCATCACCATCATGCCGATCGTGGAGAAGAGCACGAGGATCGGATATTCGAACTTGGCAAAGCCGCGCTTCTCAAGGAAGTCGTAGGACATCACGAGCACAGCCGCGCCCGCGAGCAGAACGCCCACCTTGCCGAACCGCGAGAACGCATCGTCGATGAACATACCGCCAAAAGCGGTATGCGCCCCTTCGCCACCCAGCCCGATCATCAAGGCGATGACAACAAACACCGCAGCGGTGACCCATGTGATGAGCCCTGCGAGCTTGTCCTTGCCGGTGTAGACAGCAAACAAGAGCGCCGCCATGCCATAGATGGCGAGGAGAACTTCCGGCAGGACGATGGAAAAGTCAGTAGAGGTCATATCCCCAGTGTCCTTTAATGTGTGGCGACGTCTGCAACCATCGGCAGAGCGGCGTGATAGGTTTCAAGAAGGGCGGAGACCGATGGCCCGATGAGATCAAGCACCAGCGAAGGATAGATCCCCAGCAGAAGCGTCATGGCCACCAGAGGCGCAAAGATCCATTTCTCACGCGCGGTCATGTCCTTGATCGTCTTCAGGCTTTCCTTGATCAGATCGCCCAGCACAACGCGGCGATAGAGCCAGAGCGCGTAACAGGCCGAGAAGATCACACCCGTTGCAGCCACCAGAGCAATCCATGTGTTGGCCTGGAACATACCTATGATCGTCAGGAATTCACCGACAAAACCGGAGGTGCCCGGAAGGCCGATGTTGGCCATGGTGAAGAACATGAAGATCAGCGCATATGCCGGCATCTTGTTCACCAGCCCGCCAAACGCAGCGATGTCACGGGTGTGCATCCGGTCGTAGATCACCCCGACGCAGAGGAACAACGCGCCCGCGACAAAGCCGTGGGAGATCATCTGGAAGATCGCACCATCGAGACCTTGCTGGTTCATGGTGAAAATCCCTGCGGTCACATAGCCCATGTGCGCAACAGAGGAATAGGCGATCAGCTTTTTCATATCCTCTTGCACCAGCGCCACGACAGAGGCGTAGACGATGGCGATGACCGACAGCACCATAATGAAATCGGCAAGGTTGGCCGACGCCACGGGGAACATCGGCAGCGAGAAGCGCAAGAAGCCATAGCCGCCCATCTTCAACAGAATCGAGGCCAGAACCACGGAGCCTGCGGTCGGCGCCTGAACGTGCGCGTCCGGCAACCAAGTGTGCACCGGCCACATCGGCATCTTCACCGCGAAAGAGGCGAAGAAAGCGAGGAAGGCCAGCGTTTGGAACCCGCCGACAATGTTGAAGCCCAGCACCTGAATGGTCTCGGAGGAGAACTCATGCGCCATAAGCTGCACAATGTCGGTGGTGCCTGCGTCGATATACATGGCCACCATCGCCACCAGCATCAGCACGGAGCCGAGGAAAGTGTAGAGGAAGAATTTGAACGCCGCATAGATGCGGTTCTGTCCGCCCCAGATGCCGATGATCAGGAACATCGGGATCAGGCCCGCCTCGAAGAAGAGGTAGAAGAGCATCAGGTCAAGCGCACAGAAGACCCCTAGCATGAGCGTTTCCAGAAGCAGGAAAGCGATCATATATTCCTTAACGCGGGTTTTCACATCCCACGCGGACCAGATCACCAGCGGCATCAGCGCCGTGGTGAGCATCACGAACAGGACGGAAATCCCGTCTACGCCCATCTTGTATTTCAGCCCCATGATCCAGTCGGCCTCTTCGACCATCTGGAACCCTGTGTTCTGCGGGTTGAACCCGAAAAGAATGAACAGCGAGACCACAAAGGTGATCACCGTCGCAAAAAGCGCGAGGCGTTTTGCATTCAGTTGGGCGACTTCGTCCTCGCCGCGCAGAAACAGCGCGAGCACGAGAGCGGCCACCGTCGGAAGGAAGGTGACGAAGGAAAGCACGTTATCCATTAGTGAGCCCCCCCGCCGATCGACATCCAGGTTACCAAGATCACAATCCCCAGAACCATGCTAAAAGCGTAAGTGAAGATGAAGCCCGACTGCGCACGCCCGGCAAGGCGGGTGAAGAAGGGCACGATACCAAGTGCGATGCCATTGATGGCCCCGTCGATGGTGCCCACGTCACCGCGTTTCCAAAGGAAGCGGCCAAGAGCCAACAGGGGACGCACAATGATCGCGTCGTAAATCTCGTCGAAATACCATTTGTTCAGCAGGAACTGGTAGGCGACGGGCTGGCTTTTCGCCAGTTTCGCGGGCGTTTCCGGCTTCCAGATGTAGAACCAGACCGCAATCAGGAAGCCCAGCACCATGGCGATAAAGGGCGAGACTTTCACCCATGTCGGCGCGTGGTGGGCATCGTCGAGAATGGTGTTATCCGAAGCAAGGAAGATCGCACCCTGCGGCGCCATGCCCTCGGTATGTTCGGCACCATGCGTATCCGCCACCACATGCGCATCATCTGCATGGGCGTCTGTATGCGTGTCTGTGCCACCTTCGACCATCTCCACCTCCGCATGATGCGGCAGGGAGAAGAACTCGGAGACCTTGTCATGATCGCCAAAGAAGCTGTTGTACCAGATCATCCCGCCGAAGATCGCCCCCAGAGACAGGGTGCCAATCGGGATCAGCATCACAAGCGGGCTTTCATGGGCATGGTCATGCGCATGATGGTCGCCGCGCGGCTTGCCGAAGAAGGTCAGGAAGATGAGGCGCCACGAGTAGAACGAGGTGAACAGCGCCGCGATAACCAGCATCCAGAAGGCATAGCCCACACCGGACGCATAGGCGCTCTCGATGATCGCGTCTTTCGACAGGAAGCCTGCAAAGCCGATGGTGGTCAGCGGAATGCCGACACCGGTGATGGCCAGCGTGCCGATAATCATCATCCAGAAGGTGAACGGAATCTTCTTACGCAGCGCACCGTAGTTGCGCATGTCCTGTTCGTGGTGCATCGCGGTGATCACAGAACCGGCGCCCAAGAACAGCATCGCTTTAAAGAACGCATGCGTAAGAAGGTGGAACATCGCCGGACCATAGGCGCCCACACCTGCGGCCACGAACATGTAGCCGAGCTGCGAACAGGTCGAATAGGCGATCACCCGCTTGATGTCGTTCTGCACAAGACCCACCGTGGCGGCGAAAAACGCCGTGGTGGCCCCGATGTAGACGATAAAGGTCTGCGCCTGCGGCGCATATTCAAAGACCGGCGACATGCGGCAGACGAGGAAAACCCCCGCCGTCACCATGGTCGCGGCGTGGATCAGCGCCGACACAGGCGTCGGACCTTCCATCGCGTCCGGCAACCATGTGTGCAAGAAGAGCTGCGCCGATTTCCCCATCGCACCGACGAAGAGCAGGAAGGCCAGAAGATTGGCCGCATTCCACTCCGTCCAGAGGAAGTGCAGCGAGGTATCCGCCAGAAGCGGCCCCGAAGCAAACACATCGTCAAAGCGCACACTGTCCGTCACAAGGAACAGACCCGCCATACCGAGGATGAACGCGAAGTCCCCCACACGGTTGACGATAAAGGCTTTCATAGAGGCCGCGCCTGCGGAGGGTTTCTTGAAATAGAACCCGATCAACAGGTAGGAGGCCAGCCCCACGCCTTCCCAGCCGAAGAACATCTGGAGCAGGTTGTCCGATGTCACCAGCATCAGCATGGTGAAGGTGAAGAAAGAGAGATAGGCAAAGAACCGTGCACGGTAGGGTTCGTCATCGCCGAAGTTCTCGTCATGGGCCATGTAGCCCAGCGAATAGAGATGAACGAGCGCCGACACTGTGTTGACCACGATCAGCATGATCGTCGTCAGCCGGTCAATCCGGATGCCCCAGTCAACAGAGAGTGACCCGCTTTCGATCCAGCGCAGGACCGTGACATGCTCGGTCGCGCCATCAAAGGTGAGAAACACAACCCAAGACAGGATCGCGGCGAGGAACAAAAGACCTGTGGTCAGATATTGCGCGCTCTTCTCGCCGATCACGCGCCAGCCAAAGCCGGCGATGAGGGCCCCCACAAGCGGCGCAAAGAGGATGATCGTTTCCATAGCCAGTTACCCTTTCATCACGTTGACGTCTTCGACGTCGATCGTGCCGCGGTTGCGGAAGAAGCTCACGAGAATGGCCAACCCGATGGCGGCCTCTGCTGCGGCCACGGTGAGCACCAGCATCGTGAAAATCTGTCCCGTCAAATCCCCCATAAAGGAGGAAAAGGCGACAAGGTTGATATTGACCGACAGCAGGATCATCTCGATCGACATCAGGATGATGATGATGTTCTTCCGGTTCAAAAAGAGCCCGAAGATGCCGATGACAAACAGCGCCGCGGCCACTGTCAGGTAATGTTCAAGTCCGACCATGTCGTCCCTCAGTTCTTTCTCTCTCGCCGCCTTGTCGCGGCCTTAGGTAACGGGGCAAACTCTGCGCGCCCCGCTCATTCGAAGGCTTAAAGCCCCTGCCCCGGTTTCACGTCCTTCATTTCGAAGGAGTCTTCGGGCTTGCGATACATCTGCTGGAGCACGTTCTGGCGTTTTACATCCGAACGGTGGCGCAGCGTCAGGACAATCGCCCCGATCATCGCGACCAGAAGCACCAGCCCTGCCAGTTGGAACAGCATCAGGTAGTCGTCATACATCAACTGCCCCAGAGCCGCAGTGTTATGCACCTCGGCGGCATCCGGCGTGATCGAGCGACGCAGCGCCTCGGCCCCTTCGGCAGAACTCCAGTCGCCAAAGGCAAAGCCCATCTGCAACAGCAGAACCACGCCGATCAGCAGGCCGAATGGCAGGTATTGCGCCATCCCCGCTTTCAATTCGGCAAAGTCCACGTCGAGCATCATGACCACGAAGAGGAACAGGACCATGACAGCCCCGACATAAACAATGACCAGAAGCATCGCGACGAATTCCGCACCCAGTAGCACGAAAAGCCCCGATGCGGTCAGGAACGTGACGATCAGCCAGAGGACGGAATGCACGGGGTTCCGGGATACGACCGTGAACACCCCGGCCACCAGCATCACGATGGCGAAAAGGTAAAATGCGTAATCTGCGACAGTCATTCACTGCCCTCCTGCGTCTCGGAGAAGACGTCTTGCGCCAGCTCCAGTGCCTTCGACATTGCCGGAACCCCGCCCAGCATTGACATTTGATAGATCACTTCCGCGATCTCTTGTTGTGTGGCCCCCGCCTCCATGGCGTGGCGGACCGTCATTTTGAATGGCGCTGCGGCCTGTGCCCCCAAAACCGTTTGCCCGGCCAGAACAACCAACAACCGCGTTTTCGCGTCCAGCCCGTCCTTGTTGAACGTATTGCCCCAGAACATTTCCATCTGTTCGCGCGACATGGTCGGGAACAACTTGTCGAGAGCCGGCATCTGGAAATTCTCCAGCGCCGGATTTATCGACGCCGCCATTTTCTGGCTCTGCTCGATCATCTCAGCGAAAAGTTTGGTGAAATCGTTCATAAAGGGGTCCAACTCTTAGCGGTAAGGCGCATCCAGTTCGAGGTTGCGGGCAATCTCCGCCTCCCAGATCGCACCGTTCTCAAGGAGTTTTTCCTTGTCATAGAACAGTTCTTCACGGGTTTCGGTAGAGAATTCGAAATTCGGGCCTTCGACAATGGCATCCACAGGGCAGGCTTCCTGACAGAAACCGCAGTAGATGCATTTGGTCATGTCGATGTCGTAACGCGTGGTGCGCCGTGATCCATCTTCGCGCGGCTCGGCATCGATGGTGATGGCCTGCGCCGGGCAGATCGCCTCGCACAGTTTACACGCGATGCAACGCTCTTCGCCGTTGGGATAGCGGCGCAGCGCATGTTCGCCACGGAACCGCGGGCTGAGCGGGCCTTTTTCATGCGGGTAGTTGATCGTCGCTTTGGGGGCGAAGAAATACCGCAGTCCGATTTTGAAGCCGGCCCAGATGTCCATCATCAGGAAATACTTGGCGGCGCGGGTATAATCGAGAGCCATGGGTTAGCCTCCTACCGTCCAGCGCGCATAGGTTCCCCAGAACGCACCGTATTGAGCAAAAAATGCGACCAGAACGACCCAGCCCAGCGACAGCGGCAGGAAGACTTTCCAGCCAATGCGCATCAACTGATCGTAGCGGTAACGCGGGACAATGGCTTTCACCATCGAGAAGATAAAGAAGGCGATCAGCATCTTGAGGATCAGCCACAGGATACCGTCGGGCAGGAATTCGACCGGCGAGTTCCAGCCGCCGAAGAACAGGATCGATACGAGGGCACACATCAGCACCACCGCCATCAACTCGCCCATCATGAACAGGAGAAACGGCGTGGAGGAATATTCCACCTGATAGCCTGCGACGAGTTCCGATTCCGCTTCGGGCAAGTCGAACGGCGGCCGGTT
Source organism: uncultured Celeribacter sp. (assembly GCA_963676755.2). GTDB lineage: Bacteria > Pseudomonadota > Alphaproteobacteria > Rhodobacterales > Rhodobacteraceae > Celeribacter. Next base: position 351,720 of record CAXXMF010000006.1, on the reverse strand, counting down.
GGTTTCCGCCAGAGCCGAGACGAAGAACAAAAAGACCATCGGGAAGTGCGGCAGCCAATACCAGCTGAAGATCCCCGCCCCGTCTTGCGCCGCGACGATGTCACCGAAGTTCATCGAACCGGAGGACAGCACCACGCCGATGATGATGAGGCCGATGGAAACCTCGTAGGAAATCATCTGAGCAGCGGAGCGCAGCGAGCCCAGAAACGGATATTTCGAGTTGGACGCCCAGCCCCCCATGATCACGCCGTAAACCTCAAGCGAGGAAACCGCGAAGATGTAGAGGATTGCCACATTGATGTCTGCGATCACCCAGCCGTCATTCCACGGGATCACCGCCCAAGCGATGGCCGCCGTGATAAAGGTAATCATCGGCGCGAGGTAGAAGACGAACTTGTCCGCCCCTGCCGGTACGACCACCTCTTTCACGAGGTATTTGATGAAGTCCGCAAAAGACTGCAACAGGCCGAAGACGCCCACGATGTTGGGGCCTTTACGCATCTGGACCGCGGCCCAGATCTTACGGTCGCCATACATCAGGAAGGCGAGCGCCACGAAGAGCGGCACGAGGACCAGCAAGATCTGCCCGAGCGTGAGCAGAAAGATCCCCAAGTTAGTTGTCGTGAAAAATTCGACCATTTTTCAGCCTTTCACACCGTCGGTATTCCGTTATCCCGACAGTTTGCGACGACGACTTCTGCGTCGAGCTTGCGCAAACCTTCGGGAAGCGCTGGCGAGATGGTGTAAACAGCATCCGAGCGCCAAATTCCAGCCTCATGTGCAACATTTGTCCGCACATGTCGCGCAAATCCGAAACCCCGGATCAGCGCATATTGCGCGGCAGCACAATCTGCATAGGCCACCACGTCCTTTTTTGCCTCGTCGCCTTTGGCGGAAACGAAGAAATTCACCAGATCACCATCCAGAAGACGGGTCTCCACACCGAGATATTCGGTTTGCCCTACCATGCGTCCCGCCTCGGCCTCGGGTGCCGCAACAGCACAGCCCGAAAGCTGAACCGCCGCCAGAAGCCCAAGGACCGGACCGGCAGGATATGTGGCGCGCCCCGTCATCACTCGGCAGCCACCGGTGTCTCTTTGCGCGCCTTGGCCATCGCGGAAAGTTCCGCCATCAGCACGGAGGAGCGCGCAATCGGGTTTGTCAGATAGAAATCCTTCACCGCGTTGCGGAATGTCGCCTTGCCCAGCGGTTTTGTGGGAAGTGCGACCACTTCGTTCTCCGGCACCGAGTCGATCTGTGCAAGATGCGGCACGTCTTCGATCAGGGCATTGCGCAGTTGCGCCAGCGAGTCGTATGGCAGCGTCGCGCCCACTTCGCTCGAAAGCGCACGCAGGATCGCCCAATTCTCTTTCGCCTCACCCGGCGGGAAAGCCGCACGGAGCGCCAGTTGCGGACGCCCTTCGAGATTGACGAACAGGCCGGTTTCCTCGGTATAGGCCGCTCCGGGCAGAACAACATCCGCACGATGTGCGCCCAGATCGCCATGCGAACCCTGGTAGATCACGAAAGGACCATCAGCGATTTCGACCTCGTCCGCGCCGAGGTTGTAGATCACCTCCGCACCACTTGTCGCCGCATCAAGGCCACCTTCGGTCACAGCATTCACATCCATCGCCCCGACACGGCTTGCTGCCGTGTGCAGCACCATCAGTTTGGAGCCGGTCAGATCACAGAGTTTCTGTGCCGCCGCCAAAACCGCTTCGCCATCAGCCTCGTTGATCGCGCCAGCGCCAACGATGACGATGGAGGGCTGATCGACAACCGCGCCATAGTCCTTGTTCAACAGGCTTTCGAGCGATGCGCGATCCGTGCCCACATGGGTGTAATCATAGGTCAGATCGACCGCCTCGCCGACCAGACCGACCTCGGCACCTTTCACCCAGGCCTTGCGGATCCGCGCGTTCAGCACCGGCGCTTCGTCGCGCGGGTTGGTGCCGATCATCTGGATGAATTTCGCGTCATCAATATCTTCGATCTTCGCCGTGCCGGCATAAACGCCACGGTTGCCGATGGGCAGTTTCGCACCATCCACACGGCATTCCACATGGCCGCCCAGCCCTTCGACAAGACCTTTCAAAGCGTAAACCGCCTCAACCGGGGCCAGATCGCCAACGATACCCGCGACTTTCTTGCCCTTCATGGCATTGGCTGCGGCGGAGAGAGCTTCGGCCCATGTCGCTTTGGTCAGCTTGCCATTCTTGCGGATATAGGGCGTGTCGATGCGCTGGCGTTTGAGACCGTCCCAGATGAAACGGGTCTTGTCGGAAATCCATTCTTCGTTCACGCCGTCATGGTTGCGCGGCAGAATACGCATCACTTCACGGCCCTTGGTGTCCACACGGATGTTGGAGCCAAGCGCATCCATCACGTCGATGGTCTCGGTCTTGGTCAATTCCCAAGGACGCGCGGTGAAAGCATAGGGTTTCGAGGTCAGCGCGCCCACCGGACACAGGTCAATGATGTTGCCTTGAAGGTTGGAGGCCAGCGTCTCGTTCAGATAGCTGGTGATCTCGCTGTCTTCGCCACGCCCCGTCTGGCCCATCTGGGTGATGCCCGCGACCTCGGTCGTGAAGCGCACGCAGCGGGTGCAAGAAATACAGCGGGTCATTGCAGTGCTGACGAGCGGGCCGAGGTTCAACTCCTCGGTCGCGCGTTTGGGTTCGCGGTAGCGCGAGAAATCCACGCCATAAGCCACCGCCTGATCTTGCAGGTCACATTCGCCACCCTGATCACAGATCGGGCAATCGAGCGGGTGGTTGATGAGCAGGAACTCCATCACCCCTTCTCGGGCTTTCTTCACCATCGGCGAATTGGTTTTCACCACAGGCGGCGCACCTTCCGGCCCCGGACGCATGTCCTTGACCTGCATCGCGCAGCTTGCCGCAGGTTTCGGCGGACCGCCCACGACCTCGACCAGACACATGCGGCAATTGCCCGCAATGGACAGCCGTTCGTGATAGCAGAACCGCGGCACTTCGATCCCGGCCTCTTCACAGGCCTGAAGGATCGTCATAGCCGGATCGACTTCGATCTCGGTCCCGTCAATGATGATTTTGCGCTTGTCTGCCATTCTGCATCACCTGTTCTTCATGAGCTTGCCCAGCGGGGTCCGCTTCGCAACCTGCGCTTTGCCGAAGGCGCACATCGCCTCCGTATCCCGTTTTTCAATGCCGTTCGCGGCAAAGAAGCTTTCCGATTTCGCTGCAAGCGTGGCAAGGAATGCCGGATCTTGCAGCGTTTGTATCTCTTCGGCCCCGTAGCCCTTGGCGGTAATGGTTTCCATCATCGCCTTGGCCTGTTTGTTCACCCGCGCCGTGCGGGCCGACAAAGAGGGGCAAATCGTCGTCAGTTCCGTGACGATCATATTGTCCACGAGAACGGAGGTGATCTCCGCATCTTCCGTGATGCTTTGCGCCATCACAGGGCTCGCCATCAAGGCCATCAGGCCCGCATATGTCATCTGACGGATCATTTTGTGCTCCTCAGAAAAGACCCGATCACAGAGCCGCGTTTGATTTCCGCCTCGCCAAAGGCACAAAGCCCCTCCGCCGTGGTCGGATCAAATCCGGCCTGACGCACATAGTCCTCGCCCAGACGGCGGATGCGCGCCTCTTCCCTGTCGCTTTCGACATAGGCGCGGATTTCGTCGTCGCTATAGCCCATTTCCGAGGCCCTGTTCTTGAGGCCCCAGAGAAAGGACAGACCTTTCAGCTTCTTAACGTCAATCGTCGGACATTCATCCGCCACTTCGACCGCGAGACCGGCCCAAAGCATATTCCGGTCGATCTCCTTGACCTCGCGAAGCGGCGGCAAATCTGCCGCAGCGGCCAGAGCGGATGTGCCGAGGCACAGGCTCAGAAGTGTTGTCTTAACCAGTTTCATTGACAGGTTCCCTTTTGCAAAAAGGTTGCTGTCCCCATGTCGTCTCGTGACCTTCCGTTCATGCGGTCGGTCTTTTTTATCCGTCATGCAACCGGACACAGGCCCGCGCCCCATCAGAGCGCCCGAACGCCCGATGGCCCGCTGCATGTGATATGTGCTGATCATACTCATCAGCTCACCGGTCCTTGTATCAATGTCGCGCCCAAGGGCGTCATCTGTTTCATCTCGACTTTCGCCGCCGCGCAAAACGCTTTGTCATCTTCGACATAGCCCCCATGACGGACCTCGAAGTCGGAGACTGCGCGCTCAAGGCGGCTGCGATTCTCCGCAGGATCAGAAAACGGCAGACGCTCGACCCGCGCGGAGAGGAAGTTATGCACCTGAGAACTGATCTCGATCCGCTCGCAACTGTCCGCGATGTCCTTCGACAAAAGCAGCATCCCCGCCAGATCGTCGGTCTCCATGTCCCGAAACGCTGTCCGAGCGACCGTCATCCGGTCCTCGGACATGCCACGCATGGCTTCGTTCGCCTGATCCATCTCGCAGGCGGCGAGCAGCGTCATCGGCAATATGGCGGCCATCGGCTTCATCAGATCTCTTTACTCCGCCGCAAACGCAGCCGTCACGCGGCCGGTTTTCTTGGCTTTGATACGTTCTTCGATGTCATCGCGGAAGTGACGGATCAGACCCTGGATCGGCCAGGCTGCCGCATCACCAAGCGCACAGATCGTATGACCTTCGACCTGTTTGGTCACGTCGAGAAGCATGTCGATCTCTTCGATCTCCGCATCCCCCGTCACCAGACGGTCCATCACACGCATCATCCAGCCGGTGCCTTCGCGACACGGCGTGCACTGTCCGCAGCTTTCATGTTTGAAGAACGAGGCCAGACGCCACACGGCTTTGACCACGTCCACGGAATTGTCCATGACGATCATACAGCCCGTGCCGAAGGAAGATTGGTTCTCCCGCATCCAGTCAAAGTCGAAGATCGCATCTTCGAGCTTTTCTTTCGGCAGCACCGGACAGGAGGCCCCGCCCGGAATGATGGCTTTCAGATTGTCCCAGCCACCGCGGATACCGCCACCGTGTTTCTCGATGATCTCGCGCACGGACAGCGACATTTCTTCCTCGAAAACACAAGGTGTGTTCACGTGACCGGTCAGCGCCATGAGCTTGGTGCCCGCGTTGTTCGGACGTCCGAAGGAAGCAAACCACTCCGGACCGCGCCGCAGGATCGTCGCCACAACAGCGATGGATTCCACATTGTTCACCGTGGTCGGGCAGCCATAGAGACCTGCGCCCGCCGGAAACGGCGGCTTCATCCGCGGCATGCCCTTTTTGCCTTCAAGGCTTTCCAGCAACGCCGTTTCCTCGCCACAGATATAGGCCCCTGCCCCGTGGTGCAGATAGACGTCGAAATCATAGCCGGATTTGCAAGCATTGCGCCCGATGAGACCCGCGTCATAGGCCTCGTCAATCGCGGCCTGAAGGGCTTCTTTCTCGCGGATGTATTCACCGCGAATGTAGATATAGGCGGCACAGGCCCCCATAGCGAAACCGGCGATCAGCGCACCTTCGATCAAGGTGTGCGGATCGTGACGCATGATTTCGCGGTCTTTACAGGTCGCAGGTTCGGACTCATCGGCGTTGATCACTAGATAGGCCGGACGCCCGTCGGATTCTTTCGGCATGAAGGACCATTTGAGACCGGTCGGGAACCCCGCCCCGCCACGACCACGCAGGCCGGAGGCTTTCATCTGGTCGATGATCCAGTCCCGCCCATTGGCGAGAATACCTGCCGTGCCGTCCCAATGCCCGCGCTTCATGGCGCCCGCAAGGCTACGGTCATTCATACCGTAGAGGTTGGTAAAGATCCGATCCTGATCCTTGAGCATCGCTCTTGTCCCTTCAGTCCTGCTGACGCCCTGCGCGCCAAATCTGATAAATCACCACAAACGCCCACACGAAGGCGGCGAGCGCCGCAAGGTCGAACAGGAACGCGTATCGCGTTGGCAATCCGAGTTGCCCGCCCAACCATTGGACCCCGAGCCAGACCAGCATTGTCATGGCGATAACAATCGCGACCATCCGCGCCTGCCTCGCCACATGCCGGTCCTTATCGGAACCCATGTTCTTTCCCCTCAATACACGTCACCGTCTTTGACGCGTTTCGAGAATTCCGTTTCCCCGCCAGCGGCAAGGATTTTGGCCTGTTCGACCCATTGGGTCAGCCGCGCTGTCGAGGCGCCTTTGATGGCCTCGCCCAACGTTTCGATATCGTCGCTGCCCAAAGCCGCCACCTGCGCATAGGTCGTGATCCCGCGCTCATGAAGCTGGACCTCGATCTTCGGCCCGACGCCTTTGATCGCCTTGAGATCATCCGGCGCGCCAGCCGCTTTCGGAGCAGCAACAACCGGCGTTTCTTCGAGCGCCGCAGCTTCGTCTGCCACAGCTTCTGTCACGGTGTCTTCTTCAGCCACCGTATCTTCAACCTCTTCGGTCACAACCGGTTCAGCCGCAACCTCGATAACAGGAGCCACATCAACAGCCGTATCTTCGACCGGTTCTGCCTCGGGTGCCGCTGCCGCAGCCCCCGAACGCACCTCTTTCGTGTCGGCAGCATGAGGCTCCGGCGCGATCTCTTCAGCGGCGGAAACCGGCTCGTCGCCAATGCCCGTCGTTTCCATTAGACCCGCAGAACTCACTTCCGCCTCCGGTTTGGCAACAACGGCCTCCGGCGCATCTTCTTCATACCAGCCGATCCACAAAAGGATTGCGACAAGGCACGCCACCAGAACGCCGACGATAAAAGACGCGCCGGTTGAATAGCCCGCGATCCACATCAGCGCCAGAAAGGCGAGAATTCCGCAAATCGCGGCGATCAATCCAATTTTCGGCATCTTTGCCTGCATAGCTTCCGTCATCTGTTACTCCTAAAATTCCCTGTTGGTCACTCTGGCGGGCCGTTTGTTTTATGGCCTCTGGAGCTTGAGTATCAGTATTTCGCGCGTTTCGAGAATTCTGTCTCACCACCTTCGGCAAGAATCTTTGCTTGTTCGATCCAGCCATCCCGTTCGATCCGGCCTTTGAACTTCAACCGGGCATCGACCCAGGCCACCTCTTCCGGCGTCCATTTGGCCACCTGATCGAAATGCCAGAACCCCAGCTCGTTAAGCGTCTGTTCCAGTTTCGGCCCGACGCCTTTGAGCATTTTGAGATCATCCGCACCCGCCTTACGCGGCGCTTTCATGGTGCGCGGCTTTTTCTCAGCGACCTCGCCCATAGTGGACTCCGTTGCAGGCGCGGCTTTGGAGACCGGCTTGCCCTTCGACTTGGCATCGGCTTCCTGCTTGGTCACGCCGGACTGGGACGCAGGTTTGTTCGCAGCAGGTTTCGGTTCGGCTTTCTTGGCCGCCGCCTGTTGCACAGCGGATTTCGGCGTCGGCGCGGGTTTCGGCGTGTTGCCATGCCCTGCCCCTTTGGAAATCCACGGCGTCAGAAGCGGCACTTCGGTGCCGTCAATCCGCTTGAGCGTATCGCCAATATCTACCGCACGCTGCACGGAGCCGTTATATTGCGCGCCCGTGCCTTTGTGCTCGGCCAGAACAACCGGACCACTGGCGGGCTCGGAAGAATACCGCCCGATCTGCGATCCCGGCACAGGCACATTGCCCGCAGCCATGTCGTCCAGAAGTTTGGAGAAATTCTCGGCAGTCAGGTCTTCGTAGTAGTCCTTGCCGATCTGGGCCATCGGTGCGTTGGCACAGGCGCCCAGACATTCGACCTCTTCCCACGAAAACTTGCCATCCGCAGAAAGCGTATGCGGTGTCGGGGCGATCTTTTCCTTACAGACGGAAATGATGTCGCCTGAGCCGCAGATCATGCAGGTTGTCGTGCCGCAGACCTGAATATGGGCCACGGAGCCGACCGGCTGCAGCTGGAACATAAAGTAGAATGTCGCCACTTCCAGCACGCGGATATAGGGCATGCCGAGCATGTCACCCACATATTCGATCGCCGGTTTGGTGAGCCAGCCCTCCTGCTCCTGAGCCCGCCACAACAGCGGGATCACGGCAGATTGCTGACGCCCTTCGGGATATTTGGCGATTTGCCCTTCGGCCCAGGCGAGGTTCGCCGGAGTAAATTCGAAAGACGCGGGTTGTTCATGATAAAGACGGCGGAGCATTAGCGGTCGACCTCCCCGAAAACGATGTCCATGGTGGCGATGAGGGCGGAAACGTCGGCCAGTTGGTGACCTTTCGCCATGTAATCCATCGCCTGCAAATGAAGGTAGCCCGGCGCACGCAGTTTGGCGCGGTAAGGCTTGTTGGTGCCGTCCGAATAGAGATAGACGCCGAACTCGCCCTTAGGCGCTTCGACACAGGCATAAACCTCGCCCTCGGGCAGTTTGAACCCTTCGGTGTAGAGTTTGAAGTGGTGGATAAGAGCCTCCATCGAGGTCTTCATGTCCTTGCGCTTCGGCGGTGTCAGCTTGCCACGCGCCAGCACGTCGCCCTGATTTTCCGGCTCGCGCAGCTTGGCGATACATTGCTTGATGATCTTGGTCGCCTCGGCCATCTCCTGCATCCGCACCATGTAGCGGTCATAGCAGTCGCCATTGGTGCCCACCGGAATCTGGAAATCGAACTCGTCATAGCATTCGTAAGGCTGGCTGCGACGCAAATCCCACGCCATGCCGGAGCCGCGCACCATCACGCCGGAGAAGCCCCAGTCGAGTGCTTCCTGTTCCGTGATCACGCCGATATCCACGGTCCGCTGTTTGAAAATGCGGTTGTCCGACAAAAGGTAGTGAATGTCGTCGAGCACTTTCGGGAAAGCGTCGGCCCATGCCTCGATATCATCGATCAGATCCGGCGGCAGGTCCTGATGGACGCCACCGGGGCGGAAATAGGCGGAGTGCAAACGGGCACCACAGGCGCGCTCGTAGAAGATCATGAGCTTTTCGCGCTCTTCAAAGCCCCACAGCGGCGGGGTCAGCGCCCCCACGTCCATCGCGCCGGTGGTGACGTTCAGGAGGTGGTTCAGCACACGGCCAATCTCGGAATAGAGCACACGGATCAAAGAGGCGCGGCGCGGGATTTCAACGCCTGCGAGACGTTCGATGGCCAGACACCATGCATGTTCCTGATTCATCGGCGCCACATAGTCGAGGCGGTCCAAATAAGGCAGGTTTTGCAGGTAGGTGCGGTTCTCCATCAGCTTTTCGGTGCCGCGGTGCAACAGGCCGATATGCGGATCGGCACGTTCCACGATCTCGCCGTCCAGCTCGAGAACCATCCGCAACACACCGTGGGCCGCAGGGTGCTGGGGCCCGAAGTTGATGTTGAAGTTGCGGATCTTCTGTTCCCCGCTGCCCGCATCGTGCGAACCGTCATCATAGGTGTTTTGCCGGATGTCGCCGTCCATCATTCAGATCCTCGCCATATTCGCTTGCCACCCGGCGGGCAGCTTGCCAAAGGTCTTTTCCACATAGGCATATTGCGGGGCCAGAAAGCGCGCCGCCTCATGCCGTTGCTTGTCACTCAGTTCCAGTTTCACGCCCTCATGGGCATGGGGGTCTTTCTCGACGGGTCTCTCCGCGATACCCAAAAACCGGCACAACGTCCCAAGCCCCTCGCCCGTCAGCAAATCTTCGGTGAACCCGACGAGCAGCTTGTCTTCGGGCACCGCCCGTTTCAGTTTCTCTATAATCCCCGCGTAATCACCACGCGGCGCGATATGTTTTTCCAGATCGCGGTTCACCACACGGTTCATGATCCGCTTGGCCTTCACCGCCACTTCCTCACCGGGGCGACGCTGACGCTTGGCCTGCATCCGCACATGGGACCAAAGCCGCTCCACAGGGTCGCGCATCAGGAAAACAAACCGCACGTCAGGGGCCATATGCGCCATGTCGCGCAGCCGGTCCTCCGACAAAAGCCCGTATCCCGGCGTGATGTCGGCCGCGAGTTTTTTGTCTCCGATTCCGTCCAGAAGATAGAACAGATAGTCCGACACCCCGTCTTCGCCCAGTTCCAGAATGCGCACGATCTCGTCGACATCCTTGATCTGGCGGTCGAGATTGGCCACTTTCCACCGGTTTCCGTTCTGGCGCGCCACGTCCTGACGGCGGACCAAATCCGCACGCAGACGCGCGAACACATCGAACTGGAACGCGTAATCCTCGTTCTCCACCGTGTCGAAATAGTGGATCTCCTTGACGGAGCGCATGTGGCAATCCGGATGGTCATGCATATAGCGATAAAGCGAGCTTGTGCCCGCTTTAGTCGCGCCAACGCAGATCATGATGGCCGGATCGCCGCTCACATCAAGCCCCTTTCTCGTCGCCGGGGAGGATGTATTTCGCCCCTTCCCACGGGGAAAGGTTGTCGAACTGGCGGTATTCCTGCACGAGGCTCACCGGTTCGTAGACGACGCGTTTGAGCTCTTCGTCATAACGCACTTCGGTGTAGCCGGTGGCCGGAAAATCCTTGCGCAGCGGATGACCGCGGAAACCGTAATCCGTCAGCAAGCGCCGCAGGTCCGGATGGCCGGAGAAGATGATCCCGAACATGTCGAAGACCTCCCGCTCGAACCAGCCCGCAGAGGGGTGCACGGAAACGATGGACGGGATGGTTTCCTCTTCGCGCAGCGCAGCAACCACGCGGATGCGCTGGTTCTGATACATCGAGAGGAAGTGGTAAACCACGTCGAAACGCTGCTCGCGGCTCGGATGGTCCACAGCGGTGATATCCACCAACGTGGAGAAATTGCAGGTGCCGTCGGTTTTCAGAAACTCGACAAAATCGACAATCCCCGCTGATGTCACCCGCAGGGTCAGTTCGCCATAGGCCAGTTCGGTAGAAAGCACATCATTCGGGCGCTTCATCTCGATATGGGCGGCGAGTTCTTGGAGGGCTTCGCTCATCACATCCTCTCCTTAACGGACAATCGTGCCGGTGCGGCGCATTTTACGTTGCAGTTGCAGGATGCCATACATCAGCGCCTCGGCTGTCGGAGGACACCCCGGAACATAGACATCCACCGGCACAATACGGTCACAGCCGCGCACGACAGAATAGCTGTAGTGATAATAGCCGCCGCCGTTGGCACAGGACCCCATAGAGATCACATAGCGCGGCTCCGGCATCTGGTCATAAACCTTGCGCAGAGCGGGGGCCATTTTGTTGGTGAGCGTTCCGGCCACGATCATCAGATCGGACTGGCGCGGGGAAGCACGCGGCGCGGTCCCGTAGCGTTCAATGTCATAGCGCGGCATGGAGGTGTGCATCATCTCGACAGCGCAACAGGCCAGACCAAAGGTCATCCAGTGCAAAGACCCCGTGCGAGCCCAGTTGATGATGTCCTCGGTGGAGGTGAGCAAAAAGCCCTTATCCTGCAGCTCCTTGTTGAGAACCTGCGTGGAATGCTCCTTGTCCACACCTGCGGTGTTGGCTCCGGTTGTCACGCCCATTCCAGCGCTCCCTTCTTCCATTCATAGCAAAAGCCCACGGTCAGCACACCGAGGAACACCATCATCGACCAGAATCCCACCACGCCGATATCCTTGAACGCAACGGCCCAAGGGAACAGGAAGGCGATTTCGAGATCGAAAATGATGAACAGGATCGACACGAGGTAGAACCGCACGTCGAACTTCATCCGCGCGTCGTCGAATGCGTTGAACCCGCATTCATAGGCCGACACTTTTTCAGGGTCGGGATTGCGCACGGCGAGGATGAGGGCTGCGAAGATGAACACGAGGCCCAGCGCAATGGCGAGGCCGAGGAAAATGACGATGGGGAGATATTCCCGAAGCAAGTCTTCCACGAGCGGCTCCTTGATGGGCGCGCCTCTTCGCGGGACGGAATGTCAGGCGATCGCAGGCACGCTGCTTTGCTAGCTTGTCGTGGTTTATCCCTCTGCGGCACTGTGGTCAACCAACGCAAAGGTGAGAAAGACCCTTGTTACAAGGGGCTTTAGAAGATTTTTTTCTCCGACCGTCCGGTTTTCCTGTCCGGTGCGCCGCAAATCACGTCCTGTTTTGATTCGCGGCTCAATTCTTAGTTTTTTTATCAGAATTAGACCGGATCACAACCACAGACTTGCGAAGGGACACAAAACAAAGCGGGCCACCCGAATAGAGCGGCCCGCAAGGATGATGTGCCAAAAGGAGCGCAAGCCCCATGTGCAGACCCCATGTCATGAAAACCGTATCATGCGCGGTGATGACGCTCGACCTCCGAACGAATGATCCGCGTCAATGTTGCGCAATCCTCAAGGCTGAAGGTCAGCGGCAGGCGTATATCCATGATCGAACGCAGCACGCGGTCGCTTTCGGGCAGGCTTTGCGGCTCCGCATAGCGCCAGCTTTCATAGCGCGAGGTGAACGCAACCGGCTCAGGCGCCCCGAACCATTTCAACTCCACGCCACGTTTCATACAGGCTGCAACCACAGCCTCGATCTTGGCATCCGGCCATTCCAACAGCAGGAATTGAAATGAGGACCCGACATAGTGCTCCTGCTGGGGCCGTTCGATCAGGGTCAGACCCGCCGTGCCGCGCAGCCCCTCTTCGACCACACGATACCGCGCGCTCCACTTTTCCACCTGAATGTCGAGCGATCTCAACTGCACCCGCAGAATTGCCGCACGCAGATGATCCATCCGTCCCGACACATTGGGCGTGGTATATTTGATCTTTTCGAACACTTCAGGGGCCGGACCGGCGAGGTGCTTGGGATATAACATATACGATCCCGACAACATGATGGCCCGCGCGGCGATGTCTTCGTCATCGGTGACGAGAAATCCCCCCTCCCCCGAATTGATGTGTTTATAGGTCTGGGTCGAATAGCAGCCGATCAGCCCGTGCCGCCCTGACGGCACATCTTCCCACGAAGCCCCCATTGTATGGGCACAATCCTCGATCACCGCGACGCCTGCGCCGTTACAGATATACATGAGCGCATCCATATCGACGATATGCCCCCGCATATGGGAGAGCATCAGAACCTTCGCGCCCGTCTGTGCGATTTTCACCTGTAGGTCATCAAGATCGATCACCAGCCCTTCGCTCACGCCGACGAACACCGGCTTGGCCCCGACAGAGGCAATCGCACCGGGCACAGGCGCAAGCGTGAAGGCATTGGTCAGAACCGGCTCCCCCGGCTGAACCTGCAAGGCGCGCAAGGCACACCCCAAGGCATAGCCCCCAGACGCCACAGCCAGCGCGTATTTCGCCCCCGTGTAGGCGGCAAACTCTTTTTCCAGCAAGGCGACCTCCCCCGCTTCGCCAGCTGCGGTGTTATACCGATGCAACCGGCCGGACCGCATCACCGCAACAGCCGCCTCAATGGCCTCTTCGGGGATGGGCTCCTGCTGGGTGAAATTTCCGGTGAAAACCTCGGCACTCTCGTTCGCGTTCATCCGATCAACTCCTTGGTGATCCGTGACAGGTCATTGTAATGCGACAGCAAGGCTTCAGGCTCCAACCGCTTCACCCCGTCTCCGTCCGGCCCGAAGGTGACAAGCACGCAAGGCACGCCCGCCGCTTTCGCCGTATTGCGATCCGTCTCGGTATCCCCGACCAGAAAGGACTGCCCAAGAACGCCTCCGGCCTCTTCCACAGCGGCCACATAGGGTTTCGGGTCGGGCTTCGACACGCCCACGGTCTTGGCCCCGATCATGGACCCGAACAGATCACGCACCCCAAGCCGCAACAGCAAACGATCAGCCAGATCCTCCGGCTTGTTGGTGCAAATCCCCACGGCATAACCGCTTGTGCGCAGCCCCTCGACCGCCTCCACAGCCCCGTCATACAACCGCGTATGCGTGTCGATCTCCTCGGCATAGGCCTCAAGCAGGATCGGGTATTGCTACATCACCTCCACCTCTGTGAAGCCCGGCTTGACCTTCGAGAACCCGAGACCAAGCATCGCCCGCGCCCCGCGAAAAGCCGTATGGGCATCGCCCACAGGATCAAGCACATCGCCATAGCCCAAATTGCGGAAACAACTGTTCGCCGCAGCGATCAAATCCGCCGACGTATCCGCCAGCGTTCCATCAAGGTCGAAGATCACGGTTTTCATCGTATCGGGTCTCCTGCAACATCATCAAAGCGGTATTCTTTGGCAAAGACCCGCGCAAACCTGTAATCAGGCGTCAGAAACTGTGATGCGACTACTCTTGCAGCTTTGCGCATCATGGGTAAAACGGCACAGAGATAAAGAAAAGAGCAGATCGGGACGAAAATCATGGCAACAGCCCTCATTCTTCTGGCCGCAGGACAGGGAACACGGATGAATTCCGACCTCCCCAAGGTTTTACACCCGATCGGCAACGCCCCGATGTTTGCCCATGCGCTGGCATCCGGTGCCGCGCTGGCCCCCGAGCGCACGGTGCTCGTCGTCGGCCATGGTGCAGATCAGGTTGCCGCCGAGGCCGCCAAGATCGACGACAACATCCTCATCGCCCGCCAGAACGAACAGCTCGGCACAGCGCATGCGGTGTTGCAGGCGAAAGAGGCGCTGTCCGGTTTCGAAGGCGATGCCATCGTGCTGTATGGCGACACGCCCTTTATCTCCGAAGCCACGATCCTGCGCATGGTCGAGGCGCGCAAAACGGCGGATGTGGTCGTGCTGGGCTTCGAAGCCGCAGATCCCGCCCGCTACGGGCGTCTGGTGACGGAGGGCGATACGCTTCGCCGGATCGTCGAATACAAAGACGCTACCGAGGCGGAGCGCGCCATCACATTTTGCAATTCCGGCATGATCGCGGCAGAGGCCTCCGTGCTGTTCGATCTGTTGGAGCAGGTCGGCAACGACAATGCGGCGGGAGAATATTACCTGCCCGACATCATTGAAATCGCGTGGAAAACCGGACGCACGGCAACGGCGGTGGCCTGTGATGAAGCCGAAACACTCGGCGTCAACACCCGCGCCGAACTGGCCCGCGCCGAAGCTATTTTTCAGGCGTCCAAACGTGCTGAAGCGCTGGAGAACGGCGTGACGCTCATGGCCCCCGAGACGGTGTTCTTCTCGCTCGACACCTATATCGGACGGGACACGGTTGTGGAGCCGAATGTCATCTTCGGCCCCGGTGTCACCGTCGAATCCGGCACCCGCATCCGCGCCTTTTCCCATTTCGAGGGCTGTCATGTCTCGATGGGCGCCACCGTCGGCCCCTTTGCCCGACTGCGCCCCGGAGCGGAACTGGCGAACAATGCCCATATCGGCAATTTCGTCGAAGTCAAAAACGCCCAGATCGGCGAAGGCACCAAGGTGAACCATCTCACATATATTGGCGATGCCGAGATCGGCGACGGCACCAACGTGGGCGCAGGCACGATCACCTGCAATTATGACGGCGTATTCAAACATCGCACGACCATCGGGCGCAACGCCTTCATCGGCTCGAACACCATGCTGGTCGCCCCCGTGACAGTGGGCGACGAAGCAATGACTGCCTCCGGTTCCGTCATCACCTCCGACATCGAGGCAGGCGCTCTGGCGATTGCCCGCGCCAAACAGGTGAACAAACCCATGCTCGCCGTGCGGATGTTCGAAAAGTTAAAGTCTTTGAAGGCTAAAAAGCAAAAAGGTCAGTAAAATGTGCGGTATTGTAGGGGTTTTGGGCAATCACGAAGCGGCTCCCATTCTGGTTGAGGCGCTCAAACGGCTGGAATATCGCGGCTATGACAGCGCGGGGATTGCCACGGTTTCCAACGGCAAACTCGACCGCCGTCGCGCCGTTGGCAAGCTGGTCAACCTCTCGGACCTTTTGGTGAATGAGCCGCTCGCGGGAAAGTCCGGCATCGGGCACACCCGTTGGGCCACCCACGGGGCGCCCTCGGTCACCAACGCCCACCCGCACAAGGCCGGTCCGGTCGCCGTGGTGCATAACGGGATCATCGAAAACTTCCGCGAATTGCGCGCCGATCTGGCCGCGAAAGGCTACCCCGCAGCGACAGAAACAGACACGGAGACCGTGGCCCTGCTCTGCCAGAGCTACATGGATGCGGGCAAAGCCCCTGTGGACGCGGCGATGGCCACGATTGACGGGCTCGAAGGGGCGTTTGCGCTGTGTTTCCTCTTTGACGGCGAAGACGACCTTATGGTCGCCGCACGCAAGGGCTCGCCTCTGGCCATCGGTCACGGCAAGGGCGAAATGTTCGTGGGTTCCGACGCCATCGCTCTGGCGCAGATGACCGACCAGATCACCTATCTCGACGAGGGCGACCGCGCCATTCTGACCCGTGACGGGGTCGATATTTTCGACGCCTCCGGCGCACAGGTCCAACGTCCCCGCCGCACCATCGCAATGGACGCAGCACGGATCGAGAAGGCCGGTCACAAACACTTCATGGCCAAGGAAATCGCAGAACAACCGACCGTGATTTCCGAAGCGCTGGCCTATTATCTCAACGCCGATGAAACCGGCATCACCCTGCCCGATCCCGGCCTTGATTTCTCCGCCTTCGACCGCATCGTGATGGTGGCTTGCGGCACGGCCTATTACGCCTGTTTCACGGCGAAATACTGGTTCGAACAGGTGGCCCGCATCCCTGTTGAGATCGACGTGGCCTCCGAATTCCGCTACCGAGAACCACCCGTAAGTGCCCGAACTCTAGCGATTTTTGTCAGTCAGTCGGGGGAAACCGCGGACACTTTGGCAGCACTCAGATATATGTCGGGCAAGGCGGACAAGATCGTCTCCGTGGTCAATGTCGACGAAAGCTCCATCGCACGTGAAAGCGACATCGCGCTGCCGATTCTGGCCGGTGTTGAGGTCGGCGTGGCCTCCACCAAGGCCTTCTCCTGCCAGCTCACCGTTCTGGCACTGCTCGCTCTGGAAGCCGCCCACCAGCGCGGAGAAATCGACGGGGATACGCTGTCGAAACGGCTGACGGAACTGCGCAGCCTGCCCGGCCTTCTGACCCGCGCACTGGATCTGGACGAAACGCTGAACACCATTTCCAACACGCTCTCCGAGGCCAAGGACATTCTCTTCCTCGGACGCGGCATGATGTATCCGCTCGCCCTCGAAGGCGCGTTGAAACTCAAGGAAATTAGCTACATACATGCCGAAGGCTATGCATCCGGCGAATTGAAACACGGGCCGATTGCCCTGATCGACAGCCACACGCCGGTCATCGTTTTCGCCCCGCATGACGCGCTTTTCGACAAGACCGTGTCGAACATGCAAGAGGTCATGGCGCGTGGCGGCAAGGTGCTTCTGGTCTCCGACCGCAAGGGGCTGGAAGTGGCCTCCGAGGGGGTCTGGCAAACGGTGCAAATGCCCGAAGTGCCCGACCTTTTCGCCCCCCTGCTCTACGCCATCCCCGCCCAGCTCATCGCCTATCACACGGCGGTCGCCAAGGGCACAGATGTGGACCAGCCGCGCAATCTGGCGAAATCCGTGACGGTGGAATGAGCGGTCGGCACAGGCCCGTTTTGCCCCGCACAGACGGGTCGGCCCCGCGTCGGATTTATGTCGGACACCTGTCGGGCTCGCCCGCTGTGGCCCAATGGCACGTTGCGCGGCGCGGCACTCTCATCTATCACCGCCTGTAAATGGTCTGCTGCAAAGACCCGGCTGGAAGGAAAGCTGTCCCATGATGTTTGACGACGCGCTCGGAGCGCTCATGACCCACGCCGATACGGCCCGCGCGACCGAATTGGAAAACCGCTTCGGCGCAGGCAGCTATCTCGGCGTGGCCCCACAGGCGATGGAAGAACTCGCGCGCAGCTGGCGTCAGGAGATCGACGCCCCCGAACGCCTCGCACTGGCGCGTGCGCTTTGGGCCGATGGCCCGTTCGAAGCCCGCATCATGGCGGCGAAACTTCTGACCCAAGCGCGGATCAAGGACGATGCCGAAATCTGGGACCAGATTTGCGCATGGATTTCCGAGGCCGCCAACTGGGCCGAACTGGACGCGCTGGCCGCCGCCGGTGCACGCAGGATCGTCACCGACCTGTCGCGGATGGAGACCGTCCATACGCTTGCCAAATCCGAACGCGTTCTGGACCGCCGTGCCGCCCTCGGCCTTTCCCTGCCGCTGGCCAAGCTCGCCCACCCGTCCGAGGCGGAAGTCAACGCCATCGACGATGTGCTCTACTGGCTCACCCATGCGCTCGAAGACAGTGACAAGGACGTGTCGCGCATGGCCGATACATGGCTCAAGAGCCTCGGCAAACATGACCGCAAACGCGCCAGCATGGTGCGCCGTGTGGTGCAGTCTCGCGCAAGTGATGGCTGAAAGGCTTGGCGTCACCGCCAAAGCGCCCTAGATTGCCCCGCATGACCTCCGCCACGCCCCGCCTCATCGATCCTTTTGCCCGACCGATCACCTATCTTCGGGTGTCGGTGACGGACCGCTGCGATTTCCGCTGTGTTTATTGCATGGCGGAGAACATGACCTTTCTGCCGAAAAAAGAACTGCTGACACTCGAAGAGCTGGACCGCATGTGTTCCACCTTCATCGGGCTGGGCGTTGAAAAACTGCGGATCACCGGCGGCGAACCTCTGGTGCGGCGCGGGATCATGACCTTTTTCGACGCCATGTCACGGCATCTGGACAGCGGCGCGTTAAAGGAACTGACCGTCACCACCAACGGCTCGCAACTGTCACGCTTTGCCAAAGACCTCTATGCGGCGGGCGTGCGGCGGGTCAATGTCTCACTGGACACGTTGGACGCGGCGAAATTCCAGCGGGTGACACGCTGGGGGCGTCTGGAACAGGTTCTCGGCGGGATCGAGGCCGCCCGCAACGCCGGGCTGCGGGTCAAGATCAACACGGTCGCACTCAAGGGCTTTAACGAAGACGAACTCTTCACCCTCACCGACTGGTGCGCCCGCGAGGATATGGACCTGACCTTTATCGAAGTCATGCCGATGGGGGACTTGGGCAACGAGGACCGCGTCGGGCAATACTGGTCGCTCGACGAGTTGCGCGCGAATCTCTCCGCGCGGTTTACCCTCACGGACCTGCCCGAAAGCACAGGTGGTCCGGCGCGCTATGTGCGGCTGGAAGAAACGGGGCAAAAGATCGGCTTCATCACGCCGCTCACCCATAATTTCTGCGAAAGCTGCAACCGCGTGCGGATGACCTGCACGGGCGAGTTGTTCATGTGTCTGGGACAGGAGGACAACGCCTCGCTCCGCGACATCTTGCGCGCCTCGCCCGAGGACGACACCCCGCTGATCCAAGCCATCGAAGCCGCAATCCTGCGCAAGCCCAAAGGCCATGATTTCGACTATTCGCGCCAACGTGCCGACGGTCAGGTCTCCCGCCACATGAGCCACACCGGCGGCTGATCCGCACGTTTCACAATACCGCAAATGAAAAGGCGCCCCTGATATGGGAGCGCCTTTGTGTTTCCTTTGTGCCTCAAATACTCAAATCCCGAACAGGCGGGCACAGAGCACCGTCACGCGGCTGTCTGTCACGCTGCGGGCAAACGGCTTTCCACCATTTCCGCATACCACGAACACCCCGCAGGCAGAGCTTCGTCGTTGAACATATATTTCGGGTGGTGCACAGGCGCGCCCGGACCGTTGCCGAGGATGATATAGGCACCGGGGCGTTCTTCGAGCATATAGGCGAAGTCCTCGCCGCCCATCACCAGCGGGTATTCTTCGCAATCGCCTACGACTTTGGTGGCCGCCTCGATCGCATATTCGGTTTCCCGCTCATGGTTCACCATCACCGGATAGCCAAGGTGGTAGTCCACTTCGATCTCCGCGCCATAGGTCGCGCCGACACCGGCACAGATGGCTTCCAACCGTTCGCGGGCCTGTTTGCGCACATCGGCATCCAGCGTGCGCACGGTGCCTTTGAGCAGCACGGTGGCCGGCAGGACGTTATGGGCTTTGGAGGAGCTTTCCACGGTGCAGACGGAGACCACGACCTGTTCGGTCGGATCGACATTGCGCGAGGCGATGGTTTGCAGGGCGATGACCAGATGGGCGGCGGTCACGGTGCTGTCGACGACCTCATGGGGTTTTGCCGCATGGCCGCCCTTGCCGCGCACCACGATTTCGAATTCGTCCGCAGCGGCAAAGAACGGGCCGGGGCGGATGGCGAATTTACCGGTTTCGAGGTTGGGCCAGTTGTGCATGCCGTAGACTTCGTCGATGCCGAACCGGTCCATCAGGCCTTCTTCACACATCACACGCCCACCGCCGCCGCCTTCTTCGGCGGGTTGGAAGATCACCACGGCGGTGCCGTCGAAATTGCGGGTTTCGCAGAGATATTTCGCAGCTCCCAGAAGCATCGCGGTGTGACCGTCATGGCCGCAGGCATGCATAACGCCCGGATTTTTCGAGGCAAATTCGGCGCCTGTCTCTTCGAGAATCGGCAAGGCATCCATATCGGCACGCAGCCCGATGGTGCGGCCTTTGGTGTCGGACTTGCCCTTGATCACGCCCACGACGCCGGTTTTCGCCATGCCTTCGACAACCTCGTCACAGCCGAATTCGCGCAACAAATCCGCGACTTTTTTCGAGGTGCGCGGCAGGTCGAACATCAATTCGGGGTTTTCGTGAATATCGCGTCGCCATGCGGTGATTTCCGGCAATAGCTCTGCAAGGCGGTTCTTAATCGGCATTTTCTTCTCTTTTCATCGTCTGGACAGGTCCGCCAAAGCGGCGATTTACAAAGCGTTTTTCAAAACGCATCAGCCAAAGCCTTCGATCGGCTCCAGCACGAAATGCCCTTTGGACACTTCGCGGTAAGTGGATTTTGCAGGCACATAGTCTGCGGGAAAAATCGGGGACGGGATCGGTTTGAAGGACAGGTCCGCCCTGATTTTCTTGTTATGCGGGTCGGCAATAGGCACGGCCAGCATAAGCGATTTCGTGTATTCGTGCTGCGGGTTCTCGAACACCGCTTGGCGCGGGCCGATCTCGACAATCCGGCCAAGATACATCACCGCCGTGTGGTGGCTGACCCGTTCGACCACGGCCATGTCGTGGCTGATAAAGAGCATGGCGATGCCAAGTTCGGCCTGAAGCTCCATCAAGAGGTTCACCACCTGCGCCTGCACACTCACATCAAGGGCGGAAACCGCCTCGTCCGCGATCACCAGCTTCGGGTTGATCGAGAGAGCGCGGGCGATGGCGACACGCTGGCGCTGGCCGCCCGACAGTTCGTGCGGGTAACGTTTCAGAAAGGCGCGCGGCAGTTCGACCCGGTCGAACAAAGCCGCGACGCGGTCAGTGACATCAGAGCCATGCGCCAACCCGTAGTTGCGCAGCGGTTCGGCCACCTGATCAATCAGCCGCACCTGTGGGTTGAGCGAGGCAAACGGGTCCTGAAAGATCATCTGCATGTCCTGACGCAACCGGCGCAAATCGCGCGGATTCTGGTCCAGAACCTCTTGGCCGTCCAAACGCACAGAGCCGCTGAGCGGATCGACAAGGCGCAGGATCGAACGCCCGCAGGTCGATTTTCCGCAGCCGCTTTCGCCCACGAGAGACAGCGTCTCCCCCGGTTTGATCGCAAAGGAGACATCTTCGACCGCATGGACATTGGCCACGGTCTTGCGCAGCAAACCGGCCTTTACCGGAAAGCGCGTGACCAGATTGTTCACTTCGAGAACAGGCTTTGTCCCCTCCGGCGCATAGGGCACCGGCGACACGGAGACTTGCGGCACGCCGATCAGACGCATCGGTTCGGGCGCCGGTTTGCCGGTCATCTCGCCCAGCTTCGGCACAGCGGCCAAAAGCGCCTTGGTGTAATCTTCTTTCGGAGAATCAAAGATTTCCGCGACTGTGCCCTCTTCGACCACGTCGCCACGGAACATCACCAAGACCCGATCCGCCATCTGCGCGACCACGGCCATGTCATGGGTGATGAACAGCACCGCCGTGTTGTGTTCGCGTTTCAGCCGGTCGATCAGCGCCAGAATCTCCGCCTGAATCGTCACATCCAGCGCCGTGGTCGGCTCGTCACAGATCAGCAGCTTCGGCTCGCAGGCCATCGCCATCGCGATCATCACACGCTGGCGCATACCGCCGGACAGCTCGTGGGGATACTGGCTCAAACGCCGTTCCGGTTCGGGGATACGCACGTCTTTCATCAGTTCAAGCGCACGGGCGCGGGCCTGTTCCTTGCTCATGCCCTTGTGCAGACGCAGCCCCTCGCACAGCTGGCGCTCGATGGTGAACACCGGATTGAGCGAGGTCATCGGCTCCTGAAAGATCATGCCGATATCGTCGCCGCGCAATGCCCGCATTTTCTCGGGGTCCATTGCGGTCAGATCAATGATCTCGTGTTCCTTGCGCAGCTTGATCTCGCCACCGGCAATCTTGCCGCCGCCAAACTCGATCAGGCGCATAATCGCCAGAGAAGACACGGATTTTCCCGACCCCGACTCACCCACGACACAGAGCGTCTCGCCCGCGTCGATGGAGAAGGACACATCCTTGACCCCGACCACAAGACCGCCGCGTGTCGGAAACTCGACCCGCAGGTGGGAAACGTCGATCAACGCTCGGTCGTCGGACGTATCGGGAGCCGAATCGGGAGTTTTATCAAGCATGAATCGCCTTTCAGATCAGGTGCCGGATCACCGCGCAAAACACCGTGAATCGCATAAGTGACAAGACCGTCCCACGGGCCGGACGCACCGCATAAGGACCGATCATGACGCTAAGCCTGCCGCGCGGGGGCTGTCAAATCGGTTTGTCTGAAAAGCGGGCAAACGCTGAACCGACAGGCAAAGAGAACGTCACGACATGGGTCTAACGCCATTTTTATCGAAGAAAGCGACTTGCTTTGCCTAAGTTTTTATCATTCGATAAATTTATGTCACCGGAATCCGGCGAGTCACCTTGCTTTGCGCAAACAGGACCACGCAGGTTTCGACACAGTAACGCCGGTGCGGGGTCACAATAATTTGCGGTTCACGCAATCTCCCGTCACCGGTCCAACAAGGAGAGGTCATTCAATGACGTTTAAAACAGCCCTGATGGGTGCTGTCGCATCGCTCGCGCTGGTTCCTGCCGCTTTCGCAGAGCGCGGTGCGGACGGTCATGTCAATATCATCTATTACCAAGCGCCCTCGACGATGAACCCCTATCTTTCGGGCGGCACCAAGGAGCTTGAGGCTGCCTCATTGGTTCTGGAGCCTCTGGCGCGCTACAACGAAGCGGGCACCATTGTCCCCTATCTGGCCGAGTCTGTGCCGACCGTGGAAAACGGCGGCGTGTCCGAAGATCTGAAAACGATCACATGGAAGCTCAAGGAAGGTCTCAAATGGTCGGACGGCAAGCCGCTGACCTCCGAAGACGTGAAATTCACATGGGAATATTGCACCACCGAGGGCGGCGGCTGTTCCCAGTCCGAGAAATACAATGACGTGGTCAAGGTCGAGACCCCTGACGAGTTGACCGTTGTGGTGCATTTCGGCGTGCCGAAGCCCTTCCCCTACGGTCCCTTCGTCGGCGCTCAGGCTCCGATCGTGCAAAAGGCCCAGTTCGCCGATTGTGTGGGCGAAGCGATGGCGTCCTGCACCGAAGAGAACTTCAGCCCGATTGGCACAGGGCCTTTCGTCGTGGACGAGTTCAAAACCAATGACGTGGTCTCGCTCTCCGCGAACCCGAACTATCGTGACCCGAACAAACCGGCCTTTGCGACCGCGACGCTGAAAGGCGGCGGCGATGCGCAATCTGCGGCGCGCTCCGTGCTGGAGACCGGCGAATTCGACTATGCGTGGAACACACAAGTGTCCCCCGACCTGCTCGAAGCCATGCTTGCCAAGGGCAAGGGCCAGCTTGTCAGCGCCTTCGGCACACTTGTCGAGCGGATCATGGTCAACATGACCGACCCCGATCCGGCTTTGGGTGATGAACGCGCCACCGCAGCCCATCCGCACCCGATCCTTTCCGATCTGGCCGTGCGCAAGGCGCTGTCTATGGCCATCGACCGTGCGCTGCTGACCGAGATCGGTTACGGCGATGCGGGGCGTCCGACCTGTAACGTGCTTCCCGCACCGGCGATCTACAATTCCACCGCCAATGATGCCTGCCTCACGCAAGACATCGAAGGCGCGAAAGCCGTGCTCGAAGAAGCCGGTTGGGTGGACAGCGACGGCGACGGCATCCGCGAGAAAGACGGCAAGAAACTGTCGCTTCTGTTCCAATCCTCGACCAACGCCATCCGTCAGGATTTTCAGGCGATCATCAAACAGTGGTGGGGCGAGATCGGTGTTGAAACCGAATTGCGCAACATCGACGCCTCCGTTTTCTTTGGCGGGGATGCCGGTTCGCCGGACACCTTCCAGAAGTTCTATGCAGACGTAGAAATGTATGCCAACAACTTCGACGGAACAGATCCGGAAGCCTATATGGCCAACTGGGAATGCAAACAGGCACCGCGCCCCGAAACCCAGTGGCAGGGCAACAACATGCCGCGCTTCTGCTCTGACGAGTATGACGCGCTGGTCGCGGAAATGGCGAAAACCGGTGACATCAACAAACGTGCCGAGCTGGCGAAAGCCATGAACGACATGCTGATGCAGGAATATGCCATCATCCCGCTGGTGGACCGTGGCCGTCTGTCCGCACATTCCAACACGCTGGGCGGTGTGATCCTCAACACCTGGGATTCCGAGCTTTGGAACGCGGCCGACTGGTATCGCATCAAAGAGTGATCTCTCTACGGGCGTCCCGACCCCTCGGGGCGCCCGCTCCCCAATGACAAAAGACCTGAACCAAGGCACCCTTCATGCTCCATTTCACGATCCGCCGTCTGATCCTCTCCGTTCCGACGCTTCTCTTCATTTCATTGGTGATCTTCCTGCTTCTGGATCTGGCTCCGGGCGATCCGATGGCCTCGATCCCGTTGACCGTGCCGCCAGAGGTGAAGGAAAAGATGCGCGAGGCTCTGGGCCTTGGCGAACCCGTCCATATCCGGTTTCTGAACTGGCTCTACCAGTTCTTCATCGTCGAGCCGCAAGTGGCCTTCGACCATATCTTCGGCACTGATTTCTCCGAAGGCAAACAGCGGATCATCTCCTTCCAGTCGCGCTCCCCTGTCATGTCCGTTGTGGCCGAACGCATGCCGCAGACGCTGTGGGTTGTGGGCCTGTCCTATGTCTTCGCCACGCTGATCGCGGTGCCGATCGGCATCTTCTCCGCCTATCGCCAGTATAGCTGGTTCGACCAACTGGGCACCTTTATCTCCATGGTCGGATTTTCCATCCCGACCTTCTTCTCCGGCGTTCTGCTGATCGTGGTGTTCTCCGTCATTCTCGGCTGGTTCCCGTCGATCTATGACACCACACACACCATCACCGACTGGGGATCGTTCTGGTTTCAGGTCAAACAGATGGCCATGCCGGTCTTTGTCCTCACCCTCTACAATGCCGCACAGGTCAGCCGCTTCATGCGCGCATCAATGCTCGACAATCTCAATCAGGACTATGTCCGCACCGCCCGCGCCAAGGGCCTCTCCGAGCGTGTCGTCGTCCTTGTCCATGTGCTGCGCAACTCCATGATCCCTGTCGTCACCGTGATTGCTCTGGGCGTGCCCAACATTTTCGGCGGCGCGATCATCACCGAACAGGTGTTTCAGGTGAACGGTCTGGGACAGATGTTGATCTCCGCGATCTACGCCTCGGACGCGCCGATGGTGCAGACGCTGACCTTCATCTTTGCCGTGCTCATCGTTCTGTTCAACCTCATCGCGGATATTCTCTACGGTATCCTCGATCCACGCATCCGCTACGATTAAGGGAGGTTGACCATGACCGATACAACAACCGCAGCCGCTATCCCCTCCGAAAAACCCCGCAACCAGTGGTGGGATGTCTGGGACCAGTTCAAAACCCACAAAGGCGCGATGGCCGGACTGATCTTTTTCGTCTTTATCATTCTGGCGGTCTATCTCGGCCCGCTCCTGTGGACCATCGACCCGACGCATATCGACATCCGCGCGCGCAACACTGGGCCTTCTCTGGCCCACCCGCTCGGCGCAGACCAACTGGGCCGCGACATGCTGGCGCGGATGCTGCAAGGGGGGCAGGTCTCGATCTCCGTGGGCCTGACCGCTATGGCGCTCTCACTGGTGCTGGGCACGTTCATCGGCGTGCTTGCAGGCTACTGGAAAGGTCTCGACGGGCTTCTGATGCGTTTCACCGACCTGTTCCTCGCCCTGCCGCTGCTGCCGCTGCTGCTCGTCATCATCATGCTGTTCCGCGACCCGCTGCGCTCCGTCTTTGGGTTGGAAACCGGCATCTTCATCCTGATCGTCTTTGTCATCGGCATTACAAGCTGGATGCAGGCAGCAAGGATCGTGCGCGGTGATGTGCTCGCGCTCAAAGAACGCGAATATGTGCTGGCGGCACGCTCCATCGGCACCTCCTCGGGCAAGATCGTTGTGCGCCATATCCTGCCCAACATCATGTCGCCCATCATGGTCTCGGCCACCTTGGGCATCGCCAATGCGATCATCACCGAAAGTGCGCTGTCCTTCCTCGGCCTCGGCTTTCCGCCGGACTACCCGACATGGGGCCGCCTGCTCTTTGATGCCAAGGATTTCATCCAGCAATATCCCGAGCGTGTCATCTGGCCGGGTCTGGCGATCTCGCTCACGGTGCTGGCGGTGAATTACATCGGCGACGGGCTGCGCGATGCGCTCGACCCGCGGATCAGGGGCCGGTAGGGCACAGCGCCAACACATCAAACGGAAAACACAAAACGCGCCGGACAGAAGTCTCGGCGCGTTTTTTCCTGCGTATTTAGAACAGGGGTTATTCCAGATGCTGCTTTTTGATCCGGCGCAGGCCAAGCCAGACGGCCAACACAACAAGAGGTGTGAGCATCGACTGGGCCAGACCTTTGGACAGCCCCAGAGGCTCCAGCGCCGGATAGACCAGATAGCCCGCAAGGCTCACCGCATAATAGCTGATCGCCACGACCGAAAGCCCCTCGACCGTCTCTTGCAACCGCAGTTGCAGATCGGCGCGTTTGTCCATGCTTTCCAGCAGTTTCTGGTTCTGCGCCTGACGCCCGACATCGACCTTGGTGCGCAAGAGATTCGCCGCCCGCGCGGTCCGTTCGGCAAGGCTCTCAAGCTGCGTTTTCGCCGCCTGCACCGTGCGCATGGCCGGATCGAAACGCCGCATCATGAATTCGCTGAAGAGCTGACGCCCCTGAAACCGGCTTTCGCGCAGCACCTCGATCCGCTGGTTGACGATGGCTTCATAGGCCCCCGTCGCGCCAAAGCGGAAGTTGGTCCGCGTCACAATGCTCTCGATCCGTGTGGAGAGGCCGAGGATGTCGTCCAGCGTGTCTTCCGTAGACACTTCCGACTTGGTGGTGAGCCGCACCATCAGATCGGAGAGTTCCTTTTCGATATCCGCAAGGTCTGTGACCACTTTGCGCGCCTGCACAAACCCCAGCATCGACATGGCCTTATAGGTCTCGATCTCGCACAGACGTTGCAAAACCCGCCCGATCCGGCGCTGACCGCAATCCGCATCGGGGAAAATGGCAAAACGCATGTGACCCGCCGCGTCGATCCGGAAATCTCCCGCAACCACCATCGCCCCGTCCAGCACACGCGCCACGGCGAGGCTTTCGCGTTCGAACCAGTTGTCCATCAGCGCGATGATCCCTGCGTCGTCCTCCACCGTCTCGACCCGAATAAGTGCCGAGGTGATCCGCTGTCCCGGTGCCTCTTTCAGCCAGTCTTCGGGAAAGAGTTCAAAAGTGGTCCGGTCAAAGGCATGATCCGAAAGCCCGTCTGCGAAGATCGTATAGGTCACAAACTCCGTGTGGCTTTCCCACTTGAGGCGGTATTTGCCCAATGCTCCGGTGTAATGCGTGGCCATTGGTGCCGGATGGGGCGCGCCGAACCGGTCCAAAAGCGCCAAAAGATGCGCCCGATCCAGATCGCGGTCGCGCCGTGCCGCATCCCCTGCGGCGCGGATGGCCAAATAGGCCGCACGGGCATTGCTGCCCACTTCGGGAAAGGGGCGGGCATGCAATTCATTGGCCAGCTCATAGCGGCGCGGGTGGTCGGTCAAAGGGGCCATAGGCGGTCTCGTCTCAAGCGTCATAATTCGCCTATAGACCGCCACCCCGCGTCAAAGCAAACAATATTTTCAATGCATATCAGCCACTTAACGGAATGCGACGGTATACAAAGCTCACGCGCCGCCCAATTCCTCGGCCACGATATTCATCCAGTAAGCCACGCCGATGGGGATCAGCTTGTCGTTGAAATCGAATTTCGGCGTGTGGACAAAGGCCGCGTCAGGCCCGTCGCCATTGCCGATGGAAACATAAGCACCGGGGATTTTCTCCAGAAAATAGGCGAAGTCCTCGCTGGCGCCGATGGCCGGGGCTTTGGTGTCGGCCATTTCTGCGCCCAGAGAGGCGGTATGGGCCCTGCCTGTCACGGCGACCTCCTCTGCCGTGTTCACCAGCGGCGGATAGCCCCGCTCATAGTCCACATGCGCCTCGACGCCACAGGCCATAGCGCAGCCCTTGGCCAGACGGGTGATCTCGCGTTGCAATGTGTCACGCACCTCGGGCCGGTAGCTGCGCGCCGTGCCCGCGACCAGAACCTTGGCGGGAATGATATTCGCACTCTCGCGCTCGCCCCCTGCCACATGGCCGATGGAGACCACGGCCCAATCGGTCAGCGCCACATGGCGCGACACCACATTGCCAAGGTTCGCCATGAACTGCCCCGCCGCCACAGTCGGATCGGTTGCCTTCTCCGGCGACGCGCCGTGGCCACCGGTGCCTTCGAACACGATCTCCCAATCGTCAGAGGCGGATGTATAGGGGCCGACACGGGTGGTCATCTGTCCCAACGGATCCATCGGCCCGTTGTGCACGCCGTAAATCGCATCGGTCGGGAACAGGTCGAACAACCCGTCCTTGATCATCTCGTTGGCCCCGCCACCGCCCTCTTCGGCGGGTTGGAAGATGAAGCGCACCGTGCCCGCGAAATCCGGATTGGCGGCCAGTTTCTCCGCCGCGCCCAAAAGCATGGTCGTGTGCCCGTCATGGCCGCAGGCATGCATCTTGCCCGCCACTTGCGATGTATAGGGCACGCCGGTGTCCTCGGTGATATGCAGCGCATCCATGTCGGCACGCAGGGCGATGACCTTTTGTCCCGGACGTTTGCCCTTGAGCGTGCCCACAACGCCGGTCTTGCCCAAACCGAGATGCACCTCCATCCCCAACCCTTCGAGAAACTCCGCCACAAGCGCAGAGGTCCGCACCTCTTCAAAAGCGGTTTCGGGATGGGCGTGGAGGTCGTGACGGATCGCGATCATTTTCTCCATGAACGCGTGGTCTGCAGTGATCTCTTCGGGGGTGGTGTGCTGCATGGGGGCCTCCTGTTGCCGGAAAGCCTGCCCGAAGTTCAACGGATTGAAAAGCCTGCCTTTTGCAAATCGGCTGTGCGCGGGGCAGACGAGGGCTTTGCCCGACAGAGCGCATAAAAACGCCGCAATCTCGTCGACGCGTTGCGCTTCGTCTTCGGTGCTGTTGGCGGCGGCAGGCAGGGCCAGCGCCAAGGCGGCTGGCACGGCGAACGCAAAAAGGGCGACCCATTCGGGCCGCCCCTTCCACAATCTATCGCGTCAAACTCAGTCGAGTTTCGGCAAAAGCGCGTTCATCGAGTCCTTGGCGTCGCCATAAAACATGCGCGTGTTCTCTTTGTAGAACAGCGGGTTCTCAATACCCGAATAGCCCGTGCCCTGCCCGCGTTTGGAAACGAAAACCTGTTTCGCTTTCCAGACTTCGAGAACCGGCATACCCGCGATGGGGGAGTTCGGATCTTCTTGGGCGGCGGGGTTCACGATGTCGTTGGAACCGATCACGATGACCACGTCTGTGTCGGGGAAGTCCTCGTTGATCTCGTCCATCTCCATCACGATATCATAAGGCACCTTGGCCTCGGCCAGCAGCACGTTCATGTGACCAGGCAAACGGCCCGCCACGGGGTGAATGGCGAAGCGCACATTCTTGCCCTTGGCACGCAGCTTGTTGGTCAGTTCCGACACGGCGGCCTGCGCCTGCGCCACGGCCATGCCGTAGCCCGGAACGATGATGACGCTTTCGGCCTCGTTCAAGGCATTGGCCACGCCATCGGCGTCGATGGCCACCTGTTCGCCCTCGACCTCCATCGCCGGACCGGATGCGCCACCGAAGCCGCCCAGAATGACCGAGATGAAGGAGCGGTTCATGGCCTTACACATGATGTAGGACAGGATCGCACCCGAGGAGCCGACCAGAGCGCCCACAACGATCAAGAGATCATTGGAAAGCGAGAAGCCGATCGCGGCGGCCGCCCAGCCCGAGTAGGAGTTGAGCATGGAAACCACGACAGGCATATCCGCACCGCCGATGCCCATGATCAGGTGATAGCCGATGAAAAGCGCGGCCAGTGTCATGATGAACAGCGGGAAGAACGCGCCCGTGCCCATATACCAGAACAGGCAGATCAGCGAGAGTGCAGCCGCACCCGCGTTGAGCGCATGGCCACCGGGCAGTTTCTTGGCCGTGGAGGAGACTTTGCCCGCCAGCTTGCCATAGGCGATCACGGAACCGGTGAAGGTCACCGCCCCGATGAAGATGCCCAGAAACAGTTCAACCTTGAGAATGTTCAACTCGACCGGCGACTTGTGCGCCACGAGTGCGGCGAATGTGCCAAGCTCTTCGCCCGTATGAAGACCGGCCACATGGCCCATAACGAAATGCGCGTTATAGCCCACAAAGACCGCCGCCAGACCAACGAGCGAGTGCATCGCTGCGACCAGTTGCGGCATCTCGGTCATTTCGACCTTGTTGGCGACATACCAGCCGATGGTCCCGCCGCCCGCGATCAGCAGCAGCGACAGGAGCCACAGCCCCGCGCCCGGTCCGATCAGCGTGGCAAAGACCGCAAGGCCCATGCCGACGATGCCATACCACACCGCACGTTTCGCGCTTTCCTGTCCCGACAAACCGCCAAGGGAGAGGATGAAGAGAACAGCCGCGACCACATAGGCCGCCGTCGTAAATCCGAAATCCATTGCCTCTACTCCTTACGATTTCTGGAACATGGCGAGCATACGCCGTGTCACGAGGAAGCCGCCGAAAATGTTGATGCCCGCCATGAAGATCGACACGGAGGCCAGCAGGATCACCAGCCAGTTGCCCGATCCGATCTGCAACAGCGCACCCAGAATGATGATCGAGGAGATCGCGTTCGTCACGGCCATCAGCGGTGTGTGCAAGCTGTGCGACACGCCCCAGATCACCTGAAAACCGACAAAGACCGACAGGACAAAGACGATGAAGTGCTGCATGAAGCTGGCAGGGGCCACAAGACCCACGCCCAGCAACAGCGCCGCACCGATGGCGATCAGTGTCACCTGTTGCTTGGTCTGCGCCTTGAAGGCGGCGACCTCTTCGGCGCGTTTCTCTTCGGGGGTCTTCTCTTTGACCTCCTCTTTCGGCTTGGCCGCAATCGCCGCAACTTTCGGCGGCGGCGGCGGGAAGGTGATCTCGCCCTCATAGGCCACGGTCGCGCCGCGGATCACGTCATCTTCCATGTCATGCACGATCTGACCGTCCTTCTCAGGCGTCAGGTCAGTCATCATGTGGCGGATGTTGGTGGCGTAAAGCGTCGAGGCCTGCGTGGCCATGCGTGACGGGAAATCGGTGTAGCCGATGATGGTCACGCCATTCTCGGTCACGATCTTCTCGTCTTTCACGGTCTGTTTGCAGTTGCCGCCCTTTTCAGCGGCCAGATCGACGATCACCGACCCCGGCTTCATCGCGGCAACCATATCCTCGGTCCACAATTCCGGCGCTTCGCGGTTCGGAATGAGCGCCGTGGTGATCACGATGTCCATTTCGGGAGCCAATTCGCGGAATTTGGCAAGCTGCGCCTCGCGGAACTCGGGGCTGGAGACAGAGGCATAGCCGCCCGTCGCCGCACCGTCCTGTTGCTCTTCCTCGAAATCGAGATAGACGAATTGCGCGCCCATGCTCTCGACCTGTTCGGCCACTTCGGGACGCACGTCAAAAGCATAGGTCACAGCGCCCAGAGAGGTCGAGGTGCCAATCGCGGCCAGACCCGCAACACCGGCACCGACCACAAGAACCTTCGCCGGCGGAACCTTGCCCGCAGCAGTGATCTGACCGGTAAAGAACCGTCCGAAGTTGTTGCCCGCCTCGATCACGGCACGATAGCCCGCGATATTGGCCATAGACGACAGCGCGTCCATCTTCTGCGCCCGCGAAATCCGCGGCACCATTTCCATGGCGATCACATTGGCGCCTCTGGCTTTCGCCGCCTTCATACCGGCTTCATTGCCCGCCGGGTTGAAGAAGGAGATCAGCGTCTGACCCTTTTTGAGACGTTTCATTTCCGTCGCATTGGGCTGGCGCACCTTGGCGACGATGTCGCAGGCCTTCCAGAGCGCGGCAGGCGTCTTGATGATCTCGACACCGGCCTCTTCGTAATCCTTGTCCGAGAACCCGGCGAGCGCACCCGCTCCGGTCTCGATTGCACATTCATATCCAAGCTTCTGAAGCTGCTTGGCGCTTTCAGGCGTCAGCGCGACACGCGCTTCTCCCTCAAAGACTTCCTTAGGAACACCGAATTTCACGTGTTGATCCTCTTTCCCCAGTCCTAGTTCTCTGTTGACCACTTCCCTACCCAATTGCCCCCACTTAGCGCAACATTATTGCGCAAACATGAGGGCATATGTGACGGCAGGTCACAGCCAACGTCGCGTGCTTTCTGCCCAGGTTTGAAACTCTTCGTGGAATTTCGTCCTGAGCCAGTTTTCCTCCTCGGCAATAAAGCGTCTCCGGATCACCGCCATAAAGACAGGAACCAGAGCCACCCCAGCCAGGTTGCCGCAGAGTAAAGAAAACCCCGCAAGTGTAAAGGCATCCCCCAGATAAATCGGGTTGCGTGTGAATTTGTAAACGCCGTTTGTGACAATGGCGGCGGGCACCCGATGCGGGACCAGCGTGGTGCGGTGCCGCCACATGGCAAACGCCGCCAACACCATGAGCGAAATCCCGAACAGGATCAAAAGCCTGCCGGAGAGTCCGACCCATGCGGGCAGGTCCATCTCCAGCCCGAGTTTGGCCGATCCCCAAGCGAGTGCCATGAACGCCAAAAGCCAGACAGGCGGGTAATCAAAATACTTCATAGCGCAGACCCTAGCCCCACTCGGCCCGAACCGCTAGGCTTTCCCGATGAAACTGCGCCCTTTGACCCATAAAGATGCCCGCGCCTGTTACGCGCTGTTCCACCGCACCGTCCACGGCGGCACAGGGGCGTTTTATGATGCCGCCCAACGCGCAGCTTGGGCGCCTGACCTCAAGGATGCACCCGACAGCTGGCCAGAGCGCCTAACCGCAGGGTTTTCGGTCTGCGCCACACGCTGGGGCCGGATCAGGGGCTTTTTCACCATGGGGCATGACGGGCATATCGACTTTGCCTATGTCGCCTTGGAAGAGATGGGAAAGGGCACCGCGGGGCGGCTCTATGAGGCCTGCGAAGCCGAGGCCCGCCGTCTCGGGCTCAGCCATATGGAGACAGAGGCCAGCCACCTTGCACGGCGGTTCTTCGAGCGGCGCGGCTGGACCGTGGTGGCGCGCCAGACCGTGATCCGCGACTCTATCGGGATCGAGAATTTCCGCATGGAAAAACGGCTTGAACCCTGAGCTTGCCGCCTGCCCTACGCAGAGCCGCCTGCCGATCAGGCCAGAGCGGGCTTTTTGCGGCGGGTTTTCGAAAACCTGTGAACCGCAGAGCCAAAGGCCTCGAACAGGGGCCGCGAGACCGGATCTTCGCCCGCGCGATATTCCGGATGCCATTGCACCGCCAAGGTGAACCCCGGCGCATCTTTCACATAGATCGCCTCCGGCGTGCCATCGGGCGCGTAGCCCTCAACCACGATCCGCGCACCCGGTTTCTTGATCCCCTGCCCGTGCAGCGTATTGGTCATCACTTCGGACGCGCCCAGAAGTTTGTGGAACACGCCGCCCTCGGCAAGGCGCACGGGATGGCGCAGGGCGAATTTCTCTTCCAGCGTCCCGTCCGGCGGCATCCGGTGGTTCATCCGCCCCGGAAGGTCGCGGATTTCGGGGTAAAGCGTGCCGCCCATGGCGACATTCACCTCCTGAAAGCCACGGCAAATGCCAAAGAACGGCTGGCCTTTTTCGACACAGGCCCGAATGAGCGGCAGGGTCACCGCATCGCGGCAGCGGTCAAAGGCCCCATGCGCTTCGGTTTCCTCTTCGCCATATTCCGACGGATGCACATTGGGCCGCCCGCCGGTGAAGAGAAACCCGTCGCAGACCTCCATCAACTCGTCCACGCAGACAAAGTTCGGATGCGCCGGAATCAGAAGCGGCATACAATTCGAGACCTCGGCCACGGCTTCGGCATTCATGCGCCCACCCGTGTAGGCGGGATAGCTGTCGTTGAGAAGGTCGTAATTGCCAATGATGCCGACAACCGGTCGTGTCATGATGTGCCTCTCCTTTTTGCCAAGGATAGCCGCTTTCGCATCAGAGAAAAGGCCAAGCCGCGCGCAATGCCTCTGCATCAGCGCGCGGTATCATGGCTTAGCTGTGAATTTCTGCGCAAATCGCAGGTGGTGCTTAGTTTCGCGCCTTTAGTTCAAGCCGGCGGGCATGCAAAACCGGCTCGGTATAGCCCGAAGGTTGCACACGGCCCTTGAACACCAGATCGCAGGCGGCCTTGAACGCGATGCCGTCATAGGACGGGGCCATCGGCGTATAGAGCGGATCACCGGCGTTCTGGCGGTCCACCACTTCGGCCATTTTCTTCATGGCCTCCATGACTTGCGCCTCGGTGACAACGCCGTGATGCAGCCAGTTGGCCAGCCCTTGCGACGAAATCCGGCAGGTGGCGCGGTCTTCCATCAGACCCACATCGTGAATGTCCGGCACTTTGGAGCAACCCACGCCCTGATCGACCCAGCGCACCACGTAGCCCAAAATCCCCTGGGCATTGTTTTCCACCTCGTCACGGATTTCCGCCTCCGACCAGTTCACACCTTTGGCGACGGGAATGGTGAGCAAATCCTCAAGCGTGCCGCGCGGACCTCCCTTGGCAATCGCGTCCTGCACCGCAAAGACATCCACCGTGTGATAATGCGTCGCGTGCAAGGTTGCCGCCGTGGGGCTAGGCACCCAAGCGCAGGTCGCGCCCGCTTTCGGGTGACCGACCTTGGTTTCCAGCATCGCATTCATCAAGTCCGGCATGGCCCACATGCCCTTGCCGATCTGCGCGCGCCCCTTGAGACCACAGGCCAGCCCGATATCGACATTACGATCCTCATAGGACTTGATCCACGGCTGGTCCTTCATCTCGCCCTTGCGGATCATCGGCCCCGCTTCCATCGAGGTGTGAATCTCGTCGCCGGTGCGGTCAAGGAAGCCGGTGTTGATGAAAGCCACACGATGTTTCGCGGCGCGGATACATTCCTTGAGGTTCACCGAAGTGCGGCGCTCCTCGTCCATGATCCCGAGCTTCACCGTGTTCGGCGCAAGGTCCAGAATCTCCTCGACACGGCTGAACATCTCGTCGGCAAAGGCGACCTCTTCCGGCCCGTGCATCTTCGGCTTGACGATATAGACCGAGCCTTCGCGGGAGTTGCGCGGCCCAGCCGTCTTTTGCAGGTCATGCAGCGCGATCATCACCGTGACCAGCGCATCCATGATCCCCTCACCGATCTCGCGCCCCTCTCCATCAAGCACCGTCGGGTTGGTCATCAAATGCCCGACATTGCGCACCAGCATCATCGCACGTCCCTGAAGCGTGATCTCCGCCCCATCGGCATCGGTGAACACACGGTCGGGATGCAGCGCGCGGGTAAAGGTCTTGCCCCCCTTGCTGACCTCCTCGGTCAGATCGCCCCGCATCAGCCCCAGCCAGTTGCGATAGGCGCCGACCTTTTCCTCGGCATCCACAGCCGCCACCGAATCCTCGCAATCCATGATCGCGGACACGGCCGCCTCGACCAGAATATCGGAAATCCCCGCCTTGTCCTGCTGGCCCACCGGCGTCGAAGGATCAATGACGATGTCGATATAGAGCCCGTTCTTCTGCAACAGGACATGCCCCGCGCTCGACCCCGCAAACTGCGCCGGATCGGCCAGGCCTGTCTGCCCCATCGCCCCCTCGACCAAGAGCATCCCGTTCACCACGTCCAGCTTGCTCACATCGGCCCAAGAAC
Organism: uncultured Celeribacter sp.; assembly: GCA_963676755.2. Taxonomy (GTDB): domain Bacteria; phylum Pseudomonadota; class Alphaproteobacteria; order Rhodobacterales; family Rhodobacteraceae; genus Celeribacter. The sequence continues at coordinate 315,575 of CAXXMF010000006.1, read as the reverse complement.
CGCCTGCCAGCGGTGCCACACGGTCCAGATGCGCCTTGGCCCATGCGATCACACGCCCGCCGCGCTCGGCGTCATAGCCCTTGCCGGAGGGCAGATCGCCCAGCGCATCCGTGCCATAAAGCGCGTCATACAAAGAGCCCCACCGCGCATTCGCCGCATTGAGCGCATAGCGTGCATTGGTGATCGGCACCACAAGCTGCGGCCCCGGCTTGGTGGCAAATTCCTCATCCACCTTGGTGGTCTCGATCTTGAAATCGGGGCCTTCGGGCACGAGATAGCCGATTTCTTCGAGAAAGGCCCGATAGGCCGCCGCGTCATGATCCTGCCCCTTGCGTTCAAGGTGCCACGCGTCAATCTTGGCCTGCAAAGCCTCGCGCTTTTCCAGCAACGCACGGTTCTTCGGCCCGAAATCGCGCACCATCCCCGCAAGCCCGTCCCAGAACGCCGTCGCCGACACACCCGTCCCCGGCAGGGCTTCCGCCTCAATGAAATTGGCAAAAAGCTCAGCCACCTTCAGGCCGGATCGGTCCACGCGCGTCATTTGGGAATCACCTTTCAGAAAATTTTTGGAAACCAGAACGTCAATAATAGAGTTTCCTATCGGAAACAAGTTTTCATCCGTCCCCCGTTGCAGCCCCCGCGCCCGACGCATACCCTCCCGACCAAAACGAGTCTCATATACAAGAGAGTTTCCCCATGAAAGACGCGGCCCCCGAGACCATCTATCTGAAAGATTACACCCCATTCGGATACAAGATCGAAAGCGTTCACCTCACCTTCCGGCTTCACCCGACCGCCACGCGGGTGATCTCGAAAATCGCCTTTGCGCCCAATCCCGAAGCCACGGACAAACGCTTCTTTCTACATGGCGAAGAGCTCTCGCTGATTTCCGCCAAAATCAACGGCGAAGCCATCACCCCGCGTCCGGTCGAGGGCGGTCTGGAAGCGGATGTGCCCGAGGGGCCGTTTGTGTGGGAGGCCGAGGTGGAAATCTCGCCGGAAACCAACACCGCGCTTGAGGGGCTCTATATGTCGTCGGGCATGTATTGCACCCAATGCGAGGCCGAAGGTTTCCGCAAGATCACCTATTATCCCGATCGCCCCGATGTCATGGCCACCTTCACCGTGCGTATCGAAGGCGACCAGCCCGTCATGCTCTCCAACGGCAACCCGCTGACCGCCGGCGAGGGCTTTGTCGAATGGCATGACCCGTGGCCGAAACCCTCCTATCTCTTCGCGCTTGTGGCGGGCAATCTGGTCAACCACCCCGACCGTTTCACCACGCAATCGGGCCGCGATGTCGAGTTGAACATCTGGGTCCGTCCCGGTGACGAGGGCAAATGCGCCTTCGGGATGCAAGCCCTCAAAGACGCGATGACATGGGATGAAAAGACCTATGGGCGCGAATATGACTTGGACATATTCAACATTGTGGCCGTGGACGACTTCAACATGGGCGCGATGGAGAACAAGGGGCTGAACGTCTTCAACTCGTCTTGTGTTCTGGCTTCGAAAGAGACCTCGACAGATGCCAATTTCGAGCGGATCGAAGGCATCATCGCGCATGAGTATTTCCACAACTGGACCGGCAACCGCATCACCTGCCGCGACTGGTTCCAGCTTTGTCTGAAAGAGGGGCTGACCGTCTACCGCGACCAGATGTTCTCCGGCGACATGCGCAGCCATGCTGTGAAAAGGATTGAAGAAGTTCTGCAACTGCGTGCCCGCCAGTTCCGCGAGGACAACGGCCCGCTCGCCCATCCGGTGCGCCCCGAAAGCTTTGTCGAGATCAACAATTTCTACACCGCAACCGTCTACGAGAAAGGCGCGGAAATTATCGGGATGCTGCGCCGCCTTGTGGGTGACGAGGCCTATCGCAAGGGCTGTGATCTCTACTTTGAACGCCACGACGGACAGGCCGTCACCATCGAGGACTGGCTCAAGGCGTTCGAGGATGTCACGGGCCGCGATCTTGCACAATTCAAACAATGGTATTCTCAGGCGGGCACGCCGCGCCTGAAGATGTCCGAAGCGTGGGAAGACGGCACACTCACTCTGACATTCGCGCAATCGACCCCGCCGACGCCCGGCCAGAGCGAAAAGAAACCGCAGGTGATTCCGATTGCCGTGGGGCTGATCGGCCCGAACGGGGACGAGGTGGTGCCGACCACCGTTCTGGAGATGACCGAAGCCGAGCAGAGTTTCACCTTTGAAGGTCTGGGCGCGCGTCCTGTGGCCTCTGTGCTGCGCGACTTCTCCGCGCCGGTCATTCTGGAGCGTGAGATGGATGACGACACCCGCGCCTTCCTTCTGGCCCATGACACCGACCCGTTCCAGAAATGGGAGATGGGGCGGATGCTGACCAAGGACATGCTGGTCGCGATGATCACCGCCGATGTCCCCCCCGCCGAAACCGCGCTTGATGCCATCAAGACGGTGCTGACCGACGAGAGCCTTGATCCGGCCTTCCGCGCTTTGGTCTTGGGTCTGCCCTCCGAGGACGATCTGGCCCAGACGATTTTCGACGCCGGTCAGACCCCTGATCCGGCCAAAATCCATGCGGCGCGCAAATCCCTGCGCCACGCACTTGCCCTACACTTATCCGACGTATTGCCGACGCTTGGCCGACAGCTTGAAACGCCGGTTTTCGTGCCCGACGCCGATGGCTCCGGCAAGCGGGCGCTGCGGCACGCCTTGCTGGCGCTGGAGACACTTTTGGACGGTGGCAAAGCCGCCCGTGCGCTCTTTGCACGCGCCGACAACATGAGCGACCAGAGCGCCAGCCTACAGGCGCTTCTGGCCGCAGGACTTGGTCAGGACGAGATCAAAGCCTTTGAAAAACAATGGAAAAACGACCGTCTCGTGATGGACAAATGGTTCATGATGCAGGTCTCCTTCGCCGCGCCGGACAAGACCGCAAGCACAGCACTGGCCCTGACGCAGCACTCGGATTTCACCATCAAGAACCCGAATCGCTTCCGCGCGGTCTTCGGCGCGCTGGCAGGCAACCACGCGGGCTTCCACGCGGCGGACGGGAAGGCCTATCAACTTCTTGCCAACCAATTGATTGAGCTAGATAAAATCAACCCGCAGACCACCGCGCGGATGAGCGGCGCTTTCGAGACATGGAAGCGGTATGACGCCGACCGTCAGGGCATGATTCGCACCGAACTGGAGCGAATTCTGGCCACGCCGGAGCTTTCGCGCGACACAACCGAGATGGTCACACGGATTCTCTCCGCCTGATCCGCTCCAACCGCCGCCCCTGTTTGCGCAAACAAGGGCGGCGCCACAAAAAGTTGAAGAGTTTCCGTGACTTGGCAAATGCCGTTATGTAAGAATGTCACATTCAATTTCTGAAATCTTATGCCATATTACGGATATCGCGCGACGTAACTTTTTTCGTGAACAGACAGGGAAACCCTATCCAATGCGTAAACTACTTCTCTCCACCGTCATCGCGGCCACCGCCGCTACCGGCGCCTTTGCCCAATCCGCCTCCGACGTCGCCAAAGCGCGCCGCGCTTTCTACACGCTCGTGAACTTCGAAATGGCCACGCTCGGCGGCATGGCACAGGGCAAGGTTGACTATGACGCAGACCTCGCCAGCCAGTCCGCAGGCGATCTGATGACACTGGCCAGCCTGCACACCGCCGACTATTACGCACCGGGGTCTTCCAACGAAGACATCCCGGGTGAAACCCGTGCAAAATCAGACATTTGGGACGACATGGAAGGTCTGCAAGAAAAAGGTATGGCCTTTTATCAGGCTGTCGCAGACCTGAACGAAGTGGCGGGCAACGGTCTTGAGGCGCTGCAACCGGCCATGGGCAAGGTTGGTGGCACCTGCAAAGCCTGCCACGACGACTTCCGCGCCAAAGATTTCTGATCTGAAAGCGAGGCGAACCGATGTCGGAACAGCTTGAGAAAACCTATGTCTGGGATCCGATTGTGCGGGTTCTGCACTGGGCCTTGGTGATCGCGTTTTTCACGGCCTTCGGGCTTGGGAAATTCGGCCCTGATATCATGACCTTGCATTTCTACGCAGGCTATACAGTGGCCGCGATCGTGGTGCTTCGTGTGCTCTGGGGGTTCTTCGGCTTTTACACGGCACGGTTCTCCAGTTTCGTCAAAGGTCCGGGCAAGGTGGTCGCCTATGCCCGGACGCTGCCCTCGAAACAGCCGTCGCGGTCTTACGGGCATAACCCTGTGGGTGCGCTCTTTGTTGTGGGGGTGCTGGTCGTTCTGGCGATGCAGGTCGCAAGCGGCCTGTTGTCCGATCCCGAGGATTACGTCAACGTCGGCCCTCTGGCGCAATATGTATCCAGCGACATTTCCCGCAAGGCACTCTCGCTCCATGAGCCGCTGTCATTCTTGTTGCTGGCGATGGTGATCGGCCATATTGCCGCAATCCTTTGGTATAAACGGCGCAAGGGCGAGAACCTTGTGACGCCGATGATCACCGGATATGCGGAACTGCCGCCGGAGAAAATCCCGCATCACTCATAAGATCAAGTCGGATCAAGGCACCAACGGGTGCCTTTTTCTTTGCCCTGCACCCGCCCTCACAGGGGGCCGGGGAGAATTTCCTCGGACAGAACCACATTGGCCTCGACATTGCCCACACCGGGCAGGGTCATGATCCGGCGTCTCAACACCCGTTCAAAATCCGGCAAATCCTGAGCCACCACCCGCAGGCGGTAGTCGAACAGGCCCAGCACATGCTGCACCGTCTGCACCTCGGGAATGGCGCGCACGGCACGTTCGAAATCGTCAAGGCTCACCCGCCCCTTGGTGGCCAGTTTGACCCCCAGAAAGACGGTCACGCCAAAACCCAGAGCCTCAAGGTCAAGATCAACACGCCGCGCGCCAAACACACCCGCCTCGCGCAGCCTCTTAATCCGCCGCCACGTCGCGGGCTGGCTCAGCCCAAAGACCCGCCCAAGCGCCCCCGCCGATTGCGTTGCGTCCTCGCAAAGTGCACGGATCAGCTGGCGGTCGATGTCATCAAGATCAATCATAGCGGCACGGACTGGCTGTCTTTGATCGTCGCCACCTGCATCAGCGCCTCAATATCGGTCATATGCGGCAGGGTCAGGATTTTCTCGCGGTAAATCCGCTGATACTCCGGCATATCCCGCGCGATCACCAAAAGCCGCGCATCGACACGGCCCAGAAACGTGCCGATGGAAATCACTTCCGGCACCTCCCGCGCCGCCTGAATGAATTCGTCAAAGGCGCGTGGTTCGGTCTTGTCCAGCGTAATGCGCAAGCTGACCTCCACCGCATAACCCAAGGCCCGCCAATCCACTTGTTCCCGAATGGCTTTGACAATGCCCGCATCGCGCATCCGCTCCAGACGGCGGGCAAATGTCGCAGGCGTCACACCGGCACGCTCCGCCAGTTCGGAGGCCTGTGCGTCCGGCTCGGCCTGTATCTGGCGCAGGATTCTGCGGTCGGTATCGTCAACTTGCATGATTTTTTACTATATCCGTTATTTTGAGAATGAATTCCTCTCACAAAAAGCAATTTAGGTCAAATTTTGACGCCACAAACCCTTTTTGATGCGCGATAAAGACGACAGACACAGCGCCGAGAACACCGGCGCCCTGTGACTGACGAAAGCAAAAAAGGGAGCGCCCATCATGCGCGTTTATTACGATCGCGATTGCGATGTGAACATCATCAAAGACAAAAAAGTCGCCATCCTCGGCTACGGCTCGCAAGGTCACGCCCACGCGCTCAACCTGCGCGACTCCGGTGCGAAGAACCTCGTCGTCGCCCTGCGCGAAGGCTCCCCCTCCGCCAAGAAAGCCGAAGCCGAAGGCCTTCAGGTCATGGGCATTGCAGAAGCCGCTGCATGGTGTGATCTGATCATGTTCACCATGCCCGACGAGCTTCAGGCCGAAACCTACAAGAAATACGTCCACGACAACCTCAAAGAAGGTTCCGCGATTGCCTTTGCTCACGGTTTGAACGTGCATTTCGGTCTCATCGAGCCGAAAGAAGGCGTTGATGTGATCATGATGGCCCCGAAAGGTCCGGGTCACACGGTGCGCGGCGAATACACCAAAGGCGGCGGCGTGCCCTGCCTTGTGGCTGTGGACACCGACGCCACCGGCAAAGCGCTTGAAATCGGCCTGTCCTACTGTTCCGCCATCGGTGGCGGTCGCTCCGGCATCATCGAGACCACCTTCCGCGAAGAATGTGAAACCGACCTCTTCGGCGAACAGGCTGTGCTCTGCGGTGGCCTTGTCGAGCTGATCCGTTGCGGTTTCGAAACGCTGGTCGAAGCCGGTTACGCGCCGGAAATGGCCTATTTCGAATGTCTGCACGAAGTGAAGCTCATCGTGGACCTGATCTACGAAGGCGGCATTGCGAACATGGATTACTCCATCTCCAACACTGCTGAATACGGCCAATACGTCACCGGCCCGCGCATCCTGCCCTACGAGCAGACCAAGAAAGCGATGAAAGAGGTTCTCTCCGACATCCAAGCGGGTAAATTCGTGCGTGATTTCATGCTCGAAAATCAGGTTGGCCAGCCCTTCCTCAAAGCGTCCCGTCGCGCCAATGACGAACACCTCATCGAGGAAACCGGCAACAAACTGCGCGGCATGATGCCGTGGATCACCGCCGGCAAAATGGTGGACAAAGAGCGCAACTAAGCGCGTCTTTCAATCTCGGGAAAGGGGGCTTTCGAGCCCCTTTTTTCGTGGCCGGACGTCATCCCGCATCAGGGCGAGGGGCGACTTAATGTCCCTGTGATTTGCGCGCAAAGCCCTTGCGGGGCTGAGGAAATCCTGTGCTATATGCGAGCAAAGGAGCCTCCCATGACCGATCCGCAGGACGACTACACCCCCGAAGACCTCACCCCCTCCGATATGGACGACATCCGCGCGGAACGTGCACGTATGTTCACCCTCGGTTTCTGGAAAAGCCTTCTGGCCGGTCATGAGGGCATGGGGGACACGTTCTGGGCGGGGAATTATCTGGCCGCTCTGTTTTTCATTCCGGTCTATGTGCTGCTTCTGGCCATTGAGCCGCTCTACGGGCTGTTCCCGTATGTTTTCGCGGCCTTCGGCGTCTACCTGCTGTTCGTGGCCCGTGCAGTTGCCAAGGCCCAGCCCAAAGGCAAGCTGAAAACCGCCTCACGCTGGAAGCAGATGTTCTGGAAGATCTTTGGCGTGGCATGGACCCTGATGGATGCAACCGTGTGCCTGACCATGTCACCGTTTACCGGCGGGGTATGATCTCCGAATTGCCTTGGCGCGGCCATAATCCTGCGCGATTTTTCCCACAGATGTCAGGGAAGAAATCAATCACGGACGCGCCATGCAGATCAAACCCGCACTCACCGCCCTTCTCCTGACCGCCTCTCCCGCCCTTGCAGACGGGTTTGCCCCCGATTACGCAATGATCCCGCTGGCCTCGCACCATTACGGGGACTGGGGCGAAGACGACGGTGACGATTTCAACGAATTTAATCCGGGGTTGATGCTCACATGGGCCGAACGCGCCTATGATCTGAATTATACTGCCGGAGCCTATCGCGACAGTGAATCCGACACATCGCTGCACCTCTCCGCTGCAAAGATGTGGAAGATCGGCGAGTATGCGCAGGTCGGAATTGTCGGCGCTTACATCCATTCATTCGGAGAAGGCTACACCGGTTTGGCCCCGTCCATTCAGGTGAGCTATAAATACCTCTTCCTCAACGCCGCCACTGGCTACGATGACGGGGTTTACGGCGTGGTCTCAACCGGTTTCATCATTCCGATCGGACGCTGAAACCTTTCGCCCGCAGATCGTGAAAAAGGCAGCCCCGAAAGCCGCCTTTGCCTGTCTTGTCCAACCACCTGAATGGCGCGACGCCGGATTACCGTGTCGCGGATTTGACCGCCGCCACAACATCCGCGACAGCCGCGTTCAGGATAGCTTCGTCGACGCTCTCGGCCATCACGCGGATCAAAGGCTCCGTGCCGGATTTACGGATCAACAACCGCCCGTTGCCCGCCAGCCGCGCTTCCGCATCCGTGATCGCCGCTTTGACTTGCGCCTCGTCCAGCGGCTTTTGCCCCGTCCCATAGCGAACGTTCTGCAAAAGCTGCGGCACAGGCTCGAAAACCTGCGTCAGTTCAGAGGCTTTCTTGCCCGTCTCGACCATCGCCGCGAGGAATTGCAACCCCGCCAAAAGCCCGTCGCCCGTTGTGGCATAATCGCTCATCACGATATGGCCGGATTGTTCGCCGCCAAGGTTGAAGCCCCCTGCCCGCATCCGCTCCACCACATAGCGATCCCCCACAGCGGTGCGCTCCAGTGTCAACCCTTCGGTCTCAAGAAACCGTTCCAGCCCGAGGTTCGACATCACCGTGGCAACCAGCGCCCCGCCAGCGAGCTTGCCCTGATCCGCCCAGGATTTCGCCATCAGCCCCATGAGCTGATCCCCGTCGGCAACCTGCCCGCTCTCGTCGAGGATCATCACACGGTCAGCATCACCGTCGAGACAAATGCCCACATCCGCCCCATGCGCAACCACAGCCTCGGCCGCCGTCTGCACATAGGTGGAGCCGCACTGGTCATTGATGTTGTAGCCGTTGGGCGCGGTGCCCACTGGGATCACCTCGGCCCCCAACTCCCACAAGACTTCGGGCGCTGTGCGATAGGCCGCGCCATTGGCGCAGTCGATCACCACTTTCAGCCCCGCAAGCGTCATACCTCGCGGCAAGGTCGATTTCACCCGCTCGTTATAGCGGAAACGCCCGTCGTCGATGCGTTTCGCGCGACCGATGTTCTTGGCCTGCGCAGGCTCGACGCCTTCTTCCATCAAACGCTCGATCTCGCTTTCCGCTTCATCGGAAAGTTTGAACCCGTCAGGACCGAAGAACTTGATGCCGTTGTCCTCTGCCGGATTGTGCGAAGCGGAGATCATCACCCCCACATCGGCCCGCATGGAGGTCGTCAACATCCCCACAGCGGGCGTCGGCACCGGCCCGAGCAGAAACACGTTCATCCCCGTGGAGGTGAACCCTGCCGTCATCGCAGTTTCAAACATATATCCCGACAAGCGCGTGTCCTTGCCGATCACCACGCGATGCGCAGATGATCCGTCACGCCGGAAATAGCGCCCCGCCGCCGCGCCGAGTTTGAGCGCCATCTCAGCGGTCATCGGATGACTGTTGGCGCGTCCGCGCACCCCGTCCGTGCCAAAGAATTTACGTGTCATTATTGCCTCCTGTAACCGCCTGCCAGAGCGCCAGTGCCTGTCGCGTCTCTGCCACATCATGAACGCGGTGAATTTGCACGCCCTGCGCCACACCCGCAAGCGCCACCGCCATCGAGCCGGGTGCGCGGGCCTGTGCCTCTGCGGCCTTGCCGATCCGTCCGATAAACCCTTTGCGCGAGGCGCCCAAAAGCACTGCGCAGCCAAGACTGTGAAACAGCGACAGACGGTTGAGCAGCGCGAGGTTATGCGCCTGTGTCTTGCCGAACCCGATCCCCGGATCAACGAGAATATGCCCGCGCGGGATGCCCGCTGATTCCGCCGCCGCGACACGTTCTGCCAGAAAATCGAAGACATCCAGCAGCACATTGTCATACTGCGGGTTCTCCTGCATCACCTCCGGATCGCCCTGCGCATGCATGAGACACACCGGCGCGCCCTGCGTGACCACAACCTGCGCCAGATCAGGGTCATGGGTAAAGGCGTACACATCATTCACCAGAGACGCACCCGCCTCCAGAGCCGCTTCGGCGACGGGGGCCTTGCGCGTATCAATCGAGATCGGCACGGGGCTTTCGGTGCGGATGGAGCGGATCACGGGAGCGGTGCGGGCAATCTCGTCTGCCACGGGCACATAGTGCGCACCGGGGCGCGTGCTTTCTCCGCCGATGTCGATGATGTCCACCCCATGCGCCAACATATGCCGCACTTGCTTAAGCGCCGCTTCGGGGCGGGCAAACTTGCCACCGTCCGAAAAGCTGTCCGGCGTGACATTGAGAATGCCCATCAGATTGGGGCGCTGCAAATCCAGCCCTGCCAGAGACGGCCGCAGCGCAGTCAGCCGCTCAAGCACCTGTTCGGGCACCTCTTGCGCGAGAATGATCTCCGAGGACGCGTGGCGACAAAGACGCTCGACATGGGTGAACCAGCACCAGCCCCCCGCCAACCGAAACGCCCCTGTCGGGCGGGCCGCATCAACCTGCGGGATCGGACGGTAGTAAACAGTGTCAGTCATCAGAGCAGCGGTCATGAGAGCAGCGCGATCTCCCCGTTCGGGTCGCGTATCTCGGCCCCTTCAACCTCGCAATCGCCAAGGCACAGGGTCGCAGCGGCAGACACCTCACGCCCGAGCCAGGCGACCATCTCCGCGATCCCTTCTTTCGGGCCATGCACCGCATCCAGAACCAGCTTCGACGGGGCCCAGACAGAAATCTGCCCCTGTTTCATCGCCCAGTCCAGCTCTGTGCGCGTCGCACGCACGACACAGCGCGGATCACGCGCGGCAAGCGTCCATGCGTTTTGTTCGATGGCCAGCAGATCAATCCGCCGTTGCGCGGCCTTATGAGCGGCTTTCGGCCAGTCGCCTTCAGGCAGACCGACGGTGAGGATTGCGGGGCGCGGGTCTGCCGCAATGGCATCAATCCACGCGGAAAGATTGGCACTTTGCAGCGCTTCCGGCGTCAAATGCACGATCAGAGGATGGGGCACGGGGGCCTCCATGACCTCTGCATGACCGACCTGATCGGCGCTGCGCACGATCTCGACCCCCAAGGCACCGGGACCACGGTCGAGCTTTTCGATCCGCACAAAGACCCGAAAGGCGCGAGGTTCGGCCAGAATGCGCTCGGCAATCCGTTCTGCAAGGGTCTCCAGCAGGTTGAGCCGTTCGGCGGCAAGCTCCGTATGGATGGCCTCGGTCAGGCGGTCATAGGACAGGATACGATCCACATCATCGTCAATCGGGCCGGACACCGGCGTCAATTCAACCACAATGTTGAAAGAAATGCGCTGACGCACGCCGCGCTCGGCCTGAAACGCCCCGATTTCCACTTCGACCACATGATCCCTGAGAGAAATCCGGTCCAAGGGAGCCGCCCCCGAAGTGGCGGCGGCGCGGGTTTCGGGATGTTCAAATGCCTGTCGGATTTCGGACACGGTGGGCCTCATTCTTGAGATTTGGCCTTTGCTACAGCTTTGCCCGCGCGAGGCCAAGACCAATCTGGCCCTCCGGCACCCCGCCTCGACAAATGGCAAAACCCCGCCGCTTTCACGACGGGGCCTGAAACAATTCCGTGACCGGCGCTCTGATCAGGCCTTCGGCATCCGGTAGAACAGATGCACGCCGATCTGTGCGGTTTTCGCAAAGGCCCGTGCCCAACGCGGGTTGACCGCCCGCGTGTGGTAATGCGTGGCCCCTTGGGTCAGCGTGCGCGGCGCGCCGTCCAGCATCAGCTTGGCGACCTTGGACACCTGATCCCATGCCGCCTGCTCACGCACGACATCAGCGTGACCATCGCAGGTATAGGTAAATTGGCAATGATATTTCTTGCCCGTCCCCTGATGCACCACGCCACAGACCGTATTCGGGAAGGCGGGCGAGGACACACGGTTGAGGATCACCTCAGCTACGGCAAACTGACCTTTGACACTCTCGCCGCGAGCCTCGAAATACAGCGCTTCGGACAGGCATTGCCATTGCTCGCCGCCTGAGGCTGCGGGCTGACTGGCCAGAAAGTCTTGCGTATAGGAGATCGTCTGCGCCTTGGATTTCGGCTTGAAGCTCGACAGAAGGCGCTCAATCGCATCTGCATCGACGCTCTCAAGACCGCTGCGCTCCTGCTTCAACAGGGCGTTCAACTCAAGGCCAAGCACGGGGCTCGGGTCGTTCGAATGGCTCACGGTCACTTCGGCAGACATCTGGGCCGGAAGCGTCGTTACGCCGAGCGTCACTACAAGCGCGAACGCTTTGAGCTTTGCTGGGATCTGCATAGGGTTGCCCCTCCATTGCGTCCCAACAGTCGGGACCTCACGGGTGGAATTCAAAGGCGGGGCATAGGTCATATGCCCTCAAAGGTCCACCCTAAGGGCCGAATAGCTGTTATGCGCAGGTCAAGAGAGAAGCGCAATTCCGTCGGACCACCACAGAGATCAGGCCATCATCCGCCTTTATTTTCAGCCCTTTGTCATGTTTTTGTGACTATTTTGCATCTGCGACCACAAGCTGCGCCGCCGCCAGCCTCGCCACAGGCACACGGAAGGGGGAACAGGACACATAATCGAATCCCGCCTCCCGACAAAAGGCAATCGATTCGGGGTTACCGCCATGTTCACCACAAACCGCAACCGTCACATCGGGCCGCGCCAGACGCCCCCGCTCGGCCCCGATTTTCAGCAATTCCCCCACGCCCTCGAAGTCGAGCATGTGAAACGGGTCTTCAGGAAACACGCCCTGTTGCACATAGGCGTTCATGAACCGCCCTGCGTCATCGCGTGACAGACCATAGGCCATCTGCGTCAGGTCATTGGTGCCAAAAGACAGGAAGGCTGCATTCTGGGCAATGTCTCCGGCGCGCAACGCCGCACGCGGGGTTTCGACCATCACACCGAGACGATAGGTGAACTCCGCGCCGTTTTCCGTACGGACAGCGGCGGCCACCCCGTCGATCTGGGTTTTGACCAGCTCCACCTCGCGTTTGGCCGAAACCAGCGGGATCATGATCTCCGGCACCACGGGCGCGCCGTGTTTGTTGGCCTCGATCGTTGCCTCGAAAATCGCACGGGCCTGCATTTCGTAAATCTCGGGGAAGGTAATCCCCAGTCGCACACCGCGCATCCCCAGCATCGGGTTGAATTCGGACAGCCATTCGATCCGGCGCGTGACATCGGAGAGCGGTAGATCGAGCGCTTCGGCCAGTTCCTTGGCCCCTTCGCGATCCGAGGGCAGAAATTCATGCAAGGGCGGATCAAACAGCCGGATACAGACCGGCAGCCCCTCCATAATGCGGAACAACTCGATGAAGTCGGACCGCTGCATGGGCAAGAGACGCGCGATGGCCTCGGCGCGGTCTTCGTGGCGGGACGCAAAAATCATCTCCCGCATCACAGTCAGACGATCGCCCTCGAAGAACATATGCTCCGTGCGGCAAAGTCCGATGCCTTCCGCCTTAAAATCGCGGGCCAGCGCGGCGTCCATCCGCGTGTCGGCATTGGCTCGCACACCGATATCGCGGATCGCATCGGCCCATTCCATCAGCCTCAGATACCAGTGGTCTTTCACCGGCGGCAACATATCCACCGCCCCCAAGAGCGCCACACCCGCAGACCCGTCAAGGGTCAAAAGGTCACCTTCCTGAAGCTTTCGGCCATCTGCAAGCTCCAGCGTCCGTTCCCGCGAATTGATCCGCATGGAGGCACCGACCACACAGGGCACCCCCATACCGCGCGCAATCACAGCCGCATGAGAGGTCACGCCACCGCGTTCAGTCAAAATACCGACAGAAGAATGCATTCCGCGAATATCCTCGGGCGTGGTTTCCCGCCGCACAAGGATGCAAGGTTCCCCACGCGACTGATAGCTCTGCGCCACGCTGGAATTGAACACGATCCGCCCCACGGCGCCGCCCGGAGAGGCCGCGATACCTTGCGCGATCACGTCACGCTTGGCGCTGGGGTCAATCTGTTGGTGCAGCAATTCGGTCAAGGAGCGCGCAGGCACGCGGGTGATTGCCTCTGTGCGTGGGATGATGCCATCCTCGGCCAGTTGCACCGCAATTCTGAGCGCCGCACGCGAACTGCGCGGCACGCGTACAGCATCAAGAATAGAGAGCTTGCCGTTCTCGATGGTGAATTCCACCTGCATCTCTTCGCGTAGGCGGGTCCGGCATTTTTTGGAAATCTCGACCAGAGTCGCGAAAATCTCCGGCTGGGCCTCTTCGAGAGAGGGGCCGCGTGTGTCGCGGGTGAGATAAAGCGCATCCACTTCGCCGCTCACGGCCTCGCGGCCCTGCGACTGGCGCTTGTAACGTCCTTTGATCAAAGGCGCGCCCGTGTCCGAGTCGACAAGCTGGATCACCCCCGCGCCGCTTTCGCCCGGCCCGACGCCCAAGGCCATCGCCTGAACGATCAGACCCAGCCCCGCATCCGCAGGCGCACCTTTCGCCTGCCGCAACAGACGCGCCGTTGTGCCCTCCCACGCCCGCGCCATAGAGCGCAGAACTTGGCCGAGCTGTTCGGCGGCATCTTGTGGGAAGGGCTCTCCGGTCTCGTCCTCATGGGCCTCAAGCGCGGATTTCAGTGCTTCGGAGACTGGCGTGGACGTATCAAATTCGAACAATTCAGGGTCAAGACGCTCCACATGCACCGCGAAAGATTGCACAAACCTGAGATAGAGCGCATCTGCCGCCTCAGCCCCGTGCGAGGCGGTCAGCTCCGCATGACGCGCATCATTCATGCCGATGTTGAGAATGGCCCCCGGCCCGCCCCAATCCGGATCTTCGGAAGACGGGCGCACCGACAGCAAGGGCGCATCACCGAACACACGCAAAAGCGCTTGTTTATCAAACTTCTGTCCTTCGGCGAGTTGATGAACCGCATCAAAGGACAGCGCCACGGTTTCCGGCACCGGCAGATCAAGACGGATAAGCCGTTGCAGGCATTTCGCACGCCCGCCATGCGTGTTCACCGCAATGGGAGCCACGCGGCGGATACGGGTGAACCCTAGAATATCGCTTTCTTGCTGCACTGCGGCACCTCCCTGATAGAGGGAAAGCTACGCCCACGTCCCCTGTGAGCGCAACCGTTATCCGCTATGGCCTCACGAATTGACGCGCGACCGTTGCCGCCGCGCGTCTCCAAGGAGTGTCAGCTTTCGATATGCGTAAGGTCGGCCACCGACAGACAGATGTCGCGGATACGACCCAAGAGGTTCAAACGGTTGCGGCGCACCACATCATTGTCGGCATTGACCTGCACGGCCTCGAAAAACGCATCCACTGCAGGGCGCATATCGGCCATGGCGGACATGGCGGCAGTGAAGTCTTCCGCCTCCATCGCCGGCTTGATCGCCGCCTCTGCCGTGTCCAGCGCGGCAAAGAGCGCTTTCTCTTCCGCGACTTCGGCAAATTTCAGATCGGGACCGTAGCTGTATTCGACGCCATCTTTCTCCTCGGCCTGAGTGAGGATGTTGTTGGCGCGTTTGAAGCCCTGAATCAGGTTGGTGCCATCTTCCGTGTCGAGCATCTGTTGCAACGCGCGGGCACGTTTGACCAGAAGCGTGATGTCGTCATTGCCGTCCATGACAAGACAGGCGTCAATCACGTCGTGACGGATGCCCTCGTCGCGCAGGAAGACTTTGAGACGATCATGGAAGAAGGCCAAAAGGTCTTCGGAGGTGTCCGGCACACCGCCCGCAGCGGAGTTCACAGCGGCTTTTTCATCATCCGAAAGCTTGTCGGAGATCGCATCGAGCGCCGCACCGAAAACGCCGTGTTCGGCAATCTCGCCAAGGATTTCCTTGAGCGTATCGATGATACCGTCATTTTCATCGGCAACCGCAATCTGATGCGCCAGAAGCTGCGCGTCGACGAAGCGGTCGAGATGCAGGCGGACATTATTGGTAAGCAGCAGACGGATCACGCCAAGCGCCGCACGACGCAGGGCGAAGGGGTCTTTCGAGCCCGTCGGCTTTTCGTCAATCGCCCAGAAACCGGTGAGCGTGTCCAGCTTGTCGGCCAGAGCAACGGCAACTGTTACCGGCTCGGTCGGCACATCATCCGACGGGCCAAGCGGGCTGTAGTGATCGCGGCAGGCATCGGCCACGGCATCGGACAGCCCCGCCGATTTGGCGTAATAGCGGCCCATGATGCCTTGCAACTCGGGGAATTCGTAGACCATCTCGGAGCTGAGGTCCGCCTTGGCCACGGTCGCGGCCAGCGCCGCCTCCTCTGCATCGGCCCCGACAATAGGGGCAATCTCGCGGGCGAGGCTTGCAATGCGGGTGATGCGGGCGGCCTGACTGCCGAGCTTGTTGTGGAAGGTGACATTGGCAAGGGCGGCGGACATGGCCTCCATACCATCGCGTGCAACCGTGCGATTGTCGTTTTCCCAGAAGAATTTCGCATCCGACAGACGCGCGGCCAGCACCTTCTGGTTCCCCGCCAGAATGGTCGCGCCATTGTCCTTGGTTTCGCGGTTGGCGACGGTGACGAATTTCTCGATCCGGCCCGTGGCAGGGTTGCGCACGGAGAAGAATTTCTGATGCTCTTTCATCGAGGTTTGAAGCACCTCTGGCGGCAGACCGAGAAAGTCCTCTTCAATATCGCCCATGAGCACAACCGGCCATTCCACCAGCCCCGCCACTTCGGCCAGAAGCCCCTTGTCCTCGACGACTTCAAGCCCCTGCGCGAAGGCTTGATTGGTGGCGTCATGCCAGATGTGATCGGCGCGTTCTTGCGGGTCGAGCATGACAAAATTCTGTTTGAGCTTTGTCACATAGTCGTCAAAGCCCGAAACCGTGAATGTCTTGGGCGCCATAAAGCGGTGCCCGAAGACAGTGTTGCCGGCCTTGATGCCGTCGATCTCCAGATCAACCACCTCGGCCCCGTCCTCTTTCGAGAGGATGCAGAGGATGGAATGCAGCGGGCGCACCCATTTCAGACTGCCTGAACCCCAACGCATGGATTTCGGCCACGGGAAGTTGCGGATCGCATGTTCCAGAACCTCGGCCACGATCTCCGCCGCCGGACGGCCCGGCTTGGTGATCTTGGCGAAATAGACCTGACCCTTTTTCTCGTCGCGGATTTCGAGGTCATCCTTGCTCACCCCTGCCCCGCGCAAGAAGCCTTCGAGCGCTTTTTCCGGCGCCCCGACGCGCGGGCCTTTGCGTTCTTCGACCGTGGTGGGCGACGCGTCCAGAAGCCCTTCGACCGACAGGGCCAAACGACGCGGCGTGGCAAATGCCCCTGCGCTCGCATAGATCAGACCGGCCTCGACCAGACCGTTCGTCACCAGAGATTTCAAATCCTCCGAAGCGCGTTTTTGCATCCGCGCGGGGATTTCTTCGGAGAAAAGCTCGATCAGCAAGTCAGCCATAGGTCAGTTTCCTTCAGGTGCGGGGGGACAGCCCGCGGGGGCGGGATCGCCATCATAGACGGCTTCTCCGCAGCGGTTGATCTGGTTCCAGGCAAAGCCGCGGCCATCGGGGTAGATGGCGACCACACGGTCAATGCCATAGGGGGTGTTTTCTGCGCCCAGAAAGGCGATGGCGCGTCCGGCCTCAAGATCGGCGCCGATGGTTGCCGCGTCGAAACACTTGAACCATTTCTGCGCCACCAAGGGGGCCGCCTCTTCGTAGGGCTGGAAAGTCTCTGTCATCATCGACAGGGACAAAGGCGTGGTGAAACAGGCGCGGAACTTGATGGGAGAAGTCTGCGCATCAATCCCTGTGAAATTTTCCGCAAGGATGTCTTCTTGCACGCCATCAAACGTGGTCACATGGATCGTGGCCGCCGGAGCATCCGACGGAATCGCATCATAATAGGCGTAGACCTGCGAATAGTAGAGGCCAGCGCCGAAGACGAGTGCGGAGATCACGATACCACCTGCGACCAGTTTGCCGTTCATGCCTCTTCGACCTCGGGCGTCCAGCCGCCCGCCGTGGTCTGGACAAACGCATCGGCACAGGCTTTGGCCAGTGTCCGCACACGTCCGATATAGGCCTGACGTTCGGTCACCGAGATCACGCCGCGCGCATCCAGCAGGTTGAAGAGGTGCGAGGCCTTGATACATTGATCATAGGCCGGATGGACCATGATGATGCGCTTGCCGGTTTTCGGGTCTTCGGCAGGCTGCGCCAGAAGCGCGTGACATTCGGCCTCGGCCTCTTCGAAATGCTTCAAAAGCATCGCGGTATTGGCCGCGTCAAAGTTGTGGCGGGAATATTCTTCCTCGGTTTGCTTGAACACATCGCCATAGGACAGCGCGATCGGAGCGTCCGGATCGTTGTAGGGCATGTCCATAACGTGATCGATGCCCAGCACATACATGGCCAGACGTTCCAGCCCGTAGGTCAACTCGCCGGAAACGGGTCTGCAATCATGGCCGCCGACCTGTTGGAAATAGGTGAACTGCGACACTTCCATGCCATCACACCAGACTTCCCAACCAAGGCCCCAAGCGCCCAAGGTCGGGCTTTCCCAGTCATCCTCGACGAAACGGATGTCATGCAATTCGGCATCGATCCCGATGGCCTTCAATGAGCCGAGATAGAGATCCTGCAAATCCGGCGGGCTGGGTTTGATGAGCACTTGGTATTGGTAGTAGTGCTGCAAGCGATTCGGGTTTTCGCCATAGCGCCCGTCCGTCGGGCGGCGCGAGGGCTGCACATAGGCAGCGGCCCAAGGCGTCGAGCCCAGAGAGCGCAGCGTCGTCGCCGGATGGAAGGTCCCTGCCCCCACTTCCATGTCATAGGGCTGGAGCACGGCACAGCCTTTCGCGGCCCAATAGGCCTGAAGCCTCAGGATGATTTCCTGAAAGGAACGCGGTTTGTCTACAGTCTCGGACATGGGAGGTCTTTCGCCAGAGTTTCGTCACCAGAGTTTCAACGCCGGACTTTCGTCGCCGGTTTGAGCGCGTCAAACGCGGCTCTTCAATAGGCAAGCCCGAGGGGGGCGTCAATGTCAGCCATGCAGAAGACCCGCCTTCCCCGCCGGAATTGCCTGCAAACCGACCGATTTGGATCACACCTCCTTCATTTCTGCACATCTGGGCCCGTGTGCATGTTGACCTCGGCCTGAAACCTGCTTTCTTAACGCGCGATGACAGAATACCGGACAAGGGCAACAGCCCGTTCGCCAAGAAGTAAGGGTTTTCATGACTAGGTTTTTCGCAGTTGCGCCTCTCGGCGTTGCCGCCTCTCTGTTTCTCACCACGGCGCTTTCCGCTGAACAATGGATTCAGATCGAGGCGCAACCATCTCTCACACAAGCCACGGAGGCCGCACGCGGCTACGCTGGCGAATTGCCCAATGTCGTGGGGTTCAACCTGCCGGGCCGCTGGCACGCCATCGCGCTTGGCCCCTACGAGACCGAAGCCGAAGCCGAAGCCGCCCGCCGCGCGCTGCGTGCTCAGGGACGTATTCCCGGTGACAGCTATCTGACCGACGGCTCCGGTTTCCGCGATGCCTTCTGGCCGGTGGGTGTGAATGTCTCGACACTTGCCCCTGTGGAGACGCCGCAGGCTATCGAAGTCCCCACCGAACAAGTCATCGACGCTGCAATCACTCCGGTCGAGCTGGATGAGACGCCCGCGCAGGCCCGCGCATCCGAGCGGCAGCTGGACCGTCCGGCACGCGAGGCTCTGCAAAGGGCGCTCCATTTCGCAGGCGTCTACAATTCCGGCATCGACGGCGCTTTCGGCCCCGGCACACGCCGCGCCATGTCCGAGTGGCAGGCCATGCAAGGCTATGAGGCCACGGGCGTGCTGACCTCGCGCCAGCGCGCAGAAGTTCTGAAAGCCTATCAAGACGTCATCGACAGCCTTGATCTCACCCCCGTGGTGGACGATGTGGCCGGTGTCTCGATCACCCTCCCCGCAGGGATGGTGGAATTTGCCGAATACACGCCTCCTTTTGCCAAATATACCGCCAAAGACGGCTCCGAAGCACAGGTGCTTTTGATCTCACAAACCGGCGACGAGGCCACTTTGGGCGGGCTTTACGAGATCATGCAGACGCTTGAGATCGTGCCGATGGACGGCCCGCGCTCGCGCGACAAGAACAGTTTCAGCCTCACCGGCACCAACACCCGCATCACCTCCCACACCGAGGCGCGTCTGGTGAATGGCACGGTCAAAGGCTGGACCCTGATCTGGCCGACGGGTGACGAGAAACGGCATCAGATGGCGCTGGAGGCTATGCAGGCCTCTTTCGCCCCCACCGAAGGCGTCCTTCCCGATGCTTACGGTGACGGGGCCGCGCAGGACATTGATCTCATGGCCGGTCTCGACATCCGCCGCCCCGAAAAAGCGGGCAGCGGTTTTTACGTCGATGACAAGGGCACCGTGCTGACCGACGCCGAACTGGTCGCAAGCTGCGCCAAGATCACGCTGGACGAAACCTATGATGCAACGGTTGCCGCCTCTGCCGATGGCATGGCACTACTGACCCCGACCGAGCCGCTGGCCCCGCTCGCCGTCGCCCGTTTCGACAGCCACCTGCCGCGCCTTCAGTCCGAAGTCTCGGTCTCCGGCTTTGCCTATGAGGGCCGCCTTGGCGCACCGACGCTCAACTACGGGCTGATGGCAGAGCACAAAGGCCTATCCGGCGAAGAAGACCTGCTGCGCCTCGCCATGACCGCGCTGCCCGGTGAAGCGGGCGGTCCGGTGCTCAACAGTGCCGGCGCCGTGATCGGTATGCTCGCCCCCGGTTCTGCCGTGGTGCCGGAGGGGCGCAGCCTGCCCGAAGATGTCGCCTTTGCCTATGACATGGAAAAACTTGCCGACTTCCTGTCGCAAAACGGCGTGGCTATGGCCGCATCTGACGGCAGCACCTCGGAGGCCGATCTGGTCTCCATCGGGCGCGACATGACGGTTCTGGTGAGCTGCTGGAACTGATCTCCGGCCCTATGAGCCAAAGCCACAAAGCCCCGCCTCTCCGGCGGGGTTTTTCTTCGCCTGTGGCCTACGGGAAGACGCCCTCAACCGCGCCAGAAACGAATGGTAAACAGCGCAAAAACCGACATGACTTCCAGCCGCCCGATCAGCATCGCGATGCACAAAATCCACTTGGCAGGCTCGTTCAACGTCGCGAAATTGCCCGCAGGTCCGATGATGTCTCCCAGCCCCGGCCCCACACAGGCCAGTGCGGTGGCCGCGCCGGAAATCGCCGTGATGAAATCCAATCCCGTCGCGGCCAGAAGCACCGCTGTGACGCCAAGTGTGACGATAAAAAACGAAAAGAAGGCCATGACAGAGGACAGCACATCTTCGGTCACAGGCTGGCCTTGATAGCGCGGAGTGAAGACACCGTTGGGGCTGTGGATCTTGCGGATTTGCGCCCGCATCGAGGCCCACAATAGCTGATAGCGGAAAATCTTGACCGAACAGGCGGTTGACCCCGCGCATCCGCCGATCAACCCGATGAAGAAAAACGCCACCGCAGGGAAGGCGCCCCATAGCTGGTAATCCACCGAGGCATAGCCTGTGCCGGAAATGATGGACGTGACATTAAACAGACCTTCACGAAAGGAATGTTCGAAATGGTCGGCATTGACCACCAGACGGTAGAAAGAAAACCCGACCGTCAGGCCAAAAATAATGATCAGATAGGCGTGGATTTGCGTGTCCCGCCAGAAAGGCTTGGCCGTGCCGGCGATGAGCTGCACATAGCGCACGAACGGCAGGCTGGCGAGGATCATAAAGAACGCGGAGACATATTCCGCAGGCCCCTGAAAGGCTCCGAAAGACGCGTCATGGGTGGAGAACCCGCCGGTGGACAGCGTGGTGAGCGCATGGTTGAGCGCATCGAAAATTGTCATACCCACCAGAAGATAGCCCAGAAAACACAGAACTGTCAGTGCCACATAGATGACCGAAATACGCGCTGCGATCTCCCCCGCACGCGGCAGGACTTTTCCGTCCGTATCAAAGGCTTCCGTGCGAAACACCTGCATCCCGCCCACTTTGAGTTCGGGCAGGAAGACCATGGCGACCACAATGATCCCGACGCCACCGAACCATTGCAACATTGACCGCCAGAGCAGTATGCCTTCTGGCAGGTCATCCAGCCCCGAAAACACGGTCGCACCCGTGGTGGTGACGCCCGACATGGCTTCGAAAAACGCATCCGTCAGACTGGCCTCGGTCGCGCCGAGGATGAAGGGGATACCGCCGAACAAGGGCAAAATGAGCCAGATCAGCGTGGTCAGCAGGAACATCTGCTGGATGGACAACCCCTGTTGCTGGCCGTTCTGGGTCGAGAGCATCAAGGCCACCCCGAAGCCGAAAGTGATCACACCAGAGGTGAAAAACACATCCCAATCACCAGACCCAAAATACAGGTCGATCATCATGGGGATCACCATCGTCATCCCCAAAAGGGAGACGAGTGTGCCGATCACATATCCAACAGGTCTCATATCCGTCATGAGGCAAGGCTTGGCCGCGCTTCAAGGCCAAGTCAAGCGCATAACCAAGCATGGCCGGTCCTCGCAGACCGGCCATGTCAGAAATGCTCAGATTTACAGAAGCGCACGCCTGAGTGCAGGCACCCGACTGATCACCAGCCAATCCAGAAGCAACACGGTCAGGAGCGTCAGCCCTGCCATCGGGAAGGCAAAGCTCAGCAACAGCCCGAGCACCACAGCCCCTTTCCAAAGCGGCATGTTTTTTGGCAGCGGCGGAGGCGCGATCCGGAACGACCCCGAGGGGCGACGTTTCCACCACATGACCACGCCGGACACACAAAGGAAGATCACCGAGAGGCAGAAAACCGTGTTCAACAGAATGACCCAAAGCCCTGCCGTGCCCATGTGGAGCGCAATGCCCACGGCCATTGCCTTGCCCATCAGAGAATAATCCTCATAGCGGACATCGGCGAGAATTTTCCCCGTGTAGCGGTCCACATGAACGGTGCGATCCGACAAAGGATCAACGCTATCCGTATTCATACTATCGCGCGAAAAGGTGAAAACTCCCGTCTCGCCCTTGGGCAGGTTCATCTGATAGCGCGCATCAAACCCGATCTCGCGCGCCAGCGCATCCATCGTGTCGAGGGTCACGGGAGCACCAGCCTTCAACCCGTCTTCCCCGAACAAAGACCCTGAAGCAGGCATGAGCGTTTGCTCCAAGGCCCAAGGCACCTCTTTCGGACCATCATTCATCGAACCGTGTGTCACATCTGACAGAGGCGCGCCCCATTTCTCAGCGGGAAAACTGGACCATGCCTGAACAACCTTCTCCCCCCAGACACCGGCCCACGACAGGCCCGAGATGAGGAAAAACAGTAGAATCACCGAAATCCAGATACCCACAACCGAATGCAGGTTTTTCCACAGCGCCCGTCCGCGTGCCCGCAGGTTGGGCAACAAGGCCTCCCGCAAACGCGCCTCGCGTGGCCACCAGAGGTAAAGTCCCGTCACCAACAGGATCACCCCCAAAGAGGCGGCGATCTCGACCATACGGTCGCCAGTAACACCGATCAGAAGCTCGCCGTGGGTATTGTCCATAAGATCGTAAAGGCCGGAACGGCGCGGGAAGGTTTCGAGCACATCTGCCGTATAGGGATCGACCACAGCCACCATCGCGCCCTCGTCCGTATCAATGCGGAACAATGCGGCCAGATCGTCGGCACGCGGGGCAACATACTGGATAAGGCGACCATCCGGAAACGCATCCATCGCGGCTTGCGCCTGAACGGAGACAGCAAGCGGTGCCTCTTGCGGGATCACGGCGGTTTTCTCCCCGTCGCGCCCGTCGAT
The DNA here is from genome assembly GCA_963676755.2 of uncultured Celeribacter sp. Lineage (GTDB taxonomy): Bacteria > Pseudomonadota > Alphaproteobacteria > Rhodobacterales > Rhodobacteraceae > Celeribacter. The sequence goes on along the minus strand of CAXXMF010000006.1, from coordinate 292,100 downwards.
AAAGGCGATCCACATCATCAGCATACCGGTCACAGCCAGCATGATGAAAAACGGAATGACATAAAGTCCGGCATAGAAATGCCAACGCCACGCGGCGCGGTAGAATTTGGCGGTATGATCCGCCGTGCCCTGGCTCTCTTGCGCAGGGGATTGATCGAGTGCGACCATAGTCTCACATCCTTTCACAACCCGACCGCCGCGTGGGGTTCACGGGCCGGATCGGGCGATAGATTTCTGTAATGGGTTCGGAGAAAGGATCAGACGTGCGGCGGGGCGCGGGGGAAGCTGAGGGTGTAGGGCGCATCACGTCCCGAGACATCCGCAGGTTTCGGATAATCCGCCAGATCATAGAGCGCCAGAACAGGCTCCGCCAAGGCCGCCCCCGCCAGAGCGGGTGTGACGTTACACAACGGACAGGGTTGCGAGCGGGTCTCCTGATGTTCAACGGGATTGCCGTTGGCATCAAGGGTGATGGTCTGAAGCCCGTCACCGGTACAGATCACGATGGTTCGGGTATTGATCAGGCCAAGCTGCGCCATCAGGGCCGAAGACTTCGGCCCCACGATCCCGAGCATCACGCCCAGAAGCAGGAAAATGCGGATCGAACGGCCCAACATGGCAATCTTGTAGCGGCTTTCACGCGTTCGTGAAAGCCTCAAACCTCACCCGTCACAGGCGCATTCAGCCAACGTGAAAGAGGGTCGAAAACAACTTCGGATCAAGGCTGTGCGCGGCAAAGGTCTCACCTTCGGTCAGCACGGAAACCGCATCATGGGAATGCAGACTTTCCTGATGGCTTGCGATGACGCGGAAATCCCCGATACGCCCGTCGGCTTCCAGCGCCTCGGCAAAGAGCCGCGCGGCGTCTTCGACGAAAATCGGATTGGCCGCGTTGAGTTCAGCAAAGGCCTGCTCGTCCTCGCGCTTGACCATCACCTGTGTCTCGGTCGGCACGGCAGACCGGCACAGGTCGATCAAGTCTTCGAACCAAAGCGTGTCCGGCTGGTTCTTCACCTCCACCGAGACCCGCGCCACGGAGCGTTGCGAATGCGGTGTCGCAAGCTGATGCCGCGTGCGCCGCGCATGTTCGGAAAGTTCAAGAGAACAGGGGCATGTGGAGCTATATACATAGTCCAGATGCATGATTTCTGTCATTTTCCCGCCCTGCTCTACTAGCTCCAGAGCGATGTCGTAATATTGATACCCCTCAAGACCCGAACGCAGGGAGGGACGTTTCACCGGAAAGGAAAACCGCATCTGGATGCGCGCATCGAAACTGTCGAGATCGCTTTGATAGTCGCGCAAAGCCGCCGCGATCACATCAAAGGAAAAGCTGCGCTCCGCATGTTTGTAAAAGGAGCGCATGATCCGGGACATGTTGATGCCCTTCTTCTCCGCCTCCAAAGACACGGTGCCCGTCACGGAGGTCTCAAGCGTCAGATCTCCATTGTCGCGGGTCTTGAACCGGATCGGCAGGCGGAAATTCGAGATGCCGACATGCTGGATTTGCCGCTTAGAACCTTTGATCAGGCTCTCCGGCCCGTTTTGCAGGTCCGGCAGGCTGTCTTTGTAGCCTTCGGACACTTCGAAATCCTCGGGGTAGGCACGGCGCAGCGCCGGATAATTGGCGAAGTCATCAGCCTCCGGCAAGAGCCGCGAGATGGCCGGATCAAGCTCCGCCACCTCCGTCGGCGTGGCCTTAGCCGCCCACTCGCGCAGAGCCTTCAGGGCCGCCTCAGCGGCCGCCCTGTCGTTTTGATCACGCTCACTTGTCTGCATATTCATCGGCAAATCCCTTTCGCCTTTCATATAGACGGTTTTCGGCACCAGACCACTACGCAGACCATATCAGGCCCGTTCAGACCGCCTCAAGCGCGCCGAGAATGTCCGCGACAATATCCGCGCTGTCCTCAAGCCCCATCGATAGCCGCACCAAACCATCCGTAAGCCCCAGTTCTGGGCGTTTTTCCACGGGCACGTTCTTGTGCGTCGTGGTGCAGGGGTGGGTCGCGATGGATTTCGCATCTGCAAAATTGTTCGAAAGCGTAAAGACCTCCAGCGCATTGAGGAATTTGAACGCCGCCTCCTTGCCACCTTTGAGATCAACGGTGATCACCGTGCCTGCCGCTTCGGACTGTGCTTTGGCAAGATCGTATTGCGGGTGCGATTTATAGGTCGGGTAGCGCACGGAATTAAGAGCGGGATGGCCGTCAAGCGCTTCACAGAGTTTCATGGCCGTCTCAGCCTGACGCCGCACGCGCAGGTCGAGCGTGTCGAGAGATTTCAACTGGATCCACGCATTGAACGGCGAAATCGCGCCGCCCGTGTGTTTGATATAGGTCTCGACTGGTCCGCGGATCAGCTCTGTGTCCCCTGCAATGATACCGCCCAGACAACGCCCCTGCCCGTCCACATGTTTGGTGGTCGAATAGATGATCAGATCGGCGCCACAGTCTTTTGCATAGGAGAAAATCGGCGTGCACATAGCATTGTCCACCACGACCAGCGCGCCGACCGCATGGGCCAGATCGGACACGGCTTTAAGGTCGATGACCTCAAGCGTCGGATTGGAAATGCTCTCAAGGAACACTGCCTTTGTGTCAGGGCGAAGCGCCGCTTTCCATTCGTCAAGGTTGGTGCCATCCACCAAAGTGGTTTCGATGCCGAATTTCGGCAGCACTTCGGTGACGATATAGAGGCAGGAGCCGAACAGGGCCTTGGAAGACACGAGGTGATCGCCCGCCTTCAGAACCGACATCAACGCCCCCGCAACAGCCGCCATACCGGAGGCGGTCGCAAAAGCATCTTCGCAGCCCTCGATCGCGGCCATCCGGTCCTCGAACATGCGCGTGGTCGGGTTACCATAGCGCGCGTAGATGAATTCGTCTTCGCCCTGATTGACGAAACGCGCTTCTGCAGCCTCTGCCGTGTCATAGACAAAGCCCTGCGTCAGGAAGAGCGCTTCGGACACCTCGCCGTATTGCGAGCGGCGCACGCCGTCATGAATGAGTTTCGTTTGGGTTTTCCAGCTGTCTTTCGCCATCGTCGCAATCCCTTTCGACAAAAAAGCCCCCTCTCGATCAAGAGCGGGGGCACGGCGGGTCTATCCAACCCTGCGTCTCGTCCTGACCTCTTTAGCGGTATATTTCGTGTGGCCCGCAATCCGGAGAACAAATCACCACATGGCAGGCGGGGTACAAATCCCGCGACACTCTGTCAAGCACATGACAGCGAAAGACGCGCACGGCGACGTTATCAAAGAGTCACTTTTCCGTCGCAGCATCGTGACATTCCCCGCGCAGTCTCGCGTCAGATGATATCACAGGAAGCGGCACGCCATGCCCCTTTTGAAGATCAATACCGACGGTCCCTTTCTCCGCTCCGGCACACGACAGGCACTGCGCCAGGCGCTGGCGACCCTGCCCCAAGACGCGCCTGTGATCATCTGCATCCACGGCTACAAGTTTTCACCCAGAGATCCACAGCACGACCCGCATGCACATATCCTGGCGCTTGATCCGCAAAGCCCCTCCCGCACGGCGCTAAGCTGGCCACTCGGATTGGGCTTTGGCACCGGTGATCCGCGCGAGGGGCTCTGTATCGCCTTGGGGTGGCAGGCGCGTGGCTCCATCTGGCAGGCCTATCAACAGGCACGCGCCACGGGCGAGGCTCTGGCGCGTCTGATCTGGACATGCGACCGTCCCGTTCACCTCATCGGGCATTCACTGGGCGCACGGGTGATCCTCACCGCCCTGCCCCATCTGCCCGAAGGCATGGTGCGCCGCGCGATTCTTCTGGCGGCGGCCGAGTTTCGCTCCACCGCAGAACATGCGCTCGACACGGAAGCGGGCCGCACCGCCGAAGTGCTCAACATCACCTCGCGGGAAAACGATCTCTTCGATCTCCTGCTGGAACTCGCCCTCTCGCCGGATCATGGTCCGTCCCGCCCGCTCGGCGCCGGACTTGGCACCGCGCATCGCGCATGGTGTGACGTGCAGATTGACCATGACGCCACCCGTGCCATGCTTTTGCGCTGCGGCTATGACATCCCTGCGGCGGACAGAAAAGTCTGTCACTGGTCTCCCTATCTGCGCGAGGGGATGTTCGATTTCTACCGAAGCGCGCTGCGCCATCCCGAGCGTTTGCCCTTGGGCCTTTTGCAAGATCAACTGCCCGCCGTGCCAACACCGCGTTTTTCTCATCTGTTGCCGCGTCCTCCCCGCGTTTCGCCCTTGTCCTTTTCGCGCAAAGCGTCATCTTGAGGGAATCCCCTCCTGGCGATGATTGCACGGACATGAACAGATGATCGACACCCCCATCACGCTCTACTACTGGCCTACCCCGAACGGCTGGAAAATCTCCATCGCGCTCGAAGAGATGGACCTGCCCTATGAAGTCAAACTGGTAAATATCGGAGCGGGGGAACAGTTCGATCCCGAATTCCTCAAGCTCTCGCCCAACAACCGGATGCCCGCCATCGTTGACCCCGAAGGTCCGGGCGGACGGCCGATCTCGATCTTCGAATCCGGTGCGATACTACAATATCTCGCGCGTAAATCCGGCAAGTTTTACGGCGGCGGCGAACGTGATCAGGTGGCGGTTGATCAATGGTTGATGTGGCAGATGGGCGGGCTGGGCCCGATGGCCGGACAGGCGCATCACTTCCTGAGCTATGCGCCAAATATGGAGCCGCCCGTTGACTTGCCCTATGCCAAGGACCGCTACCGGAACGAAGTCGCCCGCCTCTACGGCGTGCTGGACCGTCGTCTGGCACAAGAGGAGTTCGTCGCGGGAGATTTCTATTCTATCGCGGATATGGCGATCTGGCCTTGGGCCTCCCTCTGGGAGAAACAGGAACAGACACTCGACGACAAACCCCATCTCAAACACTGGATCGAGCGCATCGGCGCGCGTTCGGCAGTCAAACGCGGGCGTGCCGTGGCCGCCGAAAAACGTGGCAATATCGCAGGCAACAAAGAGGCGCAAAAGGTGCTGTTTGGCAAAGCCGCATCTCAGGAGAGACAGGGGTGAGCCTCACCCGTCGGGAAATGGTCTTGGGAGCCAGCGCATTGACGCTCAGCGTCAGCGGCTGCGCCTCCCCCCGTCTCAACCTCCCGCAAGAGGTGCCCGACATCAGCGGTCAGAAACAAGAGAACATTCTAGTCGTGACCAACCGTCAGATCTCCCCCGACCCGACGCTCGGCTTTGAGGAATTACGCTCGGACACGCCGTTTTACCGCAATTACCGTATTTCCATCCCGCCGGAGCGCAAGCCGGGGGAGTATTCCTTTCCGCGCAAACCGCTTGATGCCGACACCCAGTTCTTCGTCACCGACAGCGAGACCTTTGACACGGAGCAGGCGTTCATAGACCGCGTGAATGCCCGTATCAGCACCCTGCCCAAGGGCGAGCGCAGCGTGGTGGTCTTTGTCCACGGCTTTAACGTCTCCTACCCCGGCGCCGTGTTTCGCACGGCACAGATCACCACCGACTTCGAACTGGAACAGCCGATGGTGCTGTTCTCATGGCCCTCTGCCGGTCGCATCTCGCGCTATGCCTATGATCGGGATTCGGTGCTCTACGCGCGCACGGCTCTGGCGAATACGCTAAAACTTCTGGCACGCAGTCGGGCGGAGAACGTCCTTGTTCTGGCGCATTCCATGGGCGGCCTGCTGGCGATGGAAGCCATCAAGCGACTGGCGCTCGAAGGAGATCGCCGGACGTTATCGCGACTTGAAGGGGTCGCCTTGAGCCAGCCCGACATTGACGTGGATCTCTTCCGGCGACAGGTGAGTGATCTTGAGCCTTACAACATAGATCTCGCCGTGTTTGGCTCCCGCCGCGATCAGGCGCTCAAGATTTCCTCGGTGCTCACCGGCGGGCACCCGCGTGTGGGAGCGGCGGAGAATATCGAGGAGTTGCGCAAGCTCGGCGTCACGGTCATCGACACCACCGGCGCACCGATGGGTGATCCTCTGGGGCACTCCTCACTGATGCAATCGCCTGCCCTCTTAGCGATGATCGCCTCCGGCACGCTGATCTCCGAAATCGTCGAGGGCGCCCCCGGTCAGGACATTCTGGTCGAAGGGCTCACTCTGACCGGCTCTGCGGCTCTGGCCATCGCATATCTGCCCTACACGATCAGCGGGGAGTAATCGCCTTTATTCCGGCGTGTCCTCGTCAGCCACCTCGGTCGAATGACGCGCCATCAACCCGCTTTGCGCCATGAAAAACGCCAGCATCGCAATCGGCAGGCCAAAGGTTTTGAACTTCACCCAAGTGTCAGTCGTCATCGTCCGCCAGATCGCCTCATTGGCAACGGCCAAGCCGAAGAAAAACAGCATCATGCGGAATTCGAGCTTGCGCCAGCCTTCCACGTCCAAGGGCATGACCTCGCCCAGAACCAGCGACAGATAGCTTTTCGAGCGCAACAACCCGACGCCCAGAATGCCTCCGAACATGAGGTAGATCATGGTCGGCTTCATCTTGAAGAACCGCTCGTCGTTGAGCCAGATCGTCAGCCCGCCGAAGACCACCACCAGCACCAGCGTCATGATCTGCATCGCGGACAGTCGTCCGGTCAGCCGCCAAAGCACAAAGGTCGAGGCGGCAAGGATCGGGATGAACAGCGCCGTCATCACGATGAAACCGGAATATTCCGTGCCCGCGATGGTAAAGACATGGTCGCGCAGCGCGATATAGCCCGCGAAGAACGCGAGGATCGGCCCCATTTCCAGCGCGGTTTTCACCGCAGGTTTGATGTGTTTTTCAGGTGTGTCGCTCATCCGGTCCTCTTTCAGCCGCCCATCTCAACTATGACGGCCCCGGCCGCAATCAAGGCCATGAGGGACAATCTTCTCGGTCCGACCTTTTCGCCCAATACGATCCAGCCGATCAGCGCCGCGAAAACCGTCGAGGTTTCCCGCAGCACTGCCGCCTCGCCCACATTGTCGAGGCGTGTCGCCAGCATGATACAGCCAAAAGAGAAATAGGCCACAATCCCGCCGAAAAAACCTTTGACCGCCAAAGGGCCAAGCGCGGGTTTGTATTCCATATTCCGGTAGCGCAGCAAGGCCACCACAGGCATCACCAGACCGTCGAGGAAAAAGAACCACGCAAGGAAAGTGAAGGGATCCGCCGTGGCACGGATGCCGTAGGCGTCATAGGTGGTGTAGAGCGCCACGAAAGCGCCGGTCAGAACCGCCAGCATCAGGGCCGGCACCATGGTCTCGCGCCCGACCGTGATGGTGCGCAGGTTATAAATCGCCAGCCCGAAGATGCCGGAAAGCAGCACCATCACGCCCAGCCATTGCACCAAAGAGAAATGCTCGCCGAACACAAACCCCGCGCCGATGACGGCAAACAGAGGCCCCGATCCACGCACCACAGGGTAAACGACCGTGTAGGCGCCTTTGGTATAGGTGTAGCCCTGCGCGACCTTATAGGCCATGTGGATTACAAACATCCCGAGGAAAATCAGCCACATATGCGGCTCCGGCCACGGCACAACAAAAAGGGCAAACGGGGCCGCGATGATACAGTAGAAGAAATCCATAGCGCCGCGCGACAGCCACGGATCATGTTTGCCCTTTTGCAGGGCACCGAACAAAGCATGTAGAAATGCCGCCATCAGCGCCAGAATAAGCGCCGCGTGATGGCCCGTGTCCGTGCCTTCAAGGGAAATAATAAAATCGCTCATGGGCCTGTGCTATCTGTCACCTTGCGAAAGGTCCAGAGCGCGAAAGCGCACAGCGTCTGAGCACTTAGCTCATGCCGCGCGCGGATCGGCCCGATTGAACCCCGGCATCTCCGCATAGGGGTTGGGCACCAGCATCCCGTCGGTCGCCTCGATGAACGGATAGGCCGGATCAAGATAGCCTGCGGCAATCAACGCCTCTTCGAGCGTGCGGATCACAAAGTCCGTGCGGAACTCCGGCAAAATGCCCATGCCCCAGATACGGGCCGGACGGTCTTCGCGCTCGGGATCAACCACGAGCATCGCCGTGCCCACAAGGCGCTCGCCCTGAACCACGACCATTTCGGCGTAAAGCTCCCGATCCTCCGGCCAATCTTCCGCCGTGTCATCCGGACAGACCGGATGATCGAAAAACAGTTCCTGCATGGCTTCGCGGCGCTCCAGAGGATCACCGGCCGAGACCCAGGATTGCGGGCCAATGGCGTGCAGAATTTCGAGCATCAAACCTCCAGACCCGTCAGGGCCGCGGCAAATTCTTCAGGGTCGAAAGGCGCGAGATCGTCAATCTGTTCGCCGACGCCAATGGCGTGAATCGGCAGACCGAATTTGTCGGCCAGACTGACCAGAACCCCGCCTTTGGCAGTCCCGTCGAGTTTCGTCATAACAAGGCCGGAGACATCCGCGATATTCCGGAAAATCTCGACCTGCGAAACCGCGTTTTGCCCTGTCGTGGCATCAAGCACAAGCAAAGTGTTGTGCGGCGCGGTCGGGTCTTTCTTGCGGATCACACGGACTATCTTGGCAAGCTCTTCCATCAGGTCCGCACGGTTTTGCAACCGCCCAGCCGTGTCGATCATCAACAGATCGGCGCCAGTTTCCTGTGCCTTGGTCATCGCGTCAAAGGCCAGCGAGGCCGGATCAGAGCCCTCCGGCGCGGTCAGAACCGGCACACCGGCACGCTCGCCCCAGACCTGCAACTGTTCCACGGCAGCGGCACGGAAAGTATCGCCCGCCGCAATCACCACGGATTTCCCCGCCGCTTTAAACTGGCTGGCCAGCTTGCCGATGGTGGTCGTCTTGCCGGAGCCGTTGACCCCCACAACCAGCACGACCTGCGGCGTTTTGGTGTAGAGCGGCATGGGCTTGGCGACCGGCTCCATAATGCGCGCCACTTCTTGCGCCATCAGGCGTTTGATCTCTTCGACAGAAAGTTTCTTGCCATAGCGCCCTTCGGCCATGGCCGCTGTCACACGCATGGAGGTCTCCACGCCCATATCGGCGGAGATCAGCAGTTCTTCCAACTGCTCCAGCATATCGTCATCCAGCGCGCGGCGTGTGACGGTTTTGCTTTCCTTGCGTCCCAGAAGCCGCCCCAGAAAACCGGGTTTGACCGTCTCGGCGGGGGCTTCGACCACCTTTTCGACCGGAATCTCGACCGGCGCTTCGGCAGGCATTTCCACGGGGGCTTCTACAGGAGTTTCCAGCGGCGCGAGCGCGGGCGGCACTTCCTGCGGCACATCTGCGGGCACGGGGTCCGGTTCCGGCGTGGCGGGCTCAGGCGCCGGTATCGGCTCAGGCTCAGGCATGGGCTCAGGCTCAGGCATGGGCTCTGGCTCAGGCGTCACCTCAGGTTCCGGCGCTTTGGGCGTCTCTGTGGTGGGCGCTTCTGTTGTAGGCACCACCTCTTCGACCAAGGCCTCCGAGATGCTGCTCTCCTCGCCACCATCCTCGACAATAGCTTCCAAACCCTCGTCGAGCTTCGACGACGTTTTCATCAGGCGGGATTTCAGTTTCGAAAAAAGCGACATGGGGCCTCCGTTCTCCCGTCACTTAATCGGTCTTGTCTTTTTATGAAAGCCCCCAAACCTCGTCAAAGCGGCCTAAAAACGCGAAAAGGATCGCACCCTGCCCTAGAATATAAAGCCCCCAAAGCAGATAGCCCGCACCCCGCGCCTGCCATGTATTTCGCCTCATGCGGAACAGTTGCAGCGACAAGATGAGATCGGAGCACAAAAACAGCACCGCGCCGAGACTGGCCAGACGCAGTCCCGCAGGCAGGCTCAACGCCAGCCCCGTCATCACACAGATCAACAAAACATAGCCCCGCACAGGGCCACGAAGCGCATCCGTATAGGGCGCAAGCCAGACCTCTGTCGACAAAGCCAGAACCACCAGACTTGCGAGCGCGAGCCAACTGACGGCCTCGACCGATCCCCAAAACATAATCGCGTAGCAAAGATGCGCCAAAGCAAAGCTGACAAGCCCCAAGAGAAACGCGTGCTCTGTGCTTCCTGCGCACTTGCGCGACTGCTCCGTGTCTGATCTCGCATCTGATCCTGTGCAGGACAATGCGAAGTCGCCCAGTGCCGAGAAGGTCAGCCCCGCGATCAACCACACCGGACCTCCGCCCAAGAGCGCCACACAGGCAAACAGACTTAACGGCAGGGTCTTGATCCCGCTGCGCCACTTCGACGGCGCGAAGGCTGTCAGCGGCAGGTAGGCCAAAGCCGACAGTCCCGCCAGCGTCAGCAAAACCAGTTCCAACATCATCCCCTCCGCTTTTGTCGCAGGTTTTGCTTTTGCATGGTCCCGCAGTGCAACCTATAGTCAGCATAGTTTCCAAGGGACGTCTATGGCACTGCACATGACAAGAAAAACCACTCACATCATTCGCTTTTTCGCCGTCAGCACCTTGATACCTGTGGTTCTTCTGGCCTTGGGAGCGCTGTTCGGCGGGGTTTGGGCCGTGGCGGGATTTCTGTATATGACCGCATTGGCCTATTCACTGGATCAACTTGTGGCGCTGGCCTGTGACCCGGAAAACCCCGAAGCCGAATTTCCCGACGCCAACGCCCTATCCACCGTTCTGGCGCTTGCGCATTTTGCTCTTTTGCCGCTGGCGGTTTGGGCGCTCTCGAATGGTCAGCTGGAGTTTTGGGAGCGATTGTTCGTGTTTTTCGGCATGGGGCTGTTCTTTGGACAGGTCTCCAATTCCAACGCGCACGAACTGGTCCACCGCTCCGACCGGACGCTGCGCCGCCTCGGCACGTGGATCTATATCACGCTGCTGTTCGGCCACCATGCCACCGCCCATGTGCGGGTGCATCACCGCTATGCCGCCTCGCCGCAAGACCCCAATTCCGCCCCTGCCGGCATGAGCTATTACCGCTTCTTGCCGCGCGCATGGATTGGCTCGTTCAAGGCCGGTCTGCGGGAGGAAAATGCCATGCGCGCACGGGCCAAATCGACAGACCTGCATCCCTATGCGCTCTATATCGGCGGGGCACTTGCCTGTGTGCTCCTCGCGTTTGTCATCGGCGGTTTCCTTGGCGTTTTCAAATATATACTTCTCGCGGGCTATGCCTCCGCCCAGCTCATGCTGTCGGATTATGTCCAGCATTACGGGCTACGCCGCCGCGAAATTGCGTCGGGCAAATATGAACCTGTCGGCCCTGCGCATAGCTGGAACAGTCCGCAATGGTTCACCTCGCTGCTGATGCTCAACGCGCCTCGGCACTCGGATCACCACGCGCACCCGATGAAACCCTATCCCGCGCTGGAACTCACCGAAGACATGCCGCAATTGCCGCGTTCACTTCCGGCTATGGCAACGCTGGCCCTCATTCCGCCCCTGTGGCGCAAGGTCATGGACCCGCGCGTTGCGAGGTTTGTCGGGACAACGGAGCAGGCCGAAGGCGACAAGCTTTAACCACCTGTTAAGAATGTGAGTGGAGCGACACGGCGGCTTGTGACATGGTTACCGCATGATGAAGACATACCTGTTTCCCCTCGCCTGTGCCCTGTTCAGTGCCACCACCGCGATGGCCGATCCGTTGGACGGCACGGAGTTTCGCACCTTTTCCACCGCCACCCTGCCGGCGACCCAAGGCCCGCTGACGGGTGCTGAGTTTGATGCCTATGCCACGGGCAAGACCCTGACCTATGCAGAAAGCGGAGAGCCCTACGGGGCGGAGGAATATCTACCCGGAAAGCGCGTGCGGTGGGCCTTTGACAAGGACACATGCAAGGAAGGCATCTGGTACGAGCAAGACCAGAACATCTGTTTCATCTACGAGGACGGCATGGACCCGCAATGCTGGCAATTCTTCGTGGAGCGCGACAAGCTCAAAGCCGTGTTCCAAGGGGACAGCGGGCTCGAGCTTTACGAGGCTTGGGCGTCTGACGGGCCACTGTCCTGCATGGGACCGCAAGTCGGGGTGTGAGGGAACCATCCCGCGCTCCGAACGGCCAGCTTCCCCGCCGGTTCAGCACATCTCCACGCATGAACGAGGACAGGCTCTAATGTGTACGTGTGTTAAGGTTAACCCGATTAAGGTTAACGCATGAAAGCCCTGTATCGCTCTGGCCCATAAAGACGACCAGACCCGCAAAGGCGTCCCCGCGTCAGAACAGGCTCCCCTGCTCCGGTCCCGCCTTGGCCCGCGGCTTTGCGGCTTTCGCAGATTTGGAGGCAACGCCGCCGCCGATCTGCACGCGCCCGTCGGCAAACTGCACCTCATGCATCCGCGCCGCGTCCTTGGTCGAGGTCACAACCCCGCCCTCGGCATCGCGCACCACCGCATAACCACGCTTGAGCGTCTCCTCATAGGACAGTGCCGACAACATTCCGGAACGCTGATCCAGCGCCGCACGCCAGCGTTGGGTCTGCCCCAGAGCCGCGCGGGCGAAACGGTCCGAAAGCTGCGTCAGGTCGCGTCGCGCCTGTGCCGTGTTGCGCGAAACCGTCAGCGGGGAAAGGCGCTGCGCCAGCCGGTCAAAATCGCGCCGGTGCTGCGTCGTGCCGCGCGACAGGGCCGGAGCAAGCCGCATCGACAAGGCCGACAGGCGCTCCCCATGCCCCTGCATCCGCCCTTGCAACAGCGATGGCCGCAGGATTGTCGCCGCCTCCGACAGTTTCAGCCGCCGGTTGCGCACCCCGTTGACCAGCGCCTGCGTCAAACGCAAATCAATCTGGTCCACGCGCTGACGCGGCCCGTCGAGCAACCGCTCTTTCGGCGGCAGGGCGCGGCTCAGATCATTGAGGCGCTGGCGACGATAATCCACGCCGCCTGTCAGCGCCCGCTCCATCCGTGCGCGCAATTCCTGAATGGTCACCCAGAGTTCCCGCCGCACCGGAACGGCCAGTTCCGCCGCCGCAGTCGGTGTCGGCGCGCGTTTGTCAGAGGCAAAATCAATCAGCGTCGTATCGGTTTCATGACCCACGGCGGAGATCAGGGGAATCGCGGACTCGGCGGCAGCACGCACCACGATCTCCTCGTTGAAGCCCCACAAATCTTCGACCGAGCCACCGCCACGCGCCACGATAATCAGATCGGGCCGCGGGATTGCACCGCCTTCGGGCAAGGCGTTAAAGCCACGAATACCATTGGCCACTTCCGCCGCGCTTTTCTGACCTTGCACAGCGACAGGCCAGATCAGAACATGGCGGGGAAAACGGTCACTCAACCGGTGCAGAATATCGCGGATCACCGCCCCCGAAGGCGACGTCACCACGCCGATCACCTCCGGCAACCACGGCAGCGGCTTTTTGCGCGTAGCATCAAACAGCCCCTCGGCAGCCAACGCCTTTTTGCGCTTCTCCAGCATCGCCATAAGCGCACCCGCGCCCGCCGGTTCCACATTGTCGACAATGATCTGGTAACGAGAGCCGCCGGGAAATGTCGTCATCCGGCCGGTGGCGATGACTTCCATACCCTCTTCGGGCTGCACCTCCATCCGCGCGACCTGCCCTTTCCAACTCACCGCGTTGATCACCGCTTTTTCGTCTTTCAGATCAAAATAGAGATGGCCGGAACGTGGCCGCGACACACGGCCCACCTCGGCGCGCACCCGCACATACCCGAATTCGCCCTCGATCAGCTTCTTCACCGCTCCCGAAAGTTCGGAAACGGAGAATTCCGGGGCGTTGGATGTGGCTTTAGGGCCTTCATCTTCGAAAAGGTCGGACATCTTATGCCTCCCAAGGCGGCTGGTGCTTGTGTCAAACTCGGACTGACCTTAGAACGCGCGCAAGCAAAGGTGAAGCGGAGAGGCGCGATGAACATTCTGATCTTGGGCAGCGGCGGACGTGAACATGCTCTGGCATGGGCGGTGATGCAGAACCCGAAATGCGACAAGCTGATCGTCGCGCCGGGCAATGCGGGGATCGCTAAGATCGCTGAATGCGCGTCCTTTGACATCAATGACGGGGCGGCCGTGGTGTCTTTCGTCGAGCAGAACGCCATTGATTTTGTCATCATCGGGCCCGAAGCCCCCCTCGCCGCAGGTGTGGCCGACGATCTGCGCGCAGCGGGCATTCAGACGTTTGGCCCGTCGAAAGCCGCGGCCCAGCTTGAAGCGTCAAAAGGCTTCACCAAGGAAATCTGCGATGCGTCAGGTGCGCCGACCGCAGCCTATGCCCGCTTTGACAACGCCGAAAAAGCCAAGGCCTACATCCGCGCACAAGGTGCGCCGATCGTGGTCAAAGCCGACGGTCTGGCCGCAGGCAAAGGCGTGATCGTGGCGATGGACGAACAGGCTGCACTTGATGCCATTGACGACATGTTCGGCGGAGCTTTTGGCGGCGCTGGCGCGGAAGTGGTGATCGAAGAATTCATGGACGGCGAGGAAGCCTCTTGGTTCATCCTGTGCGATGGAGAAAACGTCCTGCCCGTGGGGACCGCACAGGACCACAAACGCGTGGGTGACGGTGACACAGGCCCGAATACCGGCGGCATGGGGGCCTATTCCCCTGCCCCTGTGATGACCGATGCCGTGATTGCAAAAGCCATGGACGAGATCATCAAACCGACCGTGGCGGAAATGGCCAAACGCGGGATGCCCTACCAAGGGGTGCTCTACGCGGGTTTCATGATCAAGGACGGCCAGCCGCGCCTTGTCGAATACAACTGCCGTTTCGGTGATCCCGAATGTCAGGTGCTGATGATGCGTCTAGGGGCGCAGGCGCTCGACCTGATGCTTGCCACCGCCGAAGGCACGCTGGATCAGGCCAAGGTGAACTGGGCCGACGATCACGCGATGACCGTGGTCATGGCGGCAAACGGTTATCCCGGTGCGTATGAAAAAGGCTCCGCGATCAAAGGGCTCGACGCGCTTCCCGAGGACAGCATGAATATGGTGTTCCACGCGGGCACGTCCGAAAAAGACGGGCAGATCATCGCCACCGGCGGGCGGGTTCTCAACGTCACGGCACGGGGCGACAGCCTTCAGGAGGCTCGGGATCGCGCTTATGCAATGATCAAGCGGATCGACTGGCCCCAAGGCTTCAACCGCACCGACATCGGCTGGCGCGCCCTGAAATAAATTCGGAACAGTTAAGCCGTTGTTAACCTTACCGATAGCATAACCATCGGGCGAAAGGCACCCATGGCTTGAATGGCCAGAGAGTCGGCCCAACGGGCCGCGCTTTGAGGGCTAAAGCCCGAAGCAGTCTAGAAACGACTGTCACAACAGACCGAGAGGCCCACTCGAACGGTCGGGCTTGCGGTCATAAGACACAGTAGATTGGCTACGAACTGGCCAATCTACTTCACCCCTTCCCGTTCACCCCTTCCGGCAATGAACACCGGAAAGGGCTTTCTGGTGGCAAAAATACTCACATCAACTCCGCTCCGCGTTCAGCGGATCACTTGTCAAATGCACAGCCCGCAGGCAGGCCGAGCTTTGCAAAAATCTTGGCCGCAGGACACCAGCCGGAGAAGGCCGACTGAAGCAGGTTTGCCCCGATAAACAAGGTGAACCAGACGAACATCGGGTGAACGAACTGGGTCAGCAACACGCTGACGATGATCATGACGCCGGCAAAGGCGAAAACAGCGCGATCAATGGACATGGGGTTTCTCCGTAATGAATTGATTTATGACATATTTAGCATTTCACCCCGTTAAATTCAATATATTGAATGTGTTTTTACGCATCGCGTCTTAGGATCGCACCCGAAACGTCCCCTGCGCTGTCGCAATCAATTCGCCGGTCTCATCCGTCAAGCGCCCCTCCGTGAAAAACGTTTTGGCGCCGCCCCCGATGCGCTGCCCCACTGCGATAAGACGTGTGCCCTTCGGACGCGACAGATAGCTGATGTTCAAAGACAGGGTCAGCGTCATACGGCGCTGGTCGGGGTCTCCTGTATAAGCGCCAGCGTAGCCCATCGCCGTATCGAGCATGGTCGCATAAATCCCGCCGTGAGGAATCTCTGAACGATTCAGATGAAACGGCGCAACGGTGGCCTCGAACCGCGCAACGTCATGATCCCATCCGGTCATCTCGATGCCTAGATGCGCCAGCGCCGCCGATGGCCCCTCCACAAGCGAAGTTTTCATATATCAATCTCCTCAATCAACGCGGGCCCTGCGGCCCGATTGGAATTTACCGCCTTGCTCACCCGATGAAAGCGCAACGTCTCGTCCGGTGCAGGCAGCATCAAACGCGCGGCACCATGACCTTCTTCGCCAAGCCACTTGCCCCAATCGCCCGCTTGCAAAATCACAGGGATTCGATGGTGAATCTCCGCCATACGCCCCGTGGCCTCGGTGGTGACGATGGCACAGGATGACCGGCGCACACCGTCTTGCTCCCAATCCTGCCAGATGCCCGCAAAGACCATCGGCCCCTCGCCTGCGGGCTGGATATACCACGGCAGCTTCTCTCCCCCCTCCGGACGATGCCATTCGAAGAACCCGTCTGCGGGAATGAGACAACGACGCCTGCGGCAGGCTTCCCGAAAAGCGGGCTTCTCCGCAATCGTCTCGGCGCGGGCATTGATCAGCAGGGGCCCGTCACCCGCGGACTTATACCAGTGCGGCACAAAGCCCCAACGCATCGGCACAAGGCGGCGTTGGTCGTTTTCATGATAGATGACATGGATTTGCGTGCTCGGACAAATGTTGAAATTGGGGATTGTCGGCAGATCATTGGCCGGCACCGCCTCAAACAGGCGCGCCAAGGCATCATCGGGCAAGGAAAGGGCGAAACGTCCACACATGCGGCCAGTTTAATGGATCAGACAGCAGGGGCCAGCGCAGATCGTGCGGAAGCGCTCTGACCTGATGAGTATTTGCGCCATCAGAAAACCGGAGGCGCTGGGAAAACACGCCCGACCGCCGCGCGGATCACCGATGCGCTTTGCGGGCCAGTTCGATCTTGGCATCCATCATCGACATATCTTTCATGATCTCGGTGCGACGTGTCCGGTCGGCAGTGTCGCGCAATTCCTCTCGCAGTTTTGCCAGTTCCCGCGACAGTGTTACGAATTCCGGCACGCCGCCGCTTTCCTTGACCAGCCGGTTGAGCAGCGCGTTGTCCGGATCATCTTCCTTGGGCAAGGGCTTGCCCGCCCCTGACAGGTTCTCAAAAGCACCGTCGCGCTCGGCCTCGGCGATCTTCTGGTTGATTAAATCAATCAGCGGATGATCCATATTTTATCCTTTCGCACGCGCAGCCTTGAACCGTGCAAGGCTTTCTTCCGGCCATACTTCTTTGGGGCGATAGAACTCTTCAAACACCTGCGCGCCTTCGGGCAATACCACCCAAGGCAATTTGGTCGAGGTGAAGATATGCACATCCGGCACGATCTCCGCACGTTCGTCCAAAGTGCCACAGCGGAGAAACGCAATCGCCTCTCCCGACCCCGCATAATGCGACCAAAGCGCCACTTTGCAAGACGGGCAGCGCAGCACAGACTGACCATGGCCGGAATTGGAAGGGGTCTCCACACGCTCCGGTGTGCCTTTGGCCAGTTTCACAGCCTCGCGCTCGACATAGGCATTCAAGGCGAAGGCCGAGCCGGTTTCCCGCTGGCACCACGTGCAATGGCAACAATGCACAATCATTGGCGCTGCCATCACCTCGAACTCCACCTCCCCGCAAGTGCAACGTCCGTGCATCGTGATCCTCCCGTGCCATCAAAGAAAAAGCCCCCGCATGATCGCGAGGGCTTTACCGTTTGTCTATACCGTCAGGCGTATTTCAGCGCCGCGGCAGACAGATTTATTTCACTGTTTTATTTCACAGTGATGCGACCGTCCGTGTAAGGTTCGTAAGGCGCATGTTCCATCATGTATTCCGCCGTGACATCGGCCAGATCCGGTCCGAAGTCATAGACGTTTTCGGCATCAAGAAACATTTTGTAGCCGTCGCCGCCGTTACGGACGTAGTTGTTGGACACGACACCATAGGTCTTTTCGGGATCAATCGGCGCATCGCCTACCATCACGTCGGAAATGCGGGACCCGACTTCAGCCGAGGGATCCACGGTGTAGCTCATGCCTGCAACCTGAGCGAAACGCCCTGCGCCCTCTTCCATTTGCGACGCGCCGTTTTCAAGCGCTTCGACGATGGCCGCACCCGACACAAAGAAGGTCGAAAGCGTGTTCTGGAAGGGCAGCACGGTCAGCACATCGCCCATGGTCACCTGACCACCGGGGATAGATGCACGCACACCGCCGCCGTTCTGGATCGCGATTTCGATGCCCTGATCCTTCACACGGTCCAGCATGGCATCCGCAATCAGATTGCCCATAGGACATTCCACCGAGCGGCAGGTCTCGCGCGACCCGTCGATGTCGGCGGTGGCTTCCGCCACAACCTTGGCTTTCAACTCTTCGATCGGACCGGCAAGCTCGGCCACACGTGCTTTGATCTCTTCGTCTTCATCTACGGAAGCATCGAGAAGAATCGTATCGCCGGTCGCAGAGGTCACATTGCCCTCGTCGTCAAAGGTCAGAACCAAATGGCCGACATATTTGGAATAGGCATAGGCCTGCACCACAGGCACGTCACCGACCATTGTCGGATAAGCGTAATCGGCCTCTTCGGTGTTGGAGAACAGCGTGTGGGAGTGACCACCGACCACCGCATCCAGACCGGAAACCTTCTCGGCAATTTCGAGATCTTTGGTCACACCAACGTGGTTGAGCGCGATGATCTTGGTCACGCCTTCCTCGGTCAGAGTGTCTACATCCTGCTGAAGGTTTTCAATCTCATCGGAGAAGATCACCGCCGCAGAGGGGCTGGCGGTTTCGACGGTATCGGTCGCCAGCGCGGAAATGATGCCGATTTTCTCGCCACCCACTTCGAGCACGAGGTGATCGTTGAGCTTGCCGGCAAGCAGATTGGACTGCGACACGTCAAGATTGCCGGAGATGACAGGGAAATCCGCGCCATCGAGCAGTTTCAACAGGCCTTCGTCGCCATCGTCGAACTCGTGGTTGCCGACAGCCATCGCGTCGAAACCGATCTTGTTCATCATCTCGATTTCCACGTCACCCTTGTAGGTCGTGTACATCAAGGAGCCCTGATACTGGTCGCCCGCATCCAGAACAATGAAATTTTCACCGGCGAGCTCTTCGCGCAGTTGGTTGATCATGGTCGCCACACGCGCCACACCACCAAAACATTCGCCCGCCTCGTTGTCTTCGGCAGAACATGTGTTGTCGTATTTCGTGATCGGCTCAATCCGGCTGTGCAAATCATTGATATGAATGACGTGCAGCGTGTAATCGGCATGTGCCGCACCGGCCATAAGCGCCAGAAATGCGGTGGAAGAGAGAACTGTTCTGAGCATATCTTGCCCCCTGTTAATCTTGATAAATTCCAGCCTGACCAAAGTTGATCAAAGAGTCAAAGCCTACGCGACATTTCATTTACATTCGCCATGTGACGAATTTAGAGCGCCTCAATCGCAGGCAACACCTGTCATGTTACGCGAGAATGGACACAGAGTCTCATTGACCGCGCGCACGCGCACTGGCATCTGGAACACATGCTGATTTACAAAATTTTCCGCGCCCCCGAATGGGCGGCCCTGCAAACAGCCGGAGAGACCCGAGGCGCGCCTGTGGATCTCGCCGATGGCTATATCCATTTCTCCACCGCCACACAGGTCAGGGACACCGCCGCCAAATGGTTTGCGGATGAAGACAACCTGCATCTTCTGGCGTTGGAGAGCGACACGCTTGCCCCCCATCTCAAATGGGAACCTGCACGCGGCGGCGCTTTGTTTCCGCATCTCTATCGCGCTTTGAGCATGGCGGACATTCTCTGGGCCAAGCCCCTGCCCCTTGGCCCGGACGGCCACATCTTTCCCGACCTTTCCTGAGGAGCCACACATGTCCCTTTTTGAACAGTTCGGCATGATGGTCCTGCGCAGCTTTGATCCGGAGAAATCCCACAAGCTGTCGATTGCCGCCTTGCGTGCAGGTCTGGCCCCGCTGCCCGGTCCTGTCACTTCGGCACGCCTGAAAACCACTTTTGCGGGGATGGAATTGCCAAATCCCGTGGGGCTGGCCGCAGGCTATGACAAAAACGCCGAAGCCATTCCGCAACTGTCGCGCGCGGGTTTCGGATTTCTCGAACTGGGGGCCGCCACACCACGTCCGCAGCCGGGCAACCCGAAACCGCGCCTGTTCCGGCTCACCGAAGATCAGGCCGTAATCAACCGGTTCGGCTTTAACAACGACGGGATGGAGGTCATCGCCAACCGGCTGGCGCGCTGCCGCCATTCAAACCGCAAGGTGGAAATTCCGGTCGGCCTCAACCTTGGCGCCAACAAAGACAGCGAAGATCGCGCCGCCGACTTTGCCAAAGTTCTGGCCCATTGCGGCAATTTCATTGATTTCGCGACGGTCAACGTCTCCAGCCCCAACACGGAAAAGCTCCGCGACCTGCAAGGCCCCGAAGCCCTCGAAGCCCTGCTTGCCGGTGTGCTGGACGCGCGTAAGGGGTTGAAACAGGCTGTGCCGGTTCTCCTGAAAATCGCACCTGATCTGGACACCACGGAACTCTCGGAGATTGCCGAGGTGGCCCGAAAATCCGGCATCGACGGGGTGGTCGCCACCAACACCACCTTGTCGCGGGATGGTTTGAAATCTGCTGAAAAATCCGAGGCTGGCGGCCTTTCGGGCCGTCCTTTGTTCGAAAAGTCCACGCGCGTGCTGGCCATCCTGTCGCGCGAACTGGGCGAGGACGTGCCCTTGATCGGCGTTGGCGGCATTGCCTCGCCGCTGGATGCCTACACGAAAATCCGCGCCGGAGCCTCGCTCGTGCAACTCTATTCCGCGATGGTCTATCAGGGGCTTTCCCTTGCCCCGCGCATTGCCCGTGGTCTGGACGACCTGTTGGCGAAAGACGGATTCGAGACGGTCTCCGAAGCCGTAGGAACCCTGCGCGGCGACTGGCTTTGAGCCGCACATCCTGCGCATCAAACCTTTGGGACAACGCGTGAAATGACGAGAACAGCGGCGGGATCATCCCGCCGCGTCACGTTCCAGACCCGGATATTTCCACATCAAAGTCACACCGCGCGCGATGTAGCTGATAATCAGCGCGGCCCAGAGCCCGTGATTGCCCCAGAGCGGGATCAAAAGCGTCACGGTCACCAGATAGACCACAAGGGACAGCACCATCATATTGCGCATGTCGCGGGTGCGCGTCGCTCCGATAAAAACACCGTCGAGCATCCATGCCGCAAGCCCCAACAGCGGGGCGGCGACCATCCACGGCAGGAACCGCCGCGCTTCGGTGCGCACATCCGGCGCCGTGGTCATGGCATCAATGATCGCGCTGCCAAAGACCGCGAACCCCAGCGCCAACAATCCCGACACGATCAGCCCCCAAAAGGACGCAAGCATCGCACCACGGCGCAGCGACGTTCGGGACCCCGCCCCCATCGCAAGGCCCACAATAGCCTCGGCGGCAAAGGCAAACCCGTCGAGCGCATAGGCGGTGATCTCAATGAACTGCATCAGGATCTGGTTTGCGGCCAGCGTCAAATCGCCAAAGCCTGCCCCGAAAAAGGTAAAGCTCACCATGATCGCCAGAAGCAGGACCGAACGGATCAGGATGTCCGTGTTGACCTTGAGCATATGAAGCAGACGGGCCGCATCGAACACTTGCACCCAGTCGCGCCAGAGCGGCGTGTTAAACGCATCGCGGCAAAGCCACAGCCCGAAACCCGCCCCCGTCACTTCGGCCAGAACCGTCGCAATCGCGACACCTTCAACGCCCCAGCCAAGCCCGTGCACGAACCAGAAATCCAAAAGGATATTCAACCCGTTCATCCAGAGTTGCAGCAACAGAACCGCCTTGGTCCGCTCTTGGGCAATGAGCCAGCCGGTCAAACCAAAGAGTGCGATGTTGAACGGTGCGGACCAGATGCGGATGCCGATATAGCTGCGCGCAAGGCTTTCGACCTCGGGCGAGGCCGGCGACACTTGAAATGCCGCCCACAGGATCGGAATTTGAAACAGGATTAACAGTCCTCCGCCCAACACGCCGATCATCAGCGCACGGGTCAAAAGCGCCGCCACCTCTCCCGTGTTTCCAGCGCCACGCGCCTGAGAAACAAGCCCCGTGGTGCCCATCCGCAAGAAGCCGAAAACCCAGTAGAGAGAGGCCAGTATGACTGCGCCGATCCCGACAGCGCCGATGGGCGCGGCTTCTCCCAACTGTCCGACAACACCGGTATCGACCGCCCCGAGAATGGGCACAGTGGCATTGGACAAAACAATCGGCACCGCGATCTTAAGAACCCGTCGATGGGTCAGCGCGATCTGTTCAGCCATCTGTGACGGGTCTTTCCGGCATCAGGAAATGCCCGATAGCCTGCACGGTCGGGCGGGCACGGTTGTCCTGCCATGCTTCGACCTGCACAGAGGCATAGCGACGTCCGGCGCGGGTGATCTCGGCCCGTGCATAGGCGTCCCGTGGCAGGCCAGAGCGCAGATAGTCCACGGTCAGATCAATGGTTTTCGGAAATGCCGGCAGCACATCAACCGTGTTTCCAGCCTCGATCTTCGGCCAGACCATCGACCAGCTCAGAGAGATCAGCGCCGTGACTTCCAAAAAGGCGGCCAACGCCCCGCCATGCAACGCGGGCAGCGACGGATTGCCGATCAGGTCGGGACGGTAGGGCATCAGCGCGGTCAACTCGTCGCCGCGCCGTTCAAACTGAAACCCCATGAACGCCACATAAGGCACGCGCGCCACCAAAGCAGCCAACGCTGCGTCGCGGCGTTCCTTGACCACCTGAACGGGTTCGGGTTTGGGTCGGCTCATGATTTGCCCCTTTCCACAGTAAAGGCTCCGGTCGCCGCCGCCACGGGCACATCGGAGGTTCCGTCTGTGGCAGAGACCCGCACAAATGCAACGGACCGCGTCATATGGTAACAAATCGCATGGGCGGTGACCGTCGCTCCGGGCTTGGCCGCACGCATGTAATCAATCCGGAGATCCAGCGTGGCCGTAGCAAGGCCCGCTTCGGGATGGCTCATCACCGCCGCCCCCGCGCAGGTATCCATCAGCGCCGACACGGCACCGCCATGAATGACACCGGTCTCCGGATCACCGATCAGCTTTTCCGCATAGGGCATGAGAATCTCCGCCTCGCCCTCTCCGATAGAGCTCAGAGACATGCCGAGCGCATTACAATGTGGCAGGCCTTCGATAAACTGTCTGGCGATTTTCGTGCGATCCGCTTGCATAAATCGGGCTTTCCTGTCTGGCGTCTCGGGTGCATTGCATCAAGGCTCTGATATAATGTGACTTGGCACCGATCCTGCAAGAGCAAATTATGCACGAGGGGGCAGACAGACACAGCAATGACGCCACGAAATGCCGCGCAACAGCAACGATGCCCGCGACGCAACATCACCTTGAACACCGCTTGCAGCCGTGGCTATGGTCAGAGGGAAGAACGGATTTAGGTTGCGAAACTGAACCGAGCGGTTTAGATGCGACGTGAGGGAGGGAGAAACCATGTCAGACCAGCGTCTCACGTTCAAAGAAATGTGTTCGGAGTTCGATGTGACTCCACGCACCCTGCGGTATTACGAATATATCGAACTTCTGGCCCCCGAGAAGGAAGGCCGGTCCCGCTTTTATACGCCCCGCGAAGTGGCACGGATGAAGCTCATCCTGCGCGGGCGTAAATACGGGTTTTCTCTCGAAGAAATCCGCCAGTGGCTTTTGATCTACGAGAAAGAAGGCACAGCGGCTCAATCGCAAGCCTTTCTCGCACTGGCAGACCGTCAACTCACGGCTCTCGAAAAGCAAAAACGCGAGTTGGAACAGGCGATTGCGGAGCTCAAGGAGTTACGCGCGGAGACGGCCAAAAACATCAAATCCTGAACGACGCAGGTTTGCGACGTTACGTTCCGCGGGTCAGACGCCCGACAACAAAGCCAATTTGCGACTCAGCTACCCGCAAATTTTACCCCAATAAATGCGCATTTTGCCGAAATAGCCAAAGCGCTTTAAATGCGGCATACAAAAGAAATGAATGCAATTTTAGGGATTTTTGCCAAACCGTTTGCAAAGCCCTGCGCCGCAGAATATTTTAGAACCCGTCCAGAAGGCCCCAGTCGCCACAAACGTCATGACGAAGTGACGCCACGTTTCGATTAAAGAGGCCTCCCAGATGAGATTAGAGTGGGGCGAAGGCAAAGCTTCGCGCCGCAAAAAGGGGCATCACTTCCGGGCAACCGGATTACCCCAAGCGACGAGACCGGAGCACGCCGACGTGACGAAAGAGGTTATGACAATCCGCGAGATGTGTGATGCGTTCAATGTAACGCCCCGCACATTGCGCTTTTACGAAGCCAAGGAACTGCTGTTCCCGATCCGCGAGGGTCAGAGGCGGCTGTTCACCAAACGGGACAGGGCACGTTTGATCCTGATCCTGCGCGGCAAGAAATTTGGCTTCTCTCTGGAAGAGATACGGCAGTTGCTGAATCTCTATTCGGAGGAAGACGGCGGAGAGGCACAGATGCGCAACACGTTAAAAGCGTATCATGTGAAGCTCGCGGAGATGGAGGCGCAAAAACAGGCGCTGACAGATCTCATGACCGAACTGGAGGATGAAATCGGATTTGTCGAAAGGCAAATCGAGGGATTGAAACGCGACGGGTGACGAAAGGTCTCCCCGCGCGCTGAACGAAAGGGAGACACGCCATGCCGAGCTACACCGCTCCGACGAAAGACATTCAATATGTTCTGCACGAGGTGCTGAACATTTCCGGCTCCGATATTCAGGGATATTCGGACCTTGAGCCGGAATTTACCGAAGCCATTCTCGACGCTGCCGGACAACTGGCCTCTGATGTGATTGCGCCACTAAACACCGTAGGCGATCAGGAAGGCTGCACCTTTGAGAACGGCGTCATCACCACGCCGACCGGTTTCAAAGAAGCATTCGAACAGGTGAAAGAAGGCGGCTGGCCGGGGCTTGATCTGCCCGAAGAATATGGCGGTCAGGGCCTCCCCTATCTGATGAGCACCGCCGTGGGCGAGCTGTTCTCCGCTGCCAACCAGGCCTTCACCATGTATCAGGGTCTCACCCACGGGGCCGCATCGGCGATCCTCGTGCATGGCACAGAAGAGCAAAAAGCCACCTATCTGCCGAAAATGACCTCCTGCGAATGGACCGGCACGATGAACCTGACGGAACCGCATTGCGGCACCGATCTGGGCCTCATGCGCACCAAGGCCGAGCCGCAAGACGACGGGTCATACAAGATCACGGGGCAGAAGATCTTCATTTCTGCCGGTGACCATGACATGTCCGAAAACGTGATCCATCTGGTTCTGGCGAAAATCCCCGGCGGGCCGGAAGGCATCAAAGGTGTTTCGCTTTTCATTGTGCCGAAATTCAATGTGAACGCAGACGGCAGCGTCGGGTCCAGCAATGGCGTCTCGGTCGGCTCCATTGAAGAGAAAATGGGCATCCACGGCAACTCCACTTGCGTGATGAACTATGACGAAGCCAACGGATACCTCTTGGGCGAGATGCACAAAGGTATGCGAGCCATGTTCACCATGATGAACGAGGCCCGTCTGGGCGTCGGCATGCAAGGGCTGGCACAGGCCGAAGCCGCCTATCAGAACGCCGTGATCTATGCGAAAGACCGGCTGCAAGGGCGCGCGGTGACCGGACCGGCCAACCCCGACGGGCCCGCCGATCCGTTGATCGTGCATCCGGACATCCGCCGCACCCTCATGGACCAGAAGAGCTTTATCGAAGGCGCGCGTGCCTTCATGCTCTGGGGCGCCAACCTGATCGATCAAGCGCACCGCTCCGGCGACAAGGAAGCCGACGGCCTGATCTCCCTCATGACTCCAGTCCTCAAGGGCTTCCTCACCGACAAGGGCTATGAAGCCACGGTCAACGCGCAACAGGTCTACGGCGGCCACGGTTATATTGAAGAATGGGGCATGTCCCAGTTCACCCGTGATGCACGGATCGCCATGATCTACGAAGGCGCGAACGGCGTGCAGGCGCTGGACCTTGTAGGCCGCAAACTGGCGCTCGACGGCGGCAAATACGTCATGGCCTTCTTCGATATGGTCAAAGGTTTCTGCAAGGAAAACAGCAACGACGATATGGCAGACTTCGTGGACCCGCTCAAAACGGCCTCGAAAGACCTCCAGAGCGCGGGCATGTTCTTTATGCAAAACGGCATGAAAAACCCGAATGCGGCGCTGGCCGGTTCTTATGACTTTATGCATCTGTTCGGCTATGTCTGCCTTGGCCTGATGTGGGCGCGGATGGCGAAAGTGTCGCTGGCCGCACTGGAGAACGGCACGGATGATCGCGAGTTCCACCAGAACAAGCTCACCACCGCGCGGTATTACATGGCCCGCCAGCTGCCGATGACCGGCACGCTTTTGAAACGCATCGAATCCGGTGCCGATCCGGTGATGACTTTGCCCGCCGAGGCGTTCTAAGTTAGACCCGACCCGAGACATGAGGCCCCTGCCCTTGGCGGGGGCCTTTTTTATGCGCCCATGCGGCAAAATGACGGAGCGTAACCATGCCCAAACGGTTCAGAATGACGCGGCGTTTTCCTGTTTCCATGACGGAAGACGGGTATCGTCGACTTAGAAGTTTCGCGAGGGAGGCGGGCTTGGACGAGGGAGAGGCACTGTCTTTCCTGTTCGAGAATTTCAACTCCGTCACGGACGAAGAAAAACTGACGCACCGTTTGCGGCTGTTCAATTCGGAACTGGCACAGCGGAAACGCTAAGCCGGACACGGGACAGACAGGCAGCGGTTCAAACTGTCTCACTTGACGCTTTTGCAGGCGGGACACAGTTAGCACTATGGACGGGCCCAAAGCGGGTCTTGAGGAGGATTGAATGACTGAAGCCTATATTTATGACGCCGTGCGCAGTCCGCGCGGCAAAGGGCGCAAGGACGGGAGCCTGCATGAGGTAACCTCGGTCGCGCTCTCTGCGAAAATTCTGAACGCGGTCAAAGAGCGCAACGGCTTTGACGGCCATGCGGTCGAAGACGTGATCTGGGGCAATGTCACACAGGTGGGCGAACAGGGCGGTTGTCTTGCGCGGACCGCCGTTCTGGCCTCCGATCTTGACGAGTCGATCCCGGGTCTCGCCATCAACCGCTTTTGCGCATCCGGCATGGAAGCCGTAAACATTGCCGCCAACCAGATCAAAGGTGGCGCGGGCATGGGCTATATTGCCGGTGGCGTCGAAATGATGGGCCGCGTGCCGATGGGCTCTGACGGCGCGGCGATTGCCGTGGACCCGAGTCTGGCCATGAAAACCTATTTCGTGCCGCAGGGCATTTCCGCGGACATCATCGCCACCCAATACGGGTTCACCCGCGAAGAAGCCGATGCGCTGGCCGTCCGGTCTCAAAACCGCGCCGAAGCCGCGTGGAAGGACAACCGCTTTGCCAAATCCATCGTGCCGATCACGGATCAGAACGGCCTGACCATTCTGGACCGCGACGAATACATGCGTCCGGGCACCACGGTTGAAGCTCTCGGCAATCTCAAGGCGTCGTTCAAGGATATGGGCGAGACCATGCCGGGCTTCGACAAGGTTGCGTTGATGAAATATCCGCATCTTGAGAAGATCAACCACATCCACCACGCGGGCAACTCCTCCGGCATCGTGGACGGGGCTGCGGCTGTGCTGATCGGCAACAAGGAATTCGGGGAGAAATGGGGCCTCAAGCCCCGCGCCCGTATTCGCGCCACCGCGAAAATCGGCACCGATCCGACGATCATGCTCACCGGTCCGGTTCCGGTCACGCAGAAAATCCTCGCCGACAACGGCATGACCATCAATGACATCGACCTGTTCGAAGTAAACGAAGCCTTCGCCGCTGTGGTGATGCGCTTCATGCAGGCCTTTGACGTGGACGAGAGCAAAGTGAACGTCAACGGCGGGGCCATTGCAATGGGCCACCCGCTGGGCGCGACGGGGGCGATGATCATCGGGACCGTGCTTGACGAGCTGGAGCGCACCGGCAAAGGCGTGGGTCTTGCCACGCTGTGCATCGCATCTGGCATGGGTGCCGCCACCATCATCGAACGCGTGTAAGGGAGACGAGAACCATGACCGATTTTCACTATTCCGTAGACGCCGATGGCGTGGCAACGATCACTTGGGATCTTCCGAACAAAAGCATGAACGTGCTGTCGATGGAGGGGATCAAGGAATTTGACGCTTGTATCGACAAGGCGCTTGGCGACGACGCCGTCAAGGGCATCATCGTCACCTCCGGCAAGGACACCTTTGCCGGCGGGATGGACCTCAACATCATCGCACGGATGAAAGAAGAGGCCGGAGACGAGCCTGCCAAGGGGTTGTTTGAAGGACTTATGTCCATGCATGCGATCCTGCGCAAACTCGAACGCGCGGGGATGGACCCGAAGACCAACAAGGGCGGCAAGCCTGTGGCCTGCGCCATGCCGGGCACGGGGCTTGGCATCGGGCTTGAAATCCCGCTGGCCTGTCACCGCATCTTTGTGGCCGACAATCCCAAGGCCAAGATCGGCCTGCCGGAAATCAAGGTCGGCATCTTCCCCGGCATGGGCGGCACCACCCGCGTCTCGCGCCTGTTGGGCGCTATGGCGGCTGCACCGATCCTGCTTGAAGGCAAACTGATGGATCCGAAAAAGGCCAAATCTTCGGGGATCGTCCACGAAGTTGTGGAGCCCTCCGAGCTTCTGGCCAAGGCCAAAGACTGGGTTTTGAACGCCAAGGATGCGGATATTGTCAAACCGTGGGATGCGAAGGGTTGGAAAATGCCCGGCGGCGCGCCCTATCATCCGGCGGGTTTCATGACCTTTGTCGGCGCCTCCGCCATGGTCCACGGCAACACCCAAGGCGTCTATCCGGCGGCCAAGGCCCTGTTGTCTGCGGTCTATGAAGGCGCGATGGTGCCATTTGATACAGCGATCAAGATCGAAGCGCGCTGGTTCACAAATGTGCTGATGAACCCGTCTTCCTCAAACATGATCCGCTCCCTGTTCATCAACAAGGAAGCCTTGGAAAAAGGCGCGAACCGTCCTGCCGTTGATGACCAAAAGGTCAAAAAGGTTGGCGTTCTGGGCGCGGGCATGATGGGCGCAGGCATTGCCTATGTCTCCGCCAATGCGGGCATAGAGGTCGTGCTGATCGACCAGAAACAAGAGGCAGCGGACAAGGGGAAATCCTATTCCGAAACCATCCTCGACAAAGGCATCTCCCGCAAAAAGGTGACGCCGGAGAAGAAAGAAGAGGTCTTGGGCCGTATCCTTGCGACCACCGATCTTGACGCGCTCAAGGGCTGTGACCTGATCATCGAGGCCGTCTTTGAGGACATCGGCGTGAAGGCGGAGATGACCAAAAAGGTCGAAGCCATCGTGGGCGAGGACTGCATCTTTGCATCCAACACCTCGACCCTGCCGATCTCGGAGCTAGCCAAGGCTTCCGTGCGCCCCGATCAGTTCATCGGCATCCACTTCTTTAGTCCGGTGGACAAGATGCTTCTGGTCGAGATCATCAAGGGCAAGCAGACTGGTGATGTCGCCGTGGCCAAGGCGCTTGATTTCGTGCGCCAGATCCGCAAGACCCCGATCGTCGTCAATGACGCGCGGTTCTTCTACGCTAACCGCTGCATTATCCCCTACATCAACGAAGGGGTGCGCATGGCCGCCGAAGGCGTTGACCTGCCGCTCATCGAGAATGCCGCAAAACTTCTGGGCTTCCCGCTCGGGCCGCTTCAGCTGATCGACGAGACCTCCATTGATCTCGGTGTGAAAATCGCCAAGGCAACCAAAGCCGCAATGGGCGACGACTATCCCGACGAGGCCGTGGACGAGGTGGTTTTCTGGATGTTCGATCAAGGGCGTCTGGGCAAAAAAGCGGGCGCCGGTTTCTACGACTACGACGAGAAGGGCAAACGCGGGCTTCTATGGAAGGGCTTCACGGATGAATTCCCTGCCGCCGACGCCCAGCCCGATCTCGACGAAGTGCAGCATCGTTTGATGATGGCACAGGTTCTGGAAGCCGTGCGTGCGCTTGAGGATGGCGTGTTGACCGACATCCGCGAAGGTGACGTGGGCGCGATCCTCGGCTGGGGCTTTGCGCCTTGGTCTGGCGGACCGTTTGCATGGCTCGACATCATCGGTGCCGCGAAAGCTGTGGAGATTTGCGACAATCTCACCGCCACCCACGGGCCGCGTTTCAAGACACCGGACCTGTTGCGTGATCTGGCAAAGAGTGGCGAGACCTTCTACGGGCGTTTCGGCACAGGCAAGGACAGCAAGGCCGCCTGATCCACGCCACAAGAACGACTGATCAAGCCCTCCAACTCGGGAGGGCTTTTTCATACGTTCTGAGGAGATTTTGACGACATCCAGATACCCCTCCAAACATGAAAAGACCCGCGCACTCCCCATGCGCGGGCCCCTCCCGGCCTCATCCCGAAAGCCTAAAAGAATTTCAGATAACAGCTGGCTGCGTTTGCGATGACATAACCGGCACAGGCATCGTCACAGCATCTTCCCTGCCCTGCTGAGCCAACGCTGCCACGAACATACGGGACAGGGTCAGCGGTAACGCCTCATACCGTGGTGCAGCGAAAGCGTCAGACGCGCCTCCCTTGGCAGGACAATAAAACAATGCGCCGATATTGCCGAACACAACCTGCTCCGTATCGAAATGCAGGGTCACGACCTCGACAGGAATATCGGCACAGAGACGATCAATCCCCTTGTAGCCCTCAAGCGCCCGCGCTGGGATCAGGGTGAAAGGGTCTCCAAATGTCGCCTCGCTGGAATCGCTCTCCATTATCACCGGTTGATCCGGCAGCAAAATAAGCCCCGTGCGGTTCCCCAAAGCCCCCTCCGGCACATCAAGCGGCCAGAATTCTTCAGGCGTCAAATGCGGCTCTTGATAGGTCCAGCGTCGAGACACTTTGCGCACGATTTGCAAGCCGTCATCAAAGGTCAGAACCATGTCTCCGGCCTGCACTGCCTCCACATCGCGCCAACCGATTTCGGTCGCAACCTTTGTGCCTGCAATAAGGCCGGAGGTGAGCAACGTATGGCCGTCAGAGAGCGCCCCGTCCCAGGCGCCCGTGCGCTCATTGGCGTCACAGGCCGGCTCTTTGCGAAACATTTCGCGTAACTTAATCATCGCAGCATTCCTATTCTGATAGGCACAAATTCGGAGAGCAGTCCGAGGTCTTCGTTCAATACAAGCTAATAAAAAGATAAAGGATGCGGTCACAGTTCGACGCGATTGGGTCTCAAATGAGGCACTGTCCGCAAATGATAGCAAATCGTTAAAATTTGACCAAATTGTCCCCAGAAAGGTGACAAAGCCACCCTTTATGCGGCCTTGAACCACCGTTTCAACGCCCTTCACACCCTGAAATTCGCCCGAAACCGGCCAATCAGGCCCTGATTCGCCCTATACGCTCCCCCCGAGCAATCGAATCACGCGAAACGATAGTCAAACCGCGCAATGTCCTCTGCCGCGAGTCGAGCCACCAACTCCGCATCTGCATCAGAGTAATATCCGCGAAAATCACGCGCCCGCCGCGATGCATTGAGAGGTGCAATCGGTGACAGGTTGAACCCCAGATGCTCCCAAAGCGGCGCGAGGTCTTCATCCATAGCTTCAAGACGCACATAGAGGTCTGCGCGCTCCACGCCTGCACCATCCCGCATATAAGCGCTGGACGGAATCGACAGGCTTTTCACCGTCTGTGGATTATTCAGAAAGGCCGAGAAGTCCGAAGCTTTGGCCAAGCGAACCGCCGGATGATCAAAGCTCTGTTCTCTGAGCCAATGGTAATAGGACACAAACCGGTCCCAAGGGTTGCGCACCAAGGTAAAGATGAAATGATCCGCGAAGGCCTCCCGCGCAACCAGCCCTTCGATGTCACACAGGCGTGCGTGTTTCCACAACCGCCCCGCCGCCGTGAGCTTTTTGACCCGTGCGCGCCGCCGGATCGCTTTAGGCGTGTCACCAATAAGAATGTCATCCGCCATCGCACGGGATTCCAGCGCCTGCGTTAGCGCTGTGCCCCCCGTTTTGGGGATATGAACAAAGATATAGCGGCGTCCGGACGAAATGATCATGGAGAAATCGTAAAGCCTTTTGTCTTCTCTTCCCAGAGCGATTGTCGCGCGGCACGTTCCGCGATAGATTGCCCCGAACAACAAAGAAAAGAGCAGGCTGCGCATGATCGCGCTCACGGAATTCGAACGGCTCGAAGCCACCGGTCTCTGGCTTCCCGAAGGGGAAAGCCAGCGTCGTTCCGTGATCATCTCTCTGGGCGAGGCCACACTGACGATCAGCGAATCCCGCACGGACGGGCGTGCGCTGACGCATTGGTCCCTGCCCGCCATTGAACGTATCACCGACGAAGGGGAAGTCCCCGCCCGCTACCGACCTGCCTCCGACAGCAGCGAGGAGCTGGAGATCGACGACACGTTGATGATTGACGCCATCACCCGCATCCGGCGTGCTATTGACCGCGCCCGCCCGCATCCCGGACGGTTGCGCGGGCTGATTTTCGGTTTGGGTGCAGCGGCAGTATTGGCACTGGGTGTATTCTGGCTGCCTGGTGCGCTGATCCGGCAAGCGGTCTCCATCGTCCCCCCCGCCACACGCGCCGAGATCGGACAGGAGCTTCTGGACCGGATCAAACGGCTGTCGGGCGCTCCCTGTGACACGGTGCATGGCGCACGGGCGTTGAACAAATTGAAGAGCCGCCTCATCCCCGATGGCGACGGACAGATCGTTGTCCTCACCAGCGGCGTTGCGGTCTCCCAACATCTCCCCGGCCAAATCATCCTTCTGAATCGCGCTGTGGTGGAAGATTACGAAGATCCCGATGTGGCCGCAGGCTATGTGCTCGCAGAGCTTGTGCGGGCAGAGGAGCGGGACCCGCTTGAGCGGTTGTTGCGGGAGGCAGGATTGACCAGTTCGATCAGGTTACTGACCACAGGCCACATCCCGCCCGAGATGCTTGACGCCCATGCCGAGAGCCTTTTGACAATGGTGCAGCCCCCCGTGCCCGAGGCCCCTCTCATCGCCGCCTTTGCCAAGGCACAGGTCCATAGCGCCCCCTACGCCTATGCACGCGACATCACCGGCGCATCGGTCCTGCCGCTGATCGAGGCGGACGGGGTCCAGATCGAGACCACTCGCCCCGTTCTGTCAGATGGAGATTGGGTCGCGCTTCAGGGCGTGTGTGGCGGATAAAACCGGCCCCCATAAACAAGAATACCCCCGCCATATGCGGGGGTTTCTTTTTTATTGGTCTGCCTCGTTAACTCAACGCTATTTGCGTGCGAATGCGTCCCCGTAGCCTGCGCCTTTGACAGCAGACAAAGCGGACAGCGTTTGCTCGGGCCGGGCAAATGGACCGGCCAGAACAATCTTCAAAGGTTTCCCGCCACGGTGCAGAATTTGCGACGAAACGGGATACCCCATAGCCGAAAGCCGCGAAATCGAGCGCTCGGCATTTTCAGGCACGCCAAAGGTGCCCACCTGAACATAGCGCAAAACCTGCGCCGTTTGTGTTGGCACAGAGGGACTCTGCACCGTTTGAGGCCGCACTTGACCCGCAAGCGGCGTGCGCAGCGGTGCCTCGGATTTGGTCGAAATCTGGACGGGGTTCGCATCATGAGCCGCATGTGCCGTCACCGTGGTGCGCGACTTGACGGAGGTGCCGAACAGCCATTCCCAGAACGACCGTTTGCGCGGCGCGTAGATGCCGTAAGCGGGCGTGGTCTGGGTCCAGACCTGCGCCATCTGGAGATCGCCGTGCGCACTCACAGGGCCACGATACGGGTTGAGCCGTCCGTCATCCCATGCGCGACTGTATCCCTCAGGCAAACCAATCCCCACCGGACGCGGCAAAGCGGTAGCATCCATGCCCGCCCCCCGTGCAACAGCTATCCGATGCGTGCTCCGGCTGGACAAGCGCCCCTGCGTCTGACGTTTCACATACTCGGACGGATGCACCGCCTGCGGTCCACACCGCACAGCATAGCGCCCGTTCGTGTTCATATATTGCATCGCATTGCCCGAAAGCCCTGCGCATTGCGCCATAGCATTTGCTTGTGTGACCGAGGCCACCCGCACCGTTTCTGGCATCACGACTGGCGGCAAAGCCTCCGGTGCCGGCACAGGCGCGGCGCGTTTGACCGGAACCCGCACGAGCGTCGGCTCCGTCGTGGTCATGCGCCCGCCATCAGCGGTCCGCACGGTCACACCCGCAGGCAGACGTTTCAGGATATATTCCACCGTCTCTGTCGCGCAGCGCAACTGGCCATCGGAGACCGAGGCCACACAGCCCTGCTCCCCGACAGTCTTGCCAGCAAGCTGCTCCAAAGGCGGCAAATCGGGTTGTTTCGGCGCGGGCGCGGGTTTGGACGCCACAGATGTCGGCGCAGGTTTCGGTGCGGCCGCAACCGAAGGCGTCACAGCCGCAACCTGAACCGTGGCTCTTTTCTGCGCATCGGGTGCCGCAACAGGCTTTGTCGACGCTGCAATGGTCGTGGCCTGAGCCGGAGCGCTCGGCTTCGGATCAGGGATCACCGGCAGGGCATCGTCGATATTGGCAAAGGTCGGTTTGAAACCGCAAAGCACCTTGCGATCCCGCGTCACCCGCGGCACCCACTGCACAGCAGCATCTGTGCCCGTGCGCACAAAAACGCAGCCACGGCTGTCAACATATTGCGTCCCGTTAAAGGACACCGGCGGAAACTCCGCCGGATGATCTGCATTATAAAGCGTGCGCGCCGCTGCATCGGACAAACCGACAGTAGACACGCCCAATGTCGCTATTACGGCTGCGACGGAAATCGTTTTCAAACCCTGCATTATGTGGCCCCACACAAGATGTAGTGTTCAGCCTAACGCAGAACTGATTCGCTGTTAAGAGGCAAATCGCTTATTTTGTGCCAAACATGCGATCCCCCGCATCCCCGAGACCCGGAATGATGTAGCCTTGCGCATTCAGACTCTCATCCACGGATGCGGTGACGATCGGAACATCCGGATGCGCCTCTTTCATACGCTTGATCCCTTCGGGCGCAGCCAGCAGACAAAGGAAGCGGATATTGGTCGCTCCGGCTTCTTTCAGCTTGTCGATGGCCGCAACCGAGGAATTGCCCGTGGCCAGCATCGGGTCAACTGCGATCACAAGGCGATCTCCGAGATCTTCAGGCACTTTGAAATAATATTCCACCGGCTGAAGCGTTTCCTCGTCGCGATACAACCCGACAAACCCCACACGCGCCGAAGGCACCAATTCGAGAATACCGTCCAGAAACCCGTTGCCCGCACGCAGAATGGAGATCAGCGCCAGCTTCTTCCCGTCCAAGGTCGGGGCCTGCATGGCTTGCATCGGAGTTTCGATGGTCTTTTCGGTCATATCCAGCTCGCGCGTGACCTCATAGGCCAGCAGCAGGGAGATTTCGCGCAGAAGCTGCCGGAAGCCTGCGGTCGAGGTCTCTTTGTCGCGCATGATCGTCAGCTTGTGCTGGACAAGCGGGTGGGTCACAACGGTCAGGTGGTCAAGCATCAGGTGTCTCCAGTTTCTTTGCGACCGCCTCGCGCGTCGCGTTATCGCAAAATGCCGCGTCCAGCGCGGTTGTGTTCAATGCCATGAAATCCGCCTCTTCCCAACCAAAAGTCTCGGCGAGATTGTCGAATTCAGAGCGCATGGTGGAATGGAAGAAGGGCGGGTCGTCTGTGGACACGGTGACTTTCACACCGCGTTCGCGCAGCTTGGCAATCGGATGGTCCGACCACTCGGCATAGACGCCCAGCGCCACGTTGGAGCCGGGGCAGACCTCCAGAACAACGCCCGCCTCGGCAATTTCGTCGACCAGCGCAAGGTCCTCAATGGCACGCACGCCGTGACCGATGCGCTCGACTTTCAGATCGCGAATGGCGTCGCGCACACTCTCCGGCCCGCCCCATTCGCCCGCATGCGTGGTGAGCCGAAGCCCCGCCTCGCGTGCCATATCGAACGCATATTTGAAATCGCCCTGTTTCCCCATAGCCTCGTCGCCACCCATACCGAAGCCTGTGACGAAACCGCCCACGGTTTCTTGCGCACATTGCGCGGTTTTCTTCGCCTGATCCGGTCCGAAATGGCGCACACAGGTCGGGATCGCACGCATCACGATACCGGCCTCGCGCTCCATCTCGTCGGCGGCTTGCTTGATCGCAGCGAGGTAATCCGCCCACGCCGCCACATCACCGCCACCGCAGAAATCGGGGGCAAGAAAGCTTTCGGTATAGATCACGTTGGAGGCCACGCTTTCTTCGAGAACCGCGCGGGTCAGGCGATAGTAATCCTGCGGCGTTTTCAGAACCGAGGTTGCCGCCTCATAGACCCTCAGGAAATCCCAGAAGTCCTTATACTTATACGCACCCCTCTCGTCGAAAATGCCCGAGAGATCGGCGTTTTTCTCAGCCGCCAAACCGCGAATGAACGCAGGCGGAGCGGCTCCCTCAAGATGCATATGCAACTCGATTTTGGGCAGATCAGTAATACTCACAGAAAACTCCTTCCCGGACCTTCGGCTTCAATTCCCAGATGGTCGGCCAGAGACGCCGCCACATCGGAAAACGCCACAGGGCCGATCGCTTTGAGACCAAGACCATAGCCCAGAACAGGCACCTGCTCGCGGGTATGGTCTGTGCCGGTCCATGTTGGATCATTGCCATGGTCGGCGGTGAAAATCAGCAGATCACCCTCCCGTGCCCGCTCGAACAGGCGCGGCATCTGGGCATCGAACCATTCAAGATGACGGGCATAGCCGGAAACATCGCGGCGGTGTCCATAGAGGCTGTCGAACTCGACGAAATTGGCAAAGGTGAAAGACCCGTCCGGCGCTTCTTCCATCACATCGCACAGATGATCGAAAAGCACCCTGTCCGTGCCCTTGCGCACCTCATCCAAGCCCTGCATGGAGAAAATGTCGCCGATCTTGCCCACCGCGTAGGTCGCACGTCCCGCTGCTTTCGCCCAGTCGCAGATCGTCGGGCTTGGCGGCGCAATCGCATAGTCATGACGGTTGCCCGTGCGTGTGAACCCCTCCTCCGGCGACCCGACAAAAGGCCGCGCGATCACACGACCGATTTTCATCGCGTGCAATGTGGGCGCGAGGTCTGCGCAGAGTTTCAGCAACCGTTCCAGCCCGAAATGCTCTTCATGTGCGGCGATCTGGAACACGCTGTCCGCAGAAGTGTAGCAAATCGGCCAGCCGGTCTCGATATGCTGCGCGCCGAACGTCTTGATGACCTCCGTGCCGGAGGCATGGCAATTCGCCAAGGTCCCCCCTGCCCCGCACAATGCAGCGGTCTGGTCCATCAGGTCCTGCGGGAAGGCGGGGTGTTCATCGGGGAAATAATGCCAGTCCCACGGCACAGGCACACCGGCCAGTTCCCAATGCCCTGACGGAGTATCCTTGCCGCGAGAAATCTCGGCGGCGACCCCGTAGAGCCCTTCTGGCATGGCTTCCAGCCCCGGTGCCGGATCAGAGGTCGCCTGCGCCATCGCCGCTCCCAGCCCCAGTGCATCCAGATTGGGCACATGCAAAGGACCGCTGCGCCCGTCTTCGGCGCGCCCTTCGGCACAGGCCTGGGCGATATGGGCAATAGTGTTGGCCCCCGTATCTGGACGGTCGCCGTTGAAAAACCTGTCCGCGTCCGGCGCACCGCCAAGCCCCACGGAATCCATCACAATCAGAAATGCCCTGCTCATACCGTTACCTTTTCGTAGATCAATGGCGGCTCGTCAGGGGCGGTCTCGCCCAGCCGGATCGCCGCACGGATTGCGGCCTCGGCCTGATCGGCATCCTCCGCAGTTTTGGCGTGAATGGTTGCCACCAGACTGTCCGCATCGAGATATTCCCCGATCATACAGCAATTGGAAAGCCCGACAGCCGGATCGATCTTTTCACCACCCTTCAGACGCCCGCCTCCCAGATGCACCACCGCCATGCCTAGCGCATGGCCGTCCATGCCGCAGACATAGCCCGATTGCCCTGCCATCACGTCGCGCACCACAGGGGCAGATGGCAAACGATCCCGCCAATGATCAACGAAATCCGCGGGTCCGCCCAACTCGGAAATCATCTGGCCAAAACGCTCCGCCGCCGAACCATCCGTCAATGTGTCACGCACCGCCCATGTGGCGCGCTCCACATCCTCGGCCAGCCCCGCCAGCACCAGAAGTTCGCCACCCAAAGCGCAGGTCACATCGCAAAGGATATTGTCCACCTCACCTGTGGTCAGCGCCTCCATCACCGCCATGACTTCAAGCGCATTGCCCAAAGACGGGCACAAAGGCTGGTTCATATCAGTGATCAGGGCAGAGGTTTTGCAGCCCACCCCGTTTGCCGTGGTCACAAGCGATTGCGCCAAAGCGCGCGCATCCTCCACCGTGGTCATGAACGCACCGGAGCCGCATTTGACATCCAGCACCAGCGCCTCAAGCCCCGCCGCCAGTTTCTTCGACAGGATCGAGGCTGTAATCAGATCAATGCTCTCGACCGTGCCCGTGACATCGCGGACCGCATAGAGCCGCTTGTCCGCAGGCGCGATAGAGCCGGAGGCGGAGACGATTGCACAGCCGACACGCTCGACAATCTCGTGGAACCGCGCGTCACTGACTTCGGTTTTCAGCCCCGGAATGGATTCCAGCTTGTCCAGCGTCCCGCCTGTGTGGCCAAGCCCGCGCCCCGAAACCATCGGCACACAAGCCCCCATCGCCGCCAGCGCAGGGGCCAGCAGCAGCGACACGCAATCGCCAACACCGCCGGTCGAGTGTTTGTCTATGGCAGGCGCAGGCAAATCCCAGCGCATGACATCACCACTGTCGCGCATCGCCAAGGTCAGCGCCACACGGTCCGGATCCGACATGCCGTTTAAAAGCGCCGCCATCGCGAAGGCTCCGGCCTGCGCATCGGTCACCGCTCCGGAGGCCAGCCCTTGCGCAAAGGCGTTCAGTTCCGCCGGCTCAAGCGGGCGCTTGTCCCGCAATTTTTCGATGATCTGGCGCGCGTCCATACTCAATCCATATGATCCGTTGTGAAAGCACCGGGCAGCAGTTCCCCCACGGTCACGATCAGCACCTTGCCCGTGCGCGACATCATCGACACTTTGACATCCGCCTCCGCAAATTCGCGGATTTTCTGGCGACACCCGCCACAGGGCGGCACAGGCTCGTCACTGTCTCCGATCACCGCCACTTCGGCAATCCTGGTCTCCCCGCCCAGAACCATCGCCGCGATAGCACCCGCTTCGGCACAGGTGCCCTCGGGATAGGCGGCATTCTCGACATTCACCCCCGTATACACGGCCCCCGACGTCGTGCGGATCGCGGCACCGACACGAAAGTTCGAATAGGGCGCATAGGCCTGCGGCTGCGCCTTGGCGGCTTCATCCAGAAGAGACATGATCACCTCGTTTTTGACGGTTTGGTCAAGATTGCGTCGGGCGCTCTCCGGATGCAAGCACGATGCGCCTCTCACAAAAACAATCGCCGCTCAAAACAGCATTTCGTCAATTCACAGGCGAAGATTTGCCCGAATATCATCTTTCTGTGTAGTTTTGCCTCTATTGCCCTCTTGCGTCAGCCCCCTAGGGAAGCGTAGAGCCTTTGGCAAACCGGAGCGTGACGTGGGGCCTTCAATTTAGTTCAATGCTAAACTACCCTTCCGAACTTCGCCCGACGACCGCAACAGACAGGATAGAGCCCGATGCCGACGGAAAGCCGTACCACCAACCTGAAGCAGGCCGCACTCGATTACCACGAGTTCCCGAAACCCGGAAAGCTGGAAATCCGCGCCACGAAACCCATGGCCAACGGCCGCGACCTTGCGCGCGCTTACAGCCCCGGCGTTGCAGAAGCCTGCCTTGAGATCCAGAAGGATCCGGCCACAGCGACCCGCTTCACTTCGCGGGGCAATCTTGTTGCGGTTGTGACCAACGGCACGGCGGTTCTGGGGCTGGGCAACATCGGCGCCGCCGCATCCAAACCGGTGATGGAGGGCAAAGCGGTGCTCTTCAAGAAATTCGCCAATATCGATTGTTTCGACATCGAAGTGAATGAAAGCGATCCGGAAAAACTGGCCGAGATCGTCTGCGCGCTTGAGCCCACCTTTGGCGCAATCAACCTTGAGGACATCAAGGCACCGGATTGCTTTATCGTTGAACAACTCTGTCGTGAAAAGATGAACATTCCGGTGTTCCACGATGACCAGCACGGCACGGCCATCGTCGTCGGCGCGGCCGCCACGAACGCGCTGCGTGTAGCAGGCAAGAAAATCGAAGACATCAAAGTTGTCTCGACAGGTGGCGGCGCTGCGGGGATTGCCTGCCTCAACATGCTTTTGAAACTGGGCCTGAAGCGCGAAAACGTCTGGCTCTGCGACATCGCCGGTCTCGTCTATGAAGGCCGCGAAGAAGAAATGACGCCGCAAAAGGCGGCTTTCGCGCAGAAAAGTGACCTGCGCACGCTCGACGATGTGATCGAGGGGGCGGATATGTTCCTTGGTCTTTCCGGTCCGGGTGTGCTCAAGCCCGAAATGATCAAGAAGATGACCAAGCAGCCGATCATTTTCGCGCTGGCCAACCCGACGCCGGAGATCATGCCGGACGAGGTGAAAAAAGTGGCCCCCGATGCGATCATCGCCACGGGTCGCTCGGACTATCCGAACCAGGTCAACAACGTGCTCTGCTTCCCCTTCATCTTCCGCGGTGCGCTGGATGTGGGCGCAACCGAGATTAACGACGCGATGCAGCTTGGCTGTATCGAAGGGATTGCAGAACTGGCCCGCGCCACCACCAGCGCCGAGGCTGCTGCGGCCTATCAGGACGAACGACTGGACTTCGGCCCGAACTATCTGATCCCGAAACCATTCGACCCACGCCTCATGGGCGTTGTCGCCTCCGCCGTTGCGAAAGCCGCGATGGAAAGCGGGGTCGCGACCAAGCCTGTGCCGGATATGAAAGCCTATAAAGAGGCGCTCGACGGCTCGGTCTTCAAATCCGCCCTGATCATGCGCCCGGTCTTTGCCGCCGCCAGCCATGC
The DNA here is from genome assembly GCA_963676755.2 of uncultured Celeribacter sp. Taxonomy (GTDB): domain Bacteria; phylum Pseudomonadota; class Alphaproteobacteria; order Rhodobacterales; family Rhodobacteraceae; genus Celeribacter. Next base: position 251,025 of record CAXXMF010000006.1, on the reverse strand, counting down.
CGAACGCCGCATCGCCTTTTCCGAGGGCGAAGACGAACGCGTGCTGCGGGCGGCTCAGGGCATGATCGAGGAAACCACAGACAAGCCGATCCTGATCGGTCGCCCCGAGGTGATCGCCATGCGGGCCGAACGTGCGGGTGTGAAAATCCGCCCCGGCATTGATTTCGAAGTGGTGAATCCGGAAAGCGACAGCCGCTACAAACAATATTGGCAGGCCTATTACGAGTTGATGGCACGCAAGGGCGTTACGCCGGATCTCGCCAAGGCGATCCTGCGCACCAACACCACGGCCATTGGCGCCATCATGGTGCAACAGGATCACGCCGACAGCATGATCTGCGGCACCTTCGGGCAATACCTGTGGCACCTGAACTATGTGACGCAAATTCTGGGCACCAAAGAACGTCAACCGGTGGGCGCGCTCTCCTTGATGATTCAAGAAGACGGCCCCCTGTTCATCGCAGACACCCATGTGCATACGGAGCCGACACCGGCCCAGATCGCAGAAACCGTCATCGCCACCGCGCGCCATGTGCGTCGCTTCGGGATCGAACCGAATATCGCGCTCTGCTCGCATTCGGAATTCGGCAACCTCAACTGCATGACCGGACGGAATATGCGCGAGGCTTTGGAAATCCTCGACTCCGAACCACGCGACTTTGCCTATGAAGGCGAAATGCATATCGATAGCGCCCTGACCCCAGGTTTGCGCCAACGCAATTTCCCGCATTCGCGCCTGGAAGGTCCGGCCAATGCGCTGGTCTTTGCGATTGCCGATGCCTCTTCCGGCGTGCGGAACATCCTCAAGACCAAAGGCGGCGGACTGGAAGTCGGGCCGATCCTGATGGGCATGGCGAACAAGGCGCATATCGTCACGCCGTCAATCACGTCGCGCGGACTGCTGAACATGTCCGCCATCGCAGGCACACCCGTGGCACATTACGGCTGACCTCCCCCGCGCGAGGGTGCCTTCAAGCCCCCCTCACGACAACAAATAAGCTCCGAACGCCTCTGCAATATTTGCGGGGGCGTTTTGTTTGCAACATCCATAATAATTTCGAGAGTTTGCAAACTACATTTCTTGAGTTGTTTGCGAATTTTATATAAACATTTCCCCCGCGCTCTGGTAACAAGATTGCCGGAGCGGGCCATTTTAGCATCGGGCCCACGTGACTGGCCCTAGTGACATTCCACAGCGGCATAGCTGCCTTGCAGAGAATCACTACCACCGCCGGCCACGCCATATGAGCGAGGAGGACACTGAGAGTGGCATACAAAGATATTTATGAGGCTTGGAAATCGGACCCGGAGAAATTCTGGATGGAGGCCGCAGAGGAGGTTCATTGGTATAAGAAACCTTCTAAAGCCCTGTTTGATGACAATGCTCCGATCTACGAATGGTTCTCGGACGGGTTGACCAACACCTGTTACAACGCGGTGGACCGTCACGTTGAGGCCGGTCGTGGCGATGAACTGGCGATCATGCATGAAAGCCCGATCACCCATTCGACCAAAGGCATCACCTACAAGGATTTGCAAACCCGCGTAGCCACGCTGGCCGGCGCTCTCCAGATGCGCGGTGTCGGCAAAGGGGATCGTGTCATCATTTACATGCCGATGATCCCCGAAGCTCTGGAAGCCATGTTGGCCTGTGCCCGCATCGGGGCCGTGCACTCCGTGGTCTTCGGCGGCTTTGCGGCCCATGAGCTGGCTGTGCGGATTGATGACTGCACCCCCAAAGCGATCATCGCCGCCTCCTGCGGGTTGGAGCCGAACCGCGTGGTGCATTACAAACCGCTGCTGGACGAAGCCATCGAAGAGGCGGAACACAAGCCCGATTTCTGCGTGATTTTCCAGCGCGAGCAAGAGGTTGCCAAACTCACCGAAGGGCGCGACTTCAACTGGCACGGGTTCCAGTATGGCGTGAAGCCGGTGGACTGTGTGCCGGTGGAGGGCAACCACCCTGCCTATATTCTCTACACCTCCGGCACGACTGGTGCTCCGAAAGGCGTTGTGCGCTCCACGGGCGGTCATCTGGTGGCGCTCAACTGGACGATGAAGAACATCTACAACATCGAGGCGGGCGACACATTCTGGGCCGCGTCGGATGTGGGTTGGGTCGTCGGGCACAGCTACATTTGCTATGCACCGCTCATCAAAGGGGCGCAAACCATTGTGTTTGAAGGCAAACCCATCGGCACCCCGCATCCGGGCGTGTTCTGGCGGATCATCCAGAACCACCGCGTCAAATCCTTTTTCACCGCCCCCACGGCGCTGCGTGCGATCAAACGCGAAGACCCGAACGGCGACTGGATCAAACGCTACAAGCTGCACGAGCTTCAGGCGATCTTCCTCGCAGGCGAACGCGCCGACCCCGACACGATCAAATGGACGCAGGAGAAATTCGGCGTGCCGGTGATCGACCACTGGTGGCAGACTGAAACCGGCTGGGCCATTGCCGCAAACCCGCTCGGGATCGAGGAACTTCCCGTCAAGATCGGTTCGCCCTCTGTGGCAATGCCGGGCTACGACATCGACATTCTCGACGAGGCGGGCCATCCGGTCGAACCAGGCGAGTTGGGCTCCATCGCGATCAAACTGCCCCTGCCTCCAGGCACGTTACAGAACCTTTGGAAGGCCGAAGAGCGTTACAAGAAGAGCTACCTGACCACCTTCCCCGGCTACTATGAAACCGGCGATGCGGGGATCAAGGACGAAGACGGCTATCTCTACATCATGGCGCGCACCGATGACGTGATTAACGTCGCGGGCCACCGCCTGTCCACCGGCGCGATGGAGGAGGTTCTTTCCAACCACCCAGACGTGGCCGAATGTGCCGTGATCGGTGTCAGCGACGAGTTGAAAGGCCAGATGCCGCTCGGCTTCCTGTGCCTGAATGCAGGGTGCAGCAAGGATCCCGCGACCATCGTCAAAGAGGTCGTGCGCGATGTGCGCAACGAGATCGGACCGGTTGCGGCCTTCAAACTGGCCTGCGTCGTGGACCGTCTGCCAAAGACCCGCTCTGGCAAGGTGCTGCGCGGAACGATGGTGAAAATCGCCGATGGTCAACCATTCAAAATGCCCGCGACCATTGATGATCCGGCCATTCTGGACGAGATCAGAACCGCGCTTCAGGAGCTTGGCTACGCGAAAGAATAAATTTTAAGCAAAAAACATCTGTTCTCCGGCGCAAGGTTAGTTAATGTTTCAATAGCTATCCCGCCGGGGAACCGCCAACACGCGGCCTTTGGCCGCAATTACTTGCGCCCGTGCGAGAAGGAAACATTTTACGCGTTGAGCGCCATTTCGGGCGTAAGGGGATATTTTGAAACATCGTGATGGACAGCGCCAATCGCTTCAGGTGGAAGATGCGGGCCGCGTTTCTCTGTTATCCCATGACATACGCGCGACCTATGCCGAGTTGCAAAGCGCACTCAGAACCCTCGCACAATCCCCTGACAGCGCTGCGGATTTGCAAGGTGAGCTTTCCCGCCTCGCCCATACCAGCGCCCATCTCGGACGTCTTCTCGAAGAAGTCTCCGAAGCGCTCTTTCCCAATTATCAACACCGGCATCTGCCCAGCATCACCAGCGCACCGCGCCAGATCGTGACCGGACTAATCGCGCGTTGGCAGCGAATCACCGCCAAACTCGGCATGGAACTCACCCTGACGGGCACGGAGCAACTGCCGGAAGTTGCCGATCTCGACATGCTCGCGCTGGAACAGGTGCTGTCCAACCTTGTGTCCAACGCGCTGCATCATGCAGGCTCCGGACCGATTTCCATCGAGATTTCACGCTCGGGAGAAGGGCAGCAGGAGGAACTTCTGTTTTACGTCCGTGACTCCGGTTCCGGCTATCCGCCCGTTGTGCTGAACAGACCACACACCGATCCCACGCCGGTTGGCGCGGGCGAGCCCGGATCAGGGTTTGGTCTGCATGTCGCCTTCGATGCCACGCGCCGCCTCAATGGCAGGTTGACCCTGCGCAACCCGCCCGAGGGTGGCGCGGAGGCCAGTCTCGCCCTGCCTTTCCCGACGGTGGAACAGACAAGTTTCGACGTGCAACAGCATAACGGCCAACTGCCGGAAGGCCTCACGGCACTCCTTGTCGAAGACAGTCCGGCCCTACGCATGGCGTTCCGTCATGATCTTGAAGCCCTAGGGCTATCCGTGACCGAAGCCCATGACGGCGTTGATGCGCTTGAACGCCTGATGTCTGCACAACCGCAGTTCAATCTCGTCTTCCTCGACATTGAGCTGCCCTTGCTCTCCGGCGTTCAGGTTCTGTCCAAATTGCGTGCGCAAGGCCGCGAATTCCCCCCGACCATCGCCATCACCTCGCATGTGTTCCAATCCAACCGGCAGTCCATCCTGTCCTATGGGGCCAAAGCCATTCTCAGCAAACCCGTCAATGCGCAACGTGATATTCTCGACGCCATTGCCATCGCCCTCGGGATTGCGCCGCCGCAATCACAGGCTGTCACCGCACAAGATGAGGCAGTGCCCTCCCACCCTGCAAACGCATTGGAACGGACCCTGCACAAGCTGGTCGGACATTTGCCCGCCTCCAAGGGAAAGATGATCCTCGCGCAGCTTTCCGAAGATCTCGATCATTTTCTGGATGCAGCCACATCTGCCACCAAAACCGTCCCGCCTCTTGAGCGCCACGCCATCCTTGCGCGGACCACACATTCTCTTTCCTCTCTATTTGCCACGGCTTACATGAAAGAGGCGCAGCATCTCTCCCGCGTTCTTTCGGAACAATCGCAGCACATGACACAGTCGGAAATCATTGAAACGCTGAAACAACTGCGGCAATATGCCTCGGATATTCAAGCGACAATTCATTCCATCCTGTCATCCTAAAGGACGCAAATGTCCCCGCCGCCGATCCTCATCGTTGACGATGTCACCACCCACCTGACCATCTTCTCGGCCACACTAGAAGCCGAGGGACATGACGTCATCACCGCTCGAAGCTGCCAAGAGGCTTTGGAACTGGCGCAGGGCCACACACCCGACATTGCGTTGGTTGATCTGATGTTGCCCGACGGGGATGGTGTGGCCCTGATCGCCAAACTGATGTCATGCGTCCCGACGCTCAAACCCATCGCGGTGACCGCTTTTGCCTCCGTGGACCGCGCGGTGAGCGCCATGCGCAATGGGGCAGTCGATTTTCTCGTCAAACCACTTGCCCCCGACCAACTGGTCTCGGTGGTCAACAACGCGCTGGCCGGCCGCAGCATCGGACAATTGTCAGAGGAATCGATAGCACGCAGCAGCGGAATCGCAGGGGAATCCGGTTCCTCGCAACCGATGAAGGAGGTGTGCGAGACCATTCGGGCGGTCGCGGGCTCTGCGGCGCCTGTATTCATCACCGGAGAAAGCGGCACAGGCAAGGTCACAGCCGCCGCTACCCTTCACGCGCAATCGGGTATCCTGACGGGTCAGTTCGTGAAAATTGATTGCTCCACCACTGACCCCGAGCGGATCGAAGCGGAGCTTCTGGGCCATGCGGCGACGGCGGACCATACCGAGAAACCCGGTGCTCTGGAACGCGCCAAGGATGGCACGCTGTTGCTGGATGAAGTCTGCGCGCTGTCCCCGACCATGCAGGCCCGTCTCCTCAACATATTGCAATCCGGCCGCGTCACTCCTCTCGGAAGCGGCGCGCCCTATCTCATGTCCTGTCGCTTTGTCTGCACCTCGACCCCCGATCCGGCCGCCGAAGTGGCCGCAGGGCGCTTCCGCGCCGACCTTTTCTACCGCCTGAACGTGGTGCCGGTTCACCTCCCGCCGCTGCGCGAACGTGGCACGGATGTGATCGAGATCGCAGAAACGGAATTGGACCGCCTCTGTGCGCAAGAGGGACGCCCCTTCCGCACGCTCTCAGACGGTGTCAAAGCGGTATTTCTTGAGCACACATGGCCGGGGAACATCCGCGAGTTGATAAACGTGATCTGGAATGCCGCCCTTCTCAATGACGGGCCGGTGATCGAGATTTCCGACCTGCCACCTTATCTGCGCGGCATCCGCCCCAGCCCCGATGGGCAGGCCGGTCTCGACACCCCTCGCTTCCCCGGGCGCACGGACCCGTTCGAGGGACGCACCCTCGCACAGATCGAGCAACAGGCCATAGAGGCTGCGATACAGGCGGCAAACGGGTCTGTCCCTGCTGCCGCGCGGGCGCTGGATGTTTCGCCTTCGACGCTCTACCGAAAACTGGAAAACTGGGGCAAACCCGTGCGCGGTGCGCGCAAGGGCTGAGCCTCACACGAACTGTTCGCGCAGCAACCGCTCTTCCAGCCCGTGCCCCGGATCGAAGAGAATACGATGCTTCACCTTGGGTTCGGAGGCGATTTCGACCCACAGCACATTGCCCGCATGGCGGCTGTCGGCATCGGCCATCACCGGACGTTTTTCCGGCTCCAGCACATCGAAGCGCACCTTCGCGGTGCTGGGCAGCAAGGCCCCACGCCACCGCCGCGGCCTAAACGCCGCCATGGCCGTGAGCGCCAGCACGTCAGAACCAATCGGCAGGATCGGACCGCGCGCGGAATAATTATAGGCCGTAGACCCCGCCGGTGTGGAGACCAGAACCCCGTCGCACACCAATTCATCCATACGGGTTCTGCCATCAATAGAGACGCGCAGCTTGGCGGCCTGCGGCCCTGCACGCAGCAATGAAACCTCGTTGATCGCAAGCGCCTTGCGGATTTCGCCCTCTTCGCACTCGGCTCTCATGGAAAGTGGGTTGATCACCTCCTCCTCTGCGGCGCGCAGACGTTCGATCAGATCGTCCTCGCGGAACTCGTTCATCAGAAAGCCGATGGTGCCGCAATTCATGCCATAGACGGGCGTGTCGAGATGCATCGTGCCGTGCAAGGTCTGCAACATGAACCCGTCGCCGCCCAGCGCCACGATCACCTCGGCCTCTTCCATCGGCACAGCTTTGTAGCGGGCCGTCAGCCGTTCATAGGCCCGTTGCGCAATCTGGGCCTCACTGGCGGCAAAGGCGATCTTGACCATCTGGGGCCCTCTTTGAACTCTGTCTCTGCGATCCTCAGTAACAAACCCGCACAGGAATTTCACCCGAAATCCTGCACAGCCCTGCGCATACCCTTTTGCTCTTTCGAACCGGCCCACCTTCACGGCATTTTGCCCCGAAGACGCTCCAAAGGAGGCGGATCGGAAACATGCGTATTCCATCCGCACGCACTCGCTACAAGATTCATGATCATTATGTTCGCGCAAAGGGTTTTCCAAATGTCACATTATGGCTAATACAGCCGCGACACTCCCACGCTGCCAAGGAGCAAAGCATGACGGCCAATGTCCGCGATTCCGGTTTCTTCACCGAGGCACTCGCCTCCCGCGACCCAGATCTGTTCGACAGCATCACGAAAGAGCTTGGCCGTCAGCGCCATGAAATCGAGTTGATCGCTTCCGAAAACATCGTTTCCGCTGCCGTAATGGAAGCGCAAGGGTCTGTTCTGACCAACAAATACGCCGAAGGCTATCCGGGCCGCCGCTACTATGGCGGTTGCGAGTTTGTCGATGTCACCGAAAAACCTCGCCCGTGATCGGGCCAAAGAGCTTTTCGATTGCAAATATGTCAACGTGCAACCGAACTCCGGCTCTCAGGCAAACCAGGGTGTGTTCAACGCACTTCTCAAGCCGGGCGACACCATTCTGGGGATGAACCTTGCCTCCGGTGGTCACCTGACCCACGGCGCGTCGGTCAACCAGTCCGGCAAATGGTTCAACGCCGTGCAATACGGTGTGCGCCAGCAAGACCAGCGCCTTGACTACGATCAGGTCCGCGAACTGGCTCTGGAGCACAAGCCCAAGCTGATCGTCGCCGGTGGCTCCGCCATTCCGCGCCAGATCGATTTTGCGAAATTCCGCGAAATTGCCGACGAGGTCGGGGCACTCCTGATGGTCGATATGGCCCACTTCGCCGGCCTCGTGGCAGGTGGCGAGCACCCCTCGCCCTTCCCCTATGCCGATGTGGCCACCACCACCACGCACAAGACGTTGCGCGGCCCGCGTGGCGGCATGATCCTCACTAACGATGTGGAGATCGCCAAAAAAGTGAACTCCGCCATCTTCCCCGGCATTCAGGGCGGCCCTTTGATGCATGTCATCGCCGCAAAGGCCGTGGCCTTCGGTGAGGCACTACGCCCCGAGTTCAAGACATACGCCAAACAGGTCATCGCGAATGCGCAGGCTCTCTCGGACCAGTTGATGAAAGGTGGCCTAGACATCGTCACCGGCGGCACCGATACGCATGTGCTGCTCGTTGATCTGCGCCCCAAAGGTGTGAAAGGCAACGCGACGGAGAAAGCTCTGGAACGCGCCCATATCACCTGCAACAAGAACGGCATCCCCTTTGACCCCGAGCCGCCGATGGTCACCTCCGGCGTGCGTCTCGGCACCCCTGCAGGCACCACACGCGGCTTTGGCGAGGCTGAATTCCGCCAGATCGCAGACTGGATTGTCGAAGTGGTCGATGGTCTCGCCCAGAACGGCGAAGAGGGCAACGCAGAGGTCGAAGCCAAGGTGAAAGCCGAAGTCGAAGCCCTGTGCGAGAAATTCCCGCTCTATCCGAACTTGTAAGTTTCGCACACAGACGACAGAGTTGAGGGGCCTTCGGGCCCCTTTTCTATAGAAAACACGTCAGCAACGGCTTTCAGGAGTTTCCCGCCCTATGGCACAGCCCACCTCTCTTGAACGCCGCCTTGGCAACTGGCTCCGCGCCCGCCTGCCGCACGGGGTCACGGAACTGGTCATGTTCACGGTCAAAATGGGCTGGGCCTCGCTTTTCGGCGGGCTGCTCCTGATCGCCATGCTCGTCACCCACAGCCTCTGGCAAACGGACTGGCCCATCGCCCGCTATGACGCGCTTTTGATCTACGCTCTGGCGCTTCAACTGCTCTTTCTGTTCTTCCGAATGGAGACCCTCTCGGAAGCCAAGGTGATCCTGTTGTTCCACCTCACAGGCACCATTATGGAGATTTTCAAACTGCATATGGGAAGCTGGGATTACCCCGGCGCGGGGCTGATCAAAATTGGCGGTGTGCCCCTGTTTTCCGGCTTCATGTATGCCTCTGTCGGCAGTTTCATGGCCCGCGCCATCCGCCTGTTTGACATGCATTTTGCGCCCTACCCGCCCTATTGGGCCAGCCTGTTGTTTGCAGGCGCGATCTATATAAATTTTTTCACCCACCACTTCGGACCGGACATCCGCATCGGGCTTTTTGCCGCCTCGCTGATCCTCTACGCCCGCACCCGTGTCTGGTATCGCATCGGTCAATGGCACTGGATGCCGATGCCCGTGGCGGGCGTGCTTTCCGCCTTCTTTCTCTGGATTGCGGAAAACATCGGGACAGCGACGAAAATCTGGCTCTACAATGGCCAGATGGCGGGCGACATGGTCGGATTCTCAAAAATGGGGTCGTGGTATCTCTTGCTCTATGTGAGCTTCGTCACCGTCACACTTGTGCAACGCGATGCGCTGGACCCGCACAAGTTTACACCAGACCGCGCCAGACCATAACCGCCAGAACCAGCCCGATGGTCACGAAGACCACAAAGGCCAGCACCGCAACAAGGTCGAGAAACCGGTTCTTGCGGCGGGTTTTCACGTCTTGGCGCTCAAGGAAATAGGTCAGTTCCTTGAACGCTTTATCAACCTTTTTGTGCGCCACTTGCTGCGCCAGTTTTGGATGTGCTTCCAAGGCCATCGCCTCGACAATCACAGCCGCCTGCTTGCGCGCCCAGCGCGGGAGGCGGCGGCCTGCGTGTTTGACCTTGGCCTCGAACCCCTCCCCCGCACGCACGCCAAGGCGGTCGCGCATCAGCGTGGCAAGGTCTTCGGCTCTGTGGGTCACGGAATGGTCCATACGGTCTTTTAGAACGCGATCCGAAAAGTGGGAACCGGTTTCTGGATAAATTGCACAACCCGCAAAAATGGGTTTGCTGCGCTGCGCCAAGGCGCTATCTCTCGGATATGTTGCACACGGAATTCCACGGTCATCCGACCGACGCCTCACCCCTCCTGATCGTCCACGGCCTGTTCGGCTCTGCCAGAAACTGGGGCGTGATCTCGAAACGTCTGTCCGACACGCGGCTTGTGGCCGCCGTGGACCAGCGTAACCACGGGGACAGTCCGCGTTTTCCGTCCCAGAGCTATGAAGATATGGCCGCCGATCTAGCCGAGGTTCTGGAGCCTCTGGTGGCCGAACATGGTCCCTGTCACGTCATGGGGCACTCTATGGGCGGCAAGGCGGTGATGGTGCTCTCACTCACGCGGCCCGAACTGATCAAGTCCTTGATTGTTGCGGATATTTCGCCTGTTTCCTACAGCCACGACAACACGCCGCTCATTGAGGCCATGCGCAAAATCGACCTTGAAAAAGTGGAGCGGCGCTCGGATGCGGACCGGCAACTGGCGCGGGATGTGCTGGATGCGGGCGTGCGGGCATTTTTGCTGCAAAGCCTTGTTGTCAAAGAGAAACGCTGGCTTTTGAACCTCGATGTTCTGGAGGCGGAAATGCCGAAGATCGTCGGTTTCCCCGACGTGTCCGGCACGTTTGAAGGGCCGACATTCTTCCTGTCGGGCGGCGAAAGCACCTATGTCGAGCGCGACCACCGCGCGCGTTCCAAAGCCCTGTTCCCGAATGCAAAATTCGCTTCCATCCCCGGCACGGGCCATTGGCTCCACGCCGAAAAGCCCCGCGAATTCGAGGCGGCCATGCGCGCATGGATGGACTCTGTGGACGCGAAATCCTGACCGCAGACGCCCTCCCTACGGGCCGCGTCACCCGTCCACGGCTCCGCCCCAAATCCGCTCACAAAGAGACCCTCGCCCCGCTTTGATCGGGGCAAAATCAGGTGTCGGCAAACGGTCGGATACCTGTCGGACTTGTGTCGGGCATAAGTCCTGATGCACCTGACGCCGCATCCGGCCTGACGCAGCGGTTCCGCGCCGCCCCTCCACACCCTCCTCAAAAACAAACGGGCCGCGAAAACAAACGGGAACCAACTCCGCCCGTCCCGCGTTTCCTTCCCAACTGCATATCAAGGAGACTGACATGAAACGTGTGATGATGACGGGACTGACCCTTCTGGCGCTGGCTGCTTGCGAGACCATCGACGGGGCCGGACAAGACCTCTCGACCGCCGGTGACGCGCTGTCGCAGGAAAGCCGCGAGGTGCAAAACGATATGTGAGCCGCCTCCCTCCCACGGCTCTCTGCGCGCCGGTGGACTGTCCCCGATCATCCTCCCCTCAGGATCGGGACGCCCACCGGCGCTTTTCATACCGCATTTTTCAAACCGCATATTCTGCCGCACGCATATCGCCACACACCCACGCCACACCCACACGGGCCACGCACCCGAAAGCCTGAGCGCTCTTGCTCAGAGCCCGACAAAACCCGCACAGGCACAAAGCTTGCGCCGCAGGACACTCGCGGCAAAAAGAGGGTATGACACAAAGCCACTCCCTTGATCGCCCACTGTTGGGCATGGTCATGATGATGACCTATTGCGCCATTGCGCCCATCATTGATGTTTTTGCCAAACTCGCCGCCGAAGAGCATGCGATTGGCCAGATCACCGCCGCGCGGTTTCTGGTGCAAGGGGCGATTCTTCTGCCCGTGGCGCTGGGGATGCGGCTCACTTTGGTGCGCAGCCGACGCGATGCGGGGCTGATCTTTCTGCGCGGCCTGTTCACGCTGGCGGCGACGTTCACCTTTGTCTGGGCGGTCTCCATCATGCCCTTGGCCAATGCTCTGGCGATCACCTTTGTCGAACCTTTCATCATCCTGCTGCTCGGCTGGGCGCTGTTCGGTGAGGAGGTCGGCCCGCGCCGCATCCTTGCCTCGCTCGCGGGATTTCTCGGCGTGCTGATCGTGGTGCGCCCCGGCCTTCTGGCCTTTGGCACAGCCGCGCTCCTGCCGCTGGCCTCGGGGTTCTTTTTCGCCTGTTACATGCTCGTGACCCGCGCCTTGCGCAGCTACCATCCCGTTGCCCTGCAAAGCTCCACTGCCATCGCCACGCTCGTGGTCGCACTGCCGCTGTTGATGATTTTCGACGGCTCCGGCGGGATGTTCGATCCCAGCCTGCCGCAGGGCAAATACTGGATCTGGCTTCTGGGCGTCGGCGTGGCCGCCACCGTATCGCATCAGGGTCTGACGCTGGCGCTCAACATGGCACCTTCGGCCACCATCGCGCCGCTGGCCTATCTGGAGCTGGCCTTCTCCACCCTTGCGGGGCTGGTGATCTTTCACGACTTCCCCTCGCCCATCGTCTGGCTGGGCATTGCGGTGATCGTGGCGGCGGGGCTTTACCTGATCCACCGCGAGCGAATCAACCACCAGAAACCGAATGTGCCGGGCGACCCGACGGCCTCGTAACCGCGTTAAGAAGCCGTGCGGGGGCGTAACTCCTCAGGCGCTCAGGCCCAGACCGGCGCAGCGATGAGACGGGACACCAGATCGGCGTCACAGGCCGCGCGCGGCAGGATCACCATCATCCCCGGTTGATCGAATTGCAAATGCACCGAAGGACCGACCGCTTCGTTAGACGTGCCGATCCGCCCGTCAGGGGCAAAAGGCAGCCCGTCAATGGGCCAACGCAGCCCCTCAGAGCGCCCCTGCACCGCAGCCATCGGAAACAGTGAAACGCGTTGACCGACCGTAGTCGGCAGGGTCAGCTCCGGCGGGGCCATGAAGGACACATCTTCCGCCCCGAGGATCACACAGCGCCGATGGGCAAAGCGGGTGAGCGTTGCGTAGACCGCCAGTTCGTGATCAATCCGCGCGCCCGTGAAGCCCACGCCGAAAATCATCGGAGCGTCGATGCGGGTCAGGCATTTCTCGAAATCCGTGCTGTCCTGTTCGGGCACATGGCAGAGACGGTCTGCGGGAATACGCGCGCGGTGGGTCTCTGTCAGGCTGTCAAAATCGCCGATCACGCGCTCCGGCATGATTCCCATCTCCAACGCCTGAGCCGCCGCGCCATCGGCCGCCACGAGGCAAGGTGCCTTTTTCATCGTTTCCTGCAACAATGAGGGGCACACCGTTCCGCCACCCAGCAAAGTGACGTTTTTCTGTGTAATAATAACGGGTTCAATGGAATTCATAAGAAAGTGTTACCCTCTTTGCCACATTTTGGACAGGAAATGATCACGGCGATTTCCTTGTTCTGTTCCTATTTGAGAACCAATTCGTGGTAAACAGAAAGCCGCTGAGCAAGTCAGAAAGCGAGTTTAGGCATGGTAAACGACAGTAAGATTCTGACCGTATCATATGGGACCTTCTCCTGTACGTTGGAGGGATTCGACGATCCTTTCTCCACGATGCGGTCAATCGCGGAATATTTCCGCGATCTCGCGGCGGATGACCGCTATTTCGGAGCCGAACCCCCGACTCCGGATCCACAGATGCTCCATTCGATCGCGGAAAAGGAAATCCAGCGGCGGGTCGAAGCCCGTGTTCAGGACAATGGTCTTGTCTTGCGCCAGATGGGTGAGACACAGGACGCGCCTGTTTCCGAGCCTGTCGCGGAGCCCGCGCCGGTGATGACACCCGCGGCCAAGGCGCCCGAAGCGGCCCCTACCCCGGCGGCCCCTACCCCGCAAGCGCAACAGCCCGCCGCGAAAGCGGAAGAGGCGCGTCCTGCCCCTGCGACAGATGACAAGAAAGCGGCCCAAGCTCAGCCAGCCACCCGCGCCGCCGCTTCTGTCACTGCCGCCGCAGCGGGTAGCACCATTGCAGACAAGCTCGAACGCATCCGCGCCGCCGTTGCCCAGCGCAACCAGACGGATTTCTCCGAAGATCAGAACGTCGCGATGAGCTTCAAAGAGGCCCCCGCGCAGGTCGAGGCCGATGTGGACGAGGCACTGACGACCCAGCCGGAAGACGCCCCCCGCGCCTTTGAGGCCGAGGTTGTGGAACCGGTGGCTGAAACGGTTGTCGAGCCGGTCGCGGAAGAGATTGCGGAACCGGTTGCCGAAGTTGAGATTGAAGCCGAAGCCGAAGCCGAAGCCGAAGCCGAAGCCGAAGCCGAAGCCGAAGCCGAAGCCGAAGCCGAAGCCGAAGCCGAAGCCGAAGAAATGTCCAGCACGGCCGCTCCGTTTCAAGAGGCTGCGGCGATTATTTCCGAAATGAATGCGGAAATCGCCAATGAAAACAGCCAGGTCGAGGTTGCGGACACTGTCGAAGAAGAGGTTGCCGAAGAGATCGTCGAGGAAGTTTCCGAGGACGATGCGAAACTCGACAGCATCCTGTCTTCGCTGACCGCGGAAGACGAAGAGGTCGAAGAGACCGCCGCCGAGCCGCATGAGATGGACCCGAATCTGGCTGCCGACATTGCAGAATCCGCCGCTGCGGCAGAGGATGCCATCGAGGACGAGACGGCTGAACTGGCCAACGATCCGCTTAGCCGCGTGCGGGCGCGTATGGAAGACATGCCGCAGGCCGAAGAGGTGGAAGAGGTCGTTGCAGAGGATGAGGTGCTCGACGCAGAGGTGCTTGACGCCGACGAGGACGAGGCCGAAGACGACGACATCACCTCCACCCTGCGCCGCGAACTCGGGGCGTCTTCGCTCGATGAAGAAGCCGAAGAAGACCTGATGCGCGAACTCGCAGAGGTCGCCGCCATCGCAGCCGAACCGGAAACTGCGGAAGAAGACGCGCTGGACGATGACGCGCCGGAAGTCCTCTTTGCCGAAACAGACGAGAGCGATGACAGCGAAGATGACGAGGATGCGGACAATGTGTTCGACACCTCTGACGCCTCTGTGTCGCGCCTTCTCGACGAGACGGATCGCGAAATGGCGAAGGGCGAAAACACCCGTCGCCGCAATGCGATCGAACATCTGAAAGCCGCCGTGGGTGCCATCCGTGCGGAGAAATCCGACGCAGATGAGACCTCCGACGAAGACGATGCGCAAGAGTATAAGGAAGACCTCGCCCGCGTCGTCCGTCCGACCCGTCCCGAAGGCGGTCACAAGACCCGCCGCAAACTGCCGCCGTTGATGCTTGTGTCCGAACAACGGATCGACCCGCCGGCGGACCTGCCCAGCGGCGCAGACATCACACCGGTGCGCCCGCGCCGCGTGTCGCGTGCCGCTCTGGCCGTTCAGGAAGCCGAGAACTTTGACGAAGCGGATGCAATCGCCAAGGTGGCTCCTGAAAAAGACACGACCTTTACGGAGTTTGCCGAAACGCTCGGGGCCGAAAGCCTGCCCGAACTGCTCGAAGCCGCCACGGCGTTTTCCAACTTTGTGCAGGGCCGCGAGACCGTGACCCGTCCGCAGATCATGCATCTGGCACAAGAGGCCATGCCGGAAGACATGCCGGTCGAGGAACGCCTGCGCTCCTTCGGCCAGCTTCTGCGCCAAGGCAAGATCCGCAAGCTGAGCCGTGGCAAATTCGCCGTGGCCGAAAGCACACGGTTCAAACTGCGCTAACGTCGCTCACAAGACAAAAAAGAGGCCGCCCTTTGAGGCGGCCTTTTTCGTATTCTGATGATAAACCCGCGATTTAGCGCGTATCGCCCCGATCTTGCGGTTCATCGGGGTTGGCTTGGCCAATCCCTTTGAACACCGCCTTGAGCGGGAAGGCCCAGAGCACACCAAGCCCGACATAGATCAGAAGCTCGACCCAGATGGTCGGGCGCTCGATCTGGTTCACCAGTGTCACGGCCAGCACGATATAGGCGGGCAACCCCAACACGAGAATCAGAAGCGACAGACGACGCCGGTTTTTGTAGCTCAGGGCCATGCGATCAATCCGCGAAAGGATCGGTTACAAGGATCGTATCCTCGCGTTCGGGGCTTGTAGAGAGCAAGGCCACCGGACATTCGATCAGTTCTTCGACGCGGCGAACATATTTCACCGCATTGGCCGGAAGGTCGTTCCAGCTACGTGCACCTTCGGTCGACTCGGACCAGCCCGGCATTTCCTCATAGATCGGTGTGCAACGTGCCTGTTCGTCGGCTGCGGTCGGCAGATAGTCGAGCTTTTTGCCGTCCAACTCGTAGCCGACACAGATTTTCAGCGTCTCGAACCCGTCCAGCACGTCAAGTTTGGTGAACGAGATGCCCGTCACGCCGGAGGTGGCGCAGGTCTGGCGCACAAGGGCGGCATCGAACCAGCCACAGCGGCGCTGACGCCCTGTCACCGTGCCGAATTCGTGACCGCGCTCGCCAAGGCGTTGACCGTCGGCGTCCTGCAATTCGGTCGGGAACGGCCCTTCGCCCACGCGGGTGGTGTAGGCTTTCACAATGCCGAGGACATAATCAATCGCGCCCGGCCCCATGCCAACGCCTGTCGCGGCCTGACCGGCGATCACGTTCGACGAGGTCACAAAGGGATAGGTGCCGAAATCAATGTCGAGCAGCGCGCCTTGCGCCCCTTCGAACAGGATGCGCTTGCCAGCTTTGCGTTTCTCTTTGAGAACCTTCCAGACCGGCGCCGCATAGGGCAGGATTTCCTTGGCGATCTCTTTGAGATCATTGATCAGACGCTCGCGGTCCACCGGCGCGATGCCGAGGCCCCGACGCAGCGGATCATGGTGCTGGAGCGCACGGTCCACGCGGGCGATGAGTGTTTCTTCGTCGGCCAGATCGGCCACGCGCACAGAGCGGCGGCCCACTTTGTCTTCATAGGCCGGCCCGATTCCGCGACCGGTGGTGCCGATCTTGGTGCCTTTGCTGGCGGCTTCTTCACGGGCGCGATCAAGCTCGCCGTGAATCGGCAGGATCAGCGGCGTGTTTTCGGCGACCATCAGGGTCTCCGGCGTGATTTCAACGCCCTGCTCGCGGATTTTGGCGATCTCGTTAACCAGATGCCACGGATCAAGCACGACCCCGTTGCCGATCACCGACAGCTTGCCGCCGCGCACCACGCCCGAAGGCAATGCGTTCAGCTTGTATACTTTTCCATCAATGACGAGCGTGTGGCCCGCGTTGTGTCCGCCCTGAAAGCGCGCAATCACATCTGCGCGCTCGGAGAGCCAGTCCACGATCTTGCCTTTTCCCTCGTCACCCCATTGGGCGCCGACAACGACGACGTTAGCCATAGTGAGTCCTTATGAACGGATGAAACCCGTCGTTGTATAGCGGCCCCGTCAGGGTGATGAAACCCTTATCTGGGACGCTTTGCCCTGTGTGCATTTCGGCGCCAATCGCACGGAACCCGACAGAAGGGACCAGATCGGGGTTGCGTGATGTCCATAGACCACTTAAGTAGCCCCATCGAACGACCCCTAAAGGCCTGATCCATGGAAAATGTCATTCTCGTTGTCCACCTGATCCTCGCGCTCTGCCTCATTGGCATCGTGTTGCTCCAGCGTTCCGAAGGTGGCGGCCTTGGTATGGGCGGTGGCGGCGACGTCATGACCGGCCGTGCGGCTGCGACCGCATTGGGCAAGATGACATGGATTTTCGCCATCGGCTTTATCGCCACGTCCATCACCCTGACGGTTCTGGCCCGCAAGGAAGCGGCATCAAGCTCCGTGATGGATGGTGTTGCGGTTGAAGAGGTTCTGCCGACCGATGAAGGAAGCCCCGCGTTGCCGTCGGGCTCCGATCTTTTGCCGCCGAGCACGACCGACGCACCTGTCGCTCCGCCGCGCGCCGACTGATCTAAGCATCAGATTTTACAAGACCTTGAGGGTTGAGGGGAAAATCCCCTCAACATGTTGCGGTTTGGTTGCACGGGATGGCCGAATCTGTTACTTCTTAAATCCCGTGAACCACGTTGTTTTGAGCAGGGGTCAGCCGGTCGACGAGATCGGGCAAATGGCCATTGGAACAACGTAAAAACAAGAATTCGGACTATCACGGGAGCATCTCCAGCCCATGGCACGCTACGTTTTCATCACCGGCGGTGTGGTTTCTTCTCTTGGCAAAGGCCTCGCCTCTGCCGCGTTGGGCGCATTGTTGCAGGCCCGCGGCTATTCGGTCCGCCTGCGCAAGCTCGATCCTTACCTGAACGTCGACCCCGGCACGATGAGTCCGTTCGAGCATGGTGAGGTGTTCGTCACCGACGATGGCGCGGAAACCGACCTCGATCTCGGGCATTACGAACGCTTCACCGGTGTTTCGGCGCGGGCGACAGATTCGATTTCCTCGGGTCGCGTCTACACCAATGTGCTGGAGAAAGAGCGCCGCGGCGATTACCTCGGCAAGACGATTCAGGTGATCCCGCATGTCACCAACGAGATCAAGGACTTCCTCGCCGTGGGCGATGACGAGGTTGATTTCATGCTCTGCGAGATCGGCGGCACGGTGGGCGACATTGAAGGTCTGCCCTTCTTCGAGGCCATCCGCCAGTTCGCCCAAGACCGCCCGCGCGGCCAGTGTATCTTTATGCACCTGACGCTGCTGCCCTATATTGCCGCGTCTGGCGAGTTGAAGACCAAGCCGACCCAGCACTCCGTGAAAGAGCTGCGCACCATCGGGTTGCAGCCGAACGTGCTGGTCTGCCGCTCCGAACATCCGATTCCGGAGAAGGAACGCGAGAAGATCGCGCTGTTCTGTAACGTCCGCAAAGAGGATGTGATCGCCGCGCCCGATCTGAAATCCATTTACGAGGCCCCGCTGGCCTATCACCGCGAGGGGCTGGATCAGGCGGTGCTCGACGCGTTCAGCATCGCCCCCGCGCCCAAGCCCGACCTGACCACATGGCATGACGTGGCCGACCGGATTTTCAATCCCGAAGGCGAGGTCAAAGTCGCCATCGTCGGCAAATATGTCCAGCTTGAGGACGCCTATAAATCCATTGCAGAGGCGCTCACCCACGGCGGCATGGCCAACCGTGTGAAGGTCAAGGTCGACTGGGTGGATGCGGAAACCTTCGAACACGAAGACCCCGCCCCCTATCTCGAAGGCTATGACGCCATTCTGGTCCCTGGCGGCTTTGGCGAACGCGGCACAGAGGGCAAGATCAAAGCGGCGCAATTCGCCCGTGAGCGCAAGGTGCCCTATCTAGGCATCTGCCTCGGCATGCAAATGGCCGTGATCGAAGCGGCACGCAATCTGGCGGGGATCGAATCCGCAGGTTCCGAAGAATTCGACCACGAAGCGGGCAAGAAACGGTTCGAGCCGGTGGTTTACCACCTCAAGGAATGGGTGCAGGGCAATCACACCGTGCGCCGCAAATCCGACGACGACAAGGGCGGCACCATGCGCCTTGGTGCCTATACGGCGACGCTCAAAGAAGGCTCCAAAGTGGCGGAGATCTATGGCTCGACCAAGATCGAGGAACGCCACCGTCACCGCTACGAGGTGGACACGAAATATCGTGAAAAGCTCGAAGACTGCGGGCTGGTCTTCTCCGGCATGTCGCCGGACGGACGCCTGCCGGAGATCGTCGAGGCCAAGGATCACCCGTGGTATATCGGTGTGCAATACCACCCCGAGCTGAAGTCGAAACCCTTCGCTCCGGCCCCGCTCTTCCGCGACTTCATCCGCGCGGCAAAAGAAAACTCGCGACTGGTGTAAAAGCCTGTCGCAACGGTTTGAAAGGCGCTCTTCGGGGCGCCTTTTTTATGGCCCGACTTATGGCCTGATTGATAACCCGCGAGTTTGCGACAGGCTTGCGAGTTTGCGAGGCGCGTTAGTGCAGGCTCAAGATCACTTCAATGTCGCGCAGGGAAAGACGCTGCATCAAATGCCGTTCTTCACCGTTGAGCGATTTTCCCGCTTCGATCTGGTCCTTGAGCAAGACCGCGATTTCAGGCGTGGATTTGTAGTAGAATTCCGGCTTCGCCTCGCTCAACTCTTTCACGAGACGGGTGAGAACCTTTTTCTGTTTCTCGGAATCAAGCTCGTTTTTCTTATCCTGAAGCATGGCAGAAACCTTTCGCGTTCATTTCGCCTTCATTGTGAGTCGCACAGAGTGAATCGGAGAGCGACTCTTGAGCTTTGACTCTAGGGCTTTGCGGGTTCAAGACAAACACACGCCGGAGGATGCGGCACGCTGCCTCATGAGCGCACGGAAAAACTGGCCAGCGCCTGCGCCAGATCGACGCCCTGCTCGCCCGACCCCATAAGCCCCTCACAGGTGCCTCTCTGGTCCTCGGCGGAGCGGTGTTGATTGACCTTCCACTTGCCTTCCAGCCGCGAGGCCATGAACCGCAGCCCGATGATGCCACGTTTCAGCGCAGCGATATAGGGCACGGGCGCGTCGGCCACGGACCACGGCTCTGCCCGCCCCGCCTCGTGGCGGTGGGTCAGCGCGTTGAGATGCCCGCCAAGTTCGGCCGCCCCGTCAAACGTCTCGAAAGCCCCGTGCGCATGGACCACGATATAGGACCATGTCGGCACCACTTTGCCGTGTTCCTGTTTGGACGGATAGAAAGACGGCGAGACATAGGCTTGCGGCCCCTGAAAGATCAGGACAGAGCGCGCACCGGCCAGTTTCCAATGTGCGTTGGCGCGGGCCATGTGGGTCTCGATCACCGTCTGCCCCGCCTCCTCGCGCAGCACAACGGGAAGATGGCTGATCTCGATTCCCTCGGCATGGGGCGTCACAAGCGCGGCAAAACCGATCTCGGCCATCGCATGGCGCAGGGTTTCGGGGTCGTCGATGGCGGATTGGTTCGGTCTATACATGGCGTCCTGCTTTGCTGGTGCCCGTGTCACAGATGTCATAGGCCTATGCGTGACAGGCCTAACATGCCGCCCGCGCCGTCGCACTTGTTTTCGCGGTCTTTTCGAGCGCCCGGTTTTCTCGGCCGTTGCCCGCGATTGCGGCATCCTTGGTTATTTGGTCGCACAGAGGGCTGCATTCCTTTTCCATCAAGAAACCGTCATGTATGCATGGTTAAAGCATTTCAAAATAGAACAATGGCCACTTGGACCACATCTACCGTTTGCGCGGTCGATCCGGCCACATACGCAAAGAGAAAGGACGGAGCAGATCATGAGCTTTGATAAAGACGCCCAGGACTGGCTGGAAGCGGAACTCGCAGACACGCTGGACGAGGAGTGGGAAATCGAGCTTGAGGACTCCATTCTGTCGCGGGAAATCAAGAAGATTTACATGAAAGAGCATCCCGATATTCTCGACCGCTCTGTGTATTTCCGTGAATTGTTGCGCCTTCAGGCGGAATTGATCAAGCTGCACGACTGGGTCGAGCAGACGGGTCAAAAGATCGTTGTGCTGTTCGAAGGCCGCGACTCTGCGGGTAAGGGTGGCGTCATCAAGCGGATCACCCAGCGTCTCAACCCGCGTGTTGTGCGTGTGGTCGCGCTGCCTGCGCCTTCGGATCGTGAAAAGAGCCAGTGGTATTTCCAGCGCTATGTGCCGCATCTGCCCGCGGCGGGGGAAATGGTGCTGTTCGACCGCTCGTGGTATAACCGTTCCGGCGTCGAGCGCGTCATGGGCTTTGCCGACGAGGATCAGGTCGAACAGTTCTTTCAGGACGTTCCCGAATTTGAGCGCATGTTGGTGCGCTCCGGCATCAAGGTGGTGAAATACTGGTTCTCGATCACCGACGAGGAGCAGCAGATGCGATTCCTCATGCGGATTCACGACCCGATGAAACAGTGGAAACTGTCGCCGATGGACCTGCAATCGCGCATCCGTTGGGAGGATTACACCAAGGCCAAGGAGGACACGTTCTTCCGCACCAATATCCCCGAAGCGCCGTGGTATATCGTTGAGGGCAATGACAAGAAGCGCGCGCGTCTGAATTGCATCGACCACCTTCTGTCGCTCTTCGATTATGAGGAAATCCCGCATGAAGAGGTGCAACTGCCCGAGCGCGTCTACAACAAGGACTACGAACGCGCGGTCTTGCCGCCGGAGCTTTATGTGCCGAAGAAATACTGATCCGGCCTGAGGCTTTGATCCAGACCCTGACGCCCGCAGCGAGTTTGCGGGCGTTTTCTTTTGGCAGGCATCTTGCGCGATCCGCCACGCGGGAACGTGAACAGCGCGTCGGATGCTGGCCCCTTTCCCTGCGCCCCGCCCTGCCCTATATGGCATCTATGTTTGGTGATTTTCTCAAAACCCTGCTGCAACCGGCGCCCGCGCCCCTACAAGACACAGACGCCCGCCGCGCGATGGCCGCGCTTTTGGTGCGGGTGGCGCGCTCTGACGGGCATTATGCCCCCGAAGAGGCCGAGCGCATCGAAAAACTGCTGCGGCAGCGTTATGGGCTGGGGCCGTTCGAGGCCGCGAGTTTGCGTGCCGAGGCAGAGCAGCTCGAATCCGAAGCCCCCGACACCGTGCGCTTCACCCGTGCGCTCAAGGAGGCCGTGCCCTATGAGGAGCGCATCCATGTGATCGAAGGGCTCTGGTCCGTGGTGCTGGCTGACGGGGTGCGTGATCAGGACGAGGATGCGCTGTTGCGGCTGGTGGCCAATCTGCTGGGCGTGAAGGATCAGGACAGTGCGCTGGCACGGCAACGGGTCGAGGCCGATCTCTGATCTCCCGCGCACCGGTCTCCCGCGCACCGAGAATCGCCGCTTTCCGTGACCGGTAACGCCCGTCTCGCGTGTTGCCCGCATCAAAACCACGGGCCCAGAGCGCCCAAGCCCTGAGCGATACGGGGCGGTTTGATCAAAAATATGGCGATACGTTGGGGCAATCTGCTGATGATTGTTGCATCTGCCAAAGCTTTAGCCCTAATTCTTGGCGATGCTGACCAAAGATTCAAATTCCGCAACACCCGTCATCGAGATTCGTGACTTGCACAAATCCTACGGTGATCTCGAAGTGCTCAAAGGCGTGTCCATGATCGCACCCCGCGGCCATGTCACCTCGCTCATCGGGTCTTCGGGCTCCGGCAAATCCACGCTTTTGCGCTGTGCCAACCTGTTGGAAGACAGCCAACAAGGCGAAATCATCTTTAATGGCGAACCGATTTTGTGGAAGGGCGCAGGGCTTGACCGGCGTCCGGCGGACCGCAAGCAGGTGACACGCATCCGCACCAACCTCTCTATGGTGTTCCAGCAGTTCAACCTCTGGGCCCATATGACCATCCTGCAAAATGTCATGGAAGCGCCGGTCACGGTCATGGGCCGCGACAAGGCCGAGGTCGAGGAAAAAGCGCGGATGTATCTCGACAAGGTGGGCATCGGTGACAAATGCGATGTCTATCCGGCGCAGATGTCCGGTGGCCAGCAACAACGCGCCGCGATTGCCCGTGCGCTATGCATGGAGCCGCAGGCGCTTTTGTTCGACGAGCCGACATCGGCGCTTGATCCCGAGCTTGAACAAGAGGTCATCAAGGTCATCAAGGCGCTCGCCGAAGAAGGCCGCACCATGATTATCGTGACCCATGACATGCGCATGGCAGCGGATATTTCCGACCATGTCGTGTTCCTTCACAAAGGGCTGATCGAAGAAGAGGGCAACCCGTCCGATCTCTTCGGCAATCCCAAATCCGAACGGCTCAAACAGTTCCTCAGCGCGACTGTTCCAGCCTAATCACAGCGCTATCAACGGGAGACTTCACATGAAAAAACTGATCCTTTCCGCGGCCGCCCTTGCCCTTATGGCAGGCGCCGCTTCCGCCGAAACCATCCGTCTGGGCACCGAGGGTGCCTACCCTCCGTATAACTACATCGACGACAACGGCGAAGTGGCCGGTTTCGAACGTGTTCTGGGGGACGAGCTTTGCGCCCGCGCCGAGCTTGAGTGCGAATGGGTAACCAACGACTGGGATTCGATCATCCCGAACCTGCTGTCGGGCAACTACGATGCCATCATCGCCGGCATGTCCATTACCGAAGAGCGCAAGGAAAAGATCGACTTTTCCCAAAACTACACACCGCCCTCCTACTCCGCCTATGCGGCTCTGAGCGAAGATGCGGATCTTGAAGGTGGCGTGATCGCGGCTCAGGCCTCGACCATCCAGTCGCAGCACATTGTCGACAGCGGCGCGACCCTGCTTGAATACCCGTCCTTCGAAGACAGCCTTGCCGCGATGGTCTCCGGCGAAGCCGATGCTGTTTTTGCCGACAAGGACACGCTTGTGCCGGTCGTTGACGAAGGCTCTGCCATGTGGGTCGGCGAAGACATCGCGCTTTCCGTCGGCATCGGCATGGGGTTCCGCAAATCCGACCCCGAGCTGCGCTCCAAATTTGATGCCGCCATCGCGTCCATGAAAGAAGACGGCACGCTCAACGAAATGATCCTCGAATATCTGGGCGAAGACAGCCCCGTCTTCGAATAATCATTTCCCGATCCTCAAACACAGGCGGGGCGTTCACGCGCCCCGTCCTCTGACCAAGCCCCCTGCCGAACAGGTGTCCCATCTTTTCCTATTGCGCTGATCCCGACACGCTGGACCGCCTTGCGTGGTTGAGTTGTTATATGACAACCGGAAAGCACATGGCTTTCTACACCTCCTTCGGGACGGTGTTGTTGCTTTTGGCAGTCACGGCCCCTCTGGCTTTGAGCTTCGGCTTTATGGCCGCAAGCGGGTCGCGCGCGCATTTCACGCCGGTCAGATGGCTCGCCAACGGCTATATGGCCGTGGTGCGCGGCGTGCCCGACATCGCGTTTTTCCTTTTCTTCGTGATCGCGCTCGATCAGGGCATCGAATGGATGCGCCATCAGGCGCTCTGCCCCGACTGGGATCAGCCGATCCGTCAGGGCAATGATTTCATCGTCTGTCAGGCCGCCAAGATGCCGCAGAACTCCGCCCCCGAAATGTATCACCAGATTTACGGCTTTGCGCTGGCGGTGCTGACCTTTGCCATCGTCTTTGGCGCATTCGCGGGCAATGTTCTGGCCGGTGCGTTCAAAGCGGTGCCCTACGGGCAGATCGAAACCGCCGAAGCCTATGGCATGACCAAGCGTCAGGCGTTCTGGCGGATCATGGTGCCGCAGATGTGGACCTATGCCCTGCCGGGGCTGTCCAACCTCTGGATGGTGCTGATCAAGGCCACCCCGCTGTTGTTCCTGCTCGGTGTCGAGGATGTGGTCTATTGGGCGCGCGAGTTGGGCGGGACCAAGACCGCACGGTTTACCGACTACCCGCATGGCGACTGGCGGATGTATTACTTCTTTGCCCTGCTCGTCTTTTATCTGTTGTTCACGAAAGTCTCCGAAATCGTGCTGACCCGCATCAACCGCAAACTGTCACACGGTCAGGCCACCGCTGCCGGTGAAGCCATGCGCAAAGCGGGGGCCGCATCATGAGCTGTGCCGAGACCATCTCGACCTATGCCTTGCGCTCTGTGGGCATCGGGGAGCGCCTGTTGCCGCGCGCCGACATTACCCTGTGCGAACAGTTCACCCTGATCGGCTCGGGGATGTTGTGGAACATCTATTTCGGCCTCATCGCCATTGTTCTGGGATTTTTCACGGCGCAGGCCATCGCGCTGGCCAAAGCCTCAAACACCAAGGCCGTGCGCAAATCGGCCGAGTGGTTCATCTTTATCTTCCGCGGCTCGCCGCTCTTCATCCAGTTCTTCTTCGGCTATTTCGTCTTCCTCTCCATCAAGCAATCCGTTCCGGGGTTCGGAGACCTGACCGACGCATGGCTGGGGGCCGCGATTGTCCTGTGGCTCAACACCACCGCCTATTCCGCCGAGATTTTCTACGGTGCGCTCATGGCCGTACCAAAGGGCGACACCGAGGCCGCCGATGCCTACGGGTTCTCCGGCTGGCCACGGTTTCGCCGGATCGTCTGGCCGACGATGCTCCGTCTTGCATGGCCCGCCTATACGAACGAGGCGATCTTTATCTTTCACTCCACCACGCTTGTGTTTTTCTCCGGCTTTCCGGCGATCCAGCAAAAGGGCGACGCGCTCTATTACGCCTCCTATTTTGCCGACAAGACGTTTAACCCTTTCATTCCCTACCCGATCCTTGCAGGCTATTTCGTGTTGGTGACGCTTTGCATAATCACCGTCTTTGGTCTGATCGGCAGACGGCTCAACCGTCACCTGCCGGTGGCGCGGGACGAACGACCGAAATTTATGGCTCAAATATTCAGATAGTGTGCAAAAATGATCTCCCCCCATGGTTGGCTGGCCCAGAACCCTCACATCAAAACCATCCGCGTTGCGGCAACTGATCTGAACGGGCAAGCGCGAGGCAAGAGAATGTCCGCGCGATATGCCGACAAGGTGGAGACCGAAGGCACCCGCTTTCCGCTTTCCGTGCTGAACCTCGACATCTGGGGCGAGGACATCGAAGACAGCCCGCTGGTGTTCGAGAGCGGCGATCAGGACGGGGTGCTTTTGCCGACGGAGCGGGGCTTTGTGCCGATGCCGTGGCTGGAGAGCGCCACCGCGCTCTTGCCGATGTGGATGTTCAAGGAAGACGGCCAGCCCTTTGACGGCGACCCGCGTCAGGCTCTGGCCCGTGTGCTGGAGCGCTATAAGGCCAAGGGGCTGACCCCCGTGGTGGCCACCGAGTTGGAATTCTACCTGATCGACGACAGCTCGCGCCAGTTGCGCGTGCCGCGCTCGCCACGGTCGGGCAAGCGGCGTCCGGGGGCGGAGACGCTTGCCCTGCGTGCGCTTGATGCGTTCGACCTGTTCTTCACCGATCTCTATGACGCCTGCGAGGCGATGGACATTCCCGCCGACACCGCGATTTCCGAGGCAGGACTGGGCCAGTTCGAGATCAATCTGGTCTACTCCCCCGATGCCCTGAAAGCCGCCGATGATGCGTGGCTGTTCAAACTTCTGGTCAAAGGTCTGGCACGCAAACACGGGTTTGCCGCCTCCTTCATGGCGAAACCCTATGACGAATATGCCGGCAACGGGATGCACACGCATTTCTCGATGCTCGACGAGACGGGCGAGAATATCTTTGATGACGGCTCCACCGCAGGCACCGATATGATGCGCCACGCGATTGCGGGCTGTCTTGCCGCGATACCGGATTCGACGATCCTTTTTGCACCGCACGGCAATTCCTACGACCGGCTCGTGCCCGGCTCGCATGCGCCGACGCGGATTTGTTGGGGCTATGACAACCGCACAGCCGCCGTGCGTGTGCCCGGCGGATCGCACAAGGCACGCCGGATCGAGCATCGGGTCTCCGGCGGGGATGTGAACCCGCATCTGATGATCGCGGCCATTCTCGGCGCGGCGCTCATCGGCATGGAAGACAAGATGAAAGCCCCGCCGCCCATCACCGGCAACGCCTATGCACAGACCCTGCCGGAGATGCCGGGCGACTGGGGCACCGCGATTGACACATTCGCCGCCTCGCCGCTGATGAAACGGATCTTCCCCGAAGAGCTTGTGCGCAACCTGACGCTGACCAAACGTCAAGAGCTTCGCGACTGGACGGAACTCAGCCCTGAAGAGCAGGTCGAACTGTATCTGGACACGGTTTGAGCCTGTCCGCATATTTTTGATCAAATTTAATCGCGCAGCCCTGTTCCCCTCTTGTCGGGATCAGGGCGAGCCGCTACCGTCACTTCAGTCCAATCAACTGGTGACTCATGAAACTCGGCATTCTGCAATGCGGACACGCGCCTGACCCCGTCGCGCAAATTCACGGGGACTTTCCACTGATGTTCAAACGGCTCTTTGACCGTCCCGATTTCTCTTATGAATATTGGGATGTCGAGCATATGGATTTCCCCAAAGGGCCGGAAGACGCCGATGCGTGGCTTCTGACCGGTTCGAAACACGGGGCCTATGAAGATCATCCTTTTATCAAACCGCTCGAAGAGCTGATCCGCGACATCCATACCTCCGGTCGCCGGATGCTGGGCATCTGTTTCGGCCACCAGATCATCGCCAAGGCGCTTGGCGGCACGGTGGAGAAATACAAAGGCGGCTGGGCACTCGGGCGGCAGAGCTATGACATTGCGCCCTTGGGCACGATCCATCTCAACGCATGGCATCAGGATCAGGTGACACAGCGCCCCGACGGTGCCGAAGTGCTGGGCGGCAACGATTTTTGCGAAAACGCCGCGCTGGTTTACGATGACAGCATCCTGACCATCCAACCCCATCCGGAACTGCGCCCGAAGATCATCTCCGCCTATCTCGACGCGCGCGCAAATGATCCGACCTACCCTGCCGAGCTTCTGGCACAGGCCCGCGCGGAGAATGACAAACCGACGGATGACCGACGCTTTGCCGACCTGATGGCGGCGTTTCTGGAACACGGGCGGGAGGCCCTGACGTAATGGACTTTCTCGACCATCTGCCCGAAGCCGCGCTGGACTATCTCGAAGGGCGCAAGCTCGACGAGGTGGAATGTATCGTCGCCGATCTCTCCGGCATCGCCCGAGGCAAGGCCATGCCCGCCGCGAAATTCGCCAAGCAGAAACATTTCTACCTGCCCAATTCGATCTTTTTGCAAACCATCAATGGCGATTGGGTCGAAGATGCGGAAGCGCCCTTCACCGAACCCGATATGGTTCTGGTGCCGGACTATTCCACCGCCACAGCCGCGCCGTGGACCGGCGACTGGACTTTGCAAGTCATCCACGATGTGCTGGACCAGCAAGGCGAAATGATCCCCACCGCCCCGCGCAACGTGCTCAAACGTGTGGTCGATCTCTACCGCGCACAAGGCTGGGAGCCGATTGTCGCCCCGGAGATGGAATTCTTTCTCGTGGCGCGCAACGTGGACCCGAACCAGCCGGTCGTGCCCCCCATCGGACGCTCTGGCCGCCGCGCCGCGCAGCGTCAGGCCTATTCCATGTCGGCGGTGGACGAATACGGACCGATCATTGACGACATTTACGACTTTGCAGAGGCGCAAGGTCTTGAGATCGACGGCATCCTGCAAGAAGGCGGGGCCGGTCAGATCGAGATGAACCTGCGCCACGGCGATCCGGTGAAACTGGCCGATGAAATGTTCTATTTCAAACGCCTCATCCGCGAGGCCGCCCTGCGGCACGACTGTTTTGCGACCTTCATGGCCAAGCCCATTCAGGACGAACCGGGATCGGCCATGCACATTCACCACTCTGTCGTGGACATCAACACGGGCGAGAACATCTTTTCCAACCCTGACGGCTCGGAAACCGAGGCGTTCTTGCACTTCATCGCGGGGCTGCAAAACCATCTCGCCTCCACCATCGCCATTCACGCCCCCTATGTGAACAGCTACCGCCGCTACGTCCGCGACTTTGCCGCCCCCATCAACCTCGAATGGGGCCGCGACAACCGCACCACGGGGCTGCGCGTGCCGATCTCCGGACCGGAAGCGCGCCGGATCGAGAACCGCCTGCCGGGGATGGATGTGAACCCCTACCTGTCGATTGCCGCCTCTCTGGCCTGTGGCTATCTCGGTCTTATGGAACGCCGCGAGCCACGGGACGAATATGTGGGCGACGCCTATGCCTCCGCCGATGGCATCCCCGAAACCCTGTCCCGTGCGCTGGACCTACTGGAGAACGCCACCCGGATGCAGGACGTGTTGGGGCCGGACTTCGTGCGGGTCTATCTTCAGGTCAAACGCGCCGAGAATGACGCCTACCTTCAGGTCATCAGCCCGTGGGAACGCGAGCACCTCTTGCTCAACGTCTGAACGCGCAAACGGAACACACAGGTTGCAAGGGGGGCTCCGGCCCCCCCTTTTTCTGTCTCGTTTCTGTCTTCCTCGCATATGAAGGTTTTGCGAAAACCCGCCGGTCAAGCGGCCCGACACTGGCATTTTGACCGCCCATCACTTACAGTATTTACGAAAGAAGAATTTCGAAAAGGTAAAACTATGAGTCTCGGGCCCAATGTCTATGATGCAGAACCGATCCCTGAAGAGGCGCGCGAGATCGTCGAGCAGCTTCTGAAATCCGGCGACCTGTTCCGCTACACCGCGCCGAAAGACGCGCCTGTGACCCTGCTCGAACAGGAATTTGCCGCGATGCTGGGCGCAAAATATGCGCTGGCTGTGGCCTCCTGCTCTGCCGCACTGTTCCTCTCGCTCAAGGCGCTCGACCTGCCCCGCGATGCGCGTGTGCTGATCCCCGCCTTCACCTTCGCCGCCGTGCCCTCCGCCATCGTCCATGCCGATTGCAAACCGGTGCTGGTGGAATGTGGCGACAACTACCGGATTGATCTTGACGACTTCCATGCCAAGATCGAAGAGGCCGATGCGGTGATGATTTCGCACATGCGGGGCCACACCTCCGACATGGATGCGATCAAAGCCGCCTGCGATGCCAAGGGCATCCCGCTGATCGAGGACGCCGCACATTCGCTGGGCACGGTCTGGGACGGGCAGAACATCGGCACCATCGGCAGGATCGGGTGTTTTTCCTTCCAGTCCTACAAGCTGCTCAACGCGGGCGAAGGTGGCATCATGATCACCGATGACCCCGAAATCATGGCCCGCGCCGTCATCATGTCCGGCGCCTATGAGCACAACTGGGGCAAGCATAACCCGCAACGCGACAACGCGCTGGCCGAGGCTTTCGGCAAGTGGCAGAACCAGCTTCCGCTCTACAACACGCGGCTGTCGAATATGTCCGCCACGCTGGTCCGTCCGCAGCTCAAGGAAGTGCCCCGCCGTGTGGCCGATGGTCGGCGCAACCACGACTACACCGCCGCACGTCTGGAAAGCTCGCCGCATCTGACTGTGCCCGCCAAGCTGGAAAAAGAAGTCCGCGCGCCCGACAGTCTGCAATTCAATCTTGTGGATTTCAGCCGTGAGGAAGCCATTGCCTTTCAGGCCGCCGCCAAAACGCGCGGTGTTTCGGTGCAGGTCTTCGGCCTCTCGACCGACAATGCGCGGGCCTTCTGGAACTGGCAATTCTTGGGCGACCTGCCGGAGCTTCCGAAAACCCGCGAAATGCTGTCCAAAGCCTGCGACACACGTTTGCCGGCGCGGCTGACCGAGGCGGATTGCGATTTTATCGCCGATGCGCTCATCGCCGCAGCCGCTGAGGCCAAAGCCTCCAAGCTCGCCGCCGAGTAATCCGGCGACGCAAAACACAGAACGCCTCCCCTCAGCGGGAGGCGTTTTGCGTTCTGTTACAAGAGATCAGCGAATACCTGCGATTATAAAAGCTTGAGATAGCCGCCGAGCCACGGATAGGTTGCCACCAAAGGATCAACCACCTGATCCTGCAACAAAGGCCCCAAGTGACCGGCCAGCTCGCTCGCCATTTCCGACATGCCATCGCGCCGCACGGTCAGGGAAATCTTGCGGGACAAAGGCGCAATCGGCAGGGGAATGGCCTCGATATCCGCCGCATAACGTCCGGCGTTGAGAACCCCCAGAGACGACAGGATGGTCCAGCCTGTGCCTCCGGCCACCATCGCCTGAATGGCGCGGTAACTGTCAAGTTCAAACCGATGGGTCAGCGTCACGCCCTCGGAAATCAAATGCTCCGCCAAGGTGCGCCCCATCGCGTGGCGGCGCGTGTATTGGATGAGCGGCAAGCGTTTCGGCGCGTCCCTCTGCCCCTTCGGCACCACGGCGACAAAAGGATCCTGAAGCAACGGGTGATGATCACACCACTCGGCCCCCTCGCTCAATTCCGCCGCCACAATCACATCAAGCGCACGGTTCTCCAATTGGTCCACCAGCCGGTGCGAGGGGCCGGTCTCTAGCTCGAACCGCGTCTCGGTCAGACGGTCCGCCATTTGCGTGATCAGAAGCGGCGTCACGGAGGCCTCGAAATCCTCCACCATGCCAAGCCGCAACTGGCCAAGATGGCTGAGATCGAGCCCTGCGATCTCCGAACGCGCCCGCGCCGCCTCCAGCAGGATGCTTTGCGCCCGCCTACGCAGCACCCGCCCCGCCGGTGTCAGGCTCATCGGACGTTCGCGCCGGTTGATCAATTCCGTGCCCAGCGCGGTTTCCAGATTCGAGATTTGTTGTGACACAGCCGACGGTGACGCGCCCAGTCGTTTGGCGGCGGCGGAGACAGAACCGTCCTCTGCAACCGCAAGAAACACTTCGACACCCCAAAGGGTCAACCGCCCGACCTTGTCACTCATCACTGATCCCCTGTTTCCTTTGCTGCTATAAATACTCAAAAGAGCGGCGGGAAAAAGAAAACTCCGGCCTTTGCGGGCCGGAGTTCTGTCACACCGTCATGCTATGCTGCCTATTGCAGCTTTGACAGTTTGTCCTGAAGCTCGGCAAGCTGCTTTTTGATCTCCCCCAGATCCTCTTTGCTCTCCTGCGGCGCAGGCGTTGGCGTGGGCCAGTTCTGCCCGATGCCGCCGGTCATCGCCTTGAGAAAGGCTTCCTGCTGGGCCTGCAAGGCTTCGAATCCCGGAATTTGCGTGCCGAGGTTCTGCATCATCTGTTCCTGCCCCTGACGCAGCATTTCAAAGCTTTGGGCAAGAAACTGCGGCACGACGGATTGAATATCGGTCGTGTAGCTGCGCACCAGATCGGTCAGCACCTCAAGCGGCAATACGCTTTCGCCGCGGCTTTCATGTTCGGCGATGATCTGCAAAAGATACTGCCGCGTGAGATCGTCGCCGGATTTCAAATCGACGATCTGCACATCGCGCCCTTCACGGATAAATCCCGCAATGTCTTCCAGCGTCACATAATCGGAGGTCTCCGTATTATAGAGACGGCGAGAGGCATAACGCTTGATCAGCAAAGGACCGGTTTTATCTATGTTTTTTTTATCGGTGGCCATAATATTGGGCTCCCCTCCCTTTATTGGCGATGCAGCAAGCCTAAGCGAGCAATATTGCAAAAGCAAAAGAAATTCCGCCTGCGCGGACTTTGCTTCCTGTCGACAACACCCTGCCCCGCCAACAAAAAACGGACCCTCAAAGAGGGCCCGTTTCGCGATCCACGTTTCCTGGGAGGAGAAAAACGCGGTGGGAGGTCTGTTTACTTCGCCGGTGTCTTTTTCGCGACTTTGGTCATTTCATCCGTCGCTTTTTTCGCAGCGGCGGTCATGTCCTCGCCCATGTCCTTGCCAGCGGCCAGCATCAGTTCGACGGTTTCCATCTGAACTTTCTTGGCGACCTCGGCAAAAGCGGCCATGTTTTCGGCGGCCAGCTCGGCTTGGGCAGAGGCGAAATCGGTGATCGCCTTGGTGTAATCTGTCGGCTCTTCTTTCACGGCGGTGATGTCGGAGACTTTGGTCAGGGTTTCTTTGGTCCATTTCGAGGAAATCTCGGTGGATTTCTCGGCGGCTTCGATGGCCACTTTGGACATTTTCTCGGCAAGGGCTGCTTGCGTTTTGAAGCTTTCCTGCATTGCAGACATATCGAGCGGGAAAGAGCCCATCATGTCTTTCATCATCTTGGTGATATCATCGGTCTTGGCCATGTCACATATCCTTCTGGCTTTGAGGTGCGAAAGCGGCCCGTTCCGGGTTCTCTCTGGCATCACGCGCTTTGGCAGGATTGCCGTTTCCGCGTTTGCACAATTAATATGCACGCTGCACCGCAGAAAATCAAGAGTTTTGTGCCGCAGCGCAGCATTTTCTAAGGAAGTCTAGGAATATCAGAGCGTTGCCTTCGCCTTCACATAGTTGCCCGGTGCCGGTCCGAGGATTTTCACGCCCGAATCACCGGGAACCCGCGCCGGTATCTTTTTGCCGGAACGCGCACGCAGCCATTTTTCCCAACGCGGCCACCACGAGCCCTCATGGAATTCTGCCCCTTCCCGCCAGTCCTCGGGCGACAGTGTCAGGTCCGGATTGGTGTAATGGCCGTATTTCTTTTTCGAAGGCGGGTTCACAATACCCGCGATATGGCCGGACTCCGAGAGGACGAAGGTTTTGTTCTTCGACCCCATCTGGCGCACACCGTTGTAAGAGCTGTCCCACGCGGCGATGTGATCGGTCTCGCACCCGATGGCAAAGAGCGGCACATCGACCTCGGACAAATGCGCTTTCGTGTCGCACACCGGAAAGCCCGTGGTCGCCAGTTCGTCGCGCTGACACAGACCCCGCAGGTATTGCACCGCCATCTTGCCCGGAAGGTCCGTGGCATCGCCGTTCCAATAGAGCAGATCAAAGGCAGGCGGCGCCTCTCCCATCATATAGGAGCGGATCGCGGGCCTATAGATCAGGTCATTGGCGCGCAGGTAGGAGAAGGTGCGGTTCATATAGAGGGATTTCATCATCCCTGTGCGCTTGGCCTCCGCTTCGATCCCGTCAACGAAATCGTCGTCCAGAAAGACGCCCACCTCCCCCTGATCGGAGAAATCCGTCAGCGTGGTAAAGAAGGTCGCGGACTTAACCGACTTGTCCTTGCGCTGTTTCATCAGGGACAGGGTGATCGCCAGTGTCGTCCCTGCGATACAATAGCCGATGACATTGATCTTCGGCTCGGCGGTGATCTGTTTCACCTGTTCAATCGCGGTCAGGAAGCCCTCTTCGACATACTCGTCCATACCGACATCGGCATAGCCCTCGTTCGGGTTCACCCAGGACACAACGAACACGGTATAGCCCTGTTCCACGATCCATTTGATGAGGGAGTTCTGTTCCCGCAGGTCGAGAATGTAGAATTTGTTGATCCACGGCGGAAAGATCAGAAGCGGGGTTTTGTGCACCTCGTCGGTCAGGGGGGCATACTGGATCAGTTCGAACATCCGGTTGCGAAACACCACGGACCCTTTCGACGTGCCAAGGTTTTGCCCTACTTCAAAGGCTTCTTTGTCCGCGAGATTGACGATCATTTCGCCGTGGTGGTCCTCAAGATCGCGCACGAGGTTCTCCAGCCCTTTCACAAGGCTCTCCCCGTCCGTCTCCACAGCCTGTTGCAAGGCATCGGGATTGGTGGCGAGGAAATTCGTAGGCGACATCATGTCGACGATCTGGCGGGTGAAGTAGTCGATCCGCTTGCGCTCACGCTCGTCCAGCCCTTCCATATCCGTCACGGCGGTTTCGATTGCCTCGGCGTTCAGCAGATATTGCTGTTTGAGGAAGTTGAAATAGGGGTTGGTTTCCCAAAGCGGATTCTGGAAGCGGCGATCCTTTGGCGTCTCGTCGGGCGGCGGGGTCAGATCACCGTGGCTAAGCCGGTGCTGCGCCTCGACATAGTGTTTGAGCGTCTTGCCCCAATGGCTCACCTGATGCTCGATCACGCGGGCCGGATTGTTCATCATCTCGGCCATATAGGCGCTGGCGGCCTTGAGAAAGAGCTCCTGACTGGGGCCTTGCAAGGCGGGTGGAACCGGCTTTTTTTCTGCAAGTGCAGCCACCAGGCGGGCAGAAAGCTCTTCGATCTTGACAATATTCTCCTGCAGCTTTTCCAAATCCTGCTGCTTTTCCTGTGCCTTAACCTCTCCGTCCCGTGCCATTGCAACACCTCCCGACATTTTGCACTTGCAGCATCGCTAAGTGCTGTAAGACTATGTTAAACACGATAGCGATAGACTTGGCCTGTGGGAAGTCGATTACAACCAAGACGCGATCAAACATTCCCCACATGGCTGCAGCGTTCTGGAGGAACCTATGCGTTTCATGGCAACCTATGATCTGATGGATACGGTCCGCAACACGAACCAATGGCTTGGGGCAACGGCGCAGGCGCTTGGCTCCTATCCCGCGGTCGCCATGGTCCCCAATCCCGCCTTCCAATGGCTCGCCGCGTGGGGCGAGGTCACGGAGCGGGCGTTTTCGCGTATGGTCACCAAACCCGACTGGGGCATCGGCTCTGTCGTTGGCGAAGACGGGCGCGATCATCTGGTCGATGTTGACATCGAACTGGCCAAGCCCTTTGGCGATCTCATTCATTTCAATGTGCAAGGCCGCAAGGAAATGCCGCGCAAGGTGCTTCTGGTCGCGCCGATGTCCGGCCACTACGCGACGCTTCTGCGCTCGACCGTTGTCTCGCTGCTGCCTGATTGCGAACTCTATGTCACCGACTGGCACAATGCGCGCGATATTCCGGTCTCCGAAGGGAAATTCGATGTGGAGGATTACACGCTCTACCTCGTCGATTTCATGAAGCACCTCGGCCCGAACACCCATGTGATTGCCGTCTGCCAACCCGCCCCTCTGGCGCTGGCCGCCACCGCCTATCTCGCCGAAGACGACCCGCAGGCGCAGCCCCGCTCCCTCACGCTGATCGGCGGGCCGATCGACCCTGACGCGACTCCTACAGAGGTCACGGATTTCGGCAATCGCGTCACCATGGGCCAGCTTGAACATTCCATGATCCAGCGCGTCGGCTTCAAATACAAAGGCGTGGGCCGCAAGGTCTATCCGGGGCTTTTGCAACTGTCCTCTTTCATTGCGATGAATGTCGACAACCACACCAAAGCCTTCACCGACCAGATTTCCCGCGTGGCCAAGGGCGAAGCCTCGGACCACGACAAACACAACAAATTCTATGACGAATATCTCGCCGTGATGGATATGACCGCCGAGTTCTACCTCTCGACCGTCGAGCGGGTTTTCAAAGGGCTGGAAATTGCCCAGAACAAATTCACCGTCGCCGGAAAACAGGTCGATATCGGCAAGATCACCGATGTGGCGGTCAAAACGGTCGAAGGCGAGAATGACGACATTTCCGCCCCCGGCCAATGTGTCGCGGCCCTTGATCTCTGCACGGGCCTGCCCGACAGTTTGAAAGCCTCGCACCTTGAACCCGGTGCCGGTCACTATGGCATCTTTGCCGGCAAAAGCTGGCGCAACAACATCCGGCCTCTGGTGCTTGAGTTCATCGACGCCAATTCCGGACCGCGCGTTGTGGCGGGCAAGGATACACAGGCGAAAGCAGGTTAAGAGGTCATACAGCAACGCCAGACATTCTGTCGTTCGGCGCGGCTGTGAACGGTTGTCTTTGAGTATTTCCGGCAGCAAAGGAGACGCCGCCCGTTTCAGTGCGCTTTGGTGCTGGCACGCTGCGGATCGCTTTAACGCAGGACGAAGGGAGCTTCGGCTTCCAACCATGTTTTGAGCGCACGCGAGACCGTGGTCGGGGCTTCCAGCATGGGCAGGTGTCCGGCCTTTTCGATCAGAACCAGATCCGCACGCGGCATGAGTTGCGCGATAAATTCCTGACGCCGCGGCGGGCAGATCGTATCCGCCATGCCGCCAATGACCAGCGCCGGAATACGCGCACGGCGCAGCACGTTTTGATGGTCCGGACGGCGTTGCAGGATGCGCGACTGGTTGAGGTAGATCTCAAGCCCTGCCTCCATCGCCATATCGAGCCAATGATCCCGAATGGCGTTGCGGTAAGGCCCTTCGCACAGGGCAGTGGAGGGCAATTCCTCCAGCAGAACCTCGCCATAGCGGCCGGTTTTGGCCTTGATCAAGCGCGGCTCCCGCGCGGCGGCGGCATTGGGCGGCTCGGCCTGTGCCGAAGCCGAGAGCAGCGCGATACGCGTCACCCGTCCCGGTGCGCGGCGCAGGATTTCGGTGGCGACAGACGCGCCGAGGTCATGGCCCGCCACGGCGAATTTCGGCGGGGCAACCGCCAGAACCGCATCGGCCATTTCCGTCAGGCTTTCCCCGATCAAAGGGGCCACCATCACCGCATGGCTGCGGCTGAGGTCGCTGATCTGGTCGGCAAAGACCCGACCGTCTGCGAGAAATCCGGGGAGCAGAACAAGGCTCTCAGTCATAGATCATCCTACAGCCTTCCGCGACAGACTTGCCAGACAAGTCGATGGTGAAAGGTCTTCTACATCAATACATGCACGCCGCGCGTTCCTGTTCACATGGGGCGCGGCGCGGATCAGGTCAAGCGGGGCGCAGGTCACTTCCGCGCCAGAATTTCGAAGATCGCGGCTTCGATGGTTTTCAGACATTCGACGGTCGAGAAGGAATGGTCCGCCCCCTTGACCAGCGTCAGGCGAATGTCCTCGCCCTGCGCGTGATCGAACAACCGGAGCGCAGTTTCGACAGAGACGGAGGCATCCACCGTGCCTTGCAAAAACCGCACCGGAAACGGTAGCGACAACGGGCTGCGCAGGACCAGATGGTCGCGACCGTCCTCGATGAGGCGCCGCGTGATCGGATAGGGATCGTCATAACCGGAAGGCACATGGACAACACCCTCCTCCACCAATGCCTTGCGCTGAGCCTCATCGAACCCCGCCCAGAACCCGTCCTCTGTGAAATCCGGCGCGGCGGCGATGGTCACGAGACCGGCCACACGCGCGGGGATGCGTTTGCACATCAACAGCGAAATCCAGCCACCCATAGACGAGCCGACCAGGACTTGCGGGCCTTCGGTCAGGGTCTCGATCACCGCCTGCGCGTCTTCGGCCCAATCCCCGATGCAGCCATCGACAAATGCGCCTGAACTGACACCGTGGCCGGAGTAATCGAACCGCAGAAAAGGCCGCCCCTGAGCCGCCGCCCATTGTTCGAGCGCCACGGCCTTGGTCCCGGACATGTCCGACATGAACCCGCCCAGAAATACAATCCCCGTGCCCTCGCCCTCAAGGCGGTTATAGGCAATGCGGCGTCCGGATGTGGTGTCGAGATAGTCGGTCATGTCAGGCTCCTCTTTTCCAAAGAGCTATCCTTCATACGCAAAGTTTGCAATTCCCGTGGGTGCAAATGCGGTTTCACATTGACTTCACCTGTCTGCGGACGCAAATAAGGCGCACACATATATACCCGCAACCGGGCGTTCCGTGGGCGCCAAACCGACGAGGAGAGCCGTAACATGGCACCGATTTCTCTCACATTTCCCGATGGCAATTCGCGCGAGTTTGACGCTGGCGTAACCCCTGCCGATGTGGCCGCAAGCATCTCGAACAGCCTTGCAAAGAAAGCGATCTCCGCGTCCGTCAACGGTCAGCACTGGGATCTCCAGTGGCCGATCAATGAGGACGCAAGCATCGCGATTAATACAATGAAGGACGACGAACCCGCGCTGGAACTGATCCGGCACGATCTTGCGCATATCATGGCGCGCGCGGTTCAGGAGCTTTGGCCCGATGTCAAAGTGACCATCGGTCCGGTGCGTGACAATGGCTGGTTCTATGACTTCGACCGCGAAGAGCCGTTCACGCCAGAAGATCTGGGCCAGATCGAAGCGAAGATGAAAGACATCATCAACGCCCGCGAGCCGGTGAAAACCGAAATCTGGGGCCGTGACGAGGCAATCGAATATTACAAGGCCCGCAACGAGCCGTTCAAGATCGAGCTGGTCGACCGCATTCCCGAAGGTGAAGACCTGCGCATGTATTGGCACGGCGACTGGCAGGATCTCTGCCGCGGGCCGCACCTCCAGCACACGGGACAGGTTCCGGCGGATGCCTTCAAACTGACCCATGTGGCCGGTGCCTATTGGCTGGGTGACAGCTCCCGACCGATGCTACAACGCATTTACGGCGTGGCCTTCAAGAACCGCAAGGATCTGAAGGCGTGGGAAGTGATGATGGAAGAGGCCGCCAAGCGCGACCACCGCAAGCTGGGCCGCGAGATGGACCTGTTCCACATGCAGGAAGAGGCTCCGGGGCAGATTTTCTGGCATCCGAACGGCTGGAAAATCTACACCACCTTGCAAGACTACATGCGCCGCCAGCAGGAACGCGACGGCTATGTCGAGGTGAACACGCCGCAAGTCGTGAACCGCAAGCTCTGGGAAGCCTCCGGTCACTGGGACAACTATCAGGAAAACATGTTTATCGTCGAAGTGGACGAGGAACATGCGCGCGAAAAGACGATCAACGCGCTCAAACCGATGAACTGCCCCTGTCACGTTCAGGTCTTCAATCAGGGTCTCAAATCCTACCGCGACTTGCCGCTGCGTATGGCGGAATTCGGGTCGTGCAACCGCTATGAACCCTCGGGTGCGCTGCACGGGATCATGCGGGTGCGTGGTTTCACTCAAGATGACGCGCATATTTTCTGTGAAGAAAAAGACATTGAGGTCGAGACCAAGAAATTCATCGAATTTCTGGCGGGCATCTATGCCGATCTGGGCTTTGACAAATGGGAGATCAAGCTCTCCACCCGTCCGGAAAAACGGATCGGCACCGAGGAAAGCTGGGATCACGCCGAGGAATCTCTGGGTAACGCCTGTAAGGCCGCCGGATATGACTACGAAATTCAGGAGGGCGAAGGCGCGTTCTACGGCCCGAAACTCGAATTCGTGCTGACTGATGCCATCGGGCGCGACTGGCAATGCGGCACCTTGCAGGTGGACCCGAACCTGCCGGAGCGTCTTGATGCTTCCTATATCGGGCAGGACGGGGCGAAACACCGCCCGATCATGCTGCACCGCGCCGTGCTCGGCTCTTTCGAGCGGTTTATCGGCATCCTGATCGAGAACTCGGCGGGGCATCTGCCCTTCTGGCTTGCGCCGCGCCAAGTGGTTGTCACCACGATCATCTCGGAGGCCGACGATTACGCACAAGAGGTCGTCGCAACGCTCAAAGCCGCCGGCGTGCGCGCCGAGGCCGATATCCGCAACGAGAAGATCAACTACAAGGTGCGCGAACACAGCCTTGGCAAAGTGCCGGTCATTCTTGCCGTGGGCGCCCGCGAGGTCGAGGAAAAAACCGTCTCCGTGCGTCGTCTCGGTCAGAAACAGACCGCCGTCATGGCACTGGCCGAGATCGTTGCCGAACTGTCGAAAGAGGCAACCCCGCCCGATCTTGCCTGATCCGACGGAAAGACCGACTTCAGTCGAACAATTTGCCGCGCGTTCCCTCGGGGGCGCGCGGTTCTTTTTACTCTCTCCCACACGCTTGTCAGGATGACCAACGCCTGCTGTGAGGTGCCTGCCGATTGCAGATAACCTGCGACATCAACGCGCGGTACCGTGTTTCCCGACAATCTGTGGCAGAGATTTTCCGCGAAATGTTTTATATGAATCGGGATCGGGAGAGGTAAATGGGCAGTCAACTCAACAATCCGGACCACAAAACACAAGAGGAGAGCACAAAACCTGCGCCCTCCGAGACCGGTGAGGGCATCTCCAACACCCGCATCGTGGCATTGATTGCCGGCCCCCTGTCGGCCGCGATCCTTTTGCTTCTGCCCGCACCGGAGACCATGACGCCGGAGGCATGGCGCCTCATCGCGGTGACGCTCTGGATGGTGATCTGGTGGCTGCTGGAGGCCATGCCCCTTCCGGCCACCGCGCTCCTGCCCATCGTGCTTTTCCCCGCGCTAGGCATTCAGCCCGCCAACGAGGTCAGCCACCACTACGGCAACCATCTGATCTTTCTGTTCCTCGGCGGGTTCATTCTGGCCGCAGGGATGCAGACATGGGGGCTGCATCGCCGGATCGCACTGGCCATCGTGGCCTCAATCGGATCAAGCCCGAGCCGCATCATCATGGGGTTCATGCTCGCCACGGCCTTTTTGTCGATGTGGATTTCCAACACCGCCACCGCCGTCATGATGTTCGCGGTGGGCACGTCGATCATTGATTTCATCGACGAGCGCGTGCCGGACAAAGAGCAGGTGGAGCATTTCGGCATCGGCCTGATGCTGTCCATCGCCTATTCCGCCTCCATCGGCGGTGTGGGCACCCTGATCGGCACGCCGCCCAACGCGCTTTTGGCCAGTCTCCTGTCGGAAAACTACAATATCACAATCGACTTTTTCACATGGATGCTGATCGGTATTCCCGTGGTCATCGTCATGTTGCCGCCCGCCTATCTGCTTTTGACGCGGGTCTTTTTCCCTGTGCAGAATCTTGAGCTTGATTCCGTGCGCCGCGTGATTGCCGAAGAGCGCGCGTTACACGGGCCGATGAAAACGCCGGAGCAGCGGGTGGCGGTTATTTTTGCGCTGGCGGCCTTTCTCTGGATCACGCGGAGCTTTCTGGGCCTGCCGATCAACGATTCCGGCGTCGCCATTCTCGCAGCGATTGCGCTTTTCGCCCTGCCGTCCGAGCGTGGAGGGCCGCCGCTGCTCGACTGGTCCGCATCACGCAGCCTGCCGTGGGGTGTGCTGCTGCTGTTTGGCGGCGGGTTGGCGATTGCTGGCGGGTTTGAAGCCAGCGGGCTGGCCCAGTGGATCGGGGAACAGGTCGGACGCGCAGAGAATGTGCCGCTTTGGGTGCTGATCCTGATTGTTGCCGTTGCGATCAAATTCCTGACCGAAGTCACATCAAACACCGCCTCGACCGCGACTTTCCTGCCTGTGCTCGGGGCGGTCGCGCTCGGTCTGGATATCAGCGTGCTTTGGCTGACCGTGCCAGTGGCTTTGGGCGCATCTATGGCCTTCATGATGCCCGCCGCCACGCCGCCGAACTCTATCATTTTCTCCTACGAAAAGCTGACCCTGAAACATATGGTCAAGGCAGGACTGGCGCTGAACATCATCAGCACGCTTGTGGTCTTCCTCGCCAGCCTGCTTCTCGTGCCGCTGGTTTTTGAAATATAACGGCCAAATCCGGCGATTTATGGCCTGTGCCATGCCGTGTGGTCATGCCGGAGTTGCTTTGAACTGAAATAATTCGGGAAAACCGGACACCTATAATCCGTGCGCGCATCCCCTGTTGCACTGCGGCACACGCGCTTCCGGTTTTTCCGTGAAGATTGTTTCAACAGACCACAACGCAATAGAGCGCTGGAAACATGCGACAATCGCCCTGCACCAAGGCAGCTTCGCGTGAGCCACAGTGCCGCTGCCTGAAAACCGTTCTGACACAACTCACGAATGCGTTTGTTTCAGCGCCTGACACACGCGTCAGCTGACGCGGCCGTGAGTGGCCTGTGACCCTCCTGCTCTGTCAATCTGTCCTCACCGCCACTTACGGCGGGTTTGACACAACCGGGAGACACAACCCAATGAGCACTCAATCCAAAACCCTCGCCCTTCTCGGCGCAATGACCGCCGCCCTCTCCGTCGCAGGCGCTGCCTCCGCCGCCGATCAGGAAAAATGCTTCGGCGTTTCCCTGGCTGGCGAAAACGGCTGCGCGGCAGGTCCGGGCACGACCTGCGCTGGCACCTCCAAAGTCGATTACCAAGGCAACGCATGGACCCTCGTCCCCGCTGGCACTTGTGCAGAGATCGAACTTCCGGCCATGGAAGATGGCTCGGCCCGCATGGGCTCGCTCGAAGCGCTTGATCGCGACCTTCCGATGGACATGTAATCCCTCCCCGATCCGGCGCAACGGACCCGCGCCGGATCACCTTTTTCCCAAACAGCCCCTCACGCCGAGACCTCAAGGAGAACCAGATGTTGGACCAGATGAAACACCTGCCGACCGGTGTCGGTGTCGGATATAAATCCAAGCACTTTTCGAACATTTTACAGGAGGACCACCCTGTAAAATGGCTCGAAATCCATGCAGAAAACTACATGGGCGCCGGTGGCCGCCCTTTGGCACAACTGCGGACGCTCTCAGACCGGTTTCCGATTTCCGTACACGGGGTCGGCCTGTCTATCGGCGGCGAAGGGCGGCTGAATGCGGAGCACCTTGCCCGTCTCAAGCACCTGACCGATGCGCTTGACCCCGCCTCCTTCTCCGAACATCTCGCATGGTCCACCCATGACGCGAGCTATTTCAACGATCTGTTGCCCCTGCCCTATACCGAAGACACGCTCACCCGCGTCTGCGACCATATCGACGAGGTGCAAGACACGCTCGGGCGTCAGATGTTGTTGGAGAACCCCTCCTCCTATCTGGCCTTCGCAGAAAGCACGATGGGCGAGGTCGCGTTTCTGCGGCAGGTGGTCCAACGCACCGGCTGCGGGCTTTTGCTCGA
The DNA here is from genome assembly GCA_963676755.2 of uncultured Celeribacter sp. GTDB lineage: Bacteria > Pseudomonadota > Alphaproteobacteria > Rhodobacterales > Rhodobacteraceae > Celeribacter. Next base: position 207,504 of record CAXXMF010000006.1, on the reverse strand, counting down.
CGTGAACAATGTCTTTGTCTCCGCCAACAACCTGCGCCTTGATCCGCATGAGTATATCGACAGCTTTCCCCATGAGGCGGTCGGGGAGATCCACCTCGGCGGGCATGACGAGGACCATGACGAAGACGGCGCGCCGCTGTTGATCGACAGCCACGGGCGCGAGGTCGCCGATCCGGTCTGGCACCTCTACACCTACACGCTCGCCACAGGCGGCCCGAAACCGACCTTGATCGAATGGGACACCGATGTGCCGGAATGGGACATCCTCGCCGCAGAAGCCGGTCGTGCGGCTCTGCGTCTGGAACAGGTTCTGGCATGAAAGAGCAAGAGTTTCTCCGCGCCGCGCTCACCCCCGACGCGCCCGTGCCCGCAGGGCTTGTGACCCCTTCGGGCCAACCGGCGGAGCGGAGGTTCAACGTTTATCGCAACAACATCGTCGTGAGCCTGAAAGACGCCCTCAGCGCGGCTTTCCCCGCGATACACACGCTGGTCGGAGACGCCTTTTTCGCCGCTTTGGCAGGCGAATACATTCGAGCACATCCGCCGAAATCACCGATCCTGCCGCTATATGGCGTGGATTTCCCGCAGTTCATCTCGCGTTTCGAACCTGCCGGAAGCCTGCCCTATCTCGCAGACGTGGCGCATCTCGAGGTGAGCCTGCGCAACAGTTACCACGCCGCAGATTCGCGCCCTGTGCCGCCTGCGGAATTGTCCGACCCACTGCTCTTCACCCGTAAAGTCGTTCTCGCTCCGACGGTGTTCTGGCTTGCAAGCCGCTATCTCGTCACCCAACTGCACCGCTTTGCCTTGGGCGGCGAGAAACCTTCAGGCGGGGCCGAAGATGTGCTGATCACACGGCCCGAGTTCGACCCGGTCGCCACGGCCTTTCCCACCGGCTCCATCGCCGTTCTGGAGGCGCTGCGTGACGGCATCGCCTTGGGTGAAGCAGCAGAGCTGGCCCCGAATACGCTTGATCTGACCAAATTCCTCGGCACGCTTCTATCCGGCGGCGCCATCATCGACATTCAAGAGGTGTGACATGCTCCCCCATCCCCTGATCGCCCGCCTCCACCACGCCACCACGCAGATCAACGCAGGCGCTGTGCTGACGCTACCGCTTCTGGCACGCCTGACCTTCGCCGCCGTGCTCCTGCGCTATTTCTGGGCCTCCGCACTCACAAAGCTTGAGGGTCCGTTCACCCTCTCGTTCAATGCATATGCCCAGATTTTTCCGCGCAAGATGGAAGCGGCAGGCTATGACATTTCCGGTTTCGGGGCTTTTGAATGGCTCACCATCATGGCCGGAACCTATGCTGAATTCCTGCTCCCCGCATTGATCGTTCTGGGGCTGGCCACCCGACTGGCCGCGCTCGGCATGATCGGGTTTATCGTCGTGCAAAGCCTCACCGATGTGATCGGCCACGGGCTTGGCGCGGAAACGGTCGGTGCGCTGTTCGACCGGCATTCCGACGCGCTGATCCTCGACCAACGCGCCTTTTGGATGTTGGGATTACTCACCCTCGCGGGGCTTGGTGGCGGGGCTCTCTCCCTCGACCGGCTGATCTCGAAACGGTGTCAGCCCAACACAGCGGCCTGAACATCCTTGCCCCAGCCGAGATAGAGCGTGCCATCCTTCTCGATCACCGGACGTTTCATCAGCGTCGGGTGATCGCTCAGAAGATCAAGCGGGTCACGACCACGCTCCGCCTCGGACAGGCCCCGCCATGTGGTCGAGCGCGTGTTCACAAGTGCGTCCCCGAAGTTCTGATAGAATCGCTCAAGCTGCTCTCTTGAAAGCGGCTTGGCCCGAATGTCATGCAGATCGACCGCCAGCGCTTTCGCCGCTTTGCGGCAAGTGTCACAGGTTTTGATCCCGTAAATAACCGTCATTTTGCCCTCCTTGCAGGCATTTAAGTGGCGCATTCGGTGGCATTTTGCCCATTTTTCGCGCCCAGCCCCATCTGTTACGATTTTGTCGCTTGCCTTTATACAGATGTGTTGCACACTCGAAAGCGTGACTGCTGACTTTCGAACGACCGCTCCTTCTTTACGGGGCAGCAGGAAGACTTGGAAGACCTGGCTGCACCGGCCCGTCGCACGTTGCGGCGGATGAAACTAAAGGAGAGACGGGATATGCCCACCGGCACCGTAAAATGGTTCAACACCACCAAAGGCTACGGCTTTATTGCACCTGATGACGGCGGCAAGGATGTGTTCGTGCACATTTCCGCTGTCGAGCGCGCTGGTATGACCGGCCTCGCGGATGACATGAAGATCGGCTACGAGCTTCGTGAAGGCCGCGACGGACGCGCATCCGCATCCGATCTTGTGGCGCTTTAAGCCATTTACACCTTGAAAGTCGGCGGTTCCGGGCGCAAGTTCGGGGCCGTTTTCTATATGGAGGCCCCATGCCCACGATCCTGACTTTCGGCGACAGCAACACCCACGGCACACAGCCCATGCTTTCCCGCCCTTCCGACCTGCCGCGTTTCGAGCGGCGCTGGCCTGTGGTCATGGGCGAGGCTCTGGGCTGGGATGTGATCGAAGAGGGCTTGCCGGGGCGCACATTTGCCTCGCCTGATCCGGAGCTTGGGCCGCATATGGACGGGCGGATCGGGCTTTTTATCGCGCTCGAAAGTCACGGGCCGATTGATGCCATGACGATCATGCTCGGGACCAATGATCTCAAGGCCCATTTCGAGGCCGCGCCGGAGGAGGTTGCACAGGCCTGTGCCTTCCATCTTGATGTTGCGCTCTCCGAGGAAATGCAGATGCGCCACGGCGGCTTTGAGCCCTTCCTCATCCTGCCGCCCCGCCCCCACGCGACAGGCTGTCTGGCGGAGTTCTACGCGGGGGCTGCGGACAAGGCCCAAGCCACGCTAGACGCCATGCGCGCCGAGGCAGAGGCCCGCGATGTGGCCGTGTTCGATGCCAATACGGTGATCTCCGTCTCCGATGTGGATGGCGTGCATTTTAACGAAGAGGTCCACGACACATTGGGCAAGGCGGTTGCGGACTTCATCCGCTCCGAGATTGTCGAGGACTAAAGCGTTTTTCGGTTAATCTGAATCAGATTGAGCGAAAAGCGTGTCCACACTGCATTGATGTTGCTGCGCTTCTCAAAAATTGAGTATCTCAAGGTTTTTGAGAAACGCTTTAACCCCGCAAGAACCACATCAAACCGCAGCAAAAAGCCCCGCACAAAGGCGGGGCTTTCCTATCTGTGGACGGCCTGAATGGCTCAGGCAACAGGCCTTAGCTGCCGGACATGGAAATTGTCTCGGGCTGATAACTCGGGGATTTCGGGCTGGTCGTATTCACCGCCGCCACCGGCGCCGCATAGTTGCGCCGCACCACGGGGGCATCGACATAGCCCGTCGCATCCGGCACGCCGCAGGAAATCATACCATCGTAGCGGACCGGCTGTGTCCCCGCAGGACAGAAATTCTCGACCTGCCCTTCATAGGCGTAAAGTTTGACCGAAGGATCGTAGGGCTGGGTCTCTGCCGCCAGAGCCGAGCCTGCGCCCAACGTGACAGCCAGAACGGCAATTGCTGTTTTCATCATCACTCAAACTCCCGACAAAGCTCTGTTATCAAGAGATTACAACAGGCGGGGGACGCGGGCAAGAAATGGGTGATGACCCACAAAGAATGTCTCCGCACGGGAAACAATCAGTCCAAAATCGCCAAATTGAAAATCAACGCACCCATTCCAAGACCTCGCAACGCGGAGCCACCGTGCGCAGCACCATGCGCGAAACCTCCCGCCACTCTGCCGGATCAAACGCAGGGAACCATGTGTCGGCACCTTCGACCTCTGTGTCCACCTCGGTGATCACCAGACGATCCGCCAGAGGCAGCATGGCCTTGTATATGCCAAAGCCCCCCATGCCATAGATCCGCGCGCGCCCTTCCGAACGGGCGAAAGCGATGGCGTCCTCGACCGTCGCAAAGACATGCTCGTGATCGACACCCTGGCTGGACACCACGATATTCAGGCGGTTTTTCAAAGGCTTGAACGGCAGGCTTTCCCAAGTGTTGCGCCCCATGATGACGGCACCGCCCATGGTCTCGCGCATAAAGAATTTCAAATCCTCCGGCGCGTCCCACGGGATTGTATTGTCTTTGCCAATGGCCCCGTTGCGGTCACGGGCGGCGATGAGCGTAATCATGAGATCCCCTTATACCGCAACCGGCGCTTTGATTGCAGGATCGGGGTCGTAGTCCACGATCTCGATATCGTCGAAGGTGAAGTCGAACAAATTCTTCACATCCGGATTGAGCCGCAGCTTCGGCAGTGCCTTGGGCGTGCGCGACAGTTGCAGCGCCACCTGATCCATATGGTTGGAATAGATATGCGCGTCCCCGATGGAATGGACGAAATCCCCCGGCTCGTAGCCTGTGACTTGCGCCAGCATTTGCAACAAAAGCGCGTAAGACGCGATGTTGAAAGGCACGCCGAGGAACATATCGGCAGAGCGTTGATAGAGCTGGAGATGCAATTTGCCGCCAAGGATTTTCACCTGCCACAACGTATGACAGGGCGGCAGCGCCATGTTGTCCACCTCCGCAGGGTTCCATGCGGACACGATCAGGCGGCGGGAATCGGGTGAGGTCTTGATCGCATGGAGCAGGTTTTCGGTCTGGTCGATCGGGCCGCGCTCATGCCCCGGCCATTTGCGCCATTGCGCCCCGTAGACCGGCCCCAAATCTCCGTTCTCGTCCGCCCACTCGTCCCAGATCGAGACGCCGTTCTCTTTCAGATAGCGGATGTTGGTGTCACCGGACAGGAACCATAAAAGCTCATGAATGATGGAGCGCAGGTGGAGTTTCTTCGTCGTCACCAGCGGGAACCCGTCCGCCAGCGGATAGCGCGCTTGTAGCCCGAAATAGGAACGCGTGCCGGTGCCTGTGCGGTCTGTGGTATCGACCCCGTGAGCGAGAATGGTTTTAAGCTGATCGTGGTATTGCTGCACGGGACATCCCCCAAGATGTTGTGGCCTCGGAGAGTCCAGTCATACAAATGCAAAGGGGGTTCGCCAAGCGGGAAGCTGGAAAAAATAGAATTTCGCGCAAGACGCGCTAATGTTGTCGCAAACATCCACAGGAGGAAACGACATGCGCTATCTGCACACGATGGTTCGGGTCAAGGATCTGGAAAAATCCATGGCATTCTATGAATTGCTCGGTCTCAAGGAAATCAAACGCCACGACAGCGAAGCCGGACGATTTTCCCTGATTTTCATGGCGCCTGAAGGCCAGCCGGAATGTCCGGTGGAACTCACTTATAATTGGGACGGGGACGAGGGGTTGCCCTCGGACGGTCGCCATTTCGGCCATCTGGCCTATGAGGTAGAGGACATCTATGCGCTTTGTCAAAAGCTGATGGACGCAGGTGTGGTGATCAACCGCCCGCCGCGTGACGGCCATATGGCCTTTGTGCGTTCGCCCGACAATATCTCGATAGAGCTTTTGCAAAAAGGCGACAGCCTGCCTCCGCAAGAGCCTTGGGCCTCTATGGAAAACACCGGCCATTGGTGAGACCGCTTGCGGGTATCCGGTGGTATACCTTTGAACCCAAACCAAAAAGCGTCGCCCACAGGGCGGCGTTTTTGCGGCGGCCTCAATGTGGCGCACGCAACACCGCGGCTCATAGCTGCGGCCCAGATATGATCAGTAAATATAACGAATCTGGTCCGCCCAATACCGTTCGACACGCCGCAAGGCGGTGTTGATATCCTCGATCCCTTCCGAGGAAATCACCCCTTTGTTCTGCAACCCGTCCGCGTGGCGCGAAAACAAGTCGGCCACGGTCTTGCGCACATGGTTGCCCTTTTCCGTGAGCTTGACCCGCACGGACCGGCGGTCAATTTCGCAGCGCTGATGGTGCATATAGCCCATATCCACGAGTTTCTTGAGATTATAGGAGACGTTCGAGCCCTGATAATAGCCGCGCGATTTCAATTCCCCCGCAGTCACCTCATTCTCGCCAACATTGAACAGCAAAAGCGCCTGAACCGCGTTGATTTCCAGAATGCCGACCCGCTCGAACTCGTCTTTGATCACATCAAGAAGCAGACGATGCAGCCGTTCAACAAGAGACAATGCCTCAAGATATTGAGACATAAAGGGGCTATCCGTCGGTTTTACGAATGTTGAATGCATACTCATCTGTCACTCCGCCAATGGCCAGTTGGAGGACAGATTGACCTATATTTCCCAAAATTCGGTTAAACTGCGCGGAATTTCGCAATCGTCAGATCACAACGCCTCCGCGCAGCGCAAATGCAGGCGCAAACGCGGGCGCAGGTTTAGCCCTTCACGCCCCAAGATGCCTGATCGGCATCGGCAATGAGTTTCTCCAGCATCGGCTTAATCGCCTCGGGCACGGGTTTGAGCCCCGTCGCATAGGACAGCAAATCCTGATCATGCTCGTCCATCAACATCTCGAACTCATCAAGCTCGGCTTCGTTCATCGATGCCAGATGCGCGTCGGCATAGCCGCCGATCAAAAGGTCCATCTCCTTGATCCCGCGACGCCATGCGCGGATTTTCAGACGCTTGCGGCGGATTTCGATGGTCTCTGACATGTGGCACTCCCTCGTGATCGCGTGCTTTTTGCACCCAACACCGGTTTATCGCAAGGGCGGTCTTGGCGCGGGGCCGTTTTTGACGCTATCACTACGGCGAACATAATCAAAACGGACGCCCTCCCATGTCTTTCCTGTCAGAAACGCTCTCCCGTGTGAAACCGTCTCCCACCATCGCCGTGACCAACAAGGCTCGCGAGTTGAAAGCCACGGGCAAGGATGTGATCGGTCTGGGCGCAGGCGAGCCGGATTTCGACACACCGGAAAACATCAAGGCCGCAGGGATTCGCGCCATTGAAGAGGGCAAGACGAAATACACCGCCGTCGATGGTATCCCCGAATTGAAAGAGGCGATCTGCGCCAAGTTCAAACGCGACAACGGGCTGGACTACACCCCCGCGCAGGTCTCTGTCTCCGGCGGCGGCAAACAGGTGCTCTACAACGCGCTGGTGGCCACGCTCAATCCGGGCGACGAGGTCATCATCCCCGCGCCCTACTGGGTGTCCTACCCCGATATGGTCCTGCTCGGCGGCGGCACACCCGTCGCCATCGAGGGCAAGCTGGAGAACAGCTTCAAAATCACCGCAAAGCAGCTTGACGCCGCCATTACGCCGAAGACCAAATGGTTCATCTTCAACTCGCCCTCCAACCCGACAGGCGCGGGCTATTCTTGGGACGAATTGAAGGCACTCACCGATGTTCTGATGAAACACCCGCATGTCTGGGTGATGTCGGATGATATGTATGAGCATCTGGCCTTTGACGGGTTCCGATTCTGCACCCCTGCCAAAGTCGAACCGGGGCTTTATGATCGCACCCTGACCGTGAACGGCGTCTCGAAAGCCTATGCGATGACCGGCTGGCGGATTGGTTATGCGGCAGGTCCGGTCGAGCTGATCGCGGCCATGCGCAAGGTGCAGTCGCAATCGACCTCAAACCCCTGTTCGATCTCGCAATATGCCGCCGTCGAGGCGCTCAACGGATCGCAAGAGTTCATTGCCGAGAACAACAAAGCCTTCCTGCGCCGCCGGAACATGGTTGTGGACATGCTCAATGCTGCCGAAGGCATCACTTGCCCCACACCGGAAGGCGCGTTCTACGTCTATCCGGACATCTCCGGCTGTCTCGGCAAGACCTCCGCAGGCGGAGCCACGATTGCTACGGACGAGGAGTTCGCCACCGCCCTGCTCGAAGAGACCGGCGTCGCCGTGGTCTTTGGCGCGGCCTTCGGCCTGTCCCCGAACTTCCGTGTGTCATATGCGACCTCGGACGAGGCCCTCAAAGAGGCCTGCACCCGTATCCAAACCTTCTGCGCAGGGCTGAAATGAGCGTCAATCTTCCCGAATACTATTTCCGTGTGCGCGAGAACGGGGCCTTTGTGTTCCGCGTGGACACGGAGAACCGCCAGCGTCGGATCGAGATGGACCAGATCGCTGTGGTCAACATCAAGAACGGCGAGGTCAAGCCGCATGGCGGGCGTGATCTGACGCCAGAAGACATGAAGGTGATCGAGGAATGGATGGCCGAGCGCGTTGCGGTTCTGGCCCAGCGCGACATCGACGACATCCACCGCGCCGTGGACTACCTGAATCTGACCGCCCATTGGGCGCAGACGCGGGCCACGGATGAACAGCTGGACAGCGTCACCGATGCGCTCTTGCTGGCCATGCATGATCTCCGCTCGGTTCTGGTGCGGAAAAAAGCCGACCGGATTTTGAAAAAAGGCTGACGCCTTAACGCGAAATCCGCGACTTTTGTGCCCAGAACCGGTAGCTCATGGTCAACCATGCCATAGACAGTCCGACGAGGAAGCCCATCCAGACCCCCGGTGCGCCCCAGTCAAAGACGAAGCCGAAGATATACCCCGCAGGCATCCCCAACACCCAATAGCTGAGCGCGGCGAGCCACATCGGCGCGGCTGTGTCATGCAGGCCCCTGAGCAGGGACAAGGCCACGACCTGACCGCCATCAGAGAACTGCATCCCCGCCGCGAACAGGATCAACACGCCGCCAATCGCAAGCACCTCGTCGCGGGCCGGTTCGTCCGGCGCGATGAACAGCCCGATCAGGAAATCCGGCGCCAGAAGGAAGATCGCCGAGGCCAGCGCCGCCATGCAAAGCGAGAGCGCCACCACAACCAGCGCACCTTTGCGCAGATCCGCCTCGTCTCCGCGCCCCAACGCATTGCCGACGCGAATCGTGCCCGCTTGTGACAGGCCGATCTGGGTCATGAAGGCGATGGCGGTCAGCTGAAGCACGATGCCGTGGGCGGCCAGAGTCTCCGTGCCGATCCAGCCCATCATGATCGCGGCGGCGTTAAACAGGCCGACTTCGGACAGGGACGTGATGCCGATGGGCACACCCATGCGGAACACGGTGGCAAACATCCCCCAGTCAGGCTTGAACGGATTGCGGAACAGGTCGTTTTCCGGTGTGGACTTGGCCGCATAGATCACAAGCGCCACCAGCATCGCGCTGCTCACAATCAGCGAGGCAATCGCGGAGCCCAAAACACCCAGTTCCGGCGCACAGAAATTGCCGAAGATGAGGATGTAATTCAGGCCCGAATTCAGAATCACCGCGCCGATCACAACGAAGAGCACCACACGCGTGCGTTCCAGTGCGGAGAAATAGCTGCGGAACACCGCGACGATCAGGGCAGGCACCATCTCGAACCCCGCCACGGCCAGATAGGGGCGGGCTTGGGCGGCGATATGGGGTTCCTGCCCCAACATCACGAGAATATCGTCGGAGAACCCGAAGATCGGATAGATCGCGATTGCGGCCAGCACAGACAGCCAGATCGCCATGCGCGTGGCGCGGCGCACCGTGATCGTATCCCCCTGCCCTGCGGCTGTAGCCACCAGAGGCACTACGGCAAAGGCAAAGCCGGCCAGAAGAATAAACAGAATAAACCAGAAGCCGGAGGCCAGAACCAGAGCGGCCAGTTCATCCAGTCCATACCAGCCCATCATGACCACATCGGTCATGTGAACCGCGAATTGCGCAATCTGACTGCCCGCCAAGGGAAGCCCCAAGGCGAGAATCTTTTTTGCGTGTTCGAAATATGTGCGTTCCATCGTCATGAGTCGGCCTATAGGCGGGTTTTCTTAAACCGCCTAGTCAAAAATCTTGCACAGGGGCCTGAGTTTTGGTGCAGCAGCGATCCGACAGCCTTGACGTGCCTATTTGCGCCGCGCCGGACGCAAGAGGCTGGTGTCATAACCGTTCCAGTCCAGAATGCCTTCGACCGCCTGTTTCCGGTCCTGCGGAAGTGTCAGATCGCGTGACAGAACATGGGCCTGGCCTGAGGGATAGCCGATCACCGCCGTGTGGTATTCGGCATCAACCCAAAGCACCCAGAACTCCCCGCCTTTGAACGCATAGCGCCCCGGCCCGACCTTGCGCGCAAGGCCGCGTGTCGGCTGACCATCGGCACAAGGCCCTTCGGTGACCATCAAATCACCGGACTTCTGCGCCGTAAATGTCACCGCCCCGATGACGCAGCTTTTGCCCTCCGGCACGAAGGCCGCCACCTCATACCAGCGGCCGGAAAAGGCGACCGGATCAAGTGCAGCGATAGAAGACATGGACGCCTCGGGATCACGATAGCCCGTTGCCTGTGGCGTCGACATACAGCCTGACAGGGCCGCGACAGAGACAAGTGCAATGAAAATGAAGGCCTGTCTCGCAACACCGGTGCCTCCGATACGCGCGCGCGCTTTCACAACCAGCTTGTATCCCTCATCCATTGCGAAAGTTTTCAATCCACGCACAAGCTCACCTTCCGCCCTTCGGCGTCCAAAACATCGTTACACCCGAAGAGCGGCATGACCGGCGTGCAGCTCTGTGACCGCGCCAAACACATGCCGGTTGAACAGTCGCTGGACTTGGAGCACCGCTTGCCCGCGTCCTTTGGCGTCTCGAAACAGGTCATGATACCGCCAAGCCCCCCCGTCTTGAACGTCCCGCCACGCGCTTCGCAGGCGGCTTTCTGGGTCTCCGACGCATGAGGATCAAACCCCGCCAGCCCGTAGCCGGCGGAGGTCTCCTGTTCTTCTCCCTGACAGGCAGCGAGACTGACACAGGCCAGCGCAGTCAGCAGAATCCGACGCATTCCCATCCCTATCCTCACCTTACCCGTCCTCAATATGGCATCGGGTGGAGTTTGTGCAGTTTTTCGATGTCTTTCAACAGTTCTTCGGACAGGGTCACATCGCGCGCATCAAGAGATTTCTCAAGCTGCTCTACAGATGTCGCGCCGATGATCGGCATGGTGTCGAAAGGCCGTGTGAGCGTCCATGCCACCGCCATCGTTGTCGGGTCCAGCCCGTGCTTCTTGGCCAGCGTCACATAAGCCCGCTCTGCCGGCCATGTACGTTCGGCCACGCGCCCGCCCAGATTGCCGTTGATATCCATGCGCGAGCCTTTGGGCACCACCGTGCCGCCCTCGTATTTGCCGGACAGAATACCCGCCGCCAGCGGCGAATAGGCCAGAAGCGTGATGTCTTCATGCACCGCCAGTTCCGCGAGATCGGTGTCATACATGCGGAACATCAGCGAATATTCGTTCTGGATCGACTGCATCCGTGGCGCATTCATCTCTTCGGCCAGACGCAGCCATTGCGCCATGCCCCATGTGCTTTCGTTGGAGGTGCCGAATTCGCGCACCTTGCCCTTTTTCTGAAGCGTCCCCATGACTTCGAGAACGCCACGCATATTGTCTTCGATCTCGGCTTTGGAAGGCTGTGTCGACGGATCGAATTTCCAGTTCTGGCGGAAGGCATAAGAACCACGGTTGGGCCAGTGGAACTGGTAGAGATCAATGTAATCCGTCTGAAGCCGCTTGAGACTCGCGTCCAGCCGCGCTTCGAGATTGGAGGCGAGAATCCCCTCTTCGTTGATATTGCCGACGCCTGCGATCTTGCTGGCGATCACCCAATCCTCACGTCCGCCACGCGCGGCGAAATACTGGCCGATGATTTCTTCGGTATCGCCCGCCGTCTCCTTGCGCACGGGGTTCACCGGATACATCTCGGCGGTGTCGATAAAATTGATCCCCACCTCTTTTGCGCGGTCGATCTGCGCATGGCCCTCAGCCTCTGTATTTTGCGTGCCCCATGTCATGGACCCCAAGCAAATCTCGGAAACCAAAAGATCGCTACGGCCGATTTTGCGCATTTTCATAGATGTTACGTCCTTCGTCATCTTGATGTTTGCGCACACATTAGCGCTGCACTGCCGCAGGGCAAGCCGATGCACCCCCGCACAGGGCCGAAAAAGCCGCAGCGGTTCGTTCCTGCAAAGCAATGGTGCAAAATTACGCCTCGTAAAAGTGCATCCAAGGTTTAAATGAGCAGATGAGGAAGCAAGGGAGACACTCCCGTGCCTCCTTCTCCCTGTTGGACTTGGCGCGCATTCCCCCGGTTTGCGCGCCCTTTTTTTGTTGAAAGCCGCTGGGCTCTGGCTCTTTGCCTCCAAGCGCGATAGGAAAGCCCACAAGACATATGTAACGGACCGGACGACCCACATGGCACGCACGCTCATCACCTCCGCCCTGCCCTATATCAACGGCATCAAGCACCTCGGCAATCTTGTCGGCTCACAGCTCCCTGCCGATCTCTACGCCCGCTACCGCAGGGCCCGTGGCGACGAGGTTCTGTTCCTCTGCGCCACTGACGAACACGGCACCCCTGCAGAGATCGCCGCCCAGAAAGCGGGCAAGCCAGTCGCCGAATATTGCGCCGAACTGCACGATATTCAGGCCGAGATCGCCGCAGGGTTCCGCCTGTCCTTTGACCATTTCGGGCGCTCATCCAGTGCGCAGAACCACAAGCTGACACAACATCTTGCCACACGCCTCTATGAGGCGGGGCTGATCGAGCTTGTGGAAGAAACCCAGATCTATTCCGAGACCGACGGGCGCTTTCTGCCGGATCGCTATATCGAAGGCACCTGTCCGAACTGCGGTTATGAAAGCGCGCGGGGCGACCAGTGCGACAACTGCACGAAACAGCTTGACCCGACCGACCTCATCAACCCGCATTCGACCATTTCGGGCGCAACGGACCTTGAGGAAAGGGTTACGAAACATCTTTACCTTAAACAGTCGCAAATGCGCGATGCTCTGAACGACTGGATTGACAACAAGGCCGACTGGCCCGTGCTTACCACCTCGATCGCCAAGAAATGGCTGAACGATGGCGACGGTTTGCAAGACCGCGGCATCACCCGTGACCTGAACTGGGGTGTGCCCGTGCAATTCGACGGCGCGCCGTGGTCGGGGATGGACGGAAAGGTCTTTTACGTCTGGTTCGACGCCCCCATCGAATACCTCGCTTGCGGGGCAGAATGGGCAGCAAAACAAGGGCTTGAGGACGGGGCTTGGGAACGGTGGTGGCGCACGGACAAAGGTGCCGAGGATGTGCGTTATGTGCAATTCATGGGCAAGGACAACGTCCCGTTCCACACCCTGTCCTTCCCTGTCACCATGCTCGGCTCCAACGAGCCGTGGAAGATGGTCGACTACATAAAATCCTTCAACTACCTGAACTATGACGGCGGGCAGTTCTCCACCTCGCGCGGGCGTGGTGTGTTCATGGATCAGGCGCTTTCGATCCTGCCGGCGGATTACTGGCGCTGGTGGCTTCTCTCCCATGCACCGGAAAGCTCCGACAGCGAATTCACATGGGAGAACTTCCAGCAATCGGTGAACAAAGACCTCGCGGATGTGCTCGGAAATTTCGTCTCCCGCATCACCAAATTCTGCCGCTCCAAATTCTCCGAAGCCGTGCCGGAAGGCGGTTCATATGGCGAACAGGAGCAGGCGCTGATTGCCGATCTGACCGAAAAGGTCAAAGAATATCAGAGCCATATGGACGCTATCGAAGTGCGCAAAGGGGCCAATGCCCTCCGTGCGATCTGGGTGGCGGGCAACGAATACCTGCAATCAGCGGCCCCTTGGTCCACCTTCAAGGAAGACCCAGAAAAAGCCGCCGCGCAGGTGCGTCTGGGCCTCAACCTCATCGGGCTTTACGCCCGTCTCTCCGCCCCGTTCATCCCCGACACGGCAGGCAAGCTGCAGACCGCTCTGGCGCTGCCCGATCTCGACTGGCCGGAAGATGTGGCGGCGACGCTTGATGTGCTCAAACCGGGTCATACGTTTACGGTGCCGGACAACCTCTTCGCCAAAATCGCCGATGAACAACGCGAGGAATGGCAGGAAAAATTCGCCGGAAAACGCGACTAGGCCCCGCCCGACACCGCAACGCGAAATGTTCGAAAAATGCAAGAAGCCCTCCAGACGGAGGGCTTTTTTTGTGGTCGGCAAACCGTGGGACTTCTGTCGGACATGCGTCGGACCTTTGTAGAACCCGAGCCAAACACGGCCTACAGCCGATTATGCATCCCGATCAGCTCCACCTGACTGTTCACCTGCATCTTCTCGAAAATCTGCTTGAGCCTCTGGCGCACGGTGGAGGCTTTGACGCTGAGCAACTCCGCGATCATGTTCGGCGTCTTGCCCGCGACCAGAAGCTCGACCGTTGTGATCTCGGCGGCGGACAGCCCATAGGTCTCGCGCAGACAGCTTTGTTTGAGCGCGGTGGTGTCGCTACATGCGGTGCGAATGGCGCAGACTTTGAAGTGCATGAAGAAGTGCCGCAAATTCGGCGGGATCTGGATGATCAACACGCTGCTGCTTTTGTCGGCGATGTTGAACTGATAGGCGCGACTCATCGACAGGTTTGGATCACTGGAACACAGCTCCCTGATCTCGGCCCCAAGCGGCGCGCTCATCTCGTCGGGGATCACATCCCCCAACCTCGCGCGGGTCTGGATTTTGCCGCTGCTATTGATACTGAAACATTCCTTGCCATCGACATCGAGCACAAAGACCTCGGACTCCGTGCCTTTGAAAAACTGCGCGAAGGCGGCGATGCGTTTGTGGGCGATCTCGTCGGCCTGTGCCGTGGCCTTGGCAAACATCGCCTGAATGCGTTCGATCTTGGCCACATCATCGGCGCTGATCGGCGGGTGGTCATTGTCAAAATGCACCGTCATCGCCCAATAGCCGTTGGGCGTCAGGATACGGATGGAGTAATGCACCCCGAAATTCAGCGGATAGAGATAGTCGCGATAGATCGGGATCGCGTCCCGCTCCGCACGGTCCGCAAACACGTCATGATCGCAGGCATAGCCGCGCTCCATCATGAGCCCCAGCACCGCCTCGCGCGGATCGTTACGCACCCAACCCTCGCTGATATAGGCGGGCAGGGCCTCTTTCATCTCCTTGGTGCCCGCCATCCATGTGCCGCGAAAAAACGGGTCCGTGGCGGGAATGAGCGCCCCCGTGCCTCCAAGAATATCGACAACGATTTTGAGTGCTGCGTCCCAGTATTGGGCATCTTCGGTTGCCCGATCCAGCGTGTCTTCAAGCTCTTGAAACAGGTTGTTCAACGTATGTCCTTGTCGTCGTGACGCCCCGAACCGGGCAGGTAAACCGCACAAACAAAAGAGAGAATTACAGTGCTTTGCCTGCCTCCCTCAAAACGGAAGGCCCGAAGAAAGGACAACACGTCTTTGGACCAACTCTAGGCCCGCATTGAACCATTTGGAAAATTTTTCTCGCAGATATGGCCCGACAACTCCCGTTTGGTAGTTCGCTTCGGTTTTTTTGCAACATACCCAAGTTCTACCCCCGCGCGCGCGGGTGTCTCCGATTATCTCCGATAGGACTTCCCATGACCCGACGTTTTGCAACTGCCTCCCTGCGCTGTATTTTGATGACACTGGCGATGGGCGGCGGGGTGCCCACATTGGCGGTGGCGCAGAACCTGATCGTCAATGGCGATTTCGAGTCTCCCGTTGTCCCGAATTACGGGGACAATATTCTGGTCTTGCCCGCACCGTGGCTTGCATCGCATGACATGAATGGCACCATGCCCGCGTCATTGGTGCGCGTTGACGGCCCAAACGGGGCCACAAGCACGGCTTCCCCCAATTTGTATGGTGGCGATGCGCTGATCCAAGCCTTGCCGCAAGTGGATGCCTCCAATTCCCCTGAAGGACAATACATGCGGTGGTTCGGCACCCCGCAGTTTGGTCAGCGGATACAGATGGCACAGGACGGCTGCATCAAATTTGGTGCGGATTTTTCCGCAGCGGATTTCCAGTTGGTGCCTTCGTTACAATTGGCGCAAATGGTTCAGCTCACGATCCGAGAATATTCACCAAACGATTTGCAATCGACCCAAGTCAGTTCGACAAACCCCTTCCAAGCCACGGGGGCCGCCTGGACCAGCGATCAAAAAATGCTGACACCGGACGGAAGATGGCACACGCATGCCATTCGGATGACTGTTGAAGCGAATAAGACCTATGCCCTCAGCGCCATATCCTTTCCTGGGGTAGCCGTAGATGACGTCTATGCCGAATTTGTGCCTGTGGAACAATGTGTTGCAGGATGGACGCCGCCAACCCCCACATTGGAAGCCAGCGATATTTCCCTCACCAAATCCTGCACGCCTGCGACCTCGGCCCAGCACAACGGCGAAGTCGGGCAGATGTGGGAATGTTCCGTGGATGTCACCGTGCCGAGCGCGCCTTTTGCGGGCAGCTTGAGCGTCACGGACCTCTACACCCCGATTTCGACCACTGCGAGCGAAGTGGTCTCCGCCGCATCCTCTTCGGGTGGATTCGACTGCACGGCGGGGGTGAGTTGCACCATCGACGGGGCGGATTTTGACGCCAGCGGCACAGATACGCTCGACTTTGCCGTCTTTGTCACCAGCACCGAGTTGCAGGATACCTACCCGATGCAAAATTGCGTCGAGGGCAGCTATGACGACGGGACGGGCGCGATCACGCCTGTCGCGGGCAACTGTGTGGATGCGCAATGGATTCCGCGCAGTTCCATCGACAAAAGCTGCGACCCTCTTGAGGCGGATGCGTCGGGGTCGATGGCGATGAATTGTCAGATCGAGGTGACGGGCACGGACCTTGCGACGGGGAGTTATATTTTCGCCGCTGATATGTTCGGCTCCTTGCCGCCCATGACCACGACGATTGCGGGCACGATGATGAATGTGACATCGACCGAGCCGTGGTCCTGTGTGGATCATAACATCAACAACCCCGGATCAACTGGCATATGTGAACTCGCCGCAGCCGACATGCTGGCCGCAGGCGGGGCCTCGACGATCAACGTCAGCTTCGATTTCACCGCAAGCGAGTCCGAGGGTCAGGTGGTCAACTGTCCCATGACCGACATTCTGCCCTCCTCATTTCTTAATGCCCCGAATCAGCGCAGCGCAGCGCCCGCCGTTGACGCGCCACAGTCCAACACGATTGCGGGTCTGCCCGACAACTGCGTGGTTCTGGACCTGCCCGTGTCGGCCGATCCGCCAGAGTTTGCCTTGAAAAAGGGCTGTCGTCTGGGCGGGGTGCAGGATGGCAATGCCTTTTATGCCTGCACGATCTATATCAGCCAGACCAGCGGCGCGCCGATCACCGATCCGCTGACCTTTGACGAGCTGTTCTCGACCACATCGGGCAGCCCCGCGACGCAATATATGCTGAACATGCAAGGCACCCCCGCCATGCCGAACGGATGGGATTGCCAGCAGCCGCCCTACACCAATGGCGCAAGCTGCACGATTGCCGCCGCTGATTACAACGCCAACCCGAGCCACCGGATTGATGCCTATCTGTCGATCCCGATTTCGGAATTTAGCAACGAGAGCTTCGAGAACTGCGCGCAGGTGCGGATCGGGGATCAGGTCGTCGGCGCGGCGGACTGTGTCGAGGTTGACCAGCCACCCGTTGAAACCGTCTTTGATGTCACAAAACAGTGCAAAGAGTCCGGCCCGCGACAGACATTCGGTTCCTCGGTCTGGTTCCAGCCCTATCAATGCACCCTCACCGTCGCGACCAATGGCGCGCCTTTCACGGGGCCGCTGTGGCTTTCGGAAGACCTGTCCTTCGGGCAGAACTCCGGCGCGGGTTCGATCCTGAACATCACCTCCGCCGATCCGTGGATCTGCACCAACCCGCCCTATGCACCCGCAGGCCAAGGCACGACACCGGAATGTAGCATCGACGGCGCACAATTCCCCGCCTCGGGCCATTCGACCCTGACCGTTGATCTGATGATGAACGCCGCGATGGACCTGTTCGGTGCGGAAAACTGCGTCTCGATCGGTCAGGGCAAAGAGGCCGGAGAAGGCGAACCGCTGGCCAGCGATTGTTTCGAGATCGCCCAGCCGCCCGCGCCGAAACCCGCCCTCGACATCACCAAGACCTGCGACCCCGCCGTGCTGGGCAGTGATGGCATCTGGACGGCGGAATGCGAGATCAACATCCATTTCGAAAACTTCGACACGGCGACCAACCGTCAATTCTACATCTACGACGAATTGGGCGGTGATGGCCCGCAGACACCGCTGACCTCGCTGATGCCTTTCAACGCGATGGGCGCAGGCAGTTGGGGGCCATCAACAGGCACGCCCGCAGGGTTCAACCACGCCAGCGGAATGCTTCTGAACTATCTGCAAGCCGATGGCAGCGCCACGATCACACAGCCTTACACCGCCACATTCTCCGGCCCTGCGGGGCAGTTGATCAGTGGCGGGCCGATCACGAACTGCGCTTGGGTCACAATCCCGACGCTGTCCATGCGTGCGCCTACGGGGCCTGTGGGGGACGAAAAGGTCTGCACCCCGATCACCTTCCCCGCAAGTGCGGTGGGCAATACCGGTGTGATCCTTGATCCCGCCCTGCCTGATACACCGGTTGGTCCCGTCATCGCCACGGGCAGCATCGGATCAACCCGACCCGACATTGTGCGTCCGCGCCCCGAAACGCCAACGCCCGTGCCCGCCGTACCGCGTCCGGTTTTGACCATGGTGAAGGAACAAACCGGAAGCTGTGATCCTGATCGCATCAGCCAGACCTATGACTGCGGCTTCCGCCTGCGTGTCACCAATACGGGCGACGGGGCCTATCTCGGGCCGCTTGTGCTGACCGATACGAGCGGCGCACCGGGGATGGTGGCGGCGCAGGTGGTGTCGGGCAATGGCTGGACCTGTAGCGCGGTGGTAAACGCGGCGCTGTCCTGTTCCAATCCCGCGCTCAACCTTGCACCTGGGACATCCACCCATATCGACCTGCGCATGACGGTCAACGCCCTGCGCAAAGGTGGCACGTTCCAGAACTGCGCGGCGGTCGGGGTTCCGGCCAACCGCACGGAGCGCGTGGCCCTGATCCAGAAACTCATGAATGATCGCGGCCTCAACGCGGGGCCGGTTGATGGCAAACCGGGGCAAAAGACCTACACCGCCCTCAGCAGGTTGCGCAGCGACCTTGGCCTGCCCGACAGCCGCGAGTTTGACGATGCACTGTTTGAAGCCCTCGGCCTGCCCCTGCAAGACAAGGGCGCGAGTTCCTGCGCCACGGCCACGCTGCCCGCCATGCCCGCGCCACCCCTGCGCTGCGATGCGGTCAGCACGGTGCAACGGGGCGAAAGCTGTGCCTGTCGCTACGCCAACATGACCCAAAGCAGCGCCACCTCCTGCCAATGCGTCAAGGGGTTTGAGCTGATCAAAGGCAAGGGCTGCGTCGAAGTCATCGCAGAAACACCTGCACCCGTGCCGGAACCCACGCCCGCGCTGCAATGTGACCTGCGCTCGACCTATGAACGCGGTGACATCTGCGCCTGTATCGACCATGAAAACGCCAAGAACATCTCACCCACACAGTGCGGTTGCACCAATGGCCTGCCGATGATCAACGGCAAATGTCTTCCTGTGGTGATCAAGCCGAAAGACCCTGTCAAAGGCGAGGAGAGCGCCGAGACATGCAAAATCAGGCTCAACGGAATTTGCATTAAATAACAGCAACTTAAAGATAATCAGCCCCGTGCTATCCAATAACACGGGGCTGATATCGCATTATTTTCCGCGATGCGGGATGACAGTCAGGCCAAAACGATCCGGAGCAAACGCGACAGAACGCGGTCCGGCAAAACGGTTCGGCATTGACACAAAAAAGGACAGGACCATGACTTTGAGACGCACATTTTTACTCGGCGCAGCCGCCTTCGGGATGAGCATGATGGCGGGGCTTTCCCCCGCGCTGGCCATTGGCGGCGATGATCCGATTCCGGGCATCGATATTATCATCAAGAAAAACCCCGGCAGTAAGCCGATCAATCCGTATTCCCTTACGGGCAGCGAGATCAAAATGCTCAACCAACTCAAAGGCGCGGATCGTCCCGTCTTTGTTCTGAAAACCGTCGCCAAACATATCGGTGAGGATGAAGAATTTGTCGGCTCCGGCATGAAGGCGCTTGGCGATATCTGGTGCGGTCCGTGCAAGATGGTCAACGACTTTTCGGTGAAGTTCCCCGTTGGTGACGCCACCTACATGTTGGACCTGCACATCCACGGCGATGGCAAGGACGCCCGCATGGAGAGTGCGCAGGCGATCAAGGGGCATACCAGCCGTGGCAAACTGGCCAATGACTGGGCCGTTGCCGACTGATCCCTCCGACCTTCTGGCAAAAAACACAAATTACTTCTTAAAGTTAGGACAACACTATGACCCTTTTCACCACAAAGAACCTTCTCGCCGCAGCCACGCTTGGCCTCATCCTGCCGCTGTCTGCACAGGCACGCCCCTATGACGTGTGCTATGCCGAGAACAAGGATGCGATCGGCTGCTGGCTCTCGGAAAAGCTCGGCGGGGATTATATCCACTTCGGCGATCCGGATACGCCGGAAGAGGCGGTCGAACTCCAAACCCTCAGAGCGGAGGGATACATGAAACTCGACCCAGTCGAAGGTGAGGCAATCGAAAAGAAGGCAGCACCCATAAAGATCGACGATGTCAAGGGTGAGGCACGAGCCCCCGAAGCAGAAGCCAAGGGTAAAAAACATGTGCAGGTTTGCAAAACCGGCGAGATCATCGAGATGATCAAAGGGAAAGTTTCCGCCGAGAAGATCGCGGCAAGCTGTTACAAATAACATGACAGGGCGCGGCCCGCCGCTCAGAGCGGGCCGCCCTTTTTCTTTTCAAATCGAGGTTTTCCGCATGTCCCGTCTCTACCCCGCTGCGCATATGTCGCTTCTCGCCCTTGGTCTGACCGTCTCTGCCTTGGGGGCCTCTGCCGAGATGATGGAGGTTGTCGGCATTGCGGATGGCGACACATTGAATGTCCGCCAAGGCCCGAATGCGTCCTCCGCCGATATTGGCGATCTGGAGGAGCATACGATGGTCGAGGTTCTGGGGCGGAACTTTGCGCAGACATGGGCGCAGATCCAGTATGGTGACCAGTTGGGCTGGGTCTCCACGGCTTATCTCGCCTCCTCCGCACCGCCCCCTGCGGTGATCGGTGCCAATGTCGTGACGGGCATTGCCGCAGACGATCCCGACGGCGGGCTGGTGGTGCGCGGTGGTGCGGGCACGGAATTCGCCGCCATCGGCACGCTGCGCAACGAGACCTTGGTGCATGTTATCCAGATGGCCGAGGGCGGGACATGGGCGATGATCGGTTTCGGCGGCAATGTGGGCTGGGTCAGCACGGCCTATCTCACGGCGGCCAATACCCTGCCCGCGTCGAGCGACGGGGTTGATCCGCATATCGCCCCCGATGGCGGCCCCCTGCCTGCGGTGTTTACCGTGACGGGCGTGGCAGCAGGCGACAAGCTCTGGGTCCGCGATGCGCCAAGCGCGACAGGTGCGCGGCTCGGCGGGCTCACCCCCAATTCGGTGGTTAGCCTCAACGGGCGGGCGTCAGAAGACTGGGGCCAGATCACGCTCAACGGCCAGATCGGTTATGTCCACATGGGCTACCTCACCCGCGCCGCCGAGAGCGGTGGCCCCACGACGGTGAACGGCTTTCCCTTGGGGCTGACCTGTCGCGGGACGGAGCCGTTCTGGACCCTGACCATCGCTCAGGATCGCACGGTGGAATATACCTCGCTCATCGACGGCGCGGACCCGATCACCTCGCTGACGCAAACCACACCGGCTATCGGCGGCGGCTATCCCTACACCTTCGGCGCACAGCGCTATTCGGGCACGCTCGATCAGACCGCCTGTTCGGATGGCATGTCCGACACCAACTATTCCATGTCCCTCATCCTGACCCGCGCAGAAAGCGGCGGCGGATCGGAAACGCTCTACGGGTGCTGTAATGTGGAGTAAGTGGTGCGGGTGGGGGCATCATAGGGGATGACTGCCCCCCTTTGAAATCACTGGTACCCGCGGCCGGACTCGAACCGGCACGGCCTGTTACGGCCTAAGGATTTTAAGTCCTCTGTGTCTACCATTCCACCACGCGGGCACGCGGTGCGCAGACAATAGCCATCAAAGTGGCGGTGTAAAGTCGAGTTTGACTTGACCTCGTGCAAATGCCCGCCACATTGGGCGCATGTTTCCGATACGCGACCATAATCCCTCCCGCCGGCCCGCTTTGGTCACCTATGTTTTGATCGCGCTCAACATCGCGGTCTTCATGGCCATGCTGCCCAGCTATGGCGATGATCGCGCGCTTTTGCAGATTTATTCCGACTATGCGCTCCTGCCCGCGCGGATCAGCTATGGTGAGGGGTATTACACGTTTTTCACCTCCATGTTCATGCATGGCGGGTTTCTGCATATCGCGGGGAACATGCTGTTTCTCTGGATTTTCGGGGACAATCTCGAAGACGAGATGGGGCATCTGCGCTATCTTGGCTTCTATCTTTTCTGCGGTCTGGCCGCCGGATTCGCCCAATATATCGCCGCGCCCTTCTCGCAAATTCCCATGGTCGGGGCCTCCGGCGCGATTGCGGGGGTGATGGGGGGTTATCTGTTGCTCTTCCCCAAGGCCCGCGTGGATGTGCTTTTCATTTTCATCATCTTTTTCAAGGTCTTCCCGATGCCCGCATGGATCATGCTGGGGGTCTGGTTCGGTTTGCAGCTTTTCGCGGAAATGGGATCTACGGCAGATGCGGGCGGGGTGGCCCATCTGGCGCATATCGGCGGGTTTGTCGCCGGTGTAATCGCGGCCTATCCGGTGTGGAAGAAACTGGGCGGCACGGCCTATTGGGCGCGCACCCACGGCCACCCGACCCATGCGCAGGCCCAATACCGCTTTGCCCGAAGCTCTGTTCCGGTGGTGCGCAGACGCCGCCGTTAGGGCGTCAGGCTCGGGCACGGATCACGGTAAATCAGACAACAGGCCATAAAAAATGCCCGCCGCTACCGCGACAGGCATCTCTATTCATATCAATTCCGGCATTGCGCCAGCCACCCTACAGGGGAGATCAGTGGCTCAAGCGGAGCGGATGACAGAGGCGAAACGATCAAACATTGCTTCGTTGCCGCAGATCACTTCGCCGCTTTCCACGGGGTTGTCCTCGGGGTTCAGCCCTTGGACCAGACCACCGGCCTCTTTCACCAGAAGCACACCGGCTGCAATGTCCCAAGAGTTGAGGCGGCGTTCCCAGTACCCGTCGTAGCGGCCCGTGGCCACATAGGCGAGATCAAGCGACGCCGCGCCCCAGCGACGCACACCGGCAGTGGCGGGCAAAAGCCGCGCCAGATCGCGCAGGGTGTCGGGCAGATCGCCGCGACCGCCAAAGGGCAGACCCGTGGCAAAAATGCCTTCGATCATCTTGCTGCGGCCCGAAACACGGATGCGCATGTCGTTCATCCACGCGCCTGCGCCCTTTTCGGCCCAGAACAATTCGCCCTTGGCCGGATCGAAGACCACGGCGGAGACGATTTCGTTGCGATGTTCAAGTGCGATGGACACCGCCCAATGCGGCAGACCGTGCAGGAAGTTGGTGGTGCCATCCAGCGGATCGACGATCCAGCGGCGTGTCGGGTCCTTGCCCTCGACAGGTTTGCTTTCCTCGCCAACCCAGCCGTAGTTGGGGCGCGCCTCCATCAGGGCCTCGCGGATGATCTCTTCGGCGCGGATGTCGGCCTTGGAGACAAAGTCCCCTGCGCCTTTCGTCGACACCTGAAGGTTCTCGACCTCGCGGAAGTCTTTCACCAGCGAGCGGCCTGCGGCGCGCGCAGCTTTGATCATGACGTTAAGATTGGCACTGCCTTGCATGGGAGGCTCCGGGGCGTAAAATGTGTAAGATGTTCAGACCGCGCGTATACGCCTACAAGCCCGTCCTGCCAAGGGTGCGCGGCAAGAAAACCTCCCTGCCCCGCATTTTCCGCCTGTCTCTCAGCCGCGCTGGAGCTTTACCGCCTCGGATTTCGCGATCCTCAGCACATGCGTCATATAGGGTTTGTCGAGATCGGCGTCCCGCACCGCCGCATACATCGTCCGCTTGACCCCCTTGGAGGTCAGCGGTCGCACGGCGTAATCCGGCATGTTGCGGATGTCGCGCATCACCCAATCAGGTAGCACCGCCACCCCGCGACCGGCGGCCACGAGCATCAGGATCACATCCGTCAGCTCGACCTTGCGTTGTTGCGCAGGTTCGATCCCTGCGGGGATCAGGAGGTCTTTGAACACATCCAGTCGCGTGCGCTCCATCGGATAGGTGATCAGGGTCTGGTCCCGAAAATCCTCCGCCTCGACATAGGCCTTTTGCGTCAGCGGGGATTTGGAGGACATGGCGCACATAGGCGCGTAGTTGAACAGGGGCACAAAGGTGACGCCGTTGATCTTGTCGGGGTCAGACGAGATCACGAAATCCACCTCCTCTCGTTCGAGCGCCGGAAGTGCGCCGAAAGCAAGACGTTGGCGGATGTCGATATCCACATCGGACCATGCTTCGCGGAACTGGTGCAGCACCGGAAAGAGCCAGTCGAAACAGGCGTGACATTCCATGGCGATATGCAGCCGCCCCGATGTGCCCGCCTCAATGCCGCGAAACTCGTCTTCGAGCGTCTCGACCTTGGGCAGGACATCTTCGGCCAGCGCCAGAAGCCGCATCCCTGCGGGCGAGAGTTTCAGCGGTTTCGAACGGCGCACGAAAAGCTCCACCCCTGCTTGCGCCTCAAGCCCTTTGACCTGATGGCTGAGTGCGGATTGGGTGATGTTGAGGCGATCCGCGGCGCGGGCCAACCCGCCCTCTTCATAGATGGCCTTGATCGTGCGCAAATGGCGGAATTCGAGGTGCATAGTGAATGGCTCTCATGTTTATCTTGAGAATTATGAATTTGTCTCACATGCCAAGCCGTGACACAAGACCGCTCCAGACAGTGAGGACGACACCATGACCAAAGCGCCCAATATCTCTTTCGAATTCTTCCCGCCGAAGAATATCGCAGCCTGTTTCAGCCTGTTCGAAACGGTTCAGGCGCTTCAGGACATGCAGCCGGGGTTTGTCTCCGTCACCTATGGCGCGGGCGGCACCACGCGGGAGCTGACCCATGACGCGGTGGCCTTGCTGACGCGCAAATATGGCTGGAACGTCGCGGCGCACCTGACCTGTGTGAATGCGACGAAAGAAGAAACGCTCGCCATTGCAAACAGTTACAAAGAAGTCGGCGTGAACGAGATCGTCGCGCTTCGCGGTGATCCGCCCAAGGACGCGGGCAAGTTCACCCCCGCAGAAGGCGGGTTTGCCAATTCCGTCGAACTGATCGCGGCGCTCAAGGAGACCGGAGATTTCAAAATCCGCGTTGGTGCTTATCCCGATCCGCATCCCGATGCAGAGGACGAGACCTCCGACATCACATGGCTGAAACAGAAATTCGAGGCGGGCGCTGATTCTGCCATCACGCAGTTTTTCTTCGAACCTGAGAATTTCTTCCGCTTCCGTGACCGCTGCGCGCGCGCCGGCATCAAGGGCGAGATCATCCCCGGCATCCTGCCGATCACAAGCTGGAAAGGCATCCAGCGATTCGCCTCCGCCTGTGGCACGCCGATCCCGATCAGCTACGAGGCGGCCTTTGAACATTCGCAGGACCACCACAAGCTCTCGGTCGATCTGTGCACCAAACTGTGCGAGAAACTGATCAAGGAAGGGGTCGAAAACCTGCATTTCTACACGCTGAACCGCCCGACCCTAACCCGTGCGGTCTGTGCCAATCTCGGTGTGGTCTAGGCTTTGAGCGCGGGGTGCAGGATCTCTGACGGGTCCCGCCCCACCACGCGCCGCTCGCGCAGCCAGAAGAACTTTCCCCAACCGCGATTGAGCCCGATGGACGGGCCGTGCGGATCAGCAAGGTAGCGCATACGCCAGCCCTCCGGCAGGTCCAGCCCCGCCTGCTCCGCCTTGTCGAGCATCCAGACCAGCGCGGCATTGGACAGGCGGCGCTCGGGATTGTAGCCCGACAACTGCCCGCCCACATCGCCATGTGTGCCCGGAAACCACATCTGTTGCAGCACCTGATCCGGCGCATCGGGGTTGGTTTCGAACATCACAGGCGCATAGGCGCGGCGGCGTTCGTGATAGGCAAGCGCATGATAGACGTGCTTTATGCACGGCGCAGGGCGCAGCGTGTGGAATTCGTGAAACACCGAGGAATAGCGCCAGAGCAGCGGCATATGCAGCCCGACTGCCGCCACCGTATCCCAAACGCCCAGAAATTCGATGGCCACCTTGTCATGACAATGGGCTTTAGAAAACGCCTGCGCGGCGGTGCTGTGCGGGGCCATCTGGTAATGGCGAAAGGCCACGCGGGTGTTGCGCTCTGTGGCGGCTTCAGGGCGCAACAGACCAATCATGTCGATCAGCCCCGACAAAGAGCGCACCGCATAGGCGCCGCGCGAATAGCCGAAGAGAAAAATCTTGTCGCCCGCACGATAGCGCGAGGCCAGCGCTCCGTAGACGCGCTGGATTTGTTGATTGATCCCGCGCCCCTCGACCACATCCATCGTATCGCGCCAGTTGGCCCACTGGATACCGGCCTCGTAGCGCACCAGCATATTGGCCCCTTGCGCGCTTTCAGAACAGAGCTTGTAGGTCAGCCCCGTGTTGGTCTCGCACCCCGACTGCAAAGAGGACAACGTCCCGTCCATCAGGATCACATGGGTGAGCGGCCCGCGCGAATGATGCCCGCCGGAGGTCCGCACCCGTTTGCGGAATTTGAACAGCGGGCCAAGGCGGCTGAAGAATGAGGTTTTCTGATCCATTCCACAGATTTATCACAGAAAATCGCAAAGTCCCCTCCCCGATTGCGCGAGGCCCGATTGCGCGAGGAGGGGCAACGCATAAGGAACGACTCTCAGGCGTGTCTCGGATGTGCCGCCTCAGAGGTGGCGATGCACGGTTTCCACGGTGATCTGGCCGAAGCCGTTGAACTGGGTCGCGGTGGCCAGAGAATAGGCGCCGAGGCCGTAGAAGATCACATGATCTTCCTCTTCCATCGTCTCGGGGAAGGCCAGATCGGAAGGCAGCTTGTCGACACTGTCACAGGTCGGGCCGAAGACCGTACGCAAGACCGTCGAGCCTTCGCGTTTGGTCCCTTCGGGGCCGAACACAGCGATGCGGTTGATCACGCCGACGAGGTGCAATTCGGACAAGCCGCCATAGATGCCATCGTTGAGGAACACATGGGCGTCGTCGCGGATCGCCTTGACGCGGGTCACAAGGCTATAGCTTTCTGCCACAAGGCCACGCCCCGGCTCGCAGACCAGCGCGGGCATGTCATCGCCAAAGGCCTCCCGCGCCACACGCCCGATCAGGTCGAAGGTGGTTTCAAGCTGCGGCATTTCCTCGTTCAGACGGTGCGAAGGGAAGCCGCCGCCCACGTTCAGCCGCGCGATTTTGACATCGGCCTTGCGGGCGATTCCGGCGGCGGCACGGATGTATTTGTCCCACGCATGGGGATCGGTGCATTGCGTGCCCGGATGGAAGGTCAGCGATGGTGTGAAGCCAAGCTGTGCGGCAAGCGTCAAAAGCTCGGCGGCCAGTTCCTCTGTCGCGCCGAATTTGGCCCCGAAATTATAGGCTGCCCCTTCGACGGGCAGTTTGAAGCGCACGGAAATCTCCACCCCGTCCGCGGGCACCAGTTCGCCCAGTTTCACAAGCTCGGAATGGCTGTCCACGGAATAGGATTTCACACCCGCTTTCACGGCATGGAGAATCTCGGTGCGCGACCGCACGGGGTTGTTGTAATGCATGGCCGCTCCGGGCGCGATGCGGGCGATGGTGTCCATCTCCACGGGCGAGGCGACATCAAAGCCTTTGACGCCCGCCGCCACGAGATTGGCCAGCACGCCTTCGTCCGGATTCGACTTGACCGCATAGGTCACAAGCCCCGGAAACCCTTTGATAAACCGGCGCGCAGTGGATTGCAGCGTCGAGGGGGAGAAGAACAGCACGGGATGCTCGGGAGCATGTGTGCGCAGATAGTCGCTGGGCGTTGCCCAGATGGTTTTAGAGAGCCCCATTGGTGTCGTCCTTTACCAACAGAGCGCAGCCACATCTTGCCCGGGAGAAGTCCGGTTGGGATTGCGCTTACGCGGTTAATCCGAACCAGGCCAGGTGCAGGTCATCCCGTCTTTTCGGGTGCGTTGACCGCCCTTTGATCCTGAAAATCAATAGCCGCTATATGCGTGTTGATTTTGCCGTTAAAAAGGGTAAAGTCGTGCATTATGCCGGTCATTTCAACGAAATAATCGGTTAAATTGACACATGGCTTTTCGCGCACCCTGACAAAGCCCGCCGCGAGAGGTCGCAGAGGAAAACAGTGGGCGCAACGGCGAAGGCTACGGCAGGGGACACGGAGCGGATTATGGACGATCTCGATCACAAGATTCTGATGGCGCTGGCCGCTGATTCCTCGACCTCCGTGTCGCGGCTTGCGCGTCGGTTCAAAGTGGCGCGGTCCACCGTTCAGGCGCGGCTGGAAAAGATGGAGACCAACGGCACCATCGCGGGCTATACGATCAAGCTGGGCGATGTGGCGCTGGCGCGGCGGATCAAGGCGACCGTGCTGATACAGGTGGAGCCGCGCACATCGGCCTCTGTGGTGAGCAAGCTCAAGGCGATTCACGAGGTGGAAATGGTCGCCACCGCAACGGGACGTGTGGACCTGATTGCGCAGATTGCTTGTGAAACCACCGAAGAGATCGACCGGACGCTGGACCAGATCAATGCGATCACGGGCGTGCAGGACATCGAGAGCCTGATCCACCTCTCGACCAAGTTCGACCGCGCGATCTAGCCGCGCAGCCCCCGCCCCGACGCAGATCACAGCAGGCAAGGCGTCCTCCTCAACCCCCTGTCACCATTTGCTTTTTGGCAGGTGAAGCGTGAAAGCTGCGCCATGTCGCGGCTCTAACGTGGCGCGGATCGAAAAACAGTGCTCCGGCTTTCTCCAGAAACGCTTTAACTCGCGCCCTGCACAGGCTACACAAGTCCAAACCGAAAAAAGCGACCGAGACACAAGATGGCTATGGAAAAGACTTTCGACGCAACTGAGGCGGAAGCGCGGATTTACGCGGCTTGGGAAAAGGCGGGGGCTTTCAAAGCCGGGGCCAACAAGCGCCGTGATGAGACCTTCACCATCATGATCCCGCCGCCCAACGTGACCGGCGCTTTGCATGTGGGCCACGCCTTCAACAATACGATTCAGGACATTCTGGTGCGCTGGCACCGGATGCGCGGCTTTGACACGCTCTGGCAGCCGGGTCAGGACCATGCGGGCATTGCCACGCAGTTGATGGTCGAAAAGGAACTGGCCAAGACCGGCCAGCCCTCGCGTGCCGAACTGGGCCGCGAGGCGTTTATCGAGAAGGTCTGGGAATGGAAGGGCAAATACGGCGCCACCATCATCAACCAGCTCAAGCGCCTCGGCTCCTCCTGCGACTGGTCGCGCAATGCCTTCACCATGGCCGGCGCACCGGGAGACCCGCGCATCGGTCACGAGAACAGCCCGAATTTCCATGACGCGGTGATCAAGGTCTTTGTCGATATGTATGACAAGGGTCTGATCTATCGCGGCAAGCGGCTTGTGAACTGGGACCCGCATTTCGAAACCGCGATCTCGGATCTCGAAGTGGAGAATATCGAAGTCGCGGGCCATATGTGGCATTTCAAATACCCGCTGGCCGGTGGCGAGACCTACACCTATGTCGAGAAAGACGAGGACGGGAATGTCGTGTTCGAAGAGGAACGCGATTACATCTCCATCGCCACCACGCGGCCTGAAACCATGCTGGGTGACGGCGCTGTGGCGGTTCATCCCGATGACGAACGCTATGCGCCCATCGTCGGCAAGCTCTGTGAAATTCCTGTGGGACCGAAAGAGCATCGCCGGTTGATCCCGATCATCACGGATGAATATCCGGATATGAACTTCGGCTCCGGTGCGGTGAAGATCACCGGCGCGCATGATTTCAACGACTATCAGGTTGCCAAACGTGCGGGTCTGCCGATGTATCGGTTGATGGACACCAAAGGCGCAATGCGCAGCGACGGGTTGTCTTATCAGGACAGCGCGCTTCTGGCCGCTGAAATTCTCGCGGGCAAGCCCTTTACCGAACAGGAAGTCGACACGATCAACCTCGTGCCGGATCACCTGCGCGGGCTGGACCGTTTCGAGGCCCGCAAGACCGTGATCGAGGAGATCAACGCCGAAGGTCTCGCCGTCATGACCACCGTGACACGCAAGGTCAAAGACGAGGACGGCAACGAGTCCGACGTGACCGAGACCGTGCCCTATGTCGAAGACAAGCCGATCATGCAGCCCTTTGGCGACCGCTCCAAGGTCGTGATCGAGCCGATGCTGACCGACCAGTGGTATGTGGATGCCGAGAAGGTCGTCGGCCCCGCGCTCGACGCCGTGCGCTCCGGCAAGACCAAGATCATGCCGGAATCGGGCGAAAAGACCTATTACCACTGGCTTGAGAACATCGAACCGTGGTGCATCTCGCGTCAGCTTTGGTGGGGGCACCAGATCCCTGTGTGGTATGGCCTCGACCTCTCCGCGCCGAATTTCAAGGACGACGAGGGCGATGGCGCGCTCGACGAGGTGGAGCTGATCCGGCTTCTGACCGAAGGCGGGATGCTGCACGCCGGCTCCGTGCATCACTGCGCGGCGGATTTCGACGCGGTGCATGACAAGTTCTTTGCCGAAATGGCCGACCTGCCCACCCCGCTCAACCATTGCCGCGTGGTTGAAGTGGCCGACCGTCAGGCCGGTATCGAAGCCTTTGCCGAAGGGCTCGCCCAATATAACGTCACGCAAGACCCGACCAAACTGGTCTATCCGGTCTGGCGCGACCCCGATGTGCTCGACACATGGTTCTCCTCGGGCCTGTGGCCGATTGGCACGCTGGGCTGGCCCAACTGGGATGAAAGCACGTCGAAATATTTCCCGACCGATGTTCTGGTCACAGGGTTCGACATTCTGTTCTTCTGGGTTGCACGCATGATGATGATGCAGCTTGCGGTCGTGAATGAAGTGCCGTTCCACACCATCTACCTGCACCAGCTTGTCCGCGACGAGAAGGGCAAGAAGATGTCGAAAACCACGGGCAATGTGATCGACCCGCTGGAAATCATCGACGAATACGGCGCCGATGCGCTGCGGTTTACCAATGCGTCGATGGCCTCCATTGGCGGTGTGCTCAAACTCTCCGTGGACCGCATCAAGGGCTACCGGAACTTCACCACGAAAATCTGGAACGCCGCGCGCTTTGCCGAGATGAACGAAGTGTTCGATGCCTATGAGCCCGGTGTGATCCCGACACCCACGGCGACGGTGAACAAATGGATCGTGGGCGAAACCGTGAAGGTGCTCAAAGAGGTCGATACGGCCTTTGAGGAATACCGGTTCAACGACGCGGCCAATGCGCTTTACGCCTTTGTCTGGGGCAAGTTCTGCGACTGGTATGTGGAACTGTCGAAGCCGCTGTTCTATGACGGCGACGATGCGGCCAAGGCCGAGACCCGTCAGACGATGGGCTGGGTTCTGGATCAGGCGCTGGTCATGCTGCACCCGATCATGCCCTTCATCACCGAAGAGCTTTGGGGCACGATCAAACCGGGACGCGGGCTTCTGGCGCTGGCGGATTGGCCGGAGCTTTCCGACGATCTGGTTGATCCTGCCGCCGATGCGGAAATGAACTGGGTGATCGACCTGATCGAAGCCATCCGCTCTTCCCGCGCCGAGGTGCATGTGCCTGCGGGGCTGAAAATCCCGATGGTGCAGGTCGAACTGGACGAAGCGGGCAAGACCGCTTGGGCCAATAACGAGGCGATGATCATGAAACTCGCGCGGCTCGACAGCCTCTCCGAGGGTCCGATGCCCAAAGGCGCGATCACGATTTCGGTTGCAGGCGGCACCTTTGCCCTGCCGCTCGAAGGTGTGATCGACATTGCCGAGGAAAAGGCCCGTCTGGAGAAAGCCCTTGGCAAGCTGGCGAAAGAACTGGGAGGTTTGCGTGGCCGGTTGAACAACCCGAAATTCGTGGCCTCCGCGCCCGAAGAGGTTGTTGCCGAGGCACAGGAAAACCTTGCCGCCCGCGAAGAGGAAGAAGGCAAGCTCAAGGCCGCGCTTGCGCGTCTGGCCGAGATCGGCTGATTTTCTCCGCCGCTTTGGTGACAGATTGAAAAGGCCCGCAGAAATGCGGGCCTTTTGCTTTGAGTATTTATGGCAACAAAGGAAACACGGGCTCAGTCATAAACGGCGGCGCGTTTCTGCATCCGCGCCATGACGGTTTCCATCTGGTCCTTTGTGCCGATCAAAGCCCGCTGTTCGCGGCTTTCCTCCATCAGGATGTCCGCACGTTCCGTCGTGCTTTCCACCGTTCCGATCAACCGTTTCGCGGCACGGATGGCGGAGGGGGATTTGCCCGCAATATCGGTGGCGATTTCCAGCGCGCGGGCATGGGCGTCTTCGGCCAGTTCCGTGGCCAGACCATAGCCCAGCGCCTTGTCCGCCGGCACAACCTCATGGGTATAGGTGAGATAGCGCAGCACATCGGAGCGCAACACGCGCGGGAACAGCACCATGCCGCCCATATCGGGAATGAGGCCCCATTTCATCTCCATGATCGAGAATTGCGCCTCGGGCCCTGCCACCCGAATATCGGCGGCGATGGCCAATTGCATCCCCGCGCCGAAACATGGCCCCTGAATTGCGGCCACCACCGGCACGGGCAGGTCATGAAGCGCGAGTGAGAAGGCCTGAAACGCGTTGCAGTCGCCATGGGTGCGGGTCATCACAAGTTCGTCGAGGTCCTCGCTCAGGAAACGCTGAAAATTCGACGTATCCAGACCGGCGCAAAAGGCCTTGCCCGCGCCGGACAGAAGCACGACGCGCGCCTTGGAGGCGGCGATCTGTTCGACTGCGGCCAGAACATCGGCCAGCAGGGCTTCGGACACGGCGTTCATCTTGTCGGGGCGGTTCAGCGTTAGATGGGCAATGTGGTCTTTGATCTCTAAAGTAACGGTCATAATGGCTCCTCCTGCGCCCACCCTATCAGTGCAGATGTAAATCGGTCATGTCTGACGTTACGGCGCTTGCGCAGGGCGAAAACTTGGGGCAGGAAGCGTCCCATGACAGACCAACGCCAAACCCCGCTCGCCCAGTCCCTCCCCGCCACCGTGCCCTTTGTGGCTCCGGAACGGATGGAAGAAATACGCGGCGCGGCGTTCGAGGCGCGTCTGGGTGCCAACGAGCTGTCCTTTGGCCCCTCGCCCAAGGCGCTGGCCGCGATGGCCGACAGTCTTGGCGGCATCTGGAAATATGGTGAGCCGGAGAACCGCGATTTGCGACAGGCTCTGGCGGCGCTTCACGGCATCCGGCCGGAGGAGATCACCGTCGGAGAGGGCATTGACGGGCTGCTTGGCGTGCTGGTGCGGCTTTATGTGAATCCGGGCGATGCGGTTGTGACCTCGGCAGGGTCTTATCCGACATTCAACTACCATGTCGCGGGCTTTGGCGGCGTGTTGCATACGGTGCCCTACAAGAATGACCGTGAAGACCCCGAGGCCCTGATTGCCAAGGCGAAAGAGGTCGGGGCCAAGCTCGTCTATTTGTCCAATCCGAACAATCCGATGGGAACGGTCCATTCGGCAAAGACCGTTCAGGCCATGATCGAGGCCGTGCCCGACGGCTGCTTGATGGTGCTTGACGAGGCCTATACGGAGTTTGCCCCGGACGAGACCCGCCCGCAGATCGATACTTTGGACAAGCGCGTGATCCGTTTTCGCACATTCTCAAAGGCTTACGGCATGGCTGGGGCACGTATCGGCTACGGCATCGCGCATCGGGAGATTGCGACGGGATTTGACAAGATCCGCAACCATTTCGGCGTCAACCGCGTGGCGCAGGCCGGTGCTCTGGCTGCGCTCAAGGATCAGGACTACCTGACGGAAACCTTGTCGAAAGTCGCGGCAGGGCGTGCGCGGCTTGCACAAATCGCACAAGAGGCAGGATTAACGCCTCTGCCCTCGGCGGCCAATTTCGTGACGATGGATTGTGGTCGTGACGGGGACTATACCCGCGCAGTTGTAAAGGCACTCGACAAACATGGCATCTTTGTCCGGATGCCCGGCGTCGCGCCGCTGGACCGCTGTATCCGCGTCTCTGTCGGCCTCCCCGAAGAGATCGAAATCTTCGCGCAACGGTTGCCGCTGGCTTTGGCGGAACTGGGCTGAACGCTCATTTTCCGGTCCGTTTTCTGCGAGGGACTGGCGCTTTCTCACGGCATTAAGGTTAATCTAATTAAGGTTAACGCGAGGAAAAGCCGAACCTTTGGTCGGCCCGATCCATCCGCCGCGGGTTCATCTCCACCATCCCGTCAGGCGCAAAAAAGGGGGCCGAAAGCCCCCCTCTGTCTCTTGTGCTCGTCTCTTGCAGACGACTGCCGTCTTACACGCGGCTGGCCAAAAGCTTCGCCGCCGCGACAGAACCGCCTTCGCCATGCGGAATATCCAGCGCGGCAAAAGCCGTCTCCACCGCTCCGATGATCCCCAGAACCATATGCGCATTGATATGGCCCATGTGGCCGATGCGGAAATAATTATCCGCCTCAACCGAGCCGATCGTACCGAAGCCCAAAGAAATGCCCAAGGTGATTCCCATATGTTCGGTGAGCCAGTTGCGCAGACGCGTTCCGTCGCCCTCAGCAAGGCTCAGGGTTGTAACCGCATGAGAGCGATGCGCCGGATCAGCAATGTTGAAGCTCAGCTTGCCGCCCTGCCCCCAAGCATCCACCGCCGCCCAATAGGCGCGGGCGAGGGTTTCGTGACGGGCCCAGACATTTTCCAGCCCCTCGTCGAGAATCATCGAGACCGCCTGACGCAGCCCGTAGAGATGGTGAGTCGGCGGGGTGCCGTCGAAATATTCATAGAGATGCACCGGATTGGCGCGGGTTTCCCAATCCCAATAGGGCGTGCGCATATCATTGCCCTGCCCCGCCTGACGGGCCTTTTCCGAGAACCAGACAAAGCCCATGCCCGGCGGTGTCATCAGACCTTTTTGCGACGCGGCGATCATCACATCGACGCCCCAGTTATCCATTTCAAACCGGTCACAGCCCAAAGAGGCGATGCAATCGACCGCAAACACCGCAGGGTGCCCCGCCGCATCAATCGCCTTGCGCATGGCTGCAATGTCGTTGCGCACGGAGGTGGCGGTGTCCACATGCACGCTCAGCACGGCTTTGATCTCGTGGTTCTGATCCGCTTTGAGCGCCGCTTCGAGGCGGTCAGGATCGACCGGAGATTGCTTGCCGAAATCGAGAATCTCGACATTCGCGCCAAGGCGGCTTGCGACATCGGCCCAGCCGTGGCCGAAATTGCCGGTCACACAGACCAGCACCTTGTCGCCGCGCGAGATCATATTGGTGAGCGAGGCTTCCCAAAGCCCGTGCCCGTTGGTGATATAGAGCGCGGCATGACCGGAGGTGCCCGCGATGGTTTTCAGATCGGGGACAAGCGCATGGGTCAGGTCCACCAGTTCACCGGTGTAGATATTCGGTGCGGGGCGATGCATGGCCTGCAACACGGGATCGGGGATCACGGACGGACCGGGAATGGCTAGGTAATGACGACCGTTGGCAAGTGACATGGGAGACCTCAAAATTCATAAGCCCCTTGGATTAACGCCGGTGCATCCTTAGGTCAATTCCTCGCGCTCTCACATCGGACTTGCGCAGATGCGGGGATAGGGGCGCATGGCCGCCTCGCTTGCCCCGTATTGTAAAGAGGGCTAAAGAGACGCGATCATCTTTGGGAATGGACCATATGTTCAAGCTGCTGAAAAAAGGGTTCAAGAAACTTGAACGCGCAGAGGTCGGCCAATTCGGCAATGACGTCTCGACCCGGCGCACCCGGCATCTGGCCATGTGGCATTTCCACCTGTTCGACCATGCCTTCTTGCGCGGGCTCTGGACCAATCTCTACGAGATCGCCCCCGGTGTCTGGCGCTCGAACCAGCCTTCACCGAAACGGATTGAACGCTACGCAAACATGGGGATCAAGACGATCCTCTCCCTGCGCGGGGACAAGGACGTGTCCTTTACCCTATTGGAGCGTCAGGCCTGTGAAGCGCATGGCATCAAACTGGTTACGACCAAGAAAGCCGCCGCACGCGGGGCGTTGAGTGGTGCGGATTATGTCGCGCTGATCGACATTCTGGCCTCGCTTGAAAAGCCTTTCCTCATCCATTGCAAGTCCGGTGCAGACAGGGCTGGATTGGCCTCCGCGCTCTATCTTCTGCATTGCGAAGGGGCCTCGGTTAAAGAGGCCAAGAAGATGCTCTCGTGGCGCTTCATGCATCTCAAAAGCACGAAGACCGGTATTCTCGATTATATCCTGCGGCTCTATGAACAGGATATCGAGGCCCACGGCCCGATTCCGATCCGCGAGTGGTTCGAGACCCGATATGATCGGAAGCGCGCAAGTCAGTTCAAAAAATTCCGGTCGTTCCCATGACAAACTCAAATCCGCAGAAAGACGCCAAAGGCAAAGGCGACAGTTCGGCCCCCGTCGCAGGCAGGCTACAGGTAATCCCCGACACCCAGTCGCGCGTGCTGATCCGCTGGCTCTGGCGCGACTATCTGCGGGCGCATCTGGGCTATGTCATCATCGCACTTGCTCTGATGTCGCTCGAAGGCGCGATGCTGGGGGCGCTTTCCTATCTTATCAAGCCGATGTTCGACAAGGTTCTGGTCGCGGGACAATCCGATGCGCTCATGTGGGTGGCTCTGGCCGTCTTCGGGGTGTTTGCCTTCCGCGCTATCGCGTCTTTCGGGCAAAGGGTGATCATGTCCCGCGTTGGGCAAAAGGTCTCCGCCAGATTACAAGGCGATCTGGTCGCCCATATGCTTACGCTGGACGGACGTTTTTTTCAGGACAACCCGCCGGGCACATTGATCGAACGCACTCGCGGCGACAGCAGTGCCGCCGCCACGGTCTGGGCCACGGTGCTCTCGGTGGCCGCGCGCGATATGGTTTCGCTGGTCTCGCTTCTGGTCGTCGCCATTTCCGTGGACTGGCGCTGGACCCTGATCGCCGTGGCGGGGGCCCCGCTTCTGGCCTTGCCGATCCATGTGCTGCAAAACATCGTCCGGCGCACATCACGGCGCGCGCGCGCAGCCTCTGCCCGCGTCTCCACGCGTCTCGACGAGATCTTCCATGGCGCCACGACGATCAAACTTTCCGGCACGGAACGCCGCGAGGCGGACCGATTCGAGGGGGAAATCAAAGAATTTGTCGACGAACAGATCAAATCGGTCGCCGGTCAGGCCGGTATTCCGGCGCTTATGGACCTTGTGGCCGGTCTCGGCTTCTTCGGTGTGCTGCTCTATGGCGGCCAGCAGATCATCGAGGGGACGAAGACCGTCGGGGAGTTCATGTCGTTCTTCACCGCTATGGCGCTCGTATTTGACCCGCTGCGCCGTCTCGGCAACGTCTCCGGCGCATGGCAGGCGGCGCGGGCCTCTCTGGAACGGCTCTACGCCATTTTTGCAGAGCGCCCCGCCATCACCAGCCCTGCCAAGCCCGCTCCGCTCCCCGTGCCTGCCGCTTCCGCCGACATCCGGTTCGAGAATGTCGAATTCGCCTATGCGGATGCGCCGGTTCTGCGCGGCACGAGTTTCACCGCCGAAGCCGGCAAGACCACGGCTCTGGTCGGGGCCTCCGGCGCGGGCAAGTCGACGCTGTTTCACCTGATGACCCGACTGGCCGATCCCGTCAAAGGACAGATCACAATCGGCGGTCTGGCCACCACCCGACTGGCGCTCGCCGAGTTGCGCGGCCTCTATTCCGTGGTCTCCCAAGATGCGCTTTTGTTCGACGAAAGCCTGCGCGACAACGTCCTGATGGGGGCCGAGGTGGACGAGGCTCAACTCAAGGCCGCGCTCAAGGCCGCCCATGTCGAGGACTTTATCTCGACGCTTGATCACGGGCTGGACACCCCTGTTGGCCCGCGTGGCTCCGGCCTTTCGGGTGGACAGCGCCAACGTGTGGCCATTGCCCGTGCCGTGCTGCGCAACCGTCCGATCCTGTTGCTGGACGAAGCGACCTCCGCCCTTGATGCGCAGTCGGAAAAGATCGTGCAAAACGCGCTGGAATCCCTGTCCAAAGGTCGCACGACACTGGTCATCGCCCACCGGCTCTCGACCATCCGCAACGCCGACAAAATCGTGGTGATGGACAAGGGCCGCGTGGTGGACGAAGGCACCCATGACGAATTGCTGGACCGCGGCGGTCTCTATGCCGATCTCTACAGGCTCCAGTATTCGGACGGGCGCACGGTTATAGACGGGAGTCTTTCGAAATCCGGGCCGCACCGCTCCCAAGGCGAAAGCGGAGAAGATGCCAAAGAGACCGGCCTGCTTGCCGCCACCAGCCGGATGTTTGGAAACATGCTGGGTCTGTTCGGACGCACAAAGGACTAAGGTCGATCCGGCCCTTGAGCCTCCGCGCGATCTCGACATCCTCCATCTTGGGCATGTCGGGAAAGCCCCCGATCCCGTCATAAAGCTCGCGCGAAATGAGCAAGGCCTGATTGCCATAGGGCAGACCGAACAGCTTCGTGCGCAGATTGGCCCAGCCTGCAAATATTTTCGGCGCAAGCCCCTTGGCCTCACGGAAGGACAACGAATAGACCAGAGCGCGGTCATAGGACTGCGCAAGATGCTGCACCGTTGCTTCGGCCCATCCCTCCGGCATCCATGTGTCGGCATGAAGAAACAGAAGCCAGTCGCCCTGCGCCGCCTCTGCGCCGCGCACAAGCTGCCCGCCACGTCCG
Source organism: uncultured Celeribacter sp. (assembly GCA_963676755.2). Taxonomy (GTDB): domain Bacteria; phylum Pseudomonadota; class Alphaproteobacteria; order Rhodobacterales; family Rhodobacteraceae; genus Celeribacter. The sequence goes on along the minus strand of CAXXMF010000006.1, from coordinate 168,743 downwards.
GCCGGACCGGTGACAAGCTCGGCGCCTACGAAATCCGCCATCTTCTCCACCCCGTCGGTGGAGCCGCCGTCGCTCAGGATCAGCTCGCGCACCAGCCCCGCATCCAACCCCTCCATGAGCGACAGCATCGTGTCGCGCAGCAAAGGCGTCGTGTTCAGCGTCGGAATGATGACGGAAATAGGCGCGCGCATAGGGGCTCCGGCAGGTTTACAGCTTCTCTTGGCTCCTCACCTTCCTATATGAAGGGAGACAAAAGGGGAAAGGGTTCAGATGACCTATGATGCGCGCAAAGTGATCGAAATTTCCGGTGAAGACCGACTGCACTTCCTGCAAGGGTTGATCACCAATGATGTCAAAGGGCTGGAGACGGGCGCGGTCTATGCCGCACTTCTGACGCCGCAGGGCAAGTTCATGGTCGATTTCTTTCTCGTCCCCGAGGGGGATGTGATCCTGATGGACCTGCCCGCCTCTCAGGCCGAGACCCTCCTCAAACGCCTCACCATGTATAAGCTGCGTTCGAAAGTCACGTTGGCGCTGACGGAGCGCACGGTCTCGCGCGGCCCCGGTCCTGCTCCCGAAGGCGCGTTTCAGGACCCGCGCACGGCGGAGATGGGCTGGCGCGCCTATGACGGGCGGCCTTCCGAAGCGGCGAATTGGGACGCGATCCGCGTCGCCCATTGCGTGCCGGAGTTCGGCGTGGAACTGACGCCCGACACCTTCATCCTTGAGGCCGGGTTCGAGCGCCTTCACGGGGTCGATTTCAAAAAGGGCTGCTACGTTGGTCAGGAGATCACCGCACGAATGAAACACAAGACCGAGCTGCGCAAAGGCTTGGCGACTGTGACCATCGAGGGCGCGGCCCCCGTGGGCACCGAGATCATCACCGAAGATGGCAAGACCGCAGGCACGCTCTTCACCCAGTCAGGCGGCAAGGCCATTGCCTATCTGCGGTTCGATCGCGCCAAAGGGCCGCTCACCGCCGGAGAAGCCCGCATCCACTTCGAGGCCACCTAAGCCCGAAAACAAAGAGCAGACAAAGAAAAAGCCGCCCTCTAAAGGACGGCTTTCCAAGTTTGATGTTGAGACAGGCGATCAGGCCCGCTCGGAATATTCCATGCTCTCTGTGTTCACCACGATGTCTTCGTCGGTTCCGACAAACGGCGGCACCATCACGCGCACGCCGTTGTCGAGCACGGCAGGCTTGAAAGAGTTGGCCGCCGTCTGGCCTTTGACGACCGGCTCGGTCTCGACAATCTTGCAGATCACCTTCTGCGGCAGGGTCGCGTTCAACGCCTCTTCTTCATAGAACTCGACCACAATGGTCATGCCGTCCTGAAGAAAGGGACGACGCTCGCCCAGAATATCCGCCGGAATCGTGACCTGATCGAAGGTCTCCGTGTCCATGATGTTCAACAGGCCGTCGCTCTCGTAGAGAAACTGCATGTCTTTTTGTTCGAGACGCACACGCTCGACCTTGTCGGCAGAGCGGAAACGTTCGTTGAGTTTGCGGCCGTCACGCAGGTTTTTCAGCTCGACCTGAGCAAAAGCGCCCCCCTTGCCGGGTTTGACGTGATCGACTTTCACAGCGGCCCAGAGGCCCCCGTCATGCTCCAGCACATTGCCGGGGCGAATTTCGTTTCCGTTGATTTTGGGCATTTTACTAAACCGTGGCGTTTGGTTGAATTCGTCTTCCAGACCCCTATATCTTGACAGGTGTGGGCTGGCAAGGCGCTCTGAAGCGGTTGGGAGCAGGACACGCACGCTCCTAGGTATGCGCCAGACGCATAAAAGGTATGCGATTGCGTTGTATCCGAATCGTTACAAACCTGCCATAAGGGCCTGCACGCCGAAAAGACAAGAGCAATAATACAAGGATCACCCATGGCTGAGTTCGTGGACGGCACCGCTTTTAATCATGAGCAAGGAACACGTGCCCGCAAGCTGTTTGCGGCGGTTGTGTTGGCGGCTCTTGATGATGCGATCGCCGATGACAAAAAATATGGCAATGGCCCGGAACAGATCGCCCGCTGGGCGCGGTCTCGTGATGGCCGCGAAGTTTTGTCCTGTGCCGGTATCGACCCGTGTGAACGCGTTGTCGACGGCCTGATGGAATTCGTCTCCAAAGGTATTCGTACCTCTGTCGCACTGTCGCGCGAAGAAAGCGAACGCCGTCACGCACAGGAAGCGGCAGAAGCGGCATAACACCCGCCCCTGCTATGCATTGAACAAGACGCGCCAAGCTGCTGGCGCGTCTTTTCTTTTGCGCGAATGCACGATCTCAAGCACAGTTCACAATGAAGGAGATATGGCATGAGCAAAAAGATCGACACAGACGCCATCCCCGCAAAACTCGGCACGTTGTATCCCCCGCCGCATCACACCGCCACACGCGACCGCATCAAAAAGGCACTGGGAGATCAGGCCGGGTTGACGCAATTCGGCGTAAACCTGACCGTCCTGCCACCGGATTGTTCCTCCGCCCTGCCCCACTGGCACGAGAAAGAAGATGAGTTCGTCTATATCATCTCCGGACATCCCACACTGGTCTACGGCACGACGGAAGAACGCCTTGCTCCGGGTGACTGCGCGGGCTTCAAAGCGGGCGAAGAGATCGGCCACTGCCTGCGCAACGATACGGATTGCGATGTTGTGCTGCTCGAAATCGGATCGCGCAAAGAGGGGGAACGTGCTTTCTATCCCGGACTGGACCTCATGATAGATAGCGCAAAAGCGGCCCTCTACTTCCACCTCGACGGCACGCCCTACTCCGATCTTCGCAGACGAGGCCCCGGCGAAGATTGACACGTTCCGATGTGAGTATTTTTGCCATCAGAAAACCCCTTCCCTCTCCTTTGTGCCTCAAATACTCATGACACACAGGAGGATGCGCATGACCAGAGCGATCATGATACAGGGCACAGGGTCCAACGTCGGAAAATCCATGCTGGTCGCCGGTATTTGCCGCGCTTTCACCAAGCGGGGATTGAAGGTTGCGCCTTTCAAGCCGCAAAACATGTCGAACAATGCCGCAGTTACCGAAGATGGCGGCGAGATCGGGCGGGCGCAGGCGCTACAGGCGCGGGCCTGTGGGTTGGCGGCGCATACGGATATGAACCCTGTGCTGCTCAAGCCCGAAAGCGATCAAGGTGCACAGTCGTGGTGCAGGGCAAGCGCATGGGCACGTTGAAGGCCCGCGACTACGGGCGCGAGAAGCCCAACCTTCTGCCGAAAGTTCTGGAAAGCTTTCATCGTCTCGCGTCCCGCGCCGATCTTGTGGTGATCGAGGGCGCAGGCAGTCCGGCGGAGACCAATCTGCGACAGGGCGACATTGCCAATATGGGCTTTGCCGAAGCGGCTGATGTGCCTGTGATCCTTGTCGGGGACATTGACCGCGGCGGCGTGATTGCCCAGATCGTCGGCTCGCACACCGTATTGTCACCTGCGGATCGCGCGCGCATTCGCGGCTTTGCGGTCAACAAGTTTCGCGGTGATCCCAGCCTGTTTACAGAGGGTTCGAAAGAGATCGAAGCACGCACGGGTTGGGCCGATCTGGGCACCTTGCCGTGGTTTTCCCAAGCACATCTCCTACCCGCAGAAGATGTGATGGACATTGCCTCGCGTGGTTCCGGTGCAATCAAAATCGCCGTGCCGAAGCTCTCCCGGATTGCGAATTTCGATGATCTCGACCCTCTGGCCGCAGAACCGGACGTAGCCGTTCAAATCATCGAGCCGGGGCAACCCCTCCCCGGTGACGCCGATCTTGTGCTGATCCCCGGCACGAAATCGACCATTGGCGATCTGGCCTTTTTCCGTGCGCAGGGATGGGACATCGACCTTCACGCCCATGTCCGGCGGGGCGGGCATGTTCTGGGCATTTGCGGCGGGTATCAGATGCTTGGCCAATGGATTGACGACCCGCAAGGGATCGAAGGCCCTGCGGGGCGACACCGTGGCCTTGGCTATCTGGATGTCGAAACCGTTATGGGCGGCGACAAACGGCTCGCTGAAGTGCGGGCGACGGATCACGAATCCGGCCACACGGTGACGGCCTATGAAATCCACATCGGGCGCACCGAAGGGCCGGATATGGCGCGGGCATGGTTGAGCGTCGAAGGCCGGCCTGAGGGCGCCGCTTCACCGGACGGGCGCATTATGGGCTGTTACCTGCATGGGCTGTTTTCCGCAGATGCCTTCCGCGCCGCCTATCTGTCGCGCTTTGGGGCGGGGCCATCTACGCTACGTTTCGAGGCCAGCGTTGAGGACACGCTGGACCAACTTGCGGATCATATCGCGGCCCATCTGGACCTCGACCGCCTCTATGCGCTTTCGTCAGACATATCAGAGGCTGCAAAGCCTGCGGGGTAATTACTCGAATTCGCGCAGGGTCAGTGCGCGTTGCACTTCGCGGCGCACAAGGCGGCGGACATTGCGCGTGATGCGCTGGCCCAGCTCGCCCTGCAATTCTTCGCGGATCACTTGCGCCACAAGCTCGCGCAGCGCTTCTTCATCGAGAATGTCCTCTTCGGCATAGCCCGCGAGCGCCAGTTCTTCTTCAAGGCTGGGGTCGGGATCGGGTGCCACGCCTTCTTCGGCCTCTGCTGTCTCGCATGGCTCGGCGTCGTCCGCCTCGTCCATATCAGCTTGCGCGGTAACTGTGTCGGTCTCGACATCAGCCGCCGCTGCCTCCTGCGCAGCCTCGAAAGAGGTTTCTTCAATCACTTCGGCATCATCAATCTGATCCGAATGGTCGCGCGCCTGTGTCATCTCAACTCCATCTGCATCAAAGGGGGCTTGCGTGGCCTCTTCACGCCTCTCTTCGGACGTGGTCTCGGGCATCCCCTGAAAATGGAACAAACGGGCCCCGGTTTCAGCAAAGGCACGCGGCATGACGCGCGGGATTTCGGCCTCCAGATCTTCCGACCCGTCCGGCTCCCACTCGGCCGCTTGCGCACCAACAGCAGCCTCAAGTTCGGCGATGCGCTGCTCCAGAGACAAGCGTGCCACATGGGCGGCAGCGACCTCGTCCGGCGTGTCATCAAGCGCCGCGTTCCAGTTCTCGGTCTGCGGAGCAGGCTCAACCTCCTGCGCAACGTCGCTCGCCTCAGTCACAGCGGCGTGCAGTTCCTCGGAGACCAAAGCCTCAACCGTCGCAGGCTCATCTTTCGGCAGATGCACAGCCTGTTCCGGCGACAACACGAGAGGCGGAACGGAAGAGGCGTCCGCGCAGGCGGCCTCCGGTTCAACGTCTTCCGCGACCATTTCCGGTTTCTCCACCCGAAAATCAGGGGTCAGAACAAGGGCTGCGGGCGCCTCGACTTCGGGTTCAGAAGCTGGCGCTGCGGCCTCTTCGGACAAGGCCTCCTTGTTCAGCGGCCACTTGAGTGTCAGCGGTGCTTGCTCGCGACGTGCGCGCACTGGGTCATGCGGCTGAGAATGGGTCTCGGCCACCAAGCGACGGATCGAAGCCAATACATCGTCCGCATCAAGATTTGTCATCGGATCAGACATCCCGACTCCCTAAAGCCTTTCGCGAAAAACTTGGGTCCAAGTGGATTGCGAAAGGCTCCCAACTAAATTCTTTGCTCTGCGCTTCCCGCAACCCGTCATCCGAGTCTCTCGTGAAACGCGTTCCTCAACACTCGTGATGGTAGCCAGCTTCGGCCTCACATACAACAAAGTGTTTCATGTAAAATGAAAACCCCGCAGACCGACAAGGCGATCCACGGGGCAAAGACGGTAGGCTAAGGGCGGGCCTCAGTCCTTCATCAAGCCTTTGAGAACGCGGTCAAGCTTCTCGCCTTGCGGGCTGACATAGGTGGTCGGCGCGTTTTTCACCGCATTGTAATAGGCGCTCGGATCATAGACCGGCACGTTCAGTTTGAGCTGATCGACGGTCAAGAGCCCCATGGATTGGAGCACGGAGAAAGCCTGAGTCTCGCGGGCGATCCGCGCCTGAATGGCCGATACTTGCGCGTCCAGAAGGTCTTGTTCCGCATCCAGGACATCAAGTGTGGTGGCCGCACCGAGATCGGCCTCTTCTTTCACCCCATCATAGGCCACGCGCTGCGCTTTCACATAGGCGTTGGAGGCCTCTTCAGACGCCGCATAGACCGACAGCAAAGACCAGTTGGTGCGCACGGATTGCTCGACCTCGCGCGTTGTCTGCAAAAGCTCCGCGCGGCTTGCATCCCGATCCGCGATAGCTGCGCGCACTTGAGACGCAATGCTGCCACCGCTGTAGATCGTGCCGGACACACCGACACTCAGGGAGGTGTAATTGTCATCGTAAGCCTGAGTACTTGTATCCGTCACCGAATGCGAGATCGAAGCACCCACCGTGGGCAAGATGCTGCGCTCGGCCACTTCGACCGTGATATCATGGGCACGCACTTCATGCTGCAAGGCGACAATGCCCGGATGTTTCTGCTTGGCCAAGGTCACAGCCGCTTCCACACCGGACACAGGAAGTTTGATATTCGGCGGGCTGGAGAGTTTTTCGGGATAGTGACCGATTGCGACCTTGTAGGTCTCACGGGCCGCTGCCAGCTCCCCTTGTGCCGCGGCCAGTTCGGCACGCGTGGAGGCCAGTTGCGCCTCATATTGCGACACTTCGGTGCGGGTGATTTCCCCGACTTCAAACCGGTCTTGCGCCGCACGCAGGTTTTGCAGGTTCAGCCGCACCGCACTCTGGCGCAGGTTGAGAACCGCTTGAGCCTCGCGCACGCCCATATAGGCATCCACGGCATCGGCCAGAACGGTCTGTTCGACATTCACAAGAGCGGCGCGGGTGGCGAGCACAAATTCCTTTTGCACATCAACCGCGAGCTTATTGCGCCCGAAAGTATACAGATCCGCGGAGGCGACAAGGCTTAGCGTATTTGACCATTCACCGTAGGTATCTGCATCATAAATCGTTTTGCCGCCGGAATAGCTATAAGACAGGCTCGGACGCAAAGCGGCCATCGCCTGCGACACGCCCTCATCCGTGGCCCGCAAAGTCGCACGGTTCTGCTCCAGAAGGCCGGAGTTCTTATAGGCGGACGCCAGCGCATCGCCGAGCGTTTCCGCCCAGGACGCCATGGGCACCGCACCGATCCCCAGCGCAGCCACACCGGCGAACAGCGTCTTTCTGATTGATATGCTCTTGCTCATTGGCCGTATGCCCCTTTGTTTTCTTCGAACGCCGGGGCCTGCCCGGCCTGTCTCACGTTCGCGTTCTTACAGCGCGAATTCCGCGCTTTTTTCAAATCCCGGAAGAACTGGCGCGGTCGCGTTGAACACCATACGCCAGGTGATTTCGCCATCTATCTTGTAGCCAATACGCACGATGCCAAGGGCTCCGTCGATAAAAATAGCGCAGATGCGACCTTTTTCCTTCACTTGCGACAGAATGTCCTCAGGCATTTCCTCAACACCGCCTTGCACGATCACGACATCATAGGGGCCGTGCTGCGGCTCACCCTTGGCGATCGGGCCTGTTTCGAGGATCACATTGTCCGAACCGTTGGCGACCAGAGCCTTGGCAGCCTCTTCTGCCAGCGCCTCGTCTTCCTCAACCGCCACAACCGCCTGCGCCATGCGCGCGATCACCGCCGAAGAATAGCCAAGCCCGCATCCCAGATCGAGCACAAGCTCGTCATTCTCGATGTTGAGCGCATCCAGCATCTTCGCCAGAATCCTCGGATCCAGCACCACGCGGCCATTGCCAAGATCAACATGATCCCCGACATATGCCGCCGCACGCTTTTCCTCCGGCACGAAATTCTCGCGCGGCACGGTCAACATGGCTTCTATAATGGGGAATTTGGTCACATCGGATGGACGAACCTGTGTATCGACCATTGTGGTGCGGAGTTGGGTGAAGTCTGGCATGGGCTGAACTCTTTCGTTCAAGGGCATCTCTCGCGTCGTTTTGCCATAAGCCTGCGGCAGGAGCAATATATCAATGCATCTGCGAATTCGCACAAAAGGCGGGTTGCGCCGCTTTCAAGCTTGGTATAGATAGCGGCACACCATTTCAGGCGAGTTGGCGGAGTGGTGACGCAGCGGATTGCAAATCCGTGTACACCGGTTCGATTCCGGTACTCGCCTCCATTTATTTTCAATGCGATGGTATCTTCTTTCCTCTCCGGTTGCATGTCCGCTCTCGGGCTCAATTATTGCTCTTAATTGCCCGTCACGTCCGGCAACCACCCTTCTCGCATGTAGCCCCGCCCCCTCCACGACACCGCACAGTTTGTAAGCACACACGGCCAATCGACTCTAGTTGCGAATAATTCTCAATATTTTGTTTGACAGTTGAGAATGATTATCATTTACATGACTTCAGCAGAGACAACCATAACACTGAAGGACGACCCATGAGTTTGAAGCGAAGCGTATTACTCAGCAGCATTGCCGCGCTGACCCTTTCCGGTGCCGCGCAGGCGGATGATAAGATGAAAGTTGTGACGACATTCACCGTGCTTGCCGATATGGCCCGCCATGTCGCAGGTGACGCCGCAGAGGTGGTGTCGGTGACCAAACCGGGTGCGGAAATCCACGGGTATGAGCCGACCCCGCGTGACATTGTGCGTGCGCAGGACGCGGATTTGATCTTGTGGAACGGATTGAACCTCGAACTGTGGTTCGAACAATTCCTCGCCAATCTGAAAGATGTGCCTTCTGTAACGCTGACCGAGGGGATCGACCCGATCTCGATTTCGGGCGGCGCCTATGAGGGGAAACCGAACCCCCACGCATGGATGGGGCTCGACAATGCTCTGATCTACATCGAGAATATCGAGAAAGCCTTTGTCGAACACGACCCCGACAATGCGAATATTTATGCCGCGAATGCGACCGCCTACAAAGAGGAACTGCGCGAAACGCTGGAACCTTTGCGGGCGGAGATTGCCGAAGTGCCCGAAGACAAGCGCTGGCTTGTGACCTGCGAGGGGGCGTTTTCCTATCTGGCTCGGGATTTCGACATGAAAGAGCTTTACCTCTGGCCGATGAACTCGGACCAGATGGGCTCCCCCAAACAGGTGCGCGATGTGATCGACGGGGTGCGGGAGAATGACATTCCCGTGGTGTTCTGCGAAAGCACGGTCAACACCGCCCCTGCCGAACAGGTCGCACGCGAAACCGGCGCGGAATATGGCGGGGTACTCTATGTCGACAGCCTCTCCGAGCCGGACGGTCCGGTCCCGACATATCTCGATTTGTTGCGCGTCACTTCGGAGACTGTGGCCAATGGGCTTGAAGCCGGCTTGAACTAGGCGCAGTTTACAGACGACAGCATCCTGTCACGCGGACTTGTGCGGTCCGCGTGACACGGTTTTTTTGTCACAGAGCTTTTGTGGCGATCCCCGCACCCCAACAGATAGATAGAAAGACGCATATGAGACAGGACAGTTCGAAGCCCCAGACCCAAGGCCCTCAGTCAGAGGCGGGTGGCGGCATTTGGGCGCAAGATGTCACGGTCACCTATCGCAACGGCCATACCGCGTTACGTCACGCCAGTTTTGAAATTCCGCGCGGCACGGTGACCGCGCTTGTCGGTGTCAACGGGTCCGGCAAATCCACCCTGTTCAAAGCCATCATGGGGTTTGTCCCCGTAGCGCAAGGCGACATCCGCCTTTTGGGCATGTCGGTGAATGATGCCCTGCGCAAAAACCTTGTGGCCTATGTGCCGCAGTCCGAAGAGGTAGACTGGTCCTTCCCCGTCCTCGTCGAGGATGTGGTGATGATGGGGCGCTATGGCCATATGGGCTTTCTGCGCCACCCGTCAAAGGCCGACCATGCCGCTGTCGAAGAGGCTTTGGAGCGGGTCAATATGCTCGACTTCCGGCACAGGCAGATCGGCGAGCTGTCCGGCGGGCAAAAGAAACGCGTGTTCCTCGCTCGCGCACTGGCCCAAGAGGGTCAGGTGATCCTTCTCGACGAGCCGTTCACCGGCGTTGATGTGAAAACCGAAGACCAGATCATCGCCCTGTTGCGTGACCTGCGCACAGAAGGACGCGTGATGCTGGTCTCCACCCACAACCTCGGATCGGTGCCGGAGTTCTGTGACCGAACGGTGCTCATCAAAGGCACAGTTCTTGGCTATGGTCCGACAGAGACGACATTCACCCGCGACAATCTCGAAGAAGCCTTCGGCGGGGTGTTGCGGCAGTTCACGCTGGGCGGGGCCGATCTTCACGACGACGACGATCCGCGCCATGTCACCATCCTCACGGATGACGAGCGGCCTCTGGTCCATTACGGCGACAAGACCCACGTTCTGGGTGAGCCGCAACAGCCCGAAGCCGCGCACGACAAAGCACGGGAGGGGAACGCATGAACGTCCTTCTCGAACCGTTTTCATACAATTATATGACCAACGCCATGTGGGTCTCGGCCCTCGTGGGCGGGGTCTGTGCCTTTCTGTCCTCCTACCTGGTGCTCAAGGGCTGGTCGCTTATTGGCGACGCGCTCTCGCATTCGGTCGTGCCCGGTGTGGCGGGAGCCTATATGCTGGGCCTGCCCTTCGCGCTTGGTGCGTTCATCTCGGGCGGGCTGGCGGCGGCGGCGATGCTGTTTCTCTCGGAGCGCTCCGGCCTCAAGATTGACGTGATCATCGGATTGATTTTCACCTCTTTCTTCGGCCTCGGCCTCTTCATGGTCTCGCTCAACCCGATGGCCATTTCGGTCCAAACCATCACTATGGGCAATATTCTCGCCATCACGCCAGAAGACACGCTGCAACTGGTGCTGATCGGAGTTGTGTCGCTTGTTGTGCTTTTGTTGAAATGGAAAGACCTGATGGTGGTGTTTTTCGACGAAAGCCACGCCCGCTCCATCGGCCTCAAACCCCGACTTTTGAAAGCGGTTTTCTTTGTGCTGCTCTCGGCCTCTGTCGTCGCGGCGATGCAGACCGTGGGGGCGTTTCTCGTAATCGCCATGGTGGTGACACCGGGGGCAACGGCCTATCTGTTGTGCGACCGCTTCCCGCGCCTGATCATAACCTCTGTGCTGATCGGCACGGTGACAAGTTTCACCGGCGCTTACATCAGCTATTTCCTTGATGGCGCAACCGGCGGGATCATCGTCTGTCTGCAAACGCTGATCTTCCTTGTGACCTTTGTCTGGGCTCCGAAACACGGGCTTCTGGCCGCCCGTGCCAAGGCCCGCGCCGCTCTCACAGAAGGAGCGCCGGAATGATCGACACGATTTTGATGCCCTTCCAGTTCGGCTTTATGCAGAACGCCTTTCTGATCTCGGCCATTGTGGCGGTGCCCACGGCCATCCTGTCCTGCTTTCTGGTGCTCAAGGGCTGGGCGCTCATGGGCGATGCAATCAGCCACGCAATCCTGCCCGGTGTGGTGCTGGCCTATATCCTCGGTCTGCCGCTCATTTTCGGAGCTTTCGTCGCAGGTATGGTGACAGCACTGGCAACCGGATACCTGTCGGAAAACAGCCGGATCAAACAGGACACCATCATGGGGGTGGTCTTCTCCGGCATGTTCGGCCTCGGCATCGTGATGTTCGTGGCGACCCCTTCGGATGTCCATCTCGACCACATCCTCTACGGAAATATGCTGGGCGTTGAGCCGCATGACCTCTGGACCGCAGGCTCCATCGCGCTCATCGTCTCTGCCGCCTTGCTGCTCAAGTGGAAAGACCTGATGCTCCACGCCTTCGATCCGGCGCAGGCGCGGGCCTCCGGTCTGCCGGTTCAGGTCTTGCACTACGGGCTTTTGACGGTGCTCTCGCTCACCATTGTGTCGACCCTGACCGCAACTGGGCTGATCCTTGCCGTCGCGCTTCTGATCGCACCGGGTGCCATCGCCTTTCTTCTGGTCCGGCGGTTTTCAAAGATGCTTGTGATCGCTGTGATCATCAACTTCTGTGCAATGATCGCGGGCGTATACATCAGCTTCTGGCTCGATAGCGCCCCAGCGCCTACCATCGTGCTGTTGCAGACCGCAATTTTCCTCGTCGCCTTTGTGCGCCGGATGCGGCAGGTCAAACGCCAAAGCCAGACGATCTGAAGACAAAAGGCGGCGCAGTGTTTCCACTCGCCGCCTTTTTCATGTTTGAACGCCTGCTCAAGCCTGCATTGGCAGCCAGAGCACGATCATCGGGAAACTCACCAGAAGTGCGATGGTGATCGCATCCGCGATAAAGAACGGCGTCACGCCTTTGAACACATCCTGCACGGACAGATCATCACGCACGCCCGCAACCACGAAACAGTTGAGGCCGATCGGCGGGGTGATCAGACAGAACTCTGCCATTTTCACCACAAGAATACCGAACCAGATCGCACACATCGGCCCTGACATGCCAAAGGCCGCATCCGCCGCCGCAACGGTTTCACCACCATTGAGCGCCATCACCGCCGGATAGACCACAGGCAGGGTCAAAAGCAGCATCCCGATGGCATCCATGAACATGCCCAACACGGCATAGGCCAACAGGATGCACACAAGGATCAGCATGGGCGACATGGAAAGTGAGGTCAGCCAGTCTGCAAATGCCCCCGGCAGGTCGGCAAAGCCCAGAAACCGCACATAGATCAACACGCCCCAGATGATGGTGAAAATCATCACCGACAGCTTCGCGGTCTCTAAAAGCGCATCACGGAACTGGCCCCAACGCATACCTTTATAGACCGCCATCAGGAAGACCACGAAAGCGCCAATCGCGCCGCCTTCGGTCGGTGTCCCCCAAGCCTCTCCGCCGAACGGGTTGTAGACGAACAGCACGATGGTCAGCACAACGATCATGATCGGCGCAGCTGGCGGCAGGGACTGAAAGCGTTCCTTCCATGTAAAGCCGCCAACCGCCGGACCAAAGCCCTTGATCGCCACGGACATGCCCACGATCAGCGCGGCATAGACAAAGGCAGAGAACATGCCCGGCAGGAAACCCGCCAGCAAGAGCTTGCCCACGTCCTGCTCCACAATGATGGCGTAGATCACCAAGATCGTCGATGGCGGGATCAGCGAGGCCAGCGTCCCCCCTGCGGCGACAACACCTGCGGCGAATTTCTTGTTATAGCCGGTTTCGATCATCTCGGGGATGGCGATACGGGCAAACACGGCAGAGGTCGCAATCGACGCGCCCGACACGGCGGAAAAGCCCGCTGTCGCAAAAACGGTCGCCACAGCCAGACCACCCGGAACCCAGGCGATCCACCGCTTGGCCGCCGTGAACAGCGCCTTGGTCAGCCCTGCGTAATAGGCGAGATAGCCGATCAGGATAAATGTCGGGATGAGCGAGAGCGCCTGAGACGACACTTTCGAATGGGGCACCTGCCCCGCCGTCTTGGCCGCCACCGTCAAAGCCCAACCGAAGGCCTCGGGATCGTAGCCTTTCTTCGACCAGAAAATCCAGATGAGGCCCACCATCCCCGCAAGGCCGGCGGCAAAAGCCACCCGCATGCCGAGAACCACCATAACAAGAAGACCGCCGGAGACGATCAGACCGATTTCAATAGGATCCATATCCATTCCCTCAATCGTCTTTGCCGGAGACGTGTTCAGCCTCCATCGCGGCCTGTGTGGCCATATCAAGCACCAGCGGCACTGCCACCGGATGTTCTGTGCCCAGAATGATCGCCCGAATATAGGCCGCGATCTGGAGCACCAGACGCACCGTCAGCACCCCGAAAGCCACAGGGGCCAGAAGCTTGGCAGGCCAGAGCGGCAGACTGATATCCATCGAGCTGTCACGGCTCCACATCGGCATGGAGAAATCAAAGCTGCGTTGGAAATGTGCCCATGTGCCCCAGACCATCAGCACCATGAAGACGAACATGGCAAAGGTGGTGATCAGTTCCGCGATATAAAGCGGACGGCCTTTCAACGCACCCACCAGCATATCCATCCGCACATGACCGCCGTTGCGCTGGGTGTAGGAAATCCCCATGAAGGCGATGAGCGGCATGGCCTGTTGAATCCAGTCCACATAGCCCGGCAGCGGCTGATTGAAGAAATTGCGCCCGCCGACGGAAAACACCGCCAGAAGCATCAGCGCGAAGACCGTCAGGCCGCTCAAGAACGCCAGCGCCAGTTCCAGTTTGTGTAGTCCCTGATCCAACCGGCTCAGCCGGCTGTCATCTGTCAGGACCGTGGCCGTTCCCGCCATCCTTTATCCCCTTATGTCCGAAAATCCGAAAAGACCCGCCCCGCAACACGCAGGACGGGCCATCACTCAAGCGCGTCTCTTATTTCGAGGCGGCGACTGTTTCGATGACAAGATCATAGAGCTCCTGCGCAGGCAGGCCGCGCTTGGTGTTCTCCGTGATCCAGGCCGTCGCAGCAGGTGCCGCTGCGGCGTCTTTGAAAGCTTCGAGGTCTTCATCCGAGAAGGTCACCTGTTCGATGCCCTTTTCCTCAATCAGCGGGCCCCATTTGGCCATGGTCTGCTCGTTATAGTAGTCGATGTAATAGTCGAGCGCCTCGTCCACGGAGCTGTCCAGAGCTTCGCGCTCTTCATCGGTCAGCATCTCGTAAGCGTCGATATTGACCACGACCGGACAGTTCACCGCACCGGGGTTGAGATTGGTGGTCCACCATGTCGCAATATCCGCCGTGCCGAAGGACATATGCGCGTGAGGGGCAAAAGCTGCCGCGCGGATCACGCCGCTATCCATCGCCTGACGCACTTCCGTGGCGGACATGGAGGTTGGCACAGCGCCGGACGCCGACATGGCCGCGCCGATCCCGCCGGTGGCGCGCACGGTCAGACCTTTGAAGTCTTCGATGGAATGCGGCGCATCGCCCACACCCGCAAGGTTATACTGCGGCAGCGGGGTCGGCATCAGCAGTCTGGCGTTCCAGCGTGCCAAATCCTTGACCGTCGCCGGGTGGTTATAAACCGCCATCGCCACGTCGCGTTCCAGTTCGAGATTGTCTACGCCCAGAAACGGAAGCTCCAGCACGGTGATCGAGGGGTTCTTGTCGGGGTGGTAGCCCGCACAGAACTGCGCCATCTCGAATGCGCCGATGGAAATACCGTCAAGGTTCTCGGTGTTTTTCGACAGACCGCCATAGGAAATGTTCATGGTGAATTCACCATTGGTCTTTTCCGCGACCAACTCGGCGAGCTTTTCGACATTCTCGGTGAAAGCGCGGCGTTTGCCCCACAGCGACACGTTCCATTCCGTTGCAATCGCCTCGCCCGCAAACCCGACGCAAAGCGCGGCCACAGCCGCACGTCCCAAAAACTTGTTCATGATGTCCTCCCAAGACATATATTACCGTCTGTCAGGGAGTATGCGGCGATCTTCACAATTCCGCTATGAGGGAATCTGCGCGCGCTTACCGCCACGCTCTGCGGATTTCCGCAGGGCTACAACAGGGCACCCTTGTCGAGACCCAGCTTCACGATCTTCTCGTTGAGCGTGCGCCGCCCGATCCCCAGAGCCTCGGCCACCGCATCCATACGCCCGCTTTGCGCACGCAAGGCCCGCGCGATGAGTTCCCGCTCGAACGCCGCAACCGCTTCGCGCAGGGTATCGGGCACCTGCGTGGCATGATCCGCCTTCAACGCCGCCGCGACAGAGGCCTGACCGCGCCGCGCCATGAGGACAAACCGCTCTGCCACATTGCGCAGCTCGCGCACATTGCCGGGCCAGTCATGGCCCATCAGCGCGGCCATATCTTCCGCCCCCATATCCGGCAGGCTCACCTCGTAGACGCGAGCAAACTCTCCGGTGAAACGAGTGAACAGCATCAGGATATCGTCCCGCCGCGCGCGTAAGGTCGGCAGGTCCAGCCGTATGGTGTTCAGCCGGTGCAGCACATCGCGCCGGAGTTGCCCCGCCTCCACGGCGGCCTCGGGGTCCTCGTTGGTGGCAGAGATCACCCGAAATGTCAGCTTGCGTGGCTGGCTGGCCCCGACAGGCGTGATCTCGCGCTGTTCCAACACCCGCAAGAGCATGGCCTGCACAGGCAAGGAACAGGCGCAAACCTCGTCGAGAAACAAGGTGCCCCCATCCGCCGCCGCAAGCCGCCCCTGCGCCGCACCTTCCGCGCCGAACATCTCGCGCTCGAAGCCTTCTGCGCTCAGAGTCGCACAATTGAGCGCCACAAAGGGACCATCTGCGTCAGGGCCGAGATCATGCAACGCGCGGGCGATCACATCCTTTCCTGTGCCGGTCTCCCCGACCAAAAGCACAGAGGCCGGACTTTCCGAAACCGTCAACACCTCTTCACGCACGGCGCGCGTTGCCGCAGACTGCCCCAGAAACTGCTTGTCCAACCCCGAGAGATCACGAAGCCTTGCCTTGAGCCGTTCGGTACGCTGGTGCAGCCGGTGCTGCCCGCCCGCATGGGACAAAATCGTCAGAAGGCGGCGCGGCTCATAGGGCTTTTCGACAAAAGAATAGGCCCCGTCCTGCATCGCCTGCACCGCCGTCGCAATATCGCCATGGGCCGAAATCAACACCAGCGGCGGCGCGTCCGGCGGCAATGCGGCCAGAAGGTCCAGCCCCGACATGCCCGGCATTCGCACATCAGACAGAATCACATCGGGCAACATCTCCGGCAGTTTCACCACCACCTGATCGGCGCGGGGCAAGGCTTCCACCTCGTGCCCTGCGGCTTTGAGAAGGTCCATCAGGGAACTGCGCATGGCCTTGTCGTCATCGACCACCAAGACCCGCAATGCGGCCTCTTTCATATCTCGTCCTCCCCGTCATCCCCGACCAGCGGCAATTCGACCCGAAACACCGCGCCGCCTGCCCCGTCCTTTGTCTCATCTGCATTCTGCGCCACGAGCCGTCCGCCGTGTTCGCGCACAATACTGGCCGAAATCGCAAGGCCAAGCCCCATGCCTTCGCCAGAGGCGCGGCGGGTGACGAAAGGTTCCTGAAGTTCGTCCAGTGTGGCTGCCCCCAGCCCGTGGCCGCTGTCGCGCACCTCGAACCACCCGATCGCGGCACCTTCATCCCCCTGCCCCGTGCCCACCGACACGTCAAGCTGCGCGGCGCTTTCCTCCTCCATCGCATCAATCGCGTTGCGCAGGAGATTGGTCATGACCTGCTCGATCCTCAGCTTGGACCCTTGCACCACAACCGGCGGATCGGCGCGGCGTCGCGACAGGGTCACATGAGCGCGCTCCAGATTGGGCGCAACCAGCGCCAGCGCCTCGTCCAGCGCCACATCAAGATCGACAGGCTCCAGCCCGCGCTGTCCAGGGCGGGCAAAAAAGCGCAATTGCCGTGTCAGCCCTTCCATCCGCTCGGTCAGGCCCGACAGATGCACGAGCAATGTCGGGTCAGACCGACCACTGATCTCCGCCGCCGCGATGTGGTTTTTCAGCGCCGCAATGGGCTGGCCCAGTTCATGTGTCACCGAGGCCGACAGCTCCCCAAGGGCGGCCAGTCGGGACGCGCGCTCCAGTTCCTTTTGCGTGCGTTGTAGCCGCCGCTCCGCCGCGCGGCGTTCTTCGATCTCGACGGCAAGGCGCTCGTTGGCCAGACGCAATTCCGCCTCTTCAGCTTCTGAGCGCCGGAGTGCGGCCCCGATCCGCACCGTGCGTTTGAGCTGGTAAAGGATCACCGCCACAGCCGCCACACCAAGCGCAAGCACCGTGACCAGCCAACTCAAGGTCACGATCCGCTCACGACTGGCGAAATAATGCAGGCTCCAGCCATGCGGCAAATCAGAGCTTTCCATATGCACCACATCCACGCCCCCGATCCGCGCGGAACGCTCGCCGCGCAGTTCCCAGTCCAGAGGCCGCAAATCCGCCCCGCTGAACTGACGGTCGCGCTCGATCCGCGCGTGTTCGGCATCGGACAGCTCCCGCAAGAGCCGATAGCGCCATGCCTCCTCAGATGCCAACAGCACCACACCCTCGTCATTGGCCAGCAGCACCTGTTCCCCGCCATCACGCCACGCGGCCTCCAGATCGGTCAGGTCGAGCTTGATCGCAATCACCCCGATCACACGCCCCGCCGCATCGCGCACGGGTTCGGAGATGAAATAGCCCGGCAAGCCGGTCGTCGTGCCGATCCCGTAGAACCGCCCCTGCCGCCCTTCAAGGGCATCGCGCACATAGGGACGAAAAGCATAGTTATGCCCGACGAAACTCAAAGACGTGCCCGCGTTCGAGGCGGAGATGGTCTCCCCCTGTGTGGTCATGAGATAGATTGCATCCACGCCGGATTGGGCGGCAAAGCCCCGCAAACGGATGTTCAACGCACCGCGATCTCCCCCCTCGGCGGTGGCCTGCACGAAAGGATCGCGGGCCAGAACATAGGGCAGATGCGAAAACCGCTCCAACTCGGCAATCACCGTGGAGCGATAAAGCGACAGACGCCCCGCCGCTTTGGATTGTTCCTGTGTGGAGAAATAAACGCTCGCTCCCTGAAACAGCAAGACCAGCGCCACCAAAGCAATACAGGCCGCAACCAGCCCTTTTCTTCGCACCATGCCCCTTCGCCGCCTCCTCTGTCACAGCTTGCCTGCCTCCCTGATCCAACTGACAGGCCCCCACAGTTCACAGTGATCATAAAGCCTTTCTCTTAAAACGATAGGCAAACCCGTCAGTGGCGCGTTTGGCAAAACGTGCGCACGCATCGCAAGACTGAACAGACAAGGTAGAGTATGGCGACCCTGACACAAAACGCCCCCGCAAAAGCAGGGGCGCGCGTGATCCAGCGGAGCAATACCAGATCAGGACAGATCGAAGCGGTCGGCGTTCATCACCTTGACCCAAGCTGCGACAAAGTCATTCACGAATTTCTCCGCGTTGTCGTCTTGCGCATAGACCTCGGAATAGGCCCGCAGGATCGAGTTCGAGCCGAAGACCAGATCAACACGGGTCGCGGTGTAGCTTGTCTCACCGGTTTTGCGGTCAACGATGTCGTAAAGACCGTTTTCCTTCGGCAGCCACTTGTAGCCCATATCGGTCAAGGTCGTGAAGAAATCGGTGGTCAAAGCGCCTTCGCGCTCGGTGAAGACCCCGTGTTTCGCCCCGCCATAGTTGGTGCCCAGAACACGCATCCCGCCAACCAGAACAGTCATCTCGGGCGCGGTCAGCCCCATGAGCTGTGTCCGGTCGAGCATCAGCTCCTCAGTCGAGACCACATAGTCCTTTTTGACCCAGTTGCGGTAGCCGTCATGGATCGGTTCCAAGACTTCGAACCCTTCCACATCGGTCATTTCCTGCGTCGCATCACCACGGCCTGGCACGAAGGGCACTTCGACGTCAAAACCAGCGGCTTTTGCAGCCAGTTCCACACCGACATTACCGGCCAGAACAATGGTGTCCGCCACGCTGGCACCGGCGTCTGCAGCCAGAGTTTCCAGCACGGAAAGCACTTTCGCCAGACGTTCCGGCTCGTTGCCGACCCAGTCCTTTTGCGGAGCCAGACGGATGCGGGCGCCATTGGCACCGCCGCGACGATCAGAACCGCGGAAGGTCCGCGCACTGTCCCATGCGGTCGACACCATCTCGGAGATCGAAAGACCGGAGGCCGCAATCTTGCGTTTGAGCGCGCCGATGTCATAGTCGGTGGAGCCTTCGGGGATCGGATCCTGCCAGATCAGATCTTCTTCCGGCACATCCGGCCCGAGATAGACCGATTTCGGCCCCATGTCGCGGTGGGTCAGTTTGAACCATGCACGGGCAAAGGCATCGGTGAAGGCGTCAAAGTCCTCTTTGAACCGCAGCGAGATTTCGCGATAGGTCGGGTCCATTTTCAGCGCCATATCAGCGTCCGTCATCATCGGGTTGTGACGGATCGACGGGTCTTCGACATCAGCGGGCTTGTCCGCCTCTGCAATCTCGACCGGTTCCCATTGCCATGCCCCTGCGGGGGATTTGCGCAATTCCCACTCATGGTTGAACAGCATCTCGAAGAAGCCGTTGTCCCATTTCGTCGGGTTGGTTGTCCACGCGCCTTCCAGACCGCTGACCATTGTGTCACGCCCGATGCCGCGGCCCTTGGTGTTCATCCAGCCGAGGCCCTGAAATTCGGGACCGGCGGTTTCGGGGTCCGGGCTGAGGTCATCGACATCACCGTTCCCGTGGCATTTGCCGACCGTATGGCCGCCTGCCGTCAGAGCAACGGTTTCTTCGTCATCCATCCCCATACGGGCAAAGGTTTCCCGCATATGCTGTGCGGTTGCGAGCGGATCGGGTTTGCCGTTCACCCCTTCAGGGTTCACATAGATCAGCCCCATCTGAACAGCCGCCAGCGGGTTTTCCAGCGTATGCGCGTCTTCCACATCGCCATAGCGGGTGTCGGACGGCGCAAGCCATTCTTTTTCCTCGCCCCAGTAGATGTCTTTCTCGGGGTGCCAGATATCTTCGCGGCCAAAGGCAAAACCATAGACCGGCAAGCCGGCTTGCTCATAGGCAATCGTTCCGGCCAGCATCAACAGGTCGGCCCAGCTGATCTTGTTGCCGTATTTCTTTTTGATCGGCCAGAGCAGGCGACGGCCCTTGTCGGTGTTCACGTTATCCGGCCAGGAGTTCAACGGCGCAAAGCGCTGGTTGCCCGTGTTGCCACCGCCGCGACCATCTGTGTTCCGGTAGGAGCCGGCGGTGTGCCACGAAACGCGCCCCATCATGCCGATGTAGCTGCCCCAGTCACCGGGCCACCAGTCCTGACTGTCATTGATCAATGCGCGCAGGTCGTTTTTCAAAGCTTCGAAGTCGAGCTTTTTGACTTCTTCGCGATAGTTGAAATCCTTGCCGAGCGGATTCGTCTTGGTGTCGTGCTGGTGCAGGATGTCGAGGTTGAGCGCATTCGGCCACCACTCCATGACATCCTTGCCCATCTCGGTGTTGCTGCCATGCATGACCGGGCATTTGCCCGACATTTTCAGATCATTACCGTCCATCTGTTCCTCCGGTATGCTACGTGTTTCGTGACTGGGGCGCGGCGGCGATTTATGTGGCTTATGGCCTTAATCGCGCTGCTCCCGTTCCGTCTTGTAAAGAGGTAACAGGTTTGGGTGATAAACAATAATTGTATAACTTATGGATTGCTATAATATTTTCTAATCATAAATCTTCCGGCAACATCCGCCCGTTCATGGCGCACAGGGCGCGCTATACGCCCCGCTCCCCGTCTCGGAAGGCAGGCACTCCGGCGCCGGCACATCAAGCCCCGCCCGTTCAAGATACCCCGCGATGGCCGAGAGAGCGATATCGCCCTGCACAAACATCCGAATTTCGGCCAAAGGATCGTCCGGCCTGCCCACCAACGCACGCAACCGCTCCACTTCATCGCGATCTCCGATCATGGAGGCTGCGGCAAGCGAAAGGATATTGCGCGAGGGACCGACCTGATCGGCATAGCCCTTGCGGGCCATATCCACCATGCGCGCGTTCTTATGCACGATACCGGACACGAGAACCGGCAGATACATATAGGCCGAGGCATTGGCGCTCAGATCAATGGCCCTCAGTGCCGCATCGCGGGCATCATAGAGTCGGTCTGCGGATAAATACGCATAGGAGAGCACCCCATAGGCGGTCGGATTCGCCGGATTCAACTCTAACGCCTGACGCAAGGCACGAATGGCAAGATCGGTTTTGCCCTCGACATTGTAAACCGCACCCAGAAGGATGAACACAACATCTGAACCGGGGAAACGATCCGCCAAACCTTCCGCATATTCTGTGAGTTTCTCGGAAGAGGATTGCATCGCCTCCGGCAAACCGGAGGTATCCATGAACTGAAAATCAGGGACCGAATGCAACATCAAAGTCCCGAAGGAGGTAGAGCCGACCGCGTCGGCCTGCAGTATATCCGAGAAAGGCGCGAAACACCGATAGGCCGTTTGGAACTTTTCGGGGCTATAATCGTTCAAAAAGGCATCGGCCTGTAGAACACAGGAAAAGACGCTGTCCGGTGCCGATGTCGCTCCCGCATCCGGACGGCCAAGCGCGCTGATCACACCGCCCTGTGCCGCGAGATAGCTGCTGATCCGATGGGACACAGCGCGCAGGCTTGCATAAATCCCCTGCGCATTGACGGGATCGGACATGCGGGTTTGAAACAGTTCCTCGCCGGTCTCGACATCAACCAGCGCAACGGACAGATCAAGATGACCGACAAGGCTCAGGATCGAACCGCGCAAGACATAGTCAGCCCCTTCAAGCTCGCTATTGAGATCGGCGTTCAAGACCCGCACATTCACGCGACCAAAGCGTTCGAGGTCTCCGGCCAGTTGCCGCTGCACGTCTTTTTCATAGGTATCGTTCTCGGCCCGATCCGTCAGATTGTCGAAAGGCGCGATGGCAACGACCGGATAGCCCGGTTCGGTGAGCGCCGTTTCAACCGCCTTTGACGGAACGACCTCATGCCAAATGCCATGCCCGAGAACGCCCGCCGCAAAGGCAACAATCAGGAACAGGACAAAGCGCAGTCCAAACAGCTTGCGCATTTTCCGCCTATCGGCGGCCTGCGCGTCAGAAACCGGTTGCGCAGATCCCTCTGCGCCCACCTCCTCAGCCCGCGCGAGGTCTTCAGCCGCCGCATCTTCCGCCTGTTGCGCAGGGGGCAATGATTGCTCGACACGAAGCACCGACAATGCATAACTGCCCCGTGGAATATTCAGGCGGTCAACACGATCATCATGTTGCGCATAATAGCCATTGATGGCCTCCCGAAGCCGCCGCATCCGGACCCGCACAATCGGGTCGGTCGAAGGATCAAACTCATCCCCCCTGCCGAGCAGCCCGTGCGCAATGCCGTATTCGGTGATCTCGTCACCCCGTCCGGCCAAGTACTCTTTCGCCAGATATTCGAGCAATGCACGGTTCGCCTTTGAACGTGCGAAAGCCTCACTTTCGAGAATGAGCGTAACTTCCCGCTGTAAAACTTCCTGTTTTTGCCCGTCCGGCAACATGCAGTCCCCCCAGACCAATCTGTTGTCATGACAGAACGGTAACATGTTTCAGATAGGTGAAAAGAAAAAATTCCCTTTAAAACTTCACAAAACCCGAAAAATAGGCGTCTCAGATACAGTCTGTCTGCCGCGTGTTACATGTTGTTACGCAAGCGCTTTGAATCAAATGCGCCCTCATGCAACCTTCTGAAACCATTTGTTTCTGAAATTGCTGTCACGCTTCCGCAATAAGGGGCTCTCCAGTTATGAATTACCGAAAGTTGTGTTCCATGCGACCTGCCCCTTTGCACCATATGTCCCGCGTTCTGAGCGCCTTTCGCATGCCCTTTGTCAGACCATCCGGCAAAGATGCGCACGCAAGCCAAAACCTCCGTGCTGCAAACGACGCCAAGCCATATACGCGGTTTTCCTCCGAGATCGGTCACGACGAACAGCGCAGCAATCTGCCATGCCACAACCTGATCCTCCTCAGCCGCGTGGCGCAAGTGGACAGTCTCATGGCCGACACGAAGACATCGCTCAATCCGCGCATTGCCCGCTCTCTGGAAGAAGTCAGCGCACATTTTGATGCGGAGCGGTTCAAGCTGGTCGTCGTCGAATGTAACCCAGAACATTGCGATCTGGTCAAAAGTGCCATCGAGATTCAACGCCTTATTCCGCAAGGCGACACAACGGCGCTTATCATCTTCAAACGCGCATCACAGGAATGTCTCGACATGCTGCGCTACACGCCCAGCGCCGCCGCCTTTTCCTTTCTGTCCGTGCACCCTGATCAGATTCGCACACATATTCAGGACGCGCTGGCCCTTTAAGAACACCTCCGCGCCTGTTACCCTTTCCCCAAGCCGCCACAATTGCGGCCCTCCAAGAGTTTGAAACCATGGTCACCCGAATTGCACGTCACATATCTATTGTCCTGCCCGCAAGCGCCGGCAGGATATCGCTATCCTCGGATATGTACAAAAAGCCTATCAGCAACTCCCTTCACGCCCCTTGCGCATCGCCGCAGACCGTATCTGCGGCCCTGACCTCGGGAGAGACCGAACTGATTGATAAGCTGCTCGATGTCTGCACCCAATACCAGCAAGCGGGAGACCCGCAGCTTTCCGATCTGGTTGACCGTATTGGCATGAACCTGATGCAGTCCTTCATCTCCCGCAAAAAAGATGAGCCCCGCGGCGCGTAAACCTGTGGTGCCATCGCAATGGCAAAAGCCCCCGAACAGACCGCGCAAGAGAAGTAGGGACAAACTTCCGCTTCCGCAGCCCATACGAGGGTTTTCAAAGGACTGTGCCCCGCACAGGGGGCACAGAAAAACCGAAATCAGTTCGGAATAATTTCCGCAACCGGACGCGGAGTGGCCATCGTTTCTGTTGGAAGCACCGGCAGAGTAACTTCCGGCATTTCACCGGTCAAAGAACCAAGGAAAGCCACGATCTTGTCGGCTTCATCCTCGGACAGTTCTTCACCCAGCTGGCTTTCGGCCATAATCTGCACAGCCACTTTGAGATCCCAAACCTTGCCGGAATGGAAGTAAGGCGCGGTCAATGCGATGTTGCGCAGCGGACCGGCGCGGAAAACATATTCGTCATCCACAGTATCCGTCACAGCAAAGCGACCACGGTCACCCTCAGGCAAAATATCGGAGCCGGGCTTTTCGATCAGGCCGAAGGGATAGTAGTCCTCGCCACCAATGTTGATACCGGCGTGACAGGCGATACAGCCCTTGTCCATGAACAGTTCGAGACCGGCAAGCTCTTCGGTGGAAAGCGCATCGTCATTCCCGTTGAGCCATGCGTCAAACGGCGCAGGGGTCAACAGCGTGGCTTCGAAGGCTTCAATAGCCTTGGCCATATTGTCAAAAGTAACCGGTTCGTCTTCTTCCGGGAAAGACTCTTCGAACCATTCCACATATTGCCCCATCGACGACAGGGTTGCGACCACATTGTCCGGCGTGTTGGCCATTTCGACACCGGCCTGAATCGGACCTTTCGCCTGAGCTTTCAGGTCATCGGCACGACCGTCCCAGAACTGGGCAGCGTTGAACACGGCGTTCAAAACAGTCGGTGAGTTCCGCGGACCTTTTTGCCAGCCATGACCAACGGAAGTCTCCATGTTGTCATCCCCGCCCGTGGTCAGGTTATGACAGGAATAGCAGGAGAAAACGCCCGAAGCCGACAGACGCGGATCAAAGAACAGCGCCTTGCCCAGCTCGATTTTCTCTTCGGTGATTTGATTGTCCTGCACGGCAGGAACCGTTGAAGGAAGCGGTTTAAAGAACTCCAGGGCATATTCCCTGAGCTCGTTTGCAGAAGCCGCAGAGGCCCCCAATACAATAGCACTGGTCATCAATGCTAAACGCGGTGCAAGTGTCATATTTTTCTCCCTAGCATCCCGTGATGCATTCAGTAGATCGCGCGCATGAGCAAAATTAGAATCCCTCTAAGAAACAGCTATGACCTAGATCAATTCCAGTTCTAGAACCCCGTTTGATCCACCCCCTCTTGCCAACAGACCGGCTGAGCGCGTAAGCCGATGCGCAAGTCTGAACCTGCGAGGCGCATGTCTTGTTTCTCTATCGTTTCCTTTTGATCATCCTGAGCCCGTTGTTTGCGCTTGCGCTGCTGCGACAGGTTTTACGCGGGCGCGAGAGCTTGTCCGATCTGGCCGAACGCTTCGGTGCCGGGCTGAAATCTGCGCGCGCGTCCACATCTCCGCGGCTCTGGGTTCATGGCGCCTCGAACGGAGAAATGACCGCCGCGCGTGTGCTGGTCGAAGAGGCTTTGTCCCGCACAGAGGATCTGGACATTCTCGTGACGGTCAACACGGTCAGCGCCCGCAAAATGGTCGCGGACTGGGGCCTTCCCCGTGTCGAGGTCCGGCTTGCTCCGATGGATTTGCGCCCGGTGCTCAAACGCTTTCTTGCGGCCATCCGGCCTGTCGCGCTGGTGTCCTTGGAGAACGAAATCTGGCCCAACCGCTTCACCCTTCTGGCCCAACGTGGCATCCCTGTTGTCGTGGCCGGAGCGCGTATGTCGGAGCGCACGGCCAGCCGGTGGGAAAAGATGCAATTCCTGCTGCGCGGCATCATCCGCCCGACCATCGCGGCGATCTCCAAACTGGCGGCCCAAGACACGGCCTCGGAGCAACGGCTGCTCCAACTCGGCCTGCCCGCCTCCGCCCTGCTGCCGCGTATGAACCTCAAAAGCACGGTTGCCCTCGCGCCTGCGCCCGCCGCGGAACTTGCCGCCCTTGAGCAGGTTTTTCCCCGCGACAAAACGCTGCTCGCCGCCTCCACCCATGCGGGCGAGGAACGTCTGGTGCTCGAAGCCTTCCATGACCTGCAAAAGGACCACCCTGACGCCCGCCTGATCCTTGCCCTGCGTCACCCGTCGCGGGCAGAGACCCTTGCGACGGAACTGACCCGCGCAGGACTGGATTTCGCGCAGCGCTCCAAGGGTGACGATCCCGCTCAATCACGGATTTATCTGGCCGATACGTTGGGCGAAATGGCGCTGTGGTATCACCTTGCGGGCCAGTCTTTCATCGGCGGCTCCCTGACGCATCACGGCGGACACACGCCCTACGAACCCGTCCAGTTCAACACTGCGATCCTGCATGGCCCTCATGTCTCGAATCACATCGCCGCCTATGAGGCGCTCGATCAGTCCGGCGGCGCGCGCATTGTCTCCGATGCGCAGGCGCTCTATGAGGCGGCCAGCGCCCTCATGTCCAACCCGCAACAGGCCAAAGACATGACCGCAAAGGCCCACACCGCCCTAAGCCCCCTGCGCGAAGCCCATCTCCGGCAAGAGGCCTTCTGGTCCGCTCTGGCCGATCTGACCAAACTGCCCGCGTTAAAATAAATCACACTGGCCCGCGGCACCGGTCAGGCAAAAATCTCTTTCCAGCCGTCATGCAGATTTGATAGTCCTCTGTCAGCCTGATGCGACGAAACAGGCGGACGCGCTTTGCACTATGCCGCCCCTTTTCCGCATTCAGCCAAAGGACAAACAGGTGTCAGTCATGAGGCCCAGACAACATCCGGTCAAACTCGGTCGCAACGCCAAGGACAGCGTGCGCACACAGTTTGGCGCACTGGTCTGGCGCTGGCGCAAGGACAAGCTGCAAGTCCTGCTGATCAAGACACGCCGCCGCAAACGCTGGATCATCCCGAAAGGCTGGCCGATGGACGGGCAAACCCCTGTGCAGGCCGCCGCCACCGAAGCCTGGGAAGAAGCCGGGATCAAGGGCCGCCCCGCGCCCATCTGTATCGGGCTCTATTCCTACCAGAAATATCCGCGCAACGGCGAAATGCCTATGCCCTGCGTGGTGGCCGTGTTCCCGCTCAAGGCACGCTGGGAGTTTGACAAATATCCGGAAGCCTCCGAGCGCAAACGCAAATGGGTTTCCCAGAAAAAAGCCGCCGCTATGGTCGAGGATGCAGAACTCGCCCAAATCATCCGCCACTTCAATCCGCGTCTCTTCCGCCTTTGAATAATCCGGTGCAGGCCTGACTGCGCATTTGAACACAGCCCCCGAGATTGCAAAATGCAGGGGCAATGCCTATTGTAGAGAGCCTGTTCCTTGGAAATGCGCGCATCATGATCCGCTACACGCTCAAATGCTCCGAAGACCATCAGTTCGAAAGCTGGTTTCGCTCCGCCGAAGCCTATGAGACCCTGCGTGCCGGTGGTCAGTTGTCCTGTCCTGTCTGCGGCTCTGCCGATGTGCACAAAGCCATGATGGCCCCGCGCGTCAGCACGGCCCGCAAAGAGGAGACAGGCCCCGTCGATGTCGCGCCCGAGGCTTCGCCCGCCGCATCGGCCCCACCGCAGGCCACCCCAATGGAGCCGCCGCGCCCCTCCCCCGAAGAGGTCGAGCAAGCCATCGCGCGGCTGCGCACCGAGGTCGAGACCAAATCCGATTACGTCGGCGTCGAATTTGCCAAGGAAGCCCGCAAAATTCACGAGGGGGAGGCCCCCGCACGGCCCATCTATGGCGAGGCCAAACTCGATGACGCCAAGGCCCTTCTGGAAGATGGCGTGCCAGTTGTGCCCCTGCCCTTTGCGCCCAAACGCAAAATGAACTGACCTCATCAAAGGCACCAGACATGGACACAGCCCTCATCACAGGCGCATCGCGCGGCATCGGCGCAGCGCTTGCCTCCGAACTCACAGACCGCACCTATGACGTGGTCGGCACATCAACCACAGGCGGCAACGGGCTTCATGCGCTCGACGTCACAGACCCGCGCTCCGTCACCGCACTGGCCGATACGCTGAAAGATCGCCCCATCGGGCTACTGGTGTGCAACGCCGGCCTCTATCTCGACAAGGGCCAGCCGCTCGACACAGGCTACCCGCCCGAAATGTGGGCCAAGGAATTTGCAGTCAATGTCACCGGCGTCTTTCTCACGGTGCAGGCGTTCTTGCCCGCGCTGCGCGCCTCCCGCGGCAAGATCGCGATCATTTCATCGCAGATGGCCTCCCACACCCGCGCACCGGGCGGCGCCTATATCTATCGCGCCTCCAAAGCTGCCGCGCTGAACCTTGGTCGCAACCTTGCCAGCGAACTGAAGACAGACGGGATTCCCGTCGGCATGTATCACCCCGGCTGGGTCCAGACCGACATGGGCGGCGCCGCAGCAGACATCACTGCAACAGAAGCCGCCACAGGTCTGGCAGACCGCTTTGCCGAGCTGTCGCTGTCCTCAACCGGCTGTTTCGAGACATGGGACGGGCGTCCACACGCTTATTGAGCCTCCTTTGTGGCAAAAATACTCATTCGCCATGGCCGCACTCTTGCGCTCACGCCGGAAGCCACTTAGAGAACCGTGACCACTGACGAGGACGGGGGATAGGGCAAGAGATGCCAATTCTCGTAATGAAATTCGGCGGAACATCCGTCGCCACGCTCGACAAGATCAAACGCGCTGCAAAGCGCGTCGGTCGCGAAGTGGCCAATGGCTATGACGTGATCGTCGTGGTTTCGGCCATGTCCGGCGAGACCAACAAGCTCGTGGGCTATGTCAACGAGACCTCACCGATGTATGACGCGCGCGAATATGACGCTGTCGTGTCCTCGGGCGAGAACGTGACCGCAGGTCTCATGGCTTTGACGCTTCAGGAAATGGACGTGCCGGCGCGTAGCTGGCAGGGTTGGCAAGTGCCGCTCAAGACCAACTCCTCTCACGGTGCCGCGCGGATCGAAGAGATCCCATCCGACAACATCCTTGCCAAATTCGGCGAAGGCATGAAAGTCGCCGTGGTTGCAGGTTTTCAGGGCATTTCCCCCGAAGGCCGGATCACCACACTGGGGCGCGGCGGCTCGGACACCACCGCTGTGGCTTTCGCGGCCGCCTTCGACGCCGTCCGCTGTGACATCTACACCGATGTGGACGGGGTCTATACCACCGACCCGCGGATCGAGAGCAAAGCCAGCAAGCTGGAAAAAATCGCCTTCGAAGAGATGCTGGAACTGGCCTCTTTGGGGGCAAAGGTGCTCCAGACCCGCTCTGTCGAACTGGCCATGCGCTACGGCGTGCGCTTGCGCGTGCTGTCGTCTTTCGAGGAATATGACCCCAATGCCGGCACGCTGATCTGTGCCGAGGAGGATATCGTGGAAAACAAACCTGTCTCGGGCATTGCCGCCTCCCGCGAAGAAGCCAAAATGACGCTGCTGTCTGTGGCGGACCGCCCCGGCATCGCCGCCTCTATCTTTGGCCCTCTGGCCGAAGCGGGCGTCAATGTCGATATGATCATCCAGAACATCTCCGAAGAAGGTCGCACCGACATGACCTTCTCCTGCCCTGTCGATCAGGTGAACCGCGCCAAAGCCGCGCTGGATGCAGCCAGAGACCGTGGCGAGTTCAACTTTGGTGAGTTGGTCTCCGACACGGAGGTGGCAAAAATTTCGCTCGTCGGCATCGGTATGCGTTCGCAATCAGGGGTCGCGGCCAAGATGTTCAAGGTGCTCTCCGACGAAGGCATCAACATCAAGGTCATCGCCACTTCGGAAATCAAGATCTCCGTGCTGGTGGATCGCAAATACACCGAGCTTGCAGTTCAGGCCCTCCACGACGCCTTTGAACTCGACAAAAGCTGATCCCGTCGCGGAAACATTTGACTATCTTATGAAAGCCTCCGCCCTCGCGGGGGCTTTTTCTTATTCCCCTGTCTCTGATTTTCGGGACCATACAGCGTTTTCAGGGCACCCATGGCACACTCGCCCGCGAAACACCCTTGCAACCGGCACCGCACCCGCGCCAAATTCTTTCTGCACCTGCATCATCAAGCCACGGAATTTTCTGCACTTTTTCCAAGCAATTTATAGCTGATCACTCTGATGGCGTTTGTTTTTCTCTGGGCAAGACCCATGTCTGTGCTCTAAAGAAGACGACGCCAGAGGTAAGGCGCGCAAGAGGACCGGCGGGGACATGCCAAACAATATGGAGAGCGAAAGCCGGAAGCTGTTGGGCCGGCTCAGAGACACGCTGGCCGAGGACAGCGCAGGTCAGGAACGTCTTGACCGCATTACCAGCCTGATCGCCGACAGTATGCAGACAGAAGTCTGCTCGATCTATCTCTTCCGCGATTCCGACACGCTCGAACTCTGTGCCACCGAAGGGCTGAAAGCCGAAGCGGTCCACCAGACACGACTGCGGATTGGCGAAGGGCTTGTCGGTCGGGTTGCCCGCACGCGCTCGATGGTCAATGCCGCCGATGCCCCCTCCGAACGCGGTTTCCGTTATATGCCCGAAACCGGCGAGGAACTTTTTTCCAGCTTTCTGGGCCTGCCGATTCAGCGGCTGGGCGAAACTCTCGGCGTTCTGGTCGTCCAGTCCAAAGATGCCCGCGCCTTCACCGACGATGAGGTTTATGCGCTCGAAGTGGTGGCGATGGTGCTGGCCGAAATGACCGAGCTGGGCGCTTTTGTCAGCGACGAAAGCGGCATGACTGCGCTACATCAGCATCCGGTGTTGTTTCGCGGCGCGACAGGTCAGGAGGGCGTGGCCGAGGGCAATGTCTTCCTGCACGAACCCCGTGTGGTCGTCACCAACCCCGTCGCGGACGACCCCGAGGCGGAAACCGAACGCCTGCGCAAAGCGGTCGATCAACTGCGCCTCTCCGTGGACAGTATGTTGGCCAATGTCGAACCCTCGGAGAAAGACCAGCGCGAGGTGCTTGAAGCCTACCGGATGTTTGCCAATTCCCGTGGCTGGATGCGCCGGATGGAAGAGGACATCGGGCGCGGTCTCTCGGCCGAAGCCGCCGTGGAGAAAGAACAGGGTGCGGCGCGCACCCGTCTGGCGCAAGTGCCCGACCCTTACATGCGTGAACGGCTCCACGATCTTGACGACCTGTCCAACCGGCTGTTGCGTATTCTCACCGGCCAAGGCCATGAGACCGGCGCGGAAATGCCGGAAAACCCCATCCTTGTCGCCCGCAATATCGGCCCCGGAGAATTGCTGGAATACGGCAAAACGCTCAAGGGCATCGTGCTGGAACAAGGCTCCGTCGGCTCCCATGCCGCCGTGGTGGCCCGCGCTTGGGCGATTCCCTTGGTGATCCATGCCGAGGGCATCACGACCGAGGCCCTCAACGGCAATGCGATTCTGGTCGATGGCGATCAGGGCATTGTGCATCTCAGACCCGAAGACACCGTCGCCACCGCGTTTCGGGACAAGATCGCGATGCAGGCCGAAGCGCAACAACGCTATGCGGGGCTTGTGGGCCTGCCTGCGGAGACGCTCTGTGGCAAGCATATCTCGATGCATATGAACGCGGGCCTGATGGCCGACCTGCCCTCTCTGGCCTCTTCTGGCGCAGAAGGCGTGGGGCTATTTCGCACGGAATTGCAATTCCTGATCCGCAACAAGGTGCCCCGTCGCGGCGAACTCGCCACGCTCTACGCCCGCGTCATGGATGCGGCGCGTGGCAAACGAGTGGTGTTTCGCACGCTCGACATCGGGTCGGACAAAGTCCTGCCCTACATGAAGCCGCAAGACGAGCCGAACCCCGCAATGGGCTGGCGGGCGATTCGTGTGGGGCTGGACAAGCCCGGTGTTATGCGGATGCAGTTGCAAGCCCTCACCCGCGCCGCAGCCGGACGTCCTCTGACGATCATGTTCCCTTTCGTGGCACAGTTTGACGAATTTCGCGAAGCGCGGGCCCTGCTGGATGATGTGCTGATTTCCGAACGCAAACTCGGATATGTTCCGCCCTCCTCCATTGAAGTCGGCGCGATGCTCGAAACCCCGTCTTTGGCCTTCGCGCCTGATCTGTTCTTTGAACAGACCGATTTCATTTCCATCGGCGGCAATGATTTGAAACAGTTCTTCTTTGCCGCAGATCGTGAGAACGAACGGGTCCGTCGCCGGTATGACACGCTGAACTATTCCTTCCTGAATTTCATTCGCCAGATCGTAGAGCGCTGCAACCAGTTCGACACGCCTGTGTCCTTTTGTGGCGAGGATGCAGGGCGTCCGATCGAAGCTGTGGCGCTGGCCGCTATGGGTGTGCGCACGCTTTCGATGCGTCCGGCCTCCATCGGGCCGGTGAAAGCCATGCTGCGGCGGCTTGACC
This sequence comes from uncultured Celeribacter sp., assembly GCA_963676755.2. Lineage (GTDB taxonomy): Bacteria > Pseudomonadota > Alphaproteobacteria > Rhodobacterales > Rhodobacteraceae > Celeribacter. Next base: position 136,312 of record CAXXMF010000006.1, on the reverse strand, counting down.
TTGATGAGGTGGCGCAGGTGATTGATCAGGCGGCAGCGGACGGTGCGCAATCGGTACGCGAGGACCTCACCGCCTATCTGGTCAAACAGGGCTTCATGCTCTGAAATAGCTACCCCCGCGTGTTTCTGTAAGAGGCGTATTCCGGCTCCCGCATCCGCTCACGCATTAAGGTTAATCTGATTAAGGTTAACGCATCGAAAAACGCCCACAAACGTCGCGCACAACTGGCATCTGTGTGCATCTGGTTGCGTCAGGCAGGGGCCGAACTTTCAAAACATTATGCAAAAGCGCGTTAACCGCCCATTTCCTCGCTCAACATCTCCTTGAGCGTCTCGAACGGCAGGTCGCTATCCTCGGCCATGCGCAACATGCCAAAGCTCACATGCGCCATGTCCTGATAATAGGCCGTATAGGCATAATTCGTCGCGGCCCCCGCCACCGCCCCCAACACAGGCACGGTTTGCGTTGCCAGCTTTTGCCCCAGAACCACGGACAGACGCGGCGCGACCTTGGCGATGATCCCGTTCAGCGTCGCCCCTGTCAGGGTCGTCCGCGCGGCCAGAAACCCGAGATCGGCCCCGTCATCATCAGCCAAAGGACCGGCGGCTGCAAAGACCTGAATACAGGCCTTGCGCACATCGTCACGCGCAGGATCAAAGCCGTGATCTTCGGCAACGCCTTGAATGGCATGGAGCAGCACGGTCGTCGTCACCGGCAGTTCGGCCAAAGCGGTCGGCAGCCCACCGGCACCGCCAGCCGCCCCCAACCCCGACGTCACCGCCCGCGAAAGCCATGTATTGGCCTTCACGGTCCGCCGACCACGCGCAGCCCCGTCAAACGCCAGTTCAAGCGCCGACAACGTCGCGGCCTCCAACTGTCCACGCACGGGGGCAGGCAGTTTGTCGAACAAACCGTCCGCCTTGCCACCCACAATATTCAAAATCTGCATGCCCGGATGATTAGCACGCTTCAACCGGCGCGCAAGCGCACGGATCGCCTCCGGCGTCGGGGCTTGCAAAACGGCGTGGGGGCCAGCATTCAAAGGCGGCAATTTCTTGGTCATTGCCTCTATTTGGGGTCAGCCATCCTTGTGAACAAGACCCGCAACCCCATCCCACGCGCCGGGATGCAAGGCCACGCCCAGCACACGATCCGGATTCGTGGGCGGCGGCATTTCCACATGGTGGAGTTTTTCAAAGCCGAAACGGGAATAATAGGGTTCATCCCCCACAAGCATCACCCGCTCCCAACCGAGTTTGACGGCTTCGGCCATTGCCTCCGTCATCAAAATCCCGCCCAGCCCCTCACCCTGACGGGTCGGGTGAACCGCAATAGGTCCAAGCAAAAGTGCGCGATGCCTGTCGTCCCCGATGCGAATAGGCCAGAAACGGATCGCAGCGGCCAGAACACCGCCCTCATCACGCGCAATCAAACAGAGGTCGGATACCTTCTCGACCCCCTCGCGCAGCCGGTAGGAGGACAAAAGCTCGCGCCCCGGCGCAAAGCAGGTGTCATAGAGGGCTTCGACCTCCCATAGATCATCCGGTGACTCGGTTTCGAGCTGATACACGCCTGCCCCTTTCGCTCCGCCCGCTTGCTGCGGTTTTGGCTCGAAATTCTGCTAGCACAGCGTTAAATGGGGGGCAACGCGTCGAAACGCGAAAGGACCGTTCTGAAAATGTATTACCGCCCCAGCGACGGGCATGACCTGCCGCACAATCCGTTCAGCGCCATTGTCTCGCCCCGCCCCATCGGCTGGATTTCGACGCGGTCCGCTTCAGGACACGAGAACCTCGCGCCCTATTCCTTTTTCAACGCTGTCGCCTATGCGCCGCCGCAGGTGATGTTCGGCTCTGTCGGTGCGAAAGACACGATGCAAAACCTGCGCGAGACTGGCGAGTTCTGCGTCAATCTGGTTGGCGCAGAGCAGATTGCGATGATGAATGCCTCGTCAGAAGCGCTGGCCTTTGAGGAAGATGAGTTCACCCACTCGGGCACGTTGCGCGCCCCTTGTCGCGAGATCGCCTGCTCACGCGTCGAAGATGCCCCCGCCTCTCTGGAATGCAAGGTCACGCAGATCGTGGAGCTTGTGGGGGCCGAGAACACCGCCGTGTTCGGGGAAGTTGTCGGTGTCCATATTCGTCCCGATCTGATCGTCGAGGGCCGTTTCGATGTGGTCAAGGCGCGTCTGTTGTCGCGTCTCGGCTATCGGGATTATGCCGAAATCACCAAAGTCTTCGAACTTACGCGCCCGCAGGCCTGATCCGGACTGAGTATTTTTCGCACAAAGGAAACGTAAAAAGGGGCCGCGCGGGCCCCTTTTCTTGTCTCCTTCGAACGTATTCGCCTAGTGCCCGCTGCCAAGAACACCGGTGCGCACAACATAATCCGTGGCGACCTGATAATCGGGGTCGTCATCGCTATCGACCATCAGGTGACCCGCTTTCGACAGGAGACGGTGACAATCACGGCTCAGATGGCGCAGCTGGAGTTCCTTGCCCCGCGCTTCGTATTTCGCCGCCAGACTTTCGATCGCATTCAGCGCCGATTGGTCGGCCACACGGCTATCGGCGAAATCGACGATCACCATAGACGGATCATTTGCCGGATCGAACATTTCAAGGAAGCCTTCGGCGGAGCCAAAAAACAGCGGGCCCTGAATCTGATAGACCTTGGCGCCTTCGGGTGTCTCATAGGTTTTGGCATGAATGCGCGAGGCGTTCTGCCACGCATAGGCCAGCGCCGAGACGATCACGCCGACGACAACGGCGATTGCGAGGTCTTCAAGGACGGTCACAACGGTCACCAGAACGATAACAAACGCATCCACGCGCGGCACCTTGCGCATCACGTTGAAGGAATTCCACGCAAATGTGCCGATCACCACCATAAACATCACACCGACAAGTGCTGCGAGCGGGATTTGTTCGATCAGCGGGCTGGCGACCATGATGAAGGCCAGAAGGAACAGCGCCGCGGCAATCCCCGCCAGCCGCGTGCGTCCGCCGGATTTCACGTTGATCATAGATTGCCCGATCATCGCACAGCCCCCCATGGAGCCGAAGAAGCCGGAGATCACATTGCCTGCGCCTTGGGCCAGACATTCTTGCGACACGCCACCGCGCTCGCCCTTGATCTCGCCCACAAGGTTGAGCGTCAACAGACTCTCGATCAGGCCCACAGCCGCCGCGATCAGCGCATAGGGGAAGATGATGTGCATTGTGGAGAGGAAGCTATCCATGCTCTCGAACATCGGCACGGCGGGGATGTGGAAGGTCGGAAGCCCGCCTTTGATCTGCGCCATGTCACCCACGCGCGGCACGTTGATACCAAAGGCAATCACAACCACGGCCGTGATCAGGATGCCGGCCAAAGGCGCGGGGATGATATTGGTCACTTTCGGCAGGAAATACACCACCGCCATCGTCAATGCGACAAGCGCCAGCATGATCACGAGCGGCATGCCTGTCATGAAGCTGTCCGTGCCCGGCACCTTGAACTGCGTCAACTGGGCGAGGAAAATCACAATGGCCAGACCGTTTACAAAGCCCAGCATCACCGGATGCGGCACAAGCCGGATGAACTTGCCCAACCGGAAAATGCCCGCGAGGATTTGCAATATCCCCATGAGGACGACGGTGGCAAAGAGATATTCGACGCCATGCTCGATGACGAGGGAGACGAACACGACCGCAATCGCCCCCGTCGCGCCGGAGATCATCCCCGGACGCCCGCCGAACACGGCAGTGACAAGCCCCATGATGAAGGCCGCGTAAAGCCCGACCAGCGGGTGGACCTGCGCCACGAAAGAAAAGGCAACAGCTTCGGGCACCAGCGCCAAAGCCACAGTGAGGCCGGAGAGGACATCGGTCTTGGCCTGTGTCGGCGTGAGCTTGGTCGATGTCGTTCCGGAAATGGAGAGGTTTTTCGCAAAACTTGCGAGTGCGGATTGTATCACGGGGTCATCCCTTGGTGTGTTGAGGTTTCTTTGCCCGTTCACGGGGCCTTGACGCCCCCATAGCGCGTTTTGTCGCATTGCGAAAGCCCATCGCCATACACTGTGCAAGAAGAGCCGTCACCTGTTGCGCTTTGCCCCTTGCACCCTGTTCTGCATCGCCGCAAACTCGGCCCGACCAGCAAGGAGACAGGCATGGCAGACAGGCAACGTGTGATCGGCGTGATGGGCGGCTCGGGCGTCTATGAGATTGACGGGCTGGAAGATGCCGCTTGGCAGGAGGTCACAACGCCTTGGGGGCCACCCTCGGATGCCTTGCTCACCGGTAGGCTGGACGGCATCAAAATGGTTTTCCTTCCACGTCACGGGCGCGGTCATGTCCATTCCCCCTCCACGGTAAACTACCGCGCCAATATCGACGCGATGAAACAGATGGGGGTCACCGACCTTGTCTCCGTCTCCGCCGTAGGATCATTTCGCGAAGAAATGGCTCCGGGGGATTTCGTCATCATCGACCAGTTCATCGACCGGACCTTTGCGCGGGAAAAGTCCTTTTTCGGCACGGGCTGCGTGGCGCATGTCTCCGTGGCTCATCCGGTCTGCGAACGGCTCTCCGGCCTTGCCTATGAGGCCGCGCGCGCAACGGGCGTCACCGTGCATAAGGGCGGCACCTATCTGGCGATGGAAGGCCCGCAGTTCTCCTCTATGGCGGAGAGCCGGATGTATCGCGAAAGCTGGGGCTGCGATGTCATCGGCATGACCAATATGCCCGAGGCGAAACTCGCCCGCGAGGCGGAGATCTGTTACGCCTCCGTCGCAATGGTCACCGATTATGACAGTTGGCATCCGGATCACGGCGCGGTGCAGATCACCGACATCCTTGCGACACTCAAAGCCAATACCGCCCATGCGAAATCCCTTGTCGCCGCGCTGCCCGAGCTTCTGGGGCCCCATTACACGCCCTGCCCCTATGGCTGCGACCGCGCGCTGGAACATGCGGTCATGACCGCGCCGGACAAACGCGCACCGGAGATGATCGAAATACTCGCGACCGTCGCGGGCCGCGTTCTGAAAGGATAAGGCATGAAAACCGTCAAGGATTACATCCGCACCATCGTCGACTTCCCGCATGAGGGAATCATGTTCCGCGATGTCACCACACTCTTTGCCGACCCGCGCGGAATGCGGCTGGCCATCGACCAGTTGCTCGCCCCCTATGTCGGCCAACATATCGATAAGGTCGTAGGGCTTGAAGCACGCGGCTTCATCATCGGCGGTGCCATCGCGCACCAGTTGTCCATCGGCTTTGTGCCCATCCGCAAAAAGGGCAAACTGCCCGGCGCGGTGATTTCGGAGGATTACAAGCTCGAATATGGCGAGGCCGTGGTCGAAGTGCATGACGACGCCATCCAGCCCGGCGAGAAAATCCTTGTTGTAGATGACCTGCTGGCAACGGGCGGCACCGCTGAGGCGGGCATCAAACTCGTGGAACGTCTCGGCGGCGAGATTGTCGGCTGCGCCTTCATCATCGACCTGCCGGAGCTTGGTGGTCGCAAACGTCTGGAAGACCTCGGCTACGACATTCACGCCCTATGTCAGTTCGACGGTGCCTGACCCCACACCGGCACCACAAGCAAGCACAAACACCCCGCGCCCTGATCGCCACCGGTCAGGGCGCTATCGGGCAAACTGTCCAGCTTTCTGATGGCCCAAATACTCAGTCTGCGCGCAGGCGCAAAACAGCGCCCGGATTCATGATGCCATTCGGATCAAGTGCCGCTTTGATCGCCCGCATCGCCGACAGTTTCGCCGGATCTCCATAGCGCTCTAGATCCTCGGATTTGAGACGCCCGACCCCGTGTTCGGCTGAAAACGACCCGTCATATTCCGCCACCAGATCATGCACCACGCGCTTCACCTCAAGCCGGATATTCTCATACTCCGACCGGTCCCGCCCGCGCGCCGGAAACACGTTGTAATGCAGGTTGCCGTCGCCCAGATGCCCGAAACAATTCACCCGCACATCCCCCAAGGCCTCAAGCCGCTTGATCCCTTCGGGGATAAAGGCCGCGATCTTCGAAAGCGGGATGGAAATGTCATGAGAGGAAATCGATCCGACACGTTTGTTGCCCTCTGGAATCGTCTCGCGCAGGGTCCAGAAGTCCTGCCGCTGCGCTTCGCTTTGGGCGATGACCCCGTCGGAGACCAGCCCCGCCTCGAACCCCTGCTCGAACAGCGTGGCCAGCATCTCCTCCGGATCGGACGCACCTGACACGCCGAGATCAATCAGCACGCTCCACTCGGGATGGTCCTCGAATGGCTGGCGCAGGTCAGGCATGGTGTCCGACAGGAAATCCAGCCCCATGCCGGAGATCAATTCAAAAGCTGAAATCCCCTCCCCTACGATGCCCTGCGCCATGTTCAACAGCTCCAGCGCCGCCGCAGGTGAGGGCACGATCAGAATCGCTGCCGCCGTCCGCTCCGGTCGCGGGAAAAGCCGCAACGCCGCAGCCGTGATCACGCCCAGCGTGCCCTCGGCCCCGATCAGAAGGTTGCGAAGGTCATATCCCGTGTTGTCCTTGCGCAGCCGTTTCAACCCGTGGAAAATCTGCCCGTCCGGCAACACCGCCTCAATCCCGAGACACAATTCCCGCGCATTGCCGTAGCGCAGCACGTTCAAGCCACCCGCATTGGTCGAAAGGTTGCCCCCGATCCGGCAGGAGCCTTCAGCCCCCAAGGAAAGCGGGAACAAGCGGTCCTGCTCCTCTGCGGCGGTCTGCACATCCGCAAGGATCGCACCGGCTTCGGCCACGATGACATTTTCCTGCGGATAGACCCCGCGGATTTTTGTCATTCTCTCAAGCGACAGCACCACAGGCGCAGGGCCATCATGGGCGATCTGCCCAAGCACCAAACCCGTTCCGCCGCCCAAGGGAACAATGCTGACACAGGCCGCATTGCACAATTGCACGATGGTCGAGACCTCCTCCACCGTCGCCGGACAGGCAATAGTGGCCGCTTGGCCCTGATAACGCCCGCGCGGGTCTTCCAATTCACCAGGACGCCGCTCTCGCAACGTGCCGGCAGGCAAAGCCGCTTCAAGACGGGTCAGAAATTCGAGGGTGGCTGGGTATATCATGGGCGGCTCCTTCATCACAGATGTAGCCTCAGGCGCCCGTCGCCTCAATCCAAAATCACTGTCCCAAACCTCTGGCCCAAACCTCTGGCCCAAACCTCAGGCCGAAATCTCAGGCCAGACCGATTGTCGTCGGTCCGCGCCGGTCGGGATGTAACGCGGAATAGAGCACATGGTTGCGCCAGCGCCCGTTGATCTGAAGATAGGCCTGCGCCACGCCTTCATATTTGAAACCGGCCTTTTCCAGCGCCCCGCGCGAGGCCACATTTTCCGGCAGGCACGCCGCTTCAAGCCTGCTCAGGCGCATGCGGGTAAAGGCGTGATGGGTAACGGCGGCAATGGCCTCTTTCATATAGCCGTGGCGGGCATAACGCGCACCGATCCAGTAACCGATAGTGCCCGCCTGCGCCGGACCACGGCGGATATTGTCGAGCGTCAACGCGCCCAAAAGCGCATTGTCCTCTCGCCGGAACAAAAACACCGGAAGCCCTGTATCGCTTTTGAAACTGCGCTCGGCCCAGATCACACGATTGGTGAATGATTTGCGGGTCAGATGGTCCTCCGACCAAGTAGGTTCCCACGGTTGCAGAAACTCCATGCTTTCAGAGCGCAAAGCCGCCCAATCGCGATAGTCCGAATGCTGAGGAAGGCGCAGCGTCATACGCTCCGTCTCGATCCTTACCTTCGGCCGTCGCATCAGCATCAGGCAGCAAACCTCTCACGCAGATCTTCAAGTTCCGGTGCGGCTTTCACCGGACCATAGAGCGCCATAGAGGCCTTGCCCAATCCGGTCTGCGCCAAAAACTCCCGCACGCTTTCAAGGCTGACCGCGTCGATCCGCTCGACCGTTTCCTCAAGCGCCGGAATACGCCCCCAGATGCCCAGCATCCGTGCGTTGCGCTCGGAGCGCGAGGACGGGCTTTCCAGCCCCATCAACAGCCCTGCCTTGATCTGCGCCCGCGCACGGTCCACTTCGACCATCGTCATCTCGGAGGCGGCGCGTTTCATCTCGTCCACAGTCACCTCGGCCAGTTCCGCGATCTGTTCGCCGGAGGTGCCCGCGTAGATCGTGGTCAGACCGGTGTCGGAATAGGCCCCCGACTGCGCATAGATCGTGTAACACAGCCCGCGTTTTTCACGCAGTTCCTGAAACAGACGCGAAGACATGCCGCCGCCCAAAGCCGTGGTCGCGGTCTGGGCGATATAGATGTTCTCGTCACGATAGGCCGGCCCTTCGAAAGCCAGCGTGAAATGCGCCTGTTCCAAGGCTTTGACCTTGCGAAACTCGCCGCCCTCGAACCGTGCCGGATCGGCATAATCGCGACCATGCGGCTTGAGACCGCCAAAGATCGCCTCGGCCTCGGCCACGATCCGGTCGTGATCGATATTCCCTGCCGCTGAGAGGACCATGCGTTCGGGGCTGTAATGCTCTTCCACAAACCCTGCGAGATCGTCGCGGGTAAAATTCCGCACCCGTTCGGCGGGGCCAAGAATTGTGCGGCCCAGCGCCTGTTTCGGGAAGGTGGCCTCTTGCAGCCAGTCGAAAATCACATCATCAGGCGTATCAAGCGCCTGACCGATCTCGGAAAGAATCACGCCGCGTTCGACTTCCAGCTCATGCGGATCGAAAATCGGGTTCAGAACAATGTCCCCGATCACGTCCAGCGCCAGAGACACATCGTCTTTGAGTACCCGCGCATAATAGGCCGTGGTTTCCCGCGTGGTATAGGCGTTGAGATAACCCCCGACATTTTCCAGCACTTCCGCGATTTGCAAAGGCGTGCGGCGCCTGGTGCCCTTGAACGCCATATGTTCGAGAAAATGCGCGATGCCGTTCTGTTCGATGCGCTCGTGCCGCCCACCCGCCAGCACCCAGACCCCGATCGACGCGCTTTGCATCGATGGCTGAAGTTCGGTGACAATCCGAAAACCGTTAGGAAGGGTGTGGATACGTGGGCTCAAGCGAGACGCTCCTTGATGAGAGATTTAAGACCGTCGAGGTCATTGGGCACCACTGTGAACCGCTCGTCACGCTCGAACAGATCGGCCATATGTTCCGGCAGGTCCGGATGAATGCCACAGGCCGCTTCGACCGCCGCCGGGAATTTCGCCGGATGCGCGGTCGAAAGAGAGACCATCGGCACATCGCCCAAATGCTCTTCGGCCACTTTCACAGCCACCGCCGTATGCGGGCAGAGAACCTCGCCCGTGCGTTTGTGCATGTCGGCAATGGTGGCGGTAGTTTCTTCTTCGGAGGCACGGCCCGATTGGAACGTGTCCCGCAGACGGTCCATCGCCCCTTGGGAGATCTTGAACGCGCCGGATTTGAACTCGTCCATAAGCTGCGCAATCGCCGCACCTTCGCGGTCATAGACGTCGAAGAGCGCGCGTTCGAAATTCGACGACACCTGAATGTCCATCGACGGGCTGATCGAGGGGACCACGCCTTCTTTCGTGCAGGCCCCTGTTTCCATCGTCCGGTGCAGAATGTCGTTCTGGTTCGTGGCTATCACCAGCGTCTCGATCGGAAGACCCATGCGCTTGGCAATATAGCCCGCGAAGATGTCCCCAAAATTGCCGGTCGGCACGGTGAAGGAAACCTTGCGGTGCGGCGCGCCCAGAGAGACGGCGGAGGTGAAGTAATACACAACCTGCGCCAGCACCCGCGCCCAGTTGATCGAATTGACCGCCGCAAGTTTGACGTGATCGCGGAAGTCGATATCCGCAAACATATCCTTGAGCGCCGCCTGACAATCATCAAAGTCGCCTTCAACCGCAAGCGCGTGGACATTGGACTCGGACGGTGTCGTCATCTGGCGACGCTGCACATCGGAGACGCGGCCATGCGGGAAGAGGATGAACACATCCACATTCGACAACCCCTTGAAGGCTTCGATGGCGGCAGAACCGGTATCCCCCGAAGTCGCACCGACAATGGTCACATGCTCCCCACGCCGCGTCAGTGCGGCCTGAAACAGTTGCCCGATCAGCTGCATGGCGAAATCCTTGAACGCCAGCGTCGGCCCGTGAAACAACTCGAGCAGGAAGTGGTTCGGCCCCAACTGCACCAAAGGCGCGCGGGCGTCATGTTTGAAGCCGGCATAGGCCTTCGCGATGATCTCCTGAAACTCGGCATCGGTGAAAGTGTCGCCGATGAAAGGCTTCATCACCTTGAAGGCGGCCTCCTCATAAGACAGCCCAGCCAGCGCGGCAATCTCGCCTTCACTCAGGGTCGGAATGGTCTCGGGCACATAGAGCCCGCCATCAGAAGCAAGGCCCGTCAACATGGCCTCTTCAAAGTTCAAAACCGGCGCATCGCCGCGGGTCGAGATATAACGCATGTGCTCCGCTCGTCAGATTGTTCGCGCCCTGATACGCCAGAGAAGGAAAAGAGTCATCCCTAACCAGACAAGACAGAGCGAAAACCACGTGATCGCATATTCTAGATGGTCATTCGGGATGCCCTCGACACCCACGGGCATCGGCTCGATCCCCTCCCCCGTGCTTTCTCGTGCCACGATCAGGACCGGCTCTGTGTCCAATGCCGCCGCCATCGCTGGAATGTCCCGCCCGAACCAGATGTTGCGCGCCATGTCCGGCTCAGGGGTCGAGGCGTTCATATCATCCGGCCAATGCAGGTTGCCGATCACCGTGACAGGCCTCTTGGGACGCGCCGCCTCTTTCGCCTCGTCCGGCACAAATCCGCGATCCAGCAACACCCGCCGCCCGTCGTCCAACGTCAGCGGCGCGACGATCAGATAGCCCGCGCCGATCTGCTTGCGCGAGACCAGAACATGCAGTTCCGCATCCCCAATCTCTCCTTCGACCACCACCGGCAGGTATTTCATGGACGGATCGACCACAGAAGGCAAAGGCACAGGCTCGGCGCGGATCTCCGCACGAATTTCGGCGAGAATCCCCTCTTTCCACGCCATACGCGACAGCTGCCATGTGCCCAGCCAGATCAGAATGCCACAGCCGAGGACACCGATCACGATGGGGAAAATCATCCGTTTGTGCATCTTTTCTCCACAGAGGCTCTCCAATGGAAAAGGGCGCGAAACCCGCGCCCTTCTAACCGGTTTTCTGATGGCGGGAAATACTCAGGGCACTTACTGGCCCCAGATGTAAACCGCCACGAACAGGAACAGCCAGACGACATCCACAAAGTGCCAATACCATGCGGCGGCCTCGAACCCGATGTGATCCTCCGGTGTAAAATCCCCACGCATCGCACGGACCAGACAGATGGTCAGGAAAATCGTGCCGATGATTACATGGAACCCGTGGAACCCCGTGGCCATAAAGAAGGAGCCAAAGAAGAAATCCCCCCCGAAGGTCCAACCTTCATGCACAAGCAGCTCGTAGTATTCATAGGCCTGAAACAGCGTGAACACCGCGCCAAAGCCCACACCAATCGCAAGACCGGCGACGAGATCCTTGCGGATATTACCATGCACCAGCGCATGGTGCGCCCATGTCACGGCACAGCCGGACAGCAACAGGATCAGCGTATTCATCAGCGGCAGGTGGAAGGCATCCACCGGAATGAACTCGGGCTTCACATATTCCGTGCCCGGATAGCTCCACATCGGATAGAGCGCATTCTTGAAAAACGCCCAGAACCACGCGGCAAAGAACATCGCCTCGGACATGATGAACATGATGAAACCGTAGCGCAGACCGATCCGCACCACCGGCGTGTGATCCCCCGCCTTGTTTTCCTTGATCGTCTCGCCCCACCAGCTCCACATCACATAGAGCACACCGATGAATCCGATGAGGAAGATATAGGGGTTGTCCTTGGCCATCCACATCACCGCGCCAAAGAGCATGACAAAGGCCGCCATTGCCCCCATCAGTGGCCAGGGCGACGGTGGAAGGATGTGGTAGTCGTGGTTCTTTTCGTGCGCCATTGCGTGCGTCCCTCTCCCTTAGAGTGCCCGTTCGGGCTTAGTTCACAGTGGTCTGCACAGGGTCGCCGCTGTCCAGCGCGGCATAATCCTCGGGCAGATCTGTTTCGTGAAATGTATAAGACAGTGTAATACGATGCACATATTTCGCATCCCTGTCTGTGGTGATGTCCGGATCGACATAGAAGGTCACGGGCATCAGCACCCGCTCACCGGGCTTGAGTATCTGTTCGGTAAAGCAGAAACAGTCGATCTTGGTAAAGAAATTGCCTGCCTCGAAAGGCGCGACATTGTAAGAGGCCGTCCCCGCGATCACGCGATCCGTCGGGTTGTAAGCCTCATAAAACGCCAGCCCCGTCTCCCCGATGCGCAATTCCATCACGTTTTCAACCGGCTTGAACTCCCAAGCCATCGACGGATCCGTATTGGCGTCAAAGCGGATTTTAATGGTCTCGTCCAGAATGACATCCGGAGCGGTCTCGGCCACATCCGTGGTGCCACCAAAGCCCGTCACCCGACAGAACCAGCTGTAAAACGGCACCGAGGCCCACGCCAGCGCACCCATGAGGGTCACCACCCCCACGAGTTGCAGCACTGTCTTTTGCGGACCTTGGAGTGCCATCAGTATTGTGTCTCCTGCGTTGCGATGGAGGGATCCAGCACAGTCACCTTGACCACGGTCAAGCCGATCAGCAGCACGACAAAAGCGGCCAAAGCCAGCCCGAGCCCCACATTGCGGGAGCGCCGGCGGGCGTGAATGTCGTGCAGCTTGGTGATCGCCATCTCAGAACGGCCCTCCGAAGCCAAAGGAAAAGAGCACCTTGTCCGCCATAAGCGCCATGAAATGCAGGAAGGTATAGGCCAGCGACAGTTTGAAAAACGCGCGTTCGGCCTTGTAGCCGTCCGCTTCCGCCTCGACCTCATCGCGCCGCCAGAGCACCACAGCCCCGCGCAGGAATAGGGCGTTCATCACCACGGCAACGACCAGATAGCTCCACCCCGCCAAGGGCGTGGTAAACATTGCCGCGGCGAACCCTGCCAGAAGCACGGTATAGACAAGGATATGGTTGCGCGTCGCACGCTTGCCATGGGTGACGGTCAACATCGGCACTTTCGCCTTGTCGTAATCCGCATTCATGAACAGCGCCAGAGACCAGAAATGCGGCGGCGTCCACATAAAGACCAGCATGAACATCAGAACCGAAGACAGCGTGATGTCCCCCGTCACCGCCGCCCAGCCGATCATCGGAGGAAATGCGCCAGAGGCCCCGCCGATCACGATGTTCTGCGGCGTCGCGCGTTTGAGCCACATGGTGTAGACCACCGCATAGAAAAAGATGGTGAAGGCCAAAAGTGCCGCTGCGACCCAGTTTGTCGCAAGATACAGCATGACGACCGAAAAGGCCGAGAGCGTCAGGCCAAGGCCCAGCGCCTCTTCGCGCGAGACTTTCCCCGCCGGAATCGGACGCGACTTGGTGCGTTTCATCACCATATCGATGTCGCTGTCATACCACATGTTCAGCGCGCCGGAGGCTCCGCCCCCGATGGCAATGCACAGAATTGCGAAAAAGCCCAGAAACGGGTGAATCCCGCCCGGAGCCACGATCAGACCGGCAAAAGCCGTGAACACGACCAGAGACATCACACGCGGCTTGAGCAGCGCGAAATAGTCGCCGAATTCCGCCTCGTGTTTGTCGTCCAAAATGATCGTCGCGTCAGTCATCGCATATTGTCCAGTGCGTTTTGCCAGTTGTGAAGATGCCCCCCGACGGGCTTTGACCTCTTATGGGGGGCGCTTTCGTGCGTGGGTCTTGTTCTACTATGTAGCGGGGCGGTTGATCCGCCCTCACCGGAAATCTCAGTTGGCAGATGCCAGTTTGATTGTGCTCGGAGCGGTGTCGTTGGCGGCATAAAGCTCTTTGGCCTCAGCCAGCCAAGCGTCATATTCGTCCTGCTCCACCACCTGCACCGTAATCGGCATATAGGCGTGGTCCTTGCCGCAAAGTTCGGAACACTGACCAAAGAAGGTGCCGGTTTTCTCGGCCTTGAACCAAAGCTCAGCCACACGACCCGGAACGGCATCCTGTTTCACGCCAAAGGCAGGGATTGTCCAGCTGTGGATCACATCCGCACCGGTCACACCCATCACGATTGTCTTACCGACAGGCACAACAACCTTGGTGTCGGTGGCCAACAGGAACTGGTCCTCGGAATAGCCCGCCCGCACCAGCTTGTCGCGCATCGCATCGTTCAGCACATAGTTGCGCGCACCGGCGTCGTAATCCTCATCCGTCATATTGGCAGGGTGACCCAGAAGATAGCTGTCGAAGGCAATGTCTTCGTCCACATATTCATAGCCCCAATACCATTGGTAGCCCGTCACCTTGATATAGATGTCGCCCTCCGGAATTTCCTGCTGCTTGAACAGCACCGGAAGGGAAAACGCACCAATGACCACGAGAATCAGGATCGGCACGATGGTCCAGGCCACCTCGATCGGCGTGTGGTGGGTAAAACTCGCCGGCGTTTTGTTGACCTTGCGATTGTAGCGCACGATAACCCAGAGGATCAGCGCACAGACAAACCCCACGATCAGGGCGATGACCACCAGAAGCATATGATCAAGTGATTGCAGATCACGCGCCAGTTCCGTCGCGGCGGGTTGGAACCCTGTCTTGCCCGACACGGGCGCGCCCAGAAGTTCACCATCCTGGGCCCATGCCCCGGTCGCCATACCGGTCGTGGTCAGCGTTGCAAAAAGAGCGGCCGCCGCAGCGGACCCAAAAGATTTTGTGCGCATTGTCTCTTCCCTAGGTTGCAATCAGGGTTGTTTCCCCGACGGCTGCCCCGGTATTCCGGGTGCGTTTTCGTTTGAGTCTGCCCTATCAAAGACCATATTAGGCGTGACGGGACAAGAATTCCTATCCGCATTCAGCTGTTTTTTTGATCTAGATCAAGTCTAAAGGGAGAAAATCCATGACTTCGAGCCGTTTTGACCCATTTACAAATGCGATCGAACTTGAAAACTCCCTAGCGATTCTCCGCGAGGCCGTCGCGGGAGCCGATGATGGCGAGCTTTTTCTCGAACGGCGCACCTCCGAAGGTCTGGTCCTGGATGATGGCCGCATTCGCACCGCCTCCTATGATGCCTCCGAAGGATTCGGGCTGCGCGCCGTGCGGGGCGAAACCACCGGATACGCCCATTCCACAGAGATCACCGAACAGGCCATCCGGCGCGCCGCCGAAACCGCACGTCTCGCCGTGGGCGAAGGCGGCGGAACATTGGCCGAGGCCCCGCGTCTGACCAACGTGCATCTCTACACCGACGAAAACCCGCTCGACGGCGCCGCCTTTGATGTGAAGATCGAGACACTGAAAGAGATCGACGACTACTTGCGCGACCTTGATGCCCGTGTTGTGCAGGTCACCGCCTCGCTCGCCGCTTCCCATCAGGAGGTCTACATCCTGAGCCCCGAAGGCGGGCTGACCTCCGACATCCGCCCTATGGCGCGGCTCTCCATTTCCGTCATTGTCGAACAGAATGGTCGTCGTGAAAGCGGCTCTGCGGGCGGTGGCGGGCGGTTTGGCCTGACTGGTCTCATCGCACCGGATCACTGGCAGGGCGTGGCCCGCGAGGCCCTGCGCATTGCCGTTGTGAACCTCGAAGCCGTCCCCGCCCCCGCCGGTGTCATGGATGTGGTGCTCGGACCGGGCTGGCCCGGCGTGTTGCTGCACGAGGCGGTCGGGCACGGGCTTGAGGGTGACTTCAACCGCAAGAAAACCTCGGCTTTCGCGGGGCTGATGGGCCAACAGGTCGCCGCCAAGGGCGTCACCGTGCTGGACGATGGCACCATCCCCGACCGGCGCGGGTCGATCTCTGTCGATGACGAAGGCACCCCCTCGGAGAAAACCACGCTCATCGAGGACGGTGTTCTTGTCGGCTACATGCAGGACCGTCAGAACGCGCGTCTCATGGGCGTCACCCCCACCGGCAACGGTCGGCGCGAAAGCTACGCCCACGCCCCGATGCCGCGGATGACCAACACCTATATGCTGGGCGGAGATGCCGCCCCCGACGAAATCATCTCCGACATGAAAGACGGGATTTATGCCGTGGGCTTTTCCGGCGGTCAGGTCGACATCACCAACGGCAAGTTCGTCTTCAACTGCACCGAAGCCTATCGGGTCGAAAACGGCCGGATCGGCGCACCGGTCAAAGGGGCCACGCTGATCGGGGACGGGGCGACCGCCATGAAACATGTGCGGGCCATCGGCAATGACATGGCGCTTGATCCCGGCGTGGGGAACTGCGGCAAACAGGGGCAATGGGTGCCTGTGGGGGTCGGCCAGCCGACATTGCTGATTGGCGGGCTGACAGTCGGCGGTTCAGCCGCGTAAGCGCGCTCCTTCGGTTTGCTCTTGCACCAAGGCGGGCCTCGCGCCCGCCTTTGGCATGTCCCGACACTGGCCTGCCTGTCTCTGGCATGACCGGCCCGAAGCGAAAAAATTCACATAATCGCATAAAAAACCAAATTTTCCTGTTTTTGGTAACTGCTCATTAACCATTTTGAGCGAATGTGAAGGGGCAAGAGACGGAGAGAGTTGGTTCCTTGGATTTCATCCCTTCCCACCACCCCCTCACCCCACCCCACACCGAGGAAGATCGGGCCATCTGGCTTCGCCTCTTGCGCTCTCGCCGCGTTGGCGTAAGCACCTTTTACCGGCTGATGAAAGAACACGGCGATGCGGCTGCAGCCCTTGAGGCCCTACCCGAAATCGCCCGTCAGGCCGGTGTTTCCGATTATCAGATCTGCCCCCAAGGCGTGATCGACGCGGAACTGCGGGCGGGGCGCAAACAGGGCGCGCGGCTCCTGCTGCGTGGTGATCCCGACTATCCCGCGCTTCTGGCGCAGATCGACGACGCGCCGCCCGCGCTCTGGATCAAGGGCGATCTTTCCCTGCTCGAACGTCCCGCACTGGCCATCGTAGGGGCGCGCAACGCCTCCTCTCTGGGCCATCGCTTCACCCGCACACTCGGTCGCGATCTCGGTGCAGAAGGGTTTGCCATCGCCTCCGGCCTTGCCCGCGGGATCGATGCAAGCGCGCATGAGGCGGCCTTGGATACTGGCACGCTGGCCGTTCTGGCCGGTGGTCTGGACCAGATCTATCCCGCAGAAAACACCGCGCTTTATCACGGCATTGCAGAGTCGGGCCTGCTGTTGTCCGAGCAACCGTTCGGCATGAAACCCTTTGCCCGCCACTTTCCGATGCGCAACCGGATCGTCTCCGGTCTGGCCCGCGCCACCATCGTCGTGGAGGCCGCCGCGCGCTCCGGCTCGCTTCTCACGGCAGGCAATGCGCTGGATCAGGGGCGGGAGGTCATGGCCGTGCCGGGGCATCCGTTTGATGCACGTTCAGCGGGCTGCAACATCCTGTTGCGCGACGGGGCCACCCTCATTCGCAGCGCCCGCGACGTGCTCGATACGCTGGCCGCCGCCTCGCCCTTGGCCCAGGCCGCCGTGACCACCCCGCAGGAGGCCATCACCGTGCCCGCGCCCCCCGCAGAGACCCGCACTCTGGCCGATCACGCCGCCCTCCATACGGAGATTCTCTCCCGCCTGTCCGGCGCTCCCCTGCCCGAGGACGACCTGATCCGCGACCTTGGCGTGGCTCCCGAACGTGCCAGTGCGGAGATTCTCAATCTAGAACTCGATGGCCGGATCGCGCGCAAACCCGGCGGTATGCTGGCGCTGGGATAAGTGCCGGAACCACGTCACAGCCGCCTCCGGCCTTGCTTGTCACAGCCCCTCCTCATACCTCTTTGCGCCCGTCCCGCAGGCCTTCGTTTCATTGAGACACAAAAGAAAACCGAAAGCCTGCGACACAATAATCCACGCTTTGCATTGACATTCCCCACAGGCTCAGACCATTTTCCGCCGCCATAAGCCCCATTCACACGAGAATCTTAAGGACCGTCCATGCCAGTTGTTGTTGTCGAATCCCCGGCCAAGGCCAAAACGATCAACAAGTATCTGGGCAAGGATTACACGGTGCTGGCCTCCTACGGCCACGTTCGCGACCTGCCGCCGAAAGATGGCTCGGTCGATCCGGACCATGAATTCGAGATGAAATGGGAGATCGGCGCGGACAGTCGCAAACACGTCAAAGCCATCGCCGATGCGCTCAAAGACGACGACGAACTGATCCTCGCGACTGACCCCGATCGCGAAGGGGAAGCGATTTCGTGGCACTTGCAGGAGGCTCTGACCAAACGCCGCGCGATCAAGAAATCCACCGCCGTGTCGCGCGTAACCTTCAACGCCATCACCAAACCCGCCATTCTGGAGGCCATGAAGAACCCTCGTCAGGTCGATGTGCCTCTGGTCGACGCCTATCTGGCGCGCCGTGCGCTGGACTATCTTGTGGGCTTCAACCTCTCCCCCGTTCTGTGGCGCAAACTGCCCGGTGCGCGCTCCGCAGGGCGGGTGCAATCGGTCTGTCTGCGCCTGATCGTCGAGCGCGAGCAGGAGATCGAAGCCTTCAACCCGCAGGAATACTGGACCGTCAAGGCGCTTCTGGAAACGCCGCGCGGGCAGAGTTTCGAAGCGCGCCTGACCCAGCTTTCCGGCAAGAAGCTCGACAAATTTGACCTGAAAGACCGGATGAGCGCCGAAATGGCCGTTCAGGCGGTCAGTTCGCGGGCGCTCAAAGTCGCCTCTGTCGAAGCCAAACCCGGCTCGCGCAACCCGTCCGCGCCGTTCATGACCTCGACCCTGCAACAGGAAGCCAGCCGCAAGTTCGGCATGGGCGCGCGCCAGACGATGAATTCGGCGCAGCGGCTCTATGAGGCGGGTCTCATCACCTATATGCGGACCGACGGGATCGACATGGCCCCCGAAGCGGTCGCGCAGGCACGTGACGCGATCAAAGACCGCTATGGCGAGCAATATGTGCCCAAAAGCCCGCGGATTTATAAGAACAAAGCCAAAAACGCCCAAGAGGCCCACGAATGTATCCGCCCGACGGATATGTTCGCCGCCCCCGACAAGGTCAATCTGGGCGACGCCGACCAGCGCAAACTCTACGATCTGATCTGGAAACGCACCATTGCCGCCCAGATGGAAGGCGCGAAACTCGAACGCACCACCGTGGACATCGCCTCTGACGACCATGAGGTTGTGCTGCGTGCCACTGGTCAGGTTATTGTCTTTGACGGGTTCATGGCGGTCTATACCGAAGGCCGCGATGATGTGGAGGAAGACGACGAAGGCCGCCTGCCGCAGATCACGCAGGGCGAGGCTCTGAAAAAAGTGGCGGGCGGGCTCAAGGCCCAAGCCACCGACAAAGAGGCGGTTCTGGGCGCGGAAGACGCCGTGATGGGGCTTCAGCACCACACCAACCCGCCGCCGCGCTACACCGAGGCCACCTTGGTCAAACGCATGGAAGAACTGGGCATCGGGCGCCCGTCCACCTATGCTTCCGTGCTGACGACGATTGTCGACCGCGAATATGTGCGCAAGGAACAGAACCGCCTGATCCCCGAGGACAAGGGCCGGATCGTTACAATCTTCCTGATGAATTTCTTCCGCAAATATGTGGGCTATGAATTCACCGCGAATCTCGAAGAGGAGCTTGACGAAATCTCGGCGGGCGATCTTGATTACAAAGAGGTTCTGGCGAAATTCTGGCGCGACTTCCATGCGGCCATTGCGGAAACCTCGGACCTGCGCATCTCCGAAGTGCTCGACAAGCTCGACGACGCGCTCGCGCCACAGCTTTACCCGCCGCGCGAGGATGGCTCCGATCCGCGCGTCTGTCCGAAATGCGGTCAAGGCTCGCTCCATCTGAAAACCTCCCGCACGGGCGGGTTTGTCGGCTGCTCCAACTATCCCGAATGCACCTACACACGTCCGATTGCGGGCGAAGGTGCCGAAGGGGATGAACGTCTTCTGGGCGAGGACAATGGCGATGAAATCTGGCTCAAATCCGGACGGTTCGGCCCCTATGTGCAACGCGGGGAGCCGACACCTGAAAACAAGAAACCGCCACGCGCCTCCCTGCCCAAGGGCTGGTCGAAAGACGACATGGACCTTGAGAAAGCACTCACGCTTTTGTCCCTGCCCCGCGAGATCGGCGAACATCCCGAAGGCGGCATGATCAAGGCCAATTTCGGACGGTTCGGCCCCTATCTGATGCACCAGCTGCCCGATGAGGCCAAACCCGTCTACGCCAACCTCAAAGACCCGAATGACGTGTTCGAATGCGGTATGAACCGCGCGGTGGAACTGATCACCGAGAAGCGCAACAATCCGGGACGCGGGCGTTCGGCGGCGGCGAAGCCGTTGAAAGAACTGGGTGAGCATCCCGATAGCGGCGGGCCGGTGAATGTGATGGAGGGGCGCTATGGCCCCTATGTGAAATGGGAAAAGGTCAACGCGACCCTGCCCAAAGACATTAAACCGGAAGACCTGACTATGGAGCAGGCGGTAGAATTGATCGCGGAGAAGGCGGCCAAGGGCGGCAAAAAGAAAGCCCCCGCCAAGAAAAAAGCCGCGCCGAAGAAAAAGCCTGCGGCCAAGAAAGCTCCGGCGAAAAAGAAAGCGGCGGCGAAGAAGACAACAGCCTCTTCAAATGATGATGGTGATGTTGTCGAATAATCTCGACAGAATGAAAAAGGGCGCCCTCAAAGGCGCCCTTTTTCATTCAGAATTTCGGCTTAAACCGGTTGACGGGAATGGAGAACACCGCCCTGCCCTTGTCATCCGGCTCCGGCAAACGCCCGCCCCGAATATTGACCTGAAGCGCATAGAGCATCCGCGCCGGCAAAGGCAGGGTCGCGTCACGCGCATCGCGGGTCCGGATAAATTCCTCTTTCGAAATCCCGTCTTTCACATGGATATTCGAGGCTTTGTGCTCTGCCACAGTGGCCATACAAGCCTCCTCGCGCCCGCCTTTGCGGTAGTCATGCCCCACAAATATCCGCGTGTTGTCAGGCATCGCCAGAATGGTTTGCAAACTGTTCCAGAGTTCCTCTGACGAGCCGCCGGGAAAGTCGGCGCGCGAGGTGCCGCTGTCGGGCACCATGAACGTGTCATGGGCAAAGACCGCATCGCCTATGACATAGGTAATCGAGGCCAGCGTGTGTCCGGTGGACAGAATCACCTCGCCCTTCAGGTTACCAATCTCGAACGTATCACCCGCATCAAACAACCGGTCCCAGTAGTCGGGACGGTTCTTGAGGCTGTCATTGGCATAAAGGTCGGCCCAGATGTTCTGCACATCGAGGACCTTCTTGCCAATCGCCTGCGGCGCACCGAGTTTTTCCGCAAGATAAGGCGCAGAGGAAAAATGGTCCGCATGGGGATGCGTGTCCAGCACCCAGACGACCTTCAGCCCTTCTTGCTTCACATAGTCGAGCAACTCATCGGCGCTGGCGGTCCATGTCGCGCCGGAGGCCGGATCAAAATCCAGCACCGGATCAATAATAGCGGCGGATTTGGTTGCGGGGTCCGAGACGATATATTGCCACGACCCGCTGGCCTCCTCGTAGAAAGCGGCCACATCGGGGCTTCCGGCGGCACCGGAACTTGGGAAAACCTGCATGTCTAATATCCTTTGCGCGTCATTTCATATTCTTACTTCTGCATATGATGCGACCTGTTTCGGAATCAAGTCCGACAAAAATAATAAATTATGATAGCAGGACACAGCTTTTCTTATTTCGCACCGCCACAGGCGCATAGCTCGTGTTGCGGCGCAGCAAAGAATTGACTTGGGCCCCAATAATCCCATTAATCGGGCAAACGGATTTCGTGGAGGAGAGACATGAATAAAGTATACGGATCGGCCAAAGAGGCCCTCGACGGCGTATTGCAGGACGGCATGCTGATTGCTGCGGGCGGTTTTGGCCTGTGCGGCATCCCCGAGCTTCTGATCGAAGCCATTGTTGAAAGCGGGGTCAAAGACCTCACCGTGGCCTCGAACAACGCAGGGGTGGACGGGTTTGGCCTCGGCAAGCTTCTGGAAACCCGCCAGATCAAAAAGATGATGTCCTCCTATGTGGGCGAAAATGCCGAATTCATGCGCCAGTATCTTTCGGGCGAGTTGGAGCTTGAGTTCAACCCGCAGGGCACCTTGGCCGAGCGTATGCGTGCAGGGGGCGCGGGCATCCCCGGTTTCTACACCAAGACCGGCGTCGGCACCGTGATTGCCGAGGGCAAGGACCACCGCGAGTTTAACGGCGAGACCTATATCATGGAGGAAGGCATTTTTGCCGATCTCTCCATCGTGAAAGCATGGAAGGCCGACGAGACCGGCAACGCGATTTTCCGCAAGACCGCGCGCAACTTCAACCCGCCCGCCGCCATGTGTGGCAAAATCTGCGTGATGGAAGTCGAGGAGATCGTGCCCACAGGCTCGCTCGACCCCGATCACATCCACATGCCCGGCGTCTATGTCCATCGCCTCATTCAGGGCGAGCACGAAAAACGCATCGAGCAACGCACCACGCGCCCGCGTCCGGCAGCGTAAGGAAAACACGGTTTGGGCAGCCCCTATGATACCCTGTCTGCCTCCGCCCTCTGGCGGAGCGGTGTCGCCGAAGTTGACCCTTCGGCGATTGACGGGGTCTATCTGCCCAAATTTCCGGTTACCCCCGACACCAAAATCATGACGGCGGGAAGCTGTTTCGCCCAGCATGTGCACCGTGCGCTTGCGGCGCGCAACTGGGCGGTGATTGATGTGGAAACCCCGCAAGGCCCGATCCCGCGCGCGGTGCTCAACCGTTACGGGTACGGGCTTTATTCGGCCCGCTACGGCAACATCTACACGGCGCGTCAGATGCTCCAGCTTTTGCGCGAGGCATCGGGAGAAATCAGCCCCGCAGAGCCGGTTTGGACCCGCAACGGGCGGTATTTCGACGCCCAGCGCCCGAATATCGAACCGTGCGGACTGGAGAGCGCGGAGCATGTCATGGAGGCCCGTTCTGTCCATTTGCGCCGCGTCCTGCGCGCCGTCAAACGGGCGGAAGTGTTCGTCTTCACCCTCGGGTTGACCGAGGTCTGGCGTCACAAGGAAAGCGGCACGGTCTACCCGACTGCCCCCGGCACGCTCGCCGGTCATTTCGATCCGGAGGTCTACGGCTTTCACAACTTCACCCTGCCGGAGGTGCGCAAAGACCTTGAGGCCCTGCGCAAGCGGCTCAAAGCCCTGCGCCCCGATCTCAAGATGTTGCTCACCGTGTCCCCCGTGCCGCTCACAGCCACGGCGACAAACAAGCATGTGCTGGTCTCCACCAGCTATTCCAAAGCCGTGCTGCGCGGGGCGGCGGGGGAAATGGCCGCGAAATATGAAGACGTCGATTATTTCCCCTCATACGAGCTAATCACCAACCCCGCCGCAGGTGGCCGGTTCTACAAGGACAACCTGCGCAGCGTGACCGAAGAAGGCGTCGCAGCTGCCATGCGGATGTTCTTTCAGGCCCATGCCCCCGATGCCGCAGAAACGGATGAGACGGCGCAAGACCGGTTCGGGGACGAGACGGACGAGGCCGATCTGATCTGCGAAGAGGCCCTGATCGAGGCGGCGCGCTCATGAGAGAGAAAATCCTCATCATCGGCACCTCGCACACAGGGGCTTTCTATACCGCCCGCGACGCCATCGCGGCGGGCTTCCCCGATCTGGATGTCAGCTATTTCGGCCTGCCGGGCCGTGTCTATAGCAGCGCGGTCTACGAAGACGGCGTGTTCCGTGCCCCCGAGGACATGCCAAGGCAACTGGCGTGGATGGACAGCCGCGAGATCGATTTCGCGCCCTTTTCCCATATCCTGCATGTCGGGGAACGCTATGCGCTCAACCATGTCATGCGGCTTATGGTGTTCCATGATGTGCTCGAAGAGCCGGAGCGCACGGGACGCGCCTTTATCTCCCGTGCAGCGCTCACGGACCTGATACGCGGCACGGTTGCCAGACGCGCCGAACGCCTGCTGGGCAGGTTCGGGCGCGACAGCCGCGCCTGTTTTCTGCCTGCCCCCTACCCGCTTGCGCGCTCCACCCGCCCCGGTGCCGGACATGAATATGCCCTCGCCGCACTTGGCAAACGCGCACACGGGGCGAAGTGGATGGCGCTCTACGAGCAAATCATCGAAGAGGAAATGCACAAGGCCGGTCTGGACGTGCTTATGCAGCCCCCGCAAACCCGTGCGGGCCAGTTCATGACCGCCGACCGCTTTGCCCGCGCTGGCACGGACCAGTCCGCCCCCCCTGATAAGGTCGACCACCGGCACATGAATGCAGATTATGGATGGCAGGTGTTTTGCGCCTTTGCGCACCGCTGCCTCGGACAGACACCGGAAAGCGGCATCACCGCTCCGGAGCAACAGTTAAAGACAGGTTAGCCGGACCAACACCGGCAAATGGAGGAGAGAAAACATGGCTTGGGATCGTAACAAGATGGCGGCACGCGCCGCACAAGAGCTTGAAGACGGCACCTATGTGAACCTCGGGATCGGCATTCCCACACTGGTGCCGAATTTCATCCCCGAGGGCGTTACCGTGACGCTGCAATCGGAAAACGGCATGTTGGGCATGGGCCCTTTCCCCTATGAGGGCGAAGAAGACCCCGACCTGATCAACGCAGGCAAGCAAACCATCACGGAACTGCCCAACACCGCCT
Source organism: uncultured Celeribacter sp. (assembly GCA_963676755.2). GTDB lineage: Bacteria > Pseudomonadota > Alphaproteobacteria > Rhodobacterales > Rhodobacteraceae > Celeribacter. Next base: position 111,635 of record CAXXMF010000006.1, on the reverse strand, counting down.
ATTTCGACAGCGCCTTTTCCTTTGGCATGATTCGTGGCGGCAAGATTGCAATGGCGATCCTCGGCGCAATGGAAGTGGACGAAAAGGGCGATCTGGCGAACTGGATGATCCCCGGCAAGCTCGTCAAAGGCATGGGCGGCGCGATGGATCTTGTCGCCGGTGTCGGGCGCGTGGTGGTGGTGATGGATCACACCAACAAACACGGCGACTCGAAACTCTTGCATAAATGCACCCTGCCGCTGACGGGTCAGGGCGTGGTGGATCGCGTCATCACCAATCTCGGCGTGCTGGATGTGGTCGAGGGCGGGCTGAAGATCGTCGAACTGGCCGATGGCGTCAGCGAAGACGAGCTACGCGCGGCGACTGAGGCGACCATCGTCGATTGAGTATTTTTAGCACAAAGGAAACCGGACGCGGGCGGTTTGGTCCGCGTCACTTCTGGGCCCGAATGGCGTTGGTCGCAAACACACAGCCGTCGGAATACAGATCCGGCGGCGTCACACAGAGCCGTTTCGCCACCTGCCACGCCGCCAGAACTTTCGGCACATAGGCGCGCGTTTCCGCATAGGGCGGCGGGCCTCCGGCGGCCTTCACCGCATTCTCACCCGCATTATACCCCGCAAGCGCCAGCGCCAGATCACCGTTGAACTCGGACAAGAGCCAGTCGAGATAGGCAATCCCGCCCTTGATGTTTTGTTCCGGATCCGTCGCATCAACACCGAAACGCTCCGCCGTTGCCGGAATAAGCTGCATCAAACCTTCCGCCCCTGCCCCGCTCACAGCCGCCTCGTCGCCAGACGATTCGACCGCAATCACCGCCAGCGCCAGAGCTGGGCTGACCTTGGTCCCGATGGAATAAAGCAAGAGTGCCGTTCCATAGCGATTGGCCAGATCGGTGACATGTTGGAAGGACGGACGTGGAATCGCACCGCCGGGGTCATGATCAAGCGCGGCCAGAGCCGCCCCGAAGCGTGACGCCCCCGCGCCGGCCAGATCATGCGGCACCGCGTCCCAATACCAATCCAGAAGATCCGCCGGAGCGGTATCAGCCTCGGGCTTGGCAGCCGGAGGGACCTTGACCGTTTTGGCACCGGGGCGGATTTGCACAGAGATCAGATTCCCCGCTCCGCCTTGCGGCACAGCGACTCGCTTGGAGCGGACTTCGGGCCAGGGCGGCGGCGACTCGGCCTCTTGGACCTCCTGCGGCGTGCTGTCTTGGGCCTGAATCGGGTTCACAGCCGTCAGACTCAGACAAATTACAGCGCAACATCGGGCGACTCGCACCCGCGACAAGGTCGGGAAAGGAAAAAACATGCTCGAACGACTCTCTTTTCCAGCCTCACGGGGCCGGACTTCTTTATGATTGGCTCCATTTTCGCAAAAATCACCGGTTTAAGCGAGAGATTTGGGCCGATTCCGAATAAATAGAATGCAAGGTTTCACGGATTATTTGCCGAAAGAGACTTTTGTCGAAAAATGGTCAAATTTATTATTATTTAAAAACAATGAGTTAAGAGAAAAATTACGCGAAAAATTCATGGTGCCAAAATTGTACCAATGCTGCCCAACTCTCGCCCCAGTTCGAGGGCCATATAGCCTCATCGAAAGCGCAACGAGACACACCGGCAAGGGAAACGCCGAAGCTCGAAGCGCCGAGACGTGGAAACCAAATGTTACAACATCCTTGGAGGGATACATTATGAAATTCTTCAAACTCGCAAAAACCTTCTCCCGTGACGAAGATGGCGCCGTGACCGTTGACTGGGTTGTTCTGACCGCTGCCATCGTGGGCCTCGGCATTGCTGTGATCACCAGCGTTTCCGGTGGCGTAAAAAATCTTGGCGGCCAAATTACGACAGAACTCTCCCAGACAGGTACTGATTCTTATGTCGGCAAAGGCGTAAATACAACAGAGTAATTCTCTCTCGTGGTGGGGTAATTCTTCTTTCCAAGCGTTCCTGAAGTCAACACATGGAGCAAACGCATGAAACTCTTTCGAAATGCCATGCGTTTCACCAAATCCGACGAGGGGGCAATCACCGTCGATTGGGTCGTTCTAACTGCTGCCCTTATTGGTTCGGGAATTGCTTTCACGCTCGCCTTATCTGGCGGAATGGAAACATTGGCAGACGGGGTTTCAACCAATCTGTCAGACCAAGACGTCGGAGTTGAGTGAACATTTACGTTTCACTCAAGCTCGTGAACACCGGACCGGCAAATCGAGTTCGAAATGCCGGTCCGAAAGATCAAAGCCGCGCCTCAACAGGCGCGGCTTTTCCGTTCAGTGCTCATCAAAACAAACGAAAACCTTTCGCACTCGAATGAAGACATAGATTGATTGCGAAACGCTCCGAACAACAACTCCGCGATTTCCCCCGCTTTGTTCGTGAAACCGCAAAAATTCACGATAGCGCCACGGCAAAATCACCGAATTGCCTCATTTCATTGACAGGTTAACCGCATATCGCGAGAGGGGACGAGTTCCCCACATGCAAAGGGACGAAGAGTTATGCGTATTATTTTTGGATTGGTCCTCGTCATCGGGGTCGCTCTGGCCGGGTTTGCCGTTCACATGACCCGCGGCTATTTGTCGACCTATCAGGCGGAGTTGAACCGTGAGAAAGCCTTGCGCTCCCAGACGGTTCAGACCGAAGATATTTATGTGGCCCTGGAACAGATTTCTTATGGGGAAGAAATCACACCGGACAAGGTGAAGATCGTGAAATGGCCGGTGAACGCCTTCCCGAAAGAGCCGTTCCAGACCGAAGAACAGCTCTACCCCGAAGGCACCGATGTTGTGCGTTCCGCATTGCGGACGATCGAGCCGATGGAACCGCTGATGGCCGCCAAACTCACCCGTCCGGGCGAGAAAGCAGGTGTTGCGGCACGTCTGTCCAAAGGCATGCGCGCCTTTGCGATCCGCGTTGACGTGACCAGTGGTGTTGCCGGCCTGCTGCGCCCCGGAGATCGGGTCGACATCTATTGGACGGGCACATTGTCCGGTTCGCAAACCGAAACGACAAAACTCATCCAGTCCTCGATGCCTCTTGTAGCCGTCGACCAGTCCGCTGACGAGGAACGCCAGTCCAGCGTGATTGCCCGCACCGTGACGGTAGAAGCCAATCCGACAGAAGTCGCCGCGCTGGCCACGGCCCAAAGCTCCGGGCGCTTGTCTCTGGCGCTTGTGGGCCTCAATGACGACACGGTGGTCGGCGGGGTCGAGATCGACAAAAACACGCTTTTGGGCGTCGAAGAAAAAGTCGTCGTCGAAGCCCCGCGTGAGGAAATCTGCACCATCCGCACGCGCAAAGGCGGCAATATGGTCACAACCCAGATCCCCTGCTCCAACTGAGACGCAGGATCATGACAGCAAGGGGCGGCTCGACAGGGCCGCTCTTTTTTGTGGAAATTCAAGGATATGTCATCGCCTGAATCTTCACGTCAGAGCATCTGAGAATTGCGCCTTTGTGGCTTATCCACATCACCAAACGCCGCCAAGAGATTGATTCTTGCAAAAAAAAACGAATTAACGCATTCTCGGCGCAATTGGGCCGGTAGAGTCCGTTTTTTTGAGGCGTGGTCGAATAGAGGCAGGATCACATGAAAGCATGTAATATATTTAAGGCGGCTCTCGTCGGGTTTGCCGTTATGAGCGCAATACCCCAAGGGGCTTTTGCAGAGAAACTTCGCGTTATGACCGGCTCGCCATCTGGTGTGCTGAACGTGCCGATGAACCGCGCTGTGGTTGTCGAAAGCGACGAACCCTTCACGGAAGTCTCGGTCGCAAACGCGGAAATTGCGGATATTTCCACATTGTCGGAACGGTCGATCTATGTGCTCGGGCGGACCCCGGGCATGACGACCATGACGCTTCTGGCGCCTGACGGGTCGCTGATCACCAATGTGCAGGTGCAGGTCACGCCAGATTTGACCGAATTCAAAGAGCGCCTGCGCCAGATCATGCCCAACGAGAGCATCGAAGTGCGCACGGCCAATGACGGCATTGTCCTGTCCGGCATGATTTCTTCCGTCACCATGATGGATCGTGCGGTGGAGCTGGCCGAACGCTATGCGCCCGGTCGTGTGTCCAACCTGTTGAACATCGGCGGCACCCAGCAGGTGATGCTGAAAGTGCGCTTTGCCGAAATGTCGCGCTCTGTGTCGAAAAATCTCACAGCATCGCTTGGCGTAGAATATAACGGCAACAACGGCAGCAACACCACATCGCTTGGCGGCAGTGCAAGCGGCGATAGTCAAGGGCAATTTTCATTCACAGGCGGCATCGGCGACACCGAGCTTTCCATTATGCTCGAAGCTATGGAAGAAAAAGGCGTGTCGCGCACACTGGCTGAACCCAATCTGACCGCACTCTCCGGTCAGCAGGCGAAATTCCTCGCCGGTGGCGAATATCCGATTCCTGTGTCCGACGATGACGGCATCTCCATCGAATACAAACCGTTCGGTGTCGAGCTTGAATTCATTCCGCGCGTCATCAATGGCGACCAGATCAACCTTGAAATGCGCGCAGCGGTCTCCGGCGTTGATTCCTCCGTGAACTACACCGCAAACGGCTTTACCGTGAACTCGTTCAAACGCCGCGAAACCTCCACCACGGTGGAACTGCGCGACGGGCAAAGCTTTGCCATTGCCGGCCTTCTGGAAGACGATTTCGAAGATCTCATCGGTCAGGTTCCGTGGCTGGGCGATATTCCGGTTCTGGGCGCCCTGTTCCGCTCCACTGACTATACACGCAGCCAATCCGAGCTCGTGATCATGGTCACCCCGCATCTTGTCACCCCGACAAATGGTCTGGCGCTTTCCCTGCCGACGGACCGTGTGAAAATCCCGAGCGAAAACGAAATGTTCCTCTTCGGGAAAACACTGGGCGGCACATCCGCGCCGAAGTCCGGTGGTGCGGCAGAAGTGGCGAAACAGGACTTCTCCGGGTCCTATGGCTATGTGATGGAGTAAGGACATGCGCGGGACTTTGAAACTGACATTCGCGGCCTCGGCCCTCCTGGCTCTTGGCGCCTGCTCCGAACAACCTGCGGGCTCCACGCTCGACAATGGGACATTCGGCAATGCAACGATGAACAATACGCTCGTCCAGACCGGTCAACTGAATTATGTGATCGATCTGAACGAACGTTTCGCGGCCCAGGTGCCGACCACCGTGAATTTCGAGTTCAACTCGGCCATTCTCGATGGTGCCGCCCGTGATGCGATCCGCAAACAGGCGCATTTCATGGCGCAATTCCCCGAAGTGCGCTTCCGCGTTTACGGGCACACGGACCTCGTCGGCTCCAACGCCTATAACAAGGCGCTTGGCCTGCGTCGTGCAAAAGCCGTGGTCGCAGAGCTTGCCCGCAACGGCATCTCGCGCTCGCGTCTCGAAGCGATGGTCTCTTATGGCGAAACCCAGCCGCTCATCGTGACCCAGCATCCGGAACGCAAGAACCGCCGCACGGTCACCGAAGTCTCCGGTTTCGTGGAAAACGAAAAGCTGGTGATGGACAGCCGTTATGCGGAGATCATTCACCGCGATTATGTCGAAAGCGCAGCCTCGGACACGAGCATTCAGGCCACTGGCTCTATCGACGAATAGTAACATCGTTCCGGAATAGCGAATTATTACGCGATTTTGGCCCTATTGTTGCCCTAGTTGACCGGCACCTTATCCCCATTGGGAGCAGTATATCCGTCCTCCGAGTCGGATGAACGCGCCAGGGGAATAAGGGCCGGTCTTTTCTTTGAGTGACCGCGATCCTCATAAGCCTGGCGTTCGAGTAAAAAGGACGCTTTGAGCAATGTCGAGTGAAGCTCTATTGGAAGACGACCCGACCCCGCTGATCGCTTGTACGATCAGTCGGGATGTGCAGAATTTTGATCTTCTGATCGAAGATATGGAGACCGAACTGGGCGAAGCCTGGGGAGATCTCTCTTTTGAAGACGCACGGCAATTTTTCCGCCAACCGGAGAGCGGTGCCCTCAAATTTGTCGCCATCGCCCTTGATCACGAGGACGAGAGCCATCTGGCCCTGGTTGCCGATCTGGTCAAATCAGCCAAGGCGCAGGACGTCAAAGTCATCCTGATTGCCGATGAGGTCTCGCCTATGGCGTTGCACCAGTTGCTGCAACTCGGTGCCGAGGACTTCATCCCCTACCCGCTTCCCGAAGATGCGCTTCATGACGCCATCGAACGGCTGGATGCCCCGCAAAAAGTGGCCGCTGTCGATTTTGTCGAAGCCACCGCCGCCCCGCAGGCCCAGCTTCAGTCCGGTGCAAACGGGATCATCCTGCCGGTGCAGTCCATGGCCGGCGGCGCGGGGGCAACAACCATTGCCGTGAACCTCGCATGGGAACTGGCCACGATCGAAAAGAAAGGCCCGCAACCGCGTGTGCTTCTGATCGATTTCAACCTGCAATTCGGGTCCGTGTCGACCTATCTCGACCTGCCGCGGCGCGAAGCTGTCTATGAATTGCTGTCCCCGAGCGACGAGATCGACGACGACCTGTTCAAAGGTGCGCTGTTGAATTTCAACGACAAAATGTCGGTTCTGACCTCGCCTGCGGAAATCCTGCCGCTGGACTTCATCGAGGCGCAGGACGTGGAGAAACTGCTGGAGAAAGCGCGCAGCCATTTCGATTATGTGATCGTCGACATGCCCGCCACTCTGGTGTCGTGGACCGAAACGGTTTTGAACGCGTCGGAATTCTATTTCGCGCCCATCACTCTGGACCTGCGCTCCGCACAGAACATCCTGCGCCTGCGCAACACGCTCAAGGCCGAGGAACTGCCGTTCGAAAAACTGCGTTTCCTGCTGAATTTCGCGCCTAAAGGCATCGATATGTCCGCCAAGGCGCGCATCAAACGCATGGCCGAAAATCTCGAAATTGCCATTGATGTGCAGTTTCCGGACGGCGGTCGTCCGGTGCGCGAGGCCTGCGATCAGGGCGTGCCTTTGGGAATCGAAGCAACCAAGAACCCGTTGCGCAAGGAAATCCACAAACTTGCCGCCTCGATTCATGCGCGCCAGACGGAACAGCTTGAAGCCGCACAATAAGGGGCACATCCCCGTATGAGGTAGAACAGAAATGTTTTCGAGATATAAGAAAAACGAGACCCAGAAGGCCGCTCCGGTAAAAGCGCAACCCACCAGCGCCGCACCCGAAGAACCCAAGCGCGCGGCTCCGCCCAAGCCGAAAGCGCCCGCGCCCAAACCGGCCCGCCGCTCGGCCCAGGCCGCGCCCGTGGACAAAGAGCGCCGCCGCAAGGAACGTCTGAGTGAAATCAAGGTCGAGATGCACAAGCGTCTCCTTGAGGACCTGAACCTTTCCGCTCTCGAAACCGCCTCCGAAAAAGACCTCAAGGCCGAAATTTCCGATATCACCGCCGAGTTTCTCGCCGATCAGGGCATGGTTCTGAACCGCGAAGAGCGGATCATGCTGAACCAGAACCTTTATGACGAGGTGCGCGGTCTCGGTCCGCTGGAGCCGCTTTTGCAAGATGAAAGCGTCAACGATATTCTCGTGAACGGCCCGCAACAGATTTTCGTCGAACGCGCGGGGAAACTCGAGCTGTCCGACATCACCTTCAAAGACGAAAAGCACCTGCTGCGCATCATCGACAAGATCGTGTCCGCCGTGGGTCGTCGCGTGGACGAATCAAACCCCTATGTTGACGCCCGTCTTGCCGACGGCTCGCGTTTCAACGCGATGGTGCCGCCGGTCGCTGTGGACGGCTCGCTCGTCTCCATCCGGAAATTCAAAAAGGAAAAGCTCGGGGTCGACGATCTGGTGCGTTTCGGCGCGTTTACCGAAGAAATGGCCGCCTATCTTCAGGCCGCCGTCTCCACCCGCCTCAATGTCATCGTGTCGGGCGGGACAGGTTCCGGTAAAACCACCACGCTCAACGCTCTGTCGAGTTTCATCGACAACTCCGAACGCATCCTGACCATCGAGGATACGGCGGAACTTCAACTCCAGCAGACCCATGTGGGCCGCATGGAAAGCCGCCCCGCCAACGTCGAGGGCAAGGGTGCTGTGACCCAGCGCGACTGTCTGCGCAACGCCCTGCGGATGCGTCCGGACCGGATCATCGTCGGTGAGACGCGCGGCGAAGAGGTGATCGACATGTTGCAGGCCATGAACACCGGCCACGACGGGTCCATGACCACGATCCACGCCAACTCCGCCCGCGATGGTGTGTCGCGTCTGGAAAACATGATCGCCATGGCCGGGATCGAAATGCCGCTCAAGGCCGTGCGCTCGCAAATTTCCTCGGCTGTGAACCTCATCGTGCAGGCCTCGCGCCTGCAAGACGGGTCGCGCCGCATGGTCTCCATCACCGAAATCACCGGGATGGAGGGCGATGTGATCTCCATGCAGGAAGTGTTCCGCTTCCAGCGCACGGGCCTCACCCCCGACAACAAGATCATCGGTCACTTCACCGCAACCGGTGTGCGCAGCCACTTCTCCGAGCGGTTCCGCATGTGGGGCTATGATCTGCCGCCATCCCTGTTTGAACCGACCAATCCGCGCTAAGGAGCCCGACGACCATGATCATTTCAATGGAACCGATCATTTACGGCGTGATTTTTGTCGCCGTTCTGCTCCTCGTCGAGGGCATTTACCTGACGGTCTTCGGCAAGTCGATCTCGCTGAATTCACGGGTCAACCGGCGCTACGAGCTTTTGGAAAAAGGCTCGGGCAACCGCGAAGAAGTGCTCAACCAGCTCCGCAAGGAGATGAGCCAGCACCTCCAGTCGCGGAAAATCCCGCTCTATTCCGTGCTGGCCGAAAAGGCGCAAAAGGCCAATATCGCCTTCTCGCCCAAACAGCTTCTGATGATCATGGTGCTTTTGGGCATGGTGGCCTTTGTAGGCCTCTCCATCGGCACGGCGGCCTCGATGCCGATCCGTGTGGCCGTCTCCATCCTCATGGGGATCGGCGCGGTCTATGTCTGGATCCAGTCCAAAGCCAAGAAACGCCTCGCGCTGATCGAAGAGCAACTGCCCGACGCCGTGGAGCTCATGGTGCGCAGCCTGCGTGTCGGCCACCCGTTCTCCAACGCGCTCAACATCGTCGCCAAGGAAGTGCCCGATCCGCTGGGCACCGAAATGGGCGTGATCGCGGATGAAAGCGCCTACGGGCGCGAAGTGGGCGAGGCGCTCAAAGACATGGCCGAACGGCTCGACATGCAGGATTTGCGCTTCCTCGCGGTCGCCGTCTCCATCCAGCAACAATCGGGCGGGAACCTCGCCGAAGTGCTCGAAGGCCTCTCGAAAGTGATCCGTTCGCGCTTCAAACTCTTCCGTCGGGTGAAAGCCATCACCGCCGAGGCGGCATGGTCCGGCAAGTTCCTCTCCGGCTTCCCGCTTCTGGCACTGCTGGCAATCACGCTGATCAAACCCGATTACTACGATTCAGTCAAAGACACCCCCGCCTTCATCCCCGCCTGTCTGGTGGTCGCCGGCTTCCTCGTTGCGAATATCTTCGTGATGAAAAGCCTTGTGAACATCAAGGTCTGAGACGGAAAGGATATTCCCGATGCAAGAGATATTTTCTGCCATTCTGGGCGATCAACTCGGCCCTTTCGGACCACTGATCCTCATGGGCACATTGGGCGCGGTGCTGATTCTCTTCACCCTGCCTGTGTTGTTGAAAAAGAAACAAGACCCGCTAGACCGCCTGCGTGACCAGATCAAGGCAGGCAAGGATGCGGCCAACGGGAAAACTCCCGCCAGACTGCGCTATGACAGCAAGAAAGGCGCGAGTCTCGAAAAATACTCATCGTTTCTTGAGCCGCAGGACGAGGAAGAATATTCCGCCGCCCAACTCAAGATGATTCAGGCCGGGTATCGCTCCAAGAACGCGGTGCGGATGTTCCACTTTGCCCAGTTCGCGATGGGGCTCGGCGCTTTGGCGCTTGGCCTGTTCTTTGCGCTTCTGAAATCGGCAGAACAGGACATGAGCCCGAAATCTCTGGTCCTGACCGTACTTCTGCCCGGCGTGATCGGCTATATGGCGCCCAAATACTGGGTGACCCGCAGGATCGAGGCCCGCAAGGAGGAGATCGTCAACGGCTTTCCCGATTCGCTCGATCTGATGCTCGTGTGCGTCGAGGCCGGTCAATCGCTCGATCAGGCCATCATCCGTGTGGCCATCGAAATCCGGGCCGGCTTTCCGGCTCTGGCGGATGAATACGAAATCGTCTCCCATGAGATCAAGGCCGGCAAGGACAAGAGCGTGGTGCTCAAAGACATGGCGGAGCGTTGCGGCGTGCCGGATGTGGCCTCTTTCGTCACCGTGTTGATCCAGTCGCAACAGTTCGGGACCTCGATTGCCGATGCTTTGCGGATTTACGCGGCCGAGATGCGTGACAAGCGCGTGATGCGCGCCGAAGAAGCCGCCAACAAGCTTCCGACCAAGATGACTCTTGCCACGATGATGCTGACCGTGCCGCCGCTTTTGATCATTCTGATTGGCCCCTCGGTCTATGACATCTATACATTGCTCAACGAAACCAATTTCTGAGCCCTTTCACGGGCAACTGGTTCAGGGCAAAACAGGGGACATCATGCCTCATCGACATTTGCGCGCGCCTCTCGGGGCCGCGCTTTTCCTCTCTCTTCTGGCTGCCTGCCAATCCGGCGGACTCAAGCCGCTTGATGATGCGGGGGACTACGCGCCTGTGGGCGTGGATACGACAGAGCAAGCCGTGGATGGTCTCACCGTCGGTCACCGCCTTATGGCCGCGGGCGAATATGAGCTCGCCCTCAAAGCCTATTACCGCGCCGCCCTTCACCAGGGCATGACGGTCGACACCCTGTCCGCCATCGGCTCGGCCAAGCTGCGGCTCGGGCGGATGGGTCAGGCGGAACGGGATCTGCGCCACGCCATCGAACTGGACGAAACCTTTGTGCCTGCGTGGAACAACCTTGGCGTCGCGCTGATGGAACAGGGTAAATATGGCGAGGCCGAACGGGTGTTCCGCACCGCCTTTGCCTTGGACAGTGGCGAATCTGCCGAAATCCGTGACAATTTGCGCTTGGCCCTCGCTAAAATGGAAAATCCTGAGTATAGTGACGTCTACGAGAGCAATTTTACCTTGGTGCGCCGCGGGACGGGAGAATATCTTATCCTTGCACGCTGAGACCGCCTGAGACCCGAAAACGGGCCGGAGGTCGACAACAGGGCAAACAAAACGAGATTGAGGCAACAGGGTCCAAAAGGCACGAAAGCCACGGGGAGCAACCCCACGGACCGGAGCAGACAAGAGGTGGCAGGCACCATGAGCAGTATTTTCGTGCGCAAATTTCCTATTTTCACCCTCGCACTTGCGGGGACGGTGGCGCTTTCGGCCTGCCAGAAACCCTTTGGCGGGGATGTGCGCCGCGCCGACACATCGGTGAATGCCATCGACGGCACAGGCATTTCGGATGTCATGCTCAATGCCGCCGATCCGGCAGAGGCCGTGTCCTATTTCTCCCGATCCGTGGGCGAAAACCCCGACCGGATCGACCTGCGCCGCGGGCTGGCCAAATCCCTGATCCGCGCGGGCGAGAACGACGCCGCTGTCGAAGCATGGAAATCCGTGGTTGAACACGAAGACTCCACAAATGACGACAAGGTCGATTACGCCGACGCGCTCATCCGCACCGGCGAATGGAAAGAGGCCGAAGCCCAACTCGACAGCGTCCCGCCCACCCATGAGACCTACAAACGCTACCGCCTTGAGGCGATGATTGCCGACAGCAATCAGGAATGGAAAAACGCCGACAGTTTCTACCAGACCGCCGTTGGCCTGACGACGCGCCCCTCCGGTGTGCTCAACAACTGGGGCTACTCGAAAATGACACGCGGCGAATACAAAGAGGCCGAAAAACTCTTTGCTAAAGCCATCACCTATGACCCGACGCTGTTCACCGCCAAAAACAACCTCGTGCTGGCCCGTGGTGCCCAAGGCCGATATGACCTGCCCGTGATGGAAATGACCCAGACCGAACGCGCCCAGCTGCTCTACACAATGGGGCTGACGGCGGTGAAATCCGGCGATGTCGCCATCGGCAAGGGCCTGATCAAGGAAGCCATCGACACCCACCCGCAACACTTCGAAGCCGCTGTGCGCTCGCTGCGCGCGCTTGAAGCGAATGTCTCGAACGGCTGATCTGTCATGATCTCTCTTCCCGCGCACGCCGCCCTGTGGTTTCTCCTGCCGGTCACGGTGGTCTCCTTCATCGCCGCTTTCAATGATTTGAAACGGATGAAACTGCCCAATATGGTCGTCCTCACTCTGGCGGCAATCTATGTCGTCATGGGGCCGTTCCTTCTGCCCTTCGAACAATACCTCTGGGGCTTTGCCCATGCCGCAGTGATGTATGTCGTGGCCATCTTTGCCTATGCCTATCTCGGCGTCGGCGCGGGCGACGGCAAATTCGCGGCGGCCATGTCCATGTTCATCCCGTTTGCCGACCTCGGAACGGTGCTGACCCTGTTTGCCGCCTTCCTGATCGGCGCTTTCATCGCCCACCGCGGCGCGCGCGCCGTGCCCGCCATCCGGCGCGCCACCCCCGACTGGATTTCGTGGGAGCACAAGAAATTCCCCATGGGACTGGCACTTTCAGGCACAATGGTCTGCTATCTGGCGCTGGCCGCATTCCTCTGATCCGCGCCATGCGCGACGCAGCCCCCCCCCCTGCCCGCGCCGCACGCCCTTCATAATGCTCCGGAAATGTCGAAATATTGCCGGATTTCTTCGCTTTAACCGAGGAGATTCGTAAACGCGGCACAAAGCCGTCGGGACATACGGCATGCCAGACACCGGTCCGGAAAAGCCGATACGGTAAAGAAAGAGCAGAACAGATGGACACTACCCCGAATGTGATCGCGCCTGTTGCACCAAAACATGCAGAAGACACGGGGCTCTCCCCCGTCATGATGCGCGACATCGTGTTGAAAACGATGTTCAGAACCAATCTCGAACAGGTCTCCAGCCTGTCCGTCGCCCTCGCACTTCCGGTCTCCGTCACGCAGGACCTGATCGACAAGGCCCGCGAACAGGGGCTCGTCGAAGCCACAGGCACGCTGCACGCAGGGGCCGGGTCCGAAATGGGCTTTCGCCTCTCCGACACCGGAAAATCCCGCGCGCTCGATGCCTTGAGCCAGTCCGAATATTACGGCGCCATGCCCGTCCCGCTGGAAGACTATGCCGAACAGGTCAAGCGTCAGTCGGTGCGCAATATGAAAGTGACCCGCGATGCGCTTCTGGGCGCGATGGGGCACCTGATCCTGCCGCCCGACCTGCTCGACCAGCTTGGACCTGCGGTCGGCGCCGGACGCTCGATCCTCATGTATGGCCCGCCGGGGAACGGAAAATCCTCCATCTCCAACGGCATCCGTGACGCGCTTGGCGATCTGATCTATGTGCCGCGGGCGATCGAATACAACGGCTCGGTGATCACCGTCTATGACCCGCTGATGCACGTCAAACGCGAAGACCCCGAAGACGACATCAACGCGCTGCGCAAAACCGCAAACCGCTTTGACCGCCGATATGTGCGCTGCGAACGGCCCTCGGTGGTGACGGGGGGTGAACTGTCGCTCGACATGCTCGATCTGGTCTACAACCCGACCGCACGGACCTATCAGGCGCCGTTGCAGCTCAAATCCACCGGCGGAATTTTCATCGTGGACGACCTTGGCCGCCAAGAGGAACCGCCCCAGAAACTCGTGAACCGCTGGATCGTGCCGCTTGAGGAAAGCAAGGATATTCTCGCGCTCCAGTCGGGCGAGAAATTCGAGGTGCCCTTTGACACGCTGGTGATTTTCTCCACCAACTTCCACCCGAACAAGATCTTCGATACCGCCGCCCTGCGCCGGATTTTCTACAAGATCAAGATCGACGGGCCGGATCAGGCGGGCTTCCTGAAAATCTTCGCCATGGTCGCGCGCAAAAAGAAAATGCCGCTGGACGAAGACGCCTTGGTGTATCTTCTCAAAGAGAAATACCCGACCATCGACAACGTCTACGCTAACTACCAGCCGGTGTTCCTCATCGACCAGATCATCTCCATCTGCGAGTTTGAGGGCATCCCCTACCAGATGACGCCGGAACTGGTGGAACGCGCTTGGGCGAACATGTTCGTCAAGGAAAGCGAATTCGCACACTAAAGCGTTTCTCAAAAACCTTGAGACACTCAATTTTTGAGAAGCGCAGCAACATCAATGCAGTGTGGACACGCTTTTCGCTCAATCTGATTCAGATTAACCGAAAAACGCTTTAACCTGTCACGGCCGGTTTGGGACAAGTGCGGGGGCCTGTTGCCTTGCAAGAGGGAAACCCTGCGCGACACTTGCGGAGGGCAGCCCCACTGGCGGGCGTGGAGGATATGAGTATTTTGACCATCAGAAAGCCTGAGGGGGTGGTTAGGGCCGCGCGGCGTGGGGCATGGAGCCACTCAGTGCCGCAGACGGAGGACTGGACCTCGCGGCACCGGCGCTCATAGACTGGCTTCGATATTTTAGCATCGGAGCATTTCCCATGACCGGCCAGCGCCTGACCATCCCAGAACCTGAGATTGAGCTTTACGAAGACGGCTTTGACGCCACAGATCGCGGCGTTGCCGATCTTGGGCGAAAGGAAGACGGCAAGAAGCTTTCCGACCTTGTCGAAAAAATCGCAGAGCCAATGGTCATCGCCGTCGATGCCCCTTGGGGTGCTGGGAAATCGGTGTTTCTGAAATGTTGGGTGGGGGAACACATCAAACCCAAGGACCGCAAAACAACCACGGTCTATTTTGATGCGTTCCAACACGACTTTCTGGATGATCCTCTGATTGCGCTGACAGGCGTCATTAGTGAACGGTTTGAGGATGAGACACCCCAATCCGGAAAATGGGACAAGATCAAGGAAACGGCATATCGATTGCGTAAACCTGCCGCGCGCATCGGAGCCGCCGCAATAACTGGGGGTGTTTCCGAACTCACCGCACCTGTGATTGATGCCGTGCTAGATGCAACGAACGCCGAATTCGCAAAAGCATCAGAAGCCTTTTGGAAAAAGGAAGATGGCAAGCGCGCCGCCATGCAGGGGTTCCGAGATGCCCTTGAAAGCCTCGCGGCAGACCAAAAACTCGTCATCGTCGTAGACGAACTGGACCGCTGCCGCCCCGACTACGCGCTAAACCTTCTGGAAGTGATCAAGCATTTCTTCAACGTCGAGAATGTTCACTTTGTTTTGGGCGTAAACCTGACGGAGTTGGAAAACTCCGTGCGTGCGCGATATGGGGAGGGTGTCAATGCAGGGCTGTATTTGCAGAAGTTTGTGACGGTGACGATGCCCCTCTCTGTTCGAGATCAGCATTTGAACAAGGATGCTAATGCTGATCATTTTCACAATATCAGTCAAAGCATGGGAATAGATACAAAGCAAAAAACTTGGCAATACTTGGATTTAATTATCAAAGATTGCCCACCGCGATCCATGACCCTTCGCTCTATTGAACGCCTCACGACAACTCTAAAGCTGTCCGTTCTTGGTCACAGCTTCTCATGGAAAACATCCGGACATGATCTATTGCGCGCCGCTCTCCTCGTTATCAAAGTATGCGAGACAGACGCCTACCAGAACATCCTCCACGGCAAAATCAAACTGTCCGAATTCCGTGCAGTCTTCGGTTTGTTCGGGCCACCAATGGCCCAAAATACCGGAGAAAACCATCTTACACAGGCAAGCGACTATATTTACACGGACCCCGATGACAGAGACAAAACATCCCTCGGCGGGTCTCTTTTTAAACCTGACATGTTTAGAAGCTACGGGAACGATGAGATGAAATATCTCAATGGTCCACAAATCCTGCAAAAACTCGCCACCGAAGAACTCGAAGTCTTCCAACTCCCGACCGAACCCCCCTTCCCATCCCCCCCTCTCACACGTTAAACATCCCGCCAAACCTGTGATCCCAAGGAGCCGACAATGGCAGCCAATCAATTCGTCTATTTCATGGACGGCGTGTCCAAGACCTACCCCGGCGGCAAGAAAGTGTTCGAGAACATCCGCCTCAACTTCCTGCCCGGCGTCAAGATCGGTGTGGTCGGTGTCAACGGCACCGGTAAATCCACGCTAATGCGGATCATGGCCGGTCAGGACAAGGATTTTCAGGGCGAGGCCTGGGCCGCCGAAGGGGCGCGGGTCGGGTATCTTCCGCAGGAGCCCGAACTTGACCCGTCGCTTGACGTGCGCGGCAACGTGATGCTTGGCGTGGCGGAGAAAAAGGCCATCCTCGACCGCTATAACGAGCTGGCGATGAACTACTCGGACGAGACTGCCGAGGAAATGGCCCAGCTTCAGGACAAGATCGACGCCGAGAACCTCTGGGATCTCGACAGCCAGATCGACGTGTCGATGGAGGCCCTGCGCTGCCCGCCCGATGATGCCGATGTCACCACGCTTTCGGGCGGTGAGAAACGCCGTGTCGCGCTGTGCAAACTGCTGCTCGAGGCCCCCGACATGCTGCTCCTCGACGAGCCGACCAACCACCTCGACGCCGAGACCATCGCATGGCTCCAGCAACACCTCATCGACTACAAGGGCACGATCCTGATCGTCACCCACGACCGCTATTTCCTCGATGACATCACCGGCTGGATTCTCGAACTCGACCGCGGCGCGGGCATCCCCTACGAGGGCAACTATTCCTCTTGGCTCGAACAAAAGGCCAAACGCCTTGAGCGCGAAGCCCGCGAGGACAAGGGTCGCCAGAAAACCCTCGAACGCGAACTCGAATGGATGCGTCAGGGGCAAAAGGCGCGTCAGGCGAAACAGAAAGCGCGGATCAACGCCTATAACGAACTGGCCTCGCAATCCGAGCGCGAGAAAATCTCCCGCGCCCAGATCGTCATCCCCAACGGCCCGCGTCTCGGCTCCAAGGTGATCGAGGTCGAAGGTCTCAAGAAAGCGATGGGCGACAAGCTTCTGATCGAAGACCTGTCCTTCTCCCTGCCGCCGGGCGGGATCGTCGGCGTGATCGGCCCCAACGGTGCCGGTAAATCGACCCTGTTCAAAATGCTCACCGGTCAGGAAACCCCCGATGCGGGCACGGTGGAATATGGCGACACGGTCAAACTGAGCTACGTTGACCAGAGCCGAGACGACCTCGACCCCAACGCGACCGTGTTCGAAGCCATCTCCGACGGGCAACAGATCATCCAGCTTGGCGATGCGGAAGTGAACGGGCGGGCCTATTGCTCGACCTTCAACTTCAAAGGCGGCGACCAGCAGAAGAAGGTCGGCGTGCTGTCAGGCGGTGAACGCAACCGTGTCCACATGGCGCGGCTGCTGAAATCCGGCGGCAACGTGCTGCTGCTCGATGAGCCGACCAACGACCTCGACGTGGAAACGCTGCGCGCGCTCGAAGATGCGCTGACCGACTTTGCGGGCTGTGCGGTGGTGATCTCCCACGACCGTTTCTTCCTCGACCGGATTTGTACGCACATGCTGGCCTTTGAGGGCGATGCACATGTGGAATGGTTCGAAGGCGACTTTACGGCCTATGAAGAGGACAAAAAGCGGCGTCTGGGACCGGATGCGCTTGAGCCTAAAAGATTGAAGTATAAGAAGTTTTCACGGTAAGAACATACAAAGGCGCCTTCGGGCGCCTTTGGTTTACTCGAAAGCACTCGGCGCATATTCGTCCTTCCGTTCGGAGCGAGTAAAAAGCCCATCCTCTTTATTCACATTCTTTAAGACGGCATATTTCTCTAAATATGGTTTAAATTTAGCGCCTCTCTCCGAAAGGCCATTGAGAAATAAAAGCATCACCTCATCGTCCGATAGCTGTGCGCGTATCAGATTGGTGTAAAGACGCTTCTCCTTTTCAGTTAAGACACATTTTGTAGCTGAGGGAGTTCCGTCTTTTTCGTTTAACTCCCAACCACTCACGAACTTGAATAGATTGTAAAGCGTTCTGAAATAATGCCCCAGTTCTGAGGAATGCTCGCTATAAAAACTGTCATACAACTCTTCCGATGAGGGTTGAGCTTCGTCCGGCAAAGGAATCTGTTCACCATATTCACCGACTTCGCACAACAGATATTTTGTTCGAATTCGATCTATAAAAATAGGAAAAACATCACGCCCAGTAGTTCGCAGCTGATCCGTTTTGCGGACTAAGTCCATATTCTCCACAAGATCATTAAACACCCGCAAAAGGTTAAAAAACGTCGCTTCAAATTGCTGCTTCTGCTGCGCCGAAATCTGAACCTTTGCTAATTTCTGCTGCTCTTCCGCAAGGCGTTTTGTCCCCTGCAATTCCTCGGTCAATAGCTTCACTTCATGCCTTTGAACCGCAAGCCCATAGACAACAAATGCAAAAGCCAGCCCTGTGAACAGCGCGTTCACCGCGCCGAACATATCGCCAAATGTGCCACGTTCTCCCAATCGGTCAAACCAAGGCACCAACCAAACCGTGCCCAGCCAGAGCGCTATAACGAACAAAACAGCACCGATCAAAATCCAACGCGATGGCCCTTTGGGAAGATCTTCACTCATAATAATCTCCTAAAATACTCCCCACAGACCATAAAAGCGCATCAATACGAACACAATCCTCCGCGCCTGACCCGAGGGGCGGTGCGTGAAACGCGCAGCCCCGTGGGGGCGGGTCTGGCGCGTCAAAGATGCTTTGCATCTTTGAATGACCCGCAACCGGCGCACTTCAAAAAGCCCAGCCTATTCCTCAATCAGAAAGCGAAGCAAACGGCTGCACCGCAACATCTTTGCCCCCCTCACTTCGTATCCCGCCACGCCGCCATCTGCGCGTCCTCGCTCAAGCCCGCTTTGCGTGCGGCCAGCAACGCATCGACTTTGCGTTCGGTGATCGCCAGTTCCGCAATCTTCATCTGGGCATAGGTGCCAAGCACATGGTTGATCCGCGCCTGATAGCCCTGCCCCTGCGCCCGAAAGAACTTCGCCACGCTCTCGTCAAGGCGCAGCGTCACCTTCACCTTTTTCTCTCGCACGTCGATGTCCTGCTCCAGCGTCGCCCATGCGTCCGGCACGATCTGTGACACGTCCCAGTCA
The DNA here is from genome assembly GCA_963676755.2 of uncultured Celeribacter sp. Classification (GTDB taxonomy): domain Bacteria; phylum Pseudomonadota; class Alphaproteobacteria; order Rhodobacterales; family Rhodobacteraceae; genus Celeribacter. Next base: position 92,551 of record CAXXMF010000006.1, on the reverse strand, counting down.
TAGGTGTCGAGGCGCCCCAGTTCGGTCGCGTGGCGTTGCAACCGCTCGCGGGCCAGCCGCTGGGTCTTGGTCAGGCGCGGCGGGCGGGGGCTCTGGTGCGCGGGCTGTCTGGGCGGGATACGGGTCATGGCATTCTCCGTCATGGCAATCTCGGGTATGGGGCCACCCTGCCATCAGGCGGTTAACATCGCTTGAGAGTGGCGCACGCGAGGGTCCGACAGAAGTCCGACGCAAAACCGACGATTTTCCGACCCTCCGAAAATACTTCTATCTTTCCACACGGAATCATGCGATAAGCCTTCTTGCGACGTTACCTCTATCGACCCTTCTGTTCTCCTTCATCGGCTACAGTCTTCGATCGACCACTGACTAGCCGGGTCCCTGCAATAGTGTGAGGGGCATAAAATTAGGAGATACACGATGGCTAATGGCACCGTGAAATGGTTCAACTCAACTAAAGGCTTCGGCTTCATTCAGCCTGAAGGCGGCAGCAAAGACGTGTTCGTTCACATCTCCGCTGTTGAGCGTTCCGGCCTCACCGGCCTTGCTGATGGCGCGAAAGTTACTTTCGACATCGAAGCTGGTCGCGACGGTCGTGAGTCCGCAGTGAACCTCGAGCTGGTCTAAACCGCTCTTCGGCCTCAGGGTCGAGCCATGATAGAGAAAACGCCCACGATTTCGTGGGCGTTTTTGTTTGTTCTCAATGCATTAAATGCGTTTTTTAGAAATCAGCGCTTCTTCACAAATTCGGTTAAAATCACGATCCGCTGGCCTTCAACACGGCCTTCGATGTGATTTTCATTATCCTGCACGAGCGAAATACCCCGCACAGCCGTGCCGCGTTTTGCCGTAAAGCCTCCGCCTTTGACCGGCAGATCCTTGATCAGCACCACCGTATCACCGGAGCTCAGAACCGCCCCGAGACTGTCGCGGTGGATCACGTCGGGTCCGGCCGCCTTGGCCCATTCTTCGACTTCCGGCTCCAGATACAGCATATCAAGCGCATCTGCCGCCCAGCCTTCTTCGCGGAAACGGTTGAGCAACCGCCACGAGATGACCTTGACCGCATCACTTTCCGACCACATGGAGGTGGTCAGCGCCTCCCAATGGCCTTCGGGCACGGCTTCGCCCTTGAGACCGCTCGCACAGGTCCCGCACAGGCTGACCACATCGGTGCGCGGCTGCACCGCCACCTCGGTCAAATCCCCTTCGGCCCCACATATTTCACATTGCGCCATATCGTCCTCCTGACTGTTATCCGAAAGGCTTTAAGGCCCAGCCCCCGCAGGGACAAGCGACAAACCGCCGCTGCGATTTCGCGTCAGAAAACTGTCGTCGAAAATCCTCTTTAATCTCGCGGTGGAACACCGCATAGTTGGACCGTGTTCAAGACGGGGGGTACCGTCTGAGGGAAAGGCCGACTGTGCGGAATGTTATGAAATTGGCCACTGCGCTCGCGATCTGTAGTTCCGCGGCGCATGCCTTTGAAGCCCGGCTCGAAACCACAGCCGACGACGATCTGGCCAAGCGGTTGCGGGCGGCGTCAGCCGTGATCGAAGCTGCGGATACGGAGGTCACGGCCCCCGAAGAGATCATCGCGGCGGTGCAATCCGACTACCGCACACTGATCGGGACACTCTACCGCGAGGGCTATTACGGGCCGCGCATTTCCATTCGGGTGGATGGCCGCGAAGGCGCATCCATGTCCCTGATTTCCCTGCCCTCCCAAGTTCAGTCCGTGGTGATCGAAGTCAGCCCCGGCCCGCGTTTTGTCTTTGGCGAGACGACAGTTGCGCCGCTGGCCAGTGGCACCGAACTGCCAGAAGATTTCAAACGCGGCGAGGTTGCGCATTCCTATCTCGTCGGCGATGCGACAGAGGCGGCCATCGAAAGCTGGCGCGAAGCATCTCACGCAAAAGCTGTGCGCAAGGATCAAAGCATCATCGCGGATCACCCCGAAAAGAAACTGGATGTCGATGTCGAGATTGATCCCGGTCCGGCGGTGAAATTCGGCAAGCTGCAATTCGCCGGAAAGACCTCCGTGCGCGAAGGTCGCCTGTCACGGATCGCCAACCTGCCCACCGGCTCCTCCTACCATCCGGAAAAGCTCGACCTTGTAACCAAGCGCTTGCAGAAAACCGGCACCTTCCGCTCGATCACCCTGCGCGAGGCCGAAGAGCTCAACGCCGATGGAACCCTCGACATCACCGCCACGCTGATTGATGACAAGCCGCGTCGGCTTGGTTTCGGTGCGGAACTGTCCTCGCTCGAAGGCGGCACGCTGAGCGCCTACTGGATGCACCGCAACATCACCGACAATGCCGACAGGCTACGGTTTGACGCCGAGATTTCCGGCATCGGCGGCACCAACGAGATCGACGCCACCCTGTCTGCAAGCTACCGCCGTCCCGCCACGGTGACACGCAAGACCACGCTGGTGCTGGCCGCAGAACTCGAACATCTTAATGAGCCGGATTACACCTCCGACATCGGGGAATTCACTCTCGGGTTCGATGTGGAAACCTCCCCCAATTCGACCTTTTACGCCGGTCTCGGCTATCGCTATTCGCAGGTTGAGGATGATCTCGGTTCACGCGATTTCTCCTATATCATCCTGCCCATCGAAGGGTCGCGGGACACGCGGGACAATTCGCTGAACCCGACCAGAGGCACCTATTTCGAAGCCGACATCACCCCGTTTCTCAGCCTGAACGAAGCCGCCAGCGGCGTCCGCATTTTTGCCGACGGGCGGAGCTATGTCTCCTTTGGCGATGACGACCGGTTTACCATTGCCGGACGGGTGCAGCTGGGCTCGATTTCCGGCGCGGATTACACCGATGTTTCCACCGACATGCTGTTTTTCTCCGGCGGCGGCGGCACTGTGCGCGGACAACCCTATCAGTCCTTGGGCGTTGATCTGGGCAGCGGCGACGAGATCGGCGGATCCAGTTTTCTGGGCCTCTCCGGCGAATTGCGCGCCAAGGTGAAGGGCAACATTTCCGCCGTCGGGTTCTACGATCTCGGCGGGATCGGCACAACCGCCCTGCCCGGCGAAGATGCGGAATGGCACGCGGGCGCCGGTCTTGGCCTGCGCTACAACACAGGCTTCGGCCCGATCCGCCTCGACCTCGCCGGCCCCGTCTCCGGCGACACGGGTGACGGGCTGCAAATCTATATCGGAATCGGGCAGGCCTTTTGATGAAACGCGTTCTTCCACTCACCGCCGGTCTTTTGCTGCCTGTCGCGCTGATCGCACAGGACACGGAAAACACCGACCGCGACCGCTCCATGATCGTCGGGTTTCTTGAAGACAACCTCTCCGGCGCAGGCCGCGACATCCGCATTGAAGGTTTCAAGGGCCTGCTCTCCTCCACCGCCACGATGGAGGAACTGACCATCGCCGACGAGACCGGCGTCTGGTTCACATTGCGCAATGCCGAACTGGACTGGAGCCGCACCGCGCTTCTGGCCGGTCGGGTCGAGGTCACACGGATTGCCGCTGAGGAAATCCTGTTCGAGCGTCTGCCGGAGACCACCGACGAGGGGATCGACGTGCCCGATCCGGAGGCCACGCCCTTTGCCCTGCCGGACCTGCCGGTTTCCATTGACATTGGCGCGATCGAGGCCGAGCGCGTCCGGCTTGGCGCACCGGTTTTGAAACTTGGCGAGGCGGTTGAGCTTTCCCTCACCGGCTCTGCCAAACTGGCTGACGGCTCTGGTGAAACCAATCTTCAGATCGAACGGATCGATTCCAAAGAGGGGCAATTCGCCGTCGCGGTCTCTTATGACAACGAAACCGAAGTGCTGGACCTCGACATCTCGCTCAACGAGGGCGCAGGCGGGCTGATCTCGACGCTGGGCAACCTGCCCGGCTCTCCGCCGCTGTCCCTGACCGCCCAAGGCGCAGGGCCGCTTGACGATTTCACCGCTGACATTGCGTTGGCAACCCACGGCGAAGACCGCCTGACGGGCCAGATCGCGCTCAGAGCCGATCCTGACCCCGACGCGCCCGCCGACACAGCCGCCCCGCGCCGGTTCTCCGCCGATCTCTCTGGTGATCTCACACCGCTCTTCAGCGCAGACTATGCGCAATTCTTCGGCCCCTCCTCAACCCTCACCGCAGCCGGCGTGTCCTATCCCGAAGGCGGCTTTGATCTCGACCGTTTCGCCCTGTCCACCCGCACCCTGTCGCTGGTCGGCTCCACAACCATCGGCGCGGATGGCTGGCCCAGTGCCTTCTCCGTCTCCGGCACGCTGGAAAGCCCCGACGAGCGCCCTGTCCTTTTGCCCTTTGGCGAAAGCCGCTCCATGGTGCAGCAGGCCGATATTATTGCCAAATACGATGTGACACGCGGTCAAAGCTGGTCCGCGAATATCGATGTCAGCGACTACACACAGGACGGGCTGGCCATTGCCTCCGCCCGCATCGGCGCACAAGGGACGATCACCCAGCAAAGCACAGCCACAAGCACCGCACTGGGCGCGATCAAGGCCCGTTTCGGCCTGACGGTTCAGGGGCTTGCCTCTGATGATCCGGCCCTGCAAGCGGCCATTGGCGATGCCCCTGCGATCACCGGCGACGTCTACTGGCGCGAGGGCGAACCTTTTCTCATCCAGAGCCTTGAAGCCCGCACCGACGCGACCCGCGCCAGCGCCTCCGGCCAGATCAGCGGCTTTGACACCGGATTTGAGTTCACCGGCACGCTCGGCCTCGACACGACCGACCTGAGCCGTTTTGCCGCCTTGTCCGGTCTCGATCTGGCAGGGGCCACAAGCGCCACGGCCAAGGGTAGCATTTCGCCCCTGAACGGCACGTTCGACATTGAGGCCCAGGCCACAGGCACCGATCTGCGCAGCGGCATTGAACAGCTCGACTCGCTCACCGGCGGCAGCAGCGACATCCGCCTCTCCGCCAAGCGCGACGAAACCGGCATAACCCTGCGCCCGAGCACGCTCAAGACCGCCGCTTTAGATGTCAGCGCCAACGGTGCACTCAAGACAGACACGGGCGCGCTCAACCTGACCGCACGCCTTGATGATGTCTCCCGCCTCGGCGTTGCCCTGAGCGGACCTTTGACGCTGGAAGCCGAGATGGCGCACAGCGGGGCAGACAGCCCGTGGAGCACCCGCGCTGTGATGAACGGTCCGGGCGGCTCGACCGCCACGCTGTCCGGCACGCTGGCGCAAGACATGGCGCAGGCCGATCTCGACCTGACCGGCTCCGCCCCCTTGGGCCTGTCCAACCGGCTGACCAGCGCCGCGCTCACACAGGGCACCACCACGTTCAACCTCGGGATCAACGGCCCACTGGCGCTCTCCTCAGTTAGCGGGCAGGTGCAGGTCACACCCGGCGGGCGCATCGTGATCTCGTCGGCGGGGCTGGCGCTCACAGTCAATCGCGCTGTGGCCACGCTCAACGGCGAACAGGCGCAACTGGACTTTGATGCCTCTGCCGACACGGGCGGTTCGATTACGGCCTCCGGTCAGGTCGGTCTGAGCGGTGCCCTGCCCGTCGACCTCACCGTAGGTCTCAACACGCTCGGCCTCAGCGATCCGCAGCTTTATGAAACCTCGATTGACGGGGATCTGAGCATCGCAGGTTCGCTCACCGGTGCGGCCAATATCTCCGGCGCTTTGACCCTTGGAGAAACCAATATCACCATCGCCTCCGCAGGTCTTGGCAGCGGCGGCGACATTCCCGACATCCTTCATCGCGGAGCGGCCTCCGGCGTGACCCAGACCCGTGATCGCGCCGGTCTCATTCAAACCGACAGTGGCGGCGGGTCTTCTGCGGTCTACGGGCTGGATGTGACGGTGGCCGCGCCGAACCAGATATTTGTGCGCGGACGGGGGCTGGATGCCGAACTCGGCGGCCGCATCCGCGTGCGCGGCACCACGGCGGATGTGATCCCTGTCGGGCAGTTTTCGCTCATCCGCGGGCGGTTGTCGCTTTTGGGCAAGCGCATCACGATGGAAGAAGGCTCCATCACCCTGCAAGGGGAACTCGATCCGATCCTCTATCTGGTGGCCGAAACAGAGACCGATACGCTCACTGTGCAACTGATCACCGAAGGTCCGCTCAGCGCGCCGGAACTGACCCTGTCCTCCTCGCCGGAACTGCCCGATGACGAAATCCTCGCACAGCTTCTCTTCGGCAAGGACCTCAGCGAAATGTCCGCGCTTCAAGCCGCGCAAATGGCCGATGCCGTGGCCACGCTCGCCGGTGGCGGAAGCGGGCTTGTCGGCTCGATCCGTGACAGTTTCGGGCTGGATGATCTGGACCTGCAAACCACCGAAGAAGGAGCAAGCTCCCTCAAAGTCGGCAAGTATATCTCGGATTCGCTCTACACCGATGTCTCCATCGACAATGAAGGCAAATCCGAAATCAATCTGAATTTCGATGCCACGGATAACATCACCCTCAAGGGCTCCGCCTCCTCGGACGGGGATACGGGCGTCGGGGTGTTCTTCGAACGGGACTACTAACGCAGGTTACAGGCATTCAGCATGGCGGCACAAACGCCGCCCGCGCCGCTTCGGCTTTGGCGTGATGTGCGCAATCGGGGTGATGGTCATTGACCAGCCCCATCGCCTGCATAAAGGCATAGCATGTGGTCGGGCCGACGAATTTCCAGCCCCGCTTTTTCAAATCCTTCGACAAACGTTTCGAGGTTTCGGTCATCGAGGGCACACCTTCGATATGTCGCGCCTCCTCACGCCCCTCATAGGTCCAGAAAAACCGCGCAAGAGTGCCGAATTCCTGCTCCATCTCCCGCGCACGGGCCGCGTTGTTGATGGCTGCGGCGATCTTGCCACGATGGCGCACGATGCCCTTGTCTTGCAACAGGCGCTCAATGTCCGCCTGACCGAACAGGGCCACCGCGTGAAAATCAAAGCCCTGGAACGCCGCACGGAAATTTTCGCGCTTTTGCAGGATAGTCCACCACGACAGGCCGGACTGGAACCCTTCGAGACAGATTTTCTCGAACAAACGGCGGTCATCCGCAACCGGATAGCCCCATTCCTCGTCATGGTATCGGATATATTCCGGATCGCGCGCACACCACGCACAGCGGTTTAGCCCGTCCTCTGCAGTGAAAAGATGATCCATCGAGACCTCCAGAGACAAGCGCCCACAAAGATTGCAGGTCGCGCCGTGTAACATGTGAACGTAAAAATCCATCGCACGCGCCGCATGTTTCGGGCGCGGGCAATCGAGTGTTAATCGCGGATGGCTTTGGCCTTCGGACGCAGGCGGATCACCACATCGACAGAGGCAATCTCCGTCCCCTCGGGGGCGGCAGGCAGGCGCTCGATCTTCAACTCGCTGGAGGGCGCATCGGTCAGCTCCCCTGCGCCTTCCCAGAAGAAATGCGGGTGCTCGTCCATATTGGTGTCGAAATAGCTGCGCGAGCCATCGACCGTCACCTCTTGCATCAAACCGGCATCGCAAAAAGCTTTCAACGTATTGTAAACCGTGGCCAACGACACCTTTTCTCCGGCCTCGCGCGCGGCCTCGAACAGGCTCTCGGCGGTCACATGCCGGTCTTGCCCGTCCCCGACCAGAAGCTTGGCAAGCGCAACCCGCTGACGGGTCGGGCGCACGCCGCCCTCGGCCAACCAAGACTCTCCACGGCGAATTTCGATGTCTGCAATCTGGGTCATGTGCGTTCATTTTCCTGGCTACAGAGCATAATATAGGGGGGGAAGCAGGGGAAATTCAATCGTAAATCCCTGACAAGCCGGTTCAAACCCCTTATATTGCGAGAAGAACTGCATGATTTCTTCTCCTGCCTTGCGCCTTGCACGCGCCTTATGCCGGGTGATAGAGGGAGTGCGACCTAAAAGTTAGATGGGAAGCAGGGCGTTACCACATGACCGAATATCCGACGAGCTTCACGAAAGAAGACCTTTTGAAATGTGCCGCAGGCGAGTTGTTCGGTGAGGGCAATGCACAGCTTCCGGCACCGCCGATGCTGATGATGGACCGCATCACCGAGATTTCCGGCGACGGCGGGGCCCATGGCAAAGGCCATGTGGTCGCAGAATTCGACATCACACCCGATCTGTGGTTCTTTGAATGCCACTTCCCCGGCAACCCGATCATGCCCGGCTGTCTCGGCCTTGACGGCCTGTGGCAGCTCACCGGCTTCAACCTCGGCTGGCGCGGCTGGAAAGGCCGCGGCTATGCGCTTGGCGTTGGCGAAGTGAAGCTGACCGGCATGGTCCGCCCCGATCGCAAAATGCTCACCTACAAGATTGATTTCACCAAAGCGATCCAGACCCGCCGCCTGACCATGGGCGTCGCGGACGGGATCGTCGAAGCCGACGGTGAAGTCATCTATCAGGTCAAAGATATGAAAGTTGCGTTGTCGGAGAACTGATCTTCCGAACCGCAGCCGAACCCAAACAAAAGGAATACGCCCATGCGTCGCGTCGTCGTCACAGGTCTCGGGATCGTCTCCTCCATCGGCAATAATGCCGAAGAAGTTCTTGCCTCTCTGAAGGCAGGCAAATCCGGCATCACCGCCAATGAAGACATGAAGGAATACGGATTCCGTTCGCAGGTTGCGGGGGCCGTGGACATTGATATCAAGTCCCATGTCGACAAACGCGCGCTGCGGTTCATGGGACCGGGGGCTGCCTATGCCTATATTGCCATGGGTCAGGCGATTGCCGATTCCGGTCTCGAAGAGAGCGATGTGGTGAACCCGCGCACCGGTCTGATTGCCGGTTCGGGTGGTCCGTCCACCTCCGCCATGCTGACCGCGCATCAATCCGTGCTCAAGACCATGTCCACCAAGCGCGTCGGGCCGTTTGCCGTGCCGAAATGTATGGCCTCCACGATTTCCGCCAATCTGGCCACCGCGTATCAGATCAAGGGGATCAACTACTCGATCACCTCGGCCTGTTCGACCTCGCTGCATTGTATCGGGTCTGCCTCCGAACAGATCATGATGGGCAAACAGGACGTGATGTTCGCCGGTGGTGGCGAGGAGCTGGACTGGACCCTGTCCTGTCTGTTCGACGCGATGGGTGCGATGTCGTCGAAATTCAACGACACTCCGGACAAGGCGTCGCGTGCCTTTGACGCAAATCGCGACGGTTTCGTGATCTCCGGCGGCGGGGCAATTCTGGTGCTCGAAGAACTCGAACATGCCAAGGCGCGTGGTGCCAAGATCTATGCCGAAGTGACCGGCTTTGCCGCCACCTCCGACGGGGCCGACATGGTTGCGCCCTCCGGCGAAGGCGGCGAGCGGGCGATGCGTCTGGCGCTCCAGTCGCTCGAAGAAGGTCGCAAGGTCGGCTACATCAACGCCCACGGCACCTCCACACCTGTGGGTGATGTCGGCGAGGTCGAAGCCGTGCGCCGTGTCTTTGGCGAAGGCAACACGCCGGTGATTTCCTCCACCAAATCCATGACCGGCCACTCCCAAGGAGCCACCGGCGCACAAGAGGCGGTCTATTGCCTTCTGTCTCTCGAAAACGACTTCATCATCCCGTCGATCAACGTCGAGACCCTTGATCCCGCGATCCACGAAGGCGAAGTCGCAACCAAGCTGGTGGAAAATGCGGGCCTCGATACGGTGATGACCAATTCCTTCGGGTTTGGCGGCACCAATGGCTCGATGCTTTTGTCGAAATATCACGGATAAAAAACATGGCTGATCTTCTCAAAGGCAAACGCGGGCTCGTTATGGGCGTCGCCAATGAACGCTCGATCGCTTGGGGCATCGCGAAGGCCTGTGCCGATGAGGGCGCGGAACTTGCGTTCACCTATCAGGGCGAGGCTTTCGGCAAGCGGCTACAACCGCTGGCGGAAAGTGTCGGGTCCGACACGATGGTGGATGTGGACGTGACCAACCCCGCCCAGATGGACGAGGCTTTTGCCGCGCTCAAAGCCAAGTGGGGCAAGCTCGATTTCGTCGTGCACGCCATCGCTTATTCCGACAAGGCCGAGCTGACGGGGCGTTTCCGTGACACCACGGTAGAGAACTTCAAGAACTCGCTGCATATCTCGTGTTACAGCTTCATCGACGTGGCCAATCGCGCCTCCGAACTGATGACCGAGGGCGGCACCTTGCTGACGCTGACCTTTGAAGGGTCGAACAAGGTTGTGCCGAATTACAACGTCATGGGCGTGGCGAAAGCGGCGCTGGAATCCTCCGTGCGCTATCTGGCCAATGATCTGGGCCCCGAAGGCATCCGCGTAAACGCGATCTCTCCGGGGCCGATGAAAACGCTTGCGGGGTCTGCCATTGGCGGCGCGCGCCGGACCTACAAACATGCCGAGCAAAACGCCCCGCTGCAATCCAACGCCACGCTTGAGGCGGTCGGTGCCACGGCGGTCTATCTGGCTTCGGATGGTGGCAAATTCACCACGGGCGAGATCATCCGCGTGGATGGCGGCTATCACATCATGGGGATGCCGCGGATCGAGAACATCTGATGCATCCGAAGTGAGGCCGCTCACGCGGTCCCAAGACCAAAGCCCTGCCCTCACCGGCGGGGCTTTCGCGTATTTAGAACCGACCCTTTGTTGCCAGCCTTCAGGCCATCGCCTCACACGTCCAGCCGCTACGACGCATCACCCGATCCGCAGCCGTCACAGTCTTCGCAAGCCCGCGCGCGCTTCTTCATCGTGTGGAAGTGTTTGTCCCAGCTTTCAGCATCCCCGAATTCGAGGAAATGCTGATATTTTTCATGGCGGTCCGGCATGACCCGCGCGTGCTTGATCGGGCACCAGTAATATTCCGTGCGCCCCGCCACCTCGCGCACATAGGACAGCAACCCGTTACAATAACCGCAATAGAGACAGTTCAGTTTCTGCATGAAGTTGAGATAGGTGAGCTTGTGCCGGTCCACCGCGATGTAGGTTTTGCGATCAACCTTCGGGATGCCATAGACCGGAAAACATATCCGCTGATAGATTGTCACGAAGATATCCAGCAAGACGAAGGGGATGATCAAACTATAGATCACCGGCGCTGTGACGATTTCCCAAGGCCGCGCCCGACGCAGGAACACCGACCAGCGCACCCGCAGCCTGCGTCCGCGTTTGCGCGCTTCTTCCTCGAAAACCACCCGTCCGTTGGAAAACCGGTATTGGAACCGTTTGCGCGCCTCCAGCCCCTCTTTTTCAAGCTGGCCCTGCAATTCCCGCAAGCTTTCGCGAAGCTTTTCCACCGTGCTGTTCATTGAGAGGCCTCCAGCCATTTTTCCTTAACAGTAGAGCCCACAGAGATGCGGGCAAGACAGATCAGGAGCGGCGCGTCTTTTTTGTTCCATTTGTTGCCCGTTTTGTTGCTCACCCGGAAACATTTTGTTGCACCACACCAAGATGCGCAACTGGCACCTCCCGCGCCACATTCATGACATATTTAAGTCCCATCAAAGCCCAGAATGCAACTTCAAGGCTGTGAACCAACGCTCTTATGACCTTATTTTTGCTCGCCATCGCTCTGGCTGTCATGGCCCTGCCCCTTGTGACAAGCCCTGCCCCCTCGCAAGGCCGTATTCACGCAAGCGGGTTCAACGGGGCAAGCGTGGTCATCGGCTTCATGGTGACAATCGCGGTCGTCGCGGTCACATCGCCGCTGTTCGGTTTCGGCTTTGTTCTGGCGGTGCTCTTGCACGAGTTGGGCGCAGCCCTCGCCATTCGCCTCATCGGGCATGATGTCGCCCGCGTGCGGCTTGTGCCCCTGCCCTTTATGGCGGCTCCCCGCTCGGACCGTCCCTTTGATCATGCACTCGAAGAAAGTTTCGTGGCCCTTTACGGCCCCGCATTCGCCATCCCGCCCGTAGTCATCGCCTTTGGCCTGGCGCATGTTCTGGCCCCTGTCGCACCGGGGCTGGCCAATTTTCTACACATCACGGCGGTCATGCTCGGCAGTTTCAACTTTGTCATGCTGCTCCCGTTTCTGCCCTTCGGCGGCGGACGTGTCATGCGCAGTATCTCCGACGCGTTCTGGCCGCAACTCGGCATGTTTCTGACCCTGTTCATGACGGCGGCCTTTGCCTCGGCCGCGCTGCGGGACCAGTCTCTCGCTATGGGTATCCTTGCCGCTGCGGGGCTTCAAAGCCTCCTGCACCGCCGCCGTGCGGATCAGGACCGCCTGACGCACAATCAGGCGCTTCTGGTCATGGCGTGTTATGCCTTTGTGCTGACCGTGCATTTCACCGCAGGCTTCCGGCTTTTGGCCGAACTGGTCTGAGCCAGCCCCTTTTCTCTCCGGCGCGGACATGACAATCTGCGCGTGAGAGGAAACACCATGGTTCAGCATTTCACCACGACCGACGGGATCAGGCTCGCCTATGACGTTCAAGGCGAAGGCCCGCCTCTGCTCTGTCTGGCTGGTCTCACGCGGAACATGGATGATTTCGAACCCGTGCTCGAATTTGCAGACCGAGCGCAAATTATCCGTCTCGACAGTCGCGGGCGTGGTGCGTCGGACTATGACCCCGATTTCATGAATTACACGATCCCGCAGGAGGGTGCGGATGCTTTGGCGTTGCTCGACCATCTCGGCATGGACAAGGCGGCCATTCTGGGCACCTCACGCGGCGGGTTGATTGCGATGGCGCTGGCCCTGACCGCGAAAGAGCGGCTCTCGGGCGTGCTGTTGAATGACATCGCGCCAGAGATGGACCCCGAGGGCCTGTCGCATATCATGGATTACCTTGGCCGCCCCTCTGCCTACCGCAGCTTTGATGATGCCGCAGCCAAGCTGCCCAAGGCTCTGGGTGCCCAGTTCCCCAATGTCAGCCCCGCGCAATGGCGTGTCTATGCACGCCGGATCTGGACCGAGGGCGAACGCCGTTTGCAACTGCGATACGACCCGAAACTGCGCGATGCCATAGAAGCGCAGAGTGTCACGGGGGATTTGCCCGACCTCTGGCCCCTGTTCGACGCGCTCGACGGCCTGCCTTTGGCGCTTTTGCGGGGCGAAAACTCCAACCTTCTGACCCGCACCTGCATGGAAGATATGCAAAGACGCCGTCCCGACATGATCGCGGCCGAGGTCAGGGATCGCGGTCATGTGCCCTTTCTCGACGAGCCGGAAAGCCGCGCCGTCATCACCAAATTCATTAAGGCCATCTCATGAGACTAGACCTGCCCAACATCACCCTCAACGTCGAGGACAGCGGTCCGAAAGAGGCGCCTGCGGTGGTCTTCGCCCATGCCTTGGGGACCAACCTGCATCTCTGGGACGCGGTCCTGCCGCATCTGCCGGAGGGGCTTCGACTCATCCGGTATGACCTGCGCGGACATGGCGGATCGGACGCCCCCGATGGCCCCTATGCCATGGGCAGTCTGGTGCGCGACGCCGAACAGCTTCTCGACGCGCTCGACGTCACAGACGCGGTCTTTGTCGGCATCTCCATCGGCGGGTTGATCGCGCAGGGGCTGGCGGTCAAACGCCTCGACCAGATACGCGCGCTGGTGCTGTCCAACACTGCGGCCAAGATCGGCGTGCGCAGCGTCTGGGACAAACGCATCGCGGACATCCGCGAAAAGGGCCTGGAGTCGATCGTTGCCCCCACGCTGGAACGCTGGTTCGCACCGGCCTTTCGCAAAACCGAAGAGGCGCAACGCTGGGGCCGCGCCATCACCGAGACGCCGCTCGAAGGCTATCTAGGCTGCGCGGCAGCGGTTGCGGGCACGGATTTCTACACACCGACCTCCGGCCTGCGCCTGTCCTGTCTGGGCATTGCGGGCGGGTATGACGGCTCCACCCCGCCCGATCTGGTGCGCGAAACTCTGGGCGTCATTCCCGGTTCAAGGTTTGAACTGATGCGCCGCTCCGGTCATCTCCCGCCGTTTGATGCGCCAAAAGACTATGCCGCGCTGTTGAGTGAGTTCCTGATCGAAATCGCCCATGACAAACGCGATCCCGATCCGCGTGATCCGGTGCCGGATTTGACCGGTCACACGCATTCCCATTCCCACAACCATGACCATGACCATGATGGAGGCTGCTGTGGCTGATCCTGCCTTTCTTCTGGTCCACGGCTCTGCCCACGGGGCATGGTGCTGGCGTGATCTTCTGACCGCTCTGCATACGCGGGGTCTCAAGGCCCGCGCACTTGATCTCCCCTCTCACGGAGAGAGCCTGACGGATTACACCGAGGTCACGCTGGACCGCTACCGCGACGCCATTCTGGCCGATATTGCCAAACACGGCGGCCCTGTCGTGCTGGTGGGCCATTCCGCAGGCGGCTATGCCATCGCGGCGGCGGCAGAGAAAGCCCCCGACAAGATCGCCGCGCTCGTCTATCTCTGCGCCTATGTGCCTCAGGACGGCATGAGCCTTGCCGATATGCGCAGAACGGCAGAGGAGCAACCGATCCTCAAGCTGATCGAACGCACCGACGATGGCCGTGCCTTCCGGTTCAATGCCGACGGCATGGAGGCACTGTTCCACGACTGTCCGGCGGAGGTTGCAGACTATGCCAAGACCCGCCTTGGCGCGCAGGCCATCAAACCGCAAGACACGCCGCTGCACATCACCGATGCCTCCCGCAGCCTGCCACGGCACTATGTGATCTGTGAAAACGACCGCGTGATCCCGCCCGAGGAGCAACGCAAGATGGTCGCGGACTGGCCCGAGGGTTGCGTCCACAGTCTGCCATCCGGCCATTCCCCCTATTTCTCGATGCCGGAGCGCCTTGCCGATGTGTTGCAACCACTTGTGCGCCCGAAACCGCAGGAAGGGTGATGGACAGACCCGTAACATGAGGTCACAAAGGCGAGGTTCTCTATTCCGGATCACGCCATGTCCCGACGCCTGCCCATCCTTTTCATCACAATTACGGTTCTGATCGACGGAATCGGGATCGGGCTGATCTTTCCGGTCATGCCCTCGCTCATCCGCGAATTGACAGGCAGAGCATTGGCCGATGCCGCCCTCTGGGGCGGGGTTCTGGCGACCGGATTTGCCGTGATGCAATTCCTCTTCGGCCCGCTCGTCGGCAACCTCTCCGACCGCTTCGGACGCAAGCCGGTCCTGCTGACCGCGCTTGGCGTGATGATGCTCGACTATCTGGTGATGGCACTGGCCCCGACCATCTGGCTCCTGCTCATCGGGCGGCTCGTCGCGGGGATCACCGCCGCAACCCCCGGAACTGCGGCGGCCTTTATGGCCGACATCTCCGCTCCCGAAGACCGCGCGCGCAATTTTGGCTATGTCCATGCCGCTTTCGGCGTGGGCTTTGCCCTCGGACCGATGGTCGGCGGATTTCTGGCAGGGGTCGACACCCGCGCCCCGTTTTTCGCCGCAGCCGCCATGGCCGGTGCCAACATGCTTTTCGGCCTCATTGTCATGCCCGAAAGCCTCACACCGGAAAACCGCCGCAGCTTCCAATGGCGGCGGGCCAATCCCTTCGGCGCTTTCCGTGCCATTGGCCAGCTCAAGGGTCTTGCCGGCCTGCTCACCGTCTTTGGCCTCTATGAGCTGGCCTATTTCGTCTACCCCGCGATCTGGGCCTTTTTCACCGAGGAACGTTTCGGCTTTGACACGGCCACCATCGGGATGACGCTGTTCACCTTCGGCGTCAGCATGGGGCTGGCGCAGGCGCTTCTGGTCGGGCCTCTGGTCAACCGCTTCGGCCCCTACCGCGTGGCAATGGCGGGTATCTGTCTGGACAGCGTGGTGTTTCTCACCCTCGGGCTGACCTCCTTGGTGCCTCTGGTCTGGATCATGAGCATCCTGTCAGGCATTTCCGCCATTTCCATTCCGGCGCTGCAAGGCATGATGAGCCGCGCCACGCCGGACAACCAGCAAGGTGAATTGCAGGGCGTGACCAGTTCCATCGCGGCACTTGCCACCATCTTCAGCCCGCTCCTGATGACCGAAACCTTCGCCATATTCTCACGCCCCGGCACGGCGCATTACCTGCCCGGCGCACCGTTTCTTCTGTCTCTTGCGATTGTCATGATCGGCGGCGTAATCCTGTGGCGCTGGCATCAATTGCACCGAATTTGATCTGGGCCCATAAAAATTCGGGAGAATCTGTTATACTGCAAAGCCTGAAGTCTTTCGCCACGGGTGCGCGGCAGTGGCCTTGACCGCTGTTCAAACAGCCGTGACTCATGTGAAAAGGAGGAAAGCTTATGACACGTCATATCGCTGACACATCCCACCGCAATGCCGGTTCCAGCCGTTTGGTCCATTACATCGCCCAAGAACGCGCCGCTGGACGCTCTCGGGTCTGGACCCAGATGGACCGCGCCCGCAAAGGCCCCAAAGACGCCTCGCGCGTCAAACAATTCCTGCGGATTGACCGCGGCCTGACCGCCTGACAACCCGCCGGAAATCCGGCATCCAACTGGTCCGCTTCCCCCGCGGGCCAGTTTGCAAGCGAAACCGCTTTGCAAAGTTTTCCACAAAATTCGCAATTGCAAAGATTGATTCAAAAATCTGTGCGAAAAATGCATATCGGGGTTGCCCTTGTCGCGTAGCATGGAATTAAGGCTGGAAGCCCCCACCGGATCGGGCATAGATGCAAGCAACGGGCGTTTGGGAGGAAACGGTCGAACAACATTGCGACATCTCTTCCCGAATTGCGCCCACGCAAATTTTCTAGCCGGAGAGTTCCCTCGTGACCATTGCACGCCGTCCTGTTCCCGCCTTCCTGCAATCCAAAATCATGTCCGCCGAAGATGCCGCAGCCCTTGTCCATAACGGGGCGACTGTCGGCATGAGCGGCTTTACCGGTTCGGGCTATCCGAAAGCCGTGCCGCTGGCATTGGCCGCGCTGATCGAAGACCGCCACGCCAAAGGCGAAGATTTTCGCATCAAGATCTGGTCCGGCGCATCGACCGGCCCCGAGCTTGACGGTGCTTTGGCAAAGGCCAACGGCATCGACTTCCGCCTGCCCTACAACTCCGATCCCATTGCCCGCGAAAAGATCAACACAGGCGAGATGAACTATTTCGACATGCACCTAAGCCAGGTCGCGCCGATGGCGTGGCAAGGGTTTCTGGGCAAGCTCGACACCGCCGTGATCGAAATCTCCGGCATCACGCCCGACGGCGATCTGATCCCCTCCTCCTCTGTTGGCAACAACAAGACCTGGCTGGAATGTGCGGACAAGATCATCCTCGAACTGAACTCATGGCAAAGCGAACATCTCAACGGGATGCACGACATCTACTACGGCACGGCCCTGCCGCCGAACCGTGTGGCGATCCCGCTCGACAAGCCGGACGACCGCATCGGCCAACCGCATTTCAAAGTGGACCCGTCCAAGATTGTCGCCATTGTCGAGACCGAGACACCGGACCGCAACGCGCCGTTCGCCAAACCGGACAAGACCGCGCTCGACATTGCGGGACACCTGCTCGAATTCCTGTCCCATGAGTTGAAAATGGGGCGGATACCGAAGGAGCTTCTGCCTCTGCAATCCGGTGTGGGCAATGTGACCAACGCCGTGCTTGCGGGGCTGCTGGACAGCCCGTTTGAAAACATGACCGCTTTCACAGAAGTCATTCAGGACGGCATGCTCGACATGCTGGATGCGGGCAAGCTGCGCATGGCGTCCGCCACGGCCTTCTCGCTCTCGCCGGAAGCGGCCGAGAAATTCAACGCCGAAGCGCATCGCTACCGTGACAAGCTGATCCTGCGCCCGCAAGAAATCTCTAACCACCCCGAACTGGTGCGCCGTCTGGGCTGTGTGGCGATGAACGGGCTGATCGAAGCGGATATCTACGGCAATGTGAACTCTACCCACGTCATGGGCTCGCGCATCATGAACGGCATCGGCGGCTCCGGCGACTTTGCCCGCAATGCCTCTGTGTCGATCTTCATGACCCCGTCGACCGCCAAAGGTGGCGCGATCTCCGCGATTGTTCCGATGGCAAGCCATGTGGACCACATCAATCAGGACGTTCAGGTCATTGTCACCGAACAGGGCCTTGCCGATCTGCGCGGGCTGGACCCGAAGAAAAAGGCCGAACAGATCATCGAAAAATGCGCCCATCCCGCGTATCGCGACATGCTGCGCGATTACTACGAACGCGCCAAGAAAAGCTCTTTCGGTGGCCACGCCCCGCACGATCTGCGCGAGGCCTTGAGTTGGCACCAACGGTTTATCGACACCGGCTCAATGAAATAACGTCATCAAAGGCCCTCCCCGCGAGGGCCTTTTTCTTTCTGTCGATGCCGTTTATGACTGGTGTCCCATTGGCACCCGCCAGAGTTTCGACCAGAGTTCCCCCATGACACCAGACCAGATGACAGAACTTGCCCGCAGCCTCGCCACCGGACTGGACGCGGCCGACGATCTACACCACGCCATACTGGCGGGTGTGACAGAGGGCACGCTCTCGGATGGCGAGGCAGATGCGCTGTTCCCCATGATCCGTGCCAAGGCAAGCACAGCCCTCGCCGCACGGCTCAACCAGTTGGACGCAGGCTTCCTGACCGCCGTGATCCGCCACGCCGCAGGCCATGCCCCCGTCCCGACGGCGGCCACAATCCAGTCGCACCTACGCCGGACCGATGTGGCCCCTGTCATGACGCCGGACCCGCAAGACACGCCCGCCACCGCCCTGCCCTCCGACCGTGCGGGCATGCCCGCTTTTTCAGACCGCGCTTTTGATCCGTGGTTTGCAGCACTGCGCTCAGGCGAGGACATGCTCTATGGCTATGGTCTTTATGGCGAAAAGCGACGTGTGTATCAGGCCGACCAGTATCGCGATGCCTCCGGGCCGGAGCCACGCGCTCGCCATCTCGGCATCGACATTTTCGCCCCCGCAGGCACGCCCGTCACCGCGCCCCTGTCAGGCCGCGTGCATCGGGTGGCTTACAATGCCGATCCGCTGGATTACGGCCATACGGTGATTTTGGAACATAAAACCGAAGACGGCACACCGTTCTGGACACTCTATGGCCATCTAGGCCAGCCCCTTGTCGCAGAAGGTGCATCCGTTGACGCGGGTCAGAACATTGCACCTCTGGGCGACTGGCATGAAAACGGCGGTTGGGCTCCGCATCTGCATTTCCAGATCATCACCAGCCTGCTGGCGCAAACCGGCGGCAATTTCTTCGGCGTCGGGCATGACAGTCTCTGGCCGGTCTGGGCCGAGATTTCTCCCGACCCGAACCTGATCCTGCGCCTGCCCGAAACCGTCTTTGTGCTTTAAGCTGAAGCCATCTCTGGCGTCAGTTCCACAGGGATGTCTCCCGTGCCGAAAGCCTGCATCTGGTCTTCGGCCCAATAGCGAATGTCTTGCAGCTTAACCATTTTGCGGTTGGAGATCATCCGCCCGCGGCGCTCCTCTTTCGGCAGATCAAGCGCGAACTGGATCGCCCCGTCCATCGACTTGTGCGAGAAGGGATTTGTCGGCACGGCGGCGGCCACTTCCACTGCAGCCCCTGCAAATTCGGAAAGGACCAGAACCCCGTCCTCATCGGTGCGCGCGGCACAGTATTCCTTGCACACAAGGTTCATCCCGTCGGCCAGAGGCGTGATCCACGCCACATCCGCAGCACGGTAATAGGCCACGAGATCCTCGAACGGCACAGGGCGGGAAATCAATGCGATGGGTTGCCATTCAAACGAACCGTAGCGCCCGTTGATCTTGCCTGCGAGATGTTCAAGGTCGCGCTGGATTTCCTCATAGGCGGTCATGCCAGAGTTGGCCGCCACAGAGACATGCATCAACCGCACCTTGCCGCGCAGGTCCGGACGGGTTTCCAGCAGGCGTTCATAGCTCTCAAGCTGTTCGATCCCGCCTTTCGTGTAATCCGTGCGCCCGACAGAGAGGATCAACTGGGCGCCGCCAATCTCCTCCTCGATTTCCTTGACCTTCGCGGCGGTTCTATCGCTTTCTGCCACGGTCTCGATATAGTCCACATCTACACCAACGGGGCTGGCCTGAAGCCGGACCACGCGATCTTCGAACCCGACCTCCGTGACCACGGATTGTTCCGACAGGGCCGAAGACTCCGACGCCAGTTCAGGTTTGACCTTCTCGCGTTTGAGTGTCTCGACCTCCAACAGCGAGCGTGCCGCAGAGACGAAATTGTTCACATAGCGCGGGATGTGGAACCCCACGACATCGCAGGCCAGAAGGCTTTCCAGAATTTCCTTACGCCAAGGCAGCACGTTGAAAATATCCGCGCTCGGAAACGGCGTGTGGTGGAAAAAGCTGATCTTCACATCGGGCCGCAAGGTGCGCAGATAGCCCGGCACCAGCCACAGGTTATAGTCATGTATCCAGACCACAGCCCCCTCGGCGGCTTCTGCGGCGGCGGCCTCGGCAAAGGCCCAGTTCACCTCGCGGAAGGTCGGCCAGTCGACAGGGTCGTAATTGTAGCGCTCCTTGAACCCGTGCAGGATCGGCCAGAACGCCTCTTTCGACGAGACGTGGTAGAAACTCGTCACCTGTTCCGGCGTCAAAGGCAGGCGCGAGACGGTATATTTGCCGTAGTGGTCATCAATCTCGATGACCTGTTCGAAGTCGGGGTTGGCCGGATCATCGGCATGTTTCCATGCGATCCACGCGCCCTTATCGACACGGCCAAAGAAGCTCTTGAGCGTGGGCACAATTCCGTTCGGGCTTTTGTTTTCGCGATATTCGATTTTGCCATCCACCTCGACCTCTTCGTAAGGCTGGCGGTGGTAGACGATCACAAGATTGGACGACATATCAGACTCCTTTCGGGGCGTCATGAAGGTCAAGCGCATGGATGGCTTCAAGGATGCCGGAGGCACCGGCACCGCGGGCGTTGTAAACGCTCTCGTGGCCATGCACACGCTGTGTAAGGGCGGTTTCCGAATTGCCGACGGCGACCGCGTTGAGGCCGGAGACCAGCATCGAAAGATCGTTCATCGTATCACCCGCGCACAACACGCGGGCCTCGGGAATGCCCAGATGGGAAATGAGCCGCTTGATCGACGGGCCTTTGGAGATCCCCTTGGGCAGCACGTCAAAATAGCGGTTGTCGGAAATGAGCCAGTCCAGCCCGAGATCTTCGACCAGACGCTCGGCGGCGGCGTCATAGGTCTCAGGTCTCAGGTCGTAGCTCACGCGGTAGCGAAAGGCAGTGGGTTGGAGCGTCAGCCCGGAAACGCCGTCCAGCGTAGCGCGGACAGTATCGCCGCGATCATTCCAGCAGGCAGCAATATCCGCCTCAAGCGCAGGGATCGGCTCCACATGGCCATCGTCGCGGACATGGGCAATCGTGGTGCCCACATCGCCGACGACATATTCGGGCCAAGGCAGCCCCCCTTCGCGACACATCTCCATGATGAATTCCGGATCGCGTCCGGTCACAAAGATAAGCCCGACAGTGTCGCGATTGGCTTCGATCCAGTCGTAAAGCACCCTGCGCGCCTCTTGAGAGCCGCCAAGAAACGTTCCGTCCAGATCGGTCGCAAGGGTAAAGCGGCGCGCGGCAATGGCCGGACGCGGTGTGGTATGAACAGTCATAGGTCAGTCAGCTCCGAATTGCAGAGGCATGTCAGGGATGGGATGGGTGAGCGCCAGATCAAGCGCATTGGGTTCCGCCTCAATCGGGCGGGCCCAGAGCGCGGAAAAGGCCTCTTGCAGATCGGCCCCCTTGTGCAGCACCGCATTCACCGTTTCACAAATCGGCATGGGCACATGGATGCGATGCGCCAGATCGGTAACGGAGACCGCATTGACCTCGCCCTCAACGACCACAGGCCTGCCCTCGAAACAGGAGGGGCGCGGGATGCCTTGGCCGAGTTGATAGCCCAGAAACATATTGCGCGAGGTGATCGAGCTACAGGTCAGCGTCAAATCCCCCGCCCCCGAAAGACCCGTCACGGTTTCGCGCGAACCGCCCAAGGCTTGTGCAAGCTGCTTCATCTCGTCGGTGCCGCGCGTGATCAGCGCCGCGCGGGTGTTCTCGGCAAAGCCCGCACCCGACATCATGCCACAGGCGATAGCGATGACATTCTTGACCGCGCCACCAACTTCGACGCCCACCAGATCGTCCGAGACATAGGGCCGGAACCCGCCGCCCGAAAGCGACATGGCCAGCCGCGCCGCCGGACTTTTCGCCGGATTAAGACGGTCAGCATAGGAAAAGGGAAAGGCAACGGTCGCTGCGGTCGGGTGATCCAGCGCGGTTTCTCGTGCAAATGTCGGACCGGAAACCGCCCCGACCAGATGTCCGGGAAGCTCTTCGCCAACGACTTCGGACAAAAGATAGCCCGTGCGTCGCTCGACCCCTTTGCAGGCCAGCGCAATCGGGATGCCTTTCGGGATATGCGGGGCAATCGCCTGACACATCGGGCGCAGCGTCGATGACGGGGTCACCATCAAAACGGCCTCTGCGCCATCAAGCGCCTCCGACAGATCAGCCGTGGCTGTCAGACCGTTTGGAAGATCGACCTCTGACAGATAGTCCGCATTCTGTCGGGTTTCATTGATCCGTTTCGCCAGATCAGGACGACGCGCCCAGAGGCACACCTCCCGACCATTGCGCGCAAGAACGGAAGCGAGTGCAGTCCCCCAGCTTCCGGCGCCAAGAACGGCGACGCGGGCATAGGGCTGCGACGGGGTGTGGGATATAGAATCCTTGATGGGGAGCTCCTTTTGGGTGCTCTTTCTCAGATATGTTCTCTTCAGGTTCCGCGCGCCCCACCCGCCTCGTGTTTCGAGGCCGCGCGACAAGGGGCTAAAGACATACAACTCGTGTCAGCGCCATGCGGGTCGGTCATGCATATGTGGCTCTACACGGAGCCAGACCGAACGGGTCCGTCGCGTGGGCCCTGACGAAAAGGTAACAGGTCAGGCCCAAGTTTCAACCCGACTCCGCTGCAATGCGGCGAAAGCCCTTGATATAACGGCAAAGTTTTGTCGCATCTGCCTAAATACTACGCACACATCCGGATGTCCGAACCGGCAAGCGACGGCTCAACGGGCAAGCGGTGCGTCTTCAGCACATAAAACGCGCACCGTTTTACCGGCGCGCGTTTCAGGTCCAGCAGGATCAAATCAAAGGATCAGAGATTGCCCTTTGACATTTCGGACGCCAGAAAATCCGCCTGACGGATCGCCAGAGCCACGATGGTCAGCGTCGGGTTTTCCGCCGCGCCCGAGGTGAATTGCGACCCGTCCGAGATGAACAGGTTGGCAATATCGTGGGTCTGACCGTGCTTGTTGACCACGCCGTCACGCGGGTTCTCGGACATCCGGTTGGTGCCAAGATTATGCGTGGACGGATAAGGCGGCGTCGGCAAAACCCGCGTTGCGCCAACCGCATCATAGATCGCCATCCCCTGTTTATAGGCATGGTCGCGCATGGCGATGTCATTCGGGTGATTGTCGTAATGCACATTGGCCACCGGCAGGCCGAACTGGTCGGTCACGTCGTGGTTCAATGTGATTCGGTTGGTCTCCTGCGGCATGTCCTCGCCCACGATCCACATGCCGGCCATGTTCTCGTAGCTGTCCAGCGCCGTGGTAAACTCGCGCCCCCAGCCGCCCGGATCAAGGAAGGCCGCCATAAACGGCAGACCAAGGCTCAGGGTCTCCAGCTCATAGCCGCCGACAAAACCGCGCTCGGGGTCATGGCGCGCCTCGTCCTGAACGATCCCCGCCATCGTTGTGCCACGCCACATCCGCACAGGTTTGTCGAACACACCATAGACCGAGCCTGTCAAATGGCGCATATAGTTGCGCCCGACCTGACCCGAGGAGTTTGCAAGCCCGTCAGGGAACATGCTTGAGGCCGAATTCAGCAGAAGACGCGGGCTTTCAATCGAATTGCCTGCCACGCAGACCACGCGAGCCTTCTGAAGCTGCAAAACGCCATCCGCATCGTAATATTCAACGCCGGTGACCTTGCCTGCGTCATCGTGCAGGATACGCGCCACATGGGCATGATCGCGCACCTCAAGGTTGCCGGTCGCTTCGCCTTCCGGAATGTCAGTATAGGCCGACGACCACTTCGCGCCCCATTTACAGCCCTGAAAGCAAAAGCCGGTTTGTTGGCACATGATCCGGTCGCCATCCTCATGCGACATGATCGCCATGCGTCCGGTGTGAACCTCTTCATAGCCAAGCGCCTTGGCGCCGGCTTCCAGAACCTTGTAGTTGTTGTTGCCCGGCAGACCCGGCCAGCCGTTGGTGCGTGTCACGCCCAGCTTCTTCTCGGCCTTGTCATACCACGGCGCCATCTCCGCCCCGTCAATCGGCCAGTCCAGAAGGTTCGCCCCCTGAACCTCTCCGTAATTCGTCGCGGGCTTCCACTCATGCTCCTGAAACCGCAGCGAAGCGCCCGCCCAGTGTGTTGTCGTGCCCCCGACAGCTTTGACAATCCATGCGGGCAAACCGCTGAAATCATCCGCCACGCGCCAGTCGCCCGATGTGGTGCGCGGGTCGGTCCATGCCAACTGGCCGAAGCTCTCCCATTCATCATTGATGTAATCTTCCGGCATATAGCGCCCGCCAGCTTCCAGTGCGACGACGCTGATGCCCTTCTGGGCCAGTTCATTCGCCAGCACACCACCACCGGCGCCCGTTCCGATAATGACGACCACGCTGTCGTCGTTCATGTCAAAAGGTGCAGCCATAGTCTCTCTCCTCCCCTATGGCCTTACAGCCAGTTGATATCGTTGAAACCGCGGTCGATGTAGCCGCCTTTGGAAAAGCTTTCGCCTTCGTAGCCAAAGATCGGCCAAACCGTTTTCTGGTTGTAAAGACCGGTCACAAGCCCCCCGCGGATACGCTGGAAGAAAACGCTCTCTTCCATACCGCGCAGGATTTCGACCCGATCCTTTTCCCAACCCGTGTCGAGATAGGAGGCAAAGCCCTTGCCTTGTGCCGCCGCATCCAGTGCGTTGATGCCCGCGGTAATCGCCTCGGCATTTTCGGCACTGTCATAGCCCTTCACGGCGATGACATAGTTCTCGTCAGGGATCCGGTCGTGGGGATAGATATCGCGTGCCATCTGGACGAGCGTCGCAAAGACCTTAGGGTCCAGATGTGTGGTTTCCGACGCCCATGCGGCGTCTGATGCGGCAATGAATCCTGAGCCGATCAGGAATGACGCCCCCGTGGCGCTGGCGCGCGACAGAAGCTCGCGGCGGGTTAATCCCCGCATTGCTGGCTTGGTCATTGGTCTCCTCCCTATACCAAGTGAAACAGCGCCCGCTCGCGCGGGCACCGTCTATGTCATTTAAAACGTCCGGAACGCTCCAGAACTTCGATCTGGTATCCGTCCGGATCGGCAACAAAGAAAAAACGGCCGACGAGCTCGCCATCGGGGGCGAATTCAACCAGCTTGCGCGGCGCGAAACCTTCGGCCTCCAGACGCGCGTGTTCTTCAGCGAGATTCTCGACCGACACGGCCAGATGGCCGTAGCCGTTGCCGAGATCATAGGGCTCGGTCTGCCCTTTGTTGACGGTCAGCTCCAACTCGAACTCGCTTTCCGAATTGCTCAGATAAACAAGCGTGAAATCGGAAAAATCGAGCCTTGCCGCGACCTCAAGGCCGAAGGCACGGCGATAGAAATCAACCGAACGCTCCTCATCGAGGACGCGGATCATGCTATGGATGGTTTTGGCCAATTGGGCCTCCTGAAGCGGTTCTATTTTCTTACCAATTCAGGATGGTCCGTTCTGCCTCCCCATAGGTAGTAGGGGCTTACTACACAGCAAATTTTCACGCTGGCGCCTATTCCGCCGCCAGCCCCACACTCTGGTCTCTATGATCCGTCCCCTCCGACTGCGCGACAAAGATGAGACATGCCGTTCGCAACAGGGACGTAAAATTCACCGGTTCGCCGCGCGTCTCCAGCACTTCGGAATGCAGTTTCGAGATGAAAGCCGGTGTCGAGACGTTATCCGCCTCGGCGATCTGGTCAAGAATATCCCAAAACGCGTTCTCCAGACGGATGCTGGTGCTCTGCCCGTTCAGGCGCAGACGGCGGGTGCGCGACGCATATCGCGCCGGGTCCTGCCCGGCAAATACCTGACACATGATGTTTTCCTCCCTTTCGGTGAAACACATCTTAGACCAAGATATCCCAAATCGCCCAGAGACTTTCTGCGCAGAGCGAATAATCTGCCTCCGGCCCACACCAAAAGGCGGCGTCTCAGCGCCGGACAAAGCCCCTAAACGGTTTGCGAAAGCTGTTAGCGCGCGGCTTCGGCGGCGGCGCGAATGGTGCGGATGTTGTCGCCATAGGGGGGCGGATTTGTCACCGAACCACCTTTGAACACAGCGGAACCGGCCACCAGCGCATCGGCACCGGCGGCTGCGACCAGAGGTGCGGTTGTCGGGTCCACACCGCCGTCGATCTCGATATGGATCGGACGATCACCGATCATCTCGCGCAGCTGTTTGACCTTCTCGATCTGGGAGTGGATGAACTTCTGCCCGCCAAAGCCGGGGTTCACGGTCATCACACAGATCAGATCGACCATATCGAGCAGATAATCCACGCTCTCGGCAGGTGTGCCGGGATTGAGCGCGACACCGGCCTTGGCTCCGTTGGCGCGGATCGCCTGAACCGTGCGGTGAATATGTGGACCAGCCTCGACATGGGCGGTGATGATGTCGGCACCGGCCTCGGCGAAAGCCTCGATATAGGGATCGACCGGAGAGATCATCAGATGCACATCCATCACCGTCTTGATATGCGGGCGGATCGCCTTGCACATGGCCGGTCCAAAGGTCAGGTTCGGCACGAAATGCCCGTCCATGACATCGACGTGAATCCAGTCGGCCCCCTGCGCCTCGACCGCTTCGATTTCCTGACCGAAATTCGCAAAATCGGCGGCAAGGATGGACGGGGCGATCTTGATATCGCGATCAAAGCTCTGGCTGGACATGGACGATTCCTCAAACTGGCAGTCTTTGCGCTGCATCTATCCGGTTTGCCCGACCCTGTCACCCGTGACTTGCCGCTTCAAATGCGCGCAAATGTGGCAATTCCGGATATTTCCGGCGGTTTCTTTCAAGACGCCCGCAGAAAATGTCACGGCTCCGGCGTGGATATATGTTAAATCCCAGTCATGGGTATCACCGAGTTGCGGCAATCCGATATTTTGGCCAAGGGAGAACAGTTCCATTTCTCCCGCACGGTTCTGACACGCAAGCGTCCCAAAACGCTGCACGATCAGGATTATTACGAACTGTTCTGGCTGCACAACGGACGTGCGCGTCTCATCACCGAGGCCGGACCAATGGCCCTGTCCGAGGGCGATCTGGTCTTTCTATCCCCCGGAGTTCCGCATGCGCTTCAGGGCATCGAAGACGAAAGCCATATCATAAACATCATCCTGCGACGCAAGCGCATCAAGGACCTTGTCGGGCGCTTCTCCGAAGCGGCGCACTACTTTTCCGGCCCTAAAACGCCCCCAGTGCGCGTGCATCGTGACATCCGCCATCTGTCCCGCCTGTCCACAAGCGCCAAAGCCCTTGAAGCCGCGCCGCGGACTGCGCTCTATCTGGAGGCATTCCTGCTGCCGCTGGTCGCGGAACTGGCACTTGAAGCCCGTGAGGAGAGCAAAGCCCTGCCGGACTGGCTTAGTGCTGCGCTTTTGCGTGCCGAAGACCCCGACGTGTTTCGCGAAGGCGCTGCGGGCTTGGTCGCGCTATGCGGCAAGGCCCATGCCCATGTCGCGCGCACCATGCAGGCCCGCCTTGACCAGACCCCTTCGGAATACATCAATGCGCTGCGGATGGACTATGCCGCACGTCAACTCAAGGGCACACCGGACACGCTGGCCGAAATCGCAGACGAGATCGGCATCCACAATATGAGTCACTTTCACCGCCTGTTTCGCGCCCGCTTTGGCATGACGCCGCGACAATATCGTGTGAAACATCAAAAAGGCGTGGTTCAACCCGTTTGACCATCTGGTCAATGATTGCCAAATCCTTCCGTCCGTGCCAGCTTGCAGGGAAGTGAAAACGGAGCTTTCGATGAGCACGACCGATATATCTGCCGCTGCCACAGATGCACGCAGCACAACACCCCATCTGCCGCAAGTCCACGAGCCGCGCAATCCGGGGATGGCGCTTGATCTCGACATCATTCAGGGCCAGCGGGTGAATACCTCAGCCGTCGAACGCCGCTGTGCCACCCTGCCCGGACGGCGGTCTGTGAAAAAGGACCATCAGGCGGCGTGGCTGTTGAAGGCCATCACCATGATCGACCTGACCACGCTGGCAGGCGATGACACCGCGGGCCGCGTGCGCAGGCTTTGCGCCAAAGCCGCCCATCCGGTGCGCGCCGATCTGCTGGAGGCCTTGGACATGGGGCCGATCACCACCGGCGCGGTCTGCGTCTATCACGATATGGTGGAGACCGCCGTGGAGGCGCTCGACGGCACAGGCATTCCCGTGGCCGCCGTTTCGACAGGCTTTCCAGCAGGGCTTTCGCCCTATCACCTGCGTGTCAAAGAGATCGAGGAGAGCGTCAGGGCAGGCGCGAAAGAAATCGATATCGTGATCTCGCGGCGCCATGTCCTCACCGGCAACTGGCAGGCGCTCTACGACGAGATGCGCGAATTCCGTGCCACCTGTGGCGAGGCCCATGTGAAGGCCATTCTGGCCACGGGTGAACTCGGATCGCTGCGCAATGTCGCCAAAGCAAGTCAGGTCTGCATGATGGCAGGCGCGGATTTCATCAAGACCTCCACCGGCAAGGAAAGCGTGAACGCCACCCTGCCCGTTTCTCTGGTCATGATCCGCGCAATCCGCGACTACTACGCCCGCACCGGCTACCGTGTCGGCTACAAGCCGGCAGGCGGAATTTCCAAGGCCAAGGATGCTCTGGTCTATCTGTCCCTCATCAAAGAAGAACTGGGCAACCACTGGCTCTCGCCCCATCTGTTCCGCTTTGGCGCGTCGTCGCTCTTGGGCGACATTGAACGGCAGTTGGAGCATCACGTCACCGGACAGTATTCGGCCTCATGGCGCCATGCGATCGGGTGACATATGAGTATTTTTGCCATCAGAAAACCCGCAACAGCCGATACGGGAGCAGCGCAATGAGCGTGAAAGAGATTTTCGAGACCATGGATTACGGAGATGCCCCCGAAAGCGCAACAGAGGCGCTGCGTTGGTTAATGGATAATGGCGACCGGTTCGGCCATTTCATTGGCGGGAAGATGACAGAGCCGGGCGAAGTGTTCGAGGCGAGGAATCCGGCCACGGGCGAGGTTCTGGCGCATCTGACGCAGGCGAATGAAGCGGATGTGGAGGCGGCTGTGGTCGCGGCGCGCAAGGCACAGGGCAAATGGGCCAAGGACAGCAAGGCCCGCGCCCGCGTGCTCTATGCGCTTGCGCGTCTGGTGCAAAAACACGCGCGTCTTTTTGCCGTTCTGGAAACACTCGACAATGGCAAGCCGATCCGCGAGAGCCGTGACATCGACGTGGCGCTTGTGGCGCGGCATTTCTATTACCACGCAGGCATGGCGCAACTTATGGATGCGGAACTGCCCGACCGCGAGGCGCTTGGCGTCTGCGGACAGATCATCCCGTGGAACTTCCCGCTTTTGATGCTGTCATGGAAGGTGGCCCCTGCCATTGCTATGGGCAACACCGTGGTGTTGAAACCTGCGGAATACACCTCTCTCACCGCGCTTTTGTTTGCGCAGATTTGTCAGGAGGCCGGCGTGCCGAAAGGTGTCGTCAACATCGTGACGGGCGACGGGGCGGTGGGCGAGATGATCGTGACCCATGCCGACGTGGACAAGATCGCCTTTACCGGCTCCACCGCTGTGGGACGGCGCATTCGCGAGGCGACCGCAGGATCGGGCAAGTCGCTCACCTTGGAACTGGGCGGCAAATCGCCTTACATCGTGTTCGAAGATGCCGACATCGACAGCGCCATCGAGGGGCTGGTGGATGCGATTTTCTTCAACCAAGGTCAGGTTTGTTGCGCCGGATCACGGCTTTTGGTTCAGGAAGGCATTGCGGAGGATTTCCACAAACGCCTCGTGGCGCGCATGTCCAAGCTGCGCATCGGCAACCCTCTGGACAAATGCATTGATGTGGGTGCGATTGTCGACCCCGTGCAACTGGACCGCATCCAAAGCCTTGTGACCAAGGGAGGCCCCGAAGGCACGGTGCATCAGCCGGTGAAAGCGCCGGAGGGCTGTTATTACCCGCCCACGCTGATCTCCGATCTGGCGCCGTCCTCCTTGCTGATGCAGGAAGAAATCTTCGGCCCCGTGCTGGTCTCCACCACCTTCCGCACCCCTGCGGAGGCGGTGCAGGTGGCGAACAATACGCGCTACGGGCTGGCGGCTTCGGTCTGGACCGAGAATGTCAATCTGGCGCTCGACATCGCGCCGAAACTGGTGGCCGGTGTTGTCTGGGTCAACGGCTCGAACATGTTCGACGCGGCGGCGGGTTTTGGCGGGGTGCGCGAAAGCGGCTTCGGGCGCGAAGGTGGCTGGGAAGGTCTCATGGCTTACACAAAGCCCAAGGGCAAAGCCACATCTGTGAAGCCCGCAAAGGCGCATGTGAAGCCTGACGACATCGAGGTCCTGGGGCTAGACCGCACGGCGAAACTCTACATCGGCGGCAAGCAGGCACGACCGGACAGCGGCTATTCGCAGGCGGTCTATTCCCCCAAGGGCAAGCTGCTGGGCCACAGTTCGATTGCCTCGCGCAAAGACATCCGCAACGCTGTCGAAGCTGCGCAGAAGGCAGGCGGCTGGACAAAGGCCACCGCGCACAACCGCGCGCAAGTTCTGTATTTCGTGGGGGAGAACCTCTCTGCCCGCGCCGATGAATTTGCCGCGCGCATTCGGGACATGACAGGCTCCACAGAGGCCAAGGCACAAGCCGAAGTGACAGGGGCGATTGATACGCTCTTCACCTATGCCGCATGGTGCGACAAGCTCGACGGGGCGGCAAAACCCGTGCCGATGCGTGGCGTTGCTCTGGCCATGAACGAAGCCGTGGGCGTGATCGGGGCGTTTTGTGACGACCGGCCTCTGGGCGGGCTGATCGACGTGATCGCGCCCGCCATCGCTATGGGCAACCGCGTGGTTGCGGTGGCTTCCGAAGCCTACCCGCTGGCCGCGACCGATTTCTATCAGGTGCTCGACACATCGGATGTGCCCGCAGGCGTGGTCAATATCCTGACCGGCCCGCACGGGGACTTGGCCAAGACCATGGCCGGACATCTTGATGTGGATGCGGTGTGGAGCTTTTCCTCCGCCGAAATCTCCGGCGTGATTGAACGCGAAAGCGCCGGAAACCTGAAGCGCACATGGGTGAACAACGGTCAAACCCGTGAATACCCTGCGCGAGACTGG
The DNA here is from genome assembly GCA_963676755.2 of uncultured Celeribacter sp. Taxonomy (GTDB): domain Bacteria; phylum Pseudomonadota; class Alphaproteobacteria; order Rhodobacterales; family Rhodobacteraceae; genus Celeribacter. The sequence goes on along the minus strand of CAXXMF010000006.1, from coordinate 61,287 downwards.
CTGGCACAGGCGACCGAGGTCAAGACGATCTGGGTGCCTTACGGAGAATAAGACAAAGGCCGCGGAGCAACACTCTGCGGCCTTTCTGTCTCATACCTGTGTGACCTGTGCGCGACCTGCGCGGCCTTATCGTTTGAACCAGCGTTTGACCTTGTCCACGGCGCTGTCTTTTTTCTCGTCGGCAAGCTCCAAGACGTCTTCGACATCCTCGACCAGCGGCTCGATGGTGCGTTCGCGGAATTGCTGCCACATGCGATAAAGCGTCAGGATCAGAACCGCGAGCAGCGTCAGGATGATGATGTTGACCCAAGGTATAATCCGCGCATCCGGCCCCGACACCGGCTTGATCGCGATAGCATTGGGGAAAATTGACAGGATTTCCGACCGCCAGCCATAGTGGGTCACAGAGACCCATTCGGGATTGTCCTTGGTCGAGATCGCATCATTGGCCTCGGTATAGAGATTGGCCGTGTCGAATTTGAAATACGGCGGCCAGCCCCAGCCCGTGTCCTCATTGCGGAAGACAATGCTTTTGCCATTGGGACGCACGGCCTGAATGAATTGCACATCGCGGCTTTGCTGATTGACGGTGCCATTGCCCGCCTCTTGCCAGAACAACGTGGTCCAACCGTCAATATCCTGACGTTCTTCATAGGTGTTCACGATCCGCACGATGTCATGCTGTGGCAAGGTGTAGTGAAAGAACCCTCCGATAAAGAGCACGATCAGGGCAATCAGGGTCCATTTAACGTAGCGCATCGGGTGGCCTCACATGAAATTCGTAACGTAAAAGATTGCACAGAACGCAATCAGCGGCAGGATATAGACCAGAAGCAGGAGTTTCGGTCGGAAGGAACGCTCGTAGTCTATGATCCCTTCCTCCACATAGGCATCACGCTCGCCAATGGAACCCTCTTTTTCCCACTCTTCTTCGAGACGTTCCCGAATCAGCGAGCGGACATAGACGGTCAAAAGCCCGTACAGCACCGTCATGAGAACCAAACCGATAACAAGAAATCGTAAAAAGCCCAACATGGCACTCCATCTGCCGCGCCGGATCGGTCCGGCTCGTCGCATCTTAACCGCCCGCCCGCAAAAGCGCGAGGTGATTTGACGCGGGGTCAAGGTCAGTGAGGGTACCCCATCCGGTCGACCCTGTTGATTGCGCTTATACCAATTTCTCTGATCACAATACGCGGCAACATGCCGATCTGGTGGCCAAACCTTTTTTCTCCCCCTGACGGCACAGAATTCAGGGTATTTTATAAACCTATCATCATCGGAGGGGATCCATATGAAACTGACACAAACCTTACTCGGCGGCAGCCTCACCGTGTTGCTCGCTTCAACTGCAATGGCAGACGAAATCACTGACACGCTACAAAGCGCAATGACGGCCTACGAAGACGGCGATGTCACCTATGCGATTGAAGAACTGGATTACGCCAAACAGTTGCTACAAGAGATGCAAACCGGCGCGCTGGCGGATTTCTTGCCGGAAGCACCAGAGGGCTGGACCGCAGAGGAGGACACAGATGCCTCCGCCGGCTATGCCATGATGGGTGGCGGCACGGTTACGGCGAAACGCTATTCCAATGACGCAGGCGAAGAGATCACCCTCACCATTCTCGTTGACAGCCCAATGATCGCCATGATGGGCGGCATGATCCAGAATGCGGGCAATATGGGCATGAAGACCGTGCGTGTCGGGCGCGAGAAATTCCTCGACAACGAGGGGGATCTTTCCGCTCTGATTGAAGGCCGGATTCTGGTGCAGGCAACCGGCGGACCGCGCGAAGTGCTTTTGCCGCTGCTTGAGGCCATCGACTACCGTGCACTTGGCCGGTTCGGCTACTGACCCGACTGAGACCTGCACAAGACCACATATAGAAAGAGGGGCATGAAGCCCCTCTTTAGTCCGAACGATTTGCGCGCCACCACATCGCGACCCTCTCCAGCGTTCACCTCAATCACATGAACCTGAACGCGATTGCAGGGGCGCGCTGCCGTGGCCGTTATCCCGCAAGGGTCACATCTGGTCCCGAATGACCTGACCCAGCCGCGCGATGCCCTCTTCGATTTTCGACGCAGCCGACATGGAGAAATTGAGCCGCAGCGTGTTGGTGTTCGACCCGTCCGCATAGAAAGCCCCGCCCGGCACAAAGGCGACATTGGCTTTGAGCGCCTCTTTGAGCAGCTCCGCCCCGTCCATGTCACGCGGCAAGGTCACCCAGACGAACATCCCGCCATCGGGTTTCGTCCATGCGATCCCCTCCGGCATATGGCGTTCCAGTGCGGCCAGCATCGCCTTCAACCGTGCGCCGTAAACTTCGCGAAGCTTCGCAACATGTGTGTCAAACACCCCATGCGCCACTTCGCTCACCGCGATCTGGTTGATGGTCGCGGTCTGTAGGTCGGCGGCCTGTTTGGTCAGAACCAACTGGCTGATCACAGGTTTCGCCGCGACGGCCCAGCCGACGCGCAACCCCGGTGCCAGCGTTTTCGAGAAAGAGCCGAGATAAATCGTGCGGCAAGCGTCGATGTCGCCCTTCTCCTTGATCTCCAGCGCAAGGATCGGTTTGATCTCCTCACCACGATAGCGCAATTCCTGATAGGCCGCGTCTTCGATCACGGCACAGCCCAAAGCGTCCGCCCGCGCGAGAACCGTGCGCCGCTGTTCCTCGGTCAGGGTGACCCCTGTCGGATTGGCAAAATCTGTCGAGAGATAGGCAAATTTGACCGCGCCACCTGCGGCTTTGGCATCCGCCAACACATCCTCAACCGGACGGTTGGTTTGCGGGTCGATCCGGTCATAACGTGGCTCATAGGCATTGAACGCCCCCAGAGCACCCATGTAGGTCGGCCAGGTCACAAGTGCGGTATCGCCTTGGTCCAGAAAGATTTTCCCGAGATAGTCCAGCGCCTGCTGTGAACCTGCGGTGATCAGGATGTTGTCACGGGTGCAAGTCACACCGTGGCGCGCCATGTAGCCCACAATCCAGTCGCGCAGCGGTGTGTAACCTTCCGAGGTGGAATATTGCAGCGCCACAGAGGCCGCCTGTTCGCTCAACGCTTTGCTCATCGCTTCGGCAAAGGCTTCGCGCGGGAAATATGCCGGATCGGGGATGCCGCCGGCAAAGGAAATAATGTCCGGTTGAGCCAGAAGTTTGAGAAGCTCGCGGATTTCAGACGCCTTCATGCGCTGTGTCCTGTCGGCAAAAAGCGCGGTCAACTGTGCGGTGGTTTTCTCAAGCGGTTTCTCGGACAGACTCATAATATTCTCCATTCAGCGCCCCGATCTCGCGCTTTTGAGCATTTATGTCAATGCGGCTGACATATGATGTGAAGCACAACCCCCTTTACGAAAATGACGCAGACCCGGCATTCTCGCGATATTTCCTTTCACAAAACCGCATTTTCACACAACGAAAGCGGCAACGCCCGCCAAAAGGCGGGCGTTTGTATAAGTATTTATCCCACGAAGGAAACGGGGCCGGATCAGGCCTCGACGGCCTCGGCGTCTTTTTCGATCACCTTTGTCTCGACCGTTTTGGGTCCGGCAATCGCGATCTGGCGCGGTTTGAGTGCTTCGGGCACTTCGCGTTTCAGGTCGATGTGCAACATGCCGTTCTCATGGCTTGCACCCGTGACCTTCACATGTTCGGCCAATGTGAACCGGCGCTCGAAGGCGCGGGTGGCGATGCCGCGATGGAGATAGGTTTTGCCCTTGTCTTCCTCGCTTTCGGCACGACGCGCGGAAATCACCAGAGCATTTTCACGCTGCTCGATGGCAATGTCCTCGGTCGAGAACCCCGCCACAGCAAGTGAAATGCGCCAAGCGTCCTCAGCGGTCTTTTCGATATTGTAGGGCGGGTAGCTGGGCTGGCTGACGTCTTGGGTCAGCACACGGTCCATCAGGTCGGCGATTTGGTCGAAGCCGACGGTGGCACGGTAAAGCGGTGTCATATCAAAATTACGCATGGGTATCCTCCATTGAGCGATTCCAGTTTGGTGCCTTCCGATCATCGGACAGGCGAGTTGCCGGACCCTATTCAGGCATCCGACATCAGGAATCTGGGGATCAAACCATGCGATTTCAAGAGGGTGAGGGCCGCTTACTGGCCAGAAACTCCCACCACATATTCTGTATGGGTCAACTCGGGAAGCGGCTCTGTGCTGGCTTTTTTGAACGTGCTGCGCCCTGCCGATGCCATTTGCAAAAGGTCGGACAGGGCACCATCCAAAGAAGTGCCGACAGATACACGATCGCCACGGAATTTCGCTTTGGCCGAGACGACAGAGACAATCCGTGGCGTTGCGCCGGTCATGTCAAAGATCGGCGCGCCGGATGACCCGAAATCCACTTCGCAAGAGGTCACAAGCACCCCGCCCTGACGGGCCACCACATGACAGAGCTCTTGCAAGGATGGGCTTTCCGCGCGGTCATGGGCATAAGAGACGACCCCCACGGCCTGCCCCTTTTCAGGGCGTGCGGAGACCGAAAACGGCCGCACGGAGCTATTGCGCACAGGGCGGTCCAGTTCGACAAGCGCCACGTCGTTCACCAGACGGTCATGCAAGTCACCGGAATTGAGCGCGAAACCCGGATGCACATAAATTGCTTTGGCGGCACGGTAAGCCTGCGCCTGACCATTGCGCCATCCGGCCTTGAAGGTGATGTCCTTCGGCCTGTGCGGCGTATGATCATCAATATCATACATGCAATGCGCCGCCGTGAGGACCAGTGTTTCGGTGATCAGAGCACCTGTGCAAAAACTGCGCCCGTCGAAATCGAGACGCCCGACGGCTTCCCACCCCTTGCTGTCATCACCCGTGCGGAAGGTCTTGAGCTTGCTATCCGCATGCGCCTGACCTGCCATCAGGAAGATGAAAAAGATGGTCAGAATTTTCTTCATAACAGCCCTCTAGTCCGGTTCCCCCTTAGCGCTAGAGGGCGTTCAAGGCACCATTATGACCGATTCGAGAACAATTTGGGCGGTTTTGGGCCACCTGTTGCCCAATCGAGAAGCTCAACCGTATGCACAACCGGCACCTCCATGCCCGATCCGATCTGCATCATGCAGCCGATATTGCCCGCAGCCACCACATCTGGGGTCTTCGCCGAGAGCGATTTTATTTTCCGCTCTTTCAATTTTTTTGACAATTCAGGCTGCAACAGGTTGTAAGTGCCCGCCGAACCGCAGCACAGATGACTGTCGCGCGGCTCGACCACCTCGAATCCGACTCGCTTCAACAACGTCTTCGGGTGGCTCTTGATCTGTTGACCGTGTTGCAGCGAACAGGCGGCGTGATAGGCCACTTTGAGGTCCTGTTGCCCCTCCGGCAGGTCGAGCTGCATGAGCACTTCGGAGACGTCCTTCGCCAGCGCAGCCACCTGCGCCGCCTCTCCCGCAAATTCCGTATTGCGGAACATATGGCCGTAATCCTTTACGGTCGTGCCGCAGCCCGATGTGTTGATCACAATCGCATCCAGCCCCTCGCCAGAGATTTCCCGCATCCATGCGTGAATGTTCTTTGCCGCAGTCCCGTGCGCTTCGGCCTCCTTGCCCATGTGATGGGTCAGCGCACCGCAGCACCCCGCGCCACGAGCAACCACGACCTCGCATCCCACCCGCCTGAGCAACCGGATGGTTGCGTCGTTTATATCCGTATCAAGCGCCTTTTGCGCGCAGCCCGTCATCAGAGCCACCCGCATCCGGCGCGCACCCTGTGCCGGAAACACCTGTGCATCATCATTGTGCGAAACGGGCGGGATATGTTTAGGGGCCATGTCCAACATGGCCTTGAGCCGCGGATCAGGCATCAAGTGGCGGAAGGGTCGCGCAAGTTTCGCACCGCGCAAAGCCATCCGGAAGCGCGAGGGATAAGGCAGGATCTTCGCCAGCACCCAACGCAGCAACCGATCCGTCAGGGGCCGTTTGTAGGTCTTTTCCACATGCACCCGCGCATGGTCGATCAGATGCATATAATGCACGCCCGACGGGCAAGTGGTCATACAGGCCAGACAGGACAGGCAACGGTCCAGATGTTTGACGGTTTTCTCGTCAGCAGGCCGGTCGTTTTCCAGCATATCCTTGATGAGGTAAATCCGCCCGCGGGGGCTGTCCAACTCGTCGCCCAGCACCGCATAGGTCGGACAGGTCGCTGTGCAGAACCCGCAGTGAACGCAGGCCCGCAGAATTTCATTGGCGCGCTCGATTCCGGGATCGGTGAGCTGTTCGGCGGTGAAATTTGTTTGCATGGAAAGCCCTTACATCTGCGCGGCGATTACAAGAATGGGGAGCAGGCACAGTAAGAGAGCCGCAAGATAGTAGGTTTCCTTGCCCTTGCGAATACGATGCCACCGCCACCCTTGAGCGATCCCAACGAGCACGACGCTGATTCCGGCCGAAAAAATAGGCACCAATTCAATCCCGTGGAACCAGTCGTCAGGACCGTTCGACGCACTCAAAGGCAGGACAGTTATCGCCGCCAATGCAGCGACTGATGCCACGGCGATGTGCCCGACAAGCGCAGGTCGCCCCGCAGGCAAGACCGCCAATCCGACCAGCGTAACCACGGGGATAACGAACAAAATCACAATAACCTCCATCAGCCCATCATCCCACGGTTGAATTTGCCTTCAGGGTCGAATTTGTGCCGAAGCCCCGCACTGACCCGTTCAATCGCTGCGCTTTGCGGATGGAACACGCCGAGCCGCGCTTTGGTCCCGTCACTGGCGCGGACCAGCGCGGCATGACCTTTGTGCATCCTAGTTCGCACATCCGTGCCCTCTGCAGTCAACAGCCAAAGCCGGTTGCCGCCCCAATCATAGATCACATCTTCGGGACAGATTGCCTCCACCAGCGCCACCGCATCAGACGGCCTCACGGACAGTTGCCACACATCCCCCGCGCGATCATGAAACCGCTCCACATCGCGAATCGCCTGCCAGATCGGATCGCTGAGCGCTGCGCCCCACAGCTCTTCCACGTCCCGACCCAAACGCGCCCTGATCCGGCCGATCCGGTATTTGAGCGCGGTCTCGATGCCTTCCAGACGCAAGAACACAGTTGACCCCGACCACGCAGCCCCCGTCAGATCAAAGGGCTGACCCAGAATGTCGGACATGATCCCGACCGCGTCCAAAGCCTCACATTGCGGCACTTTCAACGTCACCACCGTCTCCGGCAAAGGCTGCACCTTGAGGCTCACTTCGGTGATCACACCCAGCGTCCCGTGGCTCCCCGCCATCAGCTTCACCAGATCCAGACCGGTGACGTTCTTCATCACCCGCCCGCCGTTCTTCACCACCTGCCCGCGCCCGTCGACATAGCGCACACCGAGGCAAAAATCGCGACAGGCACCAAGCGCCACACGTCGCGGCCCCGAGGCATTCGTGGCCACGACACCGCCGATGGTGCTTTCACCATCACGCCCGAGCAAGCCGCGCATATCCGGTGCTTCAAACGCAAGCCGCTGGTTTTCAGACGCCAGCAGCGCCGCGATCTCCGACATGCGCGTGCCCGCTTTGACCACAAGCGTCAGCGCGCCGGGCTCATAAAGGCTCACCCCCGTCAGCGCCCGTATCGAGGGCGCATCTCCCTGCGCCAGCCCGATACGCCTCGTGCCACCACCTTCGATCACAAACGGCCCACCCCCGCGGATCACATCGCACAGCTCCGCCTCGCTTTGCGGGGCGCCTGTTTCCTTTGCTGCCGAAATACTCATTCCACGGCCCTCCGCGATGCGCTGACCGCGAGCGGAAAGACCTTCGCAGGGTTCAGAAGCCATGCCGGATCAAACACATCTTTGACATCCATCTGCGCCTCCAGATCAACAGAGGCGAACTGATGCGTCATCAACTCGCGTTTCTCGACCCCGACACCATGCTCTCCGGTCAGACAGCCGCCAGCATCGACGCAGAGTTTCAAAATCTCCGCACCAAGCTGTTCCGCACTTTCCAGCTGTCCCGGCTCATTGGCATTATACAGAATCAAAGGGTGCATATTTCCGTCACCCGCGTGGAACACATTGCCAACCATATGGCCGTATTGCGCACCCAGTTCCGCGATACGCGTCAGCACGGAAGGCAATTCGCCCACCGGAATCGTGCCATCGAGGCAGATATAGTCACCGCGTTGTCCCATCGCCCCAAAGGCCGATTTGCGGCCAAGCCAGATGCGGGCGCTTTCTTCCGCGCTTTCGCTTTCACGGATCGTAACCGGATCATGCCGTTTCGCAATTTCGACAATGCGGGCAAGCTGGTCGTCGATTTCCTGTGCGGAGCCTTCGACCTCGACAATCAAAAGCGCCTCGCAATCGGGATAGCCCGCGCCCGAAAACTCTTCGGTCGCACGGATGATCGGGCGGTCCATAAATTCGATTGCCACAGGGATCAGGCCGGAACGGATGATGTCGGCCACGCAGGCCCCTGCCACTTCGTTGCTGTCAAAGCCCAAGAGCACAGGCCGCGCCCCTTCGGGCTTCGGCAGAATGCGCAGGGTCGCCTCTGTCACGATCCCCAACTGCCCTTCGGACCCGCAGATCAACCCCAGAATATCAAGTCCGACGGCTTCCATTTCCGCGCCACCGATCTCGACAATGTCCCCATCGGCCATGACCATCGTCACACCCAGAAGGTTATTCGTCGTCACCCCGTATTTGAGACAATGCGCGCCGCCGGAATTCATCGCGATATTGCCCGCAATCGCGCAGGCCAGCTGGCTGGACGGATCGGGAGCATAGAAAAAGCCCTCATCCTCAACAGCCGCACTCACGGCAAGGTTGGTCATGCCCGTTTGCACGCGGATATAACGGTCGTCCGTGTTGATCTCCAGAACATCACGCAGCCGCGCCACGCCGAGGATCACCGCATCCTCCGTTGGCAAGGCCCCGCCCGCCAGAGAAGTCCCCGCGCCACGCGGCACCACAGGCACGCCGATGTCATGACAGATGGCCATAATCTGCGCGACCTGCTCTGTCGTCTCCGGCAAAACGGCCAGAAGCGGCGGACAGCGGTAGGCCGTCAGCGCGTCGCATTCATAGGCTTTTAATTCTTCTTGTGCTTCAATCACCGCATCCGGCGGAAGCACATCACGGAGACGGCGTGCAATCTCCGGCTTTCGGGCTTGTATGCCCGAATTCGGGGCTGGCATATCCATGGCGGGCTCCTCTCCTATTGGTCAGGTTTTATAACCAATTTTTAGATGTGACAAGGGCGATACTCTTGCGTAATGCTGCGCACATGGAACTCTTTGATCAGCTTCGATATTTCACAGTGCTCGACGGCCTCGCCGTGATCTACCTGCTCTCGGCGTGGGGCATTCTGGGCTATGTGATCGAGAATCCGCCGAAAAAGCGGATTTCAACCTCCGTGCTTGTCGCCGACTACCGGCGCGAATGGATGGTCCATATGATCACCCGCAAGCCCCGCATCTTTGATGCCACCGTGCTTGCAACGCTGCGGGAGGGCACATCCTTTCTCGCTTCGGCCTGCCTGATCGCTATTGGTGGCGGGCTGGCGGCGATTTCCAATGCGGAGCGGTTGAGCGGGGTGGCGCGGGATCTGGCGCTGGATGCGCCTGCGATCATATGGGAGGTGAAAATCCTTCTGGCGCTGTTTTTCATCACAAATGCCTTCCTGAAATTCATCTGGTCGAACCGTCTCTTCGGCTATTGCGGCGTGGTGATGGCCTCTGTCGGCAACGATGAATCCGACCCCCAAGCGCTTCCCCGTGCACGCAAGGCTGGCGAACTCAACATCACGGCGGCCCGCGCCTTTAATGCCGGAATTCGCGGAATTTATTTCGCTTTGGGCGCGCTGTCGTGGCTGTTGGGACCGGAGGGGCTTTTGCTTGGCGGCACTTTGGTGATCTTCATCATGCTGCGGCGGGAGTTTGCCTCTACCTCGCGTGAAATCCTGCTCAGCGAAGAAGTCTAACCCCCCAGCAAACCACACCCAGCGCACAGCCGGACCGGCTCACAAACCGGACCGGAGCGCCCCGATTTCCCCTGTCGGCAAAGCGTCGGATTCTCGTCGGACATCTGTCGGACAAATATCTGGTAAAGCACGTGTGGCCCGTTCCGCGACCGGTCCCTTCACAAATGGGCAATCCTTCCTCTGCCCCCTCCTCTGCCCCCTCGCTCACGACGCAACAGAAAACGACATCACCCCCTGTTCCACCCCGTTTCTGCGTTGACAATCCCGGCGCCACAGATGACAGTAGCTGATGTTTGATCAAATCGAAGCTGCAAGTCAGCGCAGCGAAGCCCATTCCGCTAAAAAATGGGCCAGAGTTCTCGCAAAATACCGTGATCCCGATCCGATCCGCAGCTCCTTCGAGCTTGCGGTCACTGTGGGGCCATTCCTCATTCTCTGGGCCCTCGCATGGTGGTCCATGTCGATCAGCTACTGGCTGACCTTCACACTCTCCCTGCTCAACGCGGGCTTCCTGCTGCGCCTGTTTGCCATCCAGCACGACTGCGGACACGGATCGCTCTTTCGCAACCGGACCCTGAGTGACTGGATCGGGCGCACAATCGGGGTTCTGACCCTGACGCCCTATGACGTGTGGCGGCGCTCGCATTCCATCCACCACAGTTCGGCGGGCAACCTCGGACGCCGTGGCGTGGGCGACATCCAGACCCTGACGCTGGCAGAATATCGCGATCTCAAGCCGCACAAGAAATTGCTCTACCGCCTGTATCGCAACCCTGTTGTCCTGTTCTGTCTGGGACCGGGCTATCTGTTCATCCTGCAAAACAGGCTGCCTCTGGGCCTGATGGGCAGCGTCAAATACTGGATCAGCGCAATGGGCACGAATATCGCCCTTGTCCTGTGGGTGGCGCTGGTTTGGTATTTCGGCGGGCTGGCCCCTGTACTGCTGATCTTCCTGCCCACCACATTGCTGGCGGCCACGGCGGGGGTCTGGCTTTTCTATGTCCAGCACCAGTTCGAGACCACACATTGGGACAGCGAAGACGACTGGCAGTTGCATGACGCCGCGCTCAAGGGCAGTTCCTACTATGTGCTGCCGCCGGTGCTGCAATGGGTGAGCGCCAATATCGGCGTGCATCATGTGCACCACCTGTATAGCCGCATCCCGTTCTATCGCCTGCCCGAAGTGCTGCGCGATCACAAGGAACTTGCCGAAAGCAACCGCATGACGATCCGCCAGAGCTTTCACAGTGTCCGGCTGCACCTGTGGGACGAAAACTCCCGACGCCTTGTGTCTTTCGCCCAAGCGAAAGCCCTCTGACGCAAACACCTTTCGCAATCGACTTGAGAGATCGGTTGATTGCGGAAGGCCCGCGACAGGCCCGATCCCGCAGGACACTGTCCGAAGGGGCCTTCCCGACAGTCACACGTCCAACATCCACGCCAGACACCCGCATGTCCGGCGCTTTACGCGTGCTGTGAAACCGGCGCGAGAGTCATATGAAGTGTCCAGCCCGTGTTCGGCAGCAAGCGCCAGGTGACGGGCGCCCTCCCTCACCGCCGCCCTTCGCGCAGCCACGCCGCCACGGACAGCCCCGCCAGCAACACCAGCCAGAGCCAGCCGGGCAATAGGGCTGTGAGACGGGTGGATTGGGTCACATAGGCCTCGCGCGGGGTGATGCCGAACCAGCCGCGCCCTGCCGCAACGCGTCCCTCCTCGACCAGACGCAGACGCGGCACACCGTCAGAGAGCGTAAATATCCCGCCGGACCCCGCCTTGATCACCCCCGACAGCTTGTCCCCCGTGGCAATGGTTTCCTCGAATTCGCGCGGCGCGGAGGGGCCAAGCACCATGACCGCGCTCTGATCGCCTTCGGACAGGCGATACAGCCCCATCTCCCCGCCCGTGACCTCGGCCATATGGCGACCGGGGGCGACCTCTTGCATCGGCACTTCGGTGACCGTGCCATCAGGCGCTTCGACCGTCACGGAACGCGCGCCTTCGGTGAGGCTGCGCCGTGTGATGGTGAGCGTGTTGCCCTCGGCAGTGGCGGTGAGCGCCTCTTCTTCCAGTTCCGGCTCTTTCATCATCCAATGCGCAAGGCGACGTAGCAGTTCAAGCTGCGGCCCGCCGCCCTCGACACCGCGCGTCCAGAGCCACGCATGGTCGGAACCAAGCACGGCCACGCGCCCCTCGCCCACGCGGTCCAGCACCAGCAAGGGCCGCCCGTCGATCCCCGACATCACGGTTTCCGCCTGTTCTTCCGGTTCAAGCTCCACCTGTCGGAACCAACGGCCCCATGCGGGTTCGTCTTCGGCAAATTGCAGACCACCCAGCCCCTCCGTCACCGGATGGCGCGCCCCCAGGTCGGTGAGGCGCGGGCGGTAAGGGGCTTCGATCACCCGTCCTGTGGGCGTGGCCGGAATGATCCGCGCCAGAGGTGAGCGATAGAGACTGTCGGCAGAGGCGAAATCCGGCCCTGCGGCGAACAGCACCGCGCCACCTTGTTCGACATAGCGTGCGATATTGTCGAGATAGGAGGCGGGCAGGATGCCGCGCAGCTTGTAGCGGTCGAAAATGATCAGGTCGAAATCATCGACCTTTTCCATGAACAATTCACGGGTCGGGAAGGCAATCAGCGAAAGTTCCGTGACCGGCACGCCGTCCTGTTTCGAGGGCGGGCGCAAAATGGTGAAATGCACGAGATCGACGCTCGGGTCGGATTTCAGCAGGTTGCGCCATGTGCGCTCGCCATTATGCGGCTCGCCGGAGACCAGAAGCACACGCAAGCGGTCGCGCACGCCGTTGATCTGCACCATGGCGGAATTGTTGCGCGTGGTCAGCTCGCCTTCGGCTTCGGGCAGAGTGAACTGGATCACGTTCATCCCCCCGTGCGGCAGGACTAACGGCAGGTCAATAGAGCGCCCGACCGGAATGGTGAACCGCATCGGCGCGTCGCCGTCGATTGAAATCAGGATCGGGCTGGAGGTCGCGTCTTCGGGGGCCGCGCCCTGATCCTCGACGCGGAGTTTGAGCGTCACCTCCTCGCCCATGATGGCAAAGCTCGGCGCGCTCTCGATCACAAGGCGGCGGTCCCAGTCCTCCGGCGTGCCGGTCAGCATGAGATGCACGGGCGCGGGGAAGTCTGGGGCCAGCTCAACATCGTGCAGCTGTCCGTCAGAGAGCAGGACCGCCCCCGCCAGACGCCCGCGCGGCTCGTCGGCCATAGCTTCGCTCAGGGCGGTCATCAACAGCGTGCCTTGATTGTCCGGCGCATCCGCCAAGGTGATTTCGCGCAGTTCCACATTGGGCAAGGCAGTGATCCGTGCCTCCAACGCTGCGCGGGCCTGCATGATCTGCGCGGGGCGCTCCGCGAGGTCTTGGGACGCGCTTTCGTCGATGACGAGAAAGACAATGTCCGAAAGCGGTTCGCGGGTTTCCTCTTTGAGCGACGGTCCGGCAAGTGCGGCCACAATGCCCAGCGCCGCCATAGCCCGCAGCGCCCAGCCCGACAGGCCGCGCCATGCCGCGAAGATCGCCAGAGCGGTGACGAGACCGGCCAGAGCGATAAGAACCGGCAGCGGAACGAGCGGGGAAAAGACGATATCGCGGATCATTGGCCCAACCTGTCGAGAAGTGCGGGAACGTGGACCTGATCGGATTTGTAATTGCCGGTCAGCACATAGATCACCAGATTGACGCCGAAGCGATAGGACAGTTCACGCTGATGCTCGCCGGAAAAACCGCGCCCCACGGGCACCATCGGCGCGCCGCTGTCATCCATCGCCCAAGCCGCGGCCCAGTCGCCACCGCCGACGATCACGGGGGTGACATTGTCGTTGAGGTTGCGAAACGGCATGCCGTCGGCCAGTTCGCCCTCCGGCGCGGCCTCGACCCAGATCGTTCCCTCGGCATGGCGGCCCGGAAACTCCCGCAGCAGATAGAAGGCACGGTTGAGAACGTGATCTTCGGGAATCGGCTCAAGCGCGGGAATGTCGAGCGGGCTGGCAAGGGCTTGCAGCTTGGTGCCATTGGGCGTGGCCGCGCCAAAACCCGCAATATCGGCATCCCGCGTGTCAAAGAGGATCACGCCACCGGTGCGCAGATAGGCGTTGAGCTTGGTATAGGCGGCCGCCGAAGGCATGGGTTGCTCCGGGGTCACCGGCCAGTAAAGCATGGGGAAAAAGCCCAGCGGGTCAGTCTCCAGATCCACACCAACGGGCGCGGCAGGCTCCACCGAGGTGCGCATGGTCAACACATTGGAAATGCCCCTAAGCCCCGCTTCGGACATCCGGTCCAACTCTTCATTTCCGGTGCGCACATAGGCCAGCACCAGTTCCGACGCGGCCCGCAGTGCGAAATCGTCCGGCACCTCCTGCGCACGGGCCTGAGGCGCGGCCAGAGTGGCTGCAAACGCAGCCACCAGCGCAGAGGACAGAACCCGCGCCCCGAACAGACGCCCCGACAACCAGAGCGAGGCAATCAGATCGGCCAGCAGAATCGCCAGCGCTGCCAACAAAAGCAGCGGCGTCAAAACCCGCTCGCCACGGCGCTCGACACCGGAGACCACAACATCGGCGGGCCAGCGCATGGGCGAAAGCGCCTCCCCCTGAGCCAACACATTGAGCGCACGCAGACTGTCGCGCCCCTGATACAGGCCCGGCGGGGTGGCATGTGAGGCCCGCGCAGACACAAACGCTTCGCCCGCCACAGGCAAAAGGTTTCCGGCGTCTTCAAACCGTCCGAACCCGTCCATCACCCGCAACGGCTGCAAACTCTGCCCGACAAGATCCTCTGCATCGAGAATCGCCGCACGCGATGTCACCGCCAGACGGTCGAGCATGGAGACAAACAGCCCCGACAAAGGCAGGGTAGACCATTCGGCATTGGCCGTGACATGGAACAGAACCACCTGCCCCTGCCCCACCGCCTTGCGCGTGACCAAGGGCGTGCCGTCTTCCAGCGTGGCGATCACGCGGCTGGCGAGGTCGGGGTCGGGCTGCGCCATGACCTGCGCGGAGATTTCGACATCTTCCGGCACGGGCAGACCATAAAAGGGCGAGGTCTCGGCAAAGGGACGCAGGCGCTTCGGCTCGCCCCAGCTCATCGCACCGCCCAATGTGCGCCCGCCCGCGCGCAACCGCACAGGCATCAGGGGATCATCCCCCTCCCGCGCCACATCGGAGGCGGCGAGATTGGGTCCTGCAAAGCGCAGCAGCATCCCGCCCTCATTCACCCAATCCAGAAGGTCGGCCACTTCACCACCGGAAAGCCGCGCCACATCGGCGAGGATGATCACATCGGGATTGGCCAGAATGAGATCGGGCAGCGCACCTTCGAGCACATCCGCCTTGCCCGCCAGCGCCGCGCGCAGGTAATGGAGTTGCGACAGAAGCTGAAGCCCCTCGCCACCTTCACGCACCACAACGAGACCGACTTCGCGGCGTTTTAGACTGTCATCGGTGAGCCGTTTCGCCCCTGCCGAGCGCAGACCTTCGATCTCGAACCGTGTCACACGGGCGCGCAGTTCCGGCGGCAGGTCAAAAACGGCGGGCACCGAAGCGGCACCGGCAGGCAACACAACATCCTGACGGTCCAGCACACGCGGCACTCCGGCCGGATCGGGACCATGCGCCAGAAGCGTCACCAAAGCCTCATCCGAGGCATCGGCACGCAGAACCGGCACGGACACACCCTCTTCGGTCAGGCTCAACGGGCCCAGCGCCATCACGGGCCGCGCGGTTTCAAAGACGGAGGCCGGCCCCAAACCCTGCAAATCCGCAAGAACCTCCGCACGGCCCTCGCGGGCCAGCCCATCGGAGAGCCAGAGCGTTTCCACGTCCTGCGGCAAGGCGGAGACCACACCGCTTAAAGCGTCCATATCAGGGGCAAACCCCGCAGGCGAAAGCCCCGCCAGACGCGAGCGCCAGTCCGCAGGGGCAAGAAAGGCGCAGCCCTCCGCCGGAAGCGCCGTGGCAGGCAGGAGACAGACCACGCGCCCGTCCGCTTCGGCCTCGTCAAGCGCCTGCGACACCCGCCCCATACGCACGGACCAATCCGGCGCGGAGGCCCAGCTTGCGTCCATCAGCACCAGCAGCGGGTCGGTCGATCCACCGCGCTCCACACGCGGGTTGAGCACAGGGCCTGCAAAGGCCACGACCAGCGCGGCCACGGCCAGCATCCGCAACAGCAAAAGCCACCACGGGGTGCGATCCGTCTCGACCTCTTCATCCTTGAGACCCAGCAACAGCGCAACACCGGGGAAGCGGCGTTTGACCGGTGCGGGCGGCACGGCACGCAGCAAGAGCCAGAGCAGCGGCAGGGCCAGAAGGCCGAGCAACACCCAAGGCGCGGTAAACCCGATCGGACCCAGAACCCACATCAGCGCGGCCCCTCCAAAGCTTCGTAAAGCCACAAGAGCGCGGAGAGTTCGCTGTGATCCGTGTGATGCGTGGCAAAGCGCCAGCCCGCGTGACGGGCGATCTCGCGCAACCGGTCCTTGCGTTCGGCCAGCCGCTCCAGATAGCGGGTTTTCAGATCGGTGGCGCGCAATGTCTCATGCCGGAGCGCGCCGGTCATGGAGGTGAACACCGTGCGCCCGCGATAGGGAAATGCCTCTTCGGCGGGATCGAGAATCTGGTAGAGCAGACCGGAGATGCCGCGATCCGAAGCGGCGGCAACGGCCTGTTCCACCGCTTCGACAGGGCCGAGAAAATCGGAGAGGAAGACCGCGCGGGCATGTGGCAGGAACAGCGCGGCATCCGGTGCGCCATAGTCCTCGCTCGCCGTCTGCGACAGGCCCTCGGCAATGCGTCGGAGTTGCAAGGCCCCGATGCGCGGCGGCGTGCCCAAAGAGGCCAGCGCCACGCGCTCTCCGCCTTTCATCAACAGGATCGACAGCGCCATGGCGAGCAAGGCCGCGCGGCCGGATTTCTGCGGCAGGGCCGTGTCCGAGGCAAAGCCCATCGAGGCCGACAGATCGACCCAGAGATGCACGGATTGCGCCGCCTGCCATTCCTTTTCGCGCACGAAATGCCCGTCGGACTGTCCCGACCGGCGCCAGTCGATAGCGCGGCCCGGATCACCCGCCTGCGCGGGGCGGTATTGCCAGAATTCGTCGCCCATGCCCGATTGCCGCCGCCCGTGCCCGCCCATCAAAAGCGTGCGTGCCAACTGTTCCGCCTGCGCCTGCAACGGCGGCATGGGGGAACTAAGCGTTTCGGCGCGGGCGCGCAGGCCGGTATTCGGACCTGTGTTCGGGCCGGTATTGGAACCGGAGGTGGAACGGGGTTGGGTCACGCGGCAGACCGGACTTTCAAGGAGGTTTCGGCCACATCGGCAATGATCGCGCCAAGATCGTCCCCACGCGCCCGCGCCGCGAATGTCAGCGCCATGCGGTGAATGAGAACGGGACGCGCCATCGCCAGCACATCTTCGGGACCGGGCGCAAGACGCCCGTCAAGAAGCGCACGGGCGCGGGTTGTGAGCATCAAGGCCTGAGCCGCACGCGGACCCGGCCCCCATGCGACAGCGGCATTCACCGCCTCGCCAGCTTCGGGTTCATGCGGACGACAGGCGCGCACGAGGTCGAGAATCATCTCCACCACCTGCTCGCCCACGGGCATCTTGCGCAGCAATTTCTGGGCGTGGATCAGCTCTTCGGCGGTGAACACTTGATGCGCCTCGTCCTCCTGCGCCCCTGTGGTGGCCAGAAGAATGTCGCGCTCCGTGTCGCGGTCGGGATAGTCCACATCAACCTGCACCAGAAAGCGGTCAAGCTGGGCCTCGGGCAGCGGATAGGTGCCCTCCTGCTCCAGCGGGTTCTGCGTCGCCAGCACATGAAACGGTGCGTCCAACTCGTGCGGCTGGCCTGCGATGGTGACGGTTTTCTCCTGCATCGCCTGCAAGAGCGCGGATTGGGTGCGCGGGCTGGCGCGGTTGATTTCATCGGCCAGAAGCAACTGGCAGAACACCGGCCCCTTGATAAAGCGGAAGGCCCGCGATCCGTCCGTGGCGGTTTCCAGCACTTCGGAGCCCAGAATATCGGCGGGCATCAGATCGGGCGTGAACTGCACCCGCGCGCCATTGAGGCCCATCACGGTGGAGAGCGTATCGACCAGCCGCGTCTTGCCCAGCCCCGGAAGGCCCAGCAAAAGCGCATGTCCTCCGCAGAGCATGGAGGACAGAACCAGATCGACCACAGCCTCCTGACCGACAAAGCGGCGGGTGATGGAGGCTTTCGCTTCGCCAAGTTTAGCGCCCAGCATTTCGATCTCGGTTGCGAGGTCGGTGTCGGTCATGTCTTACTCCTCGGGTCGAACCATGGCACTATTAGACCCGTGTCGCATGCAAAGCACAAATGACAAAAGGGTCAGAAGGAGATTTTTCCATGGCAGTTTCTGCAGAAAGCATCGCCAGCGCCGTGAAAGCCGCAAAAGGGCGCGGATTACCGCCGGTGGACAAGTGGAATCCGCCCTTTTGCGGCGATCTCGACATGCGCATTGCGCGGGACGGAACGTGGTTCTATCTGGGCACGCCGATTGGCCGTGCGCCCTTGGTGCGGCTGTTCTCGACCGTGCTCAAACGTGAGGGCGACAAGTATTTCCTTGTGACCCCCGTGGAGAAAGTCGGCATCACCGTGGATGACGCGCCGTTTCTGGCGGTGGATTTCGACATCGCAGGCGAAGGCAAGGACCAGCGCCTGACCTTTCACACCTCCGTGGGCGATCAGGTGACCGCCGATGCAGAGCACCCGATTCGCGTCGAGACCCGCGACGGCGAACCTGCCCCCTATGTCGAGGTGCGTGCGGGGCTTGAGGCGCTCATCGACCGCAAGAGCTTTTTCCGCCTCGTGGATCACGCAGTCACCGAAGAGATCGACGGAGAGGCGCTGTTCGGCGTCTGGTCTGCGGGGGCTTTCTTCGAAATTGCCAAGGCGGCGGACCTCGCCTAACATCCTGATCAGACCATTCAAGCCACGGATTTGCGAAAGGACATCATGCCCAGATTTGCCGCGAACCTGTCCTTTCTGTTCAAGGAATACCCGCTCCTTGAGCGATTTGCCGAGGCGAAAGCCTGCGGTTTCACGGCTGTGGAAGTGCTGTTCCCCTATGACGAACCCGCCTCCGAAGTGGCGCAGCGCATGGCGGATCTGGGGCTCGACATGGTGCTCATCAATGTGCCGCCCCCGAATTACACCGGCGGGCAGCGCGGCTTTGCCGCTGTGCCGGAGTTGGAAGAACGCTTCCGACGCGATTTCAAACGGGCGCTGCGCTATGCGCAGTTTCTGGGCGCACAGCACATGCATATCATGGCAGGCAAGGCCAAGGGCGAGGCCGCGCAGGAAACCTACACGCGCAATCTGGCATGGGCCGCGAAAGAAGCGCCCGAGATGAGCCTCACCATCGAGCCGATCAACGGACAGGATATGCCGGGCTATTTCCTTGATGATTTCGATCTGGCCGTCGAGGTGCTCGACGCGGCGGATGCGCCGAATCTCGGGCTGCAATTCGACGCCTATCATGCACAGATCATCACCGGCGACGCTCTGGCCGCGTGGAGCCGCTATGCCCCCTATGTGCGCCATATCCAGATCGCAGGTGCGCCGGAGCGCCATGAGCCGGTGCAGGGTCTCATTGATTATCCGGAGTTCTTTCGCCGCGTGGACGAGAGCGGCTACACAGGCTGGATCTCGGCGGAATACATGCCAAAGACGCGCACGAAAGACGGGCTGGAGTGGTTCAACGCGGCGCGCGCCCGCTAAGGCCAGCGCCAAGCTGCCGTTCCGCCACGATTAACCAGCGGGCACAGTCGGGTCCGCGTCTCCCGCACATCCGGCCCCCGGCGCTTCGACCTCAAACGTGGAATGGGCAATGGCGAAACGGTCGCGCAGCAGGGCTTTCACCTCCACCAGCACAGGCGCCGCCTCACCGGAAATCACCACATGGGCCTCGACCGAGTTGCGATGCTCGTCGATTTGCCACAAGTGGATGTGATGCACATTTTCGACGCCCTCGATCCCTTCGAGTGCTGCGGCAATATCTCCGGCCTTTGTCCCCTCCGGCGCGCCCAGCATCAGGATGCGGATCACAGGGCGCAATTCGCGCAACGCCTGCCAGAGGATATAGAGCGAGATCGCGATGGTCAGCAGCGGGTCGATCAAATGCCAGTCCCACAAGAGGATAACCACCCCGCCAAAAATCACCGCCACCGACGTTCCCGCATCCGCAAGGTTATGCAGGAAAGCCGCGCGGATGTTCAGGCTGTCTTTTGACAAGGTATAGGTCAGAAGCGCCGTCACCAGATCAACACTCAGGGCAATGGCTGCGATAATCACCACAGTCCAGCCCGCGATTTCGGGCGGATTGAACAGGCGGGACACGCCTTCGGCGAAGAGATAGACGGAGATCACGATCAACGTGGTGTAGTTGACCATCGCCGCGACCACTTCGGCGCGGCCATAGCCAAAGGTCATCCCCCCGTCACGCGGCTTTCGGGCAATCTTGCGCGCCCCGAAGGCGATGACCAGAGAGAGCGCGTCCGACAGGTTGTGAATCGCATCCGCGATGAGCGCCATAGAACCGGAGATCACGCCGCCGACAATCTGCGCGAGCGTCAGGAACAGGTTGACCGCAATGGCACCGGCGACGCGGGCATCTCCGGCATCGGGGTCAATATGATGGTGATGGTGGGGGTGATGATCATGAGCCATGACCCCATCATGCGCTTCGCATATCCGAGCACCAGCGGAAAATTGACGCAGCTGCGTATAATGGGCGGCTTGGCCTGAGACCCTATCTGGCGGGCTTGCGTTCAGATGCCGTTGATGCGCCCCATCGCGCCCTGTCGCAGGCGAACCCGCCTATGTTTTGTATGGTTTTTAAGCTCAGATCGGACACGAACGCACAGAATTAAATCGAAACGTTAAAGTATTCCAAAAATACACAATACTTGGTGCGCATATGCACATAATTGGAAAAAGCACAGAATTACCCTCCGAACAGGGCGATTTCGCGCAATATTTCACAGGATCACAAAAAATACCGCGATAATCGCCAAAATGTGATCTGCACATACGCACATAAATCTGGATAAAAATGGTAAATTTGTTCGCCTTTACACAAGCATGACGCAAGCCTAAATACCATTTCATCGAGAGACGCAAAAACGAACAGACCGCGTCACCCACAAATAGAAATGAAATGTAAAGGACCACAACCATGACATTCTCCCTCAAAACACTGACCGCCGCCGCTATCGTTGCTGTTGCAGGCACTGCCGCTGTTGCAGGCCCCAACTACATCATCCCGGGCAACCAATCCTCCACCAAAACCGTCGCCAATGTTGAACTCGTGCGTGCCGAAGCTCCGGCAACTCTGGAAGTTTACTCCGTCCACGGTGGCGAACGTGTGGCTCTGCTCGGTTCGGCCGACGTGAACGCTGGCGCAAACACCGATGTGAAAGTGAGCCTCGACGCAGGTGCCGCGAATTCCAACCTCGAATTCGTCCTCGTTGGCTCCAACGGCGCAACCCTCGCCGACAAAAGCATCAACAACTACCAATAACAGGTGGTCCCGTTCGCTCTGAGCCTTTGTGCTCAGGGCGGATGGAAATCAGAAATGCCGCCGGAGGCCCTCCCTCCCGGCGGCATTTTGTGTTTTCTGGTAAGTGAAAAAGATCAGTCGCCCAGTTTGGCGTGAACCTCGTCGAGATCGACCTCGCCCAGAGGCATCTTGTTGCCCGGATTTTCAAAGTCGTATTTGAAGAGCTGGAAATCGCGCTTGTAGATTTCCCACATCAAATGCATCGAGAGGTCGTCGAAATAATCCTCGACCGGATGCAGCCGCTTCGGCCCGTGCCCTTCGGATTCGTTGAACCGCGGAATCGCGCTCAGATCAACCTTGTGCGGCGCGTCGATATGGTCGAGCACGTCCTGCATCCCCTCGTTGAATTTCTCCGTAAAGAAAATCTTGTCATATCTCCCGCCATTCACGATGAAAGTGGAGACATGGCCGGACATGGCCGACCAGTGGATGTCGGGGTCCATCGGACGACGCCAGCGGATGGTGTCGCGCACGAACAAAAGAAACCGGCGAAAGCTCGCGACCTGATCGAACTCCTGCTTGCCATCAGGCCCGCCCACTTCGATCCCGTATTTCTGGATCAGCTGCGGGACAAGGTTGCCACGATAGCGGCGGCCATTGCGCTGGATGCCGCAAATCTTGTCAAAAAAGCTCGACAAAACACGGGTGTAGGGGTTGCGCACGCAGGTGAAAGCATAGCTTTTATGCGCCTGCACATTGGCTTCGATCAGGGGTTGGCTTTCCTCCTGCGCCCATTTGTGCATGCGATCCTTGCTGTCATGGATGTCACCGTCGAAAAACTCGCCGTGATCCGAATAGAACATGATCTGCCCGATCGTAGAACAGGCGCATTTGGGGACGACGCGATAAACAACACTCTCGCTTTCAGTCATCCAGGTTCCGGGAAAGCCCATAATTACCACTACTCCTCTTTGTCACATGCAAAGTGACCCTTTTTGCTTTAAAAGCAAATTCCCCTTGATTATTCAATGATTGGTTACGCTTGTAAGCGGACAATGAAGCAAAAAACAGGTTACGGTTTCCAATATGGCGCGAATTGCCTTTATCTTGTTGTGCCATAAAGACCCCGAGGCGATCATTGATCAGGCCCGCCGCCTCACCCGTGCGGGGGATTATATCTCGATCCACTTCGATGCCAGTGGCGGCAAAGAGACCTTCGAGGCGATCCGGAAGGGGCTCGAAAACAACCCCAATGTCACCTTTGCCACCAAACGCATCAAATGCGGCTGGGGCGAATGGAGCCTTGTGCAGGCCACGCTTTACGCCATTGAGGCCGCAGAGCGGGATTTCCCGCGCGCGACGCATTTTTACATGCTCTCCGGCGACTGCATGTCGATCAAGACCGCCGAATACATGCATGATTACCTCGACCGCGAGGATGTGGACTTTATCGAAAGCTTCGACTTCTTCGAGAGCGACTGGATCAAGACCGGCATCAAGGAAGAGCGGCTGATCTACCGGCACTGGTTCAACGAACGCAACAACAAGTGGCTGTTCTATGAAAGCCTGAAGCTGCAACAACGCCTCGGGCTGCGCCGCGAAATTCCCGAAGACCTGCAAATCATGATTGGGTCGCAATGGTGGTGCCTGCGCAGACGGACCGTCGAATGGATTCTCGACTTCACCCGCCAGCGCAAGGATGTGATGCGATTCTTCCGCACCACATGGATTCCCGACGAGACGTTTTTCCAGACCGTCGTGCGCCATCTGGTGCCCGAAAAGGAAATCCGCACCCGCACACAGACCTTCCTGATGTTCACCGATTACGGCATGCCCGTGGTGTTCTATAACGACCACTACGACCTGCTCCTGTCGCAGGACTATCTCTTTGCCCGCAAAATCTCCCCCGAGGCCAAAGAACTGAAAAAACGCCTCGGTGACCTCTATGCCGCCACCGGAGTCAAGTTCCAGATATCCAACGAAGGGCGCTCGCTGTTCCAGTTCCTCACCAATCGGGGTCGGAACGGGCGGCGGTTTGCACAGCGGTTCTGGGAGACCGAAAGCTCCCTTGGCCGCAACCGCGAGCTTCTGATCATCGTGTGCAAGAAATGGCACGTCGCCAAACGGCTTGTGGCGGAGATCAAGACCAAGACCGATATTCCCTGCCTCGAATACCTGTTCAACGAGGAAGGCAGCGCCCTGCCCGACCTCGGCGGAATCGAGAAAAGCCTTGAGAAACGGACGCGGCACAGACGCGCATGGGTGCGGATGCTGTTCGACTATTTCGACACGAATCGCATGGTCATCTGTCTCGACCCGACAGGCATCGATCTGATTCAGGATTTCTACGCCGACCGCTCCAGTTCGCGGCTGCTGGAAATCGAGTGCGAATTCACCGACGACTATCTCACCGGGCATGCCAAGCGCACAGGGCTGGCCGGAGACCAGACACCGGAGGAGGCGATCGAGCGGCTTTTGCCGACCATCCGCTCGGATATGACCGATGAGAGCGACCGTATCCGCGACGCCGAATTCGAGAATTACAACCGGATTTCACAAAGCAACACGCCGGAGGAAAATGCGCGACCCCTTGCACGTTTCCTCGGCATCCCCGAAGATAAAGCGCGCGAGATTGTCTCGATGCATTACCTGTTTTCCGACTGAGGGAGGCCCCCATGCCCTACGCCTATGATGACCAGAACGTCTTTGCCAAAATCCTGCGCGGCGAGATCCCCTCGACGCCAGTGTTCGAGAGCGAGCACACGCTGGCCTTCCCCGACATCACGCCGCAGAAAAAGGTGCATATTCTGGTGATCCCGAAAGGGCCTTACCGCTGTTACGACCATTTCGTGCAAGCCGCCTCCGACGCCGAGCAGCTCGACTTTTTCCGCTCTGTCGCCAAGATCGCGGAACAATTGGGCGTGGCGGAATCTGCAGGGGGACAGGGGTTCCGCCTGATCACCAATTCCGGCGCGGATTCCCATCAGGAAGTGCCGCATTTCCATGTGCATCTTCTGGGCGGAGAGTCTTGCGGGCCACTGACCTGCAAGTGAGAAAACATATCCATAATTGACAAAACCCCGCTTTGAGGCGGGGTTTTTATTGAGTATTTAGACCATCAGAAAGCCCGCGCCTGCGCGTGAGTCATTTTCCCGAAGTCAGTTCGACAAAGACATCTTCCAGATCAGGCTCCATCGTGCGCACGTCTCCGATGGTGATGCCCGCGGCTTTGACCGCATCCAGAATGGCCCCGACCGAGGCTTGCCCGCGCGAGAAATCGAAGACCAGCGCCCCATCGCGGCGGCGGCCCATTTTCACACCTTCGGGCAGCGCAAAACTCTCCGGCGCGCCGCCTTCGGGTTCGATCACCAACGTCTTGGCATCCATCAGCCCCAAGAGGTTCTTGGTCGTGTCCTGTTTGATCAATTCGCCGTGATTGATGATGGCGATCTCGTCGCACATTTCCTGCGCCTCTTCGAGGTAATGCGTGGTCAGGATGATGGTCATGCCGCGCTCCTCGTTGAGTTTGCGCACATTGGTCCAGAGCATCTGGCGCAGCTCGATATCGACCCCTGCGGTCGGTTCGTCCAGAACGAGGATTTGCGGATTGTGCACCAGCGCCTTGCCCAGCAAAAGCCGCCGCCGCATCCCGCCCGACAGCGTGCGCGCATAGGCGTCGGCCTTGTCGGACAGCCCGATAAGCTCAAGGATTTCGTCGGTGCGCCGGTCGCGTTTCGGCACGCCGTAGAGGCCCGCCTGCACTTCCAGCGCACCACGCGGGGTAAAGAAGGGATCAAGGTTCAGCTCCTGCGGCATGACCCCGATGGCGGCGCGGGACTGGCGCGGGCTCACGTCCTGATCGAATCCCCAGATCCGCACCGTGCCGGAGGTTTTGATGACCAGCCCCGCAAGAATGTTGATCAAGGTGGATTTGCCCGCGCCATTCGGCCCCAAAAGGCCGAAGATCGACCCCTGCGGAATCGCCAGATCGACACCTTTAAGCGCCTCTTTCGGAGGCTGTCCGGCCCCGCCTGCATAGGTCTTGCGCAGGGCTTCGATCTCAAGTGCGTTGCTCATCGGTCTCGCTCCTTCTGTCCGCACGTCTGTTCAGCGGGCGGTTGCCTCTTGTCCGTGCCGCACGGATCGCTATCATATGCCCCTGACTTAGGCGGTCTGTATGGCTGCGGCAACCGCACCAACCGCCAAGCCCTTTGCACAGACCCGCACAGCCCGCTCATGCGGCTGACGCCAGACAGCGAAAAGGACACGACATGACAATTGAAGCGCCGGAAACGGAAGTGGTCTCCAAATGGAAAGTGGCTTGCGATGGCGGCGAGGGTGCGCTTGGCCACCCGCGTGTCTGGCTCGTGATCCCGCATGACACCGGCTATGTGGAATGTCCCTATTGCGACAAGAAATTCGTCCACGAAAGCAGCAAGCTGCAGGACGCCTGAGGCACACGGGCCTGCCGCGCAGGCTCCTGCACCGGTGGGGGCGGCCAGTTTACGGCCCTTTGTGACACGTTTTATGGTCTGACCCGATCTGCCCGTGCGGGTCTTGCGCAATACCGGCTTGCAGGTGTCGCGTCATTCCGTGTTATCAAGGCGCAACTTTTGAGCACAGGGAAAGACGCGCATGACATTCGGAAAAGGCAGCCACCTTCACCTCATCGACGGATCGGCCTTTATTTTCCGCGCCTACCACGCGCTTCCGCCGCTCACCCGCAAATCGGACGGGCTGCCCATCGGGGCGGTCAGCGGGTTTTGCAACATGCTCTACCGCTATATCGAAGCGAACACCGGTGCGGATGCTCCGACTCACGCCGCGGTGATTTTCGACTATTCCGGCAAGACCTTCCGCAACGATCTCTATTCCGCCTACAAGGCCAATCGTCCGCCCGCGCCCGAAGACCTCGTGCCGCAATTCCCGCTGACGCGCGCGGCCACCCGCGCATTCAACGTTGCCTGTATCGAGATCGAAGGCTTCGAGGCCGACGACATCATCGGCACCCTGTCCCATCAGGCGCGTGATGCTGGCGGGCGCGTGACGATCATTTCCTCGGACAAAGACCTGATGCAGCTTGTCGGAGGCGGGGTCGAGATGCTGGACCCGATGAAGAACAAACGCATCGACCGCGAAGGGGTCGAGGAGAAATTCGGCGTCGGACCGGAGCGCGTCGTCGATGTGCAGGCGCTGGCCGGCGACTCGGTCGATAATGTCCCCGGCGCGCCCGGCATCGGGATCAAAACCGCCGCCCTTCTGATCAACGAATACGGCGATCTCGAAACGCTTCTGGCGCGGGCCGAAGAAATCAAACAGCCCAAACGCCGCCAGACCCTGATCGAGAATGCCGAGCTGATCCGCATCTCCCGCGATTTGGTCAAGCTGGACTGCGACATGGAACTGGATTTCACCCTCGACAGCCTTGAGGTCAAGGAACCGGACACGGAGAAACTTCTGGCCTTCCTCTCCGAGATGGAATTCCGCACCATTGTCAAACGTGTCGCCGAAAAGTTCAACGTCGAGGCACCGGCCATTCCCGACGCCCCTGCCCCCTCTGCCGCATCCTCACCGGATGCGCCCGCCGCGCCCGAGGCCAAGCCCTTTGACACTTCGTCTTACGAAAAAGTCACCACGATGGGCACGCTGGAGCGGTGGATCGACGCCATCTATGCGCGCGGCTATGTCGCCGTGGACACAGAGACCACAGGCCTTGACGAGATGCAGGCCGATTTGGTCGGCGTGTCGCTGTGCGTCGAGCCGGGCGAGGCCTGCTATATCCCCGTCGGTCACACGCTGGGCGAGGACGATCTCTTTGGCGGCTCGAACCTTGTGGACGGGCAACTGTCGAAAAACATGGTGCTCGATGCGCTCAAACCGATGCTTGAGGATGAGAGCATTCTCAAGATCGGCCAGAACATGAAATATGACGCCAAAATCTTTGCCCGCCACGGCGTCCGCGTCGCGCCCTATGACGACACGATGCTGTTGTCCTATGCGCTCAACGCGGGCATCCACAATCACGGCATGGATGCGCTCTCGGAACGCTACCTGAACCATACCCCGATCCCGACCAAAGAGCTTTTGGGCAGCGGCAAATCCGCGATCACCTTTGACAAGGTCGATGTCGCAAAAGCCGTCGAATATGCCGCCGAGGACGCCGATATCACCCTGCGGCTGTGGCAGGTGCTCAAACCGCGACTTCACGCGGAGAAAGTCACCACGGTCTATGAAACGCTGGAGCGCCCGCTCTCTCCCGTGCTGGCACAGATGGAAATGGCCGGCATCCTCGTGGACCGCGATGTGCTCTCGCGCATGTCCAATGCCTTTGCCCAGAAAATGGCAGGACTGGAAGCCGAGATTCACGAACTTGCAGGCGAGAGTTTCAACGTCGGCAGCCCCGCGCAGCTTGGCGAAATCCTGTTCGAGAAAATGGGGCTGGAGGGCGGCAAGAAGGGCAAGACCGGCAAATATTCCACCCCTGCCGATGTGCTCGAAGACCTCGCCACCGAACACGACCTGCCCGCGCGCGTTCTGGACTGGCGGCAACTGTCGAAACTCAAATCGACCTATACGGACGCGCTGCAGACCTTCATCCACCCCGAAACGGGCCGCGTGCATACATCCTATGTGCAAACCGGCGCCGTGACGGGGCGGCTGGCCTCGTCCGATCCGAACCTGCAAAACATCCCCGTGCGCTCGGAAGAGGGCCGCCGCATCCGCGAGGCCTTTATCGCGCCGAAAGGCAAAAAGCTGATCTCGCTCGACTATTCCCAGATCGAACTGCGCATCCTCGCCCATGTCGCAAATATCGAAAGCCTCAAACAGGCCTTCCGCGACGGGCTGGACATTCACGCCATGACCGCTTCCGAGATGTTCAATGTCCCGATCGAAGGCATGGACCCGATGGTGCGCCGTCAGGCCAAGGCCATCAACTTCGGCGTGATCTACGGCATCTCCGGCTTCGGCCTCGCCCGCAACCTGCGCATCCCGCGCAAGGAGGCACAGGGCTTTATCGACCGCTATTTCGAACGCTTCCCCGGCATCCGCACCTATATGGATGACACGGTCGCCTTCGCCAAAGAGCATAAATATGTCGAGACCCTGTTCGGGCGCAAAATCCATACGCCGGAAATCGGCGCCAAAGGACCGCAGGCGGGTTTTGCCAAACGTCAGGCGATCAACGCCCCGATTCAGGGCTCCGCCGCCGACATCATCCGCCGCGCCATGATCCGTATGCCCGAAGCGATCAAAGACCTCCCCGCCACCATGCTGTTGCAGGTGCATGACGAATTGATCTTCGAGGTGGACGAGGATGCCTGCGATCAGGTGATCGAAGTGGTCAAGGACGTGATGGAAACCGCCTCCGATCCGGCGGTGAAGCTCGATGTCCCCATCGAAGTGGACGCGGGCATTGGCGACAACTGGGCCGAAGCGCACTAACGCCTTGCGTGGCGTCTCCTTTGCTGCCGGAAATACTCAAAAGAAAACGGCGCGGGAAATTCCCGCGCCGTCCGAGTATTTAAAGCCATCAGAAAGCCGGAATCAGATCAGCCCTTCTTTGCGGAAAAGCTGTTTCATATCCGTTTCCGGACGGGGCCCGATGTGGGAGATCACCTCACCTGCGGCGACACAGCCCATCCGGCCACAGGTCGCGAGGCTCTGCCCCGTCGCGTAGCCGTAGAGAAAGCCCGCCGCGAACTGGTCGCCTGCGCCGGTGGTGTCCACGGGCTGCACCCGTTTGACCGGCACCACTGCTTCTTCCTCGCCCTGCACCAGCACCACATCCGACCCGGAGCGCGTGCAGACCACGAGACCGGATTCGGAGGCGGCGGTTTCCAGAGCGGTGGACAGGTCGCTTTGGTAGAGGCTTTCCCATTCGTGTTCGTTGCCGATCACGAAATCCAGCTCTTTGACGAATTTACGGAAGTCGTCACGGTGGCGGTCCACGCAGAACGGATCGGAGAGCGAGATGCCGACCTTGCCGCCTGCGGCTTTTGTCAGTTTCGCGGCCTGATTGAACGCGTGTTTGCCTTGGGGTTTGTCATAGAGGTAGCCTTCGAGGAACATGATTTCCGTGTCGGCTGCCACAGATTGAGCGACATCATCGGCGGAGATTTCCGAGGAGATGCCCAGATAGGTGTTCATCGAGCGCTCCCCGTCCGGCGAGACGAAGATCATAGAGCGCGAGGTGGGAAGCTCTCCGCCCGGCACGGGGCTGTTGACGAAGGCGGTGCCATCGGATTCCATCTCGGCGGCGTAGAAGCGCCCCAGCGCATCGTCGTGGACGCGGCCGATAAAGCCGGTTTTCAGCCCCAGCCCGCCAAGCCCTGCCAGCGTGTTGGCCACAGAGCCGCCCGGCGTCTGCACGCGGTTGGTCATGGAGCTGTAGAGCAATTCGCCCCGCTCGCGTTCCACAAGCTGCATGATGCCTTTCTCGATCCCCATGAGTTCGAGGAAACTGTCATCCGCCTGTGTAATCACATCGACGATTGCGTTGCCGATGCCGACAACCTGATAGGTTTTAGTCAAGGTTTTTCTCCTCATACATGCAGAGGTCACGGATCAGACACGTGCTGCACAAAGGTTTACGCGCCTTACAGACATAACGTCCGTGCAGGATCATCCAGTGATGCGCGTGTTGTTGGAATTCGGCGGGGATATTGTCTTCGATGGCGCGTTCGACCGCGACGACATCCTTGCCCACAGCCACGCCGGAGCGGTTGCCGAAGCGGAAGATATGGGTGTCTACGGCCTGTGTCGGCACATGCCACCACATATTGAGCACCACATTGGCGGTTTTGCGGCCAACGCCCGGAAGGCTTTCCAGAGCGGCCCGCGACGAGGGCACTTCGCCGCCGTAATCCTCAACGAGAATCCGGCTCATCTTGATGACGTTTTTCGCCTTGTTGCGATACAGCCCGATGGTTTTGATATGTTCGATCAGACCCTCTTCGCCCAGATCAAGCATCTTCTGCGGCGTGTCGGCGATTTTGAACAGTTCTTTGGTGGCTTTGTTCACCCCTTTATCCGTCGCTTGCGCGGACAGGGCGACCGCCACGAGCAGGGTATAGGCGTTGGTGTGCTCAAGCTCCCCTTTGGGCTCGGGCTCTGCCGCCTGAAAACGGGTGAATATCTCGCGGATCGTTTGGTAATCGAGTTGCTGGACCATGGGGCGTCTAATGCCTTGTCAGAACCGTCTGGGCAAGCCGTTTGATGGGAATGGCCGCCACGGAACCGTATCCAAGGCTTTGAGAGGTGCGGGCATAGGGATTAGGCGCAAGTTTCGGGTCGGCAAATCCCGCCGCACAGGCTAGGCTTTTTCCGACCGCCCTCGTTTCACCGGAGCAAGCCTGTGCCAAACCCCGTGCCATCCTCTGCCCCCTCCCAAAACGCGCTTCCCGCCGTATCTCCGGCGCAGGACGAAGACCGCTATCATTATCAGGTGATCCGCCGCGCCATCGAGATTCTCGACAAGGCCGCCCTGCCCCTGCCGCTTGATGCGCTGGCCGAAGAACTGGGCATGTCGCCGTTCCATTTGCAAAAGACCTTCAGCCAATGGGCCGGTGTTTCCCCGAAACGCTTCCAGCAATATCTGACCCTCGGCCATGCCAAGGCGCTGATTGCCCAGAACCACACGCTGCTCGACACGACCGAGGCCACAGGCCTGTCGAGCACGGGGCGGTTGCATGATCTCTTTGTGCGATGGGAGGCCATGACCCCCGGCGAATTCGCCCGCAAAGGCGACGGGCTGTCGATCTCCTACGGCTGGTTCGACACGCCCTTCGGCCCGAGCCTCGCTATGGCCACGCCACGCGGGCTCTGCGCAATGGCCTTTGCCTCCGAATGTAGCAAACAGACCGCCTATGACGATCTCGCAAGCCGCTGGCCCAAAGCCGATTTCATCCACGCACCCGAACAGGTCCGCCCCTATGTCGAGGCCGCGATCGGTGGTGGCGAGATGAAGCTGCACCTCTTGGGCGCCCCGTTCCAGATCAAGGTTTGGGAAGCCCTTCTCGCCATTCCGTCAGGGCAGGTCACAACCTATTCCGACATCGCCCGCCGCATCGGCAGCCCCAAAGCCGTGCGCGCCGTGGGCACCGCGGTCGGGCGCAATCCGGTCAGTTGGCTGATCCCCTGCCACCGCGTGCTGCGCAAAACAGGGGCCTTGGGCGGCTACCACTGGGGGCTCCCCGTCAAACGCGCGCTGCTGGCCTATGAAACCGCACAGGCCGAAGATCAACACATCTGAGCGAAAACCCGCCACATTTTCGTGATCGACGCAAATCCATCGTGCGAGTGGCGTCAGAGAACGGTAAAACCAGCGTCAAGAGCAGTTTTTCAAGGAGGATCCAAATGAAATCCCCGCTATATATCGCCATCCCGCTGGTCGCAGCTTTCGGGCTGACCGCCTGTATGGACACTTACGACACCGATTCCAAAACCACGCAAGGCGTCGCACTCGGTGCCGCTCTGGGCGGAATCACCGCTGCGGCCACATCCGGCAGCAATGACAAACTCGCCAAAGTCGCCGTGGGCGCGATGATCGGCGGGGCTGTGGGTGGCGCCATCGGCCAGCAGCTAGACAAACAGGCCGCTGATCTGCGTCAGGACCTCGGCAATGACGACGTGCAAATCGTCAACACCGGTTCGCAACTGATCGTGACCATGCCGCAAGACATCCTGTTCGCCACGGACAGCGCCGTGGTCGTGCCTTCGCTGCAATCCGATCTGCGCACGCTGGCCTACAACTTGCAGGACTATCCGGCCACCACCGTGCAAGTCATCGGCCACACCGACAACACCGGCAGCGCCTCTTATAACCAAGAGCTTTCCACCCGCCGCGCCTCGGCTGTTGCGACCATCCTGACCGCCAATGGCGTCTCCACAGGTCGCGTGCATGCCTTTGGCCGTGGCGAGGATCAACCGGTCGCCACCAACCTGACCGCAGAGGGCCGCGCCCAAAACCGTCGCGTGGAAATCATCATCACGCCGACTTCGGCCTGATCCGCGTTTCAGACCATTCAAAAGGCCGGACAATGTTCCGGCCTTTTTTTCATAGCTCCACCGCGATAATGGTCATATAATCTGACCAATCAAATTCAGGGGTTGCTATGCCATTTCAGAAAATCAACGCCGAAAAACTCAGTTCCTCTGTCGCAAAACAGATCGAGCTTCTGATCCTGCGCGGGATTTTGCGGCCCGGAGAGCGGCTCCCGTCCGAGCGCGACCTCTCCGAGCGGCTGGGCGTGTCGCGCCCCTCTGTGCGCGAGGCCGTGGCAGATTTGACCGAAAAGGGCCTTCTGGAGACCCGTGCGAGCGCGGGCATCTTCGTGGCTGATGTTCTGGGTTCTGCCTTCTCTCCCGCGCTTGTGCGGCTCTTCGGGGCGCATACCGAGGCGGTGTTCGACTATATCGCCTTTCGCCGCGATATGGAGGGGCTGGCGGCAGAGCGTGCGGCGCGGATGGCCTCCGACACCGATCTGAAGGTCATCCAAACGATTTTCGAAAAGATGGAAGCCGCCCATCCCAAGCGCAATCCCACGGAGGAGGCCCGACTTGACGCAGAGTTCCACCTCTCGATCATCGAGGCCTCACATAACGTGATCATGCTGCACATGATGCGTTCAATGTTCGATCTCTTGCGCGAAGGGGTGTTCTACAACCGCTCCCTGATGTTCAAACAGCGCACCAACCGCGCGCAGCTTCTGGACCAGCACAGGGCGATCAACGATGCACTCCAGACCCGTGATCCGGAGGCCGCCCGCGCCGCTGTCACGCGGCATCTCGATTATGTCGAGGAGGCTTTGCTGGATCAGCAGAAATTCGAGCATAACGAAGAAGTCGCCAAGCTCAGGTTCAAACACGAGCAGGCACGCGGCTAACTATTTGCCCTGATCTTTGCACATGAAAAAGCCCCGCCGGAAAGGGCGGGGCTTGTCTTGATCAGGGTCGATCCGATCCGGTCAGAAGATCAGAGCGTTTTAGTGCAGCTTGGCGCTCACATCGGCAATCGCGGTGTCGATCAGGTCATTGGCTTCCGCCGCAGACATTTTCTTCGCGATTACGTCGGTGGCCGCAGCAATGGCAACGTCCACAGCCGTGTTACGCACTTCGCGGATGGCGGAAGCTTCAGCAGCCTCGATTTGCTCTTCGGCGGCAGCAAGGCGACGGGCGATGGAGGATTTCAGATCCTCTTTCGCTTTCGCAGCGGCTGCTTCGGAATCTTTCTTCGCCTGAGCCACGATGGCGTCGGCCTGTTCCTGCACTTCGCGCTGTTTGCGCTCGTAGGATGCGAGGATCGACTGGGACTCTTCGCGCAGGGTGCGGGCTTCGTCCAGTTCGGCTTTGATGCCTTCGGCACGCTGGTCCAGCATACCGCCGATCATCGCCGGAACCTTTTTCCAGATCAGGATACCGATGAAGACCAGAAAGCCCAGAAGCACAACGAAGTTGGTGTTCTTGAGCGAGAAGAACGGGCCGGACGCGGCAAAGGCCGGGCTTGCGACGGTGAGAGCGAGAAGGAGGGAAAGTTTTTTCATGTCCTTAGCCTTTCAACCGTGCGGTGACTGCCGCGTTGATCGTGCGACCGTCGGCAGTGCTGCCCATGGCGGCGACGAGTTCCTTGGCGGTTTCCTTGGCAACGTCTTTCACGCTGTCCATCGCACCGTCGCGGATTTCGGCAATCGCTTTTTCAGATTCAGCGGCTTTCGCGGCGATCTGGGCATCGGCCTTGGCGGTCGCTGCGTCAAGATCGGCCTGAATGGCCGCACGGGCTTCGCCCGCGATCTGCTGGGCTTTGGCTTTCGCCTCTGCCAGAGCAGCGTTATATGCCTCTTCCGCTTCTTTTGCCTTGAGCTTGAGCTCTTCGGCGGCGGAAATATCATTCATGATCGTGCCGGAACGCTCGGCGAGCACCGAAGAGATGCGCGGCAGTGCGATCTTGGACAGCACGAAATAGATCACGACAAGCGTGACGAGAAGCCAGAAAATCTGGTTGGGGAATGTCGCAAAGTCCAGCTGCGGCATCCCTGCCTCAGCGGCAGCATGTGCGGCATCTGCAGCGTGGGTTTCGGCCCCATGCGTATCTGTTGCCATCTTAACCTCCTGGTTCTGACCGAAATCCCCCGAAATGACGGGAGAACAAGACTCCTGATGTTACGCGAGGGTGGGACTATGAAAGTCCCACCCTGCCGTAAGGATGGAGCGTCGGATCAGACGGCGAACATCAGAAGCAGAGCGACGAGGAACGAGAAGATCCCCAGAGCTTCTGCGAAGGCCATGCCGATGAAGAGCGTCGCGGTTTGCGAAGCTGCGGCGGACGGGTTGCGAAGAGCGCCGGAGAGGTAGTTACCTGCTACGTTGCCCACACCCATTGCTGCGCCGCCCATGCCGATGGCGGTCAGACCAACACCGATGTATTTGCCGAGTTCTGCGATATTGCCTTCCATTGTGGTATCTCCTTACGTTGGAATTGGCTGGATAGGATTTCGAACCTGTTTACTGCGGGCCTTAGTGGACCGGATGCAGCGCGTCTTTCAGATAGACACAGGTCAGAATGGTGAAGACGTAGGCCTGAATGAAGGCCACGAGAATTTCGAGACCATACATGGCGGTGATCGCCAGAATGGACACCGGAGAGATCGCCGCGATGGCAGCAAACCCTGCGAAAACCTTGATCACGGCGTGACCGGCCATCATGTTGCCCGCCAGACGAATGGAGTGGCTGACCGGACGCACGAAGTAGGAAATCAGCTCGATCACGGCAAGAAGCGGACGCACGGCCATCGGTGCGGAGCTGACCCAGAACAGGGCGAGGAATTTCGAGCCGTTTTTGACAAAGCCCAGAACCGTCACAAAGACAAACACCAGAAGCGCCAGCACACCGGTCACCGCGATGTGCGATGTGGTGGTAAACGACAGCGGCAGAAGGCCCAGCATGTTCGAGAACACGATGAAGATGAACAGTGTCATCACATAGGGGAAGTATTTCACGGCATCCTTGCCGGTCACATCCTCGATCATCTTGTAAACGAAACCGTAGGTCAGCTCTGCAACAGACTGGCCCTTGGTCGGCACGATGGAACGGCTGCGCGAACCGACAACCAGAAGCAGGATCACACCGACAACGGCGAGCGCCATCCAGAGCGTCACATTGGTGATCGTGTACCAGTGCACCGGACCGTCGCCAAAGAGCGGCGTGACCTTGAACTGGTCCATCGGGTGGAAAACAAGGCTGCTCTCGGAACCATGTGCTTCAGTCGCCACGTTCAATCCTCTCATCAGGTGCGGGTGTCCCCGCGTTCGTCTCATTGGCCGCCGCCTGTTCGGCGATCTGGCCCCTCTCGATCTCTTTCGCCGTGCGCATCATCGTTTTGACGCCGGCCGCGAGACCAAATCCGATAAACAGCACGAGGAAAAGCGGGGAAGTCCCCAACAGCTTATCCAAGCCGAACCCCATGCCAAAGCCGATCAACAGACCGGCCACTAGTTCCGTCACCATCCGCCATGCCATATTGGCTTGGGAAAAGTGTTCTTCCCCGCGGGAGGTTTTCGGCTTCTGCGCCTCTTTCATCTTCGCGAGCCGCTCTTCCAAAGCGTGCAAACGCTTGGGATCATGCGGTTCGGACATATGAAAAGCCCCCTGCGGTCATTTGCGGGCAAGCTATGCGGGAGGGCGTTTAGAGTCAATGTGGAATTGAAGCCTTGGCGCGCGACATATAGCGTTGTTTTCATTGAGTATTTTCACCATCAGAAAACCGCCCCACCCCGCAAGACATCCCCGTTAGCGCAAAATGCTCTCGTTTTCGTTATTCAACCAGATGGTTGACCAAAGCCGCACATCCACCTATCGCAAACACATGGCACATGATCTCGACCTCATCTTCGCAGCCCTCGGCGACCCGACCCGTCGGGCGATCCTGATGATGCTGTTGGAAGATGACATGGCGGTTACGGATGTGGCCGAGCCTTTCGAGATGTCTCTGGCCGCGATCTCCAAACACCTCTCCATCCTCACCCGCGCCGGTCTGATCGCGCAGGAAAAGCGCGGGCGGGTGAAATGGTGCAAGCTGGAGCCGGACGCCATGCGCGCCGCGTCGGTCTGGATGCAGGGGTTTGGCCAGTTCGAGGAGATTGATCTCGACGGGCTGGAACGGTTTCTGGAGCGAGAACTGTCAAACGAAGCGTAACCTGTGGCGCGCCCGCGCCTGACGCCGTGCCTGCCCCCGTATCAGGCTTCGTGTTTCAACAGAAGATAGAGCGCCAGAACCGTCAGGCCGATCCCGCCGAAGACCAGCGCAGGCGGCGTGCCGTGACCCAGAAGGATTTCCCAGATAATCACCCATGAGGGCACGAGATAGGTGTAGGCCATGACCTTGGCCGCCGCCAGCCGCACAGAGGCATAGGCCAAAAGCGTTGCCGAGGTGGTGGTGGCAAAGACGGTGATATAGCCCAGCGCGATCCAGACGATGGCCGGAAGATGGGCCCAGTCTGTCTCGATCACATCCCGCCAGCCCAGCAACAGGATCGCAAGCGAGGCGGCGGACAGGATGAAAAAGGTGAACACCAGCGTGCGTTCGCCCCGATGCAGCCGCGGCACCAGCGGCGTGTAGAGCGCATGGGCCACCACACCGATGAAATAGAGCGCTTCCCCGCGCCCGATGTGAAAGGCCAGAAAAGCGTGAATATCGCCGCGAAAGATCACCCAAAGCGCACCCACCGCGCCTGTGGCAAGCGCAAGGGCGATGCGCCGCGTGGTGATCTGGCGCATGATCAGATAGCCGAACGCCGCCGCAAGAAGCGGTGTCAGGGTAAAGACGGCAGAGGCGGAGACCGGTTCTGCAGTTTTCAGGCCGACAAACATCATCACGAAATAAAGCGCGAAGATGCCGCCCAGAATGGCGTAGCGCCACGGCTGGTGTAGAGAGGCACGCGGGATGCCGCCCGTGGCCATTGCCATGATGCCCACAAAAATCGCCGCCGCGACAAAGCGCACGCCGTTGAGCGCCAGAGGCGTGATTTCATTGGCCGCCATCGCGCCGAGGGAGAAAGACCCGGCAACAAGACAGGAAAAGGTCAACATCGCTAGATGACCGTTCCGGCGATCTTTGGCTGCAGCAATATGGGGCACGGGCAAAGCTCCCTCTCAGGACATTTCTAAAATCTTGCGCCATCTAAAGGCTTTCACGCCGGATCGGAAGCCCCGCCAGATGTGAAAGACCGCGACATCAATATGTTGCGTGGCGCAGGCCCCGAAACCTTGCAGCACGGGACAATCGAACGACGATTTAACGGCAGCGCGGGCACAGGTCCATTGTCCGCTTGCGCACATGTCGGGCGCAAATTCCGTCAGACGACATTCGGATGGGGCTGGAGGTTATTTCGCGCCGGGCCATTCCTTGGCGCGCGCCTTGAGGAAGGTGAGGAATGCCTGCACCTTCGGCGTCCGGTGCAGATCGACATGGGTGACAATCCAGTTCTGGCTGCCCCATTCCGGTCTCGCCGGCAGGATTTCCCTGATATTCTCGCGGCCATGCGCCATCCATGTCGGCATGAACCCGACACCTGCGCCTGCGTTGATGGCGTCGTTCATTGCGCCCATATCAGAGGTGCGGAAAACCACGTTGCTTGCTGGCACATTCTCGTTGATCCAGATCACGAAAGGCGCGCGCGAGTGGGTGTCATCCAGCGAGATAAAGCGCAATTCCTGCGCCAGCGCGTCCCCCTCACCCTGCGGTTCGCCATAGGTGTCGAAATAGCGCTTGTGGGCATAGAGCCCGATGTCCTGACTGTAGAAGGGCTGCACCACATTGTCCGGCTCTTGCGGCGGGCGGCCTGCGCGAATGGCGACATGGGCCTCGCCATATTCCAGTCGGAACACCCGCTCACCGGTGAGATAGCGCACGGACAGTGCCGGATGATCGCGTTGGAACTCGGCCAGAACCGGCGCCAGAAGCGGCCCCATCCCCGGCAGCGAGGTGACAACCAACTCGCCCGCAACCTCTTCGCCGCGCCCTTTGATGCGCGAGACAAGCTGCGACAGCTGGTCGTCGGTGGTCTGCGCGACTTTCAACACGTCCAGCCCCGCCTCGGTCGGCGTGTAGCCGCGGGCGTGGCGTTGGAAGAGCTTGACCCCCAAACGGGATTCCAGCGAATCAATATGACGGATCACCGTGGCATGGTGCACGCCCAGCGCCTGAGCCGCGCCGGACACGGTGCCCATTTTGGCCACCTGAAAGGCAGTGCGGAACTCATCCCAGTTTTCGACGGACATTGGCGACCTCGTGTGCGCAAAAGAACAATTTGCACGGATCATCCCGCCGTCTGTTGGAAATTGCAAGTTATTTTGCGCGTTGCGGGTTTCTTAATTCCGCCCAGTGCTCCGCCGCCTCCGGCAAATCACCGCGCCATTCGGCCTTCAACGCCGCACGTTCGGCCTCCAGCAAAGCCTCCAGCGTCGCAATCCGAGCCCCGCGCCCGCGCATGTGGTCCTGAAACCGGTGCGAATGCACAATGGTCGGCACCGCATCCAGAGGCTCCCAGGCATCAAGCACCGTCACACGGCGCAGGTTGAACTCCGGCGGCAACACATAATAGCGCATATCACTTTCCCAGAGCATGTCTTTAAGGATGATCTGGTCGCGCAACACAGCGTCATCGGCAAAGAACCTCTCGGCCCACTCCCTGAGAAACGCCAGCATCACAGGGCTGCGCCGGTAGAGAAAGACGCCGGAATTGTGCTGCGGAAAGGCATAGGGCGTTGCATGGTCCCGCCCCTGCCGGATCAGCGACCAGTCACGACGCACATCATGACAGAGCGCACAGTCGAACCGGTCGAGAATGTCAAAGAGATCCCCCAGAGGCGCCACAAAGAGCGTATCGCTGTCGACATATAAGGTGCGCTCGAAACGCGACTGCGGCATGGCACGCAGCTTTTCGCGCTCGTGCATGTCATATCGCGCCGTGACCCGATCAAAGAGACCGGCGGGCAGATTTTCAGGCAGGTCGGTCACCAGATCAATCGCGATCTCCGGCTCGTGCTCGCGCAAGGACCGCGCCGACTGGATCGCCAGATCGACATAATCCGCCCCGCTCGCCACATAAAGCACGCCACAGGCCACATGGCCCTGCTCCGACGCGGTGCTCTGTAGGTCTTGCATCTGTAGTCTATCCTCACGAGCGGGCCTTGCCACAAATCTAGCGCGCAAGACCGGACATTCCAGAGCAATTGCCGCGCCCGCCTCCCTGATACGCCCCGCACCCCACACTCACCGCAGACCCCATCAGGCAGTTTGACTTGACTCACCGCAGACACGCGCGTAGAGACCGGATCAAATTTCCCGGAAGTGTGCATCTTCCGGTCCTCAGGCTATATGCCAGGATCGCCCCCCGTCAGCGTTATACGCCCACGGGGGCCAAGGTGCATTGAACGGGGTTCACATTCGCCGCTTCGTCCCCAGATGAAGCATTTCGTCAACGGCCCCTGCCCGCCGGACACCCTTTGAACGGGTCATTCCACAGGGCGCAAACAGGAGAACGGCCCATGTTTGAAAATCTGTCTGATCGCCTCTCTGGCGTCTTCGACAAGCTCACCAAACAAGGTGCCCTGTCTGAAGACGATGTGAAAACCGCGCTGCGCGAAGTCCGCGTCGCCCTGCTGGAAGCGGACGTGTCGCTGCCCGTCGCGCGTGACTTCGTCAAAGCCGTCACGGAAAAAGCCACCGGACAGGCCGTCACCAAATCCGTCACACCGGGTCAGCAGGTCGTCAAGATCGTGCATGACGAGTTGGTGCATGTGCTGCAAGGTGACGAAGCCGACATCGGCACGCTCAAGGTGGACAACCCGCCCGCACCGATTCTTATGGTCGGTCTGCAAGGTGGCGGTAAAACCACCACCACGGCGAAACTCGCCAAGCGCCTGAAAGAAAAGCACGGCAAGCGCGTGCTCATGGCCTCGCTCGACGTGTACCGTCCGGCAGCTATGGACCAGCTCAAGGTGCTGGGCGAACAGATCGGCGTCGACACCCTGCCCATCGTGCCAGGTCAAAGCCCCGCAGATATCGCCAAACGCGCCAAGCAACAGGCCTCTATGGCGGGTTATGATGTCTATATGCTCGACACGGCGGGCCGCCTGTCCATCGACGACACGCTCATGGCCGAGGTCGAGGAGGTCAAAGCGATCACCTCCCCGCGTGAGACGCTTCTGGTGGTTGATGGCCTGACCGGTCAGGATGCTGTGCATACGGCAGAGAATTTCGACGGGCGCATCGGCATTTCCGGCGTTGTGCTGACCCGTATGGACGGGGACGGTCGCGGCGGTGCGGCGCTCTCCATGCGTGCCGTCACCGGCAAGCCGATCAAATTCGTCGGTCTGGGCGAAAAGATGGACGCGCTCGAAGAGTTCCATCCCGACCGCGTTGCGGGCCGCATCCTTGGCATGGGCGACATTGTCGCGCTCGTGGAAAAAGCGCAGGACACCATCGAGGCCGAACAGGCCGAAAAGATGGCGCGGCGCTTTGCCAAAGGTCGTTTCAACATGAACGACATGAAGATGCAGCTTGAACAGATGCAAAAGATGGGCGGCATGGAAAGCATCATGGGCATGATGCCGGGCATGAAAAAAGCCGCCGCCCAGATCAAGCAAAGCGGTTTCGACGACAGCGTGTTCAAACGCCAGATCGCGCTCATCAACTCGATGACCAAGAAAGAGCGTGCCAATCCGCAGCTTCTGCAAGCCTCGCGCAAGAAGCGGATCGCCAAAGGTGCGGGTCTTGAGGTTTCCGAATTGAACCAGCTCATCAAAATGCACCGCCAGATGTCGGATGCGATGAAGAAGATGAGCAAGATGAAGGGCGGCATGTTCAAACAGGCGCTCAAAGGCATGATGGGCAAAGGTGGCCCGCAAGGGCTTGAGGACATGGACCCGTCCAAGATGGCCGAAGCGACCAAAGCTCTGGGCGGCGCGATGCCCAAGGGCATGGGTGGCCTGCCGGGTCTGGGTGGCGCTTTGCCGCCGGGTCTCTCGGGCTTCGGGAAAAAGAAATAAGCATGACCCTCGCCCCCACCATAGAAACCCAGCGCCTGAGATTGCGCGCGCACAGGATCGACGATTTCGATGCCTATGCCGATGTCTTCTCCTCGGATCGCGCCAGCTACATGGGACAGTTGCAGCGTCGTCAGGCGTGGTTCAGCTTTTGCTCCGATGTGGCGCAATGGCAGCTGTTCGGTCATGGCGCTTGGGCGGTGGACCGGCTTGAGGACGGAAAGTTCATCGGGCAGGTAGCGCTGTTGAAGCCGGACCATTTCCCCGAGTTGGAACTGGGCTGGATGCTCACCTCCGAGGCCGAAGGGCACGGCTTTGCTACAGAGGCCGCGATGGCCGCCCGCGATTACGCCTATGTCGAGATGGGGCGCGACACGCTTGTGTCCTATATCGATCCGAAGAACACCCGTTCCATCGCTCTGGCCGAACGGCTCGGCGCCGTGCGCGACGACACCGCCCTGCGCCCTGATGGCGAGAGCCTTGCGCAAACCGTTGTCTACCGTCACCCCACCATCGAGGCGCTGCAAGACGGTGGTATGGAGGCCTACGCATGATCCGTATGTTCCGCCCCGCATGCCCGACCAAAGTCCGACGCTTGTCCGACGCGATGCAGACAGGATATTTTGCAGGGAGATCGCTGCAATGAACGAGACCCAGAAACGCGCCGCAGAAGTGCTCAAAGAGCATCGCGAGAGCATTGACCGGCTCGACGCGATCCTCGTCTATACCCTTGGCGAGCGGTTCAAACACACACAGGCCGTGGGGAAACTCAAGGCCGAACACAACCTCCCGCCCTCCGATCCGGCGCGTGAGGAAAAACAGATTGCCCGTCTCGAAGACCTCGCCAAACGCGCGGACCTCGATCCGGAATTCGCAAAAGAGTTCCTGAAATTCATCATTCAGGAAGTCATCCACCATCACGTAAAACACCAAGATTGCTAAGGACTTACAAGACCTTGGCTCAATAGTCAGACTTAGGAGAAACACATCATGGCTATGAAAATTCGTCTCGCCCGCGGCGGTTCCAAAAAGCGCCCTTTCTACAGCATCGTAGCTTCCGATTCGCGCATGCCGCGTGACGGCCGCTTCATCGAGAAACTGGGCACCTACAACCCGCTTCTGCCGAAAGACAGCGAAGAGCGCGTGAAAATGGATCTGGAGCGCGTGCAATACTGGCTCGGCCAAGGCGCACAGCCGACCGACCGCGTGTCCCGCATGCTCGAAGCTGCTGGTGTTCTTGAGAAAAAAGAGCGCAGCAACCCGAAAAAAGCCGTCCCCGGCAAAAAAGCTCAGGACCGCGCTGAAGAGAAAGCTGCAAAAGCCGCTGCCGCCGCTGAAGCTGCTGCTCCGGCTGAAGAAGCCGCAGAAGAGTAAGTCTTCAAAGGGGTATCCCTTGCGAGCTTCGTGCTTTTTCAGGCGCAGGTGTCCAACACCTGCGCCTTTTCCCTTTGCCCCACAAATATGGGCAAAAACAGGGCTTTCCGCTGGACAGCGGGATGGCACACAATCAAACTTGATCCCGACAGAGCCATTATGGCGCTTCATTTCTGAGCCAACACTGGAAAACAGACATGACAAAACTCGCTGCATTCGGGCAGTTTTCGACCGCTTTTCGTAATGATTTTACCGAACTTATGCGCTGGCGTCGTGATGTGCGGAAGTTCCAGCCCATCGCCGTGAACCCGCAGGCCCTTGAGCGCTGTCTCAATGCCTTCACCCTCGCGCCCTCCGTGAGCCTGACCCAGCCCTGGCGTCTCGTCGCGGTCAAAAGCGAGGCGGCCCGCGCCGCTGTGATCGGGAATTTCAAGACATTCAACACCTCCGCCCTGTCCGGTCAGGACGGTGAAGCAGCCCAGAGTTTCGCCGCTCAAAAGCTCAAAGGGCTTGAGGACGCGCCGGTGCAATATGCCGTCCTGAGCGACCCTTCCGCCTCGCAGGACCATCCTTTGGACCTCTCGCCCGTTCCGCAAGTGCTCGAATACTCGGTAGCCACCGCCATCATGCAATTCTGGCTCGCCCTGCGCGCCGAAGGAATCGGCATGGGCTGGGTCTCGCGTATCGATCAGGCGCAGTTGAAGGCCGAGCTCGACCTGCCGCCCTCTTGGGCGTTGGTCGGCTATCTGTGCGTCGGCTACCCCGACCACGACGCGAGCGAGCCGGAGTTGCAGACCCAAGGTTATGAGACCCGCGACGCAACCCTAGACATTCTGGACCGCTAGACACCGGCGCACACGCCAGAGCTTCAAACTTCCTCCGAAACGATCTAAGATTTTTCGGCAACAAACAGAGAGCAAAGCATGACTGACACGCGGATCATCGTCGGTGCCATCGCGGGGGCTTATGGCGTCCATGGCGAAGTGCGGATCAAAAGCTTTTGCGCCGAGCCGGAGGCCATTGCCGACTATGCGCCCCTGACCTCCGAAGACGGGACGAGAACCTTCGACCTGACCCTCACCCGCGCGATCAAGAACGGGTTCGCCGGACAGATCGCCGGGATCGAGAGCAAGGAAGAGGCCGACGCGCTCAAAGGCGTGACGCTTTTTGCCGAACGTGACACCCTGCCCTCCCTGCCCGACGACGAGTATTACCACGCCGACCTGATCGGGCTGACGGTGCTCGACACGGGCGGCACGGAACTGGGACAGGTGCGCAACGTCCTCAACCACGGCGCGGGCGATTTGTTGGAAGTGCACGGGCCGAACCTCAA
Organism: uncultured Celeribacter sp.; assembly: GCA_963676755.2. Lineage (GTDB taxonomy): Bacteria > Pseudomonadota > Alphaproteobacteria > Rhodobacterales > Rhodobacteraceae > Celeribacter. The sequence goes on along the minus strand of CAXXMF010000006.1, from coordinate 17,052 downwards.
AGCCTCGGTCCTTCTGCCCTTCACAATGGCCAATGTGCCCACCGTTGATCTCGCTTCGGGCCGCATCATCGCGGACCCTCCCGAAGGGCTGTTCGAGTGAGTGACATGACGGACAATGCCCCGAAATCCCATGGCCGTCTGGCCGTGCGACCGACGCTCAAACCCAGCGAGCTGATGACCAACACCCCCGACCTCGCGGGGGTCTGGAAGGCCAAGGTCATCACCCTCTTTCCAGAAGCCTTCCCCGGTGTTCTGGGCGAAAGCCTGACGGGCAAGGCGCTTCAGGACGGCAAATGGCAGTTGGAAAAAATCCGGCTGCGCGAATTTGGCGAAGGCAAGCACCGCAACGTCGACGACACACCGGCAGGCGGCGGCGCAGGCATGGTGATCCGCCCCGATGTGATGGGCAATGCCATCGACTTTGCCATGAATGGCGCCCCGCAAGACCGCGCCCAATGGCCGCTGGTCTACCTCAGCCCGCGCGGCAAACGCTTTGATCAGGCGACCGCGAAACGCTGGTCCAAGGCACGCGGGATCACGATGATCTGTGGCCGGTTTGAAGGCGTGGATGACCGCGTACTCTTTCACTACGGGATCGAAGAGGTCTCTCTGGGCGATTTCGTCCTCACAGGAGGCGAGATTGCCGCACAAGCCATGATCGACGCCACCGTGCGTCTCCTGCCCGGTGTCTTGGGAAATGCCGAAAGCATTGAGGACGAGAGCCACGCCAACGGCCTGCTGGAACATCCGCAATTCACCCGCCCCGCCGAATGGCGCGGCCTGCCGATTCCGGAGGTTCTGATGTCCGGCCACCACGGCAAGATTGCCGAATGGCGTCAGAAAATGGCGGAGAAGATCACCCAAGAGCGCAGACCGGACATGTGGGACGCCTATCAGGCCGCGCAAAAGGCGCAGAAAGCCAAGAAATAAAGGCCGATCCCTCTTGATCGAAACCGGCGCGCAGCTTATACACCGCCCGTCTGGCATCGGGATTCGGCGCACAGACCTTTTTGCTATTCGCCGGACGGCTTCTTCTCCGTCCAACAGGGCCAAGGCAGAATGTTCAAAGCAAAGACGACCTGAACCCTCCGGCGGGCGCACCCAAACGGGATCAATGCGGACCCGATCGAAGACGCGGAGCTCTGGGGCAGTTGAAACCTTCGTGGACAAAACCACGAGCAAATTGGAGTTTAAGCGATGGATCTTATCGCCCAGCTTGAAGCCGAGCAAATCGAAGCTCTCGGCAAAACTATCCCGGATTTCAAAGCCGGTGACACCATTCGCGTCGGTTACAAAGTGACCGAAGGCACGCGCACCCGTGTGCAGAATTACGAAGGTGTCTGCATCTCCCGTAAGAACGGCAAAGGCATTGCCGGTTCCTTCACGGTTCGCAAGATTTCTTTTGGTGAAGGTGTGGAACGTGTGTTCCCGCTCTACTCCACCAACATTGACTCGATTGAGGTTGTGCGTCGCGGCAAAGTCCGTCGTTCCAAGCTCTATTACCTGCGTTCGCGTCGCGGCAAATCCGCACGTATCGCGGAAGTCACCAACTACAAGCCGCTCGAAGCCTGAGGATCGCACCGATGAAAAACGATATCCATCCCGATTACCACTTCATCGACGTCAAAATGACCGATGGTACGATCGTCAAAATGCGCTCCACTTGGGGTGCAGAAGGCGACACGCTGGCGCTCGACATCGATCCGTCCGCACACCCGGCATGGACCGGTGGCAACTCCCGCCTCATGGATGCTGGCGGTCGTGTGTCCAAGTTCAAAAACAAATACGCTGGTCTCGGTTTCTAAGCCCGACTTACAGCGCATGTTTGAAAAGGCCCGCAACAATGCGGGCCTTTTTCTTTGTCTGCCACACAAGACGATTGCGATATTCGCGATTCATCAATAGCTTATACGGAGTTTCCCAAAAATTTCCCCCTCGGGCATTTCATGAAACACTTTCATGGTGCGAACCCTCTTGCACAGGGACCGCGATCAACGGCATACAGAAACAAACGGTTTACAAACGCGCAGATAAGCGCGGTAAGAAACGGGAAGTCGGGACGTGGCGCATATTATCATTGTCGGGAACGAAAAAGGCGGAGCGGGGAAATCCACCGTCTCCATGCATGTGGCAACGGCGCTGTCGCGCCTCGGGCATCGGGTTGGTGCGCTGGATCTGGACCTGCGCCAAAAGACCTTTGCACGCTATCTGGAAAACCGCCTGAGCTATTGCCTGCGCGAAGGGATCGAACTGGCCACGCCGGAATACCGCGACCTGCCGCAGGTCGAAGCCTCCGATCTGGCCGAGGGCGAGAATATCTATGACCGCCGTTTGTCGATGGCTGTGGCCGGTTTGGAAGACAGCTGCGACTTCATCCTCATCGACTGCCCCGGTTCGCACACTCGCCTGTCGCAGGTGGCTCACACCCTTGCGGACACGCTGATCACGCCGATGAACGACAGTTTCATCGACTTTGACCTTCTGGCCCGCGTTGATCCGGATACGAATAAAATTCTCGGCCCCTCGGTCTATTCCGAAATGGTCTGGAACGCGCGGCAGTTGCGGGCGCAGGCCGGATTGAAGCCGATTGACTGGGTCGTGCTGCGCAACCGTCTTGGCGCACAGGCGATGCACAACAAGAAAAAGATCGGCGCCGCTTTGGAAGAACTGTCCAAGCGCATCGGCTTTCGCGTGGCTCCGGGTTTTTCCGAACGCGTCATCTTCCGCGAGCTTTTCCCGCGCGGGCTGACGCTTCTTGATCTGAAAGATGTCGGTGTCAAATCCGCGTTGAATATTTCCAACGTGGCCGCACGTCAGGAAGTGCGTGAATTGCTGAAAGAATTGAATTTGCCGGGTGTCGAAGTCGACATCTAAAGGGTGTCGATCCCCAAAGCCTGTCACAAAAGACTTTAAGGCGTCGCTGGCGCCTTGAAGCGGCACCCGCCCTAATGGATCCGACGCCCTAGTCGATCCGGACCACCGTGATCGCCTCTGCGGTCAGACGCTGTGCCGCCAGTTCACTTTGAGAGCTACGGCGAAACCTCTCCGGTTTCGCCAGAATAAAGCCTAGAGTGAGACCGGCACACAGAACTGCGCTGAAAACCATTTTGAACATAAAGTGACTCTCGCACAAAGGTCTTAACAAAGACTTGCCGGCGCACCTCCGTCAATCAGGCCAACTGGTCAATGCGGCGCAGGAAGGCATCGCCTTTTTGCCGTGCCACGACATGACGTTCGCCCGGAACGGCCCTCACCGACTCGACATATTCCGAGACCCGCACATTATTGGCATCGCCCTTCTCACGGCTGCGCTGCCATAACAGGGCGGCCACAGCGAAGATCATGAGGCCGAAACCAATGGCCAGAAGCGTCACATTATCCGCCGCAGTCAGGCCGGTCGTCCAGTCCTGATAGAGCGCTTGTCCTTTTGCCAAGATATCCAATCTCCGGCCTCCTTCTTCTTGCGGGGTCTGGGATCAGTCTCCTACCGCAAAGTGGCGAGAATCGGGCCAAGTCATGACAAAGCAGGTCGGATTTCGTGGTAAAATGGAGGTCGCTCACAAGATATGGCGTGTCTGCCAAAGCTCCGCCGCACGCGCTTCGGCGTTTTCGACGCCCAAGGTGCCCAGCGCCAGCGCCGCCGTCGCCAGCACAATGGCCTCCGCAAACGGATCATCCAGATCACCCCGCCAAAGCGCGGAGAGCCGCGACACATCGGTTTCGCCATCATTGAGCTTGCGCGTGTCCTCAAGGCTCGGCGGCAAAAGCATCTCCCACGGTTTTCCGTCTCTCAGGCCGAACACCTGAATGTCTTTCGTGGGGTTGCGTTCGAACTCGCCGCCACCGCCCTTGATAACCGACATCGCCTTCAGCCCCAGAAGATGCGAGGCATCGGCCTGCAACTCGCGATAGGGCGGGTGGAACACACCTTGGACCGAAGCCCCCGCCCCACCGGGGTTGAGCATCCGCGCCACGGTGTTGAGACAGGACCGAAGCCCGAAATCCGAGCGCAGTTGCAACAGGCGCAAAAGCGCGGGTGAGAACCCTTCCAAAGGCAGGTAGGCAATATTGTCCCACGCCAGAACCTCCGCCGCCTCATCCGGCCCCGCGCAACGGGTGATACCGGCATCCGACAGGCCCTCGCGCACCAGATGCCCGCTCTGCCCCAAACCGTTCCAGCCATGCAGCAAGACCTTATGCCCCCCTCGCGCCACCAGACGCGCGGACAACAGGAACCACGGCAGGCCACGGGTCCGGCCAGCGGCATAGGACGGCCAATCGAGATCAGGGGTTGGCACAGCCGTCAGCACATCGCGAAACGCGGCGGTAAACCCCGCCAGTTCCTCAGGCACTTCGCCCTTCATCCGCATGAGCATAAGCATCGCACCAACGCTCTCGGGGGCCGCTTCCCCACGCAGCACGCGGGTCATCGCCTCATGGGCCTCGTCTTGTGTCAAAGACCGCGAACGCCCCGGCCCGCGGCCAAGGATACGGACAAATTCTGCAATGCTCATCGGGTGTCACGCCCCTCACTCTGCGGCTTGCCTTGTGTCACAACGCGAGATCAGCGCCGCGACTTCCGAACCACAAGAGCCACAATTCCTACCCGCCTGCAAGGTCGCGACCACCGGAGCCGTGTCGAGCGGAAACAAACACGAAAAAAGCCGCCGATAGACCGCCTGGGAGGAGAAGAGCGGTGTATCGAGCGGCTTTGCTCTGTGCCCCGATCAGAGGGACATATTCAGAAGTCCCGAACCTCGGGAAAGTGTTCTGTGTCGCGGCATCACTGCCTTGCGATAACCTATATCTCGCGTGAATTGCTCCGCTGACAAAGGTGTTTCCCGTGCTTGCCCAGACAAACTTGCTGAATATACACGCAGTCGCACAAAATTTATGCGCCAATTCGCAAAAAGATCAAAAACGCGCCCACCAAAAAAACGGCCGTGCCACAAACCCAATCGGCGCACCTGTCCCGTCACTTCGAAAATGACAGAATATCAAAGTGCCCCGCTGCACGCGCGATGCCCTAGGCAAAGGAAACGATTCCCCCCAAGGCGGCCCACAGAGCCGCTTCAAATGCGCCTATTTCTTGAGCTTTTCCGCCCAACTTGCAGGCCGATCACAGAGTGTCCTCAAACCATCGGATCAAGACCTCAACCTCTGGCGCCAGCGCCTGTGCAAACTCTCCTGCGAAAGCCTCGAAACCCGCGATATTCTTGGCATTGACGCCCACGATGACCGGAACGCCCCGCGACAGGGCCTCACCGATCAGACTGCGAAACCCACGGCCTTCGACCTCCTGCTTGCCGAATTTGTTGATGACGACCAGATCGGCCCCCGCCTCCAGCCCTTGTTCTGTATGAAGCACCGCTTGCTCCAGCCCTTCAGGGTCAAGGCGACAGCCTTTCGACAAGGCCCCGAGGCTTTGCGAAATCGGCACCAGTTTTCCCGTCGGCAGAAGTTTCAAATCCATGCGACATTTGGGAAGATCGGGCTGGTCGGTGTTGATCTGGACCGCTCCGGTCACACGGTATCCTTGGGCCAGCAACCGCTCGGAAAGCGCCGCAAGCAAGGTATCCGTTTCACCCCGCCCCTCTGTCATAACATATGCAAGCATCGCATTGCCCCTTGATTTGGCTGCGTCCAGCCATACAAAATGGAACCACCAAGGGAAAGCTCATAGAGGGAGCAGACAATATGGCACAGGTTCCCGGAGCAATACCCGGCCTCATTCTCGCCGGAGGTCAGGCGGAGCGCCTTGGCGGGATCGACAAGGGTCTCATGGAATTGGGCGGCACGCGCCTGATCGAGCGGATCATCGACCGGCTCGCCCCGCAATGCGCCACGCTGGCCATAAGCGCCAACGGCGACCCGAAACGCTACTCCGAATTCGGCTACCCGATCCTGCCCGATGGCCGCGCCGAGGCCCAAGGGCCGCTGGCCGGTGTGCTGGCGGGTCTCGACTGGGCCGCGATGAAGGGGTTCAGCGCCATTGTGACCGTGGCGACCGACACGCCGTTTTTCCCGACCGATCTGGTCGCCCGGCTCCATGCCGTCTCCCAGCCCGAAGGATTTGGCATGGCCGTCACAGAAGAGGCCGGAGAGACCCACTGGCACCCGACCTTCGGGCTTTGGCCTGTGTCTTTGCGTCATGATCTGCGGATCGCGCTTCAGCGGCACCAGCGCCGGATGCGGCAATTTGCCGAGGGCAAGGGCGTGGTCCCTGTGGTCTTTGCGGCAGATGGGTCCAATGACCCGTTCTTCAACATCAACACGCCCGAAGAGCTCACCCAAGCCGAGTCCCTGCTCAGCCGCGTTTGATCAGATAGGCTTGGGTCTCGCCGTCATCTTGCATCGACAGGTAGTGATGCCCCGCCTCCTGACAGAAATGCGGCACGTCGATCACGGCGGCGGGATCTGACGCCAGTAGCCGCAAGACCTGTCCTGTCTCCATCGCCAAAAGACGTTTGCGCGCCTTGAGCACCGGCAGGGGACAGATCAGCCCCACCGCGTCCAGTTCGTCATCCCACTCGCCATCCCGGAGGGTCGTGTCAGAATGTTCTGTCTCTGCGCTCATATGACGAGGCTTAGAGCAGGCCCGCAGCCCCTGTCCAGAGGCAAGGCTTTCCGCTCGGGTCTTTCCTGCGGTGTTTCAGGCATATGTGTCATCAAGCCGCGCCCGCAGGTAGTCCGCCGCCCGCACGGGCGGATATTTCTGACCCACCATGTTGGGCAGAGGCGCAACCACGCTGTCGGGGTTCGGGTCGAGGTAGAATGCCGCCAATGTGCGCGGTTCGGCGGGCGGCAAGAGCCGGTGCGGCGCAGCGCGGTAGAGGCCGTTGGTCCAGCGCATGAGCACCTCCCCGACCATCACCATAACTGTGTCGGGTTCTTCCGGAATGTCCTGCCACTCCCCCGAACGGGTGCGGAACTGTATTCCACCCACGCCATCGGTCAGCACGATGGTCAAAGCGCCGTAGTCAAACTGCGGCACTTCGGACAGGGGTTGATCCAGCGCGGCGGGGTCACTTGGCGTATGTGACAGACGCAGGGTTGCCATCGGCTCGGAGAAATGCGGCTGGAAGAACCCTTGCGGCATATCGAGGTCCCGCTCCACCGCCCGCATGAGGCCGCGCCCGAGGCCCAGCATTTCCTTGTAGTAGTCGCGCATCACATCTCGGAACAGCTCGTCTTCGGGCCAGAGGTTCGGCGCACGGAATGGCTCTCCGGCCAGAACACGCGGATCGTCGGGACGCAGGTCAAGGCCGATGCTGAAGCTCTCCTTGCGCAGAGGAACACCGCCCTGACCGCCGACGCGTTCCACGCCCGGACCAGCCCAGCCGCGATTGCAATTCGAATGGCGAATGTCCAGCGGAGCCTTCTCCGCCTCGGGCAGGGCGAAAAAGGCATTGGCCTCACCCAGCACATCCCGAAGCAGCCCGCGGGGGATACCATGGTCCGACAAAAGGCAGACGCCTTCCCGACGGCAAACCGACCCGAGTTCTGCGGCAAATCCGTCAGGGTTCTTACCTGATATAAAGTCTCTGTAATTCAATATCTGTATCATATGTCGTCTTTCAAATGCAGTATCTGCGCCCTCCTCCGGCCCGCTGATCCGCAGACCGATCAACCGGTCCTTCCACGATACACCCCCGCCATTTCGCCCACCTCACAACCTATAGGTGAGCCGCAGGAAATCGGGTCTGTGCTGAAACCCCGTGCAGTTTCAGAGCCATATGATCAGTTTCGATGCGGAAGCATTTTGTCCCAAAGCGCTTTCACAACAGCGCCCGTTCACACGCCTATCGCGGTTCCCCAGCAAGCAAATTTTTCAATACCGATAAAAAAGCTTCACAAAACCATCACAAAACACGCTTAGGCGAACACCTGTGCAAAGCCATGCAGGCCGGAGGTTTTCGGGCTGTTGGCTCTGTGTCTCTCCTCAAGGGGGGAAGGATCGGAGCGCCGCCCAAAGGGTGTGGCGCGAAACGGATGAATAAGCCCCGACGCGGGCTCAAACCGGAGACAGTGTGATGAACACGACCAAATTCACAGCCGCCGCAACGGCTTTCGCCCTTTTGGGCGGTGCCGCTTTTGCGGAAACCGAAATCACATGGTGGCACGCGATGGGCGGCAACCTTGGCGAAACCGTCAACAAGATCGCCGAAGGTTTCAACGCCTCCCAAGACGAATACAAAATCACGCCTGTGTTCAAAGGCTCCTATGAAGAAACCCTGACCTCCGGCATCGCCGCCTTCCGCGCCGGTGAACAGCCGAACATCATGCAAGTGTTCGATGCGGGCTCCGCCACTGTGATCGGGGCCAAGGGTGCCACTGTTCCGGTGCAGGACCTACTCTCCGAGAATGGCGTCGATTTCGACATCGAAGACTACATTGCGGGCGTGCGCTATTTCTATGCGGACACCGATGGCAAGATGATCGGCATGCCGTTCAACTCCTCCTCGCCGGTGATGTATTACAACGCCGACGCTCTGGAAAAAGCCGGTGTCGAAGCGCCGCGCACCTATGAAGAGTTCGAAGCCATCGCGCCGAAACTCAAAGACGCCGGTTACATCCCGCTCGTGCAAACGCACCTGCCTTGGGAAATGGTGGAGAACTTCCACTCCCGCCACAACCTGCCGTTCGCGACCAACAACAACGGCTATGACGGCGCAGAAGGCACCGAGATTCTCATCAACTCCGATGAGATGAAAATGCACTTCACCAAGGTCAAGGAATGGCTCGACGACGGCTATTTCGGCTTTTTCGGCACCGGCTGGTCCGACAACCAGGCGCAGTTCGAAGCCGGCAATGCCGCCATGTATATCGGTTCTTCGGGTGACTTCGGTGGCCTGACCGCCAAAGACCTGCCGTTTGAATGGGCCTCCACCTACCTGCCCTATTGGGAAAGCATCACACCGGAGGGCTACCAGACCTTTATCGGTGGCGCATCGCTCTTTGCTATGGCCGGTAAATCCGCAGAAGAGAACAAGGCCACGGCCGAATTCTTTCGCTACCTGACCTCGGCAGAAGTTCAATATATGTGGCACAAGGAAACCGGTTACGTTCCGGTGACGACCGCTGCGTATGAGCTGGCCAAAGCCGATGGCCACTACGACCGTTTCCCCGCTGCCGAAACCGGCCCGAAACAGTTGATGCTGCAAGCTGGCGACAACACCAAAGGCTATCGCATGGGCTTCTACGTTCAGATCCGTGACGTGGAAAACCGCGAGTTGTCCCGTGTCCTGTCCGGTGAAACCACCGTCGAAGACGCTCTGGCGACCATCGAAAAAGAAGGCAACGCCCTTCTCGCCCGCTTCGCCAAAACACAAGGCTAACCCCCTTTTCAACGACACGTCCGGCGGCCGCAGTTTTGCGGCCGTCGGCTTTCCAGAAAGGTTCCCCCATGAAACGTGCCGGTTTCGACTCGCGCTGGCTGCCGATCCTGCTGCTGGTGCCCCAGCTGACGATCATCGCCGTTTTCTTCTATTGGCCCGCTGTCTATGCATTGAAATCCTCCTTTTTCCTGCAAGACCCCTTCGGGTTCGGCCAGACCTTTGTGGGGCTGGAGAATTACACCTCGCTGTTCGATTCCTCCGAATATCTCAAGGTCGCCAATTTCACCGTGCTGTTCACCGTTCTGGTCACGTTCTTCTCGCTGGCGCTGGCGCTTTTGCTCGCGGTCAAGGCCGACAACGTGCTGCGCGGGGCCAAGACCTATCGCACGCTTCTGATGTGGGTCTACGCCGTAGCGCCTCCCGTAGCGGGGTTCATGGGGCTTCTCCTGTTCAACCAGCGCTGGGGGCCGCTCATGGAGCTGTTCGGCCATTTCGGATGGGAGTTCGAGATGGGGGCGGATTACTCCGACACCGCCTTTGCCATGATCATGATCTCGATCTGGAAACAGGTGCCGGTGAATTTCATCTTCTTCCTCTCGGGACTTCAGGCCATCCCGAAAGCCGTGCGCGAGGCCGCGTTGATCGACAACCGCTCCGCCTCCGGCCGGTTCTGGGACGTGACCTTTCCGCTGCTCGCGCCGACCGGATTTTTCCTTCTGATCATCAACATAACCTATTCGCTCTTTGACACTTTCGGCGTGATCGACACGGTTGTGCGCGGCGAGCCGAGCAACAATCCGATGACCCTTGTCTACAAGGTCTATGTCGACGGGTTCCGCGGCAATGACCTTGGCGGTTCTTCAGCGCAATCTGTGATCCTGATGGTGCTGGTTCTGGCTCTGACCGTGTTCCAGTTCCGCATGGTCGAACGACGCATCCATTATACATGAGGCAGGACAATGGCTGATATCACCTCTTCTGTGGCCGTTCCGGCCCCAACCCGCCGCCGCATCCGCTGGTCGCTCATAGCCGACCACGCCATCCTGATTGCCGGCTCGCTCTTTATGCTCCTGCCGCTTCTGGTGTTGCTGCAAACCGCCTCCACCCCGGACCTCGAAACCATGAAGAACGGGCCGGGGCTCTATTTCGGCGACCAGCTTGACGACAATTTCCGCAAGGCGATGTTCGAAGCATCAGGCTTTTCAGGGGCCAACACCGGACTGTCCATGCTCAAGAACTCTCTGATCCTCGGGCTCGGCTTTGCCTTTGGCAAGATCGTCATTGGCATGATGGCCGCCTATGCGATTGTCTATTTCCGTCTGCGCTTTGCGACACTGGCCTTCTGGCTGATCTTCACCACGCTTTTGCTGCCGCTTGAGGTCCGCATTCTGCCGTCTTACGAGATCACCCAGAAACTCGGCCTGCTCAACACCTACACAGGGCTGATCGTCCCGCTGATCGCATCGGCCACCGCAACCTTCTTTTTCCGCCAATTCTTCCGCTCTGTGCCCGAAGAGCTTGTAGAAGCTGCTCGCATCGATGGCGCGGGACCGGTGAAATTCTTCATCGATATTCTCGTGCCGCTCTCGCAAACCATGATCGCGGCGATGTTCATCATCATGTTTGTCTATGGCTGGAACCAGTATCTCTGGCCCACGATGGTCACCACCGAAGAGGACATGTACACGCTGGTGCGCGGCATCAAGCAGATCGTTCAGGTGCTCGAGGGCAATGAAATCCCGCAATACGGACGCGCGAACGTTCTGGCGATCATCTCCGTGATCCCGCCCGTGGCCGTCGTCATCTTTTTCCAGAGCTGGTTCGTCAAGGGCCTCACGGAATCCGACAAATAAGGACTAAATCAATGGCTCAGGTTACGTTGGACTCTGTCCGCAAAATCTACCCCAATGGCGTCGAGGCCGTCTCTCCCGCCTCTTTCAACATTCCCGATGGCGAATTCGTGGTGCTTGTCGGCCCCTCCGGCTGTGGCAAGTCCACGCTCTTGCGCATGATTGCAGGGTTGGAAGACATCACCGACGGGGTGCTTTCGATCGAGGATCGTGTGGTCAACACCCTTGATCCGGCGGATCGGGACATTGCAATGGTGTTCCAGAACTACGCGCTCTACCCGCATATGACCGTGCGCAAGAACATCGCCTACGGCCTCAAGAACCGTAAAACACCCAAAGACATCATCGCGCAAAAGGTCGATGAGGCGGCAAGGATGCTCAACCTCACCGACTATCTCGACCGCAAACCCGCGCAACTGTCCGGTGGCCAGCGCCAGCGTGTCGCAATGGGCCGCGCCATCGTGCGCGATCCGGCGCTGTTTCTCTTTGATGAGCCGTTGTCGAATCTTGATGCCAAGCTGCGCAACCAGATGCGGATCGAGATCAAGGCATTGCAGCGGCGTCTGGGTGTGACCTCGGTCTACGTCACCCATGATCAGGTCGAAGCCATGACCATGGCCGACCGGATCATCGTGCTCAACAGCGGCAAGATCGAACAGATCGGCACACCTGCGGAGATCTACCACAATCCCGCCTCGACCTTTGTGGCCTCGTTCATGGGCGCGCCGCCGATGAACCTTGTGGCAGGCGAACTGGACAGCGGATTTCTGAGCTTCGCGGGCCTCTCCCTGCCCGTGCACGCGGATCATCGCGGGCCGGTCACGATGGGAGTGCGACCGGAAGACCTGGTCATCGACCCCGACGGCCCGCTGCATATGGAGGTCGAACTGGTCGAGGAACTGGGCGCGCATCGCCTGTTGCATGGCATGGTCGATGGTCAGCGCCTGACGGTGCACCTGACCAAAGAGATCAAAGCACACACAGGCCCGCTGCGCCTGTCCTGTCATCCCGACCGCCTGCGCCTGTTCCATCCAGAGACAGGCAAGCGCATGGACGCACAGATGGCCACACAGCCGCACACACAGACAGAAAGTGCCGCCTCATGATCTCGCTTCTCGACACGCTGCCCAAGGTCACCGCCTCCCAGCGCAAGGCCCTTCTGTCCGCGCCTCGCACGTCAGAGGCCCATCGCGCCATGATGGCTGATGTTCTCGCGATGAACGCGGTGCAGCTTGGCGGTGCGGCCGCACAAGACAGCCTGCCAACCGAGTTCACCGTCGCCGCATGGAATGTCGAGCGCTGCCTGTTCCCGCAAGACACCGCAGAGCACCTCGCGCAACTCACTCCTGATGTCGTGCTGCTCTCCGAGGTCGATCACGGCATGGCCCGCACCGGCCAGTGCCACACCACCGAAGAAGTCGCCGAAGCGCTCGGGATGCGCTACGCTTACGGTGTCGAGTTTTTCGAGATGGATCTGGGCGGCCCGACAGAACGCGCCTATTGCACGGATGATTTCAACGCGCTGGGATGGCACGGCAATGCTGTGCTCTCGAACGTGCCGCTCGATAAGGTGACGTTGATCCGGCTCGACGATCACGGTCATTGGTTCGCCTCGGACAACGGTGCCGCCGACCCTGACCAGCCCCGACTTGGCGGTCGCATGGCGATTGCCGCAGTCCTTCCCACGGCGCAGGGAGACATCTGCGTGGTCTCGACCCATCTGGAAAGCAACGCCAATCCGGCACATCGCCATAGACAGTTCGAGATCCTCCTCGACGCGCTGGACGGTTTCGCGCCCGACATGCCTGTGTTGATCGGCGGGGATCTCAATACCGGAAACCATATCCCACCCGATTTCGATCACCGAGATGAAACGCTGTTCGCGCTGGGCGAGAGCCGCGGATATGACTGGAGCTTCACCGCTGAGGGCATGACCACGCGCCCTTCTCTCATCACTCCGCATCCTGATCGCGAGATGAAGCTCGACTGGATCGCCGCACGTGACATGCAGTGCCTCGACAAAGGCGTACTCTCCTCCATCGACAAGAACGGCCGTCCTTTGGCCGACCATGATTGCGTTTGGGCGAAGGTATCTCTTTAACCTGAACCAACATCTCGACAGAGATCAAAGCCAAGGCCCTCCCCTCTTTCCCTACAAACAAAACACCCCGCAGTTTCCTGCGGGGTGTGTGTCATGTCCCAAAAGTCCGAGCGCTCGGCTCGCGGTCCGCTTCAGTTGCGCGTGTTGCGCAGATACTCGGTCCAGCAAGGCACCGGCTCATGGGCACTCAGAGCTTTCAGTGCGCGGGAGAGTGCTGCGAAAGGGCGCGGAAAGAGCGGGAAGGCGGCGGCGCGTGGGCATGGTCGGATCCTCTGTCACTTGAACGTGTCTGGTCGCAGGCTCAGATGCGCGCTGCGGTTTCGCGTGCGATGTCGAGAATGTCACCGCGGGACAGACCGATGTCTGCCAGTTCGTGATCCGAAAGCGCATCAAGCTGGTTGTAGGTAGTCGTGAATGCGCGTTGACGGGCAAAGCTCAGACGGATGCCTTCAAACATGTTGCGCACAACGGAAATGAGGCCGGTGCCAGCGGTGCGGGAGATATCGGTGTAATGTGCCATTTTATGTTCCTTTGTCTCGGGGCCCCATGCCCCGCGAATCTGTGTTTCTGGGTTCTCTTTAGGAGTGAGGCTCATGTAGAGGGGACCAGCCCCTATGACATCCCCCAGTTTGCGAGACTCCGGTATGCACAAAATGCATGCAGTTTTAAAACTGCACCTTTTTTAAACTTCTCCGCTTTCCAGACGGGCATTTCACCCTGCTACAGCGTCCGCCAACACACAGAAACCGAACGACAAAAGAAAACGCCCCGCTGTCTCCGGCGGGGCGTTCAAATTATATACTCACGATAAACGTGGGCTGTGCTCAGCCGCGTTCCTCGACGATTTCGACGAGGTGCGGGATGGATGCAACCATGCCGCGGATGGAAGGTGTATCTTCCAGCTCACGGGTTTTGTGCATCTTGTTCAGGCCGAGACCGATAAGGGTCTGGCGCTGTTTGGCCGGGCGACGGATCGGGGAGCCGATCTGTTTCACAACGATGGTTTTAGCCATGTCTCAGTCTCCTTACGCGTCAGCGGTTTCAGTAGCCGGTTCATCCTTTTTGAGGATTTCGGCGACTTTTTTGCCACGGCGCTGAGCCACGGTACGCGGGGAAGCCTCTTTCTTGAGGCCGTCCAGCGTTGCGCGGATCATGTTATACGGGTTTTGCGAGCCAATAGATTTGGCAACCACGTCCCTGAACACCAAGCATTTCGAACACAGCACGCATCGGACCACCGGCGATGATACCAGTACCTTGCGGTGCGGTGCGCATGACGACTTTACCGGCACCGTGGCGACCTTCGACGTCGTGGTGCAGGGTGCGGCCCTCTTTGAGAGCAACGCGGATCATCTGGCGCTTGGCTTGTTCGGTGGCTTTACGAATGGCCTCAGGGACCTCTTTCGCTTTACCTTTGCCGAAGCCGACGCGGCCTTTTTGGTCGCCCACAACTACGAGAGCAGCAAAGCCGAAGCGCTTACCACCTTTTACGGTTTTGGACACACGGTTGATCGCGACCAGACGATCAGAGAATTCCGGGTTTTCGTCGCGATCGCGACCCCGACGGTTATCACGTTCTGCCATAGAACTTTCCTTTGAACAGGTGGCGCATGGCCCATGTGGGGGCGCCGTTTAACTCGATCCAAGTGGCCGCCCGACGGGCAACCCCGGATCATCGGGAAGGGGACCTCCCGGCCCCCTTCCTCAAGTCTTAGAACTTCAGACCACCTTCACGGGCAGCGTCGGCGAGGAGCCTTCACCTTGCCGTGGAAGAGGAAGCCACCACGGTCGAAGTAACATTCTTCGACACCGGCTTTCTTCGCGCGCTCTGCAATCGCTGCGCCAATTTTGGTCGCGGCTTCGACATTGTTCTTGCCAACCATGCCGAAATCCTTCTCCAGAGTGGAGGCGGCGGCGATGGTTTTGCCCTGAACGTCGTCGATCAGCTGAGCGCTGATGTTCTTGTTCGAACGATGGATCGACAGGCGGAGCTTGCCGACATTGTTCTTGCGAAGCTTGTTCCGAACGCGCAAGCGGCGTTTCAGAAACAGGGTACGTTTGCTGTTTGCCATGATGAGCGTCCTTACTTCTTCTTCCCTTCCTTGCGGGAAGATATACTCGTCTTTGTATTTGATACCTTTGCCTTTGTAGGGCTCGGGCTTACGCCATTCGCGGATGTTTGCCGCGACTTGGCCGACGAGTTGCGGGTCGGTGCCCTCGACAGTGATCTCGGTCGGTTTCGCAGCTGTCACAGTGACGCCTGCGGGAACCTCGAAGTTCACCTCGTGGGAGTAACCCAGGTTGAGTTTAAGCGTGTTGCCCTGCATCTGGGCACGATAACCAACACCGTTGATCTCCAGCTCTTTCTTGAAGCCGTCGGTCACGCCGGTAACCATGTTACCGATCATAGTGCGGGACATGCCCCATTGCTGGCGGGCACGCTTGGATTTGCCACGCGGAGTGACGGTGATCACGTTGTCTTCGACAGCGAGGGTCACATCGTCCGAGGCGGTGAAGGAGTGAGAGCCTTTCGGGCCCTTCACTTCGATGGTCTGGCCGGACACAGAAGCAGTTACGCCGCTGGGCAGATCGACCGGTTTCTTACCAATACGAGACATCGAAAGACCTCCTTAGAAGACGGTGCAAAGCACTTCGCCACCAACATTGTTGGCACGAGCGTTTGCGTCCGACATCACACCTTTCGGGGTGGAGACAATCGACACACCGAGGCCCTGACGGACCGACGGGATGTCCTTGACACCGAGGTATACGCGACGGCCGGGTTTGGAGACCCGTTGCAATTCACGAATGACCGGAGTGCCTTCGAAGTATTTGAGGCTGATTTCAAGGCTCGGATGGCCTTTGGAATCGGTGCCTTTTTCGTAACCGCGGATGTAACCCTCATCAAGCAGCACATCCAGAACCCATGCCCGCAGCTTGGAAGCCGGGGTGGAGACAGTGGATTTGCCACGCATTTGAGCGTTGCGGATACGGGTGAGCATATCGCCGATAGGATCGTTCATTATCTGTGCTCCCTTACCAGCTCGATTTCACCAGACCGGGGATCTGGCCGAAGGAGCCAAGTTCCCGCAGCATGATCCGGGAGACCTTCAGCTTACGGTAGTAAGCGTGAGGACGACCGGTCAGCTGACAACGGTTGTGAAGACGTGTAGCCGAGCTGTTGCGCGGCAGTTCAGCAAGCTTCAGGGAAGCGCGGAAACGCTCTTCCATCGGCTTCTCTTGATCATAGATGATCTCTTTGAGAGCAGCGCGCTTGGCGGCGTATTTGGCCACCAGCTTCTCGCGCTTGCGCTCACGGGCGATCATGGATTTCTTAGCCATGTTCTCTAAACTCCTCGCGCGATCAGCTGTTGAAAGGCATGTTGAAAGCTTTCAACAGGCTCTTTGCTTCAGCATCGGTTTTCGCCGTTGTGGCGATGACAATGTCCATACCCCAGACTTCGTCCACTTGGTCGAAGTTGATCTCGGGGAACACGATATGCTCTTTGATGCCCATGGCGTAGTTGCCACGGCCGTCGAAAGATTTGCCGGAAACACCGCGGAAGTCGCGGATGCGGGGCATAGCGATCGTGATCAGACGGTCGAGGAATTCATACATACGGTCGCCACGAAGAGTGACTTTCGCGCCAAGCGGCATGTCTTCACGAACGCGGAAACCAGCGATGGATTTCTTGGCTTTCGTGGTGAGTGCCTTTTGACCGGCGATGGCCGAGAGATCTTCCTGAGCGGATTTCGCTTTTTT
>CAXXMF010000005.1:0-91240 GCA_963676755.2 uncultured Celeribacter sp. | reverse complement strand
CTATGCGGTGGATTACGACCGCCGCTATCGTCCGCAAAGCGCTGACAGCCCGTGGTCGGGCTGGACGCCGGAAAAGGCATGACGATGCGCGGGCTTCTGATCTCCGCGCCATCGTCGGGCACAGGCAAGACCACGGTGATGCTCGGGCTGCTGCGTGCATTGGCCGAGGACGGGCTCAAGGTGCAGCCGTTCAAATCCGGCCCCGATTATATCGATCCGGCGTTTCACCGTGCTGCCTCCGGACGGGCGTCTTTCAATCTCGACACATGGGCGATGGATGAGCCGCTATTGTCCGCGATTTCTGCCGAGGCGGATGGTGCGGATATTTGCGTTGCGGAAGGCTCTATGGGCCTGTTCGACGGGGTCGCCACGCGGGGGCGGACAGGGTTCGGCTCCAGCGCGGAGACGGCGCGGCGTTTTGGCTGGCCTGTGGTGCTTGTGCTTGATGTAGGCGGGCAGGCGCAAAGTGCGGCGGCCACGGCTTTGGGTTTTCGCAGCTATATGCCGGAGTTACCCTTTGCGGGGGTGATCCTCAACCGTGTGGCCTCTGCACGTCATGAACGGCTGACGCGGCTGGGCATGGACCGCGCGGGCTTGCCGGTTCTGGGCGTTTTGCCACGGCGCGGTGATCTGACCCTGCCGGAGCGCCATCTGGGGCTTATTCAGGCGGTGGAACATCCTGATCTGGAGGCAGCGATTGCGGGGTATGCGGAGTTTTTGCGCGACCATGTCGATCTGGAGGCGCTGAAATCGGCGGCACGTGGGGGAGAGCCGACAGGGGCGCGTCACCCGTTGCCGCGTCCGCCCGCGCAGAGGATCGCACTGGCGCAGGATGCGGCGTTTTCCTTTACCTATCCCCATCTGATCGAAGGCTGGCGGCGGGCCGGGGCGGAGATCATACCGTTTTCCCCACTGGCCGACGAGCCGCCGGATGCACAGGCCGATCTCGTCTGGCTGCCTGGCGGGTATCCGGAGTTGCACGCCGGACGGCTGGCGGCGGCAGAGCGTTTCAAGGCGGGTCTGCGCCAACATGCCGAACGCGGGCCTGTGCATGGCGAATGCGGCGGCTACATGGCGCTGGGGGAGGCGCTGATCGACAAGAGCGGTGTGCGGCACCAGATGGCGGGGCTGTTGGGCTTGGTCACAAGTTACGAGAAACGCAAATTCCATTTGGGCTACCGGCGGGCGGTGCTGAGTGCCGCGATGCCCGGACAGGCGGCGGGACAGGCTCTGCGCGGCCATGAGTTTCACTATTCGACCATCCTGAGCCAGCCCGACGCCCCTCTGGCCGAGGTGTTTGATGCGGATGGTGCGCCCGTGCCGGAGACCGGATCGAAACGCGGCGCGGTCACTGGCACGTTCTTTCACCTGATCACAGCGGAGGAGGACAGCGCATGACCGAGCTTTGGTTGATCGGCATCGGGACGGGCAATCCCGATCATGTGACCCTTGAAGGGCAAAAGGCCCTTCGGGACGCGGCCACGGTGCTGATCCCGCGCAAGGGGGCGGGCAAGGAAGATCTGGCCCATCTGCGTCTTGATATTCTCGCGGCATCAAAGACGCAGGCGCGGGTGGTCTATGTCGATATGCCTGAACGGGATGACAGCCTGCCGTATCAGACCCGCGTGGCGCTTTGGCACGACGAGATTGCCCGACGCTGGCAGGTGGCGCTTGAGGCGGTGCCCGAGGGGCCTGTCGCGCTTCTGGTCTGGGGCGATCCGGGCCTCTATGACAGCACCCTGCGGATTGCCGCTCGCCTTGATCCCGCGCCAAAGCTGCGCGTCGTGCCGGGGATCACCGCGCTTCAGGCGCTCACCGCCGCCCATGCGATCCCGTTTAACACGGTAAACGGCGCGGTGACGGTAACCACTGGACGCAGGCTGCGCGATCACGGCTGGCCCGAGGGGGCGCAAACGGTGATCGTGATGCTGGACGGGGCATGCAGTTTCCAGAGCCTTGATCCGAACGGTCTGCATATCTGGTGGGGGGCCTTTCTGGGCATGGCGGATCAGGTGCTCGACAGTGGCGCTTTGGCAGAGGCCGGACCGCGCATCGTGGAGCGCCGTGCAAACGCCCGCGCACGCCACGGCTGGATTATGGACACCTATTTGCTGCGGCGGGACGCATAGCGACTTTGAAGCTTGGGCTGCGGAGAATTTATAAAGCCATTTTGCTTCAAAGCCTTGCGTCGCATTCCTCAGTTTATTGAGAGTGTGAATTGCTCGGGCCTTTTGACCCGATGCGATGTTTCGAGTTTTTCCCAAAATATCGATATTTATTGACATGAGTTAAAAATATCGCCCAAAGTGAAGAAGATTAAGAAAGGAACACGCATGAAACTTTTGGTTGGGGCATTCCCCGCCGCGCAGAATGACAGGGGCGTGTGATCAAAGGCTGTGGCGGTTTTTCTGCCACGACGTTATACCTTTCACCGGTTTATTGGAGAGTTGTTGAGCACTATGAAATCCCTGAATGGTCCTTCTGCGACTGAGAACAGCCCGACACCTGTCGCCTCGGCAACCCAGATCGCCTATGGCGCGATCCGTGACATGATCCTGACCGGAGAGTTGCGACCGGGTGAAAAGCTGAAAATCGAGAGCCTGAAGGACAAGCTGCAAACCGGTGCGTCACCGATACGCGAGGCGCTCAGCCTGTTGGTGTCCGACCAGTTGGTCGAGCGTCTGGATCAGCGCGGCTTTCGGGCCGCCTCTGCCGATCCCAAGGATTTCGAGGAGATTCTCAGGCTGCGATGTGCGTTGGAGGAAATGGCGCTGCGCCAGAGCATCGCGAATGCCGACGCGCAATGGGAGGACAATCTCGTGCTCGCGCATCACCGGATGGTGCGTATCGATCCCAAGGATATTTCGAGCTACGAGGACCAGCACCGCGCCTTTCACTTCGCGCTGTTGGAGAATTGCAATTCCCCAATCCTCTTGCGCTACTGCGCCCAGCTCTATGATCTGAACGTGCGCTATCGCTATTTGGCGGGGCGGTCGCAAAACTATGGCAAACGCGACGTGGCGCGGGAGCATCGGGAGATCATGGAAGCCGCCGTGGACCGCGATGCCGATCTGGCCGTCGAGCGGCTGTTGCATCACTATCAGGTCACGGGGTCTTTTCTGGGACAGGTGGCTCCCGAATAACGCGCCGTCTGCCGGTTGCGGCCTGTGGATAGGGCGCTCAAAGGCGCGGTCCTGCCGCAATCAACCTGTGCGCCAAGTTGATCGCGAAAGGCGTCCGGTTTATGCGCTGGCGTCTTTATGCGCTCGCGTCGATGCGCGTTGTGACAATGGCGTTGAGCGCGGCGAGGCGGTTTTCGCTGCTGTCGGAGGCCACTTTTTCAAGCGCGTTGATGCCGGCTTCAAACACTTTGTAATTCTGCTCAAGCTCTTCGCTCGAAAGCGGCTGGCGGTCGTGCAGGTCGACGAAATTCTCCGCGCTGGTGGCGAGGAAATAGAAGGCGGCGGCGTGGTCGGGTTCGCTCAGCGCCTTGGCATAGGCGGCTTTTGCGGCGGCGGAATAGGCGTGGATGCCACGGCCTTTTTCGTTGACGAGATCAAGAAGGAAGGTGAACATAACTGTCTCCTTTGAGTTAAAATTCGAGGCTGCGGGCACCGCCATGTGCGGCCGACCATGCCAGAGGATCTTGTAGAAACTCCGAGATAACGGCGCGGCCTTCGGCGGTGAAACGGTCGTGGGTGTGGGCGATGTCGAGAATGTCTTTCCATGTCGCCAGCGCATGGAGCCTGATGCCGGAGCGCGTCATGGCGGCGCGGGTTTCGGGGAAGATGTCATACTGGAACAGCATGAACACATCGCTGACCTGAAGTCCTGCGGCGCGCAGGGCTTCGCAAAAGCGGATTTTGGAGGCCCCGTCGGTGGTCAGGTCTTCGACCAGCAAAACCCGCTGACCCTGTTCCCAGACGCCTTCGATATGCGCCTCCGGTCCGAACCCCTGCGCGCGTTTGCGGACATATTGCAGCGGCAGGCCGGTGGTCGCGGCAATCCATGCCGCAAAGGGAATCCCCGCAGTTTCCGCACCGGCAATGGCATCAATCCGGTCGCGGCCAATCTCCGCGTCGATCACCTCGGAGGCAAAGCCCATGAGCTTTTCGCGCACGGCGGGAAAGGAAATGACCTTGCGCACGTTGATATAGACCGGACTTGCCACGCCGGAGGACAGGATAAAGGGCCGCTCCTTGGCCACTTCCACCGCGTGAATGTCGAGAAAGGCAAGCGCTGTGCGGCGGGCGAAATCGGCGCGGGTTTCGGGGCTGAGCGGCATCATCAGAGGCTCCTTCATGTGCTGGCCTCCATATAGGTCGAAAGGATGTCGACTCCCACCATGAAATCCGCGATCTCCATGGCTTCGTCCGGATTGTGCGATCCGTTGCGGTTGCGCACGAACACCATGCCGGAGGGCACACCGGCCTGCGCGAATACGGCGGCGTCATGACCGCCCCCCGAGGCCATCGAGAAGGCCTCGCCCGTGACCTGCGCCATAGCCTCTTCCAGACCTGCGACCAGATCGGGGTTCATGAGGGCAGGGTCCACGGCGCTCTGTGTTCCCAGATCGAAACGCACGCCGCGGGCGCGGGCAATGTCGGCCATTTCCGAGGTCAGATAGTCCCGCATCCGTTCAAGGGTCTCGGCGTCTTGCGAGCGGATATCGAGGGAAAAGGCGATTTCGTCGGGGATGCGCGAGATTGCGTGGCGGGTTGTGTCGGTGGCGACAATACCGGAGGTCAGCACGAGATCCTGCCCCGTGTTCAACAGGTGCTGCCATGTGGTGTCCAGCCGGTGCATCAACTCGGCAAAGGCCAGAACCGGATCGTGGCGATAGGCCCGAGGCACGGCGCCCGAGTGCCCCGCCTGACCGATGCAGTGAATCTCCCGATAGCGGAAATTGCCGCGAATACCTGTGACCACAGCGGCGGGGATGTTGCGCTCGACCAGAAGCGGGCCCTGTTCGATATGCAACTCGATATAGGCGTCGACCTGGTCCAGATCGCAGATCGGCTGGCGGGCCTTGATCGGGGTGGTGTCGATGCCGAGGGCGTCGAGATGCGCCCAGAGCGGTTTCCCGTCGCCTTTGTGAACGGCGTTGTATTCCGTCTCCGGCAGGCTGCCCGTGAGCATCTTGGAACCGAGGTAGCACGCTCCGAACCATGCGCTTTCCTCGCCGCGCATGGCCAGAACCTTGACCGCGCGGGGCAGGGCGCGTTGGCCGCGTTTCGCTGCGATAAGGACGATCAAACCGGCAAGCACGCCCGCCAGACCGTCATAATTGCCGCCCATCGGCACGCTGTCCACATGGCTGCCGATCACGGTGAAATGCGCGGCATCTGCGTGTTCGGGCAGGCAGAACACCAGATTGCGGCCCGCGTCTTCGGTCACGCAAAGCCCTTCGGCCTCGGCGCGCTTAGATAGATAGGCCAGTGTTTCGCTTTCCTTGTCGGAAAAGGCCGGACGGCTCACCCCCGCACTGTCGCGGGACAGGGCGCGGATGTCGTCGAACATCTCTGCGGCCAGTTCGGCCAAAGTGTCGCTGCGATGGTGTTTCATTCGAATACGCCTGCCTCCGGTGCCTGAACCGTGCCGATGATCTCGTCAACCGAGCGGATGTTGTTGGCATCCATCCATGCGCCCAGTTCGCCCACAAGGCGGGCCATCGTGGTCGGGGACTGGAAGGTGGCGGTGCCGATCTGGACCGCGCGCGCCCCTGCGATCAGGAATTCGAGCACATCCTCAAGGGTGGAAATCCCGCCGCAGCCGATCACCGGAATCTCGCAGGCCTGTGCGCATTGATAGGTCATCCGCAGAGCGATGGGTTTGATCGCCGGACCGGACATGCCGCCCATGACATTGCCCAGTCGCGGGGTGCGGGATGTGACGTCGATGGACATGCCCAGCACGGTATTGGCCACGACCAGCGCATCGGCCCCTGCCGCCTGTGCCGCGCGGGCTACGTCCACAGGTTCGCCCGTATTGGGTGTAAGCTTGGCCCAGAGCGGCAGGTCGGTCTCGGCGCGCAGTCGCGTCATAACCTGTTCTGTCGTGTCGGGACGCATGGCAAAGGCCTTGCCGTCCGCTTCGATATTGGGACACGAGATATTGGCCTCGATCGCCGCCACGCCGGGAAGGGAAACTTCGGCACAGAGCCGCGCGAAATCGTCAAGGGAATGAGCCGAGATCGAGACCACCAGAGGCGCGCGGTAAGCCGACCAATAGGGCAGCATCTCGTCGCGGAAATAGGCAAAGCCTTTGGACGGGATGCCGATGGCGTTCAACATGCCTGATTGCATGTCGCAGACCCGTGGTGTCGGATTTCCGGCGCGGGTGTCGTGCATGATGGTCTTGAGCACATGCGCGCCCAGCACATCGAGATCGAACACATCTCTGAGGTCTTCGGAAAAGGTGCCGGAGGCGGGCATGATCGGGTTCTTGAGGCGCAAACCGCCAAGAGATACGCTCAAATCCGCTGTGCTGTCGGTGATGAAATCCCGCATCAGACAATCGCCTCCTCAATAGGAAAAACAGGGCCTTCGCGGCAGACGCGACGCTGGATGATCCGGTCGCCGACGCGGAACTGGCGCACGCAGGCCTGACACATGCCAAGACCGCAGGCCATTTGCTGCTCCATAGCAATCTCGCCGGGAATGCCGTGTTTGGCGCCGAGGTCTTGCAAAAGCCGCAACAGCCGCGCGGAGCCGCAGGTGTAGAAGGCATCGACTTGGCCTGCGGTAATGCGGGCCTCGATCAGCGGGCGCAGGGCTTCGGGTGTGGAGCTTGCGTTCTGGTCATGGACGACGATCACCTCCGCGCCGTAGCTTTCGAATAGATCGACGGACATGGCCAGTTCGGGCCGCCGCGCGGAACAGATCGCGGTGAGCTTGCGGCCTTTCTCCTGCGCCATCCGCGCCAGTGGAGCCAGGGTGGCCAGCCCAACACCGCGGGCCACCAGCATCAGGTGCTGCCAGTCGTCCTGCATGGAAAACCCCTGACCCAAAGGGCCAAGTACATTGAACGCATCGTCGGGTCGCAGCGTGGCCAGTCCCCGCGTTCCGGCGCCTGTGACCTTGTAGAGAAATTCCAACCGGCCCTGTGCCGCGTCGAATCCGTAGATGCTCATCGGGCGGCGCAGAAAGGGCGTCTCGCCTTCGGGCTGTGGGCACAAAAGCTGGAAGAACTGGCCCGGCTGGCAGTCAAGCACCTCTGCGGGGGCGTCCAGCACCAGCAAACGGTATTCCCCGTTCACCGGCGTGTTGGAGACCACACGACAACGCGCTTCGAAACAGCGTAGAGACAGCCCCTGCGGCGCAGGGACAGGGAGAACAGATGGGGTGAGGGTCATGGAACTGCCTTTCAGCCGTAGATGAGCTTGGGGACAAAGAGCGAGATTTGAGGCACATATGTGACGAGCAACAGAACGATCAGGTTGACGATCACAAAGGGCCAGACACCCGCGATGATTTTGGTGACAGGCTTGTTCAGGGTCGAGGAGGCCACGAAGATATCAAGCCCGAAGGGCGGCGTGATCATCCCCAGACAGACGTTGAGCGTGACCAGCATGCCGAAATGCACCGGATCAATGCCAAAGCTCATGGCCACCGGATAGAGCGGCGGGACAAGGATCAGGAGCGTCGAGTTGGGATCGATGAACATGCCCGCGATAAAGAAACAGATATTCACCGCGATGAGAAAGGTGATCATACCTGCGTCTGCGGCGTCGAGAAAGGAAATGATCCCTGCGGGCACCTGCGCCAGCGTGACGAAAAAGGAGATCAACCCGCCGATGGCCAGCAGGACAAAGATGATCGAGGTATTGATCGCGCTGTCCTCTGTGATCTTGGCCAGACCTTTGAGATCAAGCGCACGGAACACGAACATTTCGACCAGAATGGCATAGACCACGCTGACGGCGGCGGCTTCTGTGGGGGTGATGATGCCGGAATAGATGCCGCCGAGAATGATGACGGGCATTCCGAGTGCCCATTTCGCGTCCCAGATGGTTTTGAACCGTTCGGACCAAGGCATGCGCGGCATGGGTTTGACGCCGTCGCGGATGGCTTGCAGCACCACATAGACAGAGAAAGCAATGCCCAGCACGACACCGATTCCGAGACCGCCGGCAAAGAGCCTTGCAATCGAGGTGCCCGTGATCCAGCCAAAGACGATCAGGGTGATCGAGGGCGGGATGAGCAGGGCGGTTTCTGCCGAAGAGACCAAAAGGCCGAGGCTGAATTTCTCGGAATAGCCGACTTTGCGCAGTTCGGGATAGACCATCCGTCCCATCGCCGCGACCGTTGCAGGGGCCGAGCCGGAGACCGAGCCGAAGGCCATGCTGCCGCCGACCACCACATGCCCCATGCCGCCGCGTGTATGGCCGACAAGGGCTTTGACGACATTGATCAACTGGCGTGCGATCTGGCCTGAGCCCATGAGGTTTGCGGCGAAGATGAAGAACGGGATGGCCAGAAGTGTCGAGTGGTCAATGCCGCCGACGATCTTCTGGACGACCGCCGCATCGGGCAGCCGTTCGTAGAACATTTCCTTATAGGCCAGCGCCGGAACGCCGAGGACAAGCAGCATCTCGAAACCCGCCACAAGAAGCAGCACGGCGAGACAGAGAATGAGCGCAAAAATCATTCTGCAGACTCCTCGGTTTGAAAGCGGTCAATGATGTTGAAAAAGCTCAAGCCATAACGCAGGGCGAGCAGGAGAAATCCAATGACAGGCGCAAGGTAGATATAGCCCATCTGGACGCCCAAGGTCGGGGAGCGCTGGCCGCTTTTGAGGACGAATTGCACCAGATCAAGCGCGAGCCATGCCACATAGAGGCTGAAACAGACCCCGATGGCATCGACCGTCTTCAACAGCGCGCGCAACACCGGTGCCGGCAGGCGTTCGCGCAGGTTTGTGATGCCCACATGTTTGCCACGTTCCAGCGCCAGCCCGAGGGCGAGAAACACCAGAAACAGATTCATCATCCGCACGGCTTCTTCGATCCATGCAAAACGGCTGGCAAAAGAACCGCCGATCTCGCGGGTGATCACAGAGCCGGTGTAGAGCAGAACCATCGTCAGAAAGAGCGTAACGAGGAGGCTGCGCTCAACGGTCCTGAGAACATGGAGGGCTTTCATGGGACATCCTTCGGAATAGGAAAGGCGGGCCATTGTCGAACAGCCCGCCGGAACAGTGTGGAATGCTCTTATTTCAAAGCGTCATAAGCGGCTGTGTATGTATCCAGAAGCGCCTGACCCGCGTCGCCGGTTTTGGCAACATAGGCGGCGGAGGCCGGTGCGAACATCACGTCACGGAACTTGGCACGTTCTTCACCGTCCGCGATGCGCACATTGGTGCCGGACTCTTTGACGGTTTCGAGCGCAGCTTCGACAGCGGCGGCTTTATGCGCGGTCAGCTCGGAGATGACTTCGGCAAAAGCGTCCTTGATCACCGTCTGGTATTCGCCCGGCAGGCTGTCCCAGAACATCGGGTTGAAGAGGATCACATCCTCCATCGCGCCGTGATCGGACACCACGAGGTAGTTCTGCACCTCGTAGAATTTCATCGCCTTGATGGTGTCGAGCGGGTTTTCCTCGCCGTCGACAACGCCGGTTTGCAAGGATGTGTAAAGCTCGCCAAAGGGCAGGGCAATGGCCGAGGCGCCCAGAGCGTTGAACTGTTCGATCAGGATCGAGCTGTCCATGACGCGGAATTTCTGACCGGCAAAGTCCTCAAGCGAGTCGAGCGGCTCGTTGGAGGTGAACTGTTTCTTGCCGTTGGGCCACAGGTCGATGGCGACCATGCCCTTATCGGAGAAACTGTCGAGCAGCGCCTGACCGAACGGTCCGTCGCGCAGTTCGGCTGCGGCATCGGCGTCTTCGGGGATCAGGTAGGGAATGTCGAGAATGGACACCAGCGGGTTGAAACCGCCAAGGAATGCGGCAGGGGCGACCGTAGCCTCAAGCGTGCCGAGTTGCACGCCTTCGTTCATCTGACGCTGGTTGCCAAGCTGGCCTTGGGGGAAAATCTGGAATTCCACATCGCCGTCCGTGCGTTCGGCAACAAGCTCGGCGACTTTTTCGAGGTGGATGTGGCGGCTTTGCTGCGTGCTTTCGAGGTGGCCGATCTTGGCCACATACTCTTGCGCAAGTGCAGGGGCGGCGAGCGTGAGGCTGGCCAGCAGGACGGAGGAGAGAAGAGGTGTGGTTCGCGACATGGAACGCTCCCGGTTGTTTCTTTGTATGAGCCTACCCTCCCTATCAGGTCGGGGAGGTCAATACAAAAAGTCTAAAAAATGAGACGAATATCTGTTTCGCTTAGGTATTGCACGAGTCTGCACGTTTTTTAAGCGCCTGTTTGTAGCGTTTTGATACCGTCTCGCGCGATGAGGTCTTCGATATGTTCAGCGGCCTCCCGACCTTTGAGGGATGTCGCCCAGAGTCGTTCGGCGATGCCTTCGTGAAGTTCGAGGGCTTCCGGCGCCGAGGTGATCATACCGACGCCCACACGAATATTCGGATCGTGCCCCAAACGGAAGGGGCTGATGGTCAAAACGGACCGTCCGGCCTTGCGCACGATCTGGAAGGAGGTGGAGGGGATGGGTTCCCGCGCCACGCCGATCTGCACGCCAATGTCGGGATTGCGCAGCATGTCGACGATATGGCGCACCTCTTCCAGCGCCATCTGGCGGCGTAAATCCCGCGTGCGGCTGTCGAGATCAATCGAGCCTTGCAGCCCCTCGCGCAGGAATTTCCGGATGTCCGCATCTGAGATGATTGAGGCGAGAAGCGGGCGGGCCTGTTTGAATTTTTGCTTTCTGGCTTTGATAACAGACAGAATTCGGGCAATATTTTCGCCGTTCTCGTCTTGCGTGGATTCACGGAGCACATCGTGAAGCACCTGATCGTATCGCTCGGTGGTCACCAGATAGGAGATCGGGCTGAACAGGCCGATGATCTGGTCGCAATCTTCCTCGATCTGGCGCATCCGCTCAAAGAAACTCAGGGCGTTGTCGACATATTCGATGCCGACCCCCAGAAGGCTGGGCAGGGAGATATGAAGCTCGTCCGCAATGGCGGTGAGCATGTCGATTTTGGCGATTCCGCCTTTTTCGGCGCGATAAAGCGCGGCCCGCGAGATGTTGAGTCGTGCGGCCAGTTCCTCCGGCGTGAGGTTGCGCCCGAGCCGATATGCTTTTAGCCGTGCGCCGATGTCTTTGAAAGTGCTTTCAGTATGTTCCACGGTGCGGTCTTGGAAATCCATGTGATCGTTGAAAGCCGGTCTGCGTGGTGATCTGCAGGCGGGCTTGTATCAATATTGAGACAATCACGGATTTCACCCGCCTGCAATCCCTATTCGGGCGGGTGCACCGGCGCGTGGTCTGCGCACGGCTGTCAAGGTAGCGGGTTTGGAGGCGTCAGGTCAGTCGGTGCGGCGTTTCAGGTTGGACATCAGGCTGTGGAATTTCTCGCCCTGAATGGCCACGTGGTTGCGCAGCGCGGTGACGGCCTCCTCCGGCTTGCCTTGCTCAAGGGCGTCCACAATCGCTTTGTGTTCGGCCATGGATTGCGCCATCCGCCCGCGCAGCTTCAACTGTTGCCGCCGGAAGGGTTTGAGGCGCCGGTGCAGGGCCCGCGCTTCGGAGGCGAGGAAACTGTTGCCGGATTGCGTGTAGATGATGTGGTGAAACCGTTCGTTTTCCGCGTAATAGCTGTCAACATCCTGACGGTCGACGGCGGCCTGACAGTTCTGGTTGGCCTGATGCAACTCCGTCAACGCCTGATCTGAAATGCGCATGGCGGCGAGACGTCCACAGACCGCTTCCAACTCGGCCATGACCTCGAACATTTCCAGAAGCTCGACAGGGCCGGGCTGGCTCACAAAAGCCCCGCGTCGCGGCACCAGCGTCACAAGACCGGACCGCGCAAGTCGCTGCAACGCCTCGCGAAGGGGCGTTCGCGACACGCCGAATTCCGTGGCCAGACGCACCTCGTCCAACCTGTCTCCATCGGGATAGGTGCCGTTGAAAATTCTCTCTTCCAACTCTTCAGCAATGATGTCCGAGCGCCGTGTGTCCATGGTTTCCGAAATAGCATGGGGCGTTTGGGTGAACAAGATGGCAATTATTGTATACAAAAATATTGACTGAAAAAACATAACGCGCCTAGGCTGAGGCCGATCCCGAGGTGCCTTGGGGTCGATTCTAGGGAGGATAAAATGAAATCTATGCTCTGCTGCATGAGGGTGCAGTGCGCCACATGGCTTCCCGACTTGGTTATGGGAGCAGCAATATGACGATATTGGCAGAGCTTTTGTCGACGGTGTTCGAGCGACGCTATCGGCGGGAGTCTTCGAAACTGAAACTGGATGGCCGTCCGCTGATCGAACTGGCCACGGCGCTTGTCGGCACGGCGGGGGAGACCTCCGGTCTGGCCTTGGCGCGGGAAATCCTGTCGCGGTTTGCCGAGTTGGAGGATCAGGAGAAGCTCGCCTTCTTCCATGATATTGCGACGACGATGGACATTGATCCGGAGCTTGTGCGCACCACTTTGGAAGACTACGAACGCGATCATTCCAAGGCGAGCTATCGGGCGTTCTCCGAGGCGGTGGAGCCTGCGCGGCAGGAGTTGATCCGGCGGCTCAATCAGGTGCCCGGTGCGACAGGGGCGCTGGTCAAGATGCGCGCGGACCTGTTGCGGCTCGGTGGCAAGGAGGCGGAGCTTCAGGCGCTTGATCTGGATTTCCGGCACCTGTTTGCCTCTTGGTTCAACCGCGGTTTTCTTGTGCTGCGCCCGATCAACTGGGAAAGTCCGGCGCATATCCTCGAAAAAATCATCGCCTATGAGGCGGTGCATGCCATCGACAGCTGGACCGACCTGCGCGGGCGGTTGGAGCCTGCGGACCGGCGCTGTTTCGCGTTTTTCCATCCGGCCATGCCCGACGAGCCGTTGATCTTTGTCGATGTGGCGCTGACCCAAGGCATTCCCGGCTCTGTGCAGGCGCTTCTGGCGGAGGATCGGGAGACGCTTGCGCCAGAGGAGGCCGACACGGCGGTGTTCTATTCGATTTCCAACTGTCAGGCGGGTCTGGCCAGTATTTCATTCGGAAACTCCCTGATCAAACAGGTGGCGGCCGATCTCTCCGCCGAACTGTCCGGTTTGCGCACCTTTGTCACCCTGTCGCCCATCCCGGGCCTGATGCGCTGGCTGGAGCAGGAAGGGGTGAGCCGGGAGGGCAAGGATGCCGAACAGATGAAGGCTTTGGCTGCCTATTACTTGCTGAACGCCAAATCCCGTGGCGGTCTGCCCTATGATCCGGTGGCGCGGTTCCATTTGGGCAACGGTGCCAAAATCCACGCCGTTCATGCCGATGCAGACACCTCTGAAAAGGGGATGGCCCAATCGGGTGGAACGATGGTGAACTATCTCTATGACCTCCAGCGGGTCGCACAAAATCACGAAAATTTTGCCAATACGCGCGAAGTCATCGCAACGGCCGAGGTCAAAGCCTTGGCCGGACCTGTCGCGCTGCCCAAAACTGAAGAAAGGTAACCTATGGCAAACCCCCTCTATGACCGTTTGTTCGGTGTTCATGCCGGAAAATCCACGCCATTTCTGAAACGCCCCGACGGGCAGGTGATGACGCATCAGGCGTTCCTCGGGGCCGGTGCACAGCTTGCCCATGTGATGACGGGGCTGGGATTGCAGCCAGGAGATCGTGTGGCGGTGCAGGTTGAGAAATCCGCAGAAGCGCTGGCGCTCTACGCCGCGTGTGTTCAGGCCGGTCTTGTCTTTTTGCCGCTCAACACCGCCTATACTGTTGATGAATTGCGCTATTTCATCGAAAATAGCGGGGCTTCCCTGATCGTGTGCAGCGACAAGAGCAAAGATCAGATGGTGGTGGTGGGTGAGAGCCTTGGCGCGAAGGTGGAGACGCTCAACGGCGATGGCAGTGGCTCTTTGGTGGCGCAGGCCAAGACCATGCCGGACACATTTCCCACCGTGGCGCGTGAGGCCGATGATCTGGCGGCGTTTCTCTACACTTCCGGCACAACGGGGCGGTCGAAAGGCGCAATGCTGACGCAGAGCAACCTGCTGTCCAATGCCGAGACCTTGGTCAAGGAATGGCGGTTTACGAGCGACGATGTGCTGTTGCATGCCTTGCCGATTTTCCACACGCACGGGTTGTTTGTGGCCACGAATATCGTGCTGGCCTCGGGCAGCAGTATGATTTTCCTGCCGAAATTCGATTTGGACCAGATCATTGCCTATCTGCCGGAAGCCACCACGATGATGGGGGTACCGACCTTCTACACCCGTCTGCTTGATGACGCGCGGTTCACAAAGGATCTTGCCTCACACATGCGGCTGTTCGTCTCCGGTTCCGCGCCCTTGCTGGCCGAAACCCATGTCCAGTTCGAAGATCGGACCGGCCACCGTATTCTCGAACGCTACGGTATGACCGAAACCAATATGAACACCTCCAACCCCTATGACGGCGAGCGTCGTGCTGGCACGGTGGGCTTTCCTTTGCCGGGGGTGGAGTTGAAAGTCACCGATCCGGAGACGGGCAAGACCCTGCCCGATGGAGAGGTGGGGCAGATCGAAGTGCGCGGCCCGAATGTATTCAAGGGCTATTGGCAAATGCCGGAAAAGACCGCCGCCGAACTGCGTGAGGACGGGTTCTTTATCACCGGCGATCTCGGTAAAATCGATGAGGATGGTTACGTTCATATCGTCGGTCGCAACAAGGACCTGATTATTTCCGGCGGCTACAATATCTACCCCAAGGAAATCGAACTGGTGCTCGACGAGCAGCCGAGGGTGGTGGAAAGCGCCGTGATCGGCGTGCCGCATCCGGATTTCGGGGAGACGGTCGTCGGCGTTCTCGTGCCGCAAAAAGACCGCGCACCGGATTTCGAAGCGATCATGGAGACCGTGGGGCAGTCCTTGGCCCGTTTCAAACATCCGCGTAAACTGGTCCTTGTGGATGAGTTGCCACGCAATACGATGGGGAAGGTGCAAAAGAACATCCTGCGTGAGCAATATAAGGACTTGTTCGCTTCATGAGGGCCTGAGGCGGTGGCGGGCGCGGATCATTCTGTGCCCGTCTTGCCGCAGGGAGGCTGGGGAGGTCCGTGTCGCTTTCGGGCTGAGCTGGTCGTGCCGTTGCGCGCGCTTGCGTGCCGGTCCGGATGGAGCTTGGCGCATTTCGGGGGCGCTGGAGCTGCGGCCGGAGCGGTCGCTGGAGTGGCGGACATTCGGCTATCGTCGAATTGCTTGTGCGCAAAAGTAAAGAGATCGGGAGTCAGTTGATCGCGTTTTCAGTCTCTATGAGCAAAAAAGTTGCGTCCCCTCCGCATCTGTGCGCAATTTTGACGCGATTTTGTATGTGTTTCCCTCTTCAATATTCCGGAGGCCCTCACTATGGTGCGCGCGATTTGGTGAGGGGAGGCCCTCGCGCACATTTGGAGGATACTTATATGGATCGTCGTTCTTTTCTGAAAACATCCGCGCTCGGTGGCGCTTCTGCTGCGGCCGCGTCCACGCTGGCCGCGCCGCTGTATGCGCAAGGTAAGCGCACCCTGACTATGGTCTGCTCCTGGCCGCGTGGTCTTGCGGGGGTCTGGGAAGCTGTTGAACGTTTCGTGGACAGTGTCCAGACCATGTCCGACGGCCAACTCACCATCGAAGCCCGTGCCGCAGGCGAACTGGTGGGTGGTCTTGAAGTGTTCGACGCCGTGACATCCGGTCAGGCCGACATCTACCACTCCGCTGAATACTACTTCACCGGCCAGCACCCCGCGATGGCGTTTTTCACCACCTCTCCCTTCGGCATGACGGCGCCGGAAATGATGATTTGGTATTACGGTCAGGGCGGGCAGAAGCTGCACCGCGATCTGGGTGAAATCTTCGGGTTGCGTGCCAACATCGGCGGCCAGACCGGCGCGCAAGGTGGCGGTTGGTTCCGCAAGGAAATCACCTCTGTCTCCGACTTCCAGGGTCTCAAGCTGCGTATGCCGGGCTTGGGTGGTGAAGTGGTCGGCAAGCTGGGCGCTTCGGTTCAGGTGATGCCAGCGGGTGACATCTATCAGGCGCTCTCCTCGGGCGCTTTGGACGGGACGGAATGGGTCGGCCCATGGTCGGACGAACGTCTGGGCCTGCAAGAGGTTTGTGACTATTTCTATCCGGCCGGTTTCCACGAGCCGGGCTCGGCACTGTCGGTCAACACCAACCTCGAAGTGTTCCAGTCGCTGACACCGGCACAACAGCGGATCATCGACAACGCCGCGGCCGAATGTAACCAGTTCGACTACGCGCTGTTCCTCGCCAACAACGGTCCGGCGCTTCAACGCCTGATCTCCGGTGGCACGCAGATCAAGCAATTCCCTGACGATGTCTGGGAAGCTTTGGGCCGCGCCTCCAAAGAGGTTCTGGATCAATATATGGACGACGATCTCTTTGTCGAAATCCGCACCGCTGTCGAAGAGTCGATGAAGGCCACATCGGCATGGATGGGTCAGTCCGATACGTTCTACAGCACCCAGCGCAACCGTGTTCTGGCGATGATGGAAGGCTGATCTTTCCAGATCGGTGAAAAACTAAAGACGCGCGGGGGAGAGATCCCCTGCGCGTTTTTGTTTGAAGCGTGAGCCGCGCCCTTTGCGGTCTTGCGCGATGGGGTCAGAGTGTGGGGCCGGCGATGAGATGTGTGATCTTGCCCTCAAACAACAAGACACTGACCTGAGCGGCACATCCGTTTGTGCGCCACCTGAACGGAAATTTTCGGGGAAGGCAAAAG
This sequence comes from uncultured Celeribacter sp., assembly GCA_963676755.2. GTDB lineage: Bacteria > Pseudomonadota > Alphaproteobacteria > Rhodobacterales > Rhodobacteraceae > Celeribacter. The sequence continues at coordinate 74,434 of CAXXMF010000005.1, read as the reverse complement.
ACCAGCCCCCGATCAGCCTGATAACTGTCTGCGCCCGTGCCAAAGGATGCCCCGTCAACAGACACACTGCGCAGGAAAGACCAGGAATATCTTTCAAACCAGTGAATTATCTCGTCTTCTTCACAAGCCAGTCCATGAAGCGCGTCGCCCGATTGGTCCGAGTTCAGGTGGCGATATTGCTCTGTGTTTTCGAGTGCCCATGACAGCTCCGACAAGGTATCCGCGCAGGGTGTTGGCTCTTCTGCGTGGGACATCATTGGGCTGATCAGGAGACAGCCGGACATGAGGACAGGAAGAATTCTGGTGACGGGCTTGATGGTGGGCATGGGGATCATGGTTCAAGTTTAGCCGGATTTCTGGCCGCAGGCTATGACGATTGCCAGCGCGACCGACGGTCAGAGAACTCGCTTTCAGCACCGGCCCTTTAGAACCGTCCTGTGCCCTGCAAAACCCCGTGTTCCAAAGCATAGCGCGTCAGTCCCGCGGTGGAGGAAATCCCCAGCTTGCGTTTGATGTTCTTGCGGTGGGTCTCGACCGTGCGCACGGAGATGTCGAGGGTGGCGGCGACTTCCTTGTTCGATTTACCCTGCGCCAGTTCCAGCAGGATCGTCTGTTCGCGCTCTGTCAAAGGTTCCCGTCCGTCGCGGATTTTCGGCCCCATTGCGGCCTGCGCACCGGTGCAGAGGAATTTCTCCCCGCGCATCACCGCTTCGATCGCTTCTTTCACATCCTCGGTCGGCACGTCTTTGAGCACATAGCCCATCGCCCCGTGCGAGAGCGCGGCTCCGATATATTCGGGGCTGTCGTGCATGGACAGGATCAGGATGCGGGTTTCGGGGCGGCGCTCCAGAAGTAGTTCTGTCGCCGTCAGCCCGCCCATACAGGGCATGTTCAGGTCCAACAGCACAACGTCCGGCGCCAGCGTGTCGATCTGGTCCACCGCCTCGCGCCCGTTGCACAGCGTGCCCACCACCTCGATATCCTCGAAACTTTCCAGCAACGCACGGATGCCCTCGGCCACCAACGGATGATCGTCCACGATCAGAACGCGGGTTCGGGTCATGTCATTCATCGGGCGTTTCCTATGTGGGAGCGGGGGCGGTTGGAGCCTGCGGGGGGCAGGATATGCTTCAACGGCACGGTGGCGTCAATGGCCGTGCCGGGAGAGAGATGTGTGATGGTCAATGTGCCATCGAGCTGTTCCATCCGCTCGGCCATATTGCGCAGCCCGATGCCGCGACCGGTCTTGCTGGTTTCGGACGGGTCGAAACCTTGCCCGTTGTCACTGACCAGAAGCGTCGCGCCCGTGCGGTGGCCGGCGAGCTTGATAGAGACCTCGGTGGCCTCGGCGTGGCGCTCGATATTGGTGAGGGCTTCTTGCGCGATGCGAAACAGGGCGATCCGTGCCTCTTCGTCGAGTCGGTTGCGAAAGACCACGGTTTCCAGTTCCGTCTTGATGCCCGTGCGCTTCTCGAATTCTTCGGCCAGAGCCTGAAGCGCGGGGCCAAGACCCAGATCGTCCAGCACGCCGGGGCGCAGGTCGCGGGAGATGCGGCGCACCTCGGTGAGCGCGCCGCCCAGCATGTCGAAACTGCGGTCGAGACTGGCCGGAGCTTTCGGATCACCCGCCTTCAACTGCCGCCGCGCCAGTTCCATCGCATAGCGCACACCGACAAGGATCTGGCTGATCCCGTCATGCAATTCACGGGCAACGCGGCCACGCTCTTCTTCTTGCGTGTCGAAAATGCGCTGGGTCAGTTCCTTGAGCTTGGCATCTGCGAGGCGGCGCTCGCGGACCGTGATCGAGACACCGGTCATAAAGACCAGAAGCACAGCGGCCATGGTGATCGCACCGATATAGCCGAAGGTCCGGCGCACGCGGGCGTTGACCTCGGCGCGCGCGGCGGCAACCGAGGTCAGCACATCGTCAATGAACACGCCTGTGCCGATGGCCCATTGCCAGTCCTGCAAGCCGATCACATAGCTGATCATGCGGGCCTCCTCGCCGGTGGAGGGCTTGGGCCAGAGAAATTCGTGATAGCCGCCGCCCTGACGGGCCAGCCGGATCAATTCGTCGACCACGGGCGTGCCTTCGCTGTCGGTGCGTCCCGCCCAGTTGCGGGTGATCAGTTCGGTCTGGCGCGGGGCGACGTGGTTGGTCCCTTGATAGTCGTAGACAAAGAAATAGCCCTCGCTCCCGTAGGTCATGGCGGCCAGAGTCTGTGTCACCTTGGTCTTGGCCACTTCGTCATCGGGTGGGGCGGGGTTGTAATCGGCGCTGATCGAGGTGCGCGCCAGTTGCAGGTAGTTTTGCAACTCCTGCTTTTTGGCGCTGATCAACTGGGCTTCGAGATCGGCGATCTCGCGTTCCGACATGGTTTTCGACTGATGCGCCACGACAAAGGCAATCGCCGCGACAGAGAGGATCAACGGCAGCGTGGCGAGCAAATAGAGCTTGCGCGCATAGGTCATCTCGGGCAGCAGCCGCGTCATGTCGAGGGTCCGGTTTTGGGTCGAATGCAGGATAGCGGCGTTCCGCAGCGGGTCAATCGGAGGTTTGCGCCTGCGGTATGGCAGGAAAATTACCAATTTTCATCAGAAAAAGTTACAAAATGAGGCCTCTGCGTAATGTTGGGTATTTCCTCGCGCCTTTGTGACCGCTAACCTCTTTGAACGATCCGGCCCGCATGTGGCCCGTCAGATGATCTGCCCGTTTCTGGTGCGAAGGCGAGAGGACCTTTGCGCCGCTGCTTGAAAGGGGGGAAGGGGCTGACTGGTGTCGCGTGGGTCGGAGTTAAAATTCGCCATAGACTATCTTGGGAGGAAACCATCTATGGATCGTCGTTCTTTTTTGAAAACATCCGCTCTGGGCGGGGCATCTGCTGCCGCTGCGTCCACTCTGGCCGCGCCGGTGTATGCACAGGGCAAGCGCACGCTGACCATGGTCACCACATGGCCGCGCGGACTTGCGGGCGTTTGGGATTCCGTTGAACGCTTTGCCGCCAATGTCGGCGCGCTCACCGACGGGCAACTGACCGTCGAGCCGAAAGCCGCAGGCGAGCTTGTCGGCGGGTTGGAAGTCTTTGATGCCGTGACCGCCGGTCAGGCCGATATGTATCACGGCTGCGAATATTACTTCACCGGTCAACACCCTGCGCTGGCGTATTTCACCACCGTGCCCTTCGGCATGACCGCGCCGGAAATGATGGTGTGGTATTATTCTATGGGCGGTATGGAGCTTCACCACAAGCTTGGCGAAATCTTCGGCCTCAAAGGTTTTATCGCCGGTCAGACCGGTGGTCAGGGCGGGGGCTGGTTCCGCAAGGAAATGAAGTCGCCTTCCGATTTCCAAGGGCTGAAATTCCGTATGCCGGGTCTTGGCGGGGAAACCGTGTCCAAACTCGGCGCTTCCGTGCAGGTGCTTCCGGGTGGCGAGATTTATCAAGCCCTGTCTTCCGGCGCGTTGGACGGCACCGAATGGATCGGCCCGTGGTCGGACGAGAAGCTCGGCCTGCAAGAGGTCTGTGACTACTACTATCCGGCGGGCTTCCACGAACCGGGTGCTGCGCTTTGTGTCACCACCAACCTCGAAGTGTTCGAAGGTCTGACCCCGACACAGCAGAAGGCCATCGAGATTGCCGCAGGCGAATGCCATCAGCACAACTACGCGCTGTTCGTCGCCAACAACGGTCCGGCGCTGCAACGCCTGATTCAGGGCGGCACACAGCTCAAGGAATTCTCCGACGACATCTGGACCGCTTTCGGGGCCGCCGCCAAGGAAGTTCTCGACGGCTATATGGATGACGAGATTTTTGCGGAGATCCGCACCTCGTATGAGGCGGCGATGTCTGCGACCTCCGGCTGGATGGGGCGCTCTGACGGTAAATATACGCCGCAGCGTGACCGTGTGATCGCGGCCCAGTCGGAATGATGCCCTGAAAGGCTTGAAAAACAGGAAATGCGCGCGGTTTTCGCGCGCTTTTTCGTCCTTTTCGCGTTGTCGTCCGTGTTTCAGAAGCGTAAAGCAACGCCATTACACACATAGAATAACATGACACTGGGAACGGGCCGCACGGATGCGGGCCGGGAAGGGGACAGACGAGATGGAAGAACAGGCCGGTACGTCTTTTCTGGGACTTGTGGTGGACGCGGTGGTGAGCCTCGTTGTCAACCTCGGTCTCGGGTTCTGGCACATCATTTATGCGCTTACACATCCGGGGCTTTGGCTCGATTGGTCGGATAAGGAAAGCCTGTTGCGCTTTGTTTATTACGGCGGATCAAAAGAGCTTCTGTTCGTCTTTCTGGATGTTGTGATCGTGGTCACCGTGATCGGCTTTGTCCATCGCCCCTTCCTGTGGGCGCTGGTGCGCGGGCTTGAGAAGATCGCCAATACCACAGGCCGCGTGGCCGCATGGTTCGGCCTTCTGATGGTGCTACAGCAGATCATCGTGGTGTTCTTGCAGTCGATCTTCCGTCAGGGCGAGATTTCGATTTCGCCGTTCGGGGGCGGGTTCACGGAATCTGTCGGCTGGTTCTCCGAAAGCCTGAAATTCGAGAACGCCCTCGTTGTTGCGCTCTGTGTGTCCTACGCCTTTGTGCAAGGCAGCCACGTCCGCGTGGATCTGGTCTATGCCGGCGTCAAACATCGCACCAAACGCGCCATCGACATGTTCGGATCGCTGTTCTTCATGATGCCAGTTGCGCTTCTGACATGGATGTATGCGTGGTTCTTCCTCTGGCGGCACCTGATCACGCCGAAAGTTTCGGCCTCTGACGCGCTGGACCGGATGCTGATGAAGGCGCGGATCGTGAAATGGAACGTGGAAACCGTGTCCTTTTCCGCCAACGGGTTCAATGGCTATTTCCTGTTCAAAATCCTGATGCTGTGCTTCCTCTCACTGGTGATTTTGCAGGCGCTGGCCTTTTTCTACCGCTCCTTCCTCGAATTCGTCGAGGGTGAAGAGAGCGCAGGTAAATATCTCGACAAAGACACGCTCGGCGAAGGTGAAGAAACCTTTGAAGGCACGTATTAATTCGAGCGAAGGAACAAACACATGCTTTTCGGACTTGATGGCGTAGAAATCGGCCTCATCATCGTATTCCTTTGCCTTTTCGGCGGTATTCTCACGGGCTTTCCGGTGGCGTTTGCCATCGGCGGCGCGGGGCTTATGTCATTTGGCATCATCGCCGCTCTGGACAGCGCGGGCATTCTTGTGCACGAGGCGCTGGATACCGGCTCGCAGGCTTACCGTGATCTTGTGAATTCAGGCGTAAATCCCGCCAATATTTCGCATTTCAGATATCCCGACCTACCGGTTTATCCCGAAGCTCTCTTCCCCGGAGGATGGGAGCAGGCGGTGGATCGCAACCTGTCCTTTATCGTCAACCGGATGAACGAGCGCGTCTTTGCAGGGGCCTCTATCGAGACGCTTCTGGCGGTGTTGATGTTCGTGATGATGGGGATCGTTCTTGAACGCTCCAAGATCGCCAACGACCTTTTGACGACAATGGCGCGGGTCTTTGGTCCGCTGCCCGGTGGTCTGGCCGTGTCCGTTGTGATCGTGGGGGCCTTCCTTGCCGCCTCCACCGGTATCGTCGGGGCGACCGTTGTGACGATGGGGCTGCTGTCCTTGCCGACCATGTTGCGGCACGGTTATTCGCCGCAGCTTGCCACAGGGGTGATCGCTGCGTCGGGCACCTTGGGGCAGATCATTCCGCCTTCCATCGTCATCGTGCTTTTGGGCACGCTGGCGGGTGATCTCTATTCCGCCGCCCAAGAGGCGCGGGCGCAGGCGGTCGGCTGCACAGATGCCTTGACCTATCTTGGCGAACCCGCTGTGGTCTCCGTCGGCACGCTGTTCCAAGCGGCCATGTTGCCGGGGATATTCCTCGCCAGCCTCTATGCGCTCTATGCCTTCGGTTACGCTTTGTTCAACCCGTCCAAGGCTCCGCCGGTTCATCTTGAGCACACCAGCCATTCCACCATCACGCGCCGCGAAGGTGTGTTGTGGTTCATCGCCGTGCCGGTGATCTTGATCGGTGGCGCGATTGCCTCCGGTCAGATGGGAATTGCCGGCTCGCAACAGATCGTGGTGTCCGAATTCTCCGAAGCGGGGGCGCGTGCCTCTTTGCGCACTGCGGTGTCGGATCAATGTCAGGTGGCCATGATTGACCTGCACGGTCAGGAGGCATGGGACAAGGCCGTGGCTGAACAAGCCGCGATCGAGGCGTCTGGAGGGTCGCAAGGTTCTGTGCAGCGCACGCCGGAAGAGATCGAAGCCCTCACCACCGATGCTGTGACGAACGCGCCGAAACTGGGCAACGGGCTGCTGACGGTTATGGTGCTTCTGTCCCTGATGCTGTCCTTTGGCCGTGGTGTGGCGCCGACTGGCGACCCGCGTCCGCTTCTGATCGGTGCGGCAGGGATCGCGGGTGTGCTGGTGTTGGATGCGCTCCTTGTGGGGCCGCTGACCACGTCGGGCACGGCCTTTGTGATCTACCTGATCCCCTTTGCCGCTCTGGTTTACGGGCTGAAAACGGCTGCGGCAAACCTGGCCAAAAACGAGTTGTTCCGTGTGGTCTTCCCGCCCTTGGTTCTGATCGTGGCTGTGCTTGGTTCCATCCTTGGCGGTGTGACCAACCCGACACCGGCGGCAGCCCTCGGGGCAGGGGGCGCACTTCTACTCGCGGCTTACCGCAAGCTGTCGGATCATCACAAGTCGGGCAAGATCATTCTTGGTGCTGCCTTTGCCGTGATTGTCATGATCCTGATCGGGTCGAATTTCGACCTGCGTCTGGGCCGTGGCGATGTGCCGTTCGAGGATTGGGTGGCCTACATCGTCGCGCTTGGAGCCTATTACTACGCCATGTTCGGTATTCTCTATGCCTGCTGGGTGCTGTTCTCCGATGGCACGTTGGGCATCGTGGTGCGGGAAACGGCGAAGGTCACGTCGATGGTCTTCACCATCCTCATCGGGTCGCAGCTTTTGAACCTCGTGGTGATCTCCTTTGGTGGCGAACACTATATCCAGAGCTTCCTGCGCAGCTTTGACAATGAGTTCACCGTCTTCCTTCTGGTGATGCTGGTGCTCTTCATCCTCGGGTTTGTGCTCGATTTCCTCGAAATCATCTACATCGTTGTGCCCATCGTCGGGCCGGTGATTTACGGCGGCACGATGGACCCGAAATGGGTGACGATCATGATCGCTGTGAACCTCCAGACCTCCTTCCTGACACCGCCTTTCGGTTTCGCGCTGTTCTACCTGCGCGGGGTGGCGCCGAAAGAGGTGACGACGGGGCATATCTACAAGGGCATCATTCCCTTTGTGCTCATTCAGATGCTCGGTCTGGGGATTCTCTGGGTCTTCCCCGATATTGTGACGATTGTGCCGAACCTCTTGTCGAACTGACCCGAGGCACATTGAGAGACACGCAAAACCCCGCCGGTTTCGGCGGGGTTTTCTTTTGGCTGCGAAAAATCTCTTGCTTTGCGATGAAAGTCTTATAGAAATACTAAGGTATTTAGCGCAGTTTCGCGTCCATAAGGAGCCCGATCATGTCTTTCCAATCTGCCCGTGCCCTCGACCAGCTTACCGAAGACGCGTTAGAGGGGGCGCAGCCGGTGGGAAAACTCTCGCAACTGAGCGAGCAAGGGCGCGTGGTCGTGACACTCTTTCGCGGCTCGGACGCGCTGCGCCGATCCAGTGATATGGGCAAGATTTTCGAACAGATGATGATGGTGTTCCGGCGTCACGGGCGGCGCCAGTTGGTCAGCCACGGGATGAGCTGTGATTGCCTTGGGGCGGACGAGGCGCTGCTAGCGCAATTCGTGCGTCTGGCGGCCCGTGGCAAGCGCGAGGATGCCTGTCTTATGGCCATGCTGATCGTGCGGGCCGATGTGGCCCCGCTGGCGGTATCACTGGCCGAACAATTGGGCCTGCTGATCGACGCCACGCTGCGCACCGATCCGCGCGCGATGATGGGCGCGGAGATGGGCAAGAGCGCCGTGCATTAAAGTCATTCTCGAAAAGCCTGAACGCACGATGTCGGGAACCTCTGTGAGCAGGGACTGCGTCACCGCTTCCCACTCGTTCTGTGACGCAAGCCTGCCGCGGTAGGGCTTAAAACAGCGGCTTGTCCGGTTTTGTGCTCTGCATGTCCGGCAGGTCGATCTTGGCCACCTGCTGTGCAATCGGTTCGTTTTCCAGCGGATGACTGTCCGGCGAGAAATCATCGGGGTCTTCGACCTCGACCCATTGCCCGTCCTGATAGACCTCCAGCGCCGAAAACCGCGCCTTGTAGCCCATTTTCGGAGACCCCGGCACCCAGTAGCCGAGATAGACATAGGGCAAGCCGGCATCCCGCGCGATCTCGATATGATCAAGGATCACATAGGTGCCGAGGCTGTCCTTGGTCAGTTCAGGTTTGTAGAAAGAATAGACCATCGACACCCCGTCATCGAGAAGGTCTGTCAGACAGGTCGCCGCCAGTTCGCGCGGTGTGCCGTTCTCGCCGGGGATGTAATATTCGATCACACGGGTGCGGATCGGCGTTTCTTCGATCATCGCGGCAAATTCGAACACATCCATATCCGCCATCCCGCCATCGGCGTGTCGCGTCTCCAGATATTCGCGGAACAGGTCGTATTGCGCTTCCGTGGCCCAAGGCGAGGTGGCCCCGCGTTTGAGGTATTTGTTCTTGTTCATCGCGCGACGCTGGGATTTCGACGGTTTGAAATCCGCCACACGGATACGGGCGGAGAGACAGGCGTTGCAGCCCGCACAGGTCGGGCGGTAGAGCACGTTTTGCGAGCGCCGGAACCCCTGTTTCGAGAGGCTGTCATTGAGCGCGATGGCATTCTCCCCCTGCAGCGATGTGAACAGCTTGCGCTCCATCCGGCCCTCCAGATAGGGGCAGGGTTGCGGGGCCGTCACATAGAATTGCGGCGCGAGGGGGAGGGAATGGCGCATGGGTTAAACTTGGGGTGTATGACAAAATGACGGGTTACGTGTTGGGGAAAAGGTAGCAATTCACAGCCCCTTCGCCAAGTGGTTCAAACCGCAAATCTCCGGCTTGCAGCGAAAAAGGGGACTAAGGCGCCCCCTTTTGTCCGCGTTTTCGCCATCAATAGCGCGACGGACGGTTGATCGCGGCTGTGCCGAGGATCCAGTCGGAGAGGCCTTGTCCGCGTGCGGTGGTGGCTATGAGAACGACCGAGACGACTTGCAAAAAGCCGGTAGAGCACCAGACGGTGAACAGCGTGGTGTGCAGCACCGCCATGCCAAGATCGAACCGTGCACCCTTGCGGTCACGGAACTCGATCCCCATCAGGCGCATCCCCCATGTGGCCGATCCATTGGCAATGGTGATGACCCGATAGGCGAAACTCACCACGGCAACGAGAAACGGGAAAAAGAAAATCCCTGTGAAGGCGGTGAAGGGCACAATGAGGGCGGCGATCAACACGCCTGCGATCAGGTCGATCACAAAGGCCAGCGCACGTTTCGTGGGGACCGAGGCGTAAAAATCAGGCTGGCGGTCAGGGTCCGGCAGGCCCCAGAGATCATCTTCGTCATATATCATACTGCGCATTCTCGTTTCTCCAAGGGAAAGAGGCAAGCCCCGCGTGCGTCGCAGGGCTTGTCTTGAGGCTCAGGCCCCCTCTGTCTTACCGGCATCCGGCGTTTCGACCTCTGCTGTGTTGTGTCCTTCGGCGGCGCGTTTGGCGCGGTCTTCCATGAACTGGTCGAACTCGGCCTTGTCTTTCGCCGCGCGCAGACGTTCGAGGAAGGTCTCGAACTGCTCCTGCTCGTCCTGAAGCCGGCGCAGGGTCTCTTCCTTATAGGCATCAAAGGCGGAGTTGCCGGAGGGACGGGCCGCGGCATGGGCGGTATAGGCCCGTGCGCGGTGCATGTGACGACCACGCGGGCCGTGGTGCGGGCGGTGTTTGCAAGCGAACATTCTTTTGCTCCAGATCATATAGGCGAGAAGTGCAAGGCCGACCGGCCAGACAAAGATAAAACTGAGGACCATGACGGCGATCCAGGCACCTTTGCCCTTGTCGTCAAGCCATGTCTTAGCCCGTCGAAGCCAGCCCTGCGCGGACTCGGCGGGCGCGTAAGTGTAGGTGGCGTGGGGCATGGGGTTCCCTTTCGAACTGAGTGTTGCGTGTTTCTGTGGATGTGAATGCTTTTCACATTAAAGAGATGGGATGCGAATGCCCGTCACGCAAGAGGCTATGTGAATGTTTTTTACATTAAGTTAAAAATATGCTTTATTGCAGTGTCTTATATGTGTTTATTGATCTTATTTTGGAATGTTTCAGGAAACAAGGAAAGGCCGGTCCCTCTTGTGAGGAACCGGCCTGTAGGTCAAAGTAGCTGTGATCCCGGATGCTTTCCGCCCGCGTTTTAGCCGTCCTGTGCCTCCACAACGGCGGCAAGGCTGGCCAGTTCCAGACAGAGCTTTGTCGCCACGGCCATGTCCTGCACCGAAATCCACTCCAGAGGTCCGTGGATGTTCTGCATGCCGGTAAAGAGGTTCGGCGTTGGCACCCCCATCTCCGTCAGGCGCGAGCCGTCGGTGCCGCCACGGATCGGCACGGAGACAGGTTCGATCCCCAGTTTGCGGCAGGCGGTGCGCGCCAGATCGACCGGCGTCATGTCCTTTTCCAGCCAGTAGCGCATATTGCGATATTGTGGTCTGATCTCGCAGGTGATCTCGGCACGCGGCTCGGTTGCGGCCACGGCGTCACAGACCTTGCGCACGATCTCGCCTTTCTGGGCCAGTCCCTCACGTTCAAAATCGCGCAGGATCAGCGTGATTTTCATCTCCGAAGACCCGCCGACCATATCCGTGGCGTGGATGAACCCTTCGGTGCCGTCCGTGACTTCCGGCGTCATCACGGATTGGGGTAGGGTCTGGATGATCTTGGAGGCCAGATGGATGGCGTTGACCAGCTTGTCCTTGGCCTGTCCCGGATGGATCGAGACGCCTTTCACGGTGATTTCGGCCCCGTCCGCGGAGAAGGTCTCATAGACAATCTCGCCCACCTCACCACCGTCGAATGTATAGGCGAAATCGGCAGCCAAATCCGTGGGCAGGGCCTTGGCCACGCCCCGCCCGATTTCCTCGTCAGGGGTGAAGGCAATGCGGATCGGTCCGTGTTTGATGTCGGGGTTTTGCAAAAGATGTTTCGCAGCGGTCATGATGATCGCCACACCGGCCTTGTCATCGCCTCCCAGAAGCGTGGTGCCCGATGCGGTGATGATATCATGGCCTTGTTTCTCGGCCAGATAGGGATATTCGGTAGGCGACAGAACAAGTGCCGGATTGTCGGGATAGGTGATGTCGCCGCCGTTATAGCCCTTGATGACACGCGGTTTGACGCCGGTGGCATTGAATTGCGGGGCGGTGTCCACATGGGCGAGAAAGCCTATGGTCGGGCCTTCTGCCGTGGCGGGGATGGTGGCCAGAACCGTGCCGTATTCGGTGAGTTCCACATCCTGCGCGCCGATCTCTTTCAACTCCGCCTCCAAGAGCCGCAACATGTCGAACTGGCAGGTCGTGCTGGGAGATGTGGGCGAGTTTGCATCGCTCTGGCTGTCAATCGCCGCATAGCGGAGGAGGCGGGTTTCCAATTCCTGATCGAAGCTTGCTGGGGTGTCCTGTGGCATCTGTGATCCTCTTTCTTTGCGCTAAATGGGCGCGTGCAGAGCGCCAGAGTCAAGATGCGCAGATGCATGCCCCCTTTGCGTGCGAGATCTGTGCCGGTTTGGGCTTGCACTTCGGTTGGAAAATCCGCTCTTTTGGGGGCGTTGGAGGATATGCCCATGAGTTTTGACCGTCGCATCACCCGATGCCCGCGTGCCTATGAACCGGAGCGTGGCGCAGAAGCCCGCGATGCTGTGCCGGATCTGTCAGCTGCGGTGGCCGAGTTGATCGAAGGGGCGGCAGGCTCTGCGCCCTATCTGCACGGGCTGATCCTCAAGGAGACCGACTGGCTGCCCGAGGCGCTTGATGATCCCGAGGCGGCGCTGGCGGCGGAAATCGCAAGGATCGAGGCGCTGCCCTTTGACCGGATCAACCCCGGTCTGCGTCAGGCGAAGCGCCGCATCGCGCTTTTGGCCGCGCTATGTGATCTGGGCGGGGTCTGGGGCCTGTTCGAAGTGACGGGTGCGCTGTCCTTGCTCGCGGATCGGGCGACGCATGTCGCGCTTAGAGCCCATGTGGGGCGCGAGATCACCAGAGGCAAAATCCCCGGCCAGACCGAGGCGGATATCGAAAGCTGTGGCGGGGTCTTCGCGCTGGCCATGGGCAAACACGGGGCGGGGGAGTTGAACTATTCCTCGGATATCGACCTGATCTGCCTGTTCGATGAAAGCCGCTTTGACGGTATTGACCGCATGGAGGCGCGCGCCGGATTCATTCGGGCCACGCGCAAGGCGATGGCGAGCCTGTCGGACCTCACCGGAGACGGCTATGTGTTTCGCACCGATCTGCGCCTGCGGCCTGATCCTTCGGTCACGCCTGTTTGTTTTGCGATGGAGGCGGCCGAGCGCTATTATGAAAGCGTCGGACGCACATGGGAACGCGCCGCCTATATCAAGGCCCGCGCCTGTGCGGGGGATACGGCGGCCGGTGAGCGGTTTCTGGAGCATTTGACGCCGTTTGTCTGGCGCAAGCACCTCGATTTCAACGCTATTCGCGAAACCCATGACATGCGGCTGAAAATCCGCGCGCACAAGGGGCTGGGCGGGGCGTTGACGTTGGAAGGTCACAATATGAAGCTGGGCTATGGCGGCATTCGGGAGATCGAATTTTTCGCCCAGACCCGACAGCTGATTGCCGGCGGGCGCGATCCTGACCTGCGTTTGCGCGAGACGGTGCCCGCCCTAGGCAAACTGGCCGAAAAGGGCTGGGTTGAGGCGGAGGTGGCCGAGACCTTGAGCACGGATTACATCGCCCATCGGGAGGTGGAGCACCGCCTGCAAATGCTGCGCGATCAACAGACCCACAGCCTACCGACCGCGCCCGAGGAATTCGACCGTCTGGCCGCGCTTATGGGCACGGACACAGAGGCCATGCGCGCCGAAATTGCGCAGCGTTGCGAGCGTGTCAATGCGCTGACCGAGGATTTCTTCGCCCCCGCAGATGCCGCACCCGCGCCGGAACTGCCCCCCGAGCAGGCGGAAATCACCGCGCGCTGGTCCACCTATCCCTGCTTGCGCACCGCCCGCGCACAGGAGATTTTCGGGCGTCTCAAACCGGAACTTCTAAGCCGCATCCAAAACCTCGACAAACCCACAGAGGCGCTGACCCATCTGGACGGGTTTCTCAAGGGGCTCCCCGCAGGCGTTCAGCTTTTCGCCCTGTTCGAAGCCAATCCGCAGCTGATCGACCTGATCCTCGACATTGTCTCCACCGCGCCGCATCTGGCCCGTCACCTGTCGCGCAATGCGGGGGTTCTGGATGCGGTGATCGGCGGCGGGTTCTTTGCACCGTGGCCGGGACGCGCGGCTCTGACAGAGGAGCTTGCCACCCATCTTGAAGAGGCGGGCGATTACGAGCGCCAGCTTGACACCTGTCGTCGCTGGGCCAAGGAGTGGCACTTCCGCGTCGGCGTCCACCAGTTGCGCGATCTGATCACGGCAGATGAGGCGGGCTCGCAATATTGCGACATCGCCGCCGCCTGTGTCGCCGCCCTCTATCCGCAGGTTGTGGCCGAGTTCTCCCGCAAACACGGCCCGCCACCGGGGCGTGGTGCGATGGTTCTGGGCATGGGCTCTTTGGGTGCAGGGCGTCTGACAGCAGCGTCGGATCTGGATATGATCGTGATCTATGACGCGGCTGGGGTCGATGCGTCCGAAGGACGGCGGCCTTTACCGTCACGCACATATTATGCGCGGTTCACCCAAGCCCTGATCACCGCCATGACCGCCCAGACCGCCGAAGGGCGTCTCTACGAGGTCGATATGCGTCTGCGTCCCTCGGGCAAACAGGGGCCGGTCGCCACGTCTTTCGAGAGTTTTCAGAGCTATCAGTTGAACGAGGCTTGGGTCTGGGAGCATCTTGCGCTCACACGCGGGCAGGCGGTGGCTGGAGACGCGGGGCTGATGGCCGATGTCGAGCGTTTCCGCGCCACGCTGATCTCTGAGGCACAGGACGAGGCACGTATCCGTCAAGAAACCCGCGAGATGCGCGCCCGTCTGGCGCAGGCAAAACCCGGCGGCCCGTGGGACCCGAAAAACGGTGCGGGGCGGATGATGGATATCGAATTGCTGGCCGAATCCGCAGCCTTGCTGGCGGGCTCTGCCGCGCAGGACATCTACGCCCAGCTTGGCTCGGGTGGCGAGGACGGATGGCTGACACGCGATGAGCAGATGCTGTTGACCGAGACCTACCGGCTGATGTGGCGGCTGCAATCGGCGGCGCGGCTTTTGACCGGAGAAAAGCTCGATCCGCAAGCCGTGGGCGCGGGCGGACGGGCGTTTTTGCTGCGCTCCAACGGGGCGGTGAGCATGGAGGCGCTTTCCGAGGAGTTGCGCCAGCGGGCCGAAAGCGCAGCACAGGTGATTGCCACCGTGTTAGAGCGCCCCGCACCGACAGCGTAGTTGGAGCGGGGCGTCTGCGTTCAAGGATTAGCGCGGCAGAGCCGCTGCCTCGCGGGCCAGTCCCTCGATGGCTTTCCAGTCGCCTTTTTCCACAAGCCCCGCAGGCGCGACCCATGAGCCGCCCACGCAGAGCGTGTTGGAGAGCGACAGGTAGTCATTTGCGTTTTTCAGAGACACGCCGCCGGTCGGGCAGAATTTCATTTGCGGCAGGGGCGCGCCGATGGCCTTGAGCGCAGGAGCGCCACCATTGGCTTCGGCGGGGAAGAACTTCGCCACCGTGTAACCGCGTTCCAGAAGGTGCATCACGTCGGAGGCGGTGGAGGTGCCCGCCAAAAGCGGCAGGTCGGCGGCTTCGCAGGCGTCCAGAAGCGTGTCGGTTGCCCCCGGAGAGACGCCAAATTTCGCACCAGCCGCAACCGCGTTTTTCACATCTTCCGGCGTCAGCAGCGTGCCGGCACCGACGACACCGCCCTCGACCTGTGCCATCTCGCGGATTACATCCAGCGCCACCGGCGTGCGCAAGGTGACCTCAAGCGCGGGCAAGCCGCCAGCGATCAGTGCTTCGGCCAGCGGGCGGGCGTGGGCGACGTCCTTGACGACAAGCACGGGAACAACGGGGGCGAGGCCACAAACCTCGGCGCATTTCAAACTGGCGTCTTGTGGTGTCATTGTCTGGCTCCTGAATGTGCTCTGCTGTCTCTGCGGCCCATGTGTGCCGCGTGTTACGGGAAAGTTAGCGCTAAATCTCCTTTAGTGAAACCCCGAAGCGTGACCATGCTTCGTTTCACAACCGGCCTGATCACCATAGACACATGCGCATTTTTGTCATCTCCCCCCTGCGTTGATTTCTGCATCGCAGAGGTTGCCGGATGTTTGCGTCATCATAGATGAAGATCAAAGAGACACAGGAGCGCAGAATGACTGCCCAGATCGACACTAAAACCGCCACGCTGTTCCGCCCGTTTTCCTACAAAGGGCTGGAACTGAAAAATCGTATCGTTATGGCCCCGATGACGCGCGGCATGGCACCTGATGGCATTCCGGGACCGGAGAACGCCGCCTATTACGCACGCCGCGCGGCGCATGAGGTGGGGTTGATCCTGTCGGAAGGCACTGTGATCGATCGTCCGGCGTCACGCAATCTGCCGGGGATTCCGTTCTTTCATGGCGAGGAATCGCTGTCCGGCTGGAACCGTGTGATCGCGGCGGTCCATGCCGAGGGCGGCAAGATGGGACCGCAAATCTGGCACACCGGATCGACACGTGCGGGCGCTTGGGAGCCGGATGCACCGGTCGAGAGCCCTTCGGGTCTGGTCGGTCCGGATGAGCCGCGTGGCGTTGCCATGAGCGAAGACGATATTCAGGCCACCATTGGCGCCTTTGCTAGGGCTGCGAAAGCCGCGAAAGATCTCGGTTTTGATGTTGCGGAATTGCACGGTGCGCATGGCTATCTGATCGACCAGTTTTTCTGGGAGGGCACGAACAAGCGCGAGGACCACTGGGGCGGCGAGACCATCGAGGAACGGTCGCGTTTCGCGGTCGAAGTGGTCAAGGCGGTGCGCGAAGCTGTGGGGCCGGACTTTCCGATCATCCTGCGCCTGAGTCAGTGGAAACAACAGGATTACACCGCGCGTCAGGCCAATAGTCCGGAAGAAATGGAACGCTGGCTTGTGCCGCTGGTTGAGGCCGGTGTGGATATTCTCCATTGTTCCCAACGCCGGTTCTGGGAGCCGGAATTTCCTGAAGTGGATGGTGAGAACGGGCTGAACTTTGCCGGTTGGGCCAAGAAACTCACGGGCGTGCCGACGATTTCTGTGGGCTCTGTCGGGTTGTCCGGCGAGTTTTTGGCGGCGTTTGGCGGACAGGGCTCCGAAGTGACGCCGCTGGACAAGCTGGTGACGCGGATGGAGGCCGACGAGTTCGACCTGATCGCCGTGGGGCGTGCGCTTTTGTCGGATTATGCTTGGGTCGAGAAGGTCAAGCGCGGGGCGACGGATGAGTTGAAAGGCTTTGATGCTGCATCGCTCGGCGAGTTG
This sequence comes from uncultured Celeribacter sp., assembly GCA_963676755.2. Taxonomy (GTDB): domain Bacteria; phylum Pseudomonadota; class Alphaproteobacteria; order Rhodobacterales; family Rhodobacteraceae; genus Celeribacter. The sequence goes on along the minus strand of CAXXMF010000005.1, from coordinate 57,786 downwards.
CGTTGAACGCTGTCGGTTGGGCATAGCATACTGAATATAAGGAAACGCCCGCCGGTTTTGGTGGGCGTTTCTGTTGATATGCATATCTTGGTCTCTGACACAGAGACATAGGACCGGTTCAATAGAGCGAACAGGCGCCTTCTGTGGCGGGGCCTGCATTGCGGCGGAAGGTTTCGAACAGTTCGCGCCCCATGCCGACCGTATTGGCGGAGAGATCTGCGGTCACGACCTCGCGCGCCTCGAACCCGTCTTCGAGCACCTGCAATGTGCCCTCCACAGCATCGACACGCACCAGATCCCCATCGCGGAGTTTGGCAATCGGGCCGCCTGTGGCCGCTTCTGGGGAGACGTGGATACAGGCGGGCACCTTGCCAGAGGCACCGGACATGCGGCCATCGGTGACAAGCGCAACCTTGAGGCCGCGATCCTGCAACACGGCCAGGGTCGGGGTCAGCGAGTGCAGTTCCGGCATACCGTTGGCACGCGGGCCTTGGAATCGGACCACGACCACGGTGTCTTCGGTAAACTCGCCGTTCTGGAAGGCGGTTTTGACATCGTGCTGGTCGTGGAAAATGCGGGCTTTGGCCTCGACCACATGGTGTTCGGGTTTCACGGCGGAGACTTTCATCACACCACGACCGATATTGCCTTTGAGTTCCTTGAGGCCACCGCTTTTCTGGAACGGGTCGGAGGCGGGGCGCACGATGCGGTCGTTCACGGTCTCGCGGTCCGCATCGACAAAGGTCAACACACCGTCGTGCAGTTTCGGTTCTTTGGTATAAAGCGATAGCCCCGTGCCCGCGACGGTTTTGACATCTTCGTGCAGCAGCCCCGCAGAGAGCAGTTCGCCCACAAGATAGCCAAGCCCGCCAGCCGCGTGGAAATGGTTCACATCGGCCAGACCGTTGGGGTAGACCTTGGCCAGAAGCGGAACGACATCGGAAATGTCGGAGAAATCCTGCAAGTCCAGAATGATCCCCGCCGCGCGTGCCATCGCCGGAAGGTGCAGCACAAGGTTGGTCGAACCACCTGTCGCCATCAGCCCGACGATGCCGTTTACAAAGGCTTTCTCGTTCAGGATCGACCCCACAGGCGTATATTCATTGCCAAAAGCGGTGATCTGGAGGGCGCGTTTGGTGGCTTCGCGGGTCAAGGCATCGCGCAGCTCGGTGCCCGGATTGACGAAAGACGCGCCCGGCAGATGCATCCCCATGATCTCCATCAGCATCTGGTTGGAGTTGGCGGTGCCGTAGAAGGTGCAGGTGCCTTGGCCGTGATAGGCTTTCATCTCGCTTTCCATCAATTCGCGGCGGGAGATTTCTCCGGTGGCGAATTTCTGGCGGACCTTGGATTTTTCGTCATTGGTGATGCCCGAGGTCATGGGCCCTGCGGGAATAAAGACTGTCGGGACATGGCCATAAGCGGCGGCGGCCATGATCAGGCCGGGAACGATCTTGTCGCATACGCCCATGTAAAGCGCGGCGTCGAAGCAGTTATGCGACATGCCGATGGCGGCGGCCAGTGCGATGGTGTCACGAGAAAATAGCGACAGCTCCATGCCGGGCTGGCCCTGTGTCACCCCGTCACACATGGCGGGCACGCCGCCTGCGACCTGTGCCGTGGCGCCTTGGGCGCGGGCGACCTCGCGGATGATGTCGGGGTAGTGCTCATAGGGTTTATGCGCCGAGAGCATGTCATTATAGGCGGAGATCATGCCGATATTGGGCGCACGCCCGTCGGCCAGCGTGCCTTTGTCATCGCCCATAGCCGCATAGGCGTGGGCCTGATTGCCACAGGACAGATGCGCCCGCACAGGTCCCTGATCTGCAGCCTCGGATATCCGGGCGAGATAGGCCTCGCGGGTCGGTTTCGAGCGTTCGATGATGCGTTGGGTGACGGCTAGGATCTGGCTGTTCACGGGTCTGGCCTTTGCTTGTGTTGCTGGCTGTGAAACGAGTTGTCTCAAGTTAGCGCTAACTTAGCGTGTTTTGGACCGAATGTCCATCTGCACGGGGCAGGAGGGGCCGGAATGCCCTGTCCCTATGCTGCACATGCATGAGGGTTGCTGCAAGCGCATAGCGGGCCTTCCGGTTCAGCACTCGCTAGGTCAGGATTTGTAACCTATATTGAAGGCATCGGGAGGATCGATGCAACAGGGTTTGCGTGAACAAACCCGACTGCGTGAGAGGCTTTCCGGCAAAGTGCCCGGCCTCAACGCTCAACAGACAAGCAAAGGTGATCCTATGAAAGACTGTTCTGCAAGCTACATCGACATGACTGAAATCGAAACCGAAGCCCGCCTGATGCGTGCCCAGATGGCGCGTTATATGCTGCGTGCGGCAGGTGAGTGGTTCCGTGGCCGCACACATAACGCGCACCGTGCGAAAACCGTCTGAGCTAAAGAGTTCAGTCCTGCGCCGTATGTGAAAGACCGTGCGGCATCTAATGTATCGGATTCATCACCCGTTTTGAAAAGCCCCGGGGTTTTCGCATTCTGGCCTTATTTCAATGAGAAATTAACCAGGAATTGAGGGAAGAATCCCCGGAGAGTGTGATGAAAAAGACTAGTAAACTGGCAATTGCCCTTTTGATTGCAGCCGCAACCAGCGCCTGCACAACCGAAACCACGTCCCGCGCCACGCCGATGACGGGCAGCTTGAGTGCTGTTGCCGCTGGAGAAAATGTGCGGATCGCGTCGGATTTTCGCGTCACGAAAGTGAATGTGGTTGTGCCGGAAACGCTCACTGTGTCCGAAGCCAATGGTATCAAGCCGCGCGCTGATATTGTCTGGCGTGAAGACACCTATGGTGATCGTCATGCGCAGGTGAAAGCCATTATGGAAGCGGGCCTCAAACGCGGGGCGAAGGCTCTGAGCGGGCAACGGCCGGTTGTTCTTGATGTGCAGGTGGTGCGTTTCCATGCCCAAACGGAGCGGGTGCGTTACTCCAGTCTTCCTTCGGAACACGAGATCGAATTCATGTTGACCGTGCGTGATGCGAACTCCGGTGAGGTGCTTGTGCCGTCGCATATGGTCAATGCCACCTTCCATGCCTATGGCGGAGACGAGGCCGTGGCCGCCGATCGCGCTGGCATTACACAGAAACAGCGGATCTCCGGGCATCTGGCAGGTGTTATTGCCGCCGAGCTGTCGAAATCGGCAACGCTCTGATCCCTCTTTCTAAGAGATCAAAAGACCGTTAAGAGGGCTCTCATGACAGAGCCCTCTTTTTCCATTCCGACCATTCGCCTGAAACCCAAATCCAATGCGCGGGCTATTCGCCACGGCGCACCTTGGGTCTATGACAATGAACTGGTCACGGACCGGCGCACGAAATCTCTTGCGCCCGGTTCTCTTGCGCGTCTCGAAGATGCCGAGCGCAATTTCCTTGCCCTTGTGGCGGTCAATCCCAATTCGCGTATTTTTGCCCGCGTTCTGGATCACTCGGAAACGGCTGAGGTGGATCAGGACTGGTTCGCCGCACGAATTGCCACCGCGCTTGCACATCGCGAGACGCTGTTCGATGCACCGTTTTACCGGCTGATCCACGCCGAATCCGATGGTCTTCCGGGGGTAGTGGTAGACAGGTTCGGAGATACCTGCGTGGTGCAGCCCAATGCCGCATGGGCTGATGTTCTGATTGCCCCGCTCGCCGCCGCCCTGCGCGAAGTCACCGGCGTTAGCACTGTGGTGATGAACGGCACCGGACGGGCGCGTGGCCTCGAAGGGCTTGAAGAAAAAACAGAAATTCTTTCTGGCAAGGTCGAAGGGCCGCTCCCCGTGCCGATGAATGGCGCGACCTATATGGCCGACCTTCTGGGCGGTCAGAAGACCGGTCTCTTTTACGACCAGCGCCCGAACCATGCTTTTGCGCAACGTCTGGTGGCAGGCAAACGGGTGTTGGACATCTTCTCCCATGTGGGCGGGTTTGCCTTGGCCTCTCTGGCGGGCGGCGCGTCCTCTGCGCTTTCGGTGGACAGTTCCGCGCCGGCTTTGGATCTGGCCGAACAAGGCGCCGCAGCAATGGGCAAATCGGACGTCTTTTCGACCCGAAAGGGCGATGCTTTCGACGTTCTGACGGCTTTGGCCGAAGAAGGCGAGACATTCGATGTGGTGATCTGTGATCCGCCCGCCTTCGCGCCGAATAAATCCTCTCTGGAGAAGGGCTTACGCGCTTATGAACGTGTCGCACGTCTGGCCGCGCCGCTGGTGCGGGAGGGCGGCTATCTTGGCCTTTGCTCCTGTTCTCATGCGGCGGATCTGGATCGGTTTCGTGGGGCTTGCAACCGCGGGATCGGGCGGGGTGTCGGGCATCTGGGGCGCTCTGCACAACTCATCCACACGGGCTTTGCCGGTGCCGATCATCCGCTCATGCCGCAGCTTGCGGAAAGCGGCTATCTCAAGGCGTTGTTCTACCGGATTGTCGCATGAAAGTGCTTCTCGACGCCTGCGTGCTCTATCCGACAGTGATGCGGGAAGTGCTCTTGGGTGTCGCCAAGCGCGGGCTTTACACGCCTTTGTGGTCGGCGCGTATTCTTGAGGAATGGGCTCGTGCCGCCCGCAAAATCGGGCCGACGGGAGAGATGCAGGCGCGTGCCGAAGTGGCGCTGGTGCGCGCCGCCTTTCCGCAGGCAGAAGTCAAGGAACACAAGGGCTTGGAAGCGCGTCTTTATCTAAAAGATGAAAACGACATTCACGTTCTGGCCGCCGCCATCGCGGGACATGCCGAGGCGATTGTCACGATGAACGCGCAGGATTTTCCCCGCAATGTTCTGGCCGAAGAAGGGCTGGAACGCTGGGATCCGGACGGGTTCCTCTGGCGGCTCTGGTCGGATCATCCGCAGGCCGTGGGCGAGGTCATCGAAGAGGTGCGCCAAGAGGCGGAGCGGCTCTCCGGCGAGCCGTGGGACGTGCGTCGGCTGCTGAAAAAGGCGCGTCTGCCGCGTCTGGGTAAGGCGCTGTCCTGACCGCCTGAAAACACGCAAAACCGCTGTCAGATTTGCGTCGGATATCTGTCGGACTTTTGTCGGGCCGTTTTGCGAGTGGTTGTGCGCGTGATAATCGGACGTGTGCGAGCAGCCCGCGATGGTCGGATGTGAGTATTTGGGCCATCAGAAAGCCGCCATTGGTCGCAACGCTCAGAGGTGTCCAAGCGCGGTGGGTCTTAGGACCATTTGGCCTCATTGGCCTCGATGGCTTTGATCCGCTCTTCCGTCTTCGGGTGGCTCAGCAGCCATGCGGGCATGGAGGCCCCATGTGCGCCGGTCAGATGCGGCAGTTTTTCGAACAGAGACTTTTGTGGCCCCGTGCCGATCCCCGCCTTGATGAGTAGCGCGGTGGCGTAGGCGTCGGCCTCGTATTCATCCGAGCGCGAGAGTTTGGCGGCGAGCATCTGGGTGAGCCAGTTGGCGATATAGGCGCCGATCACGGGGATGAAGCGCGAGAAGATCATCACCAGTGCGGTGCGCAGCGCATTCTGGCCGGAAAAATCGATCATCCGGCGTTTCGAATGGCCAAGCGCGACATGGCCCAGCTCATGGGCGATGACGGAGGCCATTTCCTCGTCGGTGATCTGGCCCGTGCGGAATTTCTCGTAAAAGCCGCGGGTGATGTAGACCTTGCCGTCAGGGGCGGCGAGGCCGTTGACGGGGTCGATTTCGTAGAGAAACACTTTCACACGGGGCAGATCGAGAGCCCGCGCCAGTCGGGAGAACACGGGCGCGAGTTTCGGATCGACCAGTTCGGTCGAGCGCGCTTCAAGCTCGCGCACGGTGCGCCATGCGGAAAAGCGATACATCGCGAGGCCCCAGAGCAGGGCAAGGAGCAGGGGGGTGAATCTCAACATGGTTTGAATATGGGGGCTGGGGGCGGATTGGCCAAGCTCTATCGGCCTTTATCGTCCGAGAAGTTTCATGCCACGGTCCAGCCCTTCGAGCGTCATGGGGACCATGCGGCCTTCGAAAATCTCGTCGATCATGGCAATCGACTGCGTATAGGGCCAATGCGCCTCCGGCACGGGGTTGAGCCAGAGGTGGTCGGGCCATGTTTCGCGGGCGCGGGCGAGCCATGTGGCTCCGGCTTCTTCGTTCCAGTGCTCATTGGCCCCGCCGGGGAGCGCGATCTCATAGGGGCTCATGGAGGCATCGCCCACGAAGATCACTTTGTAATCCTTGCCATAGGTGTTCATCACATCGCGGGTCGGGATGTTTTCACCCCAGCGCCGCGCATTGTCGCGCCAGACGCTTTCATAGAGGCAGTTGTGGAAATAGTAATATTCGAGATGTTTGAACTCGGAGCGGGCGGCGGAGAACAGTTCTTCGACCACTTTGATATGGTCGTCCATCGAGCCGCCGACATCAAAGAACATCAGCACTTTCACCGCGTTGCGCCGTTCGGGGCGGGTTTGCACGTCGAGATAGCCATGTTCGGCGGTGGCGCGGATGGTGCCGTCCAGATCAAGCTCCTCATGCGCCCCGTCACGCGCCCATTTGCGCAGCCGCTTCATGGCGAGTTTGATGTTGCGCGTGCCGATCTCGACCGTGTCATCGAGATTGCGGAATTCTCTTTTGTCCCAGACTTTTACAGCGCGACGATGACGTGAATCTTTCTGGCCGATCCGCACGCCTTCGGGGTTGTAACCATAGGCGCCAAAGGGCGATGTGCCGCCGGTGCCGATCCATTTGTTGCCGCCCTGATGGCGGCCCTTTTGCTCTTCGAGCCGCTTTTTGAGCGTCTCCATCAGCTTGTCGAACCCGCCCAGAGCTTCGATCTCGGCCATTTCCTCAGGCGAGAGGTGTTTTTCCATCTCCTTGCGCAGCCAGTCTTCGGGCAGATCGAGCGCATTTAAGACCTGATCTGAGGAAATCTCGTCAAGGCCTTGAAATGTTTTCGAAAAGGCGCGGTCGAAACGGTCGAGGTGGCGCTCGTCCTTGACCATAGTGACGCGGGCGAGGATGTAGAATTCCTCGATGTCATAGCGGGCCAGTCCGGCTTTCATAGCCTCAAGGAAGGACAGGAACTCCCTCAAGGAGACGGGCACGCCTTCGTGGCGCAATGTCTCGAAGAAGGGCAGGAACATGTCAGATCATCCGGTCTGCGATGACGCCCAGAAACAGGCCGATAATGCCGAAGATGAGGGCGAAGACGGCCATATATTGCAGCTTGTCGGCGCGGTTGCCGCCGCGTTTTGCGGCCAGTCGCCAGCCCCAGATCCCGCCGAGCAGGGTGAGTATGAACCCGATCATGATGTTGCTCCCTCAGGCCGTGTGCGCCGGTGTCGCGGGCCGGTCGTTATCGCGCCAGAGCGGCGATTTCGGCGGCACGGATCCGGACCTCTTCATCTGAACCAAAGCCATAGCGTGCCCAGCCCAGACTGTCGAGACGCAGGGCGCGGGCGTCACTGTTGCGTCCGAGGTTTTCCAGCGCCTCGGCCTCTGTCAGCATGAGCGAGGCCAGAAGGGCGGCGTTTTCGGCGTCGCGGGCGGCATTAATGGCGCTGGCGGAGAGGGTATATGCGTCCTCATAGCGGTGCTCTGACAGGGCGAGTGCGGCAAGCTGCATGGCAACATGGGCGGCGTGAAAGCGGGTTTCGGGATGTGCGCCGTAGATTTCGGCGGCCCGTATGAGCGCGAGATAGGCGGCAGGGCGGTCGGTGGCGATGGAGAGGCGACCCAGCAGGAACCACGAGAAACCGGCGCGGGTGTCGTTCCAGCCTTCGGCCTGTGCGATGGCGACGGCATTATGGGCGGCGAGGAGGCGCTCTTTCATCGGCGCACGTCCCATCGCGGTGAGAACGGAGTCTGTCCAGAGGCGCGGTGTGGGTTTGGCGGGCCTGTCGGGCAGGGTTTCCCCGACGGGATTGATCCGTGCGAGGATGTCGGGCAGGGCGCGGGCCACCTCGTCGCGGCTCATGCCGGAGTGCAATTCGGGCGCGTAGGTGAGGCGCAGCATGAGCATGTCGAAGGAGGTCAGAACGGAGTGGATATTGTCGTCGTTGAAGACGGAATCGGGCAGGCGATAGAGGTCATTGAGAGGGCCGAGGGCTTGTGCCAGTTCCTCGTGCAGGCAGTCGCGGATTTCCTGCGGGGCGACATCAACGGGAATGAAGATCGACAGGCGCTCGCGGGTGTTCACTTTGGTCCAGCTCAGCGCGGCCCGTCGGGCGCGTTTGAACTCGGCCCAGCTTGAGACATTGGGCACAACGATACAGGCGGTGTTCGGCGCACGGCGGGACAGTTCGGCCAACGTGAGGGTCTCAAGCGTGATCTCGGCGTCGGATTGCGGCGGCACACGGGAGATCGTGACACCGGCTTCGCGTTCAAGGCGGGTCAGCAGCTTGGCCAGATCATGGGTCAGCGACGGCGGGATGGTGTCGCCAGTGACGCGCAGGGTGATCGGGTCTTCGAAACGGGTGAACTGCGTCAGCTCCGCGCCGGTTTCAAGCGCGAAGGTCAGATCAAGGAAGTCACGAGCGAGAGAGGCGTTGGAGCGGCGGGGCTGCGATGGTTGTCTGTCGGCAAACAGTTTCATCGGCGGCAGGGCAAGGATTTCGGAGGCGGCGCGGGCGGAATCCGGTGAACTGGCGGGTGTGGGGGAGACGCAGGCCGAGAGCACGACCAGCCCGCACAGCGCAACCGCCAGCCGCGCACATGCCAGCCGTGCCCCCGCCAGACGCGTCGTGTCACGCAGGCGGGGCATCGCAAAGGAAGATCGGAGCCATGTCATCTGGGTAGCCTTATGCGTGTTCATTTACGTGTTTTACTGTGTGCGTCTTGTCCCTCGCGCCGGATTTAATCCGCCTCGCATGGCGATTTTAAGGCAATCTGTCGCAGCGGCATAGGGTTTTGCGCCGCGAGAGGTTTGCACAAAAGACACCCGTCCGCGCCGTCACCACTTGCGCTGGTATTTGATATAGGGCGTCAATTCCCCGATCCGGTCGTAGAGCTTGCGGGCCTTGGTGTTGAAATGCTGGGTGGTCCAGTAGACCTGCGGCGTGCCGTGGGCATCGGCCAGATCATAGACGCTCTGGATCAAGGCCCGCCCTGCGCCGGTGCCGCGTGCGGCTTCGGTGACAAAGAGATCCTGAAGGTAGCAGACATCCTCTATGCGCCAGTTGTGGGCATGGAACAGGTAATGAACCAACCCGATCAATTCCCCGTCCTTTTCGGCCACCAAAGCGCCGCGCTCCTTGGCCTCGGGGTCCACCAGACGCGAGAAGGTGGCGTCATAGATTTCGGGGGCCAACTCCGTTTCAAAGAACGTCAGATAGCCGCGCCAGAGCACTTCCCATTCGGCGCGATCTTCGGGAGCAAGGGGGCGGATAACGGGCAATGGAACCTCCGTGAATAACTGTGACATCAATGCTTTGCGGGCAGTTTTTCGCCAAATCTCAAAGGGGTTCAATGGAAAACGACCGTTTCGGCACTGGTAAGCCGCTCGAAGGGCGAGAGAGGACCAAGACGCGCGAGGAGTTTGCCGGATTTCTGTCCGCAGTGCCTATTTTGCGGGCGGAAAACCCGCGTGACTGCGACGAATACGCTCATCGCAGAAGAATTTACATCCCTGAGTTGTCATCGGGCTGTTAGATTTGAGGAAGAAGATGCGCGAACGACAGATATGGAGTTCAAAATGACAAAAATCTCTCCCGATGAGGCACAGATCAGCGAAGCGGCCTATTTTATCTGGCTCGCTGAGGGCAAGCCCGAAGGCCGCGACGAAGTGCATTGGCAGATGGCGGTTGAAGCCCTGAGCGTGCCTGTGAAAAAGCCCCGCAAAAAGGCCGCGCCGAAGAAAGCCGCCAGCAAGACGGCGACAAAACCGGCGAGCAAGACCGCTGCGAAAACCGCGACAACGAAACCGGCGACGAAAACTGCGGCGAAAAAGACCACAACCGCCCGAAAGCCGCGCACGACCAAGGCGAAAGCGGCCCCGAAGGCCGAGTGATCAGCGCCGCTGACCGCGTGCCAGAAAGGCGAGACGCTCGAACAGGGCCACGTCCTGTTCGTTCTTCAAAAGCGCGCCGTGCAGTTTCGGCAGGGCATTGACCCCGTCACGCTTGAGGTCTTCCGGCGAGAGATCCTCGGCCAGCAGAAGCTTGAGCCAGTCGAGCACCTCCGAGGTCGAAGGTTTCTTTTTCAGCCCCTGCGTGTCGCGAATCTCGTAGAATTGCGTCAGAGCCGCGCCGAGAAGGTCGGATTTCAGCCCCGGAAAATGCACCTCGACGATCTGTTTCATGGTCTCCATGTCGGGGAAACGGATGTAGTGAAAGAAACACCGGCGCAGGAAGGCGTCGGGAAGTTCCTTTTCATTGTTCGAGGTGATGATGACCACAGGGCGCTGTTTCGCGCTGATGGTCTCGCCGGTCTCGTAGACATGGAAGGCCATCTTGTCGAGTTCCTGCAAGAGATCGTTGGGAAACTCGATATCGGCCTTGTCGATCTCGTCGATCAGCAGAACAACCTTCTGCTCGGCTTCGAAAGCCTGCCAGAGCTTGCCTTTCTTGATGTAGTGGCGCACATCCTCCACTCGCGGGTCGCCCAACTGGCTGTCGCGCAGGCGTGAGACCGCGTCATATTCGTAGAGGCCCTGTTGGGCGCGGGTGGTGGATTTGATGTTCCATTCGATCATCTCCAGCCCCAAAGAGGCGGCCACCTGCCGCGCCAGTTCGGTTTTCCCTGTGCCCGGCTCGCCCTTGACCAGCAGGGGACGTTCCAGCGCGATGGCGGCATTGACCGCCACAGTGAGGTCGTGCGGGGCAACATAGCTGTCCGTCGAGGAAAATTTCATCTGGGGGCCCTGTCCTGTGCTGTCTTCGGTCGAGATCATAGCGCGGGCGGGGAAAGGTGCAATACGAGCCATATTGTGACGTGACATCCCCGAACAAACGGGGTAAATGAGCCGCAATTGGAGGGCGCCTTATGGCTGATAAATCTGAAAATGTGGCCGAAGGCACGACAGAGGTGAGCATGATGAAGGCTGAGGTTTTTCTGGATGAAAATTATCGTCCGGCTGAGGACGAACCATTTATGAACGAGCGCCAGCTCGAATATTTTAGACGTAAACTTCTGGCTTGGCGGGCCGAGCTTCTTGACGAAAGCCGCCACACGATTGAGGGGCTGCAAGACGGCACCCGCAATATCCCCGACATTTCCGACCGTGCTTCCGAGGAGACCGACCGTGCTCTGGAACTGCGCACGCGGGACCGTCAGCGCAAGCTGGTGACGAAAATCGACGCGGCGCTGCGCCGGATCGATGAGGGGGAATACGGCTATTGCGAAGTGACCGGTGAGCCGATTTCGCTCAAGCGTCTTGATGCGCGTCCGATTGCGACCATGACGTTGGAAGCACAGGAACGCCACGAGCGCCGCGAGAAAGTCCACCGCGACGATTGATGCGGTTTCGGTTGCGGCTGGTCCGGTGATGTCTGGTCCGGTGAACCTGAACCTATGAAGCCTGACCTGAGCGCTTCGGAGACGGGGATTCGGGACAGGCGCATGGGGCACGCGGGGTTTTCAGCCTGCGACCTTTGCCCTCGCGGCAATTTGGCCCCGTGAAATCCGCGACGGATTATGACAGAACACCGGAGGTAACTCCGGTGTTTTTTGTTTGGCATTTTCGGCTTTGTGGTGGAATCTGACACATTGGAGGAGTGTCCTGCCTCTGGGGATCAGGGAGGGACAGCGTTGCGGAAGGAGAGGCCCATGTTGATCGGTCAGGATATTGCAGTTTTAGGTGCCGGTGTCGCAGGGCTGGCCGTGGCGCGGGCCTTGGCGCTGCGCGGGGCGACGGTCACGGTATACGAGCAATCGCACGAGATCGCCGAAGTGGGCGCGGGGCTTCAGATTTCGCCCAATGGCGCGCGGGTTCTGGCCGCTTTGGGGCTGGATGCGCCCTCTGTGTCGCTGCGCTCCGAAGGCGTGCGGCTGATGGATGGCTATATGGGGCGCGAGGTGCTGCATCTCGATTTCGCCAAGGCGCGGCCCGATGACGATTTCCTGATGATGCATCGCGCCGATCTGATCGCGCTTCTCGAAGAGGGCGTGCGCGATCTTGGTGTCGATATCCGGCTGTCTTACACGGTGGAGAGCATCCACAGCGATGGCGACGGGATGCGCCTGAGTTTCGCGGGCGGAGGCGGTGCGCGGCACGGGATTGTGCTGGGGGCGGACGGGTTGCATTCGCGGCTGCGTCCGATGCTCAACGGGCCGGAAAAGCCGTTTTTCACCGGCCAGACCGCATGGCGCGCCATCGTGCCGGCCCTTGGTAATGAGGAGCCTGTCGCGCTGGTGCATATGGCGGCGGGGCGGCATGTGGTGAGCTATCCGCTCAGGGATGGCAGTCTGATCAATATCGTGGCCATCGAGGAGCGCTCCGACTGGATGGAAGAGGGCTGGAACCATGCGGGGGATCCGGCGGAGATGATGCGCAATTTCTCGAATTTCTGCCCCGGTGTGAAAGGGCTTTTGGCCCGTGTCGAGGAAGTCTCGCGCTGGGGGCTGTTCCGGCATCCGGTGGCGCAGAACTGGCATTCGGAGCGCACGGCGCTTCTGGGCGATGCGGCCCATCCGACCCTGCCGTTTCTGGCGCAAGGGGCGAATATGGCGCTGGAAGATGCGTGGTGCCTCGCGGATTGCCTTGCGAATTTGCCTCTGGATCAGGCGCTTCCGGCCTATCAGGCCAAACGGCGCGCGCGGGTTGTACGGGTGATCGAGGCGGCCAATGGCAATGCCAAGAACTACCACCTGAGCGGGGCAAAACGCGCGGTGGGTCATGCGGCCTTGCGTCTGGCGGGCAAGCTGGCCCCGAAACAGGCGGTGGAGCGGTTTGCGTGGCTCTATGATTATGATGTGACGGCGGAGTGAGAGCGCCCGCGGATTGCGCCTCCGGCGGGAGTATTTGGGCCATCAGAAAGCAGAAGCGCCGCGCTCCGTTGGGAGGCGGCGCTTTGTTTTGCAGGTCTGCGTTTTGATGGCCTGCGTTTGGGTCGTCTGTGCGGATCAGGCGGCTTCGAGGGCTTTCACGATGCCGGAAAAATCCGCCGCTTTGAGAGAGGCACCGCCCACCAGTGCGCCATCGACGTTGGAGGTGGCGAATATCTCGGCGGCGTTGGCCGGTTTCACAGAGCCGCCATAGAGCAGCGGGATGTCCTTTGCGCCGTCGCCGTAGCGGGCCACTAGGGTGGCGCGCATGTCGTCATGGACTTCGGCGATCTGTTCGAGCGTCGGGATTTTGCCGGTGCCGATGGCCCAGACCGGTTCATAGGCGATGACGAGTTTTTCGAGATCGACCGCATCGGGCAGAGAGCCGGAGAGTTGCTGGCGGATCACGGTGAGGGTTTCGCCCGCTTCGCGCTGCGCCAGTGTTTCCCCGACGCAGACCACGGGGGAGAGCCCCGCCTGTGTGGCGGCCACGGTTTTCTCGGCGACCATCTGGTCGGTCTCGCCATGATCGGCGCGGCGTTCGGAATGGCCGAGGATCACATGATCCGCGCCCGCATCCAGCAGCATTTCGGCGGAAATATCGCCCGTATGCGCGCCCGAGGTCTTCATGTGGCAGTCCTGACCTCCCACATGCACCTGTGTGCCGAAGAGGGCCTGTGCCATCGGGGCGACCAGCGTGGCGGGCGGGCACAGGAGGATGTCGACCTTGGGAGCGGGGAACATCTCGGCCAGCGCGGTGGCCTCGCCGAGGCTCGCTTTGACACCGTTCATTTTCCAATTTCCTGCGGCCAGTTTGCGTGCCATGCGGAATCCTCCTTGTTCATATGCGCTTGCATCATTGCAGCCTGTGACGGGCAGTCAAGCGCAGGCTTGCGCTCTGGGACGCGACGCCGCACAAAAGAGGGGTGAGCCGTGCAGGGGCGGCTTATTTTCCGGCAGAGAGGCTTTCGTCGAATTTGATGCTCTCGCCGCAGCCGCAGGCATCCACCACATTGGGATTGCGGAATTTGAAGCCGGATTCGAGCAGGGAGACCTCGTAATCAATCTCCGTGCCGAACAGGAACATCTGCGCCATCGGAGCGATCATCACGCGCGCGCCATCCTGTTCCACGACCTCGTCCATCGGGTCGATTTCGGAGACGTATTCCATGGTATATTCCATGCCCGCACAGCCGCCTTTCTTGACGCCGATGCGCAGCCCCTTGGAACCGTCCTGTTTCATCAGCTTTGCAATCTGTGCCGAGGCCGCTGGGGTCATGGTCACAGCCTGTTTTCCGGGAATGCCGAACATATGCGTGTCTCCTTTGGGGACAATCTAGTGGTTCGGAAGCGAAATTCCAACAGGCGGCAGCAAACTGGCCATGAACATCACCGCGAGCGTGACCGCAATAGCCCAACCAAAGGAGGCCAGCGTACCGATGATCACCCATTCGGCCTTTTTGCCATCCTGTGTCGCCTCGAAACGCAGCACGGATTTGGCGGCGACGAGAAAGCCGATTCCGCCGGGCATCTGGCCGATGAGCAAAAGAAAGATCAGGGTGCGTTCCAGCAGGCCGATCCAGAAACCGCCCTTGTCGAGACTGTCTTCGATAGGGTTTTCACCGAAATGCGCCATGAGCTTGCCTACGGCGAAACCGCCCGCGCGGGTGGCATAGATCGCGCCTGCAGTGAACAGCATGAGTTTGGGCAGCCATGTCACATCGCCATAAAGGCCGGTGGCGAAGAGATCGGGGCAGAACATGGCGGTGACCGCCAGTGTCACAAGGTGCAGCGCCTGATCGGTGACATGGGGGATGAAACTGTCGGAGAAGCACCGGACTTTCACGGCGTCGATCACGATATGGGCCAGTGCGAGCGCGTAAACGGCGGGAGAGGCCAGCTGGCCGGTGCAGAGCATGGCGGTGAAAACAACAGCGAGGAAATGCAGAAACAGGGTCTCGGGTTTGGCCTTGTCCTCGACCATCCAAGCGGGCTGGACAACGTAATCGGCCAGCACATGGGCGAGAAAGAGGGCGGCGAGGGTTTCAGGCATGGGCTTCTCCTCTTTTCACGAGGATTTGTTTCTCTTCGATGGATGTCATGGCGTAATTCAGTGTTTCGAAGCTTGCCGCAGCGAGAGATTTCGAGATTGCTTGTCTGGACTTCTTTAGTTTCTTTGCAACTGCGGTATAGGTCCAAGGTGCCTTCGGGTGAATAACTTCCAAAACCGCTTCGGATTGTGTCTGCGTCCACTTGGACGATATGGCTTCAGCAAGAATGAAGGCGGCGCCGAGCGGTCCGAAACCGTTTACAAAAAAACGCGATTCAAACTGCTCCATTTTTGCGAGTTCAAGGCATCGCCCAGACAAGATAAATGGCGCGAAGGTTGCTAAGTTTAAATTGGAGTAGGATTCTTGAGGGACCTCCCCCTCGGCAATCCCGATATAGCTGTCGAATTCTTCGCCCAGCCCCCGCAAGGCCGCGCGGAAGCACAGGGCGGACCTGAGGGCGTATTTCGGGTCTGCCAAAGCCACCTGCCAGCCATCGCCACGGTGACGGGTGAAGTGGAGGCTTTGACCGTCCATCCAGTCGGCTTGCATGTCGGCGCAGGCTTCGAGCGCATCAAAGGCGCGTTCCACGTTTTCGGGGCCGAGCCCTGTGGAATTGACCAGATCGCCGGTGAGGACGGCTATTTTGCGGGGTTTGCTGCTCATGATGCAGCCAGTATAGGTTGCGTTTTTATTAATGCAACCTTTTTTAGTTGCGTTTTGGGTATTGCAGCCTTTTTAGGTTGCGTCGCGCGAAGCCAGACGGGGGCCCAAAAACAAAAGCGGCCACAGGGGCCGCTTTCGGAACGTGTCTCACACCATCACCGCAAGATCACCGCAAGGCGGTCAGCGGCGGATTACATGAAGCCGAGTTCGAGACGTGCCTCGTCGGACATCATCTCCATGCCCCACGGCGGGTTCCATGTCAGTTCGACATCGACCTGTTTGACGCCGGGCAGGGGTTCGATGGCATCTGCGACCCAGCCGGGCATTTCTCCGGCTACCGGACAGCCCGGTGCGGTCAGGGTCATGAGCACAAGAACCTCGTTCTCGTCATTGATCTCGATCGTGTAGACAAGGCCGAGATCATAGATGTTCACCGGAATTTCCGGATCATAGACCGAGCGGCAGGCCTCGACCACCGCTTCATGCAGCGGATGATCCGTGGTTGACGGTTTGATCAGCGGGGCGCCCTCGATGGGGGTGTCTTCGGATTGTGCTTGTTCGCTCATGCGCGCATTCCTCTATTTCCGAGAGAACATATAGGGATTGGGGCGCGGGGCGTCCAGTGATTAGAATACAGGATCAAAGCGACAGATTGCCCTTCCATGACCGCAGAGGCGCGAGGCGAGCGGATTTTTTCGACATATGGCGGTCCATCCGGCCAAGGATGCGCGACAGGAAATGGATGGTGTCGAGCACATAGGGCCCCTTGTTGAGCATGACGCAATCGGCGCGCTGCGCCATGGCGGCGTCGGTGGCCTCGGCGCGGGTGGCCAGCCCCTGTTTCATCAGCCCTTCGAGCACCTGCGTGGCCCAGACCACGGGGGTATGGGCGGCTTCGCACAGCCATAGCACCTCTTCCTGAATCTCGCTCATCCGCTCCATGCCGATCTCGACGGCCAGATCGCCGCGGGCGATCATCACGGCGGTTTCGCTCAGGGCGCCTGCCTGCACGATCAGCCGTGGCAAGTTGCGCACGGCCAGCGCGGTTTCGATCTTGAGCACAAGCCCCGGACGCGCGGCCCCTTTGGCAAGGCGCTGGTCCACCTCCTTGATCAGCAGGCGGATGTCTTCGGGCGTCTGGACAAAGGAATAGCCGATCATATCGGCGTGCCCGACAACAAAATCGAGTGCTGCGCGGTCGGCCTCGGTGAGTGCGGGAATGTCGATCTCGACGGAGGGCAGGTTGAAACCTTTCTCCGGCTTGACCTTCACACCTTTGGGACCGGCGCGGGTGACACGCAGCCTTGCGCCTTTCTTTGTGATCTTGACCACCTCCGCGCCGATTTCGCCGTCATCTATAAAGACCGGCATCCCGACCGTGAGGCGGTCGATCAACTCGGGGTGGCTGAGGGTGGTGCTGATATGTTTGACCTTGCCCGATGGTGCCTCGCGCAGGATGTCGAGCCGGTCGCCTACAAAGACCCGCGGCTTTTTCGGGCCGAACACCGGCCCCGTGCGCAGTTTCGGTCCCGCCAGATCCATCAGCACGGGCACAGAGCGGCCGATCTCGCTTTCTGCGGCGCGGATGCGGGCGATCATGGCGGCCCAGACTTCCGGCCCGTCATGGGCACAGTTGATGCGCATGGAGTCGGCACCAGAGCGGATCATCTCGGGGATGAGGTCGGGATCATGCGCGGCCTCGGTGGGCAGGGTCAGCAGGATGCGCGAGCGCGGCGCACCGGAGGCCCCTGCACCAAAGAGCCTGTCGCGGCGGGCGGCGAGGCGGGCGGGGCCTTGGGTGAAATCCTCGCCATTCGGGCGCGGCAAACGGTCCCAGGGCCCGCCCTCGGCAAGCGTGGCCAATGTGGCCTCCACAGCGTCAAGCGAGGCGCGGACATGCGGCTCGGTGCGGCCCAGAGTGGAGAGGCCAAGCCCCGCCAGATCGGGCTGCAACGGCGTCAGGTCGGCATGGCGCAGGGCCAGATAATGGGCGAGGTTCTGCGCCGAGGGGCGAAACTCCGGGCGCATGTCCTCGCTCTCCCACGCTTTCCACAGCGCCTTGCATTCGGCGGTGATTTTGGCGCGGAGCGCTTGATACTCACTCAAAAGCCGTTTCGGGTCGGGAGACTGCGGGCAAAGGGATTTGGTCATCGGGCACCTTTAAAATATCGATCATTCACCTGTGGTTACGGCATGTAAATGCAAAGCGTGTAACAGGAGAATGTCACTCTAACAGATGGGGAGTCGCAGCGCGGTTTCCCAGAGGGCTGCGACGTTATGGTCGCGATTATGGCAGCGGTGGTCTGTCGCGGGCTGCGTCAGGGCTTGTCCTTGCATGCAGGCGGTGCTTTCTTTCTCCGGTGTTGTAAAATATGAAACCTGACGGGATGCTGTATGGCTTCGGGTCTCATGAAAACGGGTGCGACGGAAAACGGGTGTGACGGGTGATGAAACAGGCTGCGGATAAACAGGCCGCCGGAGAGCTGCGGGTGGATTTTGTCAGCGGTCCGGTCGCACACCGTTTGCGCTTTGGCGGCGGGCGCGGTCAGGCGCTGCCCAAAGCGATGGGGCTGCGCAACGGCAAGACGCCTAGCATCATTGATGCGACGGCGGGTCTGGGGCGGGATTCATTCCTGCTGGCCTCGCTGGGCGCACAGGTGACCCTGATCGAACGCTCTGAAAAGATGCATGCGCTGCTGGCCGAGGGCATGGAACGGGCCGCGCGCGAGGGGGGCGAGTTGCAAGAGATCATCGGGCGCATGACGCTTTTGCACGGGGATGCAAAGGATTTGCTGCCGCAGCTGGACGGGGAAGCCATCCTGATCGACCCGATGCATCCGCCGCGCAAGACCACGGCTCTGGTGAAGCTGGAATTGCGTCAGGTGCGCGAGATTGTCGGCGCAGACGAGGATGCGGCGGATTTGGTGCGCGCTGCTTTAGACCGTGCGCGTTCCAGAGTGGTGTTGAAATGGCCCGCCAAGGCCGATCCGATCGAGGGGATCAGGCCCTGTTCGCACCAGATACGCGGGAAAACGACGCGCTATGATGTCTGGATGACGGGCTGACGCGTGAGGCGGCCCCATGTGCGGCCCCACACACCGGCTTCGCGCATGGTCTGCGGCGAAACTCCGGTGCGCGAGGTATCAGCTGTCACTCAGGCGCTTTTGGTGCGCGATTTGCGTGCGGGCGCAGGACGAACCCGCTTTTCGATCACATCGAACAACGCCCCCGCAAGATCCTTGCCGGTAGCGGTTTCCGCCCCTTCAAAACCGGGGGAGGAATTGACCTCCAGCACTTTCGGCCCGTCATCGGCGCGCAAAAGATCGACGCCGGCCATGCGTAGCCCGAAAGCCTTGGCCGAGCGCAGGGCGGTTTCGCGTTCGAATTTGGTGATCCGCACAGGCGAGGCCGTGCCGCCCAGATGCAGGTTGGAGCGGAAATCCCCGCCCGAAGCGCTGCGTTTGATCGCGGCCACCACCTTGCCGTCGATGACGACACAGCGGATGTCCACACCGGCGGCCTCACGCACGAAATGCTGGACGAGGAAATTGGCCTTGAGCCCGCGAAAGGCGGAGATCACCGATTGCGCGGCTTTCTTGGTCTCGGCCAGAACGACGCCGCGCCCTTGGGTGCTTTCCAGAAGTTTAACGATCAACGGGGCCTGACCGGCCAGTGCGATCAGGTTGTCCGTATCTTTCGGAGAGGCGGCAAAGGCGGTGGTGGGCATGCCGATGCGGTGACGGGCGAGGACTTGATGCGCCTGCAATTTGTCCCGCGATTTGGTGATGCCTTCGGAACCGTTGAGGCAAAAGGTGCCGATGGTTTCGAACTGGCGGATCACGGCGGTGCCGTAAGAGGTGACCGAAGCCCCGATGCGCGGGATCACCGCGTCATAGCGCGGCAGGCGTTCGCCGTCATAGTAGATTTCCGGCGCCATAGCGTTGATCGCCATATAACAGCGCGTGGTGTCGATCACTTCGACCACATGGCCGCGTGCCTCGCCCGTATCAATGAGACGGCGCGTGGTGTAATTGTCCGGCTCGCGCGACAGGACCGCGATGCGCAGCGGGCGGTTGGGGGTGGCATGGCGGATGGCGGAGGTGAAATAGACCGCGTCGTCGCGTTCGGGCTGACAGAAGCTCTCTGTCGGCTGCACAATCATGTCGTCCTGAATCGCCTGACGCCCCAAGAGCATCCGGTAGGCCATATTGGTGCGGTTGGTCAGTGTGATCTCGATGGGCCAGCGCCGCTCACCGATCTCGATCTCCGTGCGGATGACATAGCGCAACTCGGTCTCGCCATTTGACGAGGTGACTTCGCGGCGGTCCACCACATCCGCCGAGCAGGAAATGGTGATGTCCTCGCGTCCGGGTACGGGGTGGATATTGAACCGCACTTTGGGCGTGTCGGCCTTGCCGAAAGGCTCGATATCAAAGGCATGCAGCGCAGAGGTTTTCGCGCCGGTGTCCACCTTGATTTTGAGCGCAGGCAGGCCGAGAGCGGGCAGGGCGGCCCATTCTTCCCAGCCCAGAGCGAAGCCATAAGGCGCTTTGTCCGTCATCTCGCATATCTCTCATGTATGGGGAGAGGTCCTGCACGGTGAATCGTGGCGGACCCTGTTTCGCCCAATGTCAAACTTGTCCGAGTCTGGCAAGAGGATTTGTGGGTTTTATGACATCGGCGGCGTTTATTTTCCTGCGCGTCATCGGGGCTCTGTGGTGCGGCCTGTGTGCTGGCCTAGATTGTCGGCATCGCCACGCCGTCCCTCATCATCGGCGGGGCTTTGGGGCTGGGCGAATATATCCCCCATCTGATCGCGATGGCGTTTTTCGTCTCCGGTGTGGCGACCTTTATCCAGCGCAAAACCTTCGGTCCGGTGGGCTCAGGGCTTTTGTCGATACAGGGCACGTCTTTCGCCTTTTGAGGTGTCATTCTCGCCGCAGGGTTTGCGGTGAAGGGACGCGCTGGTGGTGGCGATCATCCTGTCGCTGGCCATTCCCGAAGATGCCAAGGCGACGATTGAAGCGGCGGAGTGAGGACCGCGCAAACCTGTGTGTGGATAGCGTGCTTTGATTGTATGCGATGAGCATGTGTTCCGAGTGCAGACAAGGCCCGCCCCTGATCGGGGCGGGTTTTGAGTATTTGGGCCATCAGAAAGCCGCAGGGGCCGCGCGCGGGGGTTGACAGCTGTGCTCTGGCCTCGGGCGGGGTTTACGGGTAAATCCGGCGGTATGACCCAGAATATACAGCCCCAACGATTCTCATTTTCCCTCAACGCCACGGATGGCAAGGCGCGGACCGGTGTGATTTCCACCCCGCGCGGCGAGATCCGCACGCCGGCTTTCATGCCTGTTGGCACGGCGGCGACCGTCAAGGCGATGATGCCCGAAAGCGTGCGTGCGACGGGGGCGGATATTCTACTGGGCAATACCTATCACCTGATGCTGCGCCCGACGGCGGAGCGGATTGCCAAACTCGGCGGGCTGCACAAGTTCATGAACTGGGAGCGGCCGATCCTGACCGACAGCGGCGGGTTTCAGGTGATGAGCCTGTCCGAGCTGCGCAAGCTGACGGAAAAGGGCGTGACGTTCCGCTCCCATGTGGATGGCTCCAAACACGAGTTGACGCCCGAGCGGTCGATGGAAATCCAGAAACTTCTGGGCTCCGACATTGTCATGTGTTTCGACGAATGTCCGGCGCTTCCGGCGGATCGGGACCGGATCGCGGAGTCGATGCGCTTGTCGATGCGGTGGGCGGCGCGTTCGAAAGAGGCGTTTGGCGACCGTCCGGGCTATGCCCTGTTCGGCATCCAGCAAGGCGGGTTGGAGCGTGATTTCCGCGAAGAAAGCGCCGAGGCACTCAAGGAGATCGGCTTTGACGGTTATGCGCTTGGCGGTCTGGCCGTGGGCGAGGGGCAGGAGGCGATGTTCGACACGCTTGATTTCGCCCCTGATATGCTGCCGACCGACAAGCCGCGCTACCTGATGGGCGTGGGCAAGCCCGACGACATCGTGGGCGCGGTCAAACGCGGCATTGATATGATGGATTGCGTGCTGCCGTCGCGGTCGGGACGGACGGGGCAGGCCTGGACCCGTCGCGGGCAGGTCAATATCAAGAACGCACGCCATGCCGACGATCCGCGTCCGCTGGACGAGCATTGCACATGCCCCGCCTGTCGCAACTATTCGCGCGCCTATCTGCACCATGTGTTCCGCAGCCACGAGATCATTTCGTCGATGCTTCTGACATGGCACAACCTGCATTATTTTCAGGAGATCATGCAGGGGATGCGCGATGCGATTGCGGGGGGGCGTTTCGCGGCGTGGGAAAAAGAGTTCCATGATACGCGGGCTCTGGGCGACATCGAGCCGCTTTGAGCGCAGGTGATCCCCGGTCCTGAGCTGCGCGATTTTCCACATACGCGGATTTTTGTGTGATCCGGTGGTTTTAAGCGCGTTTTTATGTATTTCAGGGTGAAAAACCTGAGGTTGGGCTGCATTTCCGCCCTTGCAGGGCAGGGCCATGAAAGGCAAACTGTTCGGCAAGCTGCAACTTGCCTTGGTTGAAATCATGGGGACAGGCCCCCAGATATAGTCACCAAGACAGGAAAGAGTCTATGGCTGCCATTCGTGGGGTCCGGCTCTTTTGCCAAGATAAGGAATGACAATGCACGAGCAACTCCAATCCTATCCCGTTCTGCCGCTGCGCGACATTGTGGTGTTCCCGCATATGGTCGTGCCGCTCTTTGTGGGACGTGACAAATCCGTGAAAGCGCTCGAAGAGGTGATGGCGCAGGACAAGCAGATTCTGCTGTCTGCCCAGAAAGACCCCGCTGTGGACGATCCGGACACGGACGGGATTTACCGTGTCGGCGTGCTGGCCAATGTGCTTCAGCTTCTCAAACTGCCCGACGGCACGGTCAAGGTGCTGGTTGAGGGCGAACGCCGCGTGCAACTGACGCGTTTTCTCGACAATGACAGCTATTTCGAAGCCGAGATCACCCCGCTGGAAGAAAGCGCGGGCGATGCGGAAGCTGTGACCGCTCTTTTGCGCTCCGTGCGCGAGGAGTTCGAGCATTACGCCAAGGTGAAAAAGAACGTGCCGGAAGAGGCGCTGGTGGCGGTCTCCGAGACCCGCGAACCGGCCAAGCTTGCCGATCTTGTGGCGGGGCATCTGGGCGTTGAAGTGGAGCAAAAGCAACGGCTTTTGGAGACTCTCGCGGTGGATGATCGTCTTGAGGCGGTCTACGGGCTGATGCAGGGCGAAATGTCCGTCTTGCAGGTCGAGAAAAAGATCAAGACCCGCGTCAAATCGCAAATGGAGAAAACCCAGCGCGAATATTACCTGAATGAGCAGATGAAAGCCATTCAGAAGGAGTTGGGTGACGGCGATGAGGGGGCTGGCGAAATTGCCGAACTCGAAGAGAAAATCGCCGCGACCAAACTGTCGAAAGAGGCGAAAGAGAAAGCCGAGGCGGAGCTGAAAAAGCTCAAGAACATGTCGCCCATGTCGGCAGAGGCCACTGTGGTGCGCAATTACCTCGACTGGATGCTGTCGATCCCGTGGGGCACGAAATCGCGTGTCAAAAAGGATCTGGGACGGGCCGAGGAAATTCTCGACGCGGATCACTACGGGCTTGAGAAGGTCAAGGAACGCATCGTCGAATATCTCGCGGTGCAGCAACGCTCGCAAAAGCTCAAAGGCCCGATCATGTGTCTTGTCGGACCTCCGGGCGTGGGGAAAACCAGCTTGGGCAAATCGGTTGCCAGAGCCACGGGGCGCGAATTCATTCGCATCTCGCTCGGTGGTGTGCGCGATGAGTCCGAGATCCGCGGTCACCGCCGGACCTATATCGGCTCCATGCCGGGCAAGATCATTCAGGCGCTGAAAAAGGCCAAGACGACGAACCCGCTCATCCTGCTCGACGAGATCGACAAGATGGGGCAGGACTTCCGTGGCGATCCGGCTTCGGCCATGCTCGAAGTGCTTGATCCGGAACAGAATTCCACCTTTGTGGATCACTATCTGGAGGTTGAGTACGACCTCTCGAACGTGATGTTCCTGACCACGTCCAACAGCTACAACATGCCGGGGCCGCTTCTGGACCGGATGGAGATCATTCCACTGTCGGGTTACACCGAAGAGGAAAAATCCGAGATCGCGAAACAGCATTTGCTGCCCAAGCAGATCAAGAACCACGGTCTCAAGGCCAAGGAATTCTCTGTTTCGGACGGGGCGATCATGGATGTGATCCGCTATTACACCCGCGAGGCGGGGGTGCGGAATCTGGAGCGTGAATTCGCCAAGATCGCTCGCAAGGCGGTGACCAAGATCATCAAGAAAGAGGTCGAAAGCGTTCATGTGACCTCCGACAACCTTGAAGAGTTCCTGGGTGTGAAAAAGTTCCGCTACGGTTTGGCCGAGAAAGAGGACCAAATCGGCGTTGTCACGGGGCTGGCCTACACCTCCGTTGGCGGTGATCTGTTGCAGATCGAGGCTCTGAAACTGCCCGGTAAGGGGCGGATGAAGACCACGGGGAAACTGGGCGATGTGATGAAGGAATCAATCGACGCCGCCAGTTCCTATGTGCGCTCGATTGCGCCGAAAATCGGGGTCAAGCCGCCGCTCTTTGACACGATGGACATCCACGTTCACGTGCCGGATGGGGCAACGCCGAAGGACGGGCCGAGCGCGGGTCTGGCGATGGTCACGACCATTGTCTCCGTGCTGACGCAAATTCCGGTGCGCAAGGATATCGCCATGACCGGCGAGGTTTCCCTGCGCGGGAATGCCACTGCCATCGGCGGGCTGAAGGAGAAGCTCCTTGCGGCATTGCGCGGAGGGATCAAGACCGTGCTGATCCCTGAGGAAAACGTCAAGGATCTGGCGGACATTCCGGACAATGTGAAAGAGGGGCTGGAAATCATTCCTGTCACCCATGTGTCCGAAGTGCTCAAACACGCTTTGGTGCGTCAGCCGGAGCCGATCGAATGGGATGACGCCGCAGAAGAGGCCGCACGACTGGCCAAAATTACGGCAACCGGTGAAAATCAGGGCGCTGTGGCGCACTGATCTCACGTTTGACCTCAGGCTGGTCCTGACGTCACGGGAGCGAACTGATGAGATTTGGAGAAAGCCGGCTCGTGGGGTCGGCTTTTTCATTTCAGCGGCGCAGATCAGGGCAGTTTGTAGTTGCTGGTGCGTAAATCTTTCAACGCGCATTGCATCAAAGCGGCGCGCGGCGTTAAGGTTGCTGCACATGCAACATACGTCCAGACGAGGCTCCAATGGCTAAGCGGAAATCCGCATCGAAAAAGACAGCGACATCTTCCAAAACCGGTCGAAAAAGCGCAAGCGCGACCCCCGAGACAGCAAGGAGCACACCTGTGACAGCCATTGAGAAACCCGCACCCGCCCCGAAAACCACGGTTTCGGCCATTGCCGATCCGGCTCCGGTTGAAGCGCCCGAAGCGAGTCTGGTGACGGTTGTGAAGAAAAAAGACCTGATCGAGAAGGTGACCGAGGCCTCTGGTGTGAAACGCTCCGAGGCGAAGAAGGTCATTGAGGCTATGCTCAAGGAACTCGGCGATGCGTTGCAGCGCGAGGATGAGTTGAACCTGCCGCCCTTGGGCAAGATGAGCGTCAACCGTATCCGTGAGGGCTCAGGCGCGCATATCATCATTGCCAAACTGCGTCGTCCCAAAGCCATGCTGGGCGAGGTGACAACACCTGCGTCAAACGGTGATGACGCGGCTGTGGACGAGGCGTGAGATTGCCGCTCTGAAAGCGGAATTTTCTCGCAAAAACCTCTTGCATCGGGGTGGGCCACCCGCTAAATACCGCGCCACGGCGGGTGATTAGCTCAGTGGTAGAGCGCTTCGTTCACATCGAAGATGTCAGGAGTTCAAATCTCTTATCACCCACCACCGAATTTCCGGGCGCCTGAGGGCGCCCTTTTCGTATCATGCGGTCGTGTAAGTCATTGTCATGATCTGTGTTTCCGGCTCCGTCATCCTGTCTGCGTTCTTATAAATTTTTTAAGGGTCCGCTGCTTGCAGGGCAGGAGACGATTTGATGACATAGAGGTCATTGGCTTTGGAGACAGACATCGGGCGGGCGTAGAGGAAGCCCTGATGCAGGTGCAGCCCCATGCTGAGCAGGATGTTGCGCTGCGCATGGGTTTCCACACCTTCTGCAATGATTTCAAAATCCAGAGCGTCGGCCAGTTGGATGATCGAGCGCAGTGCCTCGCGCGAGCGGCGGTCGGTGACGATCCGGTCGATCAGGGACTTGTCGATTTTAACGATATCTATGGGCAGATGGGTGAGACGGTTCAGGTTGGAGGCCTCTTTCCCGAAATCATCCAGAGCAATGCGGATACCATGACTGCGCAGGATGGCGATTTCCATGATGACCTGATCCATATCGACCCGGTCGGTGATGGTATCCTCGCAGAGTTCAATGACGATATTGTGCCGGTGGGTGCCGAAATCTCCGAAACTTTTCAAGATGGACTGTGCTGCACCGCGAAAGGCCAGCGCTTCCAGCCGCGTGTTGAAGCTGATGAACGCGCCGGGACAGGCGGTGAGGCCGGACAGAAGCGCGTTGCGCATATGTCTGGGCACGTCCGCGTAGTTTTCATGCAAAAGCACATGACGCAGTTGCGGCATGAACTGGCGGGGGACGACGAGTGTGCCATCCGCCCGCTCCCAGCGCATCAGAGCCTCAAATCCGACAATTTCCGAGCTGGATGCATCGAAAATGGGCTGGACATATTTTTTGATCTCATCCTTTTTCAGTGCCTCGATAATGTCCTGATGGTTGGTGAGTTTGCCAATGTCGCGCAGTTTTTCTGTGAAGGCGTCATCAGCGACGACGACCCTGTTGCGACCATCCTCTTTAGCGTCGCGCAGGGCCCAGTCCGACCATTTTATGGCCTCTTCGAGCCGGTCTGTCCGGTTCAGGCGCGTCACGCCGATGGAGACTGTGCGGGTGATCGGGCCCGAGGCGGTCTGTAGCGTGGCCGTCGAGATCGCTTTCATAAGCTCTTCTGCAAAGGCGCGGTCGGGGGCGTGGCCAATGGCGGGGCGTATAACGGCAAATTCTTCCCCACCAATGCGGCAGGCACAGCCTAGAGGTTGCGTTTTTATCTCCAGAACCTGAGCAATGAGACGGAGAAGGTCATCGCCGGTTTCATGCCCGTAGGCGTCATTGACACTTTTGAAATGATCCACATCGATCATGAAAAGATCGAAGTCGCAGGGGCGCTGGCCATCGGCATAAAATGTATTGAAACCACGCCGCGACAAGAGGCCGGTCAGGTCGTCATGGGCCACCAGATGTTCGAGTTTCTGCCGCGCCAGCGAGATGTCGGTGATGTCGATGACCATGACGATGTTGAGCCACCTCCCGTCTTGTTGTTCGATCACGCTGCGCAGTTCGACGATCCGTTTATCTCCATTTTTTGTGAGCAATGTCAGGGTGTTGGTTCGGGGCTTGCTGTCCTGGATCTTGGAGAGGACTTGAGTGCGAAAGGTCGTGGATGTGGCGCGGTCGTCTTCGGGCATGAAGTCGTTCAGGTCTCGCCCGATGGTTTCGTCGCGACTATAACCGAAATGTGAACACCATGCGTCGGAGGCCGATTGAATGCGCCAGTTGCGGTCTTGGGACAGGACAATAGCGGCATTGCGGTTGAGCAGGGTCTCGGTCAGGCTGCGATGGGCTTCGAGTTCGGTGACATCGGTGAAAAGAATAACATATTTCGGCTCGTTACCTTGCGCCAGCGGGTCGATGATCCGGCATTCGGCTTTCACCTTGAGGGTGCTGCCGCTCTTTGTTCTGACTTCGAGCACTTTATCAGAAGGCTGCGCCACGGAACTCCCTTGGCCCCTGACATTTTCGACAAATTTTCGGGTTTCTGTCGTGGTCAGCTCGATGGCATCTTTCCCGATTAATTCCGTGCGGGAAAATTCGAGCAGTCTGCACAGGGCCGGTGCGACATCGAGCGTGATGCGCTTGGCATCTTGGACCAACAAAAGCGCAGGGCCTTCCTCCAAGGTCAGCTTGTAAAGGCGGCTGTTGCGGTGAAGTGCAGTCGTATCCGTGATTTGCGCGAGATAGTGAAATTGCGTTCCGACGGTGCTGGATTTGTGGATGGCGGCAAGGGCTTTGCGCAATTGTCCATCAGGTCTCCGGATGTCGATTTCGAGGGTGAAATCACGGTCCGGCGTTTTGCGGATAAAGTCCTGCATATTGCGCAAAGCGGCATTGGGTATTCGGAGAAATCCCGCTTCGTAGGGGGTTAACCCGATGAGAGTGTCGCGGGGCAAGCAGACATAGTCGCAAAAGCGGTGGGACGCGCTGGTGATGTGAAACCGGTCATCCATGGTGACGGTCATCGCCGGTCCGTCCTCCAGTATTTCCCGATACAACAATCGTGCACGGCTGCGTTGGAATTTATATGCGCCGATAATGGAGATCAGGATGGAGGCAAGGCTGACGAGGAGCAGGATATCGACATGAAAGGCGGCGCTTTCCGTGGCGGTGCCGAGCAGGACGGCGGTGGAGGTCAGCAGGCTGGCCGTTCCCGTTGCGGCAGGTGTCGGCAGCATAAGAGGCAACAAGAGAATGCCCAACCCCATGATAAGGGCAGGGGTGGGCGCATGATCATGGAGGTCTATCGGATATTGGATGAGCGCAAACGCCAGCACGGCGAGTAGAATAACCACGGGCCAAAGCGGTGTGTGGTGGACCTCTGCGACGGGTGGCTCGAAATGCAGGCGCCAGATCAAGCCGAGGATCAACGGGACTGAAAGGCTGAAACCGGCGCTGTGGGCGAGCCATAGGTGTTTGAAGGGCGGCAGGTCTGGCGGCGGCGCCAGTGCGATGATGAGAGTATAATCCGCATAGGTGAACAGAGAGCAAATACAAAGGCTGCCCAGCACGAAGATGCTGATGTCCTGTGGGTGTGAACTCATATGTATGATGTGTCGGCCATCGCGTCTGATCTTGAGGGTGAGGATGGCGGTTTTTGCGATGACGAGTGCGCAAATGCCATTGCTGATCGAGAAAAACAGGGCCGGACCCCACGGCGAGCCCATCATAAGATGTGCCGCGCAGAGGGTGACAATACCTGCGGCCAGCATGGCGAGGCGGTCATGTTGGCGATGTAGGGTGAGGAAATAGGCCAAGGTTGCCGTTGCAGGCCAGATTGCGGGGAGATCGGGCGATATCCAAGAGAACAGGGCCTGTGAAAGAAGCGCCACGCAGGCGAGGACGACCGAGGCGAGAAGGCAGCGTTGAAACAGGTTTGCGTGAAAACTCGCCCAATGATGGAGGCGCAAAATATAGGCGTGTTTCGGGATGGTCGTGGCACCGGAGGTGGATGCTTCCTGAAAATTCCGAGAGCCTTGTGTCGGGACGCTCGTGAGGTTCGGGGCCGTAGGGAGTATCGACTGCGATGTCTGCCCGGCGGGGCTTTCCAGCGGGCGCAAATACCGTTCTGCAACAAAGGTCATTGTCACGCATGCCAAGACAAATAGGAACATATCAACCCTTGTCCAGCCATGCAGGAGCGGGATGGAAAGCAGATAGATTGCGCAGGTTGAAAGCCCGATCCACAGGGTGCGGTTGACGACAGGTGTGTCGCGCCTGTCCACAAGTCGTCTGGCGGAGGTGAGGGGCATGGACAGGGCTGCGAGGCCAAGGAACAGGAGCGCCTCGCTGGTCGAGAACGCCGCCAGAAAGGGGGCGGGAACACCGGGCGAGAAAAACGCGTGGGAGAGTTTGGAAAGCGCGATGCCGGTGACTGCCGCGAGGGCGGTGAGGGAAACCCATTTTCCGACATGGCTCTGCGGGCCGACAAGAGGGATCAGAGACAGGATGAAAAAACAGGTCAGCGCGGCGACCCCGAGGGGCATGTGTCGCCCTCTGGCATCGATGACAGTGAAGTTCCAACCTGTAAAGTCGCCCTTCGCACTGGCTATTTGAAGCAGGATGAGCGTCAGGGCAACGGGCGTTCCGAAGGCGAGGTATGAGGCTCTGCGCCGTTTGCCGTGATGCAGGCTGTAGAGTTGGTGGCTCAGATCAAGTGTGAGCGCGGCAATGGTGATCAGAACAAGAGGATGCACATGGCCCAGAAACTCCGGAGGTGCCGGAAGTTGCGGGAAAAACGCAAGGCTCTGGAACAACAACAGGGTTGCGATACCCCCATTTATAGCGCGTATGACCTGGGGCGCTGCGTCGTTTGATCTCTGGCTTTGTTCGTCTGTGCCTGACCGTCTCACATGAACCGTCCGCGTTAGGTTCGGGGGCCGTATGTGCGGCAAGGCGATGTAAATATCATCCGCATGTCTTTGAAAATCCTGATCTTATCCGGTTTCTTAAAATACCAGCCTTGTTGACGTGTGAATTGTGCCGTTCTTATGTTCCAGCCCCTTGTATGTCGTTTACGCGGGGCTCATGGCTCAAGTTCATCACAAAAGGCTTTAAGAAAGGTTAACGGATCAGCTTCAAGAGTCAATTTGGTGGAAAAAATCTTCTGGAGGTTGTGCCGTGGGCTTGTCAGCTCAAACGTGAAATATGGCAAAGCCGCCCCGATCTATCGCCGGTAAAAGCGCGGGTTGCGCTGGCCCCAGTCGGTGTAAAGGTCGGCCAGAATGGTGCCGAATTGTTGCTCAACCTGTTGCTGCGTGACCGGATTTCCGCCCGCGCCGCCAAAGATGTTCACCGTGTCGCCAAGGCTGATGCCCGCGACCTCGGTCACATCGGCGACAATGGCATTCATCGACACTTTGCCGAGCACGGGAACCGGCTGGTTTCGGATCGCAACGACGCAGTCTTCCTGCACCAAACGTCTGAATCCGTTCTCATAACCGATTGAAATACAAGCCAGACGGCGATCTCCGGACAGGTGTGTTGCGCGGTCGTAGCCGATGCTGCTGCCCTCGGGATAGTCCTGAAGACTGACCACGCGGGCCTCAAGGTCCAGTGTCGGGCGAAACCCCAGTTCCGGCTTCAATATCCCGTAAAGAATGGCACCGCAGCGATACATATCCGTGTCGATGTCCGTGTCCGAAATCAGCGTGAGAGAACTGCCCGCATGGACGCAGATCGTGTCGCGCTGCAAGTGGCTGTTGTCAAAGACCCAATCCACCTGTTTCTGAAAGAGATCATTGCTGTGGCGCAGGTCCTGCGGGAGGTTTGACGGGAAATGTGAGGATATTCCGCAGATCCGCTCGCCCAGAAGGTCCAGAATGGCAAGGCAGTTCTCCCGCCCCGCCGCGGTCGCAATCTCCAGACCATCGCGCGACATGCCGCCAGCGTTCAGGGCCAGATGCAGATTGGTCTTGAGCCGTCCGCTTGTGATATGTTTGTGCAATTCGCGGGCGATGGCGGGGGAGGAGACATATTCCTGCACGCGGTCCGGTAGTGCGCCTTCGATCTCTTGCGGTGTCGCGGCGCGCAGTCGGATCAGATCAC
This sequence comes from uncultured Celeribacter sp., assembly GCA_963676755.2. Lineage (GTDB taxonomy): Bacteria > Pseudomonadota > Alphaproteobacteria > Rhodobacterales > Rhodobacteraceae > Celeribacter. The sequence goes on along the minus strand of CAXXMF010000005.1, from coordinate 26,677 downwards.
CGTCAAATCCCGCCTTGCGAACGGCGCGGGCTTCGGCGTTGGAGGTGATGCCGATACATGTCACGCCCTGTTCCTGGACGATAGGCACGACCTGCGCGATCCCGTGACCGTAGGCATCGGCCTTGAGAACCGCGCAAAACCGCCGCCCTTCAGGGACAAGGTCCAAGGCCAGCGCGAGGTTGCTGGCGATCCGGTCCAGATGGATGGTGCACCATGAGGAGGGGCAGCGTTCGGGCGCGGTCATGCGGGTGTCGGGCCCAGTATCTCTTGCACGATCCCTAACAAAAGATCGATCACACCGGGCAGCAACGCGTCCGGAAAGTCGTAATCCGGATTGTGCAATTGCGGGTGATCCTCGCCGGAACCGATATAGAGCAGAGTGGCCTTGGCCCCGTCATCTCCGAACCGGCCGAAATCCTCTGACCATCGCATCGGCAGAGGCATGTCGTGGCAGGGTTGCCCCAAGTTTTCGGCCACTTGGCATGCAATCGCGGTGGCGTCTGGATCATTGATGACAGCACGGAAGACATCATGCCAGTGGATGTCCACGCGAAGTGCTCCCGCATGTGATCTGACCAGTGCCAGAGCCTCTTCTATTAGCGCATCCATCCGCGTGTTTGTCATGGTGCGCAAGGTGACGCGTAATTCGCCATCCGCCGGTGAAATGCCGAATGTCGGTGCGCCGAGCTTGGCATGGGTCAGGGTGCTGAGGGCGAAGTCCGGTTCTCCGATACGGCCATGAGCGAGGTCGGGCAGGGCGCGCATAAGCTCTGCCATCGCGTTTGCGGGAGACAGCCCGTCTTCGGGGGCTGCGGCATGGGAGCTTTTGCCCTCCAACAAGATCTGCATCCCGCGTGAGGCGCAGTTGCCCGGCCCAGAACGCAGCCCGACCTCGCCCAAGGGACGGCCGGGGACATTGTGATAGGCAAAGGCATAGTCGGGCCGGATTTCGGGCCAGCGCGGATCGTCGATCACCGCTTTTGCCCCTGCGCCGGTCTCCTCGGCGGGCTGGAAGAGCAGGATCACGCGACCTTTTGGTGGACGTTGGGCTTTGAGAGCCTGTGCCACGCCCAAGAGGGAGACCATATGCCCGTCATGGCCGCACAGATGTCCCTTGCCCGCAACTTCCGACTTGTAGGGCAGGTCCGAGATTTCTCGGATGGGCAAACCGTCCAATTCGCAGCGCAGCAGGACGGTCGGACCATCGCCCGCGCCGGTGAATTCGGCGGCAACACCGTGCCCGCCGAGGTCGCGCCAGAGACGGTCCGCGCCCGAAGCGCTCAGATGTCGGGCGATGCGCTCTGCCGTGGCGCGTTCTTCGCCGGAGATTTCGGGATGGCGGTGCAGGTCATGACGCAGGGTTGTCAGCTCTGCAATCCGGTCCGGAGAAAGTGCGTGCATGTGGGACTCCTCAGAATATCTCGAACAGGCCGGCGGCCCCTTGGCCACCACCGACACACATGGAGACCACGCCCCATTTTGCGCCACGTCTGCGGCCTTCCAAAAGGATGTGACCCGCCATCCGCGCCCCTGACATGCCGTAGGGGTGGCCGATGGAAATGGCGCCGCCGTTTACGTTCAGGCACTCGTCGGGAATGCCAAGCCTGTCGCGGCAGTAGAGCAGCTGTGCGGCGAAGGCTTCGTTGATTTCCCACAGGTCAATGTCTGCCACCGACAGACCAGCGCGGTCGAGCAGACGCGGAATGGCCACCACAGGACCGATGCCCATTTCCTCAGGGGCGACACCGGCCACGGCAAAGCCGCGCAGAGCGCCCAGAGGTGTCAGCCCGCGCTGTTCCGCCTCGCGCGCCTCCATCACCACAAGAGCGGCGGCCCCGTCCGAAAGCTGGCTGGCATTTCCGGCGGTGACGGTCTTTCCCTCGCCACGCACGGCGGGCAGACCGGCCAGGCCTTCGGAGGTTGTGCCGGGGCGGTTGCATTCGTCTTGTGTTAGGGTGACGGTCTCTTCGCGGGTCTCCTTGCTGGCCTTGTCGGTCACAAGCTTGGTCGCTGTGACCGGCACGATTTCATCGGCAAAGAGACCGGCCTCTTGTGCGCGCGCTGTGCGGTGCTGGCTTTGCAGGGCATAGGCGTCCTGCGCGGCGCGGGTGACACCGTAGCGTTCGGCCACGACCTCTGCCGTGTCGAGCATGCTCATGTAATAGGTTTCGGCCACATTGGGGTCGCGGTATCGGTGGGCGTTCCAATGGGTATTCTGGACAAGGGAAATGCTTTCCAGCCCGCCCGCCAGAGCCACGTTCACGCCGTCGCATTGCACCATATGGCTGGCGATTGCGATGGCGTTCAGGCCGGAGGCGCATTGCCGGTCGATCGTGCCACCGGCTACGCTGTCGGGCAGTCCGGCGGCCTGTGCGATGTGGCGGGCGACATTGACGCCGGAGCTACCTTGGGTCAGGGCCGAGCCGAAAATCGCGTCTTCGACCTCGCCGCCGTCCAGACCGGCGCGGGCCAGTGCGGCAATGACTGCGGGGGCGGCGAGGCTCGGGGCCTCCAGAGAATTGAACGCGCCACGATAGGCTTTGCCAATCGGTGTGCGGGCGGTGGACACAATAACGGCGTCGCGCATGGGTGGGGCCTCCTTAGATGGTTTCAACACCGCACCAGTCGGCGATGAACAGGGCTGTGGCTTTGGTCACGCGGCGCAGGCTTTCCAGATCGACACGTTCGTTGAAACCGTGGATCGCTTCGGCATGCGGCCCGTAGACCAGAGCCGGCGTGTCGGCATAAAGGCCGAAGAAACGCGCGTCCGTGGTGGCCGTGATGGCCGCGCGGTCAAGCGTCTCGCCGGAGGCCGACAGATGCGCCTGATCGAGTGCGGAGATGGCCGAGGCGGCTTTGGCGGAACTGTCCTGAGACAGGGCGTAGCCTTCGGCGTGAAAGCCGTGATAGACGATCTCCGGCAGGGAATTGCGCAAAAAGGTATTCTCGCGCGCTGCGTCCAGTATGACCTGTTCGATCTCGGCCTTGGCCGCGTCGATGGACTGGCCCGGAAAGATTGCCATGCGCACGTCAAAGACACTCCACGCGGGCACGGAACTGGTCCAGTCGCCGCCTTCGATCTTGCCTATATTCAGGTTTAGCGCATGGTCCATATGGGCAAAGTCGGCGGGCCGGTTTTCCGCCGCGTTCCAGCGATGCTCCATCTCGTGCAGAGCGTGGATCAGGGGAAAGGCGGCCTCGATGGCATTGGCGCCATTGCCCGCATAGGCGACATGGGTGGGCAGGCCCTTGAGATGCACCTGAAACCAGATCACACCCAGTTGCGCGGTCACCAGATTTTCTGAAAACGGTTCGGGGATCAATGCGGCATCGGCGGTGTAGCCGCGAGCCAGACAGGCCAGCGCGCCGTTGCCGGTGCATTCTTCCTCGACGACAGACTGGAAAAACACATCTGCGGCGGGGGCCAGCCCCAGTGATGTGAGAGCATCCAGCGCAAAGAGGTTGGAACTCAAACCGGCCTTCATATCGCCGCCGCCGCGCCCGTAGAGCCAGCCATCCTTGACCTCCGGCGCGAAGGGCGGGCTGTCCCACATGTCAAGAGGCCCCGCAGGCACCACGTCGATATGACCGTTCAGGATCAGGGAGCGGCCCTTTTGCGTGCGTGCACGGTGTCGCCCGACGACATTCACCGCGTCCTCATAGGGGCCGAGCACGGGGGAAAAGCCGGGAAGGTGTTGGATATCTGCCAGATCAATTTGCCAGCGGTCGATCTCGTAGCCGCGCGTTTCCAGTTCTGCGGCCATGAAATTCTGGGCGGATTGCTCGTTTCCACGGGTGGACGGGTGCGAGGTGAGTTCGGACAGAAAGGCAATCTGGCGATCAAAGGCCGCGTCTACAGCGTCACAGAGGCGGGCAGGCAGGTCATGTGGCAGGTCTTGTGTCATGATATGTCACCTCAGAATGTGGGCGGTGGGGCGTCGGGCAGGATCAGCGGCGCGCCTGTGGCCTGTGCGACCTCTTGCAGCGTGCAGCCTTGAGCGATCTCGCGCAGGGCAAAGCCTTGCGGGGTGATGTCGATCACGGCCATATCGGTGAACACCCGTGCGACACAGCGGTGCGCTGTCAGGGGCAGGGCACATTCGGCTTTGAGCTTGGGGTTGCCTGCGCGATCCGTATGGGTGCTGAGCACCACGACGCGCCGCGCCTTTTGTGCAAGCTCGATCCCGCCACCAACGCCGGGGCTGAACTTGCCGGGGATCTTCCAGTTCGCCAGATCGCCATTGGCCGCAACCTCGAAGGCTCCGAGCATGGTCAGATCCAACCGCCCCGAGCGCACCATGGCAAAGCTTGTGGCACTGTCGAAAAAGGCCGATCCGGGCACGGTGGAGACATAGGCCCCGCCTGCATCAATCAGATTGCGATCCGCGTGTTCGGGTGGCAGGGAAGGGCCGATGCCGGTCAAGCCGTTCTCCGTATGCAGGCATACCGGAAAATCTGCGGGCAGATGGCCCACCACTTTGGTCGGCAGGCCGATCCCGAGGTTGACCACCATTCCCGGTGCGATCTCGCGTGCGGCGCGGGCAATCATGCGGTCTTTAGCGCTGGACAACGGCATACTCCTCGGAAAGGGTTTCCAGTTCTGCAACATGATCGACAAACACCCCGACCGTTTGCACCTCACCTGCGGCCAGTGCGCCCGTCGGCAAGAGGGTTTCGACCTCGGCAATCACGCAATCGGCGGCCATCGCCATCAGCGGGTTGAAATTCTGCGCGGTGCCTGTGTAGGCAAGGTTGCCGAAAGTGTCGGCGCGCTCGGCATGGATCAAGGCCACATCGGCGCGCAAGGCGGTCTCGACGAGATGCGGCTTTCCGGCCAGGTCCACCACCTGTTTGCCCTGTGCCATTTCGGTGCCGATGCCGATATCGCTCAAGACGGCGCCAAGTCCGGCCCCGCCCGCGCGGATGCGTTCGGCCAGAATGCCCTGTGCGTTGAATTCGACGTCGAGCTTGCCCGCATTCATCAGCGCAATGGCATGGGCATTCAGCCCCAGATGGGTGGTGATCAGCCGTGTGACCTGTCCGCTTTGCAAGAGATGGTCGATCCCCATATCGGGTTCGTTGGCGTCATTCTTGATGAGGGTCAGATCGCGCGCGCCATGGTCCACAAGTGCGCGGATCAATGTCATCGGCGTGCCGGGAACCCCGAACCCGCCGACCATCACGCTGTCGCCATCTTTGACGCGGGCAATGGCGGCTTTGATCGTCGTGGTCTTGTCCGGCAGTTTCATGCTTGCGCCTCAACAGGAAGGCCCGTTTCTTCGGCAAAGGCATCCAGAGCATCGCGCAGAATGGCGATCATCTCGATGATCTGGGCTTCGGTAATGATAAGCGGCGGAGCGAGCAGGAAGTGATCGCCCGCGGTTCCGCCACGGGTGCGGCGGGAATAGATGATCAGCCCGCGCTCATAGGCCAGTTCCACCAGCCGCGTATAGGCGTCCATCTCCGGCGGCAACGGGGCCATCGTGTCACGGTCCGCGACAAATTCGAACGCGGTCAAAAGCCCTTTGCCCCGCACATCCCCGATAAAGGGGTAGCGGTCCATCAGGGTCTGCAACTGCGCCATGAGAACCTCGCCCATCCGCGCGGCATTGTCGATGAGACCTTGGTCTTCGATCTCTTCGAGCACGGCCAGACCCGCAGAACAGGCCATCGGATTGCCCGCATAGGTGAAACCGTGCAGAAACCCGCCCGCGTCCAGAACCGGATCAACCAGCTTGGCTCCGGCGACAATCGCACCGAGCGGCGCATAGCCTGCGCCGAATCCTTTGGACAGGGCGACAATATCCGGCGTGATGCCCCAATGTTCGGCGGCGAGGAATTTCCCCGTGCGCCCTGCACCGGTCATGACCTCGTCATAGATCAGCAGCACACCGAATTCGTCACAAATCTCGCGCACACGGCCATAGTAGCTGTCGGGAGCCACCAGTGCGCCGGTGGACGCGCCGCCGACGGGTTCCATCAGAAAGGCCAGCACCGTGTCCGGCCCTTCCTCGATGATCCGGTCGCGCAAAAGCTCGGCATATTTCAGGCCGCGCTCGTCCTCGCTGAGGTTGTCGCGGTCCAGATAGGTCGCAGGGGCGGCAACGCTGGGCATGGCCTGCATCATCGGCGCGAAAGGATCACGCAGCGGCGCGTAGCCGGTCAGGGCAAGCGCCCCGAGGGTGCAGCCGTGATAGGAGGGAAATCGGGAAATCACCTTGTAGCGGGACTCCTGCCCCTGGGTGAGCGCATATTGGCGTGCCAGTTTTGTCGCGCTCTCCACAGCTTCCGATCCGCCCGAGACGAAAAACACACGGTCTAGCCCCTCCGGCGTCATGGCTACGGTCTTCGCGGCAAGCTCTTCGGAGGGACGGGTGCGGAAGTGCAAACGGTAGCCGAAGGTGGCTTTGTCCATCTGCGCCTTCATCTTGGCCAGAACGCGTGGGTTGGAATGGCCGATATTGGACACCATCGCGCCGGACGAGCCGTCGATATAGCGTTTGCCGCTTTCGTCGAAGAGGTAGATGCCTTCACCATGATCTAGAAAGGGGCGCGGGCTGCGGGACTGGTAGAACAGAAAGGAATCGTCGCTCACTTTGCACCTTCAAGATGTTTGCGCAGGAATTCGCGGGTCCGGTCCTTGCTAGGATTTTTGAACAGCACCTCTGGCGGGCCTTCTTCAACCACCACGCCCTTGTCCATGAACAGCACCCGATCACAGACCGAGGCGGCGAAATCCATTTCATGGGTGACGATGATCATGGTCATGTGCTCCTCCGCGAGCTTTTTCATGACCATGTTCACCTCTTCGACCAGTTCCGGATCGAGGGCGGAGGTGGCCTCGTCAAAGAGCATCAGCTTGGGCTCCATCGCCAGCGCACGGGCAATCGCCACACGTTGTTTCTGGCCACCGGAAAGTTGCGAGGGGTAATAGTCGATCCGCTCCAGCATCCCGACCTTGTCCAGTTGTTCTTCGGCCAGCTTGTCGGCGGCCTCTTGCGACAGGCCCTTGAGCATCATCGGCGCCATGGTGACATTCTGGCGGGCGGTCATATGCGGGAACAGGTTGAAATGCTGGAACACCATGCCAACCTGTTGGCGCATCGCATTGATATGCTTTTCATATTGCCGGTGGGGCAGGGTCTTGTTCACCTGCACACCATCGAGCCAGACCTCTCCTCCCGTGAGCGGGTCAAGGTCATTGATGGCCCTGAGCAGGGTGGATTTGCCGGAGCCTGAAGACCCGATGATCCCCACGATCTGGCCGCGCTCCACGGTCAGGCTGATATCCTTGAGCACTTCGAGAGAGCCAAAGGATTTCTGGGCGTGCCGGATTTCAACGAAATGTGTCTGTTCGGTCATGAAGGATCTCTTTGGTCAGCGGGAAATGGAAATGCGGCGTTCGATCTTGCGCTGCACCCATTCCATGCAAAGGTTGATGACGTAGTAGAAGGCCGCAGCAAGAATGTAGAATTCGAACGGGCGATAGGTTTTGCCGATGGCGCGTTGGGCCGAGAGGGTCAATTCGCTCACCCCGATCACGGAGACCAGCGCGCTGTCCTTGAGCAGGGCGATCATGTTATTGCCGATGGGGGGCACCACGGCACGCACGGCTTGCGGAATGACCACCTTGCGCAGGGCTTGCCCGCGGCTCAGGCCAAGGGTGCGCGCAGCTTCCATCTGTCCGCGGTCCACCGCGAGGATCGAGGTCTGGATCAGTTCGGAATTGTAGACCGCGAAATGCAGCCCCAACCCGATGATCCCTGCCACAAAGGCGGGAAGGTCGATGCCGATCTGTACCAGCCCGAAATAGATCAGGAACAGTTGCAACAGCAGCGGCGTGCCCATGAAGACAAATTCGATCAGCCGGAACGGCTGGCGGATGATCCACGGCGCGTAAAGTGCGATCACCGCAAAGACGACCCCGCCCGCAAAGCTCAGAGCGGCGGCGGCAAGGGTGATGCCAATCGTCCATGCGACGCCCAGCAGGATGATGTCCAGGTAGTCGGGAATAATCGAAAAATCGAGGCCCATCTGTCTTTCCTTTTCCGATCAGGTGATCTGGACTTTGCGATCAACCCACGCGACGGCACGGCCTGTTGCGTAGAGGATGATCATGTAGAGAATGCCGGCGAGCAGGAACATTTCAAACGGCTTGTAGGTCGAGCCGATATAGCGCTGCGCCGTGTAGGTCAGTTCGATCACCGAAATCGCGGCGACCAGTGCGGTGGCCTTGATCAGCATGTTCAGGTTGACCCCGAGCGGGCGAACCATCAGGCGTGCGGCTTGTGGCAGGATCACCTTGTATGTGGCCTGCCAGTTGCTCAGCCCCAGCGTGCGTGCGGCTTCGCGCTGACCGCTATCCACCGCGATAATCGCCCCGCGGATGGTCTCGGTCATATAGGCGCCTGCATTGATGCCCAGCCCGATCACACCGGCCTGAAAGGCATCAAGCTGAATGCCGATCTGCGGGCCGCCGAAATAGAGGATGAACAGCTGGATCAGCGCTGGCGTGCCGCGAAAGACGCTGACATAGGCCGCGCCGAGAAAGCGGAGTATTCGGAAACGGGAGAGGCGGGCGGCTGCCCCCAATGTCCCGCAGGTCAGGCCCAGAATGGCCGTCAGAACAGACAGAAGAATTGTGGTCCAAGCCGCCTCAAGAAAGAACGGAAAGACCTTTTGCATCAGTTCGAAGTCCATGCTTCGTCCCTTGGTTGTCGCGCGATGTGGGAAGGCGGTTGGCTGACGGAATGGCGTTTGCGCGCTGCACACGGGCGCAGATGTCGCAATTGACCATCAGACCTGATGTGTCTCCCTCTCCATCCGGTGACAGAGAGGGAGAGATCACTCAGCGAATGTCGGCACCGATCCATTGCTCTGCAATGGTGAGATAGGTCCCGTCATCCATCATGGATTGCAGCGCGGCTTGCATGGCTTCGGCCAGTTCCGGATTGCCTTCGCGGATCGCAATGCCTGCACCGAAAGGTTCCGTGGTCGGATCACCGAACATCTCGAATTCCTGACCTTTTTCGGTCATCGCGAGAATGGCGGCAATCGAGTCATTGACGATGGCGTCAACGCGACCGTTTTCCAGTTCCAGAAGCAGTTCCGGCAGGCCCTTGTAGGTCTTGATGTCATAGCCTTTTTCGCGCGCCCAGTCTTCGTGGGTCTCGCCCAGTGTCAGGCCGACTTTCTTGCCTTCGAGATCTTCGAGGCTTGTGATGCCGGAGCCCGGTTTGGTGAAGATCGCGCGTTTGTCCGAATAGTAGGGGCCGACAAAATCAACAACTTCGTCACGTTCTTCGGTGATGGTCATGGAGCCCACGATGGCGTCATATTTGTTGGCCAGAAGCCCGCCGATGATTCCGTCCCATGCGGTTGTGACGATTTCTGCCTCAATCCCCATGCGCTTGGCGATCTCGGTTCCGATGGCCGGATCGAAGCCGACAACCTCGTTTTCATCGTTCACGAAGTTGAATGGAGGGTAGGCGCCGGACATGGCGATGCGGATCACGCCTTTTTCTTTGAGGGTGTCAAGCTCGTCTGCGGCGACAGCATTCACTCCGAGAACCGCAAAGCCGGCAGCAGCAATGGCGGATGTCAGGATGGTACGGCGAAGGATCATATATTTTCTCCTGTTGGATTATATATCGGGATTTTTGTCCGATTTATGGTGCGGGCACTCCCGTCTGTCAAAAGAGTTGCACAACTCTTGGGTATCGTGCAAATAAATATTCGTGACGTTAGATATAGATAGAAATGATGAGCCTTCCGCAGCAACAACGCTTTCCCTGGAATCTCGACTGGAACCTGCTGCGCACCTTTATGGTCGTGGTGGAGCAGCGTGGCATATCAAAGGCTGCGGATTTTCTGGGGCTCAAACAGCCCACGGTCTCCGCCGCGCTCAAACGGCTTGAGCAGACCACCGGAAAACAGCTCATCATCCGCAAGCCCAACGAATTCACCATCACCCGACCGGGGCAGGCGCTCTATACGGAGTGCGCGAAAATTTTCGGCTCGATTTCACAACTTCCGTCGCTTCTGGACGTGGACAAGGCGGAGTTGCGCGGGCATTTGTCGATTGCGATCACCAGTTCGGTCATGTCCGAGCATTTTGACGACTTCCTCAACCGGTTCGCGCAGACCCATCCCCATGTCACCTATTCCTTCACGGTGCAGGAAAGCGAGGATGTCGAGACGATGATCTCGCAAAATCGCGCCAGTTTCGGGATATGTCTTTTGTCGAAAATGCCCAAGAATCTGAAGACAATGGTGCTTTACCGCGAATTTTTCGGACTGTTTTGCGGCGCAAGGCATCCGTTGTTCGCGGTGGAGGAGATCGACCCCGATGCATTGAAAGGGGAGCCTTTCGTGGCCTTTCATACAGAGGCAGAAGGCGGCCCCTTGGAGGTGATTGCCCATCTGCGGGCGCGAGCGGGTTTTGCCAATACATGGCGGGGCGTGTCTTCGAGCCTGAATGAAATTCGCCGGATGATCATGTCCAATGTGGGCATCGGAGCCTTGCCTCTTCACGTCGCGCGACAGGATGTGCTTGCGGGGAATATCCGCCAGTTGCCGCCCTATGACGCCTTGCCGATGGTGAATATCTATCTGGTAACCAATCCGGCCCGCCGCCAGTCGGACGCGGAAGCGGCGTTTTTGACGGCTTGCAATGCCGAATTTTCCGCCATCGACATTGAAGAACGGACCTACGGGCTTGAGTGACGGCGTTGCGTGAGACATCCGTTGCGCGCAGCTCAGCCGAGTGAGACGAGCGCGCGACAGACCTGTTCGGGATCGTATTTCGGCTCTCCCTGTCTCGCCAGCGGCAGCCGCACGCAAGGAATTCCGTGGCGGGTGGTGACGTCGTCACAGGCGTCCTGCGCAATGCTTGGGTCACACAGGACATGCGACATCAGGCGGGAGGCGGGCACAGGGGGGTGCAGATCCGCTTGCAAAGGCTTGAGAATGGCCGCGACCTGATCGGAGAGGCTGTGGCCCAAGGCTTCTGGATCACGGCCAAGGCTTGGCAGGTAGAGCTTGGGGGCATTGCGGGCGGCTATTTCCTGACCGACCCCTGCGGGAATGAGATTGGCGATGACACTCGAATAGAGGCTGCCGGGCGGGTAGCAGATCACATCGGCTTGCCGGATCAGTTTCCGGTTGCGTTTGGGTAGGGCAATCTCGCTCGCAGGCAAGGGGGCGTCTGCGGTCGGGCGCTTCGGGTCATAGATGAAGGCCTCCATGATCCGGCTGTCGAGCGGGGCGACCTCCTTGCCGCTGATCTGGCGCTGGCCAAGCACGATGCGCCCGTCTTCAAGCCGGACACCAAGCTGGAGGTTGTCGTCAATCACCGCGCGCACCGTGCCGCGCACGTCAACCATTTTGGACATGAGAAACAACACCGGTTCCAGTTCGCGTTCATGCCCGAAATAGCCACCGGCGATGATGAGATTGCCGATGCTGGCGTTGCGATAGTCAAAGTCCTTTGGCGCATGGGCTGCGAAGTTTTGCAAAAACGTCTGGATCAGACGGCGCATCGGGCGCGATATCGCCTTGATCAACGGATGTTTGCCGGCACAGATGGCATCCACCTCGGATTTCAGCGCGGCGGAACTGCCGCTTTTGGCCAGACGATGATTGAACAGGGCGTAGATGTCGGGCTGGCCCAGATCGGTTTCATCGGCCAGAGCCATAAGGCGACTGCGCAGATCTCCGACCGCTGGCATGTCGAAGGCTTTGCGCAGCTCTTGCGAACTGCCGCCACTGTCAAATGGTGTAATCAGATGCATCGAGTTGTAGCTGTAGCTTTTCATCCGCCGCGAGATGGCATTGAGCGCGCTGCCGCCGCTGAAAAACAGGATGCGTGGCCCGAGATGTGGTGCGCTCAGGGCACGCCGCACGCGAAGATCGTCGGGAATGGGAACATCGCGCAGAATGTTGATGCGTGTCATAGCTGTGCCGCTTTACTCTGGAGCCGTGGGTTCTGTCGTGGAACTGTCACATTCGTCAGGGATAAGGCTCGAATGATCATTGAATTCTCCATAAGGTCAACGGGGCGTCCTGTCATCCCAAAGACGGCCTCCGGTTCTGTTTCGCGCCTGAAATCAGCCGCAGGGGGCCAAGGCTCCCGCCACAGCAAAGCGCAGGCCTATGGGGGAGTTTTGCGCCGTGAAACTTCCTGACGCCGTTGCGGAGAATATGTCCTTTCTCTTTGTCGAGATCGACGGGCAAGTCGGCCGCTTGCAATGCTATTTCGAGGCGCCGGACAGGGAGACCGCCCTGCACTTGATGCAGAGAAGCGGCTATTCCCAGAACCTCTCCGCCCGTGTGCGCAAGGCCTGTCTGGCGGGGATTTTGCGCGCGCCCAAGAACACCACCCGCCAGATGCATCTCCAGGGCATCGACACGATTGCCCGCAATCTCGACCTGATCGCGCGTCTGGGGCGGCGGGCGGTGCAGCACTGCGAAGATATGAACCATGTCGCGCGGCTCAGGGCGGAGGCTTATCGCAAACCTCTGGCCAAGGTGCGCAAGTCGATTGATCGCGTGCAGGAGGCCCTGCCGTCAAAAGACAGCCGTCTTGCCGTCGGGATCGGACAGGTCCGCGACGAGATCGACCTGTTCTATGACCAGATGTTTCGCAGCTACACACGCGACATGCGCGAGACGAAACATACCGAAGACCTCTCCCATGCGCTTTTGGCACTCAACGAGGTGCGCCGGATGGGCGAGGCCTTGCAGGGGATTTCCGAGGCGATCCTGTCGATCAACATCGGTCAGATGATCCAGTTTGAGCGCTATTTCACCCTGCGCAGTATTCTCACCGATGTGCGTGGCGCCGACGAGGTCACGCTGACTCCGCTGGCCGACACCCGTTCCTGCAGCGCGATTTCGTCAGTGCAACTGCCGGACAGGGCGCAGGAGAAGACCGTCAATGTGGTGTTCAAGGATGGGGACCGGCGCAAGGTGAAAGAAGAACGTGTCGGGGTCAAAAGCTGGAATTCGGTCTATCCGGGCCTTGCGCCGAAAATCCTCTCCTATGAGAAACGCGGCGATAGTGCGGCGCTTCTGATCGAACATCTGGACGGCGAAACCTTCGAGGACATTGTGCTTGGCGGCTCGGAGGCGCGGCTGACGGCGGCGCAGGGGGCCTTGCACAAGACCATACGTGACATCTGGCGTCAGACACGTATGGATGAACCCGCAGAGATGAAATCCATGACCCAGCTCGCCAAGCGGATGGGGGAGGTGTATCGCCTTCACCCGCAGTTTTCCGGCGGCACCAAACGGGTGCAGGGGCTGGTGATCCCGAGTTTCGACAGTCTGGTGGCTCAGGCCACCAAACGCGAAGCTCACCTGAGCGCGCCGTTTTCGGTCTATATCCACGGTGACTTCAATCTCGACAATATTATCTATGATCCGGTGCAAAAGAAAATCCGGCTCATTGACCTGCATCGTTCCCGCTACATGGACTATGCGCAGGATGTTTCGGTCTTTATGGTGTCGAACTACCGGCTACAGGTGCTTGATGCCCGAACCCGCGCACGGATCGCCAAGGTGGCCGCCGATATGCATATGACCGCGACAAAATTTGCCCGCCGGATGAATGATCCGACATTTGAATACCGTCTGGCGCTGGGGCTGGCGCGGTCTTTCGCCAGTTCGACGCGGTTTATTGTCGATCAGGCCCATGCAAAGCGGATGATGCTGCGCGCCCGCTATATTCTCGAAACCGCTCTGGCCGTGCCCGAAGGCAAGGAAGCGCGGTTCAAACTGCCGATAAGGATGCTGTTTTGTGACTGAGACCGTTGATGTGAAAATTGGTGTCGTTGGCACACCGGGGAAATGGTCGACAGAGGCGCTGGCCGATGCGCTGGAGGCGCGGACAGGGTTCCGGCTTGTGATTGATATGGGGCAGGTGACGCTGGACCTCGCAGGCGGGAGGTTGCTTTTTGACGGCGTGGATCTTGCGACGCTGGACGGGCTAGTGGTCAAGAAGATCGCGGAGAGCTACAGCGTGCATGCGCTGGACCGTCTGGAGATGTTGCGGATTGCCGAGGCGCAAGGGGTTAAGGTGTTCAGCCGTCCCGAAGCGATCCTGCGTCTGATGGACCGCTTGGCCTGCACGGTGACGCTGCGCAATGCCGGTGCACCGATGCCACCGACCATCATCACCGAGGACGAGCAGGCCGCCTTCGAGGCCGTGCGCAATTTCGGCTCTGCCGTGTTCAAACCGCTGTTTTCCACGAAGGCACGCGGTATGTTCGTGCTGGATCACGACGCCCCCGATGCGCAGGCGCGGATTGCGGCTTTCAAGGCGGAAAACCCCGTGATGTATATCCAGAAAAAGGCCGACCTGTCGGGGCAGGACCTTGGCATGGTGTTTCTGAACGGGGCCTATGTCTGCACCTATCGCCGGATTGGCGAGAGCGGAAGCTGGAACACGACGATCAACAGCGGCGGCAAATATGCTCCCTATGAGCCGACGCCTGATCTGATCGCTCTGGGGCACAAGTCGCAGGCACCTTTCGGGCTGACATTCACCACCGTGGACATCGCCCTGACGCCGGAGGGGCCTATTGTCTTTGAAGTGTCGGCCTTTGGCGGCTATAGCGGCGCACTCAAGGGCTGCGGCGTCGATGCGATGGCGCTGATGGCGGATCATGTGGTGGCGGAGGTTTCGGGATGACTTTGGTGAAGACTGTTCTCGACGGGCTGGATTTTTCCGCCACCGACGCGGCTATACCGTTTCACATTACCATCGGTCCGGTCGGGGTGACGGTTCTGTGCGCAGGAGGCTTACGCGATGAGCTGATGGCCTACTTTGCGGAAGCCTTGGTTGAAACTCCTGCGCCGGAGTTGGTGCATCAAACGGTGCATCTGCTGCCGGACCAAGGCCTGAGCTGGGAGCCGGACTGGACCCAATGGGCGCGCGAAGGTGGCAAGATCGGCCGCAAGGATGCGGTGTTTGATCTTGACGGCGCACGTCTGGTTCGCAAGGTGCGTAGAGGTGTCACCTTTTTGCAATCACCGGATCATGCCATCGCCTTCGGTCCGTTGCAGGTCAATGTCAGCACCGTCATCAATTTCATCAACACCCAAGTGCTCAACATCTGTCAGCGCGATGGCTGGCAGCTTTGCCATGCCGCCGCTGTGACAGGACAGCGGCGCGGTCTGGCGATTGCCGGATTGTCGGGCGGCGGGAAGTCCACCTCGATCCTGCGGATGATGGATATCGAGGGGATGCGCTTTGTCTCGAATGACAGGGTTCTGGTGTCGGCAGGCGCGGAGCCGCGCGCCCTTGGTATCCCGAAACATCCGCGCATCAATCCGGGCACCATTCTTGGCAATCCGCGGCTGCGAGACATGATCGCGCCTGCGCGCCGTGCCGAGCTTGAGGCCATGCCGGTGGCGGAGTTGTGGACGCTCGAAGAAAAGCACGACCTGTTTATCGGGGAGGTCTACGGACCTGACCGCGTGCAATATGCCGCGCCGCTGACGGATTTCTGGGTGCTGAACTGGAGCCATGAGGCCGACACGCCTGTGGCCGTGACCGAGGTGGAACTGTCCGCGCGGCCCGATCTTTTGTCGGCCATCATGAAAAGCCCCGGACCGTTCTACCAGCATCCCGATGGCCGGTTTGAACCGAACGGGGCCTCACCCGATCCCGCGCCCTATCTGGAGGCGCTCCAAGATGTGCGTGTTTGCGAAGTGTCGGGCCGGATTGATTTCGACGCCTTGGCGGAGATCGGGCAACGGCTTTTCGCCGGTTCCCTTTGAATGACCGAGCGCAGCTATATCGCCGTGATCCGTCACGGGGACTATCACCAGCGCAAGGGTGCGCCCTCCGCGCGGCAACCCTTTGGCCTGACGGACACTGGGATTGCGCAGGCGCAAGGCTGCGGTGATCATCTAGCGGAGATGGCGCAATCACAGCGACTTGAGATTGCTCCGGTGATCCATTGTTCGCGGCAGTTGCGGGCGTGGCAGACCGCGTCGGAAATCGCCGGACGGATGCGCAGGCTTGGCCATGAGATCGATGCTCTGACCGAAACCTCCGCTCTGGCCGAACGCGGGCTTGGAAGCGCGGCCAATCTCACCGTGGCGGAGATCGAGGCGGTGATGCAGGCCGACCCGCGCTATCCCGAGCCACCTGCGGGATGGAAATCCGACAGCGACTATCGTCTGCCTCTGGAGGGGGCCGAAAGCCTGATGGAGGCGGGAGCGCGCGTGGCCACCTGTCTGACAGAGATTGCCGAGACGGGCAGGGGGCGGTTGAGCATTGTCGTTGGCCACGGGGCATCGATCCGTCACGCCTGTTATCATCTTGGACTGCTCACACGGGCACAGATTGCACAGCTTTCCATGTTTCACGCCCGACCGTTACTTCTCTGTTACAGTGGGCGTGATAACTGGGAGCACTTGGCCGGTGCATGGAAAGTCCGACCTTCCACAGAGGAGGCACTCGACTGATCCGGTCCGCAGATTTGGGGCGTGATTTTGGACCAGTTGACCTTTTCTCCGGAGACCGCGGGACGGCTATTGCCGCCTGTTTGCGACACGTTTGCCGATCTGGACGATGTTCCACGCGATATCGAGCCGTGGCTGCACAGTTCCGAGCCGGAGACCCGCCCGCAGATTGCCACCTGTCTCGACAAGGCGCGACAGTATGGCGGCTGGCGCTGGCCGTCCCGACCTATTGTGTTCATCTCCGATCCGCATGCCGATGCCGAAGGGTTTCTACGTTCTCTGGTTGTGGCCGGTGTCATCCGGCGCGCGGGTGAGGAGATCCGGCTGACCCGTTTCGGAGCGCAGGTGCAGATCGTTTTGGGCGGTGATTGCCTCGACAAGGGGCCGAGCAATCTGGCCCTGCTTGATGCGCTATGCAAGCTGCGGGCAACCGGCGTGGACCTGTCGCTTCTGGCGGGTAATCATGACCTGCGGATGCGGCTTGCGGTCGATGCCATTCGCGGTGAACGTGCGCCGCTCAAAGATCACCTCTTCGTGCGGATGGGGCGCAAGTTGCTGCCCGCGCTCAAAGAGGTGTTCGAGCGTTTCGTCACGCCGGATGATCTGTGCGATCTGCCCTCGGAGAAAAAGTGCAAAGCCCGTTTGCTGCCGCCCAAAGACTGGGCCAGCCAGTTCGAGCAGGCCGCCGCCGGACATCTCTCGGACAAGGCCATCGCCAAAGAGATCAAAAAACTGAAAGCCAAACAGAAGCAATTCGAGAAGAATGTTGCCAAAACCGGTCTCGGCTATCGCGAGCTTCTCGCGGCGACGCTGAAATGCCATGAGGTGTTCTTTACTCCGGACGGCCATTATGCGTGGTTTTACGAGACGATGGATGTGGTGTCGCGGGTTGGCTCCTTGCTGTTTGTCCATGCGGGGCTGTGCGACGAGATGTGCGCGCTTTTGGTGGCAGAGGGTTCGGAGGCGGTTAATGCCCGCTTTCGCGCAGAGGCGGATCGCGCCAGTTTCGGTTTCTATTTCGGCCCGCTCGCCAACCTCGTGCGCACGAAATATCGGGCGTCGGATTGTGCCTTGACCGAATATGGCGTTGACTTGCTCCATAAGAATGGCCTTCACATGGTGGTGCAGGGGCATGTGAACAATCATTGCGGGCAAAGGCTTCTGACGAAACGCGGCCTGTTGCATCTGGAAGGTGACATCACGCTTGACCGCGCCTCGCGCCGCCTAGAGGGGCTGGACGGGATCGGGGCGGGGGCGACGTTGATTTTCCCCACCGGAGATGTGATCGGTCTGAGTTGCGACTATCCGCGGGCCAAACACTTTGCGCCCGATCGCCTGTTGACCTGAGCGCCTGACAACCTGAAAGACCCCGAACGTGAAAGACACCAGATGAGCGGCCAGAACGCACGGTTTTCCCATGAGTCCCTACAAGATCGCAAAACCATCAAGACGCTTCTGACGGCCTTGTCCAAAGGGTTGTCAAAGGGCGAGATGACATTGGGCGATGATGAGGAGGAGCTTGTGCTCCAGACCGCAGAGCTGATGAATGTCCGCATCAAAGCCACGCGCGAAGACGGCCAGTGCCAGTTCAACCTGCGTGTATCATGGTCTGATCCGGACGCCCCGACACAAGGCAAGGGCGCGCCGAAGATCAAGTCCTGAGGCTTCAAACTCCGGCTGCACGGCGCTTGTCCCGCGTTTCACATTCCCGTGTCCGTGCGCAAATCTTCCATTTCAATGATCTGTGTCAATTCTTGTTCCGGTGCGGAGGCCTAGCGTCTGCGTAGCGAGAAGCGTGCTGTCAATGAGTCCCGCGTCACGGAGATATGGTGAGGCGGTCGGGTTCCAAGTGATCAGCGCTTTGCGCGACTGCGTATGCCCATAGGCATATCAACGATTATCTATGGAATACGATGATGAATGTGTCTGAGCCGGTGTCGCCTGAGGTGACGCGAGAAAGAGCATCCCGAAGGACCGGACTGGTGTCGCCGGTTGGTGGCCTCATGACCGGCGGTTTGTTCGCAGGCATCGGGGGGACGTCATGACCACGGATACGGACACCAAAGCCCCCATCGCGACAGAGGGCCATATCGCGGCCATTCGCGGTGGCGTCGTTGATGTGCACTTTGACGGGGCGGTCCCGAATATTCACGACCTTCTCTACGCAGGAGATGTGGCGCTGGAAGTCTCCGCGCTCATCGGACAGGGGCTTGTGCGGGCCATCGCGCTGGCGCCCGTGCGAGGCTTGGGCCTCGGGATGACGGTCAAGGCCACCGGCGGGCCGATCATGGTGCCTGTGGGCGAGGGCGTTCTTGGCCGGATGCTGGACGTGTTCGGCGCGCCGATTGACGGCGGTCCGGTACCTCAGGCGGTGGCGCGGCGTTCTATCCATCAGGAGCCGCCCAAGCTTACAGATCGGGTGCTTCATTCTCAAATCCTCGAAACCGGTATCAAGGCGATTGATCTTCTGTCCCCGATTGAGCGCGGGGGCAAAACCGGATTGTTCGGTGGGGCCGGTGTCGGCAAGACCGTGTTGATCACCGAGCTGATCAACAACACCGTCCAGCACCACAAGGGCGTGAGCCTGTTTTGCGGGATTGGTGAGCGCTCACGGGAAGCGGAGGAGCTTTACCGCGAAATGGGCGAGGCCGGTGTGCGGGACAATACGGTTATGTTGTTTGGCCAGATGAACGAGGCCCCCGGCGTGCGCTTTCTGGTCGGCAATACGGCCTTGACCATGGCGGAATATTTCCGCGACAACAAAGGGCAGGATGTGCTGCTGCTGATCGACAACATCTTCCGCTTTGTGCAGGCCGGCTCCGAAGTGTCGGGGCTGATGGGGCGGATGCCCTCGCGGGTCGGGTATCAACCGACGCTGGCCACGGAACTGGCGGGATTGGAGGAACGCATCACCTCCACGGATCGCGGCGCGATCACCTCCATTCAAGCGGTCTATGTGCCCGCCGACGATTTCACCGATCCGGCAGCGGCGCATATCTTTTCGCATCTGTCGGCCTCGGTGGTGCTCTCGCGCAAACGGGCGAGCGAAGGGCTTTACCCTGCAGTTGATCCTCTGGCCTCGGCCTCGGTCATGTTGACCCCCTCGGTGGTCGGACAACGCCATTACGACATCGCGCGAGAGGTCCGGCGGACCTTGACAGAGTATGAGGAGTTGCGCGACATCATCGCGATGCTCGGGCTGGAGGAACTGTCCTCGGCAGATCGTGCCACCGTGGCCCGCGCGCGCCGTCTGGAGCGCTTCCTGACCCAGCCGTTTTTCACAACGGAATCATTCTCCGGCATGTCCGGCAAGCTGGTGTCCATCGACGAGACGCTGGACGGTTGCGAGACGATCCTGTCGCAGACGGAGTTCGAACATCCCGAAAGCGCCTATTACATGATCGGATCGTTGCAGGATCTGGAGGCACGCGCATGAGTATGGCCGAAGATATGAGCGTCTCTCTGCGTCTGCCCACCGAGACCTTGTTTGAAGGGCGCGCGACCCGTCTGACCGCCGTGGCCGAGAACGGGGCGTTCGGTATCCTGCCGAACCATGTCGACTTTGTCACCGCGCTGGTGCCCTCGGTCATGACGCTGCGCATGGCGGACGGGACGGAGGAGATTTTCGGTGTCGATGAGGGGCTTTTGGTGAAAAAGGGCCATCGCGTTGTCGCAGCCGTTCTGCGCGGCGTGCGCGGCGATGATCTCGGAACATTGAACGACACGGTGAAGGCCAAATTCATCGAGATGGATGACGAGGAACGACAGGCACGTTCGGCATTCTCGCGTCTGGAAGCAGATGTGGTCCGTCGCTTCGCCGAATTACGAAAGCCGCAGCTATGACACGTAAATCCGACAAATCGGCAGAAGACATTGCCCGTCACGCCAAGCGGTTGAAATCCGCCCGCGACCATCCGGGACCAAGCCCGCTGCGCGGCATTGGCACCTTTGGCATGATCGGTTGGTCCATCGCCGTGCCGACCGTCGGGGGCGCGTTTCTGGGGCTCTGGCTCGACGAGGCCGCGCCGCAGGGCTTTTCATGGACCATCGCGCTGATCCTCGGAGGCGTCGTGCTCGGCGCTTTCATTGCGGCATCTTGGGTCAGCAAGGAAGGAGGCGACAAATGATCGATATGGCAATGTTCAACATAGAGTGGAGCGCGGTCTTGGCCGGACTGGGCATTGGCGCGGTCACATCGCTGTTGTTTTTCGCGGGCCTCGGGATCGGGATGCGGCTGGCTCTGCGACATGATCGCCCCGTCCTCATTCTGATGCTGAGTTCTGCGGTGCGGATTGCAGCGCTGTTGGGGATCGGCTGGGCGGTGGTCACAACTCTGGGAGCATTCGCCTTGGCTGGTTTTGCCCTGATGTTTCTCGTCGCGCGCACCGTCGCGGTGGCACTTGCGCGTGCGGGTGTGCCTGCGGGAGAGACGACATGAACCTCTCACCGGACCAGACCGTGATCTTCGAGGCATGGGGCATCCCCGTCAATGCCACGATATTTTACACATGGATCGTCATGGCCTTGCTGACCGTGACCTCTTATCTCATCACGCGCAAACTGCGGGCGGATGTGCCGCCGAGCCGCTGGCGCACCACCTTGGAAGTGATTGTGCAGGGCATCCAAGGCCAGATCCAAGAAGTCGCGCAGGGACCGACCCGCTATCTGCTCTATTACGCAGGGACGCTGTTTCTCTTTGTGGCTATGTCGAACCTGTTGCTGGTTGTGCCGGGGTTCGAGCCACCCACGGCCTCGCTGTCAACCACAACTGCGCTGGCGCTCTCGGTGCTCGTCGCCGTGCCTCTGTTCGGCATCACCAGTCGGGGCCTTGGCGGCTATCTGAAGACCTATCTTGAGCCTTCTTTCATCATGCTGCCGTTCAACATCATCTCCGAGTTTTCGCGTGGCATTTCTCTGGCCATCCGGCTTTACGGCAACATCATGAGCGGCGCGGTGATTGCCGCCATCCTGCTCAGCGTCGCGCCGTTCTTCTTCCCCGTCGTGATGGATGTTCTGGGGCTGCTCACCGGCATGATACAGGCCTATATCTTCGCAATCCTCGCCACGGTTTACATCTCCAGCGCGACAGCTTCTCCGGACACGTCTCAACCTGAAAAGGAAATCCCATGACAGATCTTGGTATTATCGCAGCAATTTCGATCTTCACCGCAGGGCTGACCGTCTCATTCGGCGCCATCGGTCCTGCTTTGGGCGAAGGGCGTGCGGCGGCCACTGCGCTTGGCGCCATCGCGCAGCAGCCCGACGCCTCTTCGACCATCTCGCGGACCTTATTCGTCAGTCTGGCCATGATTGAATCCACGGCCATCTATTGTTTCGTCGTCGCGATGATCCTGATTTTTGCCAACCCGTTCTGGACGGCTGCGGTGGCTGCGGCGCAGGCGACAGGAAGTTGACACATGTCTATTGACTGGATCACGGTTGCGGCCCAGATCGCCAATTTTCTGGTTCTGGTCCTGCTGTTAAGGCGGTTTTTATACCGGCCTATTCTGGACGGGATCGACGCGCGTGAGGCGGAGATCACCAACCGGATGCAAGAGGCTGTGCGCGCCAAAGAAAAGGCGCAGGCGGCCGAGCAGGAGCATCTGGATCAGGTCAGGGCGCTGCATGCGCAACAGGCAGACATCGCAGAGACCGTGCGCAAACAGGCCGAGGCCCAACGCGATGCGCTTCTGGCCGAAACGCATAAGCGGCTGGAGCAGGAGCGCATCGACTGGCTGGCGCATCTTGATGAGGAGAAACACAAATATGCGGCGAGGCTTCAACGCGCAGGGGGCGGGGCTTTGCTGTCTCTGACCCGTAAGGCGTTGAAGGATCTGGCCGATGACACGCTGGAAGGTCGCATTGCCCAGCACCTTGCCCGAAGGATTGCGCCGATGGCCGGTGATCTGCGCGACGCGGCGGGCAAGAGCACCGAAGCCGTGATCACCAGTCGGGAGGACTTGCCGGAGGCGGCGCGTAGCGATCTGTTGCGCAGTCTGCAAGAGGTGTTTCCGGCGGTGTCGGTCCGATTTAACACGGATGCAGAGCAATCTCCGGGCCTGTTGTTGCGCATCGGCGGTGCGCAACTTGATTGGACGGTGGACGGCTATATCGACAGTCTGGGCGATGTGATGGACGCGCAATTGACCGCGGGCGTTGATTTGAAGGTGGCTCAGAAATGACAGATGCAACCCCCATCCCGAATACAGACCCGCAAGCTCTGGTCGATGCAATTGTCTCCGCCCCGTCTCCCGCGCCACGGTTGAGCGAGATCGGGCATGTGGCGGAGGTGGCGGACGGGATCGCCATTGTGAGCGGGCTGGAACGCGCCCTGTCGGAGGAGTTGCTGCATTTCGCCAGCGATGTGCAGGGCATTGTGCTTGATCTGGAACCGGGGCGGCTTGGCGTTGTCCTGCTCGGCTCCGGCGATCGTGTCACCGTCGGGGAGAGTGTCACGCGCTCGCACAAGGTCGTCAGCACCAAGGTCGGACCGGCTCTCTTGGGGCGCGTTGTGGATGCGCTTGGCAATCCGAGGGATGCCAAAGGTCCGGTGAAGACCGAGGCCGAGCGACCGGTCGAGGCGGAAGCCCCGCAAATTCTGGACCGCCTCGCCATCACGCGCCCGCTTCAGACGGGGATCAAGACCATCGATGCGGCTGTGCCGGTCGGTCTCGGGCAGCGCGAGTTGATCATCGGCGACCGGCAGACCGGCAAGACATCGCTGGCGGTGGATACGATCCTGAACCAGAAAGAGACAGGCGTGCTCTGCATCTACTGTGCCATCGGTCAGCGGGGTGATGCCGTGGCCAAGGTGATCGGCGCTTTGCGCGAGGGCGGGATGATGGAGCGCAGCATTGTGATCTCTGCGGGCGACGAGGATGCCGCCGGATTGGCTTATGTAGCCCCTTATGCGGCGATGACCATGGCCGAGTATTTTGCGGGGCAAGCCAAGGACGTGCTGGTGGTGCTGGATGACCTGACGCATCACGCGCGCTCCTATCGTGAGCTGTCGCTTTTGCTCAGACGCCCGCCGGGGCGCGAAGCCTTTCCGGGGGATATTTTCTACATCCATGCGCGATTGCTGGAACGTGCAGGCCAGTTCACGACACATGCGGGCGGCGGGTCTGTGACCGTGTTGCCCGTGGTCGAAACACAGGCGGAAAACCTCGCGGCCTATATCCCGACCAACCTGATCTCGATCACCGACGGGCAGATCTACCTGTCGCCGCGCCTTGTGCGCAAAAACCAGTTCCCTGCGGTGGATCTGGGCGTCTCCGTGTCGCGGGTTGGCGGCAAGGCGCAAAGCAAGGCCTTCCGCTCCGTGGCGGGCAACCTGCGTGTGACCCTGTCGCAGTTCGAGGAGTTGGAGGACTTCGCCCGTTTCGGCACACGTCTGGACGAGGCCACACGCGCACGGCTGACGCGTGGTGCGGCTGTGCGGGCGGCATTACGACAACCTGAGCGCGATCCCGTTCCCGCCGTTGAACAACTGGCGGTTCTTGTGGCGGCGATGGAGGGGCATTTCGACGGGTTGAGCGAGGCGGAAACCGCGCGTGTCATGGCGGGGCTTCGGACGCCGGTGCTGCAGGGTCTCGGAGATATTGCCGAACGTGTTGCCCGAAATGAACCGTTGTCCGACGATGACCGTGCGCGGATGGTGGCCTTGGTCCAACAGGTGCTTGCGCAGTCGGGAGATTCAAATGGCCCAGACGCTTGAAATCCTGAGCCGTCGCACAACGAGTATGCAGGGCATCCGGAGCGTTGTTCATACGATGAAAACCCTGTCTGTGATCAACTCGGCCCCCTACGAGCAGGCGGCAAAAGCCATCGAGACCTATCACGATACGGTTCTGGAGGGTTTGCATGCTTTTGTGGCGCATTTCGGCCCGATCGAGACGCCTGCACGCGATCATCCTGTGCAGGTGCTGATCGTCTTCGGTTCGGATCACGGGCTGTGCGGCAATTACAACGAGGCGCTTGCGGATCATGTTGCCGCTCACCTGCCGCAGAGCGAGGATCGCCCGCCGACGGTCCTCTGCGTCGGTGCGCAGATGGCGGATGCTCTGACAGATCAACATATCGCCATTGAGGAGACATTCTTTCCGGCGGCGTCCGTGGACGGGGTCGGGCGTCTGGCCAATCTGCTCACACAACGGCTGGAAACGATCCGGACACGCGCCGAGCCACAGGATCTGGCGGTCTCGCTGGCCTATGTGGCGCGGGATGGTGCGGCGGGACAGCGGGCGATGACCACACCCTTGCTGCCGCTTGATCAGGCGCTTCTGGACGATCTTGCCGCCAAGCCGTGGACGTCACGCAGCAGGCCGTATTTTTCCATGCCCGCCAATGATCTGTTTCGGGCCTTGGTGCGCAATCACCTCTTTGCGACCCTGTTTCGAGCCATTGCCGAGGCACTGATGACCGAAAACGCCGCACGGCTGGCGCTCATGCAGCAGGCGGAAAGGTCGGTGGATGAAAAACTGGAAGAGCTCGCCTCGGAAACGCGCACCGTGCGTCAGGATCAGATCACTACGGAATTGCTTGATGTGATTATCGGATTTGAAGCGTTGAAAAAAGACAAAGGCGATCCGCCGGAAGAGTAATGCCCTTGTTTTTGTTGGTTTCTCAGAGGGTTTGAAGCCGTCCCGCCCTGCGGGGATTGGAGAGCAGGCCGGATTTCCCGCTTGCTCTCCTTTCGTCCCAAAGCCCTTAGCCGAGAACGGATTTTACGGCCTTTGCTGTGGCATCAACCACAATCTCTGCCTCCTGTGTCGTCAGGCAGAAGGGCGGGGCAAAGCCGAGGATGTCGCCCTGTGGCATGGCGCGTCCGATCACCCCGTTGGAGAGAAGCGCGGCGGCCAGCGCATAGCCGATCTTGTCATCCGGATCGAAGAAGGTCCGGTTGTCGCGGTTTTTCACAAATTCCACGGCGCACATCATGCCTTCGCCGCGGATGTCGCCGACATTGGGATGATCGCCCAAGGCGTCTTTCATGGCGTCGTTGAAGTATTTCCCGACGTTGCCTGCGTTCTCGATGAGGCCGAGATCGTCCAGCATTTTGAGGTTGGCAACACCGGCCGCCGCGCCGATGGGGTGCGCAGAATAGGTCCAGCCGTGACCGATGGGACCGTTCTCGTCGGTGCTCTGTTCCAACACCTTCCACATCTTCTCCGACACGATGGAACCTGACAGCGGCGCATAGGCGGAGGTGAGGCCCTTGGCGATGGTGATGAGGTCGGGTTTCAGGCCGTAATGCTCCGAACCGAACATGGTGCCCAGACGCCCGAAACCGGTGACAACCTCGTCGGCCACCAGAAGAATGTCGTGTTTGTTCAAAACCTTCTGGATCGCTTCCCAATAGCCCGCAGGCGGCGGTACGATGCCTCCGGTGCCCAGAACCGGCTCGCCGATAAAGGCGGCAATGGTGTCGGCGCCCTCGGCTTCGATCAGGGCTTCGAGCTTGGCCACGCAATCGGCGACAAAGGCCTCTTCGGACATTTCCAGATCATCGCGGCGGAAATAATAAGGCGCTTCGGTATGCAGCACCCGATCCAGCGGCAGGTCGAATTTCTTCTGGAAAGCCTCAAGCCCGGTGAGCGATCCGGTCATCAATCCGGAGCCGTGATAACCGCGATGGCGCGAGATGATTTTCTTTTTCTCGGGGCGGCCCAAGATATTGTTATAATACCAGATTAGCTTGATATTGGTCTCGTTGGCATCCGATCCGGACTGGCCGAAATAGACCTTGGACATATGATCCGGCGCACGGTCCAGAACCATTTTCGCCAATGTGATCGAGGCCTCTGTGCCATGCCCGACATAGGAATGGTAATAGGCCAGTTCGCGGGCCTGATCCGCGATGGCTTCTGCGATTTCCTGACGTCCGTAGCCCACGTTGACACAGTAAAGACCGGCGAAAGCGTCCAGCAACTCGGTGCCATCGCGATCTACAATATGTACTCCATGCGCGGTCTTGATGACGCGGCTCGGGGTCTCCCCGCGCGCGTGCTGCGCCAGATGGGTTGAGGGGTGAAAGAAGTTTTCGCGGTCCCATTTCGAGAGCTGGTCATTCGTCAACATTTGCAATTTTCCTTGTCGGCTGTGTATCGGATTTCTGTCGGACATCTGTCGGGCATTTTTTTGAACCTCAGGCCCAGTCGCGGCAGATGTATTTTACATCCATGAATTCGCGCATCCCCATGCC
>CAXXMF010000004.1:912500-1173219 GCA_963676755.2 uncultured Celeribacter sp. | reverse complement strand
TTCTTTTTGTTGTGCTTTTTCTTATGAAATTGGACTTTTTGTAGGAGAAAGCTCTTACGGAGATTGAGATTATTAATCAACTACTATAAGATCTGAAGCGATTTCCTTTACTTTTTGTGCTTTATTTATTAAGGATTTCCACATTTAATTAATTTTTAAAAAATATTAATTTTAAAAACTTTTTGTTTTTATTATTTTTTTAATATTTTAAAAAAATGGAATTTATAAAGTTTTAAGTTTAACTATTATAATAAAAGGAAGTTTAAAACGAATTTTATAATATTTATACACTAATAAAAAATGATAATTGTGTTTTTTCTTTTATTTCATGATCCTTTTCATTTACTTTTTTTTAAGTGCATAACACAAACTCTTCCAACTCCATACAACCTTTAAAATAATTAATTGGATAATTTATAAAATTAACTCGCAAGCTAAACCAATTTCATTATATTCATAGCCTAAATGTTTAGAAATATCATCTTCATCTATCCATAATTAATAAATAGTCTTTAAAAAGCAAAATAAAAAACAGAAAAATAAAATTAATTACTGAAGGGAAATCAGCCGATTTTGACACTTTTGCAACAATTTCAGATATATATTCTCCACTTTCTAAATTTTAATTTTTTATCGTTGTTTTAAAATCATCAAATTCACCAACTCTATCAATATCATGGATAAGAGTATTGCATTCAGTTTCACCTAGTTTTCAAATTTTACAAAAAATATTTAACTAATTTTATCAAGTGTTCTTTCTAATGAATTTTTGCCTAAATTTAGATTTTTGGCTTATCTCCATGCAATAATTTTGTTAATTAAAGATGTTTCTTCTGTATCTATATCTTGAGAAAGGACATTTAATGTGAGGAATGCTAAGCAAATTCCAATACAAAATACGGTTTTCATCTTTGCAATATTTATTAATTTCAGGAATAATTTTGATTTTATAGTTGATGTGATTATTTATTTAGTTTTAAATATTTTATTTAAGTCTATACGTTTTAATATTTTTCAACGGATATGCTATAGAGTATTAATATTTTATTTTTAATAATTTTTATCAACAATTTTAATTAAAATAATTTCTAGTAAGTCTCACAATAATTCATCAAATAAATGAAAAAGGTAAACAAGGCAATCTGAAAGAGGATATGAAGCAAAAAATAAAACCAATATAAAAAAAGTTAAATTATATTTTATCATAAGATTTATTTGCAAAATTAATAATGAATAGACATTAAGATTCATTGTTTTCATTTATTGGCAAAAAATTTTTTCCAGACTATATAAAATTGTTATTATTGTAAATATTACGTTCAATTTGCTTTGGAGAAAACTGTTTAGGAATATTCACTTAATATTCAATATATAAATCCTTTTAAATATATTATACTATTTTTAAAACTATATTACCCCATAACTTGAAGGATAATCATGTTAAGGCATTCCCTCTCCTGCGATCTTTTGTACATATCCTTTTATAATTATTTTATTTATTAATAATAACCAGGCTGAATCACTTCACTACTTTCAATAGTAACTGAATGATCATCTAAGTGCTAAATTTCTTTAGTAAATCCTAATAAAGCCTATTAAAATCGTTACAAATTAATCTATTCAAAACTTCTTCTAATGTGAGTTATATAATAATATGAAGATCATCTTTTTATCTTCTAAATCGTTCGTGAGGAAGTTCTACAACTTCTATAACAACATCAGAGGCAGTTTTGTCTGCAAATTCATCTCCACCTTGTGGATATCTCTTATTTAAATAATTAATAATTATCTTCTTGTATACAATTTAATGACGATTTGGTATCCCTTTTTCGATATAAAAACTAATTTCATCCATTCCTGGCATAATCTAAATTATTATGAAATTCAAATCTAAAATTAATAACAACCTTTTCACCTTTACAAATATGGCACTTAGTAGAAAACATTTTTCCTTTTCCAAAACAAGTCTCACAATTACCTTAGAATTATTGATAAAACCCTGGCGCGATTTATTATCTTTTATTTACCACACCTTTTCCATTGCAATCTGGACAAATTTTAACATCATCTGGATTATCAGCACCTGTACCACGGCAATGGGGACAAATCACTTATTTTGTTAAAAATAACTTAATAACAAATTAACAAAAGAAATATATAATTACATTAAGTTCTTTTCCATTGTATATATCTTCCAATCGGGCATTAAGCTTAATTGGGAGTTCAGGGCCTTATTCTTCGTGCTTGCGGTTACCACCTCCAAAGAAACTTAAAAAACTAATTATATTAATTCGTTTACTTTCCAAAAATATCAAAAGGATCCGCATGAGCCAAATTTTCTTTCAAACCTTCGACGCCATATTAATCATATTTTCTTCTTTTTTCCGTATCGGACAGTACTTCATACGCTAGAATAAATATTATTTTAGAAAATAAAGAGTTATAAACCATCATTAATTTCTGCAAATTTTGTTGTAGCATCTTCTTGTTTATTGATATCCGGGTGATATTATTAAGATAGTTTACGCCATGCTCTCTTGATATCATTTTTGGAAGCATTTTTCTTAACACCTAAGATCTCATAATAATCAATTTCTTTTGAATTTTTTGGTTATGGTTTTCTAAATGAATTGATTTCAATGATCAATGTGAATAATAATAAAAGATAAATCAATTTCATTTTGTTTTTTGACTTTGAATTATTTAATTTTTAAAAGCAAAAATAAAATTGTTTTTTTAAATCAACCAAATTTTGACACGACTTATAATTTAAAAAAGTATTAGCATTAGAAACTCGTGAATTTTGGATAAGAATAAAGAAAATTATACTAAAATCATTAAAAATTTAATTTAATACAATCATAATAGTTAATGATACGAATAATTTTATAAGAAATAACTCAACGCTTTTGATTTTTCTAAATAATCTTTTTCTTTCCCTTTTTCATATTCAAAAACTTCTTTTTGAATTTTTCTTGAATTTTCTTTTATTAAAAAATTAGTCAAAGAATAATAATTTGTATTACTTTTGCAATTTCATTATGTGATTTCAATTCACTTTTTACATTCTAAATAGGTTTTGTCGAAAACTTTTTGTTTTTCATCCGATTTTAAAATAAGTTTTTAGCTCGTTCAACATTCGTATTATCCTCCTAAAAATAAAAAAAATAACAAAACAAAATTTAAAGATTTTGACTTCTTCTCCTTCTCTCTAAAATCTAACCATATTTTACTTCTTCCATTTATTAAATTTAGTAGCACCAAAATCAGATTTTCCTTTTTTGTTGGTATTTGATGTAATAATTTTGCCAACTTCATTTTTACGTCCTTTAACAAATTTTTTTTTATCATCATCCCTTTGTGAAATTGTTATTTATTATATTTTAACCAAATTTTTTTAAATTTATTCTTTTACATTTCTTCAAAATCCTCGCCAATTATTTGCCCATTGATATCAAGATCAGTTATTTTTTTTGAATTCTAAAAAACACAATTAAATAATTTCGATTTAAAAAGCTTACTTCATCATTTTGTTTTGGCTCATATTCTAGGAACTGCTCAGTATTTTTAAAATCACTTATTTATGATTTTTTAACTTTTTTTTATATCACCTCTTCAATTTCATCTTCCTTTTGTTCTTTTAATTTCTTTTTTATCCATTTTGGCTATCTTTTTTTATGGCCAATTATAGTTGTTTCAACCAGTTATTCTTTATTGATCTGTTTAGTAGAATTAGTTAATTTCTAATCCTCCATAAGCTTTTATTACTACAAGATTTCTTATTACTTATCTTTTGCTAATTTTTCTCGTTTAAATTTACCAACAATTTTAAAAAATTCTTAATTCGCTTCTGTCATATTTTCTTTACTTTTTTTAATTTCTAAATAGGATTCTTTGGGTTTATAATTCTTAATTTATTCTAAGACATCTTAAGTGGATTCTTGCTACTCTGCAAGCTTACTATATTTTTATTTTACTAAGGGATGCAATGTGTTATAGGTCATCTCTTTTGCACGTTCAACTGATACATGCGAAGCATTTGATCGTGATTTTTTAAAAAGTTTATAAGCGTTTTCTGATGTTTATAATTATTTACTGATTTCTAAATAAAAATATGATAACTATTTTATTTGATAACCTATATCATTATTTTCAAGTTATAACACTTCTTCTTAATAATAAGTTAACTAATCTAATGGAATAGTCCCATAATAAGCCTTTTATTTAATAATACAATTTTATTTTTATTTTTACATAATTACTATCGGGAATCAAATTGCCTTCAGTATCAGTTTTTTCAAATTTATTTGACAATTTTCTCCCAATATACAACAAGATTTCTTAAATATACATTTATTCATCAGTAGAGATTATTGAATAAATAGTTCCACTCTTCCCTGCTCTTTTTAATAAATAAATAGAACCAAATGTTACCTTGCTGTTCGTCCAGATCTATGAATAAAAATCTTTGGTTTTGATGGAAAATCAAAATGAATAATATTTTCCTTTTTTATTAAAAATAATAAAGTAAGAAAAAAAATACCACAAAAGGAATATCAAGACCTCGAGCAGCTAAATC
This sequence comes from uncultured Celeribacter sp., assembly GCA_963676755.2. Taxonomy (GTDB): domain Bacteria; phylum Pseudomonadota; class Alphaproteobacteria; order Rhodobacterales; family Rhodobacteraceae; genus Celeribacter. The sequence goes on along the minus strand of CAXXMF010000004.1, from coordinate 1,168,640 downwards.
AGTAACAATAAGAATGCTAACTTCTTTTTTTTTGAATTTTTAGTATTAAGCATTTCTTGCAATTTAATCCATTTTCCCAAAAATCTATGCATTCATTAGATTAAATTTCTCTAAAATTGAAGCAAGAAGTTCCACGTGATACCTGGTTGCCACAAACACAATTGTTGCTTCATTTCGTTTTATCAAATTTTTTAAAATCCAAATTAAATTAGCGCATTTTTCCTATGATTTACTCAGGATGAAATGCAATGTCATATCTTCTGATAGACAGTATTCTTTATCTAATTTGACAAGACTATAATCTTTTAATCCAGCCTTTGCAAAAGAAGAAAGTTATTCTGGTATTGTTGCAGAAAACATTAAAGTTTGTCTATTTTAGGCTACTTTTTCTAGCACGATCTATAAAGATAATTATTGATAAATTTAATAATACGTTTAAATCTTAAGCAAACCCTAATTCAAAGAGTTGATCTGCTTCATCGAAAACTAAATACTGAACTTTTTAAAGTGTTAATGAAGTGTCATTCTATAAACAAAAACACATTCATGAATTTTAATTATAAAATTTGTACTAAATGCTAAGTCAATCTACCAGGCGTGGCAATAATGATATCTGGATTACTTGCAATAGCTTCAAATTATCCTTCTAATTAATGCCCGCCAATAATTAAGGAAATTATTAGATCTGTCTTTTTGGTGAATAATTTAGCAACAGAAAAAATCTATTACCAATTAATTATTTTACAAAATTGTTAACTTATTTTGCTAATTCTCTTGTGGGTGCAAGAATCAAGGCTCTAGTTCCAACAATACTTTTATGTTAAAGTAATTTTCCAAGAATTGGAAGAAGATAGGCCATTGTTTTTCCACTTCCTGTCCTTGAACATCCAATAATGTCTTAGCTATTTAAAATAAGAGGAATGCATTTTCTTTGAATTGGAGTTGGATGGTGGAAACCTTGTTTGTAAACTTGTGATAAAAGAAATTTTGGTAGGGAGAGCTAGGAAAATGTATTCAATTTCATTGTTCTAAAATTATTGGTTGATTTAAAAAAATAAAATTTATTTATAATTAAAGTTCGAGAAATTAAAAAAAGAATTCAATAAATAGGATAAAAAAGGGATTTTTAAGGCAAAGACCTTTAATATAATCTTTAAAATTTTTTTCTCTAATTGTTTTAAAATACTAAAAAATGTACTGAATAGTTGTAATAAAATATAATTTTTTTTTATTTTTTTAAATGTCAGAAAAGAATCCAATACTAAATAATTTTCATAGTACTCCATTGTTTAAACTAATTTTAATTGGAAATCCAGGTCTTTGAATTCTTGTTTTATAATTTAAAAAGGCGTGGGAAAGACTTCGTATTAAAATCTTATTCATTCATATCTCTTATAGTTTAATATAACGATATGTAACTGGAACTTACAATGAAGAGTCAAGTTCAACATTAGGACTTGATATTTTGCATAAAACCATTTAATTAAATTCAAATATTACTATTAGTAATTTTTTCTGTTTTTAATTCAAGATTAGATTTATAAATCTGAGATAAGATCAAAGCCAAGCGCCTGTGCCACCGCGTTTTTATCCGCCCCCTGCGCCGCGCTTCGGCTCTCGATCACCCAGGCGGTCCACGGCCCCCAACTGCGCTGGAAATCCATCAATGTCCCGTCCTTGTCGAACAGGATCGCCTCGATCTTTTGCCCCTGCGGTCCGGTCATCTGCATGGCGTCACGTCCAATGTATCTGTGCGCCGCCGGGCAGGGCCTGACGCGCGCGCATCGGGTCATGCGGATCGATCCCCGTGGCCCGCGCACAGGCCTGCACCCACTCATCATCCATCGTCACAAAATCCAGCACGGCGCAGAGAATCTCCACCTCCCCTGCCCGCTCTTTCAACTCATTGGCCGTAATGCCGCTCGCGCCCAGAAAAACCGGAAAAATATCTTCGTCGGACGCCAGCCAACCCAGGACTTTCAAACCGATCAGTTCGGCGGATTCTTGCTGCATCTGTGGAGACCCTCAATGATTGGAAACGCTTTCTTAACCTTTCTCACCGAAAGTCCTCCCCATAGGCAACAGCAGAAATACCCGGATCGGAACAACAATCCAGAAAACGACACACACGCGCCAGAACGGCATCGACGCAAAACGACCAGCAAAGGGAAGGGACAGTGACATGGCGGGCAGCATTCTCATCGCTGACAATGTGCCGACCAACAGGATCATCCTGAAGGTCAAACTTTCCGCGGCCTTTTACGATGTCACACAGGCCTCCAGCGGAGAGGAAGTTCTGGCGCTTGCGCGCGACAAGCGACTCAACCTGATCATCCTTGACAGCAATCTCGGGGATATAAGCGGGGACGAGGCCTGCCGGCGGCTAAAATCCGACCCGCGCACACGCCATATTCCCGTCGCCATCATCACGCCGGCCCAAAGACCGGATGCCAAAATCTCCGCGCTCAAGGCCGGCGCGGACGAATTTCTGTCGAAACCGCTGGATGAATTGACCCTGACCGCCCGCGTGCGCACCCTCATGCGCGCCTCTGCCACCTCCGAAGAACTCCGTCGCCGCAATGAGACCGCCCATGCTCTGGGCTTCTCGGAGGCCGCGCAGTCTTATGAGGCCCCCGGCCGGATCACCCTGATCGGCTCCACCACGGAGGAGGCCATGTCATGGCGTGCGGGTCTCAAGGGCATGGTGCATGATGACATCACCATAGAGCGGGCCGATCATGTTCTGGAGGCCATCTATCACGGCGATGTTTCCGACCTTTATGTGGTCTCCGCTCAGGCGGGTGGATCGCGTGACGGGCTCCGGCTGATCTCTGATCTGCGGGCACGTCAGGCCACACGCAATGCCGGTATCGTGGTGGTCCACGGCCAGCAGGACCGCCATGAGGCCCTCATGGCACTTGATCTGGGGGCCAATGACCTCATCACCCGTGGCGCAGATCCGGAGGAAATGGCCCTGCGCCTGCGCACCCAGATGCGCCGCAAGAAGGAGGCCGACCTGCTGACCCTGACCCTCGACGAGGGGTTGCGGCTTGCCACGCGGGACAAGCTGACCGGCCTTTACAACCGCCATTACGCGATCCCGCATCTGGAAAACATGATCGAACAAGCTCGGGAAAACCAAAAGCATTTTGCCGTGATGCTGATTGATATCGACAAGTTCAAAGCCGTGAACGACACCTTCGGGCATGGCGTTGGGGACGCGGTGCTTGTCGAGGTTGCCAAACGGCTGCGCGACACGCTGCGCAGCATGGATTTGCTGGCGCGTTTCGGCGGCGAGGAATTTCTGGTCTGTATGCCGATGACCTCCTTGGTAGAGGCGCGCACGGTCGCGGAAAGGTTGAGAACCGCGATCTGTTCGCAGCCCGCCACGGTCACAGCGGATGGAACGCCGGTCACCGTATCCGCCTCTATCGGCTTGGCAATGGGTGGGGCATCAGGCCCAGCGCCCTCCGACATTGATACGCTGCTCGAAATCGCGGATCGCGCGCTCTATGCCGCAAAGGCCGAAGGGCGCAATCAGGTGACCCTCGGTTCCTACGCGGCCTGACCCCCGACAAGCCGGAAGGTTCCGGCACAAGGGAACGGAATCTGACGGCAGGACAACAGGAAGAACGACAGAACAGGACAACTGGCCGAAGCCAGCCCGACACCCTTAGTCTTTAGGCCGCACAGGCGGCTTCCCGCCCTCATCTTCGAGACGCGGCGGACGCCGCGGGTCTTGGATCATCTGTTCCAACCGCTCGGCATAAGCCATCCGCGCCTCGGCAGGCATCGCCTTGATCTGGTCCACGACCAGTTCCGCGCCGATTTTCTGGCGCTCGGAGAAATCCCGTTGCTGCTTCAGCAACAGCGCTTCGAAACGCGCGGGGTCAAACGGCTCGGCCCTGAGCGCCTCAAGCATGCCCTGAAACATCGCCTCTATGTCCTGACGTGCAACTTTCGGATCCCCGACCGAACGCCGGAATTCACGCCCCAAGGCGCGCCGTTCCTGTTTGTCGAACGCGCCGATAAAAGGCCCGAAACCGAAATCGCGCACCTGTAGCGCACGGGCCCGATCCATGCCCGCATCCCAACGCAGGATTGCGCCCCCGACGACGCCCAGCACCGCAAGGTTCAACGCCAGAGATGCCACAAGAACAATCCGGCTCCAGCGCAGCCCAGTCTTTTCCGGGCGATCCGGTTTTGTCGTCATCTCGTCCGTCATGACTTATCCTTCCGTCACCAGATCGTAAAAGCTCGGCATCAGATCGTCGATCTCATAGCCGCCATCGCTGGTCTCGATGCCCAGCGCGCTGTCGCCCACATAGCTGCCGGTTGCAAGCGCGGTCACGGTCGTCGGCGCACCAAGCCCGATGGCCAGTCCGGCCACGCCAGCCGTCGCCAGCCCCGCCACCGCACGCCAGCCGCCCAGCGTGGCGATGATGGCCTCCACGACCGGATGGCGTTGTTTCGGACGCATGGCGGCAAGGCGCGCAGCCTCTTCGGCTTCACGCTGCGCAATCACCTCCTCGGCATCGGCCAGCACCCGCGCCATGAGATCACCCGACGGCAGGGCCGTTTCCTCCCGCGCCTCGGCAAAAAGCGCGTTCAGAGCCACATCCGTCAGTTCCCCAGTCCGTTTGTCGTCACGATCCGTCATTTTCGAACCCCAATATCTCGCGCTGGGAGGCCAAAGCCTTGGCCAGCGCCCTCTTGCCCCGCGCGGTCAGACTTTCGACCGCCTCGACGCTAATGTCCAGAATCTCGGCAATCTCGGGATTGCCCAGACCTTCGATGTGGCGCAGCACCACCGCCTCGCGCTGGCGTTCCGGCAAATCATCCAGAGCCGCCTGCAAGGCATCGACCCTCTGGCGCTGCATCATAACAGCCTCCTGCGAGGGGCGTCCGTCTTCCGGCTCGGCGATCTCGTCGAGCCCTTTCCCGCGCTTCTTGCGCAGCCGATCCGTGCACAGGTTTGTCACAACGCGGTTAGAGCCATGTGCTCACCTTCGCCTCACCCTGTCGCCAGTCCGGTGCGATTTTCCACAGCCGCAGCATGGCCTCTTGTGCCACATCCTCGGCCTCCGCACGGTCTTTGAGAAACCGCCCCGCATAGCCCAGCATTTTCGGCGTCAAGCGCATCGTCAAGGCCTGCGCAGCCGCCCTGTCCCCATTGCCAAAAGCAATCAGCAAGGCCTCATTGGAGACATCGTTCAAGGCATCAAGTGGCATATTCATCACCGAGTCTGCGTAAACCAAACACACGCGCAGGTCCATTGCGAGATCGGGGACATTTGCCCCCGACCCGTGTTTCCTGCCGGTTCAGTCGGCAGCGGCCTCAGGCGCGGCTTCCGGTGCATCAACCGGTGCAGGCGGGTGGCCTTCCATCGGCTTCGGCGGCATTTCACATCCGCCATCCCGACGCGGCATCATCCGGCCATCGTCGCCCTTGCCAGCATGGCGCGGACCCTGATGACGCCCGTCGCGGTCTTGCATCCGCTCCATCATGTGACGTTTCATGGCGGTGATCTCTTCCTCGCTCAGCGCGCCATCATCGTCACGATCCAGACGGTCAAACATCTTGTCACCGCCTTTGCGTTGCAACTCATCCGCGCTCAGCACACCATCGTCATTGGCGTCAAGCTTTTCGACCATCCCCGCAGCGCGGGCTTTCATCCGCTCCACACGTTTGGCTTCCTGTTGCGCATAAAGCTCGTCAGCATCCACGGTGCCGTCACCATTGGCATCGACCTCGGCGAATTTGGCCGCTTTGAACGCGTCGATCTCTTCTTGCGTGATCTTGCCATCGCCATCCGCATCCACTGCGGCAAAATCGAACTCCGCCCCGAACGGCATCCCACCGGCACGCGGACCGTTTTGTTGCATCTCGCCACGCGGGCGCTCTTGCGGACCGTTGCCTGCGGCATAGGCGGCAAAGGAGCTACCCAGAACGGCGACCAGAGCGGCAGCGGAAATAAGTGTCTTACGTTTCATTTTATACCTCATATCGGTTACTCTTACGCGGGGCATCAAAGCTCCTCCTCCGCGCTTTCTATGGTTTATAAACGCGCCCATTCCGGCTTTCCGTCGGTCCCCGAACAAAAATCCCCCTTCACAGAGGCGTGATCCTTAGTCATGGTAGCGTCAACAGGAGGAGGAACAGGCCAAGCGGCTGCATGTGGCGCGACATCGCGCCGCAAGGACAATCCGCGCGACCGCAAAACATCACAGACAGGATAAACTGCGCCCGACTCCGCACGCACAAACCGCACGAAAGAGGCGATCCTTAAATGACTGAAACACATATCGACGCGCCAACAGAGGGCGTCCTGCCCTCGCAAAGCCCGCTGACTGACGGGACGCGCGAGTTGCGCCCTGCCCTGTTGCGGGGCTGGAAACGCCGCTGCCCTGCCTGTGGCGGTGGCCCCATGCTCAAAAGCTATCTCAAAGTGCGCGACGAATGCCCTGTCTGCGGCGAAGACCTGCACCATCACCGCGCCGATGACGGTCCTGCCTATCTGACCATCCTCGTGGTCGGGCACCTCATGGGGCCGCTTCTGGGCTGGGCTTTTGTCGAGTTCCGCCCCGATCCGCTGACATTGATCGCCATTTTTACCACGGGCACAGTGGCCCTGTCGCTCTACCTCCTGCCACGGTTCAAAGGCATGATCGTGGCCTTTCAATGGGCCAAACGCATGCATGGCTTTGGCGAGACCGACGCGCCCGACAAGGACTGACTCCCCTCAAAGCCGCTTTTCATAGTGGATACGCATATAACCGTCACTTTCTCCGCGATGGGTCTCTTTGTAGCCCAGTCGCGGGTAAAGCACCTGCGGCCCTGCCATCACCGCATTGGTATAGACCCGCACAAACCGCGCGCCCTCTGCGCGTGCGCCGTTTTCGACCTGCGCCATCAACCGTTTGGCAAGCCCCTGCCCGCGCGCGACCTCGGAAACGGCCAGCACATCGAGCATCACCGCACCATCCTCCTCCACATAGCTGTAGATCATCCCGCGCAGCTCCTCCCCCGCAACCGCAAGCCACACCCGCCCCGTCGCAACCAGCGCCGCATAGTCATAAAGCACAGGGGCCGGAGGCTTGCCGATCAGCGGCGTATATTGCGCGAAAGCTGTGGCCACGAGACGGGCGACCTCTCCGGCATCGCACGTCTCTGCCGGACGCAGTTTGATCTGAGATGTGGTCTGCATGATCCCGCCTGTGTCCCGCCTGAAAACTGTCGCGTGGAAAGTCCCGCCTGAAAATCGCATCTTTTCCGACCAGATAACAGTTCAACCGCGCCTGCAATCCCCGCAAACCTCCCCGCAACCCCCTTGTGCGGGGCCGGACGGATTGACAGGCCACGGCCCAGCCTCTCACATCGCGCAAAGACAACAGAAAGCCCGCCAGATGACAGATTTCCCGCTTCTCGACCTTTCCGCCTTTCACGCCGCCGACGCGGAGGGCCGCGCCGAAATCGGGGCGGAAGTGGACCGCATCTGTCGCGAAACCGGCTTTCTCGCCGTCACCGGTCACGGCGTCCCCCAAGAGGTGATCGACGCGCTCTGGACGCAAGCGCGCAGCTTCTTCGCGCAATCTCCTGACGAAAAACACGCCGTTGCCCCCGTCTCCGGCGGCCCTTACGGCTATCTCGGGCCAGGCACCGAAGCCTTGGCAAAATCCCGTGGGGAGGACACCCCGCCCGATCTCAAGGAAAGTTTCAACGGCGGACCCGCCGCCATTCCCGAGGGCGAAACCGATCCTGACGCGCTGGCTTTTTGCTATGCGCCGACGCCTTTTCCCGCCCTGTCCGGCTTCAAAGAGGCATGGCGCAGCTATTATGCGGAGATGGAGGCACTGGCCGCGCGGATCATGGAGGTCTTCGCCGTTGCGCTGGACCTGCCGCAAGACCATTTCGCGCCCTTCATCTCCACTCCGATTTCAGGGATGCGCGCGCTCAACTATCCTGCGCAGGACAGCGCGCCCGAAGAAAACCAGCTTCGTGCAGGGGCGCATACCGATTATGGCTCGCTGACCATTCTTCTGCCCGAACCCGGTTCGCGCGGGCTGGAAATCCTGACGCCCGAAGGCGACTGGAAGGGCGTGCCGCCGATTGACGGGGCTTTTGTCATCAATATCGGGGATCTCATGGCACTCTGGACCGGTGGACGCTGGACCTCGACCCTGCACCGTGTTGTCACACCGCCGGACTGGGCTACCAAACGGCGCATGTCGATTGCCTATTTCCATCAGCCGAACTGGCATGCGGAGGTCAAACCGCTCGTAGGGGACACCACGCAAAGCGTCATTTCCGGCCCCTATCTCATGCAGAAATTCGCCGCCGCGAACGGCTAACGCCCTGCGCGAGCGGTTTGCGGAAAAGACTTGAGTAAAAGATATGAAAAACCCCGCCCCGCCTTTTCGACGGCAGGAGGGGGCGTGCACAGGACCAGATGTCAGGCCTTGCCGTTTTTGCCGCGGCGGGCATCCGGATGCAGCGCGGTGCCGAGGATATGGTCGCTTTTATGCACCACATGGCCCGCATGTCCTACGATCAACGGGTCCGGCTGGCCGACCACATCCATATCCTTGTCCGGATAATCAATCGTCGAGAGGAAGTGGCGCATACAGTTGATCCGCGCGCGTTTCTTGTCGTTGGATTTGATGATCGTCCACGGCGCGTCAGCCGTATCGGTGTAGAAGAACATCGCCTCTTTCGCCTCGGTGTAGTCGTCCCATTTGTCCAGAGACGCCTTGTCGATGGGCGAGAGTTTCCACTGTTTCAACGGGTCGGTTTCACGCGCTTTAAAGCGGCGTTGCTGTTCGGCCTGTGTCACGGAGAACCAGTATTTGTAGAGTTTGACCCCCGAACGCGTCAGCATGCGTTCAAATTCCGGCGTCTGGCGCATGAATTCGAGGTAGTCATTGGGCGTGCAGAATCCCATGACCCGTTCCACACCGGCGCGGTTGTACCACGAGCGGTCATAGAGCACGAGTTCACCATTGGTCGGCAGATGCTCGACATAGCGTTGGAAGAACCATTGCCCTTTTTCCCTGTCTGTCGGCTTGTTCAGGGCCACAACGCGGGCATGACGCGGGTTGAGATGCTCCATAAAGCGTTTGATCGTGCCGCCCTTACCCGCCGCATCGCGCCCTTCGAACAAAAGGACGAATTTCTCGCCGGCCTCCTGCGCCCAAAGCTGCGCCTTGAGCAGTTCGGCCTGAAGCGCGACCTTTTCGGCCTCGTATTCGCGGCGAGTCATCTTTTTGCGGTAGGGGTATTTGCCGCTCTCGAAGGCATCGCGGATCTTGTCCGGCGTTACGGTCGGAAAATTCTTCGGCCCGCCATGCAGATCAGTGCCCTGCGCCGCATCCGAGGCGGCAACGGCGGGTTTGGGTTCCGATGTCACCCCCGCCACAGGTTTGGCAGCAGAAGTCGTATTGGCGGCAGGCTTCGGAATCGTCGTCATGCGAACATATCTCCAGTGTTTTGGTAAAATTGTGCGTTTGTCACCCGTCTGTTACACGAAAATCCTTCGCTTTTCTTTGATCTGGGGCAAGGTTTTCTCTCCTTTACCGCTACCGCTTGCGCCTTTTGGCGTCGGATGGTCTAATCCTTGTTCAAACGAGAACAGTCCGAGAATCGAGCGAACCATGTCCGACGACCTCCTAGGCACCGGCCCTGACACCTATGACGCATCCTCCATCGAAGTGCTCGAAGGGTTGGAACCCGTCCGCAAACGCCCCGGTATGTATATCGGCGGCACCGACGAGCGCGCGCTGCATCACCTTGTGGCCGAAATCCTCGACAACTCGATGGACGAAGCCGTCGCAGGCCACGCCAACCGCATCGAACTGACGCTGCATGCCGATTATTCCGTCACCGTCACCGACAACGGACGCGGCATCCCGATTGATCCGCACCCGAAATTCCCCGGCAAATCCGCGCTCGAAGTCATCCTTTGCACACTCCACGCGGGCGGCAAATTCTCCGGCAAGGCCTACCAGACCTCCGGCGGGCTTCATGGCGTCGGCTCCTCCGTGGTCAACGCGCTCTCTGATTCCATGATCGTGCAGGTCGCCAAAAACAAGGAACTGTTCGAACAGCGCTTCTCCCGCGGCATCCCGCAAGGCCCCGTCGAAAAGATCGGCGCCGCCCCCAACCGGCGCGGCACCTCCGTGACCTTCCACGCCGACGAACAGATCTTCGGCAAACACCGCTTCAAACCCAAACGCCTCTTCACACTGGCGCGCTCCAAAGCCTACCTCTTCTCCGGCGTCGAAATCCGCTGGAAAACCGAAATCGACGACGGCGAAACACCGACCGAGGCCACCTTCCACTTCCCCGGCGGTCTGGCCGACTACCTCACCGAAACGCTGGGCAGCGTGACCACCTATTCCGAACGCCCCTTCGCAGGCACCGTCGAATTCCAGCCGCGCTTCGGCGTGCCGGGCAAAGTCGAATGGGCGATCAACTGGACCCCCTCGCGCGACGGGTTCATCCAGTCCTACTGTAACACCGTGCCCACACCCGAGGGCGGCACCCACGAAGCCGGCTTCTGGGCCGCCGTGCTCAAAGGTGTGAAGGCCTACGGCGAACTCGTCGGCAACAAAAAAGCCAAGGACATCACCCGCGACGACCTCATCACAGGCGGCTGCGCACTGGTCTCCTGCTTTATCTCCGACCCCGAATTCGTCGGCCAGACCAAGGACCGCCTCGCAACTTCCGAAGCCGCGCGCCTCGTGGAAAACTCCGTGCGCGACCACTTCGACAACTGGCTCGCCGCCGACACGAAATCCGCAGGCGCCATCCTCGACTTCCTCGTGCTGCGCGCCGAAGAACGCCTGCGCCGCCGTCAGGAAAAAGAAACCCAACGCAAATCCGCGACCAAAAAACTGCGCCTTCCGGGCAAACTCACCGACTGCACGTCGAAAGACCGCTCCAACACCGAACTCTTCATCGTGGAGGGCGACTCGGCGGGCGGCTCGGCCAAGGGCGCACGCAAACGCGAAACCCAGGCCCTGCTGCCGCTCAAAGGCAAAATCCTCAACGTGCTGGGCGCGGCTTCGAACAAGCTCACCTCCAATCAGGAAATCAGCGACCTCTGCGAAGCTCTGGGCGTCGGCATGGGCACGCGTTTCAACGTCGAAGACCTGCGCTACGAGCGCATCATCATCATGACCGATGCGGACGTGGACGGGGCACATATCGCCTCGCTGCTCATGACATTCTTCTACACCCAGATGCGGCCCCTCATTGACCAAGGCCACCTCTACCTCGCCTGCCCGCCGCTCTACCGCCTCACACAGGGCGCGAAACGGGTCTACTGCCTCGACGAGGCAGAACGCGACGAATGGCTGGAGAAAGGTCTGGGCGGCAAAGGCAAAATCGACGTGAGCCGGTTCAAGGGTCTTGGCGAAATGGATGCCAAGGATCTGAAAGAAACCACGATGAACCCCGCAACCCGCAAACTGATCCGCGTGACGATTGACGAGGACGAACCGGGAGAAACCGCGGATCTGGTCGAGCGTTTGATGGGGAAAAAACCGGAATTGCGGTTCCAGTATATTCAGGCGAATGCGAAGTTTGTCGAAGAATTGGATGTGTGAGTGAGGTTCTCGAAAGTATTACTTTCGAGAACTTGGAGGGGCGATTCGCGCGCTTAAGACGCCGCATTTAGCCCCTTCGCTGGCCGCTTACACAATATGTGGGCTTTCTCGGCTTATCCACAAATTTTGAAGCACAAAAGCAATGAAAGGCCTAAGCCACTGATATCTAAATGCTTTTTAAGAAAATCCGCCACACTCGAATCATTGACGAATGTGCATAATTCTGGTCAAATACTATCTTGAACAGAAAAGGTTAACTTTCGCGTTGACCGAACACACACTACCGCTGCACTTTATGAGTGCTGGCGGTATTTTTGTTTCTAACGGGATTACTCAAGGCTGCTGTTACGACTCCAAATTTTGCACATCGAAAGCCGTAACAGCAATTCAAAACGAAACGAGCCCACTTAGGTGAACGCCGCACGCCTCTGCGTGCAAACTGGCACCGATTGACCAAATAGGTCAAGTCCTAAGTGCGGCTCCCAACAGGAGCTCTATTATGGAACTCACAATCAAAAAGGCTATCGAGCAGGCCCAATTGCTCAAAATTTGGTATGATAACTATGAACGGATCATCGCCCCTCACGCGCTTGGGTATGGAAGCCAAGGGCAACTATTGCTCCGCGCGTACCAACACGCGGGCGGCTCAAGTTCTGGAAATCATGTCGGATGGAAACTCTTTCGCGTGGATCGTTTAATCCGCTGCCAATATCTCGTCGACCCAGCAGGACCAGTCGCATCTGGATACAAAAAGGGCGATAGGGTTATGAAACAGGGCATACTTGCCGAACGTTAAAAACCGAGCGCCTGACCCTAGGGTGGGTGCTGAAAGCGCCCTCCCGTGGGGGAGGGTCGGGCGCTGCAATCGCTTTGCGATTGCACTACATGCCGTCCCCGTTGGCCTTCATTCCAAAAAGCAAACTCCCACCTCATTGCCGTAACGCGCAGGGACCGCTAGGTTGCTTTTGATCCAACCAGCGAGCCCCCCATGCGCATTCTCTTTTTCCTCTGCCTCATCGCCTTCATCACCGCTCTGCTGTGGTATGTCGGCATACAAGGCTATGCCTGTGGCTTCTCCCCGACGGGCAGCACCAACTGTCCGCTGCGGATGCCTTGGGAATTGAGTGACGAGGATTTCAACGTGATCGTCGTGCCTGTCATCATCACGGGTCTTGCCCTGATCGCGAGCGGTTACGCCGCCTTTTTCCGCGCGTCACCCGTGTCCGACACTTCCGGCGAGGACTGACCTGCGGTCACGCCCCCATTACGCCTCCCCTTCACGGCCCCCATCACGCCCCTGTCACCCCCGAACACATCCCCGTGCGCAGGCTTGTTGTGGCGGGGCTCTGTGCTTTTATCCAATCCAATCGCACAAAGGGAGACAGAACCATGCAGAACTTTTTCAAATCACTCGCCCTCACCATCGCCGCCTTGATGGCCTCTCCGGCGCTGGCGGAGTCCGATGATCCTCTGCACACACCGCAGGTCACGGCGAACCAGACCTCGACGCCGGCCTCTGACAAACTGCCCAAATAATCAAATAGCGCCCTGAATGATCGGGGAAGCCTTGGGGACGCCGTCACACTCGGCAAAGACCTGCCAAGCGATGTTGTCCCGCCTCACGGCCTCTCCGCCCGCAGGTGGGCAGGTCCTTTAGGCTTACCGTTCGGGCTTATCATTTTAGCTTACAGGGCGAGATATTGGCGGAAAACGTCCCGGATTTTTTACCCGACAGCTATCCGACGAACGTCCGACATAAAGCCGACAGGTCATGCGCAGCATTTGAGGGGCCGTCGCATCTGACCTCAACGGGGGTGTCGTGCGGGCCTAGACGGGCACGATCCGCCCCGCATCAAGCCGCACCACACGGTCCATTTTTGCAGCCAATTCAAGGTTATGCGTGGCAATCAGCGCCGACAGCCCCTCATCACGCACCAGCCCCATCAGTACGTCAAACACCAGCGCCGAGGTTTCCGGATCAAGGTTCCCCGTCGGCTCATCCGCCAGCAACAACCCCGGACGATTCGCCAAAGCCCGACAAAACGCAACCCGCTGCTGTTCGCCCCCCGACAGCGCCGAAGGCCGGTGCTGTGCACGTTTTCCGACGCCGACTTTGTCGAGCAATTTCAAAGCCCTATCGGCGGCCTCCGCTTCAGGCACGGCATTGGCAAGCTGGGGCAGAACCACGTTATCGAGCGCGGTGAATTCCGGCAGAAGGTGGTGGAATTGATAGATGAAACCGACCCCCGCACGCCGCATCGCCGTGCGCGGCCTGTCACCGAGACCCGTCATATCCTGCCCCGCGATTTGCACGGCCCCACCAGCAGGCAGGTCCAGCAGGCCCGCGATGTGCAAAAGCGTGGACTTCCCCGCTCCGGACGGTGCGATCAGCCCGACGATTTCGCCTTTAGAAACAGTCAGATCTATGCCACGAAGCACTTCGACCTCGTTGGGTTTTCCGGCGTTATAGGTTTTAGTGACGCCCGACAGGGACAACATCTCACTCATAGCGCAGCGCCTCCACAGGGTTCATCCGCGCCGCACGCCGCGCCGGAAAAATCGTCACAACAAAAGAGAGCCCTAGCGAGAGCGACACGGCCTTGAGAATATCGACCCCGCGCAGTTCGGCGGGCAGTTCATATATCCCGCGGATCGACGGATCCCACGCCCCGCCACCGTTGAGCCAGTTCACAAAGCTCAGCACCTGATCGATATAGGTCGCGAACAAGGACCCCAGGATTACACCAAACAGCGTGCCCAACACGCCGGTAATCGCGCCGCAGATGAAAAACACCCGCAGAATGGAGCCTTCGGTGAGGCCGATGGTGCGCAAGATGCCGATGTCGCGGCCCTTGTTTTTGACCAACATAATAAGGCCGGAGACGATGTTCATCGCTGCGATCAGAACCAGCACCGACAGGATGACGAACATCACATTGTCCTCAATATCGAGAGCGCGAAGGAATGAACCGGACGCATCCCGCCATGTCCATATCATGCCGCGTTCACCCACCGCTTGCAAAAGCGGGATGGCCATGTCGTCCACCGCTTCGGGATGTTCGACCATGACCTCGATTTCGTCGGCTGTGCCTGCGCGATTGAAAAAGGTCTGCGCCTCTGAAAATGGCAGATAAGCCCTTGTTTTATCGATGTCATATCGGCCTGCGGAAAAGACATAGACGACTTCGAAAGACGACACGCGCGGGCTTGTTCCAAATGCGGTCTTGGCACCATCGGGAGAGATGATCTTGATCTTGTCCCCTACGGTCACCCCCAAGTCCCGCGCCACGCCGGAACCGATGGCAATGCCTTCGGAAAACCGTGTCACGTCGCCCCAATGCTGATCCGGCGTGATCGCCACACGCGGAATGGTCATCAGGTCTTCCGGCGCAATACCATAGACTTCGATCCCCGCATTGGTGCCACGAGAGCTTGCCATGACCTGCCCGCGCACCAAGGGCGCCGCCCGCGTCACTCCGGGCACGGCCCGCAGTTTCTCGGCCCAGTCCTCATAGTCGGCAATCTTGCGCGAAGTCGTGCCCTCCTCGGTGACATAGATCGAGGAATACACCGTCACATGCGCATTGGACCCGAGGATCGTGTCGACAAATTCGCTGCGAAACCCCGTGCGCACGGCCAGCGTGATAATCAGCGCCGCAACGGCCAGCGTAATCCCGATCAGGGAAATCCATGTCATGACAGACACGCCGCCCTCTTCACGGCGCGCGCGCAGATAGGCAAAGGCGATTTTCCACTCGAAGCGGGAAAAGGGCTTGGTCGTTTTGGCCGCGTCCACGGGGACCTCCTCACAGGTTTGCCAGACAAAACCCTTTGCCGCGCGAAAGGTCAAGCACCGCCACCGATCTCCCCCGTTTAAAGAGGCGTGAGAGTTGCGGATTAAAACGTGAGGCCCGACTTGGACTTGCGCCGTTTGAAAGGCCACGCCAGAAGCGTCAGAAGTGCGGAAACCGCCAACCATCCGCCGAGATAGCCCGCCAGTGCCGAAATCGCACCCTCAATCGACAATGGTAGGGCGGGACGGAATTCCTCATAAGTTGCCCGCGCCAAAGCGGTATCCGTGACACGATGTGGCATGGTCAGGCGCTCCAGAGGCGAGGCATCCTGCAAGGCAGCGAGATCGTCGGAAAGCCGCGCATGGCGTTCGATGGTGTCGCGCATGTCGCGCCTACGGTTCTCAAGAAACACCGATCCGCCCATAGAGGCCAGTGCCTCTTCACGGGTCATCTCCGCCTTTTGCGCAGACGCATCGAAATCGGCAAGCACGGTTTCCAGCGCTTCAACCTGACCGCCGAGGCGTTGTGTGTATTGCTGGGTAAACTCTGGAAACTGGGAAACAACGGCAGCCCCCAACAGGCCGCCTGTAAGGGCAAGTGCTCTCAACATATCTGCCTCTTTTCCGTCTTGTGCGGATTTCTTTGACCAAGAGGCTAAAAGGATTCGGGGGCGGGATACAAACACCCCGCCCCCGCAAATTTGAATTGTCGCGACTTCTTGCCGATCAGGCAGGTCGCAACCACCGGAGTTACAAATCCGCGTAGATTTTCGCGATTTTCTCGATGGCCAGTTCCGGCGTCATTTCTTCGCTCTCGCCGGTGCGCCGCGATGTAACTTCGACCACACCGTTTTTGAGCCCGCGCGGACCAACGGTGATGCGCCAAGGCAGACCGATCAGGTCCATCGTCGCAAACTTGCCGCCCGCGCGTTCTTTGCGGTCGTCATAAAGCGGCTCAAGCCCAAGTGCCTCAAAAGATTTATAGAGCGCCTCACAGGCGGCATCGGCTTCCTCGTCCCCTTGTTTCAGGTTGACGATTCCTACGTGGAACGGCGTCACGCCTTCCGGCCAGATGATGCCTTTGTCGTCATGCGAGGCCTCGATGATCGCCCCCAGAAGACGCGAGACCCCGATGCCGTGCGAACCCATATGCACAGGCGTCGGCTTGCCATCCGGCCCTTGCACCGTTGCCCCCATGGCTTCGGAATATTTCGTGCCAAAGTAGAAGATCTGGCCGACCTCGATCCCGCGCGCGCTACGGCGGCGTTCCTCGGGAACCTCGGCGAAAACCGCCTCGTCATGGGTTTCATCCGTGCGGGCATAGCGCGAGGTGAACTCTTCGAGCACCGCCTGACATTGCTCCACATTGTCGTAATCAATCTCGCGGTCACCGAATTTCAAATCGGTGATCTCGCTATCGTAGAAAACTTCGGACTCACCCGTGTCGGCCAGCACAAGGAATTCATGGGTATAATCCCCGCCAATCGGCCCGCCATCCGCGCGCATCGGGATCGCCTGAAGCCCCATCCGCTCATAGGTGCGCAGATAGGAGACAAGGTGGCGATTGTAGGCGTGCAGCGCGTCTTCTTTCGTCAAATCGAAGTTGTAGCCGTCCTTCATGTAGAATTCACGGCCACGCATCACACCGAAACGGGGGCGGATCTCGTCGCGGAACTTCCACTGGATATGATAGAGCGTCAGGGGCAAATCTTTGTAAGATTTGACATAAGAGCGGAAGATGTCGGTGATCATCTCCTCGTTCGTCGGCCCATAAAGCATATCGCGCCCGTGACGGTCCGTGATGCGCAACATCTCTTCGCCATAATCGTCATACCGCCCGCTTTCGCGCCAGAGATCGGCCGATTGCAGCGTCGGCATCAAAAGCGGGATATGCCCTGCGCGCTGTTGTTCCTCGTGAACGATATTCTCGATATTCTTGAGAACTTTATAGCCCAGCGGCAACCACGAGTAGATCCCCGCAGCCTGCTGGCGGATCATCCCGGCCCGTAGCATCAGACGGTGCGACGCGATCTGTGCCTCGGACGGGGTCTCTTTCAAAACCGGAAGAAAATAACGCGACAAACGCATGCGGGAAGCCCTCGAATGATCAGTGTTTGCATCGGTCTAAGCGATCCCTGTGGGTCAGACAAGAGAACCCGCCCCTGATCTGCAACTTCTTCGGCCGATTAAGCGAACTTAAAGGAATTATCGCTAGGAAGGAGCCATCACAAGCCACACCAACGCAAGGTCGACATCCGAATGCAGCATATATTTTCTGTCATAGCGACGGTCCTCGCCTTTGGTCTGACACTCGTCACAGTGCTCAGCGGCCCTGTCCGTGGCGAAACCCCGACACTCGCAATCATTCCACCATGGGAAGATGCGGATCAAATGCTGGCGCGGGTCGGCCTCACGCGGATCGGCCCGCTTCGTGCCCCCTTCGGCACTTTGGTCGACACGCGATCGGAGGCCGACCTTATCGCACTCTCCCACGCGGGCGTATGGTTCGTCCTTGATGGTTCAAAAATTGCTCAGCTTTGCGGAATTGAAAATGTCTAACCCTTCTCAAGAACTTTCCACCATTCAAAACGAAGCCACAGGCATTCTGTCAAAAGCAAATGTTGGCTTCAGTCTTGCCATGATTGCCATGATTGCCATCGCGCAAGGCGACCTCTTCACCGCCGTGATAGGGGGCAGCATCTTCGCCGCACTCGGCCTCATCGCGCCCCGGTTGAAACCCGCGGCGGCACATATTCTGACTGCTCAATCCATGGTCGGAACCGCCATTACATGCAATGCGGCCTTGATCGGAAATCCGCTGCAAATCGACAGTCACATGTTGTATTTTGCCGTGCTCGCTATGATCAGCCTGATGACAAGCCTACGCGCCCTTATCATCTCGGCAGGCACCATTGCCGTGCACCACCTTGTTCTGACATTTGCCATGCCCGCGCTCGTCTATCCCTCGACCGATCTCTGGTTCAACATCGAGCGCACCACATTCCATGCTGTCATCGTCATACTCGAATCCAGTGCACTTTTCTATATGGTCCTGAAACGCTGGCAAGGCAGCGAGTTGACCGCCCGCAAGACGGAAGAAGCCCTGCAAGCCGCCGACGAAGCCAAAGCCGCCATGGCCTCCGCGCAGCAGGAGAAACAACGCGCTGAAGAAGCTTTGGCACAGGCCCGCGAATCCTCCGCACAAGCCGAAGCTGCCGGTCGCGCTGCAGAAGAGGCCCTGCATGAAAACGAACTTGCCCGACAGGAGCGCGAAAAGCTTCAGGCACAAAACGATCAGGCCCGTGAAAAGCACGATCAGGCGTTGCAACACCTCCTCACGGTCTTCGAGCTTCATCTCGATCAATTGTCATCGGGGGATTTGAGCACACGGATCACCGAGGCCCTCGACCCTGCCTATGTCGGCCTCAAGGACAGTTTCAACAGCGCCACAGAAAAGTTGGCGGCGGCCATCCATGATGTGCGCGAACATTCCTGCGATATTCAAACCCAATCGCGCGAAATCTCCACGTCCGCGAATGACCTTTCCGCCCGAACAGAACGTCAGGCCGCCACATTGACTGAAATTGCCCATGCCGTAGAGGATCTGACAAAGGCGCTTCATTCCGTCGCCTCCGAATCCTCCGACGCGCAAACGCTTGCGGAGGCCACCTCCAAAGAAGCCGCAGACAGCTCTGTCATCATGGAACAGGCCGTCGATGCCATGAGTGGTCTGGAAAACAGCTCGCATGAGATCAACAAAATCACCTCCGTGATTGATGACATCGCGTTCCAGACCAACCTTCTTGCCCTCAATGCCGGCGTTGAGGCCGCCCGCGCCGGAGATGCCGGACGTGGTTTCGCTGTCGTTGCTTCCGAGGTGCGCGCTCTGGCGCAACGCTCCTCGGATGCCGCTCGGGAAATCAATCAACTTATCGCCCGCTCCAACCAACAGGTTCAGGACGGCGTCGATCTCGTCAAACGCACCGGAGATGCATTGAGTGGCATTAAAGCCTCTGTCGACAAGATCACGCGCCGCCTGCAATCCTCCGCAGAAGCCACACGCGACCAGTCTCAGAACCTCTCCAATGTGAACCACTCGATTTCGGAACTCGAAAGCGTCACCCAACAAAATGCGGCCATGTTCGAACAGACCACCGCAGCCAACAAGCTTCTGTCCGAGGGCGCGCGCGCATTAAGCGAGATGGTTCAGACCTTTGTCACAACCCCGCATGAAACCTCGGAAGAACAGGACGGATACGACCAGAGTTTTTCAGCTGCAGGGTAACGGCACAGAGAAACCGCCCTTCTGGCACAGAAGACGACACTTCCCCTTGAAACCCATATCGTGACAGGCGATATGGGGGCAAAGGCGAAAGGGCGATATGGCATTACCGGTCCGCGATCAGATGAAATACTGGGGGATCGCTGCGGCGGTCTTCTTTGCGCTTTTGTGGTTTCTGGGCGACATCATTCTGCCCTTTGTCCTCAGCATGGCTGTCGCTTATATGCTTGATCCTGTGGCAGACAGGCTTGAGAGTTGGGGCCTGAACCGTATCGCGGCAACCGTTGTGATCACGATTGTTGCGGCCATTCTCTTCGTTGTAATTGCCTTGCTCGTCCTTCCGACTCTGGTCAAACAAGCCACCGAACTGGTCAATATTGCGCCGGAATTGATCGATAATCTGCAAACCTTCCTGATGGCAAAGTTTCCGGTCCTGCTTGATGAAGGCAGCCAGCTTCGCCAGACACTCGCACAAATCGGCGAGACCATTCAGTCCAAAGGCGGCGAATTGCTCTCTGGTGCTATTGCCTCCGCCATGAGCCTGTTCAACGTCGTGATGCTTCTGGTGCTCGTCCCTGTCATCACCTTCTACCTGTTAATGGACTGGGACCGCATGGTGGCCCGCATTGATGCATTACTGCCGCGCGACCACGCACCAGTCATTCGCCGCCTGTCTTCGGACATTGACCGAACACTGGCGTCCTTCATCCGCGGTCAAGGGACGGTCTGTCTCATCCTCGGCACGTTTTATGCCGCCGGTCTCATGCTCGTCGGCCTCAAATTCGGCCTCGTGGCAGGTGCAATTGCCGGTGCGTTAACCTTCATTCCCTATGTGGGCGCCATCGTAGGGGGCACCCTGTCAATCGGGCTGGCGCTTTTCCAGTTCTGGGGCGAATGGCAGTGGATCGCAGCCGTCGTCGGTATCTTTGCCATCGGTCAGTTTTTCGAGGGCAACATCCTGACCCCGAATCTTGTCGGCTCCTCCATCGGGTTGCATCCGGTCTGGCTGATCTTTGCGCTGTCGGCCTTTGGCTCCACGTTCGGCTTTGTCGGCATGCTCGTCGCCGTCCCGATCACCGCAGCCCTCGGCGTCCTCGTCCGGTTCGGCCTTGAACAATATCGCGACAGCCTCCTCTATCGCGGACAAAGCGCCGACACGTCCCACCCACAGGACACCCCTGAAAGCTGACCTATGTCCGAACAGCTCATCCTTGACCTTCCCACCCGCCAAGTGCTGGGGCGTGACGCTTTTTTCGTCTCGCCCTCAAATGCCGTAGCGCTGGCAACGCTTGATGCAGTCGACACATGGCCCTCCGGAAAGCTGGTGCTCGTCGGTCCTTCGGGGTCGGGAAAAACGCATATGGCGCATGTGTTTGCCGCCGAACACGACGCAGCAATCCTGCCCGCAGCAGACCTCATATCGGCAAATATTCCGGAACTGGCCGCGCGCCGGTTTGTCGTCGTCGAAGATGTCGACCGCCTGCCTGAGCTCGCCAATCCCCGCGAGGCGGAAAACGCATTATTCCATTTGCACAACCTCACCCTTGCCGAGGGCGGTCGCCTTCTGATCACCGCCGAAACACCGCCCAATCACTGGTCTCTGACCCTGCCCGATCTGGCATCCCGCATGCAGGGCACGACCGTGACCCGCATCGACCCGCCTGACGACATGCTGCTCACTGCCATGCTCGTCAAACAATTCGAAGACCGCCAGATCAAAGTCCCCGTCGCCCTTATTCCGTGGCTCGTCAAACGCATGGAGCGCTCCGCCGCCTCCGCGCGCGACCTCGTCGAAGCACTTGACCGCGAAGCCCTGCGCGCCGGCAAACCGATTTCCCGCAGCCTTGCCCAGGGCCTGTTCCCGCTGGAAGACTGAGGCAAAGAAACCCCATCTTAACACATAGCGTTCCGTGCAATTGACGAAGCCAGAGCCATTTGGCACTGTCGCCCCGAACCCGAAGCGTTTCTCGAAACTGTGAGGCGCTCACTTGTGAGAAAGATAGCGACAGCCATGCAGTTTGGAGTGGGTTTTCGTCAAACCCGAAACAGCTTCAGCAGCAAACGCTCTAAGGGAAGAACATCGACATGACCGAACTTGCGCAAACCGCGACGGGACAACCGGATTGGGGCGTGTTCGGCCGCCCGCTGTTTCTCGACGAGGAGGCCCGCGCCTTGTCCCGTGTGGGTGTGGTCGATGTGGGATCGAACTCTGTCCGGCTCGTCGTCTTTGATGGCGCGGCACGCAGCCCGGCTTATTTCTACAACGAAAAGATCATGTGCGGGCTGGGCGCGGGGCTGCGGGAAACCGGACGGCTCAACCCCGAGGGCAAAAAACGCGCCCTCTCTGCGATCCGGCGGTTTCAGAAACTGGCACAGGGCATGGGCATCCCACCCCTGACCGCTGTGGCAACTGCGGCGGTGCGCGAAGCTCAGGATGGGCCGGCATTTCGCGAAGAAATCGAACGGGAGACTGGCCTCAGCCTTTGGGTGATTGACGGCGAAGAAGAAGCGCGGCTGTCGGCGCAGGGGGTTTTGCTTGGCTGGCCGGAGGCGAACGGGCTTGTCTGCGATATTGGCGGGTCTTCGATGGAACTGGCGGTCGTCTCGCACGGCGAAGTGGGCAAACGCGTCACCTCCCCCTTGGGGCCGCTGAAACTTCAGGGTCTGAAAGGCGGGCGCAAGGGGCTCAAGGACCATATCGCGCCGATCATGAAAGATCTCGCCGAGACCATGGGCACGGATCACCCGCGCATTTACCTTGTCGGCGGCTCATGGCGGGCGATTGCGCGGATCGACATGGAGCGGCGCAACTATCCCCTGCACGTGCTGCATGAATACCGGATGTCGAGCCGGTCCGTCACCGATACGATCAAGTTCATTCGCAATAGCGACATGGGAAAACTGCGGGCTAAAACGGGGACATCCTCGACACGCATGGCGCTGGTCCCGATTGCCTCCGAAGTGCTGCGCCAACTGGTGCGCACCTTTCATCCGAAAGAGATTTGCGTCTCTTCCTATGGCATCCGAGAGGGGCTTTTGTATGAGCAAATGCCGCAATCGGTGCGCGAGAGAGACCCGTTGATCGAGGCCTGCCGCTTCTCGGAAATGAAAGACGCGCGCATTCCGGGATTTGGCAAACAGTTGCATGCCTTTATTGAGCCGATGTTCCGCGCGCGCCAATATGAAAAAATGCGGCTCATCCGTGCGGCCTGTCTTCTGCATGACGTAACATGGCGGGCCCATCCCGACTACCGCGCTGAGGTCTGTTTCGACAATGCCACGCGAGCCAATCTGGGCGGACTGAACCATAAAGAGCGGATTTTCCTCGGCCTTGCGCTTTTGCATCGATACAAGAATTCCCGCGACAACACGCCGTTTGCCGACCTGATCGACATGCTGTCGGACAAGGAAATCCGCGACGCCGAAGTTCTGGGCAAGGCCATGCGGTTCGGCGCGATGTTTGCCGTGGATGTGCCGACGAATATGGCGAAACTGACCTATTATCCGAAGAAAAAAGAACTCGTTCTGACACTACGCCCCGAAGCCGAAGACCTGTTCGGCGAAGTTACGAAGGCACGGTTCCAGTCCTTGGCCAACAGTCTCGGCGCGAAAACCGAAGTGCGCCACCTCAAAGGTTAATCGCTACAAATCAATCGCCCCGTCCGGCGCATCAGGCGTGGCCTCTTGCGGCGGCTCGGGCTTGCGACGGATCAGGATGTCACCATTGGGCAGGATCACCGGCGCCTCATAGGCATTCAGGTCGCCCACAAACCCCTCAAGGTCTTCGAGCGCGGGGGCCAACTCATCGAACAACTGCTCCAGCAACAGCCTTGATCCTTCGCGCAGCAAGGACCAGCCGTCTTCCGCCTCCGGCGGTGCGGTGTCAGGTGAGATTTCCGGCGCGGCCTCCGCCCAAAGAGGGGCCGCACAGAACAGCACGGGGATCAGAGCAAGATGTTTCATGCCCCACATATACGCGCTGTGGATGGAAATATCACCCCTCCCCTTTCGCAGGCAGGTCCAGATCGACCGTCACAGGAAAGTGGTCCGAGGCCGTAATGAGCGCGCGTTGCAATTCCGGCGTGCTGAAACAGACCGGATCATCAAAAGGATGCCAGATGCGCCATTTGGCGTTTGGCGTCAGGCACTGTGACACCATCACATAATCCAGAAGCGCCGAGAGATAGCGCTTTTCCTGTTCGATATAAAACCGCGCCGAGGTAAGGCCCTGATTGCCGCGTCGCGATAGAGCTTCGGTCGCATGAGGGTCACAGAGCCGCATTTCGGGTGGCACATCCGGATCTTCGCGCCCCATGACGATTTCGACGCCAGACCGCCCGAACAGCTTTTCATATTCATCAAGCCCCGGCCCGTCGTTGAAATCGCCCAGTACGATCAACGGCTCACCCGCGTGCAAATGTTGCTCCACACGCTCGCGCAACCAAATACATTGCGCCAGTTGCTTGCGCCGGTTCTCGATAGAAATGCGGATCACATCATCGCGGTTGCGTGCACCGTGAGGCGCTTTCGACTTCACATGCACCCCGATCATGCGAAAGGCAAAGCCCGTCTCGCGAAGCTCCATCGCCAGTTCCAGAGGCGGCTTGGAGAACCGGACTTTCTCGCGGTCGCGATCCGTGTCGAGGTCCAGCCGATACACGGAGTTGAACGCGGGCGGTTCGCCCTCTTCTGCCAAACCGGCAACCGTCCCCATGGGATCATGCTGCGCACGCAGCACGAGCGGGTCATACATGAGCGCAATTTCCTGTTGCGTCTCGTTGACATATCCCATCTCCACAGCCATCGCCCGTAATCCGGCCCAATCCGCAAATTGCTCCAACGCGCGCACGGTGTCGCGCTTGCGGCTGGTGTCCGGCGCCTCGATCACCATGATCGCATCGGCATCCAGCGCGTTGAACACGATGCCGAGCGCATCAAGCTGCATCTCGCGGGTGACATTGTGGCGGGCAGACCATCGGTCATCGGCCAGCGGGCGGCCTTGGGTGTCGAACAGGCTGTCGAACCACTCGACATTATAGGTCGCAATCCGGATCACGCCGCGCGATCTCCGGTGATTTCTTCCCACGCCGCGTTGATCTCCACCATCCGGTCGGACGCAAGCCGGATCGCCTCCTCCGGCACGCCGCGGGCGATCATCCGGTCGGGATGGGTTTCGCGCACCAAAGCATGATAGGCCGATTTGATCTCCGCCAAGGGCGCGGTGGGATCCACGCCCAGAACATCATAGGGATCACGCTGCGCATCGGGCACGTAGCGCGCCCGCATCGCCCGAAAAGCACGTTCGTTCACATCGAAAATCTCGGCCACACGGGTCAGGAACGCATCCTCTCCGGGGTGATACGTCCCGTCGGCCATCGCGATATGGAACAGCCCGTCCATGATATCCATAAGCGGCTGACAATCCGTGCCATACATCTTTTTCACGCTTTTGGCGTAGTCCTCAAAACCCGCAACGTCCTGACGTGCAAGGTTAAAAACGCGGGCAGCGGCGGCCTCGTCCTCGGGCGCGATGTGAAACACCTCGCGAAAGGCCGTGACCTCTGCGCGGGTCACAAGCCCGTCGGCTTTGGCCATTTTCGCCCCCAACGCAATCACAGCGATGGCAAAGCCCACGCGCCGTTCAGGGTCCGAGCGAAACTGCTCGAACACTTTTGACAGGCTTTCCCCTGCTCTGAGCGCCTTGAGCGCTTCTAATATTTTAGACCAAATCGACATGAGCCGAGCTTACACTTTGCGCCCGCTCAAGTCCCGCGACAAATCCGTGAACTCACAGGAATTTCTGCAAAAACAACACGTCCAGCCAGCGGTCGAATTTGAAACCCGCCTGCGGAATGCGCCCCGCCTCTTCATAGCCCAGAGCCTTGTGAAAGGCGATAGAGCCCGCATTGTCGGCATCCACCGCAGCGATCATCGAGTGATGCCCCGCCTCGCGCGCATGTTGTTCGACCGTGAGCATCAACGTCCGGCCAAGCCCGTAGCCTTGGGCCGTGTCCTTGAGGTAGACCGAATGTTCCATGGTGAAGCGGTAACCGTTGTTGCCGGGACGGAACTGGTCATAGGTGGCATAGCCCACCACCTCGCCGGCAAGCTCGGCGACATAGAACGCGCGGCCTCGCACCAGACGGTCTTCGACCATTGCCGCCCATGCGGGCTCGTCGCGCTCTTCTGAGGAAAACGAGGCTGTCGAGCCTACGATCACAGGGGCCATAATGGCTTTGAGGGCTGCGGCATCTGTGGCCACGGCCTCGCGTAGGAAAGGTTTCTCTGTCATGCGATCCATATCTCCCCGGAGTCAGTTCCGATTTCAGCGGTCAGTGCCGGTGTCTTAGCTTGTACGATTCGAACATTTTCCATAGCCGAGACAAAAGGTGCAAGCGCCGCACGCAGCCCGTCGGCATCAGGGTGGGCAATCTTGAGCCTGCGGAACCTCAGCCCCGGATCGGGCAGCTTGGGCACTGGGTGCGCCGAGTGCCACTCGATCAACGCGGGAAAGCAGTTGTCAAAAGGCAGGACACCGGTTTCCGGCACGATCATCCGCCATGCATAATCGCCCCTCTGAAACGACATGATCCGGCCCACATTAGCGGGGGCCAGTTCCCATGCCTCTTCCAGATCGGGACAGGACACGACCCAGTTCGTCAGTTTCGGCGGGCCACCAAAGTTGTCCAGATCGAACCATCGCGGAAAATCCGACCTTTGCGCCTTCGGATCGGGGGCGATCACTTCGAGATAGGCTTTTTCCCCGTCCGGTCGCGTCATCGCCACGAGACGGTTTTCCGTCCCCATGTCCTGATGCTCCCCGCGCGGGCCGAATTCGACGCCCAAAAGCGTTTCCGCCCAGTCACGTCCCTGTTCAAGATCACCGGCGGAAATCACCAAATGATCAATCTGATAGGTCATTCATCGTGTCCTTATTGAAACCTTGGAGATCGACCCCATCTTTATATGGCGCACTTTTAAATGAACTTTCAGGAAAGAACAGAAAAAGACAATGCTCCTCCGCAAATTGGAACAGTTTTTCGACAGTGAGATTTCCGGCGGCATCGTGCTCATGGTCGCAGCTGTCGCGGCCATGATCGTGGCCAACTCCTCGCTTCACCCCTATTATGACGGTGCCCTTTCATCCTATTTCACCGTGCAGCTTGGTGAAAACGGCCTCTCCAAACCTTTGATACTCTGGATCAATGACGGATTGATGGCGGTGTTTTTCCTGCTGGTGGGGCTGGAACTCAAACACGAATTGATGGAGGGCAAGCTCAAGAACCCGCGAGACGTGGTCTTGCCGGGTATGGCGGCCGTCGGCGGGATGTTGATGCCCGCCCTCATCTATTTCGCGCTCAACATTTCCTCGCCCGAAACCCATAGCGGCTGGGCCATTCCTGCGGCCACCGACATTGCCTTTGCTCTCGGCATTCTGGCGCTGGTGGGAGATCGCGTGCCCTCATCGCTCAAGGTCTTTTTGCTGACACTGGCGATCCTTGACGATTTGGGCGCCATTCTGATCATCGCGTTTTTCTACACGGCAGAGCTGCATCTGGATTATCTTTTCCTCGCGCTCATCCCGCTAGCGATCATGTTCTACCTCAACCGCTCCGGCATCCACCGGATCGCGCCGATCATTCTTCTGGGTGCGGTGCTCTGGGTTCTGGTGCTGAAATCCGGTGTCCATGCGACCCTCGCGGGGGTGATTACGGCCTTCTTCATCCCGATCAAGGACAAATGGGGCAAGTCGCCGCTGCACTCGCTGGAACATGCCCTCTCGCCCTATGTGTTCTTCCTGATCGTGCCGATCTTCGCCTTTGCCAATGCGGGCGTCGTGCTCTCCGGCGTGACACTGGCAGATGTCTTCTCCCCGTTGCCTCTGGGTATCGCTTTGGGCCTGATCGCGGGTAAGCAGATCGGTGTCTTCGGCATGACATGGGCGCTCGTCAAACTCGGCATCGCCAGAAAGCCTTTCGGGGCCACATGGCTGCACATCTATGGCGTCTCGGCCCTTGCAGGGATCGGGTTCACCATGTCGCTCTTTATCGGCGGACTGTCCTTTGAGGATGCGTTCTACATGAACGAAGTGCGGATCGGCGTGCTATCGGGCTCTGTGATCTCCGCGATCATCGGCTTCACCGTGCTGCGGATGGCCCCCTCCGAAGAAGACAACAAGGAGGACAAGGTGGAAGACGCAGAGATCACCGCCGCAGAGGTGCAAGAGCCTGCGCAGTAACATCTGCCAGAGACACAGCAAAAGGGCCGGAGGATCATTCCCTCGGCCCTTTTTCATTGCGTATAGTAAGAGGTGAAATCTACTCGGTCGAAATCAGATCAAGAATCTGACGCGCCGCTGCCGGAATATTGGTTCCCGGCCCGAAGATCGCCTTTACCCCTGCGTTATAGAGGAATTCGTAGTCCTGCTGCGGAATCACGCCGCCACAGATCACAATAATGTCCTCGGCCCCCTGCTCTTTCAGCGCCTCGATCAGCTTCGGCGCAAGCGTCTTGTGACCGGCGGCCTGAGACGAGATGCCGACGATATGCACATCGTTGTCGATGGCGTCCTGTGCAGCCTCTTCCGGCGTCTGGAACAGCGGGCCAACGTCCACGTCAAAGCCGATATCGGCAAAGGCGGTCGCGATGACTTTCGCGCCACGGTCGTGCCCGTCCTGGCCCATCTTGACCACAAGCATCCGCGGGCGACGGCCCTCTTTCTCTGCAAAGGTTTCGACATCCTTCTGGATCTGGGCAAAGCCCTCGTCCCCCTCATAGGCCGCCCCATAGACGCCCGCGAGGGTTTTCACTTCGGCGCGGTGCCGCCCGAATGCTTTCTCCATCGCCATTGAAATCTCTCCCACGGTTGCACGGGCACGGGCGGCTTCGACCGCCAATGCGAGGAGGTTGCCCTCGCCGGATTTCGCCGCCGCTGCCAACGCGCCAAGGGTCTCTTCGACCTTCGCGGTGTCGCGGGTGGCTTTGATTTTCTCAAGACGGGCAATCTGGCTCTTGCGCACGGCGACGTTGTCCACGTCGAGAATATCGATCGGGTCTTCGTTGTCCTTGCGGTATTTGTTGACGCCGACGATCACCTCTTCGCCACGGTCGATCTGCGCCTGACGTTTGGCCGCTGTTTCCTCGATGCGCAGCTTCGGCATGCCGGAATTGACCGCTTTGGTCATGCCGCCCATGTCCTCGATCTCTTCCATCAGGGCCCAAGCCTTGTCCGCCAGTTCCTTGGTCAGGCTTTCGACATAGTAAGACCCCGCCAGCGGATCGACGACATTGGTGATGCCGGTCTCCTCTTGCAAGATCAACTGGGTGTTACGAGCAATGCGTGCGGAGAACTCTGTGGGCAGCGCGATGGCCTCGTCAAGCGCGTTGGTGTGCAGACTTTGCGTGCCGCCAAGCGCCGCCGACATGGCCTCGTAGGCGGTGCGGATCACGTTGTTATAAGGGTCTTGCTCTTGCAGGGACACGCCCGAAGTCTGGCAGTGGGTCCGCAGCATTTTGGATTTTTCGAGCTTGGGTTCGAACTCCTCCATCACGCGGGTCCACAGATAGCGCGCCGCCCGCAGCTTTGCCGCCTCCATGAAAAAATTCATGCCGATGGCAAAGAAGAACGATAGGCGCCCGGCGAATTTGTCGACATCCATACCGGCGTTGATCGCGGTGCGCACATATTCGCGCCCGTCTGCCAGCGTGAAGGCCAGCTCCTGCACAAGGTTCGCGCCCGCTTCCTGCATGTGATAGCCGGAAATCGAGATGGAGTTGAATTTCGGCATCTCGTTGGCGGTGAACTCGATGATATCGGCAATGATCTTCATCGAGGGTTCGGGCGGATAGATATAGGTGTTGCGCACCATGAACTCTTTCAGAATGTCGTTCTGAATGGTCCCGGCCAGAAGCGCACGATCATGGCCCTGCTCTTCACCCGTGACGATGAAACTGGCGAGGATCGGGATCACCGCCCCGTTCATGGTCATCGACACGGACACCTTGTCGAGCGGGATGCCGTCGAAGAGGATTTTCATGTCCTCAACCGAGTCAATCGCCACACCAGCCTTACCCACATCGCCCACAACGCGCGGGTGATCCGAGTCATAGCCACGGTGCGTTGCCAGGTCGAAGGCCACGGAGACCCCCTGCTGACCGGCATCCAACGCCTTGCGGTAAAACGCGTTGGATTCTTCGGCGGTGGAGAAACCCGCATATTGACGAATGGTCCAGGGACGGCCCGCATACATGGTCGCTTTCACGCCACGGGTGAAAGGCGCCGTGCCGGGCGTATTGCCGAGATGGGCCATGTCTTGCAGGTCGTCTTCGGCATAGAGCGGCTTGACCTTGATCCCCTCCAAAGTCTCCCACTGCAACGACTCAAGCGGCTTGCCCCTGAGTTCTTTCGTGGCCAGTTCTTCCCACTTTTTCCTGTCCGTCATCTCCGGCTCCTCTCCGTCATTCACTCGCATCTCCCTAAAGGGTGCGATCATCCTTGGTTTGGCCGTCCCGCCGCCCTATATAAGGTACACCCCGGGAGGACCGATGAAACATCTCTATGCCACAGCACTTACTGCGCTTTTTCTCATACCCGCATCCTTTGCCTCTGCGCAGGAGGCCGCCGAAGCGCCACATGAGCCGGTGCCGCTGATCCAGTCTGCGGGCGAGACCGAATTGTCGGAGTTCAAATGGGCCGCGCGCGTGCTGGTGATCTTTGCCGACAGCCCGCTGGACCCGTCTTTCAGTGACCAGATCGCCCTTCTGGAAGATCGCCCCGAGCCGTTGCTTGAACGCGATGTGGTGGTGCTCACCGACACAAATCCGGATGCACGCTCCCCGATCCGCACGGCGCTGCGGCCTCGCGGCTTTGCCCTTGTCATCGTGGACAAGGACGGGAGTGTGATGTTCCGCAAACCTGTGCCGTGGGACGTGCGCGAGATCACCCGCGCGATTGACAAGACCCCGCTCAGGCAGCAGGAGCTGGCGGACAGGTAAGTCCGCCCCCTGCGCGACCCTGAATGCCCGACACGGGCCAGAGCCAAGTGCGACACACAGGCGAGGCAAGGCGACGAGGCTATGACCTCACCGCCCGAGACAAGGGCATGTCCTGCCCCTGTCTGATATGCGCGCCGCGCCTGCATGAGAGTTATTCAAACTCCATAATCACTTCATCAACCGCAAGGCTGTCGCCCGCACCGGCGTTGATCTTGGACACCACGCCCTTGCGTTCTGCGCGCAGGATGTTTTCCATTTTCATCGCCTCGACGGTGCAAAGTGCCTGACCTTCCTGCACCTCGTCGCCCTCTTCCACATCGACTTTCACGATCAGACCCGGCATCGGGCAGAGCAACATTTTCGACGTGTCCGGCGGCAGTTTCTCGATCATGTGTTTCGACAGTTCCGCAGCGCGCGGCGTGCGCACGAAAACCTTGAGGTCCGCGCCACGGTTGCGGATACGGAAACCACCGGGGATTTTGCCAACCTTGAGCGTCAGCGTCCCGTGTTCCATGTCGATCAGCGCCAAAGTCTGCCCCGGCACCCATGTGCTTTCGCAACGATGTTTCTTGTCGTTGATCAGCACGGTGGAGCCATTCTTGTCGGCTTCGATGGTCAGCGGGAAATCATACTCCCCGATCTGGACGACCCAATCCGTGCCCACCATACGTTCGTGGTTATCCATGCGGCCCGAAATACGCGCACGCCGGATTTCCGTCACCCGATACATGGCCGCAGCCGCCGCCGCGATCCGTTCCAGTTCCTCATAGGGCAGCGTGGCCCCTTGGAACCCGTCGGGATATTCCTCTTCGATAAAGGCGGTGGTCATGTTCCCCGAAACGAATTTCGGATGATCATAAACCGCCGAAAGGAACGGCAGGTTGTGACCGATGCCTTCCACCTCGAAAGCATCGAGCGCATTGCGCATGTTTTCAATCGCGGTCGCCCGATCCGGTCCCCAAGTGCACAGCTTGGCAATCATCGGGTCGTAATACATCGAGATTTCGCCGCCCTCGAACACACCGGTATCATTGCGCACCATGTTGGTTTTGGTGACAATCTCCGCAGGCGGGCGATATTTGCTCAACCGGCCGATTGACGGCAGGAAATTGCGATAGGGGTCCTCGGCATAGAGGCGGCTTTCCATCGCCCAGCCGTTGATTTTCACATCATCCTGCGTGATCGTAAGCGGCTCACCATTGGCGATGCGGATCATCTGTTCGACCAGATCAATGCCGGTGATCATCTCCGTGACAGGGTGTTCCACCTGAAGGCGGGTGTTCATTTCAAGGAAGTAGAAGTTGCGGTCCCCGTCCACGATGAACTCCACCGTGCCCGCAGAGCTGTAGTCCACCGCCTTGGCCAGTGCCACGGCCTGCTCGCCCATCGCCTTGCGGGTGGCTTCGTCAAGGAAAGGGCTCGGCGCCTCTTCGATGACCTTCTGGTTGCGGCGTTGGATCGAACATTCCCGCTCGTTGAGGTAGATGCCGTTGCCGTGAGAGTCGCACAGAACCTGAATTTCGATGTGGCGCGGCTGGGTCACGAATTTCTCGATGAAAATCCGGTCGTCGCCAAAGGAGCTTGCGGCCTCGTTCTTGGACGACTGGAACCCTTCGCGGGCCTCTTCGTCATTCCACGCAATCCGCATCCCCTTACCACCACCACCGGCGGAGGCCTTGATCATCACCGGATAGCCGATTTCATTGGAAATCTTCACGGCCTCATCCGCATCCTCGATCAGCCCCATATACCCCGGAACGGTGGAGACACCGGCCTCTTGCGCCAGTTTCTTGGAGGTGATCTTGTCGCCCATCGCCTCGATCGCGCCCGTGGGCGGGCCGACAAAAGCAACACCTTCGGCGGCGAGCGCTTCGGCGAATTTGGAGTTCTCGGAGAGGAACCCGTAACCCGGATGCACCGCCTGCGCGCCGGTCTGCCGGATCGCGTCCATCACCTTGTCGATGACAATATAGGACTGGTTGGCTGGCGACGGACCGATATGCACGGCTTCGTCCGCCATCTCAACATGCAGCGCGTTCTTGTCCGCGTCGGAATAAATGGCGACCGTCTTGATCCCCATTTTCTTGGCGGTTTTCATCACCCGGCAGGCAATCTCGCCACGGTTCGCAATCAAAATCTTGTCGAACATCTCCCGTCCCTCTCCCTTTCCTAAAGCTGCCACAACCGGGACCGCGTCTTGGCGGGCCATCCCCGGATCAGGCCAGTGGTTTCAAAGCGTTTCCCGTCCATGTTGAAACACGACTTGAACCGGAAACGCATACAACGCTCAATCGTCGTGGACGCTTTCACAGCCCGCTGTCTGCCAGCGGCTTTCGAAAACGTTTCAAGCATAAAAAAAGCCCCCCGGGCGGGCTGGCCCGGGAAGCGTTTTTGTATGGTCTCGAACCGACGCGCCTGCGCGCCGATCAAAGCATAGTGATCAGTTACAAATACCTGCGTCGTCGCAATAGGTGCCCGCGAGCGCACCGATAGCCGCGCCTGTGAGCGCGTTGTTGTCGGTCGCATCGGCGACAACTGCACCTGCTGCGGCACCTGCGAGGGCACGTTCACCGTCTGTGGACATACAGCCCGCGAGGACAGCGGAAGAGACGAGGCCGAGAATAAGAATGGATTTGCGCATTTTTCTGCTCTTGATGTGGTTATGACTGAGTGGATTCTAGCCCAGTCAAGCGCCTGAGCAAAGAACAATTCGCCAACACGGAGTGCCTCGGCGAAACAACGCCCAGCACCGGAGGCCGAAAACGGCAAACCGCCCCGACCGGAGAAAGAGTGGCGAGGGCCGTGCGGGGGAAGCACAGACCTCGCCAGAGGGGAAGGGTAACGGTTTTCAGAACAGGCTCCGACGTTGCTGGACGTCTTTGCCATGAATTGAGGATGGGATTTTGCC
This sequence comes from uncultured Celeribacter sp., assembly GCA_963676755.2. Lineage (GTDB taxonomy): Bacteria > Pseudomonadota > Alphaproteobacteria > Rhodobacterales > Rhodobacteraceae > Celeribacter. The sequence continues at coordinate 1,135,055 of CAXXMF010000004.1, read as the reverse complement.
TGCATCTGCACAAGAGCGCCGCCGCCCTGCCCGCCAAAACTGGCAGCAGTTCGCGCAAACGCCATTGTGCCAAGCAAAAACCCGCGCATCACTCCTCGTTCTCTCCGTTCCACATTTCGTCCCAATCAGGCATGTCCTCAGGGGCATCTTCCGCGAAAATTTCGGGGAAAGAGGCCATCGCACGGCGCGCGTCGATCTTCAGGAGGGCCTCATAGGAGGCCGGATCGAAATCATCCGGATCAGCCGGCACAACCTCGCGCCCGAACAGCCAGGACAACCGCCCCGCGTCCAGATTGCCGCGTTCAAATTCCTCTTCGCCGAAATACTCCCACAAGGCCTTCATGAACCCCGCATCGGCGCGTTTGTCCGCCGGTTTACGATCCTTGTAGCGTTCCAGCGCCTTGATCGGCGTCACCCCTTTGGGGTTCGCGCGCCGGATGGTGAATTGATAGTCGGAGCCGGGCAAACGTCCCGGAAACCCCTTGTGTTTGAGCATGTAATCGCGTGCCATCAGCTGTCTTCCCTCTCACGTCTCTGGGTCAGGTCTACGGGCGATCAGGTCGATCTCGACCAGAGCGCCAACGGCCAAAGCGGTCACGCCCACTGTGGTGCGTGCCGGTAGCCTGTCTGCGGGGAAGTAGCTTTTGTAAGTCTCGTTGAACAGGGCATAGTCGCGTTCAAACGCGGTCAAAAAGCACCGGCACTGCATAATATGCTCTGCGCCGAGGCCCAATTCGCCCAAAATCAGTAAAAGATTGTCCATCACGCGACGGGTTTGCGCCTCGATCCCCTCCGGCAGAGGGGCGTCCGGCGCCTCGGGATCGGTCGGCATCTGGCCGGTCAGGATCACCCAGCCGTCGTCCTCGACCGCATGAGAAAACGGAGCGACGGGGCGCGGGCCGCTGGAGAACATATGGAACTTCGGGGCCATGATCAGAACGCCTCCCATTCACAAGACCCGTCCGCAGGGTGATAGGCCTCGAAAACCTGCGCCATATCTGGCGCGGGCGCGCCGAATTCCACGGGGGCTTCGGTCAGGGAAATCACGATCATCGCAGGCTCCGGCGTGCTCAGGCGCGGCAAGGCATAGCTGTCGCACAGATAGGACAGATCGGCCTCCAGCTCCTCATAGCTCAAACGGTCGAGATAGTGTGACAATTGCGGCGCAAGGAACCGGAACCGCTCGGTCAGCCCCATCGCGGGCTGATCCATGATCGTCTCATAAAACTCCACCGGCTGCCCCGAGGGCGGGGTCAAATCCTGCGCCTCAACAGGCGACAGGTCTGCGGCCGCCGAAACAGCCATAACCGAGGCCAGCATGGTCAACGCGGACAGTCGTGCGATCATCTCTTGGCCTCCTTTGCATATCGGCCCCAACGGGCGCGGTGGTGTTCATTGTCGAGCACGGCACGGATACGTGCCTCTGTCTCTGCTTTCGGGAACCGTCCGGCGACCGCGCCGCCAGCGGTAATCTCAAGGTCGTCCCCCGAACGGCGTACCCGCACCACGGGCGCAAAGCCGCGCAGGTTCTGAAGCGCACGCCACATGTCCTGACGCACCTGATGCGCCACACGCGCCTTGCGCAGGCCAGCCCCGCCTTCGATCACGGTCGTCACCGCAACGTCGAACCGTGCGGGCATCCGGCGCGCCAGTGTAAGCGCACCGTCTTCTGTGAAAATATGCCAGCGAGCTTGGCCCATAGGGGATCCGACACCCCGCCTTACAGCGGGATATTGTCGTGTTTTTTCCAGGGATTTTCGAGCTTCTTGTTGCGCAAGCTCGCAAAGGCCCGTGCCACCCGTTTGCGGGTCGAACGCGGCTGGATCACCTCATCGATAAAGCCCCGTTCAGCAGCCACGAAGGGGTTGGCGAACCGGTCTTCATAGTTCTGCGTATGCGCTGCAATCTTCTCCGCATCGCCAAGATCGGCACGGTGGATGATCTCGGTTGCCCCTTTGGCCCCCATCACCGCGATCTCTGCGGTCGGCCATGCGTAGTTAAAATCCCCGCGCAGGTGCTTGGACGCCATCACGTCATAGGCCCCGCCATAGGCTTTGCGGGTGATCACAGTCACTTTCGGCACGGTGGCTTCGCCATAGGCAAACAGGAGCTTCGCACCATGTTTGATCACGCCGCCGTATTCTTGAGATGTCCCCGGCAGAAAACCCGGCACATCGACCAGCGTCAGAACGGGAATTTCAAAGGCATCGCAGAAGCGCACGAACCGCGCGGCTTTTTTCGAACTATCAATGTCGAGACAGCCCGCCAGCACCATCGGCTGGTTCGCCACCACGCCGACCGTCTGGCCTTCGAGGCGGATAAAGCCGGTGATGATGTTTTTGGCGTGCTCTTCCTGAATTTCGTAGAAATCGCCCTCATCCGCGATCTTGTGGATCACTTCCTTCATATCATAAGGCGTGTGCGCGTTATCCGGAATGATCGTGTCCAAAGAGGGCTCGATCCGGTTCGGCTCATCAAAGAACGGGCGCACAGGTGCCTTTTCGCGGTTGTTGAGCGGCAGGAAATCGACCAGACGGCGCACTTCGGTGAGCGCCTCAACATCGTTTTCAAACGCCCCGTCCGCGACAGAAGATTTTTTCGTATGGGTCGACGCCCCGCCCAGTTCTTCGGCGGTGACAACCTCGTTGGTGACGGTTTTCACCACATCGGGGCCGGTCACGAACATATAGGAGGTATCTTTGACCATAAAGATAAAGTCGGTCATCGCCGGAGAATACACAGCACCCCCCGCGCATGGCCCCATAATCACGGAGATCTGCGGCACCACACCGGAGGCCATGATATTGCGCTGGAACACTTCGGCATAGCCTGCCAGCGAGGCCACCCCTTCCTGAATCCGCGCACCGCCCGAGTCATTGAGCCCGATCACAGGTGCGCCGTTTTGCACCGCCATATCCATGATCTTGCAGATTTTCTCGGCGTGGGTTTCCGACAGAGACCCGCCAAAGACCGTAAAATCCTGCGAAAAGACATAGACCATCCGCCCGTTGATCGTCCCCCAACCGGTGATGACACCATCGCCATAGGGTTTGCTCTGCTCCATACCGAAGTCGGTGCAGCGATGGGTTTTGAACATGTCGAACTCTTCAAAGCTGTCTTCGTCCAGCAACAGTTCGATCCGTTCGCGCGCGGTCAGCTTGCCTTTGGCATGCTGGCTGTCGATGCGACGCTGACCGCCTCCCAAACGGGCGTCATCGCGGCGATCGTGAAGTTCTTGGATGATGTCTTTCACGGATAGGCCTCCTCGTCATTTCTCTGGCACCATAGGTGCTCGCAATAATATTTCATAGCGGAGTCTGGCAGATTTGCAAAAGCTGCAAACCCAAGATGCTGAATAACGCAAAATTGCAAACATATTGCCGCCGTTCAACACCCCGAAATCCCGTCCCTGTGCCACCCACGCACCCGCCCTTCCGGCAGGCTGTGCAAAAACAAGGCCGCGCTCTGCCAGATTGCGCATGGACAGAGCCGCGCGGCTGCGTATCTTGGCGTAATGGCTCAAAAACCGATCTCACGCTTTCTTGACAGAACCACCCCGCCGCATATCGCGACACTCGTGCTTATGGCGGGCACATCCGCCATGAGCATGAACGTGTTCCTGCCCGCGCTGCCGGAGATGACCGAATATTTCGGCACCAAGTATAGCGTAATGCAGCTTTCGATTGCGATTTTTCTGGCGGTCAATGCCACGATGCAACTGGCCATCGGCCCGCTCTCCGACCGGTACGGTCGCCGCCCCGTCCTGATCGGCGGCATCCTGATCTTCCTTGCCGCAACCCTTGGCGCGATCTTTGCGCCTTCAGCGCAGATTTTCCTGTTGATGCGCGCCGCACAGGCGGGGATCGTCACCGCAATGGTGCTGTCCCGTGCCATCGTGCGTGACATGGTGCCGGGCGAGGAAGCCGCACAGATGATTGCCTATGTCACCATGGGCATGTCTCTGGTTCCGATGGTGGCCCCCACGGTCGGCGGCTATCTCACCACGCTGTTCGGCTGGCAGAGCAGTTTCTGGCTTTTGTTCGCCGTGGGCCTTGTCCTGCTCGTCATCGTCTATTTCGACGCCGGAGAAACCGCCCCCAAATCGCAAGGCTCCATGCGTGACGCCCTGCGCGGGTTTCCCGAACTCATGCGCTCGCAGCGGTTTCTGGGCTATGCCATTTCCGCCGCCACCGCCTCCGGCGCCTATTTTGCCTTTCTCGGCGGCGCGCCGTTTCTGGGCTCCCATGTCTTTGGCCTGACCGAAGACCGCTTGGGCCTCTATATGGCCGCCCCCGCCGTCGGCTATTTCTTCGGCAATTTTCTGGCGGGGAAATTCTCGGCGCGGCTGGGTATGAACGCCATGATCCTCATCGGGGCTGCGGTCTGCTCTGCGGGCGTGCTGGCCTCGCTGTGCCTGTTCCTGCTCGAACGCGCCACAGCCGAAAGCTTTTTCGCCTTCATCACACTGCTGGGCCTTGGCAACGGGATGCAGCTTCCCAACTCCATCGCAGGTTCCCTCTCCGTGCGCCCCCATCTCGCGGGCACAGCCGCCGGTCTGGGCGGCGCGATGTATATCGGCGGCGGCGCGGTTCTGTCGGCTTTTGCTGGCTCCGTGCTGACCGAAGACGGTGGGGCCATGCCGCTTATGGTGATCATGCTCTGCGCCTCGTTCTCCTCCATCCTCGCGGCGCTTTGGGTCGTCCACCGCGAACGCGCTCTGGGCATCGGCTAGACCGCTTTCACAGGATTTAGCGGCAACACCCCCCTTGCAAGACAGGGTTTGCAGTGGCAAATTCCACTTTGCAAAGGGCGAAACATGCCCGAATATCCGCAAAAGCGAGGACAAATGGCCCAGCAAAAACTCTATGCCGGAGCAAAATTGCGCGAGACCCGCACGCGGCTCGGCCTGACGCAGCGTATGTTCGCGGAAAAGCTCGGGGTGTCGCTGCCCTATCTCAACCAGATGGAGAACAACAACCGTCCGGTCTCCACCGGCGTTGTGCTCGCACTGGCGCAGGAATTCGGCTTTGATGTCACGGAGTTGAGCTCCGGTGACGCCGAACGCATGGTGACAGATATGCGCGAGGCGCTGGCCGATCCGGTCTTTGCCGATGGCCCGCCGCCGCTGGCCGATCTGCGCCTTGCCGCCTCCAATGCCCCCGCACTGGCTCGCGCTTTCCTCGAACTGCACCGCGCCTATCGCCAGACCACGGAGCGGCTGGCCTCGATGGACGAGGCACTTGACCGCGAGAACAGTCCGGCACGTCCCAGCCCTTGGGAAGAGGTGCGCGACTTCTTCCACTATTGCGACAATTACATCGACGCTGTGGACCGCGCCGCCGAGAATTTCGCCCGCCCCCACGGCGAGGCCCGCGATGTCGTGCGTGCCGCCATCGAGACACTGGAGCAAAAGGGCATCACCCTGCGCGCCGGCGACAAGGAGTTGCGCCGCTTCGACGCCAGAGCGGGCGTGTTGACCATCTCCTCACGCGCTTCCAGCGCCACGCGCCGCTTCCAGATTTTGCACCAGCTGGCCCTGACCACGCAAAGCAAACTTCTGGACGCCACGCTCGACCTGGCGCGGTTCCAGAGCGAAGAGGCCCGCGAGATTGCACGGATCGGCATGGCGAACTATTTCGCCGGTGCCGCACTGATGCCTTACGGCGCCTTTCTGGAAGCCGCGCAGGAGACCCGACATGATCTGGAGATGCTGGCCGAACGCTTCGGCGCGTCGGTCGAACAGGTCGCGCACCGTCTGTCCACGCTCCAGCGTCCCGGCGCGAAGGGAATTCCCTTCTATTTCGTCCGCGTCGATCAGGCCGGCACGATCACCAAACGCCACTCCGCCACGCGGCTGCAATTCGCACGCTACGGCGGGGCCTGCCCGCTCTGGAATGTGCATCAGGCGTTCGAGCGCCCCGGACATTTCCTGCGCCAGCTGGCCGAGACGCCGGACGGGGTACGCTACCTCTCGATTGCCCGCGATGTGTCCAAACCCGGCGGGTCCTTCCACGCGCCCGTGCGCCGCTACGCCATCGGGCTGGGCTGCGAGGTCACACATGCCTCGGAGATGGTCTATGCAGACGACCTTGACGTGACCAAACCTGCCGCTTTCGAGCCGATCGGGATTTCCTGCCGGATTTGCGAACGTCGCGACTGTCACCAGCGCTCGATCCCGCCGCTGGAACGCCGCCTGACCATCGACCCGAACAGCCGCGGCACCCTGCCTTACCGAATCGACTGACGCAGGCGCTCTATTTGCGTGCCGAGAGGGCAATCCCCGTCAGGACGAGCGCGCAAGCACCGACCAGTTGCAGGGAGATCGGCTCCGAAAGCAGCAGCGCCCCGCCCAGCGCCGTAATCACCGGCACCGAAAGCTGGGCGCTGGCCGCCAAGGGCACGGGAATCCACGGCAACACGCGATACCACAGCACATAGCCCAAGGCAGAGGCCAAGGCCCCCGAAGCCACCGAGAGCGCCCAGCCGGAGGCTGTGAGGCTCACAGGCACGACAAGCAGCAAGACAAGCGCCAAGGGCACGGCTCCGATGAAATTGCGGATGCTGCGCCCGACAGGGTCGCCGCCGCCCTGCCCCAAGATGCTGTAAGCCCCCCAAGCCACACCCGCACCGGACATCAGCAGGGCCGCGACCAACGGGGGCGAGGACAGGCCCGGTGACAGGAGCCACACCAGCCCACCCAAGGCCAGCGCCAGCCCGAGCCAGCCGAAGCCGGACAGGCGCACCCCGCGCCGCAATGCGACGACAAGCATGGTGATCTGCACAAAGGCAAAGAGAATGAGCGCACCGGTCGCCGCCGACATGGCGCGATAGGCCAGTGAGAAGCCCAGCACATAGAGGAAGAGCGCCAGAACGGCCGGGAGGTCACGAAGCCTCGGCGTGACGCTGTGGCGGGCAAATCCGCCGATCAAACCCAGCATCAAGGCACCGGACAAAAGCCGCACCGCCGCAAAGGAGGTCGCCCCATTTGCCGGATCAACAAGCGCCGCACGGGTCAGCACCGAATTGCCCGCAAAGGCGACAAGCGTGAGGAGGAGCAGCGCAAAGGTGCGCAGGGTCAAATGTGTCATGACGCAAGCTGTGTCAAAACACCGCAAGATAGCAAGCGTGATCCACCCTTGGCGATGTTCACGTTTTCGAATGTCACAGAGAGTGTCACTAAGGAGGAAAGTCGAGAGGAAGAAAAGTGGCGCGGTTGACGGGGCTCGAACCCGCGACCTCCGGCGTGACAGGCCGGCACTCTAACCAGCTGAGCTACAACCGCGCTGTGCCCTTTCAGGCGGCGCCTAAGTGGCGCTAATCTTGGGCAGTGGTGGCGCGGTTGACGGGGCTCGAACCCGCGACCTCCGGCGTGACAGGCCGGCACTCTAACCATCTGAGCTACAACCGCTCACTGCCCGAACAGGACCGTGTCCTGAACGTGAGGGGCGTTCTATGGCCGGGGCGTGCCCTCGTCAAGCACGGAATCGCGAAAAAACATCAGGCCTGCGAAAAAACTTTTCAAAGCGGACACGCAGAGCGGGAAATGATGGCGAAACCGACCCTTCCAAACGCCCAAAATGCACAAGCAGACAAGAAAAAACCGCCCCGAAGGGCGGCCTCTTAGAAAACCAATCGCACAGGGTTTTCGCGCAACGCGTCAATTGTCCATCTTCAGCGCCTTGATAAAGGCTTCCTGCGGGATTTCGACCTTCCCGAACTGGCGCATCTTCTTTTTACCTGCCTTCTGCTTTTCCAGAAGCTTCTTCTTGCGCGTCGCGTCACCACCGTAACATTTGGCCGTCACGTCCTTGCGCAGGGCCGAGAGGGTCTCGCGCGCGATCACCTTGCCACCAATCGCCGCCTGAATCGGGATCTTGAACATATGGCGGGGAATCAGCTCCTTGAGCTTCTCGCACATGACACGGCCACGGCTCTCCGCGCGGTCGCGGTGCACCATCATGGACAGCGCATCCACAGGCTCGTCATTCACAAGCACCTGCATCTTCACCAGATTGTCTTCACGATACTCCGTGAACTGATAATCAAAGGACGCATACCCTTTGGTAATAGATTTGAGCCTATCATAGAAATCGAACACAACTTCGTTGAGCGGGAGGTCATAGACAACCATCGCGCGGGTCCCTGCATAGGTCAGGTCCAACTGGATGCCGCGGCGGTCCTGACAGAGCTTGAGCACATCGCCCAGATACTCATCGGGCACCATGATCGTCGCCTTGATGCGCGGCTCTTCGATGTGATCGACATAAGTCAGATCGGGCATATCGGCGGGGTTGTGCAGGTCTTCAACCGTGCCGTCCTTCATATAGATCTTGTAGACCACAGAAGGCGCGGTGGTGATGAGATCAAGGTCGTATTCGCGTTCCAGACGATCGCGGATCACCTCAAGGTGCAAAAGCCCGAGGAAGCCACAGCGGAAGCCGAATCCCAGCGCCGCAGAGGTTTCCATTTCGGAACTGAAGGACGCATCGTTGAGTTGCAGCTTCTCGATTGCGCTACGCAGGTCATCGAAATCATTGGCATCGACCGGAAACAGACCACAGAACACCACGGGAATCGACGGTTTGAACCCCGGAAGCGGTTCAGCGCACTGTTTTTTCTCATGGGTGATCGTATCGCCCACCTTGGTGTCGCGCACCTGTTTGATCGATGCGGTGAAAATACCTATCTCGCCCGGACCAAGCTCGGGAATATCCACCATCTGCGGCTTGAGCACGGCGAGCTTGTCGATCTTGTAGGTGGCCCGCGTCTGCATCATGCGAATCTGGTCGCCTTTTTTGACGGTGCCATCAATAACGCGGATCATCACGACCACACCCAGATAGGGGTCATACCAACTGTCGACCAGCATGGCCTTGAGCGGCGCATCGCGCTCACCCTCGGGCGCAGGCAGACGGGTAACGATGGCCTCCAGCACATCGGGGATGCCGATGCCGGTCTTGGCGGAAATCTCGATCGCCTCGGAGGCATCAATCCCGATCACATCCTCGATCTGCTCGCAGACCCGCTCCGGCTCGGCGGCGGGCAGGTCGATCTTGTTGAGCACGGGGACGATTTCGTGATCCGCATCAATTGCTTGGTAGACATTGGCCAGCGTCTGCGCCTCGACCCCCTGCGTGGCATCCACCACCAGAAGCGAGCCTTCGACCGCCTGCATGGAGCGGCTGACCTCATAGGCAAAGTCGACATGGCCGGGCGTATCAATCAGGTTGAGCACATAATCCTGCCCGTCCTGCGCATGGTAGTCGATGCGCACGGAGTTGGCCTTGATCGTGATCCCGCGCTCGCGTTCGATGTCCATACTGTCAAGCAACTGCGCCTGCATATCCCGATCTGCCACGGTATTTGTGGACTGGATCAGACGGTCGGCAAGCGTCGACTTGCCGTGGTCGATATGGGCCACGATGGAGAAATTGCGGATATTTTTCAGCTCGGTCATAACAGGCCTCAGCAGATGATGGTTTGGCTGAGTTCTATGCGGGGAAAGGGGGGGAATGGCAAGAGTGTGCTTGCAACTTCTCTATCCTCCGCCCCTGTGTGACCTGAAACAGACGACATATCAGCGCGCGACATCACGCTGCCCCGCATAGTCGGCACAGCTCCGCCCATCGCACCCGATCACAAACTCCCCGATTGCCTCGCGGCCCAGACTCAGGCATTCTTAGCGCGATATTCACCAAAACCGTGGACCCCGCGGGTGTGACAGCACAAAAGACGGGGCCACCCATTGGATCGAGAGGCAGAAACATGAAGAAATCCCTAATGGCATTCGCCACCATTGCCGCCACCGCAACTGCGACCCTGTCCCCGATGAGCGCCTCAGCCGGTGCGATCGAGCGGGCCTGTCTGTCATCTGACCGCGCCGCCAACAACCGCTCGCTGTGCGGCTGCATCCAGCAGGCGGCCGACCTGACCCTCTCCAACAAGGATCAGCGTCAGGCGGCAAAGTTCTTCAAGAACCCGCAAAAGGCTCAGGATATTCGCCAGTCGGACAATGCCAGCCATGAGGCCTTCTGGAAACGCTACAAGACCTTCGGCGAAACCGCTGCGCAATATTGCGGCTAAGTCCTTCCCCTATCTGCCCAAACATCCCGCCGGAGCTGGCAAACGGCTGACCGGCGGGCATGCTGCCATGATGCCCCCCCTCAAATCCGCCAAACCTCTTGCCCGCCCGCGCAACACGAGGCAGGGTGAAACTGCCCTGCGTCGGAAGCACACAGGCGCAGAACATCAAAACACAGGAGGCGCAGATGTCAGGCGGTATTTTCATTCTTTCCGGCGCGGGCCTGTCAGCCGAAAGCGGATTGAAAACCTTTCGCGCCGAGGACGGGCTTTGGGAAGATCACCGTGTCGAGGACGTGGCCACGCCCGAAGCTTTCGCCCGCAATCCGGAACTGGTGCAGCGATTCTACAACATGCGGCGCGCGCAAGCAGCCGAGGCCGAGCCCAATGCCGCACATCAGGCGCTCGCGCGTTTGCAGGCGGAATATGACGGGGCGGTCTATCTGGTCACGCAGAATGTGGACGACCTGCTGGAACGCGCTGGCGCACATGAGGTCATCCATATGCACGGCGCCCTGAAAGACGCGATGTGTGCCGCCTGCGGCCATCGCTGGCCCGCGCCGATGGAAATGCATGTCACAGACCCCTGCCCCGCCTGCGGCACTACTGCCAGCCGACCGGATATCGTCTGGTTCGGAGAAATCCCCTATCACATGGACGCGATCCAGACCGCGCTGGAAGACAGTGATCTCTTTGTCGCCATCGGCACATCCGGCGTGGTCTACCCCGCCGCAGGGTTCAGCCAAATGGCGCAGCAACTCGGCCTTCGCACAGTGGAGCTCAACCTCGAAGCCTCCGGCGCGCGTTTTGACGAGGTGCATGAAGGACCTGCGACCCGCATCGTGCCTGCTTGGGTCATGGATATTCTCGCATCTCAAAGCGCCTGAGCGCCCGAAGCGCCGTTTCCTTTGTGCCAAAAATACTCACCGAAACGCCGGACCATGCACCCATGTTGACAGGGAATAGCGCTCGCCGGCGGTCACGGGGGTGACACGGTGCAGCACAAAGGACGGGAACAACACCGCAGAGCCTTTGGCGCGGTCGGCCTGTCGGATATTCGCATCGGGCTGTAACTCCAGCAAGCCACCTTCATAGGCGTCCCCGTCGGACAGTTGCACCACCATCGTCAGCTTGCGCCGCGATGCCAAAGCCCCCTCGCCGATATCGGAATGCCATGTGAAATGCCCCTCACGCTCCGCACCATAGCGGGCGATTTGCGGGCTTTCGCCAAATTCCGTCAGTGCAAAATCGAAACAAATGCGGTTCGCGTCGGCGACGAGCTTCATAATCCGCTCCATGATCCACGCCCCGCCCGCGCGCTCGTCGAGCCACGCCAAATCGGCGCGGCGCAGGTTATGGTCGGAACGGTTCCTCACAAGCCCCGCATCCGCCAACTTTTCCTCACGGGCCAGCAGTATGATCGCATCACATTCGGCAGGCGAGAAAGCCTCCGGCAACGTATAAACGCTCAGCATGATCTGTCTCTTCAATTGTCAAGAAAAGCGCGACACGGGCCAAAATTTCCCGCCTCGCTCCACAGCATCTTCCAAGGCTTTTACGATCTGCGCAAGAAAAAAGGCACGCGCCGGAGCACGTGCCTTTCGAAACCGGATCAGAGCAAGAGTTAGTCGTGCTTATGCTCGTGGCTGTGCTCGTGGTCATGCTCCATCGGCATCTCCATGTCCTGACGCTCCAGATCCACCGGAATTTCAACGGTGATGTCGCCGGCCTTCTCGAAGGTCAGAGTTACGGTGACGATATCACCTTGGTTCATCGGCTTCAAAAGCCCCATGAACATCACATGATCGCCGCCACGCGCCAGCGCATGCATCCCGTGGGCGGGCACGGTGAAACCTTCGGGCACATGCATCATTTTCATGATGCCATCGCCCATATCTTTATGGGTGTGTAGCTCGGTCACTTTCGCAATGTCGGAAGTGGCGTCGATCAGCTGATCGGCTTCATCGCCACTGTTGTGGATGGTAAAGAAGGCAGCACCGGCCTTGGCCATCATGCCGGAAGAGCGGGCATAGGCGTCTTCGATGGTGATGTCAGCGAAAGCAGGCAGGGCAAAAGCACAGGCGGTCAGTCCGGCCAGAAGCGTGGTTTTGAAAGTCATGTCATATCCTTGAGGTCTTTGAGTGTCTTGGAAGGTAAGAATCAGACCAACGGTGGCGCCCGCGCACGGGGCCGCGGCGGGATCGCGTCATGCACAGGATGGTTCAGAACCAGCGGGGTCACTTGCAACATGCGTTGCGCAGGCGGGAGCAGGTCGAATGCCTCCGCCAACCCCGCAATCACGGACAGGGCGCAATCGGGACAAATATGCGCCGGTCCGACCGGTTGACCATCCGCATCCGTCAGAACGGTAAGCGGTCCTGTGCCAGTGCAGATCACCACCGCACCTGTGGCATCGCGCATCGTGCCCCGCGCCACGGCCATGGACTGGGACGTGACGACAAGCAAAAGTGCGACCACAAGGGCGTTTATCGTGCGAGTAACTGACATTGCAGAGCGCAGTTTAGCGAAGCACGCGCGAAAAGAAAGAGGGCGAATGCCGCGAGCCCTGCGGCACATCTGTCGCACGCCGTCGCAGAAAAGAGAAAACCCCCGCGAAGATGAAACTTCGCGGGGGTTTCCCAATCAGAAATCCGAAAGGATTACGCAGCAGCCTGAGCTTTTGCGATCTCTTTCTTGATTTTCAGAGCGTTATCCGACAGCTCGTCATCCTTTGCTTTCGCAAGGAAGGCGTCCAGACCACCACGGTGGTCAACGGAGCGCAGGGCAGCGGCGGAAATCCGCAGTTTGAAAGAACGGCCGAGGGATTCCGAAATCAGCGTCACATCGTTGAGGTTCGGAAGGAAACGGCGGCGGGTTCTGTTTTTGGCGTGGCTGACATTGTTGCCAGTCATCGGGCCTTTACCGGTCAGTTCGCAACGACGCGACATGGGTTCATCCTCGTTTCTACTTTCGAAAGCTAGGCTCTCGCAGTTTAAAAGACTCATATTCTGTCTTGATCGGCCCTCTTTTACGCACCCCCGCCACGGACGCAAGTCCGAAAAGCAGCAAGAGTGACAGGAAAAACCGTTTTCCAACAGAAAAGGACACAGCCCTGAAGCCGCGCCCGAAATTCAGTTTGCGGTGCATAGGCGATCACGGGAGAATCGTCAAGCCCTTCTCGCGACAACGCTCAACCTTGTTGAAGCGCCTTGAGCACATCGGCCGCCGCATGCCCCGGTGTGATCTCCCCTTGCGCCACCTGATGGGCCAGTTCCGCGATCATGGATTTCAGCGGTTCTTTCTCAAGCTGGGACAAAAGCCCGTGCCGGATGTCCTGCCCGAACCAGTATTCCGCCTGCTCCGAGCGGCGCTTGTCAAAGAATCCATGCGCGCGGCGCCAGTCCGTCAGCGTGTTCATCTCCTCCCATGCCTCACACAAGCCCCTGTCCTCGATGGCAGAGACCGTCATCGCCTTGGGAAAGTCTTTCGGGTCTTGCGGGCGTTTGCGGATCAGCCGCAGCGCACCCGCATAATCGGCACATGTGCGTTGGGCCGCCGGTTTGAGATCACCATCGGCCTTATTCACCAAAATCAGGTCGGCCATCTCCATGATGCCGCGCTTCACCCCCTGCAACTCGTCGCCCCCCGCAGGGGCCAGCAAAAGCAAGAACAGGTCCGACATCTCGGAAACCACTGTTTCGGACTGCCCCACGCCGACCGTCTCGATCAGGATCAGGTCATAGCCCGCCGCTTCGCAAAGCCCCACGGCCTCGCGCGTGCGCCGCGCCACACCGCCCAATTCGGATTTGGCCGGAGACGGACGGATAAAGGCATTCTTCTCCCGCGAGAGCAGCTCCATCCGCGTCTTGTCGCCCAGAATAGAGCCCCCCGAACGCGAGGAGGACGGGTCCACCGCCAGAACGGCCACTTTCAGCCCTTCTTTGATAAGCATCATGCCGAAGCTCTCGATAAAGGTGGATTTCCCGACCCCCGGTGTGCCCGATAGCCCGATCCGAAGCGCCTGACGACCGGACTTTCCGATCAGGTCCATCAATTCGATCGCCTGCGCCCTGTGATCGTCCCGACCACTTTCCACAAGGGTAATCGCCCGCGCCAGCGCACGACGGTTTCCGGCGATGACATCTTCTGCAAGTTGTTTCATTTCCATTGACAGTCTTCCGGCACACTCAAAAAATTGCCGCCCTTCCCTGAGACACAGGTTTCCCCCGAGAGACCGGCGTTGTCCACCCCTTCGGCGCATCGTTTTGCGTGGCGCTTTGCCTCAACGCGCCCCTTTTCGCGGCGCGGCGTTTGGCCCATAAGTGGCACATGTTCACACCACGCCTGCCCATTGATGACGTTCTCGACGCCCTGACAACCGCCCTTCAAGCCGAAGGCCGCGCCGTTCTCATGGCCCCTCCCGGTGCGGGGAAAACCACCCGCGTGCCCTTGGCGCTTTTGCCCGTTATCAAAGGCAGGATCGTCATGCTGGAGCCCCGACGGCTTGCGGCCCGCACCGCCGCCGAACGCATGGCGCAAACGCTGGGCGAGAAGGCGGGCGAGACGGTGGGCTACCGCATTCGGGGCGAGGCCAAACTGTCGAAAGCCACCCGCATCGAAGTGGTGACCGAAGGCATTCTGACCCGCATGTTGCAGACCGACCCCGAGCTTTCCGGCATTGGCGCGGTCATCTTTGACGAGTTCCACGAACGCAGCCTCAACGCCGATCTCGGGCTGGCGCTCACTTGGGAGGTCCGACAGGCGCTGCGCGACGATTTGGCTCTGGTGGTCATGTCCGCCACGCTGGACGCCGCCCCCGTGGCCGCTTTGCTAGACGATGCGCCCGTGATTCGCTCGGAGGGCCGCGCCTTTCCCGTGGAGACCCGCTGGCTCGATGCGCCCGTGCCCAAGAAACAACGCTTAGAGCAGGCCACCGCCGATCTCGTCGTGAAAGCCGTGTCCGAGGCCGAAGGCTCCGCGCTTGTGTTCCTGCCTGGCGAGGGCGAAATCCGCCGCGTGCAATCCCTTCTGGAAGGGCGCGTGCCCGCAGACTGCGCCATCCGCCCTCTGTTCGGCGCCATGAAATTCGCCGAGCAGCGCGCCGCCATTGCCCCGACACAGAGCGGACGCAAGATCGTTCTGGCCACGTCGATTGCCGAAACCTCCCTGACCATCGAGGACATCCGCATCGTGGTGGATGCCGGACGGGCGCGGCGGGCACGGTTCGATCCGGCCTCCGGCATGTCGCGACTGGTCACGGAGCGGGCCTCGAAAGCCGAAGCCGAACAGCGGCGCGGCCGCGCGGGGCGTGTCTCCACAGGGATATGCTACCGGCTCTGGACCAAGGGCGAAGAAGGTGCCCTGCCCGCCTTTGCTCCCGCCGAAATCGAGACCGCCGATCTTACGGGGCTGGCGTTGGAACTGGCGCTATGGGGCGCATCGGAAACTGATCTCGCGTTCCTGACCCCGCCGCCCGCCGGTCCGCTGTCCGAGGCGCGCAGCCTGCTCGAAAACCTCGGCGCGCTGGAGGCGGACGGGCGGATCACGGCGCATGGCAAAGCGCTTGCCGCAAAACCGCTTCACCCGCGACTTGCACATATGCTGCAAACTGCGGGGGCTCAGGCAGCAGATTTGGCCGCACTCTTGAACGAACGCGACCCCTTGCGCGGCGCGGGCGTGGATTTGACCTTGCGGGTACGCGCACTGACCTCTCCGGGCAATGCCGATCGCGGCACGCTTGAACGGATCAAACAGGAGGCCAAGCGCCTGCGCAAAGGATTGCCGGATGTGCCACCTCTGAGCCTTGGCGAGATGGCCGCGCTGGCCTATCCCGACCGCATCGGCTTGCGCCGTCCGGGCGACCAGCCCCGCTACCTTCTCTCCGGCGGCAAAGGGGCCGTGATGCCCGAGGCCGGCGATCTGGCAGGCGCACGTCTCATCGTGGTGACGGATACGGACGGGGTCGCGCGGGATGCGCGAATCCGGCAGGCCGCCCAGATCAGCGAAAGCGAATTACGAGGCCTCTATGGCGACCAGATCCACTGGGTCGATATCTGTGACTGGGACAAGCGTGAACGCCGCGTCACATCGCGGCGGCGTGAAATGTTCGGTGCGCTGGTTCTGGATGACCGGCAATGGAAAGATGCGCCTGCAGAGGCGATTGCCCGCGGCGCCTTGGTCGGGCTGCGCCAGATCGGACTGCCGTGGAGCGCAGCGGCGAAACGCTTTGCGGCGCGGGTGCGTCTGATGGGGGCGGACTATCCGGATATGTCGGAGGACGCGCTTCTGGAAACGCTGGAGGACTGGCTCCTGCCCTATCTCAAGGGCGCGAAGACCGAAGCCCAGTTGCGGGCGCTCGACATCACCGAGGCCCTGCGCGCCATGCTCGATTGGGACCAGATGCAGCGTCTCGACCGCGAGGTGCCCGGATCGTTTGAAAGCCCTGTCGGGCGCAAGCTGCCGATTGACTACTCCGGCGAGCATCCCGAAGTGACCGGACGGTTACAGGAATTTTTCGGCACCACACGCCACCCTACGGTCGGGCCGAACCATGTGCCGCTTAAGGTGGTTCTGACCTCTCCCGCCCAGCGCCCCGTTCAGGTCACCATGGACCTGCCGAATTTCTGGAAGACCTCTTATGCGGATGTGCGCAAGGATATGCGTGGCCGCTATCCGCGACACCCGTGGCCCGAAGACCCGACCGAAGCCGACCCGACACTCCGCGCGAAACGGCGGGGAACGTAGCGCGTCAGCAGTCTGGCGGCGTTCCCTGTGACCCTGAAGGCCGATCCCAGAGAGCGCTCGCCCCGTGCCTTACAACGCGCCGCCCTTACAGCGCGCCGCTGCCCCACGGTCCGTGATGACCCGCACCGCCATCTGTGCGCTCGAACCCGTGCGCGCCGAAGAAGTCGCGCTGCGCCTGAATGAGGTCGGTGGTGCCGCGTGCTTGGCGCATCGTATCGAAATAGGCCAGCGCATTGGACAGGGCCGGAACAGGCAGACCGGAAGCCGACGCATAGCCGACAACACGCCGAAGCGCCGGAAGCCCGTTTTTGACCAGCGCCACGAAGTCGGCACTGAAGATCAGTTGCTCTTGCGGAAGGCCCGACCGGATCGCCGAGGCCATATCATCCAGAAGCGCCGAGCGGATGATACAACCCTCACGCCAGACCTCCGCCGCACGGGCCAGATCAAGCCCCCAGTCATAGTGATCCGACGCGGCTTTCAGCAGTTTGAACCCCTGATCGTAAGCCACCAGCTTTGCCACCAACAACGCGGATTCGAAATCCGGCTCGGTCGGCAGGGTCAGCCCCGACACCGGCTCTGAACCGAAAATATCGGCACCGGCCAGACGCGCATCCTTTGCCGAAGACCACGAACGCGCAGCCACAGCGGCCTCGATGGTCGAAGGCGACTGGCCCAAGGTCAGCGCCTCTATTGCCGTCCATCGTCCGGTGCCCTTTTGCCCCGCCCGATCCACGATCACATCCACCATCGGCTTGCCCGTGCCGGGGTCAATCGCCTGAAGCACCTTGGCGGAAATTTCCACAAGGTAGGACTTGAGCGGTCCTTTGTCCCAGCATTCGAACAAAGCGCCGATCTCCGCAGGGGCCTTGCGCGATCCATCCCGCAAGAGGCCGTAAATCTCGGCAATCATTTGCATATCGGCATATTCGATCCCGTTGTGCACCGTCTTGACAAAATGCCCCGCCCCGTCAGGCCCGAAATGCGCGGCACAGGGGTCTCCGTCATGTTTGGCAGAAATGGCTTCGATAATATCGTGGATCGTCTCATAGGAGGCCGGATTGCCGCCCACCATGATCGAAGGACCATGTCGCGCCCCTTCTTCGCCGCCGGACACGCCCATGCCGATGAAATTCAGCCCTTTCGCCCGCAAGGCGGATTCCCGTCGGCGCGTGTCGTGAAAATCGGCATTTCCCGCGTCAATAATCATGTCGCCTTCGTCCAGCAAAGGCGTGAGTGCATCGATCACCGCATCGACGGGACCGCCCGCCTGCACCATGATAATCACCGCACGCGGCGTTGTGAGCGCGGCCACGAGATCTTCGTAAGTTTTCGCGGGCACAAGCTTGTCGCGCAACGCTCCGGCGGAGGCGACGAAATCATCGGTGACGGAGCCTGTGCGGTTGAATACCGCAATAGGAAAGCCCTTTTCCGCGATATTGAGCGACAGGTTGGCCCCCATCACACCAAGCCCGACCAACCCGATACGGGCCTGTGAATTTACTCCGGACATATGCTGACAAGCTCCTTGCTTTCAAAGGTAACGCGATATTAACGATTGGATGTTACCGGTAAACCTATGGCAAAAGCCGCACAAGGCAAGAGCGGGCGAAAAATGCAAACCGACGCATTTCCCCCGACACCTTGCAATTTTGGCGCTGATGCCTTATGTATATACGCAATATAGACAAAAACAGGCACATATCTCGTTCATGGTTACCCTATTCAAATCCGCTTGGGAGGGCGTTTTCGATCCTCTACTCCGCCGGCCGGACCGCGTTCAGACGGCTGCGCTGTGTTGGCGCTTGGGCAAAAAGGGCAAGGAAGTCCTGCTCATCACCTCGCGAGACACAGGACGCTGGATCATCCCGAAAGGCTGGCCGATCAAGGGTCTAGACGGCGCGGGCACAGCCGCTCAGGAAGCCTGGGAAGAAGCGGGCGTGAAACCTGCGCGGGTGAAAGAGCAGCCGCTGGGTCTGTATCACTATGTGAAAAAACTCGACAACGGCTTACCCGCTCCGGTGGCCGCGACGGTCTACCCGATCGAGGTGGATCATCTCGAAGACGACTATCCCGAAAAACTCCAACGCAAACGGAGCTGGATGTCGCCCAAACAGGCCGCCGCGATGGTTGCCGAACCGGAGTTGCGGGACCTGCTTCTGGACTTCTGAGCCACACCTTGGCACCCGACGACTGTGAAAGGCTTGCATTGCAAGGCCGGGCACGGTAGCGCTGCGCCGTTTTTAACAGATTCATGACGGGCCAGAGCGACGATGTCGGAAAAGGATGAACACACGAAGCGTTGGAAGACGCTCGACAAGGACCTGAACCGCATCAGTCAGGTCGAACTGGCCACATTCCACGTCGCGCGCCCTATGGTCGGACTTGGCGTTGCGCTGGCTTTTATCATCGTAACAGGACTGTTCGTCGCCCTGATCTTTGGTGGCCAGCCCGGTTCCGCCCTTGTCATCGCCGCCGCCGCTCTGGGCGCCTATATGGCCATCAACATCGGCGCGAATGACGTGGCCAATAACATGGCCCCCGCCGTGGGCGCCAACGCCCTGACTATGGGCGGTGCGATTGTCATCGCGGCGCTCTGCGAAAGCGCAGGTGCGCTTCTCGCAGGCGGAGACGTGGTTTCGACCATTTCCAAGGGCATTATCGACCCCACAGCCATGGCCGACACCCAAACCTTCATCTGGGCAATGATGGCCGCGCTTTTGTCATCGGCCCTGTGGGTCAACCTCGCCACATGGATCGGTGCGCCGGTCTCCACCACCCATTCGGTCGTCGGCGGCGTTATGGGCGCAGGGATTGCCGCGGCGGGGTTCGGCTCCGTGAACTGGGCCTCCATGAGCGCAATTGCCGCAAGCTGGGTGGTCTCGCCTCTGCTCGGCGGTCTAGTCGCTGCGGGTTTTCTGTGGTTCATCAAGACCAAGATCATCTATCAGGCTGACAAGATCGAAGCCGCCCGCCGTTGGGTGCCGGTTCTGATCGGCATCATGATGGGGGCCTTTTCCGCCTATCTTGCGATCAAGGGACTCAAGAAAATCATCCAGATCGACATTCTCTCGGCGCTCGTGCTCGGAACGATTATCGGGGCGCTGTCCTATGTCATCTCCGCCCCGCTGGTGCGCCGCCAGTCCGAGGGGCTGGAGAACCGCAACAAATCGCTCAAAACGCTTTTCGGCCTGCCTCTGGTGATTTCTGCCGCGCTTTTATCCTTTGCCCACGGGGCCAATGATGTCGCCAATGCGGTCGGGCCGCTGGCCGCAATCGTTCATGCCAATGCCTTCGGCGAATTCGCGGGCAAAGTGAACATTCCCCACTGGGTCATGATCATCGGCGCATTCGGGATTTCCTTTGGCCTGATCCTCTTCGGCCCGAAACTCATCCGCATGGTCGGCAGCCAGATCACCAAGCTCAACCCGATGCGCGCCTATTGCGTGGCGCTCTCTGCCGCCATCACCGTGATCGTGGCAAGCTGGCTCGGCCTGCCGGTCTCCTCGACCCATATCGCTGTGGGCGGTGTCTTTGGCGTGGGGTTCTTTCGCGAATGGTATCACGAGAAACGCCTCGACGAGACCATGCGCAAAAAGAAGGATGTCCGCATCGCCGCCGAAGAACGCCACCGCCGCAAGCTGGTCCGCCGCAGTCACTTCATGACCATCGTAGCCGCTTGGGTGATTACAGTGCCCGCCGCCGCAACCTTGTCGGCGGCTGTGTTCTGGGTCCTGTCACATTTGGTCAGCTAAGGCTCAACCTGCTTTCCGGAATGTAGAAAAGGCGCCCCTCAAGGCGCCTTTTTCATTACAATGATCAATAGGGACACACCACCGGCGCGCCCCGAAACATGGGTTACTCGACACACCAGCGCATGATCGCTTTCTGCGCGTGCAGACGGTTTTCTGCCTCGTCGAAAATCACTGACTGCGGCCCGTCCATGACATTGTTTGTCACCTCGTCACCGCGATGCGCCGGAAGACAGTGCATGAAGAGGGCATCCGGATTGGCTTGCGCCATCAGCTTGCGATCCACACGGTAGGGGCGCAGCTGGTTGTGGCGGCGTTCCCGCGCGGAGGCCGGATCATGCATCGACACCCAAGTGTCGGTCACGACGAGATCCGCCCCTTTGACCGCATCCTCTGCATCACGCGTGATCTCGATATTCGAGCCCTTCGCGCGCGCCTCTTCCACGAACTCCATCTCGGGGTCCAAAGGTGCAGGCCCTGCAAACGTCAGATCAAAACCGAACTGGCCAGCGGCATGGATGAACGAGGCGCAAACATTATTGCCGTCACCCAGCCACACCACCTTTTTGCCTTTAATCGGGCCGCGGTGTTCTTCAAAAGTGAGAATATCGGCCATGATCTGGCAGGGGTGGGTCCGGTTGGTCAGCCCGTTGATCACCGGCACGGAGGCGTAGTCCGCCATCTCCAGAAGCGTCTGCTCCTCAAAGGTCCGGATCATGATCATATCGACATAGCGCGACAGCACGCGGGCCGTATCGGCAATGGTTTCGCCATGTCCGAGCTGCATATCCGCGCCCGAAAGCACCATGGTCTGACCGCCCATCTGGCGCACGCCGACATCAAAGGACACGCGGGTCCGCGTCGACGGCTTTTCAAAAATCAGCGCGACCATTTTGTCCTTCAAAGGCAATTCCGCATCCAGCGCGGCCTTCGGCTTGTCATGGCGCGCGTTCTTGGTCAGTTTCGCGGTTTCAATGATCCTGTGCAGGTCTCTGGCGTCGGTGGTATGGATGTCGAGAAAATGCTTCATATGTCTGGCTCTTAGCTTTCAAGGGCAGTTGCTGCAGCGTCAATCCGTGCAACCGCTTCGGTGATATCTTCGTCAGAAATGTTCAGCGCGGGCAAAAGCCGCACCACGTTATCATGGGCTGGCACGGTGAGCACGCCTTGCTCATAGCCGTTGGCCACGAGGTCCGCAGGGGATGTCTTGCACTTCAGCCCAAGCATCAGCCCCTCACCGCGCACCCCTTCAAACAGGTCGGGATGATCGGCCACAAGACCTTCAAGCTTCTGGCGCAACAACCCCGCCTTACGGTTCACCTCGGCGAGGAAAGCAGGGTCGGAGACAATGTCCAGCACCTTCAAACCGATCGCACAGCCCAGAGGGTTGCCGCCATAGGTGGAGCCGTGGGTGCCGGCGGTCATACCGCTGGCGGCCTCTTCCGTGGCCAGAACACCCCCGAGGGGGAAGCCCCCGCCGATCCCTTTGGCGATCATCATGATGTCCGGCGTCACACCCGCATATTCATGAGCGAACAGCTTGCCCGTGCGCGCAACGCCACATTGCACCTCGTCAAAGATCAGCAGGCAGCCCTTTTCATCCGCGATCTGGCGCATGGATTTGAGCACCTCGTCCGGCACGACGCGGATACCGCCCTCGCCCTGCACCGGCTCGATCATGATCGCGGCGGTGTTTTCGGTCACATGCGCAGCCAGATCCTCCCAGTCGCCAAAGGGCAAATGCACGAAACCTTCGAGCGCGGGGCCGAACCCCTTGACCATCTTCTCCGCGCCCGATGCGGCAATCGCTGCGGTGGAGCGACCGTGGAAACAGCCCTCGAAGGTGATGATCTCGTATTTCTCCGGCAGACCTTTGTCATACCAGTATTTGCGCGCCATCTTGATCGCCAGTTCAGCGGCCTCTGTGCCGGAATTGGTGAAGAAGCAGGTGTCCGCAAAGGTTAGTTCGGTCAGCTTGTCCGCAAGCGCCTCCTGAGCCGGAATCTTGTAGAGGTTGGACACATGCCAGAGCGTGTCGGCCTGCGCCTTGAGCACCTCGGCCAGTTCGGGATTGGCATGTCCCAGCGTGTTCACCGCGATGCCCGCACCCAAATCGAGATAGCGTCGACCTCCTGCCTCGATCAGCCAGGAGCCTTCGCCTTTGACGAAGGACAGTGGAGCCCGGTTATAGGTCGGCAGAACGGAAGAAATCATCGGTTTGGTTCCTCAGGAAACGAGAGGCCTCATGGGTGGCGAAAGCCAGTGGGCCTGTCAACGGTTAGGGGGTATTTTTCTAAAGGTTGCGCCGGTTTGGCGCATTTTGTGCCGCAGGCAACACGCCTTGGGCACAGACGAACGGACGTCGGAACCGGTTTATCGGAGACGTCGGGACTCGGGGACATATGCGCGGGTCTTGTTCATACCCGCGCTTTACGGGCAAACGCCCCGCAATGTCAAAGGTTTTCCAAACGCCCCTGCCCTTTGATCTCGATAACGCGATGCGGATAGGGGATTTCGATGTCATGGGCCTTGAGCGCATTCCAGATCGCAAAAAGCACATGGGGCGTGAATTTGTTCTTACCGTCATCAATGCCGTTCACCCAGAACTCGACACAGAAATCCACGCCACTGTCGCCGAACCCGCGCAACTCACAATCCGGCCCGTCCGGCTCGGTGAGCACAAAGTCGAGCTTGCCCACGGCCTCTTCGATAATCTCGGGCACCTTGTTGATGTCCGTGTCATAGGACACCGAGAACGGCGCCTCGTAGCGGTTGGCGGAGCCGCTGTCGGAATAGTTCACCACGCGGGTGGTGATGAAATCCTCATTGGGCACCACGATCCATTTGCCATCATAGGTCTCCAGAATGGCCGCCCGCGCCGTCATCTTGACGATGGTCCCCGCCTCGCCTCCGTCAAGCTCGACATAATCGCCCACGGTGGCCTGACCTTCGAGCAGCAGAATGACACCCGAGATAAAGTTCGAGGCGATTTTTTGTAGACCAAAGCCAAGCCCGACGCCAATGGCACCTCCCAGCACCGCAAGGGTGGACAGGTTGATCCCCATGATATTCATCAGCAACAGAAAGCTCGCGCCGAAGATCAATATCTCGGCGGCCTTCATCGCCAGTTCGCGAGTGGCGGGGCGCAACTCTGCCTGCTTGCCGATATACTGGCGCGACTGTCCCGTGGACCAGCGTCCGAGCCAGAACAGCACAGCCCCCGCAATCAACCCGCGCACCAGCGACATCAGAGAAAAACGGATATTCCCCGCACCGATCTCCGTCGCCGCAAGTTTCGCCTCCACCGGCCCCAAAAGGCCGAGCACATAGAGGACCATAGCAGGCAAAAGCACATATTTTCCCAGCAGCTTGAGGAAGCTGTCCTTGATGATGGTTTTCACCAAGGCCTGCGCCGCCAACAACAAGAACACACGCTTGCCCAAGGCAATCACCGCACCGGAGCCAAAAAGCGAGCGTGTCACGCTTTCCCCGATGCCGGTGAAGAGATAGGCCAGAACAGCAAGAGAGAGCGGGAAGAAGGTCGTTACAAACCGCCGCGCCTCGGCAATGATCCCGCCGGCCTCTTTCGGAGGCAACAACAACGCCTCCAGCTTTGGCACAAAGCGTTTGGCAACGAAACGTGCGGCCAGATAAGCCACCACCAAAAGCGCGAATTGCGACCATGCGGCGGGGCTAAGCAACCAGCCGAGCGCGAGGTCCTTGGCCTGTTCGGCATAGTCCAGAAGCGTTTGCACAAAGGGGGGAAGGTCTGCAGTATCAAATTCAAACATGGCGGCTCACTTGCTATCGGAGCCCTTCCCATACCAACTTGGCTGCGCAGGGCAAAGCCGAAGAATGCGCGGCTAGGGACGCAAAAACTTGGACTTGCCCGCCGACGTCCCGCGCGATGTTCCAACGGTAATGCGCTTGACCACCGCCGGTTTTGCAACCGACTGAGGCGCACCGAGCGCGATTTGTCTCTTGAGCGCCTCAATGCGATCCGTCAGAGCCATGCCGAAGCCCAGAGATTTTCCCTCACGCTGTCCAATCGAAGAGACCACAGACACGATTGCCGGGCGCACCCCGTCATAGGCAAACACCGGCGCGCCGGAGGAGCCATAGGTGATGTCGCAATCAAATGTGTAGATGTCTTGGGCAAAGTCCAGAACATGACAAGTGCGCTGGATCGACAGAACGGAATTCCGCCCTCTCCCGTAAGAGGCCACCATCAACTCGCCATTGGGCTTCGAGCTTCGATGCACAGCAAAGGGTGCGGCTTGGGCGCGGGCAATGGGCGAGGCCAGCTTGATCAGCGCCACATCGCGACGGATCTGCGCGAGGCCGCGTTTTGCCGTCATGTCATATCCCGGCGTGACCGCCACGGCGATGCCCCGCGAGGCCGCGACATAGTCGCCATGCCGCAGACCGGCCCGAAACAGGATATTCTCCGGCGCAACCGGCGTGTTATCGTCCCCCACAACACAATGCGCCGCGGTTAACACCAGATCGGAGGCAATCAGCGCACCGGTGCAGGTGCCCTTGCCCACCATATCCAGACGCCCGACACCCTCCCAACCGATCAACTCGGCGCGACGATCCGCGCTGTCCAGTTCGGACGGCAGGCTGTCGGCGGCATGAGTCGGCGCCGGCAAAAGACAGGCCATAAATGCAAAGATCAGAGACAGGAACGCGCGCATGGAAAAACCGGAGCAATAACAATCACCCCGGTTCTATCCATTGAATCAGGCGAAAATTTGACTGGACCGCGCCTCAGGACTTCAGCTTCGTGCCGCGTTTGAAGAACACCCAGTCGACAAAAACCACGGCGGCAGTCACAGACCCCATCACCACAAGGCCCAACCACGGCGAACTGTCCGAGGTTCCGATTATCCCGTAGCGCACCCCGTCGATCAGGTAGAACACTGGGTTCATGTGCGTCAGCACCTTGAACCACTGCGGCAGGGTCTCGACGGAATAGAATGTCCCCGACAGAAAGGACAAAGGCGTGATGATGAAATTCGTGATCGCGGCCATATGGTCGAATTTCTGGCTGACGATACCGGCCAGAACCCCGAGACCACCGATGAAAAGCGCGCCCAGAAGCACAAAGGCAACCGCAAAGAGCGGATGATGCAGCGGCAAGCCGACGAAAACCGCCATCACGGACCAGATCGCCACAGCCACAACCATCCCGCGCGCAACACCGCCTGAGAGATAGCCGATCACAAGCTCTGCGGGCGACAAGGGCGGCATCAGTGTATCAACGATATTGCCCTGCACTTTCGAGATCATGATCGACGAGGATGTATTGGCAAAAGCGTTCTGGATCACCGTCATGGTCAGGATGCCCGGTGCCAGAAAATGCACAAAAGGCACACCCATGATGTCTCCGCGCGAGGGGCCGATGGCCAGCGTGAAAATCGTCAGGAACAGACCCGCCGTCACCAGAGGTGCCAGAAGAGTCTGGGTCCACACGGTCAGGAACCGGTAGATTTCACGCATCACGAGAGTATATAGCCCGAGCCAGTTGACGCGACCAAAGCGCCGCACTCCGGGCCGGTTTTCATATTGAGCCATTTTCATCCCCTCTTCGCCTTGCTATAAAGGCTTCTGCTTCTTGTGGGAGAACTTCTCTGTTTTCCCGCACCACCGCTTGTAACCGCAAGCGTAGTGCTTAAAATAGGGGCTAGAGGAAATTCTCAAGCATGCCTTGGCAAAACAGACCGCAAACGGCCTGTGCGAGGGTGATCATGGTCCGGGGCCAGCCCGGATCAACAGACAACCGAAGGAAACACGATGTCCTGGACCGATGAGCGCGTCGAACTGTTGAAGAAAATGTGGGGCGAAGGTCAATCCGCCTCGCAAATCGCCAAAGAACTTGGCGGCGTGACGCGCAATGCGGTGATCGGCAAGGTCCACCGTCTGGGCCTGTCGAACCGTGCAGGGTCCGGCGGAGCCGCCAAACCGGCTGCGCAGCCGAAAGCCAAACCGGCGCCGAAGCCCAAGGTCGAGGCCAAGCCCAAGCCCGCAGCCCAGCCTGCTCCGAAGCCCGCCGAGGCCTCGGTGCCGACAGCTCCCCGCCCGATGAGCCCCGCCCGTCGCGCGATCATTCCGGCGGGTCAGCCCCTGCCGCCGCAGCCGTCGCTCAATGAAATCCCCGCCGAAGCACTGGCGAAGGTGAGCGAAGTCGAGAAAAAGGCAAAGAAACTGTCCGTGATGGAACTCACCGAGAAGACCTGCAAATGGCCTGTCGGGGATCCTGCGACCGATGACTTCTGGTTTTGCGGCCTGCCCTCCCAACCGGGCAAACCCTATTGCGAGGCCCATGTCGGCGTGGCCTTCCAGCCGATGTCGTCCCGCCGCGACCGCCGCCGCTAAGGCGCAACAACCGCACCATAAAATGACAAAAGCCGCCCCTCACAAGCTGACGGGCGGCTTTTCCTGTTCCGAAAGGATACAGGCATGAGCAAGTGCGACACAGACAGGTTGCGCACAATTCCGGCGGATTTCCGCAAGGCCCTGTTTGCCCACGCACAAAATCTGTTTAACCTTGTAGACTATGCCGACCCGCCAGCAGTCGCTAGCCTCATTCCATCTGCAACATCCACGCCAAGAAGGCTTTGACATCATGAAACATTTTCTGCTCTCCACTGCTCTCGTTCTGGGGGCAACCGCTGCAAGTGCCGAGCCAGTCAAGTATGTGCTGGACCCGTCCCACAGCCAGATCGTGTTCACCTATGAGCACCTCGGTTACTCGACCACCACCGGCATGTTCTCCGGTTTTGACGGCACAATCATGTTCGACGAGATCGATCCTGCGAACTCTTCTGTCGAGGTCTCCTTCCCGACCGACAGCCTCTACACAGGTTGGGCCGAACGCACCGCGCATTTCCTTGGCGCAGATTTCTTTGGCGCGGAAGAAAACCCGACGATCTCGTTCAAATCCACCGGCATCAAAGCCACCGATGATGACGAGGGCGAAATCACCGGCGATCTGACCATCAACGGCATCACCAAATCCGTCGTGATCGAAGCCGAGTTGAACCAGAAGGGCGACCATCCGATGATGAACAAGCCTTGGGTCGGGTTTGAGGGCGAGCTGTCGGTGTTGCGCTCCGACTTCGACATGGGGAAATTCGCGCCTTATGTCTCCGATGAAGTCGAGATCGAGATCTCCATCGAGGCCACCGTGGCCGAATAAGATCTGCACAAATCAAACAAAAGGGCCGCCGGATCACCTCCGGCGGCCTTTCTTTTTGACAATTTGCAATATTATTGGCGTTTCGCGGTCAGGCTTGTTTCAACCTCCACCGCAAAACCTACGGTGCTTTCATCCTCATACCCTGCGCCCATGTCGAAATCCCGACGATCCAGAACGGTCGTGCCAGTCATTCGTGCGGCCTTCCCCTCGACCTCCAGATCAAAGGCGAGGGTTACCGGCACCTCATGTCCCACCAGCGTGAGCGTCCCCACCGCCTTATGGGCAGCACCATCAACACGCGAAATCTCGCCCTTGAACTGCGCCGTGCTGAAAGTCTCCGTGTCGAAGAACTCCGGCCCCTTGGCCTGATCCGTCACCGCGCCCAGCGTCAGGGAGGTTGTGTCGATCGTCACCGTCACCTCGCCTGTTCCACTCTCCTCATCATAGGCGATGGCCGCCGACCAGTTGTCAAACCGCCCCTCGACCGCCGCGCCCATCTGCTGCACGGAAATCGTCAAACTGCCATCTTCCACACGCCAGACAGGCAAATCAGAGGCTAGCTGCGCCTGTTCAACTGGCGCTGCGGCATCCTCCACCTCGGGAGCAGGGGCCACAAAAGGCACCGCCACGACAGCGGCCCAGATCACCAATCCGGCCAAAGTAGGCCACAAGGCGACATGTCCCGCGTCCGCCCTGCCCGCCTCAACGCCCTTGAGCATCCGCGCCAGAACGCCATCCTTTTCGATCAGCGCATGTTTCAGCGCCCCCGCCACATGCAGCGCAACGGCGATATAAATCACCCGAGCCGCAAGACCATGCACCGCTCCGGCCATATGCCCCACGCCCTCCGACTTCGGCACAAAGGGCAGCCCCTGCCCGAAAGGCCAGAGGATCGGCGCGAACCCGCTTTCCGCCGCATGCATCACCCAGCCCGACAGGGGCATGACAAAAATCGCGCCGTAGAGCATCCAGTGAATCATCTCGGCCAGAAAGGCCTCCGCCTTGCGCTCCGGATGGACCGGCACCGGCTTCGGCTGGCTCACCGCCCAAACCACCCGCAGCACCGCAAGCGCCAGCACAGTGACGCCAATGGTTTTGTGAACGGAATAGAGCGTTTGCAACCACCCCGCCGTGTCGGCAGTGCGAGCGGTGTTCTCCCCGACCAGCCCCAAAGCGATGTTAAAGAGAATCAAAACCGCGACGGACCAGTGGAAAAAGCGCGCAACGGCGCCATAGCGGGTGGCTGTGTTCTTGAGCATGGGGCAACCTGATTTGTGCAATATTCTTCTGTAACTTACCCGAATTTCGCGCGTCCCGTATCGCAAAGCCACGCACAGAGACTGTGCGGCCACACGAAAGCGTCTTTTCCGAACCCGTCTTTCGGAGTATATCGCGCCAATGAGCCAGAACCCGCCAAACCTCCGCCCCGACCTCGCGCCCCAGCCGGTTTTCAACGCCAATCCCCGTAGCGACCAGCCGACCATCGGCATGGTGTCGCTCGGATGCCCCAAAGCCTTGGTGGACAGCGAACGCATCCTGACGCGCCTGCGCGCCGAGGGCTACCAGATCAGCGCCGATTACGCGGGCGCGGATGCGGTGGTGGTGAACACCTGCGGCTTTCTGGACTCGGCCAAGGCCGAAAGCCTTGAAGCCATTGGCGAAGCCTTGCAGGAAAACGGCAAGGTGATCGTCACCGGATGTCTGGGCGCGGAGCCGGATTACATCACCGGCGTCCACCCCAAGGTTCTGGCCGTCACCGGCCCGCATCAATATGAGCAAGTGCTCGACGCCGTACACGGGGCCGTGCCGCCCGCGCCGGATCCTTTCGTCGATCTCCTGCCCGCCTCCGGCGTCAAACTCACGCCGCGCCATTTCAGCTATCTCAAGATTTCCGAGGGCTGCAACCACGCCTGCAAATTCTGCATCATCCCCGACATGCGCGGGAAACTGGCAAGCCGCCCCGCCCATGCGGTGCTGCGCGAGGCCGACAAACTCGTGCAAGCCGGCGTCAAGGAATTGCTGGTGATCTCGCAGGACACCTCCGCCTACGGGCTGGACCGGCGCTATTCCACCCACGACTGGAAGGGCGAGGAGGTCCGCAGCCACATCACCGATCTGTCGCGCGAGTTGGGCCGGCTGGCCCCCGCCGATGATCTCTGGGTGCGGCTGCACTACGTCTACCCCTACCCCCATGTGCGCGATCTCATCCCGCTCATGGCCGACACGTCAAACGCGGTGCTGCCCTATCTCGACATCCCGTTCCAGCACGCTCACCCCGCCACACTCAAACGCATGGCGCGTCCGGCGGCCTCGGCCAAGGTGCTCGACGAGATCAAAGCATGGCGCGACATCTGCCCCGACATCACCCTGCGCTCGACCTTCATTGTCGGCTACCCCGGTGAGACGGAAGAGGAATTCCAGTATCTTCTCGACTGGATGGACGAAGCGCAACTGGATCGCGTCGGCTGCTTCCAATACGAAAACGTGGACGGCGCACGCTCGAACGCCCTGCCCGATCACGTCCCCGCTGAACTGAAACAAGAGCGCTGGGACCGATTCATGGAGAAAGCGCAGGCGATTTCCGAAGCCAAACTGGAAGCCAAGGTCGGCACTGTGCAGCAGGTGATTGTGGACGACATCGACGAAGACGGCATCGCCACCTGCCGCACCAAGGCGGATGCGCCAGAGATCGACGGGAACCTGTTTATCGACGAGGGGACCGAAGGGCTGTCCGTTGGGGATTTGGTGACTGTGGAAGTGGATGAAGCTGGGGAGTATGATTTGTGGGGGTTGCGGCGTTAAAAAATCAGTCCGGAGGACTGATTTTAGCCGCAACGCGCGAGAGTGCCGGAGGCACGAAGCGCAGGCCCATTCGCAGTAGCAGAAATTCGCCATTTTAGTCACAATTGAAAGCTAGAACTTTGTCTTTGGTTTCCACAAAATAGATGTGAGAAAATGAACCTTCACATTGAGACGATTACTCAGCTTGTCACTTTCGGAATTGCTTGTATCGGAGCAGTTCTCGGCATTCTCAACACATGGCGAAATTTCAGAAGCGACCAAGTGAGACTAAGAATAACCCCAGAACATGCATTTCTCCCAGGCGATCAACGCGATTTTTTAGGCATTAAAGTAGTCAACACCGGCAGCCCGAGTATAACAATTAGTGACGTAGGCATTGAATTAAAGGGCAACAAACGTGCCACACTATCGTGTAGTGTATTAAATGGATATCAGGAGGGCTCACTACCACAGAGGTTAGCTTCTCGTGAGTCTGCCCAGTTTATTATTCCAAACAATAAGCTTTCGGATTTAAAGCAAGAAAGGCTCAAGGGCGTTTATGTGCGAACTGCTTGTGGTGAGGTGTTCAAAGGAACGTCAGATGCCTTCCGCCAAATTTCAATGTGGATCAATCAAGGCAAATACTCGTAAACTAAAATCCGCAACAATCAATGTGACAAGCAATAACTACATCACGCCCCACCCCATTGCCCTCCAATCCGCAAACAGGTTAACTCTCCCTTAAAACGGGAGGACTCCATGCTCAAAAATTACAAAGACCTGCTCGCCGCGGCCCATGAGGTGATCGAGACGATCCCGACAGAGAACGCCATTGCCCTACTGCAAGACGACAGCGTCCGCTTTGTCGATCTGAGAGACCGGCGTGAGTTGGAGCGGGAGGGTCGGATTCCCGGTGCTTTTCACTGTCCGCGCGGGATGCTGGAGTTCTGGATTGATCCGGAAAGCCCCTATTACAAGCCCGTGTTCGGCGAGGACAAGAAATTCGTGTTCTATTGCGCCTCGGCGTGGCGGTCGGCTTTGGCCACGAAGACCTGTGTCGAGATGGGCTTTGCGAATGTGGCCCATGTAGCGGGCGGGTTTACGGCATGGAAAATGCAGGGCGGGCCTGTCGAAGAGGTGAAATCGCACTAACTCTGTGTCATGAGCGACGCAAACCCCGACCCAAACACCAAAGTTCTCTACAACGACCAATGTCCTGTGTGTTCCTACGAGATCACCCATTACAAAGGCTATTCGGAACGTTGCGATTTACCGATCCGGTTTGACGATCTGAACACGGAAGCGGCGCACTGGGGAATGGATGCGGATGTGGCTGCTCGGCGGCTGTACGTCGAAAAAGACGGGCAGCTTTTGTCGGGCATGCCCGCGTTTCGGGCGCTTTGGACCGAGATGCCCCGCTATCGTTTATTGGCGCGTGTGGCGGGATGGCCCGTTGTGCGGCCTCTGTCTGAATTTGCCTATGACCGCGTGCTGGCGCCGCTCATCTATCGCTGGCACAAACGACGGCAGGCCCGAGGCGTCAGCGCTTAGCAACGCTCCAGATAATAGCGCACCGCGTCCTGCACATGGCGAAAGCGGTCGCCGCCCAAGTGTTTGCCCCCATACCAGCGTGTCACAACGACGATCTGGCCGGTCACAGAAGCGCACTCCAGCATACGCAAGATCACCATCCCCGCGCCGCTTTCGCCATCGTCATTCTTGAGCGGCGTCCCGTCAGGCAGCAGAACGCCCCATGTGTTGTGGGTGGCTTTGGCGAATTTCTTCTTGCGGCAAAGCTCTTTGAGAAAGGCTTTCGCCTCCGCCTCCGAGCCACAAGGCCCGCCGGAGACCGCATATTTCGAGCCGCGGTCGGATATGATGCCATCATAGGTTTGCATGGGCCGTGTATAGACCCAAAGCAGGGCGCGGAAAAATCGAAAACTCGGGCATCAAGACAAGACTGGCGCGGTTCATTCCTCGCGCGCCGCTTTCTCAGCTATGCCTGTCGCGGGGTCACTCCGCCGCCAACTGGTTTTGCACGGCCCGCACATAGTTGAGTTCTTGCGTATTCAGGCAATAGTCAGGCGTGCGTTCCTGCGGTCCCTGATGGTCGAGCATCCAGAGGATACAGGCGTCATGCTTTGTGCATTCGCCACAGCGGGTCTCCATATCTGCCAGTTCCTGCGGCGAGATTTCACCGGAGGTGGCGGCACGGACCACATCGGCACCGAGCCGTTCCGCCATGCCATGCATCAGACATGCTGCACCGGGGCGTATAAGAGTATCTGTCATCGTGTCGTCCTCCTAAATGTTGCGAGAGAGCCGGCCCGAGGGCAGGCCTGTCAGGTCTCACTCCGCCGCAAGGCGGGCAAGCTCGTCTCTGTTGCGGCAAAAATCGGGGGCGCTCGGAGCCTTGTCACCCGCCTGCGCCAAGCGGTCGAGAAAGGTGACACAGGTTTCAGGCGCTGTGCAGCCCTGACACCGGTGAACGCGGTTACGGGTCTCTGTCTCTGACGGGTCTTCGCCACGTTGTGCGCGTTCCGTCAAATCCACACCCAAGGCATCCGCCATGCGTTCAACGAGGCGGGCGTGGGTTTCATATGTTCCGAACTTCATCATGACAGGCTCCGATCTGCATTCCCATGTCCTGCAAAAAGCAGATCATGGCCGCAGCGGGCGCCTCTTTGATCCTGATCAAATACGCCAACGGGGGCGGTTATCGGGCCATTCAGCCCCCGCCCCCGCGCAATTTCTTGGCAGTTCGTGCAGTTTTTCTAAATCTGTCAGGCCGCGTTGCTGAAAAGGGCAGCTTCCCTGCCCCGAATCTCCGCCCGCGCCAGACGGGGTCGCGCCTCGTCACCGAACAGTCGCAATTGCGGGAAAATACGGAAAAGCTCGTCACGGGTGGCCTGCTCAAGCATGGAGACTGCGGTCGCGCCCGGATAGAAGCTTTCGGACACCAAGCCACAGC
Organism: uncultured Celeribacter sp.; assembly: GCA_963676755.2. Classification (GTDB taxonomy): domain Bacteria; phylum Pseudomonadota; class Alphaproteobacteria; order Rhodobacterales; family Rhodobacteraceae; genus Celeribacter. Next base: position 1,101,526 of record CAXXMF010000004.1, on the reverse strand, counting down.
TGTCGAGCAACTCGTGTCGGTTGAACATCACATGCACATAAGTCACTTCGGTCATCTCGGTCTTCTGGCGGATGTTCCCGCCATTGACCAACCGGTGCGCAGGGACCAGTGCCTCTTCGAGACCGGCGTAAAGCTCGACAGCATGGCCCGTCACAAGCACACGATGCTGCGGAGAGACACAGACGGGCTGGCTTGGAGCATCCGCCCCCAGAGCGCCTTTCTGGATTTCGATCGGGGCAAGATCAGGGGCGCGGGTCAGATCGACGCGGCTTTTCCCGACCCAACGCACAGGCTGCATCCCGTGATCCGCGGTCCAGACCAGATCGCCGGGGCTCAAGTCCTCAACGGCCCGCAAACCAGACGCCGTGCGCATCATAGTGCCCGCGGCAAAGCAGACGACGGCGTTCGCAACGTCAGAAACTTGTAACTCCCCGTCATCTTTCCCTGTGCCCTGCGTCGCAACCTCATCATCAACGGTATATACCATGGTACTATCCGAAAGCCCGCCAAGATCAAGGATATACCCGTTCTGAAACAATACATGCTCATCACCGGCACCCAGATGTTGATATGCATCATTCGCAGGGTTCATATAGTTGGCAACCACGTTCCCATCAGAATCAATGAGCCGCCAGAATTGTCCATTGGTCAAAGTGTCCGAAGCGTTCTGAAAAACTTCAAGATAGTAAATATCGTCAGAAGTGCCCAGCGTCTCCACTCCGGAGACGGTCAAAACCGCATCCTCGTTGTTGCCGGCCAGAGAGGCCCTCGTATAGGTGCCAATCATATCCCCAGATATTGCGTACATGTTTTCGGTGATTTCTACAGCCATCGGACAACATTCCTACGCTAATCGATCTACAAATTAAGGCTAACCATCAGTTATCTCGCGGTTTCATAACGAAATGTGTCAAAATAAAGTCAGAGTTTTGTCTGCATCGTGGAACCGGCAAAAATAGTCCACACAGGCCGCATGACATCGCGTAAGCTTTCCCTTTTCAGCGCCCGAAATTCCGTGGTTGGAGGGCTAAAGCACAGATTTCCGGCAAATCCACCGCACAACATATTGGTGTTATCCACCTTTTCGAATCAACCTCCGCTCGCCATCCCGCACGGTCGGCCTCTCCCTCGCCAGAAAGTATTCGCGCCCGTTTTACCGGCTTTGCTTTTGTCGAAACAGCGCGTAGCATCTCTCTATGTTTACCATAGAACACGAATTCGACGCGACCGTCGTCACCATCGTGGATGAGGGCGAAGCGCCTCTTCAGGACGATGTCACCATCTCGGCCTTCGCGGAATGCATCACGGTCGAGCAACACGACACACGCACCGACCGCACCCACAAGGTCACCTTTTCGCTACAACAGTTGCGCGATCTCGGGGCCGCTCTGGACTTGCCGGAGGGGGCCTACCGGCTCACCGCGCCCGAAGACTAGCCATCTACGCCAAGGGCCGTTCTGCCGCGATCAGTCCGCGTCCACGCGAAACACCTTGTCCCGCGATGTCATCCCGCGCACCAGCGTGAGCGCGGATTTCGGACGCCCCATAGCCTTGGCCAGAAGTTTGATCACATCTTTCGTGGCCTTACCGCTTTCGGGCACGGTGGTCACATAGACCCGCACCTGCCCGTCCTCCACCACCACGACATTGCGCGAGGCCTTGGGCGTCACCCGCACCGCGAGATGCCCCCCGTCCAGCGCCAGTTCCAGCGCAGCTTTCAATTCCGTCTTGTCCATGCCTCTCTTTACCATGTGAACGGTTGAATTCACCGGCAAAAATGACGACATGAAACAGGAACCGAAGATGAAAGGTCGCACATGCCTGTTCCCAACCCTGCCGCGCTCGAATTTCTCCTCACCCGTCGCTCCCGCCCCGCCAAGACGCTCGCCGCGCCTGTACCGGATCGTCAGGAATTGACAACATTGCTCACGGCGGCCGCGCGCACGCCCGATCATGGCAAGCTGGAGCCGTGGCGATTCATCGTGCTGGAGAAAGCGGCGCTGGCGCGACTGTCCGAACGGATCAAACCTTTGGCAGACAAGCTCGGGATCGACGCTGACAAGGTCGAGAAAGCCTATCGCCAATATGCGGATGCCGATCTGGCCGTCGCGGTGGTGTTCTCTCCGAAAGATAGCGAAAAAGTGCCCCACAGCGAACAGCTATATTCCGCCGGTGCAGTCTGTCTCTCGCTTCTCAATGCGGCCTTGGCGGCGGGCTGGGGGGCAAACTGGCTGTCCGGCTGGGCCTCCCATGACCGGTCCTTCTGTGAAGACGGGCTTGGCCTTGCGCCCCATGAGAGCATCGCGGGCTTCATCCATATCGGCACAGAAACCGTCGCCCCGCCGGAGCGTCCGCGCCCCGACCTTGGGCAGATCGTTGAATGGGTGTCCGAATAATGTTCGGAGATTTTTCCAAGGCGCTGGTGCAACTGGGCGACAAGCGGTTTCAATCCGTGCTTCTCAAAGGTCTCGGCCTGACCATCGCGCTTTTGATCGCAATCTATCTCGCCTTTGTCTGGATCATCGGGGCCTTTGTCCCCGACACCTTTTCCCTACCGTTCATCGGTCAGGTCACATGGATTGACGACGCGCTTTCCATCGGCTCTTTCTTTCTGATGATCGGCTTGTCAGTCTTTCTGATGGTGCCGGTCGCCTCCGCCTTTACGGGGATTTTTCTCGAAGAGGTGTCCGAAGCCGTCGAAGACCGCCATTACCCCGGCCTGCCCGAAGTCCCGCGCCAAAGCATCGTTGACATAGTGGTGGACTCGCTAAGTTTTCTCGGCGTGATCATCGTCGCCAACGTGATCGCTCTGGTGCTGTATCTGGTGCTCAACGTTGCCGCGCCGCTGATTTTCTGGGCCTTGAACGGTTTTCTTCTGGGCCGTGAATATTTCCAGATGGTCGCCATACGTCGCCTTGGCCGCGAGGGCGCGAAAGCCGCCCGCAAACGTCATATGCCGGAAATCTGGCTGGCCGGGGCATTGATGGCCATTCCGCTCACCATCCCCGTGGTGAACCTGTTGATCCCCGTTCTGGGCGCGGCCACATTCACCCATATGTTCATGCGGGTGGAAGGCGACAAGCTCCGCCAGCCCGCACTTTGACCCCTTGCCTGCGGCGCGTTAGCTGTCCGCCACCGAGGGCAGTTTCGCCGTCCAATCAAGATCGTGCCATGTGATCCAACCCGAGGAAATGATCGCCACCAGAATGCCCCAGATCACGGTTGCGGCCACGGTGACATAGAGCGCCTTGCGCCTCGGGTTATAATTCGCGGGCGCCCCGTCATGGGTGCCCTCGACTTTTTCGCCCATATCGCCTTGGGTTTTCAACCCGATGGGAAGGGCGATGAACATGGTCATGAACCATGTCACCGCATAGAGCACGATGGCGGAGGTGATGGCCATCTCAGACCTGTTCCAGCTCGATCAGACAACCGTTGAAATCCTTCGGGTGCAGGAACAGCACCGGCTTGCCGTGAGCGCCGATTTTGGGCTCTCCCGTGCCAAGCACCCGCGCGCCTTCGGCCTTGAGCTTGTCGCGCGCAACCAGAATGTCGTCCACCTCGTAGCAGAGGTGATGAATACCACCGGCCGGATTTTTGTCGAGAAAGCCCTGAATCGGAGAATTTTCCCCCAGTGGGTAGAGCAGTTCGATCTTGGTGTTCGGCAGTTCAATGAACACCACCGTCACGCCATGATCCGGCTCGTCTTGCGGCGGGTTCACTTTCGCTCCCAGCGTATTGGCATATTGCGCACTGGCGGCTTCGAGATCCGGCACAGCAATGGCGACATGGTTCAGGCGACCGATCATAATTCTCTTCCTCCATGAAAATCTCCCTGCTTATCGCCCGAGACGCGGAGGCTCGCAAGAGAGCGGGGACAAGTTAACGCTCACACGGGGGCAAGCCTCGCCGAGTTAACGAGTCCTTCACCACTTATGCGCTTTACTGCGAGTCGCACTGGATGGAGTTTACGAATGACCGATAGTCTCGAAGCCCTTTTGACACCCAAACCCCCGACGCCGGAACGCCCGTTGCTTGGCCTGACTGTTCTGGTGGTCGAGGATAGCCGTTTCGCCTCCGAAGCCATGCGCCTGCTCTGTTTGCGCTCCGGCGCGCGCATCCGTCGCGCTGACAGTCTCCGCGCGGCGCGCAAACACCTGCGGGTCTATCGGCCCAATGTGGTGATCGTCGATCTGGGCCTGCCGGACGGGTCCGGTTCTGAGCTGATCGGCGAACTCGCTGCGGCGCGGCCTCGTGTCGAGGTGGTTCTGGGCATGTCCGGCGACAGCGGGGCTGAGGAACTCTCCATCGCCGCAGGGGCGGACGGGTTTATCGAGAAACCGATTTCCTCTTTGGCCGCGTTCCAGCATCGCGTCATGTCCTGCCTGCCCAACGGGGCCTGTCCGCAAGGGCTGCGTGTGGTCAATGACGATATGGTCAACCCCGACCCCATCGCGCTTCAGGACGATTTCGTTCACATTGCCGACCTTCTGAGCACCGAGCGCGGCGACGGCATTCTCGATTATATCGCGCAGTTTCTCGCCGGTGTTGCCCGCACGGCGGGAGATGCCGAAATGGAAACCGCGGCAAACGATCTGGCAGACCATAGGCAACAGGGCCTCCCCCATGAGGCCAATGTCGCCCATATTGCGGGGCTGGTGCAGGCACGGATCGAGCCACGCAAAGTCGTCTGACACGCGCCCTGCGGGCAACGCCCGACCATACAAAAAAGCGCAGGGTCTCCCCCGCGCCTTTTGGAAAGCTGTGATGAAAGACCTTAGTCTTCCTGAGGAATAACCCGCAGGTTCAATTCCCGAAGCTGCTCGTTGCTCGGTTCCGAAGGTGCGCCCATCATCAGATCTTCGGCCCGCTGGTTCATCGGGAAGAGCATCACTTCGCGGATGTTGTCCTGATCGGCGAGGATCATCACTGCGCGGTCGATCCCCAGAGCGCAACCACCGTGCGGCGGGGCACCGTATTGGAACGCGTTGACCATGCCGCCAAAGCGTTTCTCGACTTCGTCCTTGCCATAGCCTGCCAGTTCAAAAGCTTTGAACATGATCTCCGGCTGGTGGTTCCGGATCGCACCGGAGACAAGCTCGTAACCGTTACAGGCCAGGTCATACTGCCAGCCAAGCACCTTGAGCGGATCGCCTTCCAGCGCATCCATCCCACCTTGCGGCATGGAGAACGGGTTGTGTTCAAAGTCGATCTCGCCGGTCTCTTCATCCTGTTCGTAGATCGGGAAATCCACGATCCATGCGAACATGAACTTGTCGCGCCAGTTCTCATCTTCCGGCGCTTTCGGGGTTTCTTCCCAGATCACGGTGCGGGCCTTGCCAGCCACACGTTCAAAGGACTTCGGCTTGCCACCAAGGAAGAAGGCCGCATCACCGACCTCCAGACCAAGCTGCTGACGGATCGCCTCCGTGCGCTCCGGCCCGATGTTCTTGGCCAGAGGTCCGGCGGCTTCCATCCCGTTGCCCTGATCGCGCCAGAAGATGTAACCCATCCCCGGCAAGCCCTCTTGTTGGGCAAACTTGTTCATCCGGTCGCAGAATTTGCGCGACCCGCCTTTGGGCGCAGGAATGGCACGGATTTCGTTGCCCTCTTGCTCTAGAAGCTTGGCGAAGATCGCAAAGCCCGACCCGCGGAAATGCTCGGACACGTCCTGCATCTTGATCGGGTTTCTGAGGTCCGGCTTATCGGTGCCATACCAAAGCGCGGAATCCTTATAGGAGATTTGCGGCCAGTCGCGGTTGGACTTGCGGCCCTTGCCGAACCTGTCGAACATATCCGCAATCACCGGCTCCATCACATCAAAGATGTCCTGTTGGGTGACAAAGGACATTTCCATGTCGAGCTGGTAAAAATCCGTCGGGCTACGGTCGGCACGCGGGTCTTCGTCGCGGAAACAGGGCGCAACCTGAAAATATTTGTCAAAGCCCGAAACCATCAACAGCTGTTTGAACTGCTGCGGTGCTTGCGGCAGGGCGTAGAACTTGCCCGGATGCAGACGCGAGGGCACCAGAAAGTCACGCGCGCCTTCAGGGCTGGACGCGGTGATGATCGGCGTCTGGAATTCGTTGAAGCCACGATCCCACATGCGCTGGCGCAGGTCCTGCACGACCTGGGAACGCATCACCATGTTCTTCTGCATCTGGTCGCGACGCAAATCAAGGTAACGGTATTTCAGGCGGGTTTCTTCCGGATATTCCTGATCGCCAAAAACCATAAGCGGCAATTCGGCAGCCGCCCCCAGCACTTCGAGATCACGAACGAAAACTTCGATCTCGCCCGTGGGCAGTTTCGGGTTCACCAGTTCCGGATCCCGCGCCTTCACGGTCCCGTCAATACGGATACACCACTCGGCGCGCACCTTTTCCATCTCGGAAAACACTGGGCTATCCGGATCGCACAGCACTTGGGTCATGCCATAGTGATCGCGCAGATCGACGAAAAGAATGCCGCCGTGGTCGCGGATGCGGTGCACCCAGCCGGAAAGGCGAACAGTGTCGCCGACGTTGGATTGGTTCAGTTCGGCGCAGGTATGGCTGCGGTAGACATGCATGATCGGGTCCCTTTGGAGATGTGGGCGGACTTATATATCGCTCGGGCTGATACACTAGGCCCAGAGCGGAAAGTCAAGGGCCGTAAGCCCCGCGACAGGCCCCGACAGGGCATTGCGCCGGAGATTGCGAGCAATATCACAGAATATCCGGCTCATGCGACGCCCTCTTTGGCGCGGCCTTGATCCTGCGGCCATCCCGACGCCAGCGGCCCGCAGATCGGACGCAGCAATTTCCGGCAGGTCTTTGCCATTTCCACCCTTGCACCTGCGCGAGTCATGACTATAACCCACGACAATTTGCGCGCACCTTGCTAGAGATGCGCCGAAGCTGCTCAAACATTGCCGGGGTCTGCCATGCCGAAGAGAACCGATATTTCCTCCATCATGATCATTGGTGCGGGGCCGATTATCATCGGGCAAGCCTGTGAATTCGATTACTCCGGGGCGCAGGCCTGTAAAGCGCTGAAAGAGGAAGGATACCGGGTCATTCTGGTGAACTCCAATCCGGCGACGATCATGACCGATCCGGGCATGGCGGATGCGACCTATATCGAACCGATCACACCAGAGGTTGTTGCCAAGATCATCGAAAAAGAGCGCCCTGACGCGCTTTTACCGACCATGGGGGGGCAGACGGGCCTGAACACCTCTCTGGCTCTGGCCGACATGGGCGTGCTCGACAAATTCAACGTCGAACTGATCGGCGCAAAACGCGAAGCCATTGAAATGGCAGAAGATCGCAAGCTCTTCCGCGAAGCGATGGACCGTCTGGGCATCGAAAACCCCAAGGCCGATATCGTCGCCGCTCCGAAAAAAGAAGACGGTCGCTACGACATCTCTGCCGGTATGAAAATCGCTATGGAGGCGCTTGAACATATCGGCCTTCCCGCGATCATCCGTCCCGCATTCACTTTGGGCGGCACCGGCGGCGGCGTGGCCTATAACCGGGATGACTACGAGAAAATCTGTCGCTCCGGTCTCGAAGCCTCCCCGATGGCGCAGATTCTCGTGGATGAGTCGCTTCTCGGCTGGAAAGAATACGAGATGGAAGTGGTGCGCGACACTGCCGACAACGCCATCATCGTCTGCTCCATCGAAAACGTTGACCCGATGGGCGTGCACACCGGCGACTCGGTGACTGTGGCTCCCGCGCTCACGCTCACCGATAAAGAATACCAGTTGATGCGCACCCACTCGATCAACGTGCTGCGCGAGATCGGCGTGGAAACGGGCGGCTCCAACGTGCAATGGGCGGTGAACCCCGCTGATGGCCGTATGGTCGTGATCGAGATGAACCCGCGGGTGTCGCGTTCCTCTGCACTGGCGTCCAAAGCCACCGGCTTCCCGATTGCGAAAATCGCGGCGAAACTGGCCGTGGGCTATACGCTCGACGAGCTGGACAATGACATCACCAAGGTGACACCAGCTTCGTTTGAGCCTACCATCGATTATGTCGTCACCAAGATCCCGAAATTCGCGTTTGAGAAATTCCCCGGCTCCGAACCGAACCTGACCACCGCGATGAAATCCGTGGGCGAGGTCATGGCGATTGGCCGGACCTTCCACGAATCGATGCAAAAGGCGCTGGCTTCGATGGAATCGGGCCTCACCGGTTTTGATGAGATCGACCTGCCGGACATGCCGAAAGCCTCCGAAATCGTCGAAGCAGATGGCAATGACACCACCCTGCCCCGCATTCTTCTGGGGGCCGACGAGGCGGCACAACAAAAGATCGACAAAAGCGTCACCCGCGAACTGGCGAAAGCCACGCCGGATCGTCTGCGTGTCATCGCGCAGGCCATGCGGTTCGGCTTCACCGATGAAGAAATTCAGGACATCAACAGTTTCGACCCGTGGTTCCTCGCCCGTGTGCGCGAAATTCTTGTGGCCGAGGCCGAAGTCAAACGCGACGGCCTTCCGGTCACCGAAGAAGGACTGCGCAAGCTCAAGATGATGGGCTTCACCGATGCGCGTCTGGCGAAGCTCACAGGTCGCGACGAGGCCAACGTGCGCCGTGCGCGTCGCAACCTTGGCGTCAATGCCGTGTTCAAACGCATCGACACCTGTGCCGCCGAATTCGAAGCGCAAACCCCCTATATGTATTCCACCTACGAAGCCCCGATGATGGGCGAAGTGGAATGCGAGGCACGGCCCTCGGATCGCAAGAAAGTCGTCATTCTAGGTGGCGGTCCCAACCGTATCGGCCAAGGGATCGAGTTCGACTATTGCTGTTGTCATGCCTGTTTCTCCCTGACCGAACAGGGCTACGAAACCATCATGATCAACTGTAACCCCGAGACCGTGTCCACCGATTACGACACCTCGGACCGGTTGTATTTCGAGCCGCTGACCTTTGAGCACGTCATGGAAATCCTGCGCGTCGAACAGGACAACGGCACGTTGCACGGTGTGATCGTCCAGTTCGGCGGGCAGACCCCGCTCAAACTCGCCAATGCGCTGGAAGCCGAAGGCATTCCGATCCTTGGCACCTCGCCCGACGCGATCGATCTGGCCGAAGACCGCGAGCGTTTCCAAGACCTCGTCAACCGCCTCGACTTGAAACAACCGACCAACGGCCTGGCCTCCACAGATGCGGAAGCCATTGAGATTGCGGCGGGGATCGGCTTCCCGCTGGTCATTCGCCCGTCCTATGTTCTGGGCGGTCGCGCAATGGAAATCGTCCGCGATATGGAGCAGCTCAAGCGCTACATCTCCTCGGCCGTGGTCGTCTCCGGCGACAGTCCGGTTTTGCTGGACCACTACCTGTCCGGCGCGACCGAGATCGACGTGGATGCGCTTTGCGACGGTGAAACCGTCCATGTCGCAGGCATCATGCAGCACATCGAGGAAGCGGGGGTGCACTCCGGCGACTCCGCCTGTTCCCTGCCGCCCTACTCGCTCAAGCCCGAGATCATCGAAGAGTTGAAACGTCAGACCATCGCGCTGGCGCTCGAATTGAACGTCGTCGGCCTGATGAACGTGCAATTCGCGGTGAAGGACGATGTGATCTATCTCATCGAAGTGAACCCGCGCGCCTCGCGGACCGTGCCTTTCGTTGCAAAAGCGGTCAACAGCCCAATCGCCTCCATCGCCGCGCGGGTCATGGCCGGTGAGAAACTCGGTGCCTTTGATCTGGTCGCACCCGAAGGCACGGGCCGGTTTGCCGTGAAAGAAGCCGTGCTGCCCTTCGCACGCTTCCCCGGTGTGGACACGATCCTCGGGCCGGAAATGCGCTCGACAGGTGAGGTCATGGGTTCAGACAAGACCTTTGCGCGGGCCTTCCTGAAGGCACAAATGGGCGCGGGCACCGACCTGCCTACCGAGGGCAAGGTGTTCCTGTCGGTGAAAAACTACGACAAGAAGCCGAAAATGGTCGAGGCGATGCAAACGCTTGTCGATCTCGGCTTTGAAATCGTCGCGACCCGTGGCACCGCCAAATTCCTCAAGGAAAATGGCATCGAAAGCCAGATCGTGAACAAGGTTTATGAAGGCCGCCCGAACATTGTCGACATGATGAAAAACGGTGAAATCGCGCTGGTCCTGAATACGACCGAGGGCAACCAAGCCGTTGAAGACTCTCGTGAAATCCGCTCCGTCGCGCTCTACGACAAGATCCCCTACTTCACCACCGCCGCCGCCTCCCACGCCGCCGCTATGGCGATCAAGGCACGGCTTGAAGGCGCGATCGAAGTGTTGAGCTTGCAGGACGCGTAAGGCCCTTCATCTGCCTAAATCCATTAGAACGCCCCGCCACGTGCGGGGCGTTTTCTATTGCAATGCAGCGATAATTCTTGACTTCTACCCCGCTCTCCCCCACTTAACACATATCTTCACCCCCATGCTGCCGCGTGAGCAGCCGCGTTATGACGCTTCGGGTGGCGATGATCGGGCGCATTGCCCAAAGGTTCCCAACATCACGCAAGGGGTCCAGCGGAAAGACGGGACGGGCAGTCGGCCTGTTTCGGTGACCTTTTCCGCGACCAACCAAGCGCCCGCCACGGGCGCGTCTAGCGTGTGGGTTTCCCACCAAAGGACATATATGACTGATTTTTCCATGCTCGGCCTCAAGCCGAAGCTTCTCGACGTGCTTAAAGAAATTGGCATCGAGACCCCGACCCCTATTCAGGCCCGCGCCATTCCCGAAGTGATGAACGGTCGCGACGTGATGGGGCTGGCCCAGACCGGCACCGGCAAGACGCTGGCATTCGGCCTTCCGCTCATGCACATGGCTCTGACCGATGGCACGAAACCCTCGCCGAAGACCGTGCGGGCGCTGATTCTCGCACCGACACGCGAACTGGTAAACCAGATCGCCGACGGTCTGTTCCCCTTCATCAAAGGGTCGCACCTCAAGCTCAACCGTGTGGTTGGCGGCGTGTCGATCAATGCACAGATCAACCGTCTGGACCGTGGCACGGATATTCTAGTCGCCACACCGGGCCGTCTCATGGACCTGATCGACCGTAAGGCTGTGCGCCTGAACGAGACATCTTTTCTGGTGCTCGACGAGGCCGACCAGATGCTCGACATGGGCTTTATCCATGCGCTGCGCAAACTGGTTCCGATGCTGGCGCAAGAGCGTCAGACCATGCTCTTCTCGGCCACCATGTCGAAACAGATGAGCGAGATTGCCCAAAGCTATCTGACCTCGCCTGTACGGATCGAAGTTTCCCCTCCGGGTAAGGCCGCCGACAAGATCGACCAAGAGGTCCATTTCATCCCGCAACCCGACAAACTCGACAAACTCAAAGAGTTGCTGGCCACACACAAAGACGAGTTGGCGCTTGTGTTCTCGCGGACCAAGCACGGGGCCGAACGGATGTCGAAACAGCTACAAGCCGCTGGTTTCGCAGCAGGGTCCATCCACGGCAACAAATCCCAAGGCCAGCGCGAGCGCACCTTGAAAGAAGCCAAATCGGGCAAGATCACTGTGCTGGTCGCCACCGATGTGGCCGCACGCGGGATCGACATTCCGGCGGTGCGTCACGTCTATAACTACGAATTGCCGAATGTGCCGGAGAATTTCGTGCACCGGATCGGTCGGACTGCGCGTGCCGGTCGGGATGGCAAGGCCATCGCCTTCTGTTCACCCACCGAGCTGGACGATTTCCGTGCGATTGAAAAAGTGATGAAAATCCGCATTCCGATCGCGACGCCTGCCTCCTGGGCCGCTGACGGGATGAAAGCCGAGCCGAAACCCAAACCCCAAGGCGGACGTCGCCGCGGTGGTGGCGGGGCCGGCGGTCCGCGTGGTGCCAATTCAGGCAACAAACCGCGCGGTGCCAAACAAGGCGGCCGTCACGGAGCGCCCAAAGCCGGCAAAAGCGCCGGCGGGCACCAGCAGCGTCAAAAGCGGCGCGGATAAAACCAAAAAGGCGGCTCCCAAGGCCGCCTTTTCTACATCTGCAAGAAGGGTATAGACGCGTCAGGTGGCTTCGTGTTCGAGATGCAGCTTCATGCTCATCAAGACCTGCTGAAGCTCCAAAGTCTCACGCAGCAAGCGTTTGGCTTCGTTAAACGTGATGATACCATCTTCGATCGCATCAGAATATTCCGCCATCAACATGGCAAAACGCTGGGACAGGGCCACAACATCCGTGTTCACGCCGCCTTGTTTCGGAGTCGTATTGCGCGCCGCATCATAGGACAGCGCAATCCCCTTCAGCTCGGCCAGCGCGGATGTCACATGCGGATAACCCGCAGCCGCCTCCAACTGCGCCACGGCATCCACCGGCATAAAGCGATCAGAATGCTCTTCGGCGGTGGAATAATAGCGGCCCAGAGTCGCCTTGGACTTTCCGGTCAAAGCACAGGCGGCCTCAAGCCCCACATCCTTCACCAAAGCCTCGGTGTGTTTCTTCAAATAGTTTCCTGCAGCATTCATGATGCGTGTCCTTACCCCTTACAACGCTCCCCACATGGGGAATTCCCAGCGTCATTTCCCATTAATTTCCCGATTTTTGCATGACATACAAGTATATACCTGCTGTTGCGGGCATTAGAGAGTATTCGATGCTGTAAAGCACCGGATCGGGTGGGAGCGTTTTTTACGAGAAATCAGGTTCTGAGGTCTGTCCCGGCACCCTCATCCCCTTTGCCTTTCGGCAAACGCCGGACATGTTTACAAGTGCTTTCTCAACCTCCCACCCGTCAGTTTTCCTGTTCAGTTTTCCGCACAGACCCCACCACTTAGCCCATGTTCAAAACTCTGTGACCTCAGACACAAACTCGGCTTGATCCCGACCGGCACAATCTGGCACAGAGCGGTTTATGGCAAAACTCTATTTTCAATACTCGACCATGAACGCGGGAAAATCCACCCTGTTGCTTCAGGCCTCATACAACTACCGCGAACGCGGGATGGAGACCTATCTCATCACCGCGAATCTGGATGATCGCGCGGGAGAGGGCCGGATCGCCAGCCGGATCGGCATTGGGGACGAGGCGGAGACCTTTGACGAGCAAGAAGATATGTTTGCCAAGATCGAAGCCCGACTCGCTCAGGGGCCGGTGGCGTGTATCTTTATTGATGAGGCGCAGTTTCTAACCCGCGATCAGGTCTGGCAACTGGCCCGCGTGGTGGATGATCTGAAAGTTCCGGTGATGGCCTATGGTCTGCGCGTGGATTTTCAGGGCAATCTTTTCCCCGGCTCAGCGGCGCTTCTCGCACTGGCTGACGAGATGCGCGAAGTGCGCACGATTTGCCATTGCGGGAAAAAGGCGACGATGGTGGTGCGTATGTCGGATACAGGCGAGGTTCTGACCGAAGGCGCACAGGTCGCAATTGGCGGCAACGAGCGCTATGTGTCGCTCTGCCGCAAACACTGGCGCGAGGCGATGGGCGAATAGGCCCGCATCACGCCAATGCTGACGGGCGCGCCATCGCCCCTTTTCACCTCACATTGTCACATCGCATTAAGGTTAATCAGTTTAAGGTTAATGCAAAATAAACGCGTGACAACGTAGCAAGACCTGCCACAGACGCAACTTCGCGCAATCAGTGAAAGAGTTGCGCGAAACCCCTGCACCTCATGCTCTTTGCAAAGACTTTAGTGCAGCCGCGCGCCATCCGGCACCGGCAACCCTGGCTGCGCCAGAACCACCGCCCCGTCCTGATCCGGAAATCCCAGAACCAGAACCTCCGACATAAACCGCCCGATCTGACGCGGCGGGAAATTCACCACGGCCATGACCTGCTGCCCGACCAAGGTTTCCGGCGTGTAGTGAACAGTGATTTGCGCGGAAGATTTCTTTTCGCCAATCTCGGCCCCGAAATCGATCCAGAGTTTGATCGCAGGCTTCCGCGCTTCCGGATAAGGCTCCGCGCGGACAATCGTGCCCACGCGAATATCAACCTTCAAAAAGTCGTCAAAACTGATCTCGTCAGCCATTCGCCAATTCCTCGTCACGTTCAATCGCGGCCTCGACCGCACGCTCCATCAGAACCGGAAAGCCGTTTTCCTCATCCATCAACACACGCAATGCCTCGGCGGTCACCCCACCGGGCGAGGTTACATTGATGCGCAGTTGTGCCGGACTTTCATCCGAAACCTCCGCCAGATGCCCTGCACCGGCCACGGTCGCCTTGGCAAGTTGCAGCGCCATATCGGCAGGAAGGCCCGCTTTTTCACCGGCGGCGGCCATCACCTCGATCAGATGGAACACATAGGCCGGACCACAGCCGGAAATCGCCATGAGCGGACGGATTTGCGCCTCACTCTCAAGGCGCACCACCTGCCCCACAGCTTTCAACAGGCTTTCGGCCAAATCGACATCGGCCTTCGAGGCTTTCGCATTGCCCACAATCCCCGTGATCCCGCGTCCAACGGCGGCAGGCGTGTTGGGCATGGCGCGCACAATCGGAGTTTCTGCGCCCAGAATCTCTTCATAAGTCGCAATGGTGATCCCTGCAGCCACGGTGAGGAATACGGTCGACCCGTTGCCCAGTTTTTGCAGCGCAGGCAGCGCATCCCCCATCATCTGCGGCTTCACGGCGAGCAGCACAATCGCCGGATTTTCCGGCAGATCGGCATTCAGATGCACGCCTGTTGACTTCAGCCAGTCGGAAGGGTGCGGGTCAAGCACAGTGACCGACGCAGGCGGCAGACCGCCATCGAGCCAGCCTTTGAGCATCGCAGAGCCCATTTTGCCACAGCCCAAGAGCACCAGCCCGCGTGTTTTGAGATCGTCCATGATCTGCACCTTTCATAGAAATGGAAATGCCCTCTGCGAGCGTCAGAGGGCACTTTACCAATCATATGTGCAGGTGCAATGCAGGGAGCGCCTGCATTTCTGCAAAGCACTCAGGCGCGACCGTAAGCCTCGCGGATCGCTACATCCATCGCCTCTTCAGGGCTTTGATCGGACCATGCGGTCAGCTGGAAGGCGGGATAAAAACGCTCTGCGGCGCCAACTGCGGCGCCGATCAAACGGTCCACCTGCTCGGCACCGGCCACCTGCCCGCCGGAGAGGACAAGGCCGTAGCGATAAACCATAAGCTGTTGTTCCGGCCAGAAGGTAAAGGCACCGGTCCATATCTGGTCATTGGCGCGGTTGAGCACCTCATATATCTGCGGCAGCTTGTCTTGCGGCGGCTCCATTTCAAAAGTGCAGATCAGGCGCAGGGTCTCGTCATAGTCGGACCACGCAAGAGTGATCGAATAGGTGCGCCATTGCCCCTCGACCGCCATGGCGATCTGGTCGTCAGCAACACGGTCGAACTCCCAGTCATTGTGTTCGCACAGGTGCTCACACAGATCGATCGGGTGAATCTCGGTAGAAAAGCTCTGCTCAATAAGCGACATACACGGGCCTCATCTGTTGTGCGTCTCGTGGTGCCTGCAACATCCTCTGCGTGACGTCACGGCGGCGGCCACTAAAACTTGGTGCCTGCTCAAGGATCGGCGTGTATCTCGCCTTCCCTTACTAGATATGGTGTGATGAAACCGTTGAATCTGTAAAGCGAAATATTCGTGTTATCCCCATTAATCGACTTTGATCCACAGGTTTGCGGGCTTTTCCCCCGCCACCAAAGCCCCCTGTGGACAATAAAAAAGCTCCCCGCGGGGAGCTTTTAAGCATGTCAGACATGATCCGGAAGATCAGGCCTTTTTCTTGCGTTCCAGAAGATCGAGACGCTTTTTCAACTCTTCGTTCTCTTCGCGTGCCTTTTGCGCCATAGCGCGCACCGCGTCGAATTCCTCGCGTGTGACAAAGTCCCGATCCGCCAGCCAGCGGTCCATAAGGCTTTTCACCGCAGTTTCCGCCTCGTCCTTGGCGCCTTGAGCCACTCCCATGGCGTTGGTCATAAGCTGCGAAATGTCGTCAAGGATCTTGTTGCGGGTTTGCATGTCTGCCTCCGGCGGCGCATTCGTGAATATCTGTGATCTATATGGGGCGCGCGGCGACAAATCGCAAGGTTGACTTCCCAGCTTCTCTGACGACAGTTGCGCCCATGTTGACACAGATGCCTGCCGTATTGAATTTCCCCGACCTCTCGCCCGTGATCTTCGAGATCAACCTCGGGCCGATTCACTTTGCCCTGCACTGGTATGCGCTGGCCTATATCGGCGGCTTCCTCATCGGGTGGTTCCTGATCCTGCGCGCTCTCAAGGCCACGCGCCTCTGGCGTGAAAACACCCCACCGCTGGACAAGACCGAATTCGAAGACCTGCTCACATGGTTGATCCTCGGCGTGATATTTGGCGGGCGGCTCGGCTACGTTCTGTTCTACAAACCCGCCTACTATCTCGCTCACCCAATTGAAATTCCGATGGTCTGGCAAGGTGGCATGGCCTTTCACGGCGGGTTTCTCGGCGTTGTGATCGCAGCCCTTCTCTGGGGCCGCAAACACCGCAAGCCGCTTTTGTCTTTGGGCGATCTGCTGGCAATGGCCACGCCGACGGGGCTACTGCTCGGACGGGTTGCGAATTTCGTCAATGCCGAGCTTTGGGGCAAACCTTGGGACGGCCCTTGGGCGGTGATCTTTCCCGGCATGGAGGCGCAAGCCTGCCAGAATGTCGGCCCTTTGTGCGCGCGCCATCCCTCCCAACTCTATGAGGCAGGGATGGAAGGGCTGCTTCTCGGCAGTCTGATCCTCGCGCTGGTCTGGTTCGGCGGCGCACTCAAACGTCCCGGCTTTATCATGGGGCTGTTCTTTGCGGGCTACGGCGTGTCGCGCTTTGTCGTCGAGATCTTCCGTCAGGCCGACGCGCAATTCATCACCGAGGCCAACCCCAGCGGGGCGGTCTTTCTCGGGATGCAAATGGGGCAGCTCCTGTCCCTGCCGATGATCCTGATCGGGCTGTTTTTCATGATGCGAGCCAAACGCACATGACGGCACTTGCGGATATTCTCACCCGACGCCTCGCGCAGACCGGGCCGATCTCGCTGGCCGATTACATGGCCGAATGTCTGCTGCATCCCGAACACGGCTATTACACCACGCGTGACCCTCTTGGGGCTGCGGGAGATTTCACCACCGCGCCGGAAATCAGCCAGATGTTCGGAGAGCTTCTGGGCCTCTGCCTCGCGCAAAGCTGGCTGGACCAAGGCGCACCCGCGCCCTTTGTTCTGGCCGAACTCGGCCCCGGACGCGGAACATTGATGGCCGACATCCTGCGTGCCACCAAAGCCGTTCCCGGACTGCACCGCGCCATGCAGGTGCATCTGGTCGAGGCCTCTCCGACGCTGCGCAAGCGGCAAAAAGACAGGCTCTCAGACTATGAAGTGACGTGGTGTGACAGCACCTCAGATCTGCCCAACGCGCCTTTGTGGCTGATCGCCAACGAATTTTTCGACGCGCTGCCGATCCGGCAATTCACCCGCAAGGGCTCCGGATGGGCGGAAACACAGGTGGGGCTCAAAGACGGCAAGCTTGCGCTTGGACTGTCGGCGCCCGCCCCGCTCGCAAGCCTCTCCTCACGCCTGACAGATACCAAAGAGGGGGATGTGGTCGAGATATGCCCCACCGCCGCGCCGATCATCGCGGAGATGTCGCAGCGCATCACGGACTATGGCGGGGCGGCCATTCTCATCGACTATGGCGACTGGCAGTCTCTGGGAGATACGTTTCAGGCACTTGAAGCGCATCAGATGGTTGATCCTCTGGCCCGCCCCGGTCAGGCCGATCTCACAGCACATGTAGATTTCAAAGCACTGGCTGACGCGGCACACGCTGCAAACGCCGCCACCTCAAGGATGATCCCGCAAGGCATGCTTCTGGCGCGGCTCGGGATCAGCCAACGAGCCGAAGCGCTCGCCACAAAGTTGAGCGGAAAGGCTCTCGAAACCCACACCCGCGCATTTGAACGGTTGACCTCGCCCGAAGAAATGGGAACCCTTTTCAAAGCGCTGGCCATTGCCCCCAGCACGAACTTGATACCTTCAGGATTTGACCCAGAATTCAGCGCGGGAACAAACACATGAGCCTAGAGATCATCACTTCGGACGCGCTGAAAGATGTGCAGCACGGTTTTTTCACCCGCAAGGGCGGCGCCTCCTCCGGAGTCTTTGACGGGCTGAATTGCGGATTCGGTTCCTCTGATCAGGCCGATGTGGTCAAAATCAACCGCGCCCGCGCCGCTCAGGCGCTTGGCCTCTCGGTTGGAGACCTCTGCTCCGCCCATCAGGTCCATTCCGCCGATGTTGTGCGCGTCACCGGCCCGCAAGACAGCACTCCGCCCACATGCGACGCTCTGGTGACGGACCAGCCCGACCTTGCTTTGGTCATCCTGACCGCCGACTGCCAGCCCGTGCTCTTTGCCGATGGAAAGGCCGGTGTGATCGGTGCGGCTCATGCGGGATGGAAAGGCGCGATTGGCGGCATTCTGGAAGCCACGCTCGACGAGATGGAAGCCCTTGGCGCAAGCCGTGAGAATATCACCGCGATCATCGGCCCCTCGATTTCGCAACGTGCGTATGAGGTGGGGCCGGAATTCCTTGACGATTTTCTGGCAGACAGCCCCGACAATGCCCGTTTTTTTGCCAATGGCGAAGGCGATCGCTATCAGTTCGACCTTCCGGCTTTCGGTCTGCACCGTTTGCGCCAAGCGGGCGTCGGACATGCCGAGTGGACGCGGCATTGCACCTACTCGGACCCCGCGCGTTTCTATTCCTACCGCCGTTCCGTTCATCGCAAAGAGGCCGATTACGGGCGACTCATCTCCATGATCCGGCTGTAAGCTCGTCAGGCCGGAGATTTGATTTCAGGCAGCATTGGGGCGCGGACCTGCCCCAATCTCGCCAGAAAACCTCTCCAAAGCCACGGCGCGACATAAAGGCGATGGGAAATTAACGTTAATTTTCTGACCGTTGCGAAATTTGACCACAAGGACAAATTTCATCCTCCGAGGCACGGAAATCTCCCCATTCCACACTCTCACCGCCTCACTTTCGCCGAAGCCGGAGGGCATAGTGTTCTCAAGATCGAAACAAGTGTCCGAGGGGGACCGCCATGAAAAACCGTCGCTGGATGAAATCCATGATTGCCGAAGCCAAGAAGACCGAGACGGATATGCCGTGGACCCGTGGCGCCCGCCGCGCGGCGCTCATCGCCAAGAAATCCGGCACCGTCCAACTGCGCACCGCCGCCTGACGATTCGCCCCTGCCGCGATGGCAGGGCGCGCCATCAGGCCAGTGCCTTCTGATCAGCAGATTTCATATTAATCGAGAAACAAAGCGCGCATCAGATAGCGGACTGGTTCCAGAACCACCCATAATTAAATATAGGCTTTGACAATCCACCTCATTTTCTGTGATCGTTTACCTACTGTTTTCGGTGGGGGCCGACACAGTAACGAGGCCATTTATGTCGCAGCCCCTTTCCGGTTCGCAGCCCCGCACAAACGGTTTGAAACAGCCGATGCACAGGGGCGTTCTGCAAGAGAAACCCTCTCAAACCGCATGGACCGTCCGCCGCAACCGTTTTGCCGAGCGGCCCAACTATGCGCAGCGCCGCTATGATGTGCTCTGGCGGGCGAAGAATGGCGATATTTGTGACAGCACCATAAGCGCCCCTGCCCTGCCCCAGTTTGAATCCGCGTTCAACGCTTTCGCGCGCGGCGCTTTGCTGCCGACGCCCCAAGGCCCTGTCGCGATTGAAGACCTCTTGCCCGGCGACGAGGTGGAAACAATCGACAACGGTGTGCAGCGCGTCGAATGGATCGGCTCCATGCCGCTGGCCCCGAAAGGCACACGCGCCACGAATGCCAAGCCCGAGCGCCTCTACCGAGTCATGGCGGACAGTTTCGGTCTGGGCCGTCCTGCGCCAGACCTGATGCTTGGCATAGGCGCGCGGTATCTGTTGCGCGCCGACGCGCTCAAAGCCACCTATGGCACGTCACAGGCTCTGGCCCCTGTATCCGGCCTTGTCGACGGAAACTCCGTGATCGAAGTGACCCCGATTTCCTCGGTGCGCAGTTATCATATCGGCCTTGCCCGCCACAGCCTGTTGCGGGTCAACGGCGTGGAACTAGAAAGCTACCATCCGGGCATCACCGCCGCCGGTCAGCTCTATGGCGATTTGCGCGGACGCTTCATGGCGCTGTTCCCGCATCTCGAAACGCTGGGGGATTTCGGGGCGCTGGCGCAGCTTCGCCTATCGCCCACGGATGTTCTCGAACTCACACGCCGCTAAACCACATTTCGGCCGACACGTCCCTCCATCGGCCAAACAGAAACGGCTCGCCAGAAGGCGGGCCGTTTTCGGTTTCTCGCTAAATGAAAATGGTTCAGGCGCTCTGCGTCAGACGATCTTCGAGCACATCAAAGGGCACTCCGGGCTCATCCTTTGCCCCGCGAATGACCAGCGACGTTTTAACACTTGCGACATTCTCGGTGGAAAGCAGTTGCCCTGTCAGAAAGCTCTGGAAGGTCGACAGGTCGGGCGCCACACATTTGAGGATGAAATCCACCTCGCCATTGAGCATGTGACACTCGCGCACAAGCGGCCATTCCTGACATTTCGCCTCGAATTTCGACAGGTCGGTCTCGGCCTGACTTTGCAATCCGACCATGGCAAAGACCTGCACTTCGAAGTCGAGCGCACGGGCATCGACCACGGCGTGATAGCCCTTGATATAACCGCTTTCTTCCAAAGTCCGCACACGACGCAAACATGGCGGCGCGGAAATCCCCACGCGCCTGGCCAGTTCCACATTGGTCATCCGACCGTCCGCCTGCAATTCTGCGAGAATCTTGCGGTCAATTTCATCAAGTCTGTGAGAAGGCATCTGTTTTCCCGAAGCCGTTAGCGGTAAAAATCCATGTAACTGCGCAAACAGGCTCTTGCGCGCAACATTCTTTCTCATTTTGGCAAGAAAGTTTCAAGAGCATTCCGCGCACTCTCTACGCACCTTGCGCATACCTGCCCATTTTTTCACCTCGGCTGTGCGCCAGACAGGGTTTGATATGCGTGGGCGGGCTGTCTATATCCAAGTCAACAGCAAAGACAACATGTAAAGAATGAGGTCCCGACATGGCGGACACGAAACACACGAAAGTTCTCATCATCGGCTCCGGCCCGGCCGGCTACACAGCGGGGGTTTATGCCTCGCGCGCGATGCTGTCCCCGATTCTCGTGCAAGGCATGGAACCGGGCGGGCAGTTGACCACCACCACGGAGGTTGAAAACTTCCCCGGCTTCAACGAGGTGCAAGGCCCCGAGTTGATGGTGAAGATGCAGGAACATGCCGAAGCGATGGGCACGGAGATTGTCTCCGATCTGATCGTCGAGCTTGACACCGACAGCCGTCCCTTCGTGGCCAAAGGCGACAGCGGCACGACCTACACGGCGGATGCAGTGATCCTCGCCACCGGTGCACGGGCAAAATGGCTCGGGCTGGAAACGGAAGAGGCGTTCAAAGGCTTTGGCGTCTCGGCCTGCGCAACCTGCGACGGGTTTTTCTATCGCGGTCAGGAAATCGTCGTCGTGGGCGGCGGGAATACTGCCGTTGAAGAAGCGCTTTTCCTCACCAATTTCGCCTCCAAAGTGACACTCATCCACCGTCGCAACGAATTGCGGGCGGAGAAAATCCTGATCGACCGGTTGATGAAGAACGAAAAAATCCATCCGCTATGGGATCACGAACTGGTCGAGGTCTACGGCGACGAAGCCCCGATGAAAGGGGTCAACGGCGTGAAGGCGAAAAACGTCAAAACCGGCGAGATCACAGACATTCCTGCCAAAGGTGTCTTCATCGCCATCGGCCACGCCCCTGCCAACGAATTGGTCAAGGACAAGCTGGAGATGCACAACGGCGGATATGTCTCCGTCAAACCGGGCACGACAGAAACCTCCATCCCCGGCATTTTCGCGGCGGGCGATTTGACCGACCACAAATATCGCCAGGCGGTCACCTCTGCGGGCATGGGCTGTATGGCGGCCCTGGATGCGGAACACTGGCTGGCCGCACAAGAATAAACAAAACGCAAAAAGCCCCGACTGTTCGGGGCTTTTTCATCTCATATGACACTCACATCAAACCGACTCGGTGTCCCGAGCCTACTGCGAAAGCAAGTATTAGTGCACATTCACCGGCGCGAAATCGTGTTCGCGCGCGAGCGCAAAGGCCAAGGGCCGGTTCGCCACAAGCGCCAGTTGCGTGCCCTCTGCATCGTTGAGCGAGTAGATTTTCTCAAGCCCTTCAGCCTGTGCTTGCACTTCTTTCGGCAGATCGGACACGGCGATAGGACGCACATAAGCGATTCTGACCGTTTGAGCATCGTCTGAAAAGGGCGCTTTCGGATAACGCGTATTCATGACTTATCCCTTCCTGATTTCAATGGTTTGCACGACGGTTTCCGGCTCCGCCCGTGTCAGGTCGATATGCAGCAACCCGTTTTCCATGGACGCGCCATGCACTTCAACCCCGTCGGCCAGCACAAAAGAGCGCTGAAATTGCCGACCGGCGATACCGCGATGCAGGAACACGCGCTCCTCAGTGTCCTCGGGGAGACGTCCGCGCACGACCAGTTGACGGTCTTCGAGCGTGATCGCGAGATCGGCCTCGGAAAATCCGGCCACGGCCAGAGTGATCCGGTATTCGTTCGCGGAAGATTGCTCGATATTATATGGCGGATAGCCGCCGGCGTCTGATTTCGCCGTGCGCTCTACCAAACGCTCCAACTGGTCAAAGCCCAGCAGAAACGGATGGGCCCCAAAGCTCACTTTCGTCATCACCACGCCCTTTCTCAGAAGCGACTGTGCCTGTTTCACGGGTCCCGAATGCGGCAACCCTTCTATAGAAAATATGGGAAGTTTGAGGCGAAGCTTCAAGAGCCTCTCAGAACGCTTTGAGTTTTGCGCATTTGGGGCTAAACTCAGGGAAGCTGTCGCCGAAACAACATATAGAGACAACGCGATGAACGTGTCCAACCGGATGAATCACCTGGAAGTGCTCAAGGTCAAACTGGAGATGCTCAAACGCGAGCACAGCGATCTTGATGCTGCGATTGATGCGATGCAGGAGACCGGGCATCTTGATGCGTTGCGCTTGCAGCGGATGAAAAAGCAGAAACTGGCCATCAAAGACCGGATTGCGGTCATAGAAGACCAGATCACCCCTGATATTATCGCCTAAACATTGCGAAACCCCGGGCATCGGCTATAAGTCGGCAAAGCGACATTTTCCCGGGAGATAGGCCATATGAACGTCGAGGTCGGCATCATCATGGGCAGCCAGTCGGACTGGCCCACCATGAAACGCGCAGCAGAAATTCTGGATGAACTGGGCGTGGCCTATGAGGCGAAAATCGTCTCCGCCCATCGCACACCGGACCGGCTGTGGAGCTATGGCAAGGAGGCCGCAGGACGCGGGCTCAAGGCCATCATCGCAGGCGCAGGTGGTGCCGCGCATCTTCCGGGCATGATGTCCTCAAAGACCCGCGTGCCGGTGATCGGCGTTCCAGTCCAGACCCGCGCCCTGTCCGGCGTCGACAGCCTTTATTCCATTGTGCAAATGCCCAAAGGCTTTCCCGTCGCCACAATGGCGATTGGCGAAGCGGGCGCCGCCAATGCCGGTCTGATGGCCGCAGGCATCCTTGCCACCTCCGATCCGGCCCTTGCCGAGCGGCTAGACGCATGGCGCGAAGCCCTTTCTGCCTCTATTCCGGATGAGCCGACAGATGACTGATATTCTTCCTTCCGGTGCGACCATTGGCATTCTGGGCGGCGGTCAGCTTGGCCGAATGCTCTCTGTCGCGGCCTCCCGCCTCGGGTTCAAGACCCATATTTTCGAGCCGGGCGCCAACCCGCCCGCAGGTCATGTGGCCGAGCGTGTGACCACCGCCGCCTATGAGGACGAAGCCGCGCTACGCGCCTTTGCCGAAAGCGTTGATGTGGTGACCTATGAATTCGAGAACGTGCCAACCTCCGCGCTTGATCTCATCGAATCCATCGTGCCGATCCGTCCGAACCGGCGCGCGCTGGCCGTGTCGCAGGACCGCGTGACAGAAAAGACGTTTCTTGCAGAGCTGGGCCTTCAGGTCGCCCCCTTCGCACCGGTCGAGACCGCAGCGGAACTGGACGCCGCGCTGACCGAGATCGGCGCACCGGCGATCCTCAAGACCCGCCGCTTCGGCTATGATGGCAAGGGACAGGCCCGCATCATGGCACCGGAAGACGCTGATCAGGCGTTCGCCGATATGGCCGGCGCCCCCGCCATTCTCGAAGGCTTCGTGGATTTCAGCCACGAGGTGTCGGTGATTGCCGCACGCGGTCAGGCGGGGGATATCTCCTGTTTCGATCCGGGCGAAAACGTGCACAAATCCGGCATTTTGCACACCACCACCGTCCCTGCCCGCCTCAGCCCCGCGCAGCGCACCGATGCCGTTCTTCTGGCCGCCAAGATATTGAACGCGCTGGATTATGTCGGCGTGATGGGGGTCGAGCTCTTTGTCACGTCTGGCGGTTTGGTGGTCAACGAAATCGCGCCTCGCGTGCACAATTCCGGCCACTGGACGCAAAACGGCTGTGTAATCGACCAGTTCGAACAGCACATCCGCGCTGTCGTCGGCTGGCCCTTGGGGGACGGCAAGCGGCATTCAAATGTCGAAATGCTGAACCTGATTGGCGACGATGTGGAGCGGATACCGGAGTTCGCCAAAGACGGCTCCGTCGCCATCCATCTCTATGGCAAGGCCGATGTGAAACCCGGTCGCAAAATGGGGCACGTCAACAAAATCACGGGCGCGGCATAAGCCGCGACCGCCTCACACGCCCCTCACGAAGGGGATTGTTCCTCGATGAATGTCGCATAGGCGTCGGGATAAACCAGCTTGTGCGACGACATCCCTGTTCCCGGCGCAATCGGATAGAGCAAGGTATGCTCCGGCATAACCGTTGTTTCGAGATTGGACGCGGCCAGCTGGGAAAATCCGACACGCGAGAAATAGTTGGGATCGCCCACAACGACGACCGCCTTGGCCCCTTCACGCTTGGCATGGTTCATGCCGCGTGTGACCAATTCCCGCCCCATGCCGCGTTTGTGATAGCTGGGTGAGACGGCAAGGATCGACAAGGTCCACCAATCCTCCGGCTCCACCATACGCGCACAGCAAATATAACCGACTATCGTCCCGTCTTCACAGGCGACACGCTCCATCGCAACCGCATCCTCTTCTCGGAGGCATTTAGCTAACCGGAACATCTCCGAATTTCCGAAGGTGCTGTCCAAGAGGACTGAAATGGCGAGGTCGTCATCGGGGGTCAGGGCTCTTAATTGCATTGTCTCACTCTTCGACGTGGCTACGACTTACCTTGCAGGAGTATAAATTCTTCGCAAGTGCGAAATGCTGCCAACGGAGACGAAAAAGGCAATACAGATTTTTAGTCCTATTCCTGAGCGTGTTAGGCCGCTTTTGCAGCCCTAAAGAAACTCACCCCACCAAATCCAAAGGAAAAGGGCCGCCCGGAGGCGACCCTTTAACTGTGAGCCGGTTGGCGTGATCACATCTCTTGCGAGATGCTTACATCATGCCGCCCATGCCGCCCATGCCGCCCATGTCGGGCATGCCGCCACCGGCAGCGCCGCCGTCTTTGGACGGTTTGTCAGCAACCATAGCTTCGGTCGTGATCAGCAGACCTGCGATGGATGCAGCGTCTTCCAGAGCCGTGCGGGTCACTTTGGCCGGATCGATCACACCGAAAGCGAACATGTCGCCATATTCTTCGGTTTGAGCGTTGAAGCCAAAGGCCAGATCATCGGACTCGCGGATTTTGCCAGCCACAACAGCGCCGTCGACGCCTGCGTTTTCAGCAATCTGACGCAGCGGAGCTTCGATAGCTTTCATCACGATGTGAATGCCGGCATCTTGGTCAGCGTTGGCGCCTTTAAGATCGGCAAGACCTTTACCAGCTTGAACCAGAGCAACACCGCCGCCCACAACGATGCCTTCTTGAACAGCAGCGCGGGTTGCGTTGAGAGCATCGTCCACACGGTCTTTGCGCTCTTTCACTTCCACCTCGGTCAAACCGCCAACGCGGATCACGGCAACGCCGCCTGCCAGTTTGGCAACGCGTTCTTGCAGTTTTTCACGGTCGTAATCAGAGGTGGTTTCTTCGATCTGGGTGCGGATCTGAGCCACGCGAGCTTCGATTTCCGCTTTCTCGCCAGCACCGTCGACGATGGTGGTTTCGTCTTTGGAGATGGTGATTTTCTTGGCGGAGCCGAGCATGTCCATAGTGACATTTTCGAGCTTCATGCCGAGATCTTCGGAGATCACCTGACCGCCGGTGAGGATCGCGATGTCTTGCAGCATGGCTTTACGGCGATCGCCGAAGCCCGGTGCTTTGACAGCTGCGATTTTCAGGCCGCCACGCAGTTTGTTGACCACGAGGGTTGCCAGCGCTTCACCTTCAACATCTTCAGCGATGATGAGAAGCGGTTTTTGCGACTGGATAACTTGCTCGAGCAGCGGGACCATCGGCTGAAGCGAGGAGAGCTTCTTCTCGTGCAGAAGCACGATGCAGTCTTCGAGTTCTGCAAGCATCTTATCCGGGTTGGTCACGAAATACGGGGACAGGTAGCCACGGTCGAACTGCATGCCTTCGACCACGGTGGTCTCGGTTTCCATGCCTTTGTTTTCTTCGACAGTGATCACGCCGTCGTTGCCGACTTTCTGCATCGCGTCAGCAATCTGACGACCGATTTCAGCTTCGCCGTTGGCGGAGATGGTGCCGACTTGAGCCACTTCGGCAGAGTCGTTCACCGGACGGGATGCCGATTTGATCGCTTCCACGACATTGGCAGTCGCAAGATCGATCCCGCGTTTCAGATCCATCGGGTTCAGACCGGCAGCAACCTGCTTGAGGCCTTCTTTGATGATGGACTGAGCCAGAACGGTGGCGGTGGTGGTGCCGTCGCCAGCTTCGTCATTGGTGCGGGAAGCAACTTCCTTCACCATTTGCGCGCCCATGTTTTCGAACTTGTCTTCGAGCTCGATCTCTTTGGCCACGGACACACCGTCTTTGGTGATGCGCGGTGCGCCGAAGGATTTGTCGAGAACCACGTTGCGGCCTTTCGGGCCGAGGGTCACCTTCACTGCGTCGGCGAGGATGTTCACGCCTTTGAGCATGCGATTGCGTGCGTCGACGTCAAACTTGACTTCTTTAGCCATTGTTCACTCCGTTAAATAATATTGAGGGGTCGGTCTCAGGCGATCAGGAGATGATGCCGAGAATGTCCGACTCTTTCATGATGAGAAGCTCTTTGCCGTCCACGGTCACTTCCGTGCCGGACCATTTGCCAAAGAGAACAACGTCGCCTTCTTTCACGGAAGGTGCGATCAGCTCGCCGCTGTCTTTGCGGGCACCTTCGCCAACGGCGACGATTTTGCCTTCGGCAGGCTTTTCTTTCGCGCTATCGGGGATGATGAGACCGCCAGCGGTCTTTTCGTCGCTCTCAACACGTTCGACCAGAACACGGTCGTGCAGCGGTTTGAATGCCATCTTCGAGGCTCCTTCGCTCAAAGTTTCAGTTTCGGGCCCCACACCACATTGCATGGCGGAGGGTGGTCAAATCAGCCGTTAGCACTCACCTCTGGCGAGTGACAACGATGCATAGTTAGGAAGGAGCTTGATGTGAGTCAATGGGGGAGACGGAAGAAAGTCCGCGCATCAAAGCAATGGGATGAAAGCCGGCTTAAAACAGCCTGACACAGCCCGCTCGGGACGGTATATCAAAACAGAAAGCAGGCCGGACAAACGCCCGACCTGCCTACCCTTTCGCGAAATAACAGGTGTCACTCCGCCGCGATACGCGCTTCCGTGGTCGGATCAAAGGCGACGGCTTTTTCCATATTGATGGCAAAGGCAAAAGGCTGCCCCGCATGCACATCCGTGTCCGCACGCAGCCGTGCGATTACGTCCTTGCCGCCAAACGTGGTGGTTACAAAAGTATCCGACCCCGCAGGCTCCGTCACCTCGACCATATTGTGCAGCACTTCGATATTCGCAGACGTCCTGTCCGCCCCATCCATGTCCGTGATGGCCTCTGGCCGCAGTCCCAGAAGAATATCCCTGCCCTCCCATTCGGCCAGATTGGGCTGGCTGAACTTCAAGAACACGCTCTCCCCCTTCGCATTGGCCAGCTCGGCATAGGGCAGACCGTCGCGCAGCACCACTTTGGACGGAACAATGTTCATCGCGGGGCTGCCCATGAAGGTCGCCACAAAGATATTGGCCGGCGTGTCGTATATCTCTTTCGGCGTGCCAAGCTGCTGGACATATCCGCCATTCATCACCGCAATGCGGGTGGAAAGCGTCAGCGCCTCGATCTGGTCGTGGGTTACATAGACGATGGTGGTCTTGAGCTTCGCATGAAGCTTCTTGATCTCCGTGCGCATGTCGACACGCAGTTTTGCATCCAGATTCGACAACGGTTCGTCAAACAAGAAGACATCCGGTTCACGGACAAGCGCGCGGCCCATCGCGACCCGCTGGCGCTGTCCGCCGGACAATTGCCCCGGTTTGCGGTCCAGAAGATTGTCGATCTGCAACAGCTTGGCCACATCACGCAGCGCCCGCTCGCGCTCCGGCTTGGGCACACCGTGCATCTCAAGGCCAAAGGTCATGTTCTGACCAACCGTCATATTCGGGTAGAGCGCATAGCTTTGGAACACCATCGCGATATTGCGCTTGGACGGATGCACCCCGTTGACGACGCGGCCATTGATTGAAATGTCGCCGCTCGTGATGTCCTCAAGCCCTGCAATCATGTTGAGCAAGGTCGACTTGCCACAGCCCGAAGGCCCGACCAGCACGAGGAATTCCCCCTCCTCCGCGCTGATGTCCACCTTATGCAAAACCTCGACCGAGCCGTAAGATTTCGTGACGTTCTTGATGTCGAGAAAACCCATTTTCTTAACCTTTGACTGAGCCTGCCATCAAGCCGCGGACGAAATACCGGCCAGCGACGATGTAAACGAGAAGCGTGGGAAGCGCGGCAAAGATCGCGGCAGCGAAATGCACGTTATATTCTTTGACGCCTTGCGAAGATTGAACGAGGTTGTTGAGCGCCACCGTCACCGGCTGCGATGTGCCGCCGAAAGAGGAGCCGAACAGGAAGTCGTTCCAGATGTTGGTGAACAGCCAGATGACCGAGACCACAGTGATCGGACCGGAAACCGGCAGCAGGATGCGCCAGAAAATCCGGAAGAACCCCGCCCCGTCAATCATGGCGGCCCGCACCAGTTCGGTCGGAAAGGCGGCATAGTAGTTCCGGTAATAGAGCGTCGAAAACCCGACCCCGTAAACCACATGAACCAAGATCAGCCCGGGGATTGAACCCGCGAGACCCAGCTTGCCAAGAACAGCCGCCATAGGGATCAGCACGATCTGGAACGGAATGAAACAGGAAAACAGCATCAGCCCGAACAGGATCGTATCCCCGCGAAACCGCCATTTGGTCAGCACATAGCCGTTGAGCGCGCCCAGAACGGTCGTGATCGCCACCGCTGGTACAACCATCAGGAGAGAGTTGATGAAATACGGGCGCAACCCCGTCGGCTCGACCCCGATCTGGGCGGTGGACCATGCCTTGAACCACGGTTCGATCGTCCATTTCTGCGGCAGGGCCAGCATGTTGCCACCGGTGATCTCGTCGAGCGGCTTGACCGAATTGGAGAGCATCACGAACAGCGGCAAAAGGTAGAAAAGCGCAAAGAGCAGCAACACCAGATAGATGAGCACACGGTAGACACGCCCCGTTTTGACGGCATTCTCCTGAGCAGCGGCGGACATCAGCGCTTCTCCTTCAGTTCGGAATAGAGATAGGGCATCATGATCGCCGCAATCGTCATCAACATGATGACCGCACTGGCGGCACCGGTTCCCATCTGGTTCCGCGTGAATGTGTAGGAATACATGAACGTCGCAGGAAGCTCCGTCGCACGTCCCGGACCGCCCCCTGTCAATGCAATCACAAGGTCATAGGATTTGACCGCAAGATGCGACAGGATCACAAAGGCGGACAGAAAGGCCGGTCGCAAAAGCGGGATCACAATACGCCGATAAAGGTTCCAATTCGACGCCCCGTCGATCTGGGCGGCTTTGAGGATTTCATTGTCGATGCCGCGCAATCCGGCAAGGAACATCGCCATGACAAAACCGCTCGTCTGCCACACAGCGGCAAGAACAACGGTATAAATGGCAAAGTTCCGGTCCTTGATCCAACGGAATTCAAAGCTCTGCCAACCCCACATATGCATGGTGTTTTCCAGCCCGATACCGGGGTCGAGAAACCACTTC
Source organism: uncultured Celeribacter sp. (assembly GCA_963676755.2). Lineage (GTDB taxonomy): Bacteria > Pseudomonadota > Alphaproteobacteria > Rhodobacterales > Rhodobacteraceae > Celeribacter. The sequence goes on along the minus strand of CAXXMF010000004.1, from coordinate 1,071,208 downwards.
CATGCGGTGCCCGTCACGATGAACGACAGCGCCATCGGATAAAGGTAAATCGGACGCAACATCCCTTCGCCGCGGATTTTCTGATCCAGAAAGATTGCCAGCATCAGACCGATGCCGATGCAAATCACGATATAGAGCGAGGAGAACACGGCCAGATTCTTGACGGCAACCCACCACGCCCGCAGCCCCCAAAGGCGCTCGTAATTGGCAAACCCCACGAAATCGGTGTTGGGCAGCATCCGCGAGTTGGTGAAACTCAGATACACGGTGAAGAGAATGAAGCCGTAAACAAACACCAAGGTCAGCGCGAGGGATGGTGAAAGCACCAGCTTTGGTATCCAGTTCTGCAACCGGCTTTTTAGATCCTGATCCGTCACTCGAAAATTCCCCGTTCATGAGCATGGGATGAGAGGTGAACGCCCCGTCACATCCGGCAAACACAAAGCGGCCTGCCGGAAAAATGCGCGGACAGATCGCCCGCGCATCAGAAAGTTACAGGGTGGATTCGACAGCGTTGACCAATTCTTCAGCCGCTGTTTGCGCATCGAACTCACCGTTGAAATGCGCGGTAACGACATCATAGATCGCGTTTTTCACAGCCGCCGGAACAGAGTGGCCATGCGCCATGGAACCAAAGAGACGCCCGCTGGCCGACGCATCAGCCAGATCCGCCATGCCTTTTTTGCCGCAAGCGTCAAAGTCGGTGTTCGGCACATCCGTCCGCGCCGGAACAGAGCCCTTCACGACATTGAAAGCCGACTGGAACACAGGGTCCATCACCGCTTTTGCCATCGCATATTGCGCCGTTGTGTTCTCACCCACATCAAACATCACGAACTGGTCGGAGTTGAACGTGACAGCCCCCTGCGTGCCAGGGAAACGGATACAGATAAAATCCTCGCCCGGCACCTGATCGGCCCGCAGGAATTCACCCTTGGCCCAGTCGCCCATCATCTGCGCACCGGCCTCACCATTGATGACCATTGCAGAGGCAAGGTTCCAGTCACGACCCGAGAAATTGTCGTCCACATAGCTACGCAGGACCGCCATACGTTCGAAGGCTTCCACCATCATGTCGCCGCTCAGCGCGTCCGGATCGAGGTCAATCAACGCGGATTTGTAGAAGTCGTCACCCAGTCCGAGCACAACCGCATCGAACAAGGTGCCGTCCTGCCATGCCTGCCCCCCATGCGCCAGAGGCGTCACGCCGTTGGCCTTCATCGCATCAAGCACCGCGATGAACTCTTCCCAGCTTGTCGGCTCGCCCAGACCCGTGGCGTCCAGAACGGATTTGTTCATCCAGACCCAGTTGGTCGAATGCACGTTTACAGGGGCCGCGATCCAGTTGCCGTCATATTTGGAGAAAAACTGGAGCGCCTCCGGCACAACCGCATCCCAACCTTCAGCTTCGGCAACCTCGTTGAGATTGCCCAACACGCCCTCGGCGGCCCAGTCCTTGATATCAAAACCGAGCATTTGAACAGCGGTCGGGGCATCTCCAGCGGTAACACGCGCACGCAGGGTAGTCATAGCCGCCTCCCCGCCGCCACCGGCCACAGGCATATCGACCCAACCGATACCTTGCGCTGCCAGATCCTCTTTCAGAACATTGAGCGCAGCCGCTTCGCCGCCGCTGGTCCACCAATGCAGAACCTCAACATCTTCTGCCGAAGCTGCGCCCGCAAGCACAGCACCAACAGCAGCTGTCGCCATAAGTTTCGTAAGTTTCATAGAATCCTCCCAAAATTCACTTTAAAATTTATAACGTTTAACTACGCTGGTCTGTCAAGAAGTATGTTTGGCTTTATTTTTATCAAAAATCATTTTATTTCAGTTGAATATAACTCCATGTCAGAATGTATCCGGAAAAATACAGTTGATTATGGAGCTTATAACGTATCAAATCGCGTGACTGAAACGAGGACGCAACCCGTGCTGAAGCCACCCAAAAACAGACGCCCGACACAACGCAGCATTGCCGAAAAACTCGGCCTTTCTGTTGCAACCGTATCGCGTGCTCTCTCCGGTGATCCTCTGATTGCGCTGGAGACCCGCAAGCTCGTGGCCGACACCGCCAATGCCTTGGGCTATGTGCCGGATCGAGCCGCGCAACGGCTGCGCACGGGACGCACGAATGTCATCAGTCTGGTTTTGCCCGCCCACGAAGAAATCCTTGGCTTTGGCAACTCTCTGGTTCGTGGCATTTTCACCGCGCTTGGTCACTCGCACTACCACCTCGTCGTGATGCCCACATTCGACACCGAGGCGGCGGATGCGACCGTGCGGCGGATCGTTCAGAACGGCCTCGCCGATGGTATCCTTTTGTCCCGGACCGAGCCGAATGACATCCGGATCAGGTATCTGATCGAAAACGACTTTCCGTTTGTCTCCCATGGCCGCACGGAGCTTGCGACTCCGCATCCCTTCGTTGATTTCGACAATTACGGCTTCGCCTATCAATCCGTTCACAGACTCGTCGCGGCGGGGGCAGACAAGCTGATGATTCTGTTGCCGCAAGAGCATCTGACCTTTCACCACCACCTCAAACAGGGTTTTATGGCCGCCGTGCGTGAAACCGGCGTGGCCTATGAAAACATCTCTTCGGTCAATCTCGACAGCCCACCCGAAGACATCGCCGCCGCGATCAAGACCCGTTTTGCCGAAAGTGCCCCGCCCGACGGGCTGATCCTGCCCGGCGACACCTCCGCGCTCGCAACTCTGGCAGCACTTGACGACATCGGCCTCAAGCCCGGCAAGGACGTTTTCATCACGACCAAGCAAACCTCCGGCGCCTTCGATTTCGTCCGGCCCAAAATTCCCAGCGTGTTCGAAGATATTGCTGCCGCAGGCGAATTGATGGCCGCCTATCTCATTCGGCGCCTCGAAGGGGCGAAGGCCGCAGATCTTCAATTTGTCCAGACAATCGAGAAGGGACCACAAGATGAGTGATACCATTGCGCATGCTACCTCTGTCATCGGCCCCGCTGATCCTGCCGCATTCTGGATCGACACGCCGGAGCATCGCCACGGGCTGCGTGCGGATGCCGGACGCCAGCTCGACTTTTTCCGCAACAGCTTTCGCCCTGAAGGCGGTTTTTATCAACTGGACGCAGATGGCGCACCGCTTCGCGACCTGCCGCAGGAGCTTTTCGCCACCACGCGCATGGTGCATTCCTATGCGCTCGGTGCCCTGTTCGGCTTTGACGATTGTGAGCGAATGATCGATCACGGGCTAAAGTTCATCACAGAGGCCCATCGCGATCCGGTGCATGGCGGCTACCTGTGGTCGCTGCGCGATGGTGAAATCTGTAACGATCAAAAGCTCGCCTATGGGCATGCGTTTGTCCTTCTGGCCGCGGCCAGCGCCATGCAGGCCGGACACCCCGACGCGCGACCGCTTCTGGACGACATCACCTCTGTGCTGCTGGAGCGGCTCTGGGAAGACGACGCAGGCCTCTTTGCGGATGAAGCCAATCGGGACTGGACGCCCTTCTCGACCTATCGCGGCTTCAACGCCAATATGCACGCCACCGAAGCGCTTCTGACCGCCTTCGAGGCGACCGGAGACAGGCTCTATCTGGATATGGCGGGCCGGATTCTGGATTTCTTTGTCCGCCGGAAAGCCGCCGCAAACAATTTCCGCATCCCCGAGCATTACACGAAAGACTGGACGGTGGATCACAGCTATTCCGGCGACCCGATGTTCAGGCCTTCAGGCACAACACCCGGTCATTCCTTTGAACTGGCGCGACTGCTGCTGCAATACTGGGACCTGTCGGGCCGCAAGGATGACGACGCACCGGCTCTGGCACGCAGCTTGGTGGAGCGCGCTCAGGCAGACGGGTGGAACACCTCCTCCGGCGGGATCAACTACACCGTCGATTTCAACGGTAACCCCAGCGTAACCGCGCGCTACTGGTGGCCCGTGGCCGAAGCCATCGGGGTCTTTGCCGCGCTCATCAAGCTTGAACACCGCGCCTCCGACGAAGGCTGGTATCGCCGCCTCTGGTCATTTGCGGAGACCTCTTTCATCGACCGTAAGACGGGCGGCTGGTATCCGGAGATCGACGCCAACGGCGCGCATACAGACCACCAGTTCATCGGCAAGCCCGACATCTATCACGCCCTGCAAGCCGACCTGTTCCCCCTGTCGCCGAAACTGTCCAAGATCATGCAGACGGGGGACTAACTCTCCGGCAGGGCGGCATAAATGCCGGTTTCCACCTTCTCAAACCATCCGTAGTGGTTGTCGCGCATGAGACGGGTGGCGTTTGCCACGCCCGTTTCCTGCGCCACGACCGCGCCTTTCGACGGGCCATGCGCGCGCAGATAGGCACGGCATTTCTCCGCATCCTGTCGGTAGGCCGTCACCCGCCCTCCGGCCTTTGAGCCACCAAGGTTCGGATCTCCTTCGCGTCGGTGGAATTCGGCCAGAAGTTTCTCGGTCTTTGCCTTGTTCTTGCGCGGAGTAAACGGACGCGGGTCGTGATGCGCCTGCACCGTGCCCTCAGCCACATTGACCGACAGCACGCCCAGTCCCAACCGCTTGCAAAGCCCGAGATTGCCCTTGAACATCCGCCACGCGGCCTTGCCTTTCCAACGCGGCACGGCGAGATAGACCTGATCGGACATGGCCTGACGCGTGACACCTTGTTGCAAGAGTTGCAGCGTGAACCCCGTTTTCAACTCCACAATCACCGGCACCCCGTCTTTCACCGCCACCACATCGGCATCGCGCACCTCCGCTTTCACGTCGAAACCCAAGGCCTCGAAATGCGCTTTGACGGGAAGATAGAGGTCGGTTTCGCGGATCGGTTTCATAACAGCTGTGATACAGGCAAGCCGTGAGCGCTCACAAGGCGTGACAAGCCATGCCGCACTGCCTATAAGGCCCGCAAGACGATCATTCTCGAAGGACATATCCCATATGACCACGCTAGTTTTCGGCCATAAATCCCCCGACACCGATTCCACCGGCTCCCCGCTCATCTGGACATGGTATCTCAACGAGGTCAAAGGCGTTGACGCCAAAGCCGTTCTTCTGGGCGAACCGAACACCGAAGCCGCCTTTGTGATCGAGAAATGGGGTTTCGAAAAACCCGAGATCATTTCCGAAGTCGCCGAGGATCAGGATGTCGTCATCGTCGACACCAACAACCCTGCGGAACTGCCCGAGGCGATCAATTCCGCCAATGTCACCGCGATCATCGACCACCACAAGCTGGTGGGCGGGCTGGAGACCAAAGGCCCGATCGACATCACCATCCGCCCGCTGGCCTGCACAGCCACCATCATGTATGACCTGATGGGCGCAGATGCCGACAAGATGCCCGACAATATCAAGGGCGCGATGCTGTCCTGTATCCTCTCCGACACGCTGGAATTCCGCTCGCCGACGACCACCGATGTGGACAAGGCGCTGGCCAAGAAACTGGCTGCCGAGCTGAACCTCGACCTGGGCCAATATGCCGCCGAGATGTTCGAAGCCAAATCCGACATTTCCGCTTTCTCTGACGCCGAACTGATCCGCATGGATAGCAAGGAATACGAGATCGACGGCACCAAATTCCGCATTTCCGTGCTTGAGACCACAGCGCCGAAACTGGTGCTCGACCGTCAGGCGTCGCTTATGGAAAGCTTCAAAGCTGTCGAAGCCGAAGACGGTGTAGATCAGGTTCTGCTGTTCGTCGTGGACATCCTGAACGAAGAAGCCACTTTCTTCATCCCGAACGATCTGTGCAAAACCGTGGCCGAGAAATCCTTTGGCGTCACAGTCGAAGGCGACAGGGTGGTTCTGCCGGGGGTCATGTCCCGCAAGAAACAGATCATCCCGAACCTGAAAGTCTGACGACCTTCCGCTCAGGATATGTTTTCAAGGGGTGCGGATTTCGCGCCCCTTTTCTTTGGAGATTCCATGTTCAATACAGATGCGCTCAAAGCCCCCGACTTCATGCGCGAGATGAAACGCGGCGAGGAGCCCGCCGTCGCTGCCCTGCTCGATGCGGCCTTCGGGCAAAAAGACGAGGCGCAGCTTGTCGAAACCCTGCGCAAATCCCGCGCCATTGCGGGAGAGATGGTCCTGCCAATGGCGGGCGAGGTGATCGGCTATGCCGCACTGTCCAAAATGGTTTCGCCCAAAGGCTGGCTCTGCCTTGCGCCGGTCGCCATCCGTCCGGACCTGCAAGCGCGGGGCTTCGGTCGGCGGCTGGTTGGCATGATCAGCCAGTGGGCTGAGATGTCCGGTCAGACCGTGGTCGTTCTGGGCGACCCGGCGTTTTACACCCGCTGCGGCTTTGCCCCTGTCGCAGAGGATTTCACCTCTCCCTACCCGCTGGATCACACGCTGGTTGCAGGACCGGCCAAAGGCAAAATCCGCACATTGACCTATCCGAAAGCCTTCGGCTGACGGCGACAAGTGCCTACCAGAAAGACTGCGGATCAATGTCGATCTGGAGCCGGACCGTGTTGGGCAGTTTCACCTGCGCGACCCAATCGGACAAAGCCGCCTGTAACGGTGCGCCTTTCTCCGCCTTGACCAGAAGCCGGATACGATGCCGCCCACGCACCCGTGCAATCGGCGCAGGCGCAGGGCCGAACAATTGCGCCCCGACGCGCTGCAAGGGGCCAGCCACCCGCGCAAGGTGGTTGGCGACATCCGTCACCACGGCGAGATCAGGCCCCGACAGGATGATCCCCGCCATCCGCCCGTAAGGCGGCACCCCCGCCACTTTCCGCTCGGCGGCCTCGGCACGCCAGAATCCTTCCTCATCACCCGCCAGAATGGCGCGGATCACCGGATGTTCGGGCTGATAGGTCTGCAACAGAGCCACGCCTTTTTTCGCCGCGCGACCGGCGCGACCGGCCACCTGACGCATCAACTGGAAAGTCCGCTCCGCCGCGCGTAGATCGGAACCTTGCAGCCCCAGATCAGCGTCGATCACCCCCACCAGAGTGAGGTTCGGAAAATTGTGCCCTTTGGCGACAAGCTGCGTGCCGATAATGATGTCCGTGTCGCCCTCCGCGATCTGGCGGATCTGCTCTTTCAAGGCCCGCGCAGAGGCAAACAGGTCCGAGGACAAGACTGCACATTTCGCCTCGGGGAACCGCTCCGCCACCTCTTCGGCCAGCCGCTCAACACCGGGGCCGACAGGCGCCAGACGCCCCTCGACCCCACAGGAGGGACAGGCTTCCGGCATCGGTTTGGTCTCGCCGCATTGGTGGCACATCAGACGTTTGAGAAAGCGGTGCTCGACCATCCGCGCATCACAATGGTCACAAGTGATCTGATACCCGCAGGCCCGACAAATTGTGACAGGCGCAAAGCCGCGCCGGTTCAGGAACAACAGGCTCTGCTCCCCCAGCCCCATCCGTTTTTTCACAGCCGCCGCAAGCGCGTCCGAAATGAACCGAGTCGAGGGCATCTTCTCGCCACGCAGATCGAGCGCAAACATATCGGGCATCACCGCAGGGCCGTAACGGCTCTCCAGATCAAGGCGCTTGTATTTACCCGCCTCGACATTCGCCCAGCTTTCCAGAGACGGCGTGGCCGAGGCCAGCACAACAGAGGCAGAACACAGGGAAGCACGCAGCACCGCCATGTCGCGGGCATTATACAGCACCCCGTCCTCTTGCTTGTAGGAGGTGTCATGTTCCTCATCGACCACGATCAGGCCGAGGTTACGAAACGGCAGGAAAAGCGCGGATCGCGCCCCGATGACCACCTGTGCCCCGCCTTCGCCTACCATCTTCCAGACACGGCGGCGTTCGGTCATCGTGACGCCAGAATGCCACTCGGCAGGGCGCGCACCAAAGCGTTCTTCAAAACGGGTGAGAAACTCGGCGGTGAGCGCGATCTCCGGCAAGAGCACCAAGGCCTGACGCCCGTGTTTGAGACATTCCGCCACCGCTTCGAGATAGACTTCCGTCTTGCCCGAACCGGTCACACCTTTCAAAAGCGTGGTGGAATAGCTCTCGGAGGCCACCGCCACACGCAGGGCTTTCGCGGCTTCGGTCTGCGCCTCGGTCAATGCCTTTCCCGGCGCATCCGCATCAAGGGGGCGATAAGGCAAATCGCGCGGCGTGTCTTCTTCGATGATGACGCCGGAGGGCAAAAGCCCCTTCACCACCGAAGATGTCACACCCGCAAGATCGGCCAGTTCCTTGAGCGTGAACGACAGCCCGCCATATTCCTCCAAGGCATCCAGCACCTTTTGCCGCGCTTCGGTTTCCCGCGGCGGGCGCCCTTCGCCTCGTCGGTAGACCTTGCGCATCCCCGGAGGGTTCATCAGCCCCGGCGCACGGGTTGCAAGCCGCAACATGGCTGGCATGGGAGTCAGCGTATAGGCCGCCACTTTCTCCAGAAACAGCCGCATCTCCTCGCGCATAGGGACAAGATCAAGCACCGTGGAAATCGCACGCGCTTTCGACAGGTCGAACCCGCCAATCCCGTCGCCCCAGACACAGCCCAGCACCTTGCGCGGACCAAGCGGCACTTCGACAAAAGCCCCGCGCGCAACCCCGCCTGCGGGCGCTTTGTAATCCAGCGTCCGGTCGAGCGGCTCACAGGTCAGCACGGCGACCAATCTGCCTTCGGGGTAAAACTCTGCCTCGTCCATGATGCTGTGATAGGGCTTTTGCGCGAAGCAAACCAGACCCCCTTTCTATAGGCGCTCACATGGATTAAGAGTCCGCAGGAACGCAGGCGAAAGGAGAAGCGCCCATGAAATTCTTTGTCGATACCGCTGATGTCGAGGCAATCCGTGAGTTGAACGATCTGGGGTTTGTTGACGGGGTCACCACCAACCCGTCGCTGATCAAGAAATCCGGTCGTGATATTCTCGAAGTGACCAAGGAAATCTGTGACATCGTCGGCGGTCCGGTTTCCGCCGAGGTTGTGGCTCTGGACTATGACAGCATGGTTGCAGAGGGCCGCAAACTGGCCAAGATCGCCTCCAACGTCGTGATCAAACTGCCGCTGACCCTCGACGGCCTCAAGGCCTGCAAAACGCTGTCCGGCGAAGGTCACAAGATCAACGTCACGCTGTGTTTCTCGGCCAATCAGGCGCTCTTGGCGGCTAAAGCCGGTGCGACCTATATCTCGCCCTTCATCGGTCGTCTTGATGACATCAACATCGACGGGCTGGAGCTGATCGAAGACATCCGCACGATCTATGACAACTACGGTTTCGAAACCGAAATCCTCGCCGCATCCATCCGCACCGCGAACCACATGTCCGAATGTGCCAAGATCGGTGCAGACGTGGCCACCGCGCCGCCTGCCGTCATCAAAGCCATGGCCAACCATGTGCTGACCGACAAGGGCTTGGCGCAATTCGTGAAAGACGCCGAAGACGCCGGAATCAAAATCGTCTGATCGACGCTTTTTCAGACTTACGGAAACTCCCCCGCGCCTCCGGTTCGGGGGATTTTTCATGCGCCGTCGTGATTTTGCCTGCCCTGCACAGAAAGCCTCACAAATATTTGCACCTGCCGCCCGTTTTCGGGCATAGTGGGATCAACGACCGGAAAACCGGCGGATCGAGTAAAGTATGAGGCCTCATGAGCACCCAACTCCCCCGGGCGATATCGCCCTTGGCAGAAGACCTGCGTGAAAAGATCATCTCCGATCCTGGTATGGTTCTGGACGATCAGGACGTGATGCGCGCGCTGATCGCCGCCAATGAACGCAACACCGGTGTTGCCGCCGCCAATGTCGTCGATCTGCGCGGTCTGGCGATGGAACGGCTCGAAGACCGGCTGGACCGGCTCGAAGACACGCACCGCAGTGTGATCGCCGCCGCCTACGAGAACCTCGCGGGCACCAACCAGATTCACCGCGCCGTGTTGCAACTTCTGGAGCCGACCGAGTTCACCGAATTTCTCACCGCGCTCTCCGGCGACATCGCGCAAACCCTGCGCCTTGATGCGGTCCGGCTCTTGCTGGAAACCAAGGTCGAGGACGAAGACCCCGCGCTCAAAAAGCTGGGCGATGTGCTGATCACCGCAGAGCCGGGGTTCATCGAGACCTATATCACCGCAGGCCGCAATATTCCCGCGCGCCCGATCACCCTGCGTCAGGTCGCCCCCGAGACCAATGTGATCTACGGCGACACGGAGAACTTCATCCATTCCGAAGCCCTCATGCAGCTGGATTTCGGCCCCGGTCGCCTGCCCGGCCTTCTGGTCTTCGGCTCGGAAGACCCGCATATGTTCCGCCCGACTCAGGGAACGGATTTGCTCCAGTTCTTCTCCGGCGTGTTCGAAAAAATGATGCGTCGCTGGCTGGGATGAGCCTCAAACTCACAGACGGGATGCGCGACACGCTGGCGCAATGGCTTGACCACGAGCGCGCGCTCAAATCCGCCTCGGAAAACACGATCACCGCCTATGGCCACGATGTGTCCGGCTGGTTGAGCTTTCTGGCCGAGCACGAAGGGGGCGGTTTTGGCCCCGCAGCGATTGCCCGCGTCCGTCTGAGCGACATGCGCTCATGGATGGCGCATGAGCGTGGTCGGGGCGTTGCACCACGTTCGCTGGCGCGGGCCTTGTCGGCGGTCAAGACCTTCACCCGCTGGCTGGCCGAACGCGACGGGTTTGACGCCACGGCCATTCTCGCCACCCGCTCCCCGAAGTTTCAAAAGAAACTGCCCCGCCCGCTCTCGCCCGATGCCGCGAAAGAGATGCTCTCCACCGTTGAGTTGCAAGACGGGGAACCGTGGATCGCCGCGCGCAATGTGGCGGTTGTCACGCTGCTCTACGGCTGTGGCTTACGGATTTCGGAGGCCCTGTCACTGACGGGATCGGATGTGCCTTTGGGCGAGGTGATCCGGATTGTAGGCAAGGGCAACAAGGAGCGCATCGTGCCGGTGCTCCCCGCCGCGCGTCAGGCTGTTGCGGAATATGTCCGGCTCTGCCCCTATGACCTGCTCCCTGAAACACCCTTGTTTCGCGGGGCACGAGGCGGGGCGCTCAATCCGCGCCTGATCTCGAAAGTGACCGAGGCCGCGCGGATGCAGCTTGGCCTGCCCTCCTCCGTTACACCACACGCGATGCGCCACAGCTTTGCGACACATCTGTTGAATGCTGGCGGTGATCTGCGTGCGATTCAGGAATTGCTGGGCCATGCCTCCCTGTCCACGACCCAAGCCTATACGGCAGTGGACAATGCGCGCCTGTTGCAAGTCTACGAGGCCGCCCATCCCCGCGCAAAATAAACCGGCGCTGTTCCGCCCGTTTTGACGATTTCTTCACGCCCTGTCCTTAGTCTCCCTCCACAGGTGGGAAACCGGACTCACGATGGGGATAATTTATGGGGAATGAGGAAAAGGCGCCAAAGCCCCCTCTGCGCGAGGTGGCCAGCATAACACGCATCACGCAAGAGGACTTTCTCGCGCAACTGGCGCAGGCGCTTGCACTTTATGACCACGACGGGGATGGGCTGTTGACCGAGGAAGAATGGCAATGGGTCCAGGATGCCTTGAATGACACCGGAGCCTGACGTGCTTCGGCCTGATGCGCTTCGACCTGACGGGATTTACTTGTGGCGCCAGACGGAAAAAGGGCGACACAACGTGCCGCCCCTTCGAAATCAACCTCGGCCAAATATCAGCCCAGCGCCTCGTCACAGCGGGCACAGACCCCTGCGTGGCTATGGGTGCCGACATCGGGCAGGATTTTCCAGCAGCGCTGGCACTTCTCGCCCTCGGCCTTCTCGAACACCACACCGATGCCCTCGACCTCGCCATCCAGACGGAAGGCCTCGTTCGGCGTCGGATCATCGGTGAGCGTGATCGCGGAGGTGATGCAAAGGTCATCGAAATCGACCGTCTTGAGCGCCGTCAGAAGCGCTGCATCCTCGACATGCACCACCGGAGCCGCCTCAAGAGACGCCCCTATCACCTTATCGCGGCGCTGCACTTCGAGCGCGGCGGTCACAACGCGGCGGGCCTTGCGGATGCCGGCCCATTTCTCCGCCAGTTCGCCATCAAGCCAACCCTGCGCAGGAGCCGGGAAATCGACCAGATGAACCGAACTGTCATCACCGGGGAAACGCTCAAGCCAGACTTCTTCCATGGTGAAGGTCAGGATCGGCGCGAGCCATGTGGTCAGGCGATGGAACAGGATATCGAGAACCGTGCGGGCCGCGCGGCGGCGCTCTGTGTCGCCATCGCAATAGAGCACGTCCTTGCGGATGTCGAAATAGAAGGCCGACAGATCGACAGTCGCGAAATTGAACACCGCCTGCCAAACACCCGAGAAATCGAAATTCTCGTAGCCTTCGCGCACTGTGGTATCGAGCTCCGCCAGACGATGCAGCACCCAGCGTTCCAGTTCCGGCATCTGCGCGGGATCAACCCGATCCGCCTCGGAAAAGTCCGCAAGCGAGCCGAGCATGAACCGCATGGTGTTACGCAGGCGACGGTAGCTGTCCGCCACGCCCTTGAGGATTTCCGGCCCGATCCGCTGGTCGGCGGTGTAATCGGTCTGGGCCACCCACAGGCGCAGAATATCCGCACCATATTGTTTGACGATCTGCTCCGGCACGATGGTGTTGCCCAGAGATTTAGACATTTTCATGCCCTTCTCGTCGAGGGTGAACCCATGCGTCACAACATTCTTATACGGCGCACGCCCCTTGGTGCCACATGCCTGCAACAGCGAGGAGTGGAACCAGCCGCGGTGCTGGTCCGTGCCTTCGAGATAGACATCGGCGATGCCATCCGGCGTTCCGTCTTCACGGTCGCGCAGCACAAAGGCATGGGTTGAACCGGAATCAAACCACACGTCCAGAACGTCGAACACCTGCTCATAGTCGTCAGGGTTCACAATGCCGCCCAGAACCTTTTCCTTGAACCCGTCCTCATACCAGACATCCGCGCCGTTTTCCTCGAACGCGGCAGAGATGCGCTGGTTGACCTCGTCATTGCGCAGCAGGAAGCCCTCGTCGGTCGGCAACAAACCCTTTTTCGTGAAACAGGTGAGCGGCACACCCCACGCCCGTTGACGCGACAGCACCCAGTCGGGACGGCTTTCGATCATCGAATAAAGCCGGTTGCGTCCGGTTGGCGGCGTCCATTTCACCAGCTCGTCAATCGAGCGCAGCGCCCGTTCGCGGATGCTGTCGCCATATGTGCCCATACCATCGTCGAGCTTCTTGTCGACGGAGGCGAACCACTGCGGCGTGTTGCGGAAGATCACCGGCGCTTTCGAGCGCCACGAATGCGGATAGGAGTGGGTCACACGGCCACGCGCAATGATCCCGCCCGCTTCCACAAGCTTCGCGATTACGGCCCCGTTGGCCTTGCCCTCTTTGCCCTTGCGGTCGATGACAGTGAGCCCCGCGAAGAACGGCACATGGGGCAGGAATTCACTTTCCTCACCCACGTTATGCGTCATCCGGTCGAGCCAGTTGCGCTTGACGAAACATTCGTAGTCGTCGGCCCCGTGGCTCGGCGCGGTGTGGACAAAGCCCGTCCCTGCATCATCGGTGACGTGATCACCATCGATCATCGGCACATCGTAGTCCCAGAAACCATCCGCACCGTCGAGACCGGCAAACGGGTGAGCCAGCGTCAGCGAGCCAAGCTCGTCGGCCGTGACATCGCGCACGCGGGTGAACTCCGTCACGCGGGATTTGGACAAAGCGTCCTCGGCCAGCGTATCGGCAAAGACGTAAAGATCGTCCGCCTTGGTCCAGCTTTCCTCCTCGGTCGCGTCCACGCGATAGAGGCCATAGGCGATCTTCGGATTGTAGGCGACCGCCTTGTTCGACGGGATCGTCCAAGGGGTCGTGGTCCAGATCACGACGCGGGCAGAGGCCAGATCACCCTCGGCACCGGACACAACCTTAAACGGCACCCAGATCGTGTGCGACTTGTGGTCGTGGTATTCGATCTCGGCTTCGGCCAGCGCGGTTTTCTCCACCGGAGACCACATCACGGGTTTGGAACCTTGATAGAGCGTACCATTCATCAGGAATTTCATGAATTCCTCGGCGATCACGGCTTCGGCGTGATAATTCATGGTCAGATAGGGATCGTCCCATGTGCCATAAACGCCAAGACGTTTGAATTCCTCGCGCTGGATGTTCACCCATTCATCGGCAAAGGCACGACATTCGCGACGGAAATCAATGACCGGCACGTCGTCCTTATTCTTGCCCTTCTTGCGATATTGCTCTTCGATCTTCCACTCGATCGGCAGGCCGTGACAATCCCAACCCGGCACATAGCGTGCGTCAAAGCCCATCATCTGATGGCTGCGCGTGATGATGTCCTTGATCGTCTTGTTCAGAGCGTGGCCGATGTGCAAATGCCCGTTGGCATAGGGCGGGCCATCGTGCAGCACAAAGGACGGACGCCCGTCCGCCTTGCCCTTTTCGCGGAGTTTCTCGTAAACACCAATCTTCGCCCAACGCTCCAGCCAGCCGGGTTCGCGTTTCGGCAGGCCCGCACGCATCGGGAAGTCGGTTTTCGGCAGATTAAGCGTTTCTTTATAATCGGGTGTGGTCGTCTCGGAACACATGTCGGTTCGGTCCTTGAGGGAGGTGTGGGGATATGCGAAGTCGGCGCGGGTCTCCATACGCCTTGTCCCGGCGGCTCGCGGGGCCCAAGAGTGGGTCAGAGCGCCGGGCTGATAATTCGTATAATAATCGCCACAAAATTCATACGCGCCTTATAGGACGCAGCAGTCGGGCGGTAAACCCGTCTTGACGCCGCCACGATATGAAAAAGGGACGCCCGAAGGCATCCCTGTCTCATAAGCTCTCTGGCGGGCTGGATGGCTGCGTGGCTGGCTGGGTTCCTCGCTGGGGCCCTTTCGGGTGTCTCTGGCTCGGTTACCTTGCGTGCTACGGCGCTGTCTTGCCGGCTGGATCGCTTGAATGACATGACATCGCAAATCGTCTTGATCACAATGCCTACCCCGCTAGGGGATCAAAAATCTTGGCTCTATCGCGGATAGTGGCTCGGAGAATGGCTGCCTGTCAGGTGGCTTTTCGTCCTTGCTGATACTCATATAGGCGAGCCAAACGCAGGATGCAAGAATTTTCTCAACAAAATCAAATAGTTGACTAATTTACTCAGCAATAAAAACACTCAGGAATAGCGCGACATCACGGCGCTGGCGGAAAAAATCCATTCCGAATATAGCTTTATGCAAAGGAGCCCCCGATGACAGAGACCCGTTCCGCCCTGCCGCCGAAATTCGACCTCAGCCATGCCGATATGGATCGCGTGATCAAACGCTTCTACGCGGCGGTGCGACAGCATCCCGAACTGGGGCCTGTCTTTGGCGCCCATGTCGAAAACTGGCCGGAGCATGAAGAAAAGATCGGGCGGTTCTGGCGCAATGCGATTCTGCATGAACGCAATTACGACGGCTTCCCGCAGCGCGTGCATCTGATGGCGCCGGAGGTGAAGGAGCATCACTTTGCCATATGGCTCGCGCTGTTTGACGAGACCCTGAGCGCAGAGCTTGATGCCGAAACCGCCGCCAAATGGTCCGCCATTGCCCACCGGATCGGGAGGGCCTTTCGCATGGGGATCGTGCAGCGCGACCAGCCCAAAGACGCACCGCCGAAGCTGTTCTGAGCCTACTCGGCGCTCTTCTCCGCGCCCTTGTCGAACAATCCGGTCAACGCACGTTTCACCGTGCCGGAGACAGACGGTTTTGACAGCTTCATAAAGGGCAGCGGACGACAGACCTCAATCGCGGCCACGCCGACACGCGCGGTCAGGGCACCGTTGACAACGCCCTCCCCGAACCGGCGCGAAATCTTCGCCATGACACCGCCACCTGCCATCGTGCCGATAAGATCATCGCCCACGGCCACAGCACCCGTGGCCACCAGATGCGTCAGCACAGAGCGCGTCACCCGCCACGATCCCAGTGTGCCGGAGCGCCCGCCGTAAACCTCCGCAATCCGCCGGATCATCCGCAGGTTCGCGGTCAGCGCGGCAAAGACATCGGCCAAGGCCAGAGGCACAAGCGCGGTCACGGTCGCCACTTGGCGCGCGGCGGCTTCCACCTCGCGGCGGGCGGCGGCATCAAGCGGGGCAAGCAACTCCGCCTCGGCCAGTCCCAGCACACCATCCGCGTCGAACAGTTCGCCCTGACGCTCCGCAAATCGCTCACACCCCCAAGATAACTCATCGCGATGGGCATAGAGCGCCACGAGCTTGTCACTCACCCCGCGCGCCGCCTTGAGATCCCCCTGCCCCACAGCATCGGTCGCCGCCATTTGCAGGCTGTCGATCCGTTTCAGACGGGCAAAGGCCGAAAGCTCCTTCAGCGCAATCGCCGCCAGAACCACCAGAAACGCACCGGTCAGCCCCAAGGCCACATAGCCCAGAACCTGATTGCGCGCGATGAGACCCGCGATAAAGTCATAGGCCGCAAGCGACAGGACAAAGGTGAACAGCGCCGCAAACAGCCGCCAGAACCACCGCGCCAGCGTCGAAGGCTTGCGTGCCGCCAGAACCGCCACCCGCTCCATCGCCGCAGGACGGGCCAGAGGGGCAAGGTCGGGCACAGGCTCGGCGGTGGACGGGTTCACCGTCGCTTCGTCTTCCAGCTCGATCAGAACAGGACCACGCTTTTCGGGCGAATGCTCACTCATAGCTTGCCTCCGATCAGGAATTCGGCGGCGCGGTCAAGCCGGATATGGGGCGGCCCTTCGCCGGGGCGCAGGGTCAGCCGCGCAGGGCGGAATTTCATGATTTCATATTGCCCGTCGAGCCATTTCTCCGCGCCATTGCGGGCCGGCGACAGGATATGCGCCGGATCTTGCGGCAATTCGCCGGGATAAAAAGCCGCCTGCTTGCCGCCCTCAGTAGTGCCGCGCACGACATCAAGGCTCTGACCCTCATGCTCCATCGTCTCCTCCACCGTTGCACGCAGGGCGGCCATCGACATGGCCTGCGTTCCCGCCCCCGCGAAATCGGCCCGATCACGTGCCTCGCGCACCAAAGCCTCCATGATCGCAGTCAGACGCGGATGCTGGCTGTGGTGGATATGGTCTGCTTTCGTGGCGGCAAAGAGGATTTTCTCCACCTTGTGCTGTCCGAGCAGGGACATGATCCGCCCCACCCGACCCGGACGGAACGCGGCGAGAATATCGGCCATCGTGCGGCGCAAATCCTCGACCGCTTTCGGGCCGGAATGAATCGCGCCCAGCGCATCGACCAGAACGATCTGACGATCAATGCGGGAGAAATGGTCGCGGAAGAACGGTTTGACCACTTCGCGTTTGTAGGCCTCATAGCGGCGCTCGAATTCGCGCTTGAGCGACCCGCGCGGCGCATCCCCCTCCGGCAGGGGCGCGAAGGTGAGCACGGGAGAGCCTTCAAGCTCGCCCGGCAACAGGAACCGCCCCGGTGTGCAATCCGAATAGCCCGCTTCCCGCGCCGCTTTGAGATAGGTGGTGAAGTTCTCTGCAAGAGCCTTGGCGGCGGGTTCGTCCTGTTTGGCGGTCGGGTCACACGCCTCAAGCGCCGCGACAAAACCTGCCCCTTCGACACGATCCCGCGCCGCGGCTAGCGCCTCTGCCGACCATTCCGCATAGGACTTTTCCATAAGCCCCAGATCCAGCAGCCATTCACCGGGGTAATCGACAATATCGAGATGCACGGTGCGCGGTCCTGTGAGACCGCCCAATAGACCGGCAGGACGGACCTTGAACGACAGGCGCAACTCGGAGACCGCGCGGGTGCTGTCCGGCCAATGCGGCTCCGGCGCGGTGAGCGCCGAGAGATGCGTCTCATAGTCGAAACGCGGCACCGTATCGTCGGGCTGCGGTTGCAGATAGGCGGCACTGATCGCGCTGGCAGGACCAAACTGCGCCATACGCCCGCGATCCAGAAGATTGGCCACCAAAGAGGTGATGAAAACCGTCTTGCCCGCACGCGACAGCCCCGTAACCCCCAGCCGGATAACCGGCTCGAACAGGGCCTCGTGAACGCCATCCTGCACGGTCTCTACGCCGCGAAAAATCCGGTCTGCTATGTCGTTGAGGATCACGCCCGTTGCCTTTTCCAGATGTTTACAGCTTCAACATAGGCATTCACGCCGCTGCATGTAAGGGAGAAAGACTGGACGCCCTCCCCGCTCTCGGCTATTGCCGCCCCATGCCCAGATATGCCCTGAAGATCGAATATCACGGCGCGCCTTTCGCCGGATGGCAGCGCCAGAAAGAACATCCCTCCGTCCAGCAGGCGGTGGAAGAGGCCTTGCGCAAGCTCGAACCCGACTGTCCGGGAATCGGCGCGGCGGGTCGCACGGATGCAGGCGTTCATGCCACCGCGCAGGTTGCGCATTGCGATATGGCAAAGGACTGGGACCCGTTCCGCCTCAGCGAGGCGCTGAACCATCACCTCAAACCCAACCCCGTGGCGATTCTGGAAGCCGCGCGGGTGGATGAGGACTGGCACGCGCGGTTCTCGGCCCGCGAACGGCGCTATATGTTCCGGCTGATTTCGCGGCGCGCGCCCTTGGTGCATGAGGCGGGGCTGGCGTGGCGCGTCAATCATCCGCTGGATCGCGATGCGATGCAGGAGGGGGCCGACCGGCTTGTGGGTCTGCACGATTTCACCACCTTCCGCTCGACCATGTGTCAGGCCGACAGCCCCGTGAAAACCCTCGACGAGGCGCGGGTGGAGGTCATGGACATCCCCTACGGGCAGGAATTCCGCTTTTACTTTCGGGCGCGGTCTTTCCTGCACAATCAGGTGCGCAGCTTTGTCGGCACGCTGGAACGTGTCGGCGCGGGAACATGGACGCCCGATGATGTGACACAGGCGCTGGAGGCCTGCGACCGTGCGGCCTGTGGTCCGGTATGCCCGCCCGAGGGGCTTTATCTTGTGGGCGTCGGCTATCCGGATAATCCGTTCAAAGCCTGAGTCTCTCGCGCATAAAAAGCGGGGCGTTTGCGCTTGTTCCGAAATATCTTAAATCGCGCGAACCTCCCCAATGCGGCCCAAGCCTCGCCCCAATTCAGCCCGATTCTCCTGACAGAACTTCCTTTGCAAGCTACGGGAGAACCAGCATGTCTCTGTTCGATGTCACCTTTGATCAACTGGCCATGGCCATCATGACCACCATCGCGATCCGCGAGGCGATGATCGTGACCCTGCCCGATCATATCGCCGGTCCGGGCGGCTGGCTGATTGACACGGCGGTTGGCGACCGAGTCTGAAATCACGCCTGCACAGGCCACCTGTCCCTTGCGAAAAGCAGCCAATTTCACCGAAACTGTTTCGACTGCCCAAAAATAAAGCAGGTTTCAAAGCGCTTTCGCTCTTTCCTCAAAATTTGCACAAGAAAGCTTCGTTTTCCCCGAAAGCTGCATTGAACCTGTGCAGAGGGTCTGTTCTATCCCGAAGAAAAGACAACCACGAAGGGGACGCCGATGGCCAAACCATCTTCGCAAATCAGCACACGGCTGCGCGCGCTGATCGAACAGATTTATCCGGAGCTGGACAGCAAGCAGCTTGCCGAACAAATCGTGGATGCATTCTGGCCCGAAGGAACGAAGCCGCGCTCCCGCACCCGCGCACCGGGCAATAGCCTGTGGAACGAGACCGACACGCTGGTCATCACCTACGGCAATTCCCTTGTGGACGGTCAGCACAAGCCGCTGGACCTGTTGCGCGATTTTCTCAATCGCTATCTCAAGGGCGTGGTGCATGGTGTGCATATCCTGCCCTTCTTTCCCTTCACCTCCGACGACGGTTTTGCGGTCACGGATTACCGTCAGGTGAACAGCCAGCTTGGCGAATGGGCCGACATCGAGCGCATCGGCGGCGAATTCCGCCTGATGTCCGATCTGGTGCTGAACCACGTCTCATCCATGTCCACATGGTTCTCCGAATACCGTCAGGGCCACGCCCCCTATGACAAGTTCTTTGTCGAGGTTGATCCCGACACCGATGTCAGTCAGGTCGTGCGCCCGCGCACCTCGCCCCTACTGCGCGAGGTGAACACGGTCAATGGGCCGAAACATGTCTGGTGCACCTTCAGCCATGACCAGATCGACGTGGATTTCCACAATCCCGAAGTCCTGCTGGAATTCCTGCGGATCATGCGCCTGCATATCGACAAAGGCGTGCGCATTGTTCGGCTGGATGCTGTGGCCTTCATCTGGAAAGAGCTGGGCACATCCTGCATCCACCTGCCCCAGACCCACGCCATCGTGCGCCTGATGCGGCTGTTGTGCGACTATACCGAAGAACGTGTGGTGCTTCTGACCGAGACCAATGTGCCCAATGCGGAAAATCTGAGCTATTTCGGCAACCGCAACGAAGCGCATATGATCTACAACTTCTCGCTGCCGCCGCTGCTGCTGCATGCGCTTCTGTCGGGAAGCTCCACCTATCTCAACCAGTGGCTCATGCGGATGCCGCCTGCGCAACTTGGCTGTGCCTATCTCAACTTTGCCGCCTCCCATGACGGGATCGGTGTGCGCGGGGCCGAAGGGCTTCTGGCGCCCGAAGAACTGGGCGAAGTGATCCAGTGCGTGCGCGACTTTGGCGGGCTTGTCTCCATGCGCGCACTGCCGGACGGTTCGGAAAAACCCTACGAACTCAACATCACCTATTTCGATGCGCTCAAAGGCACGATCAAAGGGGGCGAGGACGATCATCAGGTGGCGCGCTTCCTGTGTTCCCAGACCATCGTCATGTCGCTCGAAGGGGTGCCTGCCTTCTACATCCATTCGCTTCTCGCCACGCATAACGATCACGCGGGCGTCGAGAAAACCGGTGTCAAACGTGCCATCAACCGGCATCGCTGGGACTATCCCGAACTGCGCAAACTGCTCGACGATCCCGAAAGCGAAAATGCTCAGGTTCTGGCGGAAATGAAGCGCCGGATCGCCATTCGCATCGCGCAAAAGGCCTTCCACCCGAATGCCACGCAGTTCACCATGCAACTGGGCGAAGAGATTTTCGGCATCTGGCGGCAGTCTCCCGCCCGCGACCAATCGATTTTCGCGATCCATAACGTCACCGACAAAGAGGTCGAAGTGCCGCATATTGCGATCAACCTGATCGAAGGCGAAAACTGGTATGACCTGTTAACGGGGAAAAAGATCGACCTGTCCAATCCGAACATCACCTTTGCCCCCTACCAGTGCCGCTGGATTTCCAACCGGCTCTAACTGCGCACAGGCATCAACATCTTGGCAAAACAGGGCGCTTTGATCGGGCGCCCTGTTTTCTTTCAGAGATTGACCTCGCATCTCCGGCGCAGTAGGCCCAGTGATCAAAGTTTCACGACCGACGATTAAAGACCCGAGATTTCAAATGCCCCTTACGCTTGATGCCCTGATTGAACAGTTGAAAACAGGTGCCGCGACCAAAGAGATTTATGGCGTCTCCGCCCCCTCCTCACGCAGCCGCGCAACGGTCGAGAAAGTCCTCGAAGAAGCCGTAGATGTGCTCGCAGGCGACGGGGTAAGCGGGCTGAGCTTTCGCGCTCTGGCGCGGCGCTGTGATATGCGGCTGAGCAATCTGCAATATTACTTCACCACGCAGGACGATCTCCTGACCGCGCTGACACGTTATGCGCTGGCCGAACGGTTCGAGGAATTGCGCCGGAAAGGCACGCTCAAAATGCCCGACCCGCGCGAGAGGTTTCACGCCTATCTGACCTTCCGCATGGACCGCGCCGCCGATCCCCGTGCGCGGCTGATCACCACCGCCCTCAAGGATCTGGCGCTGCGTCACGACGGGCCGGCCAAGCATTTCGCCGCAACCTGCCGGTTCCACAACGCCGTGCTCGAAGACATGATCACAGAGTTCTCCCCCGATCCGGAGGTGGCAGACATCGCCCGAAAGGCCGCGATGATCGCCGCACTTCTGGATAGTCTCGGGCCGGTTGGCGGGCGTCTCTATGAACCGCCCGCAGGTCTGCGCAACGCGGTTCTGGAACAGGCGCATCGCTTGGCGGGACTGTAACCGCTCAGGTGCTGATCTTCATCAGCCCCATGCCCGCCACGATCAAAGCGGCCGCCGCAATGCGCGACAGGTTCAGCGCCTCACCGTGCAGGATGATACCGGCGATAAACGCCCCGATAGCGCCGATGCCGACCCAGACCATATAGGACGTGCCCAACGGCAGGCTCTTCATCGCAACCGAGAGCAGGCCGAAAGAGGCGAGCATGGCGACCACCGTCAGCACGCTCGGCCAGAACACGGAAAACCCGTTGGAGGACTTCATGGCGGTGGCCCAAACCACCTCCAGAAGCCCCGCGATTGTCAGCAGAACCCACGCCATATCTATGCGTCCGGAAAAATGCCGGGCGAGGTTGGCGCACCGTCATCGAATTGCGAGAGATAGCTCACGATGGTCTCCTGATTGACTGCAAAGCCTTTATAATCGGCCAGATCAGGGTCAATATCGCGCAGCACACGGTGCAGACGGCGACCCCATTTGGGAACACTAGCAAGGTCTTCGAGATTGGCAAGATAGCAGCGGATCGGGAAGGCCAGCGCATTGGAGCGCGGCAGGCGGAAAAAGGTCTGCAACTCAACGCGCAGGAATTGTTTCTGCCCGACATTCTCCGGCGTGATGGTGCGCTTCTCCGGCCCCCATTTGTGATAGTTCTCGGGGCTTGTGTCGAGACGCGGGTTCACGGTCATGGTCCAGTTGAGGCGGCGGTAGTGCTGCCCCTGCCCCACGGCCAGCAGGAATTTCAGCGCCTTGTCGAACACGCCCATCTTGCGTGCTTTCGGCACGGGCGCGTGCCATTCGAAAAAGTTCATCCCCACATCGAAATCCAGCGACCAGTCCGCCTGAGATGTCACCATCCCAGCATCCATCCAGAGGTTTCCGTCCCGCTCATGCAACAACGCGAAATCGCCCTGCGTCTGGCGGGTGATATATTCCATCGGCCCGCACGGCAGCGTGGTCGGATCGAGGAAAGTGAATTTCTTTTCGATCCCGAGCGGTTTGTTGACCCAATGCCAGTCATTGCCATCACGGTGCAGCGTGAACAGCTCCGGATAGTCACGCGCCTTTGACACCATGATGAGTTCGAGCAAATCCCAGCCCGCAAGCTCCATATGCGGCAAGGACTGACACCGCAGCGGGTCTTCCGCCAGCGTGATCTCGCGGTCCTTCATCTCTGACACATAATGCTCGTCCACGTCGAATTTGAATTCGAACGGCGTGCCCTTTGGCCCGCCAGGATGCTGTTCGATGTTGACCGAATACATGTAGCTGTCCTGATCGAACGGGAACGGAAAGCGGCGGATGGCTTCGGGGGAATTGTGATAGGTGTAATCGCCCCGAAAGGTTTCGTCATTGAAGTGCATGGTCATAGGTCCGTCTCCTCACAGGTCCAGTTCAAGCCGCGTGCCTTTGAAACGCGACATGCAGGGCATGATGTCTTGTTGGGCGGCACGCTCGTCTTCCGAGAGCCAGTGATCATTGTGCAAAATGCGCCCGTCGCAGGCCGTCACCTTGGTCTGACAGCGCCCGCAGGCCCCGCCACGGCAGGAATACTCCACCTCCACCTTGGCCTCTTCCAGCGCCTCAAGAAGGCTTTGATCGGCTTTCACCGTGACGGTCTGGCCGGTGGATTTCACTACCACATCAAAGGGTTCCCCCGGCGGCGGGGCAGAGAAGGCTTCGGAATGCACGGCCGTTTCGGGCCAGTGCAGACGTGCTGCCTGATCGGCCACGGCTTCAATCAGCCCTTCGGGACCGCAGGTGTAAACATGGCTGCCCAGCGGTTGCCCGTCGAGAATAGCGCCCAGATCCATCCGCGCGCCTTCATCCGAGATATGCACATAGATATGCGCCGCCTCGGGGAGAAGTTTCAGTCCCGCCGCCTCGTCCCGCGTGCGTGCGGCGTAATGCAGCTCATAGGGTTTCTGCTCCATGTCGAGTTGCTTGAGTTGCGACAGAAACGGCGTGATGCCGATGCCGCCGCCGATCAACACATGTTTGCGCGCCCGCAGATCAAGCTGGAACAGGTTTGATGGCGCGGAAACGATGATGTCATCACCTTCCGACACCTTCGTATGCATATAGAGCGAACCGCCCCGTCCCTGATCCTCGCGCCGCACGGCGATCTCATAGGCCGATCCGTCATAGGGATCGGAGATCAGGGAATAGGAATTGCGGCGGATGATATCGCCTTCCGGCATCTCCACCGTGATATGCGCCCCGCCCGAGAATACCGGCAGCGTCGCCCCTGTCGGGTCTTCAAAGCGGAAGCGTTTGACCAGCGGCGAAAGCGTTTCAACTTCGGTGACTTTCAACGCGAGCTTCATGGGCGGATCTCCACGGTTTCAGGCACCACACCCGGCGTTTCCGCATCGACGCAAACGCCTTGGAACACGCCCAGACGGCGCGAAAAATGGTCCCGCACGAAAAGCGTCAGCCCGCAGTGGCTACAGGTAAAGGGATCGGTCGTCACATCCTCGGTAATGCCCTTACAATGCACACATTGCATCCGGCGCGCGATGGGGCCGCGATGTTCGCTCTGGATGACATCAAGCGGCAGACCTTGGGCAAAGGCGATGGCGCTGACATGGCCGATCAGCCCTTCGGAACCGGCCAGATAAATCTGTGCGCCCATGCGCGCCTCGCCCAGAAGCTGCGTAATGACAGGCGTGGCGGCGTCAAAATCCGGTGCTTCATGCACGGCGGCGGGGGCAGGCGTGCGCAGCACATCCACGCCACATCCGATCAACACCACATGGGCGTAATCCATGACGGAGGCATCAGAGGCGGCCAGATCGGCAAGCGCACCCGCGCCCGCCTCATCCGCGACCATGATCGCGGGGGCCGCACCTTGCGAGACAAGCCCCGTATAGGTCGGCCTGCTCGGGATTGAAGGGGTAAATTCAGTGTTCGGCATTGCGTGTTTCCAGCGAAATCCTGTTGGTCTCAGGAGGCGGGCACCGACCTGTGCCCGCCTCATAAGTCATTGTGCGTTATGAGGCTTAGCCCTTGGCGGTGCGTCGCTTCTTGTCGACGTCATAGAAGGGCATCGGATGTGCCACGGCCTTGATCTCGCCATCGGGGTTCTTCACGGTCAGTTCCGTGCCCTCCACGGCGCAATCAACCGGCATACGGGCAATGCCCACGTTGTGCTCGTTCAAAGGCGAATACATGCCGATGGTCACAACACCCACTTCCTTGCCATCCTTGAGCAATGGCGCGCCTTCGGCGGCGGGCTCTGTGCCTTCGAGTTTCACACCGTAGATTTTGAAACGCTCCTTGCCTTTCAAACGGTAGTGCTCCTCGGCACCACGGAAACCGGTCTTGCCTTTGGAGACGGTGAAGTCGAGACCCAGCTCCCAAAGCGTGTCGCCGTTGCAATCGTTCTCGAACGGATACATTTCCGAATTGTCATAGGGGAAGAACAGAAGATAGCTCTCCGCACGCAGCCAGTCGAGCGTGGTGAAGCGCGTCGGAATGATGCCCATCGCCTCGCCTTCCGCAACGATGGTATCCCAGATTTCCACGGCATCCTGACGGCGGCAGAAAATCTCGTAACCGCGTTCACCCGTGTAGCCCGTGCGGGAAATCATCACCGGCTTGCCAAAGAGAGTCGTCTGGATATGGCTGAAATAGACCACGTCACGGATACCCGGCACATGCTTTTCCAGATAGTCCACGGCCAGCGGCCCTTGCAGCGAAATGTCATGCAGGTCATCGTCAAAGATCACCGCGACATTGCGGCCAGCGGCATATTTGGTCATCTGCTCGTGACCCGCGCCGGAACCATGCACAACCATGAAATTCTGCGGCCCGAGGCGGTAGATCACACAGTCGTCCACGAACTTGCCAGCGTCATTGAGCATGGTAGCATAGGTCGAACGGCCGGGTTTCAGCTTTTCGATGTTACGGGTCGTGGCCTTGTCGAGCACATATTGCGCATGCGGGCCGACGACATAGACTTTCTTCAGCCCCGAGACATCCATGACACCCGCCTTGGTGCGGATCGCCAGATATTCCTC
The DNA here is from genome assembly GCA_963676755.2 of uncultured Celeribacter sp. GTDB lineage: Bacteria > Pseudomonadota > Alphaproteobacteria > Rhodobacterales > Rhodobacteraceae > Celeribacter. Next base: position 1,045,238 of record CAXXMF010000004.1, on the reverse strand, counting down.
CGTCTGATCCTTGTCATAGCTCCAGGCCGTGCCCATACCGCTCCAGTCCTCCAGATCAGAGCCAAGCGCGCGGTGCCGGTCTGCCAGAGCGGAAAATCTCCATGATGTGATCATTGTCTTGTCCTTAGGGTCGTATTCTTTTGCGTTTTAGGAAAACCGGCGGCGGGGGCGCCGCCGGTTCAGGAGAAGGGGAAAACCCCTGTCTTGTAAGATCAGTCTTTCTTCTCCGTCGCCTTGTAGGCGTGCTCTTCATGTTTCCAGCCAAACACGATCGCGGTGACGACCATGGCCAGAACCAGCAGGAGCCAGAGACCTTCGACGGAACCGTAGCCAGCGTAGATCGCGCCGGTGATGCCGCCCCAGGATGTTGCGTGAAATGGAGCTTCCATATTGATAGTCCTTTCCTTTTCGAGGGATCACTCAGCCGGGCTGACCGAGGGATGAAGGGATTCAGGATAGGCATCGGCAGGCACTTTGACCGCGTCGAGACCCATGATCTCTGCTTCTTTCGGGACGCGAAGCTGTCCGGTGACTTTCAGCAGGAAGGAAACCGCATAGCCCGGAACAAAGCCCAGAAGACCCATGGTGGCGGCACCGACAAGCTGGCCGAGGAACGAGGTCTCGATGACATCTTCACCGAACAGCGCCGGATAACCTTGGGCCGCGATACCCACCGAGATGAGACCCCACATGCCGAGGAACCCGTGCACAGCGAAGGCACCAACCGCATCATCGACGCCGCGGCGCTCGATGAAAGAGGCCACATAGGGCATCATGCAGGCCCCGATAAAGCCGATTGCAAAGGCCATAGGCGGATACCAGAGGTCCAGACCGGCCGCAGCGGAGATGATCCCGCCCAGAGCACCGGACATCATCCAGAACGGATCGCGTGTCACCATCCATGCACCAATGATACCGCCTGCAAAGGCCATCAACGTGTTGAAGGTCATGCCGGAGATCGTCATGGGCGTGCCGTAGATCGTGGCTTCGATCTCGTTACCCCAGGACCAGGCTTCACCCGGAACAATCACACAGCCCATGAGGAAGCCCCAGAAACCGGCGATGATCAGCATCAGACCGATGAGCGTCATCGGCATGGAGTGACCCGGAATGTTGTTGGCCGAACCATCCGCGTTGAACTTGCCGATCCGCGGCCCGAGATTGATGAGCACACCAAGCGTAAAGAAACCCGCGATCATATGCACAACACCTGCGGCGCCGAAGTCGTGATAGCCGAACTTGGTAACCAGCCAGCCATCTGCGTGCCAGCCCCATGCGCCTGCCAGAATCCAGACGAAAGAGCCAAGAACAATGGCCAGAACAACAAAGCCCGTGAGCTTGATCCTCTCGATCACACCGCCCGACATGATAGAGGCCGTGGTCGCCGCGAACAGCACGAAGGCCCCCCAGAACACGCCGGATGCGCGGTCATCGAGGTTCGGACCCATATATTGGCTCCACGGCAAAGCAACGTCATTGGCATAGGCCAGACCGGAGATGCCCATGGCCCCTTCGGACAGTGTCACCCCTGTCGGGAAGGCCCAGTAGATCCACCAGCCGATAAAGTAGAAGAAAGGCACGATCATCGCGAAGGCGAGGATGTTCTTGATGCCCGAGGCCAACGCGTTCTTCGAGCGCGATGCCCCCATTTCATATGCGAGGAACCCGGCATGGATCAGCACCATGAGCGGGATCGTCAGATAGTAGAAAGTCTCGGAAAATGTACCGTTTGTCGCGGCGTGATTCCCCTGTAGCTCCGCAACCGCGGCAGCCAACGATGCAAGATCCTGTTCCAAGTCGTTCTCCCTGTCCTGTGAACGTGACCTAAATTCCAAGCCAGATTTGGTTTAGACCAATTGTGCGAACTGGCTCACTCAGTGCCTTTCATGAGGGAGTGCGGATCACCACCGGTCAAACTTTTTTCCTGTCAGGAATTTAGCTTCACCCTACAGACGCCACTTTTTAGGTCAAACGACCACTACATGATCGCCCTATGATGAAATTCTAAGCGCCGCACGAACCCGAAAATCCTGCGAAACACAGCGCTGACAGGGCACATTCGCGCTGGATATGGCACCACACAGCCCCCGCGCCTCTGTTCAGACAGATTCGCGGTTAGGTCTTGGACCTGCATTTTGGGTCATGTGAGAGACGTAGGGCGCAAGGAGCAGGCCGGAAATTGGCCCAACCAATTTACCCCGTGAAGGTCAGTCTTCCTGAAGCAACAGGCGCTGATCTTCAATCAAAGCGAGTTTCATAAACTCCGAGGCTTCCTCAATGTCCCGCGCTGCAATGGCGTTGAACAGCCCGTTATAGCCGCGCTGGTAAATCTCGATCCGCGCAGGCGTCAGGTGGCGGCGATACATGGCCGCACGGAATGATTGCCGCCGCGCGTCCAGCACCAGATTGTAGCAGGCAATCAAAAGCGGGTTGCCCGTGCCCTCCGCAATCAGCCGGTGGAACTCTTCCTCCAGCGTGACAAAGGCCGTTGCATCCGCCTGCACCGCTTCCATCTTCGAGAGCACGACAGAGAGCGCCTCGATCTGTTTCGGCGACATGTTGACGATGGCCAACCGCACCATTTCAGGCTCTAAAATCCCGCGCATCACCTGCAATTGCAGCGGCCCTGTCTCCGAGGCTACAGGCGACAGCGCCGCCCCTGCCCCGTCCGGATTATAGGTCACGAAAGAGCCCGACCCCGCCCGCCGCCGGATCATCCCGCGGGTTTCCAACTGGTCCAAAGCCTCGCGCACGGTATTGCGTGCCACGCCAAGCTCTTGCGCCAGTTGGCGCTCGGAGGGGAGCCGTTCTTCGGTGGCATATTCCTGCGTCACGATCCGCGTGGTCAGCGTCTCAATCACATATTTCACGGTCGCACCGGGAAGCGAGGTCGGAGAAGGAGGCAGGGAAGCGTTGGGCAAGGGATTAATCCTGTGAGGTCTCCGCCTATTAGACCAATTTTGGAGAATTGGTCCAGAGCGATGCGGTCACAGACGCAAAAGAGGCGCGGAAAAACCGCGCCTCTTAGGAATATTGGGTGTTTGGAGAGCTTTATCCGGCCCTCGCAAGCGTGCTCGGGCGGTTATGGCCCTGCGCCCGCAAATATGCGGGCGCGTTCGGCGCTTTCATCGCTCCACTGGAGCGATGGATCGGCCCCAAAGGGCCGAACCGCGCCTCACCCCATTCTTTCCGAACTGTAACTACCCGGCGATGCTTGGAAGACCACCGTTTTATTACCGTTCAGGAACACGCGATGGTTGGCGTGTGCATGAATGGCGCGGGCAAGCACCTGACTTTCCACATCGCGGCCCAGCGAAACGTAATCTTCCGGACTTTGCGCATGGGTGACGCGGACGGTGTCTTGCTCGATGATCGGACCTTCGTCCAGATCGGCCGTCACATAGTGAGAGGTCGCCCCGATCAGCTTCACGCCGCGCGCATAGGCCTGTTTGTAGGGGTTCGCGCCTTTGAACGAGGGCAGGAACGAGTGGTGGATGTTGATGATCCGACCCGACATTTTCTGGCACATCTCGTCCGACAGAATCTGCATGTAGCGCGCCAGAACGATCAGCTCGGCGCCCGAATCCTCGACCACTTTCATGATCGCGGCCTCGGCTTCGGGCTTGTTCTCTTTGGTCACTTTGATGCAGTGGAAGGGAATGTCGTTATTCACCACAACCTTCTGATAATCCATGTGATTCGAGATCACCGCCACGATCTCCACCGGCAGCGCACCGATGCGCACGCGGTAGAGTAGGTCGTTCAGACAATGGCCGAAACGCGAGACCATGATGACCACTTTCATCTTCACGCTCTCGTCGTGGAAAGCGTAGGTCATGCCGAAGTCTTTGGCGATGGGGGCGAAGGCGTCTTCAAGCCCAGCCTGATCCATGTTTTCCTGCGACTCAAAGCTGATCCGCATGAAAAACCGGCCCGTGTCCGAGTCGTCGAACTGCGAACTGTCGGTGATGTTACACCCGTGCTCCGCGAGGAAGGTGGCGATGGCGGCGACGATCCCGCGCTGGGTCGCGCAGGTCACGGTGAGGCAATATTTCGTCATCTTGTTCTCCAGATGCAAGGCGCTCCCCTGAAGCGCGCCCTCGATGTTGGTATTGTTTTCTAGTGTTTTTATCGTTGATTAAGCGGTGAGCCCTTCGGGCTCGGGAAGACCGTTGGCGCGGCAGGCCGCCGTCACCGTATTGGCCAGAAGACAGGCAATGGTCATCGGTCCGACACCACCGGGCACCGGCGTGATCGCACCGGCAATCTCCTTGGCGCTGTCAAATTCGACATCCCCCACGAGTTTGGTTTTCACGGTGCCCTCCTCGCGCAGACCTTTTTCCGGCGCGTCGATCCGGTTGATACCCACGTCGATCACGGTCGCGCCGGGTTTGACCCAGTCGCCAGTGACCATCTCGGGACGACCCACGGCGGCGACCAGAATATCGGCGCGGCGACAGACCTCTTCGATGTCCTTGGTGCGCGAATGCGCGATGGTCACAGTGCAGCTGTCCCGCAGCAGCAATTGCGCCATCGGTTTGCCGACAATGTTCGAGCGCCCCACAACGACGGCATTGAGACCGGAGAGACTACCGAGGTGGTCGCGCAGCATCATGAGACAGCCCAGCGGCGTGCAAGGCACCATGCTTTTCTGCCCCGTCGCCAGCAGGCCGACATTGGAGATATGGAACCCGTCCACATCCTTGTCGGGCGCGATGGCATTGATCACCAGATCGCTGTCGAGATGGTCCGGCAAAGGCAGTTGCACGAGGATGCCATGCACCTCAGCATCGGCGTTCAGTTGTTCGATAAGTGCAAGAAGATCGGCTTCTGACGTCTCTGCGGGCAGTTTATGCTCGTAAGAGTTCATGCCGCATTCCACGGTCTGCTTGCCCTTGTTGCGCACATAGACCTGACTTGCGGGGTCTTCGCCCACCAGCACCACGGCCAGACCGGGGGTGATCCCGTGAACCTCTTTCAGTCGCGCCACATGGGCGGCAACCTTTTCGCGAACGGTGGCGGCAAAGGCCTTTCCGTCAATAATTTGTGCAGTCATGCTGTTCTCCAACTCAATCTTCAAGGCGGCGCGCAGCCACGGCCAAGGCATGCCACAGCGATCCCGCCAATGTGCGCATTCCGATCACGGCCAGCCGGTCGTCGGCGCGGCGTATCAGAAAGACCGTCATATGTTCCAGCCCTGTGCGTGCCGTCTGTCCCGCGCCCAAGGCCTTCGGGTCGATATTGACGAGCTTGCGCATCAGCGCCTCGATCGGAGCGGCCCCGTGTGCAGAGGTGATTTCAAAGGCGGTGAACCCGTCGGTCTGTTCCGTCACAGTGGCGTCAGAGGCTTCGGCCCTGAGAACGGCGGCAAAATCAACCGCGCCCTGCCCCTGTCCTTCGATCATCCACTGGTCACGTCCGGTCCAGAACGCGCCATAGCTGCCTTTCGACACCGCCTGCCCCACATCGGGAAGCGTCAGGCCAAAAGGCTGCGGCACGCTCTGGCCCTTGCGCAAAGCCAGCGAGGCCAGACCAAGCTCCGAATCTTCCGTAATCGTCAGACCGCCAAAGGTCTCGATACGGGCCACCGTGCCGCCAAGCGCACAGATCGGGGTTAAATCAGTCACAGGATCAATCACGGAGACGTCCTCCTTCGGGATCAACAAAATGGGCAGAGACCACCTCGACCTTCACGGCCTGCCCTTCGAGCGGGTTGGCCGCGACCAGCACTTCGCCCAGACGCGTATCGCCATTCTCAAGGAAGCCGAGCGCGATATAGCTTTCCAGATGCGGTGAGTAGCATGACGAGGTGAGCCAGCCCTGATCGGTCTCCATCGTCTGCGCCGCCCCTTCTGTGAAGAGATGCGAACCGGCCATAGCCTGTGTCTGCGGCGCCACAGATTTGAAGCCCACAAGCCGCCGCGTGTCCGCCGCAAGGCCCTCGCGCCGCGACATCACCGCGCCGATACTGTCTTTCTTGACGGAAACCATCTTGCCCAGACCCAACATCTGCGCCGTGGTCTGGCCGTTAAGTTCGGCGCCTGCCGCGTGGCCCTTCTCAATCCGCAGCACGCCCAGCGCCTCCGTCCCGTAAGGGGTCACGCCCAGATCCGCGCCCTTCTCCATCAGCCGCTCCATCAGCGCCTGACCGTAGCGGGCGGGCACAGCGATCTCATAGGCCAGTTCACCGGAAAACGAGATGCGGAACAGTCGCGCCCGCAGCCCGCCGCAGATGGTCAACTCGGCACAGCCCATAAAGGGGAAAGCCTCGTTCGACATGTCGAACTCATCCACGATCCGCGACAGAAGTTCGCGCGACTTCGGACCGGCCACGGCAATCTGCGCCCATGCGTCGGTGGTGGAGATCAACTGCACGTCAAGCTCCGGCCAGAGGCATTGACGGGCAAATTCCATCTGGCGATAGACCAGACCCGCATTGGCAGTGGTCGTCGTGACCACATAGTGATCCTCGCCCAACCGCGCACAGGTGCCATCGTCATAGGCGTGACCGTCCTCGCGCAGCATCAGGCCATAGCGGACCTTGCCGACCTTCAGCGTGCCCATCATGTTGGCATAGATACGGTTGAGAAACTCGCCCGCGTCCGCGCCCTGCACATCAACCTTGCCCAGCGTGGTCACATCGCACAGCCCCACACCGGAGCGCACGGCCAGCACTTCGCGGTCCACGGTCTCGCGCCATGTGGTCTCGCCTTTTTGCGGGAAATATTGCGCCCGCATCCATTGGCCCACTTCGACGAATTCAGCGCCCTGTGCCTCGGCCCAGTAATGCGTCGGTGTCAGACGGCTCGGGCGGAAGAGAGGCCCCGTATCACCGCCGCCCAACACCGACAGGGAAACCCCCGTGTAAGGCGGACGAAAGATCGTCGTGCCTGTCTCGGGGATGGTTTTTCCGGTCAGTTCGGCCATCACCGCCAGAGCGGAAATGTTCGAGGTCTTGCCCTGATCCGTAGCCATGCCCAGCGTGGTCCAGCGTTTCAGATGCTCGACCGGCTTCATGTTTTCCTTATGCGCCAGCGCGATGTCCTTCACGGTCACATCGTTCTGGAAATCCACCCATGCCCTTTTTCTCGTGGCCCGCTTTGTCCCCGGAACATGCCAGAAGGCCGCCTGTTCCGCAGAGGCATTTTCGGCTTTCGGCAGGGGGATCTCGGCGGCTGTGATCTCCAGCTCGGCCAAAGCCCTGATTGCCGCGGCCATACCGTCTTGCAACGCCTCGGCCGTGCCGCCCTTGCCCGCTGCCGCACCGGCAGGGATGAGACCTTTCGGCCCGTCGGGGCTTGGCACAAAGGCCAGAAGCCGCTCGTCCCAGACCGGACGTCCGCGATGATGGGACGACAGATGCACATTCGGGTTCCAGCCGCCAGCCACACCCAGAGCACCCACGGAATGCCATTGCGACTGGCCGCCACGGGTGATCTCGATGGCGCTCAGGCCCAGACGCCCCTTGGTGCCTGTGATCGTCGCCCCCGCGAAGACTTCGTAATCGCCAAAGGCCTTGGCGTCCGCGCGGGCATCAATCACGCCCAGCACCTTCGCGCCTTTGGCCATCAGGTCCATCGCCGTGCGGTGCCCGTCATCGCCATTGGTGAAGATCGCAATCGCATCACCGTCTTGCTTGACCGGACTGGCCGCCCAGCGGTTCGCATAGGCCCGCATCGCACCGGCCAGCATCACGCCGGGGCGGTCATTGTCGGCAAAGGGAATATGCCGCTCAGTCGCCCCTGCCGCCAGCACGGTCCGTTTCGCGGTGATCCGCCACAGGGTCTGGCGCACATTGTCGCCCGGTGTAGGCAGGTGATCCGACACCCGTTCCACCGCGCCGAAAATGCCGTGATCATAGACGCCGAACACCGTGGTGCGGGTCATAATGCGCACATTGGGCAGGCTCTCAAGCTCGGCCTTCACCGCCGCAATCCATGCGCTGGCCTCCGCCTCGTCCAGCAGATCGCTTTCCATCAAAAGCCGCCCGCCAAGCGCGAAATCCTCATCGGCGAGAACGACCTCGGCCCCTGCGCGACCCGCAGTCAGCGCCGCCGACAAACCCGCAGCCCCGCCGCCCACAACCAAGAGATCGCAATGCAGGAAACCTTTGTCGTAATCATCGGGATCGGGCAGCATCGACAGCGCCCCCAGCCCCGCCGCCTTGCGGATCATCGGCTCATAGAGCTTTTCCCAGAAGGCTTTCGGCCACATGAAGGTCTTGTAATAGAACCCCGCCGCAAAGAAGGGCGAAAGCACGTCATTGACCGCTAGAAGGTCGCGCTCCAGCGGCCCCATATGGTTTTGCGAACGCGCCGTGAGACCGTCGAAAAGCTCGGTCACCGTGGCCCGTGTGTTCGGCTCTTGGCGCGCGCCGGTGCGCAACTCGACCATAGCGTTGGGCTCTTCGGAGCCGGCGGCAAACACCCCGCGCGGGCGGTGGTATTTGAAGCTGCGACCCATAAGCTGCACACCATTGGCCAGCAGCGCCGAGGCCAGCGTATCGCCCTCGAACCCTTTGAAGGATTTGCCGTTGAAGGTGAAATTCAGCGGTTTGGACCGGTCAACGAGACCACCTGTGAGACGGGTCATTGGGCGGCTCCTTTCACATCGGAGGCAAGTTCGGCACCGAGGATTTCATGGGTCGTGGTGTCGCGCGTGACGATAAGCCAGCTGCGGTCGCCTTGCTCGTGGAACCACAGTTCACGATGCACGCCCGCCGGATTGTCCCGCAGGAAGACATAGTCGCAAAACACCGCTTCGGCGTCAGGGGTGGCCGGATCGGGCCGGTGCATCAGCGCCGCGTCACCCAGATAGGTAAATTCCTGACTGTCGCGCAGGCCGAGAAGGGGATGAGGGATCAACATAGCTCTCTACCTCAGTGCAAATTGGGTTGGGCGCCAACGCCCTTTTCGTCAATGACATAACCGCGATTGAAGCGATCCATGCGGAAGGCGGTCGCGGTCTCGTGCGGGGTGTCTGTCGCCAGCAGATGCGCAAAGGCATAACCGGAGGCCGGCGTGGCCTTGAACCCGCCGTAGCACCAGCCCGCGTTGAGATAGAGCCCGTCGATATGGGTCTTGTCGATGATCGGGGAGCCGTCCATCGACATATCCAGAAGACCGCCCCAGCCGCGCAACAGCCGCGCACGCCCGATCATCGGCATGAGCGCCATGCCGCCTTCGACCACATCCTCGACCACCGGCAGATTGCCGCGCTGTGCGTAGGAGTTGTAGCCGTCAATATCGCCACCGAACACAAGCCCGCCCTTGTCGGACTGACTGACATAGAAATGCCCCGCGCCAAAGGTGATGACGCCCGGAATGGTGGGTTTCAGTCCTTCACTGACAAAGGCCTGTAGCACATGGCTTTCAATCGGCAGGCGCATCCCCGCCTTGGCCATGACACGGCTAGAAGAGCCCGCGACAGAGACGCCGACCTTTTTTGCCCCGATAAAGCCGCGCGAGGTTTCCAGCCCGAGCACACGCCCGTCCTCGATCTTGAAACCGGTGACTTCGCAGTTCTGGATAATATCCACGCCGCGCATATCCGCGCCGCGTGCATAGCCCCAGACCACACCATCGTGCCGCGCCGTGCCCGCACGGGTCTGCATCAGCCCGCCCTTGATCGGGAACCGCGCATTGTCGAAATTCAGGAAGGGCACCATGTCCTTGAGCTGTTCGCGGCTCAACATCCGCGCACCTGCGTCCGAGATCATCATCGCATTGCCACGACGGCGGAAGGCATCGCGCTGCCCGTCCGAGTGGATCAGGTTGATGATGCTCCGCTGGGACACCATCGAGTTGAAATTCGTGTCCTGTTCCAGATTTTCCCAGAGCTTCATCGAGAACTCGTAGAAGGGCTGGTTGCCCGGCAACAGGTAGTTGGAGCGGATGATCGTTGTGTTCCGGCCCGCGTTGCCGGACCCGATCCAGCCCTTTTCCAACACGGCGATGTTCAGTTTGCCAAAGGTCTTGGCAAGGTAATAGGCCGCCGCAAGCCCATGTCCGCCGCCGCCGACAATCACGATGTCATAGGCGGGTTTCGGCTCCGGATTGCGCCACAGAGGCGTCCAACCCTTATGCCCGGTCAGGGCCTCTTTCACGACTTTGAAACCTGAGAATTTCATAGATGCGCTCCTTCATCACCCCTTTGTTCTAGCGGTGATTTTTGCGCTGTTCTTCCATTATCAGGCCATGTAGTTTCTTTATCAGGACATGATGTCCAAAAACCTGCCGGAGTGTGCCCATGCGCCGAATCGCCTTTCTCCTGCTCGACGGATATCCGCTTCTGTCGACCGCCTCGGCCCTCGAACCGCTGCGGGCGGCAAACCTGTTTTCGCCCACTCTGCGTTATGACATCACCCTGCTCTCCGCCTCCGGCACTGAGGCCCGATCCTCCGTCGGGGCCAGCTTTCAGACGCGCCCGTTTCAGGATGCGATTCCGCTGTATGATGTGCTCTTCGTGGTCGCGGGCGGCACGCCTGCGCGCATCACCGATCCCGCGCTTTTCGCGTGGCTCAGACAGGCCGACCGCAACGGCGTGGCGCTTGGCGGCATCTCCGGCGGGGCGGTGATTCTGGCCAAGGCGGGGCTACTGGAGAACCGCCGGTTTACCGTCCACTGGCACCATTACGACGACTTCGAGACCCTGCCCGGCGACTGGCTTTTGGAGCGCAAGCTCTTTGTCATTGACCGCGACCGCTACACCTGCGCGGGGGGATCGGCGCCCTTGGACATGATGCATGCCATCATCGCACGCGACCACGGCACGGGGTTTGCGCAGAAGATTTCCGACTGGTTCATCCAGACAGAGGTCCGCGCCGCCGAAGCGCCCCAGCGCAACTCCCTTGCCGCGCGCTATGGCCCCCTGCCCGACGGGGTCGCGGCGGCCTTGGAATTGATGCAATCGCATATCGCCGACCCTCTGGGACAGGACCAGATCGCCGCGCTCTCCGGCCTCTCCACCCGCCAGTTGCAACGCCAGTTCCGCGAGACCACGGGCCGTTCGGTGATGGAGGAATACCGCCGCATCCGTCTGGAAACCGGCAAGGAACTGATCGAGACCACCCGCATCCCTCTGGCCGAAATCGCGCAGATGGCGGGGTTTTCCTCTCAGGCGCATTTCTCGGATGCCTTCCGCAAAGCCTTCGGCATGGCCCCCTCGGCCCTACGCAAAAAAGAAGGCCCGGCGTAAACCGGGCCCTCAGGGACAGTGAAGGCGGGGAAACCCTCACTCAGGGAATTTCGCACTCAGATGTCGAGCGTGTTGTCTTTCTCCCACCGCGAGAAATGCGACACGAAAGCATTCCATTCCTGATGCTTCATCTTGATGAAAGAGGCCGAGAAATCGTCGCCCAGAATGGATTTCAACTCGGGATCGGCGTCATAGGAGCGGATCGCGTCGAGCATGTTGAGCGGCAGTTTCGGCGCGCCTTCGATCTTGTGTCCTTCGGCATACATATCAATGTCATAGCGCGGACCCGGATCGGCTTTGGAACGAATACCCGACAGACCGGCGGCGATGATGACCGCTTGCAACAGATAGGGGTTCACCGCCCCGTCCGGCAGGCGCAATTCAAAACGGCCCGGCCCCGGAACGCGCACCATATGCGTGCGGTTGTTGCCCGTCCACGTCACCGTGTTCGGCGCCCAAGTGGCCCCCGACATGGTGCGCGGCGCGTTGATACGCTTGTAGGAGTTCACCGACGGATTGGTGATCGCCGCCAAAGCTTCGGCATGTTTCATGATACCGCCAAGGAAGAACCCGCCCTGTTCGGACAGACCCACTTCGCCGATCTGGCCACCGGCATTGCCGGCAAAGGCGTTGGTCTTGCCATCGAGATCCCAGACCGAGATATGCGCGTGACAGCCGTTGCCGGTCAGACCCTCGATGGGTTTGGGCATAAAGGTCGCGCGCAGCCCGTGTTTCTCGGCCACGGATTTGACCATGAATTTGAAGAAGGAATGGCGGTCCGCCGTCACCAGCGCGTCGTCGAATTCCCAGTTCATCTCGAACTGGCCATTCGCATCCTCGTGGTCGTTCTGATACGGGCCCCAGCCCAGCTCCAGCATGTAATCGCAAATCTCGGCAATCACATCATAGCGGCGCATCACCGCCTGCTGGTCGTAACAGGGCTTTTCCGCCGTATCGAACGGGTCGGAGATTTTGTCCCCGTCCGGTGTCAGCAAAAAGAATTCCGCTTCGATCCCCGTCTTGACGCGCAGGCCGGTCTCGGCGGCTTCCTTGACCAGCTTCTTGAGCACATTGCGCGGGGCCTGTTCGACGGGCTGGCCTTCCATCACACAGTCGGCGGGCACCCATGCCACATCGCGTTTCCACGGCAGTTGAATCACCGCGTCAGGGTCCGGCACGGCCAGCATATCGGGGTGCGCAGGTGTCAGGTCCAGCCATGTGGCAAAGCCCGCAAAGCCCGCGCCGTCTTCTTCCATATCCGCAATCGCTTGCGCAGGTACCAGCTTGGCACGCTGCCCGCCGAAGAGATCGGTGTAGGACACCATAAAATATTTTACGCCTTTTTCCTCGGCGAATTTTGCAAGTTTGCTCATCTTTTAATCCCTGTTGTCTATCTCTTACGAAAGAAGGGCCCGAAGGCCCCTCTAGATCAAAAGCCCGGCTTGCCCGGATACCAGTTGGTGCCCGCCAGCGGCACCTGTGCCATGGCCGCCGCCTCCATCGTCAGGGCGCAGAGGTCCTCCGGCTCGAGGTTGTGGACGTGATTGTGACCACAGGCGCGCGCAAGGGTCTGGCACTCAAGTGTCATCACGTTGAGGTAGTTGCGCAGCTTGCGGCCCGCCACTTCCGGATCGAGACGTTTCATGAGTTCCACATCCTGCGTGGTGATCCCCGCCGGATCGCGGCCTTCGTGCCAGTCGTCATAGGCGCCCGCCGTGGTGCCCAGCTTGTTATACTCGGCCTCCCATTTCGGGTCGTTGTCGCCCAGCGCAACCAGAGCCGCCGTACCGATGGCCACAGCATCCGCACCAAGCGCAAGCGCCTTGGCCACATCTGCCCCGTTGCGGATGCCGCCGGAGACGACAAGCTGCACTTCGCGGTGCAAGCCCAGATCCTGAAGCGCCTGAACCGCCGGACGGATACAGGCCAGTGTCGGCTGTCCGACATGTTCGATGAACACATCCTGCGTGGCTGCCGTGCCGCCTTGCATCCCGTCGAGGACGATCACATCGGCGCCTGCTTTACAGGCCAGAGCCACGTCATAATAGGGCCGTGCGCCACCGATCTTGATGTAGATCGGTTTTTCCCAGTTGGTGATCTCGCGGATTTCGAGGATTTTGATCTCAAGATCATCCGGTCCGGTCCAGTCGGGGTGGCGACAGGCGGAGCGCTGGTCGATCCCCACCGGAAGGTTGCGCATACCCGCGACCCGCTCGGTGATTTTCTGGCCCAGAAGCATCCCGCCACCGCCGGGCTTCGCGCCTTGGCCGACCACGATTTCAATCGCATCCGCACGGCGCAGGTCGTCGGGGTTCATCCCGTAGCGCGACGGCAGGTATTGGTAGACGAGTTTCTCGGAATGGCCGCGTTCCTCTTCGGTCATGCCGCCGTCACCCGTGGTCGTGGAGGTGCCCGCCATCGTCGCGCCGCGGCCCAAAGCCTCTTTGGCGTGACCGGAGAGCGCCCCGAAAGACATGCCCGCAATGGTGATCGGGATTTTCAACTCAATGGGCTTTTTCGCGAAACGGGTGCCCAGCAGAACGGAGGTGTCACATTTCTCGCGATAACCTTCGAGCGGATAACGCGACATGGACGCGCCCAGAAACAGAAGGTCGTCGAAATGAGGCACGCGGCGTTTCGCGCCACCCCCGCGAATGTCGTAGATGCCAGTGTCGGCCGCACGACGGATTTCCGAGTTGACGGAGTTGGAGAAGGTCCAGCTCTGACGCGGTTCGGTTTGTGGTGTCTTGTCCATCTCGCGCTCCTCAGTATTCGTCGGCGTGATCAATGTTGAAATTGTAGAGCTTGCGGGCAGAACCGTAGCGCGTGAACTCTTCGGGCTTGGCGTCGGCTCCGGCCTTTTCGAGAAGCTCCTTGAGGATCTCGATATGCTCGGGGCGCATCTCTTTCTTGATGCAGTCGGCCCCTAGAGATTTCACCGTGCCGCGCACAAAGAGGCGGGCCTCATAGAGACTGTCGCCCAGCGCGTCACCGGCGTCCCCCAGCACAACCAGATTGCCCGATTGCGCCATGAAGGCGGACATGTGGCCGATGTTGCCATGCACGACAATGTCGATGCCTTTCATCGAGATGCCGCAGCGCGAGGAGGCGTTGCCCTTGATGTTCAAAAGCCCGCCATGACCGGTCGCACCCGCATATTGCGAGGCATCGCCTTCGATCGTGACGACACCGGACATCATGTTTTCGGCAACACCCGGACCGGCGGAGCCTTCGACGGTGACGGTGGCATCCTTGTTCATACCGGCGCAGTAGTAGCCGGTGGAGCCCTTGATCGTCACATCGATCGGACCGTCAAGACCGCAGGCCATCGCATGGGAGCCGCGCGGGTTGATGATTTCAAACGCTGCATTGGCCTGTGCCTTGGCGGCGGCCTGAAGCGTGGTGTTGACCTCACGGAGTTCCATGGCGGTCATATCGAGCACTGTTTTATCAAGTGTCGTGGTCATTGGATCAGCGCTCCCAGAAATAGACAGTTGCGGGTTCCGGTTCCCAGACGCGGGCGGCTTCGATGCCCGGAAGGTCTGCGAAGGCCCGGTATTCGGAGGCAAAGGCGACATAGTCGTCGGTCTCGGCCATCACGGCGGGTTTGCAGGCAATCGGGTCGCGCACGACACCAAAGCCGTTCTTGGTGCCCGTCACAAAGGTGAAGAACCCGTCGAGATCCTTGATCGTGCCCTCAAGCGCTTCGCCCAGCGTCGCACCGTCTGCAATGCGCGAGGAGATATAGGCCGCGCCCACTTCGGTGTCGTTCTCGGAGCGGGTGAACACGCCTTTCTTGGCGAGTTTGCGGCGCATCTGGTTGTGGTTCGACAGCGAGCCGTTGTGCACGAGGCACTGGTCGTCGGCGGTGGAGAACGGGTGCGCCCCCATCGTGGTCACAGCGGATTCGGTCGCCATGCGGGTGTGGCCGATGCCGTGGGAGCCGCCCATGTCGCGCAGGCCGAAACGGGCCGCCACGTCCTTGGGAAGGCCGACTTCCTTGTAGATTTCCATCGTCGCGCCGGAGCCCATGATCCGCAGGCCCTTCTCTTCGAGATAGGCGATGGCCTCTTGCTCGACTGTTTCGGGCAGGGTCAGAACCGCGTGGGTATCGACCACCTTGATCGTCACCGGCGCATCGACGGCGGCACATACGGCGGCATCGAGATCGGCGAAGGCCGCGTCGGGCGTATCCGACTGGACCGTGATTTTCACCATACCGTCCGCTTCTTCACCATAGATCGCGATCCCTGCACTGTCGGGGCCGCGATCGGTCATGGTGATAAGCATATCGGTCAGCATATCGCCCAGCTGGGGGCGCAGTTCATCCTTTTTCAGGAAGAGGCCAACAATGCCACACATAGGTTCCTCCATAGTGGGTGTGTTCAGCGGCGTCTTGCGCCGTCACAACATCACTAGTGG
The DNA here is from genome assembly GCA_963676755.2 of uncultured Celeribacter sp. Classification (GTDB taxonomy): domain Bacteria; phylum Pseudomonadota; class Alphaproteobacteria; order Rhodobacterales; family Rhodobacteraceae; genus Celeribacter. The sequence continues at coordinate 1,029,620 of CAXXMF010000004.1, read as the reverse complement.
GAAACCTAATTTCCTTTCAAGAAAGTTTTTATCCTATTTGGAAAAACTTCTTACCCTCAGGAAACCTGCCTGCTTTTTACTCAGACTCGCGGAGCAAAGCAGCGCTTCGCCCCAAAATTAGGCGAAGTGAAAAGATCGTCGCACCTCAGCGCGCCTGCGGATAGGTGATGATCGACAGGTATTTCGCCGGAAGCTCGACAATCACCTCCGGCCCGTGCGGCGCATCCGAATCGAACAGCAGCGAATCCCCCGGTTCCAACTCGTAAATCTGTTCGCCGTGACGGTAGTTCACCCGCCCCTCCAGCATATAGAGCATCTCGATCCCCTCATGCTGGAACGCCGGAAACCGGTCCGACGTGCTGTCGAGCGTGATCAGATAGGGCTCCACCACAACGCCGGAATTGTTGGACCCGATATGACCCAGAAGGCTGTATTGATGCCCCGCGCGCGTGCCTGCGCGTTCGATCTCGACCCCCTCGCCCGCCTTCACATGCATACAGCCGCGTTCCTCCTCATAGCCGGAGAACAACTGCACAAGCGGCACTTTCAACGCATGGGCCAGCGCGGAGATCGTATTGAGCGAGGGCGAAATCACCCCGTTCTCGATCTTGGACAACATCCCCACAGACAGCCCCGTCTGCGCGGCCAGATCGGCCCCCGTGAGCCTCTGGCGCTTGCGCAACTCGCGCACCTGCCGCCCGATGGCCACTTCCAGATTCTTCTCCCGCTGCTCTTTCACCGCATGGGGGTTCTGGCGCAAAGCTGTGTCTTCCTGTTTCAAACCCGTCTCTCCTGTCACACTCATTCTCTCTTACTCACTCACGCGCCATAGCGCGGGCCAGATCGGGCGTGTCGCGCTGATGCCAAAGCTGGCCAATCGCGCCAAGCTCCGTCATCAGCCGCGCACCATGCGCCTCCAGCCAGCCCAGCACAGAGCCGAACTCCTGTATCCGTGCCTTGCCATCGCGGATCGCCACCACCGGCCAGTCCCCGACCAAGGCATTGTCGATCCCGTAGACATCCATGCCCCACCACGTCGCCAGACCAAAGGCATGGGGCATCCGCCGCCCGCGCTTCAGCGCCGCCAGCACGGAGACCGAAGTCAGACTGTCCGCCGTCTCCACCGCCTCATGCCACAGGTCAAGGATCGAGGCATATTCCCAGCTGACCGCCGTCCAGTGACCGGGGAAACGCTCTGTATAGCGGTCATAAAAGGCTTTCGGGCGGTGAAAGAAGAACCCCGTATCGGCAAGCTCCGGATCGTCGAAATCGGGAAACTGGAAGGTGAACCGTTCCATGAACTCCGGCGAGGTTCTGGCGATCAACTGCTGGTAGTTGTCACAGGTGCAGGCCAGAATTTCCCCCGCGAATCCGGCCTCGAACGCCGCCACGGTCATCTCTTCGATCATCTGCGGGTTGGACGAACACCAGCACAGCACATCGGGCGCGACCGACATCATCTCCGCCACAATAGCGGCGGGATCAGCGCCCCCCACGTCATAGAGCACTTCCTTGACCACCTCGCGCGCGGCCACGTCAAAGGCGGCGCGATAGGTGGCCAGAGAGGGCAGGCCCAGAAGGTCGGTCTGTGAACACAGGGCCACGCGTCTGGCTTCGGGCCGGTTGCGTGCCAGCCAGTCCACGCCCGTGACATTGAAGAACGGATGCACCTCGGCAGGGGCGATGAGGTATGGGAAGTCCGGCGAAAGATCGGAGGGCAAGAGCGTCGCTGTAAGAATCCGCCGCTGCATCAGATATGGCAGGGCCAGCCGCATGTCGCTGCCGCCCAGTGTCAGCACCAGCCGCACGCGCTGGGTCTCGACCATCTGACGCGCCGCCTCCAGCGTGGCCTCCGGCCCGTCGCCGCTGTCACAGACCGTCAGCTCCACAAGATGCCGCCGCCCGCCGATCATCATACCGCCGTGGGCATTGATCCAGTCGACCCAAAGCTCGCAGCCCTCGACACCGGGCCGGCCCCAGAATTCCTCGCCGCCGGACATGGGCACAAGCGCACCGATGCGGACGGGGGCGCGATCCTGCACGCTCAAACGCGGCAGGGAGCCTGCGACAACCAGTCTTTGCGCCAGCGATCCGCTGCTCATAATTTCACCTCGCGCCCAAAAATAGGTCAAAAGACCCAGATAGCTTCCGAATAACATATTCCTCTAAGGAAAATTCATTGACCAGCAGAAAATTTTTGGACCAAACCGGAGTTAATCCAAAAGAACCAATTCAAATCATTGGTCCATACCAGAACGCAACGCACAGATACCAACATCCAACGGGAGTTTTATCATGACCAAACGAGTCGCTGTCATCGGCGCAGGCCCCTCCGGTCTCGCACAACTGCGCGCCTTCCAGTCCGCCGCGCAAAAAGGTGCCGAGATTCCGGAAATCGTCTGCTTCGAGAAACAATCGAACTGGGGCGGGCTCTGGAACTACACATGGCGCACCGGCGTGGACGAGAATGGCGAGCCTGTGCATTGCTCGATGTATCGCTACCTCTGGTCCAATGGCCCGAAAGAGGGTCTGGAATTTGCGGATTATTCCTTTGAGGAACATTTCGGCAAACAGATCGCCTCCTACCCGCCGCGCGCTGTGCTGTTCGACTATATCGAAGGTCGCGTGAAGAAAGCCGATGTGCGCAAGTGGATCCGGTTCTCCTCCGTGATCCGCTGGGTCGAATATGACGCCGAGAAGGGTGATTTCGAGATCACTGTTCACGACATGGAAAACGACCGCGTCTACAAGGAACGCTTCGACAATGTGATCGTGGCCTCCGGTCACTTCTCCTCCCCGAACGTGCCGGAATATCCGGGGTTTGCCCAGTTCAACGGCCGGATCATCCACGCCCACGACTTCCGCGATGCGCGCGAGTTTGCCGACAAGGATGTGCTGGTGGTCGGGGCCTCCTATTCCGCCGAAGACATCGGCTCGCAATGCTGGAAATACGGTGCCAAGTCGATCACAAGCTGCTACCGCTCCGCGCCGATGGGCTTCAAATGGCCGGACAACTGGGAAGAGAAACCGGCGCTGGAAAAGGTCGAGGGCAAGACGGTCTATTTCAAGGACGGCACCACCAAAGATGTCGATGCCATCATCCTGTGCACCGGCTACAAACACTACTTCCCTTTCCTGCCCGACGATCTGCGCCTGAAAACGGCCAATGTTCTGGCCACGGCGGATCTCTACAAGGGTGTGGTCTACAATCCGAACCCGAAGATGTTCTACCTCGGCATGCAGGATCAATGGTATACGTTCAACATGTTCGACGCGCAGGCGTGGTATGTGCGTGACATCATTCTGGGCCGGATCGACCTGCCCGATGCAGCGACAATGGCCGCCGATGTCGAGGCGCGTGTGGCCGCAGAGGCCAAAAACGAAACCGATTATGACGGCATCGCTTACCAAGGCGAATATGTCAAAGAACTGATCGCGGATACGGATTACCCGAGCTTCGATGTCGACGCGGCCAATGAGGCGTTCTTCCAATGGAAGAAGCACAAGAAGCAAGGCATCATGACCTTCCGCAACAATGCCTATGTCTCCCCGATCACGGGCACGCTGGCCCCCGCGCACCACACCGCGTGGAAAGATGCGCTCGATGACAGCATGGACGCCTATTTGCAGAACTGATCCAACGCGTGCCCCATCGGGGGCGCGTCCCTCTCCCCTGATCCGGGGGCCCGCATTCATGCACCCCCGGATTTTTTTATGACCGATGGAGATCCAATTGATCCTCGATCCTTCCGGCCTTCCCTTCCGTGCGGGCCCGCCGCATCCCTCACAGCCCCGCCGCGCCGCGGCCTACTGCCTTGCGCCCGACGAGGAACGTCACACCGTGCAGGGCGGCGGTGCCACGCTCGTGGAACTCAAGACCGGTGACCGGATCACCATCACCAACACAGAGGGCGGGCAGCGCTGCGAATTGCTGGCCGCCCATACCGACGGGCGCGTGGATGCCGGTGTGCTCGGCTGGGCGGCGGATGCCACGGGCGAGGCCCTGCGCGCCACCGTGAACAGCCCCCTGCCCGGCATGGCCCGCCTGCGCCTCGGCCTTGCCAAACGCCGGATCGCGCTTGCGGGCGCAGGCAGCATCGGCCTGTTCTCCGCCACCAGTGCCGCGGGCGAAGGCGTCAGCTTCACCGCACAGGCCACAGGCTGGCTGCTCGTCACCGCCCCCGCGCCGGAACCGGATTTCGAGGCCCAGACCACCGCCACGCCGCTGCTGGTCACACTCACCCGCGCAGAGCCGCGCATGGCAGGCAGCTTTGCCCTGCCCGATCCGCTGGCCGACACGCTGCAAGACATCCGCATCAGCTCCGCCACGGCAAAGGCCTACACCGTCAAAAAGGGCGAATTCATCCAGATCATGGATGTCGATGGCCGCCAATGCACCGATTTCCAGTGTTTCGACGCGCGCAAGGTGGACAAGGGACTGTTCCTCCCGCTCGACGTCACCACCACCCGCACCATTCAGGGCCACGCCTACCCGATGCCCGGCCTGCATGCGAAATATTTCGACCATGACCAGACCCCGCTCGTCGAAGTGGTGCAAGACACCTGCGGACGCCACGATGCCTTCGGACTGGCCTGCAACGCCAAATATTACGACGATCTGGGCTATCCGGGGCATGCGAATTGCTCTGACAATTTCAACGGCGTGCTCGATCCCTACGGCATCCCCGCCCGTGCCGGATGGATGGCGGCGAATTTCTTTTTCAACACCGGCGTGGACGAACATGGCGTGATGCTGGCCGACGAGCCGTGGTCACGCCCCGGCGACTATGTGCTGCTGCGCGCGCTGACCGATCTCATCTGCGTGTCCTCCTCCTGCCCCGATGACACTTCGGCGGCCAACGGCTGGCACCTCACCGACATCCATGTGCGCACCTATGGCGCCGAAGAACGCTTTTCCCGCGCCACAGCATGGCGCCCGACCCCTGACGAGGATCCGATCATGACGCGTGAAAGCGCCTTTTATGACAGCTTCAAAACCATGACCCGCGACTTTTCCGACTATAACGGGTTCTGGCTGCCGAATTCCTTCCCCGAATGTGACGCGATCGAAAGCTACTGGGCCTGCCGCGAAGGCGTGGTGGTCATGGACCTCTCGGCCCTGCGCAAATTCGAGGTCACAGGCCCCGATGCCGAAGCCCTGATGAACTGGGTGCTGACCCGCAATGTCGAAAAACTCGCCATCGGTCAGGTGGTCTATTCCGCCATGTGCTACCCGCACGGCGGCATGATCGACGACGGCACTTTGTTCCGTCTGGGAGAGCATAACTTCCGCTGGATCGGCGGCTCCGACGAGAGCGGCGTGTGGATGCGCGAAGAGGCCAAGCGCCTCGGCCTCAACGTCATGATCCGCTCTTCCACCGACCAGATGCACAACCTCGCGGTGCAAGGCCCGAAATCGCGTGATCTGATCTGCGAGCTTTTCTGGACCGCACCGCACCAACCCGCGCTCGACGAGATGGGCTGGTTCCGCTTCACCCCCGCCCGCCTTGGCGATGATCAGGGCATTCCGGTCGTGATCTCGCGCACCGGTTACACAGGCGAGTTGGGCTACGAGATTTTCTGCCACCCGAAACATGGCGCGGAGATTTTCAAAGCCGTCTGGGAGGCGGGCCCAGAAGGTCGGCATGAAACCGATGGGGCTGGAGGCGCTGGACCTCGTGCGGATCGAAGCGGGGCTGGTCTTTGCGGGCTATGACTTCTCCGACCAGACCGACCCGTTCGAGGCCGGTGTCGGCTTTACCGTGCCACTGAAATCCAAGACCGCCGATTTCGTCGGGCGCGAGGCGCTGTTGCGGCGCAAGGAAACGCCCTCGCGCAAATTCGTGGGGCTTGAGATCGACGGGCAAAATGCCGTGGCGCACGGGGATTGCATCCGCATCGGACGTGCGCAGGTGGGCGAAATCTGCTCCGCCATGCGTAGCCCGCGCACCGGCCAGTGGATCGCATTGGCCCGCATCGACGTGGCCCATGCGGAGATCGGCACCCATGTCGAGGTCGGCCAGCTGGACGGGCATCTCAAACGCTACTCCGCCCGCGTCGCGCCCTTCCCGCATTACGATCCGAAAAAGGAACGCCCGCGCTCCTGAGCGCCCCGGCACCTCTGCAAACCGAAGACCGGGATGGGCTGCGTTCTGCTGACGCGGCCCTCTTGCGTCACGCCCCCTCTTGGCGCGGCCTGTCGGGGAGGGTAAGACGGTCTTCCCGACAGGAGGACCAATTTTGAGCACGCCGACCGATCCGCAAACCGCCGCCCAAACCAATGCCCGCATTTCCCGCACCATCGCCACAGACATCGCGGCCTCGCAAAATCAGGTCAGCGCCGCCATCGGGCTTCTGGACGAGGGCGCGACCGTGCCCTTCATCGCGCGTTACCGCAAAGAGGTGACGGGCGGTCTCGACGACACGCAGTTGCGTTTGCTGAACGACCGGTTGTCCTATCTGCGCGAACTGGAAGCGCGGCGGGTAACGATTCTCAAAACCATCGACGAGCAGGGCAAACTCACCGATGATCTCAGACGCGCCATTGCGGGGGCGGACAGCAAATCCACGCTCGAAGACATCTACCTGCCTTACAAGAAGAAGCGCCGCACCAAGGCGATGATCGCGCGTGAAAACGGTCTGGAACCGCTGTTGCAGGCGATCAAAGCCCAGCGCGGCACCGCGCCGGAGGTTCTGGCCGAGGGGTTTGTCACGGAGGCCGTGCCCACCGTCAAAGACGCGCTCAACGGGGCGCGCGACATTGCCACCGAAGAGCTTTCCGAGAGTGCCGAACTTCTGGGCAAGCTGCGCGACTTCATGCGGCGCGAGGCGCGTGTGACCGCCAAGGTGATCGAGGGCAAGGAACAGGCCGGCGCAAAGTTTTCCGACTATTTCGACCATTCGGAGAAATGGGCCGAGATTGCCTCCCACCGCGCTCTGGCGATTTTGCGCGCGGCCAAGGAAGAGATCGTCTCGATGGAGATTGCGCCGGAGCCCGAAGAAGGCGCGGATCGGGCGATTGCCATGATCGCCGCCTATCTCGGCGCGGGCACCGACCAGCCCGGCGATCTCTGGCTGCGCACCGTGGCACGTTGGGCGTGGCGGGTGAAATTCTCCATCTCCTTGCACATTGATCTTCTGGGCGAATTGCGCCAGCGCGCCCATGAGGATGCGATCACCGTGTTCTCGCGCAATCTCAAAGACCTGCTTCTGGCCGCCCCTGCGGGGGCCAAGGCCACACTCGGTCTCGATCCGGGGATTCGCACAGGCGTGAAAGCGGCGGTGGTGGATGCCACCGGCAAGCTGCTGGAGACCGCAACGCTCTACCCGTTCCAGCCGAAGATGGATTTGCGCGGGGCGGAGGCGAAGATCATTGATCTGGTGACCCGTCACGGTGTCGAGTTGATCGCCATCGGCAACGGCACTGCCAGCCGCGAAACGGAGAAACTTGTGGGCGAGACGCTCAAGCTCCTGCCCCAAGGCATCAAGGCGCCCACCAAGGTGGTCGTCTCAGAGGCCGGTGCCTCGGTCTATTCCGCCTCTGAACTGGCCGCTGCCGAATTTCCCGATCTCGACGTGTCCCTGCGCGGCGCGGTCTCCATCGCGCGACGGTTGCAGGACCCGCTGGCGGAATTGGTCAAGATCACGCCGGAGAGCATCGGCGTCGGCCAGTATCAGCATGACGTGGACCAGCGCCGCCTGTCGCAGGCGCTCGAAGCCGTGGTCGAGGATGCGGTGAACGCCGTGGGGGTGGACCTGAACATGGCCTCCGCCCCGCTGCTCGCCCATGTCGCGGGTCTCGGGCCGTCGCTTGCGCAATCCATCGTGACCCACCGCGACAGCCACGGCGCGTTTCCCTCTCGCAAAGCCCTGTTGAAAGTCTCCGGTCTCGGCCCGAAAGCCTTCGAACAATGTGCGGGCTTTTTGCGCATCCGCGACGGGGACGAGCCGCTCGACGCTTCCTCCGTCCACCCCGAAGCCTATGACGTGGCCCGCAAGATCGTCAAAGCCTGTGGCCGCGACATGCGCGACATCATGGGCAGCCCCTCCGCGCTCAAGGGCCTGCGCCCCGAAGATTTCGTCACCGACGCCTTCGGCCTGCCCACCGTGCGCGACATTTTCGCGGAGCTTGAGAAACCGGGCCGCGACCCGCGTCCGGAATTCAAAACCGCCACCTTCACCGACGGGGTCGAGGAGATCAAAGACCTCAAACCCGGCATGCGCCTTGAAGGCACCGTGACCAATGTCGCCGCCTTCGGGGCCTTCGTGGACATCGGTGTGCATCAGGACGGGCTTGTCCATGTCAGCCAGCTGGCCGACCGTTTCGTCAAAGACCCGCACGAAGTCGTCAAAGCGGGTGACATCGTCTCCGTGCGCGTCACCGAAGTGGACATCGCGCGCAAACGCATCGGCCTGTCCATGCGCAAGGGCGGCACCAAACCCGACCGCGGCGAACGCCCGACGCAGGGCGGCAAGCCCCAAGGCAAAACCGGCCAGCCCCGCAAGGACGCCACGCCCGCACGCGGCTCCAAATCCAAACCCGCAAAACCCCGCAACGCCTCCCAAGGCGACAGCACCGGCGCACTGGGGGCAGCGCTCATGGATGCCATGAAGAAAAACCGCTGATCCCCCGCGCAGGCATGCCCCTGCCGCGACGTGACGCCACAGAACAGCCCGCGACAGGCCGGAGAATCTTGACTTCTCCGGCCATTTCGCTTTTCTGCGCCCTGTTCAAGTTTCGGTGATCTCGCCGATGAAAAGGGAACACGGGATGGTCCGCCGCCACAGATGCAGGATCAAAGCCGTGGCTGCCCCCGCAACTGTGAACGGTGAGCGACGCCTCTCATACCACTGGGATACCCCCCGGGAAGGTGGGCGACCGCTGCGATCCGTGAGCCAGGAGACCTGCTTGAATGTTCACCCTTTTCCGGGCGCGAGGGGCGCCACGGAAGCGGTAGACCCGCAGCGGTGACGCTCTCACTGTCTGCGGAGATTTCCTCCCGGACGCGTTCACATCCACGGGGCAACCGCCCCCCCCGCTCAAGGACCGAAATCATGCGTGCCCATCACACATCGCGCCTCCTGCGCCTCACCACAGCCGCCCTCGCCCTGACCACCTCCCCCATGCTCGCCCAAGACACAGGCGAGATTTATCAACTAGATGAAATCGTCGTGTCGGGTGGTCTCACCGGAATTGCCAAAGATAACTTCACCCGAGACTATAGCATTCTGACAGCGGATGCCCTGAAAGAGCGCGGGATCACCACCGTGCAGGATGCCTTGCGTTCCCTGCCCGGTGTCTCTGTCACCTCCACAGGAGAAACCTATACACAGGTGCGCATGCGCGGAGGAGAAGCCAATCACGTTCTGGTTCTCATAGATGGGGTTGTAGCGAACTCCTCCGGTAGCGGTGAGTATCTCTTTACCGGACTGACCCTTGAAAACATAGAACGTATCGAAGTGTTGCGCGGCCCACAGTCCACACTTTATGGCGCGAATGCCATGTCAGGGGTTATTTCAATTGTCACCAAGTCTACCAAAACAATTGATACCGAATACGGCGGTAGCCTCGAAGTCGGCAGCCATGATACCTATGCTGGAGAGGTCTATCTGCGTCAGGCTGGTGAACTCGGCAATATCGCGTTGTCCTTAGGGAGCCGGCATACCGATGGCGAAGATAACTCCCGCTCGGGCGGCGATACCGATTACAATGATCGAGAAACCTTGAGCCTGAAGGGTGAATACGACTTCAGCGACACGATAACGGCCGGTTTCACTTTGCGCCGGACTTGGCAGAACTATGGCTATGACTCACCCAGCTACACGCCGGTAGACGACCCCGCTGACTATCTTGAGGATACACCCGATACCGCAGACCGCAACCAGATATTCGGCTCTCTCTGGCTCGAAGCCTCGACTCTCGGAGGGCGTTTGGACCATCGCTTTGCAATCTCGACCATGGATCAGGATTCCACCCATTATTCCGCAGGAGCCTACAGCAGTGACGATGCTGCCACACGGCACAGTTTTAAGTACACTGGCAGCTATGCTCTGGACGGGAGTGAGGCCAAGGCCGCACAACATAAATTGAATTTCTCCCTTGAAGCAGAACGCGAAACGTACAAATCCTCCTACGCTGCCGGCGGAACCTATGAGCGGGAAAACCAGTCCATCGCCCTAGAGTACCAAGGACGTTTGAACAATGGCTTGGACGTTCAGTCAGGCCTTCGCCACGATTTCAATGACGTATTCGAAGATGCAACCACATGGAACCTGTCCGCCGCCTACCAGCTTCCGGGACGGGATATTCGCCTGCGCGCTGCTTCTGGGCGAGCCATCGTCAACCCGACGATGTTCGAACAATTCGGCTACGTGCCAGGTACATACACAGGGAACTCCGACCTCAAACCAGAAGAAAGCCTGAGCTACGAAATCGGTGCCGATATGGGCTTTGCCGGAGGCTATGGTGATTTGAGCGTGACACTGTTTCACAGCAAAGTCGAGAACATGATTTCCGGAAGTGGAGATACATCAACCAATCTGGAAGGCACCAGCACACGAAAAGGGGCAGAACTCAGTCTCGGGCTACAAGCCACAGACTGGCTGTATATTGCAGCAAACTACACCTATACACACGCAAGGAATTCATCGGATGAACGTTTGGTGCATCGTCCCGAGCATGAGCTTGGCCTTGCAGCAACCACCGATATTCTGGGCGGACGCGGAGCCATTACCACCGATATCCGTCATGTGGCTGGGAATTACGATAGTGAATGGTACAATACTGCATGGCCAGACTCACCTGAGATCAGCAAACTACCTACATTCACCACCGTTAATCTCGCTGCGCGTTACGATCTCACGGAGCATGTCCAGCTCAACGCCCGCGTGACAAACCTGTTTGACGAAACCTATTCCGAAGCGTGGGGCTATTACGGTCCGACGCGCGCGATCTATGTCGGGGTCAGCGCCGCATGGTGAAAAGGACGTTCACAGTCCTCATGATCACCTGCCTTTGGGCAGGCGGATCAGGAATGGCCGATGCCACGCCGCAACGTGTTGTGTCGATCAATCTGTGCACCGACCAGCTTGCCATGATGATCGCCGCGCCGGAGCAGCTTGTGTCGGTCACCACAATGGCTCAAGACCCGCGCGCTTCGGTCATGGCGGAGCAGGCCCGCGCCTATCCGACGAACAACGGGCTCGCCGAAGAGATTTACCTGCTGGACCCCGATCTGGTTCTGGCCGGACAGTTCTCCGCGCGGGCCACTGTTTCGATGATGCGCCGTCTCGGGCTGGAGGTGGTCGAATTTGCCCCCGCGCGGTCTTTGGAGGATGTCTCCGCCAATATGATGAAGATGGGAGAGGCGTTGGGGCGTGCGGATGTGGCACGCGAGATGGCGGACGATTTTGCCCGACACTTATCCGACATAAATTCGACGCAAGGCCGACGCCCCACAGCGGCCACTTATGCGGTCAACGGCTACACCTCCGGCGCACAGAGCCTGTCGGGCGAGATCATCGACATGGCCGGATTTACCACGCTTGCAGCGCAGCTCGGTCTGCCCGCAGGCGGCTTCGTGCCGCTTGAGGCTCTGGTCATGGCGGACCCCGATCTGGTGATTTCCGGAGCCGACTATCCGGGCACTGCCCGCGCCGAAGATGTGCTCTCGCACCCGGCATTGACCCGTCTCACGGGCGGGCATATGCCCATGCAGGACAAGGACTGGATTTGCGGCTTGCCCTCTGTGCTGGACGCCATCGTAGAGTTGCGTGCAGAGCGGGAAAAACTGGAGCAGGATGAATGACTTACCTGAGGCTTCTCGCCGTTTTAACCGTGCTGGTTGCGGGGCTTTTCATGGCCTCATTGCTGGTCGGCGTGGCGGATGTGTCCGCGATGGACAGCCTTGCCGCGCTGTTTGGCGGTGGTGAGGGGCCGCTGCCGATCGTGATGCGCGAGATCCGTCTGCCGCGGGCCATTCTGGGTGTGATGGTGGGGGTGAGTCTCGGCCTGTCGGGGGCCGCGATGCAGGGCTATCTGCGCAATCCTCTGGCCGAACCGGGTGTGATCGGCATCTCCGCCTCCGCCGCGCTGGGCGCCGTGATCGCGCTCCAGAGCGGTTTGGCCGCACTCTTCGCACTGGCCCTCCCCCTCGCCGCCCTGACCGGCGCCGCCCTTTGTGTCCTCCTCATCCTCCTGCTCGCCGGCACCGGCGGCACCCTCTCCCTGATCCTCGCGGGAATCGCCGTGTCCGCCCTGTCCTCGGCCCTCACGGCGCTGGTGCTCAACCTCTCGCCAAACCCTTTTGCTGCCAATGAAATTGTCTTCTGGATGATGGGATCGCTTGCGGATCGGTCCTTCCTACACGTCTGGACTGCCCTGCCTGTGATGGTGGCCGGATGGGCCTTGCTCGCCTTCACTGGACGCGGCATCGACCGGCTGACTTTGGGCGAGGAAGCCGCCGCCACAATGGGCATCAATCTCAAGCGTTTGCGGCTGATCCTCGTCGGCGGCGTGGCGGCCTCCGTTGGTGCGGCCACGGCCGTTGCAGGCGCCGTCGGTTTTGTCGGACTGGTCGTGCCCCATGTGCTGCGCCCGCTTGTCGGCGCCCGCCCTGCCCGCCTCCTGCTCACCTCTGCACTGGGCGGAGCGGCTCTGGTCCTGACCGCAGACATTGCCGTGCGGCTGATCCTGCCCGGACGCGACCTCAAACTGGGCGTGTTGATGGCACTGGTCGGTGCGCCGGTGTTCTTCCATCTGATCTGGCGGATGCGGGGGCGCTCATGAGCTTGCTCACCACTCACAACCTGACCGTCAGACATGGCGCGCGAGTCACGCTCGATCATGCGTCTCTAGCCGTCGAAGCGGGCGAGTTCGTGGGTCTCATCGGCCCGAATGGCGCAGGCAAATCCACGCTGCTCCGCGCCGCTCTCGGCCTCATTGCAGCAGAGGGTGACAGCTCGCTTGCCAGACTCTCCCCCGCCCAAAGAGCCAAGGCAGTCGCATGGTTGCCCCAAGCCCGCGAGATTGCATGGCCGGTGCGGGTCGCGCATCTTGTTTCTCTGGCGCAAAACGAACACGAAGACGCGCCCGAAGTCCTTGCGGCATTGGCGCGCATGGACCTGACAGCCCTCGCAGACCGCAAAGCCACAGGGCTCTCTGGCGGCGAACAGGCCCGTGTGCTGATTGCCCGCGCGCTGGCACAGGACACGCCGCTTTTGCTGGCCGACGAACCGACAGCGGGCCTTGATCCAGCGCATCAGATCGCCTGTATGGAGACATTTTCCGCCATCGCCGAGGACGGTCGCGCGGTTGTCGCATCGCTTCATGATCTGGGGCTGGCCGCCCGTCATTGCACGCGCCTTGTGGTGATCCACGCAGGCCGGATCATCGCGGACGGCCCCCCGCGCCATGTCCTGACCGAAGCGCTCCTGTCAGAGGTCTTTTCAATCCGCTGTTATATCTCGGACGCCGCCGAAGGGCTTGTCGTGCAACCCCTCGGCCAAATCACGCAGGGCAGCGCATGACCCCGCCCCTGCTGCATCCCCGCCTTGAGCCCCCTTGGCTCATCGCCGAACTGGGCACCTCCCTGCGCGTGCTGAGTTTTGCCCCCTATCGCTCCGGCTTCGCCATGGCTGACAGGATCGTCTGGCGCGAATTGCGCAATGCCGACCTGCCCGTGGACCTTGCCGTTTCCGACTGGGTCACGGCAGAAATGACCGAAGCAGGACATGCAGAAGCGGTGGGGATGCTCACCTCTCGCGATGTCACGAAATTCCAGCGCCAAGAGACGCGTGTCGAAAGTGCCCGCGCGGCCGCCATCGCCACGGTCGGGCTGGGCAACGCCGAACGCATCGGCACCCGCACGCCCCGCGACTGGTCTTTTGAACGCTACGGGACCATCAACATCGCGGTGCAGATTGCCGAAGGGCTGACCGAAGCGGCCCAGATCGAAGCCCTGAGCATCGCAACACAAGCCCGCACAGCCGCGGTGATAGACGCCGGATTGCGCTTGCCTCACGGCCCTATCACAGGCACCGGCACAGATTGCATCGCCATCGCCGTGCCAAAAGGCGACACAGCCTATGCAGGGCTTCACACGGCTTTGGGAGAAGCCATAGGAGCAGCGGTCTACCAGGCTGTCGCCGAAGGGGCCGCCGTATGGATCAAGGAAAACCCGGAAATGATGCGCAACGTATTCGGCGCATAGTTCTCATTGCGGTGAAATCTCCAATTGGCATTTGTCTGGCTGCGCCTTGTCCATCTGGCCATTCTTCCCCCAGCAAGCCCCTGAGATTGAAACGCTTTCCAGCCTCGAGCTGCGCTATACGTTGTGCGATAGTTTCTCTCAGCTCTTCAAACATGACCATTTCCTTCCAACGGGGTAAGCGTTCGCTGGACATCACGTGCAGCTTAGCTTGACAGCTTGAAGTTCCACGGCAGCAGATCGTCTATGCAGTTTTGCGGATGACCATTGGCGATCGCTGTCAAGGTGGCCTTGAGATAAGCAAAGGGTTCTATGCCGTTAATCTTGCAGGTCTCGATCAGAGAAGCGACACGGCCCCAGGCGATGCCACCTTCGTCGTGACCCGCGAAGAGCGCATTCTTACGATTGAGAGTGATCGGTCGGATCAGGTTTTCGACGCGGTTGTTGTCGATCTCGACGCGCCCATCGGTCAGGAAGGTCTGCAACCCGTCCCAGTGATTATGGATGTAGGTCAGCTTTTCGCCAAGCCGAGATTTACTGGATATCTTGCGGCGTTGTGCCTGCAGCCAGTCGCCAAAGGCTGCGACCAAGGGGGCAGTGCGGGCCTTGCGGGCTGACAATCTCTGGCCAAGGTCGACGCCACGGATATCGGTTTCAACGGCATAGATTTCGGCAATGTGGCGCAGGCCTTCGGCGGCGATCTCTGAGCCGTCGCGGTCGAAGACTTCCTTCAGCTTACGGCGCGCGTGTGCCCAGCAATGAGCCACCCGAATGGGATCACCGCCCTTGCGGGTAGGCTTGGTCAGGCGGTTATAGCCCTGATACCCGTCGATCTGCAGGATACCGTCAAAGCCGGTGAGGAATGTTTCGGCATTCTCGCCCGCCCGACCAGGGGCATAGAAGTAAACCACTCCGGGCGGGGCCTCGCCGCCCCATGGCCGATCATCACGGGCAAGCGCCCAGAGATAGCCAGTTTTGGTTTTGCCGCGCCCCGGATCCAGCACCGGGGCGGTGGTTTCATCCATGAACAGTTTGTCGGATCGTTTCAGATGTTCGGCCAGTCGGTCGACAATGGGCTTAAGGTGGAACGCCGCCTTGCCAACCCAATCCGCCAGCACGGCGCGGTGCAGATCAAGACCCGCCCGCGCCAAAATCTGGCTCTGGCGGTATAATGGCAAATGATCGGCATACTTACTGACCAGCACATGAGCGATGGCCGCCTCGGTCGGCAACCCGCCCATGATCAGATGCGCTGGAGCGGGGGCCTGGGTCACGCCGTCGGTGCAGGTCCGGCAGGCGTATTTCGGGCGCACGGTGACAATGACGCGCAACTGGGCCGGCACGATGTCCAGCCGCTCGGCTCACGGTCTTCACCGATCTTGTGCATGATACCGCAGCCACAGGGGCAGATCAGGCTGGCGGGTTCGATAACCTCTTCGATGCGCGGGAGTGTGGCCGGGAGATTGCCGATGGTGCGCTTTGGCGCAGGCTTGGTTGCCCTTTTGTCACCTGTCTTGGTGGTCAGCTGCTCCTTTTGCACCTCGACCTCGGCAAGTGCGATGGACAAGTCTTCGAAGGCCAGCTGCCGCTCATCCTCGGTCAGCTTTTCCGAGCGTTTGCCATGTAGGGCATGGTTCAACTCGGCGATCAGGTGCTCTTGCCGCTGGGTGATTTCCGTCAGCGCCGCCACCTCTTCCATCAACGCCAGAACCGCCGCGCGTTGCGCAGCCGGGATAGCAGAAAGATCAAGTGATGGGGCATTTTGCATAGGCCAGAACTACCAAAAAACCACAGTGAAATCACGCAAAAACATACGGTTGGTTCATTCTGCCGCAGCAGGTGGGCGTGTCTCCAAGGCCTTAACTTTACGCCAGTCCAGACCGGCAAACAGGGCCTCAAACTGAGCGTGGTTCAGCGCCATCACCCCGTCCTTGATCGCAGGCCAGGTGAAGGCTGCCTCCTCCAGCCGCTTGTAAGCCATCACCAGTCCCGTGCCGTCCCAGAAAAGCAGCTTCAGTCGATCCGCTCTGCGCGACCGAAACACAAACACTGTGCCCGTGAATGGATCCTTGCGCAGCACCGATGACACGATTGCAGCCAGGCCATCATGACCTTTCCTGAAGTCCACGGGCTGCGTCGAGACCAAAACCCGCACGCGGTTTGACGGGAACATCATGGCCGTGCCCCAATGGCCCGCACGATCTCGGCAATCCGGTCAGAACTGGTGGTGCCATCGAGCCTGATTATCACTTGGCCGATCTCAATCGCGATAGGGTCAGCGGATGCAGCGTCAGACTTGGTAAGCGGCGCAGACACTGCTGGCACAGGAGTATCGCCGCCATCATCCGACACCACGATCGGCGCAAAACAAAAGTCGACCTCTTCAACCGCGGGTAAAACCAACCTGCCGTCACGCGCCCGACGGCGCCATTCCGACAGATGGTTTGCCCGAAGCCCATACCGCGCAGCAACCCCGTTCACCGTCGCGCCGGGCTTCAAACTCTCAGCCACGATCCGCGCCTTGACCTCATCCGGCCAGCGTCGCTGACCATTGGTCCGTATCTCCACCCCGTAGCTCCTGAGAAACTCCACCGTAGTCGCCATCGCGAAACTCCTGCACCGATCTCCATCGGACACGGCATCGCAGATCAGACAATTGAACAAAAGGTGAGAGCCAGCGAACGCTTACGTTCGGTTTACGGATGAGTTTAAGTAGGATGCAGTGGTGCAGGTTGTTGGCTGTGCAAAGCTTTTCCCGCAGGCGTTCCGTAACGGGCAATTTCATTGAATTCCCTGAGTATAGTATTTTTTTCTCTAGTTTTTCTATCTGAGGGCGAATGCTCCTGCACTTGCAACCGGCAATCCATCACAGATGGATTTGGACGCAACACTTACAATCGCGTTGCTGGCGTGAATTGGGCAAATATGTTTGTCACTCAAGCGCGCTACAGATTTCATGCAATTTTAATGGATAATTTGCCATTGCCCAGTCTGGTCTTTCCAGAAGTAAATGAAAAGCGTAGCTTCATCGTCCCACTCACGATGACGAAACTTGAGAGGGATTGGAACAAGTGCCGCCAAACGTCCCTCCCCGAAGAGTTCAAGGTGCGATTCTATGGCGGAGTACGGAACTGGATCATAGTCGCTCTGCGGACCGATGACAGGATCGAGCGACATTGCCGTATAGGTCTCTGTGTCGAGCCCTTGCGCCGCAGACATATGGCTTAGAAATGGCCACAAAGCTTGCCGGTATAGCGCACTGTCTTTTTGAGCAAGAATATGAAACAGACGCTGATATTCATCTCTGAGACTTTGCTCGGTATCTGGCGTTGCAGACAGGATCTGTCCTTGTTGCCATGCGAATTCGGACAGCGGCAGAGCGACCTTCAAACGTAACTGATAGGTGTTCCAGCTTTCCGGGAGGCCATCGCCTGAGATATGCGTTAACTCTCCTGCTTGTAGTACCTCCTGCTCAGAATGGCGTTCTTTGACTTCCACAAGATACCCGCCCTCAGGTGTCAAGACAGGTTTGAGTTCAAAGTCAGATACCAACGGTCTGTTTTCATCGATGCTTGGCCAATTGACGCCCGTGTAGGCGCCTATCGCAACTTTAAGTGAAGGGACGACGACCGGATCCGATGAAGGGGTAAAGCGCACACGAAACGTCATCGTGTTCTCGCCGGAATGAAACGCCTGATTGACCGGAAACTGAGTATCGAGAGTTTGTGAGGCCGTTATCGGAGCGGTAGGATCAAAAAGGGGCACGTCTTCCACACGGACATCCACCGCACCCGAGGTGATGGACAAATCCATGAGGATCGCAGTGTTGCGCAAGGCTATCTCTTCGGTTTCAGCCGTGTCGGGCACAAGAAACGCCATTCCAAACAGCATGATGCCGAACACATAATGGCCCCACTCAACCGTGCGTTTCTGTACCAATCTCAATGAATGATCTGCCACTGCCCCGTCCGGTCCTTCCAGAAGTAAATAAGTAACGCCCCTTCCTCACCATAGGCTTCGTTTCGATAGGTCAATGGCATCGGGACGAGCGCAGCCAGCCGACCATTCCCATAAAGGCGGAGTTCAGATTTCGAGATGTCGAACGGGAGAAATTCCGTACCGCTTTCAGGCCCGAACATCGGACGAACGTTCAACTCGATGAACTGTTCCAAGCTTACGCCAAATGCAGCGGCTTGCCGCGTGAAATAGGGCGCGAGAGCTTCGTTCATACCGTCAAAACCTTGGCCAATGTGCGTATGAAGCTTTGCGTATTGTTCAATAAGTTCACGCTGCATTTTTGCGTCCGGAGTGAGGTGTTGCCCCTGCATCCATGCCAGTGGCGGCAAGTTCAACCCGATATCAAGGGTCAGCCCGAACATGTCTCCTTCGTCGGTCGATGCGATGTCCCCGGCCTGTGATGCTGTCAGGTACTCCTGAGCTGCATATGTTACAGAGAAGTCGCCTTCCGTCGCATCCGTTTCAAGGCGATATTGGACATCTATTGCAAAAGCTCGATCATCAAAAGGCATCGGGAAATCGGCTGCGGGCCAATACCCAAAACGTGCATGGGCATGTTGGTCCCAGCCAGGCGACACTTCGGCGTTCGGGACCACCGACAGAGTGACCGAATTTTCACCCGAAGCGAAGGCACTGTTCAGTGTCATTGTCGTTGAAAACGGCCCGTCTGCCCCGAGCGGGAACGATGGATCTGCGATCGGCACATCATTCACGCGCAGATCAAGCTGTACACCGGAAAGAGAAATGTCCATTCCAAGTGCGGTTTGGGTCGGGGCGAGTTCATTTGCCAATGAAGGCGCAGCAAAGCCCCCAAGGGCGGCGCAGACATAGGCCAAGATCAGGAAAGCTCTCATAGGAACACGATCTCTCTTCAATGGATAATTTGCCATTGCCCAGTCTGGTCTTTCCAGAAGTAAATGAAAAGGCTGGCTTCCTGTTCTGCTTCGGGATTCCAATATCGGATTGGAAGAGGCAATAAAGCAGCAAGGCGGCCATGACCATAAAGCTGCACCTTGCTTTCATCGGCATCGAACGGACGGAGCGTGAACCCAGCGTCTCCGGAAAGTAACGCCTCATAGCCGGAGGTATAATATTCCGCGTCGCTGGCGCCGATGCCCCCGGCAAGACGATGAATATAGGGGGCCAAAGCCATTTGAGCGGTGCATCCTCCTTCTGCAAGCGCGGAATGCAGCTTCATATATTCACCAGCAAGTTCTCGTCGTAGTTCGGGCGTGACCTCAAGAACTTGCGCGGAGTGCCAGGCGTCCTGCGGGAAATCGATCATCACCTCTGCTGTCACCGACCATGTGTTCCAACCATCAATTGTGCCATCGCCAGCCGTTTGGTGTATTTCGGCGATTTTGACCAGCGGCTCCCCTGAGCCAACCACCTGTGTCATTTCGAGCTTGCCCGGATCATTTTGCGAAACAGCTACGATTACATCAAAAACAAAATCCGATCCCTGAAACAGCTCGGGTATGGTTCCGGCTGGCCAGGAATGCAGTCGAAGATGAAGGCCAGGCGTCCACTCTGAGTTCGGTTTGAACTGTACAGCGAAAGATATGGTATTCTGACCTTTGGTAAAGGCCTCATTCAATGTCAGCTGCGTTGCGATCTGCGCGTCAGTGCTCAGAGGGACCTGCGGATCTAGGATAGGCACATCATTGACACGGAAATCGAGCGCGGCGGCGCTTAGATTCAGATCAATCCCAAGCGCTGTTTCCGAAGGGGCGAGTTCATTTGCCAATGAAGGCGCAGCAAAGCCCCCAAGGGCGGTGAATTGCCCCGAGTTTGCCGGAGACCATCAACTTAAGTAAGGATGATGGTTATGACAAAAAGTAAAATGGCAAATCGCTACTCGCCTGAGGTCCGCGCACGTGCGGTCCGAATGGTGTTTGAGCATCAAGGCTCCTATGAAACGCAGGCGGGCGCGATTGCGGCCATTGCACCCAAGATCGGCTGCATTCCCCAGACCTTGAAGGGATGGGTCAAGCAAGCCGAGAAGGATAGTGGTATGCGCGACGGCGTGACTACTGAAGAACGTGATCGGATTAAAACCCTCGAAAGGGAAAACCGGGAGCTACGCCAAGCCAATGAGATACTACGCAAGGCGTCAGCATATTTTGCACAGGCGGAACTCGACCGCCCACTGAAGCGATGATTGCCTTTATTGAAGATCAGCGTAGCGTTTACGGTGTCGAGTCGATCTGCAGGGTGTTGCCGATCGCGCCGTCAACATTTTATCACCGCCTCGCGTGTCGCGCGGATCCTTCCAAGGCATCAGCGCGACACCAACGGGATGCAGAGCTGCGGCCAGAGATTAAAAGGATCTGGGATGAAAATTATCAGGTCTACGGTGTCCGAAAGGCATGGCACCAATTGAAACGCGAGGGCTTTGAGGTTGCAAGATGCACGGTGCAACGGTTGATGAAACAGATTGGCATCCGTGGAGCTGTGCGGGGCAAGGTAGTTAAAACAACCATTCCTGATACATCAGCCCCCTGTCCGCGCGACAAAGTGAACCGTGCATTCCGGGCCTCGGCGCCCAATCTGCTTTGGGTCAGCGACTTCACCTACGTGTCGACATGGCAAGGCTTCGTGTATGTGGCTTTCGTCATTGATACATTCGCCGATCGCATCGTGGGCTGGCGGGTCTCACGTTCAGCCAAAACTGACTTTGTTCTCGATGCGCTGGAGCAAGCCTTGCATGATCGACGACCTGTTCATGAAAGCGGGTTGATCCATCACTCCGACCGCGGCGGGCAATATGTGTCCATTCGCTATACTGAACGTTTAGCCGAAGCTGGTATTGAACCATCGGTCGGCAGCGTCGGGGATTCATACGACAACGCCCTCGCCGAGACGATTAACGGTCTCTATAAAACCGAACTCGTTCATCGCCAGGGGTCTTGGCGCAACATGCAAGATCTGGAAATGGCCACCCTCGGATGGGTCGACTGGTTCAATAATCGCCGCCTGCTTGGCCCTATTGGGAATATCCCACCAGCTGAGGCCGAAGAGAACTTCTATGCACAGCGAGACGTCTTCGATATGGTCGCGTGAAATGAAGCTATAGGTGTCTCCGGCAAACTCGGGGCAATTCAGATTGCTGTCAGTTGTGGCCTTATGTTTGCGCGTTCTAACAACAGAGATACCATTCTGACGCAGTGACGAGGGTTCCGCAAATGATCCGGGGGATCATTTGCCCGAGGAACGCGGCCTACGCGGCGATGGCCGATATCCAGACCGATCTCTTTTAGTTCCTCAGTCATACGCGGCCTGCCATAGCTGCCAAGGCTGAGACGAGACTGCTCCTTGATGTGCGCCAGCGCGACCAAATCAGATCGCTGCCTGCGGCTGGCAGGACGGTTGCGGAACGCTCGTAAGCCGCGCGCGCTGACATTCATGACACGGCACATCCGTCCAATGGAAAATGCAAATCGGTGTTCTTCGATGAACCTAAACCTCATGGCTTTTGGCTCGCGAAGAACACCGTGGCCTTTTTTAGAATTTCCCGCTCCTCCTTAAGTATGCGGTTCTCACGCCGAAGCCGCTCATTCTCCTGAGCCAGCCCTAAATCCTCTTTCGACACCACGCCAGTTGTTGATTTCCGCTGAGACGTTACCCGGTAGGCCGCAAATTTTTCACTGAGAATTGACCCATGTGAACATGATATCCCTGACGGCTTTGTTCAGGGAGATATGGAGTGATCGACATGGGGTTTTTGAGTGTCATTCGACGTTGGGCGTTACGTGACAAAATGCCAATTCGTGAGATTTCCCGGCGGACGGGATTGTCTCGCAACACCATCAGAAAGTAGCTGCGCGAAGGCGCAGTCGAACCGAAGTTCAAGACGCCAGTCCGTCCGAGCAAGCTGGATCCATATGCGGATAGATTATCCGCCTGGCTCTTGGCGCAGACACGCAAGCCGCGCAAGGAGCACCGAACTGTGAAGCAACCTCTCGTGACATTTTCTGCAAAAATGCACTGTCGGTCAGTGGATACATGAGGATCTGGTCAAGCTCGGCTATGACGGATCCTACGGTCGTGTAGCGGCGTTTGCTCGGGCATGGCGGGAGGACCGGCTTCGCGCAGAGCAGACGGCCGGACGCGGCACCTTTATCCCCTTGGTGTTCCAGCCCGGCGAGGCATTCCAGTTCGATTGGAGCGAAGATTGGGGTCGCGCACGCATTGCGCGCTTTCAGCACGACATCGGCGGCGAACGGGTCAAGCTTCAGGTGGCACACGCGAAGCTGTCGCATAGCCGCGCCTTTCTGGTGAGGGCCTATCCGCTCCAAACGCACGAGATGTTGTTCGACGCCCATTGGCACGCCTTTCGCGTATTCGGGGGTGTGCCTGGTCGGGGCATCTACGATAGTGAGGCGTGCGCCGCCATCGGTTCGAGGCCACGCCACACGAAGACGGCTGTGGATCGCGTAGGACGTGGCAAACAACGAGACGTCAATGCCCGATTCAAGGCGATGGCCAACCACTACGTCTTTGAGCCTGAGTTCTGTAATCCGGCTGCAGGCTGGGGCAAGCCATTGTTGCGCCATTGGTCCGAGCGACAATGGCGGCGGGCAAGTCGAGAAGAACGTCCGGGATGCGCGCAGCCGTTTGTGGCAGGTCATGCCGATCTTTACCGATCTGGCCGAACTGAACCAGTGGCTTGAGGATCGTTGCGTTGCTCTTTGGTCCGAGACACGACACCGCGAGTTGCCGGGGACTATCGCTGATGTTTGGGAAGCTGAGAAGCCGGCACTGATGGCGTTGCCTCCAGCCTTCGACGGTTTTGTGGAACATAGCAAACGTGTCTCGCCCACATGCTTGATCACGTTCGAGCGCAATCGTTACAGTGTTCCGGCCAGCTTTGCCAACCGTCCTGTCAGCCTCCACGTTTACCCCGAGCAGTTGGTTGTCGTGGCAGAAGGCCAGAGTGTCTGCACGCATGAACGTGTCATAGAGAGATCCCACCACAAGCCCGGAAAGGTAATCTATGACTGGCGTCATTATCTGGCGCTCGCCATTGTCCTCGGACCAATGGCGGATAATGGCTCGCTCCAGCGCAAACCCGGCGCACTGCGCAATGGTGCGCCATTTATGGAGATGCCGGACGCCTTCCGCCGCCTACAAGATCACATGTTGCGCAAAGAGGGTGATGATCGGGTCCCTCTCATGACCTTTCCTACGAAAAGGCACTGCCGGTCAGTGGATAGTCGATATCATGTCCCTCATTCTTCATCATGATGAAGCTGCGGTTCTGCGCGCGGTAGAGCTGGCGCTGGAAGCAGGCGTGCCGACCAAGACACACATCTTGAACCTGCTTCACAGGCTGATTGACCCCAAGAAAACCGATCTTCCGGAGATCGACCCTCCAGACGCTCTGGCCTTGGAAACGGCCCCAAAGCCAATGTCGATCGCTATGACGACCTCAGACAAACAAAGGAGAAGCGTCATGCGTCATGATCCAGCGGGAGCCTCGATTGTGATCATGCTCCGCAGCCTCAAACTGCATGGCATGGCGCAAGCGGTTGATGATCTGATAGCGCAGGGTGCGCCAGCGTTTGAGGCTGCAACGCCGATCCTGTCCCAACTGCTCAAGGCTGAAATGGCAGAACGGGAAGTGCGGTCGATCGCCTACCATACGAAGGTGGCCCGCTTCCCGTCCTACAAGGATCTTACAGGGTTCAACTTCAAATCCAGCGACATCAATGAAGCCACAGTCCGGCAGTTGCATCGCGGCGAATTCATGGAGAACGCAGAAAACGTAGTTCTGATCGGTGGCCCAGGTACAGGGAAAAGCCACATCGCCGTCGTGCTGAAAGCACGCCTCCGGCGTGACCATCGGTGTGCAGGCCATCGAACATCACAGATGCAAAGTCCGCTTCTTCTCGACCGTGGAACTCGTCAATGCACTGGAGCAGGAAAAATCTGCGGGCAAGGCTGGTAAAATTGCAGAGATGCTCACCAAAACCGATTTGGTCATTTTGGATGAACTCGGCTACCTGCCCTTCAGCCCATCAGGAGGCGCATTACTCTTCCACCTCCTGAGTAAGCTCTACGAGCGCACCAGTGTGATCATCACCACCAATCTCAGCTTCAGTGATTGGGCACAGGTCTTCGGCGATGCAAAAATGACAACTGCATTGCTCGACCGGCTCACCCACCGTTGCCACATCCTCGAAACTGGAAACGACAGCTACCGCTTCAAAGTCAGTTCCGAAGCCGCCAAAAAAACGCGAAAGGAGACCCCACAATTGACTGCCAAATAAACGCTGATACATAGATAAGGGTGGGTCAATTCTCGGTGGAAATACCGGGTCACGTCTCAGCGGAAATCAACATAATAGGATATCATGTCCGCGGCCGAATGTCTGCGCTTAGGGCGCAGCGGTGCAAACGGGCCGAACGGCAGCTTTGGGTCGATGTTGTCGCAACACCCTCTCCGGCGAGAGACTTTGCAAAGGTCACTATCTGCGCAGAGCCGACCTTGGCACACAGTGCAGCATGATGGCTTCGGTCTGCTACAGCATGAATGGCCGCTTTCTACAATTCAGACTCAGAACCCTTGCAGATGCAGCTGAGGCCTCGTTTCCGCCGAAATTACAAAAGCAATGCACTGGCTCTATCCAGCCAGCGCTTGATTTCTATGTTGCAACCTACATCTCCGGCGCTTCAGGGCGCGACGATAACGCTGCCTCCAAACCTTCCTGTAAAAGCCGGTCGATACGAAGCGGCATCTCGTCCAAACTCCAGACCCGTTGCGTATCAGGCCACAGCGCATCGAAGAGTTCTTCGGTCATCACGACATAGGCCACTCTGCCATTGTGACGCAGGTAAGTTGGCCCGATGTCCGCTTGTCGGGACATTTTCAGTGCTTCGAACTGAAGCCTTTCAAGATCAAACCGCGGGCCCTGGATTTTGGGGAGATCTGCGTGATCCATACATTTTCCTTTCTTTTTCGCGCAACAACAGCCACGGAGGGGTCCGTGCCGTTTGTGCAAAGAAGAGGAATGCTAGATCACAGGAGGTCTTTCATATTGGCCCAATTATGAAAGAGAATATGGCGCTCATAGAGACTCCGCAACCTTATTTGGCACAGGCCTGTCTCCCTGCTTTCAGCCAAGACAAGTCAACATCTTCACGCCAGAAAATGCGACTGAAATCAGGTGGCATCGCCAGCATATCCAACCCCGCACTCCTGAGCTTCATGGCAAGCGCACCCTGTGGATGCTGTGTCTCCTCGACCAACTCGCCAAGGGAGATATATCGAGCATGGAACATTCTCAGGCTGCTCGCTTGGAACACAAGTGAGCCAGCTCGATAACCCTCAACAAGTTTTGCACGCTCCAGGAAACGATGCTCTGCCAGATAAGACACGGTCCTGGCCGTGACCCGAAGAAAGCGGGCCGCCTCAGGAATTGACATGGTTTCAACGCCTGGGGCGCAGGACAGGCCGGATTTTTTAACAGGATCGCGGAGCGTCCCATGAGAACTTGCCGGCAACGAACCACCTGCTTCCGCCAGACGTTCGCGCTCAAAAGATTTGAGCATCCCCTCAGTCACAAATCCTTTCAGGGCAATATGGCCCAAATCATCATGCTGCGCCAACCCTCGCCGGACGAGAAGGCGTGCATTTTCTCTGATGAATGGCGTCACGGGGAGAACGGCCGGGACATTCGACGCCGTGATACCCTCTGAAGGAACTCCGAGAACCAGAATGCCTTTTCGGATTGAAAACGTTTGGAATATCTGACGGCGCACAACGTCACGAAGAGACTCGAACTCCTCACCAAGCCCAGAACCACGGAGCCACGTGATCAATGGCCCGTAAACCTTGGCGAAAAATCTGCGATCGCCATCCACGTGCGCGACCTGATCGCGAAGGCATAAAGACAAGGCCTCAGCCCCATCTTTCAAGATCTCATAGCCTACCGCGCCAAATTGAGCCCAGTCCTTTTCGGTATGCCCGCTCAAACCGGCGTTTGGCCCCTTGGTCAAGAGTAACCCCAGAACTTCGCAAGCGCGTGAGGCAACATTGAGCTCAAGACTGTCAATCCATTCATCTCCCCTGCCCTTCAGCACGCGCGCGGTCAGATAGTGCTCGAAGGCACTCTGTTCCGCAGCCACTGGGGCCCGTGACAGAACCCAATCAAAGTGCTTGCGGATTTGTGCCGTAAAATCTTTGCCGTCTTTCGTGAACTTTTCCGGCGGCAAAGACACCAGCATGCAACCGTGTTCCGGGCAGGTTCTGAGCGAGACGAATTTCCACTGCAGACGGCGCGGCATATGCCACGCCTCAGCGGAAGTTGGCACCTCGCTGCGGACGCATTCCGGGCAGACACGGACACGACTACGGTGGAACGTATGGGTGGTGACAATCTCGTCGCGCAAACGGTAATGCCCCCGCCCGAGATGCCGGACCGACACGCGACCCAAAGCCTCCTCCTGACATCCCGCCAACCCGGCGAGTTGTTCAATCGCAGCACGCTCCCCGCGAAAAAGCGGCTCGATCGGGAATGCGATGTCACGACAGTATTGCTGGATCGACAGTACTCCGTTCTTCGCCGCGAGGCGCGACAAAAGGGAAGACGCAGGCTCGAAATCCGAATGCTGCACCGTCAAGGGCAACTGTGGGAAAACCATTCCGGGTATTGCTGGAATACTTTTGGCCAAATGAGCGTTCCGTAAGAGGGGTAAGGTTGATCTTAACTCAACACTACGAGCTCTCTTTCATCCCGGCAACGTCTCGCCAGAGGCTGCCTCTGAGTGACGCAATTTCGCCAAAACATCAAATTGGGTCACAAACCTGACGATCAGGTCGTTTTCGTCTGACGTCTTACAGAAGAAAAATGGTGCACCCGAGAGGATTCGAACCTCTGACCCCCTGATTCGTAGTCAGGTACTCTATCCAGCTGAGCTACGGGTGCACTGTGTGGGCGGAAATACATATAAGCTCGGAGGGGCGCAAGAGGCATTTGACATAAAAAGTAAAAAAATGTCACGCGGCGACCTGATGCCTCAAATTTCGGCCTGCGGATCGCTCTCATTTACCGAAGCTTCGCCCGCGCCCTGATGGGAGAACCCTTTCGGCAGGTGGATGGCAAAGGCTGTGCCCTGTTCGTCGGAACGCTCCAGCACAAGCCGCCCGCCATGCCCCTTCGCCAGTTCGGCAGAGATCGCAAGACCAAGACCGAACCCGCCCTTGCGTGTGCCGCCCTGAAACGGCTGGAACAGGTATTCTCGGGCTTTAGGCGGCAGGCCCGGTCCCGTGTCGGTCACGGAGATCACCCATTCGTCCTCGTCTTCGCGTCCGGCCACAGAAATCTCACCGGGTTTGCCCGTGGCCATGATTGCCTGACGGGCATTGCGCACCAGATTGGAGAGCACACGGTGCATTTGTTCGTGATCGGCACGCACCACCATAGTGGCGGGGATGTCTTCGGAGAAGGACAGATCGAAATCACCGATGGAGAGACGCTCGCCCTCAATCACCTCACCCACCAGTTCGGCAAGCCGCACGCCGGTGAGTGTCGGCGCGGGTTCCTCGGCCTTGCCGAAGGCCAGCGTCGTCTCGCAGAGGTTCACGGCTCGCTGGATCGAGTTCACCAGTTTCGGCGCGGAGCGCGTCACGGCGGGATCGTCAGACATTTCCAGACGGTCAGTAAACAATTGCGCCGTGGTCAGGATATTGCGCAGATCATGCGAGACCTTGGCCACCGCACCGCCCAGTTGCGCCAGACGCTCCTTTTGCCGCAGGGAGGCGGTGAGTTCGGTTTCCATGGCCTTTAGAGCGATCTCGGCCTCGCGCAGTTCCGGCACTTTTGCGGAAGGCTCAATGATGCGGCGCGCGTCTTCGGGCGCTTGTGTATAGGAGGTCATCGCGCCGACCACCCGCTTGATCGGGCGCACCAGAAGGGCACGCACCGCGAGGAACAAGAAAAACGCCGTGATAAAAGAGATCACCGCCGACAACAGCAGGATGCGGAAACCATAATCAAGCATCGCCACGCGCAAAGGCGCCGTTGGCAACGTGACCTCGATCAAAAGCCCCGCCTGTTTGACCGGATCACCAATCACACGGATCACGCGCTCTTCAGGGTCGAACAGCGTCACCATCGCGTCACGAATCAATTCGAACCCCGTGGCCTCACGCAAATCATAGGTGGCGTGAATCTGGTCGGGGATCGGGGAGGACAACACAAGTTGGCGAATCTCGTTGCGCCGCAAGACGACGTTATAGACGCCCGCGTTTTCCAGAAGTTCGTCTTCGAGGCCCATGTCGAGACTGTCATTGGCCAGAAGCGCAAGCGAGGCGATCTGCGCACGCTCCAGCCGCGACAGCAGAAAATCCTCACGAAACCGCGCGACAGAGGGCATGAAAATCATGATCTCTGCGGCCATCACGAAGATGACCGTCAGGATCAGGAAACGCCCAGACAGGGTATTGATGAAACGCGATAACGACATGGTTCCTCTTCGCCGCTGGGGAAGACCTTTGACCTAGGGCACAAGTCTCTGAATTGTTTTGACGATCGTTTTGACCTTGCGGCTTTCGAACAGTCTGGGGGTAAAATAGGCACTCACTGCACGTTTGTTAAGCTCGGCCAATGTCGGATATGGCGCGACCATGCCCGCAATTTTGCTCATCTTGAGGTTCAAAGACAGAACCAGAGACCAGAAAGCAATCATTTCCCCTGCATCCGGCCCGACAATCGTGACCCCGACGGGGCGGGATTTGACGACCATCAGTTTGATAAAACCGCTGCCCTCCCCTGCCCGTGCGGTCGCAATCGCCCTGTCATTGCCGGAAATCTCGGCACGCACGACTTCGAGCTTGTCCTGATAGGTTTCGCGCGCGTCCGCCTCGGTCAGACCGACCTGCGCGAGTTCGGGGCTGGTGTAGGTGGCATGGGGAATGTGGTGACGCGCTGCCTTGGCTGGCAAGCCGAACAGAAGCGGACGAATGACCACCCCCGCCTGATAGCCCGCCACATGGGTGAATTGCAGCCCGCCAGCGATCACATCTCCGATGGCATAGATCCGGCGATTCGACGTGCGCAGATTATCTGCCACCTTGATACCGGTCTTGGTGCGATCCACCTCCGCATGTTCAAGGCCTAGGTTTTCGGAATTGGCGCGCCGCCCTGTGGCCACCAAGAGATGCGAGCCTGTAACCGTCTGCCCGTCGGACAGCGTCACACAGGTCTGCCCATCGACAACAGAGACACGTTCCGCGCCCTTGCCTTCGATCAGAGTCACACCTTCGGCTTGCAATGCGGCTTTGACCACAGCTGCGGCCTCCGAGTCTTCGCGTCCGAGTGCCGCAAAGGCCTCGATCACCGTCACCTGCGCGCCCAAGCGCCGATGCGCCTGCGCCATTTCCATGCCGATGGCTCCGCCGCCCAGAATGACGAGATGCTCCGGACAGCTGGTCAGCCCCCAGATGGTTTCATTCGTCAGATAGGGCACGGAGGCGAGACCTTCGATCTCCGGCACGCGCGGGCTAGACCCTGTAGCGACAACGAAGCGGCGCGCTTTGATGGTCACACCACCGGCGTCCAAGGTCGTGGGCGATGTAAACCGCCCCTCGGCGCGAATGACTTTGCAGCCCAGTCCCTCAAAACGTTCCTGACTGTCATGCGGGGCAATGGTTGCGATGGTCTGCTGCACATGGGCCATAGCATCGGGATAGCTCATGCCTTTGGCCGCCGCGTGCAAAAGCGCCTTGGAGGGTACACAACCGGAGTTGAGGCAGTCGCCGCCCATCTCGCCCTTTTCGACCAGCACGACCCGCGCACCCATCTGAACCGCGCCCGCTGCGACGGACAAACCGCCAGAACCGGCACCGATCACGCAAACGTCTGTTTTAATATTGGTCATACGACCTCCTTACGCCAAGTCTTCCACAGAACTGGCAAGAGTGCGAGCAAGCAAAGCCCTAAAAGCGGCAAAAGAATCTGGGGTGCGAAGATAATACCGAGATCGGGCACTTCACCCGCCTCGAACACAGCACCAAGCCCTGCCCCGACAGATGTATAGACCAGGGTTCCGGGAATGATGCCCAAGGCCGTCGACACCACAAAGCGCGAGAACCGCACATCAAAGAGCGCAGGCAACAGATTCGCCACGAAGAACGGCACAACAGGCAAAAGCCGGATCAGAAAAAGCATGGACCATTGATTTTCATCAATGCCGCGCTTGATCTTGTGGATACGCCCCTCGGTGGCGTCAATCTTGCTCGAAAGCCAGTCGCCCAATCCCCAGCGCGCCGCGAGAAACAACAAGGACGCGCCCAGAACCGCACCCGAGATGTTAAAAAGCACCCCCGGAAAAGTGCCGAACAGAAAGCCGCCCGTCAGCGTAGCCACGGTCGCACCAGGCAAGGACAGGCCGACAATCGCCGCGTAACAAATGACAAAGACCAGCACGGCAAGGCCGGTATGTGCCTCTGTATAAGAGAGAAGTATAGCGCGGTTGGCCGCGAGCGCCTCAAAACTGAGATGCTCCCGAAGCGACACGGCAAGCCCCGCAGCCACAAGGGCCAAAAGCACCAATGGCCATATATGACGTTTTTCTACAGTTTCCGACACGCATCTATCCTTTGTTCTGGGTGTTTGCGGCAACATGGTGCGTTGCATTTGCCTAAACCAGCATTTTCGGCCATATTCACGGCTCAGTGATGGTCTGTTATAAGAAACCGGCCTCAACGGGAGATTTGTTACAGATTTCCGACGCATGAGAATTGACAACTGTCCGAGAGCCTCCTATTGGCAGGGCTTCGAACGATTACTCGCCTTCGAATCCCTTTGTCATGCCGCAGGGTTTGCATTTGGGGGATTTGGGCCCCAACGCAACCGATGGAGATAGCGCGATGAAACGCACCTATCAACCGAGCAACCTCGTCCGCAAGCGCCGCCATGGCTTCCGTGCCCGTATGGCCACTAAAGCGGGCCGCAAGGTTCTGAATGCACGCCGTGCTCGCGGCCGTAAGTCCCTTTCCGCGTAATTCACGCTTAGGGACGCCTGTATAGGCTTCAAGACGATGACACCGCCGGACGCACCCACAGCAAAGGCCAAGGCCGGAGCCCATGGGTCGCAGTCGGCGGTTTTGTCATGCGCAAATTATGCGCCTTCGATGGAAACCCTCGCCAAACGCGCGGATTTCCTCAAGGCTGCCCGCGCACGCCGTCAAGGCACGTCGAGCTTTCTTTTACAGGGCCGCAAACGCGGGGACGGTGAGCCTGCCAAAGGCATTCGCGTCGGCTACACCTGCTCCAAAAAGGTCGGCAATGCCGTCGCCCGCAACCATGCCAAACGGCGGTTGCGCGAAGCGGCACGCCTGCTGATTCCCGAATTGGGACAGGACGGCTGGGACTATGTTCTGGTCGGCAAGAAGGGCGACACCCGCACGCGTCCCTTCGACCTGCTCCTCAAAGACCTCCGATATGCGCTGAAAAAGGTCCACGGAGATGCAAAGGCAGGGCGATCATGACCCCGCTGGCCTTTGTCGCATCCCTGCCCGTCCGCGCCTATCGCCGGATTTTCTCTCCCTTCGTCGGGCATAATTGCCGGTATCAGCCGACCTGCTCGGCCTATGCGCTCGAAGCCCTGGAAAAACATGGCGGGATCAAGGGCACATGGCTGACCCTTCGCCGGATCGGGCGCTGTCACCCCTTGGGCGGCATGGGCTATGATCCTGTTCCGGAACCGAAATCCACCCCCCTCCCCCCGAAAAAACCGAGCGAGGAGAACTCCGATGCTTGATGATCTCGACGACATCCACCCGCTGTTTCACGGCGCGCCCTCCACGACGGAGTTCAAAAAACTGCGCAAACGGATCATCCGCAACGTGCGTGAGGCGATCGAGCAATACGGCATGGTCGAACGCGGCGCGAAATGGCTGGTGTGCCTGTCCGGCGGCAAGGACAGCTATACGATGCTTGCCGCGCTCTACGAGCTCAAGTGGCGCGGCCTGTTGCCGGTGGAGCTTGTCGCATGCAATCTCGATCAGGGCCAGCCGGGCTTTCCGGCGACCGTTCTGCCCGAGTTTCTGGAGCGTATGCAGGTTCCCCATCGCATCGAATACCAAGACACCTATTCCATCGTCATGGACAAGGTGCCGCAGGGACGGACCTTCTGTGCGCTCTGTTCCCGCCTTCGCCGCGGCAATCTCTACCGAATCGCCCGCGAAGAGGGCTGCACAGCGGTCGTGCTCGGCCATCACCGTGATGATATTCTGGAAACCTTTTTCATGAATCTCTTCCACGGCGGGCGGCTTGCCACCATGCCGCCGAAACTGGTGAACGAAGAGGGGGACCTCTTTGTCTATCGCCCTATGGCCCATGTCGCCGAAGAGGATTGCGAGAGATTCGCGCGCGCGATGAACTACCCGATCATCCCGTGTGATCTCTGTGGCTCCCAGGACGGATTGCAGCGCCAGCAGGTCAAGCAAATCCTTGACGGTTGGGAGAAAAACAGCCCCGGCCGTCGGCAGGTCATGTTCAAAGCCCTGACCAACATCAGGCCCTCGCATATGATGGATCCGAAACTGTTCGATTTTCTGGGCCTCACCCGCTCCAATCCGGCGGAGAACAGTGAAAATACGGACAATTCTAACGAAATTCCAAAGCTGCGTTAACCGCCCGACTACTTTCTTGCTGCACTCTACCCGACACCATGGCCATCCGGCCAAAAGCTATCGGGACAGAGATCATGCAAAAATTCATCGCAGACACGCTTCATCGCCTGCGCGACATCCTCACAGGTCCACATACGATCGCGTTTCTGCCCGCCCTTTGTCTGGGGGCCTATTGGTTCGGCGGAGAACACATGCTGATCCTCTGTGCGCTTGTGCTTCCGGCACTGGCCGCGGTGTTGAATTTGACCATATCAACCACGCCCAAGGCAGAATGCACCAAAATGCTTGCCAAAGACGGGCTAACCGGCCTGCCGCTGCCGGAAAGGCTTGTCTCGACCATCGACCACGTTCTGAACACTCAAGAGACCGCCGGAAAGGCAACAGCCTGCCTCGCTCTTGAAGTTGATGATTTTCACAGCCTTCAGGCGACCTTCGGCAATGCCGCTGGCGACCACCTCCTGACCAGTGTTGCCCAAAGATTGCAGGACACCTTGCGCGAAGGCGATACAATCGTGCGTCTGCGCGGGCCACGCTTCGCCATCGCCCTTGCCCCGATGCGCACCGCCGATCTGGAGACCCTGATCCAACTGTCGTCCCGCATTCAACAGGCCCTGTCAGAGCCTTATCCTCTCAATGCGACCAAGGTTTTCATTACCTGCTCCATCGGCTTTTGCACACCGAACCGCGCCCCGTCTCTTTCGGGGAAAGCCTTTCTGAATGCCGCCGAAACTGCGCTCAGGGACGCGCAACATAATGGCCCCGGTTCCATTCGCGCCTATTCCCCCGCGCGCCGCAAGAAACTGGCGGAAAAGGCTTCGCTATCCACAGACGTCGGCCAAGCCCTCGAAAGCGGAGGAATTGTTCCGTGGTTTCAACCACAGGTCTCGACAGACACGGGTGAAGTGTCCGGCATGGAGGCATTGGCCCGCTGGGCGCACCCCAAACACGGCATTCTCTCACCCGCCAAATTCATGCCCGACATTGCGGACCTCGGCCTGACAGAGCGCCTGAACGAAGTCATGCTCTACCATGCGCTTATGGCGCTTAAAATCTGGGACCGCGCGGGTTTTCATGTTCCTTCGGTTGCTGTCAATTTTTCATCGACCGATTTGGCAAATCCGAAACTTGTCGACAAAATCCGTTGGGAGCTGGATCGTTTCGAGTTGGAACCCTGCCGGCTGAATGTAGAGATTCTGGAATGCGTCATTTCGATTTCGGACTGTGATACGATCAGCAGGAACATCTGCGCCCTGAAAGAAATGGGGGGCGGCATTGATCTGGACGACTACGGAACGGGCCATGCCTCCATCGCCAACATCCGACGATTTGCAGTGGACCGGATCAAAATTGACCGCTCCTATGTGTCCCGCTGCGATCTGGACCAAAGCCAGCAAAGCATGTTGGCCGCCATCCTCAGCATGGCCGAGCGTCTGGATCTGCAAACCTTGGCCGAAGGCGTGGAAACAGTCGGCGAACATGCCATGCTGGCGCAGCTTGGCTGTGATCATGTGCAGGGCTATTCCGTTTCCGCACCGATGCCTCTGGAGGAAACACAGGACTGGATGAAGCGGCATAAACGCAAATTGGCCCAAACACCGCGGATCGGACGCCGCGCCGGTTGATCACTTTGCTGCATTTTCCAAAAGAAATCCCCGAAACCGCTTGACCTCAGGCCTTCTGGAAGGTTGAACCCTTCGAGACTGAATTCCAACAATCGGGCGGCCGAGATGGACGATCAAAACAAGAACTTGATTCTTGCCGTTGTACTGAGCGGCATCGTATTACTGGGGTGGACAATATTCTTCCCGGCCCCGGAACCTGTTACGGATCCGAATGTTTCTGTCGCGACAGAAACGGCTGCTACTCAGAATACGGACACAACAACAGCTATTGCACCTCCGGCGGCAACCGGACAGAGCGACGCAACGAGTTCTGAGCTGCAAACAGCAACTCAGGCCGCAGATGCCCCGCGCCTGACCATTGAGACCCCTCGCGTCGAAGGGTCTATTTCCCTGATCGGCGGGAGAATCGATGATCTGGCACTGAAAGACTACAAGGTTGAAATCGACGGGGACGAAATCGTCACCCTGCTCGAACCCGTTGGCGCGGAAGCCCCCTATTACGCAACCTATGGCTGGGCTCCGGGTGGTTCGCTGACCATCGACGATGTCCCCGGCGCCAATACGCTCTGGTCCGTTGAAGACGGGGCCACGTTGACCCCTGACACGCCTGTCACCCTGACTTGGGACAATGGTAGCGGCCTTGTCTTCCACCGTAAAATCGCGATTGACGAAAACTATCTGTTTACGGTGACGCAATCGGTGGAGAACAACACGAACACGGCTGCGCGCCTGTTCTCCTACGGCGTGGTCGCGCGTCACGGCACGCCCGAAGTCTCCAAATATTTCGTGCTGCACGAAGGGCTTGTGCGCCTGTCGGACAAAGAACTCGACGAAGAAAAATACAAGAATATCGCGGATTTCGACTTTGACCCCCGCGAAGGTGGCCGGACCTCCACCATTTCTGTGGAAAGCAACGGCTGGACCGGCTTTACCGACAAGAACTGGATGACCACCCTGATCCCGACACCGGGGCAGAGCTTCACCTCGGTCGCGAAATTCGTGGAAACCGCGAATATTTACCAAGTCGAAACGCGTATGCCCACGGTTGATGTCGCCCCCGGCACATCCACCGAAAGCACTTCCTACCTCTTCGCCGGTGCGAAAGAATGGGAAACCATCAAGCACTACGAAGAAGACAAGGGCTTCTACCGCTTTGTCGATTCGATTGACTGGGGCTGGTTCTGGTACTTCACCAAACCGATCTTCCGCATCCTGCACGCTCTGAACGGTCTGATTGGCAACATGGGCTGGTCCATCGTGCTCCTCACGCTGATCATCAAAGGCGTCATGTTCCCGCTGGCCTATAAATCCTATGTCTCGATGGCACGGATGAAAGAGCTTCAGCCGGAAATGGAAAAGCTCAAAGAAGCCGCTGGTGACGACAAGGAAAAACTCCAGCGCGGCATGATGGAGCTTTACAAGACGAACAAGGTGAACCCTGCCTCCGGCTGTTTGCCGCTCCTGCTGCAAATTCCGGTGTTCTTCTCGCTCTACAAGGTGATTTTCGTCACCATCGAACTGCGCCATGCACCTTGGATCGGCTGGATTCGCGACCTCTCCGCACCTGATCCGAGCTCCATCCTGAACCTCTTCGGCCTGTTGCCCTATGCGCCGCCGGAACCGGGCTCCATGCTCGCTTTCCTGAGCCTTGGCATCCTACCGATCCTGCTCGGGATTTCCATGTGGTTGCAACAAAAACTGAATCCGGCCCCCACGGATGCATCGCAAGCCATGATCATGGCGTGGATGCCTTGGGTGTTCATGTTCATGCTGGGCAATTTTGCTTCGGGTCTGGTGCTTTACTGGATTTGCAACAACACAATCACGTTCACACAACAGTACCTGATCATGCGCAGCCACGGACACAAACCCGATGTCTTTGGCAACATCCTGCGCTCGCTCAGGCTCAAGAAAAAGGACGCCTGAACTAGGCGTGTAACCGATGGAACTACCATTCCCCATCGCTGAACCAGATGAAGCGGCCCTTGAAAAGGGCCGCTTGCTGTTTGCTGGCGAAACCGAATTTCTCAAAGGCGTCGTCGCTATGGACGGCATGCCCCCCGCCGACCGGTTGGAGGTCTGCTTTGCCGGTCGCTCGAACGTCGGAAAATCCTCCCTGATCAACGCGCTCACCGGTCGCAAGGCACTGGCGCGGGCCTCGAATACGCCGGGCCGAACACAGGAGATCAACTATTTCACCTGCGCAGACAGCCACTATCTGGTCGACCTTCCCGGCTACGGCTTTGCCAAAGCGCCTGTGAAAACAGTCGAGAAATGGCAGCGCTTGCTCAAAGCCTACCTGTCGGGCCGCGCCACTTTGCGCCGCGCCTTCGTCCTGATCGACAGCCGGCACGGCGTGAAAGACGTTGACGAAGAAATTATGACACGCCTCGACAAGTCCGCCGTGACATTTCAGGTCGTGCTGACCAAGGCCGACAAGGTCAAGGAACAGGAACGCGAAAAAGTCATCGCGCAAGTCCGCCAAGCGGTTTCCAAACACCCCGCCGCCTACCCCGAGCTGATTGTCACCTCATCGGAAAAAGGCTGGGGCGTCGATGTGTTGCGCGCGGTGATCGCAACGCTCGTCTGAAACCGCACCCGCAAACCTGTGTCTCACATTTACGGGCGGCTCTGGCGAAGGTGATGATGTCGCAAGTCTGCTTGGCGACACGCGCGGAACCCTGTATTGAGGATCAAACCTCGTCTGGAATTCCGAACATGAAGAAGCAAGACATGAACAGAGACTGGATCGCGACCGCCCGTACCCTATCCCAAGCGCTGCCCTATTTGCAGCGATATGAGGGGGCGACCGTCGTGATCAAGCTCGGCGGGCACGCCATGGGATCGGATGAAGCCATGGAGAGTTTTGCCCGCGATGTGGTGCTGATGCAGCAGGTCGGCGTGAAACCCGTGGTCGTCCATGGCGGTGGCCCCATGATCAACAAGATGCTCGAACAACTCGGGATCGAAAGCAGTTTTGTGAACGGCAAACGCGTGACCGACAAGGCCACTGTCGAAGTGGTCGAGATGGTGCTCTCCGGTCTTGTAAACAAACGCATCGTGCAGGCCATCAATTCACAAGGTGGCCGCGCCATCGGGATTTCCGGCAAGGATGCCAATCTGATGGTCTGTGAACAGGCCGACCCCACGCTCGGCTTTGTGGGCGCGCCGGTGGCGATGGATCCCTCGATTGTCCATGAGCTTGGCGAAGAAAACCTGATTCCGGTGATTGCCCCCGTGGGTGCGGGACGTGACGGGGAGACCTTTAACGTAAACGGCGACACGGCGGCCGGAGCCATTGCGGGCGCGCTCCACGCGGATCGGCTCTTGCTTTTGACCGATGTCTCCGGCGTGAAAGACTCCAATGGCGAGGTGCTCACCTTTCTGTCGTCGCAGCAGATCAAGGACTTGACCGAAGCAGGTGTAATCGCTGGCGGCATGATCCCCAAGACCCAGACCGCACTGGATGCGCTGCGCGACGGGGTGCGAGCGGTGGTAATTCTTGACGGGCGCGCACCCAATGCCTGCTTGCTGGAGCTTTACACGGAACATGGGGCCGGTTCGCTTATCCGTGACACCAAACCGCGTGTAAAACCTGCGGCAAAGGCAGTCTGATGCCCCGCCTGATCCTGATGCGCCATGCCAAATCGGGATGGGACGATCCGCGTATGGACGATATTGACCGCCCGCTGAATGCGCGCGGCCAGCGCAATGCGGTGACAATGGGCGCTTGGTTGAAAGCCAAGAGGTATATCCCTGATCAAGTGCTTCTCTCCTCATCAACGCGCACCCGCGAGACTTTGGAGCGCGTGACGCGCGGGCTGGGCTTGCGTCCGGATATGACCGTATTGGACGCGCTCTACCTCGCCTCCGAACATCGCATTCTGAGTGCATTGAAAAAGGCCATGGGGGACTGCGTACTCCTGATCGCGCATAATCCCGGCATTGGTGAATTTACCGCGGATTTCGCCTCCCACCCGCCACCTCATCCGGATTTCCTACGCTACCCGACGGCGGCCACCGCAGTTTTCGACCTGAAGGCGGACAACTGGGCGCAGGCGCGGTTCGGGGAAAACGAGGTGATTGACTTTGCCACTCCGCGAGAAATCGAAGCGGAGACATGAAAAAAGGCGCCCCGAGAGGCGCCTTTGTCTTTGCGAACGTAGCGTTCAGTGCCCGAGAATTTGCGAGAGGAACAATTTGGTCCGCTCGGATTTCGGGTTGTTGAAGAACTCTTCCGGCTCGTTCTGCTCCACGATCTGACCTTGGTCCATAAAGATCACGCGGTTGGCGACCTGACGGGCAAATCCCATTTCGTGGGTCACACACAGCATGGTCATCCCCTCTTCCGCCAGTTCGATCATGGTGTCGAGCACCTCCTTGATCATCTCCGGATCAAGTGCAGAGGTCGGCTCGTCAAAGAGCATGATGCGCGGTTGCATACAGAGTGAGCGCGCGATGGCCACACGCTGTTGCTGACCGCCGGACAGCATGCCGGGGTATTTGTCCGCCTGTTCAGGGATTTTCACTTTTGCGAGGAAATGCATCGCCAGTTCCTCGGCTTCCCGTTTCGGCGTCTTGCGCACCCACATGGGCGCAAGGGTGCAGTTCTCCAGAATGGTCAGATGCGGGAACAGGTTGAAGTGCTGAAAGCACATGCCCACTTCCGAGCGGATCTTGTCGATGTTTTTGAGGTCCGATGTCAGTTCGGTCCCATCGACAATGATCTTGCCCTTCTGGTGTTCTTCAAGCCGGTTGATACAGCGGATCATGGTGGATTTGCCGGAGCCGGACGGCCCTGCAATCACGATCCGCTCGCCCTGATTCACGGTGAGGTTGATGTCACGGAGAACGTGGAATTCTCCATACCATTTGTTCATGTTCGTGATCTGGATCGCCACCTCGTCGGAGACGGTCAGTTTCGAACGGTCGATAGCGCGGTCTTGTGCGAGAGACATTTCCGGTCTCCTTTCTTAACGATGGTCGGTGCGGAGCTTGCGCTCCAGCCACTGAGAATAGCGGGACATGGCGAAACAGCAGATCCAGAAGACGAGGCCAATGAAGATGAACAGCTCCCAATAGATACCGTTCCAGGCCGAGTTGGCGCGGATGGCGTTCGAGAGGCCCAGCATGTCGTAGATGCCGATAAACATCACCAGTGTCGTGTCTTTGAACAGGCCGATGAACGTGTTCACGATGCCCGGAATGGAGATCTTGAGCGCCTGTGGCATGATGACCAGACGTTGTGCTTTCCAGTAATCGAGTCCCAAGGCGTCGGCTGCCTCATATTGCCCTTTCGGGAGTGCTGCGAGACCGCCACGGATCACCTCGGCCATATAGGCGGAGGAGAAGAGCGTCACCATGATGATCACCCGCAAGGTTAGGTCAAACGCCGTGCCCGGAGGCAGGAAGTAGTTCAACAGAAGCGATGCGGTGAACAACAGGGTGATCAG
Organism: uncultured Celeribacter sp.; assembly: GCA_963676755.2. Classification (GTDB taxonomy): domain Bacteria; phylum Pseudomonadota; class Alphaproteobacteria; order Rhodobacterales; family Rhodobacteraceae; genus Celeribacter. Next base: position 989,680 of record CAXXMF010000004.1, on the reverse strand, counting down.
CGGCACGCCACGAATGAACTCGATGAACCCGACGCAGATGGTTTTGACCACGAAGAGGTCCGACTGACGCCCCAGAGCGAGAACGATGCCGATGGGAAGTGAGAGCGCGATGCCGGAAATACCGATGATCACACAGATCATAAACCCGCCAAGATCGCGGCTCTGGACCTCTTGCAGATGCCCGAAGGGTAGCACCGCATTGAGCCCGTCAACCACAGAGGGGCCGATAAAGAGCCACCAGATCGCGGCGACCACCGCTGCGGCAATGGCAGAGAGCGCCATAGAGCCGTAACGGTCCACAATTTTGAAGGCCATCCCGCCGAGAACAAAACCGGCCGCAACCGAAATCACACCCCAGAGCGTGCCGCCCCAGACCAACCACACGAGCAGGAAGGGAAATGCCATGGTCAGGTAGAGCATCTTACGCGGAATTTTGTCGAACAGGACGGGCGCCAGCGAGGCCAGCATCAGGAAGAAGGCAAGATTCGCGCGCCAGTATTCCGTCTCGGGGTAGAACCCGTAGAGCAACTGGTTCCAGCGTTCCGTAATCACGGCCCAGCAGGCGTAATGGGTGTTGCCAAACCGTTCGTTGAGAACCGCGCGGCATTCTACCAGAGAGCTTGCATCCCAGACACCGCCCAGAAGCCACGGCAAGGTGGCGGCGGCGACTTTGTAGATCACGAAAATCGAGACCAGCGTCAGGATCGAGTTGAACCATCCGGAGAACAGGTTCTCCCGCGCCCAGCGGGTGAACCCGACTTGGGAGCGCGGCGCAGGTTGCTGTTCCAGAATCTCTTTGCGCACATAGGAGAGGGACTTTGTCGTGCTCATCTCAGCGCTCCTTCAGCTTCACGGATTTGTTGTAAACGTTCATACCCGAAGAGATGAAAAGGCTTACGATCAGATAGATCAGCATCATCAGGAGCATACATTCCAACTCGCGCCCCGTGGTGTTGAGGGTCGTCCCCCCCAAGGTCGAACGCAGGTCCATATAGCCAACGGCCAGTGCCAGCGAGGAGTTCTTGGTCAGGTTCAGATATTGCGAGATCAGCGGCGGAATGATGACGCGCAGCGCCTGCGGCAGGATCACAAGGTTCATCGTCCGCGACGGACGAAGCCCGAGCGCGAAGGCGGCTTCGGTCTGACCTTTGGAAATCGCCAGAATACCGGACCGCACGATCTCAGCGATGAAGGAGCCAGTGTAGAAACTCAGAGCCAACCACAGTGCCAGCATCGAGTTACGCATATGCAGCCCGCCGGAGAAATTGAATCCCTTGAGTTCCGGATAGGACAGGGTCACAGGCCGCCCCAGCAGGAAATAGACCAGCATGGTCGGCACAAAGAAAATCGCCAGCTTGATCCAGAAACTCGGAAGGATGTCTCCGGTCGCTTCAAAACGGCGCTTGGCATATTTTCCGAACGCCCAGATGCCGAGCAGCGACAACAGGAAGGTGATGACCACAAACACCGAGCCCTCGCCCCAGATCGGAGACGGCACATAGGTGCCGCGATTGGTGACCGCGATGCTGTCCCAGAGCCACATAGATGCGGCGGGATCTTCGCCCCGAAACGCACGCGGGGTCGGCAGCGCTTCGGACAGAACCGCCATGAAGGCGAGAATCCACAAAAGCACCGGAATGTTGCGGAAGCTTTCGACATAGAATGTCATGATCTTCGCGGTCAGCCAGTTTTTCGACAGGCGCAAAACGCCTGCAATCACCCCGATGATTGTGGCAAGGATACAGCCGAGAAACGCGATCAGAAGCGTATTGAGCAGCCCCACCAAAGTCGCCCGCCAATGCGGGTCGTCAGAACTATAAGGGATGATTTTCTGGTTGATGTCATAAGCCGCGCGGTTGAACAGGAAACCGAAATCGATGTCCTTGCCCAAGGCCGAGAGGTTGATGATCGTATTACGAATGAGAAATGCCGCGATCAACATGAATGCAATCATGGCGATCACCTGAATGGTGATGGCACGATAGCGCGTATCATAGATCAGCTGGCTGAGCCGAAAACCTTGGTCTTCCGGCGAGTCTGTCGCTGTCGTCATGAGTGACGGTCCCCTGTTTGCCCAGAATAAGCCCTACCACCGCCCGGGTTGGCCCCGTTCGTGTTTTAGATGGTCTTGATGTGAATAAGGCTAAAAGGCGAAAGGCGCGGAATGTTCCGCGCCCTTCACTTGATTTGGTCTTAGCGGAAGGGCGGCGAATAGATCAGGCCGCCTTCGGTCCACTGAGCGTTAAGCCCACGAGCCAGACCCACCGGAGTGTTCTCGCCAATGTTCTTCTCAAAGCTTTCGCCGTAGTTGCCGACTTGGGTCAGAATGTTCAAAGCCCAGTCATTGTCGAGGCCGAGCATCGCGCCCAGTTCACCTTCAACACCCAGAAGACGGTTGATTTCCGGGTTGTCTGTGCCACTGGCCAGTTCGGCCGCATTGGCAGAGGTCACGCCGTATTCTTCAGCCGCGATCATCGCGTTCAAAGACCAACGCACAACGTCGCCCCAGTTGTCGTCGCCATGACGCACGAGCGGGCCGAGCGGCTCTTTGGAGATGATTTCCGGCAGAACAACATAGTCGTCCGGTGTCTCGAAAGAGGCACGCGATGCCGCCAGAGCGGACGCGTCGGTGGTGTAAACGTCACAAGCACCGGCAAGGAACTGTGTCTGTGCTTCGGTGAAGCTTTCAACCGGAACCGGTTCGTAATCCATGTTGTTCACACGGAAATAGTCGGCAAGGTTCAGCTCGGTCGTGGTGCCGGTTTCGATACACACGGTCGCGCCGCCAAGTTCTTTCGCGGAAGACACGCCGAGATCTTTCGGCACCATGAAGCCCTGACCGTCATAGTAGTTGACGCCAACAAAGGTGTTTTTCAGGTCAACGTCACGCGAGAACGTCCAGGTGGTGTTACGGGCCAGCATGTCCACTTCGCCGGAAGCAAGCGCGGTAAAGCGCACGGCGGAGGTCAGCGGGGTGTATTCTACAGCTTCGGAATCCCCGAGCACAGCAGCGGCAACAGCGCGGCAGACATCCACGTCAAAGCCGACAAACTTGCCATTTGCATCCGGCGCAGCAAAGCCGGGCGTGCCTGGATTGACGCCACATTTGAGAACGCCGCGCTCTTTAACAGCTGCGAGCGTGGACGAATCCTGAGCCATCGCCGTACCGGCAGCGAGACCTGCCAGCGTCAGCGCGCCAAGAAATACGGATTTTTTCATATTTACCTCTTCCTGATAGTGCGCCGTTTTCGGCGCTTCTTTCCGACCCTTCCCTAGGAGCCGGGGGCGATATCGAATTGAGCAATTGCCCCTTCAATGAGCTTAGTTTGGAAGGATTCATAACAAAACGTCAAGGCCATGATCACAATTACGCATGGGAACTCAGCATTTGATCAAATAGAATGCAGGGATGCGCGGCTTTTGTTCGGCCTGAAACGCGCAGCGCCTGTTAATTGACCACTCGGTAAAATCGGGCCGCCTGAACAAAGCTCTGACGCTTGATCTCTGCGGCTGCAGCGGCCTCTTCGTCCTCGCCCCATTGCTCGATCTGATAGGTTTCGTCCACGCGGGACAGGATCCATGCCGTATCGGGGTCCAGATGCTCTTCTGTCACTGCGAAACCGAGAATCAGTGACCCCGACAAGGTGACCAGATCGTGAAAGGCCGCCAGTTCGAAGGCGGTAAAATCGTGGGTCTTTTGCCGCAGAACCGACAGCGCGTCTTCAGATTGCGGCGCATGAAGAATCCCCGTCCGTGGCTCCAGACGTGCGCCCAAGGCCGTTTCCGCCCAGTCGAGAACAGGATCCCAATGCTCGTTTTGCCGCAACACGAGTTCCTGCGGATGCTCGGCGCGGTAGCACAAAAGGTCGCTGTCGCCGTATTCCGCAAGCATATCGGCCACTTCGCCGTGCTGGATCATAACCTTGTCGATCGCGGCATTGGCGCCACGGGTTGCGGGCATGGTGTTCGGGTCGATCACATCCACCTGCGCCTCCCATTCCGAGGCAACCATCTCCGCCAGCGCCTTGGTCGGTAGAATCAGAGGCGATTTGGCAGGTGTCCGCACAGGACGACCGTCGAGATGAACTTCAAACCCTGTCTGCGCCCCATCCTGCACCTCAGTGACCTTGGTCTCTTTCCAGAACCGTTTTGCTGCCCACTCCGCCACGTCTCAATCCTTCCAAATCTCATCCAGCGCCGCATCGAGTTGCTCGAAGCGGTCCAGCACAGTTCGCGCTCCGGCGCTCAACAGCGCCTCCTGCCCGTGATAGCCCCAGCGCACGCCAATCGACGGCACCTGTGCAGCACGGGCCATTTCCATATCAAAGGTCGTATCCCCGATCACCACCGCATCTTGCGCAGACACACCGCAATCCATCAGACAGGTCATCACCATCGACGGGTGCGGTTTCGACGGGTGATCATCGGCGCTTTGCGTGGACATGAAGAGATCGGCAAAATCCCAGCCCGCCATCAAAGCGGTCAGCCCCCGCCGGCTTTTCCCAGTGGCAATCGCCAACATCACATCGCCACGCGCGCCCAACCGGCGCACGGTGTCTTCCGCACCGCCATAAAGCGGCGAGGCCGACGCCCCCTGCGCCATGCGGAGATGTTGGAACGTGGCTTTATAGGCGTCGATCATGCGTCCGAGCGTGGTCTCGTCCACCTCCGGCGCCAGTTCCCGCATCGCCAGCGGCAAAGACAGGCCAACAATCGAGAGAATCGTCTCGCGCTCCGGCATCGGCACATCTGCCTCGGCAAAGGCCGCCGCCATCGACGCGATGATATGCGCCTGACTGTCCACCAGCGTCCCGTCCACGTCAAAAATGACGAGTTTCATCCACGCAACTCCTTGAACGGATCGTCCGCCGCAAGGTCTTCGGTCCAGCCGAACGTGTCCCAACTGTGCGCCATGTGATCCGGCAGGGGGGCAGTCACCGTGACCACCTTACGCGTCACAGGGTGCTCAAAGGTCAGGCTACGCGCATGCAGGTGCAGCTTCTTGGAGATGATGCCCCCCAGCTGCGCGCCCCAACCGTCACCGAGGTTTTCCTGCCCCGAGCCGCCGTATTTCCCGTCACCGATGATCGGATGCCCGATCTCCGCCATATGCGCGCGCAGCTGGTGCGTGCGGCCCGTGATCGGCTCCATCGCCACCCAAGAGGCCCGCGACCCGACACGGTAGAGCGTGGCATAGAGCGTATGCGCCCGTTTCGCGCCCTCGGTTGCATTGATGTCGCGCGGATGAACGGCGATCATCTTTTCCCCTTCGCCGCTCTTGCCGCGCCCGCGTGCTTTGACGAGTCCGTATTTGATCTCGCCCAGATAGGGCACAGGCACACCGGCGACGAGCGCCCAGTAGATCTTGCGCGTGTTCTTGTGACGGAAGGCCTCGGTCAGTTTCGACGCCATCGCAGGGGTCCGCGCCAGCGCCAGAACGCCGGAGGTGTCCTTGTCCAGCCGATGCACAAGACGCGGCTTTTCGTCATAATCGCCGCGCAGCGCCTCTGACAGGCCATCCACATGGCGGGTCTGTTTCGAACCGCCCTGAGTCGGCAGCCCCGCAGGCTTGTTGATCACGATGATATGGTCGTCCTGATACAGCACCGCATCGCGCATCATCTTCGCATCAGATGCAGTAATGATCAGGTCACGCTTGGGCTTGGGCGCGTTTTCATCGGGCAGCGGCGGCACACGGATTTCCATGCCCGGCCCAACCCGCGTGTTGGATTTCGCCCGCGCACCGTCGACACGGATCTCGCCCTTGCGGCACATCTTCTCGATGTTGCCCTGCGTCAGTTGCGGAAACATCTTGCGGAACCAGCGATCAAGGCGCTGCTCCGGCTGGTCGTCGCCAATGGTGATCATCTGAACCCGGCTCATGCGTAAAAACTCCGTGCGGAATAAAGGCCGAGGGCGATACCGCCGAGGGCAAGAATTAGTGTTCCAATAACATAGACGCTCGCGAGACCATACTCGCCACGTTCAAAAATTGTCATCGCATCGAGGGAAAAGGCCGAATAGGTCGTGAACCCGCCCAACATGCCCGTCATCAGAAGAGGCGCGAATTTGTTGCCGTTCTCATGGGCCAGCACCACCACGACCACCCCCATCAGGAAAGAGCCGAGGAAGTTCACCGTCAGCGTCCCCCACGGGAAATCCTTGCCCAGCAGCCGCGCCATAGCGTTGCCGGTCAAATAGCGGGCTGTCGCACCAAGCGCACCGCCCAGAGCAACCTGTAACAAGGGGGTCATATCCGTCTCTCCATTTCGCGTCCTGCCATGCGGGTCGGGGCTCAAAATGTCAAGTTTTGCCGGAGGTCTTGCGGCTCTCGCGCAGTTTGTCGAAATAGGCGACACGTTTCGACAGGTCGCGCTCGAAACCGCGCTCCACCGGCTTGTAAAACTGTGTGCGTGGCAGCGTGTCGGGAAAAAAATTCTGGCCCGAAAACGCATCCTCGGCATCATGGTCATAGGCATAACCCGCGCCATAGCCTTGCTCCGACATCAGCTTGGTCGGCGCGTTCAGGATGTGTTTGGGCGGCGGCTCCGAGCCGGTTTTGCGTGCGGCCTCGCGAGAGGCTGTGAAAGCCGTGTAGACCGCATTGGATTTCGGCGCGAGCGCCAGATAGACCACCGCCTGCGCCAAGGCCAGCTCCCCTTCGGGAGAGCCCAGACGCTCATAGGTTTCCCACGCATGAAGCGCGATTGTATGGGCTTGCGGGTCCGCAAGCTGGATGTCCTCGACCGCCATACGCAACAGGCGGCGGGCCAGATAGCGCGGGTCTTCGCCGCCCTCCAGCATCCGGTTGAACCAGTAAAGTGCCGCATCCGGATCGGAGCCGCGTACGGATTTATGCAGCGCGGATATGAGGTTGTAATGCTCGTCCCCCGACTTGTCGTATTTCGCGGCCCGCCGCATCAGGCGCTTGCCAAGCTGCTCCGCCTCCAGAGGGGCCGACACTTTCCACGCCGCGATCTGTTCGATCAGATTCAACAGCGTGCGACCGTCGCCATCCGCCATCTCGAACAGCGCGGATCGGGCGCTTTCGGTCAAGGGCAGGTCCTTGCCAAGTTCTCCCTCTGCGCGGCGGGCCAGATCATCCAGATCCTCATGTGACAGACGGGTGAGCACCATGACTTGCGAGCGTGACAGGACAGCGGCGTTCAATTCGAAAGAGGGGTTCTCCGTCGTCGCCCCGACCAAGAGAATGGTGCCGTCTTCCATATGCGGCAGGAAACTGTCCTGTTGGGCTTTGTTGAAACGATGGATTTCATCCACAAACAAGAGCGTCCCCTGCCCGTTCGCACGCCGCATTTTTGCGGCCTCGAACACTTTGCGCAGTTCCGGCACACCGGAAAAAATCGCGGAGATTTGCACAAAATGCAGATCGGTTTCATCCGCCAGAAGCCGCGCGATGGTGGTCTTTCCCACGCCGGGCGGCCCCCAGAAAATGATGGAGGACAAAGACCCTGACGCCAGCATCACGCCCAAAGGCGCATCGGGGCCAAGCACCTGCGTCTGGCCGATCACTTCGGAGAGATGTTTCGGGCGCAACCGGTCCGCCAGCGGGCGGTGCGCCATGCTCGGTTCCGTGACGGGATCATCTTTTGAAAACAGGTCAGCCATAGGGCGCAGACTACGCCGAGCACCGCCCATAAGGAAGGGGCCAGATGCGAAAGAACCGCGTTTTGCAGACCGGTGTGCGTCTCGTGACAACCCGTTAACGACGAGCGGCCGCATCTGATGCTGCACGGAGAGAGTTGCGCCTATAACAGCCTGATTTCGATGGCTTTCTGGATGGCCTCCGAAGTCGTGCGAGCCATGAGACGTTCACGCGCGGAGACGAGGCGCGCCTTGAGCGCGCTTTCGGAAATTCCCAGCTTGGCGGCAGCGGCGGCATGGCGGTCCCCGCCCGCAATGCAGCGAAGCGCCTGAATCTGCGCCTGCGTCAAATCGGCTTTCGGTTCCGATATCTGATGCAGCGTGCGCACGACCGTGGCGATTTTATCAATCTCCTGATCGGCAAACTCACGATCCGAACGCGCACATCCGACAATAGTCCGGGACTGTATCGGGCCACAGGACACGGCCACACCGAAGTTCAGACCGAAATCGGCTGCCTCCCGCCATATATCAAAGGGATCAGGCAAGGCGATCTCGCTCCACCTAACAGCCCCTTCACAACTCAGGCCCCAAGCAATCAAGGGATCACGCAAAGCATAGGCATTGATCGCGTAGTGATCGAGCCACTTCGGATCATAGGTCGACTCCGCCACAAGTGGCCCTGCAAAACGGACGTGCAACCCGACCGAATAACCGGCAGGCGACATCGCTCTCAACTGAGCAAACTGACGATTAAGTTCCGTAGTGTCCGACATCTAAAAAATTCATTCTTCCGCAAAAGAGACCTCAACCTACAGGCGATCATAGTTCATAAAATTAAACCAGAGTATCAATTTCGGGTAATCACATTAGCGAAAATGAATGAAAATACCACAAATATCTTTATTGTTGAATTATATTAAACAAATACAGTTGGTTGCAAAAATAGTCAGAAAACGAAACCCCAGCATCCAGCAAAGAAAATCCCCACTGTTACAATAAAAAAAGCCCCGCTAAGCGGGGCTTTCACATAGATCAGATGGAAGATCTTAGTCTTCTTCGGCCATTGCCGCGTCTTCAGCTTCAAGGCGAGCTTTGTCAGCAGCACCTTTCGCAGCCGGATCACGGTCAACCAGTTCGATGATCGCCATCGGCGCCATGTCGCCATAACGGAAACCGGCTTTGAGAACGCGGGTGTAACCACCGTTGCGCTCAGCGTAACGCGGGCCGAGGATTTCAAAGAGTTTCGCAACGTCTTTGTCTTGTTTCAGCTGGGCAGCCGCCTGACGACGGGCGTGAAGATCGCCACGTTTACCAAGGGTAATCAGCTTGTCCATGATGCGCTTGAGCTCTTTGGCTTTGGGCAGCGTGGTTTTGATTTGTTCGTGCTCAATGAGCGAGCCAGCCATGTTGGAGAACATCGCTTTGCGGTGTTCGTGGGTCCGGTTCAGGCGGCGGTAACCTTTAGCATGACGCATTTTCTATCTCCTATAGCGTGTTTTGCTTTGTCTGGCAGCCGATGCGTGTCAGCCACTCTCCTTGGGGCAAAATGCCCGGGTCGTTTCGGGCACAAGGCCCGGATTTGAGGGTCGGAAAGCTGTCGGATTTTTGTCGGACAAACGTCGGACTTTTTCCCGACCCCCAGATACTCAGATCAGAACTGGTCTTCGAATTTCTTCGCCAGATCTTCGATGTTCTCAGGCGGCCACTCTTCGACATCCATACCGAGGTGCAGGCCCATACCGGACAGAACCTCTTTGATCTCGTTGAGCGACTTGCGGCCGAAGTTCGGGGTGCGCAGCATCTCGGCTTCGGTCTTCTGGATAAGATCGCCGATGTAGACGATGTTGTCGTTCTTGAGGCAGTTTGCCGAACGCACGGAAAGTTCCAGCTCGTCCACTTTCTTGAGAAGCAGCGGGTTGAACTCGAGACCATCGTCTTCTTCCTGACGACCAGCCGATTCCGGCTCATCGAAGTTGACGAAGATGCCCAGTTGATCCTGAAGAATACGCGCAGCGAATGCCACAGCATCTTCCGGTGTCACGGAACCGTCTGTTTCGATTTTCATCGTCAGCTTGTCATAATCAAGCACCTGACCTTCGCGGGTCGGCTGCACGTCATAGGACACTTTTTTCACTGGCGAATAGATCGCATCAACCGGGATCAGGCCAATCGGCGCATCTTCCGGTTTGTTTTTGTCGGCAGAAACGTAACCCTTGCCGGTGTTCACGGTGAGTTCCATAAACAGATCGGCGCCATCGTCGAGGTGGCAGATCACGTGATCCTTGTTCAGAACCTCGATGCCTGCGGATTCGGAAATATCCCCCGCAGTCACAATCATCGGCCCTTTGGCGGAGATGGAAAGACGCTTCGGCCCTTCGACTTCCATGCGCAGGGACACGCCTTTGAGGTTCAGAATGATGTCGGTGACGTCTTCGCGGACACCAGCAACAGAAGAGAATTCGTGCAGCACGTTATCGATTTGCACAGAGGTGATGGCCGCGCCCTGAAGCGACGACATCAACACGCGCCGCAGCGCGTTGCCCAAAGTCAGACCGAAGCCGCGCTCGAGCGGTTCGGCAACAATGGTTGCTTGACGTGCAGGCTCGTTGCCCGGCTTAACGTCCAGCTGTTGCGGTTTAATGAGCTCGGCCCAATTTTTGTGGATCATGCTAGTGCCTCCATTCTTGTTCTCGCGCCCATGTCCTAAAGCGAGAGAACGCCCGAGGGGTCTCTAAAACGCAAAACGGACCGCGGGAGAGAACACCCGCGATCCAAAAATCATACAGTCGATTACACGCGGCGACGCTTCGGAGGGCGGCAGCCGTTGTGGGCAATCGGGGTCACGTCACGGATGGACGTGATGTTCAAGCCGATCGCGGCCAGCGCACGCAGCGCGGACTCACGGCCAGAGCCAGCGCCCTGAACTTCGACTTCGAGAGTTTTGACACCGTGGTCTTGAGCTTTTTTACCAGCATCTTCAGCAGCCATCTGAGCCGCGTAAGGTGTGGATTTCCGCGAGCCTTTGAAGCCCATGGTGCCAGCAGACGACCAGGAGATCGCATTGCCTTGCACGTCGGAGATCAGGATTTTGGTGTTGTTGAAGGTAGAGTTCACGTGAGCAACGCCTGCGGCGATGTTCTTGGAAGCCTTCTTCTTTGTCGTACGACGGGTATCGCGTGCCATTGGTCGGTTCTCCCCTTACTTCTTCTTGCCAGCAATAGCCCGTGCAGGGCCTTTGCGGGTGCGAGCGTTGGTGTGGGTACGTTGACCGCGAACCGGAAGGTTACGACGGTGACGCAGGCCGCGGTAGCAACCGAGGTCCATGAGACGCTTGATGTTCATTTGAACTTCACGGCGCAGATCGCCTTCCACGGTGTAGTTGGCGTCGATATGCTCACGGATGGCGAGAACTTCGGCGTCAGACAGCTCGTTGACGCGACGGGTCATGTCGATGCCAACAGCTTCGCAGATGGCTTTGGCGGAAGTGTTGCCAATGCCCGTGATGTAGGTGAGCGCGATGGGAACGCGCTTCGCAGTCGGGATGTTTACGCCGGCGATACGTGCCACGTTATTTTCCTTTCGTTGCGGTTCCGTAACTCCGGAACCTTTTTTCACAACGGAGGCTCGCAGGGCAAAGCCGGCGAGCCGCAGCTGAATTCAGGTGATGATCGAATCAGACCATTATAATTGCAAACGGCCTGCTTACGATTCTGGTGTCCCTAAGGGATGGTGTGCCATAGAGGCGAATCGCCGGAGGGTCAAGCCCTTCCGGCGAAAGAATGGTTATGCAAGTGCCTTGGCGATGTCCGCTGCGACCTCGTCCATGCTTTGCAGACCGTCGACCGTTTTCAGGTCGCCTTTGGCATAATAGTAGCCAATCAGCGGAGAGGTCTTTTTGTAATATTCCATCAGGCGGATTTTGACGCTCTCTTCGTTGTCGTCGGCCCGCACCGGTTTGCCGGCGGCTGCAGCCTCGGCAGCGCGGTTGACGATGCGTTTGACCAGAGTGTCGTCATCGACCTCAAGCTGAACCACGGCGTCGAGCTGCACCCCGTTGCGGGAGAGAAGCTCGTTGAGCGCGTCAGCCTGCGCCAGAGTGCGCGGGAAACCGTCGAAGATGAAACCGGCGGCGTTGCCGTCTTTGAGCTTCTCTTCAATCAGGCCGATCACGATCTCGTCGGTGACGAGTTCGCCCGCATCCATTACGGCAGCGACCTTTTTGCCCATGTCCGTGCCGGACGTCCGTGCTGCACGCAGCATGTCACCGGTGGAAAGTTGCACCATGCCACGCTCCTCCACGAGGCGTTGCGCTTGAGTTCCCTTGCCCGCGCCCGGCGGTCCAAGCAGAATAATATTCATCGTCTTGCTGTCCCTCTTTTGCTACGCTTCCTCCCACGCAGCTGAGATTTCTCGATCAGCCCCTCATACTGGTGTGCCAGCAGGTGAGACTGAACTTGCTGAATGGTGTCCATCGTAACAGATACCACAATCAGCACCGAAGTCCCGCCAAAATAGAAGGGAATGGCAAACTGGCTCCGCAGGATTTCCGGCAACAGACAGACTGCGGCCAGATAGGCGGACCCGATAACGAGGAGACGTGCAACGATATAATCGAGATGCTCCTCGGTCTTCTTCCCCGGACGGATGCCGGGAATGAAACCGTTCTGGTTCTTCAGGTTCTTGGCCACGTCTTCCGTTTTGAAGGCAACGTTGGCGGTGTAGAAATAGGCGAAAAAGACGATCATCGCCGTGAAGAACACAAAGTAAAGCGGTTGACCCGGCCCGAAATAGGCAAGGATCGTGGACATGACCGGACCGACATCGGCCTGACCGGAGAAGGTCGCGATGGTGGTCGGCAGCAACAGAAGCGACGAGGCGAAGATCGCCGGGATCACGCCCGCCGGGTTCACCTTGATCGGCAGGTGCGAGGATTGCGCATCATAGATCTTCATGCCCTGCTGGCGGCGCGGATACTGGATATGCACCTTGCGCAGCGCGCGTTCCATAAAGACCACAAAGGCAATCACCGCCACGATCATCACAAGGACGATCAGCGTCACCGCCGGAGAGATCGCACCGGAACGACCCGAGGCAAAGAACTGGGCCAGAGCGCCCGGAATCTCGGCGACGATACCGACGAAGATGATCAGCGAGATGCCGTTGCCGATGCCGCGGTTGGTGATCTGTTCACCGAGCCACATCAGGAACATGGTGCCGCCCACCAGCGTGATGACCACACCGGCGCGGAAATACCAGCCCGGATCATGGGCAAGGTTGCCTGCCTCCAGAGAAGCCGCGAGACCATAGGCCTGGAACAGCGCCAGAGCGACCGTGCCGAAGCGCGTATACTGGTTGATCTTCTTACGACCCGCTTCACCCTCTTTCTTGAGATTCTCAAGCGAAGGCACCATCGAGGTCAGAAGCTGCACGATGATGGAGGCGGAGATGTAAGGCATGATGCCGAGGGCAAAAATACCCATCCGCCCCAATGCGCCGCCGGTGAACATCGACAGGATGCCCCCGATGCCGGAAGCTGCCTGATCCATGAAGTCCTTGAGCGCATTGCCGTCAATGCCGGGCACCGGAATATAGGTGCCGAGACGGTATACGATCAAAAGACCGACGGTGAAAATGATACGCTGACGAAGCTCTTTGGCTTTCCCGAGGGTGCCCCAGTCGAGGTTCGCTGCCATTTGTTCTGCTGCGGATGCCATATGGTCTCTCTATTCACGTCAGCGCCGCCCGTCCGGCTTTCCGGGGGGCGGCGCTTGGAAAACTCAAACCTGATGTAAGGGGCCGCGCCCCTCGTCACAAGTCTTATTCGGCTGCCGCTTCGGCCTTTGCGACCACAGTGAGCGAGCCGCCGGCTTTTTCAACAGCTTCAATCGCGGATTTCGATGCGCCGGTGACGGAGATGGTCAGTTTGGATTTGACCTCGCCTTTCGCCAGAACACGGATGCCGTCGAGCTTGCGACGCACCAGACCGGACGCCACAAGCGTGTCTTCGGTCACGTTGGCCGCGTCGAGCTTGCCAGCTTCGATGAATTTCTCGATCAGGCCGAGGTTCACAACCGCGTATTTCTTGGCGTTCGGCTTGTTGAAGCCGCGCTTCGGAAGACGTTGGTAGAGGGGCATCTGCCCGCCTTCGTAGCCTTTGATCGCTACACCGGAACGGGATTTCTGACCTTTGATACCACGGCCACCCATTTTACCTTTGCCCGAACCCGGGCCACGGCCAACGCGCATACGTTTCTTTGTTGCGCCTTCGTTGTCGCGCAGTTCATGCAATTTCATGTCGCTTCTCCTTGCCGGATATGCCCTCCAGCGACGGAGCGGGCAAACGCGGCGTATAAATGTTGATTCTCATGGACAGACGAGTCCACCGGGGGCGTATAGACTTCACAGGCCTTTATTGCAAGCCGGCAGACGACAGGTTGAGTGGCTTGGCCTCAATGCGTCCAGGGCATCCGCCGGTTGGTGGAGAAATTCTCGCCATAGCCTGCAGGGCGGATGTTGTGGCTGCGTTTGTGGGGCTCTTGCACGACATAATCGATCCCGTGCTCTTCGGCATAGGCGATGGCATGTTCCTTGCTGTCGAATTTCAGCCGCACCTGCGTCTGGGTGTCTTTGGACGAGGTCCAGCCCATCAGCGGGTCGATATCGCGGCTGGAGGCAGGGGCGAAATCGAGCAACCAGTGTTTGGTTTTGCCTTGGCCGGACTGCATCGCGTTGCGGGCGGGTTGATAGATACGAGCGCGCATCAGGAGACTCCTTTGTTCCTTGCCCCGCTTATCCCCGTTTCCGCAGGCCGTTTCAAGCCTTTCGCACCGAAGACCGCCCAGCGCCCGACAAAAAAGACCCCGCCGGAGCGGGGCTATCAGGATGTCACAGGGAGATCAGGGGACTGTCCGACCGGATGCGAGGGGAGTGAGGGGGGACTTTGTGCACTTCCGGCCGGAACAGTTTCGTTTGCTGCTTGTAGGATCAGACTAGGCGCGAAAGCTTGTGTTATGCAAGAATTAAATACCGTTAAAGTTGTGCTGCTGAATCTCTCCATCTTCTTAGGGCTGAAATACCCGCGTCTTTCCCTCACATTTCCGCATCTTGGCGCCCCTGCCCCGCGCAATCGCATTTCGATGCCGTCCAAGGCTTGAAAGGCGAACAAAAAGGGATCATTTGTTAGAGCACCCTGCCCGCCGCCTGCGACAGCACAAGGAGCGCCTATGGACCCGCTGAAGATGACCGACCCGCCCAAGGAGGCGAAGAGACGCCCGAAGCTCGAAGGCGGCAAACGCTTTGTCATGCACAGCACCTTCGAACCCGCAGGGGATCAGCCGGTCGCGATCAGGGAATTGTCGGACGCCATCGAAGCCGGAGAGCACAATCAAGTGCTCTTAGGGGCCACCGGCACGGGCAAGACCTTTACAATGGCCAAGGTGATCGAACGGACCCAGCGTCCGGCCATCATCCTCGCGCCGAACAAAACGCTGGCCGCCCAGCTATATGGAGAGTTCAAAGGCTTCTTCCCCGAAAATGCCGTCGAATATTTCGTCTCCTATTATGACTACTACCAGCCCGAAGCCTATGTCGCGCGGTCGGACACGTTTATCGAGAAAGAAAGCCAGATCAACGAACAGATTGACCGGATGCGCCACGCGGCCACGCGCTCGCTTCTCGAACGCGACGATGTGATCATCGTGGCCTCGGTGTCGTGCATCTACGGTCTCGGCTCGCCGGAACTCTACATGGCGATGACGATTGATCTGATGATGGGGCAGGAATACGACCAGCGCCAGCTCATGAGCGATCTCGTCGAATTGCAATACCGGCGCAACGACACGGCCTTTGATCGCGGCTCGTTTCGGGTGCGTGGGGACAGTGTGGAAATCTGGCCCGCCCACATGGAGGACCGCGCGTGGAAACTCTCGTTCTTTGGCGAGGAGCTTGAGAGCATCACCGAGTTCGACCCGCTCACCGGCAAAAAGACCGACACGCTGGAACATGTGCGCGTCTATGCCAACTCCCACTATGTCACGCCGAAACCGACGATCAAACAGGCGATCAACGGCATCAAGGCGGAGTTGAAACAGCAGCTCACACGGTTCACGGATGAGGGCAAACTGCTCGAAGCGCAACGGCTGGAGCAGCGCACGAATTTCGATCTGGAGATGCTGGAGGCTTCGGGCTTTTGCAACGGGATCGAAAACTATTCGCGCTATCTCACGGGCCGCGCTCCGGGCGAGCCGCCGCCCACGCTGTTTGAATTCATCCCCGACAATGCCATCGTCTTTGCCGACGAATCCCACGTCTCCGTGCCGCAGATTGGCGGCATGTATCGGGGGGACTTCCGACGCAAGTCGACGCTGGCGGAGCATGGTTTCCGCCTGCCCTCCTGTATGGACAACCGGCCGCTCAAATTCGAGGAATGGGACGCGATGCGCCCGCAATCGGTCTTTGTCTCCGCCACGCCGAAAGACTGGGAACTGGAGCAATCCGGCGGGGTCTTTGTCGAACAGATCATCCGGCCCACGGGGCTTTTGGACCCTGTGGTGGAAATCCGTCCGGTGGGCACGCAGGTGGACGACCTGCTCGACGAGGCCAAACGCATGGCCGAACTGGGTCGCCGCATCCTCGTCACCACGCTGACCAAACGCATGGCCGAAGACCTGACCGAGTATCTCCACGAGCAGGGCGTGCGGGTGCGCTATATGCATTCGGACATCGACACGATCGAACGGATCGAGATCCTGCGCGACCTGCGCCTCGGTGCCTTTGACGTGCTGATCGGGATCAACCTCTTGCGCGAGGGGCTCGACATCCCCGAATGCGGGCTGGTCGCCATTCTGGACGCCGACAAGGAGGGCTTCCTGCGCTCGGAAACCTCGCTCATCCAGACCATCGGTCGGGCCGCAAGAAATGCGGACGGGCGGGTGATCCTCTATGCAGACAAGATCACCGGCTCCATGCAACGCGCGATGGACGAAACCAACCGCCGCCGCGCCAAACAGATGGCCTATAACGAGGAACACGGCATCACGCCGCAGACCGTCAAGAAGAACGTCGACGACATTCTGGCCGGTCTCTACGAGGGCGACGTCGACATGAACCGCGTCACCGCCACCATCGACACGCCGGCGGCGGGACAGAACCTGCAAGCCGTGCTGGAGGGTCTGAAAACCGACATGCGCGTTGCCGCCGAGAATCTGGAATTCGAAGAAGCCGCACGGCTGCGCGACGAGATCAAACGTCTGGAAACCGTGGACCTTGTCCTGCACGACGACCCGATGGCGCGGCAATCGGCCGTGCAAGACGCCGTGGCCGATGCGAAGGAAAAGAGCGGCCGCTCAACCGCAGGCCGCGCAGGGATGCGGGGAGGCAAGGCTGGGAGGGGGAAGAAGAGGTGAGGAAGGAATGTCTCAACTATCAAAAAATCACCATTATGTCCCCCAAGGCATACTGAGGAATTTCTGCTTTCAAAATGAAACCACTTGGTATCTCTCACAAGATCGTTTTCCCTGCGAACCTGAAGACAGAAATATCGGCAGTATTTTTCGCAGACGCCATTTCAACAGCTACCAGCGCGATGACGGCACCAAAGATGACACCTTAGAGCGGTTCTTTGGAGAAAATTTCGACAACTATGTGCCATTCTGGCTCAGTAGATTTGAGGCAGCAATCGCATCAAAACAGCCCGTTCAACTGACCGACGCGGAACGCATGAGGTTTGTTCAATTCTTCTATAACCACATGAAGCGAAGCCCGGACTTCATCGAACCCATTGTCAAAGAAGTGACCGAGAAAACCTTTCATCCGAATTCAATTCTGGAGTTAGAGAAAAATGTGCGGCCACTAACGAAAACAGAAAGACAGAAGTTTTCGTCCAAAAAATATCAACAAAGGCTCGCAGCAAATAGCCGCGTAGTAAATTTCAGTCGCCAATCGATAGGAGTTCTGGAAAAATTAAACAGCATGTCAATCGCTGTTGCGCGACCGCTACGTCCCCAAAAACAATTCATTGTTGGCTCACACCCTGTCATTCGATTTGAAAATTATCCCTTACAAACCTTAGGAGATCATGGCGTAGAACTGTGGACAACTCTCTCACCAACGGTTGCTGTCGGATTTGCCCATTCAATTTCTGAACCAGTTCTTGATCTCGACGACAATCAGGTAAGGAAACTTAACACCGCGATCGCACGAAAAATCAGAGCAATAGCATCCAAATCTCCAAGACTTATATCGTCCATTGCGAATGCTGTTTGGTAAGCCGTAGCCTCACCCCGAGAACGGGAGCGTAACTGCTCCCCCTCCGCTTCACACATTCAACCCAGTGCCGGCAAACCTTTCAAATGCACCCGCCCGCGTGACCAATGTCCGCGCACAAGAAGGTCATGCTGGCGCAGGATTTCGAAGTCATCCTCCCAGTCACGATAGCGATCATTCGTGATAATCCGGATATTATCGAATTTTGCCATTTGAAGAATAAGTGGATCGGCAGGCGTCCCGCGCGGGGACACCAGAACCTGTTTGGCCGACAGCCCGAGTTCATTCGCCAACCGGCCCGGCCCCATATATTTATCCGACACCAGATATCCCACGTTCGCGTCGAACCAGACAACCGGCACATACCCCTTTGTGATGGCCTCCTCGACAGCCAGCCGAACAGTTTTCAGCTTCGGGGTTCCATTATGCCAATACATAACGTTTGACCCATCAAGAATGACAAAAGTCGTCCGCTTCCGAAACAGGCGCTTGAGCGCAACAATAACCAGAAAGACAACAGCGACACCGACCAGATACGGCCAGTAGGGGAGCGCAACCTGAACCCAAGGCTCTCCCATAATCTCTTCAAACACTTGGAAATATTCTCCGACGCAATATCAATATCCGCACCATAGGGGAACTAAAGCCGGTGAGACAAGTCTCTCCGCTTCAAACGATCTAATTCAACCTTGGCTCCAAAGAGAATGCCCAAATCCCTGATTTGGGCACGCGCCTGACCCTCCCCCCAGGGGAGGGCGCGTTTCACGCCCCCACCCCTAGGGTCATGCGCGACATCGCGCGACAAATTCACCGTCTACCCCCTCAATACACGCCCTCCACGTCATACATCACCGGCTCGAAGGATTTGCACATGCCGTTGATCACGCGGTTGCGTTTGCGCATTTCTTCGGTGCGCAGCATGGCCTGAAAATCCTCGCGCTTTTGCCATTGCGAATAGTTGGCGATCCGTGTCTGGGCGTCGTTGATATGCAGCGCCGCCGAGATAAACCCCGGCTGTTTCGAGATCACCTCCGCATAGGCCGACTGCAACGCCTCCATGAGGTCATGCGCCGAGCCGGGTGTGGTCTCGAATGTGGTCAGAACGGTTTGACATGGCTGGCCTATTTTAATGACTGGCATGGTTTCCTCCCAAAATCCTGCTTTGCCCCCTCAATCACGCCGCCCTGAAAAACGGCGCAGACAGGGGATGTCGCGAGCATAACACGGATCACGCGCAACGCGAAAAGGTTGGGGAGGGTCTGTTTCAAAACGCCGCGCCAATCCTTATCGTTTTACTCTGGAAATCAGATGCGCGGCGCAGTAACCTGCCGCCATGAGTAAAGACAGCCCCTCCCCCATCCGCCCGACCGACGATGACGCAAGGCATTTGGCCCGCAGCCTGATCGAAGAGGCGCGGATCGCGGCTTTGGCCGTGGTAGACCCTGACAGCGGCGCGCCGATGGTGACGCGCATCAGCTTTGGTCTTGGCGCGCAAGGGACATGGCTGACGCTGGTCTCCGATCTTGCGGCCCATACCCGAGGCCTGCGCGAGAACACGCGTGTCGGGCTGCTCTTGGGCGAAGCGCCTGCGAAGGGCGACCCACTGGCCTTTCCGCGCCTGTCGGTGCAGGCAGAACCCAGTTTCGTGGCCCGCGACAGCGCCCTGCACCAAGCCCATCGGGACGCATGGCTCGCCCATCACCCGAAATCGGCGCTCTACGTCGATTTTCCGGATTTTTCCTTTGTGTCGCTGACGCCGCTCGGGGCTGACCTCAACGGTGGCTTCGGCAAGGCCTATCGCCTGACTGCGGATGATCTACACGAGTAAGCTGAAAAACCGGACAGCCTTCGCCATCCGGTTTCTCCCAGTCCATCACAATTATCGCGCACCGGTCAGGTCGGGCGGTCTCAGATCGGACGGTCCATGCGGGTCACAAGATGGACCGTGCCTTTCACCGCCTCCTCGAAGCTCAGCAAAATCTGGTTGCTGTCAGCACCATAATTCACCGTGGCATAGGGTGTTGTGAACACCGCGTTGTCGCTGGCATCTGTCAGCGCGTTGCGAAAAACCACGCTTTCCACCACACGCGCCCAGCCGCCAAAGGGCAGATAGCCCGACGGGTCGAGCACCCAAGAGGTCGAGGCCGTGTTCTGGGTGAACTCCAGCGACACCGGATTGATCGTGTTCTGGCTCACCCCGTTGAAGGAATTGCCCTCGAAGGTGACATTGCGCGAGGAATTATACTCCAGATCAGCAAATGTCGTATCCACCCGCTCCACACGTTCGATAAAGCCGTTGAGCGATTTGAATGTGTTGTTCTGCACGGCGAGCCCTTGCAGGAAATGACCCGCCCCATAGGGCTTGACCACGATCCATGAAAACGCGCTGGCGCTGTCGTTGACTGTGAAAATATTGCCCGTGATGGTCAGCCCGCCAAAGGAATATTCCGCGGCAAAATCCGGCGTGGCATCGTGTTCGTTGGTCATCTCGATGAAGGAATTGTCGATGTAATTTCCGGTGATGACGGATTTCATATTGGGATAGGTGAAGACCAGCCCCGCCTTGCGCGGACTGTCGGGGAAGTCATCGCCCTGAAACCAGTGGTTGCCGACAAACATATGACCGTTGCCATAGACTACGCCCGTGTGCCCGAAACGCTGGAACCGGCTGTCGCGGATTTTGGCGTCATTGGCATTGACGTTGAAGGCGACGGACTGACGATCCTCGGCGCGCAGGGATTGCTCGTTGGAGACAAAGGCGCAGCGGTCGATATGCAAGTCCTGACAGCCGCCCCCGATCGAGGTCACGCCGCGGTTCAGCGGGGATTTGATGTGGCAGTCGCGCAGGTGGAAATTGTTCCCGCCCGGTGCAAGCATCACCCCCGAGGCCCGACCGTTGCACAGCAGCTCCACATCGAACAACTGGAACTGCGACAGTTTCGAGAGGCCCGAAAAGTCGAACACATATTTGAACCGCGTGAACGTGTAGCTCTGGGTCGCATTCGGCCCGTAGAGCGGATGGTTCAGGGTCAGGGACTGGTTGCCGACATTGACGGATTTGACATAGACCTCCCGCCCGACACCGGTGCCGGTGACGAGGCTGCCGACCTTGATATTGGCGATATTGCTGACATTGGTCAGCGTGCGGGGATTGGCCGCGCTGTAGCTGGCCTGAGAGATGACCTCCTCCGTGTCCCAGTCGGGTGAGCTTTGCACATTGATCTGGCCATTGCGGATCACGCGGCGCACTTCGAGCGTGTCGGCCCCCGAAATCTCGGCAATATCCAGCGGTGCGTATAGCTCGATCCGGCGGCCGCGCATGTCGAGACTGTCGTGATCCGTATAGTAGAACATCGCCTGAATGGCGCGTTTGAAGCCTTCGACCTCGTCCCCGAAGGCATCGATATAGGCGTTCAGATGGAAGTCATGGCGCAGGACAAGACGCGCCTCCTGCGGCATCAATACCGTGCCGTCGAAAACCACTTCTTCCGTGAAGGACACCGTGCCGCTGAGGTAATACTCCCCTTCGGGCACAAGGATTTTGCGCCCTGCGGCGGCGGCATTGGCGGCGTTGAATGCGGCCTGACAATCGGTCATGCCATCGCCTACAGCGCCGTAATCGCGCACGTCAATCATGCCGGAACTGTCGCTCAGGAACCACGCGGAGACATCTTCGATCTCGATATCGTCTATCCGCACCGTGCCCCCGTTCGCGCCGGTCAGATCAAGTCCGAAATGCCCGTAGACCGCATCCAGCCCCCACGGCATGTCCACACCGCTGCGCGCGCCGGAGCCGACAATGGCCGAGACCTCGACCACCTCGCCATATTGCGTCAGCGCGACCTCGCTGCCCGTTTCGGTCACGCCGGAGACATGCGACAGGGCAACGTCCCCCGCCCAGCCCGCAATCCGCACGGAGGGAAGGTTGCCGGAGACCGCCTTGATCCGCGCCTTGATCCGCAGATACATGCCCGGTCGCAACGGAGTCTCCCCCATGTAGCGCAGCTTTGTCACCATCTCGGTCTTGACCAGTTCCAGACAGTCCCCGAAATCGGCATCCGCCGTGACCAGCGCGGCATTCGCAGCCCCGTCATAGGGGGCCGACCCCGGAGTTCCGTCCTCGCTGGACCACTGATCCAACCCGCTCGCAAACGCCGGCGGCATCAGCGCCAGCCCTTCAGTAATGGCCTTGTTCATCCGAACCCCTTTCAATCCATCAATTCCACACGCACCGATCTGCCGGACGGTCCTGACCCGAAGCACAACACCTCCGGCCAAACCCCGTCGGGATCACACGTCATCACCCCTCGAAGCGCGCAGCCCCGAGACGGCAAAAGGTCTACATGAACAGGATCACCCCCCGCTTAACCCGCCGCACGCCCGAACCGGTCACAGCGCAACGGGGGATCAGCCGAAAGAGGGAAGGAGACATAGAAAAAGGCCGCCCCGCGAAGGGCAGCCTATTGAAATGAATGGAAAGGCGTACAGTGTTAGAATAGCACAGAAGCGCAATGGATTTCTAATAACAAACCCAAACAATTCATACCATTCCAGACTTGCTTTCGTGTATCTGTGCAACCTTCTGTGAAGACCGAAGGTAGAACATAAAATAAGGATTGGTGATCTCTAATTTATCATCGTCCCACTCTAGGACTGGCGTCTCTCTACTGAGGTCTTTTGCGATCCCATCCATTTGTTTAAGCGCAAGTTGAACACTGGATCCCACGGGAGACTCGTTCGTACAAATCCCCTTAATCCGACTCATGATTTCATCGTAATCGAAACTTAACCGTGGAGGGTTTTCGATAATAGCCAAAAGAATAGCGCGGTACACATCGCCCACCGACCCATCAGAAAATGTAAACTCTTTTCTTTGTGTTCCGCGCTCTTTAGCGCCTGTATGAAGTTTCTCCACCGTCCTCGAGTAATCTGTTTGAAGCGATGTACGCTCGAGTACAGTACAATATTCCGCTTCAGAAACTTCCGTTCGGCTTTTCAACACCTGCTTATTTCGAATACCCTTCTCAAGACATAAATTTAAACACAATGACTGCATTAACTGGGGTGATCCAAGAGCGTCTGTTGCGAGTCGGTTGATCACTGTAGGTGCAATATCAACGCCAAGAGCCGCAAATCCATTCTTAGCAATAACTTCCAACTCTTGAACAGTCCAATAGTCAAACAGGATTGAAACGATACGCCCTGTCAATTCGTCATTAGCGCGAACCATATCATCTGATTTGTGAGGCACAGAAGCAATACAAATACGAACTCCTCGTTCGGAGATCGCCTTAATGGATTTAGCAATGTCTATCTGGGCCTCTTTAGAAATATAATGGAAGTCATCCAGAAACACGACAAACTCGCTTTCTCCGAGCTCCCTCACTACAGCCTCGAAGAATTCAACCCCATACTTTTCTGAAGTTACTGCACCGATTTCAATGCCGCCATTTACCTCACCCTCAAGCTTGCCCTTGGCGAAAATAACCCCTTTTTCAGCACTAAGACTTCCTGCTGCTCCCGCCTTCAATACGCGCGCTCTAATTTTCTCAACTTCTTCCGGGCCTCCAATCCATCGCATAACAGATTGCCAAAGTTCTTGTGCCGAACGAAGCGATTGGCCGGAAATCGGAATAATCCGGTTTACTGTTATAAGTGTGTCAACAAGAGCTGTTTTACCAGTCTTGGACGGTCCTGAAATGGAAATTACCATTTTCGGCATATCAAGACCAGCAGAGAGCTTTTCTTCGTTCTTTTGCTCCGCTCTCGTTACATAGGTATGGGTAGGAGTTCCATTCGGAACAAAAACTTCAAAAACAAAATCAGCCATCTATTCCCCCTCTCATAGAAAGATACAAAATCAAATTATCTAATGACGACAATAAAGCTTATAAACTATCTAATATTCTCATGTAAAAGGATGATTTCTACTGTTTAAAAATGAATTTCCAACGTTTTTATCCCAAGACAGAATGCAAACACCAACAAAAAAGGCCGCCCCGCGAGGGGCAGCCTTTCAATTGTTAGAGCCGCACGATCAGAGGTTACGACAACTCGCCGTTCAACCCTTTATCGAGCAGGGCGATGGTCTCGTTGACACCGTAGAGTGCTGCGAAGGAGCCGAAGCGCGGGCCTTGGCTTTGGCCCAGAAGCACTTCGTAGAGCGCCTTGAACCAGTCGCGCAGGTTTTCGAAGCCGTGGTTCTTGCCAACCGCAAAGACGATGCTTTGCAGGAAATCCCCGTCGGTGAAATCCGCCTCCGGCAGAGGATCATCATTGCCCATCGCTGCGTTTTTCTTGGCGATCATGTCCAGCGCCACCTCGGCAGACCCGAAGGCCGCTTTGAGGTCTTCCATCGCGGCACGCTCGGCGTCAGTCGGTGCGCGGAAGGTTTTCTCGGGCTTCACGAAGTCATTGTAGTAGCGCAGCGCATATCCCACGGCGGCATCCGTTTGCGGATGGCTCTCGGGTGTGGCCTCCGGCGCGTAGCGTTGCAGGAACTTCCACAGATGCGCTTTTTCTTCGGCACCGGCCACGGAGGCGAGGTTGAGCAGCATGGTGAAGGGCACCACCATATCGGAGGCGGGCACATCCTTGCCGTGGATGTGGAACACCGGATTTGCCACCTGCTTGGCCGCATCCTGTGTCGGATAGGCACGCAACTGCTGGTGATATTCATCCATCGCCCGCGGGATCACGTCGAAATGCATCCGCTTCGCCGTTTTCGGCTTCTGATACATGAAATAGGACAGGCTCTCCGTCGAGGCATAGGTCAGCCATTCGTCAATCGACAGCCCGTTGCCGGAGGATTTGGAGATTTTCTGACCGTTGGCGTCAAGGAACAGCTCGTAGGAGAAATGCTCCGGCTTTTTGCCGCCGAGGATTTCGCAAATCCGGTCATAGATCGGCGTGTTGGTCGAGTGGTCCTTGCCATACATCTCGAAATCGACACCCAGCGCCGCCCAGCGTGCGCCGAAGTCGGGTTTCCATTGCAGTTTCACATGACCGCCGGTGACAGGCAGGGTCCATTCGCGGCCGTCTTCGTCGTCAAAGGTGATGGTGTAATCGTCCTTGTTCACCTCTTTCATCGGCACATAGAGCACGCGGCCGGTTTCAGGGTGGATCGGCAGGAAGATCGAATAGGTCGCCGCGCGTTCCTCACGCAGCGATTTGAGCATGACTTTCATCACCTCGTCATATTTGTCCACGGCGCGTTTGAGCACCTCATCGAACTGGCCGGATTTGTAGAACTCGGTCGCCGAATAGAATTCGTATTCAAAGCCGAACGTGTCGAGGAACCGGCGCAGCATGGCGTTGTTGTGGTGGCCGAAGCTCTCGAACTCGCCAAACGGATCCGGCACGGAGGTCAGCGGCTTTTGCGCATTCTCCTTGAGCATCTCCTGATTGGGCACGTTGGACGGCACCTTGCGCATCCCGTCCATATCGTCGGAGAAACAGATGAGCCGCGTCGGCACATCCGAGATCACCTCGAAAGCGCGCCGGATCATCGTGGTGCGCAACACCTCGCCAAATGTCCCGATATGCGGCAGCCCCGAAGGGCCATAGCCCGTCTCGAACAGCACGTAATCCTTCGCCGCGCCCTTCTTCTTGGATGCCTCATAACGTTTGAGTACCTTCCTCGCCTCATCAAAAGGCCAGGCTTTAGAGCTCATACCGGCTTCACGCAGGTCCGTCATGGTTCGCAATCCTTTTCTCACGCGGGTCGCTCCCGCAAGGCGCAACTCCTATTGAACCCCCCCGCTTCCGTCAATATTGTTTGACCGCACACGCCCCATGAGGAGCCAATAAAATGAACGATATTCCACATTCCCTGAATCCGCAGGACTGTCTCGTTGCCGTCATGATCGCACAATCCATGTCCGACGAGAATATTCGAACCGCCGAACTGGTCACGATCGAGAATATCGTCAACCATTTGCCGATCTTTGGAGAATACGACCCCGACCGGATCAAACTGGTCTCCTCCACCGTTTTCGATCTGTTTTCCGAAGAGGACGGGCTGGACGCATTGTTCGGCCTGATCCGCGACAACCTGCCCGATTACCTGAATGAAACTGCCTATGCGCTGGCTTGTGATGTGGCGGCGGCTGACGGGCACACTTACGAGGCAGAGCTGCGCCTACTCGAAGAGATTCGCTACGAACTCAACATCGACCGGCTCCATGCCGCCGCCATCGAGCGAGGCGCACGGGCACGCTATATGCTGCTCCATCAGACGGAAAACGGGGCTTAAAGCGTTTTTCGTTTCATCTGAATCGGATTGAGCGAAAAACGTTCCCACACGGCATTGATGTTGCTGCGTTTCTCAAAAATTGAGTGCCTCAAGTTTTTTGAGAAACGCTTTAACCGTAGACACCGGCCCAGCGTTCGATCAGCGCCTGTTGCAGCTTCTTTGCCCGTGTGTTGAAGGTCCGCGCCCCTTGCGGACGTTCGGCCACACCCGCCGCTTTCGCCGCACGCCGTTTCGGCAGGTCTGCGGCAAAGGTGGCAAATGCCATGCGCTGCCCGCCCGGTGCATCGACATAGCCCGCCAGACCGGACACGAAATCCAGTGTGCCGGTCTTGGCATGAACACTAACCGGATGGTTTTTAACCACATTCCCCTGCCCGTCTCGCAGGAGAACCGGTTTCATCAGCGGCGCAAGCGTGGCCTCCACGCCCGCGGCTCCGAGCATATGCACCATGTCCACCGCTGTAACCTCCGACGCGCTGCCGAGCCCCGAGTGATCCACCAGCGCGATATGGCGCATCCCGAACCTCCGCCGCGCCCAGTCGCTCATTGACGCCGCCGATGCCGCAAGCGAGCCCGCCGCCACGCCCCGCGCACGGCTGGTCGTCAACCCAAGCACCTCTGCGGTCAGGTTGGTCGAATATTTCAACATATCGCGCACAATCACGCTCAAAGGGGCGCTCTCGATCCGTGCGACTTCTTCCCCAGCGCCGGATTTGCGCTGTCCCTGCGGCAGGCGCAGCCCCTGCGCACGCGCCACCGCCTGAAACACTTCCGCCGCATAGAGGCCGGGCAGACGCACAGGTAGCCACCGCGCCCCGCCGTTACCCAAAGCACTTTGCGCCACGGTCCATTCATCGCGCCCCTGCCCTGCGACATGGTCGAAAACCGGCAGGTTGCGCGCCGCCACCTTCACCCGTGCGACCTGCACATCCGGCGCGAAGCGCTCTGCGCGGGCGTCCATCTTGAGGCTGTAACCCTCGCCCTGCCGTTTCCATTCGAAATGCACGCGGTTGTAATTGAGGTTCAGGCCGGAGACCGTCGGATTATAGCCCGCATATTCGGTCTGCTCCGTGTCGATCTGTGCGATTCGTGGCAGGGCCGTGTCATCAATCAGCAAGCGCCCGCTGACCCCCGTGATGCCCTGCACCACCAGCTTGCCCGCCAGCGTCGCCAGACCATCGGTGTCCAGCGTCGGATCACCCCCGCCGACAAGGATCAGATCGCCCTGCACCACACCATTCACCACCGGCCCGCTGCGCAGAACGCGGGTTGTGAAACGATACTCTGCCCCGAGGTGCTCCAGCGCATAGAGGCTGGTCACGGTCTTGGCCACAGAGGCCGGCGGCAGGCGCAAGAGCGGTGTGTGAGACTCGTAGATCTTCCCTGTCGCAGTATCGGCCACGGCGAAACTCACCTGACCCGACAGTTTGGACGCCTCGATCAGCGCCTCGGCGGAGGGGATGGACTTCCGGTAGAGATCTGCCGGACGCGGTTTCGGCAAGGGTGAGGCCACAAGCCCCTCGGCCAGAGCCGATTGCGCGAGCCCGACCTGCGCCGCGCCGCCCAACAGCAACCCCAGCATCCCGCGCCGGTTGATCTGAGAAACCCTATGTTTTGTCATGCTGCGAGTTAATCCTGCGCGAGGCGATTGGGCAAGGCGGGAAAAGCGCGCTTTTGCTCCCCCTCCCGCATTTTCCGCTATGTGCGCTCGCGGCGCCTCAGGTCAGTCCCGCGTCCATCCGCCCTGCGCACGGATTTCCGTCGACGAGGCATCAGACATTGGCACATTGATGAAACACCAGCACGGCGCCTCACACCGGCCCAAAAGCCGCGATGCACGCGACGGGAGTTTTGCATGGGCAAAGCTCTGCGCCGCCATGGAATTGCGTGCCGCGCCGCGCGTGCCGGGACGAGAAATCACCCCCACAGGCGTGGTCTGCATAATGCTGCGCCAGTCCTGCCACAGATGGAACTGCGCCAGATTGTCCGCGCCCATGAGCCAGACGAAGTGCACATCGGGATAGAGTTTGCGGATCGCCTGCAAGGTCGCAGCCGTGTAGCGCGTGCCCGTGCGGGCCTCGATATCCGTCACATCGACCCGCGGGTGGTCCATGACCTGACGCGCCCGCGCCATCCGCTTGCCCATCTCCGCAGGCCCCTGCGCCTTCAACGGGTTGCCGGGGCTGACCAGCCACCAGACCCGATCCAGGTTGAACCGCTTGAGCGCCATCTTGGTGATATGCACATGCCCTTCATGCGCAGGATCAAACGATCCCCCGAGCAAGCCAATGACCTGGCCAGAACGTGCATATGGCAAGTCACAACGCATGGCGCACTGCATGGCCGCATGGGCCGACGCTGTCAATGTTTGAGAGGTGCGGAATGTGGTGGGGCGGGGGATTTAGGGAGAGAAGGAGGGCGAGATCGCGT
This sequence comes from uncultured Celeribacter sp., assembly GCA_963676755.2. Lineage (GTDB taxonomy): Bacteria > Pseudomonadota > Alphaproteobacteria > Rhodobacterales > Rhodobacteraceae > Celeribacter. The sequence continues at coordinate 961,125 of CAXXMF010000004.1, read as the reverse complement.
CCCGCTTTCTTCCACGGTGCTTCCAGCGCGATGCGCTAGAAACGCCGAAAACCACCCAGAGTCGGTTAATGCATTGATATAATGTGAATTTTTGGTTGCGGAAGAGCGCAACCTTCGTAACCTACCTGTTCTGGTATGTATAACCTAACAATCCAATCTATCTCGAAAAAACCACAACGGCATCCATATCAAATGGGTTATCAACGAGATACTTTCACAAACAGACATATTAACTATGTCCCCCGAAGTCGCAGCTATGACCGCTCCAGGAACACACAGCCTCACGAAATCAACGCCCAGCCCCTAAATTTCAGATGTTTTCTAAGAACTTTTCTGCCGCTGCGTATTAGGAAAGCTATACATTTCGTCATATGTCCAATTGGGATCATGCCATGAAATCATCTTGCCCGGGTTCAGGAGACCTTTGGGGTCGGCTTCTGCTTTGAATTTCAGCTGGCGCTCATCTGTGGATTGGCGCCCGCCCTCTTCCAACGTGTAGCGGTGTGGGTTGAAGATCATCGCGCCGATCTCTTCATGGGCGGCGACAATTTCGTCGAGCCGAGCTTCCGAAGTGAATTTCACCATAGAAAGCCCTGTGAAGATCGGGCGCCCATGCTCACGGGTGACTTCGAGATGCGTAATGACCTCTCCTTCGAATTTCCGACGCATGGTCTCGACCTGTGCGCGTTTTTCGTCACCAGCAAAGCGGATTTGCAGATAGGTGATCGAGGAATCCACCTTCAAGGCCCGCAGGGTGGTATGGTTCCAGCTATACTCAAACACATGGCCGGGGCTGCGCACCCAATCGGACTGGTCAGAACGATAAATCAAACGTGCGGACGGCGCGTTGGCTCCCAGAAAGGCCAGAAACCCGTCCATGCTCTGCGGAGCGACCATAAGGCCGACCAAATGGGCGCCTGCCGAGACATAGGGTTGCACCCGTTTGAAATAGGCATGTGCCGTGGGTGCCTCAAACACGGAGGCCAGTTTCAGAAGGATACCGTCTTCGAGGGCGACATCATCGGCACAGGCCATAGCATCTTCGAACGTATCGAAAGCCAGAAACACATCGCACCACGCATAGGCAGGCGCCAAAGGCATTTCAATTTCGGTGATGATCCCGTTGGTGCCATAGGCATGGCTCACCCGCGCCATATCCGCACCGGTAATATCCATGACACGCGGCTCTTCTTCCATCGTGACCACACGGATGCGCAGGATATTTCCGAAGTCCCGCAAAGATTGGACCTGTCGCGGTTTGATGCCGCCCTTTTGATAGCATTTACTGCAACAAAGGAGATTGACTATGGGACTGAAACGGACGGACGAATTCCGCAAGGATGCGGTGCGTATCGCGCTGACCAGCGGGCTTACACGCAAGCAAGTTGCGAATGATCTTGGCGTGGGCATGTCGACGCTAAACAAATGGATCACAACGCACCGAGACACTGGCGTGGTGTCGAAAGAGGATTTAGGGCTGGCTCAGGAGAATGAGCGGCTTCGGCGTGAGAACCGCATACTTAAGGAGGAGCGGGAAATTCTAAAAAAGGCCACGGTGTTCTTCGCGAGCCAAAAGCCATGAGGTTTAGGTTCATCGAAGAACACCGATTTGCATTTTCCATTGGACGGATGTGCCGTGTCATGAATGTCAGCGCGCGCGGCTTACGAGCGTTCCGCAACCGTCCTGCCAGCCGCAGGCAGCGATCTGATTTGGTCGCGCTGGCGCACATCAAGGAGCAGTCTCGTCTCAGCCTTGGCAGCTATGGCAGGCCGCGTATGACTGAGGAACTAAAAGAGATCGGTCTGGATATCGGCCATCGCCGCGTAGGCCGCGTTCCTCGGGCAAATGATCCCCCGGATCATTTGCGGAACCCTCGTCACTGCGTCAGAATGGTATCTCTGTTGTTAGAACGCGCAAACATAAGGCCACAACTGACAGCAATCACAAGTTCAACATCGCCCCGAACTTGCTGGATCGTAACTTCTCAGCGGATCAACCAAATCAGAAGTGGGCAGCTGACATCAGCTATATCTGGACGCGCGAAGGTTGGCTGTATCTTGCTGTGATCCTGGATCTGCATTCTCGGCGGGTGATCGGCTGGGCGGTCAACAATCGTATGAAGCGGGATCTTGCAATCCGAGCGCTGAAGATGGCCATTGCGTTCCGAAGGCCACCCAAAGGCTGCATTCACCACACGGATCGCGGGTCGCAATATTGTTCGCACGACTATCAGAAGATTCTGCGCCAGCATGGCTTCAAGGTATCGATGAGCGGAAAAGGTAATTGCTATGATTGTGAGTATGGTATTGCGGCTTGATGGCCTGACCCATGCTACGATTGACTGCGTGTCATTGCGTTGACGTGTCGACCGTCAAGTCGCCCCGGCAACGGGCGAGATGTGACTTCATAGGAGCCTGACGGGAACGCCCCTTCACAGTCCTGTCCCCTCGGATCGGTGCCCGGGCATTCTTATCAATGAGGGCATCATGAAGACTACTTATCCAATCATTATTGGCATCGACACACACAAAGCAACGCATGTTGCCGTCGCAATCGATACGCAAGGTGCCCGCTTAGCGGCCCTGTCTATCCCGACCAATCCCAAGGGATATTTGGAGTTGGAACGTTGGTCGCGATCTCTCGGCAATGTTCTGGCATTCGGCATCGAAGGAACTGGTTCGTATGGCGCAGGCCTTTCCAGATCTTTGCTAGCTCAAGGGCATAATGTCATCGAAGTCACGCGCCCAAATCGGCAACTGCGATACACGCAAGGCAAAACGGATAGCTTGGATGCAGAGGGGGCTGCGCGGTCGGTTCTGTCGGGGCAAGCAACAGCGCTGCCCAAAACACAAACAGGATCATCAGAGATGATCCGGCATTTGAAAATTGCGCGCGATACGGCAGTCAAATCGCGCTCACAGGCGATGGTCACGCTAAAAACATTGATCATCAACGCACCCGCCGACCTGCGAGATACCTTGGATCAAATCCGAGGAAAGGTTGCCTTGATCCGTCACATCGCAGCTTTCCGGCCTGGCGACATCGACACGCCATTGGCGTCTGCAAAAGCTGCTATGCGGGCACTGGCACGCCGCTGGCTTTGGTTGCATGAAGAGATTGTTGCACACGACAAGGAATTGGAGCGCCTTGTGAGGGAACGCGCCCCAAAGCTGTTGGCGTCACATGGCATCGCGACACTGACGGTGGCTGAGATGTTGATCTTGGTCGGAGATGATCCAACACGAATTCGTTCTGAAGCCGCTTTTGCAAAGCTATGCGGCGTCTGCCCTATCCCAGCATCAAGCGGAAAAACGCATCGCTTTCGATTGAACCGGGGTGGAAACCGGCAGGCCAACGCAGCCCTATACCGTGTCGCCATCGTCAGGATGCGAAGCCACGCGCCAACGCTCGCCTATGTCAAGAAACGCACAAAAGATGGGAAGAGTAAAAGTGAGATCATTCGTTGTTTGAAACGATACATCGTTCGGGAAATCTACAGCCAGCTCTGTGTGCCGAAAACAGCTCAAATCGCCCCTTGACGAATATAGGAGCTTCAACGCCGCCGTCGAAACCTTCTTCAAAACCATCAAGGCAGAACTGATCTGGCGACATCCTTGGGAAATACGACGCGAGGCGGAGATGGCGATATTCGAATACATCAACGGCTTCTACAATCCGCGACGACGCCATTCAGCACTGGGCTGGAAAAGCCCTATCGCCTTCGAACGAAAGGTGGCTTAAACGAGCACTTGGGGCGGCACTAAACCGCGACAGGTCCATGATGATTTGGCTTCAGCCGTAGATCGCGAGGGAATGGGGCTGAGCACACCGAGAGAAGTGAAGCTCGCGCTTAACAGTATTCGGTTTACCTACCCCTCCGTAGCCGATGATGTCTATTTCCCAGATTTTTGCCGCCTTCACCTAATCAAGACCACGAACTTCAAGCTCTATAAGTGGCTGGAAGAATATCTGTCTTTCCGTTCGATATTGATGACGGGAGACGGTTCGATCACAACTGATTCAAGAAAAACTATGGGCACAGCCCTTAAGGAACTCTTACCATCCGAAGAGATCGGAGCATCGCGCTCGATACAGGCATTAAGCCAATTCGTTCCGGGTGTTCGCTCACACGAGGACCCCTCGAAACGAGTGTTTTCCGAAGTTTCGAGCAAGATGGCCGGCGATGCAATTGAACTCAAGCGACTCGGAAGCCCTCTTCATTACCGCTATTACTTTGCCCTGACAGGACCCAAGACGGTGTTACCAGACGATGATTTCAACCAACTCCTTGAGTTTGCGAAATCAGATTTGCGCTCGTTGAAAGTTCATCTTGAAAAATATGCAAGAAGTCTTCGTCAATCGGGCAGGACGTGGTTCGAGCATATTCTTGACCGACTCGACGGCGCCCTCATTTCCAATTTGGACAAAGAAACCGTTGCAGGGATTGTTCTGGCAATGTCCGACTCCATGGACACTGTGATCGCGACCGATAACGAACCACGCAGATTTGGCTTTTCCGTTACTAGCACTGCTGTGCGCGTGATCGAGCGTTGCTTGGTTCAATTAAGGACCGTCGACCAGGAGACCTTCGAGAAAGTCTCTAAAGAGATGGCTGAAAAAGGTACTGCATTGAACTGGCTTGTGGGCGACTTCTATAGAGAACAAATGTGGGACCATGGTAGGGTTGGAGATCGACCAAGCCAGCCCGGGCAACGGGTCTTCACCGATGAGTTCCTTGATGTGCTTTTGGACATTATAAGAGAGCGGCTTTCATCAACTGAAGTGCAAGAGAAAATCTCTGAAATGCCCAACGTTTCGAGATTCCTGTTCGGATGGCGGGAGATATCGGGTGAGGCCGCGGCGCGAGAATGGGTGGCGACCAACAGTGTTACCGATGAAGACTTTCTTGCTATCCTCAATCACCTTCGCGGTTGGGCCATGAGTGACAGGGTTTATTACCCGCTGCGCGAATCATCCATCGACGCGTTCTTCGATCTCGAAAATGCTATCGCACGACTAGCCGCGCTTCGGGAAAGCGAACATGGTGAGTTGGTTCGAGAATTGGAGATCGCCATGGAGCAAGCGCACCACTAAAAGCCTTGAGCGGTCGTTCGGTGCGTATAATCTGCATATCCGTTCAGGGCGGATTCTGTTGAAAAACTCTTTGCTGTATCTGCAAATTTCGCAAAAGTTGGAAATCGTTCCATCGCAATCTGATTTCTCCCGCTGAAACGGTCAAAATTCTAATAAATCAGAATTTTGTTCTGCCAAATTTAGGGCCAACGCGCTGCATCAGAGTTTTTCAACACAATCGGACAACATCTCATTTTTGAGGGGCACGCTTGGCAGGCGTGTTTCAATGCTTGATACTTGGCAACGCCTTTGCCCGTGGGTCCTCGATTTGGATCAGAATAGTTGCGACGGAATTGCTTTAACGGCTCACCTTCGGGGCAGATGTATTGGTTGTTCTCTGCATCCCATTCAAAGTCAGCGCGAGACCAAGTGCCGTCTGTGCGACCAGATTTATCTAGCACGGGAATGTGGGGGTTGATGTTGCGATCAACGAGCCAACCAAGCATTGGCCCAGATCCATAGGCACTGTCTGCAATCAGTCGCTCAGGGTCGATGTCATGTAGATCCTTGATCCGCTCTAACATGGTGCGCACAGACCCGACTTCAGCCTGCCGGATTGAACGCGTGCCCTCAACGTCCACGATGACGCTGTGATCGGTGTCGATCAGGTAATTGGTCGAATAACTGAAGAATGCTGGCCCTTTGCGCGCGGCGGTCCATTGACTGGCGGGGTCGGAATGAGATGTGAACTTGGGCTCAACCTTCGATGCTGCGCCAAAAGCGGCATCGTCGAGGACATCCAAATACTCTTTCACGGCGCGCGACGCATTATTTGGGGCAATGGCGCTGCGATCCCAATCTTCCTTCGGTGTAGAGTTCTGCTTGTTCGCATCGGCTTCAATCAAACTGGCATCTGCGGCAAGACGCTACCCGCTGACCAAGCCATCTGCGATGCACCGGCCAACGGTCTTTTCAAACAGATGCCGCAGTAGTGCGCTTTTACGAAAACGGCCATGGCGGTTCTTGGAAAATGTCGAATGATTTGGCACCGGATCAGATAAATCGAGTCGGCAGAACCAACGATACGCGAGGTTCAAATGGGCTTCTTCGCACTGCCGGCGTTCAGATCGGATGCCAAAGCAATAGCCTACCAGCAGCATGCGGATCAACAACTCAGAATCGATGGAGGGACGACCCGTGTGGCTGTAAAACTCGGATAGATACTGGCGGATATCGCTCAGATCAACGAACCGATCTATCGAGCGCAGCAGATGATCTTGCGGAACATGATCTTCCAACGAAAACTCATAAAACAGCGCCGCCTGTGCTTCCTGCTTCGATCCCATCATCGCGAAATCCCCCAATCATAAGGGAATTGAATCAGCGAATGGGCACTCAATCAAGGAAGAGTTTTTCAACAGAATTAGCCCTTCTTACCGATTTTTTTGATTTTCTCTGAGACGTGAACCCGTTAGGCTGCAAAATTTTCACTCAGAATTGACCCATGTGAACATGATATCCCTGACGGCTTTGTTCAGGGATATATGGGGCGATCGACATAGGATTTTTGAGTGTCATTCGACGTTGGGTGTTACCTTTACAGAGACACAATCGCTTCGACTTGTCAGCAAAGTCAGCCCAAAGTTTGAACGTAAGAAAGCGTCATAGAAAATATAAAATGTGGTTTGATCAGTGCCTATTGTGGAATGGCAGCAACACTTCGTCGACCGTATTTGCAGTTTGAATGCCTGCTGGATTGCCTGCTGGAGTACCTGCTGGTTATAGGTGGATGATGTTGGGCAATTTTAAATAGGGAAAATTACATGAAACCAATACAGTACATTTCTCTCGGGCTTCTCGGGTTAATCCTGTCCGCGTGTACTTCCGGCGGCGGAGGCGGAGGTGGGGGCAACAATGTGACAGAAGGGCAGCCTGATTGGAACCAATACGAAGAGAGCGCCCAGGCAGCGTCCGATTTTGCAGCAGGCATGAGTGATACAACCCGTATTGATGGCGTGCCGACGAAGGATAGCGCCTCAATGAGCGGGGTTTTTGAAGCGGAATCAGGGGGGCTTCCAGCTACACTTGTAGGTGAAATGGATATGGAAGCTGATTTCGGCGCGGGGACTGTGACAGGGGAACTTTATAATACGTTTATTGATTACGGAACCACACATGCCCCTCTCTCGGGTTCGCTGAATTATGACGGTAGCGTTGAAATTGCTCCTGGTGAAACCGTAGCTACCTCAATTGATGGTGAAGTGCCTGAGAATACCGACATTATTGCCAATGGCGAGTCATCCCAAAAGACAGCTGATGGCACGACCTATAATATTTTCCTCGATCTTTTCGGGGATGTGCATGAAGTAGACGACAATACGGCAGCGGACGGTTTCAAGACGGCAGTGGACGGTTTGCTGGAGGGCAACGTAACGGTTTCTACGACGACAACTGTCGAGGGAGAAGAGATCACCGTGACCGATCCGACTGTCTACGATTTGGACGGCACATATGTCGTTTATGAGGACGAATGATCCCTTCGTCGACATGGATAAATCGAGGTTCTCGGCAGAATAGTCTGCCGAGGCTTCTCCTTGTGACGGCGTTATCTTTCTCTACAACAACGCTCAATGCGATGCCCACAGAGGTGGCTCAGGGGCATATTCGAAGTGCACTTGCAGATGTGAATGCTGGAGAACTTGAAAAAGCGCAGCGAAGGTTCCGCTGGCTTACTCTTCAGGATTTCGATAGTCCTGAGCGTACAGCCCGCTATCTCCACGCAATTGCTTTGTTGGATAGAGAGCGGCCAGTGACATTCTCCACACGCGCCTCTCTGGTTCCGTCGACTAATGTTACAAGGGCCAGCTCAGAAGACACATTTTTGATTTTTCCATTGGATGACCCCGAAAACGGCGTATCCTTTTCCGTTGGAGCCTCTGCCAGGGCATCTCTCTCTTATCGTGATGGACGCAGCCTCATCGGCTCCCTCGATTTTGACAAAACTATTGCGTCTATCGAAGAGCTGGACAACACCCGTCTTGGGGGCACGCTTCAGCATGAGTGGCTCTCCGCAGGTCAGATAAAACAGGTCTCTCTCAGCTATGCTCAGAGGAGCTATTCTGACCTAGCTGACCGAAGCCTCTCACCCGATTATGACGAGTGGCGGTTCCACTATGGAGCGTCGTTTTTCCATGATAGCGGACTGAATTATGGGTATACTTTTGAGCTAAACGACCGAAATTACATTGAACGCAACTATATGGATGGGGTGACAAAAGCGATCTCAGCGCGCTTCAGCGAGCGGCTAGCTGATTACGGTAGGATTACTGTCGAGGGAACCCTATCAAATGCAAATGTCGAAAACGACCGCTATTCATATGTCGCACTCTCTCTGGGGGCCAAGTTTTCGCGGCAAGAGCGCAATGGGTTTAGCTGGGATTTAGGACTTGGACGAGACTGGCGCGACTATTCCAAGAACTTCTACTCCATGTCGGAACCAAGAAGCGATCGAACCAATAAGATCAGTTTAGGCGTGTCACATAGAAAGGTAACATTTCGAGAAGCGGTTCCCAAACTGACCTGCGCCTTTAGCGACCAAAATTCAAACGTTGCCCTCTACACCTTTAATAGCATCGATTGCTCCTTGGCGCTAAGTTATTCATTCTGATTGACGAACACCATCAACCTGAGCCCGAGTCGATTTCTGCTAACAACCCTATGTGAACGCATAGCGCAGAGTCGAGTTATTGGGGAGGTATTCGGTGAGCCAAAAGTCCATTTTTCTGCGTAGATCCACCGTTTAGTCGTAACTGCCTCATTGATACCGCGGCTTATGCGGCTTGAGTGTCGCCGCTCGAGGCAAGCGGCTCCCAATTCCATGGCAACAACTCTTCAAGCCGGTTGATCTTGTGATCGTGGATGCGGTCGAGAATGTCGGCCAGATAGGCTTGTGGATCGAGACCATTCAGCTTGGCGGTTTCAATGATGGTCATGGCCCGCGCGAGGGTCTCGGCGCCCGTGTCGGCTCCGGCGAATAGCCAGTTTTTCCTGCCAATGCCAATCGGGCGCAGGGCGCGTTCGGCTGGATTGTTGTCTATGGCCACACGGCCGTCCGTCAGGAACAGGCAGAATGCATCCCGCCGAGACAGGCCATAACGGAACGCTTTTGCGAGATTGCTTTTGCCAGGAAGGCGCAAGAGTTGCTGTTCGGACCAGGCGAAGAAGGCTTCGACCTGTGGCGCGCTGTGTTTTTGACGCGCGGCATGACGGACATCTGCGGGCCGCCCGTTGATCTCGCGCTCGATGTCATAGATCTTGCCAATCCGGTCGATGGCTTCGCGGGCAATCGCAGAGTTGGTCTTCTGCCATTCATCATGGAAGTCCCGGCGCCAGTGCGCCCAGCACGCCGCCTCGCGCAGGCGCTTTGAACCGTCAGATTCCGGCTCATACAGTTTGGCATAACCTTTATAGCCGTCGGCCTGAAGGATGCCCCGGGTCCCGGAGAGGTGCTTATGGACGTGCTCCTCTTTCCAGTCCGGAGCAAAGGCATAAGTTGCGGCGGGCGGAGACGCCCCGGCCCAAGGCCTTTGATCCCGGACATAGGTCCAAATCCGGCCTTTCTTCACGCCCTTCCCAAGTCCTTTGTCTTTCTTCGAGCGATCCAGCACCCGGATCGGCGTATCATCCGCATGCAACAGGTCACTGCCCATCACATCAGCTTCGATCAGCTCGATCAGCGGCTGAAGGGTGCGCATGGCGCGCCCACACCAGCCGACAAGCGTGCTCTCCGGAATGTCTGCCCCCATACGGGCAAAGGTCTCGTGCTGGCGATAGAGCGGAAGGTGGTCATCGAACTTCGAGACCAGAACATGGGCCAGCAGGTTCGGCCCGGCCATGCTTCCCGGGATCGGGCGGCTTGGGGCCGGTTCTTGCACCATACACTCGCAACGGCGGCAGGACTTCTTGATCCGGGCGATTTGGATCACCTTCATTTGCGCGGCAATCATATCGAGAAGTTCGCTGACATCTTCTCCGACAATGCGAAGCTCACCACCACAATCCGGGCAACAGGCGCCGGGATCGAGTTCGCGGCGCTCACGGGGTGTCTCTGCCGAGACACGCGGACGGCGCCGCAGCTTGGGTTCCGGCGAGACATCTTCGTCGTCGGGTTCGTCTTGCCCTTCGTCAATGGGCTGATCGTCGTCTTCAGCCATTGCAACAAAGAGATCCTCAAGTGCCAGTTCCAGCTGATCGATCTCGCGTTCAACCTTTTCCGAAGACTTGCCGAACGCCAGTTTCTGCAACTTGGCGATCCGCAATCGCAGCGCTTGGACCAGTTGATCGTGAACGCGCAACGTCGTCGCCATCTTGTCGTTTTCTGCCTGCAAAAGAGCAATCATCGCCTTCAAAACGGAGGGATCATCAGGCAGGTTTTCGACAGGTTTGGACATGCACCTGACTACCAAAAATCAGGCCAAACCTCCATATAAATTACGTTAAAACCGCAATAAATTCACCCGACCCGCGCAGGTGGCGCACCCCAGTTCGGACGCCGCCAATCTATGTTCGAGGGCTCTCTCGAACCCGTGGCGTTCGCCCTCTCACCCAAAGCATTGCAAGCTGCGCGGCGGTCAGTCGCAACGCGCCATCTTCGGCGCTTGGCCACGGGAAGCGGCCACGCTCCAGCACTTTGTAGTAGAGGCAAAACCCCTGACCATCCCAATAAAGAAGTTTGATCCGGTCACCACGTCGTCCACGGAATGCAAACACAGCACCGCCGGCCGGCTTCTGCCGCAACACATCTTGCGCCATAGCTGACAAGCCAGCGATCCCTTTGCGCATATCCGTAACACCGCAGGCCAAATACACACGCACACCTGTTCCGGGACCAATCATGCCGTCTCCAGCGCTCGAATGAGATGGTGAAGGCTGGCCGTCGGCAAATCCTGTGCGCAGCGTAACCGGCGGCCATTCCTCAAGAAGATGTCAACCTCGGGTGCTGGTGTCGCTACCGGCACGTCAGGGGCCTCGTCGCCTGTCAGAGGAGGCAACGGGAGAAACACCGTCCTGTCGGAGCCTGCCTCAAGCCCCTTGCGTCGCAGTGCCCGGCGCCATTGGTAGATATGCTGGCGTGTGATGTCATGACGACGGGCCACATCAGTGACGGTCGCCCCGTTCACTCCAACCTCTTCAAGGATCGCCTGCTTCTCATCATCCCGCCAGCGCCTTCTGCGCTCAACACCGACAATAACTTCATGACGCATATCTTGCTCCGCATTAAACGACGTCCATAACGACGACAATAACGACAGAGCTTAAGATCTCATCCAACAACCGAAAAGGCGGTGCCAATGAGGCGGTTACGAAAATGCGCGAACTGGACCAGCAACTTTTGGGCCTGTTCATCACCCGCGCGGCGATCTCTGATGTTCCGCCGGATGAGTTTTATGACTTCATGGACCAGCACATCGAAGCCCTGCGCCGGAATAGCGAGGAGCATCCGAAGACCCTAGAGGAACGGTTGCAGAGGGCGGGTGGGAAATATCGGTGGACGTAGGGTCAGGCGTAAAACCACTATGGTCAAAAACTAAGTAGCCTGGGATACTTTACAAATGTTATCAACGGCTTGATCAAAGTGGGGGGCTTTTGTTGCAGGGCTAGTATTTAAAGAAAGACATGAACAAACGCGTCTTCTGGTTTTCATTTTTTTATTTATCTTACTATATGTCTGTCGAATTGGATGGCCTTCCTGCTCGTCAATAACGGCTCCAAACCGATTTGTTAGCTCCGAGGGCGTTAGGCTCTCGGCATCACAATCGGAAGACGCTGCGGCCACGATCCAAGTCTCGCAAGATTCAACGAGAGCAATAGGAACCTCTTTAGACTGCAAAGCAGTATCCAATGACGCATGGCCTGCAATGAAGTTGATTATATCCCGAACATACTCTCCTCTATCACTCGGACATGTTGGCCTAATACACTTAAAACCTCTCCTGGAAACAAACGTTTCAAAACCCTGTTCACCTATGATATCTGTATCAATTTGAAATATAAGAGCATCAAACTTTTGATCTTCATCATCATTCAAGAATAAAGAATGGCCTTTCTTATAGAGCGCGTCTCTGTGAGTTATAGGATTCTGCTCAAGCCAATAAAATACCTGCGACCACCCCCCCGGCAGTGTATTATCAAGCGCAGGCTGAATAATGTCGAAACTGACCGAAAGTTCTCGCTTTAACAACTCAGCAGATAAAAAACTGGCCATTGTTATAAAATCCGTTGGCCCTTCACAAACAACGCCGATCCGCATCTTAAATTTCCACGCCAGATTTCACGTAACCCTTAAGTCCATTGATATGTGGGATTTGGCCGGTAACCCACATTTGTGATAGAGTTTTCCCGCCAGTCTTCTGAGCCCATTCTTCTCTCGAAGTTCCGTTGGCTGGAGCCAATCTATCACATTTCGTCTGCCCTTTTTCATCTCGATAGACGACAAACACACGCTGTTCATCGTCAAAAATGTCAAAGGCATCCACAGAAGTTGGATTATGGCTAGTCATGAAAACCTGCTTCACACCAGCAATTGAAGACCCAGCTTCTACCTCTCTAGAAATTTCAATTATGGCTTCAATAAGCGTTCTTGTCAGAAAAGGGTTGAGAGCGGAATCAATATTATCCACCGCAAAAATGCGTGGCGCATCTCGATGACACATGATGACCGCCATGAAGAGCAGAAAAAGAGTCCCCTCGCTACTATCGTAGGCAGACATCGTGTTTCTTTTCTCATTCATAAACCGATCGATAAAATAAAGCATTTCTGCAGAAGTGTTCGATATTTCCGCTGAAACTAGGTTTGGGTCCATTCTTCCGACTCTGAAACTTTTTGTCCACCCAGGCAGAAACGCCAAGTCCAGTGTCAAAGCCGTAATTTTACGAATTACATCTATTTGCTCTTTTTCGAGCGGTTCGTCACCCAATTCAGCGCCATTGTATTGGCGTATGATGTCTAATACAGAAGTAGCAAGGCCCTCCCCGTGCAGTCCAATGGGCCCATCGAACACACTCGAGGATTTAGACCCTCGTAGATAATCAGTTTGGGGTGAAAAAATCCTAAACCGTGAGAATAGATCGATTTCACTCAAAAGTAAGTTATCAAAATCGGTACTCGCCTTAATCTGGTCCCAAAGCCCCCTAGTCTTTGTAGCTGGCCGCGGAAGGCGTTGGCCCTTTGACCTATCTCCATTCCCACTCCGACCGAATTGACTTTCTCCAAGGAACTTGCAGCTTTCAGAATGGAAGCGAAGACTATCGTCATTATCTCCTGCGGTAAGATTGCACTGAATTGCCCCGAGTTTGCCGGAGACCTATAGCTTCATTTCACGCGACCATATCGAAGACGTCTCGCTGTGCATAGAAGTTCTCTTCGGCCTCAGCTGGTGGGATATTCCCAATAGGGCCAAGCAGGCGGCGATTATTGAACCAGTCGACCCATCCGAGGGTGGCCATTTCCAGATCTTGCATGTTGCGCCAAGACCCCTGGCGATGAACGAGTTCGGTTTTATAGAGACCGTTAATCGTCTCGGCGAGGGCGTTGTCGTATGAATCCCCGACGCTGCCGACCGATGGTTCAATACCAGCTTCGGCTAAACGTTCAGTATAGCGAATGGACACATATTGCCCGCCGCGGTCGGAGTGATGGATCAACCCGCTTTCATGAACAGGTCGTCGATCATGCAAGGCTTGCTCCAGCGCATCGAGAACAAAGTCAGTTTTGGCTGAACGTGAGACCCGCCAGCCCACGATGCGATCGGCGAATGTATCAATGACGAAAGCCACATACACGAAGCCTTGCCATGTCGACACGTAGGTGAAGTCGCTGACCCAAAGCAGATTGGGCGCCGAGGCCCGGAATGCACGGTTCACTTTGTCGCGCGGACAGGGGGCTGATGTATCAGGAATGGTTGTTTTAACTACCTTGCCCCGCACAGCTCCACGGATGCCAATCTGTTTCATCAACCGTTGCACCGTGCATCTTGCAACCTCAAAGCCCTCGCGTTTCAATTGGTGCCATGCCTTTCGGACACCGTAGACCTGATAATTTTCATCCCAGATCCTTTTAATCTCTGGCCGCAGCTCTGCATCCCGTTGGTGTCGCGCTGATGCCTTGGAAGGATCCGCGCGACACGCGAGGCGGTGATAAAATGTTGACGGCGCGATCGGCAACACCCTGCAGATCGACTCGACACCGTAAACGCTACGCTGATCTTCAATAAAGGCAATCATCGCTTCAGTGGGCGGTCGAGTTCCGCCTGTGCAAAATATGCTGACGCCTTGCGTAGTATCTCATTGGCTTGGCGTAGCTCCCGGTTTTCCCTTTCGAGGGTTTTAATCCGATCACGTTCTTCAGTAGTCACGCCGTCGCGCATACCACTATCCTTCTCGGCTTGCTTGACCCATCCCTTCAAGGTCTGGGGAATGCAGCCGATCTTGGGTGCAATGGCCGCAATCGCGCCCGCCTGCGTTTCATAGGAGCCTTGATGCTCAAACACCATTCGGACCGCACGTGCGCGGACCTCAGGCGAGTAGCGATTTGCCATTTTACTTTTTGTCATAACCATCATCCTTACTTAAGTTGATGGTCTCCGGCAAACTCGGGGCAATTCAAACCGTCTTCGCAATACATCTACCATGACGAAGACGGGAAGGCAGTTCTTGTGGCCAACCGCTTTAATCGCGGCGGTGATAAGTTCTTTATTCCCTTCGATATGGAAACGGGAAACTGGAAAGCCCCCGAACATCGCCCGCTCTATCGCCTAGATGAATTGGTTGCGGCAAATGAGGATCGGGCGGTAATTGTCACAGAAGGCGAGAAATGCGCCGATGCGCTGGCCGCGCTTGGCTATGTGGCGACCACCACCTATGGCGGCGCACAAGCCCCGCATAAATCAGACCTCTCCGCACTCAAGGGGCGTAATATCTACGTATGGCCCGACAAAGACGAGCCAGGACAGCGCTATGCGGAAAAGCTCTGCGCTACGATACGTAGCGAATACGGCACCTTACCGAAGATCATTCCGACCTCAGATACGGCCCTACGTAGCGTTACGTATCGCAACGAGCCAGACGCACCGGAAAATTCCCAACGTAGCGTATCGTTCGATAAGGGCTGGGACGCGGCGGATGCCGTGGCCTCTGGATGGGGCGTGCGTGAGGTGAATGCGCTCCTGAAACTGGCCGCGCCCTATGACAAGAGCGAACCACCGGCACCAAGCCCGGCCAATAGCAATGAAGCGCCTGACCTCTTCGACGGGTTGGAACTTTGGCACACGCCCGAGAACAAGCCTTACGCTTCTGTCAAACGCGGCTCTGGGCCTTGGGAGACATTCGCCCTGGAAAGCGCCAGCTTCAAACGGCTACTGGCTCATGCCGAATATCAAGCCAGCGGGAAAGTCCCGCCCGCTTCCAAGCTGGATGACCAAGTGCGGCAGATGATCGGGGAAGCGCTGTTTGAGGGAGAGCGGCGCGACGTGTTTACCCGTATCGGGCGCGGCCCTGATACGTTAGGACCGGACAGCATTGTCTTGGACCTTGGGCGACCCGATTGGTCTACGGTACGTATCACGGCGGAGGGATGGTCGATCCGTAACGGGACGATACAGACCAAAACCGCACCGCGCTTCAAACGCGCGCCAAGCATGGCCCCGCTGCCCGTACCGACACGGGGCAATGCTGGCATTGATCTGCTACGCCAGTTTGTGAACGTCGCCACGGATGATGACTTCCGCCTTATGGTCGGGTGGCTCTTAGGCTGTTTGCGCCCCAGTGGCCCCTACCCGCTTATGATCCTGACGGGTGAACAAGGCAGCGCCAAAAGTACGACTTCCAAAGTGCTGCGCGCTTTGATTGATCCGTCAACACTGGCCACGCGCAGCTTTCCAAGTGACGAGCGGGATTTGGTGATTGCAGCGCAAGGCGCGCACGTTCTGGCCTTTGATAATATCTCAAAGGTCAAACCCGCAATGGCGGACGCGCTTTGCCGCTTGGCCACGGGCGGCGGCTTTGCCACCCGCAAACTGCACAGCGATGCCGACGAAGTTCTATTTGACGCGACGCGGCCAGTGATCTTGAATGGCATTCCAGACCTTGCGGAACGGGCGGACCTGTCAGATCGCGCGATCTCGTTGCACCTACCGACGATCCCGCCGCATGGCCGCGCTTTTGAAACGGACTTTTGGGCAGAGTTCGAGGACGCGCAATCGTTGATATTGGCGGCGCTCTTGGATGCGGCCAGCCATGCGCTTGCCAGCGTCGCTCATGTGACGCTCTCAGAGCGCCCTAGAATGGCGGACTTCGCCAGATGGGTCACTGCAGCGGAACCTGCCTTTGGATGGACACAGGGAGCGTTTCTGGAGGCCTACGCGGAAAATCGCAAGGAGGCGGCAGAGGTTGCGCTTGATGGCAACGCGGTGGCCAGCGCTGTTCTCACGCTTGTACGGGAGCAAGGGCGGTGGCGCGGAACCGCCACAGACCTCACAAGCCACCTGCGCATGCTCTACCCCGCTCTCACAGAAAGCGCAGAGGCCTTTCCACGGCAAGCCGCTGCCTTTGGGGCAGAGCTACGCCGCGTGACGCCGCTTCTGCGCATTCACGGCGTAGAAGTAACGTACCTGCGCGAAGGCAAGGAACGGCGGCGCGTAGTGGCTGTGTCGAAAAGAGAAGGTTGGGAGGGGGAATAGCTAGATATCTACTAGGCGCTGCGCGGAGCGTCCTAAGTAGATAGATAATTACCTAGGGAATGTACCGCGTCCGCGTTCTCTTAGGTAGGTTATTATCTAGGGCGGACGGCAAAACAAAACCTAAGCACTTTGCCGTCCGCCCTGTCCGCCACTGTCCGCCCCTATATTCAACAGGGCTTGATGGCGGACGGCGGCGGACAGGGCGGACAGCGATAAATCTAAAATACTCTAAACACGGCCAACTAATTCAATTTCTCCCATACAACACACTTTCCAGTTGCTCATGCTTGTTCAACATAGCTTGCCAATAATGGATAGAGGTTAGGGGCGACCAGTGCCCATAATCAACAATCAGCGGAAGTCCTTGATCATTCAAAACTGGACAGGAACTCCCTGTGCAAAAAGCATCATAACTAGAATAATAAGGGATGCCTGCTTCAAAAGACGCCTTGGCAAGGCTACGATCTAAATCATGGTAGATAGAATAATCTACCGAATCTAATTCTTGTTGCAGCGCGTCAAAGGACATATGCCTTCCTACACGAACGCGAATATCTGGATGCAATTCTGGTCTTGGCCCCCAAAATATGACAGGCACCCCAACTTCATTCAAAGCGGACAGTTCTTCAAAAAGAACCTTCTCCAACTCAAGGCTTGGGGCAAAAGGCTCCCCCGAGTTTGGTTCTACCCTCATGAGTCTCGCCGCCCGTTGAGTATAGACTACGGCTGAAATCCGCTCCGCATTTTCCTCTATCCACGCGACAGCCTGTTTCAAGAACGGTGAACACACATTTTTGTCATTCCTGATATCAGGAAGATCGCACCCTCCTCCTGTCAATTGGACAAAGTCCATGCTGGGCTCCGCCCCATGGGCCGACGCCCAGACATCTGCGGCATGACTATCGCCAAAAAAAACTATGTTGTTGTCGTTCTCCAAGACATGGCAGCTCTGAAAATCTGCCAAATAGCTAGCCGAATTATCTTTTGAAAAATAATGGCATGTTCCTGATCTCGTTAGAATTTCCCGCGCCTTTCTTGCTTCCGAAAGGCCATGTATGACAATTTGCATTTCTTTAGGTAGCCGCCAAATCCAACCCCTTGTTTCTCCAATACTCAACGACAATGCGGCAATAGCAATTGCAACTATTCCCGACCCCCACCTAACAACCTTGTTTGATATAAAGAATTTTCCACTTCGCTTATCTCGGAACGGTGTTTCTACGAAATGAAACAGAAGCGACGCAAGCACCACGGAGAAAATGATGAGACAAGCAATCTCTAAGTAACTCGTCGGGAACCCGACCTTGAATGTATAGAATGAGACGATAGGCCAATGCACAAGATATAAAGAATAACTTATGCGCCCGATGTAAACGACTGGCCACGTTGACAATATTTTGTTCACAAAGGCCTGCGGGCCAGATTGAATAATCATTCCGGCACCAATGCAAGGCACCAAAGCCATCACCCCAGGGAATGGAGTGGCCTCATCGTAAAAAAGTATCGCACCAACGATCATAACAATGCCTAAGGCAGATAGGCCGTACCCGGCACGCCTGAGCAGTCCATGTCTAGAAACAATTGCCAACACAGCTCCAACTGCAAATTCAACGATACGAAAAGGCATTAAATAAAAAGCTGCCGCTGCATCATAGCCGAGCATAATTTGTGCTGCCACCAAACTGATGAACCCCAAAATGCCCACGAGCCATATTTGGTTTCTGGACGCTACTCTCGTTGACACAAGAACGATCACGAGTGGCCATATAAGATAGAACTGCTCTTCGACACCGAGTGACCACGTATGCAAAAGCGGTTTAAAGATGGCGTTCGAATCAAAATATCCCGTTTCAATCCAAAAAAGAATATTGGAGATGGATAATAAAGAAGCGCCAACACTTTCAGAAAGATCAACAAGGTCAGGAGGAGAGAGAAGAAAAAAACCTGCCCCTAAGGACAAAATTAAAACCGTCAAAAGCGCAGGGCCAA
The DNA here is from genome assembly GCA_963676755.2 of uncultured Celeribacter sp. GTDB lineage: Bacteria > Pseudomonadota > Alphaproteobacteria > Rhodobacterales > Rhodobacteraceae > Celeribacter. The sequence continues at coordinate 942,327 of CAXXMF010000004.1, read as the reverse complement.
TTCGCCTGAGGCGGCGCATGTAAAAATCAGTAAAACTAAAACTTCCTCCTGCGATATCTCTCAAAATATTCGCAGTTATAAGATAGCCACTGATAACAAAAAATATGTCGACACCAACATATCCTCCTGCAAAGGCCTGAACTCCAAAATGTAGAAGCACGATTGGCACGACTGCGACCGCACGCAAACCATCTATGTCCGCACGATATATTGATTTCATCATTAGTAACCGTTCTATTAAATATTTATCTATTCGACTTCCTTAGATTGGCATAGTTTCTCGTGTTTGCTTGCACAACTAGCGAACACAATTTAATTTTGATCTAAAACCCGCAACAATCGACGCGATAACCTGAAATCTTTACTCTCGAATTGAAAAGCAGTAGGGCACATCAGATCCTCCACCTTCATTGGCTAGATTGGCCCACAACGTCATAGCTTCAGCATTGGGGCTGCTTGTCAGTGCTGCCAGCACTGACGGTTGAACGGACGCTATTTCATTTTGAGCGTCGGTTCACTTTGTGGAGCGCTCCAGTTGCTTCCAGAGTGCTTCCACGGGGTTATGCTGCTAGGCAATTGGTTCACGCGCGGGTGCAAAAAGTAGCACCAGCGTAGCACCATGCCCTGCGCTAGAAACACAAAAAGCGCCCCGTAGGGCGCTATCGTATTGATAATAATTAGTTATTTTTGGTTGCGGGAGAGCGCAACCGCCGCAATCTACCTATTCTTGCGTGTGCAGTTTGAGAAACACTGAAGAAACAAAGGGGACTCGGAGCCTAGGGAAACAGTCCCTTAATCAATTGTAAATGCTATATAAAGCATAATAAAAAGCGCGCCGAAATTATCGGCACGCCTTTTCAACATTTACTCTAGAGGCCCCACTCCCGACCCGCTTTGGCCTCTATACACTCTTCTCGGCCTGACTATCAAAACTTAGCAATCAAGTTCAAAAACACACCTGAGCTTTCATAGTCCAAGTCGGTCATATCCTCGGAGACTTGCCCCCACTCATAGCCAACCCCGACTTTCGCATTGTTGCCAATGTGTCGATATACGCCCAGAAGTGCCCCTGTGTCATAGGTTTCACTCTCCTCAGTATACATGAGCCGACCTTCGGCCATAGCATCCCAATTGTGAACGACATGCCAATCAAGCCGCATAATTCCTAGATGCGCCGTCGAGGCGCTAAAATCATCTGTCCCACGCTCGGCAATCTCTGATCTGCGGTAGCCGTATTTTCCACCCAAGGTGAACTGTTCATTCAGGTCGTAATCCACATCGACCGACAACACATGGCTCTTCTGTGAATCCCCATCGGTATCCCCATAAACCGTCACCTGATCCTCACCTGGCAGGTCATAGAGATAGGTATATTTGAACAAGACATTGAGACGCTCATTGTCGACCGGACGCAACCCATACCCGAGGCTGGCCTCAACATATTCGCCATCGCGGAAACTGTCGTCATCATTGTCAGAAATCAAGGCATCGATATTGCCAAGCCAGCGTGCGCTTTCGCTGTGATGATACTCAAACCCGCCAGCAAAAGCCCAAGTGTCGGCATCTTGCGATACGCCGTCTCCGCTTTCGGTTCGATATTCGAAACGCGCGCGTGCGCGCCAGCGATCATCTTCAGTATAGGCCACACCAACAGAAAACGCATCACGCTCGATATCGCCATTGATATCATCTCGCACGGTGCCGCTCTCTATCGCCCCGGTGAACGCCCAACGTGCATTCGGCGTATAGGTAATCCCATAAGCTTCAGTCATGGACTGGCGTTCACCAAAGAAATCCATAGAATTTTCTGCGAAGCTGGAGAAGGCTTGCGAATACCGGTAACGCCCACCCAAGACTACTGTGCCACGATCTCGTCCGACAAGCTCATAGCCGCCATTCGTACGCGTCGGGTCAAGCGTATAGCCCAAGTAAACCTCGTTATCCGCAGTCGGTGAATAGACCAGCTTTGCATTCGCCGCAAACCCAGACGTGCCATCGGACGCTTCTCCCAGCACTTTCACCTTTTCACTTAGACGCGTAGAGGCCCCCAAACCGATCCGGTCGTCACGGTTCAAGCCTCCCGAACGATCAACAGTACCCTGTCCAAAGACCCAGATCTTATTATCATCATTAAACGCATAGGTCAGCCGGGCTGCGAGGTCCGTACGATCTCCGGTCTCTGTCGGATCGTCAATTGTAACCTGATCCAGATAGCCCAGAGCGGCCTCAACGGTCCAGGCATCCGAGAGCTCATAGGCGAAACTGATCTCGGATTCGCTTTCGCTATCGCCTCCGTCTTGCTCGAAATCCTCAATCTGTATGCCCAAGCTGAAGTGATCACTGAGCTCAACTTCCGAGCGCAAACCAATCAGGCGCTGATCCTCGCTGATATCTTCATTCAACGTAGAGAATCCGGCTTCCTTGCGCTCATAATAAATGTCGGCATAGCCCTTTTGGGACAAACCAAGATCTGCGAAGTCAATGTGGCTATCCAAACGATAGGCCATAGCCTTTTCCAGGCCTGTAACGCCATCTTCCGTGATCGTCAGGCCACCGTCAGACGACAGGCTGCGACTAAAACCCGGGCCATCCGTTTCTGCGGCCTCAACCTCAAGAAAACTAGCATCTCCAAATTTATAATAGGCATCCACAGCGGCCATCTTCTGGTCCGCAATGCCCGTGCTTTCTTTCATTGCCGTAAAGCCAAGGCGGAGATCATTCGTTGCCCAGGCTTCGATCCGACCACCATAAGAGAAGCCATCTACATCTTCCGTGGTCGGCGTATATTCGTATTGCGCCACCAAGTTGACGTCATAGGACCCTACTCCAGCCCCCACGAGCCCTCCGTCGGAAGTAGAGGAACTAAGGGGTTCCGCCAACGTAATAACCCCTTGAAGGTAATCGAGTTCGTAGTCGACGCCCGCAACAAGCGTTTCCGTTGAAATTACACGGCTTGTGTCGGGATCGACCACCTGTATCTTGATCGTCTCAGTGCCGCCGCTAATATCTTGATGCGTCAAGAAATACACAGATCCGCCCGTGCCGCGCAGGATATCACGTTGCGGCAACGTATCTGGTTGAGCACCGTAGACTACGCCGCGAACCCGCGCTTCGCCATCTTCAGTGCGTGCTGCCGTTGCGCTACGCAATTCCGCCCCGTAGAGCGAACGCGTATTCGACACAAGGTTCCCGTCGGAGACATCAGCCGTAAAATCGCCCCACAAAAACCGTGTGTCGTCTTTCTCTACCCGCAGGTAAACTCGCCCGGAGGTCGGCGTGTCATCATAGCTCGTCGAGTCATCGCCATAGGTCGGATAGAGGTCTTCAGGATCAAGGCTTTCTATGATCGAGTTCGGGTCTTTCTCGTCAAGCCTCCGGAAAATATCTTCCAGATCGCCCTCACCTGTGTCTAGCGACGAGATGACAGACCAACCATTTTTCGTAATGCCTGATACATAGTACGCAAGACGCCCATCTGCATAATTTTGCTCGTAGTCAGGATCTGCCTCGGCTTCAGTATCCTTGATCCGATGCCCGAAGGTAAGGTCTGCTAGAGCAACGTAATGCCAGTCGCTGGAAGGGATTTCGAGCCTGCGCGCAATATGTCGGGGCTGACCGAAACGGTTGAACTCCACGTCTACCGTACGATCCCCCGCAGGCACGATACGGCTCACAAGAAACTCTCCCGAAGGTGTAACCGGAATTGTTTCCCCCATAACGCGCACGGGCGCTGAAGCGTCTGCACGCCCCGAAACCGTTACCATCCCTCCCACTACAGGAATGGCGCGGTGACGAGTACGGTCTTCGCCCTCTCCTGCCGCTGTTAGCGGTTCGCCTGTCACAGCATGGGTATCAAACGCTTTTTCCGCACGGGTCAGATCCAGTGGCCACGTCTCGTCGTAGCGGCCTTGGGCATCGTAAACGCGCAACACATAGACCATCTCTTCCGGACCATCTGCAGGCATAGTCCAATCCACGACGCCATTCGGCGCCACTGGCAGGGTCGCTACAGTACGCGGCGTACGCCCAGTCGTATCAATGACCCGAACTTCGGCGCGGTTCACATAAGCCGGATAATTGGTCGAGGCACGAAACCGCACGGTATCGCCCGTACGATATGAAGCACGAAGGTCCGCGGTAGAAACATTGAGCAACCGGCGTGGCATCAGGCCGTCAAAACGGATATCAATATTGGCGGCTTCCGCCGCAATGTCCGCAGGGCGCCGACTGTCCGGCGGAGGCATCGCCCCTGCCACAGGGGCTTTGTCGATAGAAATCGAGAAGCCCTGCTCAGCAAAATCTGCCCCCATTGCCTCTTTGACCATCTCGGTGTTCTCACCGACCGGCATGGTCACAACCACATCAGAGTTCGTCCTCCGACAACCTTCAGGTTGCGACGACAGAGCCTCGGAACAATAAGTTTCTGCCTGCCCGTCGGTGGCCAGAAGCACAGCACTTATGGCGATCATCGACCCACCGCTCAAAATGCGGACCAAAGAATTACGTGTCTTGCTCATACCAAGCCCCCTCATTACTCAACCCTCACGATCGTTTTTTCGATGGTGAGCTTTACGCGGCCCTGACCTTTCCAAAGATTGCGCAACTCCCGCTCGACCTGCCGCATGGATTGGCGCGCCAGGCGTTTTTCTGCAGTTCCGGCCTCATCACCGAGATGGTAGGCGAGGCGCAAATGTACGGGTTCACCAGCAATCTGATCGACCAGCGCAGACAACGCCTGCGACAGTTCCGCTTTCATCTTCAAGCCGGCCCCGGATTGAACAAAGCCTTGCGCATTGAGATCGACACGCACCACACGGGTCAAAGCAGCACCAAAGTTCAGCTCGGTCATTTTGCCGGGGGTCAGGCGTACAACACGCGGGTTTTCCGTGGTCAGGCGATAGCCTGTCGGCAAGGAGCGGGTGTCCAACTTCAGGATAAAGTTCGATCCGCGATCTTCCGGCAACATCGCACAGGGAACGTGGAACCGTCCGTACTGGTCAGTGGTGATCACCGTCCCGTCAACGCCCGTTAGGCGCACTGCAGGAATACCATTCTCGACAATTTCGCGTTCTATTTCGACAGGGGCGTCGGCTTTGCCGCTGTATTTCCCACTGAAGATGGCGTCTTCATCAATGATCCGGCTAATCGGCCCATTTTGATACCCGTCACGGTTCAAGTCATTGAAGACCTTGCCATAGACATCACCACAATCGAACACCGGCTCGGGATAGATTGTAACGGTAGCTGTTGCCTTGTTTGTCAAAGCCGCACCAGTTCCAGCATCGTAAGCACGCGCCGTGTTAATGTGGTCTCCCACGTCGGCACTTGTCAGCACCCGGGCCGAAATGGTTGCTTCTACAGTGGCTAACCCGGGCACGCTAACGTTGCTCCAAGTAACGACCTTACCTTGGACATCAACATCAACCGCTTCATCGTTCCAAGTGGCAGAACCATCGACGTACACAAAATCCGAAGGCAAAACGTCAACCAGGTTAACACCATCAACTGATTGCGTGTTATTGTTGGTGATCGAAATTGTGTAAGGGACAGTCCCCCCACGCAGCACAACCGTCTTGCTTGTCGTTTTCGTCAGGAACAAATCACCTGTCGCTGATGGCAACACCACCACGGTCGGATCATCAGGATCACCATCCCCATTCAGGTCGGTGTCCGTCGCATTCGTCGGGTCATCCGAGACATCCGTCACGGTTTCACCATCCGGGTCAAACGCACTCACCGTTGCGGTGTTCTCGAACTCACCCGCATCCAGATCTTCCTGGGTCAGCGCATAGGTCGCCGTGAAGGTTGTGCTGTCAGATGCACCAACCTCCAGCGTGGCAATCGGACCACCGCTCACCGTCGCATAGTCATCGCTCAGCGTCACATTCGTGAGCGTCACGTTCCCGGTGTTGGTCACGGTGAAGCTGTAGGTGATGACATCGCCGACATTGGCAACACCGTCGTCGCCGACATCAAGGCTGCCGGTCTTCTCCAGCGAGATCGAGGGCGCAGAGCCCAGATCCACCACGGTGGGATCGTCCGGGTTTCCGTCTGCGTCAGGGTCGGTGTCCGTCGCATTCGTCGGGTCATCCGAGACATCCGTCACGGTTTCACCATCCGGGTCAAACGCACTCACCGTTGCGGTGTTCTCGAACTCACCCGCATCCAGATCTTCCTGGGTCAGCGCATAGGTCGCCGTGAAGGTTGTGCTGTCAGATGCACCAACCTCCAGCGTGGCAATCGGACCACCGCTCACCGTCGCATAGTCATCGCTCAGCGTCACATTCGTGAGCGTCACGTTCCCGGTGTTGGTCACGGTGAAGCTGTAGGTGATGACATCGCCGACATTGGCAACACCGTCGTCGCCGACATCAAGGCTGCCGGTCTTCTCCAGCGAGATCGAGGGCGCAGAGCCCAGATCCACCACGGTGGGATCGTCCGGGTTTCCGTCTGCGTCAGGGTCGGTGTCCGTCGCATTCGTCGGGTCATCCGAGACATCCGTCACGGTTTCACCATCCGGGTCAAACGCACTCACCGTTGCGGTGTTCTCGAACTCACCCGCATCCAGATCTTCCTGGGTCAGCGCATAGGTCGCCGTGAAGGTTGTGCTGTCAGATGCACCAACCTCCAGCGTGGCAATCGGACCACCGCTCACCGTCGCATAGTCATCGCTCAGCGTCACATTCGTGAGCGTCACGTTCCCGGTGTTGGTCACGGTGAAGCTGTAGGTGATGACATCGCCGACATTGGCAACACCGTCGTCGCCGACATCAAGGCTGCCGGTCTTCTCCAGCGAGATCGAGGGCGCAGAGCCCAGATCCACCACGGTGGGATCGTCCGGGTTTCCGTCTGCGTCAGGGTCGGTGTCCGTCGCATTCGTCGGGTCATCCGAGACATCCGTCACGGTTTCACCATCCGGGTCAAACGCACTCACCGTTGCGGTGTTCTCGAACTCACCCGCATCCAGATCTTTCTGGGTCAGCGCATAGGTCGCCGTGAAGGTTGTGCTGTCAGATGCACCAACCTCCAGCGTGGCAATCGGACCACCGCTCACCGTCGCATAGTCATCGCTCAGCGTCACATTCGTGAGCGTCACGTTCCCGGTGTTGGTCACGGTGAAGCTGTAGGTGATGACATCGCCGACATTGGCAACACCGTCGTCGCCGACATCAAGGCTGCCGGTCTTCTCCAGCGAGATCGAGGGCGCAGAGCCCAGATCCACCACGGTGGGATCGTCCGGGTTTCCGTCTGCGTCAGGGTCGGTGTCCGTCGCATTCGTCGGGTCATCCGAGACATCCGTCACGGTTTCACCATCCGGGTCAAACGCACTCACCGTTGCGGTGTTCTCGAACTCACCCGCATCCAGATCTTCCTGGGTCAGCGCATAGGTCGCCGTGAAGGTTGTGCTGTCAGATGCACCAACCTCCAGCGTGGCAATCGGACCACCGCTCACCGTCGCATAGTCATCGCTCAGCGTCACATTCGTGAGCGTCACGTTCCCGGTGTTGGTCACGGTGAAGCTGTAGGTGATGACATCGCCGACATTGGCAACACCGTCGTCGCCGACATCAAGGCTGCCGGTCTTCTCCAGCGAGATCGAGGGCGCAGAGCCCAGATCCACCACGGTGGGATCGTCCGGGTTTCCGTCTGCGTCAGGGTCGGTGTCCGTCGCATTCGTCGGGTCATCCGAGACATCCGTCACGGTTTCACCATCCGGGTCAAACGCACTCACCGTTGCGGTGTTCTCGAACTCACCCGCATCCAGATCTTCCTGGGTCAGCGCATAGGTCGCCGTGAAGGTTGTGCTGTCAGATGCACCAACCTCCAGCGTGGCAATCGGACCACCGCTCACCGTCGCATAGTCATCGCTCAGCGTCACATTCGTGAGCGTCACGTTCCCGGTGTTGGTCACGGTGAAGCTGTAGGTGATGACATCGCCGACATTGGCAACACCGTCGTCGCCGACATCAAGGCTGCCGGTCTTCTCCAGCGAGATCGAGGGCGCAGAGCCCAGATCCACCACGGTGGGATCGTCCGGGTTTCCGTCTGCGTCAGGGTCGGTGTCCGTCGCATTCGTCGGGTCATCCGAGACATCCGTCACGGTTTCACCATCCGGGTCAAACGCACTCACCGTTGCGGTGTTCTCGAACTCACCCGCATCCAGATCTTCCTGGGTCAGCGCATAGGTCGCCGTGAAGGTTGTGCTGTCAGATGCACCAACCTCCAGCGTGGCAATCGGACCACCGCTCACCGTCGCATAGTCATCGCTCAGCGTCACATTCGTGAGCGTCACGTTCCCGGTGTTGGTCACGGTGAAGCTGTAGGTGATGACATCGCCGACATTGGCAACACCGTCGTCGCCGACATCAAGGCTGCCGGTCTTCTCCAGCGAGATCGAGGGCGCAGAGCCCAGATCCACCACGGTGGGATCGTCCGGGTTTCCGTCTGCGTCAGGGTCGGTGTCCGTCGCATTCGTCGGGTCATCCGAGACATCCGTCACGGTTTCACCATCCGGGTCAAACGCACTCACCGTTGCGGTGTTCTCGAACTCACCCGCATCCAGATCTTCCTGGGTCAGCGCATAGGTCGCCGTGAAGGTTGTGCTGTCAGATGCACCAACCTCCAGCGTGGCAATCGGACCACCGCTCACCGTCGCATAGTCATCGCTCAGCGTCACATTCGTGAGCGTCACGTTCCCGGTGTTGGTCACGGTGAAGCTGTAGGTGATGACATCGCCGACATTGGCAACACCGTCGTCGCCGACATCAAGGCTGCCGGTCTTCTCCAGCGAGATCGAGGGCGCAGAGCCCAGATCCACCACGGTGGGATCGTCCGGGTTTCCGTCTGCGTCAGGGTCGGTGTCCGTCGCATTCGTCGGGTCATCCGAGACATCCGTCACGGTTTCACCATCCGGGTCAAACGCACTCACCGTTGCGGTGTTCTCGAACTCACCCGCATCCAGATCTTCCTGGGTCAGCGCATAGGTCGCCGTGAAGGTTGTGCTGTCAGATGCACCAACCTCCAGCGTGGCAATCGGACCACCGCTCACCGTCGCATAGTCATCGCTCAGCGTCACATTCGTGAGCGTCACGTTCCCGGTGTTGGTCACGGTGAAGCTGTAGGTGATGACATCGCCGACATTGGCAACACCGTCGTCGCCGACATCAAGGCTGCCGGTCTTCTCCAGCGAGATCGAGGGCGCAGAGCCCAGATCCACCACGGTGGGATCGTCCGGGTTTCCGTCTGCGTCAGGGTCGGTGTCCGTCGCATTCGTCGGGTCATCCGAGACATCCGTCACGGTTTCACCATCCGGGTCAAACGCACTCACCGTTGCGGTGTTCTCGAACTCACCCGCATCCAGATCTTCCTGGGTCAGCGCATAGGTCGCCGTGAAGGTTGTGCTGTCAGATGCACCAACCTCCAGCGTGGCAATCGGACCACCGCTCACCGTCGCATAGTCATCGCTCAAATTCACATTCGTGAGCGTCACAGTTCCGGTGTTGGTCACGGTGAAGCTGTAGGTGATGACATCGCCGACATTGGCAACACCGTCGTCGCCGACATCAAGGCTGCCGGTCTTCTCAAGAGAGATCGAAGAAATATTACATTTCAGAAGGTCGATAATAACATAGCTTCCGCCGCTATTAGACGGAGTAAAGAGTACCTGACTGACGGGCACCGAAAAACTAAATTGTGCATCAGCCTGTGTTCCACCGTCAGAATCGTAAACGACACCATCCGCATCAACAGCCGCGCCATATAGCAGTGAACTATAAACTGGTTCTACAGTTGTACCGGCAGGAGTAACGCCTTCAATATCATAATATTCATATCCTTTTAAAAGATCTTTAATCATAAACTCTTGAGACGCAGGAATCGGGTCCCCGGTTGCCGTGATCGTAAAACTGGCTGAACCCCCACCACCTATCGTCTGAAGTCTTTTAGTGTAATCATACCAAATGGGACGGTCAGATGCCGTATTTCCCGAAAGTTGATTCCATTGTAACGTCAGCGTCGAGTTTCCATCGTATCTGACCACTTGCGCCGACATCGTTCCAGTCGATGGTGCCACACCACCAGAAAAGCTACGATAACTCTTATCAAGATCACAAGCCTCTTGCGCATAGACTGTGAGAGGCAAAAAGAAAACAAATGCCGACAGCCCAATCGCTCGGCGCCAATTCCGAACACAAACACCCGACAATATATTAAAGGTGTTAAAGAAAACTTTAAGAACACAAATCTCAAACAATTTCAAAATCTTGCCTTTCTTTACATGCCGCAAATATACAACTTGGCAAAGGCCCATTGTTCATTGGGTCTAACATCTCTGACGCTGACTTAGCTTTGGAAGAACGGATCGTATCAGCTTGACCTAACTCAATCCCCCCCAGTCCCTGACTGTCCAACACCAGCGCATCTCATAGCCAAACATGAAATCTAAATAAATTTCGCACCCAAGATTAAATTGTAATCTTGTTAACTACTTGAGTGCGGTGGGAGCACCCATTTAGAGTACACATCCACACCTCACGTAATCAAAACTGCCCCCCCCTTGTCTGGCAAAGATATGGCATTGTGTGGCTGTGGAGGCCCCCTCCCGCATCGCCCATGCGCGGGTCAATCTCAGCCTTAAGCGTCCTTGGTTAGGCCAAGGCGTCCAGTAGAAACGGGGCAGCTCACCGATGTCCTAGGGCTGGCAGGAATCCTATCGCTTCAGAGTCAGTTCCGAAGTTGCCCAAAGGACGAGAAAGGAAACCCTACAATTGACTGCCGCATAATCGCTGATACATAGATGCGGATAGATCAAATTTCGGTGAAGATACCGGGGCGTGTCTCAGCGGGCATCAACAGCGATACCGCTTAGGTGTCCCGTGAGAAACGGGGCCGGATCAATTTGAGATGGAGAGCGGGGGATGCAAACAGAGTATTTTTCACAAAACTTACGGAATTTAATTTTAGAAAAATACACAAGTCTGTCTAGCGGAGCACAAGCAATTGGCATCAATAGGCAACAGCTCAATAAATATCTTAAAGGAACGAACCAACCATCCGTTGAGATTCTTAAAAGAATAGCTTCAGCTCTTAATGTCAGTCTTGATATGTTGTTGATGTCCCCAGAAAATCATCAAACCCAACATGTCAAAAGCTCTTCCTCATCGAACATCTTGGATGATAAGTTTATAAATAATTACAAAAAATTGAGTGGTTTTTCACAAACCAACCACAAAGCGCTCAGCATAAATTGTGGAAACTATCTCATCTACCATCGTGCGGGCTTTTTAAAAGACCACTTGCTGATCGGCTTTAGTCAAATATATCAACACAATTGCAGCACTTTTATGTCAACATTAATGAGCTTCGATGGAGAGAGCCGCACATCTTTGCTTCCCCGCACTTACAGATATGACGCCGTCGTCATGTTAAACTCTGGATGCCTGCACTGTTTTCGCATGAACAGTTTGGCAGGAGCAGAAACTGATATGGGATTGATGATCTTGAGGCCCAAAAGGCTAGCTGCTGATAAGCACCTCTTTGGACATGCGTTAACAACGGGTTTAAGCACAGTTGGCAGCATTGCCCATTCTGAGGTGGTTTTAGAACAAGTACATGGGCACCCGCTTGGGATGTTTCGTAAACACTGTGGGCTTTGGAGGTCCGACGAAAATCGTTTCCCAAAGGCCGTTCGAGACCACCTCAAACTGTAATTAAGCCATCTGCTCTGCTTCCTGAAAATTGGACCTGTCATGCTTTAGTGCCGCCCCAAGTGCTCGTTTAAACCAACTTGCGTTCTAAAGCGACCGGGCTTTTCCAACCCAATGCTGAGTGTCGGCGGCGCGGATTGTAAAAGCCGTTTATGTATTCGAAGATTGCCATCTCAGCCTTGCGTCGTGTCTCCCAAGGATACCACCAGCTCATAGCTTTGTCCCGCGTTGCTGTCATTCGCATTCCGAAAATACTACGCAATGCACGGATGCCGGCCTGGAGAAGCTGCGCTGCAGCGACTGGTCAGGCGATGATTATCTGGATTAGGCCGTTAGCGCGCTGCCCAATTCAAAGCGCAGGTCATTTACTCACTAAGTAGCTCGCACTCCGGCCCTTCGGTTCTGCGTTCGAGCTACGCGTTCACCAGGGGCACAGCCCTGGATCCGAGCTGCCTACGGCGGCCTTGGAAGACGCCCAACTCTCCCAAACCCTTAAGGGGCATTCAACCGAAGAAAGGCAAGCGTTCTCTGGACATCACGTGCAGCTTAGCTTGACAGCTTGAGTTTCACGACAGCAGGTCGTCTATGCAGTTTTGCGGATGGCCATTGGCGATCGCTGTCAGGATGGCCTTGAGATAGGCAAAGGGTTCGATGCCGTTAATCTTGCAGGTCTCGATCAGCGAAGCGACACGGCCCCAGGCGATGCCGCCTTCGTCGTGACCCGCGAAGAGCGTATTCTTGCGATTGGAAGCGATCGGTCGGATCAGGTTTTCGACGCGGTTATTGTCGATCTCGACCCGCCCATCGGTCAAGAAGGTCTGCAGCCCGTCCCATTGATCCTGAGCTCCGCTTCAATTTTCGGCTTATCTATGGCTATCGTCCACCTCAGATGAACACAAGGCAGCGTACAACTGGCGCAGTACTCTGCTGATGATTTCAAGGCAAAGCACAAGGCGCACGCAATGCAGGGACATGAAATTTTTCGGACATAAGGGATACCGAAAGACGGAAGTTTTCCCACGCTTCCACAAGCATCCGCGCAGGTCTTCAATGCGTCTGCCCCAGATGATGAAATCGCCTCGTATGAAAGAATAGGATGGCACAAATATCTTGGCACCCAGACCCTCGACGTGGAAATCGGAGTGGGGCCGATGAGGATGTTTTCGCGCGCGTGTCAATGTAGGCCGAGATGCGAACAGCAACGCCGGCAGGCAACATCTACGGCCCATAGTTTTCTGGCGTGTCCTCAGTGGGCGACGCCAGTTCTTTGGTCTCTCTACGTACGAGACCACGCTCCAACATGGCCTCGCGGAACATGAGCGCATCTGCATTTTCAACCTTTACCTCACACGTTTCAGGAGAGACCGTGACAAGGCTTCGATCCACGAAAGAGATCAGGAGCTCATGGCGAGATCTGTGACGCCAGCGCGCTCCCGCAAAGTTCTGGCGCAAGGTCTGCATGACTTGTCCAAGCCACATTCCAAACCTCAAGGCCTCTCGACTGGCGTCAGAAGCAGGTGGTGCATTTCTTCGATCTGTTTTGCCATGATCTCTTGCGTTGCTTTTGTATCGCGGACGGATGCCGTGAGTGCTTCGATCTGCTTCTCCAAATCGTGACGCAGGCTCTGGAATTCCTGAAGCTCCTTCTGAATGTGCTTCAATGCGTCGAGCAGGGCCTGCCCGATCTCCGAGTATGGTTCCGTGTCGTCCTCCTCCAGCAGACTGAGCAGCGGGTGAAGTTTCTCGACTTTCTTGTCCGTTCCTTCGAGGGCCTTGAGCAAGAGTTCGTCGCTGGTAGGCAATGTCAGTGGGGTGCGTGTCTGCGTCATCGAGTATCCTTTCTATGTCATTGAGATATGGTTTTACGGCCCTGAAAACCGCCATGATGTCTAGCCTTCGAAGCCCCCGTGAGAGTGCCTCGCAATATGCGAGCCGGGATTTGATGTGACGAGGCTCAAATGCTGGTCCGAGCCCGCCGCCGCCACGAGAAAAACCTGCTTGCTCGAACCGCCAATACGTCCCACCGTTCCGATTGGGTAACTCGAGCCGTGTGATCGGAGGATCGCAGCGAGACAAAGCCGCATCGAATTCCTCGACGTTGTGCGGACGTGTTTTGCGAAAGACGTCGCATAGAGTGTCCGCCAATTTTCGATCGCGCGGATCGTGCAGCCGCCTTGAAGGAAGAGGGGGAGTCAGCGTCGGAATGTCCGGATTGAAGTAGATAGGAATTTCGAGTCCAAGACGTCTCGCCAAGGCAAGATGATTGCGTTCCGTTTGCAATTTTGAACAGCGCGGCCTGACTTCCATTCCATCAAACTGACGAAGTGCGATCGCGATGTGAACGTGATCGCATTCACTGTCTGTATGCCTAGCGGCGACCCAAGGTGTCTTGAACGCATCAATTCCCATCAGACCCAATTGGAATATCACGATGCTTTCCCAAAGGGCGTGATCAGCATGCATACCTTTTGGCAATGACAGTGTGACATTCAAATACTTGCTGCCCTGAGAGATGCGCTCGAAGCGTTGCCGCAAACTAAACCGCCCTTGTCCCAAGACGGTGCCGCCAATCAATTCGGAACTGTCCCGCAGATTGTAGTTATCCAGAAACTTTGCGTCAAAATGGAAGCTGGAATGCGCGCGCATCACCTCTCTCCTTCCTTGTCTTGCATCATGCGCACGAGACGCTCGAGTAAGAATACGATCCTCTCAAATTGCTTTTCCGGAGCCTTGCCAAAGCGGTTGAGAGCAATCCCGACTTCTCCGATGATCTCGGCAACCGCTGCGTTTGTCGCACCGCCAAGTGCTGCGCGCCGCATATAATCCGCACGCGACGCCAGCCCGGACTTTTGGGCCATACGGTCGATCTGCTCTTGTTCCTCGCCGGAGAGACGGACTTTTACAACGTTGGGGCGGGTGACCATGTTTCACTCCTTCGGCAACTTCTGGATCGCATTGTCCGTTTTGCATGCCGATAAAATTTATCGCAGCGGCTTATCGGACTGAGTTGAAATGTTTACCGAGCTTTGGAGGTTTCGCGTGCGCTAGAACCTAAATCGCAGGGCCCGATTTTAGTCTCCGGCATTATTTTCTTCATTTTTGAAATCTCCATGTTTTCGGGTGCAGGCTTCTTGCTTTCATCATAAATGATCGCGCTTGAAAGGCCGCCTGAAAAATTTCAAAAACGAGCGGGAAATTGTGGATAAGTGATTGTTTTTATGTGTTTAGGAAAAACTTTATGAGAAACTTTTCAGGTTTGTGAAGAAAAGTCTCTTATCGATTTTGTGTGACCTGGTCAGAAGTAGAAAAATCCGGATTTTCAATTTGGGAGAGACAGAGAGAGAGAGGGTGGATTGCAAAGCTTCGGGCTTCTGTCCGTTGCGATGAAAACACTGCCGCTCGGCACCTCCTGCACAATATGGACTGGCATCGGTGCAGTTGGCGTGTTCATCCTCGGGACCGCCGTCTTGGGAGGGAGCGTCTGGCCAACACGGACCTTTGCGGCACTGCCCATCATCAGCAGCATCATCACGATGAAACTGGCGAACCCACTATATTGGCACAGAAAGAAATGGCGACTGAACGCCAGACAAAAGGACACCGTCTCCCACAGACCGATCAACCGCCCCCTCTCGGACGACCGTCGTTCCACCTACGCCCGGCAGCCGGCTGAAACCTCACTTGAAAACCCGGGCGTCTACATCAGATAATTCCGGACACGTGACACTAAGGAGGGCGCTATGTTTGCAATGAGCTGCTTCGAGAATGAAGTGACCCGAACATACCTGCTGCTCGGCGGCAAACGCACGATCAATGCCCCTATAGAAACTGCATTGGATGCGCATGATCTGATTGTAAAAGGCCTTCCCCTTGCCGCACTTCTACACCTGGTGAATGAAGTCCCCATGTTGTCGTCAGGAGATGCCCTAGAGAAGGCCATCGGCATCAGCCCCCGGACCCTGCAGCATCACAAGAAAGAGGATATCTCCAAGCCCCTGAGTGTCGAGCAAAGCAATCGGATATGGCGCTTTGCTAAAATTCTGGGGAGGGCCATAGATGTTCTGGGCTCAAAAGAAGAGGCTGAAATGTGGATGAACCAACCCGCATTTGGCCTGGAAAACCGAAAGCCCATTGACCTACTTGCTTCGGCGCCCGGCGCTGAAGCCGTGCAAGACTACCTGATAAGGGTAGAGTATGGGATTTACATGTGACCCCTCTTCCTCAATCTCTCGGTTCTGGAGGCGTCCGGTTACAGAAAATTACACATGCTTAGGGCCGTTCGAGGCGATCAACACAAAGGGGCGGAGAGCCGACCTTCGCTGCGTTCCACACCGACGGCAGCTATGCGCAGGAAGCAGACGATCGAAAACGCTCAGCCGTCGACCGCAGCCATCATTGCCGAAATTGATGTGAGCCACCCCCGAATTTCATCGTCCGGATCGGTCTCGGCCAAGCGTGCGACCGTCATCCGCGAAACAGCGGCATTGTTTATATGGTGTTTCGCTCTGCTTTCCTTTTTCCTTTGCTGTTCCGCTTTAAGCTCAGCCCAAGGCTTGCTCCCGTTAACCGCATGAACCGCCCGCGCCGTCAACGTAGGAACGTCGTCAAACGGGGCAAACGGGCCTGCCAACTCGATTTCAATGTTCTGCTCCGCGTAGGCTTCTACGATTGCTTCGTGATGGATGTAATTCTCAAGCTCTCGCTTGTTCGTTGCGATTGCAGTGCAGCCATTCCGGCCATTTATTGCGTTGATGTGCGCTTGGTATTTGGGCACGGCTGGTGGCTCATTGTCTCGATCACAGATATGGAACTCTGGCCGATTGAAAGGTGACAGGCGTGACGCCCAAAGCGTTAGATTGCTCCCCCCAAGGGGGATAAAGACGAGCTTTCCATCCAGCTCCAGCTTTTCAAGATCGGGCACATCTTCACCGGCATCGTTCAAGACTCGCGATATTCCTTTGAGGAATGATATGTCGTGAGCGCCTTCGACCCCCACGAAAACATTCACATTGTGATCGGCCAGTACCCCTAGAGATTTCGCGATCTCATCTTGCGAAACCTGCCCGACCTCGCCAATCGTCCGAACACCATCCTCGCGTCGTTGGATAAAACGTAGGTCCGCCTCATCCAGGTAGCGCGCCAGCATCGGTGTATGTGTGGTAACGATTACTTGTCGCCCCTCACCAAAGGAAAGGTCGCGTAGCGCATTGAGCAACATTCTCTGATTTCGCGGATGCTGACTCGTTTCCGGCTCTTCAATGGCATATATTACTGAGTTAGCATGCTTCTCAGCTGCAGCTTTTTCCGCCTTTGCCCTAAAGAAATTCAAGAGCACGAGCCGCTTCACTCCACTGCCACGTTTGTTCAGCGGAATATCGTTGTCACCGGTGATGCTTGTGGTGAAAAGAGAATCCCATTTCTTCGTCGACACAACCGGATTCAGCGTCTCCGCGATTGAGGGATCCATCTCGCGGAGCTTAGCAACAGTAGCCTCAGCAATTTTCTTAACCTCAGCCTCTACGAACTCTTGGATCTTCTGAAGATCACCTTCAACGTCCTTAATCGCCTCTCGGATTGCCGTTTTGAGCGGATCCTGCGCCTCCGCGTCTTGATCGGTGCTCGCGCGGTCAGACTTGAAGAGCGCGAAGGTTGGCAGGTTCGGTTTCAAAGCGGTCCAGACCTGCTTTCCTCCTTCGCTGTCAAGTGCAATAGCTACTTCGGACTTTTTCAAATCACCTGCCGCCTGCCAAATTGCCGCTCGGACAGGCGCGTTCTTTCTCTTGTCTACACCTTCAAGGCTTACCCCTAGCTCATGGGCCCTCTTTATTAGCTCCGCTTTTTTCAGGCTCAGAAGATCATGAAACCCTTCAGCAGTCGGATGTTCAACAATGGCATCAGTGGATGTAACTGTTGGCTTGGCGAGCGAACCATTGTAGGTCTTTCTAATTACGAGTGTGCCTCTTGCGTTTAAAAGGTGCTCTGCTTCCAACGAAGTCGGGAAGTCTGTATCGACAATGATTTCGTCAGGAAGCCGATCGAATTCGCAGGTGATGCGCATTTCCTTCGGGTCGCCCGACTTGCATGCGTCGTCTTTGTCTGGTGCCGCCTCCCCGAAGAAGATCGCCAACGCGTCCATGAGCGTCGATTTCCCCACATCGTTAGTGCCAACAAGTGCGGTCAAGTCGTTAAATCGCACTGAGGCTGGATCGGCGTAACAACGAAAGTTCTCTACAGTAAGACCAATAAGCCGCATTCTATCACCTTTTGTATGATCAAACGTTTGCTGAATCGGCCCAAATGGTCAACCGCAGTCACTGTTTGGCTTCATGAAATTTTCGCCTGCGCTGGATGTATGCCGCCTGTGATGGCCTGTTTGCGCCGCGCATAGAATACGCTCCGCTTCGAGCCAGTCCGGCATAGTCATTACCAAAGCTTTGCAGTGCCGTGTAATAGGCAATCCGGCCACCTGCTGCCGCATGTGTTTGGAGTATAGCCAGTTCTTCGGATGTCAGATCGCGCGCCAATTAAATATCTTCTGTGTTATAGCTTTCCACCGCACAACTGAAGAATTGCGCGATGTTGTTTTCGATTGTGCGCCAATGCGCCAATGTGGTGATAGGGTAGTGTACAAGAACATCTATGCCGGATGCCCGGAAATGGTGTTCACACCCTGGGAATTTTACCAATCCGTGTTTGCTGCATGCGATTACTGTTTCTGGCGTTCCGTTTTCATCAATCAGGACATAGACATCCCGTTGTGGCTCATTGCCTTTTGGGATGGCACGCATCAAATCATAGGCTGCGCTTTCAAGCGCATAGGTTTCGAACGTCCGGTCGTGCGGCCCTGGGTCAGCAAAAAGCATTGTAATTGTAGCGATACTCGTCATATCGACCCTATCCCCCGCGAGAAAAATCATTCGATTTTTGCTGCCGAGCTGGTTTCGTTGGCTGGCTTGCCGCCGCGTAAGCGGCGTGAACGTGTCAATTGTGACGCGAAAAAGCTGTGATCGGTGGCTGGCGCCGTTCACGTAATCCCATAGGTCTTCCAAAAAGATCTTGGGTACTGATAGGGGTACCTGCTTTTGCTCTAGCCGCATTTCGATGAAAAAATCTACGCGTTCTTCGTCTGGGGTAAAGTATCGGCAGGGGTCAATGTCGGGGTCTGGCACGTCCGCTGATGGCATCTCTGCGCGACCTGCGGAGGCTAAAGAGACGACAAGGCTCCAAAACACGAGCTTCAACAAGAAAGAATTTATGGACACCATAGTTTATGAATACTAGATCCTGTTCAAAATTCTAGGATACAACGTTGTCGTCTGCGTGAAAAGTATGGGCGATTTGTTCAGTGGTTACAATCTGGATGTTGGGTGGGTATTAACCTTGATGAGAGCATCGCGATGACAGCCTCAGCCCTTTCTTTGCTGCCTGCGTCACCATGGGTTTGGGAGCTTGCGTGCCATGAAGGCCAAAGCGCCGCACCCTAAACATAGTACCTTCTGTTTAGCTTCAGCCGCAAAGCGCAAGAACGCCGCGAAAGCGGCCATTGGCGCAACTGCAGCGAATGTTCACTTTATCCGGTGAGTTCGACCATCTCATAACTTTGCGCCCGCGGCGAATGTCGGCAATGCGGACTGCGGCTGCAGCATTTTGACTGTTGGTCGAAGGTCTGGAATAGGCAGTTCGCGTCGACCGACACTAAAGGCGCATGACCGACGTCGCTGCATCTTGCCCTCAGATCAGCTATGCGCAGAATGCGCCGCCCGCTACTTGACGGGCTGCCGGAGGCCGTGAGTGTCTTTTTAGTTTTTCGAGAATCTGTTTTAGCAGAGATGTTTTCATACAAGCTTACCAGTAGGTTAACGTGTCATTTCCAACCACTCGATGAGCGCACGACGTATCATCTCAGGTCGTGTAGGCAAATCTTTCTCCTGACGACGACGTTCGTCGATCGCATCAATGAGGTCTCTTGAAATTCTAAGAGTCAGAGCTTCTGTATCTTTTTTGGGCGGCGCCATTGCATTCTACCATTTTAATGTTGACATCATAATGGTATTATTGCATATTGGTCGGGCGGAAGCAAGAGATCCTACCCTCTTGCTCGCCCTAACCAACCCCGATCGCAAGGAGATCGAAATGGCTAATATGTCCCCTACCACGCCTTCTGGCGTGACTGAATACTTTTATCACTCGCCTGTCTCGTTACGTTTTTCTCAGCTCATCGTAACACTCGCCTCAGCAATCGAAGCAGAGCGTGACATTGAGCACGGACTGTGGTGCGACCCATCTTTCGCAGGCTTGCTGCGCCATGCAGAGCTCAACTGGGAGGCTGTGAACAAGGCTTGCCTTTTCGTTCTCGACGCCCCGCTGACGCGGGTAAGTGATGTGCCGCTTCAGAAGATGGCGGATCACCTCCATTATACGCTTGGGTGCGAGACGGTTGTGGAACTGCGGTGCGCCCAAAGCACTATGCGCGCGCATCCGGATTTCTTTTCCTTCTCTGGAACTTGTCCTATTTCTCAGAGGGTCGCAAGCATGTTGGACCGCGCACGGCAGCAGTTTTCCGAAATCTGTTCGCTCGAAATGCTGACCAGCAACCAAGAAGCGGAGTACGCATTTAACGTACCGCAGGCTTCTGCCTCGGTAGAGATGACGTTGGACGCATAAAGCCCTCTCCCCCCCACAGGACAGGTCTGTCCTTTTTCTTACGAGATCATTCCACAGGGCGGTGCTGTCGCCCTGCTCTTCCCCTTTGCTTTGTTCTTTCTTATGCAGGAGGCATCCCCATGACGTCTTTCCCGACACACAGTTGCGCCGTACAGCCGACCCTTCCCTTCATCACCCCGCCCAACACGAACGAGAGCCTGTTTCTGCCCCGCCGCTCACGCCAGGTTCCCCCTGAGGCGTGGCAGGTCTTTCCGACCAAGATCCCCGCGCAGTGGCACGGGTTTGCCAAAGACAAAGGTTACGAGATCGTGCGGCGCGTCCGCGACAAAAACCACATCGTGCTTGAATGTCAGACCTGTGGCGGCATGACCGCGCATAAGGTCTATACCCTGCGCAGCGCCCAGCCCGAATGCGCCGCCTGTCAGTATGACCGGATCATCGAGACGACCAAAGCAGCGGGGCTGATCTTTCTTGGCTATCATCCGACCGATCGGCATCAGGGTTTCTTTCGCGCACCTTGCGGGCATGAACTCATCCGCCAATTCGAGTTTATCGAGCGTTGCGCTAGGGGCGAGGCCACCCCTCGCTGCGAGACCTGTCACGCCGCCAAAGAGCAAGAAGAGGCCGAAGCACGGAGATGGAACCTGATCGGTCCGGACCCCCAAAACGACCCGAGCTATCGGCTCTATCGTCACATTTGCGGACACGAACAGCGCGTCGCGCGGGCGAACATGCAGACGGGCCGCTTCTGCTGTGAGGAATGTGGCGAGGGCTGGTCTTCGGCGCCAAGCTACATCTATGCAATGCGCTTTGTGTTTCCCGACGGGACGCAGGTGGTGAAGCTGGGCTTCTCGCGCGATCCGCAATCGCGCCTGCACTACCAGCTCAAGCGCAGCGCAGGAGCAAAAAACTCGGAGACAAATAGCTCCGAGATTGACGGGCAGGTTCTTTGTCAGGTGCCAATGCAATCGGGCCATATGGCGCTTTGCGTAGAGAAGCGGCTGCATGCGGAGATCAAGCGCACATATCCCGACGCCGCCCTGCCGGTCGAGCGCTTTGAGGCATGGCTCAGGGTCAAATCAGAGATCTATGTCGCCGAGCTTGAGCCCGTGATCCTGTCGATGCTGAAGAACCTGCACGGCGACGCGCGCGATCTGAACTGATCCGAACCTGACAAAGCCGGTTTGGACCATCAGGTTTCCCTTTGCGGTCAGCTCCGACTGGTCGCCTTCTTCCCACACACATACGCCTGCCGCCCGCACCTCTCAACGGGCGGCCTCCCCTCCCAGTTTCTTGGAAAGGATGCTGCCATGACGCATCGCACCACTTCTTCAAAATCTCTCACCTCCACATCCTCCACGCCCACTTCTTTCAATCCTTCTTCTTCACCGATCTCTTCTTCCTCTACCTCTGCCGCATGCCCGCGCCCGGAGCGTCCCGCGTGGTGGCCCTATGCTCAGGCGATCCTCTTGCGCCTGTCCCGTCACTGCGCTGAGATGCAGGCGCTGGATGCAGCGCTGCAGCGGGAGAACAATGAAGACGCGGATGATATCCGCTTCGATGATGACCCCTGGGGGGAAGAGGACGAGCAGTCCTCGACATCTCGCCTATCTCCCAGGTCCGCATCCGGACACGCATCCGGACCTGGGGCCAAGTCACATTTGCCCCAGCCCTCTCTCTTGTCCACTCTTTCAACCAGCCCTCTGGTGCAACATCTGCCGGATGACCTCTGGCGCGCCATCGTCGCAGACGGGGATGATCCCTTTGCAACCACCGAAGACGGGCAAAACCGTCCCGTGACTACGATCCCTCGCAGCGATCTGGTGCTGGCGGTGCGTCTGGCCGCGACTTTCCAAAGCGCCGACAGTTTTGCGGATCTCATCGCGCCGGATACCGTGAGCGTGCTGACGGGTGTGCCCGACGACCAGCGCACCGCCGTCCGGCGCCTGCTCAAAGACGCCTTCCTGCCCGACGGCTGGACCATCATCAACACGCGCCCACCAGACATGAGCGACGGTCTCAACCACCTGCTTATGCTCGAACCGACCTCGCGCCCTAATAAACTGGTGCAGGCTCTCACCGGAGCATCACCGCTGATCCTGTTCGCTGATGACACTCACGAGCTCTTGCCGGAGTTTCGCGAAGCCCCGGTGCGGCAACTGGAGTTTGCGCCCCTGACCTCCGACGTTCTGGTCGCAGTGCTGCAAACTTCTCACAGCGCCACCGGCCGTATTGACGAAGCCGCCACCCGTGCGGCCCTGCCGAATGAGGCGGCCCTGTCGCAATTAGACATGGTGCAGCTTCTGCTGGCCCTGCGCGCACCAACCGCGCGGGACGTGGCGCGGCAGATTGCACAGATGGTCCAAACGACAAAAAACACCTCTTCATCGTCCACAGGTGGGCAATCTCAACGTTCAGGCGAGAGCGCTGGCGCGATCACAGATCAAATCGCAGCCCAGATCACAGGCAACAGCCCCGCACATGAGACAGCCCGCCGGATGGTGGCCGATCTCTGTGCATGGCAGGCGGGGGAGCTGGACTGGGCGGACTGTTCGCGCTCGCTTCTCCTCTATGGCGCCCCCGGAACCGGTAAAACATGGCTTGCCCGCTCCATGGGCGCTGCCGCGGATGTTCACTTCGTTCAGGCCAGCTTTGCGGAATGGCAAGCCGCGGGCCCGCTCAACAATATGCTGAGCGCCATGACCGAGAGCTTTGATCACGCGATCAAGTCTACGCCCTGCGTGGTATTCATCGACGAGATTGACGCTTGCGGCTCGCGTCTGGACGGCAGTCCCCACAATCGCAACTATCGCACCCAAGTCATCAACGGCTTTTTGGAGCAGATCGACCGCCTCATGCGGAGCGAAGGCGTGTTGCTCATTGGCGCTTGCAACTTCCCCGAGACACTCGATCCGGCTATTCTCCGTGACGGGCGCTTTGATCTCAAATGCGAGATGCCCCTGCCGGACCGGGCAACCATGCACGCCATGCTGAGCCGGGGGCTGGGCGACAGACTTGCACCTGACGATCTCACAGCACTCGCCACCGAGGCCACGGGCAAAACGCCTGCCGAGCTGGATGCCGCGATCCGCGCCGCCAAATCCGACGCGCGTCATCTCGGCCGGGCTGTGGATACAGCACTTCTGCGCAAGCATCTGCGCATTGATGCGGTCGACCCAAAGATTTTGCGCCGCATTGCGCTGCATGAGGCAGGACATGCGCTTATGGCCCAGCACTTGGTGCCTGGCAGTGTTCGCAAGATCATTCTCACACCAAAGGGCGGCGAGACGCAGCGCGCGGCCCTACCCACAGCTCTGACCAAAGCCGACATTGAAGACGAACTCGCCACACTTCTGGCGGGCCGCGCCGCCGAGCGTCTGAGTCTGGGCAGCGCCTCTTCCGGTTCAGGCGGTCCACAAAGCTCAGACCTGGCTCTGGCCACGCGGCTTGCGCTGGACCTGGAGACCCGCCTGGGTCTCGGGGGCGAAGGCCTCACTCACACCGACGCCTCTGTGCAACACCTGCTCACCGACCAAGCCCGCCGCTTGCGCGTCCACAAGCATCTGCAAAAGGCCGAAGCGCGCGCGATGGAGATCCTTGAAGCGAGGCAGGCTGAGTTGAACGCGCTGGCAGAAGAGCTCATCTCAAAGCGCGAGATCTCCGGAGAGGAACTCGCAAAAATCCGGATTTTATAGATATGGCAGGTTCAGTGACCGGCACAAGCCGCGCCCGAGCGGAAAGTTTGCGAATTAGTTTTTCTCAAACGCCTGTTTATCCACAATTTTTGCACGCTTTAACTTCCATTTCTGCCATTCCGGCCACCGCATGAGGCTCTCGATGTTTTACACTGATGACACAACCGCCGGAGCACGCACCGGCCTCAATGACATCATTTTAAACCGTCTGGCGCAGCGCCGGAACGGGCGGGAGACCTCGGCCAATGGCACGGGACCGGAAGAGACATGCAAACGACAAGGGGACGCCAATGGCGCCCCCTGTTGCTGTCTCACCCTCCCCTTCAACCACCACAGAGCCTCACCCGGCGTTGGTTCAAATCGCGCGCATTCTGGCACGACAGGTCGCACAGGCCGACATTGCCGCTCATAACTCGCTTCACCGGGAAGATTCATCGGAGGACTAAGCACATGCCCACCCCACCTCTTCGCGCTGCCATCTACGCCCGCTATTCCACTGACATGCAATCTCATGCCTCCATTGAAGACCAGCTACGGATCTGCCACAGGCTAATCTCGAACCGTGGATGGGTCACGGTGCAAAACTATTCCGATGAAGCCATTTCCGGCACATCACTTCAAAGGCCGGGCTACCAAAGCCTTATTGAAGACGCACAGAATGGCCACTTCGACGTGGTCGTGGCCGAGGGGCTTGATCGCATCAGCCGCGACCAGGAACACATTTCCGGCTTCTACAAAAAAATGAAGTACCTTGGCATTCGCATTGTGACCGTGGCGCAAAATGAAGTGAGCGAGATGCATATCGGCTTCAACGGCGTCCTGTCTGCGATGTTCCTGAAAGACCTCGCCGCCAAAACCCACCGCGGTCTGGAAGGACGCATCCGCAAAGGCAAATCTGCAGGCGGCATCTGCTACGGCTATAGCGTCACCCGTGCGTTTCACGAAGATGGAACCCCCGTCACCGGTGAACGTGACATCGATCCCGAACAAGCCGCCATTGTTCGGCGCATTTTCGAAGAATATGACGCAGGCCATTCTGCCCGCACAATTGCAGCCCGTCTCAATGCCGATGGCATCTCCACGGGCACCGGCAAAGGTGCAGGCAAAAATTCCGACACATGGGGCCCGTCCACAATCATGGGCAATTGGAAACGCGGCACAGGTATCCTGAACAACGAACTCTACATCGGCAAACTCGTCTGGAACCGCCAGACGTTCATCAAAAATCCGGATACACAGAAGCGACAGGCACGCCTGAACCCGCCTGATCAATGGGTCATCAAAGCCGTGCCCCACCTGAGGATCATTGATGACGATCTATGGGACCGCGTCAAAGCCCGTCAATCCGCCATTCGCGCGAACATGAACCCTGCAGGCGTTTTGAATGCCGACATGCGTCCCGAGAATGCGCGGCGTCCGCGTTACTTGTTTTCAGGATTGCTCAAATGCGGCTGCTGTGGCTCGAGCTATACCTTGATCAACAAAACGCGCTACGGATGCGCCGGCGCACGCAACAAAGGCGGTGCCATCTGCACCAATCGCGCCACGATTACGCGCGAGGCACTTGAAGACCGCGTGCTCACGGGGCTGCGCGACAGCCTGCTTCACCCCAAACTTCTGGAAGTCTTTGTCGAAGAATACCACCGCGCCTTTAATCAGACGGCCGCGAACGCAAACGCATCTCGCGAGAAGGCACGTCGGGACCTCGCGACTGTCGACAAAAAGATCAACGGCATCATGCAGGCGATTGAAGACGGGTTCTATCAATCCAGCATGAAAGCGCGTTTGGCTGAACTCGAACACAAGAAGCAGACCCTGAGCGACGTTCTGGAACGCAGTTCCGAGCCCCCCGTCCTCCGCCTGCATCCGAGCCTGGCGGATGTTTACCGGACCAAAGTGCGCAACCTGTCGTCGGCCTTACAGGATCCGTCCCTGAAGACCGAGGCAACCGAAGCGCTGCGCGGATTGATTTCCGAGGTGAGGATGATGCCCGACGAGATTGCCCCAAACGGCCATCACATTGAACTGGTTGGAGAATTGGCGGGCATTCTCGGTTTGGAGGGTCTGGATACGACAAAGCCCGCGCATATTGCACGGGCTGGGTCGATTACACTGGTTGCGGGAGTAGGATTTGAACCTACGACCTTCAGGTTATGAGCCTGACGAGCTACCGGGCTGCTCCATCCCGCGACGGTGTGGTGTCTATTTGGATATACATGTCTGATATCGTTTAGAGAGATTTGGGTATTTATTAGGTTTGGCGGTGACCTACTCTCCCACGACTTAAGTCGCAGTACCATTGGCGCGAACGTGCTTAACGGCCGAGTTCGGGATGGGATCGGGTGTTTCACTATTGCTGTGACCACCAAACCGAATAAATACCCAAGTTCCCTTTTTTTGGGAACGCCAAGTCAAGTTTTTGTATGTGTATGCTTTTGATATGTCCGTAAATTTTGCTTTTACTGGATCAAATCAAGCCTATCGAGCAATTAGTACCGGTCAACTGAATGCATTGCTGCACTTACATCTCCGGCCTATCGACGAGGTGGTCTACCTCGGCTCTCAGGGATACCTTGTTTTGAGGGGGGCTTCCCGCTTAGATGCCTTCAGCGGTTATCCTTTCCGATCATAGCTACCCAGCACTGCTATTGGCATAACAACTGGTCCACCAGTGGATCGTTCACCCCGGTCCTCTCGTACTAGGGGCAACTCCTCTCAAGTATCCTACACCCACGGCAGATAGGGACCGAACTGTCTCACGACGTTCTAAACCCAGCTCACGTACCTCTTTAAACGGCGAACAGCCGTACCCTTGGGACCTGCTCCAGCCCCAGGATGAGATGAGCCGACATCGAGGTGCCAAACACTGCCGTCGATATGGACTCTTGGGCAGTATCAGCCTGTTATCCCCGGCGTACCTTTTATCCGTTGAGCGATGGCCCTTCCACTCGGGACCACCGGATCACTATGGCCGTCTTTCGACTCTGCTCGACTTGTCAGTCTTGCAGTCAGGCTGGCTTCTGCCATTGCACTCAACGAGCGATTTCCGACCGCTCTGAGCCAACCTTCGCGCGCCTCCGTTACTCTTTGGGAGGCGACCGCCCCAGTCAAACTACCCGCCACACAGGGTCCCGGATCCGGATAACGGACCGCGGTTAGACATCAAGCAGAACAAGGGTGGTATCTCAAGGGAGGCTCCACCGAGACTGGCGTCTCGGTTTCAAAGCCCACCACCTATCCTGCACATGTTCGGCCTAATGCCAGTGTGAAGCTGTAGTAAAGGTGCACGGGGTCTTTCCGTCTAACCGCGGGAAGCCTGCATCTTGACAGGCAATTCAATTTCGCTGAGTCGATGTTGGAGACAGCGGGGAAGTCGTTACGCCATTCGTGCAGGTCGGAACTTACCCGACAAGGAATTTCGCTACCTTAGGACCGTTATAGTTACGGCCGCCGTTTACCTGGGCTTCAATTCGGAGCTTGCACTCCTCCTTTTAACCTTCAGGCACCGGGCAGGCGTCAGACCCTATACGTCGTCTTGCGACTTCGCAGAGCCCTGTGTTTTTAGTAAACAGTCGCCACCCCCTGGTTTGTGCCCCCAGCCAATACTTGCGTAGAAACTGGGCCTCCTTCTCGCGAACTTACGGAGGTATTTTGCCGAGTTCCTTCAACATCGTTCTCTCAAGCGCCTTGGTATTCTCTACCAGTCCACCTGTGTCGGTTTAGGGTACGATCTAATGAGAGGCTATTTCCAGGAACCGCTCAGCCGCCCATTCAATCCGATAAGGATGAACGACCTCTGCGATCCGTCACTTCTCTCTGGCCCAGGAATATTAACCTGGTTCCCATCGACTACGCCTTTCGGCCTCGCCTTAGGGGTCGGCTTACCCTGCTCAGATTAGCTTTAAGCAGGAACCCTTGGACTTTCGGCGACAGGGTCTCTCACCCTGTTTGTCGCTACTCATGTCATCATTCTCACTAGTGATCTCTCCACCGGATCGCTCACGCGCCAGCTTCACAGAAAGCTCCGTGCGTCCAAGGCTTCCCGAAGGAAGTTAAGGACGCATGGAACTATGTCACACTACGCTCTGCTACCATGCCTTACGGCATCCTCGGCTTCGGCTCATGGCTTGAGCCCCGTTACATCTTCGCCGCAGGACAACTTATCTAGACCAGTGAGCTGTTACGCTATCTTTAAAGGATGGCTGCTTCTAAGCCAACCTCCTGGTTGTTTTGGTCGTCCCACCTGCTTTCCCACTTAGCCATGAATTAGGGGCCTTAGCCGGAGGTCAGGGTTGTTTCCCTCTCCACTACGGGCGTTAGCACCCGCAGTGTGTCTGCCATCTAGTACTCCCGGGTATTCGGAGTTTGGTTAGGATCAGTAAGCCGGTAAGGCCCCATTACCCATCCAGTGCTCTACCCCCCGGGGTATTCGGATGACGCTCTACCTAAATAGATTTCGCAGAGAACCAGCTATCTCCGAGTTTGATTGGCCTTTCACCCCTAGGCACAACTCATCCCGACCTTTTTCAACAGGTGTGGGTTCGGACCTCCAGTTAGTGTTACCTAACCTTCATCCTGGTCATGCCTAGATCACTCGGTTTCGGGTCTGATCCCACGAACTCATGCGCCCTATTAAGACTCGCTTTCGCTACGCCTACACCTAACGGCTTAAGCTTGCTCGTAAGACCAAGTCGATGACCCATTATACAAAAGGTACGCCGTCAGGACTCGAGGTCCCTCCGACTGCTTGTAGGCGTCCGGTTTCAGAAACTGTTTCACTCCCCTCGTCGGGGTGCTTTTCACCTTTCCCTCACGGTACTGGTTCACTATCGGTCAGTAAGGAGTACTTAGCCTTCGGGGGTGGTCCCCCGATCTTCAGACAGAATTTCACGTGTTCCGCCCTACTTAATACGTCACTCAAAGCTTCCTATACGGGGCTATCACCCGCTATGGCCACGCTTTCCAACGTGTTCTAGTCACTTATCATGCTCGGCTGGTTCCCGTTCGCTCGCCGCTACTAGGGAAGTCTCTATTGATGTCCTTTCCTCCGGGTACTTAGATGTTTCAGTTCCCCGGGTTTGCTCTTATAAACCTATGTATTCAGTCTATAAGTACCTGGTTCAGCAAGATATTGATTACCAAGGTAACAATATCGAACTGTCAGGTGGGTTCCCCCATTCGGAAATTCATGGATCAAAGCCTATTCTCAGCTCCCCATGACTTATCGCAGAGTATCACGTCCTTCATCGCCTCTTACTGCCAAGGCATTCACCAAACGCCCTTCTCGCGCTTGATTTGATCCAGAAAGAGCAAAACTGCATCCGAAGATGCGCCGCTTTGCAGACAACACAAGCTGGTAAGCAATGTTGCGCGCTTCCCGAACCAAAAGCATACATTTTCCCGCGCTTCCTTGCATACGAGACCTCATGTCGGTGAGGTCCCACAAGAAAGCACTTACGTCCAACCGTATGTCTACGGCGGACGCGGTGACATCCTCTCTGGAGAATGCACCTGGTTAGTGTACTTGACTTGGGCAACATCATCTTTTCACGCCGCGATATGTTAAGAAGTCCGAGGAAAGGGACCGCAAAACACCGTCCTCCCAAATTCATGAGGGGAAGCGACGGAGGTTAACCCACACTTGGGCAACCAACGATGTTGCAATTAATCTCTCTATACGATGTCAGATAGTCGTCAGGCGAACCCGACGTGTCCAAATGGACGAGCAAACACTCGAGAAGTGCTTGCTGATACATTCGGTTA
>CAXXMF010000004.1:500000-910000 GCA_963676755.2 uncultured Celeribacter sp. | reverse complement strand
TGCGAGTCGCGGGCGGTTTCCCTTAGGGAAGGGCGCTATTTTTGTCATCAGAATGCAAAATCACCCGTTCTTTTACCGACTCGCACAGACACAGTATCCACCGGACAAAAGAAAAGGGCGAGGTTTCCCCCGCCCTTGGACTGTTCTTGATGGCGACGCGCTCAGGCGTAGCGCACTTCGTCGTCGCTATCGCTTTCCAGCGGCTTGAGCGCATTGATGGCGTCATCCAGAGACACCGCCCCCAAAGGTGCGCCCGAGATCGACACCACAGGACAGGTGTGATCCGGTGCCTTGGTCAGCTTGGGCAGGGCCTGTTCGATCGACAGGCTGCCTTTGAGCGTCTCCCCCTGCCCCGTCGCCCCTTTGCGACAGATAGAGCGGATACGCACAACCTTGGCGCGGTTGATGTCGCGAATGAAGTCGGTGATGTAATCGTCCGAGGGCTTCATGATGATGTCCTGCGGATCGCCCGACTGGATGATCTCCCCGTCCCGCAGGATCGCAATCGAGTCGGCAATGTTGAGCGCCTCGTCGAGATCGTGGGTGATGAAGATGATCGTCTTGTGCAGTTCTTCCTGCAATTCGAGCAGGATCGACTGCATATCCGTGCGGATCAGCGGATCGAGCGCGGAGAAGGCTTCGTCCATCAACAGGATGTCCGCATCCGTTGCCAAGGCGCGGGCGAGGCCCACACGCTGTTGCTGACCACCGGAGAGTTGCGAGGGGTATTGCTCCTCGAACCCGTTGAGGCCCACACGATCCAGCCATTTGCGCGCACGCTCATCGGCTTCACCATCGGCTACGCCCTGAATTTCCAGACCGTATTTCGCATTTTCCAAGACGGTGCGGTGCGGCAGGAGGCCGAATTTCTGGAACACCATAGACATTTTGAACCGCCGCAGGTCGCGCAACTGATCGCGTGACATGGACAGCACATCCTCGCCATCAACCCAGATTTCGCCGGAGGTCGGCTCGATCAAGCGGTTCAGGTGACGGATCAGGGTGGACTTGCCCGAACCGGACAGACCCATAATCACCTGAATCCCCTTGGCGGGAATGTCGAGGTTGATGTTGTTCAGCCCCAGAGCATGCCCGTGCTGATCCATCAACTCGGGTTTGGTCATGCCCTCTTTCACATACCCCAGCGCGGTTTCCGGCGTATCCCCGAAAATCTTGTAGAGGTTGCGAATGGACACTTTGACCTCAGTGGAGGTCTCTGTCGTGACAGGATCAGCCATGGCCAGTCTCCCGATATGCTTGCAGGCGTTTGCCGTAGGTCTGGCTCACACGGTCAAAAATGATGGCCAAAGCCACGATAGCGAGACCGTTCATCAGGCCCAGCGCGAGATACTGGTTGGAAATGGCGCGCAGCACAGGTGTGCCGAGGCCCTTCACACCGATCATCGAAGCAATCACCACCATAGACAGCGCCATCATGATCGTCTGGTTCACACCGGCGAAGATGTTCGGAAGCGCCAGCGGAATCTGCACGCCGAAGAGTTTCTCCCGCGCCGAGGCGCCGAAAGCGTCTGCGGCCTCCATGACATCCTTGTCCACAAGGCGAATGCCCAGATTGGTCAGACGCACGATGGGCGGCAGCGCATAGATGCACACAGCCAGAAGGCCCGGCACCTTGCCGATACCCAGAAGCATCACCACAGGGATGAGGTAAACGAAAGACGGGATGGTCTGCATGATATCAAGGATCGGTGTGACGATCCGCTGCGCGATGTTGGACCGCGCCATCAGGATGCCGATGGGAATGCCCACCGTGATACAGACAAAGGTCGCCACCGAAATCATGGCCAGCGTGGCCATCGTGTCTTCCCACATGCCGAAATATCCGATCACCAGAAAGGCAAAGATGGTTCCGACGGTGATTTTCCAACTCCGCGCACCCAGCCATGCCAGAAGCGCAATCGCCGCGATGACCAGAGGCCATGGCGCGTGAGTCAGAAGGCTCTCGAACCAGATCAGAAATTTGAGAAGAGGGGAGAAGAAAGCTTCGAGATTGTCCCCGAAAGCGCGAGAGAAGGTGCGGAAGCCTTCGTCAACTGATTGCCGCAGGGCCGAAAGATCTCGTCGACCAAGCGACGGAAATTCAATAAGCCAGTCCATATATGATGTCCTTGTGCCATGACGTTTCCCGTCCACCTTGACACAGGTTCACGAGAACACACCGGATAATGTCTCCATGCAGGGCGGATTTTGGCAACCTGTATCCGACAGGCGTCACGAAATCCGCGGAACTGCACGGGGGCCGCACCACCTTTGATGCGACCCCCTCCAAAATTCAGAAAGCTCCCGTCAAAGGGCGTCTTTCACCTTTTCAGCGACATCTTCAGGCACCCACTGGGTCCAGACATCTTCCTGAGTCGCGAGGAATTCGTAAGCGGCATCCTCACCGGTGGCCTGATTGTCGTTCATATAAACGAGCATCGCATTGACCACATCACCCGGCACCACGCGTTTTGCGAGATAGCCCATCGCAACAGCGTTCTCTTCGGCAAACTCGGCAGTCACCACAGAGTGCACTTCGGATGCAGTCCAGCTCGACCGCTGCGGATCGACACATTCGTCAGCAGATTTCACGATGCAGCCGTCCCAGTTCTCGGTGCCGGCCCACTCTGCCTCGAAGGGCAGCATTTGCAGGTTGTATTTGCCGATCACAGCGGTCGGCGCCCAGTAGTAGCCAAACCACGGCTCGTCGCGCTCCACGGCTTTGGCGATAGAACCGTCAAGACCGGCTGCCGAACCCGGATCGACCAGAACCCAGCCTTTTTCTTCCATGTCGAACGCACGGAACATGTTTTCATTGGCAAGCTGACAACCCCAACCCGCCGGACAACCCATGAAGGCGCCTTTGTCTTCATCTTCGATGTAGGGCACCAGCTCGGGGTGTTCGAGCATCTTTTCGACCGTATCGATCTCCGGATGATCTTCCATGAATTTCTTCGTCACCCACCAGCCTTCGCCAAGACCCGTGATCGGCCCTTCGATGGCGGAGAGCATCCGGCCTTCTTCAATGGCCGCATAGAGCGGTTCGCGCACGGCATTGATCCAAAGCTCGGGCGCCAGATCCGGTTCGCCTTTTTCGTTCATCGAGGTGAACGTCGGTGTCGTGTCGCCGCCGATCAGCTCGACATCGCAGTCATAGCCTTCTTCGAGGATGATCGCATCGACATTCGCCAGAAGAGAGGCCGAAGCCCAGTTCATCTCGGCGATCGTGACATCGCCACAGTCTTCGGCGAAAGCGCCGCCGGCGAGGGCAGCAAGGGCCAGAGAACTGGCCGCAATTTTAGTCGTAAATTTCATAAGGGGGACTCCCGCTTACTTCGTGTGTGTGTCTGCCGGCTCGGTCCTCCTAAAGCAAGGATGTGTCGAGACCGGTCACCACCCCGAATTGGGCGATTTCTCCGCGCTTGCCGTTCGCTGCCTGACGTGGCCGCCTCTATTCGGTATTTCTACCCAGTATAGACAACGCAAGCCACAGGCGCCCCGAGCCCCGTATCCGACCTGTTACAAGACAGGACATGGTCACATGAGGCACGATCCGGCGGAGCGTGTGCACAACCCATCATATCAAGCCTTGTGATGCAAGCGGCTTCCTGCTCAATGCATAGATATTGGGCATGTAACGTTACGCAACCGCTACACCAAGTGGCAATTCCCGCCGCCCTGCCGCATCCTGAAGCATTTCGTGGACCATCCCCCATGCCGGATTTCCCGAAAATCTGTGGTTCAGTCTTTTCACGAAACGCTTTAACAGTCGTCCCGACCGAGATGACCCGCGCGTATTGCCCGCGCCAAGACCTGCATCGGGGGATAAGGATAGATCATGGCCACTGACCGCACACTGACAGATGCCGCCGAGCGCGCGAAATCGAAACGCATTGGCGCATTGGCCGAACTCTGGCCGTTCCTGCGCCCCTACACCGGCCTGATGGCCGCCGCAATCATCGCGCTTGTCATCACCGCTTGTATCTCGCTCATTCTGCCTCTGGCCGTGCGCCGCGTGGTGGACGGGTTCCAGAGCGCGGGCGTTGTGCTGCTCGACCAGTATTTCAGCGCCGCCCTGATGATTGCGGGGGCTTTGGCCCTTGGCACGGGGATGCGCTATTATCTTGTCACCCGTCTGGGCGAACGCGTTGTGGCCGACATCCGCAAATCCGTTTTCGACCGGATGATCCGCATGTCCCCCGCCTTCTACGAGAAAATCATGACCGGCGAGGTGCTCTCGCGCATCACCACGGACACCACGCTGATCCTCTCCGTGATCGGCTCTTCGATCTCGGTCGCGCTGCGCAATGCGCTGATCATGCTGGGCGGGCTGGTGCTGATGCTGTTTACCTCCGCCAAGCTCACGGGGCTTGTCCTGCTGATCGTGCCCGTTGTGATCGTGCCGATCATCGTGCTGGGCCGCCGCCTGCGCAAACTCTCGCGCGAAAATCAGGAATGGATCGCCTCCTCCTCCGGCACCGCCTCCGAGGCGCTGCTCTCCGCCCAGACCGTGCAGGCCTTCACCGGCGAAGCGCAACAGGCCGCGCGGTTCGACGAGGTGACGGAAAAGAGCTTCACCTCCGCCCATACCCGCATCAAAACCCGCGCCGCCATGACCGTGATCGTCATTGCGCTGATTTTCTCCGGCGTCGTCGGCGTGCTCTGGATCGGCGCGCGCGATGTGCGCACCGACGCGATGACCATCGGCGAGCTGGTGCAATTCGTGATCTACGCCATCATGGTCGCAGGGGCGGCAGGGGCCCTGTCCGAAATCTGGGGCGAATTGCAACGCGCTGCGGGGGCCACCGAACGGCTTGTCGAATTGCTCTCCTCCGACGATCCGGTCAAAGACCCCGCCCATCCCAAACCTGTCCCCTCCCCCGTCCAAGGGGCCGTCAGCTTTCAGGATGTGCGCTTCTTCTACCCGTCGCGTCCAACCACGCCCGCGCTGGACGGCGTATCTTTTGACATCAAGCCGGGCGAAACCGTCGCCCTCGTCGGCCCGTCAGGCGCGGGGAAATCCACGATCATCCAGCTTTTGCAACGGTTCTATGACCCGCAAGAGGGCGTGATCTCCATCGACGGACAACCCATTGCCGATATGGCACGCGGAGATTTCCGCCGCCACATCGCGCTTGTGCCGCAAGATCCGGTGATCTTCGCCGCCTCTGCCGCCGACAACATCCGCTTCGGCCGCCCCGAGGCCTCGATGGAGGATGTCATCAAAGCCGCCAAGGCCGCCGCCGCCGACGGTTTCCTTTCGCAACTGCCAGAAGGCTACGACTCCTATGTGGGCGAGCGCGGCATCATGTTGTCCGGCGGCCAGAAACAGCGCGTGGCCATTGCTCGCGCCATCCTGCGCGATGCGCCGATCCTTCTCTTGGACGAGGCCACCTCCGCGCTCGATTCCGAATCCGAACAAGCCGTGCAAACCGCTGTCGAAGATATGGCCCGCACCCGCACAACGCTGATCGTGGCGCACCGTCTGGCTACAGTGAAAAAGGCCGACCGTATTCTGGTCTTCGAAGATGGCAAGATTGTCGCCTCCGGCACCCATGAGGATCTGGTTTCTCAGGGCGGGCTTTATGCACGGCTGGCCAAGCTGCAATTCACCAACGGGGAGTAAGACGGGGAGCAGGGCGCAAAATTCCCGTTTCCTTCCGGCCCCGCGATCCGCATAGTTTGACACAACCCAACTACAGGAGATGAGTGATGGGACTTTTCAGCTTTGTAAAAGACGCAGGTAAAAAAGTATTCGGCAAGAAAGAGGAAGAGGCCGATGCCGACGCCATTCTGGCCGAGATCAAAGCCCTCGGCCTTGAGGCCGAAGGCGTCGAAGTGGCAATGGACGGCGACAAGGTCGTTCTGGGCGGCACCGTCACCGATGAGGTGACCAAAGAGAAAATCATCATGGCCGCAGGCAATGTCGAAGGCGTCGCCGCTGTCGAAGACACGCTTGATGGCAATGATCCGGTGTTCCACGAAGTCAAAAAGGGCGACACGCTTTGGGGCATTTCCAAAGCGGCTCTGGGCGACGGCAACCGCTACATGGAAGTTTTCGAGGCCAACAAGCCGATGCTCTCAGATCCCGATAAAATCTATCCGGGCCAGATGCTTATCATCCCGCAGGGCTGATCCAAAAATTTTACTAAAATTCAAAGTAAACTTCCGACAAGACGCCGCTTCATCGCGGCGTCTTTTTCTTGAGCGAATCCGCATATACGCTTTAATGCGCCGCATCCCTTCCCTATCGCCCCAACGGAAAACTTGCCCGAGCGCCGGAAACAAAGGCTATATGATGGATGTTCTGTTTTGTAACGAAGTCGCCGGGTTGGTGTAGATATGGATCAAAAACAGGAGTTGCTCGAACAGAGGATCACGGAGCGCCTGTTGGTCGCACGTCAAACCCCGCATGACGCCCTGCGCGATCTCATCGCCCAGCCCGACGCACCGGACCCGATGGCGGCTGTTTTCGCGCTGACCACGGTCGCGGCAGATATGGCTGGCTGGGGAGAACCGCCACTGGAACGTCTCGCGGATCAGTGCTTTTCCGAGGCAGCCCTGTTCATCTGCGAGCTTTGGGCGGCAGGTTACCGGCTTGAACCCCCGCCAGAATGAGCCATCATAGACCCAGCGTCCGTAGAGCAAAGGCACCGATATGTATGATCTTCTGAGAAAGCCTTTGCTGTTCTTACGGCGCTACTATCACGCGCTCTGGCTGCGCGTGACGCTCTATGCGCTTTTGTCTGTGGTGGTCTCGCTCGTCACGCTGGTGCTGCGCCACTACCTGCCAAGCGAATGGACCCAGTTGATCGACGCCTCCGCCGTCACGCCGGTCCTGACCATCCTCGCCTCTTCCATGCTCGCGGTCTCGACCTTTTCGCTCAACGTCATGGTCAGCGCCCATGCCTCTGCGGCGGCCACGGCCACGCCGCGTATTCACCGGCTATTGCTTCAGGACACCACCACGCAATCGGTGCTGGCCGCCTTTATCGGCGCCTTCATCTTTGCGCTGACCTCCATCATCCTGTTCCGCACCCATCTCTATGGCGACGAAGAAGCGATTGTCGTCATGGCCATCACCATTCTTGCGGTCGTAGTCATCATCATCGCCATGCTGCGCTGGATCGAACATCTCAGCCAGCTTGGCAGCCTCGACAACAGTCTCGACCTTGCCGAATGCGAAGCGCGCCGCAGCCTCACCATGCTGCGCAAAGACCCTGCCTTGGGCGCGAACCTGTTAACGCCGGATACGGTGCTGCCGGAAAACACAACCGAAATCCGCGCCCACAAGACCGGATATATCCAGTTCATCGACACCCGTAGCCTCAACGACTGTGCCGGTGAGCAGGGGTTGATCTATGTGCTGCAACGCCCCGGCCAGTTTGTGCTGGAAGGCAGCCTTCTGGCCCAAGCCTCCGGCCTGACACCCGAGGCGGATCACGCGGCGATTGTGCGCGGGTTTGTCATCGGCGCCACCCGCACCCATGAGGTCGATGCGGAGTTCAGCCTCACCACCCTGTCGGAAATCTCTTCGAAAGCCCTGTCTCCGGGCATCAACGATCCCGGCACCGCGATTGATGCGATCACGCGACTGACCGCGCTGTTCTGGCAGACTGCACAGATCGACCCCACCCCCAAACTCCGCGCGCCAAGGGTGTTCTGCCCGCCGCCCGCCTCGCACGACCTCTTTCACGCGGCCTTTGCGGCCACAGCCCGCGACGGGGCCGGATGTCTTGAGGTGTGCACGGCACTCCGCCGCTGTCTTCTGGCCCTGTCCGAGGCACCAGACGCAGAAT
Organism: uncultured Celeribacter sp.; assembly: GCA_963676755.2. Taxonomy (GTDB): domain Bacteria; phylum Pseudomonadota; class Alphaproteobacteria; order Rhodobacterales; family Rhodobacteraceae; genus Celeribacter. The sequence goes on along the minus strand of CAXXMF010000004.1, from coordinate 902,201 downwards.
TTGCGGAAGCGGCGCAAGAGATGGCGCAGCGTGCATTGGACTACGCCACAGAGGCGCTCCCCCTCGACAGCGAGAAACGCGCGTTGGTTGCCGTCTCCCCACTGGGGAAAACCTGAGAGATCAGAGCTTTTCGACCACCACAGAGCCGACCGAATAGCCCGCCCCGAAAGAACAGATCAGTCCCAGATCCCCCTGCGACAGCCCCTCGCCATGTTGCGCGAAAGCAATGATCGACCCCGCCGACGAGGTGTTGGCGTAATCTTGCAGGATGTTGGGCTGTTCTTCCGGTGTCGGCACACGGCCCAGAACCTTTTTGCCGATGTAGTCATTCATCGACTTGTTCGCCTGATGCAGCCAGAGACGCTTGAGCGTGGTCGGGTCTTGCCCCTCCTCCTGCATATGCTGCGCGATATGTTGGGACACGAGCGGCAGCACCTCTTTGAACACTTTGCGCCCGTTCTGCATGAACTGCATGTCGCGGCGGTCTTCCATCTGGTCATGGGCCCGACGCAAAAAGCCGTTGTTGTTGCGGATATTGTTGGAAAACTGCGTGGCGCAGCGGCTGGAGAGCAGCTTGAACTGCGGCTTGGTCGCCACATCAGAAGCCTCCAGAAGCACCGCTGTCGCCACATCGCCAAAGATGAAATGACAGTCGCGATCGCGCCATTCGAGATGGCCCGAAGTGATCTCCGGACACAGCACCAGAGCGCGTTTGATCGAGCCCGCGCGGATCATGTCTGCGGCGGTCTGGATGCCGAATGTTGCCGAGGAACAGGCCACATTCATATCAAAGGCAAAACCGCCCGCCCCCATCAGCGCCTGAATTTCCACCGCCATAGCGGGATAGGCCCGCTCCATATTCGAAGCAGCACACAGGATCAGATCAACATCAGAAGCCTCGACACCGCCCGCCTGAAGCGCCGTCTTGGCCGCATCCAGCGCCATTTCGGCCATGAGAGACGGTTCGTCGTCACCACGCGGCGGATAGCTCGGACACATGCGATGCGGGTCCAGAATACCTTCCTTTTCCATCACATAGCGGCTCTCGATCCCCGATGCGGCAAAGATGAACTCGGAGGAGGAATAGGACTTCGCCTCAACCGTCCCCGCCGCGATCTCGTCGGCATGTTCGGCGTTGAAAAGATCAACATAGGCGTTGAAGGACGCCACTAATTCGTCATTGGAAATGGAATATGGCGGGGTAAAAACACCGGTGCCACTGATCACAACCTCTTTCATCCCGCCGCTCCTTATGCCAGATCGAAGTGGAGGCAACCTAGTCAGCCTGAAGCCATTCGTCCACCACTGCAACGCATATGGCCGATAAGCTGACGTGGCGTCGGAACAAAATTTATGTGGGATGACGCTGCGTTGCAGGGTAGTCCTGTGCCCTTGCGCGGTCTGGGCTTTGCCCGCATCATACCCGCGAGGAGACGAAGAGACCGGAGACAAACCGGCACTTCGTATAGGAAAGGGAGGAAGGGATGCCATCAGATTTCAGCTCGCTTGAGGCGCGCAATGTGATTGATGCGGAAATGCCGTGGGAGGCACGCGATGTGCCCGTCACGATTTATGAACGGCTGAAAAAGACCGCCGAGGCTTTCCCGGATCGTCCGGCCTTTTCCTACCAGATCACCTCTGGGCCAAAGGACAAGGCCGAGACCATGACATGGCGGCAGACGCTTGAGAAAAGCACACAGGCGGCCAATATGTTCCGTGCGCTCGGCGTGGGCGAGAAAGACGTGATCGCCTATATCATGCCCAACGCCAACGAGACGGTGCTGACCTTTCTGGGCGGCATGGTCGCGGGGATTGTGAACCCGATCAACCCGCTGCTCGAACCCGAACAGATCGCCGCGATTCTACGCGAGACCAATGCCAAGGTCGTGGTAACGCTCAAGAGCTTTCCCAAAACCGACGTGGCGCAGAAGGTGGCCGAAGCCGTCCGCCACGCGCCCAATGTGAACACGGTGCTCGAAGTCGATCTACTGCGCTATCTCACACCGCCGAAAAAGTGGATCGTGCCCTTTATCCGGCCCAAGAACGCCGACGCCACCGCCCATCACGCCGACATTCTGAATTTCAACACGGAGCTGGCGAAATATCCCGGCGACCGGTTGACCTTCCAGGATGTGCGCGAAGACCGTGTGGCCGCCTATTTCCACACCGGCGGCACGACCGGCATGCCGAAAGTGGCACAGCACAAATACTCCGGCATGATCTATAACGGCTGGATCGGCTCGCGCCTGTTGTTCACCGAAGAAGACAACATCATGTGCCCGCTGCCGCTGTTTCATGTCTTCGCCTGTCAGGTGATTGTGATGAGTCAGCTTGCCTCCGGCGCACACGGGGTTTTCCCGACCCCTGCGGGCTATCGCGGCGAAGGGGTATTCGACAATTTCTGGAAGCTCTGCGAGCGCTGGAAAATCTCCTTCGTCATCACCGTTCCGACCGCAGTGTCCGTGCTGATGCAGCGCAAGGTGGATGCCGATATTTCCTCTGTGCGCATGGCCTTCTCCGGCTCCGCCCCCCTGCCCGTCGAACTGTATAAACGGTTTGAACAGACCGCAGGTGTCGAGATTGTCGAGGGCTACGGGCTGACCGAGGCGACTTGTCTTGTCTCCGTCAATCCCGTGGGCGGGCTCAAAAAGATCGGCTCCGTCGGCATTCCCTTCCCGCATACGGATGTGAAAATCCTGCGCCATACGCCAGACGGCCCCGTGGAATGTGCCGTGGACGAGGTGGGCGAAATCTGTATCGACAGTCCCGGCGTCTTTGCCGGTTCCACCTATACCGAGCGGGACAAGAACCACGACCTGTTCCACCACGATGTCTATCTGCGCACCGGTGATCTGGGCCGGATCGACGAGGACGGCTATCTCTGGATCACGGGGCGAGCGAAAGACCTGATCATCCGTGGCGGACACAACATTGACCCCGCCGAGATCGAAGAGGCCCTTGCCGGTCACGAGGCCATCGCTATGGCGGGTGCCATCGGCCAGCCCGATGCCCATGCCGGCGAAATCCCCTGCGCCTATGTGGAACTGGTCGAGGGCGCTTCGGTCACACCCGAGGAGCTCATGGATTATGCCAAGGTGCATATCCACGAACGCGCCGCGATTCCGAAACATATCGAGATCATGGACGAACTGCCGAAAACCGCCGTGGGCAAGGTGTTCAAGCCGGAATTGCGGAAAATGGCCATCACGCGCATTTACGACGCCGCCTTGAAAAAAGCCGGACTTTCGGCGCGGGTTGCCGCTGTGATTGATGACAAGAAACGCGGCCTGGTCGCGCAGATCACGCCGGATCAACAGGCCGAGGCGGAGCAGGTCTCGCATGTCTTGGGACAGTTCACGAACCCGTGGGAATGGGCCGAGTAGGCTCTGAACATCCACCCACAGTCTCTCGACAAAGCCCCCTCTGCGGGGCTTTGTTTGCTTTGAGAGGGTCGCGCGCCTGCGTCAGGTCGGGAAAACTCTCTAAAATTTGACGAAATCTCAATTCTATTAAACCAAATTCAACAATTTAACGCCACGATTGTGCCCAGATATCCGCCTAGCGTGACATTCAGTTTGCCGCATATGGCGGAACGCACCTCGGGGCCGAGGCCATCACAACGGTTCCTGCCACGTCGGTTTTCCGACCCGCTCGAAAGGATAGAACATGATCGCAGGATTGCTTTTACTTTCCATGCTGACCGCAGCATTCACAACCGCTTCGGGTATCGCTTTGGGGCTACCGCTCTGGGCCGGTCTGCTTGTCTTTCCCTGTGTCGGAACCGTGACCCTGCTGCTCTCCGCTGTCGTCCTCTATACGCTGCGCAGCGCGGTGGAGATTCGCGCCTCACTCGAACCGCCTCTCGAAACGAGTGACGAACCGGCCCTCGCCTGACGCCAGCGCCCCCAACGACTTCACGCGCGACGCAAAAGCGCCACGCGTGTCTTGGACCGTATACAAACCCGTTCGGATCAGCGCAGATTACGCTGAGGGAAAACGGGCACGAGTGCGGTTGGCAAAGGCCACCAGCGACAGCATCACCGGCACTTCGACCAGCACACCGACCACCGTGGCCAGCGCCGCACCAGAATTCAGACCAAAGAGGCTAATAGCCACGGCAACGGCCAGCTCAAAGAAATTCGACGTGCCGATCATGGCGCAGGGCGCGGCAATTTTATGCGGCACGCGCATGAGGAAAGCGGCACCATAGGCCAGCGCGAAGATGCCATAGCTTTGGATCAGCAGCGGCACGGCAATCAGCACAATCACCATCGGGCGCGACAGGATCACATCGCCTTGCAGCCCGAACAGGATCGCAACCGTGGCAATGAGGCCGACCATGGAAAACGGTTTGATACGATGGGTAAACGCATCAATCGCCTCCTGCGACCCAAGGATCCGGCGCGTTACAAGGCCCGCGAGAAGCGGCAGGACCACATAAAGCACAGTCGCCAGAACCAGCGTATCCCACGGCACGATCACATCCGTGACGCCCAGCAAAAGCGCAACAATCGGAGCGAAGGCAAAAACCATGATAATGTCGTTTACTGAGACCTGCACCAGCGTATAGGTCGCGTCCCCGCGTGTAAGTTGCGACCAGACAAAGACCATTGCCGTGCATGGCGCTGCCCCCAAAAGAATCAGCCCTGCGATATATTGCGAGGCATCCTCGGGCGCGATCCAAGGGGCAAAGATGTGATCGAAAAACAGCACGGCAAGGAAGGCCATGGTAAACGGCTTGATCAGCCAGTTGACCACCAACGTGACCATAAGCCCCTTGGGCTGACGCGCAACCCCCTTGATCGCGCCGAAATCGACGCTGACCATCATCGGATAGACCATGGCCCAGATCAGAACCGCCACGACAAGGTTGATCGACGCGACTTCGGTGGCGGCAATCGCCTGCACAAGACCGGGGGCGAGCGCCCCGATAACAATGCCCCCCACCATAGCAAGCGCGACCCAGAGGGAGAGCAGGCGTTCAAAACGGCCCATCGGGGTTGGAGATGAAACGGACATGGCGCGTCTCCCTTTGTCTTGGTCACGTTCTCATTTCGAATTTATGCGAATTGAAAGCATCTAGCGCCGCCCTCACAACCTTGTCAATAGGCCTCATTTCGCGTATCAACGAAATATGAACAAAGACCTCGCCATTGACGCTTTCGCCGCCCTCGCCCATGACGCGCGGCTCTCCGTGTTTCGCCTGCTGGTGCAGCGCGGCCCCGAGGGCACCCCCGCGATGGAACTCGGCCGCCTTCTGGACCTGAAACCCTCCACCCTGTCAGGGCATCTTTCCGTGCTGAAACGGGCGGGACTTGTCACCACGGAGCGCCATCACAGGGAAATCCACTACGCTCCGAATTTCGAGGCGGTGAACGGTTTGGTTTTGTTTCTGCTGGATGATTGCTGCGGCGGGGATGCGACCGCCTGCGCCGGACTGAACCTGTCGCGCCTCTCCGCCCCCAAATGCTAACCCCCGCAGCGGGTTTGTAACCAGCAACGGGGGCGAAAATCTCTCACTCAGGCGCGCGCAGGCCCAGTTGTAAAAACGCCAGATCAGCCTTTCAACCAGCCTTCCAGTTTGGCCTCATCGGGCAGTCCTCCGGCATGGACGAGCTTGCCGTTAACCGAGAGGCCCGGCGTCGACATGACGCCCGCCATCGCGATGGATTTCGCATCCGTCACCTTTTCCACATCCACCTCAATGCCAAGTTTCGCCGCAGCGTCCTTGACCATAGCTTCGGTGGCAGCACAGCGTTTGCATCCGGGGCCGTAGACTTTGATGGTTTTCATGGGATGTCCTTTCTTGAAATGTCAGAGGGTGTGACACACAGGGTCACAGCAGGAAGTTGAAGAGGAAGCCCGTGGCAAGAATGCCCAGCGAGACTACCGCGATGAAGATGGCGATCAGGCGATAGGTCAGCACCTGTTTGAGGATGACCATTTCCGGCAGGGACAGCGCGATCACCGACATCATAAAGGCCAGAGTTGTGCCCAGCGCCGCACCCTTGCCCAACAGAGCCTCGACGATGGGAATGACGCCCGCCGCATTGGTATACATGGGCACGCCCACGACCACCGCTGCCGGCACAGACCACCATGCCTCACCGCCCATGATCTTGAGCATCATCGCCTCGGGAACATAGCCGTGGATGGCTGCACCGATGCCGATACCGACCAGCACCCAGATCCAGACCTTGCCAACAATCTCGCGCACCTGTTCCAGACCGATTTTCAGCCGGTCCACAAAGCGCAACCGCTCTTCGTCCAGCTCACCCACAGGCCCCGCGTTCAACTCGCGCACCCAGTCCTGAAGGTATTTTTCCAGATGCAGCTTTCCCAGAACAAAGCCCGCAACCGTAGCGATGGAGAAGCCGAAGACGAGGTAGATCGTGGCGATCTTCCACCCGACCAGACCATAGAGCAGCCCGAGACCCACAGGGCCAACCATCGGACCGGCGATCAGGAAGGAGAAGGTGACGCCAAAGGGGATGCCCGCCGACACAAAGCCGATGAAAAGCGGCACGGAGGAGCAGGAGCAGAACGGCGTCAGCACTCCGAGAAAAGCCGCCATCGGGTAGCCCCAAAGCTCGTGCCGCCCTGCCAGAATAGCGCGGGTCTTTTCAGGGCTGAACCAGCTGCGCAACACGCCGATGACAAAGACGATGCCGGTCAGCAGCAACAGCACCTTGGGCACATCATAGAAGAAAAAGGCAATGGCCTCCCCCGTATGGCTGTCGCGTGCCACGGGGAAAAGCGATGTGACCCATTCCGAAAACGGGATCAACTGGCCGTAGAGCAGGTAAAGGACAAGCCCGACCACAGGAACGCCGACATACCAGAGCCAGTCGGGCACCTCATGTTTCGGGGACATGTCATGGGTTTCAGTGGTCATGCGACCTTCCTTTCCAGTTTGCCTTCTGCCGCCAGCACCGCGTCGATCACGGCGACAAATTCCGGCGCAAGATCGGGGTTGCGGCGATAGCGGACCCATTGCGCATCGCGCCGGTCCACCACCAGCCCCGCTTGGCGCAGGGTTTTCATATGCCGCGACATCCGGCTCTGGCTCGCGTCAAGTGTCTCCATCAATTCACACACACAATGCTCGCCACCATCCCAGAGAATGGCGAGAGCGGCGCGGCGGGTTGGATCGGATATGGCTGTCAGAATCTCTTGCATGGGGTTCGAATATGTCTCTTCCTGCATATGCGCCTTGATGCATATCAATTTGCAATCACATGAGCACAACACCTCTTTGAACTCGGTCCTTGCCCTGAGCGGCGGGCTGTCCGCACCGCTTTATGCCGAAAGAGATCTGACCTACCCCCTTGTCGACACGATGCAGGATCAATGTTTCGATCTCGCCGGTGAGGCGATCACATGCCCCGCGACAGGCGAAGCGCTTTACGGTCAGGATGCGCAATACACAGGCACGGCCTCCGATTACACCGACAGCGAAGACCGCACGGTGACCGACAATGTCACGGGCTAATGTGGCAACAGGCCGATGATTCTACCGAGCCGCACCTGCCCCTGCATCATTCACGCACAAACGCCCGCGCCCCTCTATATTTTCATATAAAATAATAACTTACACCGGACCCTCCCTGCAAAGACGTGCGGCGGGCCGGGAGAGGACTGCCCACAGGGTGTAATCCAACGGGCTATTTCCTGCACCCAATTGGCTAGCCCGCATAGATCAAACGCAGCCTCCCGAACCGGCCTTCTCCCGCTGTCTGCCGCGAAACCTGCCCCTTTTGCCAATAGACATCAGTCCAACTGTCGCGCCTCGAAAGCCCCGCTTACATTCAGTGTCGAGGCGGTCAAAACACTCACAGTAACCGAGTAACTGGTGGCCTCGTTTGGAAACCCAATGGGAGGAAATGAACTATGAAACTTTTTCTTGTTATCGCATCTGCAGCAGCTTTGACCGTAGGAGCCGCATCGGCTGACACAGTTCTGGGCACCGGATCGTGGTCCGGCTCCGAAAGCGGCGCAGCCATCACAGGCGGGTCCAGCGCAGGCACCACCTTCGGCGTCTCCGGCGCATCCAACACCTCTTCGATGGGCCTGTCGTCCAGCGGTCAGGCTGTTGGCTACACCGGAATGGGCTTTGGCGCAGCAGGCTCCGGCTCGGCATCCAGCACCGGAGCAAACGGTGCAGTGAACAACAGCTCCACCTCTGCAACCTTCGGGATTGGTGGTTCGACTGCGGGCGGCAGCTACACAGGTACCAACGGCAGCTCCAGCGGCTCCTTCGGCGGATTTGGCACCATGTACTAATACCTGGTGTCAAAGCCTGACCGCACACTTGCGGTTTCAGGTGGCCGGAGTGGAATCCGAACGTACCGCTCCGGCCTCATCTCAAACCCTCTGCGTTCGGAGAGGAGAAGGTCTCATGTTTTATGACAAAAAGGAGATGCCAATCGGAATATTGGCAAAAGTAACGGTTATCTCGGCAGCGATGCTGTGGGCCACATCTGCCTCCAGCCAATCCACAACCAGCACTTCGACATCAAGCTCATCCAGTTCCGCGCAAGTGGAAAGCTCGGCATCCGCCTCCGTGACAAGCGGCAACTCGAATGCCCAGATCTATCTGGATCAAAGCACACCGGGCACGCTCAGCACCCGAAATTCCTACAGCGGGTCCTACACGGTGCGCTCCGCGCCCTCGGTCCAGCCCCCCTCGATGGGATCGGGCCACCCCTGCGCCCTGTCCGGCAGTATCGGCATATCCCTGATTGGTGGTGGTGCCGGTGGCGGGATGAACCGTGTCGACGAAGCCTGTCTGCTCGCCCAGATGGGACAGGGTCAGGCCGCGTTGATTATGATTGCGCGTCGTGATGCGGAAGCCTGTTTTGCGCTGCGTCAGGTCGGCTCGATCCCCTCGGGCAGCGTCTGCTCCGGCTCTGAACGCCGCTCGGCAGCCCAAGCCCAACGCGCAACCGTGTCTTCGATGAACCGCCAGACCGCGACCCGCACGACAGCGGCCCCGATCTCGCGCTATGTGTCCTGTTCGAAACGTGCAGATGGCAAGATTCTCGCCCGCAAACAGACGGGAACGCCCTATTCGAACGACCAGATCGCCAAATACTGCCGCAGTCAAATGCAATAACCCCGAAACACTCTGCCCCCCAATATGCGAGTGTAAACTTTCGCCCTGCCCGGCCCAACGCGTTTTCCGTCAACTCTGTCCCGATTGACCGAAAGAAAGCCTCACACGCACGGGTCGCAGCAGGGCGAAACCTTTTTTCGGATTTTCCACCTCATACCAACCGTATGACATCACGCCGCGCAGACCCTGCCATGTCAGCAAGACAGCCCCGCGCGCAAACACTCCCACATCTCATCCCGCGAACAGATGCACAGACGGATGGCCGAAGTCCGGCATATCCTGCAAAGAGGCTTGCTCGTGGCTCGTGTAATTCTGGCGCACCGCATCCGCGAGACGCGCGTAGTAACTGGCGAAGGTCGGCACCATCATCAAATGACGCGGCATGACCAAGGCCATTTTCTGGGCGGCGCGGCCCGTGTCATAAAAGGCGACATTTTCGCGCACACGCTCCGGCAGGTTGCCGTGCAACGTCATCGACAGGTGACAGGTCGCAAGCCCCTGCGCGACGATTTCAACGGCTCCGACATGCAGATCGCTGGAGAAATACGGCATAGCGACAGGAAGGCGGGATCTATACCACGCGTTGCTCTTTACCCGCCATTCGTGCGAAGCGGTGACGCAAACGCGTTTCATCAGGGCTTGTGGCAGGGTTTTCGGGACAACGCCTCCGTTGATAATCTCAAGAGCCAGTTCCGGGTCGATGCTTTTGGGAATGGCCCATAAAATCCGGTCTTCATATAACACTTCGTATTTGAGCGACGTGGTTTCGCGCAGGGTCTCCGTCTTGGCCAACAGTCCGACGCTGGCCTTGCGGATGGCGAGATAGTCGAGAAGTTCTGCGCTTGACGTTGCGAACTCCAGCGAAAACTCCGAAATCCGCGGATCGGCATGGGCCATTGTCGCCGCCAGCCCCAGCACACGCCCCGCATGGGAAGGAATAGTGGCAAGGCTCATCTTGTATTGCTGTTGCCCGAATTGCTCGCAATGGCGGCTTTTCCCCTGTTCGAGATCGGCCAGAACATTGCGCGCCGTCGTCGCCCAAAGCACCCCCGCTCCGGTCAGCACCTCGCAGCGCTTGCGATCCCGATGCACCAGCTGCGCGCCGAGATCGTCTTCGAGCTTGGCAAGCTGGGCCGAGATGGTGGGCTGTGACAGCCCCAGAAGTTTCGCGGCTTTGCGGATCGAGCCTGAAATGGCAATCGCATTGATCACTTCCAGTTGGCGAAGTGTAATTCCGTTTGAATAACTCATAGTCCCCCCGATTTCCGGCAGCAGATCTCCAGAACGCCGTTGTGTCGGCTGTGTCACAACAAACTGCGGCCTCACCTCACATCCGCATTTTGCGCTTCCTGTTCCGCTGCATTTGGCACCCTGAAAATGACCTTTGCTCCCGCCGGCAAAGCGGCTCGGGAGCGTCATTCAGTGATCAGGTGCGTCCATTCGTTCCGGTCCATGTCCGACCGGCCAAGGCCCTTCGCGTGTGACGCGTGTCCCATGATGAACATGAAAGGCCGACAATAAAGATGCGGTGTGTCGCGTGTCCTGAAACCCTGTGGTGCGTTTCGGGCAACGCGTGCCCCGCAGACTCTGCCCGACGCGTGTATGAGATATTCGGGCAAAATCATGTGAAAAGCGCCCGCCCCTTTGGCGAGCGCACCGCGCCTTAGCAATTCTGGCTGTGAAAGCAGATTGCCGCCTCGGTCCGGTTCGTGACGCCGAGCTTCGTCATGATGCGGTGCAGGTGCAGCTTGATTGTGTGGGCAGAGACCGACAATTCATTGGCGATCATCTTGTTCGGCTGTCCCGAAGCCACCAGTTTGAGCACTTCGCGCTCGCGTGGGGTCAGTTTGGCAACCCCTCGGGCGCAGGCTTCCTCGCGGGCATCCTTGGCGGAAGTAGCAGGCGCCGCGTCATGAGGCGCCGTATCATGAAGGGCGTTGTCCGTCGACGGGACACGCTCCTTTCTAGCGGCTTGCATCGCGCCCAGTGAACACACCGGCAGGTAATGCGCGCCGCAATCAATCAGCCGGATCAACTGGACCCAAGCCGTCAGGTTCAGGTTCATCGGCAGGACACTGACCGTATAGGTCGAGAGCCGCGCACCCCAGCGTTCCACCACCTCCGTGGCGCTGGCATCGTCCCGCACGGCAATGGCCAGCCGGACACGCGGCGTCAGATGGTCCTGATGCTCCAGAAAACTCATGAAGCTGTCCGCCTGACGTTCATCGACGATCAAAAGGCGTGTCGCCTGCCCTTCCGGCTGAATATGGTTTGAAAGCACAAGATCCCAGGTTTCCAGATCCGGAAAGCGGGATGCGCGCACCTCGTCAAATTCCGTCTCGATCGTCCTGAGGACGACCTCCGAAAACAATCTTTGCGATCCTATGAATGTGAAGAGATCTTTCTGACACATGCTTGGCTGGATTGCCGGATGTGTGGCGTCTTGGTCCGTCCCCCTCGGTTCGTACATAGCTACCTCCCTTACTATTTCTCCAATTGTGCAGATGGTTGTCCCCACAACCAAAACAAAACTCCGCACATACTCGTATTGCAGCAAAGGTAGCAGAAAACGGCTCACCGTTAATCTATATTTAACTCTTGGAAACCCTATCACCTGTCCAAATGCATAGGTTTTCCGGCCGGTTTTTCCGGTGTATCCGGCCCGAACATTGGCCACATGACCTATCCCAAAAAGCGCAGATCGAAATCAATCGCTTGATTATATTAGGTTATATCAGAGGCCCGCCGCTTTTCGGCCATAGACCGAACGGGTAATGCCCTCTCTGCCCGAAAAGACAGCATAAATTTTATCATCAAGTCAATTTCAAAGGCACAATCCGGCCTTATTTCAACACTTCCCGCCCATTAGGCGCGCGACTCACACCCCGTTTCGGTGGCTTGCAAACCGCAAAGCTGAGACACACGGGCGATCCCCTCCGGTCTAGGCAAATCCTTTAGCGGATAGCCCTCCGAAATGATGCGCGGGAGTCCGCGCATCTCCGGCAGGATCAGCGCATTTCCGGCCTCCGAGATACACGGAGGCCAGTTCATATATGAAAACCCACGCCAAAGGCCGCAAAGCCTGCGCTTATGTCAGGCCGTCCGGCTCGGCCAAGCCATGTGCGCGGCAGCAGGCCGTGAGCGTGTTGGCCAGAAGGCAGGCAATCGTCATCGGCCCCACGCCACCGGGCACGGGGGTGATCGCACCCGCGACCTCCTTGGCCGCCGCGAAATCCACGTCACCCACAAGGCGCGTCTTGCCTTCGCCACGCTCCGGCGCAGGAATACGGTTGATGCCCACATCAATCACCGTGGCACCCGGTTTGATCCAGTCGCCTTGCACGAAATTCGCACGCCCCACGGCGGCCACGACAATATCCGCGCGTTTGACTACCTCGGGCAAATCCTTCGTCCGGCTGTGCGCTATGGTCACGGTGCAGCTTTCGCGCAGCAAAAGCTGTGCCATCGGCTTGCCGACAATATTCGAACGCCCGATCACAACGGCATCCTTGCCGGACAGATCGCCCAGTTGATCACGCAGCATCATCACACAGCCCAGAGGCGTGCAGGGCACCATGCTCTTTTGCCCCGTCGCCAGCAATCCGACGTTGGAGATATGGAACCCGTCCACATCCTTCGCAGGATCAATCGCATTGATCACGAGGCTCTCGTCGAGATGGGCCGGCAAAGGCAGCTGCACCAGAATCCCGTGCACGCTCTGATCGGCGTTGAGCGTCTCGATCAACTCCAGAAGCGCCTCTTGCGTGGTGTCGACGGGCAGCTTGTGCTCGAACGAGTTCATCCCCGCTTCGACGGTCTGTTTGCCTTTCGAGCGCACATAGACCTCGGAGGCCGGATCATCGCCCACCAGCACAACGGCCAGACCGGGGGTCACGCCCTGCGCCTCTTTGATCCGCGCCACATGGGTCGCGACCTTTTCGCGGATCAACACCGCAAACGCTTTGCCGTCAATCAGGGTGGCCGTCATCTCAGTCTCCATTTCCTTCGCCGCTGCCCAGCACACGTTCTTCGCGGGCAATCATTTCCTCGACCATCAGCGCCCACATCCGGCGCGCAAGATCGGGGGTGAAACCGGCCTCCCGCGCCTGCGCCTCGACCTTGTCCAGCACATCCTGCACACGGGTCTCGATCCGCGCGGGCAGCCCCTCGCCGGGTTTGAGTTCAATCGCCCGATCCACATGCGCCTGACGCAGCGCCAGAAGGGCAACAAGGTCGCGGTCGATCCGGTCGATCTGCTGGCGTAACTCGGCCATAGTCGGGATGTCTTTTGGTGGTTTGAGCATCGGCATATCCTCTTTACCTGCCCTTTAACATGTGCCTGCCACTTGGGAAAGATCAGGAGGGCGCAGTCACATCCGCAAGGCCTAAAGAAAAACCGCGCCTCAATCGAGACGCGGCTTTAATTGATGTGTCAGTTCGATCTGTCAGACAGTCGGTTCAGGTTCCAGACCACTGTCATCTTTCGGCTTTTTCTTGGTCTTCGGAATGGCCGTGACCGAGGGAGCATCCTCTTTCTTACCAGAGGTGCCACCCTCATCATCTTCGCCCGGTTGTGGCGGCTGACCCGCGATCACGCGTTTGATCTCGTCACCCGTGAGCGTCTCGTATTCGAGAAGCCCCTGCGCCAGACGTTCGAACTCTTCGGCATTCTCGGAAATGATCCGGTAAGCCTCCGCATAGCCTTCATCGATGAAGCGTTTCACCTCTTCCTCGATCAGCTCCTTGGTATGCGCCGACACGGAGAAACCCGCCGTATTGCCCGAATAACCCTCGGCCGCCTCGGCATAGTCCACGTTGCCGACCTTGTCCGACATGCCGTAGCGCATCACCATCGCGCGCGCCAACTGGCTGGCCTGCTGGATGTCGCCAACGGGACCGGAGGACACTTCCTCTTCGCCGTATTTGAAGATTTCCGCCGCCTTGCCAGCCATAGTCATGGCGATGCGCTGACGGGCCTCGTCCTTGAACATCTGGAGCTTGTCCATCTCCGGCAGGCTCATCACCATACCCAGAGCCCCGCCACGCGGGATGATCGTCGCCTTATAGACCGGATCGCATTTCGGCAGTTTCAAACCGACGATGGCGTGACCGGCTTCGTGATAGGCGGTTTTTTCCTTTTGCTCGTCGGTCAGGACCATAGAGCGGCGCTCGGCCCCCATCATGACCTTGTCCTTGGCATGTTCGAAATCGTCCATCGTCACCTGACGCCGTCCGATCCGGGCCGCAGTCAAAGCCGCCTCGTTCACAAGGTTGGCCAGATCGGCCCCCGAGAACCCCGGCGTCCCGCGGGCAATCAGGCGCAGGTCCACATTCGGACCCAGCGGCACTTTGCGCGCATGGACGTTGAGAATTTTCTCGCGGCCTTTGATGTCGGGATTCGGCACTGTGATCTGACGGTCGAACCGGCCCGGACGCAAAAGCGCGGGGTCAAGCACGTCGCGACGGTTGGTCGCCGCCACGATGATGATGCCTTCGTTCGATTCAAACCCGTCCATCTCGACCAGCAACTGGTTGAGCGTCTGTTCGCGCTCGTCATTGCCGCCGCCGTAGCCGGCCCCACGGGCACGGCCCACAGCGTCGATCTCGTCGATAAACAGGATACAGGGCGCGTTCTTTTTCGCCTGTTCGAACATATCGCGCACACGGCTGGCACCGACACCCACGAACATCTCGACAAAGTCGGAGCCGGAAATGGTGAAGAACGGCACACCGGCCTCACCCGCAATCGCACGCGCCAAAAGCGTCTTACCCGTGCCCGGAGGCCCGACCAGCAAGGCGCCTTTGGGGATTTTGCCGCCAAGTGCGGAGAATTTCTGCGGGTTGCGGAGGAATTCGACGATTTCTTCCAACTCTTCCTTGGCCTCGTCGATGCCTGCGACATCGTCAAAGGTCACACGACCCTGTTTTTCGGTCAAAAGCTTTGCCCGCGATTTGCCAAAGCCCATCGCCCCGCCTTTGCCGCCACCTTGCATCCGGTTCATGAAATAGATCCAGACACCGATGATCAGGAAGATCGGCAGGAAGGACAGGATAAAGGGCATGATGCCGCTTTCTTCCTGCGGTTTGCCCTCCACGGTCACATCTTTGTCGAGCAGTTCGGAAACGAGCGTATCATCACCCGGGTTGATCGTATATTTGCGCCGGTTGTCTGAATCGACGAAATAGACTTTCTCGCCATCGATATCGACGGTGTTAACCGTGCCGTCATCCACTTTCGTCATGAATTCGGAATAGGGAACAACTTCTGACGACATGTTGCTCTGATTGCCGCCGAGCACCTGAAACAGGGTCAGTACGAGCACCAGAAGCACAAGCCAGAAGGCGAGATTACGTGCGTTGCCCAAGGGGGGTCTCCTCGAAATAGTCAGGGGTCACGCCGATAGCGTGAGGCTTCCCCCTAAGATAGGCATCCACGGCCCAAGTTCAATGCGATAAAAGCGATGTGTAGAATCCGCCAGTCGGATGGATCAGCCGCGCGGAGGCCGGCCCCAGTCCGGCAAGAGGGGCGGAAATCAGTGTATTGCCGTCAAATACTGCCGGAGAGGCGGCCAAAGTCTCGCGCGGCGGGGCGTCTTTCGGGCGTTCACCCAGTTGCAACAACCCGTCTTCGCCCAGCGCGCGGATCACGAAGCCCTTGTTTTCAATGCCTTCCAGACGCCAGCGCCCGTCCCAGACCTGATCCGGAGCGGCCACGACACCGGCAACCGCACCATGTTCGCGGGTCAGCCGGAAGACATCCTTGCCGCCCAAAAGCCGCACGCCATGCAGCGTCGCATCACGGCCCCGCATCATGGCCGAGAGAAATTCCTGAAGCTTCATCCCGCGCGGGCCATAATCCGCCGAGGCAATCCACCGCAGGGCGGCGGCGACCAGACGGCGATTCACTTCGGGCGATCCTTCGGCAAAGCGGCGGCGGTCGATGATCAGATCACCCTGCTCCTCGCGCACACAGTCCATCGCGTGATCATGGGTGGCAAAGTCGAGCGCCGAACGCACCTGTCCCAGATGGTCCATCACCCGCCCCACCACATGCACATCAATGCCGAGTTTGGAAAGCTCCTCCATCGCACGGCGGGCCTTCACGCGGTCATAAGCCTCGTCGTCATTGGACGGATCATCCACCCACGGCTCGCGCAATTCACGCAGATATTGCCGAAGCTCGAAGCGCTCCTGCATCAAGAGAGGCCGCACCCAGGTGATCCCGTCCGAGACCCTGCGCCGCTGCATCCCCGTCAGCCCGTCAATGCCGGAAGCCCGCGCCAAACGCATGAAAAACGTCTCCGCCTGATCATCCGCCGTATGGGCCAGTGCAATCGTAGAAATCCCGCGCCCCTTGGCCCAGTCGGCCATCAACCGATACCGCGCACGGCGGGCGGCATCCTGCAAATTGCCCTTGCCTGTGTAGCCCGTCCAGTTGAGCGTGGTGTGTTTGACCTTGAGACGTTCGGACACTTCCGCCACGAATTTCGCCTCTTCGGCAGCCTCCGGACGTAGCCCGTGGTTCACCGTGACGGATTCGAGGCGCACGCGCTCCTCTGCGGCCCATTCGGCCATCAGATGCAAAAGCGCGAGACTGTCGCCACCGCCAGACACGGCCACGGCCAGATGGTCCGGCTTGTCGAAAGAAAAGGCGGAGGCCACGAAATGCCTGAGCATCGCCCGGTTCGCCGCTTTTTCTTCCATCATCCGGCCTTTACAGAGAACAACCGCGCAAGGATGCGTCGGTTTGGGCCTGAGTGGCGGCTTGCGACCCCGCGAAACGGGAGACGACTTCGCCATACATGACACAGCCCTTTTCGGTCTGCCCCAGATCGCTCAGAGCACCCGCCAGACGCAACAGGGCATCCGGCGCACGGTCGCCTTCGGGATTGCCGGAGAAACTGTCGAGATAGGCCCGTGCCGCATCTGCGGTCTGACCCGCCGCCGAAAGCGCCTCGCCCCGCATGAAATGCGCGTCACTGGTGAGGTAACCGCCGGTATAGGTCTGCGCGAAATTGGCAAAGGCCTGCGCGGCCTCTGTGTATTTCCCCGCATCAAACAGCGCCTGAGCCGCGTCGAAATCCGCCTGTTCGGACAGAGCCAGATCACCGCCCCCATCCATCGGAGGTTCGCTATTCGGCCCCGCGATGACCAAATCGGTCGCGCCGGTCGCGCCGCCAATCGGTTTGAGCGGCGGCAGGTTGCCGATGTCACAGCCCGCTTCCAGTTCACAGAGCCGGAAGTTGAGATCGTCCAGCTGGTTGGTCCCGTCCTTCACGACGCGATCAATGCGGAATTCCAGTGCCTCGATCTTGGCTGTCAGATTGGCCAGCGCACTTTCCATCAGATCGACCCGCTCCAGCGTGCTGGCCCCCGCAATCTGCGTGTTGGGGGCGCCGGTCGTGGAGAGTTCGCGTTTGAGCGTGTTGATCTCGACCGAGAGCACCGCCGCTTCCTGACGGATATCGGCCAGCGTCTGCGCATCCTGCGCAAACAGTGGCGTGCACAGACCTGCCGTCAAAACAGCGCTGAGAAAGAGGGCTTTCATCGTCACGGCTCCTTACATGCCCGCGCCAGCCGCAAGCACCGTCACAGCGCGGCGGTTCTGGCTATAGCAGGACTCGTCGGAACAGATCGCCAGCGGGCGTTCCTTGCCGTAGGGAATGGTCTTGAGCCGCGAGGGGTTCACACCTTGGCTGATCAGATATTCCTGCACAGAGGCCGCACGCCGCGCCGAGAGCGCAAAGTTGTAATCGCGTGTCCCCTGCTCGTCGGCGTGACCTTCGATGATCGCCGTATAGGCCGGATTGTCGTTGAGCCACTTGGCCTGACCGGCCAGAACAACGCGCGCCTCGTCAGAGAGCGTAGACTGGTCCACAGCAAACAGCACACGATCCCCGACCGTCTGGTTGAAATAGGCCACGGAGGTCGGATCGGAGGCAGAGCCTGCCAAAGCGCCATTCGCGCCCATGCCTGCGCCATTGGCCCCGCCACCGGCGCCAAACCGGTCGGGGTTGGTACAGGCCGAGAGGCCGAGGGCTGCGATCAGGAGGACGGCACGCGAGGTGTGGGAAATCAGAATGTTGGACATGAGATTCTTCCTTTGCGGAAACTCGAAACTGCTCTTTGAAGACACTATAGCACCCTCCCCGCGACTTGGGGAGGGTTGCCGCATTATTTCAACAGGGGCGACCACGCCGGATCGGACGCGCCCGCATTGGTCGGCACGCGTTTGAGGTTCCGGCCCGAAATATCGACCGTATAGAGCGCGCTTGCGCCCGATGCGCCCTGACTTTCACGGGTGAACATGATGACCCGCCCGTTGGGGGACCAGCTTGGCCCTTCGTCAAGGAAGGACGCGGTCAGAAGCCGTTCTTCGGAGCCGTCCGTGCGCATGACGCCGATATGGAACCGGCCCTGATTCTGTTTGGTAAAGGCGATGAGATCACCGCGCGGCGACCACACGGGCGTGCCATAGCGGCCCTTGCCGGAGGAAATCCGCCGCGCCTCACCACCACCTGCAGGCATGATGTAAAGCTGCTGGGTGCCGGAGCGGTCCGATTCGAAGACGATCTGCGAGCCATCCGGCGAGAAGGACGGGGCGGTTTCAATCGCGGGTGTGTTGGTCAGCCGTGTGTTCTGCCCCGTGGCAATGTCCATCCGGTAGAGATCGGTGTTGGTGCCCGTGGACATGGAATAGACGATCGACTGACCGTCCGGCGAGAAGCGCGGCGCGAAGGTCACGGATTCGGCAGGCAGCGGCAGGCGGCGGCGCGTCACCGTGCCCACGTCCAGCATCATGATCTGCGGCGTGCCGTTTTCATAGGAGGTATAGAGCACGCGGTCTCCGGTGGGCGAGAAACGCGGCGCGAAGACGATGAAACTGTCATCGGTGAGATACTGAAGCCCTGCCCCGTCGTAATCCATCACCGCCAGACGTTTCTTGCGGTCGTTCTTAGGCCCGTTCTCGGACACAAAGACCACGCGGCTGTCGAAATAGCCGCCCTCGCCGGTGATCCGCGCATAGACCACATCGGCCACCTTATGCGCGATCCGACGCCAGCTTGAAGTCGAGCCACCCAATTGCAGACCGGAGCCAAGAGGCGCTTCGGCATAGATGTCGAAGACGCGGAACTTCACCGACAGATTGCCGGAGGCATCCATGCCCACGGCACCGGTCACAAGCCCCTGCGCATTGATGGCTTTCCAGTCCGCATAGGACACGGAGGAAGAGAAATTCGTCACCTGCGCGATGTGGGCGGACGGTGGAATTTCACGGAACAGCCCCGTGCCCACAAGATCGGCCGCGATCACATCCGAGATCTGCTTGGCATATTCTGCCGCCTGCGGCGTCTCCGCAATGAAATCGGGGATCGCAAGGGGCACCGGCTCGATCACACCTCTGGTGATGTCGAGTTTCAGCGGCCCCGGGTCCTGTGCCATCATCGGCGCAGCCCCCACAGTGAGCGCGGCAGCTAGGGCACAGGCGAGTGTCGTCAGGCGTTTCATTTGTACCTCATCTGTTCGGGATCGAACGTCATTTCGATATTGCGCCATTGGGCGTATTTTTCCACAGGCAACGGGAAACCGCTGGCTCCGCAGCGGATTATTGCGCGTCGGGCCACGGCAAAGGCCTGATCCGCGGCAGATTGTGATCCGCCTTCAAAGCCCAAGAGCTTGATCGAGCCGTTTTGCGGCGTCCCGTCTTCGTTCATGGACACGCCCACGGTGATGGTGGTGCGCATCGCTTCGGTGGACATAGCACCCACGTTCCAGCATTGCGACACGGCGACCCGCATCCCTTCGCGTTCGCCTGCGGAAAGCGGCGGACCTGTCGGGCGGGCGGGCGCGGCCGGTGTAGCGGCACTCTCGGCCGCCAGCGCAGCCGCCGCAGCAGCCGCTGCCTCGGCCACAGCATCAGATGTGTCGCGCGGCGTCTCGGCGGGTTGCTCGGCGGGCGTGGCGGGTTGCTCCACAGGCTCCTGCGCCGCTTCCGCCTGCGCCGCCAGATTGGCCGGACGCGTTTTCGGACGCGGCGACGAGGTCATGCCGGAGGGTTTCTCCGCCTCGGTCACAATCTCGGTCGTGGTTTCCTCAGGTGCGGCCTGTTCGACCTGTTCCTCAACCACCTCGGGGCTCTCGGCCTCCTCATTGGCGGCCTCAACCGGCGCATCGGAGATTTCCGGCTGCGGCTCGGGCGCGGTCACCACCTGATCGGAGATGCGCGACACGGGGCGCGGGGTCGGTTTCTGATTGGCAATATCCGGCAGGTTCGCTCCGGGATCTTCAAGCGAGAGCTCCGGCTCCACCTGCGGCGCGGGCGGCGTCGGCGTCACCTCGACCGGCGTCTCCACCGGCGCGGGCGCTTCGGGTGCGGCAGGCTCGGCGGCACTCTCCTCGGGCGTATTCACCTCCGGCGCGGTCTCCGTCTGCGGGGCCTGCAATTGCGGGGCTTCCTCGAAATTATCCGGCGCAGTGCTTTGTTCCACCAGCGCGGCAAATTCGGACTCGGAGATCAGGGCAACCTCCTGCACGGACATCTCGTCCGTTCTCTCGGGACGCAAAAACAGCCCCCCGAAAAGCATATAGGCAATGAGCCCCAAATGGCCCGCACCAGAGATATATTGGCCCGCGTTCACGATGCCTGCCCTTTAATTCCCGGACCCGTCGAGACGTGGCCCGCCTTGCTCCGTCACCAGACCGATCTTGCGAAATCCGCCCGCATTGAGCGCACCCATCACCTGAGCCACACGTTCGTAAGGCACCGATCCATCGGCACGCAGGAAGATTTTGTCATCATTGCGCTCGGTCGCGATGGCGCGCAACTTGGTCACAAGATCCGCCTCCGGCGTCTCGTTCGCCATCAAAAGAACCTGCCCGTCCGCTGTCAGCGTGATGGTCAGCGGTTCCTGCTCCTCTTGCGGCAGCGCCGTGGCCGCCGTTTCGGGCAATTCCACCGGAACGCCCACGGTCATCATCGGAGCGGCCACCATGAAAATGATCAGAAGCACCAGCATCACATCCACAAAGGGCGTGACGTTGATCTCGCTCATCGCAGCGGGACGACGACGGCCTCTGCCGCGTCCGCCCCCGCGCTGTTTCTGCACGACACCTGCGCCCATGTCAGCTATCCAGCTCGCGCGAAAGAATGGTGGCAAACTCGTCTGCGAAAGCCTCGTAACCGCCAAGGATACGGTCGCTGTCCGCGTTGAGCTTGTTGTAGAAAATCACCGCCGGAATAGCCGCTAGAAGACCCAGAGCCGTGGCCAGCAAAGCCTCCGCAATCCCCGGCGCCACAACCGCAAGGTTGGTGGATTGCGCCATGGCGATGTCTTCAAACGCGGTCTTGATCCCCCAAACCGTGCCGAACAGCCCGACAAACGGCCCTGTCGAGCCGACCGTGGCCAGAAACGACAGGCCTGCGGTCATGTCTTCGCTCTCTTTGGCAATCGCCACATCCATCGACCGGTCAATGCGCGACTGCGCACCGGCGATCAGCCCGCCATCGGCCTTGTGAGAGCGCCTCCACTCGGTCATGCCCGCAGCAAAGACCCGCTCCGGCGCGCTCATCGGCCCGCCTGCGATCTGGTCATACAGCTCGTCGAGAGGCTCGCCCGACCAGAACGCCTGATCGAAAGCTGCCGCCTCTGCGCGGGCCTTTTTATAAGAGATGAATTTCTGGATGATGATCGACCATGACCAGAAGGAGGCCACGATCAAAAGGATCATCACAATTTTAACCGTGAAGGTTGCGCGCATAAAAAGCGCCAGCAAGGAGAAATCGATCTCCTGCGCCATCGCAAGGGTTGTCTGGTCCATGAACCTGCTCTTTTAATCGCCTGTTGGCCGTATTTACACGGCTCTCATCATTACCAAGGATTCTATCCTATCCACAGGGCCCTCGCCAACACGAAGATGCGAGAGTTTCGTGAAATTATCGGATTTTGAGCGATTTCGCGGAGATTTCAGTGCAGATTTCGGCGGAGAACCGCCGGAAGCCGCGCCGGATGGCCGGTCGGGGTAAGCGCCACAAGCGTCACCTGCGCCGAAAAAAGCAGGTCCTCGCCGCGTTTCACCTCTTGGGTCAGCACGATCCGCACGCCTGTCATCGCTTCCAGCGCGGTCTCGACCACCAGATCATCATCGAATCTGGCAGGGGTAAGATAGTCCGCCTCGACACGGCGCACGGCAAAGACCACGCCCTCGTCCTCTTTGAGCTTCACCTGATCCACGCCCAGTTCCCGCACCCATTCCGTGCGCGCGCGTTCGATGAATTTGAGGTAGTTCGCGTAATAGACAATGCCTGCAAGGTCGGTGTCTTCGTAATAGACATGGACGGGAAATTTATGGGTCATCTGCCACGCACCTCTGTTGCTCTTTGCGCAACCCTAGTGCCTTTCGGAAAAAAGCTGAACCGGATTTTGAGCCGCTCGATTTTCCTGCGCTCGGACGCGGGGCCGCGAGGCTCACCGCCCGAGCGGATAGGTCGCAAGTGTGTCGTATTGTGCGCCCTCCGGCGTCAGGGTGGAGCCGATCATCGCACATTCCGGCGGCTGGAAGGCGGGCCATGCAAAAGCCCCCTGCGCCGCGATCAGATGGTCCAGTTCCTGCTGCTCCCCCGCGCGAAGGCGGTGAAACCGGCGCAGGGAGATATGCGGGCGAAAGCGTTCATGTGGCAGGTCGATCCCCACCGCACGCGCCGCCTGACGCACCTTGTAGCGCAGCGCGGTCAGGGCCTCGTCTTGTGTCACAGAGGCAAAGAGCAGGCGCGGTTTGCCGCCGCCGAAGACATCCAGCCCCGCCACCGCAATCTCCGGCGCAGGCAGGGAGAGGGACGCCAGTTCCTCGTGCAACTCGGCCAGAAACTCTTCGGGCTGATCATCCAGAAAGGCCAGCGTGACATGCATGTTTTCCGCAGGCACCGCACGTCCGAACCGCAGCGGCGCGGCCAGCGCCTCCAGCCGGTCGGTCAGATCATCCGGCAGAGGCAGTCCGACAAAGGCCCGCATAGCCGCTCACCCCGCAATCACCCGCGCATAGAGCCTGAGCGCATGAGCCGCATCACGCGCCGCATCGGGCAGCAAGGGGTCATAGGCCGCACGCAGCACATTGGCCACATCGGGGCGCACCACCGTGCCCTCGACCGTCTGGGCCAGCGGGCTGTCTTGGGTAAATTCCTTGTCGGACCACAACAGCATCGCTTGCACTGCCTGCGACAGGGCGATCACCTCGGCGGGCACCTCGTCCATCGCACCGCCCATGCGCACAAAGCTGAAACAGGCCTTGATCGCGCCGGCATCATCGAAACGGAAGGCGCGATATTGATGCGCGTTCCGGTCTTGCAGCGTGGCGACGCGGCTTTCCAGTTCGGGAATCAGATCCCCCATATGCGGCACATCGAGAAGCTCCGCCCAATCGGACAGGAAGAACACCATCAGGTTCGTGCCCAGTTCGGGGTCCATCTCCTCGATCCGGTGCCCCGCGATGGCGACACAGGCCTCAATGGCGGATTTCACCGTCACAAGGGTCTCTTCCTCCACCCCGAACACCACAGGCGCAACGGGACGCCCCCAGCGGGCAAAGACATAATCGCCATTTGATCGGGTGAAAAACTGCTCGATACGTTCCGGTGTGATGTCGCTCATGTGGCCCTCTCGCGTCTCATCGCGTCTCAAGGCCTCCTTTTGCAACAGGGTGGCTTGCGCGACAACCCCTGCCCCGCGTAGCTTGGCCGCAAAACAGACATGCGGCACGCGGCCCGGAGACAGCTATGAGCAAGACCATCTACATCCTGAACGGCCCCAACCTGAACCTGCTGGGCAAGCGCCAGCCAGAGATTTACGGCAAGGACACGCTCGAAGATGTCGAAGCGCTCTGTGCCGCCGAGGCTGCGAGCCATGATCTCGACATTGTCTTTGCCCAGTCGAACCACGAGGGCGAGATCATCGACCTGATCCATGAAGCGCGCGAAAAGGCGGCGGGCATCGTCATCAATCCGGCGGCCTATACCCACACCTCCGTGGCCATTCTGGACGCGCTCAACACATTTGAGGGGCCAGTGATCGAAGTGCATATCTCGCAGGTCCACAAGCGCGAGGCCTTCCGCCATCACTCCTATGTCTCGATGCGGGCCGATGCGGTCATGGCGGGGTTCGGCGTGAACGGCTACCGGCTTGCGGTGGCGCAGATGGGGCATCTTCTGGGCTGATCCGGACGGGGCTTTCCCCGCCCGACCAGCGCCCTCACCTGCCGCGCTTACTTGCCGAACAGGTCCGACTGATCCGGCGCTTTCGGCGCCTCAAGCCCGAGATGCGTCCATGTCTTTTGCGACAGCATCCGCCCGCGCGGGGTGCGCTGGATAAGCCCCTGCTGCAACAGATACGGCTCGATCACATCCTCGATGGCATCGCGGCTCTCCGACAGCGCCGCCGCCAGCGTCTCCACGCCAACCGGCCCGCCGCCGTAATTCTCCGCGATCATCGACAGGTAGCGCCGGTCCGCACCGTCAAGGCCCAGAAGGTCCACCCCCAAACGCGTCAAAGCCCCATCGGCCAGAGGCTTGGAAATCCGCCCGTCGCCCTCGACCACGGCAAAATCCACCACCCGCCGCAAAAGCCGCCCCGCAATCCGCGGCGTGCCGCGGGCGCGTTTGGCGATCTCGTAGGCCCCGTCGGGATCGGTCGGAATCCCCAGCAACCGCGCGCCACGGGTGACGATCTCATGCAATTCCTCGGTCGTGTAGAACTGAAGCCGCGTCGGGATACCGAAACGGTCGCGCAAAGGCGTGGTCAAAAGCCCCAGCCGCGTGGTCGCGCCCACAAGGGTAAAGGGCTGCAACTCGATCCGCACGGTGCGCGCGGCAGGACCTTCACCGATCACCAGATCAAGCTCGAAATCCTCCATCGCCGGATAGAGCACCTCTTCGACCACCGGATTCATCCGGTGAATCTCGTCGATGAACAACACATCGCGGGCTTCGAGATTGGTCAGAATCGCCGCCAGATCCCCCGCTTTCGCCAGAACCGGCCCCGAGGTCATCTTGAAATTCACGCCCAGTTCACGCGCCATGATCTGCGCCAGCGTGGTTTTCCCAAGACCCGGCGGGCCGTGAAACAGAACGTGGTCCATCGCCTCGCCGCGCATCTTGGCGCTTTCGATGAACACGCGCAGGTTGGCACGCGCCTCTTGCTGGCCGATGAACTCCTCCAAGACCTGCGGACGCAGGGCGCGGTCGGTGTCCTCCGGCTGGCGGTCAGGGCGCAAAGTGGGATCGGGCGCGTCCATTCATCTACCCTTTCGGAGCCAGAAGTTTCAGCGCGGCGCGGATCAGATCAGAGGTCGCCGCCTCCGGCGCATCCTGCGCCGCCTGTGCCACAGCCCCCGCCGCATCAGAGGGCGAATAACCGAGGTTCTGAAGCGCCGACAGGGCTTCGGCCTCGGCACTGGCATTGGCTTTCGCGGGCGCTTTGCGGGCCGGTTTCGCGGCTGGCGCAGGCGCATCCACCTCCACCACTTCAGCGGCCTCCGGCGCATCCAGCGTCTCCGACAGGCTGCCGCCCATAGACATCACCGTGGGGGCCTTGTCCTTCAACTCGTTCACCACGCGCTGCGCGATTTTCGGCCCGACACCGGGTGCGGCCTTCACCGCGCCCCAGTCGCCCAGCGCAATCGCGCGGCCTGTGGCCTCCGGCCCCAGAGTGCCGAGAATCGCCATAGCCGCTTTCGAGCCGATGCCCTGCACCGAGATGAGCAGACGATACCACTCCTTCTCCAGAAGCGAGGTAAAGCCGAAAAGCTGCAAATTGTCTTCGCGCACCAACAGATCGGTATAAAGCGCAACCGGTGCCCCCTGCCCCGGCAGCGCCATGCGCGTGCGCTCGGAAACATAGACGATATAGCCGACCCCGCGCACGTCGATCAGAACATGATCCGTGCCGATATAGTCGATAACACCTGTAATCTTGCCAATCATGAGGCTGCTTTCTTGAGCGCATCCGCCAGCCGCGAGGAGGATTGCGCATGGTAGGAATGGGTAATCGCAATGGCCAGCGCATCGACCGCGTCCGGCCCTTCGAGCTTTGCACCGGGCAGTTGCAGCTTGATCATATGCTCGACCTGTTGCTTGGCCGCGTGCCCGACGCCGACGACAGTCTTTTTCACCGCATTGGGCGCATATTCCCCGATGGGAATCCCCGCCCGCGCAGGCACCAGAAGCGCCACCGAACGCGCCTGTCCGAGTTTCAGCGTGGCCACAGCATCCTTGTTCACAAAGGTCTGCTCCACTGCCGCACAATCCGGCGCATAGGTTTTGACAATTTCTGTCAGCTGGTCGAACAGCGACAAAAGCCGCGTGGCCAGTTCATCAGAGGCCGCCGAACGACAGGTGCCGTTGGCCACATGGCTCATGCGCGATCCTGTGACATCAATAATGCCCCAGCCCATATTGCGCAGCCCAGGGTCGATGCCCATCACACGCATGTTCTCACCTGCTCGTTTATTCGTTAAGGTCGAGTTAGCACGAAACAAGAACATTTGCCAAGCACGGGTTTCACGCGCGGGGCTCATGTCCGGCGGAGTTTGTCCGTTGTGGGCCCGTTACGGGCCTAGCCAGCACAGTGACGCAGACCACAAACAGGCCAACACCACGACCGACCACACGACAGCCGCCAACGCAAAAGCCCGCACCGGTTGAACGGTGCGGGCCTGAACGTGGAATGGTGCGACAGGGCATATTGGGAAACAGCCCAATGTCGCACCGGAAACTATTTAACTCAGAAGCATCTTACCTTGGAGTGCCAACCAGATCGTCAACTGGTCGGCTTGCATCACCCAAGCGCCTGCACGCTCGATCGCGGTGCCAGCCGCGAGATCCTCGACGCGAGCCACATATGTGGACGATCCGAGTGTAGCATAAAGCGCGGCTTTGAACAGAATAATTCCCGCCAGAGCCACAAAGACCAAATGGATTGGCCGCCGCAAACCGCGACGACGCGGACGGGCAATGATCAGCCCGTCATGATTAACGGAATAAATCACTCCACGACGCAAAGCACGACGGCGCGCCTCGATCCGTGTCAGTCGTTTATTCAATTGCTGCGAACCGGCCTGAGCCATAGCAGCCTCCTCATACATCGGCCCCCACCGACCATGACAAGATTACGGCGAAATGTGTCCAGATCAAGGCAAGATGGGCGAAACAGAGGTATTTCGTCGAAAAATCAGCCTTCCCGCGCCATAGTCAGCGTCGTCCAGTCAACAATCTCCTGCCGATCGACAAGATTGAAGCCGGAGCGTGAATAAACCTCGACGACCTCATCGGCTTGCGGATTGAGAATCCCCGAGAGAATCACATGCCCGCCCGGAGCCACATGGCGCGCCATATCGGGGGCCAGCGCCACCAGCGGGCCTTTGAGGATATTGGCAAAGACCAGATCGAAGGGCGCTTTTTCGGCAAGGGTTTCATGATTAAAGCCTGCCGCTTCCAGACAGACGACCTGACCGGTCAGGTCATTGGCATCGACATTCGATTGCGCGACCTCCACGGCCACCTCGTCGATATCGGAGGCATAGACGGTCTTATCGGAGATCTTCGCCGCCGCCATCGCCAACACCGCCGTGCCGCAGCCGATGTCGGCCACCATGTCAAAGCTCTTGCCCTCCGCCAGCAGACGGTCCAGCGCCTTGAGACAGCCCAGCGTCGTGCCGTGGTGGCCGGTGCCAAAAGCCATCGCCGCCTCGATCAACAGACCGATCTTGTCGGCGGGCAGTTTGTCGGCGTCATGCGAGCCGTAGACAAAGAACCGCCCCGCCTCGACAGGCGCCAGATCGCGGCGCACCTTGGCGACCCAGTCGGTTTCCGGCAGTTCGGAAATCACGAAATCCGGCGCGTCATTGGCCTTCGCCAGCAAAGCCAGCGCGATCTCGTCGGGCGCTTCGGTGAAATAGGCCCCGACCTCCCACAGACCCGAACCGTCCTCGATCTCGAACACGCCCACGCCAGTGGGTTCGGGATCGAGAAATTCCAAAGCCTCCCCGATGGCTTCGGCGGGGGCTTTGCCCTTGGTCTTGGTAAAAGCGGTAAAGGTGGTCATTTTGGTTCTCCGAAAGGGCTTTTCTCCGCCATAAAGCGAAGCCGCGCTTTACTCAAGCGCGGCCCGTTTCAAAACATCAACCCACAAAGGCCCCGAAAGGCTCATTCCTGCGACGCAGGCCGCTCCGTCGGGTCGGTCCATTGCATCTGGCGGCTCATCGAAAGCCCCACGGGACAGCTCACCCCCGTGCCACCAATCCCGCAATAGCCCGCCGGATTCTTGGCCAGATATTGCTGATGGTCAGCTTCGGCAAAATAGAACGCGCCTGCGGGCAGAACCTCGGTCGTGATCGCACCGAACCCCTTGTCCTGCAACAGCACATTATAGCCCGCAAGGCTGGCATCTGCGGCGGCGCGTTGGGCCTTCGAACTGTAATAGATACCGGAACGATATTGCGTGCCGCGATCATTGCCCTGACCCATCCCCTGCGTCGGGTCATGCCCTTCCCAGAACACCTTGAGCAAGGCCTCATAGCTCACTTTCGAGGGATCATAGACCACCCGCACCACTTCGTTATGGCCGGTCTTGCCGGTGCAAACCTCTTCATAGGTCGGGTTGGGCGTATAGCCCCCCGCATAGCCCGCCGCCGTGTTCACCACGCCCGGCACCTGCCAGAACATGCGCTCGACACCCCAGAAACAGCCCATCCCGAAGATCGCCACCTCGCAGCCATCAGGAATGTCGCCCTTGAGCGGAACATGAAAGACGAAATGCTCCTCGGCAGTCGGGATTTCCTCCGCCCGTCCGGGCAAAGCCTCGTCAGGCATCGGCATCGTGAGTTTTTTCGTCAGGGCAGAGAACATGATCAGGCTCCGTCATTACATTGCCTGCCCAATATAGAGCGCAAATGGCAAATCACCAAACTTACTCTGCAGGGTCCTGCACCACAGACACCTCACGCACCAAGGGCAAAAGCCGCCACTCGTTGCCCTTGACCGGATGACGCGGGATCAGCGCCGCCAAACCAAGCGACCCCATCGCCATGATCGCCGCCAGCGCGAACACCCCCCCCGGCGAGGCGACCCAGAGATAGCCCAGCAGCGCAGGCAGGAACACCGCCGCGATATGGTTGATGGTAAAGGCCACCGCCGCCGTCGGCGCAATGTCTTCGGGATCGGCAATCTTCTGGAAATAGGTCTTGAGCGCAAAGGCCAGCCCGAACAGCATATGGTCGATCACATAAAGCGTTCCGGCCACCAGCACGCCCCAGCCCAGCCAGTAAATGCCGCCATAGGCCAGAAACACCAGCACCAGACCGGCATATTCCAGCATCAACACAAAGCGCTCGCCCTTGATAAAGACCACTTTGCCCATATAGGGCGCGATCACCATATTGGCGATGTAGTTGATCAGGAACAGCGCCGTGATCTCATGCACCTGAAAGCCGAATTTCTCGACCATCATGAAGGCGGCGAACACCACGAAAATCTGCCGCCGCGCGCCCGCCATGAACTGAAGCGCATAATAGAGACCATAGCGCCGCTTGAGCACCAGCTTCTTGGACTGCGGGTTGGGGGCTTCGAACTGCGGATAGGCCACAAGCGCAAACACCGCCACCACAGCCGTAAACCCGCCGGAGACCATATAGACCAGCGCATAGGACAGATCGAAACTCTTCCACGTCAGCACCAGCACCCCATAGGCCACCAGAGAGGCCGCAGAGCCCGCCGCCATCAACCGCCCGATCACAATGGGCGCACGGTCTTTCGTCAGCCATTGCAACTGAAGCGACTGGTTCACAGTCTCGAAATAGTGAAACCCGATGGAGGACAGCATGGTGATGGTCAAAATCCCGCCCAGAGAAGGGAAATAGGCGGTCAGAGCCGTCGCCACCCCCAAGAGCAGCAAGGCCACCACGCCCAGCACCTGCTCGCGGATCACCATAATCAGCGCGATCACCCCGATGGCCAGAAAACCCGGAATCTCCCGCACCGTATGGAGCCAGCCGATCTCGACACCGGTAAAGCCCGCCGCCTCGATCACAAAGTTGTTCAACAAGGCGTTCCATGTGGCAAAGGCCACGGGCATGGCAAAGGCCATCAGGAACAACAGGCTCTCCGGCCTGCGCCAACGCGGCAGGTTCGGAGTCTCGGACAAGGGGATCGGTGTGCGTGTCATGGGTCTCCTTTAGGACGCACACAGGAATTTGAATAGCAGCAATTCTTGCACACCCCCCTGAACGGCTCCCGTAACCGCTTCCCTGAACGCCTCCCTAACTGCCTCCGCCGAACACGCCTCGGAGCGCACAGGTCCAATCCGGTCTGCCCTCCTCTGTCGCACTCTTAAAGCTGTGCTTTCATTTCTCCGCCTTGCGCGGTAGCTAAAGGCCATAGCCACTCCAACCTCACGGACTCCCATGACACGCCTGATCC
Organism: uncultured Celeribacter sp.; assembly: GCA_963676755.2. Classification (GTDB taxonomy): domain Bacteria; phylum Pseudomonadota; class Alphaproteobacteria; order Rhodobacterales; family Rhodobacteraceae; genus Celeribacter. The sequence continues at coordinate 871,623 of CAXXMF010000004.1, read as the reverse complement.
AGACCCTCTCCGAGATTTCGACCGATTACGATGCGCTCTTTGTCGACCTGTGGGGCTGTGTCCACAACGGGATCAAAGCCTTCCCCGACGCCTGCGCTGCTTTGCAGACCTATCGCGCCGGTGGCGGGAAAGTGGTGCTTGTGACCAACTCGCCGCGCCCGTGGCGCTCGGTCGCGCAGCAGATCAAGGAATTCGGCGTGCCCGATGACGCCTATGACGCCATCGCCACCTCCGGCGATTCCGCGCGCCTGGCCATGTATCTCGGTGTGGTCGGCGAGAAAGTGCATCACATCGGTGACAAATTCAAAGACGACTTCATGCAGCCGATGGACCTTGCCACCGACGAGGCCGTTCAGATCACCGAAGTGCCGCTCGAAGAGGCCGAGGGCATCGTTTGCTCCGGTCCCGAAGATCCGCTGGCCGATCCCGACGTCTACCGCCCGCAATTCCTCTATGCCAAGCAGAAAGGGCTGAAGCTTCTCTGCGCCAACCCCGACATTGTCGTGGACCGTGGCGAGGTGCGGGAATGGTGTGCGGGAGCCTTGGCCGCGCTTTATACCGAGATGGGCGGCGAGAGCCTCTATTTCGGCAAGCCACATCCGCCGATCTACGATCTCGCCCGCCGCCGTCTGGCGCAGCTGGGCCAGATTGACGACAACCGTATTCTCTGCATCGGCGACGGCATCGGCACGGATGTAATGGGTGGCATTGGCGAGGGGCTGGATGTGCTTTTCATCACCGGCGGTCTGGCGGCCAAGGAGTTCGGTCCCGATCCGGTGAACCCCGACCCCGCGCGACTCAAACAGTGGCTCTCCGAACAGAACCTCTCTCCGACAGCCGCGATCTCTTTCCTGCGCTGAGTATTTCCGGCACAAAGGAAACGGGCGCCGGACGCGATCTGGCGCCTTTTTTATAGGCATGACTTTAAGGCACGGCGGGCCCTACAGGGTGTCCGACAAAAGTCCGACGCTTCTCCGACGCCTATCCGACAGGGCAAAAGGGCGCTTTGGCGCGGGAATTTGGTCTTTGCGTGGCGGAATGGAGTTGCGCCTTGCGTGTAATTTATTTCCGATTTTTGCGCCAACATAAAAATTTTCTTGCGCGCAATATTGTTTCTTCATCAAATCCAACCTATGCTGCATCGCAACACTGGGAAGGAATCGGAGCGCATGTTGGACAATCAGCCCCGCGGAACCATCTGCATCGAAGACATCGAAATCGGCATGACGCGCTCTTTGCGCAAGACCGTAACCGACCGTGATATCGAGCTTTTTGGCGAGATTTCGACGGATCGCAACCCAGTGCATTTCGACGACTCCTATGCTGAAGACACGATTTTCGAAGGTCGCATTGCCCACGGCATGTTGACCGCCGGCCTGATTTCCGCCGTGATCGGCGAGCAACTTCCGGGGCACGGGACGATCTACATGGGGCAAACGCTCAAGTTTCTGGCTCCCGTCCGCCCCGGCGACACGGTGCTGGCCGAAGTAACCGTCACCGACATCATACACGCAAAACGCCGCGTTGCCCTTGAATGTCGCTGCACCGTGGGCGATACCGTTGTCCTGAAAGGCGAGGCCATGGTCCTCGCACCAAGCCGCAAATTCGACTGACGACACGGGGGGCGCCTCCCGTGAGGAGCCCCATGCAGATCTACACGCACTGGACCGACATTCCCGAAGAGGCCAAGGGCTGTTCCGCCGCCATCGGCAATTTCGATGGTGTGCATCGTGGTCACCGGCATGTCATTGATCTGGCCCGCGCCCACGGCCCGCTTGGCATCGTCACATTCGAACCGCATCCGCGCGAATTTTTCGCCCCCGGCGCGCCGCCCTTCCGCCTGATGAACCCCGAAGCGAAAGCCAACCGGCTGGAAAAACTCGGTGTCGAATGTCTGTTCCAACTGCCCTTCAACGCAGAACTTGCCGCAATGACGCCGGAAGCCTTTGCGCGCGAAATTATTGTGGAGGGTCTGGGACTTAAACATATCGTCGTCGGGTCGGATTTCTGTTTTGGGGCCAAACGCGCAGGCAATGTCGAAGACCTCAAACGTTTCGGCGCACAGATGGGTTTTGGCGTCACCGTCGCAGAGCTTCTGGAAACCGGCAGCGGCGTCTCCTCCTCCTCTGCGATCCGCGCCGCGCTGGCCGAGGGTGAGCCGCGCAAGGCCGCTGAGATGCTCGGACACTGGCACCGGATCGAAGGCATGGTCGGGCATGGTGATAAACGCGGCCGCGATCTGGGCTTTCCCACCGCGAACATGTCGATCGAGGGGCTGCATGCGCCGAAATTCGGGGTGTATGCCGTGCTTGTGGATGTGCTGACCGGCCCGCATAAAGGCAGCTACCAAGGTGCGGCCTCGCTCGGCGTCAAACCGACCTTTGGCGCCAATCTGCCCTGTCTCGAAACCTACATTTTCGATTTCGAGGGCAGTCTCTATGACGAACATCTGTCGGTAGCCTTCGTGGAATACCTCCGCCCCGAGCTAGTGTTCAATGGGCTTGAGCCGCTGATCGAACAGATGACCAAGGATTGCGCACAGGCCCGCGACATACTCGGGTCAGTGGAATGAGCAAGCGCGCGCGGTTCTGGGAGACAGTCCCACTGACAAAAATGTCGGAAGAGGAATGGGAAGCGCTCTGTGACGGTTGCGGCAAATGTTGCCTGAACAAGATCGAAGACGCGGACACCGGCGAAGTCTATCTGACCCGCGTGGCCTGTCGCCTTCTGGACGACCAATCCTGTCAATGCGGGCAGTATCAAATCCGCAAGAAGCTGGTGCCGGAATGTATTCAGCTTACCCCGCACAACATTGAAACCCACGCCTACTGGATGCCCACAACCTGCGCCTACCGGTTGCTGTGGCAGGGACGCGCCCTCCCCGACTGGCACCCGCTTTTAACGGGGGACCCCGAAAGCGTCCATGCCGCAGGCGTCTCGATCCGTGGCCGCACCGTGCCCGAATTCGAGGTGGCCGAAGACGAGTGGGAAGATCATATCATCGAGGAGCCGAACTGATGTTTTTTGCCTCCGACAACACCTCTACCGTGCATCCGAAAATCATGGAGGCGCTTGCCAAGGCCAATGACGGTTATGCTGCGCCCTACGCCGAAGATCGCTGGACCGCAGAGCTGACCGAACGGTTGCGCGACCTGTTTCAGGCCCCTGACGCTCTGGTCTATCCGATGATGTCGGGCACCGGCACCAATGCAGCGCTACTGGCCGCAATGACCCCGCCTTGGGGGACGATCTATTGCCACCAGAGCGCACATGTCGACGTGGACGAACGCAATTCCGTGCCCTTCTACTCCGGCGGGGCGAAACTCATGCCTCTGACCGGACGCGGCAGCCGCCTTGACCCGCAGGAGCTGGCTCTGGAGGTCCGCAAGGGCAAAGCCGCAGAAGACATTCACATCAGCCCGCCTGCCGCCGTGTCGATCACCAATCTGACCGAATTCGGCGAGTTGTATCGGCCTGAAGACATTTCACAGATCGCCGACGCCGCGAAACTTCCGCTGCATCTGGACGGGGCCCGTTTTGCCAATGCCATGGCTGCAAGCGGGGCCAGCCCGTGGGAAATGACCCGAGAGCTTTCGACCCTCTCCTTGGGGGCGACAAAGACAGGGGCGATGGGAGCCGAAGCAGCAGTACTGTTTGATCCGGCCTATCAAGAGGCTTTCGAGAGCCAGCGGATGCGCGGCGGGCACAACCTGTCGAAGGCCCGCTATATTTCGGCACAGATTCTGGCGTGGCTGGAAGGTGATCTCTGGCTGGAACTTGGCGCCCATGCCAATGCGATGGGCGCGCGGCTGGCGCAAGGGATCGCGGAAATCGGCGGCGAGTTGCCCTATCAGGTCGACGGCAACCTTCTCTTCGCCCGCCTGCCCCGCATCATGCATGTGAAAGCCAAAGCGAAAGGGGCCATCTATTACCTTTCTGAGCCTGACACCGGGCTGATCGGAGACCCTGAAACCCCGCTCATGGCGCGGTTCGTAACCAGTTGGTCCACCACAGAGGCCGACGTGGATGCACTTCTGGCGGCATTCGAGGGCGACCTCTAAACACCCCTCCCGCACAACTGACTGCAGGAGAGGCATGCGAGCGGCCCATATGGCGCGGCTCAGAGCGTTCCGAGATGCGCGTCCAGCATGTCGAGCCGGTCCTGTCCCCAGAACCGCTCATCCGTATCCGTGACGATAAAGAACGGCGCGCCGAAGACGCCCGCCTTCAGCCCCTCTTCCAGATTTTTCGCGTAGATCTCCGCGCCTTTGAGCATCCCTGTCATCGACAGCATCGGATCAAAACCGTTGTCCTTGAGCGCCGCCGTAATCACAGCATCATCTGCGATGTCGCGGTCCTCTTCCCAGACCGCTTTCAGCAAGCTGAACACCAACCCGTCAAGGTCACCGCCACCGGCCTCCTGCGCGGCAATCACCGCATAGGAGGCAGGCGCCACATTGGTCGGCCAGAACACCGGTTGAAACTTCATCGGTTTGCCGGATTTGGCCGCAAAACGCTTCAACTCCTGCATCCGGTAGACCTTGCGCGCCTCGGACCGTTCCGCCGGACGCGGAGCACCGATCCGGTCAAACATCGTCAGAATATCGAACGGCTTGTAGCGCACGCTCGCACCGTGCTTTTGCCCGATACCGGCAAAGCCTTCGGATGCGAGATAGGTGAATGGGGACAGAAGAGAAAAATAATAGTCGATATGTGCCACTTTGCCCCCTCCTCGGGACCTTGGGGATGTTTCCAAGACGCTAACCGAGTGGTAAGCGGTGTCAACGTCACGATTCCGTGACGGTTTGGCCGAAAACACCCCGGGAAAGCTGCTATGCCCATGACTCACGAGCCCAAAATTATTTCTGGCAACGCCAACCGCACCCTCGCGAACGCCGTTGCGCGTCGCCTGTCGATGCACCGCGGTATGTCGATTGACCTCTGCGACGCCCGCGTCGAGCGGTTCAACGATGGCGAGATTTTCGTCGAAGTGTACGAAAACGTGCGCGGCGAAGATATGTTCGTGGTTCAGCCGACCTCGAATCCGGCCAATGACAATCTCATGGAATTGCTGATCATCACCGACGCGCTTCGCCGCTCCTCTGCGGGCCGCATCACCGCCGTGGTGCCCTATTTCGGCTACGCCCGTCAGGACCGCCGCACCAAGGCACGCACACCGATCACCGCCAAGCTCGTCGCCAACATGATGGTCGAAGCAGGGATCGAACGGGTTTTGACGCTTGATCTGCACGCAACACAGATTCAGGGCTTCTTCGACATCCCTGTGGACAACCTCTACGCCTCCCCTGTGTTCGCCCTCGACATCAAACACCATTTCAAAGACGGTCTCGAAGACATCATGGTGGTCTCCCCTGATGTGGGCGGTGTGGCGCGCGCGCGTGAATTGGCCAAGCGCATCGACGCCCCCCTCTCCATTGTGGACAAACGTCGCGAGAAACCGGGCGAAGTCGCTGAGATGACCGTTATCGGGAATGTCGAAGGCAAGAAATGTATCATCGTTGACGACCTTGTGGACACCGCCGGCACGCTCTGCAAAGCCGCCGAGTTGCTGCTGGAGCACGGTGCTGCCGAGGTTCACGCCTATATCTCCCACGGCGTGCTGTCCGGGCCCGCTGTCGAGCGTGTGACCAATTCCAAGCTTTCCTCGCTTGTCATCACCGACTCGATCGAAGCCAATGACGCCGTGGCGAAATGCAAGAACATCCGCATCGTGCCCACCGCGCCTCTGTTCGCTCAGGCAATCATCAACACATGGAACGGCACCTCGGTGTCCTCTTTGTTCGAAGACAAAACGCTCGTCCCGCTTTACGAAGGTGTTTACCACCCGTAAGCGTAGGCCACCCCGAACAGACAAAAGCGCAGGACATTCTCCTGCGCTTTTTTATTGCTCAAACCGTTTAGTAGAGATCCCAATCATCCTCGTGGCGCACTGATCCAAAAGCGGTCCAATCGGCGCGAGCGCGGGCAATGCGTGTGTCACCCCATGTCTTGAAAACGATCACAAAACCGCTCTCCGACACCATTTCGGCAGAAATATCCACGCGGTGATTGGTTGATTGGTCAATATCAAGCATCGACAGGCTCACCTGCACCACAGGCGGCTTGAGAAAGCTTTCATCAAATTCGACTACGCGGCGCAATTCCCGTGGGCCGGTGCCGGTCCACATCACGCCACCATCCTGAAAATCGGAAAAAAGCACGAGAGATCCCTGCGTGATCCCGAGTTGATGCGTATCTATTCTATCCATGTGTCTTTTTTAATTTTTGCCCCCGCCGGAGATTGCCCCGAAACAGGGCCAAAAGGGAAGTGTATTTTAGATCTCCGCCTTTTCCGCGTGTTTGGTCCGAATTTTTGCAATGACTTCAGGATGCGCGATCCGCGAGAGTTCGTCTTCGCCCGCTTCCACCATGTCGAGGCCCTGCGTTGCACAAAGCGATGCCAGCGTGACCATCACGCCGCCCACCTCTTGAACGGCCTCGCCCTCTGGTCGCGAGAAGACATAATCGACAAGATCATGGGCAAAAGCCTTTGATGCGCCGAGCGACTGCACCAGCTCGAGGGCTTCTTCGAGAAACCGGCGATTGCGCTCCGTGCGATCCAAAGCAACCTCCTCACCGAAACAGGAGAGAACCCAGTCCTGCACGCGCTCCTGAAAGTCTTTGTCCAAAATCCGCTCCCCTCTTTCAAAGAAAAAGCCCCGCGCGAACGCAGGGCCTTTCCAAATTCATTTCACAAAACCAATCAGAGATTGGTGTGGAACCCGAGATCTTCGGCGATATGCATGACATCGGAGAGGAAGGAATGCGTTTCCGCTTGGTCTTCCTGAGATGCCTTGTCATGTTCCGCCCGCGCTTTCGCGATCAGGTCAGTGACGATCTCCTGAGACATCTCCCCACGCGGCAAAGCAACCTCGGCCAGCACGGAGATATGTTCAGGCGACAGTTCGGCAAAACCGCCCGTCACGATATACTCCTGCTCACCTTCGCTGCTGCTGACGATCAGCCGACCGGGGCGCAGCGTAAGGATTGTGGGCTCATGGCCCGCCATCGCGGTGAGACGACCTTCGGAACCCGGGATCTGGACCTGCTCCACTTCAAGAGACGCAAGTTTGCGCTCGGGAGAGACGAGATCAAATTGGACTTTAGCCATGAGAGGCCTCCTTCAAAAGGTGTTGCCCACGGTCCCGCTCAAGAAATGGGGCAAACCCGTGCACCGTTTCTATGTTGCGGGCGTTCCGTGATGCGCATCAAAGACACGCATCGCGGAACGCTTTGGGTTCGATTAGGCGGCTTCCGCTGCCAGTTTCTCAGCTTTCGCAAGCACTTCGTCGATGCCGCCAACCATGTAGAAGGCTGCTTCCGGCAGGTGGTCGTATTCGCCAGCCACAACCGCCTTAAAGGACGAGATCGTGTCTTCGAGCGGAACCTGCACACCGTCGGAGCCGGTGAACACTTTCGCCACGTCGAACGGCTGGGAGAGGAAACGCTGGATCTTACGGGCACGGGCCACGGTCAGCTTATCTTCTTCCGAAAGTTCGTCCATGCCGAGAATGGCGATGATGTCTTGCAGCGATTTGTAGCGCTGAAGGATGTTCTGGACATCACGTGCGACCTGATAGTGCTCTTCACCAACGATTTGCGGATCAAGGATACGCGAGGAGGAGTCGAGCGGGTCAACGGCCGGATAGATGCCGAGCTCGGAGATGGCGCGGTTAAGAACCGTCGTTGCATCCAAGTGGGCAAAGGTCGTTGCCGGAGCGGGGTCGGTAAGGTCATCCGCAGGCACATACACAGCCTGGATCGAGGTGATCGAGCCGTTCTTGGTGGAGGTAATACGCTCCTGCATCGCACCCATGTCGGTGGCCAGCGTCGGCTGGTAACCCACAGCGGAGGGGATACGGCCGAGAAGTGCGGACACCTCGGAACCGGCCTGTGTGAAGCGGAAGATGTTGTCCACGAAGAACAGAACGTCGCTGCCGGACTGGTCGCGGAACTGCTCGGCCAGCGTCAGACCGGTGAGCGCAACACGCATACGGGCTCCCGGAGGCTCGTTCATCTGACCGTAAACCAGCGCCACTTGCGACTCTTCGAGAGCGTCGGGCTTGATAACGTTGGATTCGATCATCTCGTGGTAAAGGTCGTTCCCTTCACGAGTCCGCTCACCCACACCGGCAAACACGGAGAAACCCGAGTGCACTTTGGCGATGTTGTTGATGAGTTCCATGATGAGAACGGTTTTACCCACGCCGGCACCACCGAAGAGACCGATTTTACCACCTTTGGAGTAAGGCGCGAGAAGGTCGATCACCTTGATGCCGGTGACGAGGATGGAGGTCTCTGTGGACTGCTCGTTGAATTCCGGAGCTTCCGCGTGGATCGGGCGGGACTCGGAGGCGGTAACGGGGCCTTTTTCGTCAACCGGCTCACCGATCACGTTGAGGATACGGCCAAGGGTTGCGTTGCCGACCGGAATGGTGATCGGGCCACCGGTGTCGGTGACATCCTGACCGCGCACGAGACCTTCGGTCGCGTCCATAGCGATGGTACGGACCGAGTTTTCGCCGAGGTGTTGGGCAACTTCGAGAACCAGACGGTTGCCGTTGTTGTCGGTTTCAAGTGCGTTGAGAATGGCGGGAAGCTCGCCGTCGAACTGTACGTCGACAACGGCGCCAATCACCTGCGTGATCTTGCCTTTGGACTGTGCCATGTTTCTTTACTCCGGGTCTTAGAGCGCTTCAGCGCCCGAGATGATTTCGATAAGCTCGTTGGTGATGACGGCCTGACGCGAGCGGTTATACTCGATCGTCAGCTTGTCGATCATGTCGCCTGCGTTACGGGTGGCGTTGTCCATGGCGGACATCCGCGCACCCTGCTCGGAGGCACCATTTTCCAAAAGAGCCGAGAAGATCTGTGTCGCCACACCGCGCGGCAGAAGGTCGGCCAGAATGGCCTCCTCGGAGGGCTCGTAATCGTAGAGCGCACCACCGGCATCCTCATCCGCTTCATAAGCGGCGGGGATGATCTGTTGAGCGGTCGGGATCTGGGTCACGACGTTTTGGAATTTGGCATAGAAGATCGTCGCCACGTCAAATTCGCCGTCATCGAAACGGGCCAGAAGGTCCTTTGCGATGCTTTGCGCATTTGCGTAACCGATTTTCTTCACCTCGGAGAGGTCCACATGGGCGACAGACAGATCCGCGTATTCGCGTTTGAGCTGTTCACGGCCTTTTTTGCCGACGGTGAGAATCTTCACCGTCTTGCCTTTGCCCTGAAGCTCCGCGATGCGGGCTTTTGCCAGCTTCACAATATTGGTGTTGAAGCCACCACACAGACCCTTTTCAGAGGTCATGACAACGAGCAGATGCACATCGTCTTTGCCGGTCCCGGCGAGAAGCCGGGGCGCGGTATCGGAGCCACCTACCGAAGCCGACAGCGCACCCAGCACAGCGTTGAAACGCTCTGCATAGGGGCGCGAGGCCTCAGCCGCATCCTGTGCCCGCCGCAGTTTCGCGGCGGCCACCATCTGCATGGCCTTCGTGATCTTCCGCGTGGACTTCACGCTGGCGATCCGGTTTTTGAGATCCTTGAGGTTGGGCATTAAAGCTGTCCTTCAGGATTAAGCGTAGGTTTTGGCGAATTCGTCCAGAACCGCTTTGAGCTTGTCAGCAGGCTCGCCTTTGATCTTCGGATCTTCATCGGTGATCCACTGAAGAACATCAGCTTTCTGGTTGCGCAGGAAGTCGAGAAGTTTGGCTTCGAACGCGCCGACTTCGGTCACCGGGATGTTGTCCAGATAGCCGTTGGTGCCGGCGAAGATAACGCAAACGATCTCGGCGTTGGTCAGCGGCGAGTATTGCGGCTGCTTCATCAGCTCGGTCAGACGCGCACCACGGTTCAGCAACTGCTGGGTGGAGGCATCAAGATCGGAGCCGAACTGGGCAAATGCCGCCATCTCGCGGTATTGAGCCAGCGACAGTTTCACCGGACCAGCCACAGAGGACATGGCTTTCGTCTGCGCCGAAGACCCCACACGGGACACGGACAGACCGGTGTTCACAGCCGGGCGGATACCCTGATAGAACAGCTCGGTTTCAAGGAAGATCTGACCGTCGGTGATGGAGATCACGTTGGTCGGAATAAACGCGGACACGTCGCCACCTTGGGTTTCGATGATCGGCAGAGCCGTCAGGGAACCGGAACCGAAGTCTTCGTTCAGCTTCGCGGAACGTTCCAGCAGGCGCGAGTGGAGGTAGAACACGTCACCCGGGTAAGCTTCACGCCCCGGCGGACGACGCAGAAGCAGAGACATCTGGCGATAGCTCACGGCCTGTTTGGACAGGTCATCATAGATGATGAGCGCGTGTTTGCCGTTGTCGCGGAAGTATTCGGCCATTGCGGTCGCGGCATAGGGTGCCATGAACTGCATCGGAGCCGGATCGGACGCGGTTGCGGCCACAACGATGGAATATTCGATCGCACCGGTTTCTTCGAGCTTTTTCACAAGCTGCGCAACGGTGGAGCGTTTCTGGCCAATAGCAACGTAGATGCAGTAGAGCTTCTTGCTCTCGTCATCGCCAGCCGCGTCGTTGTAGGACTTCTGGTTGAGGATCGCATCAAGCGCCACAGCGGTTTTACCGGTCTGACGGTCACCGATGATCAGCTCACGCTGGCCACGGCCGATCGGGATCATGGCGTCCACGGATTTGAGGCCGGTTGCCATCGGCTCGTGCACGGATTTACGCGGGATGATGCCCGGAGCTTTCACATCAGCGATGCGACGCTCGGAGGCGTCAATCGCGCCCTTGCCGTCGAGCGGGTTACCCAGACCGTCCACAACACGTCCCAGAAGACCTTCGCCAGCGGGCACGTCCACGATGGACTTGGTGCGCTTGACGGTGTCGCCTTCTTTAATGTCACGGTCGGACCCGAAGATCACGACACCGACGTTGTCGGCTTCGAGGTTGAGGGCCATCCCGCGGATACCACCGGGGAATTCAACCATCTCACCGGCCTGAACGTTATCGAGGCCATACACACGCGCAATACCGTCACCGACGGAGAGCACGCGGCCCACTTCAGCAACTTCGGCGTCTTGACCGAAGTTTTTAATCTGCTCCTTTAGGATCGCAGAAATTTCAGCTGCCTGGATTCCCATTATCCGACCTCTTTCATTGCATTCTGGAGGGAGTTGAGCTTGGAAGCGATCGAGGTGTCGATCATCTTCGAGCCCACCTTAACGACAAGACCGCCGATGAGTGCTTCATCCACGGTCGCATTGATGTTCACGTCTTTGCCAAATTTCTCGGAGAGGGTCTTGGCAAGTTTGGTGGCCTGGGTCTTGGTCAGCGCTTTCGCGGAGACGACCTCGGCAGTCACTTCACCCCGTTCGTCGGCGAGCAGAGTGCTCAGACCGGCCACAAGTTGCGGCAGGGCGAAAAGTCGGCGGTTCTGCGCCATCAGCGCCAGAGTGCTGGACGTAAAGTCCGTCAATCCGGCTTTCTTGGCGATGGCCGCAATCGCGGTTCCCATTTCTTCACGGGTATAAACCGGCGAAGTGATGAGCGCCTTGAGATCATCGCTTTCGGAGAGCGCTGCCGACAGCGTCGCCACGTCCCCTTCAAGCGCCTTGATGGCATTGCTTTCCTTGGCCAGTTCGAAAACGGCCTTTGCATAGCGAGCGGCGATGCCGCTGGAGATCGAAGCTGGTTCGGACACGTCCACCCTTCCGATGTCTTAGGGCCCTCCCCCGAGCACCCCGTTCGGGGCCCTATTCGGAGACAGAGCAGATTGTTTGACCCGCGCGCGAGCCGCGCAGGCAGCAAAATCAGCGTGGATGTAGCAGAGCCTCGGCCTCGTCGCAACCTTGTTACGCCACTTTAGCGCCAACAGAGCAAACTCTCATTGCAGTTTTTTCAGGGCTTTAGCCGATCTTCGACCCGCGTGCGTTTATGTGGACGCAAAAAAATTGCGCCGCCGAAACGGTTTCACCTCACGAAACCGTGTGATTCCCCCGTCCATGAGGCGCAACGCAAAAGAGCGGGAGCCCGAAGACTCCCGCTCTGCCTGTGGTGTCTGATATTCAAACTGCCCGATGCAACCTCAGGTTACTTGAAGGAATAAACCAGAGAGACGCCGAGAGTGTTGTCTGTCTTTTTATACCCATCAAGCGGGTCGGAATGGTATTCGGTCAGAAGCGAGGTGCGCATGGCCAGCGGCCCCGAAATCGACACGTTGAAGCCGAGGTCGTTGGTCACAGAGGTATCGGCATCGGAGGTGATGATGTCCGTGTCGTTGGTCAGGAACATGCCGTTGCCCAATTCATAGTAGAATTTGGAGGCAAAGCTGCCTGCGACTTCGTCGGTGTCATCGGCGAGGGTTTCGTCAGCAACTTCTGCATAGCGCCAGCCCGCCGCTTTCATTAAAATTGACGTAGTGTAAAGCGGCGACGGAATTTTTCAGGCGGGGTTTTAAGAGGGCGCTGCGCGCTCAACTGCACCGGCTCACAGATCGATGGCTAGACCGGTTTCGCCTCAGGCGCGGGCCGCAGCCCTTCGAGCACACCACCCTTGCGGCGCACCGCCTCGGGCGTGCCGGAACCGGTCTTCGCATAGACCTGTTTCGAGGCTTCGACGACCAGCACACCACCAGCCAGCCCGCTGGACAAACGCCGACCGATCTTCTCCCAGACCGGCCCCCAGCGCAGCCAGTGGCGCTTGTGCGAGGGCGGCTGGAACAACACGGCGGCGTGGCGCTCCGGCACGAACCGCGCGCGGCGGAGTTGCGATTCGAGTTGCCCTAGGCTGTAAGGACGGCCGTAGCCGAATGGCGTACTGTCCGAACGCGACCAAAGCCCGCCACGGTTCGGCACGATAAACATGGCCTTGCCCCCCGGTCCGAGCGCCCGCCAACATTCCTCCAAAAGCGCATCCGGCGCGTCAGAGGTTTCAAGCCCGTGCATCACCAGCAGCTTGTCGACAAACCCCGTCTGGACCGGCCAGCGCGTTTCCGGACAGAGCGCCGAGACATTCGGCATCCCCGCAGGCCAGTGCATCACCCCTTGTTGATCCGGCATCAAGGCAATCACACGCCGCGCATCGGCCAGAAACGGACGCAACAGCGGCACGGAAAACCCGAACCCCGCCACGGTCTGTCGCCGCGCATCCGGCCAGTAGCTCACGACCTGTTCCCGGATCGCACGCTGTGCCGCGCGTCCCAATCCGGTCCGATAATAGAAATTTCTCAGCTCAACGACATCAAGATGCATTGCAATCCGCGGGCCTTCCCCAAATGGTAGAGTCAGCATAGACGCAAGAGACGGGAGAACGCCATGCTAGAGATCGTCACCATTGCCGCACTGACCGACAATTACGATTTCCTTGTCCATGATCCGGCCAGCGGGCGCACCGCCGTGGTCGATGCAGCGGACCCTGCGCCCATTCTTGATGCGCTCACCGAACGGGGCTGGACGCTGGATGAAATCTGGCTCACCCATCACCACTGGGATCATGTGGAGGGCACGGCGGGACTTGTCGAGGCCACGGGCGCAACAGTCACAGGCGCCAAGGCCGACCAGCACCGCCTGCCGCCTCTGACGCGCGTGGTGGAACCGAAGCAGAGCTTTACCTTTGCGGGCCACGAAGTCGAAGTGCTGGCCGCAGATGGTCACACGGTGGGGCACATCGCCTATTACATCCCCTCAAGCAAAGCCCTGTTTACCGCCGACAGCCTGATGGCTCTGGGCTGTGGCCGCCTGTTTGAGGGCACACCGGAGCAGATGTGGGAGACCCTCTCGCGATTTGCCGCGCTGCCCGACGACACGGTGATCTATTCCGGCCATGAATACACCGCCTCAAACGCCCGCTTTGCCCGCACCATCGAACCGGAGAACACAGCACTACAAACCAGAGCGCAGGCCATTGAAATCGCGCGGCAGAATGACGAACCCACGGTCCCTTCCCTGCTCTCCCTCGAGCGCGCAACCAACCCGTTCCTGCGTGCAAATCTGCCCGAGGTGAAAGAGGCTCTGGACATGGCCGATGCCTCCGATGTGGAGGTTTTCGCGGAAATCCGTGCCCGCAAGGACACGTTCTGACCCCGTAGGAACGCCCTTGTTTTCCTGTCAAGTCAACTTACATGAAAGAGGACAAAAGTGGAAAATTTGCTGCCCGAACCGCACAAAACTTGGCGCATCACAAAAATTTACCACTGTTAACGACTTTTTTCCTTGAAGCGCGCGCGTTTCAATCGAACTTTAAGAGTATGAGGCCACGGTAAGGGGGCCGGGCCCTAAATGCGCCCCCTTAAGAGACCCCGAATGCGAAGGAGCACCCACAACGTGCCGTCATTTTCGAACACCCTTGAGCAAGCCATTCATGCAGCTTTGGCGCTGGCAAATGCCCGTCGCCATGAACTTGCAACCTTGGAACACCTTTTGCTGGCCCTGATCGACGAGCCCGACGCGGCCCGCGTGATGCAGGCCTGCAATGTCGAGCTTGAGGAATTGCGAAAAACCCTTCTGGACTATATCGAGGACGATCTTTCGACGCTCGTCACCGATGTCGAAGGGTCCGAGGCCGTGCCCACCGCCTCGTTCCAGCGCGTGATCCAGCGCGCCGCAATCCATGTCCAGTCGTCCGGCCGGACCGAGGTCACCGGAGCCAATGTTCTGGTCGCGATCTTTGCCGAACGCGAATCCAACGCCGCCTACTTCCTGCAAGAACAGGATATGACCCGCTATGACGCGGTGAATTTCATTGCACATGGTGTGGCCAAAGATCCCGCTTTTGGCGAACAGCGTCCGATCACCGGTTCGGATGAGCATCAGGACGAGGCCCAGACGCAACAGGCCCAGTCCTCTGGCGAGGACAAGGAATCCGCACTGGCCAAATACTGTGTCGATCTGAACAAAAAGGCCGCCGAAGGGGATGTTGATCCGCTGATCGGCCGCGCCCATGAGGTCGAGCGCTGCATTCAGGTGCTCTGCCGCCGCCGCAAGAACAACCCGCTTCTGGTGGGCGATCCGGGCGTGGGCAAAACCGCGATTGCCGAAGGTCTCGCCAAGAAAATCGTCGACGGCGAAACGCCGGACGTGCTGTCCAAATCCACGATCTATTCGCTGGACATGGGCGCGCTTCTGGCCGGCACCCGCTATCGTGGCGATTTCGAAGAACGGCTGAAAGCTGTGGTCAAGGAACTCGAAGAGCATCCTGATGCCGTCCTGTTCATCGACGAGATTCACACCGTGATCGGTGCGGGCGCGACCTCTGGCGGGGCGATGGATGCCTCCAACCTGCTCAAACCCGCGCTTCAGGGCGGCAAGCTGCGTTGCATGGGCTCCACCACTTATAAGGAATTCCGCCAGCATTTCGAAAAAGACCGCGCCCTGTCGCGTCGCTTCCAGAAAATCGACGTGAGTGAGCCTTCGGTCGATGATGCCGTGAAAATCCTTCAGGGCCTCAAACCCTATTTCGAAGAGCATCACGACATCCGCTACACGGCAGATGCGATCAAAACCGCTGTGGAACTGTCCGCGCGCTACATCCACGACCGCAAACTGCCGGACAAGGCCATCGACGTAATCGACGAGGCCGGTGCCGCGCAGCATCTTGTGGCCGAAAGCAAACGTCGCAAAACGATCTCCCCGAAGGATATCGAAGCGGTCGTGGCGAAAATCGCCCGCATCCCGCCGAAAAACGTCTCCAAGGACGATGCGGAAGTGCTCAAGGATCTCGAAAGCACGCTTAAACGCGTGGTCTTTGGTCAGGACAAGGCCATCGAAACTCTCAGCTCCGCCATCAAACTGGCGCGTGCGGGTCTGCGCGAACCTGAAAAGCCTATCGGCAACTACCTCTTCGCGGGTCCGACCGGCGTTGGTAAAACCGAAGTGGCCAAACAACTTGCCGACTCGCTGGGTGTGGAGCTTTTGCGCTTTGACATGTCGGAATATATGGAGAAACACGCGGTCTCCCGTCTGATCGGCGCGCCTCCGGGCTATGTCGGCTTTGATCAGGGCGGCCTTCTGACCGATGGTGTGGACCAGCATCCGCATTGTGTGCTTCTGCTCGACGAGATGGAAAAGGCGCACCCCGATGTCTACAACATCCTGTTACAGGTGATGGACAACGGCAAGCTCACGGATCACAACGGCCGCACGGTCGATTTCCGCAACGTGATCCTGATCATGACCTCCAACGCCGGTGCTTCCGAACAGGCGAAAGAGGCCATCGGCTTTGGCCGCGACCGTCGCGAAGGCGAAGACACCGCCGCGATCGAGCGCACCTTTACGCCCGAATTCCGCAACCGTCTGGATGCCGTGGTCTCCTTTGGCCCGCTACCGAAAGAGGTCATTCTGCAAGTGGTCGAGAAATTCGTGCTGCAACTTGAGGCCCAGTTGATGGACCGCAATGTGCACATCGAACTGACCCGCCCTGCTGCCGAATGGCTCGCGGATAAGGGCTATGACGACAAGATGGGCGCGCGCCCTCTGGGTCGGGTCATTCAGGAATATATCAAAAAGCCGCTCGCGGAAGAGTTGCTCTTTGGCAAGCTCGCAAAAGGCGGCGTGGTGAAGATCGGCGTCAAGGATGGCGAGATCGACCTGCGGATCGAGGAGCCGAATACCCCGCGCATCGGGCGCTCGAAAAAGCCGCCTCTGCTCACCGCCGAGTAAAAGAAAAGCACTGCAAAAAGCCCTGTCATCTTGACGGGGCTTTTTATCACCGCCAGCTTGCATAATATGACCAAGACCTTTCCAACCCTCGCCCTGATCGCCGCGCTTTTGGCCACACCCGCGCTGGCGCGTGATCCTGTGTTGTCACCGCCGCTGGACTGCATCTTGGGCGAAACCTGTTATATCCAGAGCTATGTCGACACAGACCCCGGCCCCGGTGCGGCCGATTTCACCTGTGGCACCCTGTCCTATGACGGGCACAAGGGCACGGATTTCGCCCTGCCTGCGATGACCGACCTCTGGAGCGGCGTCGATGTCTTTGCCTCCGCGCCCGGCACGGTGTTGGGCACCCGCGACGGTATGGAAGACATTCCCTACGGCAGCGAAGACGCGCCGGATGTGACGGGCAAGGAATGCGGCAACGGGGTTGTTGTCGATCATGGCGACGGCTGGGTCACGCAATATTGCCATATGCGAAAAGGCTCTGTCGCGGTCAATAAAGGTGATCGTGTCTCCGCGAAAACCGTGCTGGGGCAAGTCGGCCTGTCCGGCATGAGCCAATTCCCGCATGTGCATCTTTCGGTGCGCCACAATGGCAAGGTGGTGGACCCGTTCAACCCCTCCGGCACCGTGGCCTGTGGCACCGAAGCAATCCTCAGCGGCACCCTCTGGAACCGCGACATGATCTATCACGCCGGCGGGCTGATCGACGTCGGAATCGCGACAGAAGTGCCCGACTATGACGCCGTCAAAGCCGGAACCGCTGCGGCGACGGTTCTGACCTCCGATAGCCCTGCGCTTGTGGTCTACGGGTTCTCATATGGCGGGCGCGCGGGCGACATCCTGCGCCTGTCCATTTTCGGACCGGAGGGCGAGGTGGTCAGTCAGGACAGCACCCTTGAGAAGACCCAAGCGCGCCAGTTCCGCGCCGTAGGCAAGCGCAATCCCGGCTCATGGCCTGTGGGCGGCTATAGCGCCACAGTGCAAATGATCCGCGATGACATGCTGATCGACCAACGCGAGGAACGGTTTCAGATCACGCCCTGAAGGCCCAAAAGACCGCTATTTCTCCGTCAGCTTCAACTCGATCCGACGGTTCTGCGCCAGTGCTTCGGGACTGTCGCCCTCTGCCACCGGTTGATATTCCCCGAACCCTGCCGCAACCAGCCGCGACGGATCGAAGCCCAACACTTCGGACATATAACGCACCACAGACAGCGCCCGCGCCTGTGACAGTTCCCAGTTGTCGCGATAGGCGCCGCTGCCGGACAATGGCGTTTTATCCGTGTGCCCGTCGACGCGAATGACCCAGTCGATCTCCGGCGGTATCTCTGACGACACCTCTGACAGAATCGCGGCCACACGTGCAATCTGCGCCTTGCCCTCATCATTGAGATCCGCAGACGCGGGCTCGAACAGCACTTCGGAACTGAACACGAACCGGTCGCCCACGATGCGGACGCCTTCACGATTGCCGAGAATCTCACGCATACGACCAAAAAATTCGGACCGATAATTCTGAAGCGTCTTGGCCTCCTCCTCCAAACGCTTGCGCTCGGCCTCTTCCAGCGCGGCGCGCGCCCGTTCTTCGGCGGCGACCTGTGCCAAGGCGGTGTTCAGCCTCTGGGTCAGACTGTCAATCTGCACCTGATTTTCCGCATCCCGCGCCGTGCGCACATCCAGCGTCGATTGCAACGCCGAAAGCTGGTTGCGCATCTGTTCGACCTGCGCGTTCAATAAAGCGAGCTTGCGTTCACCCTCGGCGGACTTGGCTTCTTCCTCGGCCAGAGCCGCCTGTGCCGTCGCCAAAAGCGCGGCCTGTTTCTCGCGTTCCGAAATGTCCTGATCCAGTTGCGCCTGCATCTCGTCGCGGGCGGTGCGTGCCGCGGCCAGAAGCGTCAGCGTCTCTTCCGCCTCCTTGCGCGCCTCTTCCAGAGCGAGGCTCATCGCGGTCAGTTCCTCATCGGCATTTTCAAAACGCTCCTTGAGCGCCTGCAACGCCGCCGCATCGGCCAGCCGGTCCTGCTCCGCCTGCGAAAGCTCGGCCTGAGCAGCGTCCAATGCGGTCTGCCGGTCTTCGGATTCCGCGCGCAACTGCGTCACCAAAGCCTCCAATGCCTCACGCCGCGCGGCGGCCAGTCGGGCCTCTTCTGTGGCGGCGTCAATCTCGTCGCGCGCCTTGGCGAGCGCGAGTTGGGCGGCTTCCTGTTCGGTGATCAACTGCGCCTTGGCCGCTTCCAGATCGTCGATCTGTGCGGCCAGTTGCGCACCTTCGGTCAAGGCGGCATCACGCTCCGCGATCAGGCTTGCAACCTGTTGCTCGAAAGAAGCAATCCGTCCGGTGAGCGCGGTATTCTCCGCCTCCAGACCGGCGATGGTCTCGCTCTGTGCTTCCGCTGTGGCGCGTAACTCGGACAGGGTCGCGTTGAGCGCACCGATTTGAGTTTCGAGGCCGAGGTTCTTTTGCTGTTCCAACCCCAGCGCGTCGGCCAGAACATTCAGCTCGGCACTCAGCGCGTCCAGCTCGTGTTCCTGTCCCGAAATCTGGTCTCTCAGCATGGATTGCACGACCATGAAGATCGTCAGAACAAACATCAGCACCAGCAAAAGCGCCGTCATGGCATCCACAAATCCCGGCCAGATCGAACCGGACATGCGATGGGAGGCACGGCGCAGAACGGCCATGTGTCAATCTCCCTGCTGGTCCTGCGCACCCAAGTCGCGCAGCGTTCGGGTCAGGCCGGCAATCTCGGCCCGCAGTTCGGCAAGACTTTCCTGACGTCCGGCGGAGAGTTCTTCGAGAATGCGCAAAAGCTGCACGTCAATGGAGCGCAGCCGCATACGGGATTCCGCATCCAGCGCATCGCTCTCGGCCGGATCACGCGCTTGCAATGCGGCCAGAAGACGTTCCTGCCCCTCCGCCACACGGGTCAACACCTGCACCGTGTTGTTTTCCCGATCCGCCCGCGTGACCATCGTATCAATGGAGGAGGCAAGCCGTTCAAGCCGCGCACCGGTTTCCATACGTCCGGCCTCGGACCGGGCGAAAAGCCCCTGAAGCTCGTCCATCTGCCGGCCCATGTGGTCCAGCACCGCCACGGCCCCCGACAGATCATCCCCGTCGCCATCGCCCGCCACACCAAGGCGCGTGATGGTCGAAAGCCATTCTTCAAGCTCGCGGAAAAAGCGATTTTGCCCATGCGAGGCGAAAAGTTCCAGCATGCCAACGACAAGAGAGCCAGCGAGGCCCAGAAGCGAGGAGGCAAAGGCTGTGCCCATCCCACCCAACTGGTTCTCCAGCCCGCTCATAAGCTGACCAAGCACATCACTCGCGCCCTCCCCCTCCGACGGAGACAGGGAGCGGATGGTTTCGACCAGCGCCGGAACCGTGGTGGCAAGCCCGTAGAACGTCCCGAGAAGGCC
Source organism: uncultured Celeribacter sp. (assembly GCA_963676755.2). Classification (GTDB taxonomy): domain Bacteria; phylum Pseudomonadota; class Alphaproteobacteria; order Rhodobacterales; family Rhodobacteraceae; genus Celeribacter. The sequence goes on along the minus strand of CAXXMF010000004.1, from coordinate 851,510 downwards.
AAGGAAAATCAGCAGGTTGGCAATATAGCGCGTGATGTCGCGGGCTTCGTCGATCCGCGTGGCCACAGAATCCAGAATGGAGCGTGCCGAGGATGACGAAATCTGGGTCCGCGCATTGCGGTCGCGCAGGAGGGCCGCCAAGGGGGCCAAGAGGCGCGGCGCGGCCTTGCCCGGCACATTCGGGCGCTGCCCCGTGAACCTTTCGATCCAGTTGACCGAGGCGACAAGCTGCACCACCTGAAGGAAACAGGCGAGAATGCCGATGATGAACACGACGGCGATAAAGCCGTTGAGATAGGGATTGGCAAGAAACACCGGACCGACACGCGGCAAAGCGATGTAAAAGCCGAAAGAAACCAGCCCGAGGACAATGATCATCATAGTGATCTGCCGCACGGGTTGAGAGAAGAATTTAAGCTCGGCCTCGCGATCGGGTTGGTCCATTGACCCTGTCCTGACCTGTCAGTTCCTGTTACCGCCACGATAGGGGCAAGAGGCCCCCAATGCCAACACGCGATTTCGTGTATCAGGCATTTAAGCGATGGCGCACCATATAAGAGAGCTCGGTCAGCTCCGGATCTTCCATGCCGATCTGGGCCAGATGCCGCGCGGTGGAGAAAAGATAGTCGCAATTCGGCCCCCGCCCGCCTGTGGCAGAGGCGATCACCTCGGCTTGCCGCTCAAGGCTCAACGCGCCCGTATATTGCACATGGTCCGGATCGACGACATAGGCCAGTGCGCTTTGGTCCCGCCCGTCCTCCAATCGCAAGACAACTTCGCGCTCGAGATAGGCCGAAGAGACCAGTTCGCGCTCCCGGAGATACGCCAAAGTGCCCTCCGCCACCTCCGGCCCGACATGAAAGGCCAGCCCGTGACATTGCGCACGCTCGTCCTCATCCAGCGCCAGCACCAGCCCCGGCGCCTCCGGCGTGCCGCGATGATGGATCGACCACATGCAAAAGCTCCGCGCATAGCCCGAGAGTGTCGCGGGGCGGCGCTCGGTATATTCAAACCCCGGATTCCATATCAGGGAGCCATAACCGAAGAGCCAGAATCCGTCCCTGACCAATGCGTGATCGCCTGTCATCGTCTTTTCCTCATTGCCGTCTTTCCAGCCCCTCCGCCCGCGGTTAATACGGGTGTGAAAGCGCTTCCCGAACACCTGAGTCACAGGCTTTCCCGAAACGCAGCACAACATAACGATGTCGCAGGCCTTTCAAAGCCGACTTGTATCCCAAGTTCGTCACGAAAGGTTTAAATACGGGGCGGGCAGGAATGAAAAGCCCGATCCACTTACAAGAGGTGAAGATGCACAAACTGTTCTGGCTCCTTCTGGCCGTCGTCGTGATTTACAGCGGTTACTGGATGATCGGTGCGAAAGGCACGGAAAGCGCCATCGCCGCATGGATCGACAGCCGTGCCTCCGAAGGCTGGCAGGCCGAGGTGGCCGACATCAAGACCCGTGGCTTCCCGACCAGATTCGACACGGAGATTCGCGAGCCGCAACTGGCCGACCCGCGCACGGGTGTGGCGCTTTCGACGCCGCGCATCGAGATTCTCAGCCAGAGCCACCGCCCGACACGGTTCACCCTGCGCATGGCCCCCGAGGTCACACTGGCCTCGCCCTACCAGCGCCTCGACATCACACAGGACTTGGCTGAGGCGCAGCTTTTCGTCGATCCCGGCCCCAGCCTCACGCTCGATCATGCCGCGCTCAGCTTGCAAGACATGCGCGTTGCCTCCACGGCGACATGGGGGTTCACGCTTGAAAGCGGCGAAATCACCACCCAGCGTCAGGCAGACGATCCGCTCACCCATGACATTGCGCTCCACGTCGAGGGCTTCGCCCCCACCGGCGGGCTGATCGACGGGCTGGATCCGGAGGGCCTTCTATCCGACCGGTTCGAAGCGCTTGATCTGGACATGCAGGCCACATTCGACGGGCCGTGGAACATCCATGCGCTCGAAGGGCCGCGCCCGCAGCCCACCCATATCGACCTCACCACGCTGTCGGCCCATTGGGGAGAGCTTGACCTGAAACTGGCCGGTGCTTTCGACATCGACGCGCGGGGCTACCCGATTGGCAAACTGGCGATCAAGGCAGAGAACTGGCGCGAGATGATCGAACTGGCGATTTCCGTGGGCGCGATCCCTGAGAACATGAGCAATCTCACGCTGCGCGCCGGTGAAATGCTGGCGGGTCTGTCCGGTCGCAAGGATACGATTGATGCGGAACTGACGTTGAAAGACGGGATGATCTCGCTGGGGTTCATCCCGCTCGGTCCTGCCCCGCGCATCATGATCCGGTGAGCGCCTGAGCGCACAGGAACAAAGGTCCGAACGGCCTTACTCGCCCTTTTTCGCACGACCGAAATCGGGGGCATCGGTGTCCTGCCCCGCTTCGATAATGCCGCGACGAATGGCGCGGGTGCGGGTGAAATAGTCATGCAGGTGATCGCCGTCGCCCGTGCGGATCGCACGTTGCAGGGCAAACAACTCTTCGGTGAAGCGTCCGAGAATTTCCAGCGCCGCCTCTTTGTTGGTCAGAAATACATCGCGCCACATGGTCGGATCGGACGCCGCAATGCGGGTGAAATCCCGAAAACCGGCGGCAGAGAATTTGATGACTTCCTGATCGGTGACGCGGCCCAGATCATCAGCGACCCCCACCATCGTATAGGCGATCAAATGCGGCACATGGGACACCACGGCGCAGACCGTGTCATGATGCTCCGGTGTCATGCGTTCGGTATTCGCGCCCAGAACGGACCAGAAGGCTTCGAGCTTTTCGATCTCGGCTTCGTCCGCCGTCTCGGAAGGCACAATCAGGCACCAGCGGTTCTCGAACAACTCGGCAAACCCCGCACGCGGGCCGGAATGTTCGGTCCCTGCCATCGGGTGTGTGCCGATAAACTGGACGCCTTCGGGAATATGCGGCAGCACGGCGTCGAGCACGGATTTCTTCACCGAGCCCACATCCGTGACAATCGCCCCCGGTTTGAGCGTGGCTTCGATCTCTGCCATCACCGGCCCCATCGCCCCCACAGGCACGGCCAGCACGACCAGATCCGCATCTTTCACCGCCTCTACAGCCGTGTCACAGACCCGATCCACAAGATTGATTTCGCGCGCCGTGTCGCGGGTGGCTTGCGAGCGGGCATAGCCCGTGATCTCGCCCGCCACGCCCGCACGCCGCATGGCCAAGGACATGGACCCCGCGATAAGCCCCAAACCGATCAGGGCCACGCGGTTATACATCACCTTGGACACAGCTTCAGACACCGGCCTGTTCTCCGCGGAACTGGCCGATCACATGGGCAACCCGACGACAGGAGGCTTCGTCCCCCACCGTGATGCGCAGGCAATTCGGCAGGCCATAGCCCGCCACGCGACGCACAATGATGCCGTTTTGTTTGAGGAACTCGTCACAGGCTTCGGCTTCGGCCTGATCCTGAAACCGTGCCAGAATGAAGTTTGCACAAGACGTATCCGAAGGCACGCCCAGCTCCATAAGTGCTTCGGCCAGCCATGCCCGCAGCCGTGTGTTGTCTTCGCGGCATTTCTCGACCCAGTCGCGATCTTTCACTGCGGCTTCGGCGGCGGCCAGTTGCGGCTCCGACAGGTTGAACGGACCACGAACACGGTTCAGAACGTCGATGATGTCTTTCGGACCATAGCCCCAACCGACACGGATCCCGCCCAGACCGTAGATTTTCGAGAATGTCCGCGTCATCACCACGTTATCCCGCGACTCAACCAGAGCTGCACCGCCATCGAAACCCTCGACAAATTCGGCATAGGCCCCGTCCAGCACAAGAATCGTCTGCGGCGGAATATTCGCGGCCAGATGTGCAATGTCGCGCTGACCAATCATCGTGCCGGTCGGGTTCGCCGGATTCGCGATGAACACCAGTTTGGTGCGCTCGGTGCAGGCCGCCAGAATGGCATCCACGTCAACCACGCGCTCGCGTTCAGGCACACAGACCGGCTGCGCCCCTGCCGCACGGGCGGAGATTTTATACATGGAGAACCCGTGTTCGGTGTAGACCACCTCGTCGCCCACACCCGCATAGGCCTGACACAAAAAGGTAATCACCTCATCGGAGCCGACACCGCATATGATGCGTTCGGCATCCAGCCCGTGCACTTCGGCGATGGCCTTGCGCAGGCTGGCGTGATCCGTGTTCGGATAGCGATGCAAGTTATGCGCCGCCTTGGCAAAGGCTGTCTTAGCGCTTTCAGGCGCACCGAACGGGTTTTCGTTCGACGACAGCTTGATCACATTGTCAACGCCCTGCACATGGCTGGCGCCCCCCTGATACAGAGCGATGTCAAGGATGCCGGGTTGCGGTTCGATCAAACGGGTCATTAGTCCACACTCGCATAGAATTCTCCGCCTCTCTTAGCGCCGCAAGAGAGACATTGCCAGACAGATGAACACCGCGCGCGCAGATGTTGCTTTAGCGCGTCGGTTTCGGCCTTCTTGCCCATGAAAAAAGGCCACCCCGAAGGGCAGCCTTTCCGAAATCTTCGATTTTCGGCCCAGACTTAGTTCTGAGCGTAGAATTCGATGACGAGGTTCGGTTCCATTTGCACAGCGTAAGGCACATCGGAGAGGCCCGGCTTGCGCACGAAGGTTGCGACCATTTTGGAGTGATCAACGTCGATGTAATCCGGAACGTCACGCTCGGGCAGTTGCGTTGCTTCAAGCACAACAGCGAGCTGTTTGGATTTGTCGCGCACTTCGATCACGTCACCCTCTTTCACACGGTAGGAGGGGATGTTCACACGTTTGCCGTTCACGAGCACATGACCGTGGTTCACGAACTGACGGGCAGCAAAGACAGTTGCCACGAATTTCGCACGGTAAACAACGGCGTCGAGACGGGACTCGAGCAGACCGATGAGGTTTTCACCGGTATCGCCTTTTTGACGCTCGGCGTCGGCAAAGATGCGACGGAATTGTTTCTCGGTCAGGTCACCGTAGTGGCCTTTGAGTTTTTGCTTGGCGCGCAGTTGCAGGCCGAAGTCGGACAGTTTGCCCTTGCGGCGCTGACCGTGCTGGCCGGGGCCATATTCGCGACGGTTGACCGGGGACTTCGGACGGCCCCAGATGTTTTCGCCCATACGGCGGTCGATTTTGTACTTGGCAGACGTGCGTTTGGTCACGGCTGGTCTCCTTCTAAAAATTTCGAAGGGCGTTGTCCTCTCCCCGGACGGTCTGAGCCGCTCCCCGGGTTGACAGGGTTCCTCTTGCGAGGGCCACCAACACCAATGAATACCCGACGCACATCGCTGCACACCGGATGGCGGGCTTATACAGGCGATCCGGAGGGAGTCAAGCCACCCGCCGATCTTTTCGAAGCCGCGCCCTGCCCCTCATGCCACCTTATGCAACAGGATTGCCGCTTCCGCCGCTGTAAGCGTGCGCCGTGCGGCGGGGCCGTAATCTTCGGTATGGGTTTCCAGATAGGGAAAACGTGCCAGCAGGGCCTCACGCTGGCGTGGCGATACCTCGTCCAGATCGGCAAATCCGGGGTGGAAGCTCTCCGTCTCCAGCCCGTTTGCGAAAATCACCTGATGGGCGTCAAACAGCAGATGGATATAGTCCAATTCCCTGATCTGACGTTCGACGATGATCGAGCGGTCATTCACCAAGTCCTTGGCGCAGACCAGCACCTCGTCGGCATTGAACAGGTCACGCGCCGCCTGTCCGCGCAGCACCATCCGGTGCTGGGGCGAAACGATCAGGTCTTCATCCGGCTCGCCCATGCCCAGTGCATCTGCCCGAAAGCGGATCGGACCCAGTTGCGGCATGACATACAGGCGCGCGCCCGAAATGTGCCGCTGGCCGATCCAGCGCAGCCTTTGCACCCCGTTGTCCTTGGTTTGCACCCTGTCGCCTTCGCGCAGCGCCTCGACGGGACGCGGCCCTTCCGGCGTCAGAATTCTGGTCCCCGGCGTGAAACAAATCACCCCGCCGGGCTGTGCCTCTCGCGTATTCGCCACCGAGTCCACATGGACAGAGACCACCCAGAGGTCGGTCTCCGCAGGGGGCATCTCGCCAAGGAACATCAGCAAGGGTGCACCGAGGTCCGGCATATCGATCAAAGAGATTCCATAGCGCTTGAAGCCATCCGTCACATCGAACCCGCCATTGAACAGACGCGCGCGAGTCTCGCCGTCCTGATAGGCCGGCACCTCGTCCAAGGCTCTCCCGATTATCCGGCGCACGGATTGCGCGGCCCGCTGATGTAGCTCAGCCTGCCCGATTGCATTCTCCAAAACGTAGACATCGCGTGCACCGTCGATACATACGGCCTCCCCCGTCCAGCGCCATGTCGCGCCAACGGTCAACGCCGAAAGCGGCGCAAAGGTCAGCCCGTCAAGCTCCCCTTGCGTCCACGCGATGACAAACGTGCCTGAAAAGCCCGTCTTCATTGCCTATATGCCTGCCTAAATTCTTTTTATTACGGCGACGTTAGCACAGGCGATTCGCGCTGTTAACGCTTTTCTGGACAGGATGCGCCTTTTCAACATACAGTTGTGCCACAGAAGGCCGCAATCACACACGGCTCCCCCTCCCGAGGGCTCACAGAATCGAAATCGCCGCCACTTGTGCCCGAAGTGCGGAAATCGCAGGCACGGGGTCGAGACAGACCATCAGCCCGCGCTTGCCGCCATTGATCACCACCGGATGCTCGACTGTCAGAACCGTGTCGTCAAACAGCACCGGCGCGGCTTTCTTCTGGCCAAAGGGGCTGATCCCGCCGGTATGAAACCCCGTTAGACGCTCGGCCTTGGCAGGCTCCATCATCGTGGCGGATTTGCCTTTGAGCGCCTTGGCCAGTTTCTTCATCGATAGGCTCCGGTCGGACGGGATCACCGCGCAGGCCGGTTTGCCATCGAGTTCGACCATCAAAGTCTTGAACACCCGATCCGGCGTCCAGCCAATTGCCTCGGCAGCTTGCAAACCAATCGGGCCATCTCCCGCACCATAGGGATATTCAAACACATCATAGGAAATCTTGTGCCGGTCCAGAAACCGCGTTGCGGGTGTGGCGGTGCTCATGGGAGGCCTCCTTTGTCGGCACAGGATCACAGGATGGCTGCGGTTATAACGGCGATCAAACCGGACGGAAACCATGCGTTGGATCATACCGAGCCGCCGCAACGGAAAGAGCAAAACAATAGCTCGAAACGGCACGCATAGAATCTTGACAAAATAACTAGGTCATTATAGTCCAAGCGCGACTTGCAAGCGCCACCCTGGCTGCCAGCCCGATGTTCCGACATTTGTTTCAGGGGAATCCGCGCTGTGTCCACCGCTCCCTCCCCCAACCAGTTGCCAAGGTCTTTTGACCCGAGCCAGCGCGCGGGGTTTCCTTCGTGTCCCGCGCGCCATCACTCTATCCCGTGAGGCCCACGCCATGAACAAACCCCTTTCTCCCGAAGACATCCGCCGCGCCAAGGCGGACAACACAGACAAGCGCGACCGTGACCTCGCCGACAGTCTCGGCATTTCCGAAGCCGAACTTGTCGCCGCCCATATCGGGGACACGCAGGACGGCATGACCGTCACCCGCATCGCGCACCACCCTGACGAGGTCATGCCGCGCCTGACCGCCTTGGGCGAGGTCATGTCGCTGACGCGGAATGCGTCTTGTGTGCATGAACGTGTCGGCACCTTCGAAGACTACAAATCCGGCCCCCACGCCGCGATGGTTCTGGGCAAAGAGATCGACACACGGATTTTCCCGAAGTTCTGGGCCTACGGCTTTGCCATCGAGAATGAAACGCCCAAGGGCCTGCGCCGCACGTTGCAATTCTTCGACCAGTCCGGCGATGCCTTGCAAAAGATATTCCTGCGCGACACGTCCAACCACGACGCATGGCAACCGCTCGTCGATGTGTTGCGGCTTGAAGTCCAGAGCCCCGAAATCACCGTCGCGCCACGCCCGCCGGTTGAAGGGGCCAAGATCAATGCGGAGAAGCGCGATGATCTTGTGGAAGGCTGGAAAGGTCTGACCGACACGCATCAGTTCAACCGGCTGGTCTCGAAACTCGGCATGAACCGTCTGGGCGCCTATCGCCTCGCGGGTGCGCCTTTTGTGCGCAAGATCGCGCCCTCTGCGGTGGAGAGCTTTCTCAACGTGACCTCCGAGGCGCGGCAAAAGGTGATCCTCTTTGTCGGCAATCGCGGCCATATCCAGATCCACTGGGGCACGCTCGACACAATCAAACCTATGGGCCCGTGGCTCAACGTCCTTGATCCGCGATTCAACCTGCATCTGCGCGGCGATCATATTGCCGAAGTCTACGTCGTCGACAAACCGACGAAACGCGGCCCTGCGGTCTCGCTGGAGGCTTTCGATGCCGAGGGCGGGTTGATTTTCCAGTGTTTCGGCCAGCGCGCGGACGACACGGACGATCTGACCCAATGGCATGACATTCTCGCCAACCTTCCGGAGGGCGCATGAAACACCTGCTTTTGAGTGCCGCACTATTGCTCTCCGCCCCTCTGGCGGCAACTGCCGAGAGCTATCCCGAGGCCAGCGCCATTGTCTCCATCGGTGGACCTGTGACCGAGATCATCTATGCCTTGGGCGAAGAGGACCGGCTTGTGGCCCGTGACACCACATCGACCTATCCCGAAGCGGTCGAGGCCCTGCCCGATGTCGGCTACATGCGCCAACTCTCCGCCGAGGGGGTGCTTTCGGTCGGTCCTGATATGATCGTCACCCGCGACACGGCCGGCCCGCCCGAAGTGCTCGACCAGCTTCGCGCTGCCGCCATTCCCTTGGTCCCCGTGAAAGACGGGTTTTCCGAGGCTTCCGTGATTGCCGCAATCCACACCGTGGGCGAGGCTCTGGGCGTCCGTGACAAATCTGATGTGCTGGCCGCTAAGGTCCAAGCGCAGTTCGAAGATCTCCACGCCGCCATTGATACCGCCGACACTCCGCCGCGTGTGATGTTTATCCTGTCCAATCAGGGGGGCCGCCTCAATGTCGCCGGATCGGGCACGGGGGCCGACGGGATCATCACCTTGTCAGGGGCCGAGAATGTCATGGCGGAGACGTATCAGGGTTACAAGATCATGAGCGACGAGGCGATCATCGCCGCCGCGCCCGATGTGATCCTGATGATGACCCGCACCGGAACGCCGGAGATGGATCACGGGCAGGACGACATCCTCTCCCTGCCCGCCATTTCGCAAACCCCTGCGGGTGAAAACGGCGCGCTTGTCCGCATTGATCCGGCGGCTCTGGGCTTTGGCCCGCGCACAGCCGAATTTGCCCAAGAGTTGCATGATGCGCTCTGGGCCGCTGCCGCAACACCGAGTAAGCCATGACCATCGCCGAACCCCGCCCGTTCGAACAGTCCCGTCCGGTTGCCGGAGACCGCCGCGCCAAGGCCCGTGCCTTGCGCATGGCGCTGATCATTGTGCTGGGGCTGACCATGCTCATGGGGCTCGGCTGGGGGGCGGCGGGCGAGACCGATGTCATCGGCGCTCTGTTTGCCAAGTTCGGCATTGGCGAGGTCAGCCGCGTGGATATGACCGTGGTCTGGGACATCCGTATGCCGCGCGTGCTCACAGGTGCATTGGTCGGCGCGGCGCTCGCCGTGGCGGGCGCGGTGATGCAGGGATTGTTCCGCAACCCTCTGGCCGATCCGGGCCTTGTCGGCGTCTCGGCAGGCGCAGGTTTCGGAGCCGTAGCCGCCATCGTTCTGGGCGGTCTTTTGCCGCTGGCGCTGCAAAACCTCGTGGGGGCCTATCTCATCCCGCTGGCGGCCTTCTCTGGCGGTTGGGTCTCCACGATTGTGCTCTACAAAATCGCCACGCGCGGCGGGCGCACCTCTGTTGCAACCATGCTTCTCGCGGGGATTGCGCTGGGGGCGCTCACCGGCGCGCTCACCGGTTTCATCGTTTACAAAGCCACGGACGACCAGCTGCGCGACCTGACCTTCTGGGGCATGGGATCGGTGGCGGGCGCGACTTGGGCGAAACTTCTGACCGCAGGACCGATCATCGCGCTGGCCCTTGTCACAGCCCCCTTTCTGGCGCGTTCACTTGATGCTCTGGCGCTTGGCGAGGCGGTCGCCTCCCACATGGGAATCGACACGCAAAAGATGAAGCGCATCGCGATCCTGTCTGTCGCAGGCTCTGTCGGAGCCTCTGTCGCCATCACCGGAGGGATCGGATTTATCGGCATCGTGGTGCCGCATCTGTTGCGCCTGATCCAAGGCCCCGAACATCGCAACCTCTTGCCCAACGCGGCCCTTCTGGGCGCAATCATGCTGTTGCTCGCGGATATGGTCAGCCGTCTGGCCGTGGCCCCTGCCGAACTGCCCATCGGCATCGTCACCGCCTGTCTGGGTGGGCCGTTCTTCCTCTGGATCCTGCTGAAAAACCGCGCCTTGCTGGAGAACTGACATGCTTGTGGCCTCCGAAATCACCGTGCAATTCGGCGCGCGCAAAGTGCTGGACCGCGTCAATTTCTCCGCCCGTGCAGGCGAGGTGACGGCTATTGTCGGCCCGAACGGGTCGGGCAAGACGACACTCTTGCGGGCCATGACCGGCGAACAGGACTTCACCGGAGACGTGAGCCTCGACGGCGTGCCGCTGCGTCACCTCTCCGCGCTTGACCTCGCGCAACGCCGCGCGGTGCTGCCGCAATCGGGCAACATCGCCTTTCCCTTCACCGTGCTGGAACTGGTGCGGCTGGGCCTGACCGCAGGGCTGTCCACGGGACGCGCGGACGGGCTGGACCACCTGCCCCAAGCCGCGCTCGCAAGGGTCGGGCTGGAGGGGTTCGAAGGCCGCATGGTGCAAGAACTCTCCGGCGGAGAGCGGCAAAGGGTGCAACTGGCCCGTGTTCTGGTGCAAATCTGGGAACCTGTGCTGGACGGGCATCCGCGCTGGCTCATCCTCGACGAACCGGTGTCCGCACTGGACATCGGGCATCAGCTCACCGTGATGGAGATCGCCCGCGACTATGCGCAGCGGGGCGGCGGGGTGGTTGCGGTGATGCATGATCTGAACCTGACCGCCATGTTCGCGGATCGCGTGACCTTGTTGAGCGAGGGACAGTTGCGCGCAGAAGGCACACCCGAAGAGGTGCTCACCGATACCGCCCTCTCCGCAAGCTATGGCTGCACCGTGCGGACCAATACGGCGCCGCCCACCGGTGGCCCGTGGATTTTGCCGCAAGCCAGCGCGGCGCGTCCCGACCTCTGAGGGGCGCACTCTCGCATATGGCGGCAAATGAAACGCGGCATACTCTTCACGCTGAGGTCAAAAGACGTTAGAGGGGCTGCGCGTTTCCCTTTCATTGACACAGAGCATATCCGCCCATGACCGTTACAGCCCCCGAGTTTCTCGTCACACATTCGGGCGGATTTCACGCCGATGAAGTCCTCTCCACCGTCATTCTGAGCCGCCTTTTCCCGAAGGCCCAAGTCATCCGCAGCCGCAGCGCCGAGTGGATCACACCGCAGGCAGACCGCGTCATCTATGATGTCGGCGGGGCCTATGATCCCGAAGTGCGGATTTTCGACCATCACCAACGTGGTGCCCCCCTGCGCGAGTCCGGCGAGCCTTTCAGTTCCTTTGGTCTGATCTGGAAACATTTCGGGCTGGACTATCTGCGCAGCTTCGACATTCCCGAAGACCACCTCGCCACGGTCCACGGCTCTTTCGACGCGTCATTTGTCCTGCCGGTCGATCTGGTCGACAATGGCGCGACAAGTTTGTCAGAGGCGGGTGTCTTTTCGTCTCTCGCCCTGCCCGGATTGATCGAGACCCTGAAACCCGTGTTCGACGACACGGGCGAAGACCGCGACACAGAAGCGTTCCACGGCGCGGTCGCCATTGCCCGCAGCTTTGTCGAAGCGCGGATCAACCGCAGCGCGGCCAAACTGCGCGCCGAGGCAATGGTGATGGACGCCATCGAAAAAGCCGGAGACAGTGCGATCCTTGAACTGCCGATGGGCATGCCCTTCCGCCCCGCCGTCATCAAGGCCCAAGCCGATCACCTGCTCTTCGTCATCACCCCGCGCGGTGGCGACTGGACCATTGGCGGCATTCGCAAATATGACGAAGGCTTCGAGCAGCGCGCCGACCTTCCGGCGGCATGGGCCGGTCTGAGCGGCGCGGAACTGGAAGCCGCCTCGGGCGTCAAAGGTGCCAAATTCTGCCACAACGGATTGTTCATTGCCGCGGCCAGCAGCCGCGAGGCGATTTTGGAAATGGCCGAACTGGCGGTTGAAAACGCCTTGAAGGGCTGAGCCGTTCAGAAGCCCCAAGACTCAACATGCGGATGTGATCGCAACCGGTCCGATCGACCACCTTGCCCAATGGCGAGGTGGCCCGAATATGCAAGAACCTTTGGACCTCAGCCCACCTGACGCCCGTGAGACCAGACGCCGCGGACCACCGGCGTGCCTTCGATTCGGGCGATCCGCACCAGATCGGCATGAAGCTCCGGTGCGATCCGGCCACGGTCAGACAGTCCCACCGCCTTCGCCGGATTGGCGCTCACCGTGGCAATCGCGCGGGGCAGGTCATGCCACAAATCCGCCAGCAAAATCGCCGACGACATCAGCGCGGACGGCACATAATCCGAGGACACAATGTCCAAAAGTCCGCGTTCGGCCAGATCATGAGCCGCGACATTGCCGGAGTGCGAGCCGCCGCGAATAAGGTTCGGAGCGCCCATCATGGCCGCAATGCCGTGCAGTTTACAGGCCTGCGCCGCCTCGATGGTCGTCGGGAACTCCGCCACACGCACCCCGTGCCGACGCGACACTTCGACATGCTCGGCGGTGGTGTCGTCATGGGAGGCCAGAACCGCACCCAGACGCTTTGCCTCCGCCACCGCGACGGCCTCGTGACGCGCTCCAAATGTATCACGCAATTCGTAGAGGTGGTTCACATGGTCGTCGAACTCGGCATCTGTCATGCCACGTTTCTTTTGCACATAGTCCTTGAGCTTGGACAGGTCACGAAACTGCCGCTGACCCGGCGTGTGATCCATGAGCGACACCAGCCCCACACGATCCTCCGGCCCGAATTCGGCCAGTTCCTCCTCCAGCGTTTCCGAACACACCTCGGCCCGCAGATGCAGGAAATGGCTGATTTTCAAAGCGCCAAGGTCGCGCAGATGCATCAACTCGTGCGACAGGCTACGGGCATATTTGTGATAGCCCGCATCGCCTTTCTGGCGGTGGATAGAACCTGCACGCATGGCGTCGAACACGGTGGTGATCCCCACCGAGGCCAGCTCAGCATCATGGGCAAGGATCGCGGCCTGATGCGGCCAGTCCACCTTCGGGCGCGGCTCGATGTGGCGTTCGAGATTGTCGGTGTGCAACTCGATGAGGCCGGGAATCACCAGATCGCCCTCCACATCCACCGCACCGGCAACCAAGGTGCCGCCCGTGCTCACATCCTTGATCATGCCGCCTTCCACGCGCAGCGTTCCGGTCAGCACTTCCGTCTCCAGAACGATCCGGGCATTGGTCAGTGTAAAATCTGTCATCGTCTTGTCCTTGTCAGAAGGCCCGCTCTGCCCGAGAATTGTCACACGCATGTGACACAGGAGCGCTAAGAGCAGCAGCATGGAAGAATATAAAAGATACGCGGTCTATTACGCCCCGCCGCCGGGGGAATTCGGCACGTTTTGTGCGCAATGGCTGGGCTGGGACGCTGCCGCAGGTGTTGAGCGGACGCATCCCGATATCGACGGTCTGCCCCGCCCTGTGCAGGACATCACCGCCACGCCGCGCAAATACGGGTTTCACGGCACGTTGAAACCACCGTTTCGCCTGACCGGCACCCGTGCGGCTCTGGAGGCCGATCTGGAAACATTCGCCGCCTGCCATGCGCCGGTTACCCTCGACGGGCTGACGCTGACACGGATCGGCAGTTTTCTGGCGCTCACGCCCACGGGCGATCTCGCGGCGCTGGAAACCCTTGCCGGAGAGATCGTCACCGCGCTTGATCCGCATCGCGCGCCACTCACCGACGCCGATATGGCGCGACGCCGCGCAGCGGGGCTGACAGAGCGGCAGGACGCGCTGTTGCGGCAATGGGGCTACCCCTATGTGATGGAGGAATTCCGTTTCCACCTCACCCTCACCGGCCAGCTCGCAAAGTCCGAAGCCGAAGCGGTCAAAGCCGCGCTCGACCCCGTTCTCACGCCGCTTTTGCCCGTGCCTTTCGACATCCGCGAGTTGTGCCTCTTTGGCGAGGCCGAAGACGGGCGTTTCCACCGGTTGCACCGCTACACCCTCTCCGGCTGAAGCGCGGCGAGAAAGGCCTCAACCGCCGCTTCCAGTGCCCCGTCATTTTCCACACGTCGCACGGGCAAGCCCGGCGCGATGTCATATTCGGCCCGCGCCAGTCGCTTTTCGATTTCCTCGCGGCTCTCCCGCCCCCGCGCCGCAAGCCGTGTTGCCAGCACCTCCGGCGAGGCGGCAATCAGGATCACACCCATGTTCGGATAAAGCGCATAGGCTTCCGGCAGGATCGCACGCGAGCCGTTAAACAACACATCGCGCCCTTCGTTCAGCGCGGTCTCGATCGAGATGGGCACACCGTATTTGAGACCATGCGCCTCCCAGTGCAGCGCAAACTCTCCGGCCTCCAGACGCCGGTCGAACTCTTCGACCGTGACGCCCTCGAACTCCTCGCCACCGGCTTCGGTCGGGCGGGTGATGACCCGTCTCGCCACCGCAATATCCCTCCGCTGTTCTATCGCCGCTTCGATCAACGTATCCTTGCCGGCACCCGAAGGCCCGACCACCGCATAAAGACGCCCCACCATCGCTCAAGCCACCTTGGCCGGTGTGAAGACAGAGACATTGATCTCCCGATCTGCCACACGGTCACGGGCGGGAGCATCGTGGAAAATCCCGATGATCGCCGCACCGCGCGCCTTGGCCTCTTCGATCAGGCTCAATACCGTTTCGCGGTTGGTGGCATCCAGTGAGGCAGTCGGCTCGTCCAGAAGCATCGCCGGATAGTCATGGGCAAAGCCGCGGGCGATGTTGACGCGCTGCTGTTCTCCGCCGGAGAATGTCGTGGGCGACAGGCCCCAGAGCGTTTCGGGGATGTTGAGGCGGCTCAACAGATCGCGAGCACGCGCAAAGGCCACGTCTTTCGCCACACCGACGCTCAAAAGCGGTTCGGCGACGACCTCCAGTGTCGGCACGCGCGGCACAACCCGCAGGAATTGCGAGACATAGCCCAAGGTGGCCCGCCGCAAGGCGATAATCTCACGCGGTTCGGCATTGGCCACATCCGTGTCCCCGATCCAGATGTGACCGGAGGCCGAAAGGTAATTGCCATAGATCATCCGCATCAGTGTCGATTTGCCCGCGCCGGAATTGCCCGTCAGCGCCACACATTCTCCGGCACCGACCTCGAATGTAGCCCCGTCCATGACCGGAATGACTGCCGCGCCCTGATTGTGCAGCGTGAAGGATTTGGAAACGTTGTCGATCTTGATCATCGGGTTACAGCCATTTTTTCCATTTCGAGAGAAGATAAGTGCCAAGCGCCGAACCGATCATCAGCACGGTCGCAATCAGATAGCCATAGGGATGGTCGAGCCCCGGAATGAACGGAAAGTTCATGCCATAGACCGAAGCCACCAGCGTGGGCGGCAGGAACAGAACCGCTACGACCGAAAGAATACGGCTCGCCACGCTTTGTTCGAGATTGATGAGGCCGAGCGTCACATCGGTCAGTTGCGCGATCCGGCTGGACAGGAAATCGCCATGCACCGCAAGCGCCTGACAATCCTTGACCTGTGCCTTGAGAACCTCGCGCAGCCCTTTTTCCTTGTCGCTCTCCAGCCCGAGACCGAAACTCGACAGTGCCCGCTCGACAGTCAGAAGCGCGTGGCGATATTTGGCCACCTGTTCGCTTTGCCGCCCCAGCGCGCGCAAGGTATCGGCCAGTTCATCGCCACGCGGTTCGGGATCGCGAAAGGTGACATGCGATTGCTGGTCCAGCGCCTCGCCCACGCCTTCCAAAAGGTCGGCGATGCGGGCGACGATTTCCTCGACGAGACCCAAAAACACCCGCCTGCGTCCCGAATATCCCGCGCTCGACTGTCCGGCATGGGCGGCAAAGGTCTCGAACGGGCGCGGCGTGTGGTAGCGCACGGTGAACAGGCGCTCCGGCGTGATCAGAAAGGCGACAGGGCCGAAACTCGGCTCTTTGTGCTTGTCCAATCCCGGCAAAACGATGGTCAGAACATCGGTATTGCCGTCGCGGTAAAGCCGGTTCGAGACTTCGATCTCCTGCATATCCGCAAGTGTCGGAACAGAAACACCAAGCGCCTCGACCGCCGCGACCTGTGCCGGTTGCGGGCTGAGCAGATCGACCCACAGCGCGGCCCTGAGCTCATCACTCAAATCACCGCCGCCGGGCACGCGCTCAAGACCGGTTTCACTGGGACGATAGGCGAAAATCATGTCTCAGGCCTGCAAGACAGAAGAGACAAGAAGCTGGGTATAGGCATGTTGCGGGTCATCAAGCACCTGATCCGTGAGGCCTGTTTCGACAACATGGCCGGATTTCATCACCATCAGACGATCTGCCAAAAGCCGCACCACGGCAAGGTCATGGGTCACGATAATCGCAGACAGGCCCATTTCACGCACCAAACCGCGCAAAAGATCGAGCAGACGCGCCTGCACCGAGACATCCAGCCCGCCGGTCGGCTCGTCCATAAAGACAAGCCGCGGCCCCGTGACGAGGTTGCGAGCGATTTGCAACCGCTGCTGCATCCCGCCGGAAAAGGCCGAGGGCGGATCGTCCATCCGGTCCTCATCAATCTCCACACGGCCAAGCCAGTCCACCGCCTGTTCGCGAATCTGCCCGTAATGCCGCGCGCCGACCGCCATGAGACGCTCGCCCACATTGCCCCCCGCAGAGACCCCCATGCGCAGCCCGTCGCGGGCGTGCTGGTGGACAAAGGCCCAATCCGTGCGCGATAACATCCGGCGCTCCGGCTCGGACATGGTCAGCGTATCGACCATGCCGCGCGTGCGTGTGTCGAACAGAACCTGCCCGCCATCGGGCGGCAGATGTCCGGCCATGCAATTCAAAAGCGTCGACTTGCCGGAGCCGGATTCGCCCACGATCCCCATGACCTCACCGGGGTAGAGGTCAAAGGACACATCGGTGCAACCGATCCGCCCGCCATAGGTTTTGCGCATATCTTTGACAGAAAGAAGCGGGGTCATTGCGCGGCCTCCTCGGCTAGCGTTTCAGGGGGAGAGAGACGCCCGCGATGGCCCAAAGCCTGCCGCTCGGCGCAATAATCCGTGTCAGAACAGACAAACATCCGCCCACCGTCGTCATCGACGATCACCTCGTCCAGATAGGTATGTTCCGCCCCGCACAGATCACAGGGATGCTCGGCTTTCGACGGGTCAAACGGGTGGTCTTCGAAATCCAGAGAGACGACTTTGGTATAGGGCGGCACCGCATAGATGCGCTGTTCACGTCCCGCACCAAAGAGCTGGATCGCCGCCATGTCCATCTTAGGATTGTCGAATTTCGGGATCGGTGACGGGTCCATCACATAGCGTCCTTCGACCTTCACCGGATAAGCGTATGAAGTGGCAATATGGCCGTGTTTGGCGATGTCTTCGTAGAGTTTCACATGCATCAACCCGTATTCCTCAAGCGCATGCATCTTGCGTGTCTCGGTCTCGCGCGGCTCCAGAAAGCGCAAAGGCTCCGGAATCGGCACCTGATAGACAAGGATCTGCCCCTCCGTGAGCGGCTCCTCGGGGATGCGGTGGCGGGTCTGGATCACCGTGGCGGCGCGGGTTTTCTCGGTGACGGCGATCCCGGCGGTCTTCTCGAAAAACTTGCGGATCGACACGGCGTTCGTGGTGTCATCAGCCCCTTGGTCAATAACCTTGAGCGTATCTTCCGGCATCAGACAGGCGGCAGACACCTGCACGCCGCCGGTCCCCCACCCGTAGGGCATCGGCATTTCACGCGATGCAAACGGCACCTGATAACCGGGCACGGCAATGCCTTTGAGGATCGCACGGCGGATCATCCGTTTGGTCTGTTCATCGAGATAGGCGAAATTATAGTCGCTCATTGTGCCGCCTCCTGCGCGCTGTCCTGCGCCTGTCCGGCGGCGATCTCCGCCCGCATCTTGCGGACCAGTTCCATCTCCGACTGGAAATCCACATAATGCGGCAGTTTGATATGTTCGAGAAATCCGGTCGCCTGAATGTTGTCGCAGTGATAGAGGACAAATTCCTCGTCATGCGCGGGCGAGTTCGACACTTCGACACCCAGTTCCTTGCTGCGCAGCGACCGGTCCACCAAGGCCATGGAAATCGCCTTGCGCTCCGTCTGGCCAAAGGTCAGCCCGTAGCCCCGCGTGAATTGTGGCGGCTCCACCTTCGAGCCTGCGAATTTGTTCACCGTCTCGCATTCGGTCAGTTCGACCTCGCCAATCTCGATAGAAAATCCCAGTTCGGGAATGTCCATCTCCACCGCAACCCGTCCGATGCGCAATTCGCCCACGAAGGCATGGCTGTTGCCATAGCCGCGCTGGGTCGAATAGGCCATCGAGAGGATAAACCCCTCGTCGCCCCGCGTAAGTGCTTGTAGCCGCAGCGCACGGTTTGCGGGCAGTTCCAACGGCTCGCGGGTCAAGTCCGGCGGGGTTTGCCCGTCCAAATCCTCGCCCTGCGCTTCGTTCTGGATCAGCCCCTCTTTGTTGAGAAAGCTCGTGACATGCGGCGTCGACCCCTGTCGCGGCTCGGTCTTGGCCGCTTCGGGCACTTCCCCTTCCGCCATCAGTTTGAAATCCAGCAAACGGTGCGTGTAGTCGAAGGTCGCGCCAAGCACCTGCCCGCCGGGAACATCCTTGAACGTCGCAGACACGCGCCGGTCACAGGCCATCTCGCCGGTCTCCACCGGACGCGAATGTCCGATCCGTGGCAAGGTCGTGCGATAGGCGCGGATCAGGAAGATCGCCTCGATCAGATCGCCTCGCGACTGTTTGATCGCCAGTGCGGCCAGATCGGGATCATAAAGCGAGCCCTCAGTCATCACCCGATTGACCGCCAACGCAAGCTGCTCACGGATTTGCGCCACATCGAGTTCCGCAACCTCGGGATCCCCGCGCCGCTCCTCGGCCAGCCACGCATGTGCATTGTCGATGGCGCGCTCGCCACCTTTTACCGCGACATACATCAGTTGGTCTCCATCATGTCAGACACCTGCGTGCTGCGCGGTAGACCTGCGATCTGCGTGCCGGAGGTGAAGTAGAAATCAAGCCCGAGCGGAAAGAGCGCGGCGTTCATCTGAAACGGTTCCAGCGCTGGAAGGGACAGGCTGGCGACCGTCTTGATCCCCGGCCCGGTGAGCTGCGCACCGTGTTGGTGGAGCGCATCCATTTCAATAATCAGCGTGCTTGAGCGGTCGGGATATTCCGCCGTGCCAATCGGGAATTCCGTCAACGGCTGCAAAGCCTCCCACGTGCCCAGCGCAAACATAGCCTCGGCAGGCGCGACAATCGGCGCACCGATCTGGAACGCGATCCAGTCGCGGATCTCTGCCGTATCATGCGCGCCGCTCAGGTAAAGCGGCGTTTCCGGATCGCACAGCGTCAAAAGCAACGTCGCGGCCGCCTCGGACATTGGCGCGGGCGCTTTGCCGCCTGTGATCTCATGGATCGAACCGGGACGGGCCAGTGCCTCCAATGCGGCCCGAAAGGCCCGCGCGGCATCTTGTGGCGGGGCCTCGAAGGCACCGATCAAACTTTGTTCGTTCATTTGTTTTTCCGGCATCAGTCTTCCCCTCTCACCATGGTGAAGAAATCCACCTTCGTCGCGGCGGCTTTGGCCGCGCGGGTCTCACGCACCTCCGCCTGTGCCGCTTCCAGCGGAGCCAACACCGCCTCTCGCAACTCTGCGGCACGCGGGCCTCGCATCAACGCATCCGTCAACGCGGCCTGCTCTGCCTGCCGCTTGTCGCGCCCTTGCACATAGCCGTGCCCGACCTCCCCGCTCTCCAGTCGCAGAGCACAGCGCGTGACGGTCATCTCACCAAGGTTGAATGGCGCACCCGTGCCACCCATGCGACCGCGCACCATGACGCCACCCACCTCGGGACGGCGCAACCACTCGAACTCTGGCAGGTTTTCCAATCGGCCAATCAACCCGGCCAACTGTGCCGCGTCGGATTTGGCCAAAAGCCCCATCCACGCCTTGCGGGCCTCTTGATCGGGGGACAGCGGGCTATCCGGTTTTCCCATGCGCTTCATCTTTCTCATCTAGACAGCTTGCGGAGTTGTCTAAACTCCTATACAACTAGACAAATCATGGCCGATCCACAGCGACTCGGCAAGGAATAATTCATGAAACTTTGGTGACGTCTCCCATGCCTCGCACACCCGTCTGGAAATCCATCGCGGAAACGCTCTCCGAAGAAATCGCCAAGGGCCACTACCGGCCCGGTGACAAACTGCCGACCGAGGCCGAGCTTTCCGCACGGTTCGGGGTCAACCGCCACACGGTACGCCATGCGCTCTCCAACCTAACAGAACGCGGCATCACCCGCTCCCGCCGTGGAGCGGGCGTCTTTGTCCAATCGGCTCCCGTGGACTATCCGCTGGGCAAACGGGTGCGCTTTCACCAGAACATCCGCGCCACAGGCCGCTTGCCACACAAGAAAGTGCTCCGAATCGAAACCCGCCCCTGCGACAAGGTCGAAGCAGAGGCACTGGATCTGGCCGAAGGTGCCCCCGTTCTGGTCTATGAAGGGCTTTCCCTCTCCGGAGACGCCCCCGTTGCACATTTCATTTCGATCTTCCCCGAATCCCGCACCACGGGCCTCAAAGACGCCTTCACCGAAATCAGCTCTGTCACCAACGCGCTCAAATCCATCGGGATCGAAGACTACCTGCGATCAGAGACCCGCGTCAGCGCCGAACGCGCCACGGCGACACAGGCGCTCCACCTCGGCCTGCGCGAGGGCGACCCTCTGTTGCGCACGGTGAGCCTCAACACCACGGTTGACGGTGTGCCGATTGAGCGCGGGATGACATGGTTTGCGGGCGAGCGCGTCACACTGACGGTCACGCCGGACGACTGAAATCCGCCTGTAAAAAAGCCAAACGTCACGCGGACGATACAATGTCTGTGTAGAACATCTGAAACAGGCAACACGCCACAGATTTTGCGCAGGTATCCAGATGGCCCTCCTTCCGCCGCTCAGCTTCACCGGTGCCTCCGTCCTTACGGAGAACACACTCCGCCCGCAGACCCTCAGCATCGAGGGCGGCTATATCACCCATGGCCGTTTCCCGTCGGTGGACCTCTCCGGCTATCTGATCCTACCCGGTATCATCGACCTGCATGGCGACGCGTTCGAACGCCATATCGCGCCGCGCCCGCGCGCGCCATTTCCGATCCGTTCCGGCCTCGCCTCCGCCGCCCGTGACGCCGCCGCGCATGGTGTGACGACCGCATGGTTTGCCCAGTGCTGGAGTTGGGAAGGCGGATTGCGCGGGCCCGATTATGCCGAGGAACTGCTCTCCGAAATGCAGGCATTCGAGGCACATGCACCGATCGACATTCGCCTGCAAATCCGCTGCGAAACCCATATGATCGACAGCCGCGACCGGCTTGTGGCGGCGATCCGGCGCTTTGGCGTGGACTATGTGATCTTCAACAACCACCTGCCCGAAGCCATCGAAATCGCCAAGAAAGACCCGCTGGAATTTGCAGCATGGGCCAAGCGTGGCGGGCGCGCTCCGGAAGAATTCATCAAACTCCTGCGCGACGCCAAAGACCGCAAACACGAGGTGCCGCGCCATCTCTGCGCCCTGTCCGCCGCCTTCGACACGCTGGGCGTCACTTACGGCAGCCATGATGATCCGGACGCGGAAACCCGCGAGGAGTTCCGTATTCTGGGCGCGCGCGTGGCCGAATTTCCAATCTCCGAAAAAGCCGCCGCCGCCGCCAAGGCGATGGACGATCCGGTCCTCATGGGCGCGCCGAATGTGGCGCGTGGCGGGTCGCAATCGGGCAATATCTCCGCGCAGAAACTGATCGAACGCGGGCTCTGCGATGCGCTGGTCTCCGACTACCACTACCCCGCCCTGAGTGCCGCCGCATGGACGCTTGTCGACAAGGGCGTCTGCGATCTGCCCACAGCATGGGCGATGATCTCGACCACCCCCGCCCGCATCATGAAACTGTCGGATCGCGGCAGTCTGGAGCGGGACAAACGTGCGGATTTCGTGGTCATCAACCGGACCACTCGCGAGATCGAAGCCACGGTGGCCGGCGGTCGCATCGCCTATATGAGCGGACAGGCCGGACAAAGACTGGCACAGGCCGATCACCGGATGTCTCTCGCCGCGGAGTGAGGGTTACTCGTATTTATCGAGAAAGGCTTCGGCCTCAAGGGCGCGAAAATCTGCAAGCGCCGCCCTGAGCCGCGCGTGATCCCAATCCCACCACGCCAACGCCTCCATACGCGCCCCGATCCCCTCGCCGAAACGCGGACGCATGGGCTGCGCGGGCACGCCGGAGACGATCATGTAAGCGGGCACATCCTTGGTCACCACCGCCCCCGCCGCGACAATTGCCCCATTGCCGATTGTGACCTCCGGCTTGACCACCGCACCATGCCCGATCCATGTATCATGCCCGATCACCGTGCGCCGCGACGCGCGTTGTTCGAAAAAGGCGGGGTCATCCTCTGCATCTTCCCAGTAGGAGGAGGAGCGGTAAAGAAAGTGATGCAGGGAGGCGTTCCGATACGGATGATCCGTCGGCCCGATCCGCGTGAAGGCCGCAATATTGGCAAACTTCCCGACAGTTGTGTTGGCAATATCGGCATATTGGTCGCAATAGGCGTAATCGAGAAACTCCGAGTTCAGCACCCGCGCCCCCTTGCCCACTTCGCAATAGCGCCCGAAAGTCGCGGACGCGATCTTTGCGCCCTCATGGATCAACGGGTCCGTGGCACTCAGTTTCGGCATGGTTCACCTGTTTGCAATTCCGGACCGCCTCCGGCGGGAGTATTTCGAGCACAAAGGAGACGCGGACACAATTGCCGTTTCCTTTGTGCCCCAAATACTCAATCCCCCTTAATCAACTTGCGCCGCAGCCAGCCGGAGAAGCTATCCATCGCCATCACGAGAAGCACCACAAGCACGATGTAATAGGTGACTTCTTCCCAATCCTTGTGGGTGTTCATGGCTTGGGTCAGCAAAAGTCCGATGCCGCCGCCCGTGATCGCGCCGATGATCGTGGCGGAGCGGGTGTTGGATTCGAGGAAGTAGAGCACCTGTGACAGAAGCACGGGCACGATTTGCGGCATCACGCCAAAGCGGTAGCGTTGCAGGGGCTTGGCGCCGGTGGACTGGATGCCTTCGATCTGTTTGTTGTCGACATTTTCCAGCGCCTCGGAAAAGAGCTTACCGAAAGAGCCGGTGTCCGTGAGCAGGATCGCCAGCGCGCCGGTCATCGGGCCGGGACCGAAGGCACGGGACAGAAGGATGGTCCAGATCAGACCGTCCACACCGCGCAGGAAGTCGAACACCCGCCGCGCCGCCATCCGCACCACGAGCAGCGGCGCAAAGTTGCGGGCCGCGAGGAAGGCCAGAGGCAGGGCGATCATCGCCGCGCCGAATGTGCCGAGGAAGGCCATCAGGACGGTTTCGAACAGGGCCCAAGCGGTATCGCCGTGACGCCACATGCCGTTGTTCCAGAAGTCCTGCCACGCGCCGACCGGATTGGATCGTGTCGGATCGATACGCGGGCCGAAGAATATCTCGGCAAAGCTGTGATCGTAATAGGGGCTGTCGAGGGTGAACCAGAACAGTTCCCAGCCATAGTCATAGACAAAGACCTCGGTGCGGGTTTTGGTAAGCGTCAGCCGCGCCACATCTGTGGTGATAGACACGCGCGCGCTCGACCAGTTGATCCAGTCAGGCAGGTCATTCGTGTCGAGGTTCAACGTCACCCCGTCGGCGCGGGTCTGCGTCGCCTCGATCAGGCCGAAGCCCGGCACATCAAAGCGCACGAGGTCGCCGTCGATCACAATGGAACCACCCTCTTCCAGCGCAATGGTGGCCGCGTCATCACCCACCTCGACCCATTCGGGATAGTTCGTCGCGTCATAGGTGCCTTTGCGCTCCCCTTCGACAGAGACCGCAATGCCCCCGCGCCGGTTGTTGCGCTCCACCACGGTTTTATAGCTGTAGGCATCCGAGATCATCTTGGAGGCATTGTCCCAGCGCGCCCGTTCGGCAAGCCCCAGAATGTCGAAGGCAAAGAAGATATAGACGCAATAGGCGAGGATCACCGCAGGCAGAGCAAAGGAGAACAGGCGCTTGCGGGCAATGAGCTTGACCGCTTGGTCGCGCAGGTCGGTGTGGCTGTCGGCGGCGAGGGTCATTGGGACGCTCCCTTCTTGGAACCATGTGTGAGGTGATTGCGCACGACCGAGGACAGTTGGTCAAAGAACACGATGCTCAGGAACAGCAGGATAAAGACCGCAGCGGCTTCGTCGAACTTGCCCTGCCCCCATGAGATTGCGTTTTTCAGCTCGTAACCGATGCCGCCTGCGCCGACGAAACCGAGGATGGCGGAGGCGCGGATGTTGATCTCGAAACGCAAAAGCGCATAGGAGAACCAGTTCGGCGCGACCTGTGGCAGGAGGGCGAGGACCATGCGCTGGAACCATGTGGCTCCGACCGAGGACAGACCTTCGAGCGGTTTCAGATCGGCGTTTTCATTGACCTCGGAGAACAGCTTGCCCAGCGCGCCGATGGTATGCAGGGCGATGGCAATGGCGGCCGGAATAGGCCCGCCGCCCAGAACGTAGATCAGAACCAGAGCGGTCACGATTTCGGGGATCGCGCGCATCAGGTCCATGATCCGGCGAAAGACCGGAATGAGACGCGGCCAGGGGGCGAGCCCCCGCGTGGACAGAAGCGACAGCACAACCGCGCCGAACCCGCCCGTCAGCGTGGCGATGGCGGCGATGTTGATGGTCTCGATCAGGGCCGGAAACGCATTGGCCAGATGGTCGGGCATATTGGCGCGTTTCGCCCACGCCTCCTGCACCACCTCGGCGGGAAAGTCGAAAATCTGCGGCAGACCGGGCAGGAACCCGCCCGCGTTGCGCTCGTTGGCGATGCCAAATCCCGAAGCCAGCAACAGGACAAAGACCAGCAACATGAGCCCGCCATAGAGGCGGCGCTGGCGCGTGAGCGCAAGATAATGGTCACGGGTCACGTCCAGAGACGTGGCGTTCATATCGGTCATATGGGTGGTCCTTGCGTAGAAAAACCCCCGCGCAGGACAGCGCGAGGGCCGGGTTCAAATCGAAATCAGTTGGCTTTCGACAGACGCGCCGCGACGATGGATTCATACATCTCGTGGGTCACCGGACGGAAACCCTGACTTTCGCCAGCAGTCACACCATAGGCACATTCCGGATCAGCCTCGTAAAGACCGTCCATGAGCTCTGTCATGGTCGTCTTCACATCGTCAGGCAGAGCCGTGCGCAGAACAATCGGGCCTTCGGGGATCGGCTTGGAGCGCCAGATTTCCACAAGGTCGTTCATGTCCACAAGACCCGCGTCCACAGCTTTGCGCAGAGCGCCGTTGTTAAACCCGTCTTCCCATTCGCCCTGACCGTCGGCCCAGGTCACACCGGCATCAATGTCGCCATTGTTCACCGCAACGATGGTTTGCTCGTGGCCACCCACAAAAGTCACATCGCCAAAATAGTCGCCCGGCTCCATAGTGATACCGTCTTTATACTGCGGGATCTCGATGGAGGGGATCAGGTAGCCGGAGGTGGAGTTCGGATCGCCGAAACCGAAGACCTTGCCTTCCATATCGTCGAGGCTCGTAATGCCGCTGTCCTTGCGGGCGAAACCGATGGAGTGATAGCCGATGGAGCCGTCGAGGTTCACCTTGATGAGCACCGGCTCGACCGCCTCGGGGCTCTGGATGTAGACCCCCGCATAGGAAGACGACCCGAGCCATGCCATGTCGATGGAACCGCCCAGAAGGCCCTGCATCACGCCGTTATAGTCGGCCGGTGCAAACATTTTCACCGGAACGCCCAGCGCCTCTTCGACGTAGCCGCCAAGACACTCATAGGCGTTCAGACGGTCCTGCGCGTTTTCGCCGCCCAGAATGCCGATGTTGAATTCTTTGATCTCTTGCGCCTGAGCAGCACCGACAAGTGCGGTGGTGGTCAAAGCAGCAGCAAGCAGTTTCTTCATCGTAAGTCTCCGTGTTGAAACCCGCGGGATGTTCGGTTGCGGGGGGATGAAAGAAAGTTAAATCGCGACTTCCGCGGCCCGAATTTCTTCGGCAACAACCGCATCGTGATCGCGTATTTCGGTGGAGGTGGCGGCCTCGGAAAAATCCGCGCCTGCGCCGTAAATGTCGCGGGCCACCCCGGTGGTCAGTTGCTCCGGCGTGCCGTCAAAGACCACGCGCCCGTCCCGCATCCCGATGATACGGTCACAATAGCGCCGCGCAGTATCGAGCGTGTGCAGGTTGGCGATGACCATGCGCCCGTCCTCGTCATGAATACGCCGCAGCGCCTCCATGACGGTTTGCGCATTCATCGGATCAAGAGAGGCAATCGGCTCATCCGCGAGGATTACCTTCGGATCCTGCATCAATGCGCGCGCAATGGCGACACGCTGTTGCTGGCCACCCGAGAGCGCCTCCGCCCGTTTCGCCGCATGTTCGGCAATGCCGAGACGGTCCAGAATGTCGATGGCCTTGTGGATGTCACCCTCGGGGTAGAGGTTGAACATCGTCGTCAAGGTGGAGTGCCGCCCCAATGTGCCATGCAGCACATTCGATACCACATCCATACGCGGCACCAGATTGAACTGCTGAAAGATCATGGCGCAGTCGGACTGCCAGTCGCGCTTGTCCTTGCCAGTAAGCGTCAGGACATTGCGGCCCTCGAAACACAGCGCGCCTTCGGTAGCGTCCGTCAGCCGGTTCATCATCCGCAAAAAGGTGGATTTACCGGCACCGGACCGGCCAATAATGCCGATCATCATCGGGCGGTCGATGGTGAAACTGACATTGTCCACAGCGGCATTGGAGCCGAACCGCTTTGTCAGGCTCTTGACGTCGAGCATATCTGTCCCCTCGTTGTTTGACGGGATAAGGCACAGGCTCTGAAACGCTTGTGTGACGTCATGGAAAAACTTTTGTGACAGGTCGGATTTCCCGCGCCGGGTGCGCGAAAACCCGTGCAACGCCCAAGACTTGTGCGCAAAACTCCATCAACGCAATCTTGCCCTGTCGCCCTATGACAGTATGTTGGCGCGACATTTTGCCCTTTTTCGAGGACATCAACGTGCTGACACCGCCCGCCCCCAAACGCGCTTTGCGCATTCTGCTGACACTCTGCATCGGGGCAACAGGCGGCACGGGGTTCTATCTGGCCGGCCTCCCACTGCCGTGGATGCTGGGCTCCATGCTGGCGGTGTTTGCTTTCGTGATGGCGGGCACGCCGCTTGAAACCTCCGGACGGTTGCGCCCCATCGTCATTCCCGTGATCGGCGTGATGCTGGGCTCCAGCTTCAACACCGAAACATTCCAGCACCTCGGCCAATGGGGCCTCTCTCTGGCAGGGCTGGCGCTCTATCTCGTCCTCGCGGCGGCCCTCGTCGTGCCCTATTTCATCAAGGTCGGTCGGCTTGATCCGGTGACGGCCTTCTTCTCCGCCATGCCCGGCGGTATTAACGAAATGACGGTGATCGGCGGCGCGCTGGGAGGCGATGAAAAGCGGATCATTCTGGCGCACGCGGGGCGGATCGTGGTGACCATCTCGATCATCGCCGTGTGGTTTCGCGTGGTGCTGGGCTATGAGGTCCAAGGCGTGCCGCTTCATGACGATGCCCCGAGCCTGACCGTGTCCAGCGCGCTGGTCCTTCTGGCCTGCGCGGTCTTGGGCACATGGCTGGGCGGAAAGCTGAAACTGCCCGCACCGGGGCTTTTGGGGCCGATGCTGCTTTCAGGGGCGGCACATATATCCGGCCTGACCGCCTCTTCCCCGCCGGGATTTCTGGTCATCGTAGCGCAGGTCGTGCTGGGCTCCACGATGGGCTGTCGCTTCCGTGGTGCAAAACCCCGCCTCGTCGCGGAGACCCTCGCACTGAGCCTTGGCGGCACCCTGATCACCATGGGCCTGTCTTTGGGCTTTGCGGTATTGCTGCACAAACCTTTCGGTCAGACGATCGAACAGGTGCTGCTCGCCTATGCACCGGGCGGTCTCACGGAAATGTCCCTTGTGGCTTTGGCGATGCATGCCGAGGTGGCCTATATCTCCGTGCATCATCTGGTCCGCATCGTGATCCTGATTGCCGTCGCCCCCTCGATCCTGACCCGCATGGCAGAACGGCTGCGCTACAAATGACGTCGCGTCCGACCGCCCTGCGGCAAGGCGTCCGGCGCCTCGAACTTGACTCGCATCCCCCCGTGTGAAACCCATTATCCAAAGAAATCAAACGCGCAGGCGCTTGGTGTGATATGAGGATGAGCCGGGTTTGAAGACACTCGCGAT
This sequence comes from uncultured Celeribacter sp., assembly GCA_963676755.2. GTDB lineage: Bacteria > Pseudomonadota > Alphaproteobacteria > Rhodobacterales > Rhodobacteraceae > Celeribacter. Next base: position 822,892 of record CAXXMF010000004.1, on the reverse strand, counting down.
CACATGTATCCGCGACGAGGGGCCGTGGCTCCTTGACTGGATTGCCCATCACCGTGCGGCCGGATTTGCGCATTTTCTCATTGCCTCGCATGACTGCACCGATGGCACGGACCGAATGCTCGACGCGCTCGACGCCGCAGGCATCGTCACCCATCTGCCCTTTGCCCCCGATGGCGAAAAAGCCGTGCAGTGGCAGGCGATGAAGCTGCTCTCCAAACATCCGCTCTATAAAGGGGCCGATCTGGCGCTGTTCTTCGATGTCGACGAATATCTGGTTCTGAAAGAGCCTTTGGACGCGCTTTTGCCCGACACGGCGGACGCTATGCCTTTGCGCTGGCATCTCTTTGGCAATAGCGGGATTGGCACATGGCAGGACCGCCCTGTGACCGAGCGGTTCATCATGGCCGCCCCCGAAGACATTGCCCTGCCGCTGGCGCATTTTTTCAAAACTCTGCACCGACCTGCGGCGTTCAAAGGGCTGGGGGTGCATCGCCCGAAAGGCAAAGAGGCCCGTTGGGTCTCCGCCTCCGGTCGCGCTCTGGGCGAGGATTTCGCCGCGCAGCAATCGCGGATCAATCTCTTCGGCCTGAGTTCCAAAGGCGAACGCGCATGGCTCAACCATTACTCCGTGCGTTCGATCGAGGAATTCATCCTCAAAGCCCGACGCGGGTTGCCCAATCACATGGAAAAGCCTGTGGGGGCTGGCTACTGGGCCGAGCGGAATTTCAACCTTGTCGAAGACACGCGGATCGCAGAGATGCGCAAAGCCGCGCGGGAGGCACGCGCGGGACTGGACGCCTTCGACGCGCTGCATGAAGAAGCCGTCCAACATCACCGCGCACAGCTCAAAACCCTGACGCTTCGCCGCGACATTATCGAGTTGATGTGGCAACTGACGCTTATGGCCAGTTCCTCCGCGCCCGGCCCGACCCAACTCGCGGCCCATCTGGCGCGTCTCAAAGCGGCGAAAGCCCACGCTGAGTCTGCAGGCTAAATCCTCTCGCCTTGCCCTTTCAGCTCCCGTCACCCGAGAGCGCACCGGCCTCTGTATCATACCCGTCCTCTGTATCATGCAGAGTGTCACTCTGCGTATCATACTGACCCTCCCTGCCTTCAAATGCCTCAATCGCTTCCAACACATCCGTGCCCAAAGAGCGCTCAGCAAACATATCCGCGACCCACGCGGGATTGACCGGACGGGTCTTGAGAAACAACAACTCTTCCAACGTGACAATCGCCCCGCTGGTTTTGAAGACCTCCCGCATCGGCCCGTTGAGCGGGTCGAGGAAATTGTCAACGTAATCAAGATAGATCATCGTCGGCACCCCCTCTGACATCGCATCCAGGGCCGCAGTAGAGGTGCAGGTGATGGCAATCGCCGCCTTCTCCAGCGCCTCCTGCATCACACAGGCGGTCAGTTTCAGGTTAGGCGGAACATCTGAATATTTCTTTAAAAGCGACGGATAATCGTATTTTTCCACATGGAGATGCTGCGCGTTCTCGCCGGGAAGGTGGCGCAGCTTGATATACACGTCCCGCTCCGGATTGCGCTCGGCAATGGCGATCAGCGCATCCAGAATATGCCTGCGCCCCGCCCGCGACTTGGGGGAAATCGCCTGCGCGAAAAAGTAGATATCTTTGCGGCTGTGCAGATCGGCGGGCGGAGCCTTCGGCGCAAGCGCCGCCGGATGGCCAAACCCCACATGCTGCCAGAACGCCACACCGCCACTTTGACGCCGGATCTCCTTGAAAAGCGCGATGTCAGGGCGCGGGAACACGAACACCGCATCAGAGACCAAACGATGCCGCAGCCCGCGATCGGGAAAGAAATCCAGCCCGCCCAGAAAACTGATCAGACAGGGCCGCCCCGCTCTCAACCGACCTTGCCCGGCCTTGTCCATATCCTTGAGCGCATTGCGCAAAGGCGCATAGACGCGGGAGGTCACGATAGCCCGAATGTTGCGGTTTTCGAACACGGCATGAAGACCTTTCCTGTCCAGAACCAGATCCGGTCCCTCCGGCAGCAAGGTTGTGATCTGGCGTTCGGACAGGGTGTTTTCGTCGGAATAGAGACAGAACGCGACCGGACAATCCGGCGCGGCAGATTTCAACAGGTCACGCATCAACCGCGCGAAAAACAAGGTGGAATCGTCGCTGAAAACCAGCAGGACCGGTTGTTGCCCCTTCGGAAGGTCAACCGACGTGTGTTGCGTTTGTGAAAACTCGTCCATGTTATCCGTGCTAAAATTGTGATCCGTTCAAACTCTCAAGACATCGGACGCGCCCCGCGCCCTGCCGTCATGTCCCCATATTGCCGAGGTGGAAATCTATCGCCTCCTCCACATCGTCGAAATACCGCAGGTGGCCGTTTTCCAGAACCGCTCCGGCGTTACACAGGCGACGAACATCCTTCATGGAATGCGTGACAACAATCGCATTGCTATCGCGCATCCGATCCTTGAACATGGCGGAACTCTTTTCCCGAAACGCCTGATCGCCCACTGCGGTGATTTCATCCACCAGATAGGTGTCAAACTTGATCCCCATCGAAATCCCGAAAGCAAGGCGCGAGCGCATGCCGGAGGAATAGAGCCGCACAGGCATGTTGAAATGGCCGCCAAGCCCCGCGAAATCCTCAACGAAGTGCAAAAGCTCATCCGTATCGACCCCGTAGATGCGTGCGATAAATCGGGTGTTTTGCGCACCGGTCAGGTCTCTGTGAAAACTGCCGGAAAACCCGACGGGAAAGGACACCTGTCCTTTCGAAATGATCTGCCCTGAATCGGGGCGCATATTTCCCGCAATCATTTGCAGCAAGGTCGATTTTCCGGAACCGTTGCGCCCCAGAAGCGCCACCGAACAGCCGGTCGGAAACACGATGCTGAGGTTGCGGGCGATATGTTTGCGGCCGCGTCCGGAGCGAAAGCTCTTCGAGAGATTGCGTAGCTCGATCATAGCGGTTCAACGACGGTCTCGCAGGGAATAGAAAATCAGCGTGGCGGTGCTCCAGCCCATCACCAGAAACAGCGAGGCGATCCCCAAAAGGATGAACCGGCGCGGATATTCTGCGGCTTCGGCAAGGGTCGGGCGCACGAAAGCCGCCAGATACCGGCTTTGCCGCTGGGCTTCGGCCTGAGCGGAGTCGAAATTCGACAGGGCTGAGGTATATTTCTTCTCGGCAAATTCCCGATCCACCGTCAGGCTTTCGAAATTCTCCAGCAATGTCGCATAGTCCTCGTCATCCGGAGATGCCCCTGCCGCCATCGCCCCGCCAACCCCGAACTTGGCACGTTCCTGCCGTATGCGTTCGGAAATCGCCGCAATGCGCCGCTTGGCCTCAACCACCCGCAGGTCATCCTCGCTTGTGTTGTTCAGCAACATGTCATGGGCGATCATCTCGTCGCCCAGCTTTTCCTGCAACGAGGTAAGAAGTCCCATCTGGATCTGGATATCGGCATTCGGATTGAGAATCTGGTTCTTGGACCGAAACGCCGTAATCGCCTGCCGCGCCTGTTTGAGTTGCTCCATCGCTTCTTCGAGTTCGAGACGCGCATATTTGAGCGCATCTTCACGGGCAATCGCAGAGAGGTCGTTAATCATATGCGTGCTTTGGCGATAGACCTCCTCCGCAATGACCTGCGCGTCCTCCGGCGTAAAGGCGCGGACCTCGATTTTGATCAGCCCCGTGCCCGACGTGTAGGACACTTTCACCATCCGCTGCCAATACCGCAGCAACGCCTCGATATTCGCGTCAGGCCGGAGGGAGAACACGGCATCTTTTTCGTAAAACCGTGAATAGAGCGCGTTCAGGTCGAGCGAGGCGTTGACCGCCTGCACCATCTCCTGAGACTGGATGAATTCATAGAGAATATCGCTGTCCGACGAGCTTGAACTGGACAGGTTGGCCAGCCCGCCGAAGATATCGACCGCCGAGGCGCTTTCCTCACGCCGCACGGTAAACCCGACGCGCGAGACATATTGATCCTGCGCCTGCGTCCACAAATACCACGCCATCGCCAGAATCGGCAGAACCACAACCACAAGGAAGCTCATGAGCAACGCACGATGGCGGAATTTCAGGCGCGCGGGGGGCACGGGGGGCTTTTGCGGAACCGCTGCCCTTTTGCGCGCAGCACCCTGTTTTTTCCGCTTTTTCATCGCGGGCTTGGCCGGTTGTTGTGCGGCGGCCTCGACATCCTGCTGCGAAACAGGGCTCTTGTCTTGGGGTAAATTCTTGTTCACTTTTATACTCTAAGCCTAGTCTTGTTCCCAATGCCGCCGTGCTTGGGCCGAGACAGAAAATAACGATCAGGATGCGGGTATGTCGCAAGAAATTCAAACATTTGCAGCAATCCAGCCTGCACAGGAACCGTCCTCTCCCAATCTGCGTTTCAGGACATTTCGTACAATAACAGCGTTAATATTGCGTGAAATGTCGACCACCTATGGCCGCACCCCCGGAGGGTATATCTGGGCCATTCTCGAACCTCTGGCGATGATTGTGCTGTTTGCCATCGGTTTCTCCCTGATGTTGCGTAGTCCTTCCCTTGGCACCTCGTTTCTCTGGTTTTACGCCTCTGCGATCCTGCCCTTGCGGATGTTCCAGCGCATCAGCGGCAATGTGGGCAGTGCGATTTCCTTCAACCGTGCGTTGATGAGCTATCCCCGTGTCACCTTCATTGATGTTGTCACCTCGCGTTTCCTGCTGGCCGTTCTCACACAAAGCATGGTCGCGGCGGTCGTTCTTGTCGGCATCCACAGCTATGACAATGTGCGGGAAATCATTGACTACCAAATCCTGTTCACCGCCTTCGCCGCCACGATCTGGCTGGGGTTGGGGGTCGGGACGTTGAACTGTTTCCTGACATTCCGCTATCCTTTGTGGTCAACCCTTTGGGGCATTGCCACGCGGCCGCTCATGCTGATCTCCGGCGTGTTTTTCATCTATGAAGACCTGCCGGAATTTGCCCAGAACATCCTCTGGTTCAATCCGGTCCTGCACATCACAGGCTATGCCCGCGCGGGGATGTTCTATTCGATCTATTCTCCTCACTACATTTCGTTAACCTATGTGTTCCTCTGCGGCACAATTCCGTTGTTTTTCGGGGTGTTGCTTCTGCGCAAATTCGGTCAGGAGGCGCTTTACAAATAAGCACCTCCCCTGCCGGTCCCCTTGCCGCTATGTGCGCCGCAGACGTCTGATAAACGTGTTTTTAACCTCTCGCGGCCTGTCAGCGGACGCGGGGGCCACCTTTTCGGCGGGACGATCCTCGGCCGCGTGCTTGAGCGCATCAAGGTCCCGCCGCGCGCGCTTTGCGATGATCTTGTTAAGCTCGGAAAGATGCGCCGCCGCCTTTTCCAGAACCTCGACATGCAAAGACGATGTGGGCGTCTTTTGATAGGCTTCCAGACTGATCTCGAAAGCCATGTCATAGTCTTTCGCCTTGAGCGCCAGACGCGCCCGATCAATCGCCCGAAGGCGCTCCGGCGCACCTTTGGTCGCCTCCCAGGATTTCCCGGCCAGCGCCGCCTGCTCCATCGACAGAGAGTTCTCCGGCGTATAGCCAAAGAGCTTTCGCCGCGCCGCACGCTCGAACCTGTCCTCGCGGGTCATCGGCTGGCCGAGCAGCTTGAGCAGGGCACTGTTGTCCGGCACCAACGTCTTGGGCTGCATCGAGGCCGCCATAAGGTCCACTTTCACCTGCACCTCTTCGGCGCGCAGAGGATAATGCGTCTCGCGCCCCTCCAAATCCGGATACATCAGAGCGGACAGCATCACCGGCACACGGTTGCTGTTTTCCCAAGGCAGCAACCGGTTAAAAAACGCTTCGGTGCGGAAATGATAGGCCTCGACCCCGAACATGGCATGGGCCATCGCCATCCCCGTTGAAAAGACCGACGCCACAAAGGCCGGCCGGTTTTGCAGCAAAAGTGTTTCGAGAGAGTGCGACGAAGTGATCACGCTCACGTCTAGCCCGGCAAGCGCAGGGGCCTGAACCAACTGGTGCAGCATCCCCTCCGAAAAACTGGGATGCGGTTTAAAGGCCACACGCTTGGCCCCCGCACGCGCGGCACAGGCCGCCAAACCGTCAGCATAAAGGGCGATTTCCTCTTCGGCACTCATCAGATCGAGCGCAGAGAGGTATTGACCGAGGAACAAGGGCAGCCCCTCAAGATCAACGCCCCCATCCTGCGCCCCGTCCGCATCCATAGCTTCGAAGGTTCCACGAAGCCCCTCCATCCCCAAAGGATGCAACTCCACTCCGGCTTCTCTGAGCAAAGGCGGCGTCACACCGGGCAGGAGGTCGGGGTAAAAGAGACGGTCCACACGGCTCAATACTTGCACAGGCAATGCATTCCGCGTCGGACTGAAAGACATAAGCCCGTCCGAAAAAACATTTATCCTCGCCGCGGGAAGCAATTGAACAAGCGTATTGGCTGGCGGCGTTTGTATGGATTCGACATATATTTGCTCGACAGTTTCCAGCCCCAGCGCCGCCAGAAAAAGACTGCCTGCTGAAAGCCGTTTCAGCTCGTTCCCGCCTGCCTCCCATTTCTGTGGATGGACCGGCGCAATGATTTTGTTCAGACTCACGACATTTGAAAAATACTTGTCGAGGTCCGGAAACTTTTGAACCGCTTCATAGAGCCCACCAGGCACTTCCGGAGAAACGGAATGCGCACTGACCAGCAATGTCTTGGGCATGACATCCAAATGCCCATTCGCACGCAGAGAACCGAGCAACACATGAAGGTCAAAAAGGGTCGAAATCTGGCATAAAATCATTTGAGCAAATCCTCCAGCATTGTCCGTCTTCTCGCATCAAGAAGACGGAGACCCTCATCGCGATCCGCCGGAGGTATGAGCAACAAAACCTCCCGAGCCCCCTGACGCATGAGAGATTGCACATGGGGCAAAAGCCGGTCGAAACGATCCAGATGGAAACAGATCAATGCCAGTGACTGACGAACGGCTTTCTGAAGAAACTCCTGATGATCGCTACTCATAACAAACGCCAGAAGTTCTTTAAGCGCGACAAGTATATCAAGTTGCCGCTCATCTCCGATTTGCGTCAGGCTGCTACTGTTTCCTCTGCGATAATAGATCTGGCTCTCTTCGGCGACGAGGCATTTCTTTGCAAGCACCTGCCGCTCCCAGACAAACTTGCGGTCCTCCGCCGTCTGCAAGGGCAAAAACCGTATCGCGTTGCGGCTTAGAAAATCTGTTGCATACAGACCTGGCCAAGTATGCGGCTGATCTACGAGTGTAGATCTGTCATCCGGCAAAATGCCCAATTTGGGATCAAACGGTGCATCACAAAACGGAAAAGCCGCTCGCACCAACACCCGCCGAGCACCGTGGCTCTCAATGTAATGTGAGCGGACAAAATCCAGATCAGGAAAATCGGAAAACCGCCTGACGAGGTTTTTGTAATAGCTCTCCCCGACCCAGTCATCACCATCAATAAATGTCATCAAAGGGGTGTTTACGGCATCCATCGCAATATTGCGTGCCACCCCTGCCCCGACATTTTTCTCCATCGGCATAAAGCTCACCGTTTTCCAACGGTCCGCGAATTGCGTCATGATCTGTGGCGTCTGGTCCGTCGATGCATCATCCACCAGAATGAGAGACATCCCTTCGGCCAGAGAGGGCTCCAGCGATTTGAGCGTGTCTCCAAGGGTTGTTTCGGCATTGAATGCCGGCAGAACAATCGTCACGTCTGCAAGAGTAAATACCATTCTAAAACTGCCTCAAAATTACCGTATCAGGTTTCATGGGAGCAAAGGCGCAAGGGACGCCTGCGGTGTTTTCTGTGAAAGAGATTTCATGTCTCACGTGCCCTCAATCCGCGCCCTGTTTCGTTAGTCTTTCGTCAAATCATGCGGGTAGAACAGCTTGAAATCCTGTTCGTAACGCTCCCTGATGAGCTTGAGCGTCGGGGCCGGAATGCTGTCCTTGGGGTCAAAGCCATCCTTCTGTCGCGCGTTGACATGGCGCAGCGGGCCAAGACCCACGCCGCGAATGGAGGTTTCAAAACGCACATGACCCCAGTCGGCCTCCATACATTCCACACGTCCGACAAAATGCGGCAGGAGACGCCCGTCGCGGGTCAGGATCGACGCCTGTGACCTCACATGAATATCGGCCTTTTCATCCGGCGCGTCATAGACCTTTTGCACGAAGCTCGGGAAATCCATGCCCAATTCGACACCCATCTTCTTGAACGCGCGCGCGAGCGTCGTGTTCTCGATGATCTTGTTGTTCCAACAGGAATAGAGCCGCGTAACCGGATGGCGGACAAAGGTGAACAACCACGCATCATCGCGATCCGTGCGTTCGAAGAATTCCTCATGCGTCAGGTTCACCGCCTGCGTTTCATCCTGCTGGGCCCAGAACTTGTCCTGATTTGGCCGCTGCCCCTTTTTGCCAGTCAGTTGAAAGGTTTTCGCCAACTGGAAACGGATAGAGGAATTGGCCGCCTTCGGAATGCGGAAATACCCGAGCTTTTGCTGGGGGAGCCAGATCAGGTGATGATCGGCATAGGAGAATCTCAGTATTTTATTCAAGAGGTTGTCTTTGATGCGTGAGGCCATGCCGGATATATGATCCGTAAAGGTTAACTATTCGTTAAACCCCAGCGTCGATGTCGGGCGAAACCGCCCCGCGCAATGCCTCACCTCCGGTCAAACGCCCCGCAACTGCGCAAGGCCCGCGCCCTGCCCCGCCACAAACCCCTGTGCGAAAAGCACACAGGCGGTATGCGGGCCGCAGGTTTCCGGCTGACGGCTTGCATCTTCACCATATTTTCAGCCATATGCGCAATAAATCTGCAATCCTGAGAGCATTCCCGCAGCTATATAAGGCCAGACGGGGGTCTTGGGATTGTTTGTTGAAACGGGCGCATCTTGGTCGCCCTTATCTGAACTGTCTGGGAGGACGTTTATGAATACCTTTTTGAAAGCAACTGCACTGGCAGCGGCAACCCTGAGTGCAAGCGCTCTGTCGCTGGCGGCAGAGATTGATCCGGTCAATCTGCGCCTCGCTCACGTTGTGAACGAACAGGACGGTTTCCACGCCGCCGCCATGAAGTTTCAGGAACTGGTCGCGGAACGCTCCGACGGTGCCATCACAGTCGAGATTTTCCCGAACGCCACATTGGGCGACGAGCGCACCCTGCTTGAAGGCATGCAGATCGGCACCGTGGACATGGGCGTGATCACCAACGGTCCGGTCTCGAACTTCCTCGAAGATATGGCCGTTTTCGAAATGCCGTTCCTCTTCCCCTCCCCCGAAGCCGCCTATAGCGTTCTCGACGGTGAAATCGGTCAGGAACTTCTGGGTCGCCTCGAAGAGGTCAACCTCAAGGGTCTCGCCTATGCCGAGCGCGGCTTTCGCAACCTCACCAACTCCAAACGCCCCGTGGCCACGCCCGACGATCTCGACGGCCTGCGCATCCGCGTGATGGAAAACCCTGTCTATATCGACACCTTCCGCGAACTGGGCGCCGACGCCGTGCCGATGGCATGGACCGAAGCCCTCACCGGCATGCAGCAGGGCACAATTGACGGTCAGGAAAATCCGGTCGGCGTGGTCTATTCCTTCAAGCTGAACGAAACCCAAACCAACATGACCATGACGCGCCACAGCTATGCACCGGCGATCTTCGTGATGGGCATGCCGAAGTGGAACCAGCTTTCCGAAGACGCCCAAGCGATCATTGCCGACGCTGCACAAGAGGCCGCCGAATACGAGCGCGCACTCAATGCCGCGCAAGAAGGCGAACAGCTTGAAGAGCTGAAAGCTGCGGGCATGAACGTGATCGAAGACGCGGACCTCTCCACATTCTCCGACGCCGTTCAACCGGTCTACGAAAAATATGGCGAGAAATTCGGTGACTATCTGCCGCGCATCCAAGAGGCCGTGAAGTAAGATGCTGACATGGCTGGCGTGGCTTGACAGAAAGGTGGGGGCACTGCTCAAACCCGTGGTTTTCGCGGGGATGGCGGGTCTGACGGCGGTGATTACGCTTCAGATCGTATCGCGGGTGTTCTTCACCTCCGTGAGCTGGACAGAGGAAGTTGCACGCTTCCTGTTGATCTGGATCACCTTTCTGGGGGCTGCGCTGGCCTATCAACAGGGGCGGCATATTGCGGTCACGATGTTGCGTGACAGCCTGCCGCCCGTGTTGGGCCGGATCGTTTCCGGCGTGGCGACCCTTGTTGCCATCGCGTTTCTTGTGACGCTGGCCAAGATCGGCTGGCAATACATGAACATGCAGAGTTTCCAGAAATCCCCCTCGCTCCGCCTGAGCATGACCTATGTCTATGCCGTCATGCCGCTCTCCGCGCTGCTGATGGCGGGGCTTTCCGTGATCGACCTGATCCGCCTTCTGGCGGGTAAACCGCTCCGTGAAACCCATGTGGAGATCGACAACGATCTGGAGCAGGAATTGCAGGGAGATCCCTCATGAGCCTCGTTCTCGCCGGTCTTTTCGTGCTCTTTCTGCTCATGGGCATCCCCGTCGCCATCGTGATCGGGGCGGCCACCATGAGCGCGCTCAACCTGTCCGGCGTACCGTTGATGGTCGTGCCGCAACAGATGTTCTCCGGCATCAATTCCTTTGCGCTTGTCGCCGTGCCGATGTTCGTTCTGGCCGGTGATGTCATGGCGCAGGGCGAGATTTCCAAACGTCTCGTGGCCTTTGCCGACAGTATGTTCGGCTTTATCAAGGGCGGGTTGTCCATCGTCTCGGTGCTGGCGGGCATGTTCTTTGCCGCGATCTCCGGTTCGGGCGCCGCGACCACCGCCGCCGTGGGGGCAAGCCTTGTGCCCGAACTCAAGCGCAAGGGCTACGACCCCGCCTCCGCCGCCTCTCTGATTGCCGCCTCGGGCACCATCGGCGTGGTGATCCCGCCCTCCGTTCCCATGATCATCTACGCGGTGATTGCTCAGGAATCGGTGCGCGACCTGTTCCTCAACGGCTTTATCCCCGGCATCGCGATGGGCGTCGGCCTGATCTTTGTCGCGCTGTTGCAAGGCCACCGCCGCGCCTACCCGCGCGGCACGGCCCTGAGCCTCAAAACCATTGGCCGCACCTTTCTGTCGGCCAGCTGGGGGCTGATGGCTCCGCTCATCATTCTCGGCGGCATATTCTCCGGCATTTTCACCCCGTCCGAAGCGGCGGTGATTGCGGTGGATTACGCCATTCTCGTGTCCCTGTTCATCTATCGCGACCTGACGCTGAAACAACTTTACCGGATCATCATCCGTGCGGGCGTGACCACCTCTGTCATCATGTTCGTGATCGCGGCCTCGTCGGTTCTGAGCTGGACCTTGTCGAGCTGGCAGGTGCCGAACCAGATCGCTAGTGCCGCGCTGTCACTCTCGTCCAACACCTATGTGCTATTGCTGCTGGTGATGGCGGTGATCCTTGTGGCGGGGATCTTTCTAGAGACCGCCTCCGCGCTCATCATCCTGACGCCGATGCTCCTGCCGCTGGCGGTACAGCTTGGCATTGGCACGGTGCATTTCGGCATCATCATCGTGGTCGGTCTCGCCATCGGCATGGTCACGCCGCCGGTGGCGATCAACCTCTTTGTCGCCTCGACCACGGCACGGCTGCCCATTGAGAAGATCACCCGCGCGGTCCTGCCCTATCTCGCGGTGCTGCTCTTCGTCTATCTGATGATCGCCTTCGTGCCGCTGTTTATCTAAGAAACACCCCACAAGAAACGGCCCCCGACATGCGCCCTTTGAAAGAGCATGTCGAGGGCCGCAGAAATCCGGCGAGAGGTCCAGACCTCAAGCGTTGTAATACTGCCGATACCAGCGCACGAAATTGGCCACGCCTTCGGGCACAGCCGTTTGCGGCGCATAGCCTGTGAGGCGTTTGAGCAAGGACGCATCGGCCCATGTCGCGGGCACATCCCCCGCCTGCATCGGCATCAGGTTGCGCTCGGCCTTTTTACCCGTCGCAGTCTCAATCGCTTCGATAAAATCGACCAGTTGCACAGCATCATTGTTGCCGATGTTCACCACACGGTAGGGCGCCACGGGGGACAGGCTGTCGCCCTCCTCCACCTCTCCGTTTTCGGGCCGCACAGGCACCGCGTCGATCAACAGGCGGATCGCGTGAACGAGGTCTTCCACATAGGTGAAGTCACGTTTCATATCGCCGTAATTATACACGTCGATGGGTTTGTCTTCGAGGATCGCCTTGGTGAACTTGAACAGCGCCATATCCGGCCGCCCCCACGGGCCGTAGACCGTGAAGAAGCGGAACATGGTGATCGGAAGATCAAAGAGATGCGCATAGCTGTGCGCCATGTTCTCGGTGGATTTCTTGGTCGCCGCATAGAACGACATCTGGTGATCGGCCTTGACCGTCTCTTGATACGGCATGTCCGTATTCGCGCCATAAGCCGAGGAGGTCGAGGCCAGCAGCATGTGCTTGGGCGGATAGGCCCGCGCGGCCTCCAACAATTCAAACGTGCCGACGATGTTGCTCTCAAGATAGGAGCGCGGGTTCTCGATGGAGTAGCGCACCCCCGCCTGTGCGGCGAGGTGGATCACCGCGTCTGGTTTTTCCTCTTCAAAAAGCGACATCAACAGGCCGGGCGTTTCGACCTTGTCATGCACCGAGCGGTAATTCTCATAGGCCAGAAGCGTGTCCTCGCGCCGCGCTTTGAGCGCCACGTCGTAATAGTCGGACATGCAATCCAGCCCGATGACGCGCCACCCCTCTTCGAGCAGTTTGCGGCAGACGAAAGAGCCGATAAATCCGGCGGCACCGGTGACAAGAGCTGTGGGCATGGGGTCTTTTCCTCAATCAGCGTGGAACAGGTCGCGGGTAAAGATCTTCTCCGGCACGTCCGAGATGTCATCCGTCACACGGTTGGCGACGATCACATCGGCCTCGGCCTTGAACGCATCAAGATCATTGACCACTCGCGAGCCGAAGAAATCCGGCTCCGTCATCACCGGTTCATAAACGATCACCTCGATGCCCTTGGCCTTCACCCGTTTCATGATGCCTTGGATCGAGGACTGGCGGAAGTTGTCGGAACCTGCCTTCATCACCAGACGATAGACGCCGACCACTTTGGGGCGTTTCGCGATGATCTGGTCGGAGAGAAAATCCTTGCGGGTGCGGTTGGCATCCACAATGGCACGAATGAGGTTTTGCGGCACTTCGGAATAGTTCGCCAGCAACTGCTTGGTGTCTTTCGGCAGGCAATATCCGCCGTAGCCGAAGGACGGGTTGTTGTAGTGATCGCCAATCCGCGGGTCCAGACCAATGCCGTCGATGATCTGGCGCGAATCCATTCCGCCCGCCATCGCATAGCTGTCCAATTCGTTGAAAAACGCCACGCGCATGGCGAGATAGGTGTTGGCAAAGAGCTTGACCGCCTCGGCCTCGTCCGCATCGGTGAACAGCACCGGCGCGTCCTTTTCCACCGCCCCTTCGAGCAGCAGATCGGCAAAGACACGCGCCCGCTCGGAACGCTCGCCAACGATGATCCGGCTGGGGTGCAGGTTGTCGTAAAGCGCACGGCCCTCGCGCAGGAACTCGGGGCTGAAGATCACCTGATCCGTGTCGAACTCGTCGCGAATACGGTTGATAAAGCCCACAGGGATGGTTGATTTTACCACGATGGTCGCGGCGTCATTGACCTCAAGCACCTTGAGGATCACCTGCTCCACGCTGGATGTGTCGAAATAGTTGGTCTGGGCGTCGTAATTCGTCGGCGTCGCCACGATCACGAAATCCGCGCCTTTATAGGCCGCCGCCGCATCTGTCGTCGCCGTGAGGTTCAGCTCTTTATGCGCCAGAAACTCCTCAAGCTCGGCATCCACAATCGGAGATTTGCGCGCATTGACCAAGGCCACGCGCTGCTCGGAAATGTCCACCGCCATGACCTCGTGGTTCTGCGCCAGCAACACCGCATTCGACATCCCGACGTAACCGATCCCAGCAACAGCGATTTTCATACCTTGAACCTTTGCACAGCTTTCGTTGGTCAATGTGTTAATAGAAGGGTTTGCGACGATCCAGAGCGCATTTGCAAACAGTCTCAATTTGTTGTGTTTGCGCTCCGCCTTCCCGCGCCGCAGCCGCATTTCCTTGCAACCCCGCCCGTTTTACCGTCACGAGCGTTTCGCAGATCTGTCACGCGCCTGAAACATTGCCCTCCTAGAGCATAGCCGACCACACCCAGTCCGCGAGACCCTGCACCATGACCGAGATCAGACCGCTTGCCTTCGTACTGGCCTGCCTTTGGGAACCGTCCCAAAACGGGCTGCGGGCCAGTTTGCGCCGCATCTTCGCCCGCTGAACAATCAAAGCCGCGCCGCCCTCCTCTCAAGACATGCCTTTCTCTTGCCCGATTTTTCTGGCTCAATGCCGAAAACGGATCAGGAGAACCACATGGGCACCGAAACGGGCAACGACATGGGGACCATTGCAGGCTCCATCACAGAGAACATCGCCGGGGACATTACAGACGCCAACCTGAGTGATCTCTTCGCACAGCAACAGGCCGCGCAGCGCGCCACGCCGGTTGTGCCTCTGGAAGTGCGACTGGACCGGCTGACACGGCTGCAAGACGCGCTTGTCACAGCCGAACCGGCGCTGGTCGCCGCCATTTCCGAAGATTTCACCTACCGCCCCGCGCTGGAAAGCCGCCTTTACGACATTGATCTGGTGCTGGGCGAAATCCGCCACGCCAAACGCCATCTCAAACGCTGGATGCGCGTCCGGCGTGCGCCCGTGCCGCTGATCTACAAACCCGCCCGCGCCGAAATCCGGCCCCAGCCTCTCGGCGTTGTGGGCATCATCTCGCCGTGGAACTTCCCCGTCCAGCTTGCGCTCGCGCCAATGGTGGCGGCGCTGGCGGCGGGCAACCGTGTGATGCTGAAACCCTCGGAACTGACCCCGCGCTGTTCGGCGTTGCTCAAAGACATGCTCTCCGGCGCCTTCTCCCCCGATGAGGTCGCCACCGTCACCGGCGGGCCGGAGGTCGCCCGCGCCTTTTCCGCGCTGCCCTTCGATCATCTGTTCTTCACCGGTTCCACCGCCGTCGGGCGCAAGGTGGCCGAAGCCGCCGCGCGCAACCTCACCCCTGTGACGCTGGAGCTGGGCGGCAAATCCCCCGCCATCATCATGCCCAGCGCCGATCTCGACCGTGCGGGCCGCCGGATCGCATGGGGCAAGGCGATGAATGCGGGACAGGTCTGTGTCGCGCCCGATTACGTTCTGGTGCCGCGCAAAAAGATGCTGCTCATGGCCGATGCGATCATGGGGGCTTTCATGCATTACTTCCCACAGGGCCCCGAAAACCCCGACTACGCCGCAATCATTTCCGAGCACCACCACGCACGCCTTGAGGCGATGGTGAAAGAGGCCGAAGCCCGTGGCGTGACCCTCTTCCGCCTTGACGGGGCCTTGGGGGAGGCCCGCAAATTCGCCCCCACCGTGGTGCTCGACCCGCCCCATGACCTTGCCCTGATGCAGGAGGAAATCTTCGGGCCGATCCTGCCCGTCCTGCCCTATGACGATCCGCAAGAGGCGCTCGATTTCGTCGCCAAGCACGACCATCCACTGGCCCTCTATGTCTTTGCCGAAGACAAGGAGGAACAGGAATTCTGGCTTGAAAACACGCGCTCCGGCGGGGTGACGGTGAATGACACGGCCATCCACGTCGGCTTTGCCACGCTGCCCTTCGGCGGGGTCGGCCCCTCGGGCCAAGGCGTCTACCACGGGCGCTACGGGTTCGAGACCTTCTCCCACCTCAAACCCGTAGTGCGTCAGGCAAAATACAACGGCATGTCCATCGCCGAACCGCCCTTCAAAGGCTGGCGCAAACGCGCCCTCAAGGTGATGCGCAAGCTGATGTAAAACCGTGTCTGGCCTTCGCCCGCCCCGCCCCATAAACTGCGCACGGAACAGACGGGAGACGCAGATATATGTGGCTGGAACGCAGGGAACCATGGCAAGGGCACACGGAAGACGCGCGCGGCGCAGGTGATGTCGATTATGCCCGTGTGATCCATTCCGCCTCCTTCCGGCGGCTGCAAGGCAAGACCCAGATTCTGAACCTCGGCGACAGCGATTTTTACCGCACACGGCTCACGCACTCGCTGGAAGTTGCACAGATTGCAGGGGGACTGGCTCGGCAACTGGCACAAAGTTTCCCCGACCATCCCGCCACCGCCCACCTGCCAGACCGTTCGATGATACAGGCCATCGGCTGCTCCCACGATCTCGGCCATCCGCCCTTTGGTCATGGCGGCGAGGTTGCTTTGAACTATTGCATGCACGGGGCGGGCGGTTTCGAAGGCAACGGGCAAAGCCTGCGCATTCTATCGCGGCTGGAGAGCTTTTCCAAATCTTCAGGTGCCAATCTCACGCGGCGCAGTCTCTTGGGGCTGTTGAAATACCCTGTGCCCTATGCGCGGGCACAAAACTCCGCGCTCAGACCGAAACTGAGCGACAGCCCCGCAACGCTTAACCTGATTGACACCGCCGCCTCTACCCCGCCGAAATGCTATCTCGACAGTGAGCAGGACGTGGTGGAGTGGGTGCTTTCCCCGCTGTCCGCCGAGGACCGAAACCGCTTTTGCGAGACCGCAGAGCTGGAACAGGGAGAGCATCGCAAATCGCTGCATAAATCTTTTGATTGCAGCATCATGGATCTGGCCGATGACATTGCCTACGGTGTGCATGACCTTGAGGATGCCATTGCCCTCTCGCTTCTGACCCGCGAGGATTTCATAAAAAACGCTCCGGAAGGAGACTGCGGCGACTTCCTCTCCATGCTCAAGGAAAAATATCCCGACCAGTTCGGTAATGACGTTTACGGGCAAATGCTCGACGGTCTGTTTGGCGACCGCAACACCCGCAAACGCTTCATCTCGCGCTTTGTGAATTATTTCATTACCTCCGTCGAATATACCGAAATGCCACAATTCGACGAACCGCTTCTGCGTTATCGGGCTAGCCTGCCGGCCTCCCGTCGTCCCATGCTGCGCGCGCTGAAGAAGTTGGTGTTCAAAGTGGTCATCAAAAGTCCCACGGTGCAGCAGCTTGAATTCAAAGGGCAGCAAATGGTGGTCTCGGTCTTCGAGGCACTGTGTTCCGATCCCGAACGGCTTTTGCCGCGCGAGCATCAGGACCGTTTCGCCGCGTCTGCGGGGGATCTGCGCATAGTGTGCGACTATGTGGCGAGCATGACCGATTCCGCTCTGCTCAAAACCTATGAACGCCTGTTTGCCCCGCGTATGGGGTCGGTGTTCGATCGCTTGTAAAACAAAAGGCGGCCCGAAGACCGCCTTTTTTCGATTTCCGCTCAAGCCACGCTCAAGTGTTAAACAAAAAGTGCATCACGTCGCCGTCTTGCACGATGTAGCTTTTGCCTTCCGCGCGCATCTTGCCCGCGTCTTTTGCGCCGGTCTCGCCGTTGCAGGCGATGAAGTCGTCATAGGCGATGGTTTCGGCACGGATGAAGCCGCGTTCGAAATCGCCGTGGATGACGCCTGCGGCCTGCGGGGCGGCGGTGCCTTTGGGGATGGTCCATGCGCGGGCCTCTTTCGGGCCGACGGTGAAATAGGTTTCAAGCTGCAAAAGCTCGTAGCCTGCGCGGATCAGACGGTCGAGACCGGCCTCGTGCAGACCAAGCTCTTCGAGGAACATCTCGGCCTCGTCGCTGTCGAGTTGGGAAATCTCTTCCTCGATCTTGGCGGAGATCACCACGGTGCCCGCGCCCTGCTCTGCGGCCATTTTCGCGACCGCCTCGGAATAGGCGTTGCCCTTGGCGGCGTTCTCTTCCTCGACGTTGCAGACATAGAGGATCGGCTTTTGCGTCAGAAGTTGCAGCATGTTCCACTGTTTGCGCTCGTCCTCGGACACTTCGACGCTGCGCGCCGGTCGGTCATTTTCCAGCGCCTCTTGCGCCCGCGCCAGCAGATCGTCCTGAAGCTTGGCTTCCTTGTCGTTGCCCTTGAGCTTGCGCACGAGGTTGGCGCGGCGTTTGGCAATGCTTTCGAGATCCGCGAACATCAGTTCCATCTCGATCACCTGCGCATCGTCCACCGGATCGACGCGGCCTTCGACATGGGTCACATCCCCGTCCTCGAAACACCGCACCACATGGGCGATGGCGTCACATTCGCGGATGTTGGCAAGGAACTGGTTGCCCAGACCTTCGCCCTTGGATGCCCCTTTCACAAGACCCGCAATGTCCACGAAAGACATGCGCGTCGGGATGATCTGTTTCGAGCCGGAGATCGCCGCCAGCTTGTCCAGCCGCGGGTCCGGCACGGCCACATCGCCCACATTGGGTTCGATGGTGCAGAAAGGAAAGTTTGCCGCCTGCGCAGCAGCGGTTTTGGTCAGCGCATTAAAAAGCGTCGACTTGCCCACGTTCGGCAGACCGACGATGCCCATTTTGAAGCCCATTGCGGCCTCCTTTGTCTGAAATTCCCCGCGTGTCTAAGGCGCAAAGGGGTCTCGCGCAAGCCTTCCCCATTGCACTTGCACGAAAGATCGGCCAAACCCGTTGCGCAAACAGCAAGGGAGCCACCCCATGACCCGTATCGACGCCAAATTCGCCGAGTTGACCGCCGCTGGCAAAAAAGCCTTCGTCGCCTATGTCATGGCCGGTGATCCCGACGAAGCCAAATCGCTCGAAATCGTCAAGGCATTGCCGGACGCAGGCGTGGACATCATCGAACTGGGCCTGCCCTTCACCGACCCGATGGCCGACGGCGCGACCATCCAGCTTGCGGGCCAACGCGCGCTTGATCAGGGGATGACGCTCGACAAGACCCTCGCGCTGGCCGCAGCCTTCCGCGAGACCGACACCACCACCCCGATTGTGCTGATGGGCTATTACAACCCGATCTATTCGCATGGCGTGGACAAATTCCTGACCGACGCGCTCAAGGCCGGTATCGACGGGCTGATCGTCGTGGACCTGCCGCCCGAAGAAGATGACGAACTGTGCATTCCGGCGCAAAAGGCGGGGCTGAACTTCATCCGTCTGGCCACGCCCACGACCGATGACAAACGCCTGCCGACCGTGCTGCAAAACACCTCCGGCTTTGTCTATTACGTCTCGGTCACAGGCACGACTGGGGCCGCTGCCGCCTCCGGCGCCGATGTCGCCCCCGAAGTGGCGCGGATCAAGGCCAAGACGGACCTGCCCGTGATCGTGGGCTTTGGTGTGCGCACGCCGGAGAAGGCCCAAGAGATCGCCGCCGTGGCCGATGGCACTGTGGTCGGCTCTGCCATTGTGAGCGAGATCGCGTCCGGAAAATCGGTCGAAGAGATCGCCGCCTATGTCAAATCTCTGGCAGACGGCGCACATCGCGCCTGATCCCGAAACACAGGGGTAGAGACAGGAATAAAAACGGGTCAATGTATATACAAAAAGCATGGCCCGCCGTGCTTTTTTCTTGCCCCAAACCCTGAATCGCCCTAAGTGCAGCGCTCTATTGCCGTTCCTTTTGACCCGCGGGGGAATGAGATGATCCAGACGCCTTACTACCTGATCGACAAGGCCCGCCTGCTTCCGAATATGGAAAAGATCGCACGACTGCGCGAACAGTCCGGTGCGAAGGCCCTGTTGGCGCTCAAATGTTTCTCCACATGGCCCGTGTTCGATTTCATGCGCGACTATATGGACGGCACCACCTCGTCCTCGCTCTATGAATTGCGCCTCGGTGCGGAGAAATTCGGCGGCGAGACCCACGGCTATTCGGTCGGCTGGGCCGATCACGAGATCAATGATGCGGTGAAATACGCCGACAAGATCATCTTCAACTCGCTGGGCCAGCTTGACCGCTTCGGCGCAAAGGCCCAAGGAATCGCCACGGGGCTGCGCCTCAACCCGCGGTTCTCCACCTCCGGCTTCGATCTGGCCGATCCGGCCCGTCCCTTCTCGCGTCTGGGCGAATGGGACATGGCGCGGCTGGAGATGGCGCAAGGGCGCATCAACGGCGTGATGATCCACTATAATTGCGAGAATGACGACTTCGATTTGTTCTCGGCGCAACTGACCCGCATCGAAACCGAATTCGGGGCATTCCTGAAAACGCTCGACTGGGTTTCTCTGGGCGGCGGCATCCATTTCACCGGCGAGGGCTATCCGCTCGAGCAACTGGCCGACCGGCTCAAGGCCTTCTCCGACGCGATGGGCGTGCAGGTCTATCTGGAGCCCGGCGAGGCCGCGATCACGCGCTCCACCACGCTGGAAGTCTCTGTGCTCGACCTCATCGACAACGGCAAGAAAATCGCAATCGTCGACAGCTCTATCGAAGCGCATATGCTCGACCTGTTGATCTATCGCGAAACCGCGAAACTGCCGCAAAACGGCACGCATGAATATCAGATCGCGGGCAAGACCTGTCTGGCGGGCGATATTTTCGGCGATGCAAAATTCGACAAACCGCTGGAAATCGGCGACCGTATCTCCATCGACGATGCAGCCGGTTACACAATGGTTAAAAAGAACTGGTTTAACGGAGTCAAAATGCCGGGAATCGCCGTGCGCGAGCTGGATGGCACCGTCAAACTGGTCCGTGACTTCGGTTACGAGGATTTCGCTGCGGCGCTGGGATAGGCCCGCTCAAACCCACCACCCGAAAACGATAAGGGGGTCTCGACTGTTGAAACAGAACGTACTCATCATCGGCGCTGGCGGCGTCGCTCAGGTCGTCGCGCATAAATGCGCCCAGAACAACGATGTGCTGGGAGATATTCACATCGCCAGCCGGACGCTTTCCAAATGCGAAGCGATCCTTGAGTCGGTCCGTGAAAAGGCTGCGATGAAACAGGAGGGCGTTCTTGAAGCCCATCAGGTTGACGCGATGGACAGTGCCGCCGTGGCCGCGCTCATCAAAAAGACCGGTGCGCAAATCGTCATCAACGTCGGCTCGGCCTTTATCAACATGACCGTGCTGGATGCCTGTATTGAAACAGGGGCCGCCTATATCGACACGGCCATTCACGAAGACCCCGACAAGATTTGCGAAACCCCGCCGTGGTATGCCAATTACGAGTGGAAAAAGCGTGATCTGTGCACCGAGAAGGGCGTCACCGCCATCCTTGGTGCGGGCTTCGATCCGGGGGTTGTGAACGCCTATGCGCGCTTTGCCATCGACATGATGGACGAGGTCAAATCCATCGACATCGTGGACATCAACGCCGGATCGCACGGCAAGTATTTCGCCACGAATTTCGATCCCGAGATCAATTTCCGCGAATTCACCGGTGTCGTCTACTATTGGGAAGACGGCCAGTGGAAAGAGAAAAAGATGTTTGAGACAGGCCGCGACTGGGACTTGCCGGTTGTGGGCCAGCAACGCGCCTATCAGTCCGGCCATGACGAGGTGCACAGCCTTGCCACCAACTATCCGCAAGCCGATGTGCGCTTCTGGATGGGCTTTGGCGAGCATTACATCAATGTCTTCACCGTGCTGAAGAACCTCGGCCTGCTCTCCGAACAGCCAGTCAAAACCGCCGAAGGCCAAGAGGTCGTGCCGCTCAAAGTGGTCAAGGCCGTGCTGCCTGATCCGTCCTCGCTGGCGCCCGATTATACCGGCAAGACCTGCATCGGTGATCTGGTGAAAGGCGAGAAAGACGGCGCACCCTTCGAGGTCTTTGTCTACAATGTCGCCGATCACAAAGAGGCCTATGAAGAGGTTGGCTCTCAGGGCATTTCCTACACCGCAGGCGTCCCGCCGGTGGCTGCCGCGATGCTGATTGCCTCGGGCGACTGGGACACGGGCAGCATGAAAAACGTCGAGGAACTGGACCCGAAACCGTTCTTTACAATCCTTGACCGTATCGGCCTGCCGACCCGTGTGCAGATCGGCGGCTTGGGCGGCGAAGACAAGCCGTGGAACGGCTGATCACCTCTTCGGGGTTCGGGGTGCCGGACATTCGGCGAATGAGCCACAAACGACAAAGGCCCGCAGCATCGCGGGCCTTTTTGCTTTTTCCCGCCGCCTCTTGCCTGAATTTCCGGCACGGTCACGTCAGCCGCAAGACACAGGGACAAATCGCGGGGCAAGTCAGCGCATCCCTGCATTTGATTCTTGGCCTACCGCGTAAAATGTGCGAATTGGTTATGGATCCAAACCAATTTGATAAAGAAGAGTGGTCATGGCCGTCATCACCAACATCGACGATCTCAAGCGTCTGCATAAAAAGCGCACGCCGAAAATGTTCTACGACTATTGCGAAAGCGGCTCGTGGACCGAACAGACCTTTCGCGAGAACGTGTCGGATTTCGACCAGATCCGCCTGCGCCAGCGCGTGGCCGTCGATATGGAAGGCCGCTCCACCGCTTCGAAAATGATCGGACAGGATGTCGCCATGCCCGTCGCCCTCGCACCCGTGGGCCTCACAGGGATGCAGCGTGCCGATGGCGAGATCAAAGCCGCCCGCGCCGCCGAGAAATTCGGCGTGCCCTTCACCCTGTCCACCATGTCGATCTGTTCCATCGAAGACGTGGCCGAACACACCACCAAGCCCTTCTGGTTCCAGCTCTACGTCATGCGCGATCAGGAGTTTCTGAAAAACATCATCCAACGCGCCAAAGACGCCGGATGTTCGGCGCTGGTGCTGACGCTTGATCTGCAAATTCTGGGCCAGCGGCACAAGGACCTGAAAAACGGCCTCTCCGCCCCGCCCAAACTCACCCCCGCCGTGATTGCCGATCTGGCGACGAAATGGACTTGGGGGCTGGAAATGCTGCGCACCAAGCGGCACGGGTTCGGCAATATCATCGGCCATGCCAAGGGCGTTGACGATCCTTCCAGCCTGTTCACATGGACCGCAGAGCAATTCGACCCCCGCCTCGACTGGGGCAAGATCGCCGCGATCAAGGAAATGTGGGGCGGGCCGCTCATCCTCAAAGGCGTGATGGAACCCGAAGACGCCATTATGGCCGCCAAGGTCGGCTGTGACGCCATCATCGTGTCGAACCACGGCGGGCGGCAACTCGATGGTGCCCTGTCCTCGATCCGTGCGCTTCAGCCGATCCTCGACGCCGTAGGCGATCAGGTCGATGTCCATCTCGACAGCGGCATCCGCTCCGGTCAGGACGTGCTCAAGGCGCTTGCCATGGGCGCAAAAGGCACCTTCATCGGGCGCGCCTTTGTCTATGGTCTGGGCGCAATGGGCGAGGAAGGCGTGACCAAGGCGCTGGAAGTGATCCACAAGGAACTGGATGTCTCTATGGCCCTGTGCGGACGCAACACCATTGCCGATCTCGACCGCGACATGCTGAAAATCCCCGAAGACTTCGCCGGTCGCTGGGCCTGATCCCTCTCCCCGAGGCGCCGCGTGCCGGTGCCTCGGGAACACGCCCCCTCACATACTGATCAATCGCGAACGGCCTTGCCTCGTTCGGACTGCCACACAGCAGGCACAATCAAGGCAATCGTGGCCGCCACCATCAGGAAGGCCACGCGCAACCCGTAAGCCTCCGAAATGTTGCCGATCAGGGACGGGCCGACAAAGAACCCCGTGAACCCGATCATCCACGCCCGCGACACCGCAACATTGAGGGCGCGGCGATGCACACGTTTGCCCAATAGCGACGTGGCCGTGGGCACGATCACCGCCATCCCGACCGCCATGAGCGCAATCCCCAAAAGCGCCACCAACCGGTCCGGTGCCTGTGACAGGGTAAGCGCGCCGATCACCCCCAAGATGCCGGAGACCAGAACCACCCGCGCCTCACCGAACCGCTGGGTCGTCACCTGTCCCAAAAGGCGAAAGGCGCACATGATGAACCCCAGCATCGCAGGACCAAAGCCCCCGTCCCCCGTCGCACCGCCCAACTCGCGCTCCAGAAACAGCGCCGACCAGCTTTCGATGGAATTTTCACCCACGAAAGCGACAAAGATCATAACGCCGACCGGCAGGATCGCGGCCCACGGCAGATGACGCGGCCTGTCCTCGTCCTCACTGTCCTCCGGCTCGTCAGCCCAAGGCCCATCACGCAGCAACAGCGCGAAAACCATCAACACACAGCCGATCAGGGTAAAGACCTGCGCCGTGCCCCAGCCCGCCTGTCGCAAAAGCCCGACAAGGATGGACGAGACCGCAAGGAAGAACGAGAAATTCGCGTGGTTGATGTTCATCAAATGCCCGCCGGTGTCGCTTTCGATCCGCGAAATCCGCAGGTTGGCGCAGATGTCCAGACTGGCCAGTGCCAGCCCCATCCCGATCATCACGGGGAAAAGATGCCAAGGCTCCGACGCAAACCGTGGCCCCTGCACCACCAAGGCCGAACACAGCGCGAGGATCGTCAGAGTGTGATGCCGGAAAAGCGCCAGAAGATAGGGCGCGAGATACATGGCGATCATGCCACCCGAGGCCGAACCGAGCAGCGCCAATCCGAATTGCGCGTCACTGGCCCCCGTTTGCGCCTTGAGCGCGGGCACCATCGCGGCGAACCCGCCCCAGACAACGCCCGCCGACCCCAAAGCCATAAAAGGCGAAAAGGACATGGACACCGCCCTCCCGAAACCGCCAAGCACACCGGCCACCCCATTCCGAGCCATATCGCCGCCTCCTCCGTCCTGATCATTCAAAGCGCTTTGGCGAACAATAGTGACAGGTTTCCCCGCCGCATAGCCGGAATCTGCGCAAAACCGGTCTCGCATCTTTGCGCATCATAACAATTCCACTTCCCATTTTGCCGATTCCCGTGTAAGGCCACGGCTTCACGCGGGTATACAGCCTTGGAGGATACCCGCCCTAATTTATGGAGAATTAAAATGGCTGGTGAGATTCCTGATCTTATTGCCTTGGAACGTACGGGGACAGGCAAGGGCGCCGCTCGTCAGGCACGTCGCGACGGTCTGGTTCCGGGGATCGTTTACGGTGATGACAAAGAACCGCTTCCGATCAACATCAAATTCAACGAGCTGCTGAAGCGTCTGAAAGCCGGCCGTTTCCTGTCCACGCTGTTCAACCTCAAGGTTGAAGGCCACGACGACGTCCGCGTGATCTGCCGCGGCGTGCAGCGTGACGTTGTGAAAGACCTTCCGACTCACGTCGATTTCATGCGTCTGCACCGCAACTCCCGCATCAACCTGTTCATTCCGGTTGAAATCGTCGGTGAAGAAGCGGCTCCGGGCATCAAAAAAGGCGGCGTTGTGACTCACGTCCGTACCGATGTCGAACTCATCGTGACCGCAGCCGACATTCCGGAAAAAATCACGCTCGACATCACTGGCGGCAACATCGGCGATGTGTATCACATCTCCGACGTCAAACTGCCTGAAGGTGTGAAGCCGGTCATCGACCGTGACTTCGTGATCGCCAACATCGCCGCACCTGCCGGCCTTGGCGCTGTGGATGACGGTGAAGAAGAAGCAACAGAAGAAGCAGCGGAAGAATAATCTTTCACTGTGTCTTCGGATGCATTTGAAACGCGGGCCCCTCGGGACCCGCGTTTTTCGTTTTATGGGCCTTTATGCTGACCCGTCCGGCGCGGTCATGCCACCTCACAGGTGCACGCGCATATGTTCGACGCGTGTCCGACACAAGTCCGACAGGAAGCCGACGGGTATCCGACCCCCAAATTCCGGCGCAAAGGGCTTGGGTCAGGTCTCGTGAATAATCGTCTCGAACCCTTCGAACTGCGGCGGTCCGGCAAAGATCGAACGGTCGCGATTGCCCGCATTCTTGTGGCTGTCGCGGAATTGTTCGGATGTGGTCCAGTTCTCGAAATC
This sequence comes from uncultured Celeribacter sp., assembly GCA_963676755.2. Taxonomy (GTDB): domain Bacteria; phylum Pseudomonadota; class Alphaproteobacteria; order Rhodobacterales; family Rhodobacteraceae; genus Celeribacter. The sequence continues at coordinate 797,136 of CAXXMF010000004.1, read as the reverse complement.
CGCCTTGCTGTTCCAGAGCGTAAAGCTCGAATACAGCGCGTGATCCTCCGCCACCGGCCCTTTGAGCATGCGGAATTCGACAAAGCCCGGCAGCTCTTTCAACCGGCTCTCCCGATTGCGCCAGATCTCTTCGAAATCCTCTTCACGGCCCGGCGTGATCTTGAAACGGTTCATGGCAATAAAGCTCATGTCTTTCTCCCTTTTTGACCTGAAGCGTTTCGGAAAACGCCCTTCAAGACATTGATGACACATGGCTTTCTCAATCAACTTTTTGGGCAAGTTCATCGGGAAAGGCTTTATCTGGCAGGCCCGGCACAAGCATCGCACGAGGCTGGCTATGGCCATAAAACGTCTCCCGAATGCGGGACGCAATCCCCTATTTCGAGAAATATCGTCACATCTCTGTCGTATCTCCGCGCCTGTCCGCATGACGGTTTCATGCCAGTTTGCAGGCCCACTTTCACGCCGAACAGAAACTGCTTTAGATTGCATGTGCTCCACCACGCCAATATGCTGCGCACAACCCACAACAACAGGTGAGACCCCGCCATGCGCCTTTTCGTCGGCCTCGGAAATCCCGGCACGAAATACGAGAAAAACCGGCACAATATCGGCTTCATGGTGCTCGACCGGATCGCCTCCGACCACGGGTTTGCGCCGTGGCGCGCGAAGTTTCAGGGCCAACTGTCCGAAGGCCGTTTGGGCCGCGAAAAGGTGATCCTGCTCAAGCCCGAAACCTTCATGAATCTCTCCGGTCAGTCGGTCGGCGAAGCCATGCGGTTTTACAAACTCGATCCCGCAGATGTCGTTGTTTTTCATGATGAATTGGACCTCGCCCCCGGCAAGGTGCGGGTCAAGTCCGGCGGTGGTCATGCCGGTCACAACGGGCTGCGTTCGATCCATCAGCATATCGGTGCGGACTATGATCGTGTGCGCCTTGGCATCGGGCATCCGGGCCACAAGGACCGCGTGGCCGCCTATGTGCTCTCCGACTTCGCCAAGGCCGATCAGGACTGGCTCGACGATGTGATCCGCGGTTGCTCCGACGGCGCCCCCTATCTGGCCGACGCAGAGCCTGCGAAATTCTCCAATGCGGTCGCGCAGAGAACCGCGCCGCCGCGGTCCTCGACCGGCACCAAGCCACCTAAACCGAAGACAGACAAAGCGCCGGAGACCGTTCAGGACACACGCTCCCCGCTGGAACGGCTCAAAGACAAGTTCAGCTAATCGGCGCGCACAGCCCCACTCAGGCCACTTGCTTCGCCGCCTCGACGGGCAGAAGCTGATCATCCATCAGATCGTCGATAAACAGGCTTAAAAGCTGCGAAGATCCGTGAACGCCGGCCTTGCGATACACCGCATTGGTCTGGGCCTTGACCGTCCCCTCCGAGGTTTGCCGCAACCTTGCAATCTCCGCGATGGGACAGCCCTTGATAAGAAAAAGCGCGACCTCACGCTCCGCTGGGGTCAGCGACCATTCCGCAAAACGCTCCTCGAGAACGTCAGCAAAGGCAGAAGCAGCGCGGCGCAGTTTGCTTTCAGCCATGCTCCGCCGGATCATCGAACGCCGGAGCGCCAGACCGCCCATGACCACCCCGAGGATCAGGCCCAAGGCCGCGCCCAGTTCGATCACTTCCCGAATTTGCCAAGAGATAGGACGCGCCCGCAGCCCCAGAACCGAGGCCACGATGTCGAAAACAAAGAAAATCGCACAAAGGGATTGCACCACGAGGATAATGGCTAGGATAACACTGTCTTTCACGAGCTCCGCACCTCAGTCATCATCGTCGTCATCATCATCATCGTCACGATCATCATCGCGGTCGTCGTCGTCGTCATCATCGTCACGGTCATCATCGCGATCGTCATCATCATCATCATCGTCGTCATCACGATCATCGTCGTTCGCCCGACGACTGCTCCCCGAGCTGCTGCGATCCTTGTCGTCACGCCGGTCGTCCTCAGCATTGACTTCCCAATAGTCGCGAAGAACCTCTCCGGTCGACGGGTTGATGATGATTTCACGGCGCATCTCGTCGTTTCGGGCAACAATCCGTGTCCGGCCAAGAAGAGTGCGGCCTACTGTGATCCTTGTGTAGCCTTGTGACTTGAGCTGCGTGATGACTTGATCGACCACGCTCGCCCTCTGTGCGAACGCCGGCGGCGCGATCAGCAGACTCGCGGTCAAACCGGTTATGAAAAGCCTGCGGTGCATAATGTCCTTTCCTTTGTTCTGCCTCCCGCTCTCTTAGCACGAATGCAGCCCGCCCCTCTACGGGGCAGGCGTTAATGTCATGATTTCTTCGGATCAATCGTCGTCATCATCGTCATCATCGTCGTCGTCATCACGATCATCGCGGTCGTCACGGTCATCATCGTCGTCGTCATCGTCGTCGTCATCATCGCGATCATGGCGATCATCGTCGCGGTCACGCCGGTCATCATCACGGTCGTCACGATCATCTCTATCATCGTCACGGTCATCATCACGATCATCGTCGCGGTCGTCATCCCAGTCATCCCGGTCGTCGCGATCATCGTCTTCCTCGACATTGACGCCCGCCACACGACGCGAATCGTCATCATCGTCGTCATTGACCTCGTCGCGCCATTCGCGCTGACTCAGGGCGCGTTCACGCTCGCGCACCACCTCGCCACTGGCATTGTCGATCCGCAGATCGATTTCCTTGCCGTCGATATAGACCTCGACCTCTGTGTAGCGGAACTTGCGGTCAATCTCGATCCGTGTCGCGCCCGGATACTTGGAGACAATTTCCTCCGTCGTCGGCTGCGCCAGAGCAACCGTCGCGCCAAGACCGGAGACGAGTGTCGTAATCATAAGAACCTTGTGCATAGGATTTTCCTTTCCTGCATTTTCAAACAACCCCAAAGGGCGGGTCAACGTGACCTCGCCTCCTGATGTGCTTGAACCGCGCCCTTCCGGCTATTGGCAGCAGGTTTATCCGGGTTTACGCACCCGCCTCTAAACCTTTGGTCTTCGGGCATAAACTCAGGTTTAGAGGGATATCCCATAGAAAAAGCCGCCCCGAAGGACGGCTTTAATTGCAGCTTGGTGTTGGGGTTACTCGGCGTCGCGGCCTTCTTCTCCGGCGAGATCGGCACCCAAGTGACGTGCCACCGTGAAGATATCTTTGTCGCCGCGCCCCGACAGGTTGATGACAATGATATGATCCTTGGGCAAATCGCCCGCAATCTTCATCACATGGGCCACCGCATGACTCGATTCGAGCGCGGGGATGATGCCTTCGGTGCGGCAACAGAACTGAAAGGCCTCCAGCGCCTCTTTGTCGGTGATGGAAACATATTCCGCACGTTTCGTATCATGCAGCCACGAGTGTTCCGGCCCGATGCCCGGATAATCGAGACCGGCAGAGATCGAATGGCCTTCTAGAATCTGCCCGTCATCATCCTGCAACAGATAGGTCCGGTTGCCATGCAGCACTCCCGGGCGCCCGCCCGTCAGAGAGGCGCAATGCTCCATCCGGTCGTCCACGCCATGCCCGCCAGCCTCGACACCGATGATGCGCACGCTCTCGTCGTCAAGGAACGGGTGGAACAGCCCCATCGCATTGGAACCACCGCCCACAGCCGCCACAAGCGTATCCGGCAGGCGGCCTTCGCCCTCCTGCTCTTCGAGCTGCCAGCGCGTCTCCTGCCCGATGATGGCCTGATAATCCCGCACCATCGCCGGATAGGGATGCGGCCCCGCCACTGTGCCGATGCAATAGAACGTGTCGCGCACGTTGGTCACCCAATCACGCAGCGCATCGTTCATCGCATCCTTGAGCGTGCCACGACCGGAGGAAACCGGAACAACCTTGGCCCCCAAAAGCTCCATGCGGAACACATTCGGCTTTTGACGCTCCACATCGGTCGCGCCCATGTAAACGATGCACTCCAGCCCGAACTTGGCACAGACCGTCGCCGTAGCCACCCCGTGCTGCCCTGCACCGGTCTCCGCAATGATCCGCGTCTTGCCCATGCGCCGCGCCAGAAGAATCTGCCCCAGCACATTGTTGATCTTGTGCGCGCCGGTGTGATTGAGCTCCTCGCGCTTGAGATAGATTTTCGCGCCGCCCAATTCGTCGGTCATCTTCTCCGCAAAATACAGCGGCGACGGACGCCCCACATAATGCTTCCACAGATCGCGCATCTCGTCCCAGAACGCCGGATCGGTCTTGGCCTTGTTATACTCCTCCTCCAAGGAGAGGATCAGCGGCATCAATGTCTCTGACACAAACCGCCCGCCGAAAATACCGAACCGCCCCTTTTCGTCAGGGCCGTTCATGAAGCTGTTAAAAAGATCGTTCATCGCGATGCTCCCTTGCGGATCTCACAGGATGTAGCGCAGGGGGGCGGACCGGTAAAGCACACCCGCCTCCTTTGTGCCGAAATACTCGAAAAAGCCCGTCACGCGGCGCGGATCGCCTCGATAAAGGCGCGGATTTTCCCCGCATCCTTCACGCCCGGCGCGCTTTCCACGCCCGAGGACACGTCCACCTGTTTCGCGCCGGTCATCTGGATTGCCCGAACCACATTCTCGGGCGTCAGCCCCCCTGCCAACATCCACGGACGGTTCCATGCCCGTTTGGAGATCAGGCGCCAATCAAAGGACAGACCATTGCCCCCCGGAAGGTCCGCCCCTTTCGGAGCCTTGGCATCCACGAGCAACTGATCACACACCATCCCGTAGGCATCCAGCGCGGGCACATCTTCGGCGCTTGCCACACCCACCGCTTTCATCACGGGAAGGCCATAGCGCGACCGGATTTCGGCCACGCGCTCGGGGCTTTCCTTGCCGTGAAGCTGCAACATGTCGAGCGGCACTTCCGAGGTGATCCGGTCCAGTTCCGCATCCGTGGCATTCACCACCAGAGCGACCTTGGCGACACCGACGGGAACATCCAGCGCCAGATCACGCGCGGTTGCGACTTCGACATGGCGCGGAGATTTCGGAAAAAAGACAAAGCCCAGATATTGCGCGCCCGCTTCGACCGCCGCAGAAACGGCATCAGGCGTTTTCAGCCCGCAGATTTTCACACGAGTTTCCATGGGTCGGGTCTATCGCGCTAGGAGCCGTTTTCCCAGATCAATTTTCGAGAAGCGCCAGAACCTCGTCGCCGTCGTTCTTCGCCTTGTCGGTTTTCAGCTTGCTGACTTCGCGTGCGAGCTTTTCCTTCTCGCGCTTGTGCGTCGAAGCAGCGGAGCGGTATTTATACTCACGCATCCATTCCCAGACAAAGCCGATCAGAAGCCCCGCGATGATCGCGCCAAAGATCACAACGAACAGCGGCAGGCTGACCGACAGGGTCACGCCGCTCAACGTGGCAATCTCTGCGGGCAGAAGGTTCAGCGTCACGACATCCCGATTGGCGATGGCAACGGTCACAAGCACCACGGCCAGCGCGGCGAGAAAGGCGTAACGGATGTATCGCATGGAAATGACCTTATTCTTCGTTCAGACGGTCGCGCAGGAGCTTGCCGGTTTTGAAAAACGGCACATGCTTTTCCTCGACAGGAACACTTTCCCCCGTGCGCGGGTTGCGGCCCATTCTGGCATCGCGTTTTTTGACGGAAAAGGCGCCAAATCCGCGCAGTTCCACCCGATCGCCACGCGCCATCGCTTCGATGATTTCCTCAAAGATCGTGTTGACGATACGCTCCACATCGCGTTGGTAAAGATGCGGATTTTCGTCAGCGATCTTCTGGATCAACTCAGACCGAATCATTGAAGCTCCCCCTTACATTTCAGGCGCGTTTATGTCCTCAGATCATGCCGGAAAGATATCTGCCCGCATGACAATTTATAGAGTGACTATAGGATGGGATCGCGATCCGGGGAAGCGTTTCATAGGGTCGTGACACGGGTTTTTTACCCCTAATGTGCTGACTTTTCGCCCAAAAATCCGGTTTCGCTGTGCAAATTCCGATTTTGGCACCCTCTCGCCTCGTGCCGCGTTGCGGCAAAATCTGCGGCGATTCGGTTTTCTGGCCCTACTAAAGGCACCTTGCCACGACACGTTCCAATGGCCCCGAAGCGCCAACCGACCCGCCCGGCCCAAGCGCGGATGAGCCAAAGAAAAAGGCCCCGCAGATGCGAGGCCTTTTCCAAATTTTGATCGACTGTCGCGATTACTCGTCGCCGGTCTTCAGAGCCGCGCCGAGGATATCGCCCAAGGACGCGCCGGAGTCGGAGGAGCCATACTGTGCAACGGCTTCTTTTTCTTCGGCAATCTCGCGTGCTTTGATGGACAGACCCAGACGACGGGTTTTCTGATCCACATTGGTCACGCGCACATCGATGTGATCGCCGATCTGGAAACGCTCGGGGCGTTGTTCAGCACGATCACGGGACAGGTCGGAGCGACGGATGAAGGATTTCGCGCCTTCATATTCCACTTCGATCCCGCCGTCTTCGATGGCAGTCACGGTCACGGTCACGACGGAGCCGCGTTTCACGCCCTCAACCGCACCGGAGAAGCTGTCGTCCAGAGCTTTGATGGAGAGAGAGATACGCTCTTTTTCCACGTCCACTTCGGTGACAACGGCTTTGACCACGTCGTTCTTGTGGTAGTTCTGGATGGCTTCCTCGCCACGCTCGTCCCAGGACAGGTCGGAGAGGTGAACCATACCGTCGATGTCGCCCGGCAGGCCGACGAACAGACCGAATTCGGTGATGTTCTTGACTTCGCCTTCGACCACGGTGCCTTCCGGATGGGTCTCTGCAAAGAGTTCCCACGGATTGCGCATGGTTTGTTTGAGGCCGAGAGAAACACGACGCTTGGACGGGTCGATCTCGAGAACCATGACTTCCACTTCTTGCGAGGTGGAGACGATTTTGCCCGGATGGACGTTTTTCTTGGTCCAGGACATTTCGGAAACGTGGACAAGACCTTCGACGCCCGGTTCCAGCTCGACGAACGCACCGTAGTCGGTGATGTTGGTCACGCGGCCCGTGTGAACGGTTTCGAGCGGGTATTTGGCTTCAACAGAATCCCAAGGATCGTCCTGCAGCTGTTTCATGCCGAGGGAGATACGGTGGGTCTCTTTGTTGATCTTGATCACCTGAACCTTGATCGTCTCACCGATGGAGAGGATTTCGGACGGGTGGTTCACGCGACGCCATGCCATGTCGGTGACGTGCAACAGACCGTCGACACCGCCGAGGTCCACAAAGGCACCGTATTCGGTGATGTTTTTGACAACACCGTCAACAGCCTGACCTTCGTGCAGGTTGCCGATAACTTCAGCGCGCTGTTCCGCACGGGACTCTTCGAGGATCGCACGACGCGACACAACGATGTTGCCACGGCGACGGTCCATCTTGAGGATTTGGAACGGCTGCTTGAGACCCATGAGCGGGCCGGCATCGCGCACGGGGCGCACGTCGACTTGGGAACCCGGAAGGAACGCAACCGCGCCGCCCAGATCGACCGTGAAACCGCCTTTGACGCGGCCAAAGATGGCGCCTTCGACGCGCTCTTCGGATGCGTAGGCTTTTTCGAGACGGTCCCATGCTTCTTCACGACGGGCTTTATCGCGGGAGATAACCGCTTCGCCACGGGCGTTTTCAACACGGTCGAGGAACACTTCAACTTCGTCGCCAACAGCAACGGAAGGAGCCTCACCCGGGTTTGCGAATTCTTTAAGATCAACGCGGCCTTCCATTTTGTAGCCGACGTCGATGATGGCCTGACCTGCTTCAATAGCGATCACTTTGCCTTTTACGACAGACCCTTCTGCGGGTGTGTCAATTTCGAAGCTTTCATTCAGAAGGGCTTCGAAGTCCTCCATAGATACGTTCTGAGCCATGTGGTCTCTAGATTCCTTTTCATACATTTATGCGGGCCATGCGGTTGTCTCCGCCGGTCTTGATTTCATTGACGTCTGGGATCGCTCTCAAAGCACCGAAGGACAGGGCGAAAACACAAACAAGAAGGGCCGGAGATTTCCATGCTGGAGATCTTCTGGCCCTGCTCACCCATGCCCGCGACTCTTTACGGTCGTCAGACAAGCGCGCGTATAGGGGAAACCCCCTTGATTGGCAAGACAATGTGCCTCAAGCGCGCATGTTATCGGATAACAGGCGGATCGAAGTGCTTTGCTTTTGTATAACCTCGCCCGCCGTGACAGCGTGTCGGGACAGAAAACATAATTTAGGAACAACTTGATATGAACATCTCAAAACGCACTTTCCTCACAACGGGCGCTGCCGCTGTTGTTTCAAGCGCCTTCGCCCTCCCCGCCTTTGCGGCAGGAAAAGAGGACTTCACCCCTCTTGCTGGCGCAGCCCTTGGTGCGGCGGGCCCACTTGCCCTCGGCCTCGGGGCCATCATCGCGGTCGGAGCCATCGCAGGCGGCGGTGGCGGCGGCAAAGTGAATGTTCAGGACCTGTCCGTTACCGCAATCAACAAAGCGGCCCCCGAAGACCGCCCGACACTCCTCGGCAAGGAACTCGAAGCACGCCTGTCCAAGGAATTCCCCGAATTCAAATTCAACGGCGAAATCGTCACAGCCGTTCGCAAAGCCTACGGGAAGGGCCTGAGCGAGGGCAAAACTCTGATCACCGCCGCAGGCAAAGGGCAGGACTGGTCGATCAAAGTGACAATCGTCATCAAAATCTGACCATTCCCAGCCGCCAGATGAGCGCGCCGAACATGCGGTCTTCGGCTCATCTGGCGGTTCGGGCCTTCTGCCGGAACCGGATCAGTTCAGGTCCGTCACCATCTCATAGGCAGGTTTGCGGACCTTTTTGAGCGAGGCCAGCCAGTCGCCCTCCACGTCACGCGTCCCCAGCATCAGCGCCACAACGGATTTGAGGCCTTTGTCCTCAAGCCCGAGGATCGCGTCGAACTGTGCGGGATCGAAACCTTCCATCGGCGTGCTGTCGACCTCCAACTCGGCCGCCGCCGCCAGAGCAAAGCCCAATGCGATATAGACCTGACGGGCGGCATGTTCGAAATTCTCATGCGCGTCCCGCGACAGGTAGAGCGATTTCAGACGACTGTAATAGGCACCCAGAGCCTCGCGCGTGCCCGGACGTTCTGCAGCGTGATGTTCGACCACAGCATCAATGCGCGCATCATCGTAATTGTCATAGGCCGCAAAAACCAAAAGGTGCGAACCGTCCGTAACCTGTTCCTGCCCGTAAGACGCCGCCTTGAGCTTTTCACGCAGCTCCTTGTTGCGGATCACAAACAGGTGGAAAGGTTGCAGGCCGGAGGAGGTCGGCGTCATGCGGATGGCTTCGACGATCTGTGCCACCTTGGCCTCATCAGCCGGTTTGGACGGGTCCATTTTCTTGGCGGCATAGCGCCAGTCGAGCTTGTCGAGGAACATCAGGAATCCTTGATATATTGGTATCTGTGCGTTTGCCGCACCATATGCATGGCGGCACCCCGCGACAAACCCATATTTCCCGCCACACCCTTGCGCATCTCTCTGCATGGCAGGCGCAAGGGGTCGTTCACGACATATCCAGACCAAGCCGCTCCGGCGGGAACCCCATATCCGCAAAACGCGCCAGCACATTGGCCTCGAACGCCGGATCATCCAGCCACAGGCATTGCGAGAAATACCAGTATAGAAACTTTGTGTAGTCGCGCTTTTGCCCCACGGCCCGCGCAAGCGCCGCCGGGAACTCTTCCGGTGTTTTCACCACCTCCGCGACCTGATCGAAATCGGCGCGGGCAAAGAGCAGCGTCGGCGTGCCGTGCAGAAACCCTTCTATCGACGCGGCCGAATTGGCCGACACCGTCACCGCCGCCTGCCTCAACAGGTCATGCACATTGGCGTTGGTCTTGATCGGCCTGTATCCCGCCGCCTTCATCTCCTTGATCGCCTTCACCCCCTCCTCTTTGCGAAGCGGGTGGGGTTTGACATAGACAGGCCGCCCACCCGCGCCCACCAGAACCGTGCGGATCATCTCCTCGCGGCTCATATAGGCATGCCCCCGACGATAGGGCGGCGGACCTTGCAAAAAGATGACGATGCCCTCGGGGTCGATCCCCTCCACGGCTTTCTTCTGATGATACCGCGAGTTGCGCTGCTCGGAGAAACGCGCCTTCAGCGCCGCGACATAGCGCTCCGCCTCAAGCGCATCTATTGCCTCGGGCACAAAGTGACGCGTCGCAATAGAACTGTCCGCCAGCACGCCCTTCGGATCAAGGTGCCAACACCCGTCCAGATAGGCCAGCGCCGCGATCAACACATCCTTGTGGGGTTTGCGGGCATTATCCACCACATGAAGATTGCCATCCGGCGCAACCGGCGGGAACCGTGGCGCGATCTCCACCGTGCCGCCACGCCGCTCGATCATCCGCTTGAGACGCGGGTAAAGCGACGCCATCTTGCCCGCCTCCAGAGCCACCCGCTCGTGATCGGGCAGATGCAGGACGAGCTTCGCCGTCATCCCAGCTTGGCCTCGATCAGTTCAATGACTTTCGCCACGGCCTGCTCGATGCTCATCGAAGTGGTGTCAATCACAACCGCATCATCGGCGGGCTTCAGCGGGGCCGTAGCCCGTGCCGCATCACGCTCGTCGCGTTCGCGCAGATCATCGAGCACCTCTTCAAAGGTGATCTCCTCGCCCTTTTCCACCAGCTCCTTATGCCGTCTGCGCGCACGCACCTCGTCGGAGGCAATCACATAGAGCTTCACTTCGGCATCCGGACAGATCACCGTGCCAATGTCACGCCCGTCGAGAACCGCACCGCCCTCGCGGCGGGCAAAGGCCTGCTGGAAATCCACCAACGCCTCGCGCACAGCCGGCTCTGCAGCCACCCGTGAGGCGGCCTGTCCCGCATCCGCCGAACGCAGATCATCGCGCTCCAGATCCTGCGCCGTCAGGGTTTGCGCCGCTTCAATCGGCGAGAGACCTTCAAAGGTCTTTGCGCCCGTCGCACGATACAACAGGCCCGTGTCGAGATGGGCAAAGCCGAAATGTTGCGCGACAGCTTTGGAAATCGTGCCTTTTCCGGCGGCGGCAGGACCATCAATCGCGATGCAGAAACTCATGTTTTTTCCTCCTGAGGGGAGCACACGCTGACTCTTTGCGCGCGCGAGGTCAAGCCCTCAGTTGTTCCGTTTCACATCAGCGCCAAGATCGGTCATCAATTTTTCAAAAACCGGAAAAGACGTGGCAATGGGACTGGCGTCATCCACCGTGACCGGCTCTTGCGCCGCCATCCCCAGAACGAGGAAGGACATGGCGATCCGGTGGTCGATATGGGTGGCACAGGTCGCGCCCCCTTTGACGCCTTGCGCACCACAGCCGTGCACGATCAGAGTGTCCTCGTCCTCATCAACCTCCACGCCGCACGCCTCAAGCCCGCGCGCCATCGCGTCGATACGGTCCGATTCCTTGACCCGCAATTCCTTGACGCCTTTCATCACCGTGGTGCCCTCGGCAAATGCCGCCACCACCGAGAGAACCGGATATTCGTCAATCATCGAAGCGGCCCGTTCCGGCGGCACCTCGATGCCTTTAAGTTTGGAATATTTCACCCGCAAATCGGCAACCGGCTCGCCGCCTTCCTCACGCGGGTTCTCGAAGGCAATATCCGCCCCCATCTCCACCAGCGTGGTGTAAAGCCCGTTGCGCGTCAGGTTCTGGCTCACGCCGGGCACGAAAATCTCCGAACCTTCGACAATGAGCGCCGCACAGACCGGAAACGCCGCCGAGCTCGGATCGCGCGGCACGGCCACCTCTTGCGGCGTCAATTCGGGCCGCCCTGTCAGCGTGATCTTGTTATAGCCCTCCGGCGTGGTCTCGGTCACAACCTCCGCACCGAACCCCGCGAGCATCCGCTCCGTATGGTCCCGCGTGGCCTCTTTCTCGATCACCACGGTTTTGCCCGGCGCGTTTAGTCCCGCAAACAACACGGCAGATTTCACCTGCGCGGAGGGCATAGGGGTTTCATATTCCACCGGCACAGGCTCCGCCGCCCCCACCAAAGTCAGCGGCAACCGCCCGCCAGAGCGCCCGACAGCACGCGCACCGAACAGCGCCAAGGGATCGGTCACCCGCGCCATCGGACGTTTGCGCAAAGAGCCATCGCCGGTAAATGTCGTGCAGAAATCATAGGTCGCCACACAGCCCATAATGAGCCGCACCCCCGTGCCGGAGTTGCCACAGTCGATCACATCTTCGGGCTCGGTAAAGCCGCCGACGCCCACGCCATGAACAGTCCACTCTCCTGCCCCTCCGCGCACCACATCCGCCCCCAGCGCCTGCATCGCCTTGGCGGTGTCGAGCACATCTTCGCCCTCAAGAAGTCCGGTGATCCGTGTCTCCCCCACCGCCATAGCGCCAAAAATTAGCGCGCGATGCGAGATGGATTTGTCACCGGGCACCGCTGCCGTGCCTTTCAAAGGCCCGCTCTTGCGCGCTGTCATCGGGATCGGGGTGCCGTGGCTGGACATGTTGCTCTCCTCACATTTCTGACCGCCCTGATACCGCAAGCAAGGCAAACGGTCTATCCGGCAGTCTCCTTTGTGCCGAAAATACTCAGACCACGTTCACCGCTTGCGAAAGGTCATGTAATGGGGCGTGCGGCCTTCGCGGATCGCCTTTTTCTCATAGCGTGTCGAGAACCAGTCGGCCCACGGCTTGCGCCAGTCTTCCGCGCTCTCGCCCAGCCATTCGAATCCCGCGCGTGGCACCTCTTCCATCGTCTGCCGCACATAGTCGGGAATATCGGTTGCCACACGGAATTCCGCGCCGGTTTCAAGCACACGGTAGAGCGGCGCGAGATGTTCCTGAGTGACGAAACGCCGCCGGTGGTGGCGGGCTTTGGGCCAGGGGTCGGGATAGTTGAGAAAGGCTTTCTCGATGCTCTCGTCCGGCAGCACGTCGAACAGGTCACGCGCATCGCCGGCATGGATCGCCACATTGTCGAGACCGCCCAAGCGGCGCATATGGCCCAGACAGGAGGCCACGCCGTTCACATAGGGTTCGCAGCCGATGATCGCGACATCGGGGTAGCTCTGCGCCATATGGATCAGATGCTCCCCTGCGCCGAATCCCACTTCGAGCCAGACAGGTTTGCCGCCGAACCGCTCGACCAGATCAAGTTTCACCCGCTCGGGGTTTTCCTCCCAGCTCACCGGTCCCGGCGCCAGCCGCGGCAGGTCTTCTTCAAGATAGACCTTTTGCGCCTGATTGAGCGTCTTGCCGTGGATGCGGCCATAGAAATTGCGCCACGGCGCACCGGAGGCGTGAGCGGTCTTGTTGGCGTCAGAGTCGTGCGTTTGATCGTCGGACATGGGAAACCCTGTTTTGTTCAAGCGGGGCTTTTGCCAAGAAAGCCGTGAAAACACAATGCAACGTGCTAAGCTTCACTCTTGAAGCGATGAGGCGCACGGCTCTGCGCACGCCCCATGCTGCATTCAGATCGCGCTTTTCAACGCTTCGGCCAGATCGGTGCGCTCCCAGCTAAAGCCGCCATCGGCTTCAGGAGCGCGCCCAAAGTGCCCGTAGGCCGCTGTGCGCTGATAGATCGGTTTGTTGAGCGAAAGATGGGTGCGGATGCCGCGCGGGGTCAGGTCCATAACCTGCGGAATTGCCGCCTCGATCAAAGCCTCGTCGATTTTGCCTGTGCCGTGGAAATCCGCATAGATCGACAGGGGGGCCGCCACACCGATGGCATAGCTGAGCTGGATCGTCGCCTTATCGGCCAGACCCGCAGCCACCACGTTTTTCGCCAGATAGCGCGCGGCATAGGCCGCAGAACGGTCCACCTTGGTCGGGTCCTTGCCGGAGAATGCGCCGCCCCCGTGCGGTGCGGCGCCGCCATAGGTGTCTACAATGATCTTGCGCCCCGTCAGGCCCGCATCCCCGTCAGGTCCGCCAATGACGAACTTGCCCGTCGGGTTGACGTGCCAGACCGTGTTCGCCGTGAGCCAGCCCTCGGGCAGCACCTCTTCGATATAAGGGGCCACAATCGCGCGCACATCGTCAGAGGTCAGGTTTTCGTCAAGGTGCTGGGTCGACAGGACAAGCGAGCTGACTTCGACCGGTTTGCCATCCGCATAGCGCACGGAAAGCTGTGCCTTGGCGTCGGGGCCAAGCATCGGCTCCGTGCCATTCTTGCGCACCTCGGCCAGACGACGCAGAATCGCATGGGAGAACTGGATCGGAGCGGGCATCATCGCCTCGGTCTCATTGGTGGCAAAGCCGAACATAATCCCCTGATCGCCCGCGCCCTCGTCCTTGTTGTCGGCGGCATCGACACCTTGGGCAATATGGGCGGATTGTTCGTGCAGGAGATTCGTGATCTCCAGCGTCTTCCAATGGAACTTGTCCTGTTCATAGCCGATGTCATGCACGCAATCGCGCACGATACCGTCAATCTTCCCCATATATTCGTGCAGCTTGTCCTGATCGGACAGCCCCACTTCTCCCCCGATCACCACGCGGTTTGTGGTGGCGAAGGTCTCGCAGGCGACCCGCGCTTCGGGTTCTTCTGAGATCAGGGCATCAAGGACAGCATCGGAAATACGGTCACAGACCTTATCCGGGTGGCCCTCGGAAACAGATTCCGAGGTGAATACGTAGTCTTTGCGGGACATAGGGGGTCGTGCTCCATTGGGTTATGTCGCCCACACGTCAGGAAGCCGTTGTGCGGGCCGTTGATTAGTCAGCGATATAGACCCTCACGGGGGAGGGTCAATCTGTTTTTCTGTCACGGGTCAGTCGGGCTGTCCCCCAACCGCCTATCACAAGCAGGGTTAACATTACCCAAACAGACAGTTCCCCGAACCGCGCATAGGGTGTTTCGGGCAGGGCAGAGGGCAGCGCCTCGGTGAAAGCACCGGAGCGGCCCAGCGGAATCTGCGCGATCACGTCCCCATGTGCATCGACAAGCGCCGAGACCCCCGTATTGGCCGCACGCACCATCGGCAGCCCCGTCTCGATCGCACGGAAGCGCGCCTGCACAAGCGACTGCTGCGGCCCGGAAAACCCGCCGAACCACGCATCATTGGTCATTTGCAAAAGCCAGTCGGGCCGCTCTTGTGTGCGCAAGTCACGCGGGAAAATCGCCTCGTAGCAAATCAGCGGCAAGGCGTGCCCCAAGCCCCCCGTGTCGAAAAGATGCGGCCCACGACCTGCGGAATAGCCATAGCCGTTCTTGGCGGTGAAGGCCCGCAGGCCGATCCGCTCCAGCAGACCGGGCAAGGGCATGTATTCTCCGAAGGGCACGAGGTGGTGCTTGTCATAGGTCTCGACCACCTGCCCCGAGTCATCCAACATGACGGCGCTGTTATAGCCCTGCATCCCGTCAACGCGGTTCAACCCGACAATGGCGCGGGCGGGCGCGGCGGTCTGTGCGATTTCCTCAAGGTAAGGCCCCGCGGCATAAAGCGGCGCGGCGACCGACGTTTCCGGCCAGATCACCAGATCTGCCGGTGCCTCACCCACACCCTTGGTCAATTCCAGCGCACGGTTATAAAACACGGGGATATAATCCGGGTCCCATTTGAGATGCTGCGGCGCATTGGGTTGCACCACGCGGATATTATGCCCTGTCTTTTCGCGGAGAGGCTGCGCCTCGCGATAGGCACCTCCGGCCCAAGCCAGAGCGAACAGGACAAGGGACACCCCCGCCAGCCGGACAGACCGGCGCTGCGCCGCAAAGGCCAGAAGCGCGGCGAAGGCAAAGCCCAGCATGGTCAGACCATAGGGCCCGATCAGCGCAGCAAGCTGTGCCACCGGCGTGTCGATCCAGATATAGCCCGGCATGGCCCAAGGAAAGCCCGTGAACACATGACCGCGCGCAAGCTCTGCAAGCCCCCAAAGCGCGGCCAGTCCCGACAGGCCGGATTTGAGTATTTTTGCCATACAGAAAGCCAAAGCCCAGAACAGCGCCAGCCCCCCTGCCATGAGAAACAGAGCGAAAGGGATCATCCAGCCATGTCGCCAAGGCTCGACCAGAAAGGGATTCACGATCCAGTTGAGGGCAAAGAGAAAATGCGCAAAGCCGATGAGCCAACCCAGAAAGGCCGCCTGACGCGCCCCTTGCGCGCCGATCCAGACACGCGCCGCCAGAGCAAGGCCCAGAAGCGCCACGGGCCAAAGCCCCAAGGGGGCCTGCCCCGCCGCGATACATAGCCCCGCCGCAAAGGCCGTGAGGCGGGGACGTGTCGCATGACGCGCAAGACGGGACCAGCGGCGCGCCATGAGATCAGGCATCAAGTTTCGGTTTGACGGCGGAAGGCAGTCGCACGCGCAGCCGTTTGATCCGGCGCGGGTCGGCGTCGATCACCTCGAACTCGGTGCCGGTCGGATGCGGGATCACCTCGCCACGCGCGGGCACACGGCCCGAGAGCAAAAAGACCAGACCGCCGAGCGTGTCGATTTCTTCCTCGTCATCCTCGTCGGCCAGTCGCAATCCGGTGGCGGCCTCGAACTCTTCGAGCGGAGCCTTGGCTTGGGCAATGAACACGCCCGGCGCGGATTGTGTCCAGAACACATCCTCGTCAACATCATGTTCATCTTCGATTTCACCGATGACCTGTTCGACCAGATCTTCGAGCGTCACCAGACCGTCCACGCCACCGTATTCATCAATCACCAGCGCCATATGCATCCGGTCCGATTGCATCTTCTGCAACAGGATGCCGATGGGCATGGAGGGCGGCGCATAGATCAGCGGGCGCAGCATTGCGTTGAGATCGAACTGCTTGGCCCCCTTGCCGTTGAACCCGTATCCCAGCGCGACATCTTTCAAATGCACAAGCCCCACGGGCGTGTCCAGAGTGCCGTTATAGACCGGAAGGCGGGTCATGCCGCTTTCACGGAAGACCTTTACCAGATCATCCATTTTGATATCGCAAGGCACCGCCACAATATCGGCTTTCGGCACGGCGACATCATCCACACGCATACGGCGCAGATTGACCATGCCGGGACGCTGCGCAGGAAGGACCTGCGCGGCGGGAGCCGGTGTGTCGGCGATTGTCGGTGTCTTGTCGGGTTTGGAGGAAAACGCAGACCTGAGACGGTCGAACCAACCATTGGAAGATTTTCCGGCCCGATTCGAGTGGCTCTGCGTTCTACTTATGGGGTCCGCTGGCGCGCTCTGCGCTGCCATAGAAGACCCAGGCTCTGTATCGCCCATGCGTCCTTTCCAAAATCACACGGCCAAAACGCGGCCGTTCGCCTAATATGGGTCCTCTAGACCCAAGGTTGCAAGTATTTCGACCTCTGTCGCTTCCATAATTTCGGCATCGCGGTCGGAAATGTGATCATAACCCAACAGATGTAACAAACCATGAATAATCAAATGGGTCACATGGTCGGCCATCGGCTTGTCTGCGGCCTCGGCCTCGCGTACGCAGGTGTCGTAGGAAATCGCGATATCACCCAGTTCGATCATCCCGTCGAATGACGGCGCGGGCAAGGGCGGGCGCTCCTCCGGCGTGGCGCGTTCGTCTGCGGGCCATGACAGCACATTGGTGGCTTTGTCCTTCTCGCGAAAATCCGCGTTGAGTACTTTGATGCGCGCATCATTACAGGCCAGAACAGAGCCTTCGCAGAGATCGGCCTCAAGGCCCACGCGGGCACAAAACGCATCAGTAGCCCGCGCCACCAGCGCCTCCAGACCCGCCTCTTCCCAGCGCGGGTCTTCAATGATCACATCTATGGCCATAAGCCCTCCGGAGCGGTTACTGCGCTTCGTCGGACTCATAGGCCTCGATGATCGCGGCGACAAGCGGATGTCGCACCACATCTTTCGAGGTGAAGTAGTTAAAGGCAATATTCGGCACGCCCGCAAGAATGCGTTCGGCGTCACGCAGGCCCGAAGGCACCCCGCGCGGCAGATCGACCTGCGAGCGGTCGCCGGTGATGACCATGCGCGAGCCTTCGCCCAGACGGGTCAGGAACATCTTCATCTGCATGGTGGTGGAGTTCTGCGCCTCGTCCAACACCACAAAAGCGCGGCTGAGCGTGCGACCGCGCATAAAGGCAAGCGGCGCGATCTCGATGGTCTTTTCCTCTTTCATCTTGGCCAGCTGCTTGGCCGGAATGAAATCGTTCAGCGCGTCATAGAGCGGCTGCATATAGGGATCGACCTTCTCGTCCTGCGTGCCGGGCAGAAAACCCAGACGCTCGCCCGCTTCCACCGCTGGGCGCGACAGGATGATCTTGTCGACATGGCCGTTGATGAGCATGTTCACGCCCACCGCCACGGCCAGATAGGTCTTCCCCGTGCCCGCAGGCCCGATGCCAAAGGCCATCTCGTTCTTGAACAGGTTCTGCACATAGGCCTTTTGCGCCTCGGTGCGCGGCTCGATAAGCTTCTTGCGGGTCTTGATCTCCACATCCCCGCCACGGAACATTTCCATCTGGTCGCCCGGCAAGCCCTTGTCAGCAGGGGTCTCCCCCATCCGGATCATGCCATCAATATCGCCCGGCTCGATCTCGCGTCCGGCTTCGAGTTTGGAATAAAGATCCTGCAACACCGAAGCGGCACGCCCGCGTGTGCTTCCTGTTCCCATGACAGACAATATGTTGCCGCGTCGGACGATCTGGACATCGAGCTTGTGCTCTATCTGGGCGAGGTTTCTATCGAATTCACCACACAGGTCGATGAGCAACCTGTTGTCATGAAATTCAAGAAGCGTTTCGTGGACTGCGTCCTGCGATTTCGGGGGTGTCAACGCGCTCAGGCCCAAATAGTTTCTCCGGTTCTGGTCCGACTCTGGTGATGTTTCCTCATCCCATGGTGCCAAGGGATTGCGGTTCTGGCAAGCACAGACACTAAATCTTCACCTCGCGCTCAGCACAACCCCGCCACCGTATCAACAAAACGCCTAAATAACAAACAAACGAAAACGGCCACCCCATGCGGGATGGCCGTTGAAATTCAAGGTAAAAATCCGGCTTAGATCGGGTCGGAAATCGTCGTTCCCTTTTTATAGGGGCCAACCGCCGTATTCGGCGCGGCAGTGCCGGAACAGACCGGTTTGCCGTATTTGTCGACGCGCGCGCTCAGATAGCCTTCGACGCCATCGTCAATAATCCAGTGATCACAGCCTTGCGGATCGATCCAGATACCGGCCTCAAGTTTCGAAAGATGCTTCGTGTCGAAACCACGATCCACGGTCTTGTCCTTTTTCGGGACTTCCATGAACCCTGTTTCACAGGCGGACAGGCTTCCGGCAACAGCGAGAAGGGCGAGGGTTTTCACTACATTCATCGTCTCTCTCCTCACTTGATACACAGAATTTCGACGCGGCGGTTTTGCTGCATACCGGCCGCTGTGGCGTTCGAGGCTTTCGGCATCCGTTCACCATAGCCGCGCACATCGGCAACATAGGCACCGGTCTTGCGTGCCACTTTGGCCACCGCATTAGCGCGATTGTAGCTCAGACGCATGTTGTATTCGTCAGAAGCGCGGCTGTCGGTGTGACCGATGACGATATAGGCCGTTGCACCCGCTTTCTGGAAGAACTCCGTCAGACGTTTGCGTCCGGCAGCAGAGATGGCATATTTATCCGTAGCGAAAAGCTGGTCGGAGGGCATCACCGCACAGCTTCTGACCGGATGGCAAGTCGGGCGACCCTGACGGTCAAGCTTCAGGTCCATATACCCTTCGGCACCATCATCCATCACCCAATGTTCGCACCCGTCCGGATCAATCCAGATGGTCGGTGTGTAGTTTTCGCCCTGAACACGGGTCTGTGCCTGCAACGGCGCGGCCCCCATAGTTGCGAGAGCCAATCCGGCACTTGCCAGCAAGGCAAATACGGCCCGGCCTTTCCGGCCTGTTTTGAGAAATTCGATGGTCACGTTTTCCGTCCCCCAAATGTACACATTTTCAGACCGCCCATAATCGTCCCCACAGCCATAAGCTGCCTGCGTCCTACTCACTAAGATTATGGCCAAAAGATAGCAAATTTTAGTGCTTTGTGAAGAAAAAACACCAGATATTGTGTCGCACTTTTCAACGAAATACGGCTTTGGTCAGAATTGTTGCCAGATTGATGCGCAGTCGCAAATGTTTTTGCCCCTACGTCACCCTCACAGGTCAGCGCAGCACAACACCCGCCAGAGAATTCGGCCCGCTTTCGATGATTCTCACCCGCGCGATCTCGCCCACAGCGACGTCGTCAGTGACGTGAACCGCATGAAGATACTCGGATTTTCCAACCATCTGACCGGCGAGCCGCCCCTTGCGTTCAAACAGGACCGAAACCTCGCGTCCGATCATGGCGTCCTGAAAGGCGCGTTGCTGCTCGGTGATAAGCTCTTGCAAACGGTGCAGACGTTCCGAGGCGACATCGGCATCCACCATCTTGTCGTCCTTCTCCGCCGCAGGTGTCCCCGGACGCGGCGAATATTTGAACGAATAGGCAGAGCCATAGCCGACCTCGCGCACGAGGTTCATCGTGTCCTCGAAATCCTGATCCGTCTCGCCGGGAAAGCCGACAATGAAATCGCCGGACATGGCAATGTCGGGCCGTGCGGCGCGAATGCGTTCAATCAGGCGGATATACTCTTCTGCCGTATGCTTGCGGTTCATCGCCTTGAGAATACGGTCGGAGCCGGACTGCACAGGAAGGTGCAGATAGGGCATGAGCTTGTCGCAATCCCCATGCGCCGCGATCAGGTCGTCTTCCATGTCATTCGGGTGCGAGGTTGTGAAGCGGATGCGCTCCAGCCCGTCAACCTTGGCCAATTCGCGGATGAGACGCGCAAGGCCCCATGTTCCGCCCTCGCCTGCCCCGTGATAGGCGTTCACATTCTGCCCCAGAAGGGTGATCTCGCGCACGCCACGGTCCACCAGATCGCGCGCCTCGGAAAGCACACGCTCCGCCGGACGGGACACTTCCGCGCCGCGCGTATAAGGCACCACGCAGAAGGCGCAGAACTTGTCGCAGCCCTCCTGCACCGTCAGAAACGCCGCCGGTGCGCGTTTGGCCTTGGGGCGTGCCTTGAGATGTTCGAACTTGTCCTCTTCGGGGAAATCGGTGTCGAGCGCTTTGACGCCCTTGCCTGCCTTCGCCTCAAGCTGCGGCAGTTTGTGATAGCTTTGCGGGCCGACAACCAGATCGACCATCGGCTGACGCCGGATGATCTCTTCACCCTCGGCCTGCGCCACACAACCCGCCACGCCGATCTTCAGATCGGGGTTGGCCAGTTTCAGATCCCTGTAGCGCCCGAGCTCGGAATAGATCTTTTCCGCCGCCTTCTCGCGAATGTGGCAGGTGTTCAACAAGATCATGTCCGCCTCTTCGGGCGAAGACACTTCCGTATAGCCCGACCCGCCGAGACTTTCGGCCATGCGCTCGCTGTCATAGACATTCATCTGGCAACCATAGGTCTTGATAAAGAGCTTTTTGGCGCCTGCCTTGGTGTCGGTCTTGGTCTCGGACATCGCTTGGGTCCACATATCATGGGGAATTAAAGCGCCCTCCTAACGCAACTGGCCCAACAGGGCAAGCATCACGGGTCAAGAGGTCTTGTTGCGAAACTGTTTCCCTTTGCCTTGCAATCCCCTGCCCTTCATGCATTTTTTACCGCGAACGGGGACAGTGCTCCGGTAAGGGATATTCATGCGGTACGACAGCCTCGACACTTTTCTCACAGACGGCAAGGACGCGCTTCTGAAAGGGCCGGTTGCACTGGTCTTTGCCGAAGACCTTGTGGAAGTCGACACAACCCTGCGCCACCACCTGTCTCTGGGCTTCAAACAGGTGCTTCTCTTTGCCCCCGACGAGGTCCGCCTGCCCGAAGGGCTGGAGTTGAAAATCCACCGCATCCGCTACGCGACCCGCGCGCCGGAGATGCTCTCCACCGCTGTGAACCGGATCATCGAGGCCGCGCCGGGAATCTGGCTGTATTACTGCTACAACGGGGAATACCTGTTTTTCCCCTTCTGCGAGACCCGCACGATCACAGATATGCTGACCTTCCACACCGAAGAACGCCGCGACGCGATGCTCACCTATGTGGTCGATCTCTACGCCGGCGATCTTGGCGCACATCCCAACGCGGTCTCCCTCGAAGACGCGCATCTTGACCGCTCGGGCTATTACGCTCTGGGCCGCGCGGATGCCAACGGGCAGCAAAAAGACCGCCAGCTCGACTTTTTCGGCGGGCTGAGATGGCGGTTCGAAGAGCACATCCCGCCCCACCGCCGCCGCATCGACCGGATCGCGATTTTCAAGGCCAGAAAGGGCCTGAAACTCAGCGAGGAGCATCTGTTCAACGACGAGGAATACAATACCTACGCCTGTCCGTGGCACCACAACCTGACCGCCTCCATCGTGTCCTTCCGCACCGCCAAGGCGCTGAAAAGCAATGCCGGATCGACCTATGATATCGAGAGCTTCATGTGGCACAATTCCGTCGAGTTCGAATGGCACAGCCAGCAGTTGCTCGACCTTGGCCTGATGGAGCCGGGCCAGTGGTTCTGACGCCTTGCGCGACAGGGGCCGACAGATATTCCTCCTGATACCGCGCAACACAGGCGCTTTTCCTGCGCTTTTTCCGGCCTTCGGGTTGCAAATACCGAATCAGAGCTTATCCTCATAGCCAATCGCAACGGGCACCTGCGCAAGAGGCGCAGCCCCGAAATTCACCCCGAAAAGTTAGGACGTTTTATGACCGAAGTTAAATCGGGCGACAAAGTTCGTATTCACTACACCGGCACTCTGTCCGACGGCACTGTCTTTGACAGCTCCGAAGGCCGCGACCCGCTCGAATTCACCGTTGGCTCCGGCCAGATCATTCCGGGCATGGACAAGCACCTGCCGGGCATGACCGTTGGCGAAAAGAAAACCATCGTTGCCGTGGCTGACGAAGCCTATGGCCAGCGCCACGCCGACGCCCAACAAGCCGTGCCGCGCGCACAGATCCCTGCCGAGATTCCGCTCGAAGTTGGTCTCCAGCTTCAGATGCAGAGCCCCCAAGGTCAGGTGATCCCCGTCACGGTCGTGGAAATCACCGAAGAGGAAGTGACGCTCGACGCCAATCACCGCCTCGCTGGCGAAGACCTGACCTTTGCTATCGAGCTGGTTGAAATTCTCTGATCCGAGTATTTTCCCGGCAAAGAAAACAGGGCGGCGCGCATTAAGCGGGCCGCCTTTTTCATGTCCGGCCCTCCCGTGTTTTTGGCATTGATCCGGCGCGCTTTTGCCGTCAAATGACCCCATGACCACGGAGTTTGCCCCAGATTGCCCGAATTGCGCCGCGCTATGCTGTCTCGCGCTGGCCTTTGACGCAGGCGACATGTTTGCCCATGACAAAGCCGCAGGTGTGCCCTGTCACCGGCTGGCGGGAACCGCCTGCTCCATCCACGCCGATCTGGCGCAAAAGGGCTACAAGGGCTGCGTTGCGTTTGACTGCCTCGGCGCGGGGCAAAGGGTGACGGCGCTTTTCACCGAGGACTGGCAACAGCACCCCGCGCTGACCGGCCCGATGATGGAAGCCTTTCGCAAAATGCGGAGTGTCAGGGAGATGCAGCAAATGCTTGTGGCCGCCGAAGCCCTGCCCCTGCCCGAACATGCGGCGTCCGAACGGCAGGCGTGGGCCGACAGGCTTTCCGCCGCCTGTGACGATCTTGACCGGCTGGAGGCCTTCGACCCCACCCTTTTGCGCCAGTGGCTCAAGGGGCTTGCCACCTATGTCCGGCGGGACGCGGCACGGCAGGACGCAGAACGATAGGATAGGCCGGAGCTTTGAGCGCGGGTTTTGCACCATGTTTCGTATGAGGGCGGAGCGCATCCAGATCTTGTGATGACGTTTTTCAGCAAACCTGTTTCAGCTTCCCGCCAATTCGCTTTAGAGTGCGCCTATGGCCAAGCACATCAATCTCGTCAAACTCTGCGTCGGAATCGACTCTTTCGAAGAACTGAACGCCTATATCGAAGCCGCCCCCAGCGGTATTCGCGGCCATGTCACCCGCATGTGGCCGAAACAGGAAGACAAGCTGCTGCAAGGCGGCTCGCTTTACTGGGTGATCAAGGGCGTGATTCAGGCGCGGCAGGAGATTGTCGGGCTTGAAGAAGTCATCGGCGAGGACGGTGTGCGGCGCTGTCGCATCCTGCTGTCTGCCCCGCTCATCCGCACACAAAACGCGCAACGCCGTCCGTTTCAGGGCTGGCGCTATCTCAAACCCGAAGACGCCCCCGCCGATCTGCCCCAAGGACGTGCGCAGGAGCCGGAACTGCCCCCCGAACTGGCGCAGACACTGGCCGAGATCGGGGTGATTTGAGTATTTCCGGCACAAAGGAAACGCCGCGCACTTCAAGGGGCTGCCGTCCGGCGTCAGCCCCTCTGCGTCACGATCAGTCGTCCAGCCCCATCATCCGGCACAGCTCTGCGAGCGTGGTGCGCTCCTCACCGGTCCAATGCGCCATACGCGATTTGAACAGCGTGGCCTGAGAGCGGTGCACCGGATCACAGTTTAGGATTTTCAGATGGTTGGCCCGCAGGGTCTCGCCCGTCGAGGTGATGTCGGCAATCGCCTCTGCGGTCAGGTTTTTCACTGTGCCTTCGGTGGCGCCCTGACTATCGACAAGCTGATAGTCGGCCACGCCATGCACTTTGAAATATTCGCGGATCAGGTGGTGGTATTTCGTCGCGATGCGCAGACGGAACCCGTGGCGCGCGCGAAAGGCAGCGGCGGCGGCGTCCAGATCGTCGAGCGTATCGACATCGGTCCAGCATTTCGGAACAGCGATGATCAGGTCGGCATGGCCAAACCCCATCGGCGCCAGTTCATGCACCTTGTTTTCCCAGCTTGCCAGCTTGTCGCGCACCAGATCCGATCCGGTAACGCCCATATGGATACGGCCAGCGGCCAGTTCGCGCGGGATTTCGGAGGCCGAAAGCATCACAAGCTCCACGCCCTCGATCCCGTCGACCACGCCGGAATATTCCCGTTCGGCCCCCGCACGCGACAGGGTCACGCCGCGTTCGGAAAACCATTCAAAGGTCTTGTCCATCAACCGGCCCTTGGAGGGCACGCCCAGCTTGACGACCATCACGCGCCTCCTTTCAGGCTCAGGAGCACATTCGGGCGGATCACCCCGCCCACGGCGGGAATTGACCGCCCCTGCCCCAAGACAGCGGTGAGCGCATCATAGCGCCCGCCGGTGGCCACAGGCGGCAGGTCGGGGCGCGATTCGGCGTAAAACCCGAAAACGAACCCGTCGTAATACTCCATAGAGGTGCGACCATAGGAGGCTTCGAACACAAGGTTCTCCACATCCACACCGCGTTTGCCCAGCGCCTCTGTGCGACGGCTCAACAGGGTCACCGCATCGGAAATCGCTGGCAGATCGACCGCAATATCGCGCAGTTGCGACAGCACATGCGGCAGGGTTTCCTTGAGCGAGAGGATGTCTTCGAGCAATTCGATTTCGCTGGCGGGGATCGGCGGGGCGCTGGCGTCTTCTTCAAGCGCCTTGATCCGCATGTCGATCTCCGTCTGTGTGCGCAGCCCGATAAAGGGCGCCTCGCCCTCTTTCAGATTGGCACGCACGCGGTCGAGGTTTTGCTGGCGCAAACCTGTGCCCGCTTCGGAAAACCGCGTCATCAAGGCGCGGAAACGGCGCGGCCGCCAGATGTGGCGCAAGAGCGCGGCGCGGCGAGTTTCGGTCGTGTTCAGCCCCGCCACAGCGGCCTTGAGAATACCGATATCCCCCGTCGCGGCACGCAGGTCATGTTCCGCCAGCGCCTCCGCGAAATTGGCGAAGACTTCGGCATCGGCAGCAGCCGGATCGGAGCCGTCGAAGACCTCGTAGCCGACCTGAAAATACTCGCTGGCGCGGCTGGGCATGTCTTCCTGTTTGCGAAACACCTCGCCCGCATAGGTGTAGCGCGCAGGTTCGGCCCCGTCGCTCATATGTTGCTGCACCATCGGCACGGTGAAATCCGGCCGCAGCATCATCTCGCCATGTTCGGGATCATCGGTCACATAGGCCCGCGCGCGGATATCCTCGCCGTAGAGGTCCAAAAGCACCTCGGCAGGCAGAAGAATGTCCATCTCGACAGGCAACGCACCTTGCGCCTCGAACAGGGCCTTGAGCCGTGCGGCCTCGGCCTTGACGGCGGCTTTCGTGATTTCGGGGCGGGGCATCAGGAATAGCTTTCGATGATTTCGCGCACCTTGGCGACCATCTGATCGCGCGGCACTTCATACTGGTTGGGGCGGTCTTTCCATTCCTCAAGAGAAGCATTCTCCGCCAGTTTCGTGCCGAGGATCAAATCCTTGATCTGCACCACGCCGCGTTCCGCCTCGTCACCACCCTGAATAATCGCCACGGGGCTTTCCCGTTTGTCGGCATATTTGAGCTGGTTGCCGAAGTTCTTCGGATTGCCCAGATAGACCTCGGCGCGGATGCCCGCTTGGCGCAGTTCCGTGACCATCGTCATATAATCACCCATCCGGTCGCGATCCATCACGGTCACGACGACAGGCCCCTGTGCCGTGGACCCGATCCGGCCCGTGGCGCGCAAGGCGGCCAGAAGACGGTCAACGCCGATCGACATGCCGGTTGCGGGCACGGCCTGACCGGTGAAGCGTTTCACCAGATCATCATAGCGCCCGCCGCCCGCGACCGAGCCGAACTCGCGCACGCGGCCTTTCTCGTCCGTGACTTCAAAGGTCAGTTCCGCCTCGTAGACAGGGCCGGTGTAATAGCCAAGCCCGCGCACCACGGCGGGGTCGATCACGATGCGGTCGGGACCGTAGCCTTGGCCTTCGAGCAGGGTTGCGATCTGGCGCAGCTCGTCCACCCCCTCGACGCCGGTCTTGGCCTCTCCGACCAGTTTCGCCAGACGATCCAATGTCGCCGCGTTGCTGTCCTGACGCCCGTTCACAAAGCCGAGGATCAATTCGACCTGCGCGGTCTCCAGACCTGCGCCTTTGGTGAAATCGCCGCTCTCGTCCTTGCGCCCTTCGGTGAGCAAGGCCATCACACCCGCGTCGCCGAATTTGTCATGCTTGTCGATGGTGCGCAGAACGATGCCGCGCACATTGGCGAACTCTTCGGTGTCGGGCAGGCCCGCGGCCTCCAGCACCCCGTCGAGCACTTTGCGGTTGTTCACGCGGATGATGTAATCGCCACGCTTGATGCCAACGGCCTCCAGCGTATCGGAGAGCATCGCGCATATCTCCGCATCGGCGGCCACAGAAGGCGCGCCCACGGTGTCGGCATCGCATTGGTAGAACTGGCGGAAACGTCCCGGACCGGGCTTTTCATTGCGCCACACCGGCCCCATCGCAAAGCGGCGATAGGGCGAGGGCAGGTCTTGGCGGTATTGCGCCGCCACACGCGCCAGCGGCGCGGTCATGTCATAGCGCAGGGCGACCCAATCGGAATCATCTTCCTGCCATGCAAAGACACCCTCGTTCGGGCGGTCCACATCGGGGAGAAACTTGCCAAGCGCCTCGACGGTTTCCACCGCAGAGGTTTCCAGCGCCTCGAACCCGTAATGATGATAGACTTTGGCGATCTGATCGAGCATATGCTTGCGCTCGGTCACTTCTGTGCCGAAGTAATCACGAAAGCCCTTGGGCGTCACTGCCTTGGGGCGCGGGGTTTTCTTGGGCTTGGCCATGGCTGGTCCTTTTGCTCACTGTCGCGGGCGGCATATCGCACAGGCGGCTCAGGGGCAAGACGGGGCAGGCCCGCAAGGGGTGAAAACCCGTGCAAAACCGCCTATATTGGACAGTGGATCAGTTCACCACTGAGAGGGAGAAAGACATGTCAAACGAAACCCGCGTCACCGTGCTCGAAGAACAGGTCGCCTATCTCACCAAAACAGTCGAAGAACTCTCCGATGTGGTTGCAAAACAGGAACGCATGTTGGAGTTGGTCGAACGGCGGCTGGGCATGTTGATGGAAGCCGAGGCGCTCCGCCAATCCGATTCCGAGGGCACCGTCGCTCTGGCCGACCAGCGCCCGCCGCACTGGTAAGCCCGCCACCTACATGGCTCGCCGTAAGATCATAGACCGCGTTTGCACCGCATAACGCGTTGCGAAAGAGTGTGTTCAGGCAGGCGATTCAGACAGGCCGCGCCTCAGCGCATTTCCTCGCTCATCACCTGACCGTCATGCAGCAGCAGTTCCAGCCAGTCCTCCTCCGCCCCGAAACGGGGGTAGATCGAGACAAAGGCCACCTGACGCTCCAGATCGCTCAGCCGCTCCGCAGGGCAATAGGAACCACGACCCACGCCGCAGGTCTTGCGCTTGATCTTCTCGTAGGTCTTGTCCGCATTCGACCAGTCGCGGTCCGTGTCGTCGGAATAGCGCAACACCTCATGCAGCCCCGCCGCGCCGAACATCACCAGCGCCGCTGTGACCTGACGCGCGCAACCATCGGCAAAGCCGGTGATATACTGGCTGTGCGGGGCGGTGTTTTCAGGGGCACTGTCGTAAAGCTGCCAGACGGGGCGGCCTTCACGCGGGAATTGGTCGACTTTTGCGCCCATCGCACGGGGCCGGATCTCGCAATTGATCCCGACCTCGCCAAAGGGCAGAACCTCACCGGTTTTCACAGTCGAAACCGGTCCGTTTTTGGGCGCGGCTTTCAGAAAGCCGAACAGCGGTTTGCGCGTCTTGGCGGCTGGCGTGGCGGCCTGCACCTCTGGAGCAGCCTCTTCGGGAACTTCGGGGAGCGCGGTTTGCACGCCGTAAGTCTCCGGTCGCACCTCGGAACTCTCGGCTTCGGCAAGGGCGGCTCCGGCCTCCGTCTCCGCCCGCATGGCGACCTCGTCGGTCGCCCCCTCGGCACGTTTCGGTTTCAGAAAGCTGAAGATGCCACCGAATCCGGCTTTCTGCACCTCTGTGGTAGCGGCACGAATCTCTGGTGTCTCGGCGACAGCCGGCTCGTCACTGGCGGCCAAATCAGCGGCCGGCGCGGCATCAGTAGACGGCTCGCCCATTTCGTCAGACAGTTCGCCACCCTTCAACTCATCCGCTTCGACCTGCGCCGTTTCGTGGAGCACCTCGGCGCTCTCCGCCGCCGCGACAGTCTGCTGAGCAACAGGCGCTACGACCTCTCCCGACGGCGGGGCGAGAAACTCCGGCACAGACATCTGACACGCGCTCAAAAGCAGGCCGCAAGAGGTGAGCAAGACGCAGCGCATCAAATGTCCTCAACCATAATCACTCCATCGAAAGACTTGATCGCGCCTTTGACTTCCGGCGTGATGACAAACGGTTTGGGCACGTCAATATCGACCTCGTTGGGATAATCCGGTGCCATGATGCAAAAGCTGATCGCGCCTTTGGGCGGCTGTTTGGCCTCTTCGGTGATACGGGTCAGAAGCTCGCCCACCTGTGCAATCGCACTGGCGTCCTCGCAATAGATCTTGAGCCCCGCCCCGCCGGCATCCGCGACCACCGTATCCATCGGCGCGACCGAGCGGATCATCGGGTCGAACTGCCCGTCATTGAACCGCCCTTCGAGCGTCACCACCAGCTTGTCGTGGTTCTCGAAGATCGTATAGGCGCTCTCGTAATCGCCCTTTTTCGGGAACATGGCGATGCCCGCCAACTGTCCGGTCGAATCAGAGATATTCATCCGGAAATAGCGCGTGCCCTTGCCCGATTTCATCGGACGGAAGCCAGACACCAGCACGCCGACCTTCATGATCGCGCCGCCTTCGGCTTCGGCCTTCGCCTGCACCTCGGCAATCGTGCCGATCTTCTTGCGCTTCAGGGCGCTGGCGTAATCGTCGAGCGGGTGGCCGGAGAGATAGAACCCGATGGCCTTGTGCTCTTCCATCAACCGCTCGGAAGCGACCCAGTCATTCACCGGCGAGAGCCGCGGCTCCGGCAGGTCTTCGCCCGCATCACCAAAGAGCGAGACCTGATTGGAGGCCTTTTGCTCATGGATCGCGGCGGAATATTGCACCAGCGCATCAAGGCTCTCGAAGACGCGGCGGCGGTTGCTGTCGAGCTGGTCGAAGGCGCCCGCGCGGGCGAGCATCTCAAGCGGGCGTTTGCCGACCTTCTTGAGATCGACACGGCGCGCGAAATCGAACAGCGTGACAAAGGGCTTGCCGCCTTCTTCGCGCGCACGGACGATCAGCTGCATCGCCTCACCGCCGACATTTTTGAGCGCGCCCAGCGCATAGACCAGTTTCTGGTCCACCACATCAAAAGTCGCAAGCGAACGGTTCACGCATGGCGGGATGATCTCGATCCCCAGCCCGCGTTTGACCTCTTCGGCATAGATGGAGAGCTTGTCAGTGAGGTGAATATCGCAATTCATCACCCCCGCCATGAACTCGACGGGATGGTTCGCCTTGAGCCAGCCGGTCTGGTAGGACACCACCGCATAGGCCGCCGCGTGGGATTTGTTGAACCCGTAGTTGGCGAATTTCTCCAGAAGGTCGAAAACCTCGGAGGCTTTCTTTTTATCGACCCCGTTCTTGGCCGCGCCCTCTTCGAATTTCGGACGCTCGGCGTCCATCGCCTCCTTGATCTTTTTCCCCATCGCACGGCGCAACAGGTCGGCGCCGCCAAGGCTGTAACCCGCCATGACCTGCGCGATCTGCATCACCTGTTCCTGATAGACGATGATGCCTTGGGTCTCGGCCAGAATGTGGTCAATCGTCGGATGGACGGATTCCAACTCCTTGCGCCCGTGTTTCACGTCACAATAGGTCGGGATGTTCTCCATCGGCCCCGGACGATAAAGCGCCACAAGCGCCACGATGTCTTCGATACAGGTCGGCTTCATCTGACGCAGCGCCTGCATCATGCCCGAGCTTTCCACCTGAAACACCGCAACCGTTTTCGCGTCCGAATAGAGCTTGTAGGTCTTTTCGTCATCCAGCGGGATGAGGTTGATCTGGTTCTCCCCGCCCTCGGGCGGCTCGTATAGCTGTGTCCCGTCCGCCGCGACATGCAGCGGGCGACCCGATTTGAAGATCAGGTCCATCGCCGACTGGATCACCGTCAGCGTCTTGAGCCCCAGAAAGTCGAACTTCACCAGACCCGCCTGCTCGACCCATTTCATGTTGAACTGGGTGGCGGGCATGTCGGAGCGCGGGTCCTGATAGAGCGGCACCAAAAGGTCCAGAGGCCGGTCCCCGATCACAACCCCCGCCGCGTGGGTCGAGGCGTTGCGCAACAGCCCTTCGACCTGCTGGCCATAGGTCAGAAGCCGGTCCACGACCTCCTCGTTGCGGGCCTCTTCGCGCAGTTTCGGCTCGTCTTCCAACGCCTGTTTGATCGAAACGGGCTTCACCCCCTCGACAGGGATCAGCTTCGACAGCCGGTCCACCTGCCCGTAAGGCATCTGCAACACCCGCCCGATGTCCCGCACCGCCGCCTTGGACAAAAGCGCACCGAAGGTGATGATCTGCCCCACCTTGTCGCGCCCGTATTTCTCCTGCACATAGCGGATGGTTTCCTCGCGGCGGTCCATGCAGAAGTCGATGTCGAAGTCAGGCATAGACACACGTTCGGGGTTCAGGAACCTCTCGAACAGCAGCGAATAGCGCAGCGGGTCCAGATCGGTGATGGTCAGACAATAGGCAACCAGCGAGCCGGCCCCGGACCCCCGACCCGGCCCGATCGGAATGCCGTTATCCTTCGACCACTTGATAAAATCGGCCACGATCAGGAAGTAGCCCGGAAAGCCCATCTGCTCGATGATGCCCAACTCGAATTTGAGCCGGTCCTCGTAATCCTCCCGCGGGCCTGCGGGCTGGATCACGGCCAGACGTTTGTCCAGACCTTCCCACGCCTGTTTGCGCAGTTCCTCCACCTCGTCATCGGCGAATTTCGGCAGGATCGGCGCACGCTTGTAGACCTTGAAGGCACAGCGTTTCGCGATCTCCACCGTGTTCTCGATGGCTTCGGGCAGATCGGCAAAAAGCGCGGCCATTTCCGAAGGTGACTTGAAATAATGCTGCGGGGTCAAACGCCTGCGCGGCTCCGCCTGATCGACATAGGCCCCCTCGGCGATACAGATCAGCGCATCATGCGCCTCATACATCTCGCTTTTCGGGAAATAGGCATCATTGGTCGCCACCAAAGGCAGACCCATCTCATAGGCCCATTCGACAAAGGGCCGCTCGGTCAGACGCTCCGCATCCGTGTGGCTGCCGCCCTCGCCCGGATGGCGTTGCAACTCGACATAGAGCCGGTTCGGGTAAATCGCCTTCATCCGCTCCAGAAGGGCGCGGGCCTGATCGAAGTGATTCTCCAGAATCATCTTGCCCACCGGCCCCAGCGATCCGCCGGTGAGACAGATCAGCCCCTCGGAATATTGCTCCAGCTCGTCCACCGTCACCTGCGGCACACCGTCGTGCTTGTCCACATAGAGACAGGAGTTGAGCTTCATCAGGTTCTCGTAACCCGTCTCGCTCTGGGCCAGAAGCACCACCGGCGCGGGGCGTTTCTGGCGCTCTCCGGGGGCGGCCACATGATAGGCCACATCCACCTGACAGCCGATGATCGGCTGGATACCTGCGGCCTTGGAATATTCGGAAAATTCCAACGCACAAAAGAGGTTGTTGGTATCCGTCACCGCCACGGCAGGCATGTCCATATCCTTCACCATGCCGCTCAATTTCTTGAGCCGCATCGCCCCTTCAAGAAGCGAGTATTCGGTGTGGACGCGAAGGTGGATAAAAGTTGGACTGCTCATTTGCCGCCAAGCTAACGCAAGCCGGTCACGGAGGCCAAGGGCAAAACGTGTCTATTTCACGGCTCCGTTACAAACCGTCCCTGCGCCTGAATTTTGATCAAAAGGGCAAAATTTGCGCAAAAACCTGTCACCACACCACGCAAATCCCTTGCAAAACGCCTGTCGGAGCGGTTTCCTATCAAGAACTCATTCGCGCTTTCCGCCGCATCGGGCGCGGGTTTGGAACAAGACAGCGGCAGGTCTGATATATGGAGATCACTTTTCGGCTGAACGGCGAGCTCATCACAGCCAGCGAAGCACCGACGCGAACTCTGCTTGACTATCTACGCGAAACACGCGGCCTCACCGGCACCAAGGAAGGCTGCAACGAAGGGGATTGCGGGGCTTGCACTGTGATGGTGGAGGATGCGCAGGGCAAAAAGCCCCTGAACGCCTGCATCCTGTTCCTGCCCCAGCTTCACGGCAAATCCGTCACCACGGTCGAGGGTCTGTCCAAGGGCGACAGCCTCCATCCCGTGCAAAAGGCCATGATCGAAGAACACGGCAGCCAGTGCGGCTTTTGCACGCCGGGCATTGTCATGTCTCTGGCCACGGCCCATGCCCGCGGCGAGACGGCGCATAAGGATGTTCTGGCCGGAAATCTCTGCCGCTGCACTGGCTACGCGCCCATCCTGCGTGCCGCGCAAAAGGTCGAGGATGCGCCTGTGCCCGAGGGGCTGGATCACATCCCCTTTGCCACCCCTGCCATTGTCGAGCGCCCCGAGACCACCGACGAGCTTGCCGCCATCTATGCGCTGCGCCCTGATGCGGTGCTGATTGCGGGGGCGACCGATGTCGGGCTTTGGGTCACGAAACAGATGCGCGATCTGGGTGAGGTGATTTTCCTTGGCGGGATCGAAGACCTCAAAGGCATCACGGAAACTTCCGACGCATTCGAAATCGGTGCGATGACCCCGATTGCCGATCTGATCGCGGCGTTCAAACCGCACGCGCCCTCGCTTGCGGAGATGTTTCGCCGCTTTGCCTCCACACAGGTGCGCGCGGCGGCCACGCTTGGCGGCAATATCGCCAACGGCTCCCCCATCGGGGACAGCCCGCCCCCGCTCATCGCCGCAGGTGCCACGCTGACGCTGCGCAAGGGGGAGGACCGGCGGAGCATCGCGCTGGAAGATTTCTTCATCACCTATGGCAAACAGGACCGCCAGCCCTCCGAATTTGTCGAAAGCATCACCGTGCCGAAAGCAGGGCTTGAGAACCTCAAGGTCTACAAGCTCTCGAAACGCTTCGATCAGGACATTTCCGCCGTCTGCGGCGCGTTCAACATCACGGTCACGGACGGAACCATCACCGCCGCCCGCATCGCTTTTGGCGGCATGGCCGGCACACCCGCACGCGCCAAGACCGTCGAGGCGGCGCTGACCGGCAAGCCGTGGACACAAGAGACCATTGACGCAGCCCTGCCCGCCTTTGCCGAGGATTACACGCCCATGAGCGACATGCGGGCCTCGAACAGCTACCGCCTCACCACCGCGCAAAACATGCTGCGGCGCTATTATGCAGAGGATCAGGGTCTTGCCACCTCGGTCCTCTCGGTCACGCAAACCGGAAAGGAGGACGCATAATGTCAGTCGGCTCCCCCCTTCCCCATGACGCCGCCAAGCTCCATGTCACCGGACAGGCGCGTTACATTGACGATATTCCGCTGCCTACGGGCACGTTGCATCTGGCCTTTGGCCTGTCCACCATCGCCCATGGCGAGATCACCGCAATGGATCTTTCCGCCGTGCGGGCCGCGCCCGGAGTGGTGCGGGTCTATACGGCAGAGGATTTCGGCGACCATGTGCCGGATTGCTCGCCCTCTCTGGGCGACGAACCGCTTCTGACGTCTTCGGAGGTGCAGTTCATCGGTCAGCCGGTGTTCCTCGTCGTCGCCACCTCGCATCTGGCCGCGCGCAAGGCCGCCAAACTTGGCAGGATCGACTACAAGGAACGCCCCGCGATCCTCGACTATGACACCGCGATGGAGGCAGAAAGCCGTTTCGAAGAAGGCCCACGCATCTATGGCTGTGGCGACGCGGCTCAGGCCATCGCCAAGGCCCCGCTCAAGATCGAAGGCACCATCGATATCGGCGGACAGGAACATTTCTACCTCGAAGGTCAGGCCGCCGCCGCCGCCCCGCAAGAAGGCGGCGATATGATCGTCTATTCCTCCACCCAGCACCCTTCTGAAATCCAGCACAAGGTCGCCCACGCGCTCCATGTGCCGATGCATGCGGTGCGTGTGGAAACCCGTCGCATGGGCGGCGGCTTTGGCGGCAAAGAGTCCCAAGGCAACTGGCTCGCCATCGCCTGCGCCATCGCGGCACGCGACACCGGCAAGCCCTGCAAAATGCGCTACGACCGCGACGATGACATGATCATCACCGGCAAGCGCCACGACTTCCGCATCTCCTACACCTGCGGCTTTGACGAAGACGGGCGCATTCTCGGCATCGACTTTTTGCAACTGACCCGCGCGGGCTGGTCACTGGACCTGACCCTGCCCGTGGCCGACCGTGCCATGCTGCATGCGGACAATGCCTATTTCCTGCCGAACGCACGGATCGAAAGCCACCGGCTCAAGATGAACACCCAGTCCAACACCGCCTATCGCGGCTTTGGCGGACCGCAAGGCGTTCTGGGCATCGAACGTGTCGTCGACCATATCGCGCACACGCTGGGCAAAGACCCCGTCGAAGTGCGCAGGCTCAACTATTACGACGAGATGGTCACCCCCACCGCAGGCGACGGACAGCCCGAAGACCATGTGCTCTCGCTTGACGGAGACCCCACCTCCGAAGGCAGCGTCGAACATCTCGACCCGCACCCGCAACACGCGGGCGGTCAACTCACCCCGCGCGGCAAGCTCACCCCCTACGGGCAGGAGGTCGAGGATTTCATCCTGCACGGCATGACCGAAAAACTCATGGAGACCGCCGACTATGCCACGCGCAAAGAGGCCGTCGCACAGTGGAACGCCGACAACCCGATCATCAAAAAGGGGCTCGGCGTCTCGCCTGTCAAATTCGGCATTTCCTTCACGCTGACCCACCTCAATCAGGCGGGGGCGCTGGTCCATATCTACAATGACGGTTCGATCCACCTGAACCACGGCGGCACGGAAATGGGCCAAGGCCTGTTCCAGAAGGTCGCCCAAGTCGCCGCCACGGAATTCGGCGTCTCGCTCGACAAGGTCAAGATCACCGCGACGGACACCGCCAAAGTGCCCAACACTTCGGCCACCGCCGCCTCTTCCGGCACCGATCTCAATGGCATGGCGGTGAAAAACGCCTGTGACCGCATCCGCACGCGGCTTGAGGTCTTTATCCTCGAACGTTTTGGCGAAAGCGATGTGACATGGTCCGGCGGCAAGGTCCGCTTCGGCACACAGGAAATGAGTTTCGAGGAGCTTGTGAGCCTTGCCTATATGAACCGCGTCTCGCTCTCCGCGACGGGGTTCTACAAGACGCCCAAGATCGAATGGGACCGGATCAAGGGCAAAGGCCGCCCGTTTTTCTACTTTGCCCACGGCATCGCCATCACCGAAGTGGCGCTCGACACGCTCACCGGCGAAAACCGCATCCTGCGCGCCGACATCCTGCATGACGCAGGCGCCTCGCTCAATCCGGCCATCGACAAGGGCCAGATCGAAGGCGGCTATGTGCAGGGCGCGGGCTGGCTCACCACCGAGGAACTGGTCTGGGACGACAAGGGCATGCTCAAAACCCACGCCCCCTCGACCTATAAAATCCCCGCCTGTTCCGACGCGCCCGAGGTGTTCAACGTGGATCTGTGGGACGGGCGCAACCGCGAAGAGACGATCTATCGCTCCAAAGCCGTGGGCGAGCCGCCCTTCATGCTGGGCATCTCCGCCTTTCTCGCGCTCTCGGATGCCTGCGCCGCCTGTGGCCCGCATTACCCCGCGCTCAACGCCCCTGCCACGCCAGAGGAATGTCTCAATGCCATTGCGAGGGCGCGCGGATGAGCTTTGACCGCGAGGCTTTGCGCGCGGCCATTGCAACACATGGCCGCGTCGCGCGTGTTGTCGTGGCAGAGGTCCAAGGCTCCGCCCCGCGCGAAGTCGGGGCCGCCATGCTGGTCTGGCAGACGGACAACGGACCGGCACAATCCGGCACGATAGGCGGCGGCACTTTGGAATATGAGGCGGCGAAACACGCCTTCACCGCACCGCGTCTGCAACGCCTGCCGCTTGGCCCCGCAATGGGCCAGTGCTGCGGCGGAGCGGTGACGCTTCTGACCGAAGTATTCGAAGATGCCGAAGATATTCCGGAGGACATCTTTGCCCGCGGCCCCGGCCCCATGCCTTTTGTCGTGAAAAAGGCGCTCACCGAAGCGCGTTCGCAGGGCGTGGTCACGCCGAAACTCTATGGCGCGTGGATGGTCGAACCTGTCACCCGCGCCACGCGGCCGATCTGGGTCTGGGGCGCGGGCCATGTGGGGCGTGCCATCGTGACCACGCTTGCGCCGCTGCCCGAGCTTGCCATCACATGGGTGGACACCGCCGCCGCACGGTTTCCCGACCACATCCCCGATGGCGTCACCCGACTCGTGGCCGCCAGACCGGACACGCTCGTGCCCTACGCGCCGCCAGAGGCCGAACATCTGATTCTGACCTATTCCCATGCGCTTGATCTGGAGCTGTGCCACCGCGTTCTGTCGCATGGATTCGCCTTTGCTGGCCTGATCGGGTCGCGCACAAAATGGGCGCGGTTCCGCAACAGGCTGCGCGATCTTGGTCACACAAATGCCCAAATCGACCGCATTTGCTGCCCAATTGGGCAACCTGACCTCGGGAAACATCCTCAGGCCATTGCGGTCGGGGTCGCTGCACAAGTAATCTCGCAAAGAGAGATCACAGAATCCTACGGGGAACGGACAGGGTGACAGAGCTTTTGAAAGTCGTGGGACTGACCCGCGAATATCCCGGCGTGCGCGCCAATGACGATGTCAGTTTTTCCATCGGCACGGGCGAGGTTCACGCGCTTCTGGGCGAAAACGGTGCCGGAAAATCCACCCTCGTCAAAATGATCTACGGGCTGGAAAAACCGGACGCGGGATTTATGAAACTGCGCGGCGGCTCCTACACACCGGCCAATCCGCAGGCCGCACGCGCCGCCGGTGTCGCCATGGTGTTCCAGCATTTTTCCCTGTTCGAGGCGCTGAACGTGGCCGAAAATGTCGCGCTCGGCATGGA
Organism: uncultured Celeribacter sp.; assembly: GCA_963676755.2. GTDB lineage: Bacteria > Pseudomonadota > Alphaproteobacteria > Rhodobacterales > Rhodobacteraceae > Celeribacter. The sequence goes on along the minus strand of CAXXMF010000004.1, from coordinate 759,235 downwards.
GAACCCGCCGAAGATGCGCGAACTGGCGGCTTCCATCCGTCAGGTCTCCGAGAATTACGGCCTGCCCTTGGACCCCGACCGCATTGTGGGCGATCTGTCTGCGGGGGAGCGGCAACGTGTGGAGATCATCCGCTGTCTTTTGCAAGATCCGAAGCTTCTCATCATGGACGAGCCGACCTCCGTCCTGACGCCGCAGGAGGTCGAGATCCTGTTCAAGACCCTGCGCAAGCTGCAATCCGAGGGCACATCGATCCTCTACATCTCCCACAAGCTCGAAGAAATCCGTGCGCTATGTGACGAGGCGACGATCCTGCGGCTGGGCAAGGTCGTGGGCGAATGTGATCCGAAAACCACCACCGCACGCGATATGGCGGAGATGATGGTGGGCCAGACGCTCCATGTTCCCTCCCGCGAAAGCAGCGAGGCGGGGGAGATGTTGCTGGAGGTCAAAGACCTTGATTTCGCGCCATCAAACCCGTTTGGCACGCGGCTCAAGACTGTCTCGCTCAAGCTGCGCGCGGGCGAAATTCTGGGCATTGGCGGGGTTGCGGGCAACGGGCAGGACGAATTGCTTTCCGTGCTCTCCGGCGAGGCCCGCACCGACAAGGGCGCGATTGCCTTTGACGGGCAGGATGTCAGCGCCTTGGGGCCGAATGCACGGCGCAAAATCGGGCTTCTGACCGCCCCCGAAGAACGTCTCGGCCATGCCGCAGCCCCCAACATGAGCCTGACGGAGAACGCCGCGCTGACCGCGACGATCCGCAAGAAACTCAGCAAGAACAACTTCCTGAACTGGAAAAAGACCGAAAGCTTTGCCCGCGAGGTCATCAAGGCCTTTGACGTGCGCACCCCCGGACCCGCCTCTGCGGCGCGCTCGCTGTCAGGCGGTAATTTGCAGAAATTCGTGATTGGCCGCGAGGTGTTGCAAGACCCCAAGGTCTTTGTGGTCAACCAGCCGACATGGGGTGTCGATGCCTCCGCCGCCGCCGACATCCGGCAGGCCCTGCTCGATCTGGCCGCAGGCGGTGCGGGCGTCATCGTGATTTCGCAGGACCTCGATGAACTGATGGAAATTTCCGACCATTTTGCCGCTCTGAACGAAGGCACCCTGACCGCGCCACGCAAGGCCAAGGGGCTGACCGTTGACGAGATCGGTCTGATGATGGGCGGCGCGCACGATCTGGAGGCCGCACAATGATCACCTTTGTCAAACGACCGCAGCCTTCGAAGTTCTGGACCATTGCCACGCCGGTTCTGGCGGTGATCCTGACCATGATCCTTGGCGGGCTGCTGTTTGCCGCTATGGGCAAGGACCCGGTCGTCGCCATTCGCACGATCTTTTGGGACCCGCTGTTCAACGACCAGTTCGCCGCCTACTCGCGACCCCAGTTGCTTGTGAAAGCCGCGCCTCTGATCCTGATCGCCATCGGCCTGTCGCTGGGCTTCAAGGCGGGCATCTGGAACATCGGCGCCGAAGGGCAATATATCATCGGCGCACTCACAGGAGCCTCTGTCGGGCTGGCGTTCTACCCGCTCGATGCGTGGTGGATTTTCCCGCTGATGGTGATTGCAGGGGCGTTGGGCGGCTTTCTCTGGGCGATGATACCGGCCATCCTCAAGACGCGGTTCAACACCAATGAAATCCTCGTCTCGCTCATGCTGGTCTATGTGGCCGAACAGATCCTCGCCTCCGCCGCCCTCGGCTTCCTGCGCAATCCCGAAGGCAACGGCTTTCCCGGATCGCGCAACCTGAGCCAGATTCCCGCCATGTCGAACCCCGAGCTGATCTCCGGCACGGGCGCGCATTGGGGCGTGGTTGCCGCCTTCGCCGCCGTGGTCGCCGCCTATGTGCTGATCAACAAACACATGCTCGGCTTTCAAATCCGGCTGACAGGCGAAAGCCCCCGCGCCGCACGGTTTGCAGGCGTCAAGGACAGGCTGCTCGTCGTCTTCTGCCTCGGCACCGCTGGCGCGCTGGCAGGGCTGGCCGGTCTTTTCGAGGTCACAGGCCCCGCAGGCCAGATCTCCATCGACTTCGGCGCGGGCTACGGCTTCACCGCCATCATCGTCGCCTTTCTCGGTCGCCTGCATCCGGTGGGCATCCTGCTCGCGGGCCTGCTGCTGGCGCTCACCTTCATCGGCGGGGAGCTTGCCCAATTCATGCTCGGCCTGCCCTCTGCGGCCATTCAGGTCTTTCAGGGGATGCTGCTGATGATCCTTCTGGCGATGGATATTCTGGTCAACTACCGTGTGATGATCGTCAACAAGGAGGCCGTGTGATGGATTTCGGTGGCATCAACCCAGTCATTCTTCTGGCCTCGCTCATGGTCGCCTCGACACCGATCCTTCTGGCCGCTCTGGGCGAGATGGTGACGGAGAAATCCGGCGTGCTGAACCTCGGCGTCGAAGGCATGATGATCACCGGCGCGGTCTGCGGCTTTATCGCAGCGGTCGAAACAGGATCGCCCACACTGGGCTTTGTCGCCGCTGCCATCGGCGGCATGGCGCTCTCCATGCTCTTTGGCCTGCTGACACAGGTTTTCCTCACCACACAAGTGCCCGCAGGGCTGGCGCTCACACTGATGGGGACGGGTCTGGCCTCCCTGCTCGGGCAAAACTACGTCGGGATCAAACCGCCCTCGCTGCCCGATCTGCATGTGCCGCTCTTGCAGGATATTCCCTTCATCGGCCCCGTCGTGTTCCAGCATGACGCCGTGGTCTATCTCAGCCTCTTTGCCGTGGTCGCCGTCTGGGCCTTTCTCAAATACACCCGCGCCGGTCTTGTCCTGCGCGCGGTCGGGGAAAACCATGCCGCCGCCCATGCACTCGGCTACAAGGTCAAGCTCGTGCGCTTCGCCGCCATCGGCTTTGGCGGCGCGATGGCCGGACTGGGTGGCGCCTACATCAGCCTCGTGCGCGTGCCGCAATGGACCGACGGGATCACCGCAGGCATCGGCTGGATCGCTCTGGCGATTGTCGTCTTTGCCTCATGGCGCGCAGGCCGCGTCTTGATCGGCGCCTATCTCTTTGGCGGCATCACCGTGCTGCAACTCAACCTTCAGGCGGCAGGCGCGAAAGTGCCGGTGGAGCTTCTCTCCATGTCGCCGTTCCTTGCGACCATTGTGGTCCTTGTCGTCATTTCCGCACGCCGTCATGGTGGCACAAACGCCCCCGCGATGCTCGGGCGGATTTTTCACACCTCGTGAGGCTCACGAGGAATTTGTTTCAAAAGGGGAGACTATCCATGAAACGTAGAACTCTGCTGACTGCTGCTGCGGCGGCCTCTGCACTGACCCTCGGCCTTGGCGCACCCGCCTTTGCCGAAGACCCGACCAAAGTCGGCTTTATCTATGTCGGTCCCGTCGGTGACGGTGGCTGGACATATGAGCATGACCAAGCCCGCCTCAAAGTCGAAGCGCATTTCGGCGACAAGGTCGAAACCATGTTCCAGGAAAGCGTGCCCGAAGGCGCAGATGCCGAACGTGCGATCACACAAATGGCGCTCTCCGGTGCCGACATCATTTTCACCACCTCTTTCGGCTACATGGACCCGACCATCAACGTCGCGGCCAAATTCCCGAATGTGAAATTCGAACATGCCACCGGCTATAAAACCGCCGACAACGTGGGCGTCTATTCCGCACGTTTCTACGAGGGCCGCGCCGTTCAGGGCACCATCGCGGGCATGATGACCAAGACCAACAAGGTCGGTTACATCGGCTCCTTCCCGATCCCCGAAGTGATCCGCGGCATCAACTCCGCCTATCTCCACGCCAAGAAGGTGAACCCTGACGTCGACTTCTCCGTGGTCTGGGCCTACACTTGGTTCGATCCGGCGAAAGAGGCCGATGCCGCACAAGCGCTCATCGACCAAGGGGCCGATGTGATCTTGCAACACACCGATTCCACCGCGCCGCATGCCGCCGCGCAAAAGGCGGGCAATGTCGTCGCCTTCGGTCAGGCCTCCGACATGTCGGAATATGCACCGTTCCCGCGCGTGTCCTCGATCATCGACAACTGGGCGCCCTACTACATCGAGCGTATTCAGGCGGTCATGGACGGCACGTGGGAAAGCGACAACACATGGGACGGCATCGGGCCGGGCATGGTTGGCATCGGCGAGATTTCCGACGCGGTTCCCGAAGACGTGAAAGCCGCCGCTCTGGAGGTCAAGGACAAGATTGCCTCCGGCGAGTATCACCCGTTCACAGGTCCGATCAACAAGCAGGACGGCACGCCTTGGCTGGCCGAAGGCGAAGTGGCCGATGATGGCACGCTTGCGGGCATGAACTTCTATGTCGAAGGTCTGACCGGCGAGATTCCGCAGTAAGCGGCAGGCCTGTCGCGGCCCGACAAGGGTCCGACACGTATCCGACGCAAGTCCGACACCCGATTGGGGCCCGTTTTCGCGACGGGCCCTTTTTCTGTTTGGTCTTTGTTTTTCTAAATATTTTCAAAATCGAATATGTTTGACGCCGATCAAAGTCCGGCCTTTCTGCATATGCGAAAAGCGCCCCATATAAGACACGCGAACAAGGAGTTTCTCATGTCCTGGGTTGAAAAAAACGAAGACATGCGCAATGCGCTACGCGCCCTGAACAAGGCCAACAAGAACATTCCGGCAGGCTTCGGAGCCATGTCGAAAGCCGCGCTGGAAGGCGATGCGCTGGACCATAAAACCAAGGAATTACTGGCGCTTGCAATGGCCGTTTCGGTACGCTGCGAACCCTGCGTCGGCTTCCACGTCGAAGCCCTGATGAAATACGGCGGCACCCGCGAAGAACTCACCGAAATGCTCGCCATGAATGTGCAGATGGGCGGTGGCCCCGTGCTGATGTATGCGGCAAAAGCGCTGGAATGTTGGGACGAACTGGCCGCGCTCAAAGACAAGAGCTAAGGCTGAAGACTGTTCTGAGAAGGCGGCCCTCTGGAGGTCGCCTTTTATATTTTTTCTAGTTTTTTCTGTTGGTTAGATGCGTCGCATCCGGCCTACGCCTCACAACTTCTGCGCGGATCGGAAACCGCTTTCCTGATCTCCTTGTCGCTCTGCCCCACAGTTTGTAGTCTGCGCGCAATCAGAGGCTCACGAGAGCCGGAACGGAGAAGCAAAGATGAAAATCTGTCGGACCAAACAAGGGATACGGGACACGGTGAAAGCCTTTCGCAGCGCCGGAGAAAGCGTCGGTCTCGTCCCCACAATGGGCTTTTTGCATGACGGCCATCTGACGCTGGTGCGCACGGCACAAAGCCGGACCGACCGTGTCATCGTGTCGATCTTCGTCAACCCGACACAATTCGGAGAAGCCGCCGATCTCGACGCCTATCCGCGCGACGAGGCCCGCGATTTCGCGCTGCTTGAGGCCGAAGGCGTCGACGCGGTGTTCTGTCCCTCCGTTGACGAGATGTATCACCCCGACAAACAGACCACCGTGCTGACAGAAGAGCTGGACAAAACCCTCATGGGCGCCCTCCGTCCCGGCCATTTCAAAGGCGTCTGCACCGTGGTGACAAAACTCTTCAACATCACCACCCCCGACCAAGCATTTTTTGGTGAAAAGGACTATCAACAGCTTCAAGTCATCAAAACCATGGTCCGCGACCTCGACATGCCCGTCGAGATCACAGGGGTGCCGACCGTGCGCGATGTTGACGGGCTCGCCATGTCTTCGCGCAACGTGCGCCTTTCCGCGGAAGACCGGAAGGCGGCACGTATCCTCAACAAAGCACTGGCCTATGCCGATTACGAAGTTTCCGACGGGCGCAGCGCACAAGATCTCGAAGAGGAAATCCGTGCTTTCATCGCCCGCGAACCCCGCGCCCTGATCGAAAGCATCGATGTCCGCGACGCAACGACACTGCAAAAGTTCGAGGGCAAAATCACCCGCCCTGTGGTAATCCTTCTCGCCGCTCGCTTCGGGGATGTGCTATTGATCGACCAAAGGGTGGCACATCCGGCCTAAAGCCCTGAAGGAGGAGGAGAAATCATGTCTACACAAACCGAAACCATTCGACGCGTCACCGTCCCGCAAATCCGCGCCCGCAAAGGCGGTGATCCGATTGTCTCGCTCACCGCCTATCATGCCCATACCGCTGCAATTGCCGAGAAATACTGCGATTTCCTGCTCGTCGGCGACAGTCTCGGCATGGTGATGCACGGGATGGAAAGCACGGTCGGCGTGTCGCTGGACCTGATGATCATGCATGGCAAAGCGGTGGTGCGCGGTACCAAACGCGCGCTGGTCGTCGTGGATATGCCCTTCGGCTCCTATGAGGAAAGCCCCGCACAAGCCTTTCGCAATGCCGCGAAAATCATGAAGGAAACCCAATGCCAAGCCGTCAAGCTCGAAGGCGGCGCCCGCATGGCGGAGACGATCAAATTCCTCTCCGAGCGCGGCATTCCGGTGATGGCCCATATCGGGCTGACGCCGCAAAGCACCAACATCATGGGGGGCTTCAAAACCCAAGGCCGCGACGAGGATGACTGGCAATTCCATATCGACGACGCCAAAGCCGTAGCCGAGGCCGGCGCGTTTGCCTTGGTCGTCGAAGGCGTGGTCGAACCGCTGGCCGACAGGATCACCAAAGCCGTGGAGATTCCGACCATCGGCATCGGCGCGTCAAAAACCTGCGACGGTCAGATTCTGGTGATGGAAGACATGCTGGGCCTGAACGACTGGGTGCCGAAATTCGTCAAGAAATTTGGCGCAGTCGGGGTCGCCATCGAAGATGCCATCGCGGACTATGCCAAAGACGTCAAATCCCGCGCCTTCCCGACGCCGGAGAATGTCTATAAAAACAAATAAACTAGGCGCCTACGGGCGCCTTTTTTGAGTATTTGCGGCACAAAAGAGAGGCGCGAATTGCGCCCTGACTGCCGATACATAGCGCTGTGGCGTCTCCGGAAGGGGTTTGGCCCCACGGGTCAGAGCGTCTCCTTCGTGCGCGGCCATCGGCTCTCCAGCCTGTTCCGCAGCAACAGCCTATCCCGATCCGGTTAACATAGAGCTAACGCCGGTTTCCTTTGTGCCGGAAATACTCATATTTTCCAGAGGTCCGCATGCAGAGGCACCCTCTCCAAGCAGGCCTCAAGATCAAAACGCGCCCCAACATGAGGGCGCGTTCTGATGTTGCTCACATATCAGAGCTTGTCGATGAACTCGTTTACGGCCTTGCGCGCTTCTTCTTTGGACTTGCCGTAGCGCTGTTGCAATTTGCCTTCGAGTTGCTCGCGGTTGCCTTCGGCTTCGGCGAGGTCATCCTCGGTCAAATCGCCCCATTCCTCACGAACGCGGCCTTTCAATTCTTTCCATTTACCTTCGAACTGGTCCCGATTCATTTGAGAACCTCCTTTTTCTGTGTCTGAGAAAGAAACGTTCCAAAGGCGGAAAAGGTTCCAAGCCTGTCCGCCGCACGCTCAAAGCATTGCAGGCACAACCATGTCAGGCGGGCGATGTCCGTCGGCAAAGGTCCGGATGTTGAGCATCACTTTCTCACCCATCTCGATCCGCCCCTCGACCGTCGCGGAGCCCATATGCGGCAGGAGCACCACATTGGGCAGTTCGCGCAAGCGCGGGTTGATCTGGTGGCCGCGTTCGAACACATCCAGTCCAGCGCCGCCGATCTCGCCGGCACGCAGACCGCGCGTCAGGGCGTTCTCGTCAATCACCTCTCCGCGAGAGGTGTTCACGATCACGGATGTCGGTTTCATCAGCTTTAAACGCCGCGCATTGATCTGGTGAAAGGTCGCCGGTGTATGCGGGCAATGGATCGACAGGACATCAATGCGGGAGAGCATCTGGTCGAGACTGTCCCACCATGTCGCCTCAAGATCCGCTTCAATCTCGGAGCGCAGGCGGCGGCGGTTGTGATAATGCACCGACATACCAAAGGCGCGTGCGCGGCGCGCTACGGCCTGACCGATCCGCCCCATTCCGAGAATACCGAGACGCTTGCCCGTCAGGCGCATGCCCATAAATGCGGTCGGGGCCCAGCCCTCCCAAACACCGGATTGCATAGCCACCTGCCCTTCGGGAATCCGCCGCGTGACCGCCAGCATGAGCGCCATTGCCATATCGGCGGTATCCTCGGTCACAACACCAGGTGTGTTGGACACCAGAATCCCGCGGTTCTGCGCAGTGAGGACGTCGATATGATCCACCCCCGCGCCATAGTTCGCGATCAGTTTGAGCCGCTCTCCCGCCTGCCCCAACATGCCGGCATCGATCCGGTCGGTGATGCACGGGACCAGAACATCCGCCCGTTGCATTGCCTTGACGAGGGCCTCCCGATCCATCTTCCCGTCTGTCGGATTGAGTTCGACATCAAAGAGTTCTTTCATTCGGGTTTCGACCTGTTCCGGCAACGCGCGTGTCACCACGACTTTGAGACGTTCTCTCATGATAGCCGTAACCTCCCTCTTTATTTTTCACCCCTATACTGGCAAACTCCATTGCATCCCGGCAAGGCGTAAAGGATAAGAACCTCAGCACAAACAACCATCGCCGCACAGAGAGTTATCACACAAGGTGTCGGCGGTGAGAGGCCAGTGAGCAGATTAGAGAGCGTTATGGTTAACAGCGGTCGATTTTCCGGCATGCAAGGCCTGTTCAGGGCCGTTTTGCTATGCCTTCTTGTCGCCATTCCCGCCAGTGTTTCCGCAGAGGGGCCGAAACGCGGTTCGGTCACCAACCTGCCGCTGCCCCGATTTGTCTCATTGAAAAGCGACAAGGCCAATGTCCGGCGCGGGCCGTCCCTGTCGCATCGTATCGACTGGGTCTTTGTGCGCCGCGGCTACCCGCTTGAAGTCATCGCGGAATATGGCCACTGGCGTCGCGTTCGTGATGTTGAAGGCGCAACAGGATGGTTGCATTACTCGCTGATAACCGGCGCCCGCACCGCGCTGGTCACGGCAGAGAATGTCGATCTGTTTTCCCGTCCCGACCCCGCCTCACGTCTCAACGCCCAAGCCGAGAAAAACGTGATTCTGCGGTTACTTGAATGCAATGTGTCCTGGTGCAAGGTCACTGCGGACGGCCAAAAGGGGTGGGTGTTGAAAGACGGGCTATGGGGGGTGCGCCCGGATGAAGTTCTGGAGTAAGTCCCGATGGATCAGATCAAATCCCCTCTCGCGGCCCGCAACATTCCAGCCGGCCTGAAATCCTGTGTCATTCACGGCTATGACAACTGGCACGAGTCCATTGCCCAAGGCCAGCATGACTTCTTCACCAAACTGCTTCCCAAGCTCGAAGAAAAGGGCTTTACGACCTATCTGGTCGAGGGCGGGTCTCGAACGGGTCGTGCGCTTTTGAATGCCGATCATTTCCACATCATCGTCGGTGGACCGGCCATGTATGGTCCGACCATCTTGCATGCCTGCCCCTCCTACATCTGGGGCTTCTGGTATTTCGACGAATTGGGATACGGGCACAACAGTTCGCTGCGGTTTGCCCGTTATCATTCCGATCCCGACATGCGCGAGGCGGCCGAGTATTTTTTCAACGGCGTGACCAGCTATATGCTGCAGGAAAACATCTCGAAATTCGCACAAGAGCCGCGTCTGGAATCGCCTTTACCCCCGTCTTCCGCGACCATCCTGTGCCAGCCTTCGGAAGTCGGCAAGCCCGGCACGCGATACCTGAGCATTGAGCAAATCATCCCTGAGGCCGCGCGCTACGACAGCGATGCACCTGTCTATGTCAAACCCCATCCGCATCAAAGCAAACAGGGGCGGCGGCGCATCCTCGGGATTTGCGAGGACTACCCGAATGTCAAACTTACGGATGCCTCCATCCACGACCTGATTGCCGCCGCCCGCGTGGTCATAACCCAGAATTCTTCGACCGGTTTCGAAGCTTTGATGCAGAAAAAACCTGTCATCACCTGTGGCAAGACCGATTACTGGCACGCCACGCTCACCGCACGCACAGTCGGGGATCTCAAAACCGCGATCGAGTTCGGCCCGCAGACCATGGCAGAATTCGATTATGAAGGCTATTTTCACTGGTTTCTTGAGCGTCAGTGCCTTGAAACCGCCAAGGATAATTTTGTCGCCCGCGCATGGTCGCGCATCTGCGACAAGCTGATGCTGGACTAAGCACCGCGTTTCGGGGCATGACAAACCATGCAGGACAAACATCTGAATATCTCGGCAGGGGTCGCCTCTGTCAGCGTTGCGACGCTTTTGGTGATCGCAAAAATCTGGGCGCTGAGCGTGACCGGATCGCTGTCGATTGCCGCCTCTCTGGCGGACAGTGCGCTTGACCTGCTCATTGCCTGCGCCGGATTGCTGGCGATCTATTACGCCGCGCGCCCGCCGGACAAGGACCACACCTTTGGCCACACCTCCGCCGAAGACCTCGCCGCACTTGCGCAATCCGTCTTCATCCTGATCTCCGCCGCTGTCATTGCCGTCACTGCCGTGCGGCGTTTGCTGGCCACCACCCCGCACCAGATGACCGCTGAAGGTTCGGGCGTCGCGGTCATGCTGCTGTCCATTGCAGCCACCATTGCGCTGGTGCTCTGGCAACGCTATGTCGCCCGCAAAACCGGCTCGAAAGTGGTCTCCGCCGACAGCCTGCACTATCTGGGCGATCTCATCCCGAATATAGGCGCGATTTTTGCGCTTCTGGCCTCATCCCTGCTCGGGTTTCAACATCTCGACAGTATCGTTGCCTTGGTCGCAGCGGCCCTTTTGGTATTGGGGGCGTTGAATATCGGCAAATCCGCATGGGATGCGCTGATGGATCGCGCGGCCCCACCTGACATGATCGCCGCCATTGAAACCATGGCGCAGGAAATGCCCGGCATCTACGCCTATCACGACCTGAAAACACGGATGGCTGGTTCGAAACCCTTTGTGAACATCCATATCGAAGTGGACGGGGACCAGACCCTGCGTGAGGCGCATGCAATTTCGGCCGGTCTCAAGCGTCGGATTCTGGCCGCCTATCCGAATGCAGATGTGATCGTGCATAAAGATGTGGCGCACGAGGCGGATAAACCGCCTCGCGATTGAGTATTTTTACCACAAAGGAAACGCGGCCTCACTCCGCGGCCACAAGCCCCCGCCCCTTGAGCAGCGCCTCAACACCGGGCATCCGGCCACGGAACGCCGTGTAGAGCGCCTCGGCATCTTCGGAGCCGCCCTTCGAGAGGATGTGCTCCTCAAGGCGTTTTGCCATAACCGGATCGAAAGGTGAGGTTTCCTCGAAAGCCTCGAAAGCATCCGCATCCATCACTTCCGACCACATGTAGCTGTAGTAGCCAGAGCTATATCCGTCACCGGAGAAAATATGCGCGAAATGTGGCGTGGCGTGGCGCATGGTGATCGCTTTCGGCATACCGATTTTCGCCAGTGTTTCGGCCTGCGCCTTCATCGGGTCTTTCGGGGCAGGACCATCGTGGAACTCCAGATCGACAAGCGCAGAGGACACATATTCCACCGTCGCAAACCCCTGATCATAGGTCTGGGCCGCGAGCAGGCGCTCCAGCATATCGCGCGGCATCGGTGCGCCAGTCTCGGCATGTGTCGCGAATTCTTCAAGCACCTCGGGCACTTCGAGCCAGTGTTCATAAAGCTGACTGGGCAATTCGACAAAATCCCGCGCAACAGACGTGCCGGAAATCGAGTCATAAGTCACGTCGGAGAGCATCTGGTGCAGCGCATGACCGAACTCATGGAACAAGGTGCGCGCATCATCATAAGACAGCAAAGCGGCCTCACCTTTCGACGGTTTGGCAAAATTGCACACATTGAGCACAATCGGGCGGATGTCGCCTTCAAGCTTTTGCTGGCTGCGCATGGCTGTGCACCACGCACCGGAGCGTTTGGAACCGCGTGCGAAATAGTCCCCGATGAACACGGCCATATGCTTGCCATTGCGCGTCACGTTCCATGCGCGTGCATCGGGATGATAGGTCGTGACATCAAGCGGTTCGAACTCAAGTCCGAACAGGCGGTTGGCACAGGTGAACGCCGCTTCAATCATACGGTCGAGTTGCAGATAGGGCTTCAACTCCGCTTCATCGAGATCATGTTCGGCCTTGCGCCGTTTTTCGGAATAGTAGCGCCAGTCCCAAGGTGCCAGATCCCCGTTCACTCCGTCCTCGGCCATCATCTTGGACAGGATCGCGGCATCGCGCTCCGCTGCCTCTTTTGCGGGCGCCCAGACCCGCATCAAGAGATCGCGCACATGTTCCGGCGTTTTGGCCATCTCGGTTTCGAGCTTATAGGCCGCAAAGTTTTCATAGCCCAAGAGCTTGGCCCGTTCTTCGCGCAATTCGAGAATTTCACGCGCAATCTCGCGATTGTCATTGGCATTGCCATTCTCACCTCGCGCCGCCCATGCGCGAAAAGCCTTTTCCCGCAAATCGCGGCGTGGGGAAAATTGCAGAAACGGCGTAATCAAAGAGCGCGACAGCGTGACCACCGGCCCCTTCGCGCCTTTTTCCTCACCTGCGGAACGTGCGGCATCTACCACGAACTGCGGCAAGCCTTCGAGATCATCCTCCAAAAGCTCCATGAACCATTCGCGCTCGTCGGCCAAGAGGTTCTGGCTGAACTGGGTGCCAAGCGTGGCAAGGCGTGATTTGATCTCCGCCATGCGGTCCTTGTCCGCACCTTCGAGCTTTGCCCCCGAACGTACGAAAGAGCGGCGGGTGAGCATCAGAACACGCTGTTGCTCGTCTGTGAGGTCAAGGTTTTCGCGATCCTGCCACAGCGCCTCGATCCGCTGGAACAGCGCCGCGTTGGCAGTGATTTCGGAACTGTAGGCGGAGAGCATCGGGGAAAACTCCCGCATCAAAGCGTCCCGCGTGTCATTCGTATCCGCGCCCGCCATGCCGTAGAAGGCTCCCAGAACCTTCGACAGGGTCGCATCGGCTTTCTCCAGCGCTTCGACCGTATTGGCAAATGTCGGCGTTTCCGGATTGTCCGCAATCGCTTTGATCGCAGCGCGGCCCTCGGACAGGGCGGCCTCCACGGCAGGCTTTACATCCTCATCCGTCAGATCGGCAAAAGGCGGCAAATTGAATTCGGTCGTCCACTCGGCGAGATAGGGATTGGTCATAAGGATCTCCTTTGCCCAAAAACTATGCCTCCGCTTCGACAAGTAAAAGGGCTAAAGATCGTCGTGCTTGAATTGCGTCACGCATTGAGAAGGAAATTCGGCAAGATCAAACTGTTGCACGGCTCTTTCCGAAAACCCATCGCTCAGGTTTTTCCATTAACGCTTTCGTCGCCGCAAATCGGGCAGTCCGGTCGTCTCTTCACTGTGATGCTGCGGGTCTCGGCATAGAGCGCATCGTGAATGACGAGACGCCCCTTGAGCCCCTGCCCCGCGCCCGTGATTTCTTTCACCGCTTCCATCGCCATCATCGTGCCCAAAATCCCCGGCAAGGGGGCCGCCACACCGGCTTCGGCGCAACTGGGAATCATGCCCTCGGCAGGACGCTTGGGGAACACACATTGATAACAGGGGCCACCTTCATGGGGTTTATATGTGCTGATTTGACCTTCCCATTGCGTGATCGCGGCTGCGACCAAAGGCTTGCCGTGGATCACACATGCCCGATTGGCCAGATAACGCGTGTCGAAATTATCCGTCCCGTCGAGCACAAGATCATATTCGGCCACCATATCCATGGAGCTTTCGTCAAAAGCGCGATGATAGGGGCGCACCTCGATGAACGGGTTCTGTGCCTGCATCGCCTCGGCGGCGGAGAACACCTTGGGCACACCGATCCGATCGTCCGTGTGGATCACCTGACGTTGCAGGTTCGAGGACTCCACCACATCCGGATCAATCACCCCGATAACCCCGACCCCCGAAGCCGCAAGGTATTGCAGCACAGGCGCACCAAGCCCTCCGGCCCCGATCACCAGAACCTTGGCGTCTTTGAGCTTTTTCTGCCCCGGCCCGCCGATCTCCCGCAACAGTATATGCCGCATGTAGCGATCCAGTTCGGCGGGGCGAAACGCACCTTCCTGCGCCGGAGGCTCAACCACCTTCACTTTACGCCGCAGACGGGCAAGCCCTGCACGATAGACAAGAACAATCAGCGCGGCAGCACCGATCAAAAGCCATTCACCCAAACTCCCGCCAAGGCTTGCCCGCAGCGCATGTCCCTCCGGCAGCACGGCAATGGTCAGAAGCACACCAAGATAAAGCACCCCGATCATCGCCCAACGCGCCCGTTTGGGTGCACCGGTCAACCGACCGATGCCCCAAAGCACTGCTGCAATGATCAGAAAATAGCTCATTTCCGTCCGGTCGAGCCAAAGCCCCCGGCACCGCGCGCGGTGTCCGTCAGGCTCTCCACCACCGAATATGCCCCCTGCACCACAGGCGCGACGATCATCTGGCCGATGCGCTCGCCATGCGTGACATGAAACGGCTCCTGACCGTGGTTGATCAGAATAATGCCCACCGGCCCGCGGTAATCGGCGTCAATCGTTCCGGGCGTATTGGCCAAAGAAATCCCGTGTTTGAGCGCGAGACCGGAACGCGGCCGCACCTGCACCTCGTAGCCTGCGGGAATTTCCATCGCAAACCCCGTCGGGATCAGCGCCCGCGCGCCCGGTTCAAGCGTGACCCCTTCCGCACGCATCTCCGGCGGGAAATTCGCCCGCACATCGCCGCCCGCCGCATGGGCCGTTTCATAGGACGGCAGTTTGATCTCGGGGTCAGCCCCGTCGAGCCATTGAATTTTGATCTCTACGCTCATGTCTCTTCCATATTCTTGTCAAAGCGGGGCTTTCTGATGGCCCAAATACTCATTTCTTCGCCAGATAATCCACGATCCGGTGCGCCAACTGTTGTGCCACTTCATCTTTGCCCATCCGCGGCCACTCCTCCGCACCACGTTCAGAAATCAAGGTCACGGCATTCTCTGTGCCGCCCATGATTCCGGTGTCCGGAGACACGTCATTGGCCACAATCCAGTCACAGCCCTTACGCGCACGCTTTGCCGTGGCATGGGTAATCACATCATCCGTCTCCGCTGCAAACCCAACGACAAGACGCGGACGCCCCTCCGACATCTGGCTCACCCCTGCCAGAATGTCGGGATTTTCGGAAAATTCCAGCACCGGCAGCTTGCCTTGTTGTTTCTTGATCTTCGACCCGCTTTGCGAGGCCACGCGCCAATCGGCCACAGCGGCGGCAAAGACAGCCACATCAGCGGGCAAAGCCTTCTCGACGGCGGCTTGCATGTCGCGAGCGGTTTGCACAGGGATCACCCGCACACCGGAGGGAGCGGGCACATCGGCCGGACCGGTGACAAAGCTCACATCCGCGCCCAGATCCCGCAGGGCCACGGCAATCGCAGTCCCTTGCGCGCCGGACGACCGGTTCGCGATATAGCGCACGGGATCAATCGGCTCGTGGGTCGGGCCGGATGTGACAAGAACATGTTTACCCGTCAAAGGCCCGTCGGTGAGTGCGCGGCGGATGGCGGCAATGATATCTGGCGTTTCGGACAAACGCCCCGGCCCGAACTCGCCGCAGGCCATGCTGCCCTCTTCGGGGCCGACGAAAAGCACGCCGTCTTCTTTAAGGGTTGCCACATTGCGCTGACAGGCAGGGTGTTGCCACATCCGGACATTCATCGCGGGCGCAACAAGGACCGGTGTATCAGTGGCCATCAGCAAGGTGGATGCAAGATCATTGGCCAGCCCGCCCGCCATCTTGCCCAAAAGGTCGGCGGTGGCAGGGGACACAACAACCAGATCAGCGGCGCGGGACAGTTCGATGTGCCCCATCTCCGCCTCATCCGTCAGATTGAAGAGGTCACGATACACTTTCTCGGCGGACAGGGCCGACACGGACAAAGGCGTCACGAATTCTTCGGCGGCTTTGGTCAGCACGGGCACGACACGCACACCCTCTTCACGCAGCCGTCGGATCAGGTCGAGCGATTTGAACGCCGCAATGCCGCCTCCGATAATCAGCAGAATGGATTTTCCGTTCAGCATGTCCGCTCTCCCTGGCTCTCGCGCCTGTCCACAAGGATCGGTTTAAGCCAAGGCGCAGGGCGAAACAATGGCCGGATCAGTCCGTGGCCGCTTTGGCAAAACCCGCACAGGGATCACCGCGCTCTGCAGGCTCGGTCACAAGCCAGACGTCATAAGGTGGGGCCTCATCGGGCGATGCTTCCAACTGGCCGACAGAGAGAACCGTCACATCTGGTGCGGCCTGTGCGAGCACAGCGGGCATCCCCCAATCGCTGCGAGCATGGCCATTGCCCGCAATGACGACGACAGGGCCGCCGGTTTCCTCCAGGGCTTGCAACGCCACTCTTGAAAAGGCCGCATCGCGCAGCCTTTGCGCCTCGACCATCCCCGCCATCATCTCAATAGGCATAGCTTCGCAATGCGCTTCAAACTGCATCTGTGCACGCTCTTCTTGCATCTCTTCGGGCAGCGGTGTGGTCAAACCATAGTTATCCGCCTCAGCGCCAAACACAATCGCTGCCCCCTCCGAGAACGCGCGCCGCACCTCGTCACGCGGAAGAGCCGCGCCATAGATCGGCGCCGTGCTGGCCACAAAAATCGGCGCATACATCGAGAAATCCGGCCAGCCGGAACTGTCCCAGTCCAACACCTCGGCCAAAACCTCCGCATCCCTGCGCAGGTCCGGTGTCACCTTCGCCGCCTGTTCCGGTGTCAGCATCTCGAACACCAGCGCGGCCGGGGCAAGCGCCTCTACCGCACGGGCCTGATGCGCGTGCTGGGTCGGATTGTCATGGGTCTCCCCCAGAATAACCACATCCGCCGATGGCAGCGCGGCAAACGCATCCGGCGTAATCTGGTCCGAAAAAGCGGGGCCAGCGGCCAGAAGGACCGCAAGTGCAAAACTGTAATTCATGCAAAGAACTGCTGCACATCCCCGCCGTTGGTTTCAAGAGATATCCGCATTTTTTGCAAAGCGGCTGCTTCGAGTTGCCGCACCCGTTCTTTCGACAACGACAACTCGTCACCAAGGCTCTCCAGCGTGCGCGGCTCGTCCGTGAGCTTGCGCGACTTCACGATAAACCGCTCCCGCTCGCTCAGATGATCCATCGCGTCGAAAATCCATGTTTTGAGCTGCGCCTGATCATGGGCCTCGCCCACCATCTCCGCCGTGGTTGCGCCCTCATCGGCCAGCGTGTCGATCCATTCGCGCCCTTCATCCTCACCGGATTGCTGCGCATTGAGCGAAAAGTCCGAACCGGAAAGACGCCCGTCCATCACTTCGACATCCCGCAGCGGCACACCCAGATCCATCGCGATCATCTGCAAAAGCTGGTCATGATCCAGCGCTTCACCTTGCGCGGAGGCTTCGCGTTCAAGACGGGCCTGCACGCGGCGCATGTTGAAGAACAGGGATTTCTGCGCCGAGGTCGACCCCGTACGCACCAGTGACCAGTTGCGCATCACATAGTCCTGAATGGAGGCCTTGATCCACCACACAGCATAGGTCGAAAAGCGCACGCCACGATCCGGATCGAATTTTTCGGCAGCTTTCATAAGGCCCAGACCCGCCTCCTGAATAAGATCGCTCATCGGCGCGCCATAGCGTTTGAACTTGGCCGCCATGGAAATTGCCAAGCGCATATAGGCGGTCACAAGACGGTGCAGCGCCGCCTCGTCCCCGTGATCCCGCCACGCCCGTGCCAGCGCCTGCTCCGTCTCCAGATCAAGCATTTCCGCCTTCATCGCCCGCCTTGGCAGGGCATTGTCAGATGCAGTCATATCGAGTGCCATAATATCACCTCCTGAGAGTTCTTCGCTTTGGCTCCAACCTCACGACGCATCCATAGAACACGTCCGTGACAGTCATTTGCGAGCTGTGGCTACTCCTGTTACGAAAAGACTAACGCTTCAGATCAGAAATGGGTTTCACGTTCATGTGCGCGAATATGACAGTCGTGCTTGGGGGGGCATCTTCCGGCAAGTCGGACATAGCCGAAAAACTATGTGTAAACAGTATGTTGCGGAAGGTTTACCTGGCCAGCGCGGAGTGTCTCGATCAGGAAATGCGCACAAAGGCTGCGCAACATCGCACAAAACGCGGGGATGACTGGTGCACAATTGAAGAGCCTCTGGAGGCCGCCCATGTCATTTCGGACCGGAAAGCCGGCGAGATTCTTCTTTTCGACTGCGCAACCATGTGGCTCACCAACCACCTTCTGGCGGATCACGACCTGTCTCGTGAGACAGACGCCCTGCTCGACGCGATCCAATCGAGCCCCGCAGAGGTGGTGGTCGTCTCAAACGAAACGGGACTCGGCGTCGTTCCCGAAAACGCGCTTGCCCGCCGGTTTCGCATCGCTCAAGGCGATCTGAACCGACGCCTCGCCGCCCAAGCCGACACGGTGATCGGCGTCATGGCCGGCCTTCCCTTTGCGCTCAAAGGCAATCTTCCGGCAGGGCTCTCATGAGCCACCTGTGGTTGATCCGGCATGGCCCGACCCATGCGAAAACCTTTGTCGGCTGGACGGACCTCCCCGCAGATCTGTCCGACCAGCAAGCAATTTCACGCCTTGAAGCCGCATTGCCCGATGTCCCTGTGGTCTCCTCCGATCTCAGCCGTGCGGTAGAAACTGCCAATGCCATACAAGCACATCGCCCGCGCCTGCCCCATGATCACCGCTTGCGGGAAACCCATTTCGGCGCGTGGGAAATGCTCAGTTGGTCAGAGATCGAAGCCCGCGACGGCGATCTCGCGCGGCAGGTTTTTGAAACACCCGGCGACACCGCGCCCCCCGGTGGTGAAAGCTGGAACAGTTTCTCGGCGCGGGTTCACGCTGGCGTGGGCGCTCTGTCGGGTGAAACCGTGATCGTGGCCCATATGGGCGTGATCCTCGCGCTGCTGCAAAAGGCCCTGTCCTGCACGGCCTATGAAGCCTTCGCCCACCGGATTGACCCTTTGTCATGTACGCGGATCAACTGTCCGGAGGGGGTTTCGGGGCCTTGGTCTTGTTCGCAAATCAATCACAAATATTGATTTAAGACGCCCGAAATACGAATTGCCCGCGTTAAACCATGTGATCCCGTTTACGCAAACCCATGAGGCGTTAACCATTTCCTAACCACGTCTGCGCTAGACCGATGGACATTGGCTATTCAGACACCGGAGTCCCGTCACATGGTCGCACGGACCTTTTCCGTCGCCTTCGAAGGCATCGAAGCCCGCACGGTTGAGGTTCAATGCGCCATTGCCCCCGGATTGCCGAGTTTCACCATCGTCGGGCTGCCGGACAAAGCCGTCTCGGAAGCCCGCGAACGGGTCCGCGCCGCACTGGCCGCCATGCAGATCGCCCTGCCGTCCAAGAAGTTGGTGATCAACCTTTCGCCCGCCGACCTGCCGAAAATCGGATCGCATTTCGATCTCCCGATCGCACTGGCGATCCTTGCTGCAACAGGATTGATTCCCGAAAGCAAGGCCGCAGAAACCCTGTCGCTGGGCGAACTGGCGCTCGACGGGTCGCTCGTGCCGGTCAACGGCGCTCTCCCTGCCGCTCTCAAGGCCGCCGAACTGGACTGCGTTCTGGCCTGTCCCGAAGCCTGCGGAACAGAAGCCGCTTGGGTGGGTGCCACACCGGTCTATGGCGCAAAAAACCTCGCACAGCTTTTGCGTCACTTCACCGGCGACCGCCCGCTACACGAAGCACATCCGGGAGAAATCTCCCTGCCCACCCATCAGAAAGACCTGCGCGATGTAAAGGGGCAGGAAAAGGCCAAACGCGCACTGGAGATCGCCGCGGCGGGCGGGCATCACCTGTTTATGGTCGGCACGCCCGGCTCCGGCAAATCCATGCTCGCCGCCCGCCTGCCCACGATCCTGCCGCCTCTGTCGGCGCAAGAGGCGCTGGAGACCTCGATCATCCATTCCCTCGCCGGCCTTCTGGACGAAGGCGGCATTTCCCGCGCGCGCCCGTTTCGTGAACCGCATCACACCGCGTCTATGGCCGCAATCGTTGGCGGCGGGCGTGGCGCGCAGCCCGGCGAAATCTCCCTGTCGCACAATGGTGTGCTCTTCCTCGACGAGCTTCCCGAGTTTCCGCGCCCCGTGTTGGAAACGCTGCGACAGCCCATCGAAACCGGCGAAGTCATGGTCGCCCGCGCCAACGCACATATGCGCTATCCGGCTCGGTTCATGTTGGTGGCGGCGGCGAACCCGTGCAAATGCGGCTACCTGCCCGATCCGGCGCGGGCCTGTGCGAAGGTTCCGCTCTGCGGCGAGGACTATCTTGGCCGCATCTCCGGCCCATTGATGGATCGTTTCGATTTGCGCATCGAGATGCCGCCCGTCCAATTTCAGGACCTTGACCTGCCACAATCCGGCGACAGTTCCGCCACGGTCGCCGCCCGCGTCGCCCAAGCCCGTGCGCTTCAGAGCGAACGTTATAACGGAAGCGGGTTTCGCACCAATGCCCAGATCGAAGGAAAAATGCTCGAAGATGTCGCCGCTCCCGATGCCGAGGGGCGCGAGATTTTGACCAAAGCTGCCGAAAGGCTCGGGCTTTCGGCGCGGGGCTATCATCGTGTTTTGCGCGTCGCCCGCACCATTGCCGATCTGGCCGGTGAAGAGCACATCCGCCGCCCGCATCTGGCTGAGGCTTTGAGCTATCGTGTGGTCTCCGGCGTGCTCAATTGAGAGCGCGCAGAAACTCTGCCGTCTCCGCAATCGCCTGACGCGCCTCCGGGAAAAATCCGTCGAACATCTGCCAGACATGGGGCGCATCTTTGGTGAGGCTGAGGGTGACCTCCGCCCCCTGTGCGCGCAAGTGCTCTGCCAGACGCACGGAATCATCGCGCAAAATCTCGCAATCCGACGCCTGCAAAAGCACCGGCGGGCAGTTTGGAAATTGCGCGAAAATCGGCGAGACATGCGGGTCCGTCGGAGAACTTTCCCCCAGAATCATCGCCGTCAGGTCACGTGCGCGTTCCGGCGGAAAGAAATGATCGCGCTCCGCATTGGTCTCGAAAGAGAGGCTGGAAAGCGTCAGATCGGTGAAGGGCGACCACCCGAAGGCTCCCGCAGGCGGCGTCCCTCTCTGGCAGAGTTCCGCCAAAAGCGTCAAACCCAGACCACCTCCGGCACTGTCGCCCCCAATACTGATATCTTTCGGACGATACCCCGCAGCGATGAGCACCTCCCACACCGCCAGAGCATCTTCGAAAGCTGCGGGCAAAGGATGTTCCGGTGCAAGCCTGTAGGCCGGCAGGTAAACGGGACGGTGGGCCAGCTGCGCCAAGCGCGAGGCCAGCCGTTTGTGTGTCTGCGGGCTTCCGGCGATGTAGCCGCCTCCGTGAAAGAACAGGATCACCTTGCTCTCGTCACATTCGGGCGGGCAAATCCACATACCCGGCAACCCAAGAGCATCATGGGTGACCTCGGCGGAAAGCTGAACCGGCAGGGTCAGTTTCGCCGCCCAATCCACGCCCTCGCGCAAGGGAACAGGGTTTTGCGCATGGGTAAACGCGGCCCGCACGACGGGGCTCAGCGCCCCGGCAAGAAGCCGCATCCTGAGACTCATGCGCGTTTGGCCTCGATTGCTTTCCAGATCAACTCGGCCGTGTTGGTCCCGTCAAAACGTTCAAGCTCCTGAATGCCCGTGGGTGAGGTCACATTGATCTCGGTCAGGTAGTCGCCAATCACGTCAATGCCGACAAAAATCTGTCCCTTTTCTTTCAAAAGCGGCCCGATGTGCGCACAGATTTCCAAATCCCGCGCCGACAGTCCGATTTTTTCGGGACGCCCCCCGACATGCATGTTCGAACGGGTCTCTCCCGCTTGCGGCACACGGTTGATCGCCCCCACAGGTTCCCCGTCGACCAAGATCACCCGCTTGTCGCCATTGGACACATCGGGCAGGAATTTCTGCACAATCATAGGCTCACGGGACATGCCGGTGAACAATTCGTGCAAGGAGGACAGGTTCCGATCATTCGGATCGAGCCGAAAAACACCCGCACCACCATTGCCGTAAAGAGGTTTAAGAATGATATCACCATGCTTGGCCTTAAACGACCGAATGGTCTCAAGATCGCGGGCAATAGCCGTAGGCGGCGTCAGGTCCGGAAAGGTCAGGACCAGAAGCTTTTCGGGATAGTTGCGCACCCAGAACGGATCATTCACCACCAAAGTGCCCGGCGTGATCATATCCAGCAAATGTGTGGTGGTGATATATCCCATATCGAAAGGCGGATCCTGACGCAGCCAGACCACATCGTAGTCCGACAGATCGACCTCGGTCATTTCGCCCAAACTGTAATGATCCCCTTCGACACGCCGCACCTCGACGGGCCATCCGCGTGCGGTGACGCGGCCTTCCTGATAGGCCAAGTGTTCCGGCGTGTAATAAAAAAGCTCATGGCCGCGCTTTTGCGCCTCTTCCATGATCCGGAACGTGCTGTCGCCATTGATATCAATCGGACCGATCGGGTCCATCTGGATCGCGACTTTCAAGGGTGTGTTGGTCGAGGCTAGGTTAGACAAAAGGCTCATCTCCCGAAACTGGTTTCCTCTTAGATGGACCAGCCCTGCGGCGCATTCAATGGGAATGTCTTGTGCATGTAGGCACAAGCACCCGCTTGCCTCTACAGCATAAGCGCATTTTCAAGGATTTCGACCTGTCCGGCTCCGTCAACCAAGGCCAGATCAATCCGCATGGGTGTCAACAAACCCTTGGGCAGACGGCCGATATAGTCTTCGGCACTGGCACAAAGCCGCACCATTTGTTTCGCACTCAGATGCGTTGCTGCTCTGGCGAAAGATTTCGAGGCTTTCACTTCGACAAAAACGATTTCCCCGCCCTTCCGGAAAATCAGATCAATCTCGCCAGCGCGACCGCGCCACCGTTCTTCGAGCAAGTCAAACCCTCGCGATTGATACAGACGCGCAACAGAAGCCTCCGCACTCAATCCGAAATCATAGGCTTTCCGCCCACGCTCCTTGCGTAGAGCGGCATCCGTATCCGACACAAAATCCAGCGGCATCTTACGCCTTTCTCACACATTCATGCGTATCAGCCCGCCTTCATGGCCAAGGCCATCTGATACACGTCCCGTTTTTTTAATCCATAACGGGCAGCCACCTCTGCCGCCGCGTCTTTAACCGTCATCGCCTCTAAAGCCTCCGCCAGAGCCGTCTCCAGATCCGCCTCGGAAACTTCAACGCGCTCTGCCCGATCAATCAAAAGCACGATCTCGCCTTTGACCGGCGCATCGCGCAGGCTTTCTTCCAGCTCTCTCAGCGTTCCTTTCCGCACCTCCTCGAAACGTTTCGTCAACTCCCGACACAGGGCCGCCTGACGTGTTTCTCCCAAGGTATCGCACAATTCTCCTAATGTTCGGTGAACGCGTTTCGGGCTTTCGTAAAATCCCAGCGTCGCAGGCACGCTCGCAAACGAGCTGAAAAACTTGAGCCGCGCGCCTTGGGATGAGGGGGGGAAACCGGCAAAGAGGAACCGGTCCGACGGCAGACCAGAGATGGTGAGGGCCGCAATCATCGCGGAGGGACCGGGGGCTGAGGTGACCGCAATATCACGCGAAAGCGCCTCACGGCACAGGGCAAACCCCGGATCGGCGACCAGAGGCGTGCCGGCTTCCGATGCGTAGGCGACCGATTTGCCCTCTTCCATGAGCTCAATCAGGCGCGGGCGCATCTGACCGCCATTGTGGTCGTGATAGGGGTAAATGTGCCGCCCGTTGAGGGGCACACCGTGAATATCCATCAATTTGCGCAGGGAGCGCGTGTCTTCTGCGGCCAGCACATCCGCCGAGGCAAGAATATCGAGAGCCCGCAAGGTGATGTCGCGGGCATTGCCGATGGGGGTGGCGAGAAAATGAAGGCCGGCAGAAAGCGGCTTGGTTTGATATGTCAATGTGATCTCTGATCTTTGCAGCGTTTACTCTTTGAAGCGTCTCGCATAGTCTGCCCGCAAGTTTGCGTGACCATCTGTGTTGCGCCATTGCCGTCAGGAGTGAGGTTTACCTATGTTCGCTGTTCTTCGTGCCGCCCGCAAGTCACTCACCCGATTTGTGCTCGGTCTGTCCCTTTTTTCCCTCGCCGCGTGTGATCCTGGCGCCCTTCCTGTT
Organism: uncultured Celeribacter sp.; assembly: GCA_963676755.2. GTDB lineage: Bacteria > Pseudomonadota > Alphaproteobacteria > Rhodobacterales > Rhodobacteraceae > Celeribacter. The sequence continues at coordinate 735,150 of CAXXMF010000004.1, read as the reverse complement.
GGCGGCGGTCCGACGATCAACACATCCAAACCTGTTCCTGTCGCCCTACTGGTGCCATACGAATCGCAACAGACCGGCGATGTCGCGATGGCGCAATCGCTTGAGAACGCCGCGCGTCTTGCCATGGCGGATCTCGATGGTGCCACCATTGACCTGCGCGTCTATCCGACAGGGGGCCAAGCCGAACGTGCCTCTGCCGCAGCAAGTCAGGCGGTGAAAGACGGCGCCAAGGTTATCCTCGGGCCGGTCTATGGCGGTGCCGCAAAACTCGCAGGGATTCCGGCAGCCAATGCGGGTATCAACGTGCTGTCCTTCTCCAACAACCCCGATGTGGCAGGCGGCAACGTCTTTATCCTCGGGCCGACCTTCCAGAACACAGCAGATCGGCTGGTGGCCTATGCCCGCGCCAATGGCAAAGGCCGGATCATGGTCGTGAATGGTGATAGCCCCGCAGAAAACGCAGGCGCTGCGGCGATCAAAACCGCGATCAACCGCCAAGGGGCCACGCTCGCGGCCACGCAGAGCTTCGAGTTGAGTCAGCAAGGCGTCATTCAGGCCATCCGCCCGATTGCCACAGCCGCACGCAACTCCAATGCCGATGCGATTTTCTTCACCTCCGGCAACGACGGGGCCATGCCGCTTCTGGCGCAGATGCTGCCCGAAAACGGCATCAAATCGCCCTCGCCGCAATATATCGGGTTGCAACGCTGGAACGTACCGGCCTCTGCGATGAGTCTTCCGGGGCTTCAGGACAGCTGGTTTGCCATTCCTGACCAACAGCTCACAAGCAATTTCTCCGCGCATTATTCCGCCAAATACGGTCAGGCACCCCATGCGCTTGCAGGGCTGGCCTATGATGGCATCGCGGCCATCGGAGCCTTGGTGAAAGCCGGAAACCAGAACGCCCTGACGGCACAAGGTCTGACCCGTGGCTCCGGCTTTGTCGGCGTCAACGGTATCTTCCGCCTTCTGCCTGACGGAACCAACCAACGCGGCCTCTCCATCGCGACCATTCAGAACAATCAGGTAATCGAGATTGACCCTGCCCCAAGAGCCTTCCGCGGCGCCGGATACTGACCTTCCGGCCCTTTCCGCCTTTCTTCCTGCGCCTTCGGGCACATTCATCTGCGCACAAGATGCCATCTTTGACGTCTCCTCCGTTGCCACGGCACTGGAGGAGGCTTGGTCAAAGGCGGCCTCTCCTGCGGAGATCAGAAAGGCCACCGTTGCTGTCCTGAATGACGCACAAAAGCAGGGCCGCGCCGCCATCGCAAGCGCCATGACCGACGCTCCGCGCAATGCCCGACCGGCGCTGCGGGCCTATGCGTGGCTCACGGATTGCATTGTGACGACAGTGCTGTTCACCGCGATGACAAAGCTGCATCCCAACCCCAACCCGACAGAGGGCGAACGGATTGCCGTTCTGGCGGTGGGCGGATACGGGCGCGGGGAAATGTCGCCCTATTCCGATGTCGATCTTCTGTTTCTCGCTCCGCACAAGATCAACGGCTGGATCGAAAGCGTGGTCGAGAGCATGCTCTACATGTTCTGGGACCTGCACCTGAAGGTGGGCCATTCTACCCGCACGATCCGCGACTGCATCCGGCTGGGCAAAGAGGATTTCACCATCCGCACCGCCATGCTGGAAATCCGGTTCCTGAGCGGCAACCGCGCGCTGGCCACGGAATTGCAGGAAAGACTGCGCGACGAACTGTTCCAGAACACCGCCCGCGAATTTATCGAGGCCAAGCTCGAAGAACGTGCCGCACGGCACCGCAGACAGGGCGGGCAGCGTTATGTTGTCGAACCCAATATCAAAGAGGGCAAAGGCGGTCTGCGCGACTTGCACACGCTGTTCTGGATCGCGAAATATGTGCACGGAGTCAGCCATCCTTCCGATCTTGTCAAAGCCGGTGTCTTTACCCAAGACGAATACCGCCAGTTTGACGAGGCCGAGACCTTCCTCCATGCCACACGCAATGCGCTGCATCTGATTGCCGGACGACCGATGGACCAGCTGACCTTTGACATGCAGGTCGAGGTGGCGGACCGGTTGGGATATTTCGACCATTCGGGTCGGCGCGGGGTCGAGCATTTCATGCAGAACTACTTCCTGCATGCCACCCGCGTGGGCGAATTGACACGGATTTTCCTGACCTCGCTTGAGGCCCGACACGTCAAACAGGAACCCGCGCTGCAACGTCTGCTAAAACGCCGCCGCAAGGTGGGCGATCAATACGAGATCGTTCACAACCGCCTCAACACCCGCGACCGCAAAGCGTTTCTCTCCGACAAGCTGAACCTGTTGCGCGTGTTCGAGGACGCTCTGCGCACCGGTTATCTGTTACATCCCGATGTGATGCGGCTGATCTCGGCCAATCTCGACATGATCGACAACGAGATGCGCAACGCACCGGAAGCACGGCGGATTTTCCTCGACCTCTTGCTCAAACACGGCAACCCCGAACGTGCGCTGCGCCGGATGAACGAGCTGGGCGTGCTTGGGGCGTTTATTCCGGAGTTTCAACACATCGTGGCAATGATGCAGTTCAATATGTATCACAGCTACACGGTCGACGAGCATACGATTCAGGTGATCTCCAACCTCGCGCAAATCGAGCGGGAAGAATTGGAAGATCCCCTGCCACTGACCACCAGCATCATGAAGACCGGCGTCAACCGTAAGGTGCTTTATGTCGCGCTGCTTCTGCATGACATCGGCAAGGGGCGGGTCGAGGACCACTCCGTGATCGGCGCCCAGATCGCGCGTCGGGTCGCGCCGCGCCTTGGCCTGAAGCCTTCGGAATGCGAAACGGTGGAATGGTTGGTGCGCTATCACCTGTTGATGTCGGACATTGCCCAGAAACGTGACATTTCCGACCCGCGCACCGTGCGCGACTTTGCCAAAGCGGTAAAGACCCGCGAACGGCTTGATCTGCTGACGGTTCTGACCGTCTGCGACATTCGCGGCGTCGGGCCCGATGTCTGGAACAACTGGAAAGCGACGCTGATCCGCAATCTGCACGCCCAGACCGCTTATGCGCTCGAACACGGGCTGGAAGAGGTCAACCGAGACGCCCGCGAAGGCGAGGCGAAAAAAGAGCTGCGCGCCCGTCTCAAGGACTGGAACGCCTCCGACAAGCGCCGCGAGTTGCAACGTCACTACAGCACCTATTGGCAGGGGCTGCCCTTTGCCACGCACGAGATTTTCGCGCATCTGCTCAAGGACATCCAGCCGGACGAAATCCGCATCGACCTGCATCAGGACGAAGATCGCGACGCCACACGTGCCTGTTTCGCGCTCACCGACCACCACGGGATTTTCTCGCGCCTCGCAGGCGCACTGGCGCTTGTCGGGGCCAATGTGGTGGATGCCCGCACCTTCACCTCCAAAGACGGGTTTGCCACCGCCGTGTTCTGGATTCAGGACAATGACGGCAACCCGTTCGAGGAAGGCCGCCTCCCGCGTTTGCGCCAGATGATCGACAAAATCCTGCGCGGCAAGGTCGCCGCCAAAGACGCGCTGGAAACCCGCGACAAGATCAAGAAACGCGAAAGCAAGTTCAACGTCCCGACCTCGATCATTTTCGACAACGAAGGCTCGGAGATTTTCACCATCATCGAAGTGGACACCCGCGACCGTCCCGGCCTTTTGTATGATCTCACGCGGGTGCTGGCGGAGAACAACATCTCCATCGTCTCCGCCCAGATCGCGACCTACGGGGCGCAGGTTGTCGACTCCTTCTACGTCAAAGATATGTTCGGCATGAAAATCCATTCCGAGAGCAAGCAACGCGCGCTTGAGAAAAAACTGCGGACCTCCATCGTGGCGGGCGCGAAACGGGCGCAGGCGCAATGAAGCCCGTCCGCCTTGTCAAAGGCTTTGTCACGGTGGGCGGCTGGACCCTGATGAGCCGCGTTCTGGGCTTTGTCCGCGACGCGCTGATCGCGGCGTTTTTCGGCGCAGGGCCTGTTGCCGAAGCCTTTGCAGTCGCCTTTTCCCTGCCCAATATGTTTCGGCGCTTCTTCGCGGAAGGCACGTTGAACGTGGCCTTTGTGCCGATGTTCTCCAAAAAAGTCGAAGCTGGCGATGACGCCAAACGCTTTGCCGAGGATACGCTTTCAATGCTTGCTACGGCGTTGATCGCGCTGACGCTTCTGGCCACGCTGTTCATGCCCGCGCTGGTGACCATCATGGCGGCGGGTCTCATCGGGGACGAGCGGTTTGATCTCGCCGTCGGGTTCGGACGCATCGCCTTTCCCTATGTGTTGTTCATTTCCTTGGGCGCTTTGTTCTCCGGCATTTTGAACGCCACCGGACGTTTTGCCGCCGCAGCCGCCGCACCTGTGCTTTTGAATGTCGTGCTCTCAGTGGCGATGATCGGCGCGGCCAAGCTCGGCTTGCCGGTCGAACGTGCGCTGATCTGGGCTGTTCCTCTTGCGGGGATTGCCCAGCTTGCCGTGGTCTGGATCGCTGCGGCGAAAGCCGGTTTCAACCTGCGTCCACACCTGCCGCGTCTGACGCCCGAAATCAAAAGCCTCCTGATCCTCGCCGGTCCGGCCGCGCTGGCTGGCGGTGTCGTCCAGATCAACCTGCTCGTCGGTCGTCAGGTCGCCTCGTTTTCGCAAGAAGGTGCGCTGCAATATCTGAACCTTGCCGACCGTCTGTATCAACTGCCCTTGGGCGTGGTCGCCATCGCCATCGGCATTGTGCTCTTGCCCGATCTGTCGCGCCGCCTTCAGGCGGGTGACGGGCAAGGCGCACGCGACGCCTACAACCGCGCCTGCGAATTTGCGCTTTTGCTGACCGTGCCCGCCGCCGTGGCGCTTGTGGTCATTCCGGAGCAGCTGATTTCCTTCCTGTTCCAACGCGGTGCCTTCACGCCGGAGGACACGCAAAAAACCGCGTTGGCAGTGATGATCTATGGTCTGGGGCTTCCGGCCTTCGTGATGCAAAAAGTTCTGCAACCGCTCTATTTTGCGCGCGAAGACACGAAAACCCCGTTCCGCTTTGCCATTTACGCCATGATCATCAATGCTTTGGTCGCGGTCGGTCTGTCCTTTTTCATCGGCTATCTGGCCGCCGCTGTCGCAACGACCGTCGCGGCATGGGGCATGGTTGCGCTTTTGTGGGTCGGGAAAAAGGCGATGGGCGAAGACGTGCGCACAGACGCGCGCCTCCTCCGCCGCGCTCCGCGCATCCTGATCGCATCCCTGCTGATGGGCGCATTGCTCTGGGGCTCTGAGAGCGCCCTGTCTCCGGTCTTCGCGCTGTCACGGGGTTTGGGCACGCTCTTGCTCGTCGCAATCGGGATCGTCGGCTATTTCACCATCGCACATCTGATCGGAGCCGTGCGGATGGCCGAATTGAAAGGCTCGATGCGCCGCGGCCGATAGACCACGGGCGGCAACTGCCGCCCGCTTGACGCGGCCGCGCGGCCAGCCTCACCGCCGCCGCAAACGCATGACGATCCGCTCGATTGCCCCCGGCACCAGAAGTCCGGCCACGACAAATCCGGCCACAAAACCCGACAGATCCGCGATCCAATCCGCAGAGCCGCCAAACAACAGCCCGTAGACCAGTTGCAGCCCCATCAGAAAGCCGATGAGCGTAAAGGCCCGCAGCCGGTTTTCATGCAACTGCCCGAGACCAAGCCAGAGAATGAACGTATAGGCTCCGATAAATCCGTAAGCCGCCGGATAAGCACCCAGAAGCGGGGTGGCGGAATTGAGCACCAGCGCAAAACCGAGCGATCCCGCCAGTGTCGAGACCACAAAGATCACCAGCACCGCGATATTGCCAAAGGTCTCGCCCACCATCTTGCCCAGAGCAAGGATGAACACCAGCACCATCAGCGCATGGGTGATCGAGTAATGCACAAACGCATAGGTGAAGAACCGGCGCACATGCTCAAGCGGCCAGACACCTTGCGCGCGCATCGCCTCGAATATTGTATCGAAGAATCCGTAATCTTCCATCGCGGCGATCCGCCAGCCCACGGCCTCCTGCCCGCCGATCAGGCCCAGCGACCCCAGTTGCAGCACCAGTTCGACCCCGCCCAGCACCAAGGCAATCGCAACCACCATAGGCGGCAGCGCATTGAACGGGCTTTCGGGGCGGGAATAATCGGGGTCTTCAGACATTGAGGGGCCTTTCCTTGACGCTTTCGCCTCGCATAGGTAAGCCACCAACACCTAATAATCCAGTGACGGAGTTCCAGATGGACAAGCCTACCTTTACACCCCGCGTCTTCTCGGGGATCAAACCTTCGGGTGGGCTCACTCTCGGCAACTATCTCGGCGCGATCAAACGCTTCGTGGATATGCAGGGCGGTGAGTTCGAAACCATCTATTGCGTGGCCGATATGCACGCGATCACCGTCTGGCAAAACCCCGAAGAACTCCGTCAGGCCACACGCGAAGTCACCGCCGGCTTCCTCGCCTCCGGCATTGATCCCGAAAGCTCGGTCCTGTTCAACCAGTCGCGCGTCTCGGCACATGCCGAACTGGGCTGGTTGTTCAACTGTGTCGCCCGCGTCGGCTGGATGAACCGCATGACGCAATTCAAGGACAAGGCCGGCAAGAATGCCGAAAAGGTCTCTCTCGGCCTCTATGCCTACCCGTCCCTGATGGCCGCCGACATCCTTCTGTATCACGCCACCCATGTCCCTGTGGGCGAGGATCAGAAGCAACATGTCGAGTTGACCCGCGACATCGCCGCCAAATTCAACCATGACTACAAGGTCGACTTCTTTCCGGCCTGCGAACCCGTGATCGAAGGCCCTGCCATGCGGGTGATGAGTCTGCGCGACGGCACGAAAAAAATGTCCAAGTCGGGCGAGTCCGACATGGAACGCATCAACATGACCGATGACGCGGACACCATCTCCAAAAAGTTCAAAAAGTCGCGCACCGACCCCGAAGTGCTGCCCGAAGAGATGGAAGGCCTCGCCAACCGTCCCGAAGCCCGTAATCTCGTCAACATCTACGCCGCTCTTGCCAATATGACCGGCGAAGAGGTGCTCGCCGAATATGGCGGTCAGGGCTGGGGCAAATTCAAACCGGCACTGGCAGAACTGGCCGTCGAACATCTCGCGCCGATCTCCACCGAGATGAAACGCCTCATGGATGACCCGGCGGAAATCGACCGGATTCTCGCCAAAGGCGCGGACAAAGCCAACGAGATTGCTCAGCCGATTTTGAACAAGACCTTCGAGATCATGGGTTTCGTGCGCTGAAACCTTGAGACCAAACATGAAAAAGGGCGCCCGCTGCGGCGCCCTTTTGCGTTTCCTTTGTGCCGGAAATACTCAGATCAGCTTGACCTGAGTCCCCACGGCGACCCGATCATACAGGTCGATAATCTGCTCGTTATACAGCCCGATACAGCCGTCCGACGACCGCCGTCCGATCTTGCGCGTGTCATGGGTGCCGTGAATCCGGTAATACTGCCACGACAGATAGAGCGCACGCACCCCGAGCGGGTTTTGCGGCCCCGCGGGCACGGTCACAGGCAGGCTCGGATCACGTTCGCGCATCGACGGCGTCGGCGTCCATGTCGGGTTCCTCACCTTCTTGATGACCTCGGTATAGCCGCGCCGCGTCAACTCGTCGGAGATCGGCACAGAGGTCGGGTAGAGCTTGTAGCTGCCATCCGTCCCCCAGTAGTGCAGTGCACGACTCACGGTATCGGCGACAATCGCGCCTTTACCGAGACTGTCGAAATGTTCGCGCCAGTCGATCCGGCGGAAGCTCGAAATATTTTGCCGCGTGGCAACACTCGATTGCAGCTCGTCCGGAAGCGTCAGCCCGATTTCTTCGGCAAAGGCTGCGCGTCCCAGAAAGGGCGTGCCGAGACCAAGCGCAAGGAACCGCCGGCGTTTCATGTCAGACATTGATGGGCCTCATTATGCATTTGGTTTGAGTTTTCCAAACACATCGCGAAATCCCCTTTCACCTTCAAATCACGAAGCGGTGACAGGCGTCAAACCGCCCTGTCGTGTCACATAAAGGTTTCAATGCTCCCCTATATCCAAGGGCAAGTGATACAGAATCAGTGTTGTCCCCACCTATTCCGTGTCGCTTGCGCCACCAAAAGGCGCATATTCTGATCGCCTTCCCCGACAGATCAGACCCTCATAGGACCCCCGGCTGCCCTGAGCCGGGGGTTTCTTTCACCTCTCACGTTGCACAGGTGGTTGCCTCTGCCGCCCGGCTCGGTCATCATCACGCAGATGCTCCGAACGGGGCCACAGCAAAGAGGCCAGAATGCGCAAGTTTCTTGTGATCCTCGATGACAGCCGCGAATGTCTCAACGCCATGCGCTTTGCCGCCATGCGCGCGTCCAAATCCGGCGGCGGTGTCACCATCCTGTCAATCATCCCGCCCGAGGAGTTCAACCACTGGATCGGGGTGGCCGATCTGATGCGCGAGGAAACCCGCGACCGGATTGTTGCCCATTTCGAGGTCTTCGCCAAATGGATGCGTGACCGGCAGGGGATTGATCCCGATCTGGTGATCCGCGAAGGCGAAGCCGTGCACGAGATTTTGGCACAGATCAAGGAAGACCCCGAGATCGGCGTGCTCGTGTTGGGTGCAGGCACGGAAAAATCCGGCCCCGGCCCTCTGGTCGCGGCGATGAGCAAACAGGCCGGTTTCCTGCCGATCCCGATGACATTGGTGCCCGGAGAGATGTCCAAAGAGCGGCTGGAGGCCGTGACCTGACATGACGATCCCTTGGAGCTACCAACACTCCGAGCAGGAATTCGCCTCCTTTCTCAAGGATGCCCGTGACCGCATGGGCCAGGCCATAGAGGACGACGACATGGCCTACACCGCCGTGGAGGGCGTCTTGCAGGTCTTCCGCCGCCGTCTCACCCCGCCGCAGGTGGTGGCCTTTGGCAATGTCCTGCCATCAACCTTGCGCGCCATGCTGGTCTACAACTGGCGCGTTGATGCCATGCCCCTGCCCTTTGGCTCCCGTTCGGAAATGATCCGCGAGGCGCAATCCCTGCGCAAGGCACACAACATCACGCCCATCAATGTCATCGACGTCATGGCCTATGCGCTTTGGCGTCATTGCAACCATCGCGATCTCTCGCAAGTGCTTGCCAATATCGGGCCGGAAGCGGTCACATTCTGGGAGGTTCGCGGGGTTCCGCCCTCGGAGATTGCGCAGCGGAACATCTGACACTAAAATTAGAACCGTTCTAAATCTTGACTTTCTGCGTCAAAAGGCGCATATCCGACTGCAAAACTTAGGAATACGCGCCATGTTCATCCAGACCGAATCCACGCCGAACCCCGCAACCCTGAAATTCCTGCCCGGCCAGACTGTTCTGGAAACCGGCACGGCGGATTTCACCTCGCCGGAAGCTGCGGAAACCTCGCCGCTGGCACAACGCATCTTCAAGGTGGGTCATGTCTCTGCCGTGTTCTTCGGCACGGATTTCGTCACCGTGACCAAGGACGAGGACACCGACTGGGATCACGTCAAACCCGCCATCCTCGGTGCTATCATGGAACACTTCCAGTCCGGAGAACCGGTCATGGGTGGTCAGGGCGCAACCCCTGCGGGCGGTCATGCCGCTCACGACGGGCCGGATAGCGAGATCATCACGCAGATCAAAGAGCTTCTGGACACCCGCGTCCGTCCGGCTGTGGCCCAAGATGGTGGCGACATCACCTTCCACGGCTTTGATCGCGGCATTGTCTACCTGCATATGCAAGGTGCCTGCGCAGGCTGCCCCTCTTCCACGCTGACGCTGAAAATGGGCATCGAAAACCTGCTGCGCCATTACATTCCCGAAGTGCTCGAAGTGCGCCCCGTCGCAGCCTAAGTGACCGATTTCACACCGGATATGCTTGCCGCGCTCCATGCGGCAAGTTTCGATTCGCCCCGCCCTTGGTCCGCGACCGAGTTTGCGGGGCTTTTGTCCATGAACGGCGTGTTTCTGACCACAGGAGCGGGACCCTCCTTTGCACTCGGGCGCTATGTGCCTGACGAGGTCGAGCTTCTCACCATCGCCGTCTCCCCGAAGGCCCGCGGGCGCGGTTTGGGACGGGCCATGCTGCGCCGCTATGAGGCCGAAGCGCAAAACCGTGGCGCAATACAGTCTTTTCTCGAAGTTGCGGCCAACAATACCGCCGCAATTTCCCTCTATCTTTCCGAAGGCTACAGCGAATCCGGACGCCGCAAAGCCTATTACACCGCACCAAACGGCACCAAGATCGACGCGCGGATGTTCACAAAGCGCATAAATCAGACGTGACCCAACGTAAAAACTGCGGCTTGGCCAAAATCTGAGGCGCAACCACGACCAAATGGTCAAATTTGGAAAAATCACTATTGACCCTCCGTAAGGGACGCGCCCTAATCCCTCCCAAGGCGAGACAATGCTCGCTTACACGGGCCGCGGCATGTGGGCGATCTCTTCCAGAGACACCTCCGCATGAGGCGCCCCCAAGATCAGTCTATAACGGGAGACCAATCCATGACCCTGAAAACCACGTTCCTCGGTGCCGCCGCTGCGCTGGCCCTGACCTCCGGTGCCGCTCTGGCCGATCCCGCTCTCATCTTCGACCTTGGTGGCAAGTTCGACAAATCCTTCAACGAAAGCTCCTATAACGGCGCCGAACGCTGGGCTGCAGAAACCGGCGGAACCTACCGTGACCTCGAATTGCAATCCGACGCCCAGCGCGAACAGGCGCTGCGCCGCTTTGCCGACAACGGTTTCAACCCGATTGTCATGGCCGGTTTTTCCTTCTCCACCGCGCTTGAAACCGTTGCTGCAGATTTCCCTGACACGAAATTCGTGATCATCGACGGCGTCGCTGATGCGCCGAACGTGCGCTCCGTCGTGTTCAAAGAGGAAGAAGGCTCCTATCTGGCCGGTATCGCCGCCGCTTATGCAGCCGAAGGTGACACCGTATCCTTCATCGGTGGCATGGACATTCCGCTGATCTCCAAATTCGCTTGCGGCTACGCGCAGGGCTTCAAATCCGTGAAACCCGAGGGCAAGGTCATCGTCAACATGACCGGCACGACCCCTGCGGCATGGAATGACCCTGTGAAAGGTGGCGAACTGACCCGTGCGCAAAAATCGGCAGGGTCCGAAGTTGTGTTTGCCGCCGCTGGCGGGACCGGCCTTGGTGTGCTGCAAACCGCTGCGGACGAAGGCATGTTGGCCATCGGTGTGGACAGCAACCAGAACTACCTCCAACCGGGTCATGTGCTGACCTCCATGGTCAAACGCGTGGACAACGCGGTCTATGATGCCTTCACACAGGGCGCGGATATCGAAACAGGTCTCTACGTGATGGGTCTTGAGAACGAAGGCGTCGCACTCGCCATCGACGAATATAACGAAGCCCTGATCACGCCGGAAATGAAGGCCGCAATCGACGAAGCCACCGCGAAAATCATCTCCGGCGAAGTCGTGGTGCATGACTACATGTCCGATGAAACCTGCCCGGCTTACTAAGGTAGGTCGCGCATGAGCGTTCAGAACGAGGCGGGGCGACAGGCGACTGTCGCCCCCACCGCATCCGCCCCCGCCATTGAATTGCGCGGGATTTCCAAAGCATTCGGACCGGTTCAGGCCAACAAGGACATTTCGATCTCCGTGGCCAAAGGCTCGATCCACGGCATCATCGGTGAAAACGGCGCGGGCAAATCCACGCTGATGTCGATCCTTTACGGCTTTTACAAAGCCGATGCGGGCGAGATCCTGATCAACGGCCAAGAGGTCGAGATCACTGACAGTCAGGAGGCCATCGCCGCCGGTATCGGCATGGTGTTCCAGCATTTCAAACTCGTGGAAAACTTCACGGTTCTGGAGAATGTGATTCTGGGGGCCGAGGACGGCAAACTGTTGAAACCGTCGCTTGCCAAGGCGCGCAAGCTGTTGAAACAACTCTCGGACGAATATGAACTTTCCGTCGATCCGGACGCCTTGATCGAAGACCTCTCCGTGGGCCACCAGCAACGGGTCGAGATTCTCAAGGCGCTCTACCGTCAGGCCGACATCCTGATCCTCGACGAACCCACCGGCGTGCTCACACCTGCCGAGGCCGATCACCTGTTCCGTATTCTCGAAGGGCTCAGGGATCAGGGCAAGACCATCATCCTGATCACCCACAAGCTGCGCGAGATCATGGAGATCACCGACACCGTCTCCGTCATGCGGCGCGGGGAAATGACCGCGACGGTCAAAACCAAAGACACCTCGCCGGAAGAACTGGCCGAATTGATGGTCGGGCGCAAAGTCCTTCTGCGTGTAGACAAGACCCCCGCGAAACCGGGAAAGCCCGTCATCGAGGTCGAGAATCTCGAAGTCATCGACGAACAGGGCGTCAAGCGGCTCAAGGGCATTGACCTGACCGTGCGCCAAGGCGAAATCCTCGGCATCTGCGGGGTTGCGGGCAACGGCCAGACCGAACTGCTCGAAGTCTTGGGCGGCTATATGGAAGGCACCGGCACGATCCGCATGAATGGCGAAGAGATCGACCTGACCGGCAAACATTCCGATGGTCAGTCCCGTCGCGCCCGTGGCATTTCCCATGTCCCTGAAGACCGCCATGACGAAGGCTTGATCCTTGAGTTTCAGGCTTGGGAAAACATGATCTTCGGTTATCACCACGACCCGAAATATCAGAAGAATGCGCTTTTGATGGACAATGCGGGGATCAAGGCGATGACGCAGGTGAGCATGGACAAATTCGATGTCCGCCCCCCGAATCCCAAACTTGAAGCCAAGAGCTTCTCCGGCGGCAACCAACAGAAAATCGTGCTGGCCCGCGAGATCGAGCGCAACCCCGACCTGCTGCTCGTCGGGCAACCGACCCGCGGCGTGGACATCGGCGCGATCGAGTTTATCCACCAACAAATCGTGGCGCTCCGTGACGAAGGCAAGGCAATCCTTCTGGTCTCCGTGGAACTGGACGAAATCCTGTCGCTGTCCGACCGGATCGTCGTCATGTTCGATGGCCGGATCATGGGCGAGCGCCTGCCAAGTGAGACCAACGAAGGCGAGCTGGGCCTGATGATGGCCGGCATCACCGATGAGGAGAAGGCACAATGAACAAGATGCCGAAATGGGCGGACGCCGTCCTCATTCCCCTGATTTCCATTCTACTGGCGTTTTTCTTTTCCGGTCTGGTGATCTGGGCCATTGGCAAGGATCCGGTGGTGGCGATCAAAACCATGGTGGACGGGGCGTTTGGCTCCACCTCCGGGATCAGCTACACGCTCTATTACGCCACCAACTTCATCTTTACCGGTCTTGCGGTGGCTGTGGCCTATCATGCGCGGCTTTTCAACATCGGCGGCGAAGGTCAGGCGATGCTGGGCGGGCTGGGCGTGACGCTAGTCTGTCTGGCTGTGCCGTGGCCGCACTGGACGCTGGCGCTCCCTGCGGCGATGATTGGCGGGGCGCTGTTCGGCGCGGCTTGGGCCTTTATCCCCGCATGGCTTCAGGCCAAACGCGGTAGCCATATCGTGATCACCACGATCATGTTCAACTACATCGGTGCAGCGCTTCTGGGCTATATGCTGACCCGTGTATTGAAGGTCAAAGGCTCTATGGTCACAGAGAGCGCGCGCTTTCCCGAAGGCGCACATTTGCCGAATTTCTCCGAGATTTTCGCCCCGCTGGGCATCAACTTCTCGCCCAACGCACCGGCCAATATGGCGTTTTTCGTCGCACTTTTGTGCACCTTCCTGTTCTGGATCCTGATCTGGAAAACGCGTCTGGGCTATGAAATCCGCGCCTATGGCCAGTCGGAAACCGCCGCAAAATACGCAGGTATCGCACCGGCCCGTATCGTCATCATCGCCATGCTGATCTCCGGCGCTTTGGCAGGTCTTATGGCCATCAACAACGTGATGGGCGAGGCGGAACGCCTGATCGACAACGCCGTCGAAGGGGCGGGCTTTATCGGCATCGCCGTGGCACTCATGGGGCGCAACCACCCCATCGGCATCCTGCTGGCCGCGCTGCTTTTCGGCTTTCTCTACCAGGGCGGCGCCGAGCTTTCCTTTTGGGAATCAATCCCGCGGGAGCTGGTCGTGGTCATTCAGGCACTCGTGATCATGTTCACAGGCGCGCTGGACAATATGGTTCGGATGCCGCTCGAAAAAATCTTCGTGGCCCTAAGCAAAGACAAAAAGAAGGAGGCTTAAGACATGGATTATCTCACGATCCTCCAGATTCTCGATAGCGCCCTGCGACTGGCCACCCCTCTTTTGCTGACCTGTCTGGCCGGTCTGTTTTCCGAACGTGCTGGCGTGGTGGACATCGGGCTTGAAGGCAAACTGCTTGCCGCCGCCTTCCTTGCAGGGGCTGCGGCTGCCGTCACCGGTTCCATCTGGATCGGGCTTCTGGCCGGTGTGCTGGGGTCTCTGGCCTTTTCCATGCTGCATGGTCTGGCCTCGATCACCTTTCAGGGGGACCAGCTCATTTCCGGTGTGGCGCTCAACTTCCTTGCCGCCGGTCTGACCGTTGTGATCGGTCAAAGCTGGTTCAAACTGGGCGGGCGCACCCCGTCGCTTTCCGGAGACGGGCGTTTCAGCGAATGGAACCTGCCCTTTTCCGATGCGATGGCTAAAATCCCCGTGGTTGGCCCCGCCTATGACGAATTGATATCCGGCCATACGGCGCTGACCTATCTGGCCTTCCTCGCGGTGCCTCTGTCGTGGTGGGTGCTCTATCGGTCGCGTTTCGGGCTACGCCTGCGGGCTGTGGGCGAAAACCCCGGCGCTGTGGACACCGCAGGGATTTCGGTCGTCCGGCTCCGCTACTCCGCACTCGTCATTGCGGGCGTGCTCTGTGGTCTTGCTGGCACTTACCTTGCCTCACTGGCCGCAGGTTTCGTCAAGGATATGTCCGCAGGCCGTGGCTACATCGCTCTGGCGGCGCTGATCTTCGCCAAATGGCGGCCTTGGTATGCGCTTTGGGCAACGCTGCTCTTTGGCCTTCTGGAAGCCATCGGCAACCGTTACCAGTCCATCGCTCTGGGCGATTTCGTCATCCCTGTGCAGTTCATGCAGGCCCTGCCCTACATCCTGACCGTGATCATTCTCGCGGGCTTTGTCGGCAAGGCCATCCCGCCACGCGCGAGCGGACAATCCTACGTCAAGGAACGTTAAAGGCCCCTACAGGCGACCATGATGTTGAAAGCGGGCCTCAGGGCCCGTTTTTCTTTTGATCGGCAAGGCTCACTATTTGACGAAACGGCAAAATCATTGCATTGCTGGATAAAGACGCGGCGAAAGACAGACCCCCATGCAAATCTTCCTTCCCATCGCAGAAGTGTCGGTAAACGCATTCATGCTGTTGGGTATCGGCGGCGTGGTCGGTGTCCTGTCCGGCATGTTCGGCGTGGGCGGCGGCTTTCTGATCACACCTTTGCTGTTCTTTGTGGGCATCCCACCAGCCGTCGCGGTGGCTACCTCCGCCAACCAGATCGTCGCCTCCTCTGTCTCCGGCGTGCTTGCGCATCTCAAACGCAAGACCGTGGATTTGAAAATGGGCATGGTACTTCTGGCGGGCGGGCTTGTCGGCTCGGCCATCGGCATCCAGATTTTCAACCTGCTCAAAGCTATGGGGCAGGTCGATCTGCTTGTGACGCTTTGTTATGTCGTCTTTCTCGGCATTATCGGCTTTCTCATGTTGATCGAGTCGCTCCGCGCCATGAAGCGGGCCAAAGGTCGTCCCGGCGGGCGTCCGGAGCGCAAGAAACACCTCTGGGTCCATACCCTGCCCTTCAAGATGAAGTTCCGCGCCTCCGGCCTCTACATCTCCGCCATCCCGCCCATCGGTGTGGGGATCATGGTCGGGATACTCGGGGCCGTGATGGGCGTTGGTGGCGGGTTCATCATGGTGCCTGCGATGATCTATATTCTGGGAATGCCCACGAAGGTCGTGATCGGCACCTCCCTGTTCCAGATTATCTTTACCGCAGGGTTCACCACACTGCTGCACGCCTATACCAACCACACGGTTGATGTGCTTCTGGCCTTCCTTCTGTTGTTCGGTGGCGTGATCGGTGCGCAAATCGGCACCCAGATCGGCCTCAAACTCAAGGCCGAACAGTTGCGCATCCTTCTGGCGCTTCTCGTGCTGGTCGTCTGCCTCAAACTTGGGATTGATCTGCTGATCACACCCAAGGAACTCTACTCGTTGGGGGTATGAGGATGCGCCAACTTATTGCCCTTGTCGCATTCATCCTCCTGCCGCTCATGGCACAGGCCGAACAGGTCGTCGCGGCGCTTAGCCAGACGCGCGTGGCCGTGAATGCCAATTTCGACGGGTCTGAAATCCTCGTTTACGGCGCGATCAAACGCGAAGATGCCATTCCCGAGAATGACCCGCTCGACGTCATCATCACGGTTGCCGGACCGGAGCATGTCGAAACCATCCGGCGCAAGGACCGGCGTTTCGGCATCTGGATCAATGTCGAAGCTCAGGTGGTCGGTCACACCCCCACCTTTTACACAGTCGCTTCGACACGCGCCCTGCATGACATCCTGCCGCCGCTCACCGACAGTCTTTGGAAGATCACCGCCGACAAACGCATCCTGCCCGGCATGCGCGGGCTTCCGGCACGCGAGGCCTTGATCCGTCTGCGCAAGGATGCCGATCTCTATCGCACGCGGGAAGGCGAGGTTGGACTGATACAGGACACGCTGTTCAACACCTCCATCGCCCTGCCCTCCAATATTGACGAAGGGATCTACACCACCCGCATTTTCCTCGTGCGCGGCGGTCAGGTGATCGACAGCTACGGCACATCGATCAATGTCCAGAAAGTCGGGATCGAGCGCTGGCTCTACAATCTCGCCTATGACAATGCTCTGATTTACGGGATCATGGCGCTCGCCATTGCCGGATTGTTCGGCTGGGGCGCATCAACGGCCTTCCGCCTGCTTCGGCGGTGAGGCTTACAGCCCGTTCTCGAACTGCTCGGCTTCCAAGGTCAAAGGTGCCGCCACTTTCGCGGTCAGGTCCGACACGGACAACGGCCCCGCCGGTTTCGCCAGACGCGCCCGCGTCACCCAGAACAGCCGCGTTTGCGCCCGCGTGATCGCCACATAGGCCAACCGCTTCCACAGGGGGATGCCCGCCTCCATTCGTCCGGCACGGGCCGCGGCATAGAGGTCGGGGGCGAAGACCTGCACATCATTCCATTGCGAGCCCTGCGCCTTGTGGATCGTCACCGCCGCCCCATGCAGAAACGCCGCCCCCATCCGTGCGGCATAGGGGATAAAGGGTTCTTCCTCGTCGGGAAATTCGATCTTCACGATAGAGGCCGCCGAAATATTCGGGTCTTCCGCCCCCATCACATGCAGACGCGAGAAACCGGGTTTGCGGCCCGGCCCGAGATAAACCACCTGCGCGCCCTTGATGAGGCCACGCGCCTCCAGATCAAGACGCTTCTTGCGGTGTTTCATCGGCAGTTCGATCCCGTCACAGATCAGCGGCTCGCCGGGCAGAAGCGCATCTTCGGGCGCATCGAACACTTTGCGAAACGCCTGAATAAGCCGGATTCGAGTCGCATTGCGCCAGACCAGCACCGGCGAACGCGCCATCAGATCGCTCTCGACCCGTTGCGCATAGACCACACGGTCGTCGCGCGCGGCGGCCTCTTCGATCATCCGCTCGAATTGCTCGAATCCAAGCTGCGGATCGGCCAGAGCATGGGCCAGATCAAGGATCGGGCTGTCCGCTTCCTGTCGGTGGATGCGGTGCAGGATGTGTTGCTTGGCCTCGGGCAGGGATTCAAACACCATCTCGCCCGACTGGTTCACAGGCGCCAACTGCGCCGGATCGCCAAAGAGGACAAGGGTCGGGAAAATCTCCTGCAAATCGTCAAACTGGCGCTTGTCGAGCATGGAGCTTTCGTCAACAAATCCGATGTCGAGCGGGTCTTCACGGCGTTTCCATCCGGTGATGAAATCCGACCCCCTCAGCCCCGCAGCCGCCAGCGCACCGGGGATGGATTTGTTGTTCTGGTAAAACCCATAGGCCTTGTCGAGCGCTTCCTCTGACAACCCTTCGATCTTGAGCCCTTCCAGATCGGGACGCTCGCCATTGCCCGCTAGCCATTCCGCAATCTTCTCGTATTCCGGATCATAGACCGGCGTGTAGAGAATACGGTGGATCGTCGTCGCGGGCACCCCACGGTTGCGCAGCACAGAAGCGGCCTTGTTCGTCGGCGCGAGAATGGCCAAGGTCCGGCGTTCCTTGCGGCGTTTGCCCTCATAATCCCCGGAGACAATATCAACACCCGCCTCATCAAGCGCCTTGTAAAGCTGCGCCAGAAGCAGGGTTTTCCCCGATCCCGCCTTGCCGATCACCGCGCAAAGCTGGTTGCCCGCGCTGGCTTGTGGCGTGATGATCCCGTCCTCAAGATCAACGCCCACACGGGCCAGCATCGTGCTGATCGCATCAAAGGCTTCGGCCTGATCTTCGGAGAATGTGAGCGTGTCTTTGGTCATGCGGCGACCCTACAGGGACGCCGCTCGTTGCACCAGAGGCCACGGGGCAGAATACGCTTACGCGATGGCCCGCAACTCTTCGACAAAGCTCTGGTCAAAGGCCGCATGGAACCACTGTTTCGAGGTCGCACGCTCAATTCCGGCACGCTCCAGTGTCGGGGCGAACACGTCTTCACGCATCTCCCAAAGCCCCACACCGATGGCCTCACGCCCCTCGCCGACACGACCCAGAACATCCGGCACAAGCCCCATGAGCGAATAGATCCGCTCCATCCGCGCATCAAAGACACCGACGAAATGTTTCAGGTGGAATTCCTCCATGATCTCGCCCGCACCCAAAGTCAGCGCCGCCGTCACACGCCGGTCCGCACCGGGGGCAAGGCAAAAGCGGGTGCATTCCCAGATAAACGGGCTTTCGATCCGCACCCCGTCCGTCAGATGCGAGAAGTGATCGTTCACCATCGTATCCCCCGTGGTCGGCAAGAACCGCATTGAGCCGCCATGGGTGCCGTCCGGCTTTTCCCAGATCACATAGAGCGGATTGATCGCGTCATATTCGTCGCGCTCTTCGCCCGCTTCGTTCACATGCACATCCCATCCGAGACGGCGTTTGAACTGATCCGCACGATCACGAAACATCGTGTCACGCAGGCGGGGGAAGAGGTGAAGGTCGTTTCCATAAATATAGTGTAGCATTTCTAGCTCCTGTCTCTGTCAGATGAGAAGGACGCTATCGGTGAAACGTTAACCAAGACCTGAAACCTGCGGGCGTTGTCCTGTGCAAATGTCTTTTTATCCGTTCCGCACTTATTTTTTAGGCAAACCACAAAGAAAAGTCATGGTCACAAGCGTGCCCTGACGGGTTTCAAACAATAATCAGACCCAACGACAGCGCCCGCGCCACGGCATGAGTCGTATTCATGGCTCCAAGTTTGTGACGCGCAGACTCAATATACACTCTGAGCGTGTGTTCGGAAATTCCCATTTCCGCTGCGGCCTGACTCCGGCTCAACCCTTTGGCGATATGCGTGATGGCTGTGGCCTCCCTTGGAGACAGGGATACGCTGGGCTGTGTGGCCTTCTGGTTTTCGAAATACAGGGCCTTCTTGTTGAACTCATGCGCCACGACAACAAGATCGCGCGCATGGCGGGCAATCAAGCGCTCCCAAGCCTCATCTGTCGTGGTGTGGTTCAAGGTGAAAAGAGCGAATTGCCCTTTCGGACCGCGGATCGGAATCGTGTAGCCCTGATTGCCGACCCCGTATTCGAGTGCGTCCAACAAAAACGCCTTGGCCGCTTTGCTCGACCAATCCAGCTGCTTCCATGAGACCGGGGTAAACCTTTGAAAACAGCCAAAAATGACAGGATCAATGCGCAGGTAGTCTTTTTCGAGATAACGGTCGACCCATTCCGTAGAATAGGTCCCCGCACCAAAACGCTCGCCCACGCTGTTTACCCAGTGGTAGACAACATGAGAAACTCCCAAGAGATCGCGCAGTTTGAGTGTTGCGTCCTGAAACTCTTCGAAATTTTCAACCTCCTGGAGCACCTCCAGAAAGTCTTGTAATCCCGTCTTCATGGCCCCCCGCCCGTTCCGGCAATACGTCCGAAGACGTGCTCGACAGCTCCGCTGCGACAACCAGACAGGTGTCCGCCAACTGTTCAGCGCTCGCCTTTAGACCGCTTTGATCCGCAAAACTTCGCAAATCTTCCAATACATCAAGTATCCAATCGTTGCGCATGTAAAGCCTCTTTCGGGATTTTGCGTGGGAGTCCCTCAACATGACGTTGTATTTTTGCAGAATGAAATTCGCATTTTTACCCTCCCCATAAATAGGGAGTTAGAAACAATTAGAGCTATGAAATATGATAATTATTAAATTTCATAGATTTGCACCTCGACAAATCCACGCAACGATCCGCGACGCATAATTGCGAAATGAAAATCGGCAACCAAAGCGGTGTGACACATTTTCCACACAAAGCAAAAAAGACCCACCTCAAACAAGAGGCGGGTCCCAAGCTCTATCCTGGTTCGTCGGCGCAGAGTTTACTTACCCGCTTCGAGCACATCCTCGAATGTATGCAGGCCGGTTTTCGGGGCCTGCACCAGCACGGCCATATTGCCCGGCTTGTGCTCATTCTTGAGCATCTTCATATGCGCGGCAGGGATTTCTGCCCACGGGAAGACCTCCGACATGCAGGGATCAATCCGGCGTTCGATCATCAGCTTGTTCGCCGCTGCAGCCTGTTTCAAATGGGCGAAGTGCGACCCTTGCAGGCGTTTCTGATGCATCCAGATGTAGCGCACGTCGAAGGTGCAGTTGAACCCTGACGTGCCCGCACAGATCACCACCATACCGCCCTTTTTGCAGACAAAGGACGACACGGGGAAGGTCGCTTCACCGGGGTGCTCGAACACGATATCGACATTGTTGCCCTTACCGGTGAACTCCCAGATCGCCTTGCCGAACTTGCGCGCCTCTTGGAACCATGCCGCATATTCCGGCGTGTTCACGGTCGGCAATTGCCCCCAACAGTTGAAATCCTTGCGGTTGATCACGCCTTTGGCGCCCAGTGACATGACAAAGTCGCGCTTGTCCTCGTCGGAGATCACCCCGATCGCATTCGCCCCAGCCGCCGTTGCAAGCTGGATCGCAAAGGAGCCAAGACCGCCCGACGCGCCCCAGACCAGAACATTCTGGCCCGGCTTGAGCTCATGCGGGTGATGGCCGAAAAGCATCCGGTAAGCGGTCGCCAGCGTCAGCGTATAACAAGCGCTTTCTTCCCAAGTCAGATGTTTCGGACGCGGCAGAAGCTGTTGTGCCTGCACGCGGGTGAACTGCGCAAAAGAGCCGTCCGGCGTCTCATAGCCCCAGATCCGCTGCGACGGTGAAAACATCGGGTCGCCCCCGTTGCATTCCTCGTCATCGCCATCGTCCTGATTGCAATGGATGACAACCTCGTCGCCCACTTTCCAGTTCTTGACGCTGGCCCCCACGGCCCAGACGATACCGGAGGCATCGGAGCCTGCGATATGATACTCGGCACCGTGCCCGTCAAAAGGGGAAATCGGCACACCAAGACCGGCCCAGATGCCGTTGTAATTCACGCCAGCGGCCATCACGAGCACCAGAACCTCATGGCTGTCGAGCTTCGGTGTCTCGACCACTTCGCATTGGAAAGAGGTCTCCGGCTCGCCATGACGCTCACGGCGGATCGCCCAAGCATACATCTTTTCAGGCACATAGCCCATCGGCGGGATTTCCCCGATCTCGTAGAGGTCTTTCTCCACGGCCTCATAGGTCAGCTGGTTTGCATCAAGCGCCATATGTTGCGTCCTCCATTCCTGTTCGGGCCTCGCTCACACAAGACATGCCTCATGGGCATTACCCTCCTCCTGCCGCGATGCAGAATCGCAGCGTCTCTGTCATGGTGATACGATCCACAAAGTAACAATGCAAATATATTTGGTATAATTTTGTAATTTTATAACCGAGCAAATGCAGAAATTTCCGTGAAACCCTGAAAAACAAAGAGGTTTCCGGCCTTTTCCTCCCGAATGTTCCCTGACGTCACTGGATTTTCCGCATCTGCCGCAACGCAGCGAATTGACAAAGGCACAATATTCCACGCATAACGCTTTTTGAGAAATATTGTTGCAACGCGATTTTGGGAGGTGCGCGATGAGTCAAGATACAACCGGGATCACCAACGACCGCTCCGGCCCTGACAGCGCAGCCGCAGACCGGCCCCGCAAAGACCGCCCGTGGCTCTTCCGGACCTATGCGGGCCACTCGACCGCCAAGGCCTCCAACGCGCTCTATCGCACCAACCTGTCCAAGGGGCAGACCGGCCTCTCGGTCGCCTTCGACCTGCCCACCCAGACCGGCTATGACAGCGATCACGAACTGGCGCAGGGCGAGGTCGGCAAGGTCGGCGTTCCGGTCAGTCATCTGGGCGACATGCGGATGCTCTTTGACGACATCCCGCTGGAACAGATGAACACCTCCATGACGATCAACGCCACGGCCCCTTGGCTACTCGCGCTCTATATCGCCGTGGCCGAGGAACAGGGCGCGGATGTCTCCAAACTGCAAGGCACGGTGCAAAACGACATCATCAAGGAATATCTCTCGCGCGGCACCTATGTCTGCCCGCCGCGCCCCAGCCTGCGGATGATTACGGATGTGGCCGCCTATACACGCGAAAACCTGCCGAAATGGAACCCGATGAACGTCTGTTCCTACCACCTGCAAGAAGCCGGCGCGACGCCGGAACAGGAGCTTGCCTTCGCGCTGGCCACCGCCATTGCCGTGCTGGACGAACTGAAAGGCAAAGTGCCGACCGAAGCCTTCCCCACGATGGTCGGGCGGATTTCCTTCTTTGTGAACGCAGGCATCCGTTTCGTCACCGAGATGTGCAAGATGCGCGCCTTCGTCGAACTGTGGGACGAAATCACCCGCGAACGCTACGGCGTCACCGACCCGAAATTCCGCCGCTTCCGCTACGGGGTGCAGGTCAACTCCCTCGGCCTGACCGAGCAGCAGCCGGAGAACAACGTCTACCGCATCCTCATCGAGATGCTCGCCGTCACCCTGTCCAAAAACGCCCGCGCCCGCGCCGTGCAGCTTCCGGCATGGAACGAGGCGCTCGGCCTGCCCCGCCCCTTCGACCAGCAATGGTCGCTACGCATGCAACAGATTCTCGCCTATGAGACCGATCTGCTCGAATATGACGACCTGTTTGACGAGAACCCCGCCGTGGAGCGCAAGGTCGCCGCGCTCAAAGAGGGTGCGCGCGCCGAGTTGGACACGCTCGACAGTATGGGCGGGGCGATTGAAGCGATCGAATACATGAAATCGCGCCTCGTGGAGGCCAATGCAGAACGCATTTCCAAGATCGAAGCGGGCGAAACCGTTGTCGTCGGGGTCAACAAATGGACCACGGGCGAGCCCTCCCCGCTCACCGCAGGCGATGGCGGCATCATGAAAGCCGACCCCGAAGCCGAAGCCGACCAGATCGCGCGGCTCAAGGCATGGCGCGAAAGCCGGAACGAGCCCGCTGTGCAAGCCGCTCTCAAGGAGTTGCGCGAGGCCGCTGCCAGCGGCGCCAATGTCATGCCCGCCTCGATCAAAGCCGCGAAAGCGGGGGCGACAACCGGCGAATGGGGCGATGTGGTGCGTGCGGCTTTCGGCCAGTATCGCGGCCCCACCGGCGTTTCTTCCAACCCCTCGAACCGCACCGAAGGGCTGGAAGACATCCGCGAAGAGGTCGCCCGCGTCTCCGCCGCTTTGGGCCGCAAGCTCAAGTTCCTTGTGGGCAAACCCGGCCTCGACGGCCATTCCAACGGCGCGGAACAGATCGCGGCGCGTGCCCGCGACTGTGGTATGGAGATCGCCTATGAAGGCATCCGCCTCACCCCCGCCGAGATCGTCGCCGCCGCCAAGGCCGATGACGCCCATGTGGTCGGGCTTTCGATCCTGTCGGGTTCCCACATCCCGCTGATCGAAGAGCTGATGCGCCAGATGAAAGAGGCCGGTCTGGGCCATATTCCCGTGGTCGCAGGCGGCATCATCCCCGAAGAGGACGCCGCGCATCTGCGGGCCATCGGGGTGGCGCGAGTCTACACGCCCAAAGATTTCGAACTGAACCGCATCATGTTCGACATCGTGGCGCTGGCCGATCCCGCGTCGCAAGCCGCCGAATAGCGCCCGTCATACGAGCCAGTAAAACAAGCCGGTCAAACGGCCTGTCGCGCAACGCTTTAGGGTTTTCACCACCGTGATCGTGGATATAGTCGGGGCAACTCATCATCAAAGAGGTGCCCCGATGCCAACTCCCCATATTGCCGCCGCTGTCGGCGACATTGCCGAAACCGTCCTCATGCCCGGCGATCCCTACCGCGCCAAATGGGCCGCCGAGACCTATCTCGACAATCCCAAACTGGTCAACGAAGTGCGCGGCATGCTGGGCTTTACCGGCACTTATAAAGGCAACCCAGTCACCATTCACGGCTCCGGCATGGGGATGCCGTCGATCTCCATCTATGCCAACGAGCTGATCACAGAATACGGGGCCAAGACCCTGATCCGCATCGGTTCCTGTGGCGCGATGCAGGACTATATCAAGGTGCGCGATGTGATCATCGCCATGACCGCCACCACCTTGGGCACGACTCCTTCGGCGGGGTTCTTCAAGGAGATCAACTACGCGCCCTGCGCCGATTACGGCCTGCTCGAAGCTGCTGTAAAAGCCGCGCGCAGCAAGGATACCGGCGTCCATGTCGGCAACATCTACTCCGCAGACGTGTTCTATGCCGAACGTCCCGACCTTGACGAAGCCATGATCCGCCACGGCATTCTGGGCGTCGAGATGGAAGCCGCAGAGCTTTACACTGTCGCCGCCCGTCATGGCGCACGCGCGTTGGGGGTGATGACCGTGTCCGACCACCTTCTGACCCATGAGGCCCTGCCCTCCGACCAGCGCGAAAAGAGCTTTGGCGATATGGTCGAAATCGCGCTTGAGGCGGCCTTCGCATGAGCATGCCGAAACGCAAACTGGGTGCGCGCGGGCCAGAGGTCGGCGCCATCGGTTTCGGCTGCATGAGTTTCGCGGGCTTCTTTGGCACCGCCGATGACGAGACCTCGCTTGAGACCCTCGCCGCAGTTGAAGCCGCCGGAATCGATTTCTGGGACACCGCCAATATCTATGGCATGGGCCATTCCGAGCGCATCGTCGGGCAGTATCTCAAGGAAACCGGAGCCAAGGTGACGCTGGCCACAAAGGTCGGCATCATTCCCGGACCGCCCCGCCGCTTTGACAACAGCGAAGACTATATTCGCGCGGAACTGGAAAGCTCACTGGAAAAGCTGAACCGCGACAAGGTGGAACTCTATTATATCCACCGCCGTGCGCAGGATGTGCCCGTCGAGGTTCTGGCCGAGACGATGGGGAAGCTGATCCAGGAAGGGTTGATCGACGCATGGGGGCTTTCGGAAGTGGCCCCCGCAACCATCCGGCGCGCACATAAGGTCGTGCCCGTCACCGCCGTGCAGAACGAATATTCACTCTGGACGCGGCAGCCGGAACTGGGCGTGATCCAGACCTGCGAGGAACTGGGCATTGCCTTTATCCCCTTCTCCCCGCTCGCACGCGGGGCCTTGGGCGTGTCGGACCTTGATCCTTCGCAGTTTCAGGACCACGACTTCCGCCGCGTGAACCCGCGCTTTGTCGAGCCGAACTGGTCGGAAAACCTCGACTACATCCACGCCTTCCGCGCCTATGCAGAGAAAAAGGGCGTCACCGCCCCCGCGCTCGCGCTGGCGTGGGTCTTGCATCAGGGCGATCACCTGATCCCCATTCCCGGCACCCGCACCTCCACCCATCTGCACGATTGGGCCAAGGCCGCCTCGATCGGCCTGTCGGAGGATGATCTGTGGGATCTGGAACAGATCCTGCCCGTCGGTTGGGCCGCAGGGGATCGCTATTCCGATGCGCAACTTCTCGGTGTCGAACGCTACTGCTAAGGCAGCACAGAACATGAAACGACAAAGCCCCGCTCAACTGGCGGGGCTTTTGCATATCCAGTGGCAATGAAGCTCACTCGTAATAGGCAAACATCTGGTCAAGCACTTCAAGCTTGGAGGTCGAAACCTGTTCGCTCGATTTGGCAACCGGATTGGAAGGTGCATAGTATTCGAACCATTCGGAGACTTTCATCGTCGTCTCTTTCTTGGCGGCGGTCGTCAGCGCAACATCGTGCAGTGTCATATCATCATCTCCGTTAAGGGTCTTTCGGCCCTCCCTTGCCCATAGAGGTAAGCCGCCCGGCGCCGCATGACAGCCCCCAAATGTCGCATAGTCGTCATGCAGATGCTGCAATGCAGCGTCGGAGATGCATCTATTCTTCGGACTTTGCCCCGCAATGTTTCGGCATCCCCTTCTCCGTTAGCGCCGTTGCGCCGCAGACCTGACAGCGCCACGCCACACCCTGCGCATCCTTGCCGGACTGACGCCAGCGGCAATCCGACGTCCGCTCCGTACGCAGGAGATACATGCCGATATAAAGCGCGAGGATGATGAAGGGGATGAGAAACAGCATATCTCTGCCTGTTTGGATTTTGGAAACACGCGTGGCTTTAAAACGAAAAGACCCCGCCGGAAAGCGGGGCCTGTGCACTCTTATGTGAACGTGATCAATGTGCGCGGTCGAGGATCATCTTCTTGATATGTGCAATCGCCGCCGCAGGGTTCAGACCTTTGGGGCAGGTTTTCGCACAGTTCATGATCGTGTGGCAGCGGTAGAGTTTGAAGCTGTCTTCCAACTCGTCAAGACGCTCGCCCGTGGCTTCATCGCGCGAGTCGATGATCCAGCGGTAAGCGTGCAGAAGTGCTGCCGGTCCAAGATATTCGTCACCATTCCACCAGTAGCTCGGGCAGGAGGTGGAGCAAGAGGCGCACATCACACATTCATAGAGACCGTCGAGTTTCTTGCGGTCTTCAATCGACTGACGCCATTCTTTTTCCGGACGGTTCGTCTTGGTTTCCAGCCACGGCATGATCGAGGCGTGCTGGGCATAGAAATGCGTCAGATCGGGGATGAGGTCTTTCACCACCGGCATGTGCGGCAGCGGGAAGATACGCACATCGCCCTTGATCTCGTCGAGACCGTAGATACAGGCGAGCGTGTTGATCCCGTCGATGTTCATCGCACAGGAACCACAGATACCCTCGCGGCAGGAGCGGCGGAAGGTCAGCGTCGGATCAATCTCGTTCTTGATCTTGATCAGCGCGTCGAGAACCATCGGCCCGCATTTGTCCATGTCGATGAAATATGTGTCCACCGACGGGTTTTTATCGTCGTCGGGGCTCCAGCGGTATATCTGGAATTTCCGGACATTGGTCGCGCCCTCGGGCTTCGGCCAGGTCTTGCCCGTCACGATTTTGGAATTTTTGGGAAGGTTAAACTGAACCATGGCCTGTTCCCCTTGTTTGTCGCCGGACTGACCGGCAGGAAGTTGAGTTTCGTAGCTGTCTGTGGTCTGGCATCGATCTCAAACCTACGGTGGAATATATGGCGGAGGCGTGCATGTCCCCTCCTACCCGAATAGCCCGCTCAGACCGGACTGAGCGATACATGTGAGTGTTTCCGGCTCGCTGGCGATCTCGGTCACGGTCTGAACCGTTTCGTCGTCCACGCCCGTCACCGCCGCTTTCGCCAGCGTGACCAGTTGACCCGTTTCCGCATTGTCCATGATGCAATCGACATAGACATTGGCATCTACGCCGGGAAACTTGTCGTTGATCACGGTTTTCACAACGGTTTTGGCGGTCGAGCGCGTGGTGTCCTCGACAAGCGAAGACCCCTCAATGCAGCCGGACAATCCGGTGAACAGCAAAGCCGCCGCAGCGGTTTTCAATACGAGATGACGGGTCATCCGAGTGCTCCTTGTCCCTCAAGCACACGCATGTCGCGGCTGCGGGAGTTCTTGTTATAATGGCCCCAATGTGCCGTATCGATGGTGTAATCCGGTGCCAGCCAGTCCGCGATCTTCTCCGGTCCGTCTTGATCCAGATCGAAACGCAGGAACCGCGCCGTGGCCGTGGCGAAATAGCTTTGCACCTCGGCGGTATGCTGGTCGAACATCTCGCCCCATGCCGCTTTTGCATCCGTTTCATCAAGACCGGACATTTTGCAGAACCGTTTGAGAAAGGTGCCGTTGGCATGAGCGGCACGCGAGGCGATCCAGTCGGATTTGTCCCGCGTGTTAAAGAAGAAATAGGCATCCGGATAGGCCGCATGAAGCGTGCGGAACAGCCGCCCGCCCTCGATCATGATCTGACCATTGAGAAAGGCGATGTCGGAAAACGCCAGAATACCGTCAAACCCGTCGAACGGCTTGCGCCCGAACGAAAGGTTATTGAGCATTGTCTGCGCCACATTGCGCCCCCCCGGCTCCTGCCAGTGCAGCGCGGGAATGCCGTTGTCTTTCATCATGCGATGAAAACTCAGCGTGCCGCAGCGGTTGAACCCGATCTGGATGATCAAAGGCGATGTCGCACGCAGCGCGTTCTGACGCTTGGAATAGGGAGTGAGCACAGTCATGCCGCCCCCGCCGTTTGACGCGTCAGGCCGGACATCTGAGCCAAACCGCCGACCGTTCCGGAGGCAAAAGCCGGCCCGCACTTGGAGAGACGCTCTCCAAGTCCTTCGTGCTTAGTCCACCAAAACAGGTTCAACGACATTTCTCAGGTCCGGTTCAGGAAAGGCCGCCGCCCCCGCGAAACAGGGGCGGCCGCATCAACATGTGTCTTAGAACGTCCGAGCTTTCGGAGCGATCGTCTCAAGGCTGATCCCACCCTCGTCTTCGGTCGTAAGCGGGGCTTCGATGATCGGGCGATAGCTCAGATCAACATTGTTGCCATCAACACGCGAGATCGTGTGGATGCGCCAGTTCTTGTCGTCCCGCTCCGGATAATCCTCATGCGCGTGGGCGCCACGGGATTCCTTGCGCGCTTCGGCACCGTGGATGGTGGCCAGAGCGTTCGGCATCAGGTTCGTCAGTTCCAGCGTCTCCATCAGATCGGAGTTCCACACCAGCGTGCGGTCGGTGACATGCAGATCGTCCAGCTTGGCCGCGATTGCAGTCATTTTCTCGACGCCCTCTTTGAGGGTCTTGTCAGTGCGGAACACGGCTGCATCGGATTGCATCGTGCGCTGCATTTCAAGACGCAACTCGGCGGTCGGGATGTTGCCCTTCGCATGGCGGATGTTGTCGAAACGGTCAAAGGCCTTCTCGACAGATGCCATGTTCAGGTCCGGATTCGCCGACCCCGGCTCAAGGATTTCACCGGCGCGGATCGCGGCGGCACGTCCGAAGACCACAAGGTCGATCAGCGAGTTGGACCCCAGACGGTTCGCACCATGCACAGAGGCACAGCCCGCCTCGCCCACGGCCATCAGGCCCGGAACGACTGCGGTCGGGTTGTCTTTGGTCGGGTTCAGAACCTCACCGTGATAGTTGGTCGGAATACCGCCCATGTTGTAGTGCACGGTCGGCAGAACCGGAATCGGCTCCTTGGTCACATCCACACCTGCGAAAATCTTCGCAGATTCCGAAATCCCCGGCAGACGCAGCGCCAAGGCTTCGGCGGGAAGGTGGCTGAGGTTCAGGTAGATGTGGTCTTTATGTTCACCGACACCGCGACCTTCACGAATTTCCATCGTCATCGAGCGGGACACATAGTCACGCGGGGCGAGGTCTTTATAGGTCGGCGCATAGCGTTCCATGAAACGCTCGCCTTCGGAGTTGGTCAGATAACCGCCTTCGCCGCGCGCACCCTCGGTGATCAGACAGCCGGAGCCGTAGATGCCGGTCGGGTGGAACTGCACGAATTCCATATCCTGAAGCGCAAGACCCGCGCGGGCCACCATGCCGCCACCGTCGCCGGTGCAGGTGTGGGCAGAGGTCGCGGAGAAGAACGCACGGCCATAGCCGCCGGTCGCAAGCACAACCATCTTCGCGGAGAACAGGTGGAACGTCCCGTCATCGAGTTTCCAGCACAGAACACCCTGACACTGGCCATCTTCGGACATGATCAGGTCGATGGCGAAATATTCGATGTAGAACTCGGCCTTTTCCTTGACGGACTGGCCGTAAAGCGTGTGCAGGATCGCGTGACCGGTCCGGTCCGCCGCAGCACAGGTCCGTTGCACGGGCGGGCCTTCACCGAATTCGGTGGTGTGGCCGCCGAAAGGACGCTGGTAGATCTTGCCCTCTTCGGTGCGCGAGAACGGCACGCCGTAATGCTCAAGCTCGTAAACCGCCTTGGGCGCTTCGCGGGCGAGATATTCCATCGCATCCGTATCGCCGAGCCAGTCGGACCCCTTGACCGTGTCATACATATGCCACTGCCAGTTGTCCGGACCCATGTTGGAAAGCGATGCGGCGATCCCGCCTTGCGCGGCCACGGTGTGCGAGCGCGTCGGGAACACCTTGGTCACACAGGCTGTGCGCAGGCCCTGTTCGGCCATGCCGAGAGTCGCACGCAGACCAGAACCACCGGCGCCAACGACGACGACGTCGTATTCGTGGGTTTCATATTCATATGCTGCTGTCATTGTCTTTATTCCTTGCCGCGCATCACTGAATGGCGAGTTTCAAAAGGGCGAAAAGGCCGGTGGCCATCAGGGCATAGCAAAAGCCTGCGACCGCGATCAGCGTCAGCTTGCGTTTGATGCCCCCGATGTAATCCTCGACGGCTTCGTCCACTTCGGTCTTCAGGTGGATAATCCCGCCCACAAGGCAGAGCGCCGTGATGATCGCCATGCAGGGGTTGCTGTAAAAGGCCAGCACCTCTTCATAGGAATGGCCCACGGCATATCCGAAAGTGAAAATGAAAAGCGGCACGAGGATGGCCAGCGAGATCGACGTCGCGATCGTCAGCCAGTGATGTGCCGCGCCGGTATGCCCAGCGCCCAGACCCGTTGCCCGTTTGCGGTCAGTGAGATAATTCATGGCCAGCCCCTTCAGAAAATCAGAAACACAAGAGCCGTCAGCACGGTCAGGACAGTTGCCCCGATAAACATGCCCCAGCCCATTTTCTCGGAAGTCTCTACGTCGAGGCAGTAGCCGAAATCCCAGATCACGTGACGGACACGACCCAGCATGTGATACCAGATGGCCCAAGCGGCCGCGAGCATGACGATATTGCCGATCCAGCTTCCATAGAGGTTGTTGAACCAGTCGAATGCCGACTCGGAGGTTGCCGCTGCGAGGAACCAGCAGATCACAAGGAAGACAGACCCCAGCGAGGCAATGCCGGTGATACGAACCATGATCGACGAGATCGACGTCATTTGTGGTCGATAATACGGTCCGATCATGAACGGAGAGAGCGGTCGGTTACCGCGATTCACATCAGCCATGGTGGCGTCCTTTCACGATTGATGCGTTAAAGTTGCTCTCTGTATTATACCTTTCTGCCTCGGAGTCACCACCTGTGAGCGCTAAAGTGAACGGTTTCTGGCGTCTAAAATGCAGGAAAACGCCTTCTGTGATCACAAGAAACCGTCAGTGATCACAAATATCGGCAAAACTCATTTTCCTAGGGTTTTTATAAGGTTTATGCACCATTCCACGCCGGAAACACGAAAAAACGGGGCCGCGAACAACGTCGCGCCCCCGTTTGCGATCACAAATGCCAAAAGCCCTACGGCTTACAGTGGCACAACGGCCCAGTAATCCAGATCCAACAGCACATCGGGGTGATATTTCCCCTCCTCCGTCTTGTAGGCGAACTCCGGCGCACCGTGTTTATAGGCCACAAGCCGCAAGCGGAGCGCCCCGACACCCGGCGCTGTGGTCTCTGCCTTGTCGAGCACCTCGGAATAGGCCCGCACGGTGTCGCCCGCAAAACAGGGATTGGCATGCGCCCCGCCGTTCAGCCCCACAATCATCTGCGCATTGGCCAGACCGTTGAACGACAAAGCCCGTGCCATAGAGATCACATGGCCGCCATAGATCAGCCGCTTGCCATCCTCGCGGTTGGTGGCATCGAAATGCACCTTCGCCGTGTTCTGCCAGAGCCGCGTGGCCATCATGTGCTCGGGTTCTTCAATCGTCACCCCGTCCACATGGTCGATCTTCTCGCCGATCTCGTAATCGGCCCAGCGGTGCGGCTCTCCGGCCAGCGTGAAATTGTATGTGAGGAAATCCAACCCCTCGGGAATCACCAGCGCCTCAGGGGTCACCACCTTTGACAGGTCTGGGATCACCGTCTCCGGCGCAGGGGCGTCCAGATCGCCTTTGCGCACCATGACCCAGCGGACATACTCCAGCACCGGCTCGTCAAACTGGTTAAGCCCCGTGGTCCGCACCCAGACCACGCCGGATTTGCCGTTGGAATTCTGCTTCAACCCGATCACCTCGGACACGGAGCGCAGCGTATCTCCCGTATAGACAGGTTTCAGCCAGCGCCCCTCCGCATAGCCAAGGTTCGCCACGGCATTGAGCGAAATATCGGGCACGGTTTTGCCAAAGACCACATGAAAGGCGATCAGATCATCCACAGGACTGCCCGAGAGCCCGCAGCTCTCGGCAAATTCATCGGAGGAATAAAGCGCATGTCGCGCCGGATAGAGCGCATGATAGAGCGCGCGTTCTCCGCCGGACACGGTGCGCGGCACGGCGTGTTCAATCACCTGCCCCACTCTATAGTCCTCGAAAAAGCGCCCCGGATTGGTTTTCACGCGACATGCATTCACTTCAAAGTCCTCCCAGTTTCACCTCCGGGTCATACGCCCCGTCGGCCTCTTTAATAACCGCCTGCGCGCAACGCATCTTTCCCGTGCTTGCGTCAAAGGCGTAGGAGGGAGAGCCGTAAAGCTCCCACCCCTTACTCAAAGCCTCTGTCACCTTGTGACAAAAGGCGGATGTGTCTTCTTCGGTCAGGAGCCTGTAGGCTTTCATAATCTCATCCTCACATTGGAAACGGCGACGGGCCGACAACTGTGTGGATATACCCGATCACGCCGTAAAGCACGACGGAAGCGACCAAGAACATCGCATCCTTGCCGAGGCTTCCTTTCTCCCGCCCTGCCCACGCACCCTCTGCGCGGTTGATGAGCGCGATTTCCGCCAGCGCCCAGACCAGCAGGCCACCGAACAGGATGATCGAGGCCAGATCACCATTGACCATAAGATGCGCCACCGCCCAGAGCGCAAAGCCCAAGAGCATCGGGTGGCGCAGCCCGTTGAGGATCACGCCCTTTTTCGGCGCGGGACTCATCATATAGATCGCAACCAGCACCATCAGGTTGTTGAGGTGACGCAGGAAATAGGGCGGTGCCCAGACAAAGATCTCGGCGGCCATCTTGTAGCCGACCACCATCAGAATGACGGACGCAACAAGCGCCAGCGCCACGGCCCCGCGCCCTTTGTCCCCCATCTGCGCCCGCCGCTCGGGCATCAGACGTTTGAACATATGGGCTGCAGCCCAAAGCAGAACCCCGAGAATAAGAATGAGCATCGCTGTCTCCTCTCCACGGGGTATGCGTCACCCCATGGCTTGAATGGCTTCATGTTTCGCGAGCGTCGCCCGCGCTGTCACGATATGCAGATTCTCCACGATCTTGCCATCCACCACGGCAACGCCCTCGCCCTTCGCCTCGGCCTCCTCGAAAGCTGCGATCTGGCGCTGAGCGAGATCGATCTCCGCCTCCGTCGGGGCGAAGGCCGCGTTGGCGACCGCCAGTTGCGCCGGATGGATCAGGGTCTTGCCATCAAATCCCATGTCACGGCCCTGTTCACATTCCGCCTTGAGGCCCTCTTCGTCCTTGAACGCATTATAGACGCCATCAAGCACCACAATGCCGTAGGCTTTCGCCGCGATCAGACACAGGTGCAGCCCGCCCATCATCGGCAGACGGTCGGCGCGGAAACGTGTGTTCAGCTCTTTCGCCAGATCATTGGTCCCCATGACAAACCCCGCCATACGCGGATGGGCGGCAATCTCTGCGGCGTTGAGCATCCCCAGCGGGGTCTCCATCATCGCCCAGAGCGGCACATCAGGGATGGCCTGCGCCAGAGCTTCGACCATCTCGGCGCTTTCCACCTTCGGCAGGAGAATCCCGTCAATATCCGCACCGACAAAGGCCGCCACATCATCGCGGCCCCATTCGGTGTCAAACCCGTTCACACGCACGATCTTGGCGCGGTTGCTATAGCCGCCTTGGGCCAGAACCTCTTGCAGCAACCCGCGCGCCTTGATCTTTTCATCAGGCGCAACCGCATCTTCGAGATCAAAGAGAATGGCATCACAGGCCAGACCCTTGGCCTTTTCCAGCGCACGTTCCTTTGATCCGGGAATATAGAGAGCCGAGCGATAGGGGCGAGTGGCGAGTTCGGTCATTGATTCTTTTCCTCCGCAATATTATTGCGCAAGAGGCCACAAAAATGAACCATTCCGCAAGGGTAAATTTTCCGCAGCGCAGAATTTATCGCATCAGACACCGTGCAAACGCCTGCGGGCAAGCCCATCCCACCGCCGCACGACCTATCCGGTCAGACCTATCCGGCCAGCGCTTCCCAGATCAGCTTGCCGCCTGTGATCACCAGAAACACATAGGTCAGCCCGAAAAACAGCTTTTCCGGCACTCTATGATGCATCCAGACTCCAACAAACACGCCCAGCACCGCCACCGGCACCAAGGTCAGGTCCGCAATCAGGCTCTCCTTAGTGAAAATGCCAACCATGGAATAGGGCACGACCTTCATCGCATTGATCGCCCAGAACACCAGAACCGAGGTCGCCTGATAGGTCGTCTTGTCCAGCCGCTTGGACAAAAGATAAACGGCGGCGGGCGGCCCTCCGGCGTGGGAAATGAAACTCGTCAGACCCGCGACACCGCCCCACGCCAGCCCCGCGCCCGTGCCCAGCTCGCGTTTCGGCGGCTTGATCCAGTGCCGCGCTTTCGCCAGTTGCCACGCCACGAATCCCACGGCCACCACCCCGATCATCAGCTTGAACACCGCCGGATCCGCGACGCCATATAACAGCGCGCCGATCACAATTCCGGGAACAGCACCAAGGATCAGAGTTGCCGACACCCGCATGTCCCACTTGCGCCAGAACAGCCTGATCGCCGTCACATCCATGACCATCAGCAAGGGCAACATCAGCCCCACCGCCTGCCCCGGCGAGAGAATCAAAGCCAGAAAAGGCGTGGCTGCAAAGGCCGCGGCAGAGCCGAAACCGCCCTTGGAAATCCCCGCGAACAGCACGGCAGGAAGGGCGAAAAGGTAGAAATTGAAATCCAGCGTCATCACGGGGGCCTTGTCGAACCGGGGCATTTTCTTATGCGAATACAGTCGGGTTATCGCTAACGCTAGCGAAAACCTGAACGCGGCAGCGCAGCACAGACTTGCACGAATGCCTGCAAAGGGCTACCCATGCGCCAATCTCACCAACTGATTGGAGACTGACACATGGCCCGACCCAAGATTGCCCTTATCGGCGCTGGCAATATCGGCGGCACACTTGCCCACCTTGCAGCCCTGAAAGAACTCGGCGACGTTGTCCTTTTCGACATCGCTGAAGGCCTGCCCGAAGGCAAAGCCCTCGACATCGCTGAATCCGGCCCTTCCGAAGGGTTCGATGCCACCATGTCCGGCACCCAATCCTACGAAGACATCGCTGGCGCAGACGTCTGCATCGTGACCGCCGGTGTGGCACGCAAGCCCGGCATGTCCCGCGATGACCTTCTCGGCATCAACCTCAAGGTCATGAAATCCGTGGGTGAAGGCATTGCCAAACACGCCCCCGACGCCTTTGTGATCTGCATCACCAACCCGCTCGACGCGATGGTCTGGGCGTTGCAGAAATTCTCCGGTCTTCCGGCGAACAAAGTCTGCGGCATGGCTGGCGTGCTCGACTCCGCACGTTTCCGTCACTTCCTCTCCGTCGAATTCGGTGTCTCCATGAAAGACGTCACCGCATTCGTTCTGGGCGGTCACGGCGACACGATGGTGCCCTCCGTGCGCTACTCCACCGTTGCCGGTATCCCGCTGCCCGACCTCATCGAGATGGGCTGGACCACGCAAGAGAAACTGGACGCAATCGTTCAGCGCACCCGTGACGGTGGCGCCGAAATCGTTGGCCTGCTGAAAACCGGCTCCGCCTTCTACGCTCCGGCAACCTCCGCGATCGAGATGGCCGAAGCCTACCTCAAAGACCAGAAACGCGTTCTTCCCTGTGCAGCTTACTGCAACGGCGAGATCGGCGTGAACGACATGTATGTGGGCGTGCCCACCGTGATCGGCGCTGGCGGCATCGAAAAAGTTGTCGACATCAAGCTCACCAAAGACGAGCAAGTCATGTTCGACAAATCCGTCGAAGCCGTGAAAGGCCTCGTCGAGGCTTGTAAAGCCATCGACGGTTCGCTGGCCTAAGTCGGCGCGCAATCTGAAAAATTTCCGAAAGCCCGCAGTTCATCCTGCGGGCTTTTTTGTGTTTCGGTGCTGGCGCTGCGCTGTTACGTTCCGGCATGGTTTTGATTTGAGACTGGTTTGGACCTTTGACCCCATCGGACACGACAGATTTACCGGACACGCATGAGGCCACATCGCCCGGCACCACGCCGACATGGGCCGTGGCCTCGCTTGGTGACGAGCCTGCCCCTTTGATCGCCGCCTTTGCGCGTCACACCCGCGCCATTGGCGCGCGGGAGGTTCACATTTTCCTCGACCGCCCCAATCCCGACGTCGCAAGGTTGATCGGAGACCGCGACGGCATCTTCATCACCACCTGCGATCAAGCCTTCTGGGACCGCGAAAACCGTGGCCGCCGACCGGAGCGCCACACGGGGCGGCAGAAATTCGTCGCCACATATGTCTACCGCCGCACGCAATGCGACTGGGTTCTGCATTGCGACGTGGACGAGTTCATTGCCGACGGTCAGGCGCTGTCCAACGCCTTGGCCAAAGCCGACCGCAACAAGGGGCTGGTCGTGCGCAATGCCGAGCGGGTCTACCTGCCCGACACGGTGCAGGACACCATCTTCGCGGGCGGCTTTCGCCATCCGACAAGCTTCACCCCCGAAGATGCAGAGGCGCTCTATGGCCGCTTCGCCAAATTCCTCGCCTTCGGCCTCACGGGGCATCGGGTCGGTAAAACCATCACCCCGACCGGTCACGACTGGGAACTCGGGGTTCACCATCCCAAAGCCGTGGGAGACGGTCCGAAACCGCAACTCGACAGGATACATCAGCGCTTGTTGCTCCATTTCGACGGGCTGACACCGCTGCATTACGCCATAAAACTGTTAAAAAAATCCTTCGAGAATTACTCCGGCCCGAAACGCAAGATCGGTGAAGCCCGCGAGGCGCAACACAGGTTCACCCGCAGCCATGCCGACCGCCCGCAAGAGATTTTGCGCATGGTCAACGGGGTGCAATCCCTCACGCAGCAGCAGGCTGACGCGCTCTGGACCTTGGGCCTGCTCCAGCCCGAGCCGTTCTTTCCGAAAGATTGCGACGGACTGGACCTCTCCCGCGCCCATTTCGACAGTCTCCTGCGCGACCGCGACCATGACATTCTCGCCAAGGCCGGCCTGGAGATGTGAGCCGCCAGACATGAAAAAGCCGGGCACCACGAGGCCCGGCCATTTCGTTCACTTGCCGATCAGAGATCAGAATTTATAGGTCACACCGAAGTTCAAAGCGTTGGTGATAATGTCGCTTTCAAGGTTGCCGCCGCCATCCAGATCAACGTCAAGCTGGCTGTAGCTGCCCTTATATTCGGTGAACAAATCCCAGCGGTCGTTCAACTCGTAGCTCGCCCCGAGGACCAGCGCGATGGTCGGCCCTGCGATCTGGTATTCCAACGTGTCGGTGTTCGCTGTCGTCACTTCGACATGCGGAATGATGATCCCCGCCGAGACGCTCGCATAAGGGGTGAACTTGTCCCAAGCCCCCGGCCAGCGCCAGATCGGACCGACCGTCAGGTTGTTCAACCCGTCGGTGAATTCCAGCGTTGTGAACCCGTTCGCGGCCATGTCATCTTCGTCGGCATAGACCTTGCTATGGGTGAAATCCGCGATCCAGCCGAAGGTTTCGCTCACCCAGTAGGTGCCGCGCACACCGTAATAGGGCGGCATGTCAAAGCTCTTGCCTTCCCACCCCGTGGTGAAGTCGAAAGGGTCGACGCCATCGGTGCCGGACACGCTGCTGTGCGGGGCCGTTTGGTAGCCGCCGTAAACGGACAAGCTAAAGTCCGCCGCTTGCGCCGCAAGGGGTGTCGCCAGAACGGCCACGAGGGCCAAAGTTGTGTTTTTCGCTGAATGGAACATGATCTTCCCCGAGCTGTCTGTGGGTGAGTCTTGCCATATTAACTACGCAATTCACGCCTCACAGGCAAGGAAAGCGATCTGTGCGCAGCCGCGTAAAAGCGTCGCGCTGGGCGAACGGATACACTGATTGTAAAACTGTCGCCGCTATTAAAAACGCCAAATGATGCAAAATTCCGCGAGGTGATTCGGAAATCGGATAGAAAATGGATTTTGTGATCACACGAAACTTTCCTGTGATCACAAAAACTGAAAACAAGCGCATTTTCCCGCCAATCACGGAAAAAACCATTTCTTATGCCCTCCGGCAAATGCCATATACGGGGCAATCGAACCAGGGAGAGGATATCTCTAATGAACATCCACGAGTATCAGGCGAAAGCCCTTCTCAAGGAATACGGCGCTCCGGTTTCTGACGGTCGCGCTGTCCTGAGCGCTGCCGACGCGAAATCCGCGGCCGGCGAGCTCGACGGCCCGCTTTGGGTTGTCAAAGCCCAGATCCACGCAGGGGGACGCGGCAAGGGTAAATTCGTCGAAGCCGAAGCTGGCGAAAAAGGCGGCGTGCGCCTCGCGAAATCTGTGGAAGAAGCCGCAGAAGAAGCGAAGAAGATGTTGGGCAAGACCCTCGTCACGCACCAGACCGGTCCGGCAGGCAAACAGGTCAACCGCATCT
Organism: uncultured Celeribacter sp.; assembly: GCA_963676755.2. Classification (GTDB taxonomy): domain Bacteria; phylum Pseudomonadota; class Alphaproteobacteria; order Rhodobacterales; family Rhodobacteraceae; genus Celeribacter. Next base: position 696,129 of record CAXXMF010000004.1, on the reverse strand, counting down.
ACATCGAAGACGGTTCCGACATTGACCGCGAACTCTACCTCGCTCTGCTCGTTGACCGCCAGACCTCGCGCGTGTCTTTCGTCTGCTCCACCGAGGGCGGCATGGACATCGAAGAGGTTGCTGCGGCAACACCCGAGAAAATCCTGTCCTTCTCTGTCGATCCGGCCACCGGCTATCAGGCTTTCCACGGCCGCCGCGTTGCTTTCGCCCTCGGCCTTGAAGGCGCACAGGTCAAACAATGCGTCAAACTGATGGGCCAGCTTTATCAAGCCTTCATCGACAAAGACATGGAACAGCTGGAAATCAACCCGCTGATCGTCATGCCCGATGGCAACATCAAAGTGCTCGACGCGAAAGTCGGCTTTGACGGCAACGCGCTCTATCGCCACCCCGACATTGTCGAGCTGCGCGACGAGACCGAAGAAGACCCGAAAGAACTGGCCGCTTCCCAACACGACCTGAACTACATCGCGCTTGACGGTGAAATCGGGTGCATGGTGAACGGTGCCGGTCTTGCGATGGCCACAATGGACATCATCAAACTCTACGGCGCAGAACCGGCCAACTTCCTCGACGTGGGCGGCGGCGCGACCAAAGAAAAAGTCACCGAAGCGTTCAAGATCATCACCTCTGACGACAACGTCAAAGGCATCCTCGTGAACATCTTCGGCGGCATCATGCGTTGTGACATCATCGCCGAAGGCGTGATCGCGGCCGTGAAAGAAATGGGCCTCAAGGTTCCGCTCGTTGTCCGCCTCGAAGGCACCAACGTGGAGCTCGGCAAAGAGATCATCAACAACTCCGGCCTCGATGTTATCGCAGCCGACGATCTCAAAGACGGCGCCCAGAAAATCGTTAAAGCAGTGAAGGGCTAACAGACATGGCAATTCTCGTAGACGAAAACACCAAGGTCATCTGTCAGGGTCTCACTGGCTCGCAAGGCACCTTCCACTCCGAACAGGCCATCGCTTACGGCACCAAAATGGTCGGCGGCGTTACTCCGGGCAAAGGCGGTCAAACCCACCTCGACCTGCCCGTGTTCAACTCCGTGCATGAGGCAAAACACGTCACCGAAGCCAATGCTTCCGTGATCTATGTGCCCCCGCCCTTCGCAGCCGACTCGATCCTCGAAGCGATCGACGCCGAAATGGAGCTGATCATCTGCATCACCGAGGGCATTCCGGTGCTCGACATGATGAAGGTGAAACGCGCCCTCGCAGACAGCTCTTCGCGCCTCATCGGCCCGAACTGCCCCGGTGTCATCACGCCGGATGCCTGCAAAATCGGCATCATGCCGGGCCACATCCACAAACGTGGCTCCGTGGGTGTTGTCTCCCGCTCCGGCACGCTGACCTATGAAGCTGTGAAACAGACCTCCGATCTCGGCCTCGGTCAGTCCACCGCTGTGGGCATCGGTGGCGACCCGATCAAAGGCACGGAGCATATCGATGTGCTCGACATGTTCCTCGACGATCCGGAAACCACCTCCATCATCATGATCGGTGAAATCGGTGGCTCCGCCGAAGAAGAAGCCGCCGAGTTCCTTGCCGAGCAGAAGAAAAAAGGCCGCTGGAAACCGACTGCCGGTTTCATCGCCGGTCGCACAGCGCCTCCGGGCCGCCGCATGGGCCACGCTGGCGCCATCGTCGCCGGTGGCAAAGGTGATGCGGAAAGCAAGATCGAAGCCATGAAATCTGCCGGCATCGTGGTTGCGGACAGCCCCGCAACGCTTGGCGAAGCTGTGCAGGAAGCCATTGCCAAAGGCTAAGGCCTGCGCGCACCTGTTCAGGTGCAGTTGACAAACTTCGCCTGCGCCCTTTGTTAAAGAAGGGCGCAGGCGCACCCACAAAAGGCGATGCGTGCCTGCCCTCGAAACGGATACGCCCCCTAATTAAGGTCACACCGATGAACGACCATAGCCCCAATGACATCTTCCATGCCTCCTCCTTCATGCAGGGGCATAACGCGGAATATCTCGAACAAGTTTACGCGAAATATACCCAAGACCCGTCTTCCGTAGACGCCTCCTGGGTCGAGTTCTTCAAATCCCTTGGAGATGCGGCGAATGATGTCACCGCAGAAGCGGCGGGGCCCTCCTGGGGTCGTTCGGACTGGCCACCGGTCCCTGACGACGAATTGACCCATGCGCTCGACGGTCAATGGGCCGAACCGGCTGCTGCCGAAAAAGCCGGTAAGAAGATCAAGGAAAAAGCCGCCGAAAAAGGCGTGGCCATCTCCGAAGATCAGGTCAAACGCGCCGTGCTCGACAGCATCCGCGCGATCATGATCATCCGCGCCTACCGTATTCGCGGCCACCTCATTGCCGATCTCGACCCGCTCAAGATGCGTGACGAAGAGCCCCATCCGGAGCTTGATCCGCGCACCTACGGCTTTACCGAAGCCGACATGGATCGCCCGATCTTCATCGACAACGTGCTGGGGCTGCAACACGCCTCCATGCGCCAGATCCTCGACATCGTGAAACGCACCTATTGCGGCACATTCGCGCTGCAATACATGCACATCTCCGATCCGGAACAGGCCGGCTGGCTCAAAGAGCGGATCGAAGGGTTCGGCAAGGAAATCCAGTTCACCAAGAACGGCCGCCGCGCCATTTTGAACAAGCTGGTCGAGGCCGAAGGTTTCGAGAAATTCCTGCATGTGAAATACATGGGCACGAAACGCTTCGGGCTTGATGGCGGCGAAAGCCTCATTCCGGCGATGGAACAGATCATCAAACGCGGCGGCAACCTCGGCGCGAAAGAGATCGTCATCGGCATGCCCCACCGCGGGCGCCTTTCCGTTCTGGCGAACGTGATGAGCAAACCCTACCGCGCGATTTTCAACGAATTTCAGGGCGGCTCCTTCAAACCCGACGATGTGGACGGGTCCGGCGATGTGAAATATCACCTCGGCGCATCCTCCGACCGCGAGTTTGATGGCAACAAGGTCCACCTGTCGCTCACCGCAAACCCCTCGCACCTTGAGGCGGTGAACCCCGTTGTGCTCGGCAAGGCCCGCGCCAAGACCGACCAGAACAAGGATCCCGAGCGCACTTCGGTCATTCCGGTGCTGCTGCACGGGGATGCGGCCTTTGCCGGTCAGGGCGTCGTGGCCGAATGTTTCGGTCTGTCCGGCCTGCGCGGCCACCGCACCGGCGGCACGATCCATATCGTTGTGAACAACCAGATCGGCTTTACCACAGCGCCGCATTTCTCGCGTTCCTCGCCTTACCCGACCGACATTGCACTGATGGTCGAGGCCCCGATCTTCCACGTCAACGGCGATGATCCGGAAGCCGTGGTCCACGCGGCCAAAGTGGCCACCGAATTCCGTCAGAAGTTCCACAAGGACGTGGTGATCGACATCTTCTGCTACCGCCGCTTCGGTCACAACGAAGGCGACGAACCGATGTTCACCAACCCGCAGATGTATACCAACATCAAGCGGCACAAGACCACGCTCCAGCTCTACACCGAACGTCTCGTCAAGGACGGTCTCATCCCCGAGGGCGAGATCGAGGATATGAAAGCGGCCTTCCAGGCCCATCTCAACGACGAGTTCGAAGCCGGTAAAACCTACAAACCGAACAAGGCCGACTGGCTCGACGGGCGGTGGTCGCACATCAACCGCGAAGGCGACGAATACCAGCGCGGCCAGACCTTCATCTCCGAAGACACCATGGCGCAGGTCGGACGTGCTCTCACGAGCGCACCGGACGACGTCAACCTGCACAAAACCGTGGCGCGCCAGCTTCAGGCCAAGGCCAAGATGTTCGAAGAGGGCAAGGGCTTTGACTGGGCCACCGGCGAAGCACTGGCTTTCGGCTCGCTTCTGACCGAAGGCTATCCGGTGCGCCTCGCCGGTCAGGACTCCACGCGCGGCACCTTCTCGCAGCGCCACTCCGCCCTGATCGACCAGAAATCCGAAGAGCGCTTCTACCCGCTCAACCACATCCGCGAAGGGCAGGCCCATTACGAGGTCATCGACTCGATGCTCTCCGAATATGCGGTGCTGGGCTTTGAATACGGCTACTCGCTGGCCGAACCCAACGCGCTGACCCTCTGGGAAGCCCAGTTCGGCGACTTCGCCAACGGCGCGCAGATCATGTTCGACCAGTTCATCTCTTCGGGTGAATCGAAATGGCTGCGGATGTCCGGTCTGGTGATGCTCCTGCCCCACGGCTTTGAAGGTCAGGGGCCGGAACACTCCTCCGCGCGCCTCGAACGCTTCTTGCAAATGTGTGGTCAGGACAACTGGATCGTCGCAAACTGCACGACACCGGCGAACTACTTCCACATCCTGCGTCGCCAGCTGCACCGCTCCTACCGCAAGCCGCTGGTCCTGATGACACCGAAATCGCTTCTGCGTCACAAACTCGCAACCTCCGTCGCCGCCGATTTCACCGATGGCTCCTCCTTCCACCGCGTGCTCTGGGATGATGCCGACGCCAACAACGGCACCGACAAATCCCAGATCAAACTCAAAGCGGACAAGGACATCAAACGCGTCGTGATCTGCTCCGGCAAGGTCTACTACGACCTGCTTGAGGCCCGCGACGCCGCCGGCAAGGACGACACCTACATCCTGCGTCTCGAACAGTTCTACCCCTTCCCCGCGCTCTCGATGGTCAAGGAGCTTGAACGCTTCAAAAACGCCGAGATCGTCTGGTGTCAGGAAGAGCCCAAGAATCAGGGCGGCTGGACCTTTGTCGAGCCGAATATCGAATGGGTGCTGACACGTATCGGTGCCAAGCACACGCGCCCGGTCTACGCCGGACGTGCCGCCTCCGCCTCGCCCGCAACGGGTCTGGCATCTCAGCACAAAGCACAACAAACGGCGCTCGTGAACGATGCGCTCAATATCGAAGGGTAATCACATGTCCGTTGAAGTCCGCGTCCCGACCCTAGGTGAATCCGTCACCGAGGCCACCGTCGCCACCTGGTTCAAAAAACCGGGCGATGCTGTGGCCGTTGACGAAATGCTCTGCGAGCTGGAAACCGATAAGGTCACCGTCGAAGTGCCCTCCCCCGCTGCGGGCACTCTGGGCGAAATCGTCGCCGCCGAAGGCACAACTGTCGGCGTTGACGCGCTGCTGGCCACGCTGAACGCTGGCGAAGGTGCCGCCCCTGCCCCGAAAGCTGCCGCCGCGGCTGCGGCCCCTGCGGCCTCCGGCGCATCCGAATCCGTCGACATCATGGTGCCAACCCTTGGCGAATCCGTGACCGAAGCCACCGTTGCCACATGGTTCAAAGCCGTGGGTGACAGCTTCGAAGCCGACGAAATGCTCTGCGAACTGGAAACCGACAAGGTCTCCGTCGAAGTGCCCGCCCCCGCTGCTGGCACCCTGACCGCGATCATCGCCAATGAGGGCGACACGGTTGCCGCCGGTGGCAAACTGGCCGAAATGTCCTCCGGCGCGGGCGCAGCCGCTGCTCCTGCCGCCGCCGCTCCGGCTGCTGCCCCTGCGGCTTCCGCTGGCAAAGACGTCGAAAACGCCCCCTCCGCCAACAAGCTGATGGCCGAAAAAGGCGTTGATGCCGCCTCCGTCACAGGCACCGGCAAAGACGGTCGCATCATGAAAGAAGACGTGCTCAACGCGCTGAACAAACCGGCGGCAACTCCGGCCCCTGCCGCAGCCCCTGCTGCGCCGCGTCCGGCCGAAGACGCCGCCCGCGAAGAGCGCGTGAAAATGACGAAACTCCGTCAAACCATCGCACGCCGCCTCAAAGAGTCGCAAAACACCGCCGCCATGCTCACCACCTATAACGAGGTGGACATGACCGAGGTGATGGCTCTGCGCAAAGAGTATAAAGACCTGTTCGAGAAGAAACACGGCGTGCGCCTCGGCTTCATGTCCTTCTTCACCAAGGCCTGCTGCCACGCGCTCAAGGAAGTGCCGGAAGTGAACGCCGAAATCGACGGCACCGACATTATCTACAAGAACTACGTGAACATGGGTGTTGCCGCTGGCACGCCGCAAGGTCTCGTTGTGCCTGTGATCCGCGATGCCGACAGCATGTCCTTTGCCGAGATCGAAAAAGCCATCTCTGAAAAAGGCAAACGCGCCCGTGACGGCAAACTCTCCATGGCAGAGATGCAAGGCGGCACCTTCACCATCTCCAACGGTGGTGTCTACGGCTCGCTGATGTCCTCCCCGATCCTGAACCCCCCGCAATCCGGTATCCTCGGGATGCACAAGATTCAGGACCGCCCGATGGCCATCAACGGTCAGGTTGTGATCCGTCCGATGATGTATCTGGCGCTCTCCTATGACCACCGGATCGTGGACGGCAAAGGCGCCGTGACCTTCCTCGTGCGCGTCAAAGAAGCGCTCGAAGACCCGCGTCGTCTGCTGATGGATCTGTAAACCTTAGGTTAGGGCGCTGACAGAAATTCAGCGCCCTAGCATTATAAGGGACGTAAAAAATTGCCTGAAAGTGCGAAAGAAATATCCCGACTGGAGCAAGCAAATACGCTGGGCTTAGCGTATGCGCGAAGCGTAATCATTTTGAATAGAGGCGGCATATTGGCGCTTCTAACCTTTGTCGGAAATGCAGAAGCTCAAACTGCTCTTTCAATCCCATTGTCAGCAATTAAATTTTCAATGGCAGCTTTCTCCTTTGGAATAGCTACAATCCTTTCAGCATTGTTAATCTCCTACTCATTCACAGCAGCCAATCCAGAAACACGGTATTCACAGTTCTGGGATAAGCGGATCATTCCCACGAATAGCGTTCTCGCTCTATTCTCTCTTCTATCCATGCTGATTGCGATTTTTTCACTATTAATGAGTGCAACAAACTCATGACCCCGCTCCTCACCCTCCTCGCCCTCGTAGGCCTCTTGCACATCGCGCAATTCGCGGTGGCCTCCTACATGGCGAATGTGGATCTCGGACAGGGTTACACGACAAGCCCACGCGACCGTGCGCCGTCGCGCGAGATGCGCCCCGTCACCGCGCGGATGCTGCGGGCCTATGACAATCATATCCAGATGTTTCCGTTCTTCGCGGCGGGTGTGCTCCTGACCCACCTTTCGGGTCAGTCGAGCACCATGACCGTGGCGGCGGCCTCTGTCTATCTCATCGCGCGGGTGCTCTATGTGCCCGCTTATGCCTTTGGCTGGCAACCGTGGCGGTCCCTGATTTGGGTCACGGCCATGCTCTGTTGTGCCATATTGTTCATCGTGGCGCTTCTGTGAGCGCCTATCAAACATGCCCGACGGTTGTCCGACGCTTGTCCGACATAAATCCGACACTGGAAAACGACCAATTCAAAGACCAAGGAGAAGACCATGGCATCTTATGACGTAATCATCATCGGCGCGGGTCCGGGCGGCTATGTATCCGCCATTCGCTGCGCCCAACTGGGCCTCAAGACCGCCGTGGTTGAAGGCCGCGAGACGCTGGGCGGCACCTGCCTCAACGTGGGCTGTATCCCCTCCAAGGCGCTGCTGAACGCGACCCATCATCTGCACGAAGCCGAGCACAATTTCGCGGCAATGGGCCTCAAGGGAAAGTCGCCTTCCGTCGACTGGAACCAGATGAAAGCCTACAAGGATGACGTGGTCGGCCAGAACACCGGCGGCATTGAATTTCTCTTTAAAAAGAACAAGGTAGACTGGCTCAAAGGCTGGGCGACCATTCCGGCAGCGGGCAAGGTCAAGGTTGGTGACGAGGTCCATGAGGCCAAGAATATCGTCGTCGCTTCCGGCTCTGTGCCGACTTCCCTGCCCGGCGTTGAAGTGAACAACGAAGGCGGCGTGGTTGTGGACAGCACCGGCGCGCTGGAACTGCCGAAAGTTCCGAAGAAACTCGCCGTCATCGGTGCCGGTGTGATCGGTCTGGAGCTTGGCTCCGTCTACGCCCGTCTCGGCGCGGAAGTGACCGTGGTGGAATACATGGATTTCATCACCCCCGGCATGGATGCCGACGTTCAGCGCACCTTCAAAAAGCTGCTTGAAAAACAAGGCCTTAAATTCGTTCTTGGCGCCGCTGTTCAGGGTGTGGATGCCTCCAAAACCAAGGCGAAAGTCAACTACAAGCTCAAGAAAGACGACAGCGAGCATGTCCTTGACGCCGACGTGGTTCTGGTCGCCACCGGCCGCAAACCCTTCACCGACGGTCTGGGTCTCGCCGAGCTTGGCGTCGAATTCACCGACCGCGGTCAGGTCAAAACCGACGCCCATTGGGCCACCAACGTGCCGGGCATCTACGCCATCGGTGACGCCATCGTCGGACCTATGTTGGCCCACAAAGCCGAAGACGAAGGCATGGCCGTCGCAGAGGTTCTCGCAGGCAAACATGGCCATGTGAATTACGACGTAATCCCCGGCGTGATCTACACTTCGCCGGAGGTTGCCACCGTCGGCAAAACCGAAGCACAGCTGAAAGCAGAAGGCCGCAAGGTCAAAGTCGGCAAGTTCTCCTTCATGGGCAACGCCCGCGCCAAGGCCGTGTTCCAGGGAGACGGCTTTGTGAAGCTGATTGCAGACGCGGAAACCGACCGCCTTCTGGGCGCTGCGATCATCGGTCCGGCAGCCGGCGACATGATCCACGAAATCTGTGTGGCAATGGAATATGGCGGTTCCGCTCAGGACATCGCGCTGACCTGCCACGCGCACCCGACCTATTCGGAAGCCGTGCGCGAGGCTGCTCTGGCCTGTGGCGACGGTCCGATCCACGCGTAAGGCGCAGGGTTTCAACGAACAGAAAAGGCGCTCCTTCGAGCGCCTTTTTTATGACCTGTGTCGGGCCAAATTTATCAGGCTTCAGCCTGTGCCAGCCGCCGCTTCTTCAAGCCGCTGCGCATGTTCACGCCGCAATGCCTTGCGCAATTCCGCCGCATGCCAGCGTTGCTTGTCCACGTCGCTCTCCGGCGTAAACCTTGGCACTTCAACAGTTTTCCCGTTCTCGTCCACCGCCACCATAGTGAAATAACAGGAATTCGTATGCCGCACGGTTTGCGTGCGAATGTTCTCCGCCTCGACCCGAATCCCGATCTCCATCGAGCTGCGCCCGACATAGTTCACGGTCGCCCGACAATGCACCAACTCGCCCACATGGATCGGCTCTTTGAACATCACCTGATCGACAGACAGCGTCACCGCATACTGACCGGAATACCGCGAAGCACAGGAGAAAGCGACAAGATCCAAAAGCCGCAGCAGTGCGCCGCCATGCACCTTGCCGGAAAAGTTCGCCAGATCCGGCGTCATCATTTCCGTCATTTCCAGATAGCGTGTCATGGCTGTCTCCTTGTGCTGCACCCGCAGAAAACGCTGTGGCGCAGAAAAGGTCAAGTCGATCACAAGTGAGAAGGGACCGCCGGAAATGGCGATCCCCTCTCGTCCGACCCATCATCGGGGGGGGTGAGAAGGGCCGGAATCTCTCTTTTCTCATAGCGTGGAGCACGCACATACCGCCAACCACAAGGGCGTGATCGGCACGGTAGCGCTCACTTCACAAGCATTAACGATGCCGAACGGCTTTTCCGTCGCGCCATTTTCATTTTTTAAGATTTTTCTGAAATTATATGAGGACAGCTAAAAGCGCATTGTTTACGGGCCACATCGCGGCTCGTTTCCAGCTACAGTTCAAATCGTCAGGCCACAGAGCTACGCCACACAAATCGCGAGGTCACATAGCAAGCATACGCAAACCTTTGGTCACATCCGAGCGCACCGCAAGGCGCAGCCCAGGCTCGTCCCCTGCACGCAACGCCGCCACGATCAGGCGGTGGTTATGCGGCACTTCCGTGCGATTCAGCTTCGCATAGAGGGCGCGCATCGTTGGTCCGAGTTGCAGCCAGACGGTTTCGGTCAAGGCCAGCATGGCAGGCGCCTGTGCGCGTAGATAGAGAGTTCGATGAAAGTCCAGATTGGCGCGGATATAGCCGACATCATCATGCTTGGCGACCATCTCCGCGATGGTACCATTGATCGTCTGGAGCCGCTCGATCAGCGCCATATGCGCCCGAGGAAGCGCGCGCGAGGCCAGTTCTGGCTCGATCAACGCACGGATGGAGGCCAGTTCTTCCAGCCGCTCGTTCGACAGTTCCGGCGTGCTGACACGACCCGATGCCGAGAGGTTGAGCCCGCCATCAGCCACCAGTCGCCGCACCGCTTCACGTGAGGGCGTCATGGAAACGTCGAACATCTTGCCGATGCCGCGCAACGTCAGCGCCTGTCCGGGGGCAAACTCCCCATGCATGATCCGCGAGCGCAAAGCCCGATAGATACGGTCATGTGCTGCGGTCGGATTATCGGAGAGTCTGGTCGTCGGCGTAATCATAGGCGCACTTGTGATCACAATGGGCGAAAAGTCAATCCGCGTCGAACCACCACGCATGCAACCGCTCGCCTTCCTCGCGCAGCCAGCGCCGATGACTCGCGTAGTCAGGGCACAGACGTTCCACATGGGCCCAGAAGCGGGCCGAATGGTTCATCTCAAGCCGGTGTGCCACCTCATGGGCCGCCACATAGTCCAGCACCGCCTCAGGGGCCATGACAAGCCGCCAGGAATACATGAGATTTCCGGTAGAGGTGCAGGACCCCCAGCGCGAACGCGGATCGCGCAAGGTGATCCGGCTATAATCCGTCCCCAGTTGCGCGGCATAGCGATCAGACGCCGCGCGCAGACGCATCTGTGCTTCAAGTTTCAAAAAAGCTTTCACCTTGGCCACCACAGCCGCCTCATCCCCCGGCACCACCAGATACCCGTCTTTGAGAACCGCGCGCCGCCCCTGCCCCGGATGGATTTCGACCTCATGGCCCAGAAACGGCAAACGCACCCCGAATCCGGGCATCTGGCGCGGCGCACGACTGCCGAGATGTTTGCGAATCCATGCCTCTTTTTCACGCACAAAGGCCACGGCCTCCCGCTCCGGCAGACGCGTAGGCATGGACAATGTCACCCGCCCGTCCAGACGCGACACGCGCAGGGACAACCGCTTGGCCCGCGCAGAGCGCCGCAACGTGACCCCGACCGGCGGATCGCCTTTCAAAATAAAGTCAGCCATGCCCATGCCTCTTTGCCCGTTCCCCCTGACATAGCCTGCCCGAATGCCGGAGACCACGATCTTTACCATTTTTTAGGGCAAAAGCCTTTGACAGCCTCTTTGCAATATGGCATGGCGCGCAGGTCTCCACATATGGATCAGTTACAACGAAAGGGATTCATCATGCCCAAAGAGGAATGGGGCGTAAAACGTGTCTGCCCCACCACCGGCAAACGGTTCTATGACTTGAACCGCGATCCGATCGTGTCTCCCTATACCGGCGAGACCGTGACCTTTGACGTGAACAACAAATCCCGTGTTGCCATCGCCGAAAAGACCGAAGCCAAACCTGCTGAAGATCTGGATACCGAAGACGATCTGCTCGTAGAAGACGATGCAGATATCGATATCGATGACGATCTGCTCGACGATGACGAGGATGACGACAACGTTTCCCTCGAAGAAATCGCGGACGTCGCAGCAGACGACGACGAATGATGATTATGACAGGTGGAAAAATTCATCCGCCTGTCATTTTTTCTCTTGCAACACCAAGCAAGACAAAATAGTTAGCGCGGGCGGACGGAAAACACCCATCCGCACAGACGCCTGACCGACGCGAAACCGGTCGTATGGGGCCTTAGCTCAGCTGGGAGAGCGCCTGCATGGCATGCAGGAGGTCAGCGGTTCGATCCCGCTAGGCTCCACCATACCTTCCCTGAAACAAACGATACGACACCTACCCACCAGCAGGATGCTCTCACAACATCCATAGGGCGCTTTTATTATCGTATCCGCACAAGGGTTCATGGCCACGCCAGCCATTTTCCTCAGACATACACCAAATATTAAGACGCCTCTGCCATACTCCAGAACACATTGATGTTCTGGCCCGAAAGAGCAGAAAAGAATGAGACCGGTGATATCGGCTCAGACCTCATATTGCCAATCCTATGCAAATCCCGCAGTTAACGTCATTTACAGAATCCTGTAAAATTCCGTGAACCCCTTCACAAATGCATTCTCAAATCCCGAGTATAAAGGAGATTTTTCTCTCAAACGCTGTAAACATCTTCCTTGAGGAGAAGACTCATTCACTGGATGAGCCATGTTTTGAGTTTGGGAGGCAACATGTCTGAAGATACAAATACAATGACCGCACCATCCGAGGCCTTCGCCTCCAGTGCGCATATTGACGCTGAAACCTATAACGAGATGTACGCGCGTTCCGTCGAAGACCCCGTGTCCTTCTGGGCGGAGCAGGGCAAGATTCTCGACTGGATCGAACCATATACGCAGGTCAAGAAGACCTGTTTCGATTTCGGCCGCGTCGATATCAAGTGGTATGAGGACGGCGTGTTGAACGTGTCCGCCAACTGCATCGACCGCCACCTCGCCAAGAGATCGCTGCAAACCGCGATTATTTTCGAGCCGGATGACCCCAACGAACCCGCCCGCCACATCACCTACAAGGAGCTTTCCGACAAGGTGAACCGCATGGCCAATGTGCTCCTGTCGCAAGGTGTCATGCGCGGGGATCGTGTGGTCATCTACATGCCGATGATCCCCGAAGCCGCCTATGCCATGCTGGCCTGTGCGCGGATCGGTGCGATCCATTCCATTGTTTTTGCAGGCTTTTCCCCCGATGCGCTTGCCAACCGCATCAATGACTGCGGCGCGAAGCTTGTCATCACCGCCGACACCGCCCCGCGTGGCGGACGCCGCACACCGCTCAAGGCCAATACCGACGCGGCCCTGCTACACTGTTCCGACAAGGTCCGCTGCCTCGTGGTCAAACACACCGGCGATCAGATCACATGGATCGACGGGCGCGATGTCGATGTCAAATACCTGATGGAACACGCCTCCCCCGACTGCCCGCCGCGGCCGATGAATGCCGAAGATCCGCTGTTTATCCTCTACACCTCCGGCTCGACGGGCAAACCCAAAGGCGTGGTGCACAGTTCCGGCGGCTATCTCGCCTATGCCGCACTCACCCATAAATATGTCTTCGACTATCACGATGGTGATGTATTCTGGTGCACCGCCGATGTCGGCTGGGTCACCGGTCACAGCTATATCGTCTACGGCCCGCTGGCCAATGGTGCCACCACGGTGATGTTCGAAGGCGTGCCCTCCTACCCCGACGCGGGTCGGTTCTGGGCCGTCTGCGAAAAGCACAAGGTCAACCAGTTCTACACCGCCCCCACGGCGCTCAGATCGCTCATGGGGCAAGGCAATGAATGGGTCGAGAAATACGACCTGTCCTCGCTCAAACTGCTGGGCACGGTCGGCGAGCCGATCAACCCCGAGGCATGGAACTGGTATAACGAGGTCATCGGCAAGGGCAAATGCCCCATCGTCGACACATGGTGGCAGACGGAAACCGGCGGTCATCTTCTGACCCCGCTGCCCGGCGCGATCCCGACCAAACCGGGCTCTGCGACCAAGCCGTTCTTCGGCGTGCAACCTGTGCTGCTCGACGCCACCACCGGCGAGGAACTGCACGAGACCGCCACAGAAGGCGTGCTCTGCCTCAAGGACAGCTGGCCCGGGCAAATGCGCAGCATCTGGGGCGATCACGAGCGCTTTCAGGAAACCTATTTCCAGCAATATAAAGGCTATTACTTCTCCGGCGACGGCTGCCGCCGCGACGAGGACGGCTATTACTGGATCACCGGTCGCGTGGACGATGTGATCAACGTCTCCGGCCACCGCATGGGCACAGCCGAAGTCGAAAGCGCGCTGGTGGCCCACGCCAAGGTCGCCGAGGCCGCCGTGGTCGGGATGCCGCATGAGCTCAAGGGTCAGGGCATCTACGCCTATGTGACGCTGATGAACGACGTGGAACCCACCGACGAGCTGCGCGCCGAACTGGAGAAATGGGTCCGCACCGAAATCGGCCCGATCGCCAAGCCGGACTTCATCCAATGGGCGCCCGGCCTGCCGAAAACCCGCTCCGGCAAAATCATGCGCCGCATCCTGCGCAAGATCGCCGAAAACGACACCGGCAGCCTGGGCGACACATCCACGCTCGCAGAACCCGCCGTCGTGGATGAGTTGATCAGCAATTCGCTCTACCCGAAATCCGCGTAAACGCGCGCAAATATGGTAGGATACTCGCATCACCCCCGACAAATGAGGGGTGATGCCCCGACCTAAATCCGGTCGGGAAGGAAAGCGGGTTCCGCGAGGAGGCGGGAGTCGCGTTTTGAAAATCCGGGCGATTTCAAAAGAAACACCCGCATTTGGGACAAAAGGGAGGACCGCATTATGGCGGAAAATTCAGACAACAATGCTTATTGGTCTGCAAACAGACGGATCATCGGCATCTCACTGGTCATTTGGTTCATCAGTTCTTTCGGCTTCGGCATCCTGCTGCGCCCAATGCTGTCCGGTATCAAGATCGGCGGCACAGACATCGGGTTCTGGTTCGCGCAACAGGGCTCAATCCTTGTCTTTCTCGTGCTGATTTTCGTCTATGCGACGAAGATGAACCGGCTCGATAAAGAACACGGCGTGGACGAATAAGGAGCGACACAAATGGATCAGTTTACCCTCAACCTTATCGTTGTGGGCGCGACCTTTGCGCTCTACATCGGTATCGCGATCTGGGCTCGTGCCGGATCAACAGCTGAATTTTACGCCGCAGGCCGGGGCGTCAACCCCGTTGTCAACGGCATGGCGACCGGCGCGGACTGGATGTCGGCCGCATCGTTTATCTCCATGGCGGGGATCATCTCATTCGGCGGCTACAACACCTCTGCCTATCTGATGGGCTGGACCGGTGGCTATGTGCTTCTGGCGATGCTGATTGCGCCCTACCTGCGTAAGTTCGGCAAATTCACCGTGCCCGAATTCATCGGCGACCGCTTCTATAGCCAGACCGCGCGCACCGTGGCGGTCATCTGTCTCATCACCGCATCCCTGACCTATGTGATTGGCCAGATGACCGGCGTTGGTGTGGCATTCTCGCGCTTTCTTGAGGTGGACAACCTCACCGGCCTTCTGATCGGCGCGACCATCGTGTTCTTCTACGCGGTGATCGGCGGTATGAAGGGCATCACCTACACGCAGGTTGCACAATATGTGGTTCTGATCACCGCCTACACCATTCCGGCGGTCTTTATCTCCCTGCAACTGACGGGCAACCCTGTCCCGCCGCTGGGTCTTTTCTCAGACCATGTCGGTTCCGGTGAACCGCTCCTTGCGACACTCGATGGCATGCTTCGCGATCTCGGCTTCAACGAGTTCACTCAACAGACCGATACCACCTTGAACATCTTCCTGTTCACTATGTCCCTGATGATCGGGACAGCGGGTCTGCCGCATGTGATTGTGCGCTTCTTCACGGTGCCTACGGTGGCCTCCGCGCGGTCTTCTGCCGGTTGGTCGCTTGTCTTCATCGCGCTTTTGTATCTCACCGCGCCTGCTGTGGGTGCGATGGGGCGTGTGAACCTGATTGATACCTTCTATCCGAATGGCACCTCCGCAGAGGCGCTGAGCGTGGAAGCCATCGACAGTGACGAGAAACTTGACTGGGTTCGCAACTGGGCGCAAACGGGTCTGCTGCAATATGAGGATAAGAACGGCGACGGTCTCATCACCTATGTGGCGGATGACGAACTCAACGAATTGAGTGTCAACAGAGACATCATGGTTCTGGCAAACCCTGAAATCGCGAACCTGCCGAGCTGGGTGATTGCCCTGATCGCCGCAGGGGGTCTGGCCGCTGCGCTCTCGACCGCAGCCGGTCTGTTGATGGCGATTTCTTCCGCCGTGTCGCATGACCTCATCAAGTCGCAGATCAACCCCTCGATCTCGGAAAAGGGCGAGCTTCTGTCCGCGCGTATTTCCATGGCCGTGGCGATCGTGATTGCGACCTACCTTGGGGCCAACCCCCCGGGCTTTGCCGCGCAAACTGTGGCTCTGGCCTTCGGTCTGGCTGCGTCCTCGATCTTCCCTGCCCTGCTGATGGGGATCTTCTCCAAACGCGTCAACAACAAGGGTGCTGTGGCTGGTATGCTTGCCGGTCTCGGGATCACCGTGGTCTATATCTTCCTGCATAAAGGCTGGTTCTTCATTCCCGGAACGAACAGCTTCACCGATGCCGATCCGCTGCTGCTGTCGATCAAATCGACCTCCTTCGGGGCGGTTGGTGCACTGGTCAACTTCGCGGTCGCCTATCTGGTGTCCAACGCGACGGAAGAGCCGCCTGCGGAAATCCGCGAACTCGTCGAAAGCGTACGCATCCCGCGTGGCGCCGGCGGTGCCGTGGACCACTAAACAAGGGTCAGGACCGGCCTTCGGGTCGGTCCCTCTCCATATCGGGCGCGGGGGGAGTGACCTTCCGCGCCCTTTTTCAAACGCTTTTCGGGGATTGAGCGATGCCTGACACCGCCAAAATCATGGAGTTTCTGCAAACCACGCATCCTTATGACGTGTTGCCGAAAACCGATCTTGAAGACCTGACAGACGGGTTTTCCCGCAAAACCTATCACGAAGGCGAGGTCATCTATGCCAACGGAGATTTGCTTGAGGGGCTCTACCTCATCAAGTCAGGCTCGGTTGAAATCACCGATGCGAACGGGGCGCAAATGTCCCTGTTGCAAAAATCCAACCATTTTGGAGAGC
This sequence comes from uncultured Celeribacter sp., assembly GCA_963676755.2. Taxonomy (GTDB): domain Bacteria; phylum Pseudomonadota; class Alphaproteobacteria; order Rhodobacterales; family Rhodobacteraceae; genus Celeribacter. Next base: position 679,495 of record CAXXMF010000004.1, on the reverse strand, counting down.
GCGGCTTGCTGCGCGACGGGCTTGCCGCGACCACGGCCAGAGCCGTCTCCGACTGCACGATTCTGCTGCTCGATCCTGAGACTTTCAAAAACAAAGTGAGTACGAACCCCGAGTTCGCCCGTTACTTCAACCGTGGTCGGGCACGCCCCAAAGCGGCCTCCGGTCTGATGACCCAGCATGTCTCCGATCTTATGGCGACAGCGCCCGTCGCCTGTCCGGCCTCCACCACGATCTCCGACTGTGCACGGCTCATGCGGGAGGCGAAGGTCTCCTCCGTAGCTGTCACCGAGGACCAGCGGCTCGTGGGCCTCGTCACCGTGCGCGACATGACGAACAAAGTGCTTGCCGAGGGCCGCGACACCTCCCTGCCCGTCTCCACCATCATGGCGCGTGAGCCGATCACGCTAGCACCGGGTGCACTTGGCAGCGATGTGATCCACGTCATGCTGGAAAATCACATCGGGCATCTTCCCGTTGTCGAGGGGGGCAAGCTGGTCGGGATGGTCACACAGACCGACATCACCCGCTTTTTCGGCTCGTCGCAAACCCAGATGGTATTTGACCTCAGCAATGCCCAAAGCATTGCCGAAATGGCCGCTGTAACCGCACGCCTGCCCGATTTTCTGATGCAGCTTGTCGGCAGCCATCTGGCCCATGATGTCGTCACGCGCAAGATCACGGATATTGCCGACATCGTCACGCGACGGTTGCTCAAAATGGCCGAGAATGACATGGGCCCCGCGCCCGTGCCCTACCTCTGGGCCGCCTGTGGCAGTCAAGGACGCCGCGAGCAGACAGGTGTTTCCGATCAGGACAACTGTCTGATCATCGACAATGCCGCCACAGACGCGGACATCGCATATTTCCGCAAGCTCGCGCGCTTTGTCTGCGACGGGCTGGACGCCTGCGGCTATGTCTATTGCCCCGGTGACATGATGGCCATGACGGAGCGCTGGTGTCAGCCCCTGTCCGTCTGGGAAGGTTACTTCAACAAATGGATCGCAGCCCCCGACAACGAGGCGCAAATGCTCGCCTCTGTGATGTATGACCTGCGCCCGATTGCGGGGGATGAAACCCTGTTTCTGCCGCTCCAGAAGACCGCGTTGGAAGCGGCCGCGCGGAATTCGATCTTTGTCGCCCATATGATTTCAAACTCTCTCAAACACACGCCGCCTCTGGGGCTGCTCAGAGGGTTTGCGACCATCAAATCGGGCGAGTATCGCAACCATCTCGACATGAAACACAACGGCGTCGTGCCTATCGTCGATCTGGGGCGTGTCTATGCGCTTCAGGGCAAGCTCCCCGTGGTCAATACCCGTGCACGGATCGAAGCCGCGATTGAAAGCGGTCTCGTTTCGGACACGGGCGGCAAGGATTTGCTCGCCGCCTATGACATGATCGCCACGACACGGCTTGAACATCAGGCCGAACAGGTCCGCGCCGGTCAAAAGCCCGACAATTTCCTGAGCCCCTCGGCCCTGCCGGCCTTTGAACGCTCCCATCTGCGCGATGCCTTTGTTATCGTGCGCACCATGCAATCCGCACTCGGCTCCTCCGCCGTGCGGACATAACAAAAAAGGGTTAACCCCATGCTTCTAGAATTTATCGCCACGATCTCCGCCGGTGTCGGTGCGGCTGGTCTCATCCTCGGGATGAAGAAACTTCTGCGGCTGCCCCTGCCCAACTGGCTAATGCCTGCGAGCGCCGGGATTGCCATGCTCGCCTTCACCATCTGGTCGGAATATTCGTGGGCCTCTCGCGCCGAAGCCGGTCTCGGTGAGGGCAAACTGGTGGCCATGACCGTCGACAAGAAACAGATCTGGCGCCCTTGGACCTTTGTCTTTCCTGTGACCACACAGTTCATCGCCCTCGACAAGGACAGTGCCAAGGTCGATGGTGAAATGGTTCAAGTCGACATGTATCTTGTCGCGCGCCGTTCCGAGAGTGCCATCGTGCCGGTGGCCTTCGATTGCTTTCAGTCACGCCGCGCTGACGCATTCGACCTGCCCGAGGGGGATCTGACGAAAGCGAACTGGTTCGACATGGACAAGAACGACCCTGTCCTGCGCACGGCCTGCGATCAGTTGAGGTAGGGCGTATCAAGGGAGGAAACATCATGGCAGAGAAACCGCGCATTCTTCTGGTCGAGGACGAAGACAATATCGCGATTGCCATCGAGGTTCTGCTGGGACGTGCGGGATATGATCTCGTGCGGGTCAGTCGTGGTGATCAGGCCTTGCCCAATATCCGCGCGCAACAGCCCGATCTGGTTGTGCTGGACGTCACGCTGCCGGGGTGTTCCGGCTACGAGGTCTGCCAACGCCTGCGCAGCGATCCGGCCCTTTCGCATATCCCTGTTCTGATGATGTCCGCCCGTGTCTCCCAAGCCGAACAGCGCAAGGGGCTTGCGATGGGGGCGGATGCTTTTTTGACCAAACCCTTTGCTATGGACGATCTGAAGGGGCTCGTCGCCCGACTGATTGCGGGAGGCCTCCATGAAAGTTGAAAACTGGTCCCTCCGCCTGCGGGTCTTTCTGTTCTTCGCCTTTCTCGCCGCCGCCGCCATTGCAGCCGTCATAGGCGGGCTTGCTCTCGGGTTTTCTCGGCTGGACGTGCCGGAGGCCGCAGACGGGTTCATCTTTGCGGGGGCAATTTCGGGTTTTGTGATCCTTGGCGTCGTGGCGTGGATCTGGCTGATGTTCGACGAGAATGTTGCCAAGCCGATCCAGCGTCTCGCCGGTGGATTGCTGGCCAGCACACATGCCAATGTCGAAGATGCCATAGACGACAAAACCGCGCGTTATCTGGGCGATCTGGCCCCTGCGGCACGCGCGATCACGGAAAACCTCGCGGCAACACGCAACAAGCTCGCCGAGACCGTAGCGCAGGAAACCACGAGACTCATTGAGGAAAAGGAGAAACTCACCGCGCTATCGGCGGAGATGCCCTACGGGATGGTTCTGGTCTCCGGCCTGCACAAGATCGCCTTTTACAACGGGGCCGCAGCCGAGCTTCTGTCCTCCGATCAGGCACCCGGTCTGGATCATTCGATCTTCGACTTCCTGCGCCCCCGCCCGCTCCAGTCCGCCTACGCACGGCTCTGTGCGGGCGAAGGTGGCGATGGTCATGTTCTGCCGCTCACGGTGGCAACGCGCCACGGGGGGCATGTGCTCTCGGCCCGCATGCGGTTGATGCATGCCCCTGACGAAGGCGATGTCGCACCGCCCTATGTGCTGACACTGGACGATGTGACCTCCGATCTGACCATCCATGCCGAGCGCGAGAAACTTCTCTCGCGGCTCTTTGCAACGCTGCGCCCCTCGATTGCCTCGCTGCAAACCACATTGGCCGCCCGCGATGCCGATGACGACCTGCGCGCCGACCCGCGTCTGGACGCCGCTTTGGTGGGTGAGATGGCAAAGCTGACAAAGGTGATCGCCGCACTTGATACCGAATATGAGACGGGCAAGGCCGAATGGTGGCCCATGGCACAGGTCCGCAGCTCCGAGCTGTGCGATGCCCTGACCGCTCAGTTGCAACAGGATGACATCAAACTCGTCGCCGAGGCCGCAGATGCCATGGTGCTGACCTTGGACGCGGTGCAGATCATCTCGCTTTTGTCCCATCTCGCCCGCCACATCTCCCGCACGGGCGGACGTGCCCTGTCGTTTCTCGTCTACCGCGACGATGCGGGTGGTGCGATGCTTGCCCTCGGATGGTCCGGCGACCCGCTTTCCGTCGATGAACTTGAAAACTGGCTCTCTGAGACTCTCGACGTGGGCCTCGTTGATATGAAAGGGCGCGACATTCTGGAGGCCCACGGCACGGAAGTCTGGCCGGAATTCGGCCCCGCCTCACGCGCTGTTCTGAAACTTCCGATCCGGCAGGCACGGCGTCTGCGCCGCACACCGGGCGACGGGCGGCGGGCCGTGACCTATGATTTCGACCTTTTGTCCCGAACGCCCGCAAAAGAGTTGATGGACACGCCGCTTGCCGACCTGTCCTATGTGGTGTTCGACACCGAAACCACGGGGCTTTTGCCCTCACAAGGGGACGAAGTTTGCCAGATCGCCGCGCTGCGCGTGGTCAACGGCAAGGTCATCGAAAACGAAGCCATCGACCAGCTCGTCAATCCGGAGCGCAATATTCCGGCCTCATCCACAGAGGTGCATCACATCACCAACGCGATGGTGCAGGACGCGCCAACGATTGATCTGGCCGGACGGCACTTACACAGCTTTGCCCGCGGAGCCGTTCTCGTCGCGCATAACGCGCCATTCGATCTGGAGTTCTTTCGCAAACACGAAGCGCGGATCGGCGTGAAATTCACCAACCCCGTGCTCGACACCGTGCTTTTGTCCGCCATCGTCTTTGGCCAGTCCGAAGAACATACGCTGGATGCCATTGCGGACCGACTGGGCGTCAAAATCCCGCCGGAAGCGCGCCACACCGCGATGGGAGACACGATGGCCACGGCGGAGGTGTTTATCAAACTGCTGCGCATGGCGGAGAAGAGAGGGGTCATCACCTTTGGCGATGCGCTCACCGAAATGCGCAAACACAAGCGCCTGTTGCAGGACGCGAACGCCTCTCACGCCGTGGACCTAGCGTAAGGCGCGGATCGCTCCGATGGGGCCGCGATGATCGTAAAAAGGCACCTGCTCCGGCGGCATCCCCTTTTGCAGCGCGGCTTCCACCTCCGCCAGCACAACGCGGGTGACAAAGGGCAGATCAAAGGCCCGCGCCCCTTGCAAGGTCACCCATTGCAAAAAGGAAAGCTCGTCCTCGGCCTGCGAGAAATCGTCCGGATCATTGGCGATATGATCCGCATTCACCAAAAAGAACCGCGCATCGAACCGGCGCGGGCGCCCGGGCGGTGTAATGGCGCGAAAGATGAAATGCGCCTCGCTCATCTGCCTCAGGATCAGGCCGGTCTCTTCTTGCAACTCCCGCACCGCCGTATGGACCAACGCGGCGGCCAGATCGGGCGACGCATCCTCAACCAGACGCCGCCATGTGTTGGGCTCAAGAGTATCTGGCAAGGGCAGGTTGAAATCTGCCGGATCGACCGCGCCGCCGGGGAACACAAATTTTCCGGGCATGAACACCGCAGACTGCCCGCGCTGCCCCATCAGAACGCGCGGCCCGTCAGGACCGTCGCGCAAAAGGATCACCGTTGCGGCATCGCGAATGGGAATATCGTATTTCATAACCGCAGCCTAAAACGCATTTAAGGCTCGCGGAAGGCCTCTCGTGACTTATAAAGCGGTTTCAGGAGATATTGCAGAAAGGTCTTCGAACCTGTGTGCAACTCCACCTGCGCGCGCATACCGGGGCGGATTTCGATCTTTTTCTGGCGATCCGTGAGGCTCGACAGATCAACCGAGGCCGTCACCCGATAATAGGGCTGCGCATCCGGATCCCGCTCGTCCTTGAACGTATCGGCAGAAACCACCTGCACCTTGCCCTTGAGCGTGCCGTAGATGGTGTAGTCATAAGCCGACAGTTTGATGGTCGCGTCCTGCCCCGGCTCGACATGGGCGATGTCTTCGGGGCGCACCTGTGCCTCGATGAAGAGTTCCTCGTCCACCGGAATGATCTGCACCAGTTCCTCACCCGGACGGATCACGCCTCCAATAGTGGTTACGGTCAGATTGTTGACGATCCCGCGCATGGGAGCGGTGATGACCGTCCGGTTCAACTGGTCATTGGCCAGTGTCAGCGCCTGTTTGACCGAGGCAATTTCCTTGAGCGTATCGGAATAGTCCTCGGCCCGCTGCAACTCCGCCTGCGTGACGATCTCGTTATATTTGAGTTGCGCATCAGAATGGGTTTTGCGTGCACGGGTCACTTCGATCAGCGCCACGACGTTCTTTTTGAGCATGTCCTCCATTAGGGACCGCTCGGTTTCAGCCTGTTTGAGAACCGCCAAGGCGCCATCCTTGCGCGCCAGAAAATCCGCCACACGCGCTTTGAGAAGCGCCTTTTCGGAGGCCAGAACATCCTGCGCACGGGCTGCCAAAGCCTCCGGCACCTCGAAACTCTCTTCCCCCGCCATTTCCGCCTCAAGGCGAAGCTGACGGACCTGCAAAGCATCGAGTTTTTCCTGAAGGTCATCGGCAGAGGTGCGGAATTCCGTGCCCTGCAACCGCGCAAGCACCTGCCCCTGTTCGACCTCCTCACCCTCATGGACCAGAAGCTCGGAAAGAATACCGCCTTCAAGGTTCTGAACAATCTGCGGGCGCGAGCTTGAAATCATCTGACCATCGGCACGCACGATCTCGTCCACCCGCGCAATCGCCGCCCAGAGGATGAAAACCAAAAGGACCAGCCCGCCGATGCGAATGACCCAACCGGGCCGATCCATATCCCGATCCAGCATGTCATCCAGCGTGACCATCAGCTGCGCCCATCCGTTTTTTGCGGCTTCGCCAAATGCGCCATCACCTGATCGCGCGGCCCGTCCACGACCATGCGGCCATCTTTGAACACCATCGTGCGATCCGTCAGACCAACAATGGGCATCCGGTGCGTCGCAATGATGGCCGTTCGGCCTTTGAGCCAGACGTTCAAACGCGCCACCAGCGCGGTTTCAAGCGCCTGATCCAACGCAGCGGTCGGTTCATCCAGAAGGCAGACCGAAGGATCTTGCAACCACATCCGCGCCCAACCGATAGATTGACGCTGTCCGACCGAGAGGCCTTCACCACCATCGCGAATTTCAAGATCAAGGCCACGGTGATGGCCTCGCACGAAAGCACCAAGACCCGCGAAGTCCAGAGCGGCCAGAAGCCGGTCGTCATCGCGTTCCATACCGCCGAGGTTCAGGTTCTCCCGCAAGGTTCCGGCAAAGAGCCGCACATCCTGCCCCAGATAGCCAACGGCCCGCCGAATGTCGCGCGGGTCGATCTGGCTCATCTCCGCCCCGTCAAGCAAGAGCCGCCCTTGCGTCGGCGCATAGAGACCCGCGAGCAGTTTCAGGAGTGTGCTTTTGCCTGATCCGTTCGCGCCCAGAACCGCAATTTTCTGACCGGGTTTGATGTCGAGCGCCGGCAGGTCCAACGTCGGAGCACCCTCAGAATCGTAGCGGAACTGCATCTCGCGCAGGGCATAAGCGCCCGCAATCTCGGGGCGGCGCAGGAAGTTCCGGTCCTCGCCTGCATCCTGAGGGGCTGTGGCGATGGCATCCAACCCGTCCAACGCGGTTTTGACATTGCTCCAACGCGCCATCGTGCCCGAAAGCTGCGTCAAGGGCGCCAGTGTGCGCGAGGTCAGAATACCCGTGGCGATGATCGTTCCCACGGTGAATTCACCCGCGAAAACCAGATAGGTGCCCGCCACAACGGCCAGCACATAGGTGAGTTGCTGCACACCTTGCGACCAAAAGGTCAGCAGCCCCGCGAGTTTCCGTTGTTCTGACGATTTCGCGGCCGACAACAGATTCAACTCGTCCCAGATGCGGCGCACACGGGTCTCCCCGCGCTGGGTTTTGATCGTGTCCAGCTCGAACACAGCCTCATGCAGCAAGCGCGACGCCTTGGCCGAGGCCCCTTGGGTTTCCCGCGTCAGACGCATCATGCGCTTTTGCATGAAATAACCCGGCACCACCATGATGATGGCCCCCAGCAGCAAAATCCAGACGACCGGCCCCGCGATAGAAGCCACAAGCATGAAAAACAGGAAGATAAAGGGAATATCCGCCACAGAACCGATGGTGGAGGCGGTGAAGAACTCGCGCACCGACCCGAATTCCCGCATCGCGGAGAACAGTCCCGTCGGCGTGGTCGGACGCGCATCCGAGCGCATCCCCAAAAGCCGCCCCATCAACATCGACTGCACCCGCAGCTCGATCTGACGCCCTGCACCATCCATCAAGCGCGAGCGCGCAAGTTTCAGCACTGCCTCGAACCCGATTGCCAGAGAGGCCCCCAGCGCCAGCACCCAAAGCGTGGATTGCGACTGATGCGGGATCACGCGGTCATAGACCTGAAGCGAGAACATCGCGACCGCCACGGCCAGCATATTGGCCAGAAGCGACCCGAGCGCGATTTCTCCGATTTGCCGTTTGAACGCCCCGAACTGCCCCCAGAACCAATGATTGCGCGACATATCCGGCAGGTAACTGGCCGCAATCGAATCCAGCGTTTTGCCCGCCCGAATGGCCACTCCGGCAAAGAACGGCGCAAATTCCGCCAAGGGCACTTCAACCCGTTGGTCCGGCGCGTTCTGGTCGAACAGGGTCAGCATCTGCCCCTTTTGCTTGAGCACCAGAACCACATGGCCCGAAGACATATACGCCAGCGCCGGCCAGAGGCGGGGCGTCAATTCGCGGGGTTGTGCCACTTCTGCCTTGAGACCCGTCAATTCCAGAGCGCGCAGCATGGCCTCCGGCGCGATGTCGTCGTCGGGTTGAGCGGCGAAAATTTCGAGAATGTCTGACAGGATGGCGCGATGGCCGAACTGGCTCGCAAATTGGGCGACAAGCTCGGCGCGATGCAAGGCGCGGGGCGAGAAGACGGGCTGCGGCGGGGTCGCGGGCAGCATGTCTGCGGCGGGCACAACCTCCGCAGGAGCGGCTTCAATCGCCGCGGGTCCGGCGGGCGCAAAATCGGCCAGAGAGGCTTGCGCCACTTCTTCATGCGCAGGCGCTTGCGGCTCTTTCGCTGGCAAGTCCTGCACGGTGGGCGCCTGTGATTCTTTGGCCTGAGCAGCCGCGCGAGGCGCAGGGTCGGCCTGAGCCTTTTGCGTCTCAAGTTGTGTCTGTAACTTTTCTTCACGCCGAGCTTTGGCTGCCGCCTTGACTTCTTCCGCATTGCGCTTGGGCCTGCGTGCCGTGTCTGCGACCTCGCGGGCACGCTCCCGACGCTGGGCCTTGGCCTCTTCCTGCGCCTTGCGTTCAGCCTCGCGGGCTTTCGCGCTGGCCTCTTCGCGGGCACGGGTCTCTGCCGCAGCGGCGGACGCTTTAGCCCGCAAAGCCTCCTTGGCTGCGCGTTTTTTCTCTTCAAGCGGATCAAGGGGGACGGCAACTGGGGCTTTGGCAACAGGTTTGGCGCGTTTGGCCACCGGCTTGGGCGCCTTTTTGTGCAGGGTTTGCGCTTTCCCGAGATGCACAGTCAAAGGCGCTTTCGGGGGCTTGCGCTCGTTCGAGACTTCTGTCGGCACAACGGGTTTGGCCGAACTGAGTTTAAAGGCGAGTTTCGGTGCTTTGCTCAAATCGATGCCCCATCGGCAAGTGCCCCAGAAACCCGCGCGATCTCCAACTCGGTCAGGGCAATTTCATATTTAAGATCAATATGTTTCAATTCTTCACGGATCATTTGTTCGTAGACACTCAAAACATCCATGACGGATTTCTGTCCTGCTTCGAACTGATCCTGGAAAATCCGGTAATTGGCGCGGGTCTGCTGCACCAGATCGGCGGAATCGCGTTCCTGCCGTTTGAGCGCAGACAGGCGGTTGTCAAGCTGCGCCCGTTTCCGTGCAGCCGATTCCCGTGCTTTAGCAACACTGGCCTGTGCCGCCGCCTCGCGGGCCCGGCTGGCCTCCATTTCAGCGGCTGTGCCAAGCCCCAGACCGCCGCCTTTATAATCCACCGACGACTCGTCCCCTTGCCCCAGAAACCCAGTCACACCAAGCGTCGGCAGCATCGAAGCGCGCTCAAGGCTGCCTTCGGCCTGCGCACGTTTGGCCTCGGCTTCGGCGCGGACAACATCGAGTTGGGTCAAGCTCTCCGGCGGCAGGCTCAAACCCGTCGCCTGCGTCAATTCGGGCAGATTCGCCCCGCCCGTCAGCGTGGCAAGCTCTGCAGTCGCACTTTGCTGTGCTTCGCGATGGGTGCGCGCCTCATGTTCCATTTCGGAGATGATCGAGCGCACAACCCGCTGGTCCGACAGGGACGACGCGCCGCCGCTCACCCGTTCGCTGACAACGCGGTTGAATTCGCGCATACGTCCGAGACCACGCTCGGCCATGCTGGCCTTTTCCCGCGCTTCGGCGGTGGTGATGTAGAGCTTCAGCCCGTCGAACACACGGTCGTTCATATCCTGAGACAGTGCCACGGCGGAAACTTCGACATCCGCCGCCGCGAAGGCCCGCTCGGCCTTGCGCTTGCCATTGTCGTAAAGCGTCACCTCGACCAGAAGACCGGCGACCAGTTCGCCCAGAGAGTCGAGGGAGATATAGGGACCAACCGTCGGCAGCCAGTTCTTCGACCGCGCAACCGCACGCATTTTGGACGCGCGCAGTTCGGCTTCGGCCACGCCGGAAGAGGTGGACAGAACCGCTTGGGCCACCTGATCATAGGCAGACCCCGAGGCCAGAACCGAACGGCGATTCAACAGGTCATTGATAATGGGAGAGGCTTCACCGCTATTGGCCACTGTCAGGCTGGGGGCCTCGCTGTCTTTCACCTCGGACAGGGTGCCGGACTCGCCTTTCAGAAACGCGACAGGTTTGACATCAGACAACCCTTGCGCGCCGACACAGCCACTCAGGCACATCGCCGCACTCATCGCGATGCAAAGTGGTGTCCGAAATCGCATAGCTTCCCCTTGGCCCAATGTTGCGAAAGGCGGGGTTTTCACCCCGCCGCTCTCATTGTTTTCGCCCTTACGGCAACACCTGCACTTCGACATCCTGATCGACGAGCACCTGATCGTCGCCAAGCGTGTAGATGTCGTAACTTTGCCCATCATCCGCAGTGCTTTGGCCCGTGAGTTCGGCGCCTTCGAGCACCACCTTGTCATCTTCGCCACCGTGGATCGTGAGGCTTCCGTCTTCACCGACCAAACGATCAAGATCATCTGCCGAGAGGGTCACCTGACCACCATTCACGAATTGCAGGTCAATAGCCCCGAGGTCGAACTGATCCAGACCGGCATTGTCGAGATCCACTTCGAAATAGGCCCCTTCCGGACGTTCGTTCGTGGTGTCGAGCACCAGAAGCGTATCCGATTGGTTGCCCGCTTCGTCCTCGGAGGCAATCACGATCTGGTCGCCGTTGGACACATCGGCATCAAACTCAAGCTCCATACGCGTCCCAGACTTGTTCGCATCCGCCTCAAATGCAACTTCCGTGACGGTTCCATCTTCGTCAAGCGCATAAACAGACACATCATCATCTGTCGTGCTGATGGTAACGTCACTAATCCCGTCAAGAGAACGCCCGTAACCGGTCACGAGTGGCTCGCTGATCTCGGTATCAACCGTGATCGTAGTGGTTTCGGAACGGGTGTTGCCCGCAGCATCGGTGGCTTCGATCAGGACATCGGCATCATAGGTGCCTTCGTTGATCTCACCCGGCTCATAGGTGACCGTCCATGTGCCATCATCGGCCACAGCCGCCTCTCGACGCACCCCGTCCAAAGTGACATAGACCGTCGATCCGGCCTCAACCGTGCCGGTCAAGGTCGCGCCCGCGTTCACTTCCGCAAGGTTCAGGAACATGTCGCCACCGGCATCTGCCGTCAAATCCAGCTCATTGACATAGGTGTCATAGGTGATCGTTTCCGTGAGCGACGAGGTGTTGCCCGCCGGATCCGTTGCGAAAATGGTCACATCAGCCGTGCCTTCGCCGGAGGGCAAGGCCGTGGCCGGAATGGTCGCGCTCCAGTTGCCTGCGCCATCGACCGCCGCGGAGTAGCTTTGGTTCTGATAGGTCACGGTCACAGTGGACCCGACCTCAACGGTGCCGGAGAGAGCCACGCCCGCTTGCGCTTCGGCGGCGTTTACCACACCGTCAGCCCCGCCCTGAACGCCGGTCTCTGCAAAATTCGACACAAAGGTGTCGATCTCGACAGCAGCCTGAACAGTGGTCGAGTTCCCCGCCGCATCGGTCAGCGTCGCGGTGACGGTGCTGTCATATTCGCCAGCTGTGATCTCGGAGGCCGCGAAGAACGCCGAATAGGTGCCCGAAGAGGTCGAAGTCACTGTGTGAGACACACCAGCCAGCGTCACGGTGACAGTTTCCCCTACGGTCGCCGTGCCGGTGATCCAGACCCCGTCGGAGGCTTCGGCGGCGTTGATCACGTTGTCGCCTTCGATCGGCGTGGTCAGCGTGATGTTGCCCGCAACCGTGTCGACATGCACGGTGCTGCTGGTGGTGTCCGTGTTGCCCGCCGCATCGGTGGAAACTGCGGTCAGCGTGGTGTCATATTCCCCGCCGCTCAGTGTGCCCGCCGGATAGCTTGCCGTCCAGTTGCCGGAGGCATCCGCAACGGTGGTGACCGACACGCCCGCCAACGTCACCACAACCGTTGCGCCCGCCTCGGCGGTGCCGGTGAAGTTCATGGCCTGCTGGCTTTCGGACAGGTTGATGGTCTCGTCACCGCCCGAATGGCCTGCATCAATGGCCACGCCGGTTTCTGTGTCGATCTCGAAAGCGCCTGTCGCGGAGGTGGTGTTCCCTGCCAGATCGGTCGAAACCGCGCTGACGTCCGTGGTGTAGGTACCTTCAGGCAAGGTGCCGTTTTCATAAAGCACGGACCAAGTGCCATCCTCGCCCACGGTGGTCGTGCGCTCCACACCTTCGACCGTCACGGTCACAGATGCGCCCGCTTCGCCCATGCCGGTCAGGGTCACGCCCGTGTTCATTTCGGAGAGGTTCACCGTGCCGTCGCCACCCGCCGAGTCGCTATTAACCGAGACCGAAGCCTCAAGGTCGATGGCGATATCATGGGTATAGGTCGCAGCATTGCCATAAGCATCAGTAACCGTCGCGGTGACCGTGCTATCATATGTGCCGTCGGGCAGAGCGTCGCCGTCAAAGGTCACGCTCCATGTGCCATCTTCGTCCACGGTAGTTTCCACCACCCGACCTTCCAGCTCGACCACAACCGTCGCGCCGGCTTCGGACTGGCCGGACACGATCACATCATCGCTGGCCTCGACAATATTGATGACGTCGTCGCCCTCGACAGTGTCAAAGCTCAGGTCCTCGGCCTCGGTGTCCACGACCAGAGTATCCGTCACCGTGGTCGAATTGCCGGCCTCGTCAATGGCGGTCACAGTCACATCGGTGGTGTATTCGCCGGTGTCGATGGTCTCGCTGTCAAACTCGGTCGTCCATGTGCCGTCTTCACCGACCACAACGGTTTGCGAACCGCTACCAACTTCGACAGTGACCGAAGAACCGGCCTCGCCTTCGCCGGAGATCGTAAAGCTGCCGCTGTCGTAGATCTCGCCGTTCACATAGTCTTCGGTGCTTTCGACACCGGAGTTGATGCTGACCGTTGGCGGAGTCGTGTCTTTGGTTCCGCCATCGCCACCATCATCACCGCCACCGCCCAGGATCACACCGGCACCGGCCACAGCCGCCGCGGCACCTGCGGCCCCGAGACCGGACAAGGCCGCACCCGCGACCAAAGGCGCGACAACCGGCTCGACACGTTCCAGATCAAGGAAGGCAAGCTGGTCGTATTCGCTCCATTTACCGGTCAGGTCGATGTCCTGATAGGCCGCGACGAGTTGTCCCTCATCCTCGGCCATGAAATCGACCTTGGTCATCAGACCGCGTTCGGAAAGCAACAGGTCATGCTCGCCTTCGAAGAAACCGTCCAGAACAATGGTCTTGCCACCGATCAACTCGATGACGAGATCTCCCCCCTCGCGCGTGTAGCCCGAGATTGCTGCGCTCGACATGTTGAGGGAGATGTCCTCGACGGCCCCGACCGCTATGGTTTCACTGTTACCGGAAAGGGAGAGTGTGCCTGTGGTTACTGTGCCCGCGCCATCACGGACGGAATATTGAATGCCCAACATTATACCAATTCACTTCTGCTCGATAGGTAGCTGCATTCACACAATGCGATGCCGCTTTTGCTTTTCACGAGCGAATTTACACAAAAGTGATTCGCAGACTAGGGGAGAAATTCACGGTTGGTCACATTTTTGACGTTTTTGCCACAAAATCAACGGCAGGTTGTGGTCCAAACCCCGAAATCTGGCCCTATGACCCAAATATTGACGCATAAGCGCACAGCGCGCAGACCTAGATTGCGGCGGGAATGCGGCGCAGGCGCAGGGCATTGGACACCACGAAAACAGACGACAGCGCCATCGCGCCCGCCCCCAGCATCGGCGAGAGTTGCACCCCGAAGGACGGGTAGAGCACCCCTGCCGCCACGGGGATAAGTGCTGCGTTATAGGCGAAGGCCCAGAACAGATTCTGGCGGATATTGCCCATCGTCTTGCGGCTCACATCCACAGCAGTCACCACCGCGCAAGGATCGCCGCGCATCAGCACCACATCCGCTGCCTCGATGGCCACATCCGTCCCTGTCCCCACCGCAATTCCCACATCCGCCGAGGCCAATGCGGGCGCGTCATTGATGCCGTCACCGACAAAACCGACAGCGCCATGCGCCTCTCTGAGCGCTGCGACAGCTTTGGCCTTGCCCTTCGGCAGGACTTCGGCCTCCACATGGTCAATCCCGAGATCACGCGCCACGGCTTCGGCGGCGCGGCGCGTATCGCCGGAGACCATCGCCACTTTGATGCCACGCGCATGAAGCGCCGCAATGGCTTGGCGCGATGTCGGGCGGACCGGATCGGAAATCCCCAGCACCATCGCCGCCACCCCGTCACGCGCGACCAGAACCGGCGTGCGCCCTTGATCGGCCAGAGCCGCTAGCGGGGCCTCAAAGGCTACGGTGTCAATTTTTTCGCGGGTCATCAGGCGCATATTGCCGACCAGAAGCGCGCTCTCCCCGACCTGCGCCTTGATCCCGTGCCCCGCAATCGCGCGCGCCTTCGCCACCTCGGGCAGGACCAGCCCCCGCGCCTCGGCGGCACGCTCAATAGCGCGGGCAATCGGATGTTCGGATTTGGCTTCGACAGCGGCAACTTCAGCCAAAAGTGCGGCCTCATCTCCCGCAAGCGTCACCAGATCGGTGACATCGGGGCGGCCTTCGGTCAGCGTGCCGGTCTTGTCAAAGGCGATCACCTTGACCTCTTGCAACCCTTGCAGCGCATCGCCCTTGCGAAACAACACGCCAAGCTCTGCGGCGCGACCTGTGCCCACCATGATCGACGTCGGCGTTGCCAGCCCCATCGCGCAGGGGCAGGCAATAATCAGCACCGCCACCCCCGCGACCAACGCATGTGCCAGCGCGGGCTCCGGCCCGAACATCAACCAGATCACCACAGTGAGCGCCGCCAAGGCCATCACCGCAGGCACAAAATACATGGTCACCTTGTCCACCAGAGACTGGATCGGCAGTTTCGCCCCCTGCGCCTCTTCGACCATGCGGATGATCTGGGCCAGCATCGTATCCGCGCCGACTTTTTCGGCCAGATAGGTCATGGCGCCCTCACCATTCACCGTGCCCGCGATCACCGGCTGACCGGCGGTCTTGGCCACGGGGATCGGCTCACCGGAGATCATCGCCTCGTCCACATGGCTCTCGCCCGTCAACACCTTGCCATCCACGGCGACTTTCTCACCGGGGCGCAGATGGAGCACATCGCCCACCTTGATCTCTTCAATCGGCAGTTCGACCACCGCACCATCCCGCTCGACCCGCGCGGTCTTGGCCCGCATTCCGGCCAGTGTGCGGATCGCCTCCCCCGTGCGCCCCTTGGCTCGCGCCTCCAGCCATCGCCCCAGAAGGATCAAGGACACGATAACGGCGGCGGCCTCAAAATAAACGTTCTGCGCCCCCATCGGGATGGATTGCGGCCAGAAAGTAACCACCGAGGAATAGAGAAACGCCGCGCCCGCGCCCAAGGCGACCAGAGCGTTCATATCCGGCGCGCCTTTCATAAGTGACGGGAAGCCTTTGGCAAAGAACACACGCCCCGGTCCGGCCAGCACGACCGCCGTCAGAGCGAATTGCACCATACGCCAGAGCCATTCCGGCACGGTCATCATCCACCAGTGATGCAGCGCGGGCACCAGGTGCCCGCCCATTTCAATCACAAACACCGGCAAGGTCAGCGCCACGGCCCAGATCAGCCGCTTGCGCATGGCGCGGACCTCGTCGGCCTTCCGGTTGACCGGTGCAGCCTCACGGTCGATGCGCGGCTTGGCCTTGTATCCTGCACGCGCAATGGCTTTGGTCAGGCTTTCCGCGTCTTGAAGCCCGGTCACAACCTGCACGGTCGCGGTTTCCGAGGCCAGATTGACCGAAGCCGCGTGGACGCCTTCTTCCGCTTTCAAAGCGCGTTCGACGCGCCCCACACAAGAGGCGCAGGTCATGCCCTCAATGTCGAAAACCAGTTCCTCAACACGCGCCGGATAGCCCGCTTTGTCCAGCACCGTGACCAGATCGGGCAGCGTCACGGCATCACCGAACACCACCTCCGCCGTTTCCGTGGCAAGGTTCACATTGGCTTCGGAGACCCCCTCCACCCCCTTCAACGCACGTTCGACACGCCCCACACAGGAGGCGCAGGTCATACCTTCGACGGATAAACGGGTGCTGTGCATTTTGTCACTCTGGCCTATGAGTATAATTCGGTTACTTATGTAGAGCACAGACCAAGCAGAGGCGAGGAGCGCCCAGTAAATTTCCGAAGAGGTGACAAGATGTCCGTTTTTTCCGTTCCCGATATGAGCTGCGACCATTGCAAGGCCGCGATCACCGAAGCGCTTGAGGCGGTGGATGACACTGTGGAGATCGACGTCGATATGGATGCGCGCGAGATCGACGTGTTTTCCGACGCGGGCGACGAGGCCATTCTGGCTGCGCTCAAGGCGGCTGGCTATCCGGCTGAATTGAAGTCCTGAGCGGGCTTTGCGACATACATGCGGCCATACGGTTATCCGCCGTGCATCAGACAACAGGAGATCGTCGTGAAAGCAGGAATTTGGAACGGGGAGACCTTGCGGCTCTGGTCTTTGGACACACAAGACACCGCACCACAGGACATCCCCTGTCAGGCGGGACTGGAAACCGCCCTTGAAGCACATACCCCCATGATCCTCGCAGGTGCGCCCGCCACGGCGCGTGGGCTTCCCTGCAAACCTCTGCCCGACGCATTGCAAGGCAGCCCCACACATATCCCACCTCTGTCACAGGACAGTCCTCTGACCGTGACGAATGGTGAAGAAGTGGCCATCGCGGGGTTCATCGCGCTGCATCCCAAGTTTGACGGCATCCTCTGTTTGCCGACGGAGACAAGCACGCTTTGGGTGCATGTGAGCGCCGAAGAAGTGGTCTCCATGCGGCGTGTCCTGACGGGTGCCTTGGTGTCTGCGCTCTTTACCGAAGGGCTGTCACTGAAGGAGATCGAGCCGTTCAAGGACGCGCTTTCCGACACCATGTCCCGCCCCGAAATGGCCGCATTGAGACTCGGCAGCTTGCAGGTCGAAACCACGCAACATCGTCTCGACACACCTGAAGCCGCCTCCCGCGCCAGCGCCGCTTTGATTGGCGCGGAGCTTGCGGCCACGCGGGCCTATTGGCTGGGACAGCCCGTGGCGCTGATCGGCTCGGCACGGCTCCGCGCACCCTATCGCGTTGCGTTGGAAAGCCAGTTCGTGCCTCTCACAGAGGTCGATGAAACGGCGATGTATCACGCCGGATTTGCCCAAGCCAAAGATCGGATCACCGCATGAAACGCCTTTTCGGCAAGCTCGAAGACGGGCGCAACGTCGAGGCGGTCACGCTGCGCGCGGGCGATCTCTCCGCGACGATCCTGACCTATGGCGCCATTCTCAATGATCTGCGCCTGCGCGATGTGCCCTACGGGCTGACCTTGGGCAGTCCCGAGATAAGCGCCTATGACCACGGGCCGATGAATTACTTCGGTGCATTGGTCGGTCCCGTCGCCAATCGTATTGCCAAGGCCCGCACCGTTCTTGATGGCGAAACCCTGCATTTCGAACCGAACGAAGGCCCCACCCTGCTGCACAGCGGGGAGCAGGGCCTGCACACAGAGCTTTGGCACATCGCTGCGTTGAGCGAGACCTCGGTGTCTCTCACGCTGGACCTGCCTGACGGCAAGGGCGGCTTTCCCGGCAACCGGACCATGACCGCGCAGTATAGCGTGACGGATCACGAGGAAGCACCTGCGACACTCGGCCTTGTGATCACCGCCACCACAGATGCGCCAACGCTGTTGAATATCGCCAACCATTCCTATTGGAACCTCGACGGCACACCGACCACGGACGGGCATTGGCTACAGGTTCATGCAGAGCACTACCTGCCGGTTGACGCGCATATGATCCCGACCGAAATCACACCGGTCGCGGAAACCGGATTTGATCTGCGTGCGGGACGTGTGCTGCGCCCCACGGACGCGCAGCGCTATGACCATAACTTCTGCCTGTCGAAAGAAGACCGAAAGATGAAACCCGCTGCCGTCTTGCGCGGCACAAGCGGGATCGAGATGCGGATGGAGACCACCGCGCCGGGGCTACAGGTCTTTGACGCGGCCCCCATTGGCAGCGGCGACATGCCGGGACATCGCGGTGTGCCCGAGGTGGGATTTTGTGGTGTGGCGCTGGAGGCGCAACACTGGCCGGATGCACCGAACCATGCCGCCTTCCCCTCTATCCGGCTGGGCGCAGAGGACACCTACCGGCAGGAAACGCGCTGGCAGTTTTTGAAACCGTAGCGCGCCCGAAGCCTCAGCCTTCGAGACCCGATTCATACCATTTTCGAATGGCGGTCCGGCTCTCGTCATCAAGATACATATAGCTACCCGCTGGCGGCATGGCATGGGTCACACCGGCCTGAAGCCAGATCTCTTTGGCCAGCGTGGCCACCTCTTGCGTGGTTTCGAGCCGGATCCCCTTGGGCGGAGAGGCCATCCCCTCCCAATAGGGTTCTTTGGCGTGGCACATGGAACAGTTGGTCACAACGATGTCATGCACATCCTCGAAACCTTCTGCTGCGGCGAATTTCTGGGCCATCGGGCCAAGCGCGGCCTCTTCGTCGCTGTCGTCCTGCATATAGATGCCCGCAGTCGAGAGCCACATCACCGCCAGAAACAAGGCCACCGTCGCGCCCCATGTCCACCAGAGCAGGCCCTTGCGTGCGTGCATCGTGTTGAAGAAATGCCGGATCGTGACGCCCATCAGGAAGATCAGAGCCGCAATGATCCAGTTGTATTTCGACGCAAACGCCAGCGGGTAGTGGTTCGACAGCATCATGAACAACACCGGCAGCGTCAGGTAGTTGTTGTGGGTCGAGCGCTGCTTGGCGATCTTGCCGTATTTCGGATCGGGCGTGCGTCCAGCCTTCAGGTCGGCGACCACGATCTTCTGGTTCGGAATGATGATAAAGAACACATTCGCGCTCATCACCGTGGCCGTAAACGCGCCCAGATGCAGAAAGGCCGCGCGACCGGAGAACACTTGGGTATAGCCCCACGCCATCGCCACGAGGATGATATAGAGCAGGATCATAAGCCGCGTATTGTCGTCTCCGAACTTGGACTTGCAGAGCAGGTCATAGAGAATCCAGCCAATAGACAGTGATACGATCGACACAATCACCGCCACAGCAGGCGACATTTCCAGCACATTCGGGTCAATCAGATAAAGCTCCGCCCCGAGGTAATACACCACGGCCATAAGCGCAAAGCCCGACAGCCAGGTTGCATAGCTTTCCCATTTGAACCAGATCAGGTCTTCGGGCATCCGCGACGGGGCGACGAGATATTTCTGGATGTTATAGAAACCGCCACCGTGGACCTGCCACTCCTCGCCATCGGCCCCTGTGTCGAGCTTGCGATCCCGATGCAGGCCAAGATCAAGCGCGATGAAATAGAAAGACGAGCCGATCCACGAGATCGCCGTAATAACATGGAGCCAACGCAGGGCGAACTCGGCCCATTCCCAGAAAATCGGTAGCAAACTCATTTTAGCTCCCCCGGTAAGTCGAATAGCTGAAAGGTGATAGCAAAAGCGGCACGTGATAATGGCTTTCGGGATCGTTGATGCCGAAGCGGATCGGAATTTGATCGAGGAACAGCGGTTCTTCTGTGGCTTGGCCAGTGCGCTTCAAATAATCGCCCGCGAAAAAGATCAGCTCATAGGTGCCGGTCTTGAATTTATCTGCCGGAAGGATCGGCGCATCGGTGCGCCCGTCACTGTTGGTGATGGCGATCGCGATTTTAGTATGGCTGTTGCCAGACACGCGATAAAGCGCGATCTCAATCCCTTCGGCAGGGAGGCCCTTGGCCGTGTCGAGAACATGTGTGGTCAAAAAACCGGAAGTCATGGAGTAGCTGCCCAAAATGTTAGCGTTTCCCCCCAAGACTGTCGGAAAGCACGGGCAGCGGCAACAATCATTCTCGTCAGATTGGATACAAAAGAGTATTCGATGTTCTGCTAGCCTAGCATTTAGTCAAAAAACACGAAGGCCAAAGGAAATGCCAAAAAATCCGCCGCGTTATGTTCGCAACATGTCTGGTTATGGTGCCAACGCCCCCGATCCCCAATGGCCCGGTGGAGCGAAGGTCGCTGTGCAATTCGCGCTCAACTACGAGGAAGGCGGAGAGAACTGCGTTCTCCACGGCGATGCGGCCTCAGAGGCGTTTCTGTCCGACATCGCCGGTGCCGCCATGTGGCAGGGCCAGCGCCACTGGAACATGGAATCGATCTATGAATACGGGGCGCGGGCCGGTTTCTGGCGGCTTCACCGTCTCTTCACCGGCGCGGATATTCCCGTGACAATCTATGGCGTCGCAACTGCCCTCTCGCGCAGCCCCGAACAGGTGGCCGCGATGCAGGATGCAGGATGGGAGATCGCGTCGCACGGGTTCAAATGGGTCGAACACAAAGACATGCCCGAAGACGAGGAACGCGCCGCCATTCAGGACGCCATCCGTCTCCATGAAGAAGTCACCGGCGAACGGCCCTATGGCTGGTATACGGGGCGGTGCTCGGAAAACACCGTGCGTCTGGTCACTGAAGAAGGCGGGTTCGACTATATTTCCGACACCTACGATGACGACCTGCCCTACTGGCTTGAGGTTGGCGAGCGCGACCAGCTCATCATCCCCTATACGCTCGAAGCTAATGACATGCGCTTTGCCACCTCTCCGGGTTACATCACGGGCGAGCAGTTCTTTACCTATCTCAAAGACGCCTTCGATGTGCTTTACGCCGAAGGGACCGAGAGCACGCCGAAGATGATGAACATCGGGCTGCACTGTCGCCTGATCGGGCGTCCGGGCAAACTCGCGGGCCTCAAGAAATTCATCGACTATATCAAAACCTTCGACGACGTCTGGACGCCGCGCCGGATCGATATTGCGAAACACTGGGCCAAGACCCATCCCCATAGCCGCAAAGAAAAGCCCTCCCAGCTTTCGAAAGAGGAATATGTTGCCCGCTTCGGGGGCATCTTCGAACATAGCCCGTGGATTGCGGAGCACGCGTGGGGGCTGGAACTCGGACCGGCGCATGATAGCTGGATCGGGACGCACTCGGCGCTGTGCCGCGCCTTCCGCTCGGCCTCCGAAGCGGAAAAGGCCGACGTGCTCACCGCGCACCCCGATCTGGCCGGAAAACTCGCGCAAGCCAAACGTCTGACAGCGGAAAGCACATCGGAACAAGCCTCTGCGGGGCTTGATGCGCTGACCGACGACGAGCGGGCGACTTTCGAGAAATTGAACACCGAATACACCGAAAAATTCGGCTTTCCCTTTATCATTGCCGTAAAAGACAATACAAAAGCGTCAATCCTCGCGGCTTTCCACGCCCGACTGGAACACTCCAGAGACGAAGAATTCAAAACGGCCTGTCGTCAGGTCGAACGAATCGCGTGGCACCGTTTGAAGGACATGAACTTCTGAATCGAGATTTCAATGAGATACGAATACTCCTATTGCGCGCCGACAGGCGGCTTGCCCGATCAAAACAATCACGCCCGCGAACGCGCCGTGTTCACCAACTCTTATGCGGTGATCCCGCACGGGGTGATGTCGGACATTGTTGTGAGCTACCTGCCCGGCTGGGACAAGACCCGCGCATGGACCCTTGCCCGTCCGCTGACAGGGTTTGCCGAAACTTTTGCGCAACTGATTGTCGAGGTCTCTCCCGGCGGCGGCTCCTCCGATCCCGAACCGGATCCGATGGCCGAATGCGTCCTGTTCATCCTTGCCGGTCATGTCCGCGTGACCATCGGAGCGCAGGCCTATGAGCTGGACCCCGGCGGCTATGTCTTTGTTGCCCCCGGTGACAAATACACGGTGCAAAACGACAATGACACGCCCGCGACATTTGTGTGGATACGCAAACGCTACGAACCGGTGCCGGGCATCGACATGCCCGAAAGTTTCGTTACCGCCGACATGGAAAAACCGCCGATCGAGATGCCCAACACATCGGGGTACTGGTCCACAACGCGTTTCGTCGACCCCCATGACCTGCGCTATGATTTCCACGTCAATATCGTGACCTTCCTGCCGGGCGGCACCATTCCCTTTGCCGAAACCCATGTGATGGAACACGGGCTTTATGTGCTTCAGGGCCGTGGCGTTTACCTGCTCAATCAGGACTGGGTCGAGGTCTCCGAAGGCGATTTCCTCTGGCTGCGCGCCTTCTGCCCGCAAGCCTGTTACGCCGCAGGTCGCCAGCCCTTCCGCTATCTGCTCTACAAAGATGTCAACCGTCACGCCAAACTGGAACTGGGATGAGCCGCAGCATCACCACAGAACCTCTGATGCCGGAGGCCTTTGCCCCTTATGGCGATGTGCTCGACGCCAAAGGCACACCGGACAAGATCATCAACCAAGGCAAATGTGGCCGCTATCACGACCGCGCCTTGGTGGATGTCAGCCCCGAGACCGGCGGGCGCGTCGGCCTGTCGATCTTCAAGGCGGAGCTGCGGGAGTTTCCCTACACGCTTGATCTCATCGAACGCCATCCCGAAGGCTCGCAGGCCTTTGTGCCCATGTCGGCAGACCCGTTCCTTGTGATCGTCTCGGACGGACCCGACGCCACGCCCCGCGCCTTTATCACCAACGGGGCTCAGGCGATCAATTTTCACAAGGGCACATGGCACGGGGTTTTGACCCCGATTGCGGGCAATGGCCTTTTTGCCGTGATGGACCGGATCGGCGACACGGCCAATCTCGAAGAGCATTGGTTCGACACGCCGTGGACCGTGACAAAAGGCTGAAACACAGAGAGATCACGGCATTGAGCGCAATCTGCAAATTTCGCTCAATTTCCCTCTTGACCCTCTGCGCCGGGCAGTCTACCTACGCGGCACTTCGGCGGAGTAGCTCAGTTGGTTAGAGCAGCGGAATCATAATCCGCGTGTCGGGGGTTCAAGTCCCTCCTCCGCTACCATATCCCCCTCACATCGCAAAACAGACCGGATTTCGCTCCTGAGCGCACGCGTTTGTTTCTTGCGCCACACCTTTCTTGCGCCCCTTCATTGATGCGCTCCAAAAGCCGCGCTCTCCTGAACACGTAAACGGGCCAGAACACGCATACGGGTTTCCGTTTCACGCCAGAGCAGGTAACATCCCCCCATGTCGACACCCGCGCCTCTCTCTTGTGACCTTGACCGGATGATCGCCTGTCCGGCCTGTGATGCCTTGCTCGCGGACATCTCCGTGGAGACGGGCGAAACCGCGTCCTGCCCCCGCTGCCATACGGTGATCGAGGCCCCGCGTCCGCTGGCCATGACACGGATCATCATGCTGGCGCTGGCCGCTCTGATCCTGATGATTGCAGCGGTATTTTTCCCCTTTCTCGAACTCGGCGCGGCAGGCATGGTGCGGCGGAGTTCCTTGCTGGACACGGTGATGGCCTTTGCCACCGGATTGACCGCGCCGCTGACCATCGCCATGGCCGCGCTGATCGTGATCCTGCCCGTCAGCCGGTTTCTGGCGCTTCTTTATGTGTTGGGGCCTATGGCCTTTGGCTGGCATCCGGCCCGCCATGCGGCAAGGGTCTTTCGACTGGCCGAAGCCCTACGCCCATGGGCTATGGCGGAGGTCTTCATCGTGGGGGTGGCCGTTGCGCTGGTCAAAGTGGCCGGTCTGGCCCATGTCTCGCTCGGCCCTGCCTTCTGGGCCTTCGTCGCCTTGGTCGTTGTGACCGTATTGAAAGACAATTTCATGAGTAGAGTGACCGTTTGGAAAACACTGGAAGCCCGCCGCACATCCTGACCGCGCGTGATGCGGGTCTGATCGGCTGCACCCAATGCGGCAAGGTGCATCTGCCCACCGCAGCCACCTGCTCGCGCTGCGGGGCCACGCTACAAATGCGCGACAAGGCCAGTCTGCAAAAGGTCTGGGCATGGCTGATCGCCGGAATCATCGTCTATATTCCCGCCAATCTCTATCCGATGCTCGCCACGGCCAGCCTTGGACATACCACAGAGAACACCATTGTCGGCGGGGTGATCGAGTTGATGCATCACGGGTCTTACGGTGTGGCCGGAATTGTCTTTGTCGCCTCCATCGTGATACCGGTCGCCAAATTCATCGCCATCGCCTTTCTCGCCCTCACCGTCGCCCGCCGCGTACGCATGTCGGCGCACCATCGTCATACCCTGTTTGAAGTGGTGGAATTCATTGGACGCTGGTCGATGATTGATGTCTTTGTTGTCGCGATCCTGTCCTCTCTGGTAAGACTGGATTTCGCCGCCACAATCACTCCGGGGATTGCGGCCATAAGTTTCGCGCTTTCCGTGGCGTTTACCATGATAGCGGCGCTGAGTTTCGATGAACGCCTGATCTGGGATGCGAGTGAAGATGAGCCAAGAGAATAACCCCACCCCTCCGGTCCAGCCCGCAGACATGGTGATCGCGCCGGCAAAGCGGAGCTTCTGGCGCAACCTGTCCTATGTCTGGCTCGTGCCTCTGGCCGCGCTTGTGGTCACCCTGTTCATTGCGTGGCAAAGCTGGGCGGAACGCGGGCAGCGCATCGAAATTCTCTTCGAGAACGCGGCCGGCGTGACGGCGGATGAGACCACCCTGCGCTACCGCGACGTGAATATCGGCGTGGTGGAAGATATCACCTTCGCGCCGGATCTTTCTTCGGTCGTGGTCACCGCGCGGATTGATCGCACTGTGGCGGCCTCGCTCCCCGCAGATGCGCAATTCTGGATCGTCCGCCCTGAAGTCTCCGCAAGCCGGATCAGCGGGCTGTCGACCGTGCTCTCAGGGGCCTATATTCAAGCGGCCTTCACCCCCTCGACAGAGAACCGCGCCACAACATTTACCGGACTGGAGGAAACCCCTCTCATTTTGCCGGGGATGGAAGGCACCAAAGTCACGCTGCGCACGGAAGCAGGCACACAACTTGTCCCCGGTGCACCAATCTTCCACCAAGGCATCGAAGTCGGCAAAATCGAGACCCCGCGCTTGCAGGACAGTGGCGAGGGCGTCATGGTTGATGCCTTCATCAACGCGCCCTACGACCAACGCCTGACCAGCGCGACGCGCTTCTGGCAGGTCTCCGGCTTTTCGGTGAACTTCGGCCCCGGCGGGCTGAACCTCTCGGTCGGCTCCATCGCCAGCCTTGTGCGCGGCGGCATTGCCTTTGACACGGTGTTTTCCGGCGGCGAACCGGTCCGAACCGGACGGATTTTCGACCTGTACGATGGCGAGGACACCGCGCGGGCCAGTGTCTTCCGCGAGAGCATCGAGAATGCGGTCGATCTGACCGTGGAATTCGACGAATCCGTAAGTGGCCTGAGCGCCGGCTCCTCGGTGGTCTATAAAGGCGTCAAGATCGGCTCCGTCTCCTTCCTCGGGGCCTTCATCGAAGAGAAAGACGGAGAGCAGGAAGTTGTCTTGCGCGCCGTGATCTCTATCGATCCGCAAAGGCTCGGCCTCGCCGCCGATGCCCCCGCCGCAGAGGTGATCGCCTTTTTCTCCAACGCCGTGCAAAACGGATTGCGGGCGCGCCTCGGCACGCAGAGCATGTTCAGCCGGTCGCTCATCGTCGAACTGGTCGAATTGCCCGATGCCGCCCCCGCCACGCTTGGCATTTTCGCGGAAACAGCACCGCTTCTGCCCTCCGTCCCCTCGGACCTGCCGGATGTGGGTGCCACGGCGCAAGGGTTGCTGCAACGGGTCAATGATCTGCCTGTCGAGGAGCTTCTGGACCAAACCATTGCCACGCTGGCCGCCGTAGAAAGCCTCGCGGGGGATGAAAACCTGCGCGCGGCACCGGATGCCTTTGTCGGGCTCATCGACGATGCACGCGGTCTCATCGGCAGCCCAGAGACCCAAGCCCTGCCCGCAGAGTTGAATACCGCCGTCTCGGAACTGCGCGCCGTGTCCGAACAGTTGCGGCAGGCTGACGCTGTGAACCGGCTTGTGGCCGCCCTTGATGCCGCCGAAATCGCGGCCACCTCGGTGACGGATGTCGCGGCGAATATTGATGAGGCTACGCAGACCCTGCCCGCTCTGATCGAGGACTTGCAGGCCCTGACCGCAAAAGCCAATGCGCTTGAAGTCGAACAATTCCTCGCGGCGGCTCAGGCCTTTCTCGAAGGCGCAGACCGACTGATCGACACACCGGACACCCGCGCCCTGCCCGCCAGTCTGACCGGCGCGCTGAATGAGGCACGCTCCGCGCTCTCCGAATTGCGCGAAGGCGGATTGATCGAGAACACCAACGCCACGCTGGCCTCTGCGCGTGATGCCTCTGCGGCGGTGGAACAGGCGACAGCAAACCTGCCGGAACTCTCCGCACGTATCGAAGCACTGGTGGCCGAGGCTGAAAAAACGCTGTCCGAATACGGTGCGCAATCCAGCTTCAACCGCGAAACGCTTTCCTCGCTGCGCGAAGTCCGTGCCGCAGCCGAAGCGCTCAGCAAACTGGCCCGCGCCATCGAGCGCAACCCCAATTCCCTCTTGTTTGGACGGTGATCAATATGGTTCGTTTTCTCCCCCTCGCTCTTCTGGCCCTCACCGCATGCGGCAGCACGGAACCGCGCTACCTGATTGACAGCGCACCTGCCGAAACCACCGCACAAGTCCGGATGCAAGTGGCAACGCTGGAAGTCCGCGATGTGTCCCTTCCGGCCTACGCCGAAGACTCGCAAATCCTGATCGAAGGGGCAGGCGGGGCGTTGACGCCCTTGGACAATGCGCTCTGGGCCGACGAGCCGACCCGCGCCGTGACCATGCGCCTTGCCGAAGCCATCGGACGCGGCGGCTCCGCGACAGTGGCGGTCGAGCCTTGGCCTCTTGAAACTCCGGCGCAGGCTGAGATACATGTGCTGGTGTCTGAGATGGTTGCGCGCGCCTCCGGTCAGTTCGATCTGAAAGGCCAGTTCGCAATTTCGTCATATGACCATGTTATCCGTGAACGCATAAAGCGTTTCGAAATCTCGGTGCCCCTGAGCGAAGCCACCCCGCGCGGGATCGCTCAAACTTCGGGACTGGCGCTGCAAAAACTGGCAGAGCAGATCACCCGAGAACTGGCGCGGTGAGTCGTCTCTGATTCATTCCCTGTCAAGCACCAACTACATATTGACAGAGCACCCCCAAAAACATCTATATGATGTTGCTTCGGTTCTATCGGCGCGAGTCGATAGCCTATAGGGCAGACCGGAAGATTCCGGCACTTCCCTTGCAACTGCAAGCGGTTAACACGGCTCACAACGCCACGAGGAACACCTCGGGAAGGCCGGACAAGCCATATCCGCGCAGTCAGATGACCGGCCGCAGCGGACAAAAACACGAACGGAGGGTTCGGAGGTGCGGGAGATGCCGTTTCCCTCCGCGACACGACAAGAGGACGAAAGAGCAATGACCACGCAGAACACCACCGACACCATCATCGTCTATTCCAAACCGGCCTGCGTGCAATGCACTGCGACCACCCGCGCGCTCGACGCGAAGGGCCTCTCCTACGACGTTATCGACCTGACACAGGACGACGACGCAATGAGCCGTGTGACAGGTCTCGGCTACCGTCAGGCCCCTGTTGTCGTGGCAGGAGACGATCACTGGTCCGGTTTCCGTCCTGACATGATCGCGCGTCTGGTCTGATGCCTGCCCCGGTGCCCGGGGGGCTCTCACCTGACAGCATCCCGGATATCGTCTATTACTCGTCCTCATCGGAGAACACCGTGCGTTTTATCGACAGGCTGGGCCTGCCGGCAAAGCGCATACCTATTTCTCCGAAAGATGACGGTCCGGTGATTGACCGCCCCTTTGTCCTGATCTGCCCGACATATGCCGATGGCGAAGGGCGCGGGGCGGTTCCCAAACAGGTTATTCGCCTGTTGAACGATCCCGCCAACCGCGCCTTGATCAAAGGCGTTATTGGCACCGGAAACAGAAATTTTGGCACTTTGTTTGCCTCGTCGGGCGATGTGATCGCCCGCAAATGCAATGTCCCTCTGCTCTATAAATTCGAGTTGGCGGGATTCGACGATGACATTGCCCGGGTCCGCTCGGGATTGGAAAAAATGGGCCGGAAATTAGGGCTCGCAGAAACGGGGAATGCGCCATGCTCGACGATGGGTTGAACGGCACAACAGACTACCACGCGCTCAACGCCATGCTGAATCTCTATGATGAGAAGGGGCATATTCGTTTTGAGGCTGACCGCATGGCCGCGCGTCAGTATTTCTTGC
The DNA here is from genome assembly GCA_963676755.2 of uncultured Celeribacter sp. Taxonomy (GTDB): domain Bacteria; phylum Pseudomonadota; class Alphaproteobacteria; order Rhodobacterales; family Rhodobacteraceae; genus Celeribacter. The sequence goes on along the minus strand of CAXXMF010000004.1, from coordinate 650,984 downwards.
AGCATGTGAACCAGAACACCGTGTTCTTTCACTCGCTCGACGAGAAACTCGGCTATCTGGTCGAAGAAGGCTATTACGAAGCCGCCGTTCTCGACCAGTATTCCAAGAACTTCATGCGCAAGATCTGGGACGAGGCCTATGCGAAGAAATTCCGCTTCCCGACCTTTTTGGGCGCGTTCAAATATTACACCTCCTACACGCTGAAGACCCGCGACGGTCAGCGTTATCTCGAACGCTATGAGGACCGTGTGGTGATGACCGCGCTGGCTCTGGCGCGCGGGGATGAAGACCTTGCCATGTCCTTCATGGACGAAATCCTGTCGGGCCGGTTCCAGCCCGCCACGCCGACCTTCCTCAACGCAGGCAAGAAATCCCGTGGCGAGTTGATCTCCTGCTTCCTGCTGCGCCTTGAAGACAACATGGAAAGCATCGGTCGCGGCATCAACTCCGCACTGCAACTGTCCAAACGTGGCGGCGGCGTTGCGCTTTTGCTGACCAACATCCGCGAACATGGTGCGCCGATCAAAGGGATCGAGAACCAGTCCTCCGGCGTCATTCCGGTGATGAAACTTCTGGAAGACAGCTTCTCCTACGCCAACCAGCTTGGCGCACGTCAAGGGGCCGGCGCGGTCTATCTGCATGCCCACCACCCCGACATCATGCGTTTTTTGGACACCAAACGCGAAAACGCCGACGAGAAAATCCGCATCAAGACGCTCTCTCTGGGCGTGGTGATCCCTGACATTACCTTTGAACTCGCCAAGAAAAACGCCGATATGTATCTCTTCTCCCCGCATGACGTGGAAAAGGTTTACGGCGTGCCCTTCTCGGAAATCTCGGTCACCGAGAAATACGAGGAGATGGTGGACGACAAACGCATCCGCAAAACAAAGATCAACGCCCGCGAGTTCTTCCAGACCATTGCGGAAATCCAGTTCGAGTCGGGCTATCCCTATGTGATGTTCGAAGACACGGTGAACCGGATGAACCCGATTGCGGGCCGGATCAACATGTCGAACCTCTGCTCCGAGATCTTGCAGGTCAACGAAGCCTCCGAGTTCAACGACGATCTGAGCTATTCCCATCTGGGCACGGATATTTCCTGCAACCTCGGTTCGCTCAACATCGCGAAAACCATGGACGGCAAGAACCTCGGCCAAACCGTTGGCACCGCCGTGCGCGCCCTGACCGCTGTGTCGGAAATGTCCGCGATTGATAGCGTGCCCTCGATCCGTCGCGGCAATGACGAAAGCCATGCCATCGGTCTAGGCCAAATGAACCTGCACGGCTTTTTGGCCCGCGAGCGCATCCACTACGGCAGCCCCGAAGGGGTCGAGTTCACCTCCGTCTATTTTGCCGCCGTGGCCTATCACGCGATCCGCGAGAGCAATGCTCTGGCACGCGAATATGGCGAGACCTTCAAAGGCTTCGAAGACTCCGATTACGCCAATGGCAGCTTCTTCGACAAATACACCGACCGCGACTGGCTCCCTGAAAACGAGGCTGTAAAAGCGCTGTTTGACGGAATGGACCTGCCGACCCGCGAGGACTGGGCCAAGCTCAGGGACGCGGTGATGAAAGACGGGCTGTATAACCGCAACCTGCAAGCGGTGCCGCCGACCGGTTCGATTTCCTACATCAACAACTCCACCTCTTCGATCCATCCGATCGTCTCGAAAGTCGAGATCCGCAAAGAGGGCAAGATCGGGCGCGTCTACTATCCGGCGGCCTATATGGACAACGACAATCTCGAATACTATCGCGATGCCTACGAGATCGGGCCGGAGAAGCTGATCGACACCTATGCGGCGGCCACCGAGCACGTCGATCAGGGCCTGTCGCTCACACTGTTCTTCCCCGCAGAAGCCACCACGCGCGACATCAACAAAGCCCAGATTTACGCGTGGAAAAAAGGCATCAAAACCATCTATTATATCCGCCTGCGTCAGGCTGCCCTTGAGGGCACCGAGGTGCAAGGCTGCGTGTCCTGCACGTTGTAAGGGCAGAAAAGAGTATGAAAGACATGACCGCTATTCGTATCCCGCGCGCGATCAACTGGAACCGTTTGGATGACGACAAGGACCTTGAGGTCTGGAACCGTCTGACGGTGAACTTCTGGCTACCGGAAAAAGTGCCGCTGTCCAATGACATCCAGAGCTGGGCCACGCTCAAGGATCACGAGAAACAGCTCACGATCCGCGTGTTTACTGGCCTGACACTTCTGGACACGATCCAGAACACCGTTGGCGCGCCTTCCCTGATGCCCGATGCGGTGACGCCGCATGAAGAGGCAGTGTTGACCAACATCGCCTTCATGGAAGCGGTCCACGCGCGGTCCTATTCCTCGATCTTCTCGACCCTGTGTTCGACGAAAGAGGTGGACGAGGCGTTCCGCTGGTCCGAGGAAAACCCGCATTTGCAAGCCAAGGCCAAGGCCATTCTTGAGACTTATGCCCCCGGAAACGATCCGCTCAAGCGCAAGATCGCCTCGGTGTTTCTGGAAAGCTTCCTGTTCTATTCCGGCTTCTACCTGCCGATGTATTGGTCCTCGCGTGCGAAGCTGACCAACACGGCCGATCTTATCCGCCTCATCATTCGTGACGAAGCGGTGCACGGTTATTACATCGGCTACAAATTCCAGCGCGGCATGGAAAAGCTACCCGAAAGCGAACAGCAGGCGCTCAAGGACTATGCCTATAACCTCTTGCTGGAACTCTACGAGATCGAAAACCAGTATACCGAAGAGCTTTATGACGAAGTCGGCCTGACCGAGGATGTCAAAACCTTCCTGCATTACAACGCCAACAAGGCCCTGCAAAATCTGGGCTTTGAGGCGCTTTTCCCGCCGGAAGTGTCCGATGTGAACGCCGCCATTCTGGCCGCGCTCAGCCCCGACAGCGAGAACCACGACTTCTTCTCCGGTTCGGGCTCAAGCTATGTGATCGGCAAGGCAGTCGCGACCGAGGACGAAGACTGGGACTTCTGATCCCGTCTCGTCTCCGCTCGCGGAACCGTTTCAGAACAATGTGTGAGGGCTGGGTTTATTGCCCCAGCCCTTCGCGTTCCAGCCAGCTCATAGAGGGAATGATCCCCTCCACGCTGCGCAATTCCAGAATCAGATGCGGATCGGCCTCGATCTGTGACAGGGCGCTGAACACCTCGTGCCAGCGGATCGTGCCCTCCCCGATGGCCCAATGCCGGTCGGCAAACCCGTCGGCGTCCTGCAAATGCACATGGCCCAGCATCTCTCCGGCAGAGCGGATGAACACATCCGCAGGGCGTGCTCCGGTGGACCCGTGTGCATAATGCGCGTGGCCTGTGTCGACAGACAGGCGGATCGCATCACTGTCAAAACTCCGCGCGAGGGTTTTGCGATCCTCGGGGTCGATGTCCTCGATATTTTCCAACATCAGGGTCAGCCCCATGTTTTCAGCACGTTTGACCACATCAGACAGGCAGTCATGCACCAGATCAATCACCCGCCCGCGCGCGCCCATATGCAGGTCAAGATTGTGCCAGTCCCAAGTCGTATAGGGCGAATGAATGACCATGAATCGTGCGCCAAGAGCCTCGGCGACATCCAGCCCCTGCATCATGCGTTTGGTGACAATCGCCCGCATGTCAGGGTCAGGGTTGGACAGGGACAGCCCCCAAAACGGCCCGTGAACCCCCATGCGGCCTTTGTAACCGTCAAGCGTATTGCGGGCAGTCTCAACCAGCCCCTGCCAATCCCCCTTGGCCAGCATGTCTGGCGAGACAAAACTCTGGATTTCCAGATCGCGGTCTTTTTCGATCAGCCAGTCACGAAACTTCGGCAAGTCTTCTACACACAGGGCAGCACCGATCACGGGCAGGGTCATATCATCGCTCCATCTCTTTTGCCGGAGCGGTAAGATGCCAGCGTCACAGGCTTATGACGGGCACGCAAAAGAAATGCGACAGGGCCACAGACCTCGCCGCATTTCACATTCCTATCCGTGTCTTAGCGGATCGCCAAACCCGCCTCGTCAAAGAGATGCGTGCGGCCCTCTCCGAATTTCAGACCGACCTTTTCACCCGGCTGGTGCGGCGCATCACCGAGGTCGCGAATGGTCATCTGTCCGGCACCATTTTCGGCATCGACGATAATATAGGTGTCGGCGCCCAGATACTCGACCACATCAACCACACCGTCGACATCCCCCTGACCGGCGGCCACGATAGAAATATGCTCGGGCCGAATGCCCAGATCCTTGCCCTTGTCGCCCAGCCCCACGGATTTGGCGGGAATGACATTCATTTTCGGACTGCCGATGAACTGCGCCACAAAGAGGTTTCCGGGCCGTTCATAAAGCTCTTTGGGTGATCCGACCTGCGCGATCTTGCCGGCCTCCAGCACCACAATCCGGTCGGCCAAAGTCATGGCTTCCACCTGATCATGCGTCACATAGATCATTGTCGATTTCAAAGATCGGTGCAATTTCGCCAGCTCATAGCGCATCTCGACCCGAAGCGCCGCGTCGAGGTTCGACAAGGGCTCGTCAAAGAGAAACGCCGTGGGATCGCGGACAATGGATCGCCCGATGGCAACACGCTGGCGCTGGCCACCCGAGAGGTCTTTGGGGCGGCGGTCCATGTAATCTTCGAGTTTGAGCACTCGCGCGGCCTCGTCGACCTTTTCCTTGATCACCTCTTTGGGCTCGCCTGCGGCCTTCAGGGCAAAACCCACATTGTCGCGCACCGACATATGCGGATAGAGCGCGTAGCTCTGGAACACCATTGCAAGACCACGTTTCGAGGGCGGCTCTGCGGTGGCATCGCGGTCTCCCACGAAAATCTTACCGCGAGAGGTCTCTTCCAACCCTGCAATCATCCGCAACAAGGTGGATTTCCCGCAGCCCGAAGGACCGACGAAAATGATGAACTCCCCTTCGTCAATCTTGAGGTCGACCCCCTTGATCACCTGGACTTCGCCGAACCATTTCTCGACGGCCTGTAGTTCAATGCTAGACATAGTTTACTCCTTCCCTGCCCGTTGCGCAGCGCGGCCCTGACCGCACCACGTCAGCCAGACGGCGGCCGTCCAGCCAAAAGATGCACCGCCACATGGCGTGCCATCCATCGGATCGTAATATTCCCAAAATCCGCCCTTCTCGATGAGCCTTGCGGTCTCGTCGCGCAGTCGCGCTTCGGCCTCTGTGCGGCCCATATCCTTGAGCCCCATAGCGATAAGCGAGTTGACCACCGGCCATGTCGGCCCGCGCCAATAGCGGCGGGGTTCGAACCGCTCGCTGTCGGGGTCCGCCGACGGGATGCCATAAGAGACCTTGTCCCAGATACGAGCGAAATGCGCGTCCTGCGCCGGACGGGACACGCCCGCAAAATAGGCCAGAAACGCGCCGGAACCCAAGACATTCGCAAACCGGCCCGTGCGCATGTCATAGGCATCGAACCAGCCCTTTTCCGCGTTCCACATCTTGTCGAGACCGGCTCGCAGCCTGGCCTCTTGCGCCTGCAAGCCTGCGGTCTCTTCTCCAAGTATCTCGCCCAGAGCAATGAGGTCGGAAAACGCCCGCAAGAGCACAAAGCTGATCCCCGGATCGGCCATCAGGAACGGTCCGTTTTCAACCATCTCCCGATCATCCCAGTTCACAGAGCGGCCAAAGGCAAGGATCGCGAGATAGCGGTCATAATCCCATTTTTGCGGACGTTCCGTTTCCTTCACATGCGAGGTATCGCGCCGCAGATAGGGGTCATCCTCGTTGACGGGAACGCCTTCCATCCCGAGGTCCCAATCAGGGCAGTTGTCCCGTCCGGACTCCCACGGATGGATGATGGCCACAGGCCCGTCCTTGCACCGCTCCCTGATCCACCAGTCATGCCATGCAACCAGTTTGGGATAGAGCGCCTTGATATGGGGCAGGCTCGCCTCGGGGGCCATCTCATACATCTTGCGGATGAGCGTCGCGGCCACGGGCGGCTGCGAGATGCCAGAGGTCGGCGGCTCCTGCGTCGCGCCCCAGACCTTCGGTCCCGGAAAGTAGTCCGGATCCACCTTGTGAAAGATGATATGGGGCACCATGCCCGTGTCCCATTGCGAGGCGAAAAGCAGATGCACCTCCCGCCATGCGCGCTCCATATCAAAACTCGCATAGCCCCAAGCGGAGAACATGCTGTCCCAGTTCCACTGGTAAGGATAAAGCCGCGCCGTCGGGATCGTGTAGCCGCCACGGTCATTGCCCAAGAGGACATCACGCGCGGTTTGGTCAAGCGGGTTTCCAGAAGTGCTTTGAACTGTCATCTCAATGCTCACCCTTTGACGGAGCCTGCGGTCAGCCCCTTGGTCATGAATTTCTCCAATCCCAGAAACAGCGCCATGATCGGCACAGTCGCAATAACGGAACCGGCCATGAGGTGTTGTCTCGGAATCTCGGACGAGTTGAGGCTGGCAATCCCCCGCGTCAGGGTGAATTTCGACGGATCATCCAGCAGCATGAAGGCCAGCAGGAATTCGTTCCACGCGATCATGAAGACATAGAGCGACACAGAAGCCAGCGCCGGAAGGCTCAGCGGCAGGGTGATTTTCCAGATCACCTGAAGCCGTGACAGCCCGTCCATCAGCCCCGCTTCTTCCACCTCGGCGGGCAGTCCGCGAAAGTAGCCCTGCAACATATACAAAGCCACAGGGATCGTCGTCACCGGATAGATCATCACGATCCCCGTGATGGAATTCCGCAGCCCCATCATGGAAAAGGCGATATATATCGGCAGCGCCAGAACGATCATCGGCACCATGTAGATCAACAGGATCGACCGCGAGAACGCCGCCTGCCCACGAAACCGCAACCGCGCCACGGCATAGGCTCCGGGGATGGCAAAGAGGAGCGTGATGAACACGGTCAGCACCGAGATGTAGAAAGAGGTCCACATATAGCTGCCGAAATTGAACTCCGTGATCAGCTCGACATAGGAGCGGAACAGCCCCCAGCCCTGCGAAAGATCAATCGAGAAATCCAGAGGGTTCTGCATAAACTGGGCCTGGTTCTTCAGGCTGGTCATCACCATCACATAGAAGGGGATAACGACAATTGCGGTAAAGAAAATATAGCCGAACCCTTTGAGCGTGCGGATCACCGCATCTTCGAACTCATGGCGGGTCAGCGCGCCCATACCGAGTTCCTCGACAAACACCTTGAGCGGCCAGCCGATGCCCACACCAAGAAACAGGGCCGCCGCCACACGCGCGACAAGCGAGGCGTTTTGGGTCAGAACTGGCCCGATCCCGAGGCTCAAAGCAACGAAATAGACCACGGCCAGCACAACAGAGGCCGTCCGCACCGTCCCGCCCCAGACCAGCGCAAGCCCTGTGGGAATGCCGAAAACAATCGACCAGATGAGCGAAGGTTTAAAGGCCTCGCCTGTGGCAAAACTCATGGCCACGGCCACCGTGACTGCGAGAACAAATGTCCAGAGCACACCCAGAGCGGGCCCTGTCAGATATCCGAAACGGAGGTGTTTCATAGCCCCTCCTCCTTCGACATGAATTTGAAGAAGAACACGGAGAACAACAGCAGACAGGCGAAGATCACCACCGCCACCGCAGCCCCCGCACCGATGTTCGACACGGCAAAGGCCTGTTCATAGACATTCACCGTCAACACCCGCGTGCCCGCGTTGCCGCCGGTCAAAAGGAAGATGTCGTCGAACTTGTTAAAGGTCCAGATGAAGCGCAAGAGGAACAACACCGACAGGATGCCCAGAAGCTGCGGCAGGCTGAGATACCAGAACTGCTGGAAGGGCGAGGCCCCGTCCATATCGGCAGCTTCATACATATCCGTCGGGATCGACTGCATCCGCGCAAGGATGAACAGGAAAGACAGCGGGAAGTATCGCCAGATTTCAAACAGCGTCACCATGATCAGCGCCAAGGGCCGCTCACCAAAGAAATTGATCGCCCCGTCCGTCACGCCCATCTGTATCAAAAGCGCATTGGCCGAGCCGGAGAACGGATCAAAGAGCAAAATCCACGCGAAAGCCACCGCGATCACCGGTGCAACATAGGGGAACAGGTAAAGCCCGCGCAAAATCCCCTGCCCCTTGAACGAATGGTTGAGCAACATCGAGGCGAAAAGCCCCATGATCATCGCACCTAATGTGCCGAAGATCGTGTAAAACAGGGTCACGCCAAGGACGGACCAGAACTCGCCCCCGTCAAACACGGAAACAAAGTTCTTGAAGGTAAATTCCCCGTTCGTCAGCACGAAAGAGACTTTGCCATCAATCTGCACAGGGTCGTCGTCCACATCGCGTCCGGCGTCGAAATAGGCCTGTTCCGTGACCACAGTAATGTTCAGCGTCTCGCGGTAGCCGCCCTCCCAATCGCCCAGATCACAGGACAACCGCCCCTGAGCAATCTCGCACCGCGAGTCCAGATCCCCCGCCAGCGTCAGACCGTCAGGCCATGTGTCTTCCATCCGCACGCCCGTGATCTCGGAAGACGGAGAGGAGTTGCGCAGACGGTATCTGAGAATAGCCTCATCCCCCGCTTCCGCCGGTCGACCGCGCAAATCCTCGCGCACAACCATTTCCGGTGCCCGCAGGTCCGACAGGGAGACAGGCTTCACCGAAATCCAGAAGATCGCCAGAAGCGGCAGGATTACGACAAGTGAAACGGCGATAATAGTAGGGGTCAACAAGCCCCAGGCGAGTCGCGCCTCGCTGCGGGCCAGAGGCCCCGCTCCGCGCGGAGGTCCGATGTCCGACATGGAAAGCTCCCTGTCCGATGTAAGAATAAACGAAGGGCGCGGATCATTCCGCGCCCTGAAGATCTGAACGGTTTATTCGATGGCGCTCAGTTCGGCGTTCATTTCCGCCACAGCCGTCGCGGCATCAATGTCACCGTCGATATACTCGCGCACCACACGGTTGATGACCTGAGAGTTGACCATCTTGGAGGCAAGCGCCAGTTGGCCTTCTTTCACGCCCCAACGCTGGGCCACATCAAGACCGGCGACAATCTCGTTGATCATCTCCTGCGCATAGAGATCACCAAGCGGGGCCTTGCGGTCCACACCGACGGGCAATTCAGCCCAGGCTTTCCCGAAGGCTTCCGGATCTTCCGCAGTGCCACGACGTGTCGGGAACATGCCTTCCGGTGCAATGGAGAGGGTTTGCAGATAGCCTTCATCCATCGAGAACGCGACGAAATCCTCGGCCTCATCAATCGAGGCATCGGTGGTGATGCCGAAATAGTTGATGTTGGCATAGGCCGCGCCATCAGGGTTCGACGGACCGGAGAAGGTGGTCACGATACCGGTTTTCGAGGCCAGTTCACCCGAGGTCGGATCGTCATTGATGGTGGGCGGAGCGCTGTCGCGCAGACCGGCCAGTTCATCAAGGATGAAGGGCGACCAGATGATCATAGCCGCATTGCCGGAGAAATAGAGCGTCCGCGACTGGTCCCAGTAGAGATCACCCGGAGGCGACGCATTGGCAATGGCCTTATAGAAATCAAGCACTTCCGTGGTCTTTTTCTCATCCAGCGGGGCAAAACCGTTCTCGTCCACGGGGCTCACGCCATTGGCGAGGAACACATGCTCGAGCACCTGCGACATGAAGGCCTCGTCCACCTTCGTGGCAGCAACGAAACCATACATCTCCGGCGGATTGTGCAGTTCTTCGAGAGCGGCCTCAACAGCAGCAAAGGAGGTCGGCGCTTCGAGACCGGCAGCGTCGAAAAGGTCCTTGCGGTAGACAATCATCTGGGTCCAGCCGTTGGCCGGAACAGAGGCATAGCCGTCATCCATCGCCGCCATGCTCAGCGCACCCGATGCGAATGTGTCCGGACCGAGATCTTCGATCACGTCTGTCGCGGCATCCGTATCAAGAATTCCCGCCTCGGCCCAAGGCAGCGCATATTGCAACGGATGGTAGATCACATCCGGCAGATCGCCAGCGGCATAAGCTGCCGTGGCCCGCGTGCCCAGATCGGACTCCGTCACCGGAATCACCTCGACCGCAACGCCGGTTTTCTCTTCAAAGGCTTTGGCCATTTCTTCCTGTTTCGCCAGGCGATCAGGCTGTTCCTCGGTGGTCCAGAACCGCAGCGTCTCGGCGCTGGCGGCAAAGCTGGTCAAAGCCAGCGCCGTCGCCGCGCTTGTCAAAAGGATATGTTTTTTCAATGTCATCTCTCTCTCCCTGAGTTGATGAAGTTAATCAAAAGACATGTGGTCGGCCAAAAGCCGGGCCATATGTTGCGCCAATGCGTCTGGCGTCTTGTCGGGCGCCCCGACGGAGCCCCCCGGACAGAATTCCGCCGCGATCAGCTCTTGCTGAAGCGGCGCGTCCATGTTGCGCACGCGGGCGATGAACATCGCCCCCAATGCGGCCCCTGCTTTGCGGTTGTCGACCGAAAAGGTCGCAAGGCGAGGCCACATGGCCCGCGCTTCAGGTGAGCCGTCATAGCCCACAACCGACAGGTCCGAACCGATTTTCAGACCTATGGAATTCGCAAAATCATAAACCCCACGCGCCAGCATGTCAGTGGCGCACAATATGGCTGTCGGAGGGTGTTTCATGCTCAAAAGTTGACGCGCCGCCTTGGCCGCCTCTTCGGGACACAAAAGCTCCTCGATCATCAAAGCGGGATCGACGTCCAGCCCCGCGCTCTGCAATCCGGCGCGATAACCGTCACGCCGCAGATGGGAATAGGCATAGTGGCTGGCCGAACCGATATAGGCGATCCGTTCGTGGCCAAGACCGGCAAGCATTGCAACGGCTTCGGCCATGGAGCTTTCGCTACATGCATCAAAATAGGATGTATTTTGATGGTTTTTGGCACGACCATAACAAATATAAGGTGTGTTTTCGCGCTCCAGAAACGCAATGCGCGGATCGTTCCAAAGCACACGCGGCAGGATGAATCCATCGGCTTTTCGATTGTGCACTAGGTCGCGCATGATCCCGAGCGTATCGCCTTCGCTTTCGGAGGTAGCAATGGTGAGCGTCCAGCCCTCTTTCGAAGCGGCCTGAGTCAGACCTGCCAGAAATTCCGCAAGGAAAGGTCTGTGAGCGTCATGGGCGGACAGTTCGATCACCAGCCCCAGAGAACAGCTCCGGCCCGTTTTGATCGCTTGCGCCTGACTAAGCGGGCGGTAGCCCATAGCCTGCGCGGCCCGAATGACTCGAACGCGGGTGGTTTCGGAGATATCCGGATAGCCGTTCAGGGCACGAGACACAGTTCCCTTTGTCAGGTTGAGCGCCTGAGAAAGATCCGTGATCGTGACCCGCGCATTGTCGCGGGAGCGTCGGTCCGGTTTGACGTCTGTCTTCACCTGATTCGCCTCCTCCTCTTCACAAGAAACTCCGAAACCGGTTTCGGCAACGGGTTTTTGAGAATTTATACCATTCAAAGCTGCGACAAATTCGCCGTTATGCGGCATGGAAGCTCTTGAATGATCAGCAAAAACTCAGGCGATGCGGAAAACTGCGGCGGCTTCTTCCTTGGAAATACCGGATTTATCGTGGCGTGAGGTCACACGCCCGCGTTCCATGAAAACAAGGCTGTCCGCGAGGTCGTAGGCAAATTCGAAATACTGTTCGACCAGCACAATCGCCATGTCTCCGCGCTCACGCAAAAGCGAGATCACGCGCCCGATTTGCTGGATGATATTGGGCTGGATTCCCTCGGTTGGCTCATCGAGCAACAGGAGTTTCGGCTTAATGATCAAGGCCCGCGCAATCGCCAGTTGCTGTTGCTGCCCACCGGACAAATCCCCACCACGGCGATGCATGAATTCCTTGAGGATCGGAAACAGTTCGAAAATCTCGTCGGGGATGAATTGCTCGGACTTCGGCAAACAGGCAAACCCGCTTTCAAGATTTTTCTTCACTGTCAGAAGCGGAAAAATCATCCGCCCCTGCGGCACAACGGCCAGTCCTTTTTTCGCAAGTTCATGGGCTGGTGTGCGTCCGACATCCTCGCCATCAAGCATCATCGTTCCGCCCGAACGCGGATGGGTGCCGGAAATCGCCTTGAGTAGAGAGGTCTTGCCGACCCCGTTGGTGCCCATGACACAGGTCACCTGCCCCGCCTGCGCGGTCAAATCGACATCGTAGAGGATTTGGGAGCCACCATAGTGCAGCGTGAGGTTTTTCACATCGAGCATGGTCATTTTTCCTTACCGCCCCAAATAGACGTCAATGACGTCCTGATTTTGCGTCACATGATCCAGCGACCCTTCGGCGAGCACTGATCCCTCGTGCAGCACCGTCACCTTGCACTCAAGTCGCCGGACAAATTCCATGTCATGCTCCACCACCACCACAGCGCGGGTTTTCGCGGCTTCTTTAAGAATGTCGGTGGTGTGTTCGCGCTCGCCCAGCGTCATGCCTGCGGCGGGTTCATCGACGAGGAGCAGCTTGGGGTCTTGCGCCAGAAGCATCCCGATTTCCAGCCATTGCTTTTGCCCGTGCGACAGTTCGCCGGATTTGCGCGACAGCTGATCGGACAGACCGATCTCACCGGCGAGTTCCTCAACCTTGGTGAAATCAGCTGGCTTGGGGCGGAAGAACAGCACCTTCAGAGGATTGCGGTCATTCTTCACCGCCATCAAAAGGTTTTCAAACACGGTCTGGTCCTCGAACACCGTCGGGCGCTGGAATTTCCGACCGATGCCCGCGCGTGCAATCCGTGCTTCGTTCATACCGACCAGATTGCGGGACAGATCGCCCCAGAGCACCTTGCCCTCATCGGGTTTCGTCTTGCCCGTCACAATATCCATAAAGGTGGTTTTGCCCGCGCCGTTCGGGCCAATGATCGCCCGCATTTCCGCAGGGCCGATAGAGAAGGACAGGTTGTTGATCGCCTTGAACCCGTCGAAAGACACGGAAATACCGGAGACTTCGAGAAGCTGGCTCATTGTTCTGCCTCCTCTTCACGCAGGCTGCCCTTGTCCGGCCCCAAGGGCGCACCTTGGCGGTTGGGCGAGAGACGTCCGGAAACAAGATCGAACAACCCGCCGATGCCTTTCGGCGCGAACAGAGTGACAAGGACAAAGGACAGGCCAAGCAACACCAGCCACCAATCCACCCATTTGATCGTGTAAAACCCGAGATTGATGTCTGGCGCCTGACCTCCGGTGAAATAAGTCGACACGAGCGACACAAACACGGCGCCAATCACGGCACCATAGAGACGCCCGCGCCCGCCGATAGCCACCCAAACCGCGAGATAGATCGAGGCAATCGGCGCAATCTCGGCAGGGTTGATGATGCCCGCCTGCGGATAATACAGCGCACCACCGATGGCCGCGAGAACGGCGGTCAGGGTGAAGACAAACAGTTTGAAACCTTCAACCGAATAGCCGAGAAACCGCACCCGCGCCTCGTCATCGCGTATGCCGCGAATGACCGATCCGAACTTGCCGGAGACCACAAAGGCCGCGATCAGATAGGTGAGCAGCAAGGCAAAGGCCGAGGCCCAGAAGAACCAGATCGAGATGTTGTCCTGTGAAATCGCATCTGCGCCGGGAAGGTTTTGCAACCCCGACAAACCGTTGTTGCCGCGCAGCCCGCTGTCGTTCTGGAACAGGTAAAGCGAAAGCGCCAGCGTCATCGCCTGTGTCAGGATGGAAAGGTAAACCCCCGTCACCCGCGAGCGGAAGGCCAGCCAGCCGAACACCAGCGCCAAAATGCCGGGAACCAACACGACAAGTGCAATCTGCGCCCAGAAACTATGGGCAAAGAACCAGACGAGAGGAAAATCGCTCGACCCGACCACGCCGAATATCTGTGATCCGATGGCATCGGAAATCTCGGAGGGCGTGGGCGGAATAGGCGCGTTCACCATGCTTTCGACCACAATGATCTTCGTGCGCGCATACATGAGCCACATGCCGATCATATAACCGCCCAGCCCGAAAAAGGCGAAATGCCCAAGGCTCAGGATGCCCGTATAGCCCCAGACGAGGTCCATCGCGATAGCGACCAGCGCCAGACAGAGCGTCTTGCCCAAGGTCTTGACGAAAGAGGTCGAAATCGCGCCGGTGCCATAGGCTTCCGACAAGAAGGTGACCACGAGGGTAAAGGTCACAAGCACCGCAATGAACACCGGAAGGGAGGGGTTTTTCTTGAGAAAGTCCATGAGTTAATCCCCCGCCGCGCGGCCCTTGAGGGCGATGATGCCCTTGGGCCGGAACTGGATGAAAATGATGATGAAAACGATCATGTAGGTCTGCGCCGCAAGCGTATTGGACGGGTTGAACCATTCGATGCCTTTTTGCAGGAAGCCAATCATGGTCGCACCCAGAAGCGTGCCCCAGATATTGCCGACGCCGCCCACAACCACGGTCATGAAGCTCTGCACGATGTAATCCGACCCCAGTTCCGAGGTGACTTTCGCATAGAGCCCGATGGCAACCCCCGCGACCCCCGCGATGCCGGAACCAAGCCCGAAGGTCAGCATGTTTACCTTGTCCGGATTGATCCCCATAGAGGCCGCCATGCGCGGGTTTTGGGTCACTGCACGGGTTTCAAGGCCGAGCCGCGTCTTCTTCATGATGAAGAGGAAAACCCCCAGAAAGATCAGCGCGACCACGAAAATCGCGATGCGAATGTATGAGATCGACACAACATCATTAAAGGACAGCGCCCCGTCGAGCCATCCCGGAGAGGTGAGCGGGCGTGCCTGTGTGCCGAAAATATTCTTGGCAAGCTGTTGCAGCGCAATGGAGACCCCGAAGGTCGCCAGAAGAGTTTCCAAGGGACGGTTATAGAGCCAGCGGATGATCAGCCGCTCCATCGCCACACCGGCAGCAAAGGTGACAGCAAAGGCCAGCGGGATCGCAAGGATGATCGAGACGGTGTAATCGGGGACGATCTGCTGCACCACATAGCCGGTGTAAGCGCCCATCATGATAAACTCGCCGTGGGCCATATTGATAACTCCCATCACGCCAAAGGTGATGACAAGACCGATCGCGGCGAGGAAATAGATCGAGGCCAGAGACAGGCCATCGAGGGTCAGATCGAACATCTGGTTCAGCCCGACAGCGCGGTTGATAGAGGACAGCACCACCTCTGCGGCATCCGTGACGGCTTTGGACGGCTCGGCATAAACTTCGGCAAAGCGCACACCTGTGACCGCGTCCTCGATGGAGAATGAAGGATCAAACGGCGGCACCACGCCGTCACGCGCCAAAGCGGCATAGGCCCGATCCCGCGCCTCGTGCGTGTTCAGCGCTGCCACCGGCATGCCGCCGACCATCCCGTCTTTGATATGGGCCTCCAGCGCCGTTTTGCGCGTATCCGGAGACGGCTGCGGTTCCAAGGCGCCGGCAGCAATCATAAGCGCATAGCCTTCCGACACGGATAGATCCCGCGAGCCGGCACGCAATTCGCGCTTCACATTGGCCGTGTCAGGCAGATCTTCGGCATAGACCGTCTTGGTGGTCAAAACAGGGTTGAGCGCGGCACGGGCCTCCAGTGAAAGCGCACCTTTAAAGCCGTTAATCGCCATCACACGGGCGGCCTCATCCGTGTCGTAAGAAATGGTCAAAAGTCGTTCCGTGACTTCTTTCAGCGCCTTGATCTCCGGATCAGGCTCCTGCGCAATGGACTCCCGCAAAGGCGCAAGGTGCGACGCTTCACCGTCACGCTGGATCGCCAGAATCGCCGCACTGCGTCGCTCCGGATCCGTATCATTCAGTTGAAACTGCACCAAGGCCGCACCGATCATCGCGCGGATTCCCGAATTCGGCTTGAGTTGCTTCAAATCGGATTTCTCCGCAGGGCCGACACTCTGCCCCGTCGTGAAATCGAACAATTCATAGGTTTTGCTATCGCGTTTTTCCGCTTTGAAAAACAGCCCGTCACTCTGACGTTGCCACATGTCCTTGGACTGCCACGCCTGCAACACATCTTGCGCGGCGGGAAGCCCCGAACCGGCGAGCGCTTCAATCGCCGGAGCGATGGTTTTGCGCGAAGATTTGACGATGACCTCGGCGTGTTCTTGCAACACGTCCTGAACGGTCCGGTCCTGAGCCTGAGCCGCCAAGGCGCAGGTGAGAAAGAGCAGGCAGGCTGCAACAAGGCGACGAAGCATAAAATCTCTTTCCGAAATGAAGTGCGGAAGGGCGACACTGGCCGCCCCTCCTAACGTTTCAAAGCACTCAGTAGTTGGATTTCAACTGAACACAGGTTTCGGTTTCGGTGTTATACATGCCACAGCCGAGGTCTTTCCAATCGGACTTGAGCACAGCAGATTCGGGCAGGAAGTCTGTCCACGCATCACCCGGAACTTCTTCGGTCTGGGAAATGATGTCGAACTGGCCATCATCCAAAATTTCCCCGATGAGAACCGGTTTGGAGAGGTGGTGGTTCACGTTCATGACCGCCGTGCCACCTGTAAGGTTCGGGAATTCCTGACCATACATCTCGGAACGCACCGCATCGACATCGGTAGTGCCAGCAGCTTCAGCCGCGTTCACCCACATATTGAAGCCGATATAATGCGCTTCCATCGGGTCATTGGTCACGCGGGCCTCGTCACCGATAAACGCGTGCCATGCTTCGATGAACGACGCATTTTCCTCGGTGTCGGCAGACATGAAATAGTTCCATGCCGCGAGATGTCCGACAAGGTTCGATGTGTCGAGGCCGGAAAGCTCTTCTTCACCCACGGAGAAAGCGACAACCGGAATATCATCCGCGGAAACGCCAGCCGCGGCCAGTTCTTTATAGAAACCGATGTTGGCATCCCCGTTGATGGTGGAGATCACGCCGACCTTCTTGCCATCCGCGCCCAGCGCAACGACGTCCGCCACGATTTTGGACCAGTCGGAATGACCAAAGGGGGTGTAGTTGACGAAAATATCTTCTTCCGCGATGCCCTTCGACTTGAGATAGCTTTCAAGGATATTGTTCGTCGTGCGTGGGTAGACATAGTCCGTGCCGAGCAGCGCGAATTTCTCGACGCCCAGTTCATCAAGGAAATAATCCGTGGCCGGGATCGCCTGCTGATTCGGTGCAGCGCCGGTGTAGAACACGTTTTTCGAGCTTTCCTCGCCCTCGTATTGCACCGGATAAAAGAGCAGACCGTTGAGTTCTTCGATCACCGGCAGGACGGATTTACGCGACACTGAGGTCCAGTTGCCAAAAATCACATCGACATTCTGCACCGTCAAAAGCTCGCGCGCCTTTTCGGCAAAGAGCGGCCAGTCGGAGGCCGGATCGACCACCACAGCTTTGAGGTCACAGCCCAGAAGACCGCCTTTCTCGTTCTGCTGCTCCACCAGCATCAGCATCGCATCTTTCAACGTGGTCTCGGAAATCGCCATTGATCCCGACAGGGAGTGCAGCACCCCGACCTTGATCGGACAATCGGCGGCGAATGCACCGGAGGCAATCGCAGTGCTCGCAAACAGCGCAGAGGCCAGCGTGGCTTTGAGTTGAATTTTCACTTCCATATTCCCTTGTTGGAAGCCGCAGAACTGTCGCGCGCTTTCATACGAAAGCATCCATTATTCTGATTTTTATGGATAAAACGCCAACAGCCCCCTTATGCAGCGTTAAAGATTTATATCTTTTGCATCCAGATCATCAGACCTCGACACATGTCCCCACGGCACGTCGTGACCTGTCTTTGCCTTTCGGTCTCCGTGAGGAGCACTCAAGGGGTCGACCACATGCCGCACAGAAAGTCTGGAGTTGTGCGAAACATGCACACAAGCCTCTAAAGAAAATCACAGGCAACAAATGAACAGGGCGCCTGCACCGCAAATCCCTTGGGCATCTGTCTGCGCCTGCGACGCATTTCTGTGCGCAAAAGAAACGGCGTTTACAGGAGAGATATCCAGCGAATCCATCTGTCAGACATCGGCAGAGAAGGAAAAGCGTGCGCGGTCTCAACACAATATTAGGAGCTTGCTGCCATGCTGCGACCTGTTGGCCCGCCTTCGTTGGCGAAAGGCCATGCTGAATTTGCGTATCAAGATGACTACGGAGCGTGGGATGAAAGATCGGCTTGGAAATATATTTGGCTCTGTCGCGGCTAAAATTCTCGGTATTTTATGTGCACTTGTCGGCACAACACTCGCGGCCATTCTGGTGTCCGGCTCACTGATTTCCACAATCAACGAAGAAGCCGAATCGCTTGTCTCTTCCTCCCTGCCTCCTTTGGAAACGGCCTCTGATATTTCCAATGCGGTCTCGGATTTGAAAGATGCCGTCAACAATTTGCTAGTGACCAACTCCCATCTGGCAATCGAAGACGCGGTTCGTGGCATCAAAGAGGCCAATGATACCTTGCATGCACATATGCTGGAGGCCGATCAGAACCGCTATCCGGACCTGTCCAAAGAGATGGCAACACTTACCACCAATCTCGAAACGCTGGAGCAGGCGCGTCAACAAGAGCTGACTGCACAAAACCTGAATATGAAAGCGCTTGCTCAACTCAGCCAGGATGCGCGCGTTCTCAGTGAAACACTACAAAGCCAGATTGACGGGGCCTCGTTCTCCCTTTTGCTGGCGGGAAACACCGCAACCGCAAAATCAACCTACAATATAAACCAACTACTCAAACGCGAAGTTGAAGCGCTCAAGCTCGCACTGCTCCTGAAGGCCGAATTGAACCTCTCCGTCGGCCTTACGCAGGCTCTGCTGGAAACCAGTGATTTCGGGCAACGTAAAGATATTCACGACAAAGCACTGGAGGGAATGACCCGTATCGACGCGATTCTCGAAGACATGCAAAGCAACAAAACCGCCTCCGAATACGTAGAACAACTTCGCGCGGCTTTGTCCTTCCACAAAGATTTTCTGAGCCTTACACCAACGGAAATGAAAATCCGTGCCGACCGCCTGCACAGCGCACAGAACGAGCTTGATGCAGAAATTTCAAATGTGGTGGAAACAACTCTGGCCGTGCTTGACAAGGAAAGCAGAACCACATTCTCAACCAACGAAGCCGTGCTGAATGAACTCCTGAACACGGATGTCCGCGAGATCACAGACCTCGCACGCTTGGACGCCACAATCAAAACGGTCCTGATCAAGGCCATGCAGGGCGCCGCGTCGAATAACAGTGGGTATATTCAAGCCCTCCAATTCGAAATCGACGAGATCGTTCCCAAAATCAATGCAAAGGCCTCTATCCTCCCGGAAAAGATCCAATCCATCCTGACTTCGGTTCTCGCGCAGGTACATCCGGAAACCGGCCTTCTGGCAACCCGCCTCACTGCCTTGAACGCACGCAGCGACGGCTTCGTCGCGACCTCTGCCGTCTCCGAAGGCCTTCTCAGTATCTCGAAGATCGCTATCACTATTTCAAACGACTCTATTGTCGACATCTCGCACGCAAGTCAGGTCTTGATGTCAGATGCGCAAGACGCGTCCACAACAATGAACGGAATTACCGCCTTTGCCATCGCAATCGTGCTGGGCGCTCCGGTCCTGACCTACATCTTCATCATGCGACCACTTAGCGCCGTGACCGCCAGCACCGAACGCCTCGCCATTGGAGATATGGCTGAAATCCGTCGTGTCGGCGGGCGCTACGGTGAGATCGCTAGACTTTTCTCTGCCTTGACCGTGTTCCGAAACAATCTTGTCGAAAAAGAACGCATGGAGGCGGAGGCGGCTGAACGCGCACAGAAAGAAGCCGAATCAGAAGCAAAGGCCGCAGAAGAAAAGTGTGCCCGTGAAATTGCCGAACAGCAAAGAAAAGAGGAGCAAGAACACCGCGAACGCGAGCAGGAAGCTCGTGCAGAAGCAGAGCGTCGCAAGCTCGAAGAAGCCGCCGAAGCCGAGCGCAAGGCACGGCACGAAGAACAAACCGCAGTCGTCAATGCACTTGCAGAAGGACTCCGTCGCCTCTCCAATGGAGATGTGCGCATGACAATCGAGCAAGAGTTCCCCGCAAGCTATGAACAACTGCGCCAAGACTATAATGCCGCCGTCTTGTCTCTGCGTTCCGTCGTAGAACAGCTTTCCGGCACATCGCAAACGATCCACGCAAATTCGAACGAAATCTCGAATGCCGCGAATGATCTGTCCCAGCGCACCGAACGGGCAGCCTCAATGTTGGGCGAAACCGCTTCTGCGCTGACCCAGTTGACTGCGGCCGTAAAATCTGCAGCCGATGGGGCCGCTTCAGCCAATGAAACAGTAAGTGGCGCAAAAACCAATGCGCAAAATGCAAGCACGGTCGTGGAACAGGCGATCTCGGCAATGGACGCAATTTCGGACTCTTCTGACAAAATATCCAAAATTATTTCTGTCATTGACGATATCGCGTTCCAGACCAACCTGCTCGCACTCAACGCCGGTGTAGAAGCCGCTCGTGCGGGAGACGCTGGTCGTGGCTTTGCCGTGGTTGCCTCGGAAGTTCGCGCCCTTGACCAGCGCTCCTCGGAAGCCGCACGGGAAATTAATGCCCTAATTTCGGTCTCAGGCCAGGAAGTCGGACGCGGCGTCGCTCTAGTTGATCAGACCGGTGAGGCGCTCCGCTCCATCGTGCAGGATGTCTCCGTCATCTCGACGCATATGTCCGAAATTGCCACATCCGCAGAGCAACAATCTGCCGGCATTTCCGAAATCAACACAGCAGTCGCCAATCTCGATCAGACAACCCAGCAAAACGCCGCCATATTCGAAGAGACCACAGCGGCAAGCTTCTCTCTGGCAAATGAGGCCTCCACCCTCAATGAGATTGTGAGGCAATTCGTCTTGAGAGAGGCTCCCGTAGGCGAGGAAATGCATGATGACCCTGTGATGCTCGCCTCATAATCAGGAACTCTACGAAATATCGGAGAAACTCTTGATATGCCTCAAGGCAGCCCGCACCAATCTAGCGGCATCTAATTCAATATAATGTCGCCATTCAGCAAGGATTGATCGTGACCATATTCCAGAACACCCCATTCGACCAGCTTGAGGTCGGGATGGAAGCAGAAGTCCGTCGCCTCTGCGCCGCAGACGATCTGTATGTCTTTGCCCATGCGTCCGGCAACCTTAACCCCATGCACCTTCCGAAAGAGGATGGGGACAGGGACGGAAAGCCGGAATCCGTTGCCCCTTCCAGTTGGGTCGGGTCGCTCATTTCCGCCGTGCTCGGGAACAAGCTTCCCGGGCCGGGCACCCTCTATAAATCTCAAAACCTGAGATTTCATGCACGCGCTCATGCAGGCGATGAGCTGATCGCCCGCGTCAAACTCATTCGCAAAGGCAGCAACCGGAGTGCAACATTCGAAACGACTGTGGCCCTTGCCGACGGAACAGTCCTCATCGAGGGTGAAACCGAGGTCATTGCGCCAGCCACGAAAGAAAGTTTTGACATTCATGATGTGCCCGGACTGACCGTCGAGAGCCATCGGCACTTCGACAAATTGCTAGAAATGTCCGAAGACCTCCCTGCAACACGCATGGCGGTTGTGGCGCCGGAAGAAGAAAACGCACTCCGTGGCGCCATGATGGCAGCCGAGCACAAACTGATACAACCAATCCTCCTCGGGGATCAGGACAAAATCCATAGCACCGCCAAGGCGCTTGGGATCACGCTCGACGAAATTGAGTTGATCCATTGCGCCACGCATCACGAAGCCGCCCAACTGGCCGTCACCATGGTCCGCGACGCGCGCGCGAATGCGATCATGAAAGGCCACATGCACACGGACGATTTGTTGCGACCGATCCTAAGTTCCCGCAACGGCCTGAAAACCGGTCGCCGTCTCAGCCATATTTTCGTCATGGATGTGCCCGGCCTGGATCATCTCCTGATGGTCTCCGACGCAGCGATCAACATCGCGCCGGACCTCCCGACAAAGGTCGACATTGTCCAGAATGCAATCGACTTGGCCATCAGCCTCGGGATCAAGACCCCAAAAGTGGGCGTCCTTTCCGCAGTCGAAACGGTAAACCCGAAAATCCCTTCAACGCTCGATGCGGCGGCGCTCTCGAAAATGGCCGACCGCAACCAGATCAAAGGTGGCATTGTGGACGGACCGCTGGCAATGGACAACGCCATCAGCCTTTCGGCCGCACGCACCAAAGGCATCAAAGGCGGCGTAGCCGGACATGCGGAGATCCTGATCGTCCCCAATCTGGAAAGCGGCAATATGTTGGCGAAAGAGCTTACATTCATCGCCCATGCCGAAGCCGCCGGTGTCGTCATTGGCGCCCGATGTCCGATCGTACTGAACTCCCGCTCGGATAGTGACAAATCGCGACTGGCCTCATGTGCCGTCGCAGCACTTCACGCAAAACGCGCACGGGAGATCACCTGATGGGCCAGAGAATCCTTACAGTGAATGCCGGATCGTCGTCGGTCAAATTCGCCCTCTACAAATCTGCCGCTTCGCCGGACTGCATCGCCCGTGGTCTGGTTCAAGGCATCGGCTCGTCCCCCGGTTTCAAGTTCAAAAAGGGCGGATCCGGCGCGATCAAACCTGTCGACGCCAAAACCCAGGATCAAGCACTGGATGTCATCTTGAGCGAGATCACCCCGCTCCTCGACGGGCAGGAGGTCGCAGGCGTCGGTCACCGGATCGTGCATGGTGGCCCGCTGCGCGCAGCGCCTGCGGAACTCACAGAGGGTGTTCTGGCCGATCTCGCCACGTTCAATCCACTGGCCCCATTGCATCAGCCACACAACCTGTCGGCGGTCGAAGCGGCCAAACGCGCCTTCCCCCATGCGCTCCAGGTCGGGTGTTTCGACACGGCGTTTCACCGCAACCATCCGTGGGAAAATGACATCTACGCCATCCCCCGAAAATATTACAAACAAGGGGTGAAGCGCTATGGTTTCCACGGGCTGAGCTATGACTATGTCTCGCATCAACTTGTCCGCGAACATCCGGAGTTGCACGGCAAACGCATTATTATGTGCCACCTCGGCAGCGGCGCCTCGATCTGCGCGGTCAACAACGGGGTCTCGATTTCATCTTCTATGGGGTTTTCGCCGCTCGATGGCATCCCCATGTCCACCCGTTCCGGCCACCTTGATCCCGGTATTCTTTTGTATCTCATGGAGACGGAGGGCATGACGGCCAAAGAGTTGACCCACATGCTTTATTACGAATCAGGGCTGCTAGGACTGTCCGGCATAAGCCATGACATGCAGGTGCTGGAAAACTCGGATGAACAAGGAGCCAAGGAAGCAGTCGAATATTTCGTTTTCCGTGTGCGTCGGGAAATCGGGGCTATGGCCGCGACACTTTCGGGGATTGATGCGCTCGTGTTCTGCGGTGGTATTGGAGAAAACTCCCCCAACATCCGCCTTCAAATCATTGAACGGCTCGGCTTTCTGGGCATTACTCCCGACGCGGAGGCCAATGCACAAAACGCAACGCGGATATCCAAAGGGCCGACACCGGTCTTTGTCCTGCCAACCGACGAAGAACAGGTGATCGCCAATGCAGTGGCCAAGGCGCTCACACCCGCACATTGACGGTCAGCTTTCGGCGGTCCGCAAAACCCGTGCGGGACGCACGCGCATGGCCCGCCATGAAAACAGAAGGGAGGTCAGGGAGGTCACAAGCACACCACCCGAAACGATCCAGAGGGCGACACCGGCGGACAGGGTAAAATCGGCTTCCATCACGAAATGGATCACCGCCCACGCCGCCGTCGCTCCGGTCACAAGGGCCACCAACCCCGCGCCCAAGCCGAGTATCAAGGCCCGCAACGCGAAACTGGCCAGAATACGCGCACGGCTGGCTCCGAGGGTTTTCAACACGGCAGCTTCATACCGGCGCCGATCTTCACCCGCCGCAGCGGTGCCAATCAATACCACGGCACCGGTCACCAAAGTTGCTGCAGCCCCCAATGTCGTAGCCGCGGCAATGCTCTGCAACACAGAGACCACCCGATCAATCGCATCACGCACCCGTATCGTCGTGATATTAGGATAGGATTGCGCCAGATCGCGGATCAACGGAGCCTCGGCCTCCGGCGTGGCATAAATCGTCGCAATCCATGTATGCGGCGCACCGGCAAGGGCCGCCGGATTCATGGTCAGGACAAAGCCCATCCCCGCCCCCGAGAAATCCACTGTGCGAAACGAACTGATTGTCCCCGTGATGTCGCGGCCAAGAATATTGATCGTCATCTCGTCACCGAGTTCGAGGCCCATTTCTTCGGCCTCCTCGGCCGCAAAACTGATCTGGGGCGTGGTTTCCTCCGGCCCCCACCATGTCCCTTCGGTGATCTCCGTATTCTCCGGCGGGGTCTCCGCATAGGTGATGCCACGATCCCCGCGCAGCACCCAATGCGGTCCGGCCACCTCCTGCGCATCACGCCCGTTGATCTGGGTGATCAATCCGCGCAACATCGGAGCGGCTTCGAACCGGCTGACACCGGAATCGCCTTCAACGCGCGTCGTCAGACCTTCGATCTGGTCCGGCTGGATGTCGACGAGAAAATAGGACGGTGCGCGTTCGGGCAGGTCTTGCGCGATGGCGTTGCGCATATTGGCGTCAATCTGGCCAATCGCGGAGAGCACCGTCAACCCCAGCCCGAGCGAGAGGACAACGGACACGGCCTCTCCTCCGGGGCCACCAATAGAACCAAGCGCCAGACGCAGCGGCAGTGATCCCCGCCGCATGAGCGACAACCGCGACAGGTGCCGCGCCAAAGCCGTCAGCCCCCGCCCCGCCAAGACGAGCAGGCCGAAGGTCACAGCGAGCCCCGCGAAGGCCCAAAGCACAAGGCGGGCATTTTCGGAAAACAGAACCGCCGCGCCGACAAGCGCCGCGATCAAAAGCGCCTGCGCCACGAGATAGGGCCAGCGCGGCCAGCCACGCAGACCGAACAACGCGTCACGATAGAGCGCCGCTGGGCGAATGTGTTCGGCGCGAGCCAAAGGCCACAACACGAAAATCGCACTGGCGAGAAAGCCATAGATGGCGGCTTCAACCAGCGGTGCGATATGGGGTGTTGCCTCGACCGGAACCGGAAGCATGGTGCGGATGAACGGAAAAGCCAGCACAGGCACAAGCGCGCCGATCACAAGCCCTGCCACAATCGCGATTCCCGACAGAGTTCCGATTTGAAACAGATAGGCCAGAAAAATTGTGCGCCGGTCCGCTCCGAGTGTTTTGAGCGTGGCGATCACGGAGATTTTCCGGTCCAGATAGGCACGCACGGCGGAGGAGACGCCGACCCCGCCGACCGTCAACCCCGCCAAACCAACCAACACGAGGAAAGAACCGAGACGTTCGACAAAACGGCTCACACCGGGGGCACCATTGCGCGCATCACGCCATCGGAACCCGCCAGATGCGACCTCCTCTTTGGCTTGCGATTTGAGCGCTTCCAGATCGGTGGAGTCCGGCAAGTCCAGCCGATAGGCGCTTTCAAACAATGTGCCGGGGGCGAGAAGACCGGTGTCCCGCAACGCCGACAAGGACACAAGACTGCGTGGGCCAAGGGTAAAACCCTCCCCTGCCCCGTCCGGTTCGCGGGTTAGTTCGGCCATGACGACAAAGGGCACATCCGCCAATGTGACGCGGTCTCCGATGCCGAGGCCCAAGCGCTCGAACAACATGCGGTCAAGCACGATCCCCGCGACCCCGTCCTGTCCGGCCAGAGCCTCCGAAAGGGGTATGTCAGGCGACAGACCGACCGAGCCGAGCAAGGGATAGGCACTATCAACGGCCTTCACTTGCGTCAGGGCGCGCTCTGCGCCAAAGCCGAGCATGGAGCGAAAATCCGCGATCTCGGAGAGAGCGAGAGACTGCGCCTCCATCCATGCGCGTTCTTCTTCGGAGGCAAAGCGGTAGGTGAATTCCATTTCCGCATCACCGCCCAGCAGTGTCGCCCCTTCGCTGGCGAGACCTTTGGAAATCCCGTCGCGCACCGAGGTCACTGCCGCAATCGCGGCAACGCCCAACAACAGACTCAGGATCAGAACCCGAAATCCCCGCACACCAGCACGCAATTCGCGGCGGGCAATGGTCCATGCAAGACCTGCGCTGCTCACGCGGACACCTCCGCCGGATCGATCTTGCCGTCACGCAAACGCACGACGCGATCACAGCGCGCTGCCAGTTCGGGGGAGTGGGTCACCATCACCAAGGTCGCCCCGTGACGGTCCCGAAGCTGCATCAAAAGAGCCATGATCGCCTCCCCCGTGCTGCCATCGAGATTGCCGGTCGGCTCATCCGCCAGCAGAATTTCGGGACGCGGGGCCGATGCCCGCGCCAACGCCACGCGTTGCTGTTCGCCCCCCGACATCTGCGCCGGATAGTGATCGCAACGGTCGCCCAGGCCCACGGCCTGCAATTCCGCACGTGCGCGGTCGAATGCCTCCGCAACACCTGCCAATTCAAGCGGGATGGCGACATTTTCCAAGGCTGTCATTGTCGGGATAAGGTGGAAGGACTGGAACACAATCCCCATATGATCTCTACGAAAGCGGGCCAGACGATCTTCGTTCATTGCGCTCAGATCATGCCCGAGCACCGAAACCCGACCGGCGCTGGCCCGTTCCAGCCCGCCCAGAACCATAAGGAGCGACGATTTGCCAGAGCCGGACGGCCCCACAAGCCCGAGCGTTTCCCCGCGTTTGACCTCAAGCGAAATGCCGCGCAAAATATCGACCCGCCCCGCATTGCCATCAAGAGACAGCTTGATGTCCTGTGTTGCGATGATCGGTTCTGACATGGGAGTATCCTTTTGACCTCTGACACATATGGGGCATTGGCCCGCCTCGGCAACCGCTTCTCGCGCTTACTCGGTCATATTCTCTTGATCGCCCTGCCCGCCTTTGCATCGGCAGAGCCTGTGCGGATTGCGGCTTTGGGCGACAGTCTGACCCAAGGCTACGGGCTGGTCCAGAAGGAGGGCTTCACCGCACAGCTGCAAAACTGGCTGAACTCGCATGATGTCGAGGCCACGATTGTCAATGCAGGCGTGTCAGGAGACACCACCGCAGGGGGGCTGAGCCGCGTTGCGTGGACCTTAACTCCCGACATTGATGCGATGATCGTCGCACTTGGCGGCAATGACCTGTTACGCGGATTGTCGCCGGAATTGTCCCGCGCCAATCTGGCGGGCATCCTTGATGTCGCGCAGGAGAAAAACATCCCCGTTTTGCTCATCGGGATGCAGGCTCCGGGCAATTATGGCGCGGACTACAAGGCACAGTTTGATGCGATCTATCCGGAACTGGCCCAAGACTATGGCACGCTTTATGTCGAGGGATTTCTCAAGCCCCTCACGGATATTGGCCCGTGGGAACAGGTGTTGAAAACCCATATGCAGCCGGACGGGATACATCCGAATGCCGCGGGCGTTGCGGTGATTGTCGATGCGATAGGGCCGAAGGTCGCGGAACTGGCCGAGCGCGCGCAGAAATAGACGCTCAGGGTTTTGGATGGTCGTCATACTCGCCGGTCAGGATGCGGTTGGCGTCCCCTTCTGGATCGTCATACTGCCGCGAGCGGATCGACCAGAAGAACCCCACGAGGCCCAGCCCGCCGAGAAAGATCGAAATCGGGATGAGATAGACCAATACGTTCATAATTTCCCTCTCAAACGCGCCCCGAAAGGTGCGTATCTCAGCGTTTCGTAAAGCGCGTCAGGCGCAGCGCATTGAGCGACACCGTAATCGAACTGGCCGACATGGCAAGAGCCGCCGCCAGTGGTGTGGCAAAGCCCGCCAAGGCAATCGGCACAGCGATCAGATTGTAAAGCGTTGCAATGTTAAAGTTTTCCTTGATCCGCTTCGTCGCGGAAACGGCAACCTGCGTGGCCTCACCCAAGGGAGCAAGGCTTTTACCCAGCAGCACCATGTCGGAGACGACCCGCGTTGCTTCCAACGCGGAAGCGGGCGAAATCGACACATGCGCCGCCGCTAAGGCCGCCGTATCATTGAGCCCGTCACCAACCATCAGCACCTTGCGCCCTGATCGGGTCAGTTCGGCCACACGCAGGGCTTTGGCCTCCGGCAGACATTCCGCATCCCACGCATCAATCCCGATCCGTCCGGCAATATCCGCAACAGCGGCGGGAGCATCACCGGAGAGCAGCACCACGTCCTTGCCCTGACGCTTGAGCGCGGCCACGGCCTCGGACGCGCCCTCGCGCAAGTGGTCCACAAAGGTGAAAGCCACGGGGGGCTCGTCGCCGATTTTCAGATAGGTCGCCGTCTGTGCCAGCGCCTGCGTTTCAAGCCATGCAGCACGCCCCAAGCGCACGGGCTGGCCGTCAAGCCACCCTTCAACGCCCTGTCCGGGCACTTCGCGAATATCGCTGACGGAGGCAGGCTCCACACCAGCAGCACGCGCCGCCTCAAAGAGGGCTGCAGAAAGCGGATGGGCCGAACCCGCCGCCAAGGCCATCGCCACGCTACGTGCATGAGGCGGGATGTCGGCCAGATTGGAAAGCTCCGGCCTGCCCTCGGTCAGCGTGCCCGTCTTATCAAACACAACCGTGTCCACTTCGGCCAGACGCTCCAGAGCCGTGGCGGATTTAATCAGCATCCCCGAACGGAACAACCGCCCCGAAGCCGCCGTCGTCACGGCCGGCACGGCCAGACCCAGAGCACAGGGGCAGGTGATGATCAGAACCGCCACCGCGATATTCAGCGAATGACGCATATCTCCCGTGGCGATCATCCAGCCGATAAAGGCCGCGAGCGACAATAGGTGCACGGCGGGGGCATAGACTTGCGCTGCGCGATCCGCCAAGGAAGTGTATTTGTTGCGCGAGGTTTCCGCCATGGCGACCAGATCGGCCATGCGATGCAGGGAGCTGTCCTCGCCCGCAGCGGTGACTTTCACCACCAGAGGGCCGGTCAGATTGACCTCCCCCGCAGAGACGATGGTATCCACGCCAGCTTCGACGGGCAGGCTCTCCCCGGTCAAAAGGGAGCGGTCCAGCTCGGAGGCCCCTTCGACAACAATCCCGTCCACCGGCACCCGTGCGCCCGGGACGACACGGACCAAAGCGCCTTTTTCAAGGTCAGCGATAGAGACCACCGTGCCATCCGCCAATGTGGCACGCGGCACTTCAAGTGCAGCCAGTTCTTCGGCGGCAGAGCGCGCCACAGAGCGCGTGCGATAGTCGAGATAGCGCCCCGCCAGAAGGAAGAAGGTCAGCGACAGAGCCGCATCGAAATAGGCATGGCGGCCGGATTCCATTGTCTCGAACAGAGACATGCCGCCCGCCAAAAGGATCGCCAGCGAGATGGGCACATCCATATTGAGGCGCCTGACCCTCAGCGCAGACCATGCGGAGCCGAAGAACGGCTGGGCCGCATAGGCAATCGCGGGCAAGGCAATGGCGGCGGAAATCCAGTGGAACATATCGCGGGTGACATCCGAGGCCCCCGACCAGACCGCGATGGACAACAGCATCACGTTCATCATGGCAAAGCCCGACACGGCGATGCGGGTCAGGATCGCGCGACCTTTCCGGTCGGTTTCCGTGGCAGAGATCGCGCCGGCGTCCAGTTCATAGGCCTCATATCCGGCCCGCATGAGCGCGGAGATCAGGTCATCGACAGAGACGTCTTCGTCGGCATCCACCTGAGCGCGTTTGAGCGTCAGGTTCACCCGTGCCGCACGCACGCCCGGCTGTTTGATGAGCTCGCGCTCGACGCCAGAGATGCAGGCCGCGCAATAGATCGCGGGCAGGGACAGGACAAAGCGGGTATCACGCACGTCACGCGCATGGGCCGCCTCTTCCGCAGCAGGTGCCGCGACACAGGCCGGACAGGCCGAGATTTGAACCTCAGACATCCCTTGCCCTCCCCATCATCAGCGTTTCACGTGAATAACAACGCGCTGGGTGAAATGCGTACCATCAAGCGCCGTGGCCACCATGCGATAGTTCCAGTTGCCCTCGGCCAGAACACCCGTTTGGGCGACATAGGCCTCGCCGTTAAAGGTAAACTCCGGCGTCTGGTCCTCTGTCACGGTTGTGGCGCGGCCCAATGTGCCGCCGATTTCCGCAACCTCGACAGGATTGCCCTGCGCATCACGAATATAGACGAACAGGTTTTCCTGATCATCCACCGCCTCAACCGTCCAGCCCAGAGCTTCCTGAGCCTGTTTGTCACGGTTGAAGGTCTGGGAGACACCATAAGAATTGGCGGTCTCCAGACCGGGGAATGTCCTTACGGCCTGCACAGCCATAAAGATATTCACCCCGATGATCACAGAAAATGCAGACACGGTTCCGATAAGAACATGTTTGCCGGTGATTTCGCGCGCCATGGATTATTGTCCTTTCCCGTTGAACACGGTGTCGACGGAGACACGTTCTTTGGCCACACCATCTTCGACCCAGAAGGTGAAATCCGTCCGGTCGGACGTGGCCGCTTTGGAACCCGCAGGCGCCTCCACATAGGCCCGCACGATCCGCATTTCATCGGCGTTCACCGCGATCGTATCGCCAAGCGTGTTGTCGGCCCCTTGCAAGGTCACCGTCAGCGTATCATCGCCCGACACACTAACGCGGAACTCGCGCTGCTCGCCATGTTTGTTGCGCAGACGCAGGTCGTAGATATTGCGGATCGCGCCATCGGATTGCAACACATAGGTCGGGTTGCGCACCGGTGCCACGGTCATATCGATGTCCGAGCGGATGAATAGAGCAAACAGAAGCGCAAAGCCCACGCTGGACCAGAGCACCGTGTAGAGAATCGTGCGCGGACGGAAGATGTGTTTCCAGACCGGCTTCGGCTCCTGACCGGAGATTTCACG
Organism: uncultured Celeribacter sp.; assembly: GCA_963676755.2. Taxonomy (GTDB): domain Bacteria; phylum Pseudomonadota; class Alphaproteobacteria; order Rhodobacterales; family Rhodobacteraceae; genus Celeribacter. The sequence continues at coordinate 620,298 of CAXXMF010000004.1, read as the reverse complement.
CGGCTCGTCGGTCAGCGCCATGTAGTCGATCAGACCACGCGGTTTGCCGATCTTGTCCATCATTTCGTCACAGGCGTCGATGCAGAGTGCGCAGGTGATACATTCAAGCTGCTGACCATCGCGGATGTCGATCCCCATCGGACAGACGTTCACGCAAGCCATGCAGTCAATGCAATCGCCCATCTCGGCTGCATTGGCCCCTTTGCGATGCTTGCCGCGCGGCTCCCCGCGCCAGTGGCGATATGCGACGACCAGCGTATCCTCGTCCATCATCGCGGCCTGAATACGCGGCCACGGGCAGGCGTAGATACAGATTTGTTCACGCGCAATCGCGCCGAAGAACACAGTGGTGGCTGTCAGAATACCCAGTGTCAGATAGGCCGCAGGATGCGCATGTCCGGTCACCAGATCGACCAGCAGGGTCGGCGCATCGGCAAAGTAGAACACCCAAGCCCCGCCGGTTGCCAGACCGATCAGAATCCAAGACAGGTATTTGATCGCACGCAGGCGGATCTTGCGCATGTCCCATTTCTTTTGGCGGTGCAGACGCAGACGCGCGTTGCGATCCCCTTCGATCCAGCGCTCCACCAGAATAAACAGGTCCGTCCAGACGGTTTGCGGACAGGCATAGCCACACCACACACGACCGGCGGCAGATGTGAAAAGGAACAGCCCGAGCCCCGCCATGATCAGAAGACCGGCGATGAAATAGAATTCATGCGGCCAGATTTCGATCCAGAAGAAAAAGAACCGACGGTTGGCAAGATCAATCAGGATCGCCTGATCCGGCAGTTCAGGCCCACGGTCCCACCTGATCCACGGCGACAGGTAATAGATCCCCAGCGTGACCGCCATGATGATCCATTTCAGGTTGCGAAACTTGCCTTTTACCCGTCGCGGAAAAATCGGTTCGCGGGACGCATAAAGTTTCTCTTCGGGGGGGGTGTCGGTAGAGCTCATGGAGCGTTGCCTTCTTACACTGTTCGCGTTTTCCCTTATTGCGAGGGAGGGATTTACGCAGCCTTGATGTGAATCAAGATATTTTGAAATCGCGTTAAAGACGCATTAAAAAAACATCTTTGGGATGTGACATGCTGCCACGTCTGCGCCGCGATCCGATATTTTTCCAGTATGAGGAGACCGCAGCGCCAAGGAGCTGCGGTCTCCGTATTTGTTGGCACCGACCCTGAAGAAACGCGCGAACAGGATCAAGGGTCGGCGCCTTAACCCGGACGTTGCCGTCCGGATTTCGGGGTTATTGACCGCCACCCAGCTGGTGGACGTAGAGCGCGGCCGCATTCACCTCGGCCTGCGTCAGACGCTGACCCCAAGCAGGCATAACACCGAAGCGGGCGTTGAACACCGTGTCATAGACCGTGTCGTGATCGCCGCCGTAGAGCCAGATGGCGTCGGTCAGGTCGGGCGCACCTTGGTAGATGTCGCCTGTGCCGTCTTCGCCGTGGCAGGAGGCGCAGTTGTATTCGAACACTTCCGCACCGGCTGCCGCCAGTTCGACGTCATATGTGCCACCCACAAGGTTGGTGCCATCGCCTTCCGGATCGGACAGTGACATGGCAAAGGCCACGACCTGATCGATTTCCTCGTCGGCCAGCAACTCGTCCGCACCGAATTTCGGCATTTCGGAGTAGCGGGCCTCGTCGGTTTCGTTCCGGACACCGTGCTGGATGGTATAGGCCACCTCATCAATGGTGCCGCCCCAGAGCCAGTCATTGTCGAGAAGGTTCGGATAGCCGAAGTTCCCTGCCGCACCGGAGCCGTGGCACTGCGAACAGTTGGCACGGAACACGGCAGCGCCCATGTTCACACCATAGCTGTGCACATCGGAGCCAGCTTCGATCATTGTGACGTCGGCGGCGGCCAGTTCGGCGTTCACGGCGGCGTTCATTTCCTCGAAAGAGGCAATTTTTTCCGCCACTTCAGCACGCGTCGACCATCCGAGGACACCGGCGGTTGCCGATTTGATCCCCGGCCATGCGGGCATGGCGACAGTGTAGGCAATCCCCCAAAGGATACAGGCATACCAGACCAGCAGCCACCAGCGCGGAAGCGGGTTGTTGAGTTCTTCAATACCGTCCCACGAGTGGCCTGTGGTTTCCACTTCTTTCTTACTCATGTCCTCGCCTCCTTTTCGGCGGGTTTGTCTTCATGCCGGAAGATGATGTCGGCCGTGTCGCGGTGTTCTTTGCGTGAACCCGGGCGGAGCGCCCAGATCACAGCACCTACAAAGAACACGAACATGGCCAAAAGCACCCAGCTGTCGGCAAATTCGCGAAGGATGTGATAATCCATCTCAAGCCCTCCTTAGCGAGAGGCGTCGGGCGTAAAGGTCGAGAAATCGACCAGTGTTCCGAGCATCTGCATATAGGCGATGAGCGCATCCATTTCCGTGATTCCGTCCTTGCCGTCGAAGTTCGACACCACGGCACCCGGATAGCGTTCCAACAGGCCATCGGTATCGGCCCACGGGTCGGCTTGGGCTTCGAAATCCGCCTTCGCAAGTTCGATCATCTCGTCGGAATAGGGCACACCCACGATCCGGTGCGTCGACAACAGATCCTCGATATACTCGGGCTCGATATAACGCTCGGCGAGGAAACCGTATTTCGGCATAACCGATTCCGGCACAACCGATTGCGGGTTGGTCAGGTGATCCACATGCCACGCATCCGAGTAACGACCACCCACACGGGCAAGGTCGGGACCGGTCCGTTTGGACCCCCACTGGAACGGGTGATCGTATTTCGATTCCGCAGCCAGCGAGTAGTGACCGTAGCGCTCCACCTCGTCACGCATCGGACGGATCATTTGCGAGTGACAGACGTAGCAGCCTTCACGCACATAGATTTCCCGCCCTGTGAGCTCCAGCGGGGAGTAGGGGCGCACGCCCTCTACATCCTCGATGGTGTTTTCAAGGTAGAACAAAGGGGCGATCTCGACGATCCCGCCCACGGTGACGACCAGAAGGGCGCCGACCATGAGCAAAGTGCCGTTGGTTTCGATAATCTTATGCTTATCAATGAGAGCCATAGTCCAAACCCTCCCTTATTCTGCCGGCACGGCAGCAGCGACATCCGCTTTCACGGGGCTGCGACGCACGGTCATGACGAGGTTGTAGCACATGATGATTGCACCGGTGAGGTAAAGCACCCCGCCCAAAGCACGCACCACATACATCGGGTGTTTGGCAGACACGGTGTCAGCAAATGCGTTCACAAGGAAGCCTTGGCTGTCCACTTCGCGCCACATCAGGCCTTCCATGATACCGGTCACCCACATGGACGCGGCGTAGAGCACGATCCCGATGGTGGCGAGCCAGAAGTGCCAGGACACAAGGCCAAGGCTATAGAGACGCTGACGGTTCCACAGAGCCGGCACGAGGTAGTAAAGCGCACCAAAGGTGATCATACCGTTCCAGCCCAACGCACCGGAGTGCACGTGACCGATGGTCCAGTCGGTGTAGTGGGACAGCGAGTTGACCGCACGGATCGACATCATCGGACCTTCAAAGGTCGACATGCCGTAGAAGCCCACGGAAATCACCATCATACGGATCACAGGATCGGTCCGCAGCTTGTCCCATGCGCCGGACAGCGTCATCAGACCGTTGATCATACCACCCCAAGAGGGCATCCACAGGATCACAGAGAACACCATACCGAGGGTCGATGCCCAGTCCGGCAGAGCGGTGTAGTGCAGGTGGTGCGGACCGGCCCAGATGTAGATGAAGATCAGCGCCCAGAAGTGGATGATCGACAGCTTGTAGGAGAACACCGGACGCTCGGCCTGTTTCGGCACGAAGTAGTACATCATGCCCAGAAAGCCTGCGGTCAGGAAGAAGCCCACAGCGTTATGCCCATACCACCATTGCGTCATGGCATCCTGAACACCGGACATCACCATAACGGAGCGCGAGCCGAGAATCGAAATCGGAATCGCCAGGTTATTGACGATATGGAGCATCGCGATGGTGATGATGAAGGACAGGTAGAACCAGTTGGCCACGTAAATATGCTTTTCCTTGCGCATAAAAATCGTGCCCATGAAGGCCACCAGATAGGCCACCCAGACAATGGTCAGCCAAAGGTCGATATACCATTCCGGTTCGGCATATTCTTTCGACTGGGTCACCCCCATCAGATAGCCAGTTGCGGCCAGAACGATGAAGAGGTTGTAGCCCCAGAATACAAACCAGCCGAGGCCACCGCCCCAAAGACGCGCCGCCGAGGTGCGCTGCACCACATAGAAAGACGTCGCGATCAAGGCGTTCCCGCCGAAAGCGAAAATCACCGCAGAGGTGTGCAGTGGGCGCAGACGCCCGAAGTTGCCATAACCCTGCAGGAACTCGAAGTTCAACTGCGGGAAAGCGAGCTGGAAGGCAATGTACGTCCCCGCGAGGAAGCCCACAACGCCCCAGCCCGCAGTGGCGATGACACCTGCGCGCACAACACCGTCAAAGTAGCCTTCCGGCTTCGGTTTGACGTCACCTGTCGTACGCAGGGTGTAAATAAAGGTGATGGCTGCAGCGGCCATAAAGATGAGCGCATGCACTTGATATGCAAAATCGCGCCCGTAGTTGGCGGCAAGGCCGAAGAGAATCACGGAGACCCCCAGCACTGCCAGCTTAATATAGTTCCACATGTTGCGTCCCTTCGTTCATTCGCCCTTGTCAGTAGGGCATAGTCGTCCCGCGTTCGACCCACGGGTGTCGACATTCAGCGGTTTGTCTCACATCTCTGTGACCAACCTTGATCTGAGTCAAAACACTGACATTTACGATTTTTATACAACAGATTCCCAGCCCGTCTTTTTCGAACCGCGATGATCCGTCGCAGCCATATTCGCAAGTCTAGTGTGCCCTCTCTTGCCGATTTCACAAAGCCAAAACAGGCAAAGAGTCGCACAAAGCGACACGCACCTCCCTTTTGTTGATCTCAATCAATGCTACATTTTTCAGATAGAGCCATGCTCTGAGCAGAAACGACACAACGCGAGAAGGGAGGCGAACATGCCTTTCAAAACCATTACAACGATCATGTGCGACATGGAGGCCGACCGCCACGCACTTGATGCAGCGGTTGCCTTGGCACGACGCGAAGAAGGTCACCTTGACGTGATCTGTCTTGGCCTCGACCGGACCCAACCCGGTTTCTATTACGCGGGCACCAATGCTATGGCCTTGCAGGACAACCTGCAACAGGCGCAGGCTGACAGTAAAAAGGTTGAGGAAGATGTTTCCGATTACCTGAAGGCCGAGGAGTTTCCTTGGGTGACCAACCCTGTCACCGCGCAGATGGCTGGGTTGACCCCGCAACTTGCGCATTTCCTGCGCTTCTCCGATGTGGTCGTCCTGCCCCGCCCCTATGGTCCGGGCCGCGGTCACGAGCATGAAGAAATTCTCGAAGCCGCATTGTTCTCTGGTCATGTGCCTGTGCTCGTCGTTCCCGATGGTGTGACAGTTGCAGACAATATCGACCGTGTGGTTGTGGCGTGGAACGAAAGTGCAGAGGCGCTTGGGGCCGTTCGCTCCGCCCTGCCGATTCTGCAAAAGGCCGATCTGGTCGACATCACCATCATCGACCCGCCGCAACATGGTCCCGACCGGTCCGATCCGGGTGGTTCCCTGTGCCAGATGCTTGTCCGTCATGGCGTCCGCGCCGAAGTATCTGTGCTGGCAAAAACCATGCCGCGCGTCTCCGATGTGCTGATGCGGCAACTGACCGACAAGGATGCCGATATGCTGGTGATGGGGGCCTATGGCCACTCGCGCTTCCGCGAATCCATCTTGGGCGGCGCGACACGGCACATGCTTGAACTGGCCGAAGTGCCGGTGCTCATGTCCCACTAAAGCGTTTCGGGTCAAACCGGTCTGCGTGATTTTCCCTCGTGCACAGGCCGGTGTCCCAAAAGAAACCCCGCAGAATTTTCTGCGGGGTTTCTTTGTTTTCAACATTCAAAATCTCGAAAATCAGATCAGACCGCCATCGGTATCATCGCCCGTTTCGATCTGAAGCCGGTCATAATCGGGAATGATCACCTTCCGCTTGCCCTCAAGCGTGATCACACCTTCACGTTTCAGCGCCGAAATCTGCCGCGACACCGTTTCCAGCGTCAGCCCCAAATAATCCGCCATCGCCTCGCGAGTCAGCGGCAACTCGAAACTCATGCCGTCGCCAGCCGTGGTCAGCTCCAACGAGGCCTCACGGCGGGCGATGATCGCCAGAAGCGAGGCAATCTTTTCACGCGCGGTCTTGCGACCGAGAATCAGCATCCATTCACGCGCCGCGTCCAGCTCGTCGAGCGTCATCTCCAGCAAGCGCTGGCTGACATGCGGTGTGTGCAGCATCATCTGTTCGAACGGTTTGCGCCGGAAACAGCACAAAGTCAGGTTCGACACGGCAACCACGTCATAAGGCGCAAATTCGCGTCCAGGACGGCCAAGGAAATCAGACGGCAGCAAAAGCCCGACCATCTGGGTCCGCCCGTCTTCCATCGCCTGACTCAAAGAGGCCACGCCCGTGACCACAGAGGCCACGAAATCCATACGATCCCCCGACCAGATGATCGGCTGGCCCGCCTCGTAAGAGCGATAATATTTGATCGAATCCAGCTCTTCGAGCTCATCGGCCTCACATCGCGCACAAACGGCCCGATGGCGGATCGGGCACGAACCGCATTCTTTGTGGTCAAACGTCTTGTCGCTCATTATGTGCGCTCGCAATTCTTGATCTGGGTCAAGGCACCGGATCTATGATTCACTAGAGCGTATCCGTATGAACAAACACACGCAACTCCGCAAGCTGGGCCTCTTCGATGCTCGTGTGCCTCGCTACACAAGCTATCCGACAGCGCCGCATTTTGGCAACACAACCTCTGCGGAGGATGTGGGAAGCTGGTTGGGTTCTCTCAATCCTGCACAGCCGATCTCGCTCTATGTGCATGTGCCCTTCTGCCGTCGGCTGTGTTGGTTCTGTGCCTGCCGGACACAAGGCACCACCACCGCCAGCCCCGTGGCCACTTATGTCGAGACGCTCAAAACAGAGCTTGCCCTGATCAAGGCACAGATGCCCGAGGGACTCAAAATCGGCCACCTGCATTGGGGCGGCGGCACACCGACGCTTCTGGACGCGCAGATGATTGCCGATCTCTCCGGCAGCATCCGCGATCTGGCCGATTTCGCGCCGGATTACGAGTTTTCCGTCGAGGTGGACCCGAACGAAATCGACGATTCGCGCCTTGATGCTCTGGCCGAAGCGGGCATGAACCGCGCCTCTATCGGGGTGCAGGATTTTGATCCGCAAATTCAGGAGACCATTGGCCGCATCCAGTCCTACGAGACAACGAAAGCCGCCGTGGACGGCCTGCGCGCACGCGGCATCCGCTCGCTCAACGCCGACATTCTCTATGGCCTGCCGGGACAAACGCAGGAGAAAATCTCCGAAAGCGTGCAAAAACTTCTGTCCCTCTCACCGGACCGCGTGGCCTTGTTCGGCTACGCCCATGTCCCGTGGATGGCACGGCGGCAGAACATGATACCGACCGATGAACTGCCCACCCCTGAAGAGCGGCTGGACTTGTTCAATGTCGCGCGCGATCTGTTTGCCTGGGACGACTACGCCGAAATCGGCATCGACCACTTTGCCAAGAAAGGTGACGGGCTTGAAGTCGCGCTGCGCACCGGCAAACTGCGCCGCAATTTCCAAGGCTATACAGATGACAAATGTCCGACCATGGTCGGCGTCGGAGCCTCTTCGATCGCAAAATATCCGCAAGGCTATGCCCAGAACCAGCCCGCAACCTCGAAATACCAATCCGAAGTGCGCGCCGGACATCTGCCTATCGCCAAAGGTCATGTCTTTACCGAAGAAGACCATCTACGGGGCCGGATCATCGAAGCTCTAATGTGCGATTTCAGAGTCGAAGCCGCAGAACTGGCGCAACGTTTCGGCCTCACTGCCCAGGCCTTCGACGGTTTCGCCACAAGCGTGCAGGCGGCCTTCCCCGACATGCTCGATATTTCGCCGGAACGCATCGTCATCCGCGAGGAGGCACGCCCCCTGACCCGCATGATCGCACGGCATTTCGATGCCTATGACATGACACAGGCGCAACATTCCTCAGCGGTCTGATCCGGCACAAAGCAGATCAAAGCCCCGCCACAGGCGGGTCTTTCGTCTCCCCCTCTTGCCTTCCTCGATGTTTCGCAGGACAACCGGCTCAACAACCGGAGACCGATCATGGACATTCTTTCCCGCCTCGCAGACATCACCCCCCATGTGCTCACAGGCGATGACGCCCTGCCCTACGGGCGCGACTGGGTGGGGAAATACGAAACCAAACCTCTGGCCGTTGTGCGCCCCGGCTCCACGCAAGAAGTCTCGGAGATTCTCGCGCTTTGCCACGAGACCGGCACGCCCGTCGTTCCGATGGGCGGCAACACCGGCCTGACCGGCGCGACCGCCGCCGAAGGTATGCTTGTCCTCTCGCTGGACCGGATGCAGACCATTCGCGAAATCCGGCCGGACGCACGGCTTGCCGTGGTGGAAGCGGGGGTGATCTGCAAAATCTGCATGACGCCACCGCTGAACATGGGCTGTCCTATCCGATGTCTTTCGGCGCAAAGGGATCGGCGCGGATCGGCGGCACACTCGCGACGAATGCGGGGGGCTCGAATGTTCTGCGGTATGGCAACACCCGAGATCTGTGTCTTGGGGTGGAAGTTGTGCTTGCAGACGGGCGTGTGCTTGATCTCATGAGCGAGTTGCACAAGGACAATTCCGGCTATGACCTGCGCGATCTGATGATCGGCTCCGAGGGCACGCTCGGCGTCATCACCGCCGCCGTTCTGAAACTCGTCCCGAAACCATTGGCCTATGCCACCGCTATGATCACCGTGCCGACCCTTTCCGCAGCCTTGCGCCTTTTGAACGCGCTGCAAACCCGCACGGGGGGCATGGTTGAGGCATTCGAATATATGCCGCGGGACTACATGGAGAATCTGGAACGCTACCGTTCCGACCTGACCCCGCCTCTGGGATACGATCAGGATCATACCATCTTCCTCGAAATCGCCTCGACCGTGCCGCGCGACTGCACGCCGGATGAGGACGGACAGCTACCGCTTGCCGCGCAGTTGGAAGAGACCTTGGGCGAGATGTTTGAAGAGGGGCTGGTGCTTGATGCCGCCTTGGCCCAGTCGGAGACGCAGCGGGCCTTGATGTGGACCATCCGCGAAGTGGCCGCAGAAATTTCCGTGGCGGTCAAACCTGTGGTGATCAACGATCTTTGCCTGCCCGTCGATCAGGTCGAAACCTTCCTCAACCGCGCCGAAGCCAAGCTGCGCGCGCTGGATCCCGAGTTTGGCACCTGTGTGGTCAGCCACCTTGGCGATGGCAATGTGCATTACACGGTTTTCCCCTCGACAGAGGCGCTCATTGATCCGCTGATGGAAGCGGTCGAGGATATTGTGAAAGACATGCGCGGGAGTTTCTCGGCAGAACACGGCATCGGGCTTGGGAAACTTCCCTCCATGCGGCGGCGCAAAGACCCCGTCGCGCTGGAAATGATGCGCGCCATCAAGGCGGTGTTTGATCCGAAAGGGATTTTGAACCCCGGCAAAACCCTGCCCTGAGTAGAGAGGGTCGCGCGGGATTGGCGGTTATTTCCAGTCGAAGAATCCGTCGCCCGCGCGTTCCAGAAGTTTCTCCGCCATCTCGTTTCCCATTGCTGCCCCGTCTTCGACCGGACCGGTCATGTCGTCGGCGAGGCTCTCCGAGCCATCCGACCGCAGGATTTCCCCGCGCAACCGGATCGTGCCACCATCGACCTCAGCCAACCCCGCAATCGGCGTCTGACAAGAGCCATCAAGCGTGGCGAGAAACGCGCGTTCACAGGCCATAGCCTGCCCCGTCGGAACATGGTGAAGAGCCGCGAGCATCTCTGCGATATGGTGATCTGCGGCGCGATGCTCGATGGAAATCGCCCCCTGCGCCACGGCAGGCAACATCTCTTCGGCCGTCACCGCCGTGCGCGGCACATCCGCATAGCCGAGACGGTTCAGACCGGCCATCGCAAGGAATGTTGCATCGGCCACGCCCTCTTCGAGCTTTTTCAGACGGGTCTGAACGGAACCGCGAAATTCTACGACGTTAAGATCGGGCCGTTTATTCAACAGTTGCGCCTTGCGCCGCAAGGAAGACGAACCAACCGTGGCCCCCTGTGGCAAATCACGCAGCGCCTTGCCATCGAGCGAGATGAACGCATCAAACGGGTTCTCGCGCGGCAGGAATGTGCCAAGCACCAAGCCCTCCGGCTGTTCCACCGACATATCCTTGGTCGAGTGAACCGCAATATCGACCTCGCCGGACAAAAGCCGGTCTTCGATCTCTTTGGAAAACAGCCCCTTGCCGCCCAACTCCCGCAAGGAACGATCCTGAACGCGGTCGCCACGGGTGGACAGGCTGACCACCTCGAACGCCTCTTCCGGCAGGTCGAAAGCGGCCATCAGACGGTCACGCGCCTCATAGGCCTGCGCCAGCGCAAGCGGAGAGCTACGGGTGCCGATTTTCAGCGGTTGGGCGGGTGTGGGCAAGGTCAAAGTCATACCCAAGGCTTACCTGCGGCAGATCGGCCTGACAAGGCGGGAAAGCCGCTTGTTTACTTGACAAAACCGCGCAGGACAGAGACCAGTGCAGGACACGAACACGGGAGACCGCAGATGACCGACAAGACAATTCTGAAAGCACTCAAAGGCGAGACCCAGAAAGTGCCGCCGATCTGGATGATGCGTCAGGCCGGACGGTATTTACCCGAATATCGCGCCACGCGGGCCGAAGCCGGTGACTTTCTCTCCCTGTGCTACAACTCCGATCTTGCCGCCGAAGTGACGCTTCAGCCGATCCGGCGTTTCGGGTTTGATGCGGCGATCCTGTTTGCCGATATCCTGCTGTTGCCGCAGGCTCTGGGCGCGGATCTTTGGTTTGTCACAGGCGAAGGTCCACGGCTTTCGACCACCACCGAAAACGCCGACTTCGCCAAGCTCAAAGGCAAGGACGACATCCACGACAAGCTGGCGCCGATTTACGAGACGGTCAAAATTCTCTCAACCGAACTGCCGAAAGAAACCACCCTTATCGGCTTTGCGGGCGCGCCATGGACCGTTGCGACCTATATGATCGCCGGACGCGGCACACCAGATCAGGGACCGGCGCATGCCTTGCGTGAAGGCAATGTGGAGCTGTTCGAGAAGGTGATCGACCTGCTCACGGTCTCCACAATCGAATATCTCGACATGCAAATCCGTGCGGGCGCCGAAGTGGTCAAACTTTTTGACAGCTGGGCCGGAAGCCTCAAAGGCGAGGCTTTCGAGAAATATGCGGTCGAACCCGCGCGGATCATCACCCGCGAACTCAAGCGTCGCCATGACAATATTCCCGTGATCGGCTTCCCACGTGAGGCAGGTGACGGCTACATCGGGTTTCACAAGAAAACCGGCGTCGATTGCGTGGCGCTCGACAATTCCGTCACGCCGGAATGGGGCGCGGAACATGTTCAGGTCGACGGCTGCGTGCAGGGCAACCTTGCGTCTTCGCATATGGTCACGGGCGGGCAGGCTTTGATCGACGAGGTGCGCCATGTGCGCGAGGCATTCTCCAACGGGCCGCATATCTTCAACCTTGGCCACGGGATCACGCCGGATGCAGACCCCGACAATGTGAGCCTGATGATCGAAACGCTGCGCGAAAACGCATAAATGAAAGCCCCGCAAAACGCGGGGCTTTTTTGAGTATTTGAACCATCAGAAAGCCGTCACACCCATTTTGCCATGGGCGGCAGCGACATCAGCACCGCATCTGGATTGTGGCCGGTCTCCAGACCGAATTTTGTGCCGCGATCATAGACCAAATTATATTCCGCATAGAGACCGCGGTGGACAAGTTGACAATCCTTGTCGGCCTCTGTCCACGGCGTATCGCGGCGCTTTTCCGTCACGCCGAGGAAGGCAGGGAGGAAAGCGCGGCCGACATCTTGGGTAAAGGCAAAGTCCTTTTCCCAGTCGCCGGTGTTGAGATCATCATAGAAAATACCGCCCACACCGCGCGCGCGTCCTCTGTGCGGAATGTAGAAATATTCATCCGCCCATGCTTTGAAACGCGGGTAATACGCGGGGTCGTGGCGGTCGCAGTGCTCTTTTTGCACGGTATGGAAGGCCTTTGTGTCTTCGTCATATTCGATGCACGGGTTCAGGTCGGAGCCGCCGCCGAACCACCAGCCATGCGGTGTCCAGAACATCCGCGTGTTCATGTGAACGGCAGGCGTATGGGGGTTTTGCATATGGGCGACAAGAGAAATGCCCGCGGCCCAGAACCGCGGATCGTCTTTCATCCCCGGCAGCCCCTTGCGCGCTGCCATAGCATTTTGCGCCCGTTCGCCGAGAGAGCCATAGACGGTGGAAACATTGACGCCGATCTTCTCGAACACACGCCCGTCACGCATCACAGACATAAGGCCACCGCCCGCGTCCGTTCCGTCGTCTGACTGGCGCTGTGTTTTAGTGAATTCAAAACGTCCCGCCGGACGGTCGGCGAAAGGTCCGCTCACCTGCCTGTCTTCGAGCGCCTCGAACGCGGACACGATCTGATCACGCAAACTGCGGAACCATGCGCTGGCGCGGTCTTTTTCGGTTTTCATCTCATCGCTCATCGGGGCGGCCCTTCTTTCTCGTCTTGGGGGCAGGTAACAGCTTTTGACCTTTGGCGGCAAGTTCCCTTCCCCTATGCAAGAAACACGCTATGCTGTCAGGCAAAGTCAAAAGGAGACGTTGTTATGCGTTGGTTTATCCCTCTCGCCCTTGTCCCACTTCTCGCCGCCTGCTCCGAGCAACAGATGTGTATTTCCCGCGCGACGAAAGACCTACGGCAAGTGCAGAGCTTTATCTCCGAGGCCGAAGGCAATCTGGCGCGTGGCTATGCCTTGGTCGAAAAGGAATACATCGACTATGACATCAAGCGCTGTGGCGAGCGTCCTGATGGCAAACCGCGTTACTGTCGGGTGCCCGATGTCGAAACGCGGCGTGTCGCAAAGGCCATTGATCTTGATGCCGAAGCCGCGAAGCTGGCCGCTTTGAAAAAGAAAGAGGCGCAACTTTCCGCTCAGGCCGCTGCCGAGATAGAAGCATGCAAGATCCAATATCCCGAGTGATTTCTGCCACTTAATGGGTCGGTGCGTGCACCGGATCAACCAGCGTGCGCCCGCCGTCCACGGTCAGAATCTGCCCCGTCATAAAGCCGGAGCAGTCGGAGGTGAGATATTGCACCGTTTCGGCCACTTCAGAGGCTGGCGCAACCCGACCCAGCGGGGTTTTTGACGTGATTTCATCGCGATAATCGGGATTTTCCGCCAGCATATCCCGCAGGCTTGAACTCATCACAGAGCCAAACGCCACGGCATTCACCCGAATGCGATGAGGCGCTAGAGATACAGCCATCGCACGCGTCATCTGGTCCACGGCGGCAGAGGAGATGGAAAAGGCCAGAAGCTCTGCCTGACAACGACGCGCGGCAATCGACGACAGGTTGACGATAGAGCCCACGACACCGTCATCGTCACCGCTCTTGTCCGAGTTCTTGATCATCCATTTCGCCACCTGCTGCGTCAGGCGCAGCGAAGTCATCAGGTTCTGCTCCAAAAGCTCGGCCACATTATCCCCTTCCACCGACAAAGGCTCGCTCATCAGAACCTGCCGAGAGGCGTTGACCAGAATATCCACCCCGTCGAATGCGTCGATCGTGGCTGAGAGCAGGTTGGCGATGGTCAGTTTTTGACGCAAATCTCCGGCAAAATAGGCCAGTTTCGCGTCTTTCGCATCGGCCTCATCCCCGTATTCTGCAATGAGACTGGACTCGTCCATATCCGCACACATCACATAAGCGCCCTGCGCCAGAAAATGCCGCGCCACCGAAAGACCGACACCGTTGGCGGCCCCTGTGACGATGGCCACCTTGCCTGCAATCGAAAAGCTCATGGGAGACTCCCTGTTGTGTTAGCGCCGATGTTAGGATTTTGATCAAGTCCTGCGAAGAGGTTTCGTCGCGTGAAGCACTTTGAAACCTCCTGTGCCGCCAATCTCGGCAGTATTGCCAAAGAGAGAGGCGAGCGTCGCCTCATAAGGCAATTGCCGGTTCGCGACCAGCCAAAGCTGTCCTTGAGGGGTCAGCATACCGGCGGCGGCCTTAATAAACGCCTGACCAAGCGCGGGATCAGCGGCGCGCGATGTATGGAACGGCGGATTCATGATCACCGCATCCAAAAGCTGCGGCGGCTTGAATTTTGTCGCATCTTCCCAATGGAACTGCGCACGTGGATCGGAAATATTGTCGCGTGCAGAAGCCAGAGCGGCGGCCTCAGCCTCTACGAGATGCAATTCTTGCACACCCTCACGCGCCAGTATCGCACGGGACAGATAGCCCCATCCGGCCCCAAGGTCCGCGATTCGGGCGGGCAATTTGTCAGGCAGACTGTCGACCAGAACCTGAGACGCCTTGTCGATGCGATCCACAGAAAACACGCCCAGACGCGTGGTGAAGCCTTCGATCAGATGCAGCGGGCCCGGATCGACCCAATCCGAAAAATCACCGCCGGAAAACCGGAGCGCCTTGCCATGAGATTTCGAGACAACCTGCACATCCGTCCGTTTGCGAATGTCTTTCAACAGGCTGTCGATGCCATCCGTCTTCTGCCCGTCCACGACAACCTGATCCGCGCGCAAAACCGCATCCGCGATCAGGGCGCGGGCCTCCGCCTTGGCACGCGGCACAGCCACGACAGCAAGATCGAAATACCCCTCGGCAGAGGTTGTCACATCAAAGCCTTGCGCCGTGAAGACCTCAACATCCGGCTTGAACCCCTGCACAATATGCACATGCGCGCCTTTCAACGCCGACAGGTCGGCATCCGCACGCGGCCGATAGACCACAACACGCTCGGGCACAGGCCCGTTCAATAGGAGAGGGAGACGCGGGGACACCATGTCAGACAGGCGAAACGCCTATTCCTTTTCCATAGTGCATTGCAGCGGATGCTGATGCCGGCGGGAGAAATCCATCACTTGCTGAACTTTGGTTTCTGCTATTTCGAACGGGAACACACCAACGACCGCCAGCCCCTTTTTATGCACGGTCAACATGATCTCTGTTGCCTGCGCATGACCAATGCCGAAGAACCGCTCCAGAACCAACACGACGAATTCCATCGGCGTGTAATCGTCATTGAGCAGCATAACCTTGTAGAGAGGCGGGCGTTTCGTCTTGGGTTTGGTTTTAAGCGCAAGTCCAGCGTCGCCGTCGCCATCCGAACGGTCGCCATTGTCAGCCATCATCTGCGGTGCGAGGATCACTCTTATCGCCTCCGATATCGCATGTCTTGAATTCGGGTCTTGCTCGAGCCGTTATATAGCCCCTTTTGCGCATGAATAAAGGGCGTTATGCCGAAACCGGTAAAGGAGCGCCAATCATATGACCGAGAAACTCGCGACAATCGCCTTTGATGCGGATGATACGCTTTGGGAAAATGAACAGTTTTTCCGTATGACGCAGGAGCGCTTCAAGGAACTGCTCGCCGATTTCACCGAGGCCGACCACCTCTCCGAGCGGCTTCTGGCCGCCGAGCGCCGCAACCTCGGACAATACGGATTCGGCATCAAGGGCTTTGTCCTCTCGATGATCGAAACCGCCATCGAAGTCACGGAAGACCGTGTGCCCGCCTCAGTGATCCGCGAACTAATCGCCGCAGGACAAGAGATGCTACGTCATCCGATTCACCTTCTCGACGGGGTGGAGGAGACGGTGGGAACCTTGTCCGAGGACTATGACATCCTGCTGGTGACCAAGGGCGACCTTCTGGATCAGGAGCGCAAACTCGCGCAATCAGGTCTCGGGGACATGTTCGATGGAATCGAAGTCGTCTCCAACAAGACGCCAGACATCTACCGCACCATCTTTGCCCGCCACAACACTGCACCGGAACGTGCGATGATGGTCGGCAACTCCATGAAATCCGACGTAATTCCGCCGATCGAGGCCGGTGCATGGGGCGTATATGTTCCACATAATTACACATGGGAAATCGAACATGCCGAGGCCCCTGCCGCGCATCCGCGCTTTCACGAACTGCCACGACTGACGGAATTGCCGGATCTGATTGACGCGATCCAAAAAAGTTGATCACGGCACTTTCCCCGATCTAGTAGGCGCCAATCCAGCAAACACCAGATTTAGGGTTGCCGCTCTGTACCGCCTCAAAACCCTTGAAAATTCTTTGTTTTCTCAAAGAAAAGCCTGTGCTACCGTCACATCAATAAGCTGGGCGAAATGATCCGGCAAGACGAGGCAGAGTTATCATGAAGAGCAACGTGCAAGCGCGGGGTTTCCCGCGTGCCGTTTCAGGGCGTATTTTTCCTCTCCTATTGATCGCATTCGCGATGTCAATCGCGGTGACCACACGGGCTATGGCAGCCGAATATGCTGCCCTCGTGATGGACGCGCGCAATGGCAAGGTATTGCACGCGACCAACGCCGACACACGACTGCATCCCGCGTCGCTCACCAAGATGATGACGCTCTACATCACGTTCGAAGCGGTGGAGCATGGTGAGATCGGACTTGATGACCTGGTCACCGTGTCGCGCAATGCCGCCTCCGAACCGCCGTCCAAACTGGGTTTGAAAGCAGGTCAGAAGATCAAGCTACGCTACCTGATCCGCGCTGCCGCCGTCAAATCCGCCAATGATGCAGCCACCGCCATCGGGGAAGCCATCGAAGGCTCCGAAGCCGCATTTGCCCGCCGCATGAACCGAACGGCCAAAGCTCTGGGCATGTCGCGCACAACCTTCAAAAACGCCAACGGCCTGACCGAAGCGGGACACCTTTCGACCGCGCGGGATATGACCGTTTTGGGGCGTCACATATTCTATGACTATCCCGAATATTACAACATTTTCTCGCGCAAAACTGCTGATGCTGGCGTGCGCACCGTGACCCACACCAACTCGCGATTCCTGAGCTCATACGAGGGGGCCGACGGGATCAAAACCGGTTATACCTCCGCGGCCGGTTTCAACCTCACGGCTTCGGCCCATCGGGGTAACAAGCGAATCATCACTACAGTCTTCGGCGGACGCTCCACCGCATCGCGCAATGCCAAGGTGACCGAACTTATGGATCTCGGCTTCAAACGCGCGCCCAACCGCGTCGCTGTTTCGAAACCCGTAAAACCGCCTTACATGGGCAAATCCGGCGGGGCAATTATGGTTGCCGGCAATCAGGAAGCGCCCAAAGTGGCCTCGAAGATCATCCGCGTGAACATCTCGATGACTTCAAGCCCCCTACCCAAGCCGCGTCCGCTTAAAGCTCTGGCACCCGAAGACGAACAACTCCTTCTCGCCGCTTCTGATGATGTCCTGAATGCATTGACGAAAGCTGAAGAGGAAGAAGCTCTTCTCGCAGCCGCCTCAGAAGCGGCCGATGAAGCCAGCACGCTTTTGGCAGAAACAGCCCGCGCGCAGCAGGAGCCCATACCCGCTGTCACGGCAGCCGTCCCTGCCATCGCGCCCCTGCCGCGGCCTGCTGCTCTGGAACAGATCCAGCTTGCATCCGTGGAACAAACTGCGGCGGTTATGCCCGCAGCAGCATCGCAAGCCCCCGAAGTTGTGACACGAATCTCGACCTCAGGAAGTCGTTATTGGGGCATCAACATCGGCACCTATGGCTCTGAATATGCCGCCCGCAAGGAACTGTTAAGAACCGCACTGACGGAAGTCGAAATGCTCGATGGCGCACTGCGTAAGGTGGTCAAAACCAAACGTGGCTACGACGCCAATTTCCTCGGCCTCACCGAAGAAATGGCCGCCATGACCTGTCGCCGCCTAGAAGCACGCGGCACGGAATGCGAGACTGTCGGCCCATCATAGGTTTATCAAAAATTCAGAACCCAAAGGCGGCCAACAGTGGTCGCCTTTTTTATGAATCACCATCCCACTTATTCGTGACCTCCACTCACGGCAAATCCGAAATCGTAGATTTCAGTCAACGGTTAGTGCCTACAAGGAAATGATAGACTGCTTCCGCGAAACGACAAACTTGCCTCAATGTCCCAAAACGTCTTCAAACACGTCCCTCGCCCTTTGGCTTGAGGCTATAAGAGCTTCGGCTGATGCAATTGACGGTTTGTGATCCTCCTCGTCACCATCGAGTGCAAAATTCCCGTCACTCATTACATTTGCAAAATCGGACATCCCCTGTGAGTTCGCCTTACCGAGGCTCTCCCAATCCTCCGCGAGCAAGGCGAAGAGTTCCTTCTTCCCATCCACGGGATTGTTCCTTAAAACCTCTGTCGCTTTCTCAATATCGTTTAGATAAAAATATGATTTCGCTGCAATTTCCCGTGCACCTTCATGATTTACGCCCAACGCATATTTCAACGCATTTCCCATATCTCCAATGCCGTAGAACGCTTCAGCTAATAATATTTTGGCGCCATCACCCATCAGGCCATCAGCTTCAAGCATAAACTCCAAGGCTTGTTTAAAAAAAAACCAAGATCCAGCAAGCGCCTTGAGACCGCAAGGCGCGCGCTATTTGAGAAGTCCGCTTGAGATATGCCATCCTTGTGCTGCCAAATAGTCTTTAAAAACAAAGTATCATCTGGGACCTGAGCCAGTGCCTCAAGGGCGCGGGAGGTAAGATTCGCAAGGTCTTGATTATCTGACCCTTCCTCCTGCTTTAGGGCAAAAATCTTCTTAACCGCGACTTCCGGTTTTCCCGAATAGATTTGAGCTAGGGTCGCTGCCTCTTGTAGCTTTCCTTCGAAGGGGTCACCACGGAACTCAACAGCAAACGCTTCAACTGTTTCTGCAATACTTTCATCAATTTCCTCGCCATCCTTAGCTTTCATTTGAATAAGTTTCACAAGCGCTTCCGGAGCATGCGCACCATTTTCTGCTATAATATCTTTAAGTTTATCCTCACCGGACTTTGAGGCCCCCTCCGCAAGAGCCAACTTTGCGTTCAGTAATACTGACGCGTCACTCTGACGTTCGTTTACGCGCAGCATCGCATTTTGAATGTAATGCACGCTCTCCGTATCTCCAACTGCAAGGAAACGATCCGATAATATCGGGCCAAGATATTGTCGAAGATGGAATGGCAATGCTGAAAATGTCGAGAGGATACTATTCATGTTATAGTCTTCATCCTGATCAAGTACCTTTTCCGACAGGACCGACCAAAAGGCCACGGATGTATCACACTGGAACTGATGGGATAACGGACTGGAAACCTCGGTAAAGCCTCGGTCCATGATGTCCGCCATGGCCCAAAGAATGTCATGAATTGCCCCGAGTTTGCCGGAGACCTATAGCTTCATTTCACGCGACCATATCGAAGACGTCTCGCTGTGCATAGAAGTTCTCTTCGGCCTCAGCTGGTGGGATATTCCCAATAGGGCCAAGCAGGCGGCGATTATTGAACCAGTCGACCCATCCGAGGGTGGCCATTTCCAGATCTTGCATGTTGCGCCAAGACCCCTGGCGATGAACGAGTTCGGTTTTATAGAGACCGTTAATCGTCTCGGCGAGGGCGTTGTCGTATGAATCCCCGACGCTGCCGACCGATGGTTCAATACCAGCTTCGGCTAAACGTTCAGTATAGCGAATGGACACATATTGCCCGCCGCGGTCGGAGTGATGGATCAACCCGCTTTCATGAACAGGTCGTCGATCATGCAAGGCTTGCTCCAGCGCATCGAGAACAAAGTCAGTTTTGGCTGAACGTGAGACCCGCCAGCCCACGATGCGATCGGCGAATGTATCAATGACGAAAGCCACATACACGAAGCCTTGCCATGTCGACACGTAGGTGAAGTCGCTGACCCAAAGCAGATTGGGCGCCGAGGCCCGGAATGCACGGTTCACTTTGTCGCGCGGACAGGGGGCTGATGTATCAGGAATGGTTGTTTTAACTACCTTGCCCCGCACAGCTCCACGGATGCCAATCTGTTTCATCAACCGTTGCACCGTGCATCTTGCAACCTCAAAGCCCTCGCGTTTCAATTGGTGCCATGCCTTTCGGACACCGTAGACCTGATAATTTTCATCCCAGATCCTTTTAATCTCTGGCCGCAGCTCTGCATCCCGTTGGTGTCGCGCTGATGCCTTGGAAGGATCCGCGCGACACGCGAGGCGGTGATAAAATGTTGACGGCGCGATCGGCAACACCCTGCAGATCGACTCGACACCGTAAACGCTACGCTGATCTTCAATAAAGGCAATCATCGCTTCAGTGGGCGGTCGAGTTCCGCCTGTGCAAAATATGCTGACGCCTTGCGTAGTATCTCATTGGCTTGGCGTAGCTCCCGGTTTTCCCTTTCGAGGGTTTTAATCCGATCACGTTCTTCAGTAGTCACGCCGTCGCGCATACCACTATCCTTCTCGGCTTGCTTGACCCATCCCTTCAAGGTCTGGGGAATGCAGCCGATCTTGGGTGCAATGGCCGCAATCGCGCCCGCCTGCGTTTCATAGGAGCCTTGATGCTCAAACACCATTCGGACCGCACGTGCGCGGACCTCAGGCGAGTAGCGATTTGCCATTTTACTTTTTGTCATAACCATCATCCTTACTTAAGTTGATGGTCTCCGGCAAACTCGGGGCAATTCACCGAGGGGCTCCCCGCCAATTCCATAGGGGGATACGAGTTGCTTGATTCCCTCTCAGGCTTCGGAACAACGTCACAAATGTTTGACGCTGCATATTGGCGCGCAAAAGAAGGTGAATTGGCTCGAACAATTCTCTCGTCTCAGAAGATCAGGTCTGCACGCGTTCACATTGCAAACCCTTCGTCGCAACCTTTTCAACGGGAAATAGCAGCGTCGGCTTCTGTCACGGTCACCGCCGTGAGCGGATCAATATCAACCGATCAGGCAAACGCTTTCCGGTATCTTGTGTCCTCCGCTGTCGCGGGGCTCGCTCCCGAAAATGTCTCTGTCATCGACGGTCGCACTGGCGTTGTCATCACAGGGGAAGACCCGACAACGGGAACCTCTGGCAATACTGATCGCGCCGAAGAAATGCGTCGAAATGTGCAACGGCTTCTTGAAGCACGCGTTGGTGCGGGCAAGGCTGTCGTCGAAGTTTCCATTGAAACAGAAACCGATAGGGAATCCATTGTCGAACGTCATTTCGACCCCGATAGCCGCGTTGCAATCAGTTCGGAAACAGAAGAGCGCAGCAATTCCTCGCAAGGGAGCGGTCGCGGCGCTGTGACGGTTGCCTCCAACCTGCCAGACGAGACCAATGCAACAAACGGTGATTCGAGCACAAGTAACAGCGAAACCCGTGAACGCATCAATTACGAGGTTTCGGAGACACGTCGTGAAATTCAACGGGGCCCCGGTGCGATCAAACGCTTGACCGTGGCGGTCTTGGTCGACGGAATCAGAACGATCAACCCCGAAACACAAGAGGTTTCCTGGGCGCCAAGAAGCGACGAAGAGATCGCTGCGCTGCAAGATTTGGTTGCATCAGCCATTGGCTTCAACGAAGAGCGCGGAGATCAGATCACGCTAAAAACCATGGAGTTCGAGCCCTTGCTCATTGAAGGGGCCGAAGCACAAAGCTCTCTGCTCCCCCCCATGAATATTGATCCCATGTCGATCATACAATTGGCAGTTCTGGCCATTGTGACACTCATTCTAGGTCTCTTCGTCTTGCGCCCCATTCTGGCAAAACCTGCCCCCGCACTCCCTCCAGCGGATGTCTCGGACGCGAATACGCCAGAAAGCCTGCCAGCCACGATACCAATGCCAGATTTGCCGTCCCCTTCAACTCCGGCGTTGGACGGAGAGATTTCGGAAAACGGGTTTGAGTTGCCCACAATGGGAGTCGTCTCGGACTTTGATTTCGAAGACGATGACATCGGCACGCCAAGCGATCCGGTAAAACGCCTCAAAAAACTCATTGAAGACCGACAAGAGGAAACCGTCGAAATCTTGCGCGGCTGGATGGAAGACACTGAGGAGAACGCCTGATGACCTCGCAATTCCCCCTCGAAGACTTCAGCATCACATCACAGCCAGCGTCCCAGCCCCCTTTAACTCAGCGAGATACAGACGACGCAACTGCGCCACCAGTTCCGACCGAGGAAGAAATAGAAGCCAAGAGAATGGCTGCCTATGAACAAGGATACAAAGCGGGGTGGGATGACGCCACGCGCGCCGAAAGCGAGCAACAGACCCGCATTGGCGCCGAGTTTGCGCGGAATTTGCAAGACCTGAGCTTCACATTCCATGAGGCCCGCGCACATATCATGAAGGCACTTGAACCGCTGCTCAAGGAAATGACCAGCAAGGTTCTACCCCAACTGGTGAGCGAGACCCTTGGACAAAAAATTGTTGAAGAGCTTTTGCCGATGGCTGAGGCCGCGTCGGGTTCTCCTATAAAAATTGTGGTTTCTCCTGCATCCCGACCCGCAATTCAGCGCCTTATTGACGACTCCTTAACCATTCCATTGGACATCATGGAGGAGTCGAGCCTCGCAGACGGCCAAGTCTATCTGCAGATGGGCGGGCTTGAGAAAAAAATCGATATGGATGCGACCTTAGAAAAGATCATGAACGCCATTGATGCTGTATACGCTCTGAACGAGGAGGCCATAAATTATGGTTGAACAGACTGAAAACAATTCAAAAAATCCGTTTTCTCAAGTTCCGATCGAAATCACGATATCCGTCGGAAAAGCGCGTCCTCTCGTGAAGGATCTATTGAAACTGCAAAGCGACAGTGTCCTTCCGCTCGACCGGAACATCGAAGATCCTGTCGAACTCTACGTCGGCGACAAACTCATCGCTCGCGGGGAGCTACAGGAAATGGATGGCGGGCAAGCCGGACAGCTGGCTGTGCGCCTTACCGAAGTTGCCGATCTGAAAAACGGATTGTGAAACTTGATGCGCCCTTCAATCTTTCTGTCCGTTCTGGCCCTTATCCTCTTGTTGGTCAGCGAACCAGCCCTCGCGCAATCCATGACTTTGGATCTTGGGGCAGACGGGTCATTGTCGGCGCGGTCCATCCAACTTCTGCTGCTCATCACCATTCTCAGCATTGCCCCCGGCATTGCCATTACACTCACATGCTTCCCGTTCATCGTCACGGTTCTGTCGATTTTGAGACAGGCAATCGGCTTACAACAGTCCCCACCAAACATGCTGATGATCAGTCTGGCCATGTTTCTAACCTATTACGTTATGGAACCTGTATTCACCGAGAGCTGGACGACGGGAATACAGCCATATGTGAATGGAGACATCCCTCTCGAACAGGCATTTTCTCTCTCCATTGATCCGTTTCGGGGCTTCATGTCCAATCGCATTGATCCCGACACGTTTCAGCAACTGAAAGAACTTCGCGATGATTTCAGCACCGTCAACAGTGTGTCGCGGGACGCCCCTCTTTCCTTGCTCGTGCCGTCATTTCTGCTTTCCGAAGTCGAGCGCGCGTTTCAAATCGGGTTTCTCGTCTTTTTACCGTTTCTCATCATCGACTTGGTCGTGTCCGCCATCTTGATGTCGATGGGTATGATGATGGTCCCACCCGCGATCGTCTCCTTGCCATTCAAACTTGCGTTCTTTGTTGTGTCCGACGGTTGGTCACTCCTCTCCAGCGCCCTTGTCCGAAGCTATTTCTAAAATGCTTGGGAAAGTGCCGGATGCATAAGGTTCCCGCATAAAGGCACCATACCGGTATAAGGTCACAAAAATGGGCGTCAGGATTTCGGCGGCAACTCGAAGCCAGCCTCTTCCATAAGACGATCGGACGCGGCCTCAACGACCTGCTCCAGTTCCGACATAACGTCTTTCATCTCACGGCCCGCTTTGATCCGCGGCAAAAATTCTACCACCGCCAAACCGGGCTTGCGGTAGATACCGTGGCGCGGCCAGAACACACCCACGTTGGTCGCCGCCGGCACAAGGGCCTGACCGGTTTGTTCATAGAGCACGCCCGTGCCAATTTTATAAGGCAGATGCGCCCCCGCCGCGACACGGGTACCTTGCGGAAAGATGATCAACTGACCAGGAAGCGTAGCGCCGGATTTTACATCTGAAATCATTTTTTTGATCGCCAAACCACGTTTGCCACGATCAACAGGAACACAACCGATACGTTTGGCGAAGTATCCCACGATAGGGGTCCAGACAATTTGCTTTTTCATAATGAATTTCGGACGCGGAACCGCCGAAACAATCAAAATGATGTCAAAAAAGCTCTGATGTTTAGCCCCGATCAATACCTCATCCGCAGGCACCTCGCCCCGAATCTCGGATTTCAACCCGACCAGCCAGCGCGCCGAAAACCGCACCCAATGGCAATAGGTGTGAACCGCCGCAAAGGCCCAGTCGCGCTTGAGCAGCGACAAAGGTGTAAAGAAAATCGCCATAAGGAACATGACCAGATACATCTGGATCACGAATATCAAAGACAGAAACCACTGGATCGGATAGGGCATTACATCAACCTTCGCAGGGTTTGGGTCGCGGCCACACGGGTCGCAACATAGGCCACAATCGCGGCGAGAAGCGGGATCAAAAGCGGCCAGAGCCATTGCGCGCCGGAAAATCCCAGCCCCGTCAGAAAACCGCCCGCTTCGTCTGCCTTCGGCAAAAGCGCGATAGCGACCATGCCGAGAAATGTCCCGATCACGGCGCCGGAAAGCCCGCGTAAGGTGAAACGGCGAACAAAGGCGCTGGCAATAAAGCGGTCCGTTGCCCCCACAAGACGCAAGGTCCGGATCACTTGCGCCGTCGCAGCCAATGCCGCATTAGCAGCCAACGTGATCATACCACCTGTCACCCCCGCAATCAAAAGCAGGGAAATAACCCCCAACAGGCGCAACCGCTCCGCCGCGCGCACCAAGGGCCGCCGCCAACGGCTATGATCGTCGAGAACCGCACCGGGAGCCTCCCCCGCCAGCCTGAGACGCAGCCCTTCTGAGTCAAACCCGTCAGGTGTTTCCTGAATATCGATCAAGACCGGCAAAGACAGACTGTCGAGCGGCAGATCAGGGCCAAACCACGGCTCCAGAAGCGCGGTTTCCTCTTCGGCACTCAAGCGCCGCGCCTCCGCCACCCCGGGCGTGGTCTCAAGCACCTTGAGCGCCGCAGCGGTTTGGGCCTCAATCTGATCGGAAGGCGCGGAAATACGCACGGTCGAACCGCGCGCAAGCTCCGTCCCCCAGCGATCTGCCAATCGTCCGGTTGCCATCGACAACGCCAATGCAAAAACCGCCAGAAAGGCCATCGCCGCCGCCGTTATCACGGTCAGTTGCGCCGTAAAGCCCGAAGGCGGCACCACACGTCCCGACGTGCTTTCGCGAAAATTCAGGAAGGACAAGAAAATGGTTTTCACAGATCCGCCCCCGCTTGCTGAATACGCCGATTGGAGATGCGCAGCACCCGAGCCTGCACTTGCGCTTTGGCCTGACGAATCAGATGCAGGTCATGCGTGGCGATCACCACCGTTTTCCCCATTCGGTTCAACTCGATCAAAAGCTGCAAAAGGCGCAGCGACATTTCCCAGTCCACGTTGCCCGTCGGCTCATCCGCAAGAATCACTTCCGGCGACATGATCACCGCACGCGCCAAGGCCGCACGTTGGCGTTCCCCGCCCGACAATTCCGGCGGATGGGCTCTGGCCTGTTCCGACAACCCGACCCAATTCAGAAGATCCTCCAGATCACGCTCGTCGCGCTCACGACCGGAAACGGACAGCGGCAGGGCGACGTTATCGACGAGGCTGAGGTGGTCAAGAAACTGGCAATCCTGATGCACGACACCGATGCGCCGACGCAGGTTCGCCACCTCGTCACGCTCCATCTGTCGCGTGTCCTCGCCAAAAATCGACACACGACCGGCCGTGGCCTGAAGCTCACGATAACACAGTTTGAGAAATGTTGTTTTCCCTGCCCCTGAAGGCCCCGTCAAAAAATGGAAAGACCCCGGCGCGAGCGTCAGGGACATTTCTGTCAATAGCTCCCGCCCACCGTAGCCGTAGCCTGCCTCATGAAACTCAATCACGTGTCACCTCTGCGAACCCCAGTCGCTTCTTCGCGACAGTTTTGCCTCACTGGTCAAAACCTTTCAATGCAACTGTCGCAAAAATATGGACAATCTGCTAGTTCACGTTAAGAATTGCAGAAAATCGCGCAGTCAGCATAGGGGAGCGTGCGCAGATAACGTGTGGCAGGGGAAGTTATGCGGCTGATATGTCCGAATTGCGGAGCTCAATACGAAGTGGATTCACGTGTCATTCCTGACACGGGGCGTGATGTTCAATGTTCAAACTGCGGGCATACCTGGTTTCAACAGCCCGCCCATATGGACAAGGAACTGGCGGAAGAACTGGGATATGAAATTCCCGACGAAGACGACTCTTTCGTAGAGACCCCTCCTGAATCCGCCGTGGTCCAGCCTGCGGCAGAGGAGATTCACGAAGATGTGCCTGCGGCCGCACAAGAGCCGGAACCTGAAAGTGTTCCCGAGCCTATAGCAGTCCCTGAACCGGCGTTCGAAGCAGAGCCAGAGTTCGAAGCAGAGCCAGACGCAATATCCGAGCCGGAAGCCGAACCAGAATACGAGATCGAAGACAGCGAAGATCTCCCGCCTCCCGCACAAGACACCGCACCACAGAGCAGCGTCGCGCTCAAGGACAGCGTGCGGGACATCTTGCGTGCCGAGGTCGAATTCGATCACGCGATGCGCCAGACAGAAGGTGAAACAATTGAAACCCAGCCTGATCTGGGGCTGGAAGAACCCGCGCAGGACTCAGCTAAGAAAAGCCTGCGCGAACGGATGGCGCGGCTGCGCGGGCTTGATCCGGCGGACCCCGGCCTTGTGGCGGGCGGAGTAGCTGCGGCCACAGGCAAACGTCGCGACCTCTTGCCTGACATCGAGGAAATAAACTCCACCCTGAGCGCCGCGTCGGAACGCGACGACGATGGCACCGTGCCGGATGAAGACACCCGCCGCGAGCGCGCGGAGCGCTCCGGTTTCCGCACCGTCTTCCTGACGCTGGTGCTGATCGCGGTCTTCCTCGTGGCACTCTATATCCTCTCGCCTCTGATCGCGGCGAAAGTGCCCGCTCTGGCAGGTGTGATGGAAACCTACGTCCATATGGCGAACGGTTTCCGTGGCTGGCTCGACCAAATCCTGTCAGCCGCCAGTGCGCGGTTGAATGCGCTTTTGGGTCAGCTCAGCAGTTGATAAAGCAGCAAGCCACTCAGAACTGATCCAGCAACCGGTTGAGATAACCGCGCTCTTCCGCCGTGCGCTCCTGATCTTCGGTGCGGCGACGGATTTCGTCCAGAAGCTCCTCGGCGCGACGATAGACATCCTCACCCTCATAAAATTCGTCATCCGTGCCCAGACGCCCCATGCCACCCGGCGTGCGGCCCAGCGGATCGTGGCCTTGCGCCTCTGATCCGTCGTTGGGCTGACCGTCCTGATCTTGCTGCGATTGCGCTTGTTGTTCACCAAGTTGACGCATCCCGTCACGCAGGGCTTCCATCGCCTCGGCCTGCCCATCAAGCGCGCCGGAGAGATCCCCCTCCCGCAACGCTCTTTCGGCCTCCTCCATCGCCCGATCCGCGCGATCAAGCGCACCACTGACACTGTCTTCTCCGCCGCCACCAGGGACATTGCGCCGCTGTTCGCGCAAGGCCTCCCGCAAGGTGCGCTGACGCTCGGACAGGGATTGCTCCGCACCTCCTTCACCGGCCTCCGCGCCGCCCTGCGCATCTCCATCCGGCTCATCGCCATGCTGATCGCCACCTTGCGAAGGCGCATTCTGGCCAAACTGCTCCTGCAAATCCGAGAACGTATCGTCATTCAACTGCTGCTGGTCGCGCAGCGTATCTTGCAGGCCCTGCATCCCCTCGCCGCCTTGGCCGCTGCCCTGCCCCTCGCCTTGCGTGACCCGCATGTTTTCGAGCATTTCGGCCAGCATATCCATAAGTTGCTGTGCTTCAGCCATGCGGCCCTGCTCCATCAACTCCTGAATACGATCCATCAATTGTTGCAACTGATCCTGCGTGATCTCTTGCCCCTGATCCTGACCTTGGTCCGGCGTGTCCGTATCGTCCGCGTCCGGGCCTTGCTGTTCGGCCAGTTGCTGCATGTAATCACGGGTCGCCTCGCGCAATTCCTGCATCAATTTTTCGATTTCTTCAGGCGTGGCCCCGTCGCGCATGGCTTGGCTCAGACGCTCCTGCGCCCGATGCAGCCGCGCCAAAGCCTCTTTCAACTCGCCATCTTCAAGCTCCAGTGCAATATCCCAAAGCGCGGCGGCGATGGTGTCAACCTGCTCATCCGTCAGCCGACCGTCACGCCCCTCAAGCTGGCCGATCACTTCGCGCAAGCGGACATAGCTGGTCATCTCGTCGAACATCTCGCTCGGGTTGACGGAGATCGCGCGCAGAACCTGCGCCGTGCGAGGCGCATTCTCCCGATTCCACAGCAATTCACGCCGCTGGTCAACCAAAGCCGCAGCCAGCGGATCAAAGAACCGGCGCGTCGGAAGGATGCTTTCGCCCAACGCCTCGCTGCTTTCCTGCCCCGCCTCGTCCCAAGCACTCAAGGACAGGCGCACTGGAAGCCCCGCAAACGGATGCTGCGCAAGGTTTTCGGCAATCCGGCCTTCGATTTCGCGCCGGTCGCCGGTCTGCGGCAGCATGACGGGCACGGAAATATCCTCACGCGGTTCTGGCGGCAAAACATAGCCGTAACGTCGTTCCACCGCTTCAACATCACGCGAGATCGTCAATATGGCGCGACTGACCCCGAAATCATCGGACAGGCGGAAATCCTGACGCGCCTCGCCGGATGGGGCGCGTGTCATTGGTCCAACCAACTCCGCCATGGGCTGCGCATCCGGCTGAAGCGCAACCTCCCAAAGCCGGCCTGTGGGGCCATCGATCTCGATTTCCCCCGGCTGACGGATCCGGAAATCAGAACGCGTATCCGTATCTCCCGACACGGTTTCACGCAGCGTCAAAACACCATCTTCCCCGTAAAACCGCAGCGTCACATCCGCCCCTTTGGGCACATCGAAATGCGGATCGAGATCGCCCAAATAGAGCGTGGGCTTGCCGGAATACACAGGCGGACGCACCCAGCCCTCCCAGATCGGGCCTGTGGCAATCTCTCCGCCACTCCCCTGAAGGCTCGCGAGAGACCCGACGCGCTCAACCGAACCGAAGAGCAGCCCCATACCAAGGGTTGTCAAAGCGACAAGACGCAAAGCAAGGGGGTCACGAGGGGCCAGACGGATGTTTGGGGCGACGGGACGGACGGACGCGAGCCGCGCAATCATACGCTGGCGATGCCGCTCCCAAAGCGTCTCCGAAGCCGCATCCCCTGCCCCGACCAGAACCGTATCGGACAGCGCCTGTAGCGGTCGCCCCGGCAAATGCGCATCAACGCGGGCCACAACCTCGGCTTTACGTGGCAAATGTATCGCCCGCAGACCAAGGACCAGCGACAAGAGCGTGGCAATCCCGAAAAGCGCAAGACCCGTCCGAAGGCCCCATATCGGCAGAGCGTCCTGAACGCCCAGCATCAACAGTCCCGCAGCGAAGACAAGCAGCGAGATCAGCGGCCAGAAGGCCAGCGCAATGCGCTCAAGCACCAGCCCCGCTCCGGTCAACAGCAAAGCCACCTTCACCCTGCGGGCAAGGGGGCGATCAAGGCTGTCAGTGGGTCCGTGCTCAGGGTCCATACATCTCGCTTTACAGCTCGTTTAGCTTCTCGGCCCGCCGCTACACTGCACCACTAGGCGAGCAGGTTAGAGCCACACAGGGATGGTATCGCGGTTTATCATCTCGTCAAAGCTCGGACGTGCACGGATGACAGCGAATTGATCGTCCTTCACCAAGACCTCGGGCACCAAAGGCCGCGAATTGTATTCGGACGCCATCACTGCCCCATAAGCACCGGCGGACCGGAATGCGACGAGATCCCCCTCTCCCAATGCGGGCATGTTGCGCCCCTTGGCAAAGGTATCGCCCGTTTCGCAAATCGGCCCGACGACATCCACCGGAGCTTGCTCGGCTCCCGCAACAGGTTCCTCAACCGGCACAATATCATGATAGGCATCATACATCGACGGGCGCACCAGATCGTTCATCGCAGCATCAACAATCAGAAAATCGCGTCCCTCGCCGTGTTTGAGGTAAATCACGGAAGACACGAGTATCCCCGCGTTGCCCGAAATCAGACGCCCCGGCTCGATCTCGATCTCGCAGCCCAGATGGCCCACGGTGCGGCGGATCATATCACCATATTCGACCGGCAAAGGCGGAGCTTCGTTTGAGCGCTCATAGGGAATGCCAAGCCCGCCACCCAGATCGAGACGCCGGATATTGTGCCCGTCGGTCCGCAATGCTTCAGTCAGTTCCGCGACTTTGGTAAACGCCAGTTCAAACGGCTCAAGCTGTGTCAGCTGCGATCCGATATGCACGTCGATGCCGACAACATCGATCCCCTCCATTGCTGCGGCACGCGCATAGACTTCGCGACAGGTGGCAATCGGAATGCCGAATTTATTTTCGGATTTTCCCGTCGCGATTTTCGCATGGGTCTTGGCATCCACATCCGGATTGACCCGCAAAGCAATGGGCGCTTTGACACCAAGAGCGGTCGCAACCTCGTTCAGGGCCTCCAGTTCGGGTTCGCTTTCCACATTGAATTGACGAATCCCGCCCTCAAGCGCCTGACGCATTTCCCAGCGGGTTTTGCCAACCCCAGAAAACACAATACGATCACCGGGCAATCCGGCGGCTTTGGCCTTGAGATATTCGCCAATGGAGACCACATCGATCCCCGCACCCAACTCGCCCATGAGTTTCAAAACCGCGAGGTTCGAATTCGACTTCATGGCAAAACAGACAAGGTGATCCATGCCATCCAAAGCCTCGTCGAACAGCTTGAAATGCCGTGTCAGCGTGGCGGCAGAATAAACGTAAAACGGTGTCCCGACCTGCGCCGCAATTTCGGACACGGAGACGTCTTCGGCATGAAGCACGCCGTTTTTATAGAGAAAATGGTCCATGTAGATTGCCTTGTCGCGGCTCAGTTGAGCGGAATATGGATGTTGAGTTCGGTGTCTGTGTAGCCACCAGAACCGGAGTTCACGCCGACAGTTGTTCTGGCGCTGATTTCAGGTTTGGATGGTTCCCCATCAACGCCACAGGCGCTAAGGCCCAGAGCAACGAACAGGGCGGCAATAACGGGTTTCATCCGAGCACCTCTTTCCAACGCTTGATTTGCGCACGCACTTGCGCGGGCGCGGTTCCCCCGTAGCTTGTCCGAGACGCGACCGAGTTTTCAACCGTCAAGACATCATAAACGCCTTCTGTGATCGCTTCGTGAACGGAATTCATGTCTTCAAGCGTCAAATCGGGCAGATCGCAGCCTTTTTTCTCCGCCATCGCCACCAATGCGCCGGTCACATGGTGCGCATCGCGGAAGGGCAGCCCCGCCTCACGCACCAGCCAATCGGCCAAATCCGTCGCCGTCGAAAAGCCGGAAGCTGCAGCCGCCCGCAAATTGTCGATATTTGCCGTCATGTCGGACACCATGCCCGTCATTGCTGCAAGCGCCAGCATGAGGTTGTCAGCGGCATCGAAGACCTGTTCCTTATCTTCCTGCATGTCTTTGGAATAGGCCAGCGGCAACCCCTTCATCACCGTCATCAACGCAACATTGGCACCGAAAATACGCCCGATCTTGGCGCGGATCAGTTCGGCGGCGTCGGGGTTTTTCTTTTGCGGCATGATGGACGAACCGGTCGAGAAACGGTCCGACAAGGTCACAAAGCGGAATTGCGCGGAAGACCAGATCACCAGTTCCTCTGCGAACCGCGACAGGTGCATCGCGCAGATCGAGGCACAGGACAGAAATTCGAGTGCGAAATCCCGGTCCGCAACGGCGTCCAAAGAGTTCGCAGTCGGACGATCAAACCCCAAAGCCTCTGCCGTCATATGCCGGTCAATCGGAAAGCCTGTGCCCGCCAGAGCAGCGGAACCGAGCGGGCTTTCATTCATCCGCGCCCGTGCATCCTTGAACCGCGACAAATCACGCCCCAACATCTCCACATAGGCCATCATGTGATGGCCCCATGTCACGGGCTGTGCCGTTTGCAAGTGGGTGAAACCGGGCATAACCCAGTCGGCTCCTTCTTCTGCCTGCGCGATCAAGGCGCGGATCAACGCCTCGACACCGGAAATCGCCGCATCGAATTGGTCGCGTGTCCAGAGTTTGAAATCCGTCGCCACCTGATCGTTGCGCGAACGCGCCGTGTGCAAACGCCCTGCGGCGTCACCGATGAGTTCCTTGAGGCGGGCTTCGACATTCATGTGGATGTCTTCAAGAGCGGTGGAAAAGGCAAACTCTCCGACCTCAATCTCTGACAATACCGTGAGAAGGCCTTCCCGAATGGCCTCGGCATCTGTATCGGTAATGATGCCCTGTTTTGAGAGCATCAAGGCATGGGCGCGTGAGCCTGCGATATCTTGGGAGGCCAGCCGCTTGTCGAAATCAATGGAGGCGTTGATAGCTTCCATGATGGCGTCAGGTCCGGCAGCGAACCGGCCGCCCCACATCGCGTTTGATTTCTTTTCGGTCATGGACGTGTCCCACATGTTGAAAAAACTGATTGCTGCAATCCTTTATACGGCCCTGAGCCTCGGCGCAATTCCTGCTGCCGCGCTTGATATTGAAGGGGCCGAAGCATTGCGCGAAGGAAGTATGATGAAGTTGGGCTTTCATAGCGCACCGAAAGAGGTCAGCGCTCTGAGCTTCACCGACATTGATGGCAACGAGGAAACCCTCGCGGACTATCAAGGGCAGTTCGTGCTGTTGAACTTCTGGGCAACGTGGTGTGCGCCTTGCCGCAAGGAAATGCCCGCACTCGATGCGCTTTCGGGCGCGTTTGGGGGTCAAGGATTGACCGTGCTTCCGGTTGCGACAGGACATAACCCGCTGCCTGCGATCAAAAGTTTCTTTGAAAAAGCAGGCGTCGAGCACTTGCCGCTACGTTTGGACAGCAAGGGCGCAATGGCACGCGATATGGGAGTGCTCGGTCTTCCGGTGTCCATCCTGATTTCGCCCGAAGGCAAAGAAATCGCACGCATGACCGGAGATGCCGAATGGTTTTCCCCCTCCGCTCAGGCCATCATCACGCATATACTTGAGAAAGATTCCGCTCAGCCGGAGAGTATTTCTCAAGAGAGCAATTAAAGCTGCGCGGGATTGCCGTTCCGACCATCGCTGCCACCTTATCTGCAAGCGTCAAAATCTGTTCCAGAGTGCTGTCAATTTCAATGTGAAATCGGTCGAGTTGATTAATCACCGGCGTCAGCGCCACAGATTGCGCGCCAAGCCGCCCCGCTTCCACACGGCACAAAACGCGAATCGAGTCCAATCCTGTCACCAGTTGACGCAGATCCTTCGCGGATCTCGCCAACCCCATCGCCTCACTGCAAACGGAATGCAACACGCCGCAAGAGTCCGCCATATAGTCTTCGACCAATTTGTTCAAAACATCCACCTCGCCCTGAAAACCGTCTTTCTCGGCGCCAGCTGCAAGATCTTCCGCAGCAACGGCTTTCACCTCACATTGAATAGTTGACGCAGCCATCATGAAAAGCGCCTTATACACTTGCTCCGTCACCACCGCGGGCAAACTCTGTGTGCCATCTTCTCCCTGAAAGCCACCCAGATGATTGCTGGCCTCATCAGACATCAACCGATAGTTCTGTGAAATAGCGGAAATAGGACCGCCCGCGGGCTCAAGTCGTGAGGCCACAATCCTCATGTTTGAGGGTATACCTCTGGTCTTGGCAAAAGACGCAAAAAGCGACGTATGCTGTTCGTCCAAAGTTTCAAGAACAGGCAGAAGGCGAATGAGATTTTGCAAGCGTTCATCTTCAACACGGGCGAGCGCCTCATCGCGCGCCAACACCTCCTGAGCAACGGCATAAGAACTGAACGCACTATATGTCGGGAAACCAAGATCACTTAATTTCACGTGAATATTCTCCGCACTTTCCGCCGGCAAAAGGCCATCTTTCTGTTCACACTTAAGCGCTTCCGCATAAAGCGTTTTCACAGTCTCGAAGAGCGCCGACGTCGGCTTGAGACGGACGGATACATAGCCTCCATCCACCGGAGAAAAGATGGCATAAACCCAATAATACCGACCATCTTTTGCGCGATTTTTAACATAGGCGCCCGTTGCGAGGCCTTTTTTGAGACGCTCCCATAGAATATAAAAGACACCCTTGGGCATATCCGGATGACTTATGAATTTATGGGGCGCACCAACCAATTCATCCCAAGTATATCCGGGAATACGCCGGAAAACCTCGTTCCCGGAGATAATAACGCCACGCTCATCCGTGCGCGAAAAAAAGAGTTCGCTGATCTCAAAAGGGGCTTCTTCTTTTGAAGACGCCGTGCTAGACGAGAAATCTTGTCGCGACATGTCAGTTCCTTTTGTTCAATCGGCAACAAGGAACCAGAAT
The DNA here is from genome assembly GCA_963676755.2 of uncultured Celeribacter sp. Classification (GTDB taxonomy): domain Bacteria; phylum Pseudomonadota; class Alphaproteobacteria; order Rhodobacterales; family Rhodobacteraceae; genus Celeribacter. The sequence continues at coordinate 585,661 of CAXXMF010000004.1, read as the reverse complement.
ATGCTTTCAATTTGGTTAAACCTCAGTGCGCATTGTGTTTTTTAAAAACACCTCGTAGCGCCTGCTACCCGTAAGCATATTCCGCATATTATAGTTATAATTTTATATAAATCTAACGCACATTCTGAAGAAATCCTTTCGACTACTGAGATTACTCATAAATATCAGATCATTACAAATTCGTCATAAAATTGGGTAGGCTTCACATCAATCCACACCATTCATCAATTGTTATCACATTCCCACCAATGTCGGATGAGCAATCTGTAAGCGACACAAGGTGATGGGATGCCCGATTCTTTCTATGATAATAACGACTTGGAAAGCCCGCTGTCCGCGGCAATTGCCGCCAGGGACCGCCACACCATAGATATGGTGAAAGAGGCCCTCAGCAAAAAGCACGTGATGCTGGCCTATCAACCCATTGTGCACACTTTGCGCCCCGACCGTCCCGCCTTTTACGAAGCGCTCATTCGCGTTCTCGACCAAAACGGACGCGTCCTCCCCGCGCGTGAATTCATTGAAGTCGCCGAGACCACAGAAACAGGGCGCATTCTGGACTGCCTCTCTCTGGAACTGGGTTTGCAGGCACTGCATGAACACCCCGATCTTCGTCTCGCGATCAACATGTCCGCCCGCTCCATTGGCTACCCGCGCTGGAAGCAGACCCTCACAGAAGGCCTCGCAAAGGGGCCAACCATTGCGGAGCGTCTTATCCTCGAAATCACCGAAAGCTCGGCCATGGTCATGCCCGAACTGGTTTCTGTTTTCATGTCTGACCTGCAATCAATGGGCATTTCCTTTGCGCTCGATGATTTTGGCGCGGGCTATACAGCCTTTCGCTATCTCAAGGATTTCTATTTCGACATCGTGAAAATCGACGGAGGGTTTATTCGCGGAGTCGCCTCCAATCCGGATAATCAGGTTCTGACTCAAGCACTTGTCTCGGTCGCGAAGCATTTTGACATGTATACGGTGGCGGAATTTGTCGAGAATTCCGCTGATGCCGAATACCTTACAGAAATCGGTGTTGATTGTATGCAGGGACACTATTTTGGCGCCGCAACAATTGATCCTGTGTGGCAACGTCCGGAGACAAAACACAAGACCGGTTAGGGTCAAGACACTTGATTGCGATGACAAAGCGCCTCATGATCCCATTGAAGGTTGAAATTGCTGCGCTTGCAACATAGACCTTACACGGGGAGTCGAGCAACTTTGTTGCAAATTTTGCATGATTTGAGCAATCTCCCCGCAAACATTACGGGAGAGAGAGTATCATCATGACCAATGTCGTTATCGCATCTGCAGCACGGACAGCTGTCGGCAGCTTTTCCGGCGCCTTCGCCAACACCCCGGCCCACGAGCTCGGGGCACGCGTTCTCGAAGCGCTTGTCGAGCGTGCAGGCATAGACAAAAGCGAAGTGTCCGAAACCATCCTCGGACAAGTTCTCACCGCAGGTCAGGGCCAGAACCCCGCACGTCAGGCGCACATAAACGCGGGTCTCCCGCAAGAATCTGCCGCATGGAGTATCAACCAGGTCTGCGGTTCCGGCCTGCGCACAGTTGCCCTTGCCGCACAACACATCATGCTCGGAGATGCCGATATCATATGTGCCGGCGGTCAGGAAAACATGTCCATGGCCCCTCATGTCGCCAACCTGCGCGCAGGGCACAAAATGGGCGACATGAAATTCATCGATTCGATGATCAAAGACGGGCTCTGGGATGCCTTCAACGGCTACCACATGGGGATCACCGCGGAGAATGTTGCAGAACAATGGCAAATTTCCCGCGAGATGCAGGACGAATTTGCCCTCGCATCCCAAAACAAAGCCGAAGCGGCCCAGAAAGCGGGCAAATTCTCCGACGAGATCATCCCGATCACGGTTAAAACCCGTAAGAGTGAAACCGTTGTCGATCAGGATGAATACATCCGTCACGGCGCAACGCTTGAAAGCATGCAGAAATTGCGTCCGGCCTTTGATCGGGAGGGCACTGTTACGGCGGGGAACGCATCGGGGATCAACGACGGGGCAGCGGGCGCATTGTTGATGTCTGCCGAGAACGCCGAGAAACGTGGCATCCAGCCGCTTGCGCGTATCGCCTCCTATGCCACTGCGGGCCTTGACCCGTCGATCATGGGCGTGGGACCGATCTATGCATCACGCAAAGCACTGGAGAAAGCGGGCTGGAAGCCCGAAGATCTCGACCTCGTCGAAGCGAACGAAGCCTTTGCGGCTCAGGCCTGTGCCGTAAACAAGGACATGGGTTGGGATCCGGCCATTGTGAACGTCAACGGCGGCGCCATCGCAATTGGTCACCCGATCGGCGCCTCTGGCGCACGCATCCTCAACACACTCCTGTTCGAAATGCAGCGTCGCGACGCCAAGAAAGGTCTTGCCACCCTGTGCATTGGCGGCGGCATGGGCGTAGCCGTCTGTCTCGAGCGCGACTGATTTGGCGAAGGGGCTGTCATGGCCCCTTCATCCGCACCTGATAATGGCATGACGGTTGCGCAAAATATCCCAAATCCCTCTAAGCAATATTCTTGCGTATATGGAATATTTTAGATAACAAGATTGCCAAGTGAAATCTACTAGGAGGAGTACCATGTCCAGAGTCGCTCTTGTGACCGGAGGATCGCGCGGAATTGGCGCTGCCATTTCTATGGCGCTGAAAGACGCGGGCTATAAAGTTGCCGCCACCTATGCGGGCAACGATGAAGCCGCCGCTCACTTCACGAAAGAAACCGGCATCAAAACCTACAAATGGTCTGTGGCCGATTACGAAGCCTGCACCGACGGCATCGCAAAGGTCGAAGCCGACCTTGGTCCCGTCGATATTCTGGTGAATAACGCAGGCATCACGCGCGACGCACCGTTTCACAAAATGAGCCGCGAACAGTGGCAGGAGGTCATGGACACCAACCTCTCCGGCGTGTTCAACATGACCCATCCGCTCTGGCCCGGCATGCGTGAGCGGAAATTCGGGCGTGTGATCAACATCAGTTCGATCAACGGCCAGAAAGGCCAGTTCGGGCAGGTCAACTACTCCGCCGCCAAAGCCGGAGATATCGGCTTTACCAAGGCGCTGGCCCAAGAAGGCGCTCGCGCGGGGATCACCGTTAACGCAATCTGCCCGGGTTACATCGCGACCGAAATGGTCATGGCCGTGCCGGAAAAAGTCCGGGACTCGATCATCTCCACGATTCCGGTCGGACGTTTGGGTGAACCTGAAGATATTGCGCGCTGTGTGGTCTTTTTGGCCTCGGATGACGCGGGTTTTATCACCGGTTCGACCATCACCGCGAATGGCGGCCAGTATCTGACCTGACCAATCATTAACCTTAACGGTTTTCACACAAATGGGCCGCGTTTTCGTGGCCCATTTTTGATTGCGCCACAGCAAGGTTTTGGCCTTAGTGCTTTCATGACGAAACGCACCGCCACATTCATCGGTTTTATCGCCGTGCTGCTCTGGGCCCTTCTCGCACTCTTCACAGTAGGCGCACGGGAAGTCCCTGCCCTACAACTCAATGCCGTGTGTTTTGCGATTGGCGGTACCATCGGGGTGATATGGACCACCGCGAGCAAACGCTGGCATGAGCTGAGAAACGTGCCACTGTCGATCTACGCATTTGGAACGGTCGGTCTATTCGGCTACCATTTTCTCTACTTTTCAGCTCTCAAAGCCGCCCCTCCTGCCGAAGCCGGATTGATCGCCTATCTTTGGCCTTTGCTCATCGTTCTGTTTTCCGGCCTACTTCCCGGAGAGACCTTGCGCCCGCTGCATCTTGTGGGGGCGGGCCTGTCCTTTATCGGCGCCGCACTCATCGTCGCCAAAGGTGCATCCTTCTCGGGAGGGCATATGACCGGCTACCTGCTGGCCTCCGCCTGTGCGCTGACATGGTCAAGCTACTCGGTCATATCCCGTCGGCTTGGATCGGTCTCAAGCATGGTGGTCACAGTCTATTGTCTGGCGACAGCCGTCCTGTCCCTCATTGCGCATCTGGCGCTGGAAGACACCGTCTGGCCCTCGTCACAGGCCGGCTGGCTCAGCATGATCGCCCTCGGTCTCGGCCCTGTAGGAGCCGCGTTTTATGTGTGGGATATCGGAGTCAAGCGCGGCAACATCCAACTCTTGGGAACGGCCTCATATGCCGCACCGTTGCTCTCGACGCTTGTTCTGGTCGGCGCAGGCATCGCGGAGCCGCGCGCAACGCTTATCTTGTCAGCAGTTCTGATTACCGCTGGTGCCGGTTTGGCCGCATTCGCCAGCCGCCAAACCGGGTCGTGACAGTTCAAGGGGCAGAGGTCGCGTCAGGTGGTGCTCAGACGCTCAATCTCTTCTTTGATGCGGAGTTTCTGCTTCTTCAAGTCAGCGATCCGAAGGGCGTCGATACCCGGCGAACGTTGAGCAGTCTCAACGGCCTCCGAGAGGGATTGATGCTTTTTCTTCAGTTCCTCGATGTGGGACGTCAAGCTCATGTCTTCTCCTCTCTGTTTGGATACAGCTTTGTAAAAGCTATATGACAACTGCAGCATAGAATTTGAGTCGTGTCACGGCTTGTTTTTGGAACAATATGACCCATATGGGTTTGCACGCGAAAGATTGCCAAAACCTTAACGCGACCACGGCAAATCTGCGCCGCTTCGCAAGATTTTTAACACATTTTCGGCATAGCTTTCGCCGTCCCGTTCGTGGCGCAATCCTTGGTGCATGATCAGCGGCGGCTCCAGAACGAACCCTGCCCGCCCCGACTTACGCGCCTGCACCAACACAAGCTCGGCCACGCGCCCCACACGCGGCTGCACCGCACGCACTCGCACAGAGCCCAAACGCCCCTCCAGAGCACAAAGCAGTTCCGGCAGGCGGTCCGCCTTCTGGATCATGGTCAAATAACCTTTGGGAGCCAGCCTGCGCGCGGCCACATCAACCCAAGTCGCCAAAGGGGTCTCGCCCGCCAAAGCAATATCGCGCCCCTCATCCTCCGAGGCCGTTGAACGCGCACGTTCGTAATAGGGCGGATTGGCGATAACATGGTCGAAACTTCGCGCCCGTATATCTTGCGGCAAATCCCGCAAATCCGCGACACATACTGTCATGTCCGCACCGTTCTCCACCGCATTGCGTTGCGCCAGAGCGGCATAGAACGGCTGCACCTCGATACCTGTCAGACTCAGACCCGAGACCCGCGCGTGCAAGCACAGAGATGCCACACCAGCCCCGCAGCCCAGTTCCAACACAGTCTGTCCGGAACGCGCGGGCGTCGCCGCCGCCAAAAGCACCGGATCCACTCCCGCGCGATAGCCGCGTTTCGGTTGGAACACATGAATCTGCCCGTCCAGAAAAGCATCCCGGCTCAGATCACCCTCTGCGCTCACAATTCCTCCAGATCGAAGTCATTATCCTTGAGAATTCGCCGCGCTTGCGGCAGGTCATCATCACGCACCATTAGTCGGCGCGGCAATATGCCAATCCCCCCTTCGAGGATGCTCATATGGACGTCCATTTCAAAGCAGTCTATATCCTCTCCAGACAGGAGCGCTTTGGCATAGATGATCTGGGTCGGGTCGGTTGTGCGTAGGAGTTGCTTCATTATTCAAGTTAACGACAGGCCGTGAGGTTTGTCGAGCCGGGAAAACCGCGAGGGCATCACATGGGTTTGGAAAAAGCCGTTGTCAAACCGCACGAAAGACTGGCCACCGCACTGGCGGCAGAGCTGATTGCGGTCAATGCACTGATCCGCAAGCGGATGTCCTCCGAACATGCGCCGCGCATCCCCGAGGTGACAGCGCATCTGATTGAAGCGGGCGGCAAGCGCCTGCGCCCGATGTTGACACTGGCGGCGGCGAAAGCCTGTGGCTACCAAGGCCCCTACCACATCCACCTTGCCGCAACCGTGGAATTCATCCACACCGCCACGCTTTTGCATGACGATGTCGTGGACGAAAGCGCGCAACGGCGGGGACGCCCGACGGCCAACCTCCTGTGGGACAATAAATCTTCGATTCTGGTCGGCGATTATCTCTTTGCCCGCGCGTTCCAGTTGATGACAGATGCCGACAACATGCGCGTCCTGAAAATCCTGTCCAACGCATCCGCGACGATTGCCGAGGGCGAGGTGCTGCAACTGACCGCAGCGCAGGACCTCAAGACAGACGAGAGCATCTACCTGCAAGTTGTGCGCGGCAAAACCGCCGCCTTGTTTTCCGCCGCGACCGAAGTCGGTGGCGTTCTGGCTGATGCGGATGAAGCCGTCATCAAAGCCCTGTTCGATTATGGCGATGCGCTCGGCATTTCCTTTCAAATCGTGGATGATTTGCTGGATTACTGGGGATCGGATCAAACCGGCAAGAATATCGGTGACGACTTCCGCGAACGCAAACTCACCCTGCCCGTCATCAAGGCCGTTGCGAAAAGCGACGGTGAAGAGCGCGCCTTCTGGGAGCGCACGATTGAGAAGGGCAAGCAGGAAGACGGCGATCTGGAGCACGCCATTGCCTTGCTGAACCGTCACAACGCCTTGGAAGAAACCCGCGACGTGGCCATCGCCTGGGCGGACAAGGCGAAAGACGCTTTGAAAGCCCTACCCGAAAGCGACATCGTCGAAATGCTGTCGGACATCGCCGATTACGTCGTCGCCCGCGTGCGCTGATTCGACGCCGATATTCGGGAGGACACGCGAGAGGCGGAGTGAGGCGGGCTTAAACCGGCAACTCACCCCGGCAAAGTGCTCGCGGATTTCACCCACCACCACGGATTGCTGTCCGCCAGTTGCAGCGCGGCCGCGTCGGCGGTGTATCGGTTCTCGAACAAAGCAAAACAGGTCGCGCCCGAGCCGGACATACGCACCATCTGCGCCCCCGGAGCAAGCGCCAATGCCGCCAAAGCCGCCGCCACTTCCGGCACACGCTTTACAGCAGGCGCCTCAAGGTCATTGCGCTGGATGCTCAGCCAGCCGATGAAAGACAGGCTATCGGGCCAGTCTGGCAAAACCTCCGGCATCGCGGCGTTCGTCTTGCTCTCCAAGGATTTGAAAACCTCGGGCGTCGAAACCTCTACTCGCGGATTGACCAGAACCATGTGCAAAGCTGGCATAGAGACCGGTGTTAACGTCTCCCCGATCCCGCTCATACGCACTGGTTTTGCGCCCAAACAGACCGGCACATCGGCACCGAGGGACAGCGCATCCTCTGCGGTCACAGGCTTTGCCCCAAGGCGGGCGGCTGCGCGCAATGTGGCCGCGGCGTCGGCAGACCCTCCGCCGATTCCGGAAGCGGGCGGCAGGCGTTTGTCGAGGGTCAGTGACATGGGAAAGCCCGCCAGACCGGCCGCCTGCATCACCAGATTGGAACTGTCCGTCGGCACGCCTTGCGCAAACGGACCTGTCACAGAAAGCTCCGACACCGTCGCAGGCGTAGCAGTCACCTGATCGCCCAGATCAACAAAGGCCACCAGACTGTCCAGAAGGTGATACCCGTCTTCGCGCTGCCCCGTGACATGAAGCGTCAGGTTGATCTTGGCCGGAGCAAAGACCTTAACCGTCATTGATGGGCCTCGTCGGTTCTTCTCCCTCATCGATCAGAACCCGATCAAGCCCCACCTCCAGCTTGCGCCGGATACGGTTGGCCTCGTCTTCTTCGGGGTCAAAGGACAGGGCCCGTTTCCATTGGAACCGCGCTTCGCGCACACGCCCGACCGCCCAATAAACATCGCCCAGATGGTCATTAATAATCGGATCGACCGGCATCAACTCGGCAGCGCGTTCCATTGGCTCGACCGCCTCTTCATAGCGCCCCAAGCGATACAGCCCCCATGCCAGACTGTCCGTGATGTAACCGTCCTGTGGACGCATCTCTGCGGCCTTGCGGATCATCTCCATCGCTTCGTCCAGATTGGTTTTCAGCTCCAGAAACGAATATCCCAGATAGTTCAACACCTGTGGCTGGTCGGGTTCGAGTTCCAGGGCCTGACGCAGATCGGCTTCGGATTTTTCCCATTCTTCAAGGCGCTCATACGAGGTCCCACGCGTAAAGTAGAGCGGCCAAAGCGCCCGTGTCGGAGGCTGATGGCGGTCAATGACCACGGAATAGGCCTCGGCGGCCTCGGCATAGCGCTCTTCACGGCGCAAGGCATCGCCCAGCGCGATATGCACGTCATCCAGCTCGGGATGGGCTTTTGCCAACTGGCGCAACACTTCCAACGCCGCCTCACTCTTGCCCGTCGCACGCAGGGTCTCTGCACGTCCGAGGCTGGCAATCGGATAGACCGGATCCTCCGGAGAAATACTCTCGAAAGCTGCAGTCGCCAGATCATAATTGCCCAAACGCTCCAACAGAGTGGCCACGTTCAACACATAATTGGCCTCGTCCGGACGCAACGTCTCGGCAATCCGCGCGTAAAGCAAGGTGTAGCCATCATCGAGCCCACCATCTAGGGCCGCAGCCACAGCGAAGAACACATCCGCAATCCCGTCCCGTGCGCTGCGCACAACGGTAAAAGGCACGGTCTCGCCCGCCGTCAAAGACGCACGCAGCCCTTCAAGCACGGGGTCCAACTCCCCATCACCAAAATTGTCGTTCAGCACGGTCAAGGCTTCGTCATTGCGCTCAAGCTGGCTGAGGATTTCGATGCGCGCGATCACGGAATATCGGGTTTCCCGAATGTCGGATTCGGTCAAAATCTCCAACGCTCCTTCGAAATCACCGACGAGGCCAAGCGCCAAGGCCTTGTTATAACGTCCGAAATCCTCAAACCCTTGGCTCAGACTCGCACCATTGTCGAAAAGTTCCAGCGCGCCGGACATATCCCCCTGACCGACATGCCCCCAAGCAAGCATCAGGCCATCCACTACGGTGCTGATGCTTTGCCCGCCTTCGAGAGCGGCGACAAGACCGTTATAGTCTCCCTCTTTCACCAAGAGGGTCAGTTGGGACATGGCGGCGATCTGGTTGCCGGGTTCGATCTGGCTCAAAAGCGCGGCATAACCTTTGGTCGTCTCGAAGTCGCCCATGGAAATATGCGCGGAAATCACGGATTCGAGCAGAACCGGATTTTGCGGATCGGCGGCCAGAGCGCGCGTAGCATAGCCCGCCAACTCCTGAAAGCTACGGTCCATCGTGGCCTGACGTGCCGCCAGATAGGGGCCGGCATCCGCCATAAGGGGCGCAGGCGCCAGCGTTGCGGCACCTCCAAACAAAAGGCCAATGGCCGTAAGGGCAGATATCATGCGGCGCGCGCGTTGTGTCACCTGTCGTCTCCTTGGACATTTTGCCTGTATCTGTCCGAACCTATCGCCCAAACCCCGCAGCCGCAATGCAAACGGGGGCCGCTTTGGCCCCCGTTAATCAACAAGCGTAACACGTTGCCGTTACATATTCGGATAGTTCGGCCCGTCTCCCCCTTGCGGGACAGTCCATGTGATGTTCTGGCTGGTTTCCTTGATGTCACAGGTCTTGCAATGGACGCAGTTCTGGAAGTTGATCACAAATTTCGGCTCTTGGCCCTCTTCGGTCAGATATTCATAAACACCCGCCGGACAGTAGCGCTGTGACGGGCCGCCGAATTTCTTGTAATCGACATCAATCGCCACCTGCGGATCCTTGAGCTTCAAGTGGCAAGGCTGGCTTTCCTCGTGGTTCGTTGCCGCGAAGGCCACGTTGGTCAGGCGGTCGAACGAAATCACCCCATCGGGTTTCGGATAGTCGATCGGCTTGAACTTCTCCGCCTTACCCGTCGATTGCGCATCCGTCTTGCCGTGTTTCACCGTGCCGAACAGGGAGAACCCGAACAGGTGGTTGGTCCACATGTCGAAACCGCCGAGCGCCAGAGAGGCTGTCAGGCCGAATTTCGACCAGAGCGGCTTGACGTTGCGCACACGCTTGAGGTCTTTACCCACCGCGCCCTCGCGCAGTTCGATCTCGTAACCTTCAAGCGTATCACCCGCGCGGCCCTCTTTGAGAGCGGCGACAACGTGTTCGGCTGCGGCCTTGCCCGAAAGCATCGCATTGTGGTTGCCCTTGATCCGCGGCACGTTGACCAGACCGACCGAGCAGCCCAATAGAGCACCGCCCGGGAATGCCGCCTTCGGCATCGACTGATAGCCGCCCTCGGAAATCGCGCGCGCGCCGTAAGCGACACGTTTGCCGCCTTCCAGCAAGGCTTTGACTTGCGGATGCTGCTTGAATCGCTGGAATTCCATGTAGGGAAAGAGATAGGGGTTTTCGTAGTTCAGGTGCACGACGAAGCCCAGATAAAGCTGGTTGTTTTCGGCGTGGTAAATAAACCCGCCGCCCCCAGCATTCGCCCCCAAAGGCCAGCCCATTGAGTGCCAGACCTTGCCCTCTTTGTGCTTGTCGGGGTCGATCTCCCAGATCTCTTTCATGCCGAGACCGAATTTTTGCACGTCGCGACCCTGTTGCAGATCGTATTTCGCGATGATCTCTTTGGCCAGCGATCCGCGCACGCCTTCGGAAATCAGCACATATTTACCGTGCAACTCCATCCCCGGCTCGGTGTTTTCGCCGATGGACCCGTCAGGCTCCAGCCCGAAGACACCGGCGACCACGCCTTTGACTTCACCATTGTCGCCGTAAACCAGTTCAGAACATGCCATACCGGGGAAGATTTCGACCCCCATTGCTTCGGCCTGCTCAGCCATCCAGCGGCAGACATTGCCCATAGACACGATATACTTACCGTGATTGCTCATGAAAGGCGGCATGGGCCAGTTGGGGATGCGGATTGAACCGGCCTCTCCCAACATGTGGAAATGGTCTTCCGTGACCTCGGTGTTCAGCGGTGCGCCCTTTTCTTTCCAGTCGGGAATCAAAGCATCCAGACCCACCGGATCCAGCACCGCTCCTGACAGGATATGCGCGCCCACTTCCGAGCCTTTTTCCAGAACGACGACACTCAAGTCCTCGTCCAATTGCTTCAGCCGGATCGCAGCAGACAGGCCCGCAGGCCCCGCCCCTACAATCACGACGTCATATTCCATCGCCTCACGCTCGATATTCGACATTTAATTTCTCCCTAGCTCAGGCGGTGCTCCGCCGACTACCTAACCGCGAAGCAAGGGGAGGGTCAATTTATGTTCCGGTTTTTCGTTGCGTTCTTTGGGGATTGCGGCCCGCTCTCGCTGCTGAGGCCGCAAATTTCTGTGCAAAACCCCGCCGACCAAGTCTCAAGACAGGCAAACAGCGGCCAGAATCGCTTTCCAAACAAAATTTGCGACCTCAGGGCCACAAAGCCCCCTTGCAATAGACTCGCATTCCGGGTCAGGTAGTTCGACAAGAATGTAATAACCAAAGCACACGGGTGGCGATTGCCCCTGTCGTGCTTTTTTCGTGCAGATGAGTGGGTTGATGGAAAAGATTCTCATAACGCGCGCGGGTTACACCGCGTTGAACGCCGAACTGAAACAGCTCAAGTCCGTGGAGCGCCCGGCGATCATTCAGGCGATTGCGGAGGCCCGCGAACTCGGCGATCTCTCGGAGAATGCCGAATATCATTCGGCACGCGAGAAGCAGAGCTTTATCGAAGGCCGGATCAAGGAACTTGAAGGTGTGCTCTCGCTCACCGACGTCATTGATCCGAAAACACTCTCGGGGAGCGTGAAATTTTCCGCCACCGTGACCATCGTTGATGAGGACACGGACGAGGAGAAAACCTACCAGATTGTTGGTGAGTATGAGGCCGACATCGAACGCGCCCTCTTGAACATCAAATCCCCGCTGGCGCGCGCGCTGATCGGGAAAGAGGAAGGTGACAGCGTCGAGGTTCGTACCCCCGGCGGCGTTAAATCCTATGAAATCCTCAAGATAGAGTATATCTAATCGGGTAATGTGGTCGTGGAGGCCCCCTTGGCAGACGAAAGCCCGAAAAAAGTAGAACTCGGCGTCTATCAACGCCCCGAAGATGCGCCGAGAATTACAGCAACCGAAATGATCGCTGCGGTCTTGTCACTGTTGTGGCTGGCCATGACGGCGGGCTATTTCATGATTGTCGGCAAAGGTTCGAGCGAGTTCGACAGCATCCGCTTTGTGATGATGCTGATCGCGATTTTCATGCCTGTTGCAATGATCTGGGTCGGCGCTCTAGCCGTGCGCGCTTCGGTCACGATGCGCGAAGAGAGCCGCCGCCTGCAAACCGCGATCTCCGCCATGCGACAGTCCTATCTGGCGCAGCAACATGGCGGCACCGCCAGCTCCTCGGTCGAGAAAAAGCTCGAAGAGATTGCCGCCGCCCAGCGCAAGACCGAAAGCACATTGGCGACCTTCACCTCAATCCGTCCCGGGCAGACACCGGCGGAAGACAAGCTCGCCATTCCGGCACCTGCGCTTGTGGAAGAGCAAGCCTCCCTCGCGCTTGGCACCCCGTCAGAAAGCCTTGCGCCGCCGCTGTCGGTTGCGGATTTTATCAAGGCACTCAATTTTCCGGAAACCGCCGATGACAAAGAAGGCTTCCGGGCGCTGCGCCGCGCTTTGTCGGATCGCAAGGTCAGCCAGCTGATTCATGCGGCCCAAGACGTGCTGACGCTTTTGTCGCAAGACGGCATCTATATGGACGACCTGCGCCCCGACCGCGCCAAGCCGGAAATCTGGCGCCGCTTTGCCAAGGGCGAGCGCGGTCATTCCGTTGCGGCGCTTGGCGGTGTTCGGGACCGCTCCTCTCTCGCGCTGGCCTCGGCACGGATGAAACAGGATGCGATTTTCCGCGATGCGGTGCACCATTTCCTGCGCAAATTCGACAAGACCTTCGCCGAGTTTGAGCAGACCGCCTCGGATGAGGAAATCGCCGCCCTGTCTGACAGCCGCACCGCACGGGCCTTTATGCTTCTGGGGCGCGTGACCGGCACATTCGACTGAGCGGCGTTTGCGACCTCTTCACCATTCGCAAAGCCCGTCTTCACAATTTGTCATTGGTCCCCTATCTCCGGCACACATAAAGTGACGCGAATATTCACGCGTTTTGCGATGAACCCGAACCTCGGGCATTGCAAAGCGCAGCGGACGTATTGATGTAGTGGGCCTTTCACACTCACCTTGCGAGACAAGAAAAATGCGACAGGCTTCAAAGCGATGGATTCTATGACTTCTTCACCTGCTGCACGGCAATTTCTTCAAGGGGCCAAAGACGGCCTGCCCTTCCATATCGTCATCTGGCCGTTTGCCGCCATTTTCGGCGCGATTGCCACTCAGGCCGGTCTCAATGTCGTGGAGGTCATGGGCTTTTCCATTCTCGTGATCGCGGGCTCTGCACAGTTGGCCGCACTTCAACTCATGACGGAAAACGCCCCGACTGTGATCGTTCTCGCCACCGCACTGGCCGTGAACCTGCGCATGGGAATGTATTCCGCGTCAATCACACCGCATCTGGGCAAAGCCTCGCTCCTGACCCGCGCCTTTGCGGCCTATATGCTCTACGATCAGCCATATGCGCTTTCGACGATCAAGTTCGAGAAAGAGCCGGACATGAACCTGTCCGAAAAACTCGGTTACTTCTTCGGCACTGCTATTCCTATTGGCGTTGCATGGTATGCGCTCACGCTGATCGGCGCACTGCTTGGCGAGCGCATCCCCTCTGACATCGGTGTTGATTTTGCTGTGCCCATCACATTTTTGGCCGTGGTTGCGCCCATGCTGAAAACACTGGCCCATATGGCCTCCGCGCTCACCTCGGTTGTTCTTGTGCTGGTCTTGAGCTTTATGCCCTATGGCACGGGCCTTCTGGTGGCCGCATGTGTCGCCCTTGTTGTGGGCGCCCAGTTCGAAGTCTGGATGGAAAAGAGAAAGGATGCGGCATGATTGAAGCGAGCACGACAGAAATCTGGATCGTCATCCTCGGGATGGCAGCAGGCACTTTCCTGATCCGCTTCTCGTTTCTGGGCCTCGTCGGAGACCGCCCCCTTCCCGCATGGCTGTTGCGTCTTTTGCGCTATACGCCAGTGGCCGTTCTCCCCGCCGTTGTGGCCCCCATGCTCTTGGGCGCGAAGGCAGAGACGGACCCGCTCCGCCTGTTTTGCGCGGCGGTGACGATCATTGTCGGGGTCTGGACCAAAAACGTGCTCTGGGCGATCCTGACTGGCTTGGGCCTGTTCTTCGGCCTCGGCGCGTTTCTCGGTTAGGCTCAAGCGCCCCCGTGAGCCAGCAGCAAGGGCGGAGCCTGCACCAACCGGCCATTGTCATCCGGACTGTCGTCATAAAACTTTTGCTCGGTCACGCCCGGCAGTTCCCCGAACCACTTCATCAGCTTCTTGGGGGACATCGTATGTGGTGTTGCCTCAAAGCCGGGCAGGCTTCTTAAAATATCGGAGATGCTTCTGGCGCACATGGCCTTGGGCACCGCACCATAGGCCTGCACCTTGGCCAGAGCGAGCGTGGCGACTTCGGGGCTCACCTGAACCGTCTGTTCAACGACATGCCAACTCACCCGCGCATGGTAATCAATGTAAAAGTCAACGGCGGCATCGCTCATTCCGTAATGGACATCGTTCCGTTCCGGCAAATGCGGATGGTAGAACGTGCCTGCCGGATCAAAAATCACCCGCTCGGAAGGCGCATTAACCATAAGCGCGCTATGGCCCCCGCCACCGTGGCGATTGTTGATCACTGTGAACAATGTCAGTTCATAGGGTGCGCCATGCACATAATGCGAGCGCGCAACATCGGCGTCAGGCGCCCATTTGGGTTCTGCGGCCCCACATGCGGTGAGAACGACAAGCGACAGGAGCCCAAAGGCTCGATGCAAAATGTGCAAAGTTTCGGCTCCCGGCCTTAGTAGATCAACTGTTGAAAACGGCCATGATGAGCAGAACGAAAATGCTGGCTCCGGCCACACCGATCGACCACTTGATAAAGCCGTCAAAGGTCTTTTCCTGAACCGAAATATCCATTTCACCGTGTTTATGTTCAGCCATAGTGCGTTTCCCCTGTGATATTTTCTATTGAATTAGACGATTCAGAGGCGTCTGTCACCCGTTGGCTGTCGTATCCGGCTGTTCTGCGGCCTGCTCCTGCTCCAGATCGGCCACAAGGCGAAAGCCGATCCGTGCGGGGGCTTTGTCTTCGACCTGTTTCGGCAAGGCCCGCAACATCACGTTGAGCTGACTGACATGCTGGATCAACTGTGTCTTCGTGCCCGCCGCATCGGTTCCGTAGAAGGTCACGATATCAGGGTCGAAAAAGCCAATTCCCTCAATCCGCATCACACCTGTGTCGGAGCCGGCAAAGCCCATCGCGATCTCGTGTTCGCTGTCGAGCTGTTCCTCGAAATTCTGGATATAGAGTATCAGCCGCTCATAGGCCCATTCGGCGGCGCTTTTCTCTTCCACGGGCTTGCGGGCAATGGCATCCGGCAATGGTTTTTGTTCCGCAGAACAAGCGTCCGGATCGGCATGAACCACCCGCGCTTGCGGCAGGGCGGTGCTTTCATGCGCCTCGGCAGTGGTGCGGATCATATCGGTCATGGTTATCCTCCTGTTTGCCACAGGATGGCACCATCTTCACGCCTACGTCCAGACACAACCCCAAGCCGCTCAAGATGGCGGCAATGGGCCATCGCCTCGACCATCGCCAAACCGTATTCGCCCTCTTTGATCGGGCGCTTGAACAAAACCTCGAAACAGTCGCAAGCCGTGCGCGGCTCCGACAGGGCCTCGGTCAAACGCGCCAGAGCATGACGGTGATTCTCGATCAGATGGGTCAGCCGCGCGGGCAGACCTGTATAGGGCAGCTTGTGACCGGTCAGCACCAGATGCGTGTCGCGGGCATGGGGCACGAAACGCTCGCATGACACCAGCCACTCGCCAACGGGGTCCGCCTCGGGTTCTGTGGCCGACACCCCAAGGTTGGGAGAAATCCCGCCCAGCAGCTGATCGCCACCAATCACCAACTGCGCATCACGGCTCCAGAATGTCAGATGTTCGGGCGCATGACCGTCGCCTGTGCGAATGTCCCACAGACGCCCGCCAATCTCGATCTCGTCGCCATCTTGCAGGCGGGTATAGCCCAAAGGCAGGGCATGCACCGCATCGGCGGTATTGAAGGGTCGCTCGTTCAGGCGCTTTTCGTAAATATCCGGTGCCATCCCGCAAGAGCACCAAAAGGCCAGCATCTCTGCGGTCGGGGCCTCCTGCACATCCAGCCGGAGCATCCGCGCCATGAGGTATGACGTGCGGCTGGTCAGAAGCTCTGCGCCATGTTCGGCGATCAACCAGCCTGCCAGCCCGATATGGTCGAGATGGTGGTGGGTCACGATCACCCGTTTGACAGGGCGGCCCCCAAGTGGTCCGGCCATGAACTCCGTCCAAAGACGGCGGCTTTTGCCTGTGTCCACCCCCGTGTCCACCACGGTCCAGCCATCGCCCTCGTCAAACGCATAGACATTCACATGTCCCAAAGGCGGCGGCAAAGGCATTCTCGTCCAAAGCACCCCTTCCGCAACCTCCACCACGCCTCCCGTTTCAGGTGGCTCGAAGGGCGTGCGGATCGGGGTAAACATCAGACTGTCAGATCCTCTGGGCTCAAGGCATAAATATCTTGGGCTCCGAGACGCACCTGCGCCAGCAAAGCCCTGTGTTCGGGCAGCATACGCTTGATATAGAAAGCCGCAAGACGCGAGCGTGGCCCGTCGCCCCCTTCGGCAATCGCGGCTTTCAAATGGAAATACCCACCCAGAACACGCGCAAAGGCCCGCAGGAACGGCACGGCCACGCCGAACCGGTCGTTCATGGGCAAGGTCAGAACGGTCTCCAACCCTTCACGTAGGGTTTCGGCGCTGTTCCAGACCGCAATGGCGCGTTTCGGAAGAGTGGCCCGCGCGGCTTCGGCAAAGACCTCAATCTCGTCGAGCAGAGCAAAGGCCGCCTCGCCCCCGTCCATCAGCTTGCGCCCGACAAGGTCCATCGCCTGAATACCGTTGGTGCCCTCGTAGATCGACGTGATCCGCGCATCGCGGGCATACTGCGCCGCACCTGTTTCCTCGATATACCCCATGCCGCCATGCACCTGCACGCCAGTCTGGGCGACTTCATGGCCGATGTCTGTCGAGAAAGCCTTGGCAATCGGAATCAGGAACGCACCGCGCGCCTGCTGTTCAGGAACCGTGCGCCCGAGATCAAGCGACACACCACAGGCCAGAGCGATAGATCGCGCCACGAACGTATCCGCCCGCATGGTCGCCAGCATCCGGCGCACATCGGCGTGATCAATGATCCCCGCCCCTTCATTGCCCAGCGGAGACTTGCCCTGCACTCGGTCCTGCGCATAGGCCAACGCCTTTTGCGTCGCGGCCTCTGCAATACCCACGCCCTGAACGCCGACGCCAAGACGCGCGTTGTTCATCATGGTGAACATACATTTCATGCCCTGATGCTCTTCACCGACGAGCCAGCCCTTGGCCCCTTCATATTCCATCACACAGGTCGGAGACCCGTGGATGCCCAGCTTATGCTCAAGGCTCACCACATGCAGGCTGTTCTTTTCGCCCAAAGACCCGTCATCATTCGGGATCACTTTCGGCACCATGAACAGCGAAATACCCTTGGTTCCCGGCGCACCGTCCGGCAGTCGCGCCAGAACGAGATGACAGACGTTCTCGGAAAAATCATTGTCGCCCCAAGTGATGAAAATCTTCTGGCCCGTGATGCTATATGATCCGTCCCCGTTGCGCTCCGCCTTGGTGCGCAGGGCACCCACATCCGAACCTGCGCCCGGTTCCGTGAGGTTCATCGTCCCGCACCATTCGCCGGAAACGAGTTTGGGCAAATACACAGCCTTGAGATCATCAGATGCGTGATGTTCCAGCGCCTCGATCTGGCCCTGACACATAAGCGGATAAAGAGAGAGCGCCAAACAGGCCCCCGACATCATGTCATTGACCGCTGTGCCGACCGTCAGGGGCAGACCCATGCCGCCATTGTCCGGCGAGGCCAACATGCCGATCCATCCACCTTCGGCCACCTGCCCCAAAGCATCGGCAAAGCCCGGAGAGGTCTTCACCACGCCATCGACCAGTTGCGCAGGGTTCAAATCACCACCACGATCCAGCGGCGCGATCACATCGCTTGCCAGTTTTCCGGCCTCTTCGAGAATGGCCAGAACCGTGTCCTGATCGACATCCGAAAAACTTTCGCTGTTCAGCACAGCGGAAAAATCGACAATGTGGTCAAAAATGAACTGATAATCCGACACCGGAGCGCGATAGGTCATAGGGATCTCCTCCTGAGCGGGTCACTGTGCCATGACGGGCCTCACCGCAGTTTCACCCAGAGTAACGAAGCCCCGTTCATCCCCCAACCTGAACGCTGCGTCACAGACAGGATCAGGCGCGACCGGCGTCTCCGGACAAAAGCGCGGGGCTTACTCCAAGAGACAAAAGGGCAGCTTCCCATTTCTGTGCATCCGGCGTCTCGAAGACAATTTCGGGAGACGCATCGCAACTGAGCCAACCGTTCTGGGCAATCTCGCCTTCGAGTTGCCCCGGCCCCCATCCGGCATAGCCAAGGCACAAAATCCGCTCAGCAGGCCCCGAACCAAGCGCCATATCCCGCAAAATATCGCGCGAGGCGGTCATGGCATAGGCGTCTCCGACCTCCATAGAGGCATGATCCGCGTCATAATCCGTGCTGTGCAGGACAAACCCGCGCCCGATTTCGACCGGCCCGCCAAAGTGGACGGGCAAAGGCCGCATATCGGGGCTGGGACGAATCTCCAGCTGATCGAGCACATCTGCGACGGCGATCTCTTCGGAACGTTTATTGATCATCAAGCCCATCGCACCTTCCGGCGAATGGGCACACATAAAGACGACCGCATTTTCAAAACGCGGATCTCCGATGCCCGGCATCGCGATCAGGAGCTTTCCTGTCAGATCAGAAGATTGTGGTTCCATATCCCCAACACATCGCAATGTGACCCAAGGTGCAAGGCTTCGTGCCAGCGTTTTTCAGGAAAGCTGGAACTAGCTGACCGAAAACCTCCACAGCGGCCCATGAAACAGATGTAGGGTTCCTTTTCCGAAAATTGAGTCCTTCACGCTTTTCATATGCCCGTTTGCTCACTTTCTCACGAAAAACAGGGCGAAATTGCGCCCCAAGCGCAACAGGACAGGCTCTTCACGGCCAGATCGTCCAAATGTGAGTTTGTCTTGAAAGGGTCAGTGCCTATATCGGGCGCATGACACGCATCTTTGCCCCACTTATGACCGCGCTCTCCCTCGGCCTTTGCGCCCCTGTCTTGGCACAGGAGGCCTCCGACATGGCACGGGTCGACATTCTGCCCGGCTGGCAGATGGACAACGGCCACCGCATGGCCGCCATCCGCATACGCCTCGCCGACGGCTGGCATACCTATTGGCGCAGCCCCGGAGAAAGCGGCGTCCCGCCCACATTCGACCTCTCGGCCTCGGAAAACCTGTCCGATATGGAATTGCGCTGGCCCGTGCCGGAACTCTTCACCGACAATGGCATGTGGTATCTGGGCTATGAAGACGAATTGATCCTGCCGATCGAGCTAATTCCCGATGAGCAAGGCGAAATCCGGCTTGAGGGCACGATGGATCTTGGTGTCTGCAACGACATCTGCGTGCCGATTCAGGCGCAGTTGAATGCGGTGCTCTCTGCCGGTGGCACGGGCGCATTCAGTGACCGGATCAAAACCTCTTTGGCTGATCGCCCGACCGAGATCACACATGCCATCTGCGATGCCACGCCGATTTCCGACGGAATGCGCCTGACCGCGACCCTCAAGATTCCGGAGATATCCGGCGAGACCGTCGCCATAATCGAACATCCCGACCGCTCCATCTGGATTTCCGAATCACAGATGACACGCAAAGGCGACGCGGTTGAAGTGCAAAGCGATCTGGTGCCCACCAATGCGCAGCCGTTTTTCATCGACCGCTCTGCCCTGACCATCTCTGTCATCGGTGGCGGTCAGGCCTATGAAGCGCACGGATGCACTGGAAGCTGACAAGTCCGATCACTTCCGGCGTTTGTGCTCGTCGAGCCGCGGAAGAATCTGGACGAAATTGCAGGGCTTGTGGCGGTAGTCGAGCTGAAGCTTGAGAATCTCGTTCCACGCATCCTTGCACGCGCCGGTCGAACCGGGCAGCGCGAACAGATAGGTTCCGCCCGCCACGCCGCCGGTCGCACGCGACTGCACCGCAGAGGTGCCGATCTTTTGCATGGAGACGATGGTGAATACCGTGCCGAAAGCGTCGATCTCTTTCTCATAGACATCGCGATGCGCTTCGACCGTCACATCCCGCCCCGTCAGTCCGGTGCCGCCCGTGGAGATCACCACATCCACATTTTCGTCCGCGATCCAGTCTTTGAGTTGGTCACGGATCAGCGGGCGGTCGTCAGTGACAATCTTGCGATCCGCCACCACATGCCCCGCTTCTTCGATCATTTTGACCAAAGTGGCGCCGGAGCGATCTTCGTCAAAACTGCGCGTGTCAGAAACGGTCAGAACTGCGATGCGAACAGGGATAAAGTCGAGGGTTTCGTCGATATGGCTCATAGCAGCCCCTGAGTTAGGATTTCAATTTCGCCTGAATCTCGAGAAGATCGGCCCAAGCCTCGCGTTTGGCAATCGGCGTGCGCAAGAGATATTGGGGATGGATCATCGGCATCGCGGGCTTGCCCATCACGGTTTGCCATTTACCCCGAAGCCGCGTGATCCCCGCCCGTCCGAGCAGCGCGGTGCAGGCCCAGTTGCCCATCAGAACAATCACATCGGGATCGGCCAGCTCGATATGGCGCATGAGAAACGGCTTGAGCATGGCGATCTCTGCCGGAGACGGATCACGATTCTCCGGTGGCCGCCACGGAATTGGATTGGTGATGTAAAGCGCCGTCTGCGCATCCGGTGACGCGCGGTCCAAGCCGATGGCCGCGAACATCTTGTCCAGAAGCTGCCCCGAGCGCCCGACGAACGGCTTGCCCTGAATATCCTCCTCGCGTCCCGGTGCCTCGCCGATGATCATCACGCGGGCTTTCGGATTGCCGTCAGAGAACACCAGATTGCGCGCGCCACGTTTCAGATCACAAAGATCGAATCCCGCCATAGCCTCGCGCAACGCCTCCAGAGAGTCTGCGGACTGCGCCAGTTTCAGTGCGACCTCGCTTGCATCATCCTCTTTCTCTGGCTGATGAGTGACGGTCGGGGCCTTTTGCGCGGCGGGTTTGGGCGCTTTTTCCGGAATTTCATAGCGATTGACCGGCGACTCGGAGATCGCCTCGGCTGCGCCGAGTTCGATCTGCCACTCCAAAAGAGCATGTGCCTGCCAATAATCGATCTGAGTCTCCATAGGCGCGAAGCTACAGGGCCGGACCGCAGAGGTAAATCTCGTAAAAGAGTATAAAGGCGCATTGCCCGCCTGCCCGTGCTTTTCTATAAGCATGGGAAAGAGCACAGGGGGCATCTCTCATGGCATTCCGGCAAAAACACCTTCTGGGGATCGAGCCGCTTCATCCCGATGAGATCACCACCGTTCTGGATGTGGCTGAACGCTACGTCGACCTGAACCGTCAGGCCAACAAACATTCGGACGCGCTCAAGGGCCTGACCCAGATCAACATGTTCTTCGAAAATTCGACGCGCACACAGTCCTCCTTCGAACTGGCGGGCAAGCGCCTCGGTGCAGATGTGATGAACATGGCGATGCAGGCCAGCTCGATCAAAAAGGGCGAAACGCTGATTGATACGGCCCTGACGCTCAACGCTATGCACCCCGATCTGCTCGTCGTGCGCCACCCGCATTCGGGGGCGGTCGATCTCTTGGCGCAAAAGGTCAACTGCGCCGTGCTGAACGCGGGTGACGGCAAGCACGAACATCCGACGCAGGCATTGCTGGACGCTTTGACGATCCGTCGGGCGAAGGGACGATTGCACCGCCTCAACATCGCGATTTGTGGCGATATCGCCCACAGCCGCGTGGCGCGTTCAAACCTCATGCTTTTGGGCAAGATGGAAAACCGCGTGCGCCTTGTCGGCCCGCCCACACTTGTGCCGCAGCAATTCAAAGAATTCGGCTGCGAGATTTACGACGACATGGCCGAGGGGCTCAAAGACGTCGATGTAGTGATGATGCTGCGGCTTCAGAAAGAGCGCATGGATGGCGGGTTCATCCCGTCGGAGCGCGAATATTTCTACCGTTACGGGCTGGATGCCGACAAACTGGCCCATGCCAAACCCGATGCCATCGTGATGCACCCCGGCCCGATGAACCGGGGCGTCGAGATCGACGGCACCATTGCCGACGACATCAACCGTTCTGTCATTCAGGAACAGGTGGAAATGGGCGTCGCCGTGCGCATGGCGGCCATGGACCTGCTGGCCCGCAACCTCAAAGCCGCGCGTGAGGCGGACGCAGGGGTGATGGTGTGAGCGACCCGCTCGACATTGCGCATATGGGCCGCAAACTGGTCTGGGTGCTGTCCTTCGACGGCACGCTCGACGAGCTCGAAGCCCTCACCCCAGAAGCGATTGCAGAGGCTTTGGGGCTTTGGGCCGCGCCGGACATGGCCCATGTGGAACGGTTCGACATGGCAACGATGCGCGACTACGGCTTTGCGCGGTATCTTTCCGAAGCTGGCGGTTTCGACATCGGGGACGCGGCCTCTCGGCTTGACGCCCTGACCGGTCCCGTTCTTCTGATCCATGCCAAAGCCCTGAATGACGAAGACACGCGGTTTTCGCCGGAGCCGCCATTTCAACTAATCGCCCGCTTCGGCACAGCGCATGACATTCCACCCGTCATCGGTATCGACAGCGAAAGCGCCAAAGGGCAATTGCCTCAAGGCAAGCCTCCGAAATCGCCCGCCCGAATGTCGGGCATGGTCGCCACGGTTGTTCTGATTTTTCTGGCCTTTTTCGTCGCGGCCTTTGTCTGGATCGGCGGATGACAGAGGGCTGGGCAGACATCCTGCAGCCCGGCGAGCGGGTGCTGTGGCAAGGGCAGCCGGATCAGAGCATTCAGTGGCGCGGACCCGCCTTACCCTTTGCGTTTTTCGGTGTAACCTTTGCAGTGTTTGCCCTGTTGTGGATGGTGAAAACCTATCTGTCAGGCGGCTACTGGCTCTTCGGCCTGTTCCAGTTCTGCACGGGGCTTGTGATCACCGCCGCACCTTTGCTGGTCGGCCCGTTCATCGCCCGACGCACATGGTATTCGCTCAGTTCACGACGGGCGTTCTTTGCCAATGACCTGCCATTTTCAGGCAAGACCCTTCTGGCGCTTGATCTGCGCCCCTCGCTTGGCGTCGAATTTGACGGGAAAGATCCCGGCACCATACGTTTTCAGGGACGCGCAGAACCAATCATTGGCAGACAGTTCGACAGCACCCCCGCTTTTGCGCAACTCCCCGACGCCCGCACCGTTTACGGGCTGATACGCGACATTCAGAAAGGCTCAGTATGACCATTTTCACCAATGCCCGCCTGATCGACCCCGAGGCCCAAACGGACACGCTGGGCTGGCTGCGGCTGGACGGCAATGTCATTGCGGAGACCGGAACAGGAACCCCGCCGGAGGGCGCGCATGTGGATTGCGCCGGCAAATGCCTCGCTCCGGGGATTGTCGATCTGGGGGTCAAGGTCTCCGAACCCGGCGAGCGGCACAAGGAAAGCTTTGCCTCCGCCGGACGTGCGGCAGCGGCAGGTGGCGTAACCACCATCGTCACGCGGCCTGACACGCTCAATGCCATCGACACGCCGGAAGTGCTGGAGTTTGTTCAGCGCCGCGCGGCCAGCGATGCCATCGTCAAGGTCAAACACATGTCCGCGCTCACCAAAGGGCGCGAAGGGCGCGAAATGGTCGAGATCGGCTTTATGCGCGATGCTGGTGCTGTGGCCTTCACCGATTGCGATCATGTGGTAGCGGATACCAAAGTGCTGCAACGCGCATTGACCTATGCGAAATCCTGCGGCGCTTTGGTGATCGGACACCCGCAAGACCCGTGCCTGTCGAAAGGAGCCTCTGCTACCTCCGGCAAATTCGCCGCGCTGCGCGGCCTACCTGCCGTATCGCCAATGGCCGAACGCATGGGGCTGGATCGTGATCTGGCGATGATCGAGATGACCGGTGCTTCCTATCACTTTGACCAGATCACCACCTCGCGCGCCTTGCCTGCGCTGGAACGCGCCAAACAGAACGGGTTTGACGTGACTGCGGGTGTCTCGATCCATCACCTGACGCTCAATGAACTGGACGTCGGCGATTACCGGACCTTTTTCAAAGTGAAACCGCCGCTGCGTTCCGAAGAAGACCGTCTCGCCATGGTCGGCGCGGTGGCGTCCGGACTGGTCGATGTGATTTCCTCCATGCACACACCACAAGACGAAGAGAGCAAGCGCCTGCCGTTTGAAGAAGCCGCTTCCGGTGCCGTAGCGCTCGAAACCCTGCTGCCCGCAGCACTACGGCTGTATCACGCCGGACAACTCACCTTGCCCGAGCTGTTCCGCGCCATGTCCCTGAACCCCGCGAAACGGCTGGGGCTTGAAACCGGACGATTGAGCGAAGGCGCACCGGCCGATCTCGTGCTTTTCGATGCCGATGCGCCCTTTGTGCTCGACCGCTTCACCCTGCGCTCGAAATCCAAAAACACACCTTTCGACGGCGCCCGTATGCAGGGCATTGTGAAAGGCACATGGGTTGACGGACAGCGCGTCTTTGAGGCGTAAGCGCATCCTGCCCCGCTCCGGAATGAGTATTTGAACCATCAGAAAGCCTGAGGACCCGCCCTATGACGTTCATCGCCACAGCCCTCCTTGCCTATCTCCTCGGCTCGATCCCCTTCGGGATTGTCATGTCGCGTCTCTTTGGTCTCGGTGATCTGCGCCAGATCGGGTCGGGCAATATCGGCGCGACGAATGTTTTGCGCACAGGCAACAAGCTGGCGGCGTTTCTGACGCTTCTCGGGGACAGTGGCAAAGGGGCACTTGCCGTGCTTCTCGCGCGGTATCTCGTTGGCGAGCAGGCTGCGGGGATCGCAGGGCTGTGCGCCATGCTCGGGCATCTCTATCCGGTGTTCTTGCGTTTCAAAGGCGGCAAGGGGGTCGCGACATTTCTGGGAACGCTGCTGGCGCTGTCTTTCCCTGTCGGGCTGTTGGCCTGCGGAACATGGCTTTTGGTCGCGGTGATCACGCGCTACTCCAGCCTGTCAGCACTCGTAGCCGCGCTTTTGGCACCGATCTACACGGCCGCTTTCTATCACCTGCATGGTGCTCTTCTCGTGCTCGTCCTGACCGCTCTGATCTTTTTCAAACACCGCGAAAACATCGCGCGTCTCAAGGCCGGAACGGAAACCAAGATCGGGCAAAAGGGCTAACCACGCGATCAAAGCCGGTTGCGCAAGTCAGTAGCTGTATTCGCCGAACACGCGGGTCACATCGCCGTTCCAGTCACCCTCGAACCGTTCGATCAACTCGTCGGCCGGAGACTGCCCCGTTTCAAGGCTGTCCTTGAGTGCGCTGAGGAAGTGGGTCTCATCGGGGATCATACCACCGGCACCGGCACAGCTGCGGGCTTTCAACCCGGCTTCGGCAATCGACACACATTCGCGGGCAAGATCGAGCATTTTTACGCCGTTCACCTCGGCCTGTAGCGCATCGACCGAAGCGGCCACACGCAACTCTTCGCGGAATTCCGGCGTCCAGCCTTTGATCAGATCGGAGGTCGCATCCAGTGCGGTCTGGTCATACATCATGCCAACCCAGAACGCAGGCAGCGCGCAGAGGCGACGCCAAGGTCCGCCATCGGCCCCACGCATCTCCATGTATTTCTTGATACGCGCTTCCGGAAACAGCGTGGTGAGATGATCGGCCCAATCGGACATCGTCGGCTTTTCACCCGGCAGCGCGGGCAGTTCGCCTTTGAGGAAATCGCGGAAGGACATGCCCAGCGCATCGATATATTTGCCGTCGCGGTAGACGAAATACATCGGCACATCGAGCGCATATTCGGTGTAACGCTCGAACCCCATCCCGTCTTCAAACACGAAGGGCAACATGCCCGTGCGCGACGCGTCGAGATGACGCCAGATATAGGAGCGCCAGCTTTTATGGCCGTTGAGCTTGCCCTCCTTGAAAGGCGAATTGGCGAACAAAGCCGTGGCGACCGGTTGCAAAGCCAGAGCGGTGCGGAATTTCTGTACCATGTCGGCCTCAGAGGCGAAATCGAGGTTCACCTGCACCGTGCACGTCCGGCGCATCATCTGCGTGCCGGTCGTGCCCACCGTATCCATATAAGCATCCATCAGCTTATAGCGGCCCTTGGGCATCAAAGGCATGTCCTCATGCGT
Organism: uncultured Celeribacter sp.; assembly: GCA_963676755.2. GTDB lineage: Bacteria > Pseudomonadota > Alphaproteobacteria > Rhodobacterales > Rhodobacteraceae > Celeribacter. The sequence goes on along the minus strand of CAXXMF010000004.1, from coordinate 559,350 downwards.
CCAGTTGGGGGCCATGCCGAGGCCAATAAACCGCGCACCGACCTCATCGGCAACCGTGCGCACTTCCTTGAGATGTTCGTTCACCTCGTCACAAGTCTGATGGATCGTATCCAAAGGCGCGCCGGACAGTTCCAGCTGCCCGCCCGGTTCAAGCGAAATATTTGCGCCGTTCAACTCAAGCCCGATGAGATATTCACCCTCGAAAACCGGATTCCAGCCGTATCGGTCCTGCAATCCTTCAAGAATGGCCTTGATGGAACAGTCACCCTTATAGGGCAGCGGCTTTTGTTGTGCTTCGCAATAGCCGAATTTCTCGTGCTCCGTGCCGATCTTCCACTCATCCTTGGGCTTACAGCCCTCCGCGAAGTAGCCGACAAGGTCATCATAGCTTTCGATCGGCCCGCCGCCGGATTGAGGAATGGACATGGGGGAGGTGCTCCGAAAGATTGTAAAACGTTCGCGTACAGTTGTGCCAAGCGCGCCGCGAAGTCAATGCAGGCAAACCGCGCTCAGTGCAGAACCGCTGTGCGTTTCCTCCAGATCACAACAGGGTGATCCGGTGTTTGCTTGATTTGCCGCAACATTTTTTCCGTGTCCAGCCCGTCCAGCGATACAAAAACATCAAACAGGGCCTCCGCCCCATGCGCGTTCACCGGAATCGTCAAAGGCGCCTGCCCCGGCACATCAAGTTGCCAATGCGCCTGTCCTTTGCCTGTCGGGATCAAAAGCACGGAGGTGAGGGCCTCGATCTCCACCTGCCCGCCGGTCAGGGGCGAGAAAAAGCTCACAACGCCCTCATCCACTTCCACAGCGCCAAAGCCCCCGTCACCGCGATTGAACCGCGCACGCTGGATGGCGGCCACGGCAAAGATGACGGCGAGTGCGGTAAAACCAAGCGCGACCCAGCGCATGATGCCAAAGGACGAGAATGTCCAAAGCGCCATCAGCGCCACCACGATCAAGGCCACAACAACCTCGCGCCAGCGCCAGAGCATGGCTTTGACCTCGGGTCTCATCCCCAATCTCCAAGCTGCTGCTGCCACACTGTCAGAGCCGCCACCGCCGCCGTGTCGGCGCGCAGGATACGAGGGCCAAGAGACACCGCATGGGCATAGGGTAACGCATGAAGGCGCTTGCGCTCCTTATCAGAGAACCCGCCTTCAGGACCGATCAGAATAGCCCATTTGCCGCCCTTGACCGCTCCCAAGACCTCGGCCACCCCCACGAGCGCCTCATCGCAGAACATGATCTGGCGCTCGGAATCCCAATTTGCCAGCAGCTTGTCGAGTTTGACCAGATCGTCCACCTCCGGCACATAGGTGCCGCCGCATTGCTCCGCCGCCTCGACGGCATGTGCCTGCAACCTGTCCTGACGGATGCGTTCGGAATTGGTGAAATCGGTCGACACAGGACAAATCCGCATTGCGCCCATCTCGGCCGCTTTCTCCACGATAAAATCCGTGCGCGTCTTTTTGATCGGCGCAAACAGGAGCCAGAGGTCGGGGGGCATTTGCAAATCACGGGTCTTTTCGCGACAGGTCAACGTGCCGCCGCGTTTGCCCGCTTGCGTGACCTCCGCCAGAAACTCGTCGTCACGGGAATTGAAAAGCGCGACATAAGCGCCCTCCCCCTGCCGCATCACCCCGAAAAGGTAATGCGCCTGATCCCGTTCCAGAGGAATGGATTGCCCCACAGCCAGTGGGTGATCTACATAGAGCCTGATTTTCGCTTCAACCATGGACATTACATATGACCGATGAGCGCGTGACGCCAGAGCAGACGAACACAGAGGCAAACGGACAGGTGGCCGATGCGGTGAAAGGCAACTGGGTGGATCACCGCGCACCGGCATGGACGCGGCCCTACCTGCGACTGTCGCGGGCGGACCGGCCCGTGGGCACATGGCTTTTGCTAATCCCGTGCTGGTGGGGGGCGCTTCTGGCCTCCGCAGAGGTAGGCACATTGAGCCCGCGCACGGTCTGGATCATGGTCGGCTGTGCCTTGGGCGCGTGGCTGATGCGTGGTGCGGGCTGCACATGGAACGACATCAGCGACCGCAATATCGACGACAAGGTAGAGCGAACCAAGAGCCGCCCCATTCCATCCGGTCAGGTGAGTGTGAAACAGGCCGTGACATGGATGGCGATCCAAAGCCTCATCGCCTTAGTGATTCTCCTCACCTTCGGAAAGCTCGCGATTGTTCTGGGGATCGCGTCGCTCCTGCCCGTCATGATCTACCCCTTCGCCAAACGCTTTACATGGTGGCCGCAGATTTTTCTGGGCATCGCGTTCAACTGGGGCGCGCTTCTGGCCTATGCTGCCGTGGCGGGCGAACTAACCACTGCGCCGGTCTTTCTCTACCTCGCGGGTATTGCGTGGACGATTTTCTACGACACGATCTATGCCCATCAGGACAAGGAGGATGACGCGCTTATCGGGGTCAAATCCACAGCGCTCCGCTTTGGTGACGACACCCCGCGCTGGCTCAAACGCTTTCTGGTCATGACCGTGGTGCTGATGGCCGCGGGAATTATCGAAGCGCTCACCGAACGCTCCGTTCTGGCGCTTGTGGTTGCCTTGGGCGCGCCTTGGGCGATGGGGCTGCACATGACGTGGCAAATGGCCCGACTTGACACCGAGAACCCGGATCGCTGCCTCGCCCTGTTCCGCTCCAACCGCAACACGGGACTTCTGGCTGCGCTATTTCTTGCCATCGCAATCTTCCTTTGATTGCAGCGTAGGGCTGAACCCCCTAAGACAAAAGACAAAGTCCAAAACAGGCGTCTCGTTCCCTGATGCGTATTGCAAATTTTCTACCCGTCCTCGCCATTTTCCTTGCCGGCCTCGTGATGAGCCTCGCAGGTGCCGCTATCGGTGCCCGTGTGATCGAAAACACATCTACCAAGGCCGTGGAAAATCAACTCACAATGCGCGGCTATGACTGGGTCGATGTCCAAGGCGACGGGTTGCAAATCGTTCTGACCGGCACAGCCCCCGATGAGCAGACCCAGCTGGCCGCCCAGCGTGCCGCCGGCCATGTGGTCGATCCGGCCCGCGTCATCAATGTAATGAATGTGGTCCAGCAAGAGGCCATTCCCGCCCCTCGCTTTTCCATCGAAATCCTGCGCAATGACAGTGGCATTTCGCTGATCGGTCTGGTGCCGAGCGACTGGGACCGCGAGGGGTTTGTAGCCGATCTGAAGAAGTCCAGCGGCACGGGCTCTGTTGCCGATCTGATGGAACAGGCCGATTATCCGGTGCCGGAAAACTGGGGGGACGCTACAAAATTCGGACGCGAAGCCATCGGGCTTTTGCCGCGTTCCAAGATTTCCATTGCGGCAGACGGAATCACCCTCACCGCTTTGGCTGACAGCAAGGAACAAAAAGCCGCCTTCGAGAAGAAACTCATCAAGGCGTTGCCAGATACGCTTCCCGTGGCCATTGATGTTGCCGCGCCACGTCCGGTCATCACGCCCTTTACCGTCCGCTTTCTCATAGATGAAAATGGCCCGCGCTTTGATGCCTGCGTGGCGGAAACGTCGGCGGATCATGCCCGTATTCTGGCCGCGGCCAAATCGGCAGGGATCGAAGACCCGAGCTGCACAATCGGGCTCGGCTCCCCCTCGTCGCAATGGGCCGCTGCGGTCGAGACCGGCATGCGCGCCCTTCAGGAACTGGGGCAAGGCAGCATCACCTATTCCGACGGTGATGTCAGCCTGATCGCCGCAGAGGGCACTTCCTCCTCCCTATTCGACAAGGTCGTCGGCGAATTGGAAGCCGACCTGCCCGCCACCTTCACCCTGCACAGCGCGCTGCTTCAGTCCGAAGCCGTGGCCGAGGAAGACGACCGCCCCGAATTCATCGCAATCCGTTCCCCCGAAGGTCAAACGCAACTGCGCGGGCGCATCCCTGATGAACGCAGCCAAGCGGCAGCGGAAGCTCTGGCCAAGGCCGCATTTGGCAGCCATTCGGTCTATTCCGCAATGCGGGTGGACAATGATCTGCCGGAGGGCTGGGCCCTGCGCGCTATGGCGGCGATTGAGGCCCTTGCCGAATTGAACCGCGGCTCCGCCACCATGACCGCAGACCTAGTGAGCATTCGCGGCGAAACCGGGAACGAGAATGCCAAAGCGGAAATTGCAGGTCTCCTGTCCGAAAAGCTGGGCGACGGTGCGCCCTTCGAAATCGACGTGACCTATGTGCGCAAGCTCGATCCGATCCTCAACCTGCCTACGCCGCAGGAATGTGTAGAGCGGGCCAACGCACAGATTGCCGCCAACAAAATCGTGTTTGATCCCGGCTCTATCGAGTTGAATGCAGCAGCCAACGACACGCTCGACAAGATCGCAGAGGTGTTAAAAGATTGCGAAGATATCGAAATGGAAATCGGTGCACATAGCGACAGCCAGGGCGGCGAGGTGATGAACCTCAACCTCTCGACCCAGCGCGCCAATTCCGTGCTCGACGGGCTATTGATGCGCCGTGTGGCCGGTGTCAGCTTTACCGCCAAAGGCTATGGCGAAAGCCAGCCCATCGCGGACAACGGCACCGAAGAAGGCCGCGAGGCAAACCGCCGGATCGAGTTCAAATTGCTCAATGCCGAAGACACACAAACGCCTGACGCAAGTGCCTCGGATGGTGAGGACGCGCAGGCAGGGGACACAGAAACAGAAGACGGGTCGCAGGGGGAAAATGCGGCTTCCGTTGCTGAGGACGGGGAAACGGAATGAACAGAACCGAATTGATCATCGCCACGGCGATTGTGCTTTTCATCGCCTTTCTGATGGGCTGGTTTGCCCATTGGCTGATGCATCGCTTTGTGCATGTGGGACAGGGCGAGATGAACGATCTCGACACAATGGCACAGCAATTGCACGAAGCGGAAGAACAGCGCGATCAGGCGATAGCCTACTACCAGCAACGTGAATCCGAACTGACCAATCAGGCCAACCAGACCGAAGCCGAACTGCGGGCCGCTATGGACGGATTGCGCGAGGCACGTCAGGAAGCCGAAGAGTTGCGCGCCTATATCGAGAAATCAAACGCGAGTTGACACTCTCTCAGATATCTCAGCCTATAGATAAAAAAAGGACACGCCCCTCACAACAAGAGAGACGTGTCCTTTTTTTGTTGCCAATGTCGTTACGCTTTTGGCGCTTCGATCATATCAACGCGTGTCGCATGACGTCCGCCTTCAAATTCGGCATTCAGATAGGCGTCCACAATATCAAGTGCCAGCCCCTCGCCCACAACACGCGCTCCAAGTGCCAGCATATTGGCATTGTTATGTTGCCGGATCATACGGGCCGAAAAAGTCTCGGAACATACACCACAACGGATGCCTTCCACCTTATTCGCAGCCATCATGATCCCTTGCCCTGTGCCGCAAACAATAATCCCCAACGCACAGTCACCAGACGCCACAAGCTCTGCGGCCGCTTTGCCGTGGATCGGGTAATGGGTGCTCTCGGGCGTGGTCGGACCAATGTCCACCGCTTCCCAGCCCTGCTCGGCAATATGTTTGGCAATCGCCTGGCGCAGTTCGATAGCGGCGTGATCACTCGACAGCGCAATTCGTTTGTTCTCGGTCATCTTGATTTTCCCAAAGGTTTGGCGGTTCACCACCGGTTCAAAGCATCCTCATCCGCATCTTTCGCGGCCACCCAATCGGCACCGTCCCGCGTCACTTCTTTTTTCCAGAACGGCGCACGGGACTTGAGGTAATCCATCAGAAACTCAGCCGCCTCAAACGCCTCGACCCGATGTCGGGCAGCGGTGGCGACCATCATGATCTGGTCTCCGGGACGCAGCTTGCCGTAGCGATGGATCACAAGACAATCCGTGAGCACCCAACGCGCGGTGGCCTCCTCGGCAATCTTGGTGATCGCGGCCTCACACATACCGGGATAATGTTCGATCTCCATGTGATCAAGCGTGCCGGTGTCATCGCGGACCAGCCCCGTAAAACTCACCGTTGCACCGGTGTTCGGCTCTTTGCCGAAACCTTTCAGCACGTCAGCAAGATCAAAATCCTCGGACTGAACAGAGACGCTCATCTCAGCCACCTGTCATCGGCGGAAAGAACGCCACTTCGCGCGCGCCCTCAAGCGGTGCATCGAACTCCGTCAATTCCTGATCCACCGCCACACGCAGGGATTTAAGATCGGAAAACGCAAGCTCATAGCGCGGCTCGCGCGCTTTCAACTCGTCAACCAAATCCATCACTGTCGCCGCAGAAGTCTCGACCGTCTCGCGCGGCTCACCGATGCGCTCGCGCACCCAAGCGAAATACAACACATCAATCTTCATGGTGATCTCGCAAATACGGCATGGCTTTGCTCAGATAGTCCCAACCTGTGATCACGGTCAAAATCCCTGCAATCCAGAAAATCAGCAAACCAAGCGTGAACAGCGGCGCCGAAGCGGTCGCGCCATAGGCAAAAAGCACAGCGATGGCGACCATCTGGGCCGTGGTTTTCCACTTGGCAAGTTTCGTCACCTTGAGCGTTCCGGCCGTATCTCCCAGAAATTCGCGCAAGCCGGAGACAAAGGTTTCCCGCAACAGGATGAAAGCGGCAGGGATCACGATCAGAGGATTCACGCCATGCAACATGGTCAGCACTGCAATCGCCGTGACCACCATCGCTTTATCCGCAATCGGGTCCAACATCGCACCGAATTTCGACATCTGGTCCCATTTCCGCGCCAGATACCCGTCGAGAAAATCGGTGATAGAGGCCGAGGCAAAGAGGATCAGCGCCACCCAGTCCGCAACCGGACGTGGCAGAACGAGAAACACGAGCGCGACACCCGGCGCGCAAAGCAGCCGGAAGACGGTGAGAATATTCGGTAGATTCCATGTCATATTCTCTCCATACCCCCTCACCCGTTCTCATGGAAGAAGTCGTAGACCGTCTGGGCCACTTTCTCTGAAATTCCGTCCACAGCCTTCAAGTCCGCGAGGTTCGCCCCCTCCACCGCCTTGGCCGATCCGAAATGCGCCAGCAGTGCGCGTTTGCGCATCGCCCCCACGCCCGGAATATCATCCAGCCGCGTGAGCCCGATGGCCTTCGAGCGTTTCGCGCGGTGAGTGCCAATGGCAAAACGGTGCGCCTCGTCGCGCAGGCGCTGGATGAAATAAAGCACAGGATCATTGCGCCGGAGTGCCATGACGCGGTGGCCGATACGGTGAAATTCCTCTTTCCCCTGATCGCGATCAATACCCTTGGCCACACCGACCATAGGAATGTCGGTCACGCCCTGTTCCTTCATGATCTCGTGGACCGCAGACACCTGCCCTGCTCCCCCGTCGATCAGCAACAGATCGGGCCACAGCCCCTTCGAGCGGTCCGGATCGTCTTTGAGCAGGCGTTTGAACCGGCGCGTCAGAACCTCTTTCATCATGCCGAAATCATCGCCCGGCGTGATGTCGTCACCGCGAATGTCATATTTGCGATACTGGTTCTTCATGAAGCCTTCAGGCCCCGCCACGATCATCGCTCCGACCGCATGGGCACCCTGAATATGCGAGTTGTCATAGACCTCGATGCGTTGCGGCACACGCGGCAGGTCGAATGCCTCTTTGAGACCCACAAGCAATTTCTCCTGTGCCGCGCTTTCGGACATTTTTCGGCCCAGACTTTCACGCGCATTGCGCAGGGCCGAGGCGACAAGCTCATGCTTTTCTCCCCGCTGCGGGACGAGAATCTCGACCTTCTTGCCTGCATTCTCCGACAAGGCCTCGGCCAGAAGCTCACGTTCCTCGATGTCATGGGAGAGGATAAGCTGACGCGGCGGCTCGCGTTTCTCGTAGAATTGCCCGATAAAGCTGGCGAGCACCTCTTCGGCCTCGGCCCCGTTGGTTTTCGGATAGAAATCCTTGTTGCCCCAGTTCTGATGCGCACGGATGAAGAAGACCTGCACACAAGCCTGCCCGCTCTCCATATGCAACCCGATCACATCGCCCTCGCCCACGGTCCGCGGGTTGATGCCTTGCGCCGTCTGCACATTGGTCAGCGCACGAATACGGTCACGCAGCCCCGCCGCCTTCTCAAACTCCATCGCATCCGAGGCCTCTTGCATCTCAAGCGCCAGTTTTTCCTGAAGCTCCGTATTCCGCCCCTGCAAGAACCGCTCCGCCTCTGCAACGAGCGCGCCATAACCCTCCTTTGAGATATAGCCAACGCAGGGCGCAGTGCAGCGTTTGATCTGATATTGTAGACAGGGACGCGTGCGGGACTGGAAATCCGCATCCGAACAGTTCCGGAGCAGAAAGACTTTCTGAAGCTGGTTGAGCGTGCGGTTCACCGAAGACGCGGAGGCAAACGGACCGTAGTAGGATGCCTTGCGCTTGCGCGCTCCGCGATGTTTGGCGATCTGCGGAAAATCCGTGTCCTTTGTCACCATGATATTCGGAAAGCTTTTGTCGTCACGCAGCAGCACGTTGTAACGCGGCTTCAACTGCTTGATGAGGTTCTGCTCCAAAAGCAGCGCCTCGGTCTCCGTCCGTGTGGTCAGAAACATCATCTGCGAGGTTTCGGAAATCATCTTTGCGATCCGCGCGGAATGACCATGCGGACGCGCATAGTTCGAGACCCTGTTTTTCAGGTTCTTCGCTTTGCCGACATAGAGCACGTTATGCTCCGGATCGAGCATCCGGTAGACCCCCGGAGAGCCGTCGAGCATACGCAGATAGCCCTCGATCACCTTGTGACCGCGCGGGATGTCTTTGCCCTCAGGGCCGCCCTGTGATGTCGTTGTTTCGTCGCTCATGGATCCGCCTCCGATTCCCGCTCTGGCTGCAACCTTATCGCTTTGGGGGCAAGAGGAAACTCATCCACTATTCCTGTGGATAACCCTGAAGATAAGTTTTAGAGAACTGCGTTTTTTCCTTGTTTTCATGTACATTCCGGACTTTGCCCAAAAAATAAACACATTTTCAAGCCATTGTTTTTAAATGATATATTTTTATCACCCCTGCAAATCATTGAATTTGTTTACATTTTAGTAACGCAAATGAAACAAAATCGCGGGACGTGCAAAACTTTTGGCTACACTCTACCTTAAGTTCACTCCAAGCCCCCGACATCAGGCGTCTCCCATGCCAGATGTTGCCCGCTATCAGGACAGATCATCTGCCCCGTCACAGAGCGCGCACCGATCAGATAATGTAGCGCCGCACAGACATCCTCAGGGGTAGCCCCGCGCTGCAAAATCGTGGCTTTTTGCTGGCTCTCAAAATCCGCCTCCGATTGACGCGCCCCTTTCAGAGTCGGCCCCGGCCCGATCGCATTCACACGCACCTTGGGCGCAAGCGCCTGTGCCGCCGTTCGGGTCAGGGTCCAAAGTGCAGATTTTGCCAAGGTGTAGCTCATGAACTGTGGCGTGAGCTTGCGCACCCGCTGGTCTATCATATTAACGACCATCGCCCGCGCCAGAGGACGCTCGCCCTCTTCCATCAACGGTTCACACGCTTGGGCGGCGAAGTGCTGAAGCAAAACAAACGGCGCACGTAGATTGCTTTCCATATGCCGGTCCCAGCTTTGACGCGTCGCGGAGGCAAGGCTGTCCTCCTCGAAAATCGATGCGTTGTTCACCAGAAGAGACAAAGGCCCGCCCAAAGCATCAACCGCACGCGGAACCAGAGTCTCCACCTGCGCCTCATCCAGGAGATCGGCTTTAAGCACAGAGGATTGCCGCCCCATAGCACGCAGTTCTTCCACAAGCGTTCCGGCGGCCTCAACAGAGTGATTGCAATGCACGGCCACATCGAAACCGTCTTGCGCTAAAGACAATGCCATCGCCCGACCAAGTCGATGCGCGGCCCCTGTCACAAGCGCCTTTTTCTCCGCCATTCGAGGCCTCTCCTCAGCTCAATACCGCCAACACATAGAGGATATATAGAGCAGAGAGAGCAACACCCCAAATTCGGGTGATATCAATACGTTTCAGCACAAACAGGCCGAGAAGGACGGAAGAACCGAACATCACCCAAATGTCAAAATGCATCAATCCGGCTTCGACAGGCAATGCACCAACAAGGCTCGACACGCCGATGATCCCCAGAAGGTTGAACATATTCGAACCGATGACATTGCCAAAAGCCACATCCGCCTGTTTACGCAGCGCGGCCATCACCGTGGTCGCCAGTTCTGGCAGGGAGGTGCCCAAAGCCACCAGCGTCAGGCCGATCACCGTTTCGGACACACCGAAGTCACGGGCAATATTTGTGGAGGATTCAACCAGAATATTGGCGCCCAAAGGCAAACCGATCAAACCGGCGATGAGGAAACCGGCGATCTTGATCCACGGCATATCGGGGTCAGCCCCTTCCACCTCTTCCAGATCAAGCTCGCGTTGGGCGGCACGGTGGCAGCGCGCCTCGTAAACGGCGTGTCCAATCATGGAAAAGAGCGCAGCCAACAGAACGATACCGGCGATCCAGTCGAATTTCCCCCTGAACGCCAGAAGGATAAAAACCACCGTCGCGCCAATCATCTGGAGATAGGAGGCACGGGTGGAATTATCGATCACATGAAGCGTCGAGATCAACGCCGGCACCCCAAGCACCAACAGAACATTGGCCGTATTCGAGCCGACAACATTCCCGAGCGCCAGCCCCGGCACGCCATCAAAGATTGCAGAGATCGACACAAGCAATTCCGGCGCAGAGGTGCCGAAAGCCACCACAGTCAAAGACACGATCAGCGCAGGAATCCCGAGCCGCAAGGACAGGTTTACCGCGCCTCGCACCAACATATCACCGGCCACCAGCAAAAGCACCAGACCCGCAATCGCATAAACAAAATCCATCAGGGTTTACCCTTCTCACAGGCGCAAGCGCCTTTGCCTATCCTGTAACGCCCGCAGCGGGGGCATTTCATATCTTTGAGTTTCTGTTGCCCGGGAAAACGCAGGCGACCGAATATGGCCAAGGCCATCATGAAAATCAGGAAAACGCTGATGACCTTGAAAATCATGATGTCAGAGCCCGAACTGCGCCCAAAGCGCCTGTTCTTCAACCTGCGAGGTCAAACCGGATGCAAGCTGGGCACCGAAACGACGCAGCAGAGGGCGTTTCGGTCCGAAAACCGGAAGCCGCACTTTATCGCCGTATATTTCTTTCATCTTGGGAACCAGATGGCCAATACCGTCGGCCAGACCGAGGTCAACGCCTTTCACACCTGTCCAGAACGCCCCGTCAAAAAGCTCGACTTCTTTGGAGAGCCGCTCGGCACGGGAGGCGGTGACATGGGCAATGAAAGCCTCATGAATGTCTTCCTGAAGCGCCTTGATCCGCGCCACGTCTTCGGGGTTCTCCGGCCGGAACGGATCCATCTGGCTTTTCGATTTGCCGGAGGTGTAGACCCGCCGCTCGATCCCGTGTTTCGAGATGAACTGGTCAAAGCCAAAACCCGCCGAGATCACGCCGATGGACCCGACGATCGAACTTGTGTCCACGAATATCTTGTCGGCAGCGCAGGCCAGCCAATAGCCGCCCGACGCCGCGACATCCTCGACAAAGGCATAGACCGGAATCTCTTTCTCCGCCGCCAGCCGCGTAATACGCGCGGCGATGAGCGAAGACTGCACCGGAGAGCCGCCTGGCGAGTTGATCGAAAGCGCCACGGCGGAGGGCTTGCCTTTGGAAAAGGCGCGCTCGATTGCGGGGGCAAGGCTTTGGTCATTCAATCCGCCTTGGCGGGTCATGATCGCGCCATTGAGGCGAATAACATTGACCCGAGGGGCCGATTTACAAAAAGGGATGCGCACTGTCATGCTCATGGATGTAAAGCCCCCCATCCGCACAAACAAGGGCGCGAGACCTCGCCTCGCGCCCTTTTTTCATCCATCGCTTAGAGTTTCAGGTCACTCGCCAGCGCATGCCTTGAAAGAATTCACCACTTCATCCATCAACGCGGCATAGAAATCCGCCCCCGGAGTCAGCGTCACACCCAGAGGATCAATCACCTCGGAACGGGCGTCAGTGCCATCAAGAACAGTCTTCACAAGACCCGCATTGAACTGCGGCTCGGCAAAGACGCAATCAACGCCGATCTCTTTCACCTTGTCCTGAACCTCCTTGATCCGAGCAGGGCTCGGAGCCGAGGCATCCCCGATCGAGATCGACCCAGCCGCAGACAGGCCGAAACGGTTCTCGAAATACTGGTAGGCATCGTGGAAGACGATGAATTTCATATCGGAAAGCGGGGCAAGTTCAGTTTGGATCTCGGCGATTTGCGCATCCAGTGCCTCTTGCGCCGATGCGGCGTTGGCGCGGTAGGTTGCAGCATTCTCTGCATCAAGCTCGGCCAGTTCTTCTGCAATCGCGCCCAGCCAGACATGCGCATTCATCGGGTCCAGCCAAGCGTGGCCGTCCGCGCCATCATGGTCGTCATGATCATGGTCGTCATGCGCGTGCTCTTCATGCTCTTCGTGCGCATCGTGGTCATGATCGCCATGGTCCTCGTGGGCATCTTCGTGGTCATGGTCATCATGGCCATGGTCTTCATGCGCATCGTGATCGCGGGCATCATGGTCGTGATCGTCATGATCATCGTGGTCATCATGCTCGTCGTGCGCATGTTCATCGTGATCATGCACATGGCGCTCAAAGGTTGCGCCTGCACGCACATCCAATAGTGTCGCGCCCTCAACCTCGGTCAGCGGAACGGAGCGGGTATTTTGACCGATCTCGTCAATCAGGTCTTCGAGCCACGGCTCGATCTGCGGGCCGGTCCAGAACACAACATCCGCATCCTGCACGGCCTTTGCCTCTGACGGGCGCAGGGAATAGCCATGCGGAGACGTGCCCTGTGGCATCAACACGTCAGGCGTTCCGAGATCCCCCATCACTTGCATGACAAGCGACTGGATCGGAGCCATATCGGTCACGACATTGGGCACCTCGGCCTGTGCCGATGCAACCTGTGCGAAATGCGCGCCGGCAAGCAGCGGCGCAAAAAGGAGGGAGGAACGTAGAGTCATTGTAGCCTCGAAGTTTGTGTTATGTTATCACGTCTCGGGCTTGATATAGCAGACGTGATAACATATCAATACCCTCTGTCGCGCAGGCAATACCCTGCACGTCTTGTCAGCACGGAGAATTGTCATGGACCCCAACCCGATCGGATTTCACAAACACGATCACAGCCACTGTGTCGCCGATGCTGTCGCCGAAGCGGACCGCTCCTGCCGTGAGGCGGGCCTGCAACTGACACCCGTGCGCAAACGGACTTTGGAAATTCTCCTCGAAGAACACCGCGCGCTCGGGGCCTATGATGTGCTCGCGCGGCTAGCTGAGGACGGGTTCGGAAGCCAGCCACCCGTGGCCTATCGCGCGCTCGACTTCCTGACAAAACACGGGCTGGCGCACAAAATCGAACGGCTCAACGCCTTCATCGCCTGCGCCCATCCCGGTGACATCCACACGCCCGCCTTCCTGATCTGCACCAGTTGCAACGCGGTGGCGGAGGCCGAGACCGATCCTTCCCACAGCCTTCTGAGCCAGATCGCGGAAACCACAGGGTTTCACATCAGCAAAGCCGTTCTTGAGGCCGAAGGCACCTGCCCGAATTGCATCACGGACGCCGCGAAATGAGCCTTGTTTCCGTAGATAACGTAAGCCTGAGCCTTGGCGGGCGGCAGGTTCTCGATCAGGTGTCGCTTCATATCGATACCGGAGAAATCGTCACCATTGTCGGGCCGAACGGTTCGGGAAAATCGACGCTGTTGCGCGTGATCATTGGTGCGTTGACACCGCAAACCGGTCAGGTCACACGCCAAAAAGGTCTCAAGATCGGCTATGTGCCGCAAAAGCTGCATATCGATCCGACCCTCCCCCTGACCGTGCGGCGGTTCCTGTCACTTCCGAAGCGGGTGAGCGATGCCGCCGCCCATGCCGCGCTTGAAGACGCCGGGGCGGGACATTTGTGCCAGCATCAAATGACCTCGCTCTCCGGCGGACAATTCCAACGGGTGCTTCTGGCGCGTGCGCTCTTGATGGAGCCTGATCTTCTCATTCTCGATGAAGCCACGCAGGGTCTCGACCAGCCCGGCTCTGCCGATTTCTACAGCCAGATCGAAACGCTACGGCACAAAAAGGGTTGTGCCGTGTTGATGGTTTCGCACGAACTTCACGTTGTCATGGCCGCCTCTGATCGGGTGATCTGCCTCAACGGGCATGTCTGTTGTCACGGCGCACCGGAGCATGTGGCCTCCGCACCGGAATACCGTGCGCTCTTTGGCACAGGCACACATGGCGCACTGGCGCTCTACCGCCACGAACACACACACGATCATGACGGTTGCGATCACGATCATTCGCATGAGGAAAACGCATGAGCCTTCTGGATGATTTCATTGTCCGCGCCGTTCTGGCCGGACTTGGTCTGGTGATCGCTGCGGCCCCTCTGGGCTGTTTCGTGGTCTGGCGGCGCATGGCCTATTTCGGCGATGCCACTGCCCACGCGGCACTTTTGGGCGTGGCCCTGGCTCTGACCTTCAACATCTCGATTTTCGCAGGCGTTCTGTCCGTGGCGCTCATCATGGCCGTGACGGTTTCCGCGCTTGCGGGGCGCGGCTTTGCGATGGACACGCTGCTCGGTGTTATGGCGCACAGTTCGCTGGCCTTTGGCCTCGTGGCCGTCTCTTTTGTTCCCAGTGTGCGGGTCGATCTGATGGCCTATCTCTTTGGCGACATTCTGGCTGTCGGGCGTAGCGACCTTGTGGTGATCTGGCTCGGCGCGCTTTTGGTTGTCGGGCTTCTTTACTGGCGGTGGTCCGCTCTGTTGACGGCAACACTCAACCCCGATCTGGCCTATGCCTCCGGCATTTCCCCCAAACGCGAACAGATCATTCTGTCTCTGGCGCTGGCGCTTGTCGTTGCTGTGGCGATCAAGGTGGTTGGCACGCTGTTGATTGCGGCCATGCTTTTGATCCCTGCGGCCAGCGCCCGCGCCTTTGCCCGCACGCCGGAACGCATGGCTGTGATCGCAATGGTCATCGGCATGTTGTCAATTCTGGGCGGCATCCAAAGCGCCTTCACGTTTGACACGCCAACAGGGCCCACGATTGTCTGCGTCGGGGCCCTGCTCTTTGTGGTTGCCAATCTGGTCCGACTGGTGCGCGGTCAGGCCAAGTAAGCGCCCAGCGTAGCTTCCAGCCCTGTGTCATAGATCATCGACAGCCAGCGTGTAAAACTGTCTGCAAAGCGCGGATCATCGCCAAGGTCGCCATAGATGTGGCGCATGGACAGCCATGCTTCCGGCGTATCCTTGGCTTTGGCTGCCAGCGCGGTCACATCCGACCAGAAGGGGTCATTCGGCTCGATGGTGCTTCCGTCCTCACGCACGCCGAGACAATACCGCGCCCAGATCGCAGAGACGAGCGCGAGACCTTCCACGCCCATTCCACGGTCGAGACAGGCCCGAATGGAAGGCACAAGGAACCCCGGATGACGCGAGGATCCGTCAAAAGCCACGCGCCGTGTCGTGTCGACAATCTTCGGGTTGGAGAACCGCTTTTTGATCAGCGCCACATAGGTTTGCGGCGTAAACTCCGGCACCGGCGCAACATGCGGCATGATCTCTTCGCGCTCGACCTTCTCGAACAGCCCCGCGATCAAGGGATGCGTCATGCAGCCGGAGATCGTCTCCACCGACAACAAGTCTCCTGCTGCCGAAATCACCTGATGCCCGCCATTGAGAATACGGATTTTCATCGTCTCATAGGCATGGACATTATCAGAAAATGTCGCGCCCGCCTTGTCCCAATCGGGACGGCCTGCGCAGAAATTGTCCTCGATCACCCATTGCCGGAAATTCTCGTGAGTAACGGGCACCATATCTTCAATGCCGAACTCTTTGACCAGCTCCAACTCCTTCGGACCGGTCGCGGGCACGATGCAATCGACCATCGCGTTGGGGAAGGTGCAATGCGTCTCGATCCAGTCCGCAAGCTCGGGATCGGACAGCCGCGCCAGAGACACCACCGTTTGACGCAGCACATGACCATTGCCCAGAAGATTGTCGCACGACTGCCCTGTGAATGGCCCGATCCCGCGATCCCGACGCAGTTTCAGCGCGGCCACGATGGCCCCGAACGCAGTGCGCGGGTGCTCAGGATTGGCAGCATCGTGAACAATATCCGGATGGGCAGCGTCGAAGCCCTTAGTCGCCGGATCGATATAATAGCCACCTTCAGTCACGGTGAGCGCGACAATGCGGATATCCGGCTGTGCCATGCGTTCGATCAGTGCCCCGTTACCGTCTACGACCGGAACATAATCAATCATCGCGCCGACCACTTCGGCCTTTGAACCGGCAGGGTCCAGCTCAATGAGCGTCGTCAGATAGTCCTGCGCCGCCATTTTCCGGCGCATGGTCTCGTCGTAGGGCCGCACGCCCGCGCCGATGATAGCCCAATCCTGCGCCAAGCCCTGTTGCATCAGCCGGTGCAAATACCACGACTGATGCGCTCGGTGAAAATTGCCAAGCCCGATATGCACAATACCCGGCGTTAGTTTGCTCCGATCATATTCGGGACGCAGGACAGTCTCCGGCAAGTCCTTGAGGGTCTCGTTCGATAGCTTCATGATGTGTTCCTCAATGCATGTGGTGGACTTCAGTCAGCGATCCGAAGCCCTTCTGCATCAAAGCGGTGCAGGTTGGAGGCGTTGGGCGTGAGCCAGATCGTGTCCCCGTATGACAAAGACACTTCACCTGAGGCCCGCACGGTCAGAGGCTCACCGAACCCTTCGATATTCACATGGAAGAACGTATCGGAACCGAGGTGTTCAGACACGCCGATCACCCCTTTCCACTCCCCGCTCTCGGTCGAAACTCCGAGATGTTCGGGACGGATGCCGATGGTCGTCGCCTCGTGTTTCTCCGCTTCCGGCCCTGTGATCAGGTTCATCTTCGGAGACCCGATAAAGCCCGCCACAAAGACATTGCGGGGGGTGTTATAGAGTTCCAGCGGCGAGCCGACCTGTTCGATATGTCCTGCGCGCAGCACAACGATCTTGTCAGCCATTGTCATGGCCTCGACCTGATCGTGGGTCACATAGACCATCGTGGTGGCAAGACGTTTGTGCAGCTCGGAAATCTCCAACCGCATCCCGACGCGCAGCGCGGCGTCCAAATTCGACAAAGGCTCGTCAAACAGGAAAGCCGCCGGTTCGCGCACAATGGCCCGTCCGATTGCCACCCGCTGCCGTTGACCGCCCGAAAGCTGGCCGGGTTTGCGGTCAAGATAATCGGTGAGGTTCAACGCCTTCGCGGCGGCTTCGATCCGGCGCTCCTGCTCTTCCTGCGACAGACCCGCCATTTTCATCGGAAAGGCGATGTTCTTGCGCACGGACATATGCGGGTAGAGGGCGTAGGACTGGAAGACCATCGCCAGACCGCGTTTTGCGGGCGGCAGGTTGGTCGCGTCCTGACGGTCAATGCGGATCTGGCCGTCGGAGACATCTTCCAGCCCCGCAATCAGCCGCAGCAATGTGGATTTCCCGCAGCCCGACGGACCGACGAAGACCACAAATTCCCCATCCTCAATGGTTAGATCCAGGGGCGGAATGACTTCGACATCGCCGAAGGCCTTACGCACTTTATCAAGTGTGATGCGTCCCATGATGTCTCCTTTATTTGACAGCGCCGAAGGTCAGACCCCGGACAAGTTGTTTCTGGCTGAACCAGCCCATAATCAGGATCGGCGCGATTGCCATGGTCGAGGCGGCCGACAGTTTGGCGTAGAACAAGCCCTCGGGGCTTGAATAGCTGGCGATAAACGCTGTGAGCGGTGCGGATTTGGCCGCCGTCAGGTTGAGCGTCCAAAACGCTTCGTTCCACGCAAGGATGATGTTCAAAAGCACCGTGGAGGCCATGCCGGGGATCGCCATAGGCGTGAGCACATGGATGATCTCCGAACGCAGCGTCGCCCCGTCCATCCGCGCGGCTTCGAGAATTTCGCCGGGGATTTCCTTGAAATAGGTGTAGAGCATCCAGACGATGATCGGCAGGTTGATCAGCGTCAGAACGATAATCAAACCGACCTGCGTATCGAGCAGCCCAAGGTTGCGGAACAGAAGGTAGATCGGGACCAGAACACCGACAGGCGGCAGCATCTTGGTCGAAAGCATCCACATCAGGATGTCCTTGGTGCGTTTGGACGGAACAAAGGCCATAGACCATGCCGCAGGCACCGCGATGATCAGCCCCAAAAGGGTTGAACCGACCGAGATGATCACCGAGTTCATGAAGTGCCGGAAATAGTTCGAGCGTTCCTGCACCGTTGCATAGTTTTCCAATGTCCAGTCAAAGTTGAACCAGACAGGCGGATCGGCAATCGCGACAGCTTCGGATTTGAACGAGGTCAGGATGGTCCACAGGATCGGGAAAAAGATCGCGATGCCAATGGCCCATGCAAAGACCGTCGTGACGAGTTTGCGTTGGGTCGTAACAGTACGTGCCATGATCGCCTCCTTACGCGTCGAGGTTTTTGCCGATCATCCGCATCAGGAAGATCGCAACAATATTGGCGAGAATGATGGCAACGACACCACCGGCGGAGCCTCCCCCGACATCGAATTGCAGAAGCGACTGCATGTAGATGAGGTAGGTGAGATTGGTCGACGCCGTGCCCGGACCGCCATTTGTGGTCACGAGAATTTCGGCAAAGACCGACAGAAGGAAAATCGTCTGGATCAGGATCACAACGGTGATCGAACGCGCCAGATGCGGCAACATGATATACCAGAACCGCTTGATCCACGGTGCACCATCCATTTCGGAGGCTTCCAGTTGCTCCTGATCGAGAGACTGCAAGGCGGTCAGCAGGATCAGCGTCGCAAAAGGCAACCATTGCCAGCTCACAATCCCGATGATCGAGGCCAGCGGCGCCGAGGACAGAAAATCAAAAGGTTGCAACCCCAGTGCCTTGGCCGCATGGGCAAACAATCCGTTCACCGGATTCATGAACATATTCTTCCACACCAGCGCGGATACGGTCGGCATGACGAAAAACGGCGCAATAACCAGAATGCGCACAATGCCCTGACCAAAGAACGGCTGGTCCAGCAAAAGCGCCAGAAGGATACCGCCAACAACCGTCACCGCCAGCACACCGAGCACCAATGCAATCGTGTTCCAAAGCGCGGCGAAGAACGCCGGATCGGTCAGGAAGTAGCGATAGTTGGTCAGCCCTGTGAACTCCTCCATTCCCGGCATCAAAAGGTTGTAGCGCAGGAATGAGAAATAGAGCGTCATAGACAGCGGGATAAGCATCCACCCCAACAGCAAGAGAACAGCGGGGGAGATCATGAGACGCGCGCTCATGCGGGAATGTTTCGTGGCCATGATATGCCTCGGAGGTCTGAGTGAAAAATGCGGGCCGGGACTTAGGAGGCCGGCCCGCATAGTGGGGAGGTTACTTGATGTATCCGGCTTTCATCATCTCACGTTCTGTGAGTTTCTGAGCGTTTTCCAATGCCTGTTCGGCGCTGATCTGTCCGGCAAGAGCCGCAGAGAGTTGCTGGCCGACAGCTGTGCCGAGTCCTTGGAATTCCGGGATCGCGACGAACTGGACGCCGACATAAGGCACTTCGTCCACGGTCGGTTTCTTCGGATTAGCCGCAAGGATGGATTCAAGCGTCATCTTGGCGAAAGGCACGTCCTGATATTCAGGATTTTCGTAAAGCGACTTGCGTGTGCCCGGAGGAACATTGGCCCAGCCTTCTTTTCCCGCAACCAGCGCGGTGTATTCTTTCGACGTGGCCCATTCGACAAAGGCTTTTGCCGCATCGACTTTTTTCGTGCCCGCCGGAATACCGAGGTTCCATGCCCACAGCCAGTTGCCGCGCGGGCCAAGACCGTTGTCAGGTGCCAGAGCGAAACCGACCTTGTCGGCCACGGAGCTGTCATTCGGGTTGGTCACAAAAGAGGCCGCCACAGTCGCGTCGATCCACATGCCGCATTTGCCCGTCTGGAACAGAGCGAGGTTTTCGTTGAACCCGTTGCCTGACGCGCCCGGAGGGCCGTAGCTGTTCATCAGCTCAAGATAGTCATTGAGCGTGTTGGCCCATGCTTCGCTATCGAACTGCGGTTTCCAGTCCATATCGAACCAACGCGCACCGTAGGAATTGGACATGGCAGTCAGGAACGCCATGTTCTCGCCCCAACCCGCCTTGCCGCGCAGACAGATGCCATAGATTTCATTCTCTTCATCGGTCATGGCCGCTGCGGCTTCCTTGATAAAGGACCACGTCGGCGCATCGGGCATCTCAAGACCGGCAGCTTCCATCAGATCGGTGCGATACATCACCATGGAGCTTTCGCCATAGAACGGTGCCGCATAAAGCTCGCCTTCGACGGTCAGGCCATCGCGGATCGCTGGCAGAAGATCGTCTACATCATAGCTTTCGGGCATGTCGTTCAAAGACATCAGCCAGCCACGCTCGCCCCAGATCGGAACTTCGTATGTGCCGATGGTCATCACGTCGAACTGGCCGCCTTTGGTGGCGACATCCTGCGTCACACGCTGGCGCAACACGTTTTCTTCGAGCGTCACCCACTCGACTTCGATATCCGGATGTTTGGCATAAAAATCATCCATCAGACCCTGCATGCGGATCATGTCGCCGTTGTTCACAGTCGCGACGGTGATGGTTTCAGATGTGGCACCGGTGGCAAGTGCGCCGAGTGCACACGCTCCCATAAGAGCGCGGAAAGTCGTATTCATGGTATCCTCCCATTAGACTTGAGCATTTGCCCGTATCATGAACTTATGCTCACCTATCGACACAAATCTGTCAAGACGCTTTCTTCAAGCCGTCTCGCCGCTCTTCAGTCTACTCTGAAATCAAGGTGTTGGCCGTCCACTCATCCGTGAAAAGGCCCGTGATAAGCCCCCCGCCCAGCGCAGCACGCATGGCCGTGACCTTACTTTTGCCCGCGCCGATACAATAAACTGGCATCTCGGCTTCGGGCACGCGCACACCAACCATGCGGTGATTCACCGGATGGTCGAGATACCGCCCCTCGCGGTCAAAAATGTGCCCGCAAAGCTCTCCTACACCGCCTGCGGCCTGCAAATCCGCCAACTCCTCGGCCGTCAGAAAGCCGTCAATGTAGAGCGGAGCATCATTGCCCATCTGACCGATGCCGGCGATAGCCAGATCAGCGGATTGCGCGAGTTTGCGTGCGGCTTTGATATGCGGCAAAGACCGATAAAGCGCCAACTCCTCCGCATCCCGCACCGCCACCGGTGCAGACATCGGATAATGGCGCGCGCGTGTCTTTTCGGCCAGACGCATGATGACTTCATAAAACGAGGCCGATCCATCCGGTGCAACATTGCCGATCAGGGACACCAGCTTGTGATGCGCCCCTTCTGTGGTGCGCATGTGATCCACCACAGTCTTGAGCGTCCGCCCCGTGCCAAGGGCAAACACCTTGGGCGTTTCATCTTCGAACAAACGCTCCAACACCGGCGCGACAAAGGGCGCAAGCCCGTTCAGCGGATCAGCCCCCGCCCCGATCCCCGGAGAGACCCAAGCGGCCTCCAGACTAAAACGGCGTTTCAGGTCGCGCTCCAGTTCGAGACAGCGGGCAATCGGGTGATCTATGCGCACGCGAATGAGCCCTTCGGAAGAGGCCCGCGCAACCAGTCTCTGCGCCCGCTGGCGCGAAATGCCCAGCTCTTGCGCGATCTGGTCCTGCGTCATCCCGCCGACGAATGAAAGCCAGGCCGCCCGCGCCGCAAGATCGCGTGGCGAGACCTCGCTGTCGTCGAATGCCGCGTGCAAATTACCCTTGGCCATGTGCCGGATGCTCCTTCAAAAACTGACGGTCAGCATGAAAGAATTCCGAATAAGATGCAAATGTCCGGTGCGGTTGCGCCGCGTCACCCGTGTCGAGATCAAGCCCCGCCAGATGGCTTCCGCCGGTAAACCGCCAAACCGTCATCCCCGCAGAAAGGCCGGCCTGAACACCCGCCTCCGAATCCTCGATCACCAGACAACGCTCTGGCGCGACACAGTTTTTCTCCGCCGCCAACAAAAAGAGATCCGGCGCAGGTTTGCCGCGCGACACTTCGGACGCGGTGGTGCAGCGTCCTTCGAACAACTCGCTCAATCCGACGATCTTGAGAGATTCCGCAAGCCGTGGCGGGCTGGAACTTGTCGCCAGAGCATAGGGCACCGCAAGCTGCGCGATCACCTCTCGCACCCCTTGAATGGGTCGTAGCTCTTTATGAAACGCGGCGATCAGACGGGCGCGATACGCGGCCTCGAAACCGTCGGGCAAAGTGAGGCCAAACTCCTCGCGGATTTGCTTGAGCACGACCGGATAGCTGCGCCCCAAGAAGTGCTGCGCCACATAGGCCGTGTCAATCTCGACACCGTGGCTCGCCAATTCGGCAATGAGCAACCGCGCGGAAATCACCTCGCTGTCGATCAGGACACCGTCGCAATCGAAAATCACCAAATCGAACATCGCATTCCTCCCTCGGCCCGCCTTATGGCAGAGCCGCAGAGATCAGCCAAGCTCAAGCGTCGCTACCCCGAACAAGGTTTCGGGATGAGCGGGTTGAGGAGGCGCTCCGCGATACATGCGTGCGGTTTCAAACGTGGCCTGCCAGCCCAGAGACACAAGTGTGTTACAGAACCCGCCCTGCGCCCCCGGCACATCGAGAATGGCACGAGACTGGCCCAGCGCACGGGTCGCAGCCAACATCAAAGCCAAGACCGCCTCCACCGTCGGCGCGATCAGCGGCCCGACCTTGCACCCTTCCTGACACAGCCGCGCAGTGGCGAAACCGACCGGCCCTTCTGCGCCGTCCAGCACGACAGTGCAGCGCGTCTCAGTGTTCACGAGCCATGAGGACAGGAAACGCGGACGCAAGAAACCATTGGCCAAAAGATCAAGCTGCCCTAAATTGGCCGCCTCGCGTGGCCCCAAAAGGCGCAGCCCTTCGACGGCGAGATCCGGCACAGGCCCTTCAAAGCGGATGGTTTCTCCCGTTTTCACAAAGCCGGATTTAGCATAGTTGGCCTGTTGCTCAGCCACACCATCCAGCCCCACGGTTCGGTCCCCCGCATGATCCAGCGCATGGCTCCAGAGTTTGAGACCAATACCACGCCCGCGATATTTCGGACGACAGATATACAGCCCCAGAAAGGCAAAGTCCGGACTGTGATTGACCACGGAAATCGCCGCCGCCAAGCCGCCCTTTTTCTCGGCCACAAAGAAACCGTCAGCATCCGCACGCGCAAAGGCCTCCGCATCTTCCAGCCCCGGATTCCAGCCTTCGCTGGCGGCCCAGTCCAGCATGGCGGCAACATCTTCGCTCTGTGCGGTGCGCAGGATCAATTGAGCGCCTCCTTCAGGGAGCGCGGCACAGAGGGCTGGTCGCGCAGATCAAGCGAGGTCAACAGGTCCAGCAGGTGATGCTGCATCAACTCTTCCGCCGCCGTGCCGTCGTGACGGGCCAGTGCCTTGATCAGCGCATCATGCGCATGGCTTTCGCACAGCGCCGTGCGCCGCTGCCAATACAGAGCGATGATCAGGGAGGAACGCGAGACAAGCTGCGTAATAAAATCCGCAATTGTCGTCTGGTCGGCGATCCGCGCGATCTCGATATGGAACATCCCTGAAAGATGCAGCGCCCGCCCTGTATCGCCCGCCTCCAAAGCCTCATGCTCCTCATCAATGTGGTTTTGCAAAACCTTGATGTCCTCGGGCGTCGCCCGTTCCGCAGCGGATTTGGCGGTGCGAGGCTCCAGAAGCGCGCGCGCTTCGAACACCTCACGGGCCTCTTTCACGGAGGGTTGCGCAACGAAAGCCCCTCTGTTGCGCTTGAGTTCCACCAGCCGGTCATGGGCCAGTTGCTGCAATGCGGCGCGGACAACTGTCCGACTGACACCATATATTTCGCCGACCTCGTCTTCGCTAAGCTTCATGCCCGGAGACAGGCGGTGTTCATGGATGGCCATCGCAAGGCTCTCCGCCACTCTGGCGCTGCCACTTTCGCGCTGCTCCGCCTGACCCTGCATCATTTTATCCCTCAAACTAGATACCGGATCACTTTCAGCCCTCAGGTCCGATTCTCAAGTGTGGAGGGGAAATAATATTGTTTACGATATTGTATACAAAATTAGCGCATAATTAATGCACTCTTATGTACGACACGCACAAACTACAGGCATTTCGTGACCCGCCCCTTTGCAATCGCGAAAAACGCTTCGCCTGCGCAGAAAACCGGACAAGCGTTAAAACATCGAAACGCAAAAACGGGTGAGATATGCGCACTGGTAAAGACCTTGAACTTGTGACGCTGACCAAGCGCTATGGTGTCACCACCGCCGTGGACTCAATCAATTATGTGTTCAGAAACGGCACATATGTATGCCTGCTCGGCCCTTCCGGCTGTGGAAAATCCACGACCCTACGGATGATTGCAGGTCATGAAAGCGTCTCTGACGGCTCCATCCTGTTGGACGGATTGGACATTTCGCACCTGCCGCCGGCCAAGCGGGGCACAGCGATGATGTTTCAAAGCTACGCCCTGTTTCCGCATCTGAACGTCCGCGACAACGTGGCCTTTTCGCTGCGGATGAAGGGTATCGACAAGGCCGAGCGCAACAAGGCCGCAGGTGAGATGCTGGAGCTGGTCCATATGACCGATTTTGCGGACCGCCTGCCTGCACAGCTTTCGGGCGGACAACAGCAACGCGTCGCTTTGGCCCGTGCGCTGGTGACAAAGCCGCGGGTGCTTTTGCTGGATGAACCGTTGTCGGCGCTTGATCCGTTCCTGCGCATCAAAGTACGTGCCGAGCTCAAACGGATCCAGCGCGAGTTGGGCATCACCTTCCTGCATGTGACCCACGGACAGGATGAAGCCCTCGCGCTGGCCGACGAGATCGTAGTGATGAACAATGCCGTGATTGAACAGGCCGGACCCACACGCGAAGTCTGGAACACCCCGAAGACGGAATTCGTCGCCCGTTTCATGGGCGGTCACAACGTGATTTCTCTGGAAGGAGCCAAAGTGGCGCTGCGGGCCGACGAGGTTCTGCTGGGCGAGGCCGGATTGCCCGCCACGGTCACCTCTGTCGAATATCAGGGCGCGCATGTGGCCATGACTTCAATGACCGAAAATGGCGAAGAAGTGCTCACCCTTGTGCCTGAAGAACAGTTTTTCCTTTCTCCCAAAAAACCGGGTGATGCCGTGCGCCTTGCCTGGGACGAGGGGCGGCTACACCGCCTCCAAGCCTAAACAACCAACCTTTCCAACAAGGGACTATCCTCATGTCTAAAATGCGTTACAGCCGTCGTGCTGTGCTTAAAGGCGGCGCGGCTGCCGCTGCGGCCTCTGCCCTTCCGGCCCCGATGGTCTGGGCACAGGAAATCAAAGACATCACCCTGCGTCAGTTCGGCACCGGTGTGTCCAACCTCAACGACGTCGGCCAAAAGGTGAAAGAAGACCTCGGGTTTACACTTGAGATGACCGCTCTGGATTCCGATTCCGTGACCCAGCGTGCCGCCACCCAGCCGGACAGTTTCGACATCGCCGACATTGAATACTGGATTTGTAAGAAGGTCTGGCCGACCGGCAACCTCCAGGCCATGGATGTCTCGAAGATCAAAAATTACGACAAGATCGTCGGCATTTTCAAAGATGGTCGCCTGACGCCGGAAAGCACACTCGCCCAAGGCACCGCGCCGCATACCGTCGGTTTCGTAGAAGGCGAAGGCTCCAAGACCTTTGCCACAGAACAGACCAACTGGATGACGCTGATCCCGACGATCTACAATGCCGACACGCTGGGCATCCGCCCCGATCTGATCGGGCGTCCGATCGAGACATGGGCCGAGCTTCTGAACCCTGAATTCAAGGGCAAAGCCTCCCTTCTCGACATTTCCTCCATCGGCATCATGGATATGGCCATGGTCTGCGAGGCGATGGGTGAAATCCAGTATGGCGACAAGGGCAACATGACCCGCGAGGAGATCGACAAGACCTTTGCGATCTTCACCGAAGCCAAGAAAAACGGCCAGTTCCGCGCCTTCTGGAAAACCTTTGACGAATCCGTGAACCTCATGGCCTCCGGCGAAGTGGTGATCCAGTCCATGTGGTCGCCGGCCATCACCGCCGTGAAGTCCCGTGGTATTCCCTGCGTCTACCAACCGCTCAAAGAGGGCTATCGCAGCTGGGGCGGTGGCATTGGCCTTTCCGCGAACCTGTCGGGCATGGCGCTGGATGCGGCCTATGAATACATCAACTGGTATCTCTCCGGCTGGGTCGGCGGCTATCTGATGCGTCAGGGCTATTACTCTGCCGTGCCGGAAACCTCGAAAGAGTTCATGACGGAAAACGAATGGGGCTACTGGTTCGAGGGCAAGCCAGCCACCGACATCATTACCTCTCCCACCGGTGACACACTGGCGCAGGCGGGCGAGACCCGCGACGGCGGCTCTTTCTACGACCGGATGGGCCATGTCGCCTGCTGGAACGCCGTGATGGACGAGAACCAATATATGGTCCGCAAGTGGAACGAATTCATCGCGTCCTGATAACATGAGGGGCGTGCCCCTCTCTCCGTGCGGGCCTTTGGGTCCGCACGCCTCCTCCCCGCGATATTCCGAGAAAAAAGAAGGCGCGCGATGCTCAAGAACCGTCACATACAGGGCTGGCTTCAGGCCTCACCTCTCACCCTGATCCTGATCGGATTTCTGATCCTCCCGATCATCACCATCGTGGTGGTGAGTTTCTGGCAAGCGACCGAATTTTCGATCATCCCCGCCTTTTCCCTTGAAAACTACCAATTCCTTTTCGGGTCGCCCGTGACCTACAAGGTGTTCTTTGCGACGTTCAAATACGCCTTGATCACATGGGCAATGACCCTCGCAATCGGATTTACGGTCGCCTATTATCTGGCCTTTCACATCCGCAGCCAGACCATGCAGATCGCGCTATTCCTGCTCTGCACGATCCCGTTCTGGACCTCGAACATCATTCGCATGATCTCATGGATTCCCTTCCTCGGGCGCAACGGCATCGCCAACAGTGCGCTGCAATCCTGGGGCATCATCGACCAGCCACTCGAATGGCTGTTGTATTCGGATTTTGCGGTGATCCTCGCCTTCGTGCACCTTTACACGCTGTTCATGGTTGTGCCGATTTTCAACACGATGACGCGGATCGATCACAGCCTGATCGAAGCAGCACGCGACAACGGGGCGAGCGGATTTCAGACCCTGATCCATGTGATTTTGCCTCTGACCAAGCCGGGCATCATGATCGGGACAATCTTTGTGCTGACCCTTGTGATGGGCGACTTCATCACCGTGCGCTTCATGTCTGGGTCCCAAAAAGCCAATGTAGGACGGCTGATCTCCAATGACATCGCGCTTTTGCAATACCCCTCCGCCGCAGCGACAGCCGTGATCCTCCTGATCACCGTGCTGATCGTCATCGGCATCCTCCTGCGCTTTGTCGACATCCGGAAGGAGCTTTGAACGATGGAAAAGAGAACCAAATCCTTCTATGTGCTGACCGCGTTCTTCGCGCTCTTTATCCTGTTTCTCTACGGCCCCACCCTCACCATCGGCATCCTGTCGTTTCAGGGGCCAGAGGGTGGACTCACCTTTCCGATGCGGGGCGTCTCTTTGAACTGGTTCCGCGAACTCTATATGGAACAGGCTGTCGGTGACATCTGGGGCGCGTTCCGGCGGTCTCTGGCCTTGGGGCTAATGGTTATGGTGACCACTGTAACCGTATCGGTGATGGGCGGGTTTGCCTTTCGCAAACGGTTCTACGGCTCCGGCATCCTGTTCTACCTCATCATCGCCTCGCTGGTGATCCCTTCGATCCTGATCTCTCTGGGCGTCGGGCTCATTTTCAACCAGTTCGGACTGAAAATTCACTGGGCGACATCGGGCTTCGGATCCCAGCTCACATGGACTCTGCCCTTTGGGCTTCTGATCATGTTTGCTGTGTTCAACCGCTTTGATAAATCCTTTGAAGAAGCCGCCCGCGACCAAGGCGCATCTCCGTGGCAGACCGTGCGCTATGTCGTGCTGCCGATCATTGCACCCTCCCTGATCGGGGTCGCCCTGTTCGGCTTTACCCTGTCCTATGACGAGTTTGCCCGCACGCTTTTGACCTCCGGCTCCTACAACACTCTGCCACTGGAAATCTTTGGCATGACCACCAATGTCACCACACCGGTAATCTACGCGCTTGGCACGCTCACCACGTTGTTCTCGCTCTTGATCATCGGGGCGTTTCTTCTGACCGTCTGGGTCATGGGCAAACGACGCGCACGGTTCGGCTCAGACGCGGGCAAAGGTGTGTGAGGTGAAGCTGCTCTTTCTCAACCCCAATTCCACCGAGGCAATGACCGACAGCGTGGTCGCCACAGCGCGGGCAATGTTGCCTGAGGCGGAGATTCTTGGCTGGACCAACCATGACGGACCGCCCGCCATCCAAGGGCCCGAAGACGGCGCGGCCGCACTTGCCGGTCAACTGGCCCTCCTGCCACAGGCCCAAGCCGAGGCGGTAGATGTCATCATCATCGCCTGTTTCGATGACACAGGTCTCGAAGAAATGCGCGAGGCGGCCCATTGTCCGGTGATCGGGATCGGGCAGGCCGCCTATCATATGGCGCTTTTGTCCGGCGACCGCTTCGGCGTCGTCACAACGCTTGATGTCTCTGTCCCCGTGATCGAAACCAATATCCGGCAGCAAGGCTTTACCGCACGCAGCCTCGGGGTCAGGGCGAGCGGCATCCCTGTGCTCGATGTCGAGGAAGGGCGCTCCGAAACACTGGAGCATCTGGCCTGGGAAATTCAGATCATGAGCCGCGATGGTGCCAAAACAGTCATTCTGGGATGCGCTGGCATGTCGAGCCATTACGGCACTTTATCGCATCAGACCGGAGTGAAACTGATCGACGGGGTGCGTGCCGCAACGGTCTTGGCACAGGGCATAGCGCGAATGTCAGAAGGTGCGACCTAGGACCAAAGACCGCAAACCGTGCTAGGGGTGGGACTTTGCCCAAGCCACACTCCCCCGCGCCAGAAGGCTATCGTCAGGGATGGAGGGCAGCACCAGTGGATCGGGGCGCATGGCGGCCTCAACCGACTCTTCGAAACCCAGGCCGTAAACGCGGAGCATCGCGGCCACAAACGCCTCTACATCAACCTCTTCACCCGCCATGACACGCCCCAGAATAGCAATCGTGCCAACCTCCAGCATGTCCAGAATCAATTCTTCCGGCACATCACGAAACGCACCGGACTGGACCCCGTCGGCGTGGAACCCCGGCTCCACCTGGCAAAGGACAGAACCGAAACTGAAACTGTGCCTGCCTAGACGGGCGGAGAACTCCAGCAGCAGACTGTGCTGACGGGCAAGTTCTATGAACACATGCAATGAAAGCGCCACGCGTTTCGCGGGAGGAAGCTCTGCATCGACCATATCGTTGACCAGCAGGACCACCTCACGTCCGAGCGCGATCCGCGCGGTCTCCAGTGCGTCTTCAATCGTATCGAAATAGTTGTAAAACGTGCCGCGCGACACGCCAGCACAGCGCACCACATGATCGATGACGGTCCCGTTCAGCCCGCGTTCCGCAAACACCGTGACGGATGCCTCGATCAACCGGTCCAACATCTTTTGACGCCGCGCCTGCCCCACACGGGTCCGGTGATCCAGTCCTTTGTCCAAGGTCTCTGACATGGCGCTCACCCTTTCGCCTCCGGCTCGGGCTTCACCCCGAACACGATGCAATAGAGCGCGGGCGCAAAAAGCAGAGTGATCAACGTCCCTGCGATGATCCCGCCCATCATGGCATAGGCCATCGGCCCCCAGAACACCTGACGCGAAATCGGGATCAGAGCCAAAGATGCGGCTGCGGCGGTCAAAAGGATCGGGCGCGCACGGCTGTCAGATGCCTCAAACACCGCCGCCCAGCGCGATTTCCCCTCGCGGCGCAAATCTTCGATGGCTTGAATGAGAATAATCGAGTTTCGGATCAGGATACCGACCAGAGCCAGAACCCCCAAGAGCGCCACAAAGCCCATCGGTGCACTGGCAGCCAGAAGCGAAATTACAACCCCGATCAATCCCAAGGGGGCCACGGCCATCACCACAAACATCAGCCGGAAACTCTGCACCTGAATCATCGCAAGCGTCAGGATGATCAAAACCATAACCGGCATGACCGCCATAATCGGCGCCTGACTCTCGGCGCTGCTTTCCACCGTGCCGCCCACCTCGACCGTGTAGCCACGCGGCAGATCTGCGGCAAAGGCCGCAACACGCGTGGCGAGATCATCGACAATGGTAGCCGGCAGATCATCATTGGCAATCGCAGCCTTCACCGTGATCACCGGTTCGCGGTCTTCCTGACGGATGAGCGGCTGTTCCGTCACCCAGTCCAGCGTCGCAATGGAGGACAAGGGGATGGCTACGCCTTGGGTGTTGGCAAATTGCAGGTTTTCGAGCGCTGCGAGCGTTTTGCGGTCGTCCTCTGCCCCACGAATGGCCACGTCGATCAGATCACGATCCTGACGGATTTGCGTCACGGTCGAACCTTCGAACAGAGAAGACAGCACCCCCGCCACGTCGGATTGCGTCAATCCCAACTGGCGCAAACGGGCCTGATCAAGATCGACCCGAACCACGCGGCTCGGCTCGTTCCAGTCCAGCGCCATAGAGGTAAGCCGTTCGTCTTGCGCGATCACCGCCGCAAAAGCCCGCGCATGATCACGGAGCTCGGCATAATCCGGACCAGAGACACGGTATTGCACAGGTTTTCCAACGGGCGGGCCAAGTTCGAATGTTTTTGGGTAGAACTCGACACCGGGCAATTTTTCGGAATAGCTGCGCACCTTCTCGATCAAACGGTCTCGCGCATCGAGATCCGGTGTCATGATCAAAAGCTGCCCGATATTCGGCCCCGGCGTGAGCGCCTCAAGCGTCAGGATCACCCGCGGCGCTCCCCTGCCGACGAATGTGGTCCAATAGTCCGCCTCGTCCTGCTCTTTCAGCCAGGTTTCAAACTCGGCAATCGTGCTATCGGTCGCATAGATGCTGGCGTTCTGGCGCAGGGTGACATCGACCAACACTTCGGGCCGGTCTGAATTAGGAAAGAACTGTTGCTCCACCTTGGTCATACCAACGACCGACAGGCCGAAGACCAGAAATGTCAGGAGCACTGTAACAACCTTGAACCGCATGGCCAGACGCAACATCACATGAAAACGACGACGCAGCCAACCCGGCTCACCATGCTCGTGCTTCCACTTTTTCGGCAGAAAGGTCGCGCCCAGAACCGGCGCAAAGAGCACAGCAACAATCCAGCTCAGCACGAGAGAAATGGCGATCACATAAAACAGCGTGCGCGTATATTCACCCGCATTCGAGTTGTTCAAGCCGATGGGGATAAAGCCCGCCGTGGTGATTAACGTCCCAGTCAGCATCGGCCAAGCAATCGACGTCCACGCATAAGAAGCCGCCTTCCGCCGTCCCTCGCCCAGTTCCAGTCGCGAGATCATGGTTTCAATCGCGATCATCGCATCATCCACCAAAAGCCCCAGTGCAATGATCAACGCACCCAGAGAAATCCGTTGAAGCGTGATCCCGAGGACCTCCATGAACACAAAGGTCAGGGCCAGAACGAGCGGGATGGTCAGGCTGACAACAAAACCCGCACGCATCCCCAAGGAGACAAAGCTCACGCCAAGCACAATCACCACCGCCTCGATCAGTGCTTGCACGAAATGGCCGACGGAATGCTCCACAACTTTCGGCTGGTCGGCCACATGATGCATATCGATCCCCAGTGGCAAAAGGGCCGCCTGTTCTTGCATCACCTCATCCAGCGCCTCGCCGAAATCGAGGATATTCCCCCCGTCCAGCATCCCGATTTTCAGCCCAATGGCCGGTTCTCCGTTGTAACGGAAAAGCTCGCTGGGCGGGTCGTCATAGCCTTCGGTGATCTCCCCGACATCGGAAAGCGTGAAGAAGATATCGCCGGAACGCAATGGCGCCTGAGCCAAGGCTTCGACCGTATCGAACTGCCCAGTGACACGCAGGAGAATGTTTTCATCCTCGGTCGAGATCATCCCAGACGGCACAATCGCGTTTTGCGCAGAAAGCGAGGATAGAACCGTCTGCGCATCCAACCCGAAAGCCGCCAGTCGGCGCGCAGAAAATTCAAGGTGGACGACCTGATCACGCGTGCCGAAAAGCTCGACCTTGCCTGCATCGTCCAACCCCTGCACGACATCGCGAATGTCCTCGACATAGTCTTTGACCTCTTCGGGGCGGAAACCGTCGGAGGTAAAGGCGTAAATCGTGCCGAACACATCGCCGAAATCGTCATCAAAGGAAAAACCCTGAAACTCTGACGGGAACTCGCTTTGAATATCCGACATCATCTGGCGCACACGGGTCCATGATGGCGTCACCTCGCTGGCGGGCACATCGTCGCGCAGATCGACATAGACCAGAGCAATCCCCGGATAGGTTACGGAACGGGTGCCATCGAGTGTCGAGAGTTCCTGCAACTTGCGTTCGATCCGGTCGGTGACCTGCGTCACGGTCTCCTCCGCCGTCGCCCCGGGAAGGCTGGCGGATACGACCATGGTGCGGATGGTAAAGGCAGGGTCCTCTTCACGCCCCAGCCGCAAATAGCTCAACGCACCGGCAATAACGGCGACGATCATCAAGAACCACATAAAAGAGCGATGCCCCAAAGCCCAATCGGACAGGTTGAAACCCTTCATGGCAAACGCTCCCCGACCTGTTGTCCTTCTTCCAAACGATGAACTCCGTGCGTGATAATTTCATCGCCCTCTTTGATACTGCCGGACACCACCACGCGACCCCCGATTTCCGCGCCAATCTCAACGGGCACAAAGCGCGCGACACGCGTCCCCCTGTCCGTCTCCACCCGCCAGACTCCGGGGGCCTCGTCCGTGCCCGCGATCGCACTTTGCGGCAAAGTCATCACAGGAGCCGTATCACTGTTGTAACTCGCCGTAATCAGCGTTCCGATACGGTAGTCCTCCGGCGGATCAATCAGGGTCAGACGCAAGCGTCGGGTTTCGAGGCTGGTCTCCGAGACCGGTTCCACCACGCTCAGTTCGGCTTCCACCGGAGCAACGCCTTCGGCGCGGTGATGGACGGTGAAACGGGCATGTTCGGGAATGACCGTGGCAAAACTTTCCGCCACATCAATGATCGCCTCACGCCCCAAAGTATCGGCAAGCTCCACCACGCTGACACCCGGACTGACCATCGTGCCCGGTTCGACATTCGTGCTCAGCACAATTCCATCTCTCGGCGCGGTCAGCTTGCCATAGCCCTCGGCCTCTTTTGCCTGCACCAAATCCGCGCGTGCGCTGTCTGCATTTGCCACAGCCGCATCGCGCGCCGCACGCGCAGCTTCGATCTGCGCCGTGGTCGCCACATTGCGGGACAAAAGCACCGCGACCCGATCATATTGCGACTGCGCGAAGTCCGCCTGAGCCTGCGCCGCTGACAGCGCCGCCTCGGCCACGGCCACATCCTGCGCGAGTGTAATCTGGTCAAGAGTCGCCAAGACCTGTCCGGCGGCGACCTTATCACCGGCTTCGACATCCATCGTGGCAAGGCGTCCGCTGGTTTGGAATGCAAGCCCCGCGACATCTTCCCCGCGGATCACACCGGAAAACTGCCGCTGCACGGCCGGATCGGCAGACAGGAGTTCGCTCACGACAGGGCGCAGAACGTCCGAGGCCGGAGTTGCCGCATCATCAGCTGCCCACAAAGGCGCGACAAGACCGAGGGCAACGCCCATAACCATAGATGTAAACCACCTCATTGTGTCACCTCGACAGGCTGAACCGCCCGCCCGTCATAGAGAAGATGCGAGCCAGCACCCACGACAATTTCGCCCTCTGACAAACCCTTAGACACTTCGATGTGATCATCGCCATAGCCCGCAATTTCCACGGATCGTAGCGAGACCGTCGCGCTGTCCTGATCAACCACCCATACGGCAGACCCGTCGGACTTTGCGCTCAAAGCCGTCCAAGGCAGGATGATCCGCTCCTCCGTCATGATCGTCGCCCGTCCGGAGATCGACGTGCCGATGGGAATTGTGCCGACCTGTTCCGTAGGAATATCCGCGTGGATTTCAACTGTGCCCGTCTCGGTCAGCACAGGTAAAACCTCCGTCACCGTGGCCGCGAAGACCGTCAGTGGCCCAGTCGGGTCGAGTTCCACCTCACGGCCCCGTATCTTTGACAGTCCCGCAGCATCAGGCGCGAGGAACACGGCTTGAAGCCTGTCTTCCGGCGCGAGCTGCACCACCGCCATACCTGCCGACACGACCTCTCCCAAATCTACAAAGCGTTCAGTGACCGTCACATCGCGATCCGCACGCAACACAGTGTCATCCTTGGCCTGTTGCGCCGTTTCCAAAAGGGCGCTGGCCTGGTCCCGCGTTGCCTTTGCCTCTAGATAGTCCTGCTGCGCCTCATCATATTGGGCTTGCGTCCCGACACCACGATCCAACAGGTTTTGCGCCCGTGTTCGTGCCTGATCCGCCTGAACCAAAGCCGCCTCCGCCGCATCCAGATTGGCCTTTGCCGCATCCAGTTCCGCCTCGATATTGGTCGGATCAATCCGCGCGATTACCTCGCCCGCCTTGAAATGTGCGCCGACATCGGCATTCATCAGATCAATCTGCCCGCCGCGCCGGAACGAGGCCGGAAAACTGTCTGACGCCTCAACCGCTCCCACGAGTCGCAACTCCTGCACAACGGGCTGCACTTGCGCTTCGACGAGTTCGACCGCCAGAGGCATCTCCGCCGACACCGCCAAAGGCATCATCGCAATTCCTATCAACCCGAACGATTTCCGAATGCCCATCGCCGCCCTGCATATCCTTTGATCCTCGTGCCTTCAGATATTAGGAATGACACTTTCGTCAATATTAATCTGCAATGGTGTTGAAATTGTGAAGCTCTCACATCATCGGAAGGAAACACGAGAAGCATATCTGTGTCCGGAAAAAATATCTTCATATAAAGTTGACAAAAAAACTAAGGTTTAATATTCAAAGAAAGAACCGCGCTGTTCCGGCGAGTCGCCATGAGCAGAGCGGGCCGCCCCGAAACATCAGGCGGATAGATATGACCGATGAAACCGACCAGAGCCCAAAGGCACCAGAGATGAACGCACATGTAACTCCGATGACCGCCGACGCAGGTCAACTTCCTCCCGTAGACGCTCGTAGCCTGATTTCCGAAGGCAGCACCCGCCTTATCAATCTTGACGGGCAGATTTACACATTGCGCATCACCCGCGCAGGCAAACTCATTCTGACGAAATGACCGAGCTACGGATCAGAAATCGGGTGCAACCCGCAATCAGGGAGGTGCGCAACGCCCTGAGTTTTATCACCTCTATCCCCATGCGCGGTTAAACCGTCTTTATCGAACCTATTGGATGCGTCGCAGGGGCCTTTCCCCTGCGGCTATAGTTTCAGGCACACGCAATGATGCCCTCCTTCGCGATGCAGATGGCCAGTTAAGGTCAGTCTAATTCTTGAAGCACTCGGCCAGCCTCAGGAAACTCTGTTCGATGCCATCCGGCTCCGACTGCGCAAGGAAGCAGTCAAGTTTCGGCCAGGCTTCTATGGCCTCGTCAATCGTCGAATCCGCCCCAGCCGAATACAAACCGGCCTGAATCATCATTTCGGATCGATCATAAACGCCCAACAACCGGCGCGCCCGTGAGATGAGTTCGTTTTCCTGTTCAGTCGCCGCATATGGCAAGGCGCGGGACACCGACCGCAGAAGATCAATCGCAGGAAAACGCCCGCGTTCGGCGATCTGCCGGTCGAGAACAATGTGCCCGTCAAGAACCCCGCGCAGGATATCAGCCACCGGTTCTTCCATATCCGATCCGGCCACAAGGACCGAAAACACAGCCGTGATGTCTCCTGTATTGCCAATCCCCGGACCGGCCCGTTCGCAAAGCGTTGTGATGAGATGTGCTGTTGAGGGCGGAAAACCACGAAGCGAACTCGACTCCCCTGTTGCCAGCGCCACTTCACGATGCGCCTCCGCAAAACGCGTCACCGAATCGGCCAGGAACAGGACCTGTTTCCCTTGGTCGCGAAAATGTTCTGCGACCGACATGGCTGTCCACGCACATCGCCGTCGCACCATCGGAGACTGATCCGATGTCGCCGCCACAATGACCGAACGTTTCAAACCTGCGGGCCCCAGCACCCGATCCAGAAATTCACGCACTTCGCGCCCGCGCTCGCCGATCATGGCAATCACGACCACATCGGCCTGAAGCCCTGTCGCCAGTTTCGCCAACAGGGTCGATTTCCCGACGCCAGAGCCAGCGAAAAGCCCCACCCGTTGCCCGCGCACAATCGGCAGGAGCGTATTGAAAACCGTCAAACCGCTCTCCAGACGCGCCCCAAGTGCTCGCCTCTCTGTCGGATTCAACGGTTGCCCACGCAAGGGACGCGGCTTCCTACCCTGTAAAACAGGTTTCCCGTCAAGGGCTTGCCCGAAAGGATCAATCACACGACCGATCCAGCTGTCATCCGGTGCGATATGGTTCTTGCCCACATGCGCGACGGCATCACCAATAGACAAACCGTCCGGCCCGCCATCAGGCAAGACCGTGACCGTTGCCTTATCCAGTTGCAGAATCTCGCCACGACGGATGTCCGCCCCGTGACCGATTTCAACAAGGTCTCCCAAAGAGGCAATACCACTGAGCCCTGACACGGTCAGCACCCCGCGCGACACCTCTATGACACGCCCGACAAATTGGACGGGCTTGACGCCCGCCACTTCAGACAAAAGAAGATCAAATCCAACGCTGTTCATAAATTCCTCCGGCTTCGACAACTCTTTCTAAAGGAATCAGAGTTAAGCCTTGGTTGAGATAACTCAGAGGAGAAGCCTCAGTGTTCGAGAATTTGGAAATCTTCAAAATGGCTGGCGACATGGCCCGACATGCCGTCACGCGTCAGGAAGTGATCGCGAAAAATATCGCGAATGCGGATATGCCGGAATATCGCGCAAAGGATATCGCCCCCTTTGCCCACACCTATGAACAAGCATCCGGCACCACAATGCGGGCCACGCGGGCCGCACATATCCTTGATCCCAAGGATGCCGCTGCGGATTACGGCGTTTTCGAGACCTCCGGCGCGACCTCGCCAAACGGGAATACGGTCTCGCTTGAAACCGAAATGATGAAGTCCAGTCAGGTTCGCCATGAACATGACATGGCGCTCGCCATCTACAAAAGCTCCATGAACATCCTGCGCACATCCATCGGGCGCGCGTAAGGAGGGATACGAATGTCTGACTTGCAGAATATTCTCAACCTGTCCGCCTCGGGGATGCAGGCACAGGCCAGTCGCCTGCGCCATGTGTCCGAAAACATCGCCAATGCGGATACACCCGGATATCACCGTAAAACCGTTTCCTTCGAGGAAGTGACCGAGCAAGGCCGCAAAACCGGTGCGGTGACAACAGGGCCGGTGGCGCTTGATCAATCCCCGCTCAAGGAAGTCTATGACCCGGGTCACCCGCTGGCCGGAGAAGACGGGTTTTATGACAGTTCCAATGTCGAACTCATGATCGAAATCGCCGATGCCCGCGAAGCGCAACGCAGCTACGAGGCGAACCTCAAGGTGTTCGATCAGGCCCGACAAATGTCCTCATCACTACTTGACCTTCTGCGTCGGTAAAGCCGCGCATAACACAGGAGACCAGAATGGATATTCGATCTACATTTGCCGCTCTCGGCTATGCCAAAACCCGCCCCGCAACGGCGGCTATCCCCCAAGAAGCGGAACAAACAGGCCCGAATACATTCCAAAAGGCCGCAGAAAGCTTTGCACAGACTTTGACCCAAGGCGAAGAGGTCGCAAAAGCGGCCATGTCCGGCAAGGCCGACAGTCAGGCTCTGGTTCAGGCGCTGGCTCAAACCGAATTGGCCATCGAAACCGCCGTTACCGTGCGTGACAAGGTTGTCGAGGCCTATCAGGAAATCCTTCGGATGCCGGTCTAATCCATGGATGAACTGGTCTTTTACGACACGCTCCGTCAGGCGCTTTGGATCGCAACGATCATTTCCACGCCCATCCTTGTCATCGCCTTGGTCGCGGGCGTCGTGGTCGGTCTGTTTCAAGCTCTGACAAGCATTCAGGAAATGACCCTCACTTTCGTTCCGAAACTGATGGCAATTCTGGTCGTCTTCTGGATGTCGATGGGCTTCATGACCGAAACCCTGACCAGTTTTTTTCAACACCGCATCATTCCCTTGATCGGAGGTCTTTAATGGACAGCGCAGGTTACACAACACTGACACGCATGGCCGGTCTCAAACGCGAGCTACAGGCCATTGCGAATAACATCGCCAACCTCTCCACAACAGGTTTCCGCAAAGAAGGGCTGTTGTTTTCCGAGCATATCAATGCGCTCGGGCAAGGTGAGGACAGCCTCTCGATGGCCAATGCAAATGTGCGTCTCACAAATGACGCACAGGGACCTCTCACTCTCACCGGCGGGACATATGACCTCGCCATTGAGGGAGACGGATTTTTCCTGATCCAGATGCCCGACAGACAGGCCATGACCCGAAATGGTGCGTTCACCACGAACCAGCAAGGCGAGTTGACCACCCATGACGGGTATCACCTTCTGGATAATGGAGGCGCGCCGATCTTCATCCCGCCGGATGCAAAGACAGTCTCTGTCGCCTCCGACGGGACGCTATCCGCCGATGGTCAGCCCTTGTCACAGATCGGCCTTTATATGCCCGAAGATCCAACCACTCTGACCCGCAATGACGGCGTCCGGTTTTTCACTGATGGCGCAATCGTGCCTCAGGAAGACGCCGTGATTTTGCAGGGATATGTGGAAAATTCGAACGTCAACGCGATTACCGAAGTTGCCCGGATGATCGAGGTCCAACACGCCTACACGCTGAGCCAGAAATTCGCCGAGCAAGAAGATGAGCGGATCAAATCCGTCATCTCGACACTTGGCGGCTAAGAAAGGAACCCTAACATGCGCGCTCTCAAAATTGCAGCCACAGGCATGAGTGCCCAGCAAATGCGGGTGGAGACCATTTCGCAGAACCTCGCGAACATGAATACCACCGGCTACAACGCCCGCCGCGCCGAATTTGCCGATCTGCATTACCAACAAATGGCTCGCCCCGGCACCATCAACTCCTCCGATGGCACGGTCTTGCCAACGGGCGTTCAACTCGGGCTCGGAGTTCGCCCCTCTTCCGTCAATATCGAACTGGCGCAGGGGTCTTTGTCTGCGACCGGCGGCGATCTCGACATCGCTATCGAAGGGCTTGGCTACCTTGAGGTCACGCTACCCTCCGGCGAGTCGGCCTATACCAGAGACGGAGGTCTCAAACGCTCCGCCGATGGCCAGATCGTGACCTCCGAAGGCTATACCGTGGTTCCCGACATCACCATTCCGGATGACGCGCTTTCAATCTCCATCAATGCCGATGGCGAGGTTTACGCCTATTTCGAGGATACCGTCGCCGCCGAACTTTTGGGACAGTTCACGCTCGCCGGTTTCTCGAATGCCAAAGGGCTTGAGGCCATCGGCTCCAACCTGTTTCTCGAAACCGAAGCCTCTGGTCCGGCAAATATTTCCACCCCTGGTGTCGACGGGCTTGGCACGTTGCGGCAAGGCTATCTGGAAGACAGTTCCGTTGATGCCGTGCGCGAAGTGACCGAGCTGATCGAAGCTCAACGCGGCTATGAATTGAATGCCAAAGTTATCACCGCAGCCGACCAAATGCTTTCCGCAACAACGCAAATCCGATGACAAAACACCTCTTCATGATCGTCGCCCTATGGCTCGCGTATCCAGCGGGCGCCGATACCGTGGTCGCCACGCGCACCATACGCGCGCAAACGCTTTTAACGGCTGCCGATCTCGCCGTCGTAGAAGGCAAGCACCCCGGCGCGATCACGACAATCGACGACGCCATCGGACTTGAGGCGCGTGTGATGCTCTACACGGGTCGCCCCATATCCCGTTCTGACATCGCCCCCGCCGCCATCATCGCCCGCAATCAGATCGTGCCACTTGTTTACAGCCAAGGGGGCCTCTCCATCACCGCCGAAGGGCGGGCTTTGGATCGTGCGGCCGTTGGTGACTTTGTTCGGGTGATGAATCTCTCGTCACGAACGACCGTTTCTGGCGTCGTCGCACCGGACGGATCCATTCATGTCGGCGGGACACCCTCTCATTAAAACAGGATTTTTCCATGCGTATTCAATTCATTATTCCTGCATTTCTCGCCCTTGGCGCCTGCTCGGATCTGGAAGAGGTCGGACGCCTTCCTGAGTTCACCCCTGTGGCCAGTTCCTCCGAAACCTCCGCCATGCGCAATCCCTCTCTGCCTGAGCTGGTTGAAAAACACACCCCCGCAGATAGCGCCTCTCTCTGGACCTCCTCACGCCAGTCTCTTCTAGGCGACCGCAGGGCCATTGAACGCGGAGACATTCTGACCGTCGTTATTGAAATTGACGATAGCGCCGAAATGTCAAACTCATCCGATCGCAGCCGTTCCGGCTCCGAGACCATGGGGCTGTCTTCACTGTTCGGCATTCCGGAGCGGATAAACGAAGCCCTCCCTGACGGCGCAACAATGGGGTCTGCAGTCAACACCAATTCGAACTCTGCCTCGTCAGGAGACGGAAGCATCAAGCGCAACGAAAAACTCGAACTGATGGTCGCGGCCACGATTGTCGACGTTTTGCCCAATGGCGTTCTACACATTCAGGGATCGCAGGAGGTACGAGTTAACTATGAGATTCGCGAACTTCTGGTCGAAGGCTATGTGCGCCCCGAAGACATCTCGCGCCAGAATGAAATCACCTATGACAAAATCGCCTCGGCCCGTATTTCATACGGAGGCCGCGGCCAACTCACACAAGTGCAACAACCGCGATACGGCCAGCAAATTGCTGATATCGTGTTGCCATTCTGACGGAGGGCCTCATGTTTCGGAAATTTTTGCCCGTATTATTGGCCCTGTTTGGCTTGATTTCTGGTCTCGGTGCCGGATTGCTCTTTCGACCACACCCCGAAATTGTTGAGATCGATACCCCCATTGAGGAAGGGGGCAGTGATGCAAACCACGTTCATGACACCCAAGAGACATCTATGGAAGGGACGAACCCTGCCTTCGAATATGTGAAATTGAACAACCAATTCGTGATTCCCAACCTTGAGGAAGGCCGCGTCACCTCAATGGTCGTCCTAACTCTTAGCCTTGAAACAAAACAAGGGGTGCGTGAGAGCATCTATGCTCGCGAACCCAAACTGCGCGATGCTTTCCTGCAAGTTCTCTTTGACCATGCCAATACCGGCGGGTTTCAGGGAAATTTCACGTCCAGCAGTTCCATGACAGCCTTGCGCCGCGCACTTCTGGAGGTCGCCCGCAAAACCCTCGGTCCCGACGTTAACGATGTTCTGCTGCTCGATATCGTTCGTCAGGACTTTGAATAAAGGCTTTAACTCCGGTTCTTTAAGCGCCCGGTCAATTGGCCGAGCGCATCTTTCTTCCCGAAAGCTTTTCGCGTCTTTTCCAACTGCGCCTCGCGCTTCTCGGATATCTGCGCAAGCTCCAGCATAATCTGACGTTTCTGCTGGGCCGCCCATATATCCCAGACCCCATCAGCGCCCATCGCCCGAGCGACATCAAACTCCTTTGCCGCGCCTATATCCACCGCACGTTGTTTCCGGCTTTCTTCTATCAAATCCCAACGCGCACGCAGGTTTTTCTCTTCGCGCTTTATGTCTGAAAGCGTCGAAAGTTCTACATTAAGAGACATCTCGGCGACGTCCTTCAATCGTCTTAGATCTTTCAACTTCTTCATTGTCATTGTCCGAATTGAGTTTTCATTTTCTTACGCATTTTCTCGGCGAAGCGGATAGAGGCCGCGACCGCGCGGTAATGCTCGGGCAAAATCTGCTCCCCCAGATCCACGGTGGCATATAGAGCTCTGGCTGTCGGCGGATCGTGATGAATTGGAACACCGCTTTCATGCGCGGCCTCACGAATACGTCCGGCGATCTCATCGACACCTTTCGCCACACACACCGGCGCCCCTCCAGCCATGCGGTCCCATTTCAATGCCACCGCAAAATGTGTGGGGTTTACAACAACCACATCCGCTTTCGGCACTTCGGCTAGCATCTGGTTCATGACGATATCGAACCCTTTTTGCTTTCGTTTCTGTTTGAAATGAGGGTCGCCCTCCTGCTCCTTTGCCTCGTCGATCATTTCTTTGCGAGACATGCGATGTTTACGCATATGTTCGTTATACTGGAAAAGATAATCCACTCCCCCGATCATCAGTGAAATCATCAAAACGATCACCATGAAGCCGACGACCAGCTCCGCCAATGTTGCCGCGACAATACCAGGGCTCAAAGACATGGTTGATACGATCAGCGGGAGCTTCGAGTAGAGGAAAATACCTAAAACAATAGAATAAATTGAGAGTTTAAAAAAACTTTTAGCAAACTCGAAAAGACCGGACCGGCCGAATTTGTTTTTCGCATTCGAGACCGGAGAGATTTTGGACAGTTTAGGCTCGATCTTGCTTGGGGAAAAAAGCATGGACTTTGTCGCAAAGACCACTGCAATCGCCATGAGTGCAGGCAACGCAAACCACGGCACAAGACCCACGCCGATCTCCTGCATCAACCCCATGGCCCAAGGCTTTCCCGACCCCTCAAGCCAATCCTGCGCATAGAGGTCCGCGTTACCAAGCAAGGATTGAAGCACTGTCCCTATCTTTTGGAAACTTGCCGCCCCCAAAACCATAGCTGTTGCGACAAATCCAAAATAGGCGGCCGTCGTTGTCAGATCATTGGATCGGGGAATTTCACCCTTTTTCCGCGCATCATCCAGACGCTTTTGTGACGGCTCATACTGCTTGTCGCCCTCGTCGTCACCGCCAGACATCAGCGCACCTGAAACGGGTTTAAGAGCAATTTAGCAAAGCCCGTCTGCCATAGCTCCAACAGGATCGGCGCCGAGACAAAGAGCAAAAGCAGCCCCCCCCAAACTGATTGCAGGCGCCCCAACGAAAGCCACCATGAGCGATGGCATTGCACGGTTAATGACACCGAGTGCGACGTTGTAAACTAGCGATGCAATGAGAAACGGAGCAGACAAGCTGAATGACAGGGCAAATGCTTTGGCAATATGATTAACACCCCATGTCAAAATGTCTTCCTTGGGCAAATACATCCCTGCGGGAAAAAATTGATAGGAAAGGATCAAGAGTTCGGACACACGGACGTGCAATCCAAGCATGACGGCAAGCGCCAACCCAGCGACCAGAAACAAATGACCGATCGCCGGTTGCGCATCGACAGCCCCACCTCCAAAAATTTGGGACAGCGACGTGGACTGGGCCACCATAGAGCCTGCGATTTGCAGAACCATCACGAAAAGCCGTAAAGCCAGGCCGAGCACAAGTCCGGCCATGACCTCCGTTGCAAACCCACGCATGAGACCATGCGATGTCGCTGCCAAGCCTTGCACCTCAATCGCTACGGCGGGAAACACAACTGCGGTGAAAGCTATTGCCAGAACGAGCCGCACCCGTTCGGGAATGGACCTTTCCCCGAAGACGGGCAGGACAGCCATCACAGCACCGACACGGAGAAAG
Organism: uncultured Celeribacter sp.; assembly: GCA_963676755.2. Classification (GTDB taxonomy): domain Bacteria; phylum Pseudomonadota; class Alphaproteobacteria; order Rhodobacterales; family Rhodobacteraceae; genus Celeribacter. The sequence continues at coordinate 515,591 of CAXXMF010000004.1, read as the reverse complement.
ACAAGAAACGCCTCCGTGATGCTCGATTGACTGAACGCCAGAAGCTCTGCAAGCCCCTGCGTCATGCGGGCACCAGTCCGACAAGTGACGGCTTTGCGTCGGCCCCGATCTCTTCAAAAGAATAGACCGGATTTTGTATTCCCTGCGCGGACAAAACCGTCCGAACAAACCGGCGGCGTCGTGTCGAAGTCACAATGCCCGGATAGATGCCATTTTCACCGGCTTTGGCTATCTTGTCCGCCATGGTTTTGGCAAGCTTGTTGAACTGATCCGGAGGCAGAGCAATATCGGTTTGCCCACGCTCGTTGTCGATTTGATGGGACATGAACCGCTCCTCCCATTCCGGCGACAATTGAAGCAGGGGCAGCGTGCCATCCTCGCGCTTGATCTCGGTAATCAATTGAAAACCCAAACGTTGGCGCACATGCTCACAGATTGACTCGGGCGTCGCATGTGACCCACGTGCCTCGGAAATTGACTCCAGTATTAAAGCCATATTCCGGATCGAAACACGCTCCTCCAGCAACAGACGCAGAACGGACAACAACAAATCCATAGGGACGCGGTCGGGAATCAGCTCATTGAGAAGCTTCTGATTGGCTTCAGCTCTGGACTTATCCGTCAGGTTGGTCATCTCATCAAGCAATCGCCGTAGGGATTTCATGGTCAACAATCGCGGGAAATTCCGCTTTATGACTTCAAGGAGATGCGTGGCCAACACTTCCGTTGCTTCAACAACAGTACCGCCGGTGAGGGCCGCGTCCTCCTTTTTCGACGAATCAATCCAACGCGCAGGCGCACCATAAACGGGTTCGGAAACATCCTCCCCAACGGGCAACATATCCGCATCCCCGGACACAAGTGCGAGTACCTTGTCGGTGCGCAAACGATCCTTGGCTTGCTCCACCCCTTGAATGCGCACGACATAAGTTCCCGGAGGAAGACTAGGATCATCCGTCAGGCGGATTTCGGGAAGGATAACGCCAAAGACCGTTGCCACGTGGTTCCGCATATTTGCGATGCGTGCATCAAGCCCCGTTAGCGGATCCAGCACCATCGAGACAATATCCGGCGAAAACTCAACATGAATATCATCAAGGTCGAGAATGTCCCCCATAGACTCGCGCTCTTCCACAGGGGCAGGCTTTGCCGCTTCCTTCTTGGCGGTTTCCATAGCCTCTGCTGCGTTCTTGCGCGCCACAAAATAAGCACTGGTTGCAAGAGCAATGGCCCCACCAATAAACGGCACAAAAGGGAGACCCGGAACAAAGGCGAAAAGCGCCATGAGCACAGAAACCGTGTAAAGAGCCGGCGGATATTTTCCAAGCTGACGGAAAATGGCAAGGTCTGCGGACCCACTGGCCCCGCCTTTCGCCAAGAGTAGCGCTGCGGCGATCGAGATAATCACCGAAGGAATCTGACTGACGAGCCCGTCTCCGACGGTCAAAATTGCATATGTCTCAAAGGCTTGCCCCAAAGGCATATCATGAACCGCAACACCGATCACCAGCCCCATCACGATGTTCATCAACGTAATCAAAAGACCTGCGATTGCGTCGCCCTTCACAAACTTGGACGCACCATCAAGGGAGCCGAAAAACGTCGTCTCCGCCAACTCCTGTTCGCGCCTTTGCTTGGCTTCCTCATGGGTGATCGCTCCGGCAGAAAGGTCAGCGTCAATAGCAAGCTGGCGACCAGGCATTCCGTCCAGAGCAAACCGCGCACCGACCTCTGCCATACGCCCAGCACCCTTGGTGATCACCATGAAATTGACAATTAAAAGCACAGTGAACACAACCAGCCCCAATAGGACTGACCCGCTCATGACAAAACTGGCGAAACCTTCGATAACATTTCCTGCGGCGGATGTACCCGTGTGTCCCTGACCAATAATAAGCTTGGTGGAAGACACGTTCAAAGAAAGTCGCAACATCAGACTCGCCAATAGAATCGTCGGAAAGGCAGAAAAGTCCAACGGGCGCTCGATAAACAAAGTGACCGTGAAAATCAGAATCGCCAACGCAAAGCTGGTCGCCAGCCCCAAATCCAAAATCCATGACGGCACTGGCAAAACCATCATGACGATCACAACCATCAACGCTAGAGCTAGCAAGATGGTGGGCTTGAAGAGATTTGAAACCTGAAAATTCATATCGCTCCCATACACCCAATTTGGCGCCCAGAAGCGGCAATCGCTAATTTTACTCGTTCAAGATTTTTCATCGCTTTTTCGCCAAGCATCTAACTCGTAAACGCAAGATACAGCGAACGTAGTTTACAAATGATTGACAAAAACCGATGCGTGCCCTGTGTTGAAACAATCGAGGGTGATTTCAACACACCCTTCACTTCACCTCTATTGCTTCCACGTTGCTTCCAGCGCGCATGGCCTAGAAACACAAAAAGCCACCCGAAGGTGGCTAGTGCGTTGATATATATTGGATTTTTGGGTTGCGGGAGTAGGATTTGAACCTACGACCTTCAGGTTATGAGCCTCACAGGCTTATGTTTGACGTAGTTTGCTGATTGTATTTGTTTATATGTTTATCAATATGTTATGAGGCAACTACTTTGTTTTAGCGTTACTCAATATTGTCCAAATTTGCTCTCTAGTGTAGCACCATCGTAGCACCACTGTAGAACGAGCATTTGAGGACCGCGTTTTGGCCAGCCATAAATTGAACTTCACCAAAGCCGCTTTGTTAAAAGCTCCCGCCCCAGCCAAGGGCAAACGGGACTATTATTATGACCAGAAAGAGCAAGGCTTGCAGATGGCAGTAACCCCTGCCGGAGCGAAGAGCTTCTATCTCTACAAGCGCGTAGATGGCCGCCCCGAGCGCATTCTTCTGGGCCGCTTTCCCGATATCAGCATAGAGAACGCCCGCAAAATGGCGGCAGAGGCAAAAGGCAAAATCGCCAGCGGCAAGAACCCCCAGAAAGAGCGCCGCGCTATTCGTGCGGAAATGACCTTTGAAGCACTGTTTGACGACTATATGACCAAATATTCCAAAGTGCATAAGCGCTCCTGGAAATATGACGAACGGGAAGTGAATAAATTCCTCTCGCATTGGTTCAAGCGCAAAATTTCTTCGATTGATCGGGCGGAAGTGGAGCGCCTTCACGTCAAGATCGGCAAAGAGAACGGCACTACCCAAGCCAACCGCCTTTTGGAGCGCATTCGGTCGATTTTTAACAAGGCGATTGATTGGGGTTGGGAGGGCACAAACCCCGCTGTAGGGATCAAGAAGTTCAAAGAGAAAAGCCGTGATCGGTTTTTGCAGCCGGACGAATTACCGCGCTTCTTTGAAGCGCTCTCCAACGAACCGAACGAGGCCGCCCGGGACTTCTTTATGATCTCGCTTCTGACTGGCGCGAGAAAATCCAACACCCTGGCAATGCGGTGGAAAGATATCAACTTCCACACCGCGACCTGGCGGATCGAAGAGACCAAAAACGGGGAGGCACAGACCATCCACCTGCCCCACCAAGCCGTAGAGCTATTAAAGGCCCGCAAACTGGAATCTGACAGCCCTTGGGTATTTCCTGGCAGCGGGGCCTCTGGCCATCTGGCGGACCCCAAGAAAGCCTGGGCGCGGATTTTGAAAGAAGCCGGAATTGAAAACCTGCGCATTCACGATCTACGCCGCACCTTGGGCAGCTATCAGGCCGCCACCGGCGCAAACGGCTACATCATCGGCAAATCCCTAGGCCACAAAAGCCAGCAATCCACCGCAATTTATGCCCGCCTCAATCTTGATCCTGTCCGCGAGAGCGTGAACAAAGCCACAGATGCGATGTTTGGGTATATCACCCAGACAGGGGAAGGAGGCTCAAATCATGGCTGACAACGAGTTCATGGTGCACTACCGCGCCGCACTCGCGATCTATTCAGAAGAAGACTGGGAGGCGTTCTTTTCAAACGCCGGAATAACGGACAAAACGCTCCAAGCCCTTGGAAAGGACTTCTTGGGTGTCGCCGGATCAATCTACTTATCCCATATGGCTCGACAGTCAGAGCAAATGCGCCGGACCGACGCTCTCAAACACCTTAAAAAATCCCAAAAAGCCAGCTTAGCGCTTGCAGAGAACCTAACACTCGCCCTGCAAAACAAATCCATCATTGGCGCAATGATGAAACTAGCCCCGTCGATACGTGCCGAATTCCCGACAAAAGAAGATCGGGAAAAGGATTCCTATCAAATCTTAGATGCAATTTTTCCCCTCTCATCTACAGGAAAAGGCTTCCGCTATGAGGGCCTAGCTCGAGCGTTGGAAATGTTAGCGCGCAGCCTCAACGGCATAACACCCGAGATGATTGAAAAGCCAGACACAGGGCGCTCTCATGCGTTAAGGCCGTGGATGATCCTAGTGCTCTACTATTGGCATTATGCGACCGGCGACCTCCCAAGAACTGGTCACTACTACAGCGAAGTGGCTGACTATCTATCCCCTTCGATTGATGCCTTAACGCACATGGCGGAAAAACTAGATTCAAATCTTTCGCAACGCTTAATCGTTCAAGCACTCGGAACTGCCGCAGAGACTTTCGAGAACAATCGCTTGGAAACCACTATTCTCATGGCCGGAAGCTTCGTTCATTTAATTTCTTCAGGAGAAGCCCATGCCAGCATAGAGGCCTTCAGCCAATGCTCAGGTATTCCCCTCGCCAACCTTGACAGCATGACAAAGCTTAAAATCACTGACCCTGATCCAGACAGGGAAAAAATGATAATTACCCCCGAAGAATTTTCTGAAACATTCAAATCGGCAGAATTGGAAAAAATGGTAAGCGTTCGCTGGACATCACGTGCAGCTTAGCTTGACAGCTTGAAGTTCCACGGCAGCAGATCGTCTATGCAGTTTTGCGGATGACCATTGGCGATCGCTGTCAAGGTGGCCTTGAGATAAGCAAAGGGTTCTATGCCGTTAATCTTGCAGGTCTCGATCAGAGAAGCGACACGGCCCCAGGCGATGCCACCTTCGTCGTGACCCGCGAAGAGCGCATTCTTACGATTGAGAGTGATCGGTCGGATCAGGTTTTCGACGCGGTTGTTGTCGATCTCGACGCGCCCATCGGTCAGGAAGGTCTGCAACCCGTCCCAGTGATTATGGATGTAGGTCAGCTTTTCGCCAAGCCGAGATTTACTGGATATCTTGCGGCGTTGTGCCTGCAGCCAGTCGCCAAAGGCTGCGACCAAGGGGGCAGTGCGGGCCTTGCGGGCTGACAATCTCTGGCCAAGGTCGACGCCACGGATATCGGTTTCAACGGCATAGATTTCGGCAATGTGGCGCAGGCCTTCGGCGGCGATCTCTGAGCCGTCGCGGTCGAAGACTTCCTTCAGCTTACGGCGCGCGTGTGCCCAGCAATGAGCCACCCGAATGGGATCACCGCCCTTGCGGGTAGGCTTGGTCAGGCGGTTATAGCCCTGATACCCGTCGATCTGCAGGATACCGTCAAAGCCGGTGAGGAATGTTTCGGCATTCTCGCCCGCCCGACCAGGGGCATAGAAGTAAACCACTCCGGGCGGGGCCTCGCCGCCCCATGGCCGATCATCACGGGCAAGCGCCCAGAGATAGCCAGTTTTGGTTTTGCCGCGCCCCGGATCCAGCACCGGGGCGGTGGTTTCATCCATGAACAGTTTGTCGGATCGTTTCAGATGTTCGGCCAGTCGGTCGACAATGGGCTTAAGGTGGAACGCCGCCTTGCCAACCCAATCCGCCAGCACGGCGCGGTGCAGATCAAGACCCGCCCGCGCCAAAATCTGGCTCTGGCGGTATAATGGCAAATGATCGGCATACTTACTGACCAGCACATGAGCGATGGCCGCCTCGGTCGGCAACCCGCCCATGATCAGATGCGCTGGAGCGGGGGCCTGGGTCACGCCGTCGGTGCAGGTCCGGCAGGCGTATTTCGGGCGCACGGTGACAATGACGCGCAACTGGGCCGGCACGATGTCCAGCCGCTCGGCTCACGGTCTTCACCGATCTTGTGCATGATACCGCAGCCACAGGGGCAGATCAGGCTGGCGGGTTCGATAACCTCTTCGATGCGCGGGAGTGTGGCCGGGAGATTGCCGATGGTGCGCTTTGGCGCAGGCTTGGTTGCCCTTTTGTCACCTGTCTTGGTGGTCAGCTGCTCCTTTTGCACCTCGACCTCGGCAAGTGCGATGGACAAGTCTTCGAAGGCCAGCTGCCGCTCATCCTCGGTCAGCTTTTCCGAGCGTTTGCCATGTAGGGCATGGTTCAACTCGGCGATCAGGTGCTCTTGCCGCTGGGTGATTTCCGTCAGCGCCGCCACCTCTTCCATCAACGCCAGAACCGCCGCGCGTTGCGCAGCCGGGATAGCAGAAAGATCAAGTGATGGGGCATTTTGCATAGGCCAGAACTACCAAAAAACCACAGTGAAATCACGCAAAAACATACGGTTGGTTCATTCTGCCGCAGCAGGTGGGCGTGTCTCCAAGGCCTTAACTTTACGCCAGTCCAGACCGGCAAACAGGGCCTCAAACTGAGCGTGGTTCAGCGCCATCACCCCGTCCTTGATCGCAGGCCAGGTGAAGGCTGCCTCCTCCAGCCGCTTGTAAGCCATCACCAGTCCCGTGCCGTCCCAGAAAAGCAGCTTCAGTCGATCCGCTCTGCGCGACCGAAACACAAACACTGTGCCCGTGAATGGATCCTTGCGCAGCACCGATGACACGATTGCAGCCAGGCCATCATGACCTTTCCTGAAGTCCACGGGCTGCGTCGAGACCAAAACCCGCACGCGGTTTGACGGGAACATCATGGCCGTGCCCCAATGGCCCGCACGATCTCGGCAATCCGGTCAGAACTGGTGGTGCCATCGAGCCTGATTATCACTTGGCCGATCTCAATCGCGATAGGGTCAGCGGATGCAGCGTCAGACTTGGTAAGCGGCGCAGACACTGCTGGCACAGGAGTATCGCCGCCATCATCCGACACCACGATCGGCGCAAAACAAAAGTCGACCTCTTCAACCGCGGGTAAAACCAACCTGCCGTCACGCGCCCGACGGCGCCATTCCGACAGATGGTTTGCCCGAAGCCCATACCGCGCAGCAACCCCGTTCACCGTCGCGCCGGGCTTCAAACTCTCAGCCACGATCCGCGCCTTGACCTCATCCGGCCAGCGTCGCTGACCATTGGTCCGTATCTCCACCCCGTAGCTCCTGAGAAACTCCACCGTAGTCGCCATCGCGAAACTCCTGCACCGATCTCCATCGGACACGGCATCGCAGATCAGACAATTGAACAAAAGGTGAGAGCCAGCGAACGCTTACTAAAAATGCTGTTTCCAGGTTCGATAGAAACTGATCAAAATTGACGCAAAGATATCTCCACCGTTTAAAGTCTACGGAGATATCTATGAATAAACTCAATTCCAATCAACTTCTTACCCCGCAAGACGTGGCTGATCGCCTCGGGGTTTCTACGACCACACTTAGCACCTGGCGTTGCACCAAGCGCTATCCGCTGACCTATGTGAAGGTGGGCCGATTGGTGCGCTACCGCGTTTCTGATGTGGAGGCTTTCGAAGTCTCCCGCCTTCAGGAGGTGGCCGCCAATGACAATTAATACGCTAAATACAGCCCCGCGTTACAACGGGCCGCGCCATATCTACTATGTAGCGGTGAATAGCGCCTGCATGCGCAACCTGTGGGGGCTTCTGGCCACCTGGTTACCGGATGGCCGCCAGATCGGGCGCGAATGGGTAGCTTTGAACCCCACCCGCCACGACAGAAAGCCTGGCTCATTCAAGATTAACCTTGATAGCGGGAAATGGGCCGACTTCGCCACCGGAGACAAAGGCGGCGATCCTGTCAGCCTCTACGCATACCTCAATGGCCTCTCGCAAAGAGAGGCCGCCACGGAACTTTTGGATCATTGGGGGATGGGCGCATGAATACTGCAATTGCTGATCTACACCACCCGAAAGCGGGCAAACCGTCTTCGCAATACATCTATCATGATGAAGATGGGAAAGCAGTGCTTGTGGCCAACCGCTTTGATCGCGGCCGTGATAAATTCTTTATTCCCTTCGATATGGAAACGGGAAACTGGAAGGCCCCCGAACATCGCCCGCTCTATCGCCTAGATGAATTGGTTGCGGCAAATGATGATCGGGCGGTGATTGTCACCGAAGGCGAGAAATGCGCCGATGCGCTAGCCGCGCTTGGCTATGTGGCGACCACCACCTATGGCGGCGCACAAGCCCCGCACAAATCAGACCTCTCCGCACTCAAGGGGCGTAATATCTACGTATGGCCCGACAAAGACGAGCCAGGACAGCGCTATGCGGAAAAGCTCTGCGCTACGATACGTAGCGAATACGGCACCTTACCGAAGATCATTCCGACCTCAGATACGGCCCTACGTAGCGTTACGTATCGCAACGAGCCAGACGCACCGGAAAATTCCCAACGTAGCGTATCGTTCGATAAGGGCTGGGACGCGGCGGATGCCGTGGCCTCTGGATGGGGCGTGCGTGAGGTGAATGCGCTCCTGAAACTGGCCGCGCCCTATGACAAGAGCGAACCACCGGCACCAAGCCCGGCCAATAGCAATGAAGCGCCGGACCTCTTCGACGGGTTGGAACTTTGGCACACGCCCGAGAACAAACCTTACGTTTCTGTCAAACGCGGCTCTGGGCCGTGGGAGACATTCGCCCTGGAAAGCGCCAGTTTCAAACGGCTTCTGGCCCATGCCGAATATCAAGCCAGCGGGAAAGTCCCGCCAGCCTCCAAACTGGAAGACCAAGTCCGGCAGATGATCGGGGAGGCGATCTATGAGGGCAAAACGAGAGAGGTTTACACCCGTATCGGGACTTCCCCCGATACGTTAGAGGCCAAGGCCCTGTATCTGGACCTCGGGCAGCCTGATTGGTCCTGTGTGGAAGTCACCTCGGAGGGCTGGGCGATACGTAACGCTACCATGCGTAGCGAACACGTTCCTCGTTTTAAACGTGCCCCAGGCATGGCCCCGCTTACCATGCCCATAGCTGGGAGTGACGGAATTGATCTTCTGCGCCCCTTCGTGAATGCCGAAACGGAAAATGACTTCCGCCTCATGGTGGGGTGGCTTCTAGGCTGTCTACGCCCGCAAGGCCCCTACCCGCTTTTGATCCTCACGGGCGAACAAGGCAGCGCCAAAAGCACCACCGCAAAAGTGCTACGTGCTTTGGTTGATCCGTCTACGCTGGCGACCCGCAGTTTCCCGAACGACGAACGGGATTTGGTGATTGCCGCCCAAGGCGCGCATGTGCTGGCTTTTGACAACCTGTCGAAGGTCAAACCATCTATGGCAGACGCTCTTTGCCGCTTGGCTACTGGCGGCGGCTTTGCGACCCGCAAACTGCACAGCGATGCCGACGAGGTTCTCTTTGACGCCACCCGTCCCGTGATCTTGAACGGTATTCCTGATCTTGCCGAACGGGCAGACCTATCAGATCGGGCGATCTCGCTGCACCTACCAACAATCCAGGCAAAAGATCGGGCGTTTGAAACAGACTTTTGGGAGAAGTTCGCAAAGGCGCAACCGCATATCTTGGCAGCGCTCCTGGATGCAACCTCGCATGCTTTGGGAAATGTTGCCCAGGTCACGCTCTCAGAGCGCCCCAGAATGGCAGACTTTGCCCGATGGGTCACAGCCGCCGAACCCGCGCCGAAATGGCCTGACGGGGCGTTTCTGGCCGCCTACGCAGCAAACCGCAAGGAAGCGGCAGAGGTGGCACTAGATGGCAACGCCGTGGCGAGTGCGGTTCTCACTCTTGTGCGGGAGCAAGGGCGCTGGCGCGGCACTGCGTCCGAACTGATCGCCCACCTGCGCATGCTCTATCCCGTTCTGACAGAAAGTGCCGAAGCCTTTCCACGGCAAGCGGCGAGTTTTGGGGCGGAACTGCGCCGCGTGACGCCCCTCCTACGCACTCATGGCGTGAAGGTAGAGCACCTACGCGAGGGCAAGGAACGGCGGCGCGTGGTTTGCGTCTCGCTGAGAGAAAATTGGGAGGGAGCGTAACTAGATATATACTAGGCGCTGCGCGACCCGCGCGGCGTCTTAAGTAGGTAGATACTTACCTAGGGAATTTACCGCGTCCGTGTTCTCCTAGGTAGATTATTATCTAGGGCGGACGGCAAAACAAAACCTAAGCTATTTGCCGTCCGCCCTGTCCGCCACTGTCCGCCCCTACATACAACAGGGCCTTGCAGCGGACGGCGGCGGACAGGGCGGACAGCGATTGAGGGAAGTTTTGATTGGAAGAGGCTCGAACGGCCCACATCGGACATTGCTGATGCGGTCATGAGCTGAAGCGCAGCTTCAACAGAACGGAGATTCGCTGCAGTTGCAAAATCTTCAGGGTGTTGAACCCTCTCGCAGCGGATCAAAGCTGACGCCGAAAAGTTGAGGACGGCTAATCCGCCAGAAAGTGAACTCAGAGTGGTCGTTGATGCTTAGAAATTTGGCAGGCATCTGCCCTCGGAGTTGGTCAGTGCCACAAGATTTAGCACTTCATAGCTTGCCTTGCACCAAATAATTCTCGACGAGCAGGAGAACTTTGTTTACAAAAAGAGGCTAAAAACACGTTGTCACTGCTGTGGTAGTTCGTCGAACAGCCCAGCAGTTAGGCGATATGGGATCCTCGGAGCAGCGAAATGAACAAAACAGTATGCATTTCGGATATGGAAAGCGACTATTTGGGCTTTCTCAATTCGCAAGTCTTGCCGACAAGAAAGCTCAGCCTTCGGTATGCATCTGTCTTTTGCGGAGGCGGCGGCCTAGACTTGGGCTTTGCGTTGGCGGGATTAACTCCAGCATTCTCGAGCGATGTTGTCCCTCAATACTGCGACACCTTAAATCAGAATCTTGGTGGCAAGCGTCATGTCGTTGAACCACACGATATATCAAGCCTATCCGGTTCACATGTTGAGGCTGTGACAAGAAGCAAAATCAACGTTGTGATCGGAGGCCCTCCTTGCCAGTCTTTCAGCATTCTGGGTTCGAGAGGTTCGACAGGGGACCCGAGAGGCAAGTTGGTTTTCGACTATGCCCGATTCATTCGTGAACTGTCCCCCGAAGTTTTTCTCTTCGAAAACGTTCCTGGAATTATGACACTCAATCAAGGCCGGGACTGGCAGCAGCTAGTGAAGTGCTTTGAAGCGGAGACAGGCTTCCACTTGCTGGTCAACAAGCTCAACGCAGCTGATTTCGGGGTGCCTCAGCTTCGCCAACGCGTACTATTGATTGGTTTCAAAGACAAAGCGGCGGCACAGAAGTTCTCTTGGCCTGAACCGTCTCACGGTTCAAACCAAGCAGCAGGATTACAACCATATCGCACGGCACGTGAGGCTTTGGTGCGCGTCGCTGGTGTTCCGAACCATATATTAAGGAAACACTCCCAGCGCGTCATGGACCGGTACAGTATGGTGGAACCAGGCGGGCGAGACAGAAAAGACCATACTGATCGAATTCACCCAGACAGACCCTCCGGCACAGTTCTTGTAGGCTCTGGAGCTGGCGGCGGCAGGCCATTTATTCACCCAACCGAGCATCGCCACATAACAGTCCGTGAAGCCGCACGCTTGCAATCTTTCCCGGATTGGTGGATTTTTTCTGGCGGCCCTACAGCGGCGTATCGGCAGGTCGGGAATGCCGTACCTCCATTACTGGCTAAAGCCGTTGCTGCGGAGATTGTGAAAGCACTCGCCTAAGATGTTGATACGACCGCTTCCACATCCAGGGTATACTTGGAGCTTTTCGCAACATGCTGCCGGATTTGATGAGCGCACCATCCGGGGTATGCTCAGCTGCGCGTCGCCTTTTGAAGGACAGACCGACGTTGGACCCCGGATTACTGACCTAATGATCAAATCTGGGCTTCTGACGCCAAACGAGCGGGATGGAAAAGCAGATGCATGGCGTGACTATCAACAAATTCTCTCTGAGTTGGGATTGATCGTCTCAACAAAATTGAGTGCTAAGCTTCGTCTTACAAATGCCTCAAGAGCGTTCGTTGCAGGTGAAGTCCAATTTCACCAACTAATGAGGATGCAGGTTTTCCGCTATCAATATCCCAACGGTCAAAAGCATGATCGTTCTCCGAAAGTACGGAAAGCTCTTTTTGACCACGGAATGCACGTGCCAGATAGCCTGATCGATTTGCACGTGCAATCAGGTGTATTGATCAAACCTGGACTATTTGTACTTCAGGTATTGTTGGGGCTGCTTGAACTTGGAGAACAGCCAAAAATTGAGATCGATGAATGCAGGGCTTTTCTCATTCCCTGTAAAACAAATGCCGAAGTAGGATCGGCTGTCTCCGATATCATGAAAGCAAGGGCAACCGGCGTCGACCTTTCCAATATTCACGCCGAAGTCTCGAAGAGAAACATACAGGATTGGTTCAAAATTTTGGACGCTACCGGTCTGTTTGAAACAGACGGAAAGACGTATATGCGCCTTTCTGAGCAAGCGGCGGAACAAGCTCAGGACCTGCGTCTGATGTGCGCTAATCAATCTGACCCCAGAACATTTTGGCTGCCAAATGGTTCGGCACCCAAAGAAAGGGTCACGTGGTTTGAACATTTTGGCAGCTACGAAGACGTCTTCGAAGACCTCCGCCTTTCAACATCCTCAGATCAATTTGATGATGTCGATCATCCTTCGGAAGACGATACGGACGGAGGAGATTCCATCTCAACAACTGGCCCTGTTCGTTTGGTGGAATTTGATCGAGGACAACTTTTCACCCGTGAAGCACCTGATCCCTCCGCAAGCATTGAGGATTTGGCGCAGAACGTGATTAACGGAGCAATCAAGAGGCATGCAAAAACAGTACTGCATGACCAAATCGTACTTCGGTATGCCGAAAGGTATTTGGCGCAGGGTGCGGAAGTGAAGGTTGATCCAAATTCAGTCGACTTATTCGTAAAATGGCGCCCCGAAGAGTCTGCAATCTTTGAGGTAAAGACGGTATCGCAGCGTTCATTGTCTTTGCGCATGAGGCTGGCCGTAGGCCAGGTCAAAGAATATGCTTACCGACTTGAGGCCGATGTTGGCCACAAGCCCGAGCAGGCAATAATCATTGACCGACAAGTAAAGAACGACAGCTGGCGGAGAGATTTTTTGAACGAGTACATGAATATCGGCCTAATATCTACACTCCCAAATGATGAGCAGATTTTCGTGCCAACGTCTTCTACAACAGGAAAAAATTGGGGGGGGGTAGACTAGCTTCTCAAATTTTTCAGACCGCAATATAGTCGCACGCGGAATACTCACATTGATTGTCCGCTTCGAGTGCTTTTCAGAAAACTTTCACACCTGCAGCTAAGGTCCGCAATCCGCCCTAAACCTCACCTTATTTTTCCGTACAACCCTTTCACGTTAGGTATAAATTAAAGAGTCTTAGCTTTAGTGTTGGGGTTGTTTGTCAGTGTTGCTAGCACTGACGTTTGAACGAACACTGTTTCATTTATGGCATCGGTTCTCTTTGAAGAGCACTGCGGTTGCTTCCAGGGTGCTTCCACGAGATTTTTCTACTTGTCGCCTACCTGCATTGACGCGCCCCACAAAAGTAGCACCATCGTAGCACCGAGCGGTGCGGCTCAAACGCCAAAAGCCACCCGAAGGTGGCTAGTGCGTTGATATATATTGGATTTTTTGGTTGCGGGAGTAGGATTTGAACCTACGACCTTCAGGTTATGAGCCTGACGAGCTACCGGGCTGCTCCATCCCGCGACGGTGTGGTGTCTATTTGGATATACATGTCTGATATCGTTTAGAGAGATTTGGGTATTTATTAGGTTTGGCGGTGACCTACTCTCCCACGACTTAAGTCGCAGTACCATTGGCGCGAACGTGCTTAACGGCCGAGTTCGGGATGGGATCGGGTGTTTCACTATTGCTGTGACCACCAAACCGAATAAATACCCAAGTTCCCTTTTTTTGGGAACGCCAAGTCAAGTTTTTGTATGTGTATGCTTTTGATATGTCCGTAAATTTTGCTTTTACTGGATCAAATCAAGCCTATCGAGCAATTAGTACCGGTCAACTGAATGCATTGCTGCACTTACATCTCCGGCCTATCGACGAGGTGGTCTACCTCGGCTCTCAGGGATACCTTGTTTTGAGGGGGGCTTCCCGCTTAGATGCCTTCAGCGGTTATCCTTTCCGATCATAGCTACCCAGCACTGCTATTGGCATAACAACTGGTCCACCAGTGGATCGTTCACCCCGGTCCTCTCGTACTAGGGGCAACTCCTCTCAAGTATCCTACACCCACGGCAGATAGGGACCGAACTGTCTCACGACGTTCTAAACCCAGCTCACGTACCTCTTTAAACGGCGAACAGCCGTACCCTTGGGACCTGCTCCAGCCCCAGGATGAGATGAGCCGACATCGAGGTGCCAAACACTGCCGTCGATATGGACTCTTGGGCAGTATCAGCCTGTTATCCCCGGCGTACCTTTTATCCGTTGAGCGATGGCCCTTCCACTCGGGACCACCGGATCACTATGGCCGTCTTTCGACTCTGCTCGACTTGTCAGTCTTGCAGTCAGGCTGGCTTCTGCCATTGCACTCAACGAGCGATTTCCGACCGCTCTGAGCCAACCTTCGCGCGCCTCCGTTACTCTTTGGGAGGCGACCGCCCCAGTCAAACTACCCGCCACACAGGGTCCCGGATCCGGATAACGGACCGCGGTTAGACATCAAGCAGAACAAGGGTGGTATCTCAAGGGAGGCTCCACCGAGACTGGCGTCTCGGTTTCAAAGCCCACCACCTATCCTGCACATGTTCGGCCTAATGCCAGTGTGAAGCTGTAGTAAAGGTGCACGGGGTCTTTCCGTCTAACCGCGGGAAGCCTGCATCTTGACAGGCAATTCAATTTCGCTGAGTCGATGTTGGAGACAGCGGGGAAGTCGTTACGCCATTCGTGCAGGTCGGAACTTACCCGACAAGGAATTTCGCTACCTTAGGACCGTTATAGTTACGGCCGCCGTTTACCTGGGCTTCAATTCGGAGCTTGCACTCCTCCTTTTAACCTTCAGGCACCGGGCAGGCGTCAGACCCTATACGTCGTCTTGCGACTTCGCAGAGCCCTGTGTTTTTAGTAAACAGTCGCCACCCCCTGGTTTGTGCCCCCAGCCAATACTTGCGTAGAAACTGGGCCTCCTTCTCGCGAACTTACGGAGGTATTTTGCCGAGTTCCTTCAACATCGTTCTCTCAAGCGCCTTGGTATTCTCTACCAGTCCACCTGTGTCGGTTTAG
Organism: uncultured Celeribacter sp.; assembly: GCA_963676755.2. GTDB lineage: Bacteria > Pseudomonadota > Alphaproteobacteria > Rhodobacterales > Rhodobacteraceae > Celeribacter. The sequence goes on along the minus strand of CAXXMF010000004.1, from coordinate 500,307 downwards.
GGTACGATCTAATGAGAGGCTATTTCCAGGAACCGCTCAGCCGCCCATTCAATCCGATAAGGATGAACGACCTCTGCGATCCGTCACTTCTCTCTGGCCCAGGAATATTAACCTGGTTCCCATCGACTACGCCTTTCGGCCTCGCCTTAGGGGTCGGCTTACCCTGCTCAGATTAGCTTTAAGCAGGAACCCTTGGACTTTCGGCGACAGGGTCTCTCACCCTGTTTGTCGCTACTCATGTCATCATTCTCACTAGTGATCTCTCCACCGGATCGCTCACGCGCCAGCTTCACAGAAAGCTCCGTGC
>CAXXMF010000004.1:142500-495000 GCA_963676755.2 uncultured Celeribacter sp. | reverse complement strand
GCGATAATTGTGCCTTGGGCAACTGCATATATCTGTCCATCCGGCGCATTAAGGGGGGTCATGACAAGGGTCCCCCCTAGAAGACTTTTTGCGTCACCAATTGCAGAGACAGTTACGTCAATTTTTCCTCCGGTACGAGCAAAGGGGGGCAATGTTGCAGTAACCAGAACAGCAGCAACATTTTTTGGACGAAACTCCTCTCCCGTTACATTCACACCCAAACGTTCCAATATATTGGACATGATCTCCTCTGTAAAAGGAGCGTTTCGAATGCCGTCCCCCGTTCCATTTAACCCGACAACAAGACCGTAGCCGACCAAATCATTTCCACGAACGCCATCGAACTCGACGAGATCTTTAATCCGAATAGGATTAGCTGCCGCCGAAACAACAAACAGGCAGGCAAATAAAATAGATGTCAGAATTTTAAGCATCAGATATAATCCGAAAGACTGAGACGCGACATCCGTGCAGTCAGCGTATAAATAAGCTGTAACTGCGTTTCGGTCTGCGTGAGCATTGAGGCTGATTCATAAGCATCCGCCGACACGATCTCGGATTTTGCCGTCTCATATGAAAATGTCATGGCGCTATTAGATAGGCTCGCCTCCTCAATCCGGGCCTCAACAGCCCCAACCCGGGCACGCAGATCGGCCAAACCAGCCTGCGCCCCCATAAGCGTCTCCCCCGCGCTTCGCAACAAAGTCGATTGTTCAGACACGCTTCCCTCAAGCACTCCCTCATCAACAAGTGCAGCCAACGCCAGTCCTTTAAGCATCTCTCGAAGCGATGCTTCATTCGCGGAAAAATCCACCTCTACTATTTCGTGTTCCCCAATTGCAAATGGGGACAAAGCACTGTCCGATCCTTGATAGGCGACCACTTCAAAACCACCGGAGGAGGACATAAACCAATCATCAACAATGGTCTCAACGTCTAAAAACGAGGTCGAGCCAGCAACGGCTGCCACCAAGTCATTCAATATTTCATCCGCCGAAATAAGCGCCGTTTCACCCGTAGCAGCTCCACTAAAAAGGGAACGATTGCCAATTCGAGTGTTTAAGGTAGACACCACCGCATCAAACCTTGTGTGGGCGTCAGTTCCTGCGACCGAAACACTCGTGGCATCTCCATTCGTCGATGCTGTTAACAAAACTGAAGACAACTCCTCAACATGCTCCGAGATTGATCCCAGACTGGATTGCAGAGTTGTCGCAAACAGGTCTGCCTCCTTGATTGCGAGATCATAGGACTGCAGTGTTCGAAGAGAGCGCTCAATGGACGCCAAAGGAGAAAAGTCCCCCGACACCGAAGCAGAAAGATCATATTTTTCACCACTAGCCACTTCGGATCCATACTTCTCCAGATCCAGTTTGGTTTGCGTGGTGACGCGCATATTGCGAATTGATGCAGCCATATCGCCAAACGAAATAACGCTCATTATTAAATCTCCATCAACTGGTCCATAAGGGTATCAATGGTCGCAATCACTTTCGCATTTGCGGCATAAGTTTGCTCGATCACGAGCAGCTGCTGCATCTCGTAATCTGTATCAACACCGTTTTCCAATTCGATCATCTCGAGAGATTCCTGCCGGGCAGATGCGTATGTAAGGTTGGCTTCAGCGTTTAACTGGTTGGTTTCCGCAAGTGAGTAGACATCCGCAACAAAACCCAATGCGGACCGCTCCATAGCAATCAGCCCACCGGAAGATGCGGCTCGTGTATTTTGCAAAGCATCCGTCAGGGAGTGCAGGATTGTCGCATCACCCTGATCGCCTTCCACACTGGCCCCCAAGCCATCACGCAATTTCCATAGCTCTCCCCCTTCATCCGGATCGACCAGCGCGTTTACTGACATGCGCCCGGCCAGCCCTTCTTCATTCAAGGCGTCAAAGGTCGCGCCACCATCAGTAAACAATCCTGCATCTCCGGCAGACAGGGTGTGATCTGCGTCGCTCGTTTGAAATCTCTCAATCAAATCGCGTGCAATTGCATCGAGTTCAATTTGTGCTGCGGGAGCCAGGACGTCTCGAACCTCAAACAGGCCGGCAAGTTTACCGCCAGCAATTTGTCCTCGCTCCGGGTCAGTTGAAACTTCCAGTCCGTTGATCGTGAGGCCGGAGATAACGCCGCTCTCTACGGTCATATCAGGAGTAATTGTCGCTGTTTGCGTAAACTCGATGGTTGCCGCGCTCGAGTCGACCAGAAACGCTCCGCCATTCGTGTAGAGGGAAATCATTCCGTTGTCTTTTTCGACCTCATTTACAGGAATCAATGCCGCAACCTGATCAACGAGTGTCTGTCGTTGATCCATCAGTGCATTTGCATCATGGCCCTGTGCGATTTGTTTTTGGATCGCCAAATTAAGATCTACAACTTGTTGCAACGCCGAATTCAGAAAATCGACCGTCTGGGCAATCTCCTTGTCTGCAGCCATACGGATATCCATGATGCTATCCGAAGCACTATTAATCTGATCCGCGAGATCCTTGGCAGCATCCAGAACAGTCTGTAACCGAGCCTCGGACTCCGGACGACTGGCAGCCTCGATCAATGCGGTTTCAAGCCCCGTAATACGTCCAACAATCGAGCTCTCGTCGTCCACCTGCCCCATAGCCGCGGCATAGGAGTCGTAAAATTCCGCTCGCGTCTCCTCTAGAGCAACCTCGGCATCAGCATAACGCCGTTCTCCCGTGACCACAGGATCATAATGGCGGGATACCCCAACAACCGAGACCCCCGAGCCGGTTTTCCCGAGCTGTTGGGAAGCGAGTTCTATTTCCCGCTTCCCGTAGCCTTCGGTCATCGCATTGGCGACATTGGAAGACACGACATCTGCCGCGCGTGACACCGCGTTCAGGCCACTCAATGCGTTTGAAAACGCCGTAGAAATACTCATGTCCTAGTCTCCTTCTATGCCGCCAGTTGCGTTAACGTTTGATGTTCGTGGTCTCTTGGAGCATCTCATCGACGGTCTGGATGACCTTCGCATTCGAAGAATATGCGCGTTGTGTCTGAATCAGGTCCGTCAATTCAGCGGCAACATCGGTCGTGGAGCTTTCACGGGCATAGCCCTCGATCGTTCCGGTCGGTCCATCCCCCGCGTCCCAGAGGAAAAACGAGCCCGAGTCAGGCGACACCTGATAGGTCTGGTTCCCCAAGGACGACAGGCCATTCGGGTTCGAGACATCTACCAGCGGAATTTGATAGATCGTGCGGGTAAACCCTGTGTCATAGGTGGCCGTGATAAAGCCGCTATCGTCGATCTCAATCGAGGTCAGGTTCCCGACCGGAGAGCCGTCTTTCGTAATCGAGGTTTGTGCGAAATTGTCCGAAAGCTGCGTTAACCCGTTCGTGTCACCAAGAGCGCCGATGTTCAGATCCAGCGGCCCCCCGGCCACTTCGAGAGAAAGCGTGCCTGTTACATCATCATAGAGCGCACCCGGCGGGTTGTTGACGGTCGGCGTCACGGACAACAGCGTGCCTCCCGAAGCGCGGGTGTCATCGAAGACAATCGTATATTCACCAATCGTTGTATGTCCGGCAGCGGAATCGGTGATCGTCATCGTCCAAGTGTTGTCCGTCGGCTCATTGGTGAACGTCACTCCCAGAGATTCCGACGTCCCGAGGTTGCCATAATATTCGACGGCAAGCGTATAGGCAGCATCGGCGTCTTCTGCTGGCACATTGACCGCCAGATTGATTTTCGTCGTCGGATCCCCCGCAGTCTGGTTGTCGTTGATCACAACAGGCTTGAGGTCCGTGGCCGTATCACGTGCATAGGTCGCAATTGTGCCGTCGGCATCCGCCGCCCAACCGAGGAGAACAAGGCCGGATTCGGTTTTCAGAATGCCCGCATCATCGGTGTAGAATGATCCGGTTGTGGTCATCATCAGCGGCTGGTCGCCCTGTGTATTGTTCAGATCGGCCTCGGTTGTCACAGGGACAAAACCATTGCCCGACACCGCCACATCCGTTGCGTTGGATGTCGAGACCAAGCCCCCCTGCTCACTGATGAGGCGCGTAGTGGAGGCACTTACACCACCCGCAGAATATGTTCCGGAATTCGAATTGTTGGTGAGAACATATGACGAAAAGTCCGCCTCGGCCCGTTTGTAACCATAGGTATTGGAATTGGCGATGTTGTCCGAAATTGTCGCAAGCTTGGTAGCATTGGCGGCAAGGCCGGCAACGCCAGCGTTGAGCGATGAAGAAATTGACATAGGGTGGCACCTTTCTGCTGCGAAGTCCCAAAACTTGCCCCAGCATGCACAGTGAGACTTAACAGCGCCCTAACACATAAAATGCGAACTACTTTTTGAGCGGATTTCTCAACAGAACGACTTCAACGCGGTTGTTTCTCGTCGACATGAGATTGCTGACAACAGGTTTGCGATCTGCATAACCGGTCACACGCTGAATACGTTCAGTGGGCGTTCCGCTCTTTTCCAACAAAAAACGCACCCGATCGGCACGCTGTGTCGAGATGTCCCAAACTGGATTGTCGAGCACCACCACCGGTCGCGTGCTCACATAGCCAGAAATGGCGATCTCATTGCGCACGATCTTGAACACTTCCGAAAGCATCTCCACCAACAGCATCAACACCTCCGCGGGTTCAGATGTGTTCGGAAGAAAGAGAGGATCACCCTCAAGATCATGCAATTCGACAATCAACCCTTCGTCCGTCACGCGCGTCACGACATGGCGCATGGCTTTGTCCGCCGCCATGCTCTCCCCGCTACTAAAGGCGGTTAACAGGTCCTGAACCTCGGCATAGGCTTTTGCCTCCAGAGCGGCCGCACGCTCTCCGCCTTGCGTGGCGTTTTTATTCGCGCCGCCGCTGTCAAAACTCGACGCTCCCATTCCGTTTTGGGCCAAGGTTTCTTCGGTAAAGACAGAATCTCCCCCGAAAGCACCATCGCCGCCACCGGAAATGCGATTCACCGGAATCGTCGGATTGAAATATTCCGCGAGCCCCTTGCGCTGTTTCTCGGTCGTTGCATTCAAAAGCCACATCAAAAGAAAGAACGCCATCATCGCCGTCACGAAATCGGCATAGGCCACTTTCCACGCGCCACCATGCTCCTCGCCTTGTGCGACGATCTTCTTTCTTTTGATGATAATTGGAGCGTTACTTTTGCCGCTCATCCCATCACCTCATTGTTCACCCGAATGCAGAGGTAACAGGAAGGGATAAACACCAGCTTAACTTGTAAAATTGGAAGTAAATTCCGTTCGAAGCACGCGCGAATCCAACGCGTTACACAACAAGAAGCAAACAAGAAAACCGAAGCTTGAGGCTCTCATGCAAAAAGGGCCGCGACTTGCGCGACCCTTTTCAAAAAACTGGAAACGAAACTTAGCCGTTCACGCTGTCTTTCAGCGCTTTCGCAATGGTCATTTTCACAACCTTGTCGGCTTCTTTCTTCATCTGCTCACCCGTTTGCGGGTTGCGCACCATACGCTCGGGACGTTCACGGCAATAGATTTTGCCAACACCCGGAAGGGTCACAGCACCACCGGCGGAAACTTCGCGCGTGATCAGCGCAGTGATCGCTTCGAGCGCAGCAGCAGCGGATTTTTTATCAGAATCCATCTCTTCGGCGAGTGCGGCCACGAGCTGGGTTTTGGTCATCGGTTTCGTCATGTCTGTATACTCCTCGTACGGCCCCCCTTGGATTAGGGGGTTATCGCGCATTTCTAAGCGAAATTTGCAGAGCCCTACAACGGTTAGTGTGCGTATATCCTGCATTTTCCGCTATTTTGGGCGAAAAACCCCCTATTACAGGAAGGCGGTTTCCTCGAAAGAGCGCAATTTCCGGCTATGGATGCGTTCAATCGGCATTTCGCGGAGTAATTCCATAGAGCGTATGCCGATCAAAAGGTGCCGCGACACCTGTGATTTGTAGAAATCAGAGGCCATTCCAGGCAGCTTCAACTCCCCGTGCAGCGGCTTGTCCGACACACATAGAAGCGTCCCGTAAGGCACGCGGAACCGGAACCCGTTCGCCGCGATGGTCGCGCTTTCCATATCAAGCGCGATGGCGCGGGATTGTGACAGGCGTTGCACCGGCCCCGACTGATCCCTGAGTTCCCAGTTCCGGTTGTCGATCGTCGCCACGGTGCCGGTCCGCATAATCCGTTTCAGCTCATAGCCCTCAAGCTCCGTCACCTGTGCCACGGCATCTTCGAGGGAAGTCTGAATCTCCGCCAGCGCGGGGATCGGAACCCAGACCGGAAGATCATCATCAAGCACATGATCCTCGCGCAGATAGGCATGGGCCAGAACGAAATCCCCGAGCCGCTGGGAATTGCGCAATCCGGCACAATGCCCGACCATGATCCACGCATGCGGACGCAGCACGGCGATATGATCGGTCGCGGTCTTCGCATTCGACGGGCCGACCCCGATATTCACAAGCGTAATGCCGGACCCATCCGCCCGTTTGAGGTGATAGGTCGGCATCTGCGGCGTCTTTGTGGTGGGCGGAATCTCTTCGTCCGCAGAGGTGATCTCGATATTTCCGGTGGAGACGAAGCTGGTGTAGCCGCTCTCCGGATCGGCCAGTTGCGTGCGGGCATAGGCTTCGAATTCGGAGACATAGAACTGATAGTTCGTAAACAGGACATGGTTCTGGAAATGAACCGCATCGGTCGCGGTGTAATGCGACAGACGCGCAAGCGAATAGTCAATCCGCTGCGCCGTGAATGGCGCCAGCGCACCCGATCCGTCCTCATGCGTATAGCCGAGACCATTGACGATATCGTCATGTGTGGTCGTCAAATCCGGCACGTCGAAAATATCGCGCAAAGGATAGGTCATCGCGCCTTCCTGAGGCACGGTGATGTTCTCGTCATTGGCGACGGCAAAATGCACCGGCATCGGCGTTTCCGAGACGCCGACCTGAACCTGCACACCATGATTGCGCAGGATTTGCGAAATCTGTTGCTTGAGATAGTTCCGGAACAGATCGGGTCGCGTGATCGTCGTCGAATACTCCCCCGGTTTCGCCACATGACCAAAGGACAAACGGCTGTCCATCGCGGCATATGAGGTCGTGGCAACGCGGATCTCCGGATAAAAGGCCCGATACCGCGCCTCCGGCTCCGCCCCTGCGGCGACGCGCGAGAATTTCTCGGTCAGGAAAGAGCAGGCCTCGAAATACAACTCCTCAAGATAATCCACCGCTGCCGCCGGATCGGAAAAACTCCGTGTGTCGCGCGGCGGCGTGGTCTCAAGGGTCAGGCTTTTCAAACTGCTGTTCATTTTTATATCCTCTTTCCGGCAAGCCCCCTATCAATATGCCAGAGAAGCACAGATTTGGGTCCGCTTGCATTCGGGTCTCTGTTGCCCTCACTTGAGACCAACTCCGGCACAGACGCAAGGCCCCCAGACAGGGCGAGAGGAAGAGACGAGATGACACGCCCCAAATTGTTTTCCTTCGGCCACGGCTATAGCGCGCAAATGCTGGCGCGATCTCTCATCGCGCAAGGATGGGACATCGTCGGAACCACCCGTAACACCGCCAAGGCACAGCAATTTGACAACGCAGGTGTGCAGCCGGTTCTGCTGGGCACCGACCCGTTGCCTCCGCGCCTCGCCGGAGCCACCCATCTGTTGATTTCCGCAGGCCCCGATGCACAGGGCGATCCCTTCCTGCGTGCCTATCGGGATGTGCTGAAAGACACCGCCCCGACACTTGAATGGGTCGGATACCTCTCCACCACAGGCGTCTATGGCGATCATGGCGGTGATTGGGTGGACGAGGAAACGCCCCTTACCCCCAGCACAAAACGCGGGGTCATGCGGATGCAGGCGGAAGCGGACTGGCGGCAGGTTGCGCTGGATTTGGGTCTGAACCTCTCCATTTTCCGGCTCGCGGGCATCTATGGACCGGAGCGCGGCCCCTTTGCCAAAGTCCGTGGCGGAACCGCCCGCAGGATCGTCAAACAGGGTCAGGTCTTTTCCCGCATCCATGTCGAAGACATCGCGCAAGCGCTGGAAGCTTCAATCAATCGACCCGAAACTGGCGGAATCTACAATATTTGCGATGATCTTCCGGCCCCGCCCGAAGATGTGATCGGCTATGCCGCCGAACTCTTGGGGCTTCCACAGCCTCCGGTCGAATCCTTTGAAACCGCAGAGATGTCCCCCATGGCCCGCAGCTTTTATGCCGAGAACAAAAAGGTGCGCAACGACCGGATGAAAAACCGGTTGGGCGTCAAGCTGATCTATCCCGACTACAAAACCGGACTAAAGGCGCTTCTGGCGCTGGATCAATAAGTCTGTCGCAAAGGCTTTACTGCCCCCGCCATGACCGCCGGTAATCCAGCAATGTAATCGTATAGAGCACAACCCCGCCAAAGGTCAGCGCCGCGCCGACATAGCCCGCCGAGGTAAACCCGTAGCCTTTGGCAATATAGATCGACGCAACGAACGGACCCAAAGCATTGGCCGCATTGAACGCCGCATGGTGCAAGGAGGCGGCAAGGGACTGCGCATCTCGGGCCACATCCATGAGCCGCGTTTGCAGCAAGAGCGGATAGCCGTTCGCCATCCCCAAGGCCAGCACCAGTGCCGCCATTGCATAGGGCTGCGCGGCGATCAGCGGGAACAGCAGCATCAGGACGATATTGACGCCCAAGGTCGCATAGACCGAAAAGTTCAGCGCCCGATCCGCGGCCCATCCCGCCAGCAATGTGCCAAGCGTCATCCCCACGCCCATCAGAGCAAGGTAAAAGGGAATGCTCGCCTCATGCACCTGTGTCACGTCGATCAGGGTCGAGGCCAGATAGGTATAAAAGGCAAAGAAACCGCCGAACCCGATGGCCCCGCACAACAGCGTCAGCAACACCTGCCGGTTCTTGAGCGCGTCAAGTTCCTGCAACGCATTTGACCCTCCGCCCTTGGCCGATTGCGGCGCAAAAACAAGGATCATCACCGCCGTCACAGCGGCCAGCACACCCACCAAGGCAAAGGCCCAGCGCCAGCCGACGGTCTGCCCCAGAACATTTGCAAAGGGCACCCCGACAATGGTCGCAATCGTGAGGCCCAACATCAAACGCGCAACCGCCTTGCCACGTTGGTGAGGACCAGTCAGAGAGGCCGCCATCAAAGCGGCCACACCAAAATAGGCCCCGTGGGGCATCCCGCTGAGAAACCGTCCCCAAAGCATCAGCTGATAGGTTGGCGCGAACGCGGAGAGAAGATGCGTAAAGCAGAACATCCCCATCAACCCGACCAACAACAGGCGCCGCTCGATATGGGCCGCCGCCACCGCAATCAAAGGTGCGCCAACAACCACCCCGAGCGCATAGGCCGAGATCAACCGGCTCGCCGTGGCTTCGTCAATGCCAAGCCCCTGCGCCATGAAGGGCAACAGGCTCATCGTGGCAAATTCACTCGTGCCAATTGCAAAGCCGCCGAGCGCCAGCGCGAAAAGCACAATCCCCGGACGCGTTCCGGTAGAGACGGTGGATATGGAGACCATGATTATATCCTGAAAGGAAGACGCCCATGAATTCGGCTATTCGGGCAAAAGGATCAAGAGACCGCATGCGCCACCGGCATCATACCTGCCTTGCACAAACCGGCAGGCCGATGTCACGCGCGTTTGCTGGATATATCCGAAATACCCAGAACAGAGAGGACCTTGGCTTCAATATCCGGCGTGTTCAGCCCCGCGATGGCATACATTGCCTCGGGGCTGGCCTGATCGATGAAACTGTCCGGCAGGGTCATGGAACGGAATTTGAACCCGCGATCAAAGACGCCTTCTTCGGCAAGGAAATCCGCAACATGCGAGCCGAACCCACCAATCGCGCCCTCTTCGAGTGTAATCAGCGCCTCGTGATTGGCTGCCAGATCGCGGATCAGATCATGATCCAGAGGCTTGGCAAAACGGGCATCCGCAACGGTGCAGGAAATCCCCTTGGCCGCAAGGTTCTCCGCCGCTTTCAACGCCGGTTCGAGCCGCGTGCCGAAAGACAAAAGCGCCACCCGCGAGCCTTCGCGCACCACGCGCCCCTTGCCGATCTCCAGCACCTCGCCCCGCTCCGGCATCTGGACACCCACGCCCTCACCGCGCGGATAGCGAAAGGCAATCGGCCCCTCGTTATGCGCCACGGCTGTGGCCACCATATGTTTCAACTCGGCCTCGTCGGCGGCGGCCATGACCACCATGCCCGGAAGGTTGCTCAAAAAGGCAATGTCAAAAGACCCTGCATGGGTCGCACCATCGGCTCCGACCAGCCCCGCACGGTCAATCGCGAACCGCACCGGCAGGCGCTGGATCGCGACATCATGGACAACCTGATCATAACCGCGTTGCAGGAAGGTCGAATACATGGCGCAGAACGGCTTCATCCCGCCCGCCGCCATCCCTGCGGAAAAGGTCACGCCGTGTTGCTCGGCAATCCCCACGTCAAAACACCGTGCAGGAAAGCGTTCGGCAAAGAGGTCAAGCCCCGTCCCGTCCGGCATCGCGGCGGTCACGGCGACAATCTTGTCATCCGTTTCGGCCTCTTGAATCAAAGCCTGCGCAAAGACCTTGGTATAGGACGGCGCGTTGGACTTGGCCTTTTTCTGCTCGCCCGTCACCACGTCGAACTTCGCGGTGGCGTGCCCCTTGTCAGGCCGCCCTTCAGCAGGGGCGTAACCTTTGCCCTTCTTGGTGATCGTATGGATCAGAATCGGCCCCGTCGCGCGGGATTTCACCGTGCGCAACACGCTCAACAACTGGTCCAGATCATGCCCGTCAACCGGACCGACATAGGAAAAGCCAAGCTCCTCAAAGAGCGTGCCCCCGATGGTCATGCCCTTAAGCATTTCCTTGGCGCGTTTGGCCCCTTCCTGAAACGGATGCGGCAGGAGGGAAACGGCCCCTTTCGCGGCGGCTTTCAGATCCTGAAACGGTTCACCCGCATAAAGGCGGGTCAGATAGGACGACAGCGCCCCCGTCGGCGGCGCAATGGACATTTCGTTGTCGTTGAGAATGACGATCAGCCGCTTGCCCAGATGGCCCGCATTGTTCATCGCCTCAAACGCCATGCCTGCCGACATGGAGCCATCCCCGATCACCGCAATCGCATCGCCGATCCCGTATTCCGGCGCTCCGCCCAGATCACGCGCCACGGCAAAGCCCAGCGCCGCAGAGATCGAGGTCGAACTATGCGCTGCGCCGAACGGGTCATAGGGGCTTTCGGAACGTTTGGTAAAGCCGGACAGCCCGCCTTCGGTGCGCAGGGTCCGAATCCGGTCGCGGCGACCGGTGAGAATTTTATGCGGATAGCACTGGTGCGACACATCCCAGATCAAACGATCCTTGGGCGCGTCAAACACCGCATGCAGGGCCACGGTCAACTCGACCACACCCAGACCGGCCCCCAGATGCCCGCCTGTTTCAGAGACGGCAGAAATGGTTTCCTGCCGCAACTCATGGGCCAGTCTCTTGAGTTCGACATCGGACAGGGCCTTGAGATCGGCCGGAACATTGACGCGATCAAGGGTGGGTGTTGCTGGGCGGTCGGACATGGCGTCTCGCTTTCTCAGGTTTCCCGCGAAATAACGAAGCGGGCGAGGTCTCGCAAGGGCTCGGCGCGTGATCCGTAGGGGCTCAATGCCGCACAAGCCTCCTCGACCAGTGTATTCGCACGGGACTTTGCGCCTTCAAGGCCCAGAAGGGAAACAAAAGTAGCCTTACCCGCATCGGCATCCTTGCCCACGGCCTTACCGGTTTTTGCAACATCCCCCTCAACGTCGAGAATGTCATCCTGAATCTGGAAGGCAAGGCCCAGCGCCGTGGCATACTGGCCCAGAGCCTCCGGATCACCGCCACCAAGGAGCGCGCCGGCTCGCGCCGACCATTCGATCAGCGCACCGGTCTTGTTGCCTTGCAACACAGTGATCTCTTGCAGATCAAGCGGAACAGCCGAGGTCTCGGCGGCAATATCCTGTGCCTGTCCCAAAACCATCCCCTGCACACCCGAAGACGCCGCAAGAGAGGCGATCAATTCGACCCTGATCCGGCTTGAAACCTCCATTTCAGGCCGTGTCAGAAGCTCGAAGGCCAGCGTCTGCAAAGCATCCCCGACAAGCACCGCTGTCGCCTCGTCCCAACGCTTGTGGACAGTCGGCTGGCCACGACGCAGGTCGTCGTCATCCATGCAGGGCAAATCATCATGCACAAGACTGTAGGCATGAAGCGCCTCAATCGCCGCAGCGGCCCAGACGGAACGCTCCACCGGCACGCCATGAAGCGCCGCGCCCTCCATCACCAGAAAGGCCCGCAAACGTTTTCCGCCCGTAAGCGCGTAACGCATCCCCTCTTCGACCGGCATGGAGCCGAGCGGTGAAAATACAGTGTCAAAACAGGCAGAAACCGCCTCTTTGCAGCGCGCCAACCTGTCTTGCATCAGACACCTTCGGCCTTGGTCGTGCCCGTCGCGGCCCCATCCGGCCCGACCGTGATCTTTTCGACCTTTTCCTCGGCGTCCTTGAGTTTGGCTTCGCAATGGGCCTTGAGCTTGGCTCCGCGTTCATAGAGCGCAATACTGTCCTCAAGCGCGACATCCCCGCGTTCGAGTTTGCTCACAACCTCATTCAATTCGGCCATAGCCGTTTCAAAAGACATCTCGTTGACCGGCGTGTCGCTCATGCTTTTCTCCCGATTGCTTTGCCCTCTGCATACAGGAAAACCCGCAGGGAAGGCCAGTTTCACTTTCGCGCAAAACGGCTTTACTCGGGGGTCAGCATATATCCCGCCCCGCGCACCGTCTGGAGATAGCGCGGCTGGCGCGGGTCATCTTCGAGTTTGCGGCGCAAGCGGGTGATCTGGACGTCCACAGCGCGTTCCTGCGCCTGTCCGCCATCGCGCCCGAGCCGCTCCACCAGTTCCGCCCGCGACACAGGCTCACCGGAAGCGGCGACAAAAATCTTCATGAGTTGCGACTCGGTGCCGGTGAGCCGCACGGACTGCTCGCCCTCCCAAAGCTCGCCGCGTTCGACATCATAGCGGAACCGCCCCATGTGCAGATATTTCGGGCCGGCCTCGACCTCCTCGACCTGCGGCATCCGGCGCAACACGGCGTTGATCCGCAAAAGCAGTTCCTTCGGCTCGAAAGGTTTGGCGAGATAATCATCCGCCCCCGCCTCAAGACCGGCAATGCGGTCCTCAGTCTCGCCCTTGGCCGTCAGCAACAGGATCGGCGTGCTCAGCGTCTGGCGCAAATCCTGCGTCAGGCTGATCCCGTCTTCGCCGGGCATCATCACATCAAGAACGATCAGATCGAACTCAAGCCCCGCCAACAATCGTCGTGCATGAGCCGCATCGCGTGCCGCCGTCACACAAAACCCGTGGCGGATCAAAAACTTTTGCAACAAGCCGCGAATCCGCTCGTCATCATCGACGATCAGAAGGTGAATCTCCGAGCCCAACCTAGTCCTCCTTCCCTGACAGAGCATTGAAAAACTCTGTCTGATCCGGGTCCATCATCGCTTCAAGCACGCGCCGGAACCCGGACACTGCTTCATGTCCTGCCTTGCGATACGCCGCACGCATCCGCGCCCGTTGCACCTCGGCAATTTCACCTTCAAGGATTTTACCTGTCTCCGTCAAATAGAGATGTCGCTCGCGCTTGTCCTGAACACCGATCCGGCTCTCCACCAACCCGTCATCAATCAGGGTTCTCAGGACACGGTTCAGGGATTGTTTGGTCACCCCCAGAATGCCCAGAAGGTTGTTCACATTGGTGCCGGGCGCGCGGGCGATAAAGTGCAGCGCACGGTGATGCGCCCGCCCGTAGCCGTGCTCTTCCAGAATGCGGTCGGGATCAGCGGTGAAGCCGCGATAGGCAAAGAACATCGCTTCGATCCCCTTGCGAAGCTGTTCATCCGTCAGGAAGAGCAAGGCTTCTCCGCTTTTCGTTCCACCAGCTTTTCCGTCCGCCATATTCCGCCTCGTTCACAAATCTCTTGATCGACCCGCAGTTTAAGTCAGCCTTGTTGACATTCCAAGAATGAATTGATAGCGAAATCAGGATTTGGCGCAACAATCGTCCCCAAAACACACGCACAGCGCAACTTCACGAAAAGCGCAAGAACATAAAGAGACCAAAAAGGAGAGACCCATGGCGGGCAGCTACGAAGATCGCGACGGATACATCTGGATGGACGGGACACTCGTCGACTGGCGCGATGCCAAGGTGCATATTCTGACCCACGCCATGCATTACGCCTCTGCCGTGTTTGAGGGCGAGCGGTGCTACAACGGCACGATTTTCAAATCTGTCGAACACTCCGAACGTCTGATTGCCTCCGGCAAGGCGCTCGACATGCCGATCCCCTACTCGGTCGAAGAAATCGAAAAAGCAAAATACGACGTGCTCAAGGCCAATGGCTGGGACAATGCCTATGTCCGCGTGCTGGCATGGCGTGGCGCGGGCGAGGACATGGGGGTTGCCGCCAACAAGAACCCTGTGCGCATGGCTGTCGCAGCGTGGGAATGGGGTGCCTATTACGGCGACGCCAAGATGCAGGGCGCCAAGCTCGACATCGCAAAGTGGAAACGTCCGTCGCCCGAGACCATCCCCACCGCCGCAAAAGCCGCCGGTCTCTACATGATCTGCACCATGTCGAAACACGCCGCCGAAGCCAAAGGCTGTTCCGATGCGTTGTTCATGGATTATCGCGGCTATGTGGCCGAGGCGACCGGCGCGAACATCTTTTTCGTCAAGGACGGCGAAGTGCACACCCCGATTCCAGACGCCATTCTGAACGGCATCACCCGTCAGACCGTCATCGCAATGCTCAAGGACAAGGGCATCACCGTGCATGAACGCCGGATCCAACCCGAAGATCTTGAAGGTTTCGAACAGTGTTTCCTCACCGGGACCGCCGCCGAAGTCACACCTGTCGGCCAGATCGGTGACTATATGTTCGAAGTGGGCGCGCTGACCCGCGAGATTTCCGAAGACTACGAAAAACTGGTCCGGAGCTGATCGCGACGCGCTTTAACCCTAAAATAAGAGCTTTCTGCCAGTCTCCCCTATCAGACTGGCAGGAGGCAGACCGTGATCCGTCGCAAAGATAGCATTCTGATCATCCTGATCGCCGTGTTCATCGTGACACCGGCTGTGTTGATGCTGGTTGCCTATCTGATCTCGGGAAACCCCTCCCTGCGCCCTCTGGCAATCACGCTCGAACGGTTGATCGAGGCGGGGCAGATCGAAGACAAAAGTCTGATTGTCGCTCTCGTCGAAATCGGTGGACAGGCCAGCACTGCTTCCACAGAGACCACCTATCAAACCGCGCTCGAAACGGCTTTTTCCCGTCTGGACGCCGAGGTGCAGGTCAAATTCCGACATGATCCCGAAAGTTCGGAGGTGCGCATCACCTATCTCGTCGGAGAAAGCCGGATCGGCCCGTTTCCCGAGGCCCGCGCGGCGGAAGGGGTGCTTGCCGCTACAGAAGCCGCGCGCATGGTGATCGCCCGACGCAAGGCTATGGCAAAGGAACAGGAGAGGCGGGACACCTTGGACCGCAGCGGGTTCTGACAACGGCTGACCAACCGAGCGGTTTTGATCCGCTTACAAGGCGTCGGATTTCTTGCGGCGCGCAGCATTAAGCCCCAGCGCCCTTTCGCGAAGGATGATCGCCACACCTGCAGAAATCACAATAACCGCCCCGACAATCATCGCGGGCGTCGGGATTTCGTCAAAGAACACATAGCCGATAATCAGCGCCAGAAGCATCGAGGCATAATCGAACGGCGCCAGCAAAGAAGCATCCGCATAGCGATAGCATGACGTCAGAAACACCTGCGCCACGCCGCCGACTAGACCCGACAGAATCAGCAAGGTGCAGGCAAGCGCGCTCGGCATGACCCACGGAGAGAACGGAATGGTCACAAGAGCCGCCACGGTGCAGGACATGGAGAACCAGAACACGATAGAGGTCGTCGTTTCCGTCTTCACCATATTGCGCACATGCAACTGCACGATTGCTGCCAGACAGGCCCCGCCCAAAGCCACCATCGCGCCAAGCTGTTCTGTCGGATCGGGCACACCGTTGAGCACCGTGATCCGCGGCATCATCACGATCACCACGCCGACCAGACCGGCAAAAACTGCCGAAAACCGGAACAGGCGCACGTCTTCACCGGCGAACATCGCCGCAAAAACCACCAGAAGCAGAGGAGCAGCATAGCCGATGACAGTCGCTTCCGGCAAAGGCAAAAGCCCCAGCGCAAAGAAGTTCAGGAACATGGCACTCGCCCCGATCATGCCGCGCCAGACATGGCCCATCGGGGACTGGACCCGCAAACCTGCAAGGAACTCGCCCCGCTGCACCAGCCAGACAAAAATGATCGGAAGCGCAAAGAAAGAGCGGAAGAACACAGCCTCTCCGGCAGGCACCTCATCACTCGCCGCCTTGATCAGCGCCGCCATCACCACAAAACAGGTGACGGAAGCAAGTTTCAAACCAATGCCGCGAAACGGGTTCATCCGCAAACCTCCAAACAAATCGGGAATGCGTTCAAATTCTCACGAGTTCGTCAGTCGCGCAACGGCCCATTGAGCGGCATCGCGCACCGTGGCATCGGCATCTTCGCACAGCTTCTCCGCCACCGCCCGCAACTGCGGCGAGCCGGAATTTCCGATGGCATAGAGCACATTGCGCACAAAACGGTCCCGCCCGATGCGCTTGATCGGAGAGCCGGAAAACTTCGCCCGAAACGCCGCATCATCAAGCTGCGCCAAGGTCTCAAGCGGCGGTGAAATCAGATCCTCGCGCGCGGAAAACCGGATCTCTTTCGCCGCAACCGCAAACTTGTTCCACGGGCAGGCCGCCAGACAATCGTCACAGCCGTAAATCCGGTTCCCCAGCTTGCCGCGCAATTCCTCGTCCACCGGCCCGTGATGCTCAATCGTCAGATAGGACACACAGCGCCGCGCATCGATTTGATAAGGCGCCGGAAAAGCCTCCGTCGGGCAGGCGTCAAGACAGGCCCGACATGACCCGCAGCGTTCGTTTTCAGGTGGATCAGGGTCGAAATCCACCGTGGTGAAGATCGCCCCCAAAAAGAACCAGTTGCCCAGATCCCGCGAGAGCAGATTGGTGTGCTTGCCCTGCCAGCCCAGCCCTGCCTTCGCCGCCAGAGGCTTTTCCATCACAGGGGCGGTATCGACGAACACCTTGATCTCCGTCTCCGGCCCCGCCTGTTCGATCAACCAGCGCCCCAGACGTTTGAGCCGTTTCTTGACGATGTCATGATAGTCGCGATTGCGCGCATAAACCGAAATTGCGCCGAATTCGGGTCTGTTCACGACCTCCATCGGGTCTTCTTCCGGCGTATAGGCCTCCGCCAGCATGATGACGGATTTCGCCTCGGGCCAGAGCGCCGACGGATCACCGCGCCAGTGCATACGCTCTTCCATCCAGCCCATCTGCCCGTGCCGCCCCTCGGCCACAAAAGCCTTGAGCCGCTCCATCGCCTCGGGAATATCCGGACGTCCGAAAGAGGCTTTGGAAAACCCCTCCTCCAAAGCTCGCGCGCGCACGGTTTCCTTGTCCAAGCCGGCCACTCAAAGCCCTTTCTTCTGTCGGAAAATATCCTCAGGCGGAATCGCCAAAAGAACAAGGGGGCCACACAGCCCCCCGCTCTTAGAAATCGAGATCGGCGTAATGTTCCGGCGGCGGGAAGCTCGGAACATTATCGGCCAGAAGCGAGCGGAACGCCGGACGCGATTTGATCTTGGCATACCAGTCCTTCACAACCTCATGGCGGTTCCAGTCCACATCCGACGTGTAATCCAGCGCCGACAAATGTGCTGCCGCCGCGAAATCCGCCAGTGTCATGGCATCCCCCGCCAACCAGCGCCGCCGGTCCAGAAGCCATGCCATGTAATCAAGGTGGTATTTGATCGCTTTCGAGCCGGATTTGACATTCGCAGCCACCGGATAGCCCGACTTCATCAGCTTGCGGTTCACCCGCTCGTACAGCAGCTTCGACGTCACTTCATGATGGAACTTGTCATCGAACCACGCCATCAACCGCCGCACCTCGTAGCGCCCTTCAGCGTCTTTCGGCATCAGCGTCGGGTTGGGATAGCGCTCTTCGAGATATTCGCAAATCGGCGTGCTTTCCGCGAGGTTCATATCGTCGATCCGCAGAACCGGCACCTTGCCAGCAGGGTTCCGACGCATGAAATCGGGATCCTGCTCCCAATACCGCTCCTCGACCAGTTCCACCTCGATCTTCTTTTCCGCAAGAACCAGACGGACTTTGCGACAAAACGGGGAGAGGGGGACGTGGTACAGACGGATCATTATTTCTACTCGCGAATTTTTCTTCTACTTGCCGCAAGGTTGCGGGCAGTTCAATGCTCGAAACAGGATGAGCGCCCATCTCGCGCAATTGTGGCCGCACCATCCATGATCTGCGCGGCTCTCCGCCGAACGAATGGCCCCGGCGCACCGGCATTGCGGCCCTTCGGCGCGGGCAAGACAGCCGCAAGTTGCGCGGCCTGCCGCAAACTGATCTCCTCCGGCCCGACCCCGAAATAGTGACGCGACGCCGCCTCCACGCCGAACACGCCCGTGTCGAATTCCGCGATATTCAGATAGACTTCGAGAATACGCGTCTTGCTCCATGTCAGTTCGACCACAGGCGTAATCATCGCCTCAAGCGCCTTGCGCGGCCAGCTTCGCCCGTGCCAGAGAAAGGTGTTTTTCACTGTCTGCTGGCTGATCGTGGACGCGCCGCGCTGACCGCCCGCCGAGATGGCGGACCGGATCGCGGCAAGGTCGAATCCCCAATGATTGCAGAAATTGGCATCCTCCGCCGCGACAACTGCGCGCGCGAGATTGGGGGATATGCGATCCATCGGCGTCCATTGATAGTCCACCGAAGCGCCTTGGCGGCTTCCTTCCGCCACCATGTAGAACGTGCCGGGAACCGGAAGAACGGAATAGGCCAGAATCCAGAGAAAAACGAGCGCCACAACCGCAAGAACCGCACGCAGAATACGTCGCCGCAAACGCCGCAGAAAGCCGGGCCCTGCCGGTTTGGTCTTTTTCTTGCTCTTTCTTGCCATGATGTTGAGGAAGCATAGAGAGCGCTACAAGGTCAACCCTTAGTGTCAGCGCAAGGAAAAAGCCCCCGAAACGGGGGCTTTTACGCAGTGTTTGTGTCAAATTCACTCGGCCGGAATTGCACCCTGTTCCAAGGTGAGCGGCACAGGCAGATGCACGAGCATCTCTTTCGGGCAAACCTGAAGGAAATTGCCTTTTTCCTCTTCCCAGTGATCGAGGATTTCTTTGGCCTTGATCGAATGGGTTTCCTTGGCGTGACGCTCGATGAGGTCCTTCAACTCGTTCTCCCAATGATCCACCCCGACCGAACAGGTCACTAGCGTCTCGGGATTGATGAGATCGGTGGCCACCCCGTCCGGATCGTAGAGATAGGCCATGCCCCCGGTCATACCGGCCCCGAAGTTCGCGCCAATCTTGCCAAGGATCACAGCGATCCCGCCGGTCATGTATTCGCACCCGTTAGAGCCGCAGCCCTCGATCACCACTTTCGCACCGGAGTTCCGCACCGCGAAACGCTCGCCCGCGCGGCCCGCGGCAAAGAGGTAACCATCCGTCGCACCGTAAAGCACGGTGTTGCCGATGATCGTGTTCTGATCGGCGACGAGCGGCGAATGCATCGGCGGACGCACCACAACGGTCCCGCCCGACAGGCCTTTGGCCACATAATCGTTGGCATCGCCGGACACTTCGATCTTGAGACCCGGAGCCGCAAAAGCGCCGAGCGACTGACCCGCAGAGCCGGTGAGCTTGACCGTCAGGTGATCCGACTGGAGGTTGTTGCGCATACCGAATTTCGACACGATATGGCTCGATGTGCGTGTCCCGATGGTCCGCAGCGTGTTCTGCACTGCGTAGGACAGCTGCATCTTTTCGCCTTCGTTGAGGAACCGCGCCGCATCCGAGACGATTTGCGCATCCAGCGTATCCGGCACCGCGTTGCGCGGCTTGGAGCGGTCGTAAACGATTTTGTCGGAGCCATCGACGGTGATCAGAAGCGGGTTCATATCGAGATCGTCGAGATGGGCCGAGCCACGGGAGACCTGCGTCAGAAGGTCGGCGCGACCGATGACTTCGTCGATGCTGCGCGCGCCCAAAGAGGCCAGAAGCTCACGCACTTCCTGCGCGTAGAAGGTGATGAGGTTCACAACCTTGTCGGCATTGCCGGTGAACTTCGCCCGCAGGTCGTCGTCTTGCGTGCACACGCCCACAGGGCAGGTGTTCGACTGACACTGACGCACCATGATACAGCCCATCGCAATAAGCGCGGCGGTGCCGATACCGTATTCCTCGGCGCCCAGCATCGCGGCCATGACAATATCACGCCCCGTGCGCAAACCGCCATCCGTGCGCAGCGTCACACGCTCGCGCAGGTTGTTCATGGCAAGCACCTGATGCGCTTCGGTAAGGCCCATTTCCCACGGCAGACCCGCGAATTTGATCGACGTCGCAGGCGATGCCCCCGTGCCGCCATTGTGGCCGGAAATCAGGATGATATCCGCCTTCGCCTTGGCCACACCTGCGGCAATCGTGCCCACACCGGAGGAGGCCACGAGTTTCACCGTGACTTTCGCCTTCGGGTTGATCTGTTTCAGATCGTAGATGAGCTGCGCAAGGTCTTCGATGGAGTAGATGTCGTGGTGCGGCGGCGGCGAGATCAGCGTCACGCCTTTGGTCGAGTGCCGCAGCTTGGCAATGAGGTCTGTGACCTTCATCCCCGGAAGCTGACCTCCCTCACCCGGTTTCGCACCCTGAGCGACCTTGATCTCCAGCTCTTCACAATGGAGCAGATATTCTGCCGTCACACCGAAACGGCCCGACGCCACCTGTTTGATCTTGGCCGAGGCATTGTCGCCATTGGGTTCCGGCGTGAAATCATCGGGGCTTTCGCCGCCCTCACCGGAGTCGGATTTCGCCCCGATCCGGTTCATCGCGATGGACAGCGTGCGGTGCGCCTCGGGCGAAAGCGCGCCCAGAGACATCCCCGGCGTCACAAAGCGTTTGCGGATCGACGTGATCGATTCCACCTCTTCGATCGGCACCGGTTTACCAAGCGGTTTGAAGTCCAGAAGATCGCGCAAATGGATTGGCGGGTTGGACTGCATCTTCGCGGAATATTGCTTCCACATCTCGTAGGACGCACGATCACAGGCCGACTGCAGCATATGCATCGACTGCGCTTCCCACGCATGGGTCTCGCCCGTCTTGCGCGACTTGTAAAAGCCCCCGATCGGCAGGGTGTTGCCACCAAGCCAGCCCTGTTTGTGCACGGCTTCCAGCTTGTGCTGAATGCCACCGACGCCGATACCGGAAATCCGGCTGTGCATCCCCGGGAAGAATTCGTTGACCATCGCGCGGGACAGACCCACAGCCTCGAAATTCAGACCGCCGCGATAGGAGGAAATCACCGAAATCCCCATCTTGGCCATGATCTTCAACAGACCCGCATCCACAGCGGCGCGGTAGCGATCAACGGCTTCGGTCAGCGTGCAATCCAGCAGCCCGCGTTCAATCCGGTCGGCAAGCGAATCCTCGGCCAGATAAGCGTTCACAATGGTCGCACCGCAGGAGATCAGCACCGCGAAATAATGCGGATCAATACATTCCGCAGAACGCACCCCAAGGCTACAGAAGGTCCGCAGCCCCTTGCGCGTCAGCCAGCTATGCACAGCAGAAGTCGCAAGGATCATCGGCATCGCGATCCTCTCTTCATTCTGCTTCTTGTCGCTCAGAATGATGTGCCCGCCGCCGGAACGCACGGCTTCTTCGGCCTCGGCGCGAATACGGTCCAACCCCTCACGCAGAGCATTCGGCCCGCCATTCACAGGGAAGGTGCAGTCGATTTCCGTCATCGGCGCATTGAAATGCGTCTTGAGCGCATCGAATTGCGCATTGCCGACAAAGGGGCTGTCCAGTACGAGAATCTCGGTCTGACTGCTGTCCTCGTCGAGCACGTTCTTGAGGTTGCCGAACCGCGTCTTGAGCGACATCACGCGATATTCGCGCAGGGAGTCAATCGGCGGGTTGGTGACCTGCGAGAAGTTCTGACGGAAGAAATGGCTCAACGGGCGGTATTTGTTCGACAGAACGGCAGAGGGCGTATCATCCCCCATCGAGGCCAGCGCCTCTTTGCCATCTTCCGCCATCGGCGCAAGAATTTGCTCCAGTTCTTCGATGGTATATCCCGCCGCGATCTGACGCTTTTTCAACTCGGCACCGGAAAAGATCGGCGTTTCGTCAATGCCAGAGAGCTCTGCTTCCAGATCAACAATTTTGCCGACCCAGTCGCTGAAGGGCTGGGAATTGGCCAGACGGTTTTTGATCTCCATGTCGTGGTAGAGCTTGCCTTCGGCCATATCCACGGCCAGCATCTGACCCGGACCAAGCGCGCCTTTTTCCACAACAGTCGCCTCGTCGGTCGGCACCATGCCGACCTCGGAACCCGCGATCACAAGCCCGTCGCCTGTCACCACATAGCGCATCGGACGCAGGCCGTTGCGGTCGAGACCGGCACAGACCCAGCGGCCATCGGTCATGGCAAGTGCGGCCGGACCATCCCACGGCTCCATCACGGAGTTCACATAGGAATACATGTCGCGCCACGCTTGCGGCAGTTCTTCGGCGTTTTTGGACCAGGCTTCCGGCACCAGCATGGTTTTCGCCATCGGCGCGGAGCGCCCCGCGCGCACCAGCACTTCGAACACCGCATCAAGAGCCGCGGAGTCGGAGGAGCCTTGCGGAATGATCGGCTTGATGTCCTCGGCCATGTCACCAAAGGTCGAAGACGCCATGCGAATCTCGTGCGACTTCATCCAGTTGGTGTTGCCTTTGAGCGTGTTGATCTCACCGTTATGCGCCAACATGCGGAACGGTTGGGCCAGCCACCACTGCGGGAAAGTGTTGGTGGAATAGCGTTGGTGGTAGATCGCGAAAGCGGATTCGAAACGTTCGTCCATCAGGTCCGGATAGAACACCGCCACCTGCTCCGCGAGCATCATGCCTTTGTAGATAATCGAGCGGCAGGACAGCGAACAGATATAGAGCTCGCGCGCGCCTGCAGCCTGTGCTGCTTTTTCGATCCGGCGACGGATCACATAGAGTTCGCGCTCGAAAGTCTCTTCATCCACACCCTTGGAGTTGGAGATGAGAATCTGTTCGATTTCAGGCCGTGTCGCGTTGGCTTTTTCGCCCAGACATTCCGTATTCACCGGAACGTGGCGCCAGCCGTAGATGTAATACCCCATGCGGAGCACTTCGCTCTCCACGATGGTCCGGCAGGTCTCTTGTGCGCCGAAATCCGTGCGCGGCAGAAAGACCTGACCCACGGCCAGAAGTTCGTCATGGCGCGCTTCGTGACCCGTGCGGCGGATTTGATCGCCAAAGAAGTGGTGCGGGATCTGGACGTGGATACCGGCACCGTCACCGGTCTTGCCGTCCGCATCCACAGCACCACGGTGCCAGATCGCTTTGAGCGCCGCGATGCCGTTCTCAACGACCTTGCGGGATTTCTTCCCGTCGACGGAGACCACAAGCCCCACGCCGCAGGAAGAATGTTCATCATCTTCGCGGAACAACCCGTGCTCCGCCATCCACTGGCGTTTTGCCTCTTCGCGGGCGGCCCAGTTTGCATCAAACTTTGTCATGGTATTAACCCTTCCTTCATCTGGTGGGTCAGGACTGTTGTCCTTTTAGAAAACTTCCGTCTCGGGGGAGCCGAAGGTGTGCCCGACAAAAGTCCGACACGTGTCCGACGTTTTGCCGACCGCTTCAAAGCGCCCCGAGAGAACTCATTCGGCTGCCACGGCCGCGCTCTGATCGAGATAGGCGACCATCGCATCGGCAGCTTCGCGGCCATCGCGGATCGCCCAGACCACAAGCGAAGCCCCGCGCTGGATGTCGCCACAGGCATAGACACCTTCGAGGTTGGTCGCATGGGTCTGGAAATCGGCCATAACCGTGCCCCAGCGGGTCACTTCCAGATCGCTCACGCCCCAAATTTCGGGCAGGTCTTCCGGCTCGAAACCGAGCGCCTTGATCACCAGATCGGCCTCTTCGACATAGTCGGCCCCCTCGATCACTTCCGGCGTTTGCCGCCCCGAAGCATCAGGCGCGCCAAGGCGCATTTTCTGCACCATCACGCCCGTGACCGGATCACCCACAAAGCCTTTCGGCGCGGAAAGCCAAACAAATTCAACCCCTTCTTCCTCGGCATTTTGCGTTTCGCGCTGCGACCCCGGCATGTTGGCACGGTCGCGGCGGTAGAGACATTTCACTGAGGTCGCGCCCTGGCGGATTGCGGTGCGCACACAGTCCATCGCCGTGTCCCCGCCGCCGATCACGACAACCTTCTTGCCTTCGGCATTCAATTCGCCGTTTTGATATTCCTCGACGTCATCCCCGAAACCGACCTTGTTGGAACAGGTGAGGTAATCGATCGCCTTCACGGTCCCTTCGGCACCGGCCCCCGGCCCTCTCAGGTCGCGGGATTTGTAGACGCCTGTCGCAATCAGGACGGCATCATGTTTGCCACGGATCGCGTCAAAGGAGATGTCCTCCCCGACATTGCAATTCAGCACGAATTCAACGCCGGAATCTTCAAGCTGTTTCGCACGCCGCAAAACGATGTCTTTTTCCAGTTTGAACCCCGGAATACCATACATCATCAAGCCACCGGCACGGTCGGAACGTTCGTAAACCGTGACCTTGAGACCCGCGCGACGCAGGCGGTCTGCAGCAGCCAACCCACCCGGACCGGAGCCGATGATGCCCACACTTTCCTCGCGCTCGACGGCGGGCTTGATCAGCTCGACCCAGCCTTCTTCCCACGCGGTATCGGTGATGTATTTCTCGACAGAACCAATCGTCACCGTGCCGTGGCCGGACTGTTCGATCACGCAATTGCCTTCACACAGACGGTCCTGCGGGCAGATACGGCCACAGATTTCGGGAAAGGAATTGGTGGCCTGAGACAGCTCGTAAGCTTCTTTCAGCCGTCCGGTGGCAGTCAGACGCAGCCAGTCGGGGATATTGTTATGCAAGGGGCAATGGGCCTGACAAAAGGGCACACCGCACTGCGAACAGCGCGAAGCCTGCTCTTCAGCCTTGGCTTCGACGAATTCGCCGTAGATTTCCAGAAAATCGTCTTTCCGATCTTCCGCGTCCCGCTTGGTTGGCATGTCCCTGCCTACCGACACGAATTTGAGCATCGGCTCTTTCGCCATGACACCACATCTCCGAAGGTTGGTTATGAGTTAGCCCCTCATTATAAGGAGTCCGGGGAAAAGAAAAGTCAGAAGTGCTGTCTTATTTTTTGTTTTTTTGACAGCCTAAGCCAATGCGCCCCGCGCATGCACTCCAAATTATGTCAGCCATGCTTACATAATAATATCCTTCTTATTGATTCCACATGAGTTTATGCTTTCTTAATGAGAGACCGTTAAGGAGTTGTTATGAGCCCGTTCTATCTACTTGTCGTTGCGGTCGTGCAGGGCATCACAGAATTTCTTCCGGTTTCCTCCTCTGGCCACCTGATTCTCTTGCCGTTCGTCATGGGCGCACAGGATCAGGGGCAAGCCATAGATGTCGCCGTTCACATCGGCACGCTTGGCGCGGTGATCCTCTATTTCTGGCGCGACGTCCGCCTCGGACTGGCCGGCACTCCAAGAATGCTCACCGGAAAAACAGACACGCCCGGTTCGAAACTCGCTTTTCTGCTTCTGGTTGCCACAATCCCCGTGATCGTGATCGGCCTCATCCTCAAAGTCACGGGCCTGTCCGACGCCATGCGCAGCCCGACCGTCATTGGCTGGACCATGCTCATCTTTGGCATTGTGCTCTATTGGTTCGATCAAAAAGGACCCGAGACCAAAACAGAATCCGACTGGTCCCTGAGAGACGCGGTCAAACTGGGCCTATGGCAAGCCATCGCCCTGATCCCCGGCACATCCCGTTCCGGCATCACCATCACAGGCGCACGCGCGATGGGATACACACGCCAAGACGGCGCCAAGATCGCCATGCTCATGTCAATCCCGACCATTATGGCCTCGGGTATTCTATTGGGAGCAGAAGTCATTGGCGAGGCGGATTGGGCGATGCTGAAAGACGCAGCAATCGGCGCGGTCTTCGCCTTTGTTGCAGCCCTTCTCGCCCTGACCCTGATGATGCGCCTGCTCAAATCGGTAAGCTTTACGCCATATGTGATTTACCGCGTGCTGCTCGGTCTCGCCCTTCTGGTCATATCCTACAGCTAAGACGCTATTCGAAAATGAAAAAGCGCGCCCCGCAGGACGCGCCCTCATACCCGAATTTCTGAAAAATCAGATATTGCGAAGGTTCTTTGCGCTTTCGCGAATGGCATCATACTGACCAGACGGACGATAGATCCACATGTAATCAGGAAGCACCGCTTGCAACGCAGTCGGCTTGATCCCGAGGTCCGCAAAACCTTTTGCCCCTTCGGAAACGACATTGTCCACTTTGAGGTTCTTCACCTGATCCCGTGTCAGAACGCCATTGTGGAACAATCCGAGCGTTAGGAATTGAAGCACAGAGAAGCCCGTTGCCATAAGATTACCAACCCAGAACGGCAGATTGACGATCAAACGCTTGCGGTGAATGGCTTCGAGCATATCACCCATAAGCCCTTTGAGCGTATCCACATCCGGCCCGCCCAGCTCATACACGCCAGCCTCAGCCTGACCCAACACACCTGCCACAGCGGCGCGCGCCACATCATCGACATAGACCGGCTGGAATTTCGTATCCCCGCCGACAAGCGGCAAGATCATATTCTTCTCTGCCATCTTGCCGAAACGGTTAAAGAACGCATCTTCTTGCCCGAAGATCACCGACGGACGCAGAATCACCGCATTCGGGAAAGCTTCAAGCACCTTGGCCTCACCCTCGGCCTTGCTCCGCGCATACTCCGACGCCGAATCGGGATTTGCACCAATAGCGGACAGATGAACCATCCGGGCAACACCCTGCTCGGCCGCCAGTCGCGCAACGCGTCCCGCTCCTTCGGCCTGCACTGCAGAAAAAGAGTTCTTGCCGCGTTCCGTCAGGACACCGACACAGTTCACAACAGCATCCGCGCCGACCATCGCAGCACGCACCGATTCATCATCGCGAATGTTGCAAAATACCGGCTCAACCTGTCCTACCGCCCCGTAGGGCTTCACATGAAGCGACTCATTGGGACGGCGTACTGCAACGCGAACACGCCAACCCTCCTTTGCCATACGACGGGCGATATATCGCCCGACAAAGCCAGCGCCGCCATAGATGGTGACCAATTTCGTCATCTGCATCTCCAATGCCAAATTGTCGCTTTTCCTTAGCTTTTAGCGCGGAAATGAACAAGACGCTATTGCTCATAGCAAAAACCTCAAAAACGCCGTTGACACCATCCGCGTTCACCATTACATCGCTGCCTCACGACATCTGTGCCCAGATGGCGGAATTGGTAGACGCGCCAGCTTCAGGTGCTGGTGTCTGTATGGACGTGGAGGTTCGAGTCCTCTTCTGGGCACCACTCGTCAACCCATAAAATCAAATATACTTGATTTTATGGAGTTTTCGACAAGGGTCAGCCCAAATTGCCTCACAAAGCGTACAGCAGAGTTACATTCTTCGCGCAGCGTTGCTGAGGTCGTGCAATCGTGCGGCATACCACCGCAGCCCAACATCGATCTGAAATCGCCTACCATCGTCTACAGGTAGAAGCTTGCAGCCCTCCTCCTGCAATGAAAGCAGTGTATCTACGGCTTCGTCGAGCACCAATGCGAGTTCCAGCGTCGTTTCCGACGGTGTGCAGCGCGCTTCGATGGCTTTGCGGAGAGCGGGTCCGTGCATGCCTGGAAATCGCCTCAGAAGATCGTCGAGCCCGCTGCCATGGCGGCGAAGAAAATCCTGCGTCAGACGGACCGCAGTGTCCTTGGGAACACCGTTTCCGGGAGTCATAGTGATCGTATCCAGTTTACCCATTTGGGTCCTCCTTTTGCCGGGGACGGGCGGCTCCTTGTCGCCTCGAATATCCACCGGACGTCAAGAACCGGCACGCAGGAGGACGCGCCGGCTTGAACCCGAGGCGAAAGAACCCACCTCAGCTCCATATCTGACATACTCAGTTGTTCCGTTCCGATAGAAGTATGTCGAATTTTGAGATAATTTGTTGCGATCAATATTTCTGCGCTGCTCTCGGGAGCGGCCTCGCTAAGAAAAGCCGACCACAACAGCAGCGCAACCCGCACCAAATTATATAAATCTATCCAGATCAGCCTTCAGAAATCCCTTGATCGCACCCAGATTCTCATGTGCCGACAGGGAAGCCTCGAAAACAACGGTTCCTGGAGAACATCGCGACCGCCTCGTCAGAGACGTTCCATACCCGAGGAACTTCAGAGCAGTAACTGCCGTCTGGAGAATGGGTCCCTCTTCGAATTCAACATCACACCCTGCCAGTCGTGGCTGAAGCATGACAGCTTGTTCATCGATCAAAAAAGCCACCGCGAACAGCGTGTATTCAGGGGTGTCAGGGTGAATATGTCGACACCACGCCGCAACTCTGCCGAGATCGGCGGCGATGGCCGGTTTCCGGAAAATTAACTTAGGCTCAAAGTCCATTATCTTGATCCTGTATCGACGGCTCTCACGCAGATGAGCCGTCGATACAAGAGCAAGAACACCACCATGACAATACTTCTATGAATTATGAGCATGGTAGAATTCAACAACAATATAAATGAATGATTTCAAACCCTTACCTCCACCACATGTCGACAAGAACGGTTTGAAAGACGTCACAGTCAATCCCTCAAGGCGTCCAATGCAATATTTTAGGCCACGTTATCCGGAGGAAGCTGACAGGTAACCGGAGCGACATGCACCTCAACACGGGGCGATCCGACATCTGAGCGGGACGACATACATTTTGAACGGGATCCATCGGGGACCAATTACTTCAGGAAAACACAACTCGGAGACCTTGATGCCCATAAATGATACATATGTCGTTCCCGAACACGTCGTGAATTTCTTGTGTGACGGAGAACGCAGTTTTCTTGCGCTCCGCCTCATCCACGGCCTGCTCTATGCTCTCGACACAGCACTCAGAGGTAAGATGTCACTCGTGCCCGCGCAATTCCCAAAGGAGCACAGAGTGCGCACCAGCACTCTTGCCGCGGCTGTCGGCCCAGAAAAAGCAAAGGACAATCGATGGATTCGTGCTGCGTGCGAAGAACTCGCCGATCAGAATATTCTGCAGGTAGCAAGAATTGAGGGGCGGGCCTTCTGGTTTCAGCTCAGCAGCAAATTTTCTGCGGCACTATCAATGCCACCGAAGGCATTCGCTATCATGCGGACCGATCAAGTCCGGCAGTGCCGCACCTTGCATGATCTCATGTTTCTCTCGCTTGCCTGCCTACATGGCGGCAAGAATCACCCGAGGTTTCTACTCCCTCGTATCCCCGTTCGCCTTGAACAAGCTGCTCTCGGCCCCTCGGCGCTTCTACCGGTCACGCCGAAGCAGGAACCGTGGCGTATTGCATGGAGCCGGTCCAGTCGATCCTGGATAAGCGCAGCCCTTCGCATCAGCAAGATTCTTGATCACAGCTACCTCATTGCCCCGCGTCAAGACTTGATCGATGACTTCGTTTCCGAGGTCGTCGTGAAGGTGCAACATACCAAGACAACCTGGGAGCGCGGCAAGCTGTATAAATTCTATCCAGGCACGCGGAACGTGTTCGAAATAATCCCCGAACACGAAAGCAAGATCACGCTAAACGCGGAAGCCTTTCGGCATAAATGGCACCAGACCGTAATCCAATAATATGTGGAGGTCGGCGTCGGGCGTTTCCTCGTGTCGACGTTCGGCTCTACTTTTTCCCAAACCATATTATCAAGAGAAGGCAATGCTCGCCCATATGTCTGATTCAATTTCTCACACGGATGCGGGCGAGCGACCTGCGTCGAACCTTGATTGGACCTGTCGCGGTTTAGTGCCGCCCCAAGTGCTCGTTTAAGCCACCTTTCGTTCGAAGGCGATAGGGCTTTTCCAGCCCAGTGCTGAATGGCGTCGTCGCGGATTGTAGAAGCCGTTGATGTATTCGAATATCGCCATCTCCGCCTCGCGTCGTATTTCCCAAGGATGTCGCCAGATCAGTTCTGCCTTGATGGTTTTGAAGAAGGTTTCGACGGCGGCGTTGAAGCTCCTATATTCGTCAAGGGGCGATTTGAGCTGTTTTCGGCACACAGAGCTGGCTGTAGATTTCCCGAACGATGTATCGTTTCAAACAACGAATGATCTCACTTTTACTCTTCCCATCTTTTGTGCGTTTCTTGACATAGGCGAGCGTTGGCGCGTGGCTTCGCATCCTGACGATGGCGACACGGTATAGGGCTGCGTTGGCCTGCCGGTTTCCACCCCGGTTCAATCGAAAGCGATGCGTTTTTCCGCTTGATGCTGGGATAGGGCAGACGCCGCATAGCTTTGCAAAAGCGGCTTCAGAACGAATTCGTGTTGGATCATCTCCGACCAAGATCAACATCTCAGCCACCGTCAGTGTCGCGATGCCATGTGACGCCAACAGCTTTGGGGCGCGTTCCCTCACAAGGCGCTCCAATTCCTTGTCGTGTGCAACAATCTCTTCATGCAACCAAAGCCAGCGGCGTGCCAGTGCCCGCATAGCAGCTTTTGCAGACGCCAATGGCGTGTCGATGTCGCCAGGCCGGAAAGCTGCGATGTGACGGATCAAGGCAACCTTTCCTCGGATTTGATCCAAGGTATCTCGCAGGTCGGCGGGTGCGTTGATGATCAATGTTTTTAGCGTGACCATCGCCTGTGAGCGCGATTTGACTGCCGTATCGCGCGCAATTTTCAAATGCCGGATCATCTCTGATGATCCTGTTTGTGTTTTGGGCAGCGCTGTTGCTTGCCCCGACAGAACCGACCGCGCAGCCCCCTCTGCATCCAAGCTATCCGTTTTGCCTTGCGTGTATCGCAGTTGCCGATTTGGGCGCGTGACTTCGATGACATTATGCCCTTGAGCTAGCAAAGATCTGGAAAGGCCTGCGCCATACGAACCAGTTCCTTCGATGCCGAATGCCAGAACATTGCCGAGAGATCGCGACCAACGTTCCAACTCCAAATATCCCTTGGGATTGGTCGGGATAGACAGGGCCGCTAAGCGGGCACCTTGCGTATCGATTGCGACGGCAACATGCGTTGCTTTGTGTGTGTCGATGCCAATAATGATTGGATAAGTAGTCTTCATGATGCCCTCATTGATAAGAATGCCCGGGCACCGATCCGAGGGGACAGGACTGTGAAGGGGCGTTCCCGTCAGGCTCCTATGAAGTCACATCTCGCCCGTTGCCGGGGCGACTTGACGGTCGACACGTCAACGCAATGACACGCAGTCAATCGTAGCATGGGTCAGGCCATCAAGCCGCAATACCATACTCACAATCATAGCAATTACCTTTTCCGCTCATCGATACCTTGAAGCCATGCTGGCGCAGAATCTTCTGATAGTCGTGCGAACAATATTGCGACCCGCGATCCGTGTGGTGAATGCAGCCTTTGGGTGGCCTTCGGAACGCAATGGCCATCTTCAGCGCTCGGATTGCAAGATCCCGCTTCATACGATTGTTGACCGCCCAGCCGATCACCCGCCGAGAATGCAGATCCAGGATCACAGCAAGATACAGCCAACCTTCGCGCGTCCAGATATAGCTGATGTCAGCTGCCCACTTCTGATTTGGTTGATCCGCTGAGAAGTTACGATCCAGCAAGTTCGGGGCGATGTTGAACTTGTGATTGCTGTCAGTTGTGGCCTTATGTTTGCGCGTTCTAACAACAGAGATACCATTCTGACGCAGTGACGAGGGTTCCGCAAATGATCCGGGGGATCATTTGCCCGAGGAACGCGGCCTACGCGGCGATGGCCGATATCCAGACCGATCTCTTTTAGTTCCTCAGTCATACGCGGCCTGCCATAGCTGCCAAGGCTGAGACGAGACTGCTCCTTGATGTGCGCCAGCGCGACCAAATCAGATCGCTGCCTGCGGCTGGCAGGACGGTTGCGGAACGCTCGTAAGCCGCGCGCGCTGACATTCATGACACGGCACATCCGTCCAATGGAAAATGCAAATCGGTGTTCTTCGATGAACCTAAACCTCATGGCTTTTGGCTCGCGAAGAACACCGTGGCCTTTTTTAGAATTTCCCGCTCCTCCTTAAGTATGCGGTTCTCACGCCGAAGCCGCTCATTCTCCTGAGCCAGCCCTAAATCCTCTTTCGACACCACGCCAGTGTCTCGGTGCGTTGTGATCCATTTGTTTAGCGTCGACATGCCCACGCCAAGATCATTCGCAACTTGCTTGCGTGTAAGCCCGCTGGTCAGCGCGATACGCACCGCATCCTTGCGGAATTCGTCCGTCCGTTTCAGTCCCATAGTCAATCTCCTTTGTTGCAGTAAATGCTATCAAAAGGGCGGCATCAAACCGCGACAGGTCCAATGCACAGCGCACACGACCGGAGCGACACATCTAATCCAACATAATATTCCATCTTCTGTCTCCCTTGTTCACAGCTATGCTGTGATCCTATCGGGAGCTCGACCAAAGTGCAGGGTCAGCCCAATTACGCATGCTTTCCGCCTTCATTCGAAGACCTATCCTTCTTGGGTCTCGGCTTGATCTTGAACCCGGAGACTGGGTTGAAGATTTGGCTCGGAAGAGTCCCGGCGAGGTCATGAAATTCCGCAATCATCTGCCGGAGATACCGAAGGCGCTTGATTGCTTGGTCATCAGATATACTTCCGGAATTTACCCGCGATTGCCAATGATTGTAGTAGCGTAGCGCGTCGTCCTCAGTGATTTCGTGAACGCTCTTATTTGAAACAACTTCGGAAAAGATCCGTGCGGCATGCTTGTAGCGGTTCCTCCACTGGCGCATCTGATCGCGATGCTTCCCTTTCAACTTGTGTTGCCAGCGCTCCTCCAAAATCGTAGGCATATCAAGAATCTTAACATGAGGAACGTCGCAAACGCCGAGCGCAGCGGGAATTGCCGATGAATCCGCTGGCACGTCAGCGAGTTTCTCGATCCTGTCGACCAACTCCTCAAGTGGCCCTGCAAGGAGGCCTTTGACTGGAACATAGGGTAACCGAAGATCATCGAGCAGCGCCACTGCAGCTTCGAATGCCTCGACAGAAGGCCCTTGGTTCTCTTCCAGCAAGCGAGCGTTCCAGACCTTCCGAAACGCCTTCTTTTTCAGAACGGCGAGAGCCCTGGCCTCGGTTTCATCGCGGGTCTTCAGTGACTGATTTATCTCAGTCCGAGTTTCCACGGCACGGAACTCAGCAGGGACCCTCCAGCGAAGGTAGTACACATTGCCACGGCGCTCGACGCCATTAACACAATTAGATGCATTCATAGAACAGGTGCTCCACAGTTTGCCACACAACAGAGCCGCGGATCTTTTCTGAATTTCCGACCCGGTTAGGCTCCAAGTATCGAGAAACTGGGAACATTTTTAGGACGGCAGAAATCGCGTCTCCGCCGTCCATAATTCTCTTCTGGGCACCATTAATCCGCAATGTTAATTTGAGTAAAAGTCAGATTTAAGGCTTTTATCTCCAGCCACTCCAACACTTCGGATCGCTCAACCCAATTTTACCGAGGCACCTTAAAAATCAGGATGCCGACAAAAGAGCCAAGGCATTTGATGCGCTGGAAGTGCTACTAGTGCCTGAATTCAATTCAGACCGTATGAGAAAAAGTTTAATTAGATCTTCCTGGCTTTCTGGATTCTCAAATTGCGTAATTTCTGTGTCCCCTAGATATTGGGCGGCTTTGTCGCGGAAGATTGTGAGTTGCTGATCTAGGTCGAGGTTACTTATGGAACTCGGCAATCCTAAAGCCGTTTCAAAAACGGTTCGTATGGCTTCGTTACCCATGACCGAGTACCATCTTCCATTGTCTATGGTGTCTTTTGCGACAAGCGTGGAAAGTTCATCCTTCAGATTTAAGGCGAGTCGCATATCCTCGTTTTGCTCTCCGACAGCTATCTGAAATTGTTTTTCTTGATACGCTGATATAATTTCATCAGGAAATGTGCTTAGCACCGTATTGGGAGTTTCGAAGTCTCCAAAGCCAAAAGCCTCAGAGAATTCCAGATATCGCTTGTCAGTCAATTTATTGGCAAGAGAATCCGAATTTAATGTTCCGTCATTGAGAACTTTTTCAATGAAGAATTTATTGTTGATATCGTCATCCAGGCCAAATGCACCAAGTGCGACTTTCAGTAGCTTATAGTCGGACACAAGTTCTTCAGCAGAAGTAATTTGAGAAATGTTCTCGCGGAAATACTCCACCTCCCGCTGCATTGTGACGGATTGATTGAATTCGGCTTGCTGATTGTCTTTGGTGTTTTGCAGAACGACCCATCCAGCATAACCGCTGAATGGGATGACGGGTTGATATGTCATTGGCAATCTACCCCTGAGAATAGCCTTGCCTCTCTGGGAAGCAGACTGCGTAGTGATTTTAGAGCTTGGTAATATTGTTCTGACTGGATTTCAGATGTTGCTCTACCGAGTATTTTTCGACTGTCTGAATCAGTTAGAACTTGGCTCAGCTGTTCAACCCCACGCATCAATTGCGTCTTGGCATCTTGAGGATCAGCATCACCTGACAATACGAGCTGAGCGATATAACACACGCGCCGCACCGGTGTGTTTACCTCTTCAGGGTGAATTGCATCTCTGAGACGCAAGATATTCGCATTCGGTGTTACAATAGAAAATCGCGAGCGGCGTTCCCCGTTTTCAATGACCGCACCGTTGATGAGAATGCGCTCTTTAGGAGCAAGCTTGAGGACAAGACCACTCATTTATGGCCCTCCTTGTGAAGTCCGCGCATGATTGCAGTATTAATTTCAATCAAGGCACTTTCATCAGCTTTCTTTGAGAGAATGTCGGATGTGTGTTTGGCGGTGAACTGTGCAAGATAAAAAATCTGCGCACGAAGGTTTGGGGGAAGTTTATTCTCTTTCTCAGCGACATTAGACGCGAGAAGCGTCCAAAGACGACGATTATCGTGAAGTGCTTTTACATAGGCCGCATATGAATTTTTCTTATTGCCTGATGCTTCATGAAGACGATGCGTAATTCTTGCAAATGCTTCATATTCAGTGCCTCGAGGCGTTTTGATCGGGGCGGCGGTATTGGAATAGGCCGTTCGGGCCATTTGAAGAGCGTTCACGTCGTATCCTTCCGGTGACAATGAATTTCAACGCGCGGCTTTTGCCGCAGGGGATTCCGGGCGCAAATTGCGCCCGGAAAACGTCTCTTAGCCGAAGAGCGACAAGATGGTTTGCGGCGACTGGTTGGCGATAGAAAGCGATTGTACGCCAAGCTGTTGTTGCACTTGCAGCGCTTGCAGCTTTGCAGAAGCCTCTTCCATATCGGCATCCACCATTGCGCCAATGCCGGAAGTGAGCGCATCAGTCAGATTGGAGATAAAACTTGACTGCGTCTCGATCCGCCCTTGTGCAGAGCCAAATTCCGCAGCGGCATCAACAGAATTGTTAATGAGCGTCTCAACCATACCAAGGGCGTTTTCGGCCCCGAAGTCAGTGGTGACATCAAGACTGTCAAGACCAAACAATCCTCCGGAAGCCGTCCCGCCATCTTGACCCGAAAGGTCAAGGTCGGTGACATCGTCGCCAGAGTTGTCAATATTGAGTTCCCAATCACCCGCGTCATTCTGCGTCATTTTCGTGGACACAGTTTCAAGGCCCGCGGAGTCGATTGCGATTTTCAGACCGCGCGCAACGTCCTCCATCGTTTCGCCCTTGCCGGCAATGTAATCGTAGTCGCTTCCATTAAAGGTAACACGATAAGAATCGCCGTCGTTTACTTTAACCCCTTGGCTAAATGTGATGGTTTCAGCACGCTGGCTAATTGTGTGGGTATCCACGCTCATGGAGCTACTTCCACCACTTGCAGAAACGGAAACCTCCACATCTTCGAAAGCGAGCGTCGATGCCATTGTCAGCTGGCCAGTGCTATCAACGGTCGCAGACAAACCATCGATTCCAAGTCCATTGATTGCGCCAGCAATAGCGCTATCCGTAGCATCTGCGTCAGCACCAGCCTCTACAGTGACGGACTTATTGCCAACCGTAACTGTATAGCTTGCTGCCGCATCGTGACCCACCGTAATTATTGCGGTGTTTGCATCGGCGGAGACGGTGGTGTCTGACACAGTGCCGTTTGCGGACAGGTCTACTGTCCCGCCGCCATAAGAACCAAGATTCGTGGACAAATCCTGACGGTTAATGGTAATTTCAGATGCGGCAACGCTTCCATTAGACGCACGATCCAAAGAGGACAAAATATTTACGTCTTCGGTTCCTTCGACCAAGTTAAGGCCATTGAATTGCGCCGCACCGACGACCGACTTGACTTGACCAACAAGCGCGTCGATGTCTGTCTGGATTTTTTCGCGATCAACGTTTTCTTCTTGGGCAGCAACCACCTTTGCCTTGATGTCAGTCAGAAGGTCGGTCACCGTTTCGGCCGCCTCGGAAGCTACAGCGAGCGTGGATTCGCCCAGAGACAGGCTGTCCGAGATCGCATTGAAGCCGGCGACATCTGCCTCCATCACTTTGGAGATCGCCCATACGGAGGAATTGTCTTTCGCAGAAGCAACTTCTTTCCCGGTTGAGATCATGCTCTGGGTCTTCGAGAGATCGGAGTTGATAGTTTTCAGAGTTTGCAGCGCAACCATTGCGCCGTTGTTGGTCAGAATGCTGGGCATAGCATAGTTTCCTTTGATCTAGGGGCACATTTTGCGCCGCATAAGTTTTGAGGTCCGCCACAATGGGCAGTTTCAGGATCGTCATTCTGACTGATTACGGATGACCTTTCTGGGCCGACCGTGCCACCCCCTCGGGATGCGCTCTGATCATGTGAGCTTAAAGACTAAAAATTCCCTAAGCTCGGTCGAATAGTTGTCTCGAATTTGAGGCAAAAATGGGGCAGGAAATCAGGATTTTTTCTTTATGGTTAACGGCTTACTGGACAACTTGGTCATTACCCCCTGCGGACCGTAAGTCGTAAAGTCGTTCGAAGCGAAGCTTATGGCGACGAGGTTTTCACGGGCCGCATGAATACCTTTGGCTGAGGCCAAAAGCAGGCGTTTATTGTGCTCAAGACGCTTTTGCAAAGCGGTTAAACGAGACGCTGGCGTCCGGGATCGAGCCACCAAAGACACGAGTTTCTCTTTGGGCTTGGCGAGAGATTGCAGGGTTTCAAAATCGCTTTTCAGAATTGCTTCCCTTTCCTTGTCGAGCAATTTGGATAGCGCTGAAACAGGACGAAACGTATCAAGAAGAGCCATTGGAATCTCCCTTCAAAGCATTGAAAATTTGTTCTGAAAGACCGATTCCCCCAGCTTTGACCATTTGCTCAGCCTGCGCTTGCACAAGAAAAGATGCGAATTGGTCCTCGCCGGCTCCCCCGCCGAACGTCTCGGAGGTTTTTCCGAATCCGGCAATTTTCAACATTTCCGCAAGAAACGTTGCTTCCAGTTTCTCAGCCGCGTCGCGCATTTTCTCATCTTGCGAAGGTATAGGAGGCTGCGGATTTGCTGCGGGGGCTATAGGGATTGACGACATAAGGATCGCTCCAATTTGATGTAGTTTTCTCGATCTAATCGCAATTCGGTAAAGAACCGGTAACTCTCTACGTGGATAGTGGCATCGCGGCGAAAAAAACCGGGATGCAAGAAATGCAGTTGTTGAATGCTGATTTTATGGCGGTAAGTGCTCGAGGTGAGCAGCTTGGCTCCGATTCTGGTGCCGTTGATACGCTTCCTCTAAATGAGATAACGAATCCTGAAGGAGAAAATACCAAACTCCTTGGGGCCCATGCGGAAATTGCCCCGCCCATTGGGCGCGCGGAGGCGTCTTTTGAAGATGTTCTGATGTTTGAGAGTGGGAACGTTGAAACGTTTTCTAAAGAGATTCCTCAATCAGAGGCGCTAGGAATCGGTATACAAACTGAAGTTTATCTCCGAGATTTTCAGGACGAAATTGCATTGTGTGAAAATACATTTTTTGCCTCTCATCAGAGTATGGAAACGGCGGAGAAGCCGCGCGACACAGATTCCTTGCCTTTGGCCGAAACGACAGGTCCGCTGCAGAATATGTATAAAGAGGAACACTTTGCGTCCCCTGAGCATAATGGGAAAGTTGTTGAGCTTGATGAAGGCCATGCGGAGGTAATCCCCACGGAAAATGCTGCTGTCACTTACTTAGTTCCACAGCATTCATTTGTGGCATCCACAAACATTCTTCCTCTTGATGTCCGGTTGCCCGCAGCGATTGAGGATGAGCCGGCGAATCAAGCGACTGCCATTGATGACGCTGCATTATTCCCGATTCAAAATGCGCCAACCGATATAGTAGCTGTGCGTAGACTGGATGCGATGCTGGACACACCGCCATCTGACACCGCAATTCCTGCTTTGCCAACGCAAGCAGAAGCAGAATCGATGGAGCCCTTAGAGGTCACGATGGCACCCGAGCACGTTAAAACTCCCTCTGAGCAAGGGGATGATGCCACGCAGAGAGCTGAAAAAACCTTCACAAAAGAGCGGATCGCGAACATACAACACTCCCTTCCCCCTCTGAATACGGAGAGCTTCTCTGCGCCCAAACAGGATGTGAAAATTGCACAGGTGTCTGCGGCTGAAGTGGTTATGCAGCTTCAAGCTTCAACATCAGATTTCATGCCAGTTGAGATCAAACCGACTGTTTCTCCACAATCCGAAAATCCTGTATCTGCGCAACACATCCCGCACTCGCTGACTACAGAGACACAAGAACTGGATGGCGCATTAATTGATGTAGATGTGCCAAGGATTAAGAAAGCCGTTGATGGGCTTCCGCTCAATTCTGCGCCCGTCGAGGAACAAATTGATCGTGAAAAACCGAATCTGGCGCCACAGGAGTTCAAAGCGCCCGAAACTTTGCATGAGACCTCTACAAGCACTGCCTTGACGACCGAGAGCCCCACCCCAACCACTGAATCAAATCAGGATACTCGCGGAAAGTCCGACACCACTGCGGCGGTAGGCGTCCCCTTTCTTCACACAATAGTAACGGAAAAATCCATAAATTCGAAATCGCGAACAAGTGAAGGCGCGAGAATTAAGAACGATGTGGTGCAAAGCGAGTCTCCGACAAAACCCGATCGAGAGTTTTTCGAGGTGCCATCAAGCATGAACATGGAGATTTCGGAACAGCCAAGTTTTGATGAAAGCCCCGAAATGACTGAAGCATTCGAAATGCGCTCCTTGGAGACAACAAAAGAGCGTGAGGTTTCAGCCAGTTCGAAAACGACAGATGTAGCTAGAATGAGCACCGTAGAAGTAGATGCGGCGGAACAGTTCGTGGGAAAAAACAACGAACCGAAAATTGAACTAGGACAGGAAGAGCATCCAAGCCATGTTCTTTCGACCAAAGAGCATGCAGGAACACGCGACGCCACAACTCAGGCGAACACAATTAACCGAACAGAACTCCCGACACGGGTTGCGATGCAAATTGCAGATGTCGCACGTCAACTACCGGATCGACCGGTTGAAATTACATTAACCCCCGAGGAATTGGGAAAAGTCCGCCTCTCGTTCCATCTGTCAGAGAATGGAGCAATGAACGTCGTAGTTACCGCCGAGCGCGCCGACACGCTTGAACTTCTTCGGCGCAATATCGACAGCCTCGCTTCCGAGTTTCACGACCTGGGCTATTCAGAAAGCGGATTTAGCTTTGAGAGTTTTGGCCAAGACTCTCAAGACCATGAACAACGTGAAAAACCGCCAGAATTTCAAGGACCCGGTGACTGGGAAACGGCCACTGACAACACGAATGAACGCCGAGCAGCCAGCAGTGAGCCCGTACGCCTGAGCCTTGGTTCGGGCGCGGGTGTGGATATTCGGCTTTAAAAGGAACGCCAGATGACCAATACGATTTCCGCCACAACAACAGCGACCAGCACTCAAACAAGCTCCTCAAGCTCGGGGGCAAGTAGCGTGATTAGCTCGGATTTTGAAACCTTTCTGACCATGTTGACAGTGCAGATGCAAAATCAGGATCCGCTAAATCCGATTGAATCGACAGATTATGCCGTGCAATTGGCCACATTCTCCGAAGTTGAACAGGCCGTTATGACGAATGACTTGCTTGAAAAGCTGTCTTCCCAGTTGGGGTTGATGGGGTTTTCTCAATTGTCCGGATGGGTTGGTAAAGAGGCAAGAAGTGAAAGCGCCGCTTACTTTGATGGCTCATCCCCAGTAACCCTCTCAAGTGATTTCGCCAGCGCCGCCAATAAAGCGGTTCTGGTTGTGCGCGATGTTGATGGTCGTGTGGTGCAGGAGGTGACAATCAGCCCGGACAATGAAACATTCGAATGGACCGGAGTGGATGATCAAGGGGCGTCGATTTCTGCCGGTCTCTATAATTTCGAGATCGAAAATTACTACGATACAGATCATCTTTCGACAACAACGGTCGAAAGTTACTCCAAGATCATCGAAGCGCGCGCTGACGATGGAGATGTCGTTCTTGTTCTCGAAGGAGGAAATGAGATCGCCTCATCTGAAGTGACGGCGCTACGCGATTCCGAGTAAATCGAGCAACCCCAAATTTTCCGAAACAGGCTTCGACGTTGCAGCCATTCAGAATCGGATGAGTGCAAATTGCCTGAAATGCCCACACTATATGCACATGGGAGTTTCCATTGTCCGCCCTACGAGCAAAAACATATCGTTCAAACGAGATGATAGATTTGTCACATCAGACACAGATTACATGCGCACCATTCAAACGATACTGAACACCGAAAGTGCTTGTCACATTATGAAGAAAGTGGTGAGCCGTGCAGGATTCGAACCTGCGACCCACTGATTAAAAGTCAGTTGCTCTACCAACTGAGCTAACGGCCCACTCTCGCAGCCCCGAGAGGCTGTGCGGCGGGGTTTACTGTTGTGGGTCAGGACCGTCAAGCGGAAAACTGAGAATTTCTTGGAAAAGGTGACAACAAGGTTTATATGCCCGCTCATGCAACAAGAAACGCTCCCTTCGAACCTGCCCTTTCTGAAAATGCACGGGCTAGGCAATGACTTCGTGATTATCGACTCACGGGGGCGGGAAGCTATTGTGACGCCGGAGTTGGCAAAAGCCATCGGGGATCGTCATCGTGGAGTCGGGTTTGACCAGCTGGCCGAGATCCGCACATCAAGTAGCGCCGACATTGATCTTGATTTCTGGAATTCGGACGGGTCGCGCGCTGGGGCCTGTGGCAATGCCACGCGCTGCGTCGGGCGGCTGATGC
The DNA here is from genome assembly GCA_963676755.2 of uncultured Celeribacter sp. Lineage (GTDB taxonomy): Bacteria > Pseudomonadota > Alphaproteobacteria > Rhodobacterales > Rhodobacteraceae > Celeribacter. The sequence continues at coordinate 453,500 of CAXXMF010000004.1, read as the reverse complement.
TTGACGAAACCGGCAAGGACGAGGTGACGATCCGCACCGAACGCGGCATTTTGATTGCGCGGCGGGCGGGGGATGTGGTCTCCGTCAACATGGGCCACCCGCAACGCATGTGGGACGAGGTGCCGCTGTCCCATCCTGTCGATACGGATTTCCTACCGCTTGAAGGCGAACCCGTTGCGGTCGGCATGGGCAATCCCCATGCGGTGTTTTTTGTCGACGACATTCAAAAGGTTGATGTCCCGAATTGGGGCAAGAAGGTCGAATATGATCCACTGTTTCCGCAGCGCACCAATGTCGAATTCGCCGAGGTCCGCGCACACGACGAAATCCGGATGCGGGTTTGGGAGCGAGGCACGGGAATCACGCTTGCCTGCGGCTCGGGCGCCTGTGCCACGGCTGTGGCTGCCTCTGTGCGTGGCCTGACAGATAAGAAGGTGCGGATGGAAGTGGACGGCGGCTGGCTCACACTCGACTGGTGCGATGATGGTGTCTGGATGACCGGACCAACACAACTCGTCTTCAAGGCAGAGTTCGACACATCCTTTCTGGAGCGCATCTGATGGGGGCCAACCCGCCGATTTTCGCGACGCTCGGCTGTCGCCTCAACGCTTATGAAACCGAAGCGATGAAAGAACTGGCTGAAGCAAACGGTGTGGAGAACGCCGTGGTGGTGAACACCTGCGCTGTGACGGCAGAGGCCGTGCGCAAGGCGCGACAGGAGATTCGCAAACTCAGACGGGAAAACCCCGAGGCAAAGATCATTGTCACAGGCTGCGCCGCACAGACCGAACCGGAGACCTTTGCCACAATGGGCGAGGTCGATCTGGTGATCGGCAACAGTGAAAAGATGCAGCCCGAAACATGGCAGAACATGGGGCCGGATTTCATTGGCCAGACCGAGCGTGTTCAGGTCAATGACATCATGTCTGTGACAGAAACTGCGGGACATCTGATTGACGGATTCGGACGGCATCGGGCCTATGTGCAGGTGCAAAACGGCTGTGACCACCGCTGCACCTTCTGCATTATTCCATATGGCCGGGGTAATTCCCGCTCTGTGCCTGCGGGCGTGGTGGTCGACCAGATCAAGCGACTGGTCGACAAGGGCTTCAACGAGGTCGTTTTGACCGGCGTGGATCTGACAAGCTGGGGCGCTGATTTGCCGGCAACCCCGCGTTTGGGCGATCTGGTAATGCGCATCCTGAAACTGGTGCCGGACCTGCCACGGCTCAGAATTTCGTCGATAGATTCCATCGAAGCCGATGACATGTTGATGCAAGCCATCGCGACGGAGCCGCGCCTCATGCCGCATTTGCATCTGTCGCTACAACATGGCGATGACCTGATCCTGAAACGTATGGCGCGGCGTCACCTGCGTGATGATGCGATCAAGTTCTGCGAAGACGCGCGCAAACTGCGGCCCGAAATGACCTTTGGTGCAGACATCATCGCGGGTTTTCCCACGGAAACAGAGGCCCAGTTTGAAAACTCGCTCAAGCTGGTGACGGACTGCGACCTCACATGGCTGCACGTCTTCCCCTATTCCAAACGCGAAGGCACCCCCGCCGCAAAAATTCCGCGTCAGGTGAATGGCAAGGTGATCCGTGACCGCGCCGCGCGGCTGCGGGCAGCGGGAGAAGCGCAGGTCCAGAAGCATCTCAAGGCCCAAGTCGGGCGCGAGCATATGATTCTGATCGAAAACCCGCATATGGGCCGGACAGAGCAATTTACCGAAGTGAGTATCGACACGCCGCAGCCCGAGGGTGCTTTGCTGAAAGCCACGATTACAGGCATCAAAGGCACGCGGCTTACAGTATGAGACCAATCCTCTATTCCTTCCGCCGGTGCCCCTACGCGATGCGAGCACGGCTGGCGATTGCTTCAGCCGGTCTTGAGGTCGAACTGCGCGAAGTTGTCTTGCGGGACAAACCGCGCGCCATGCTGGAGGCCTCTCCAAAGGGCACTGTCCCTGTGCTGATCACAGAGTCCGATGTGATCGAGGAAAGTCGCGACATTATGGATTGGGCTCTTACGCAGAATGACCCCGAAGGATTGCGCCAGATGCCCGATGCGGGAGAGGATTGGATCGCCCAGATCGAAGGCCCGTTCAAAGCCGCGCTTGACCGCTATAAATATGAAACGCGCTATCAGGATGTCGAACCGACCGCAGAGCGCGATAAGGCTGCACAGATTTTGCAACAGGTCGACCCCCGACTTCGCGCAACCCCTTGGCTGTTCGGAGACACCCCGACATTGGCCGATCTGGCAACGATCACCTTTGTGCGGCAATATGCAATGGTAGATCATGCGTGGTTTGCGGCGCAGGATTGGGTCGGCGTGAATGGCTGGCTTGAGCGTTTTCTGACCTCGGACCGCTTTGCACAGATCATGCATAAGTATCCCAAATGGGAGCCCACCGCAGAGCCTCTCGTCTTCTCCGGAAAAGCAAGCTGACAGGGCAAAACAATCCGCCGACATACCTCGTTCAGGAAAGAGGCTGACACGTTTGCGTCGAGATGTCGGAAGGTATAGATAATTCTCAAATATACCTTATATGTCCCAAAGAGACCACACCGCGACACATCGCGCATATTCACAATTCATTGAAAGCTAGACGTGAGCGCCTCCTCTCGCTAAAACCGCGTGCGAAGAGCTGCAGTAAAATGCGGCTTCTTACATATGAGGCCGGGGAGGACCGGCTGAGAAAATTGGAGAATTGCAGTGTCCCACGTAGATGAACACGAAGGCACCCGCCGCGATTTCTTGTACTACGCCACTGGTGGCGCTGGTGCAGTTGCCGCCGGTGCAGCAGTCTGGCCGCTGGTCAACCAGATGAACCCCTCCGCAGACGTTCAGGCGCTGAGTTCGATCCGCGTTGATATCAGCGGTGTAGAAACCGGCACCCAACTGACCGTGAAGTGGCGCGGCAAGCCGGTGTTTATCCGTCGCCGCACCCAAGAGGAAATCGACGCCGCACGCGCCGTCACGATGGACGAGCTGGTCGATCCGGTTGCCCGCAATGACAACAAGGATGCGACCCTCGACGCCGATGACCAGAACCGGACCCTCGACGAAGCTGGCGAATGGCTGGTGATGATGGGCGTTTGCACCCACCTCGGCTGTGTGCCTCTGGGCGATGGTGCCGGTGACTTCGGTGGCTGGTTCTGCCCGTGCCACGGTTCGCACTACGACACGTCTGGCCGCATCCGCAAAGGACCGGCTCCTGAGAACCTTCCGGTTCCAGTCGCTGCATTTGACGGCGACACAGAAATTGTTCTGGGCTAAGGGAGGAACTTATGTCTGGTATTCCGCACGATCATTATGAACCGAAGACGACCTTTACAAAAGGTGTCGAAAAGCGGCTTCCGATCATCGGCCTGATTTACGGCACGCTGATGATTCCAACACCGAAAAACCTGAACTGGATGTGGATCTGGGGCATCGTTCTGGCCTTCTGCCTCGGGCTTCAAATTGTCACCGGCATTGTTCTGGTGATGCATTACACGCCGCATGTCGATCTGGCCTTTGCCTCCGTCGAGCACATCATGCGTGACGTGAACGGCGGGCATATGCTGCGCTACCTGCATGCCAATGGCGCTTCGCTGTTCTTCCTTGCTGTGTATCTGCACATTTTCCGCGGCCTCTACTACGGCTCCTATAAAGCCCCGCGCGAAATCACATGGATCATCGGCATGATCATCTACCTCTTGATGATGGCCACGGGTTTCATGGGCTACGTTCTACCTTGGGGGCAAATGTCCTTCTGGGGTGCGACCGTGATTACCGGTCTCTTCGGCGCCATTCCGTTTATCGGTGAGCCGATCCAGACATGGCTTCTGGGCGGACCGGCGGTGGACAACGCCACGCTGAACCGCTTCTTCTCGCTGCACTACCTCCTGCCTTTCGTGATCGCAGGTCTGGTGATCGTGCACATTTGGGCCTTCCACAACACGGGCAACAACAACCCGACAGGTGTGGAAGTGCGCCGCACGTCGAAAGAAGAAGCCAAGAAAGACACCCTGCCCTTCTGGCCCTATTTCGTGATCAAGGACCTCTTCGCCCTCGGCGTTGTGCTGGTTGTCTTCTTCGCCGTCGTCGGCTTTATGCCGAACTACCTCGGCCACCCCGACAACTACCTCGAAGCCAACCCGCTTTCGACCCCTGCGCATATTGTGCCGGAATGGTACTTCCTGCCGTTCTACGCAATCCTGCGGGCCTTCACCGCTGATGTCTGGGCCGTGCAAGTCGTGTCCTTCCTGACCGGTGGCATCGTCGATGCGAAGTTCTTCGGTGTGCTGGCCATGTTCGGCGCAATTATCGCTATGGCTCTCGTGCCGTGGCTCGACACTTCGTCGGTGCGCTCGGGCAAATACCGTCCGATGTTCAAATGGTGGTTCTGGCTTCTGGCCGTGGACTTCGTCGTATTGATGTGGGTTGGCGCCATGCCGACCGATGGCATCTACCCGTATATCTCGCTGATCGGCGCGACCTATTGGTTCGCCTACTTCTTCGTGATCCTCCCGCTGCTGGGCGTGATCGAGAAACCGGCTCCGCTTCCGGCGTCAATCGAAGAAGATTTCGCGTCCCACTACCCGGACGCGGCAGAGTGAGAAAGGAAACAGGGACAATGATCAAACAACTTACCCTCTCCGCCCTCACCGCACTGGGTCTTTCTGCCACAGCCGCTCTGGCTGCTGGCGAAGGCGGGCATATCCATGACGTGGACTTCTCTTTCGAAGGCCCGTTCGGCAAATACGACCAGATGCAGTTGCAACGCGGCTTGCAAATCTACACCGAGGTCTGCTCCTCCTGCCACGGCATGAAATTCGTGCCCATCAGGACGCTGGCCGACGAAGGTGGCCCTGCGCTACCTGAAGAGCAGGTGCGTGCTTACGCATCACAGCTTTTCGTGGCTGACGAAGCCTCCAACATGCACCTTTTCGACTATGACGAGGGTGCGGCTCGTCCGTTAACATCGAACGATCACTTTCCGGCCAACAATTCCCAAAACGCGCCGGACCTTTCGTTGATGGCCAAAGCGCGTGCAGGTTTTCACGGTCCGGCAGGCACAGGTATCAACCAGTTCCTGAAAGGCATTGGTGGCCCCGAATATATCGTTGCAATTCTGACCGGTTACACCGGTGAGGAGAAAGTCGAAGCGGGCACCACCTATTACGAAAACACCGCCTTTTCGACGGGCTGGATCGCGATGGCCCCGCCGCTCTACGGAGAAGATGTCGAGTTTGCCGACGGTCACTCCAACGAACTGCATCATGAAGCCGAGGATATTGCGGCGTTCCTGATGTGGGCCGCTGAGCCGAAAATGATGGCGCGGAAGAAGGCCGGATTTGTGGCTGTCACCTTCCTCGTGCTGTTGACCTCGCTTTTGTATCTCACGAACAAAAAGCTCTGGGCGCCGCACAAAGGCAAAAAGACCACGCTCTGACGCCTGCGACCAAGCACACACAGAAAGCGCCCCGATTTGGGGCGCTTTTTTCATGTTCCAATGTAGCTTTTAAGCCCTTGCGGCGGATTGATTTTCATCTCCCCCCAGTCGCGCGGGGGCTGACACTGACCATCCTCGATCCAGATCACCAGATCGGCAAACCGGTCCACATCCGCAATGTCATGGGTGACCATCAACATCGTCGCACCAAGCCGTTCACTGACCTCTTTGGCCAAACCGATCATTTCACCGCGCATGGCAGGCCCTAAGGCCGAAAACGGCTCGTCCAGTAGAATGATAGGCTTTTCCTGCACCAGCACCCGCGCAAGCGCGACACGGCTTTGTTGTCCGCCGGACAGTTCTGCCGGACGCCGCCCCTCCAGACCGGACAAACCAACCGCAGCCAGTGCATCCGTGACGCGGACTTTCTCCGAGGCGATTAGGCGCAGATTTGGCCTTATCCCCAAACCGACATTTTCCGCCGCCGACATATGGGCGAAAAGATTGTTGTCCTGAAACAGATGCGCAATCGGACGCTCATGCGGCAACGCTTGCGTCAGGTCCGCACCGTCCCAAAACATGCGGCCTGCGTCAGGGGTTTCAAACCCGCCGATCACGGACAGCAACGTAGACTTACCCGCGCCAGAAGGCCCGATCACCGCAACGCGCGCACCCGCAGGAATCACACAATCCGCAGATAGTGTGAAATCCCCCTGAGTGAGGCGGATGGTTTGCAATTCAAGCACGATGCTTCCCCCAACGATCAAAGATATAAAACAGGCCCAAACTCAGACCCAGAAGCAGCAACGCCGCTCCCATCGCCTGATCCATGCGATAGGACCCCATGAGACGGTAGATTTGCAAAGGCAGCGTCGCGGCTTCAGGTCTGGCGAAAAGCGCGATCACTCCCAAGTCACCCATCGAGAGCGCCGCCGCCAATCCGGCAGAGAACCCCATCGCAACGCGCAAACGCGGCAGGAGGATGAGACGCAGCCGGTTCAGCCCCGTCACGCCAAGACTATCCGCCAAACGCCCGTAATCCCGCTCAGCACCCGCCAGCGCAGGTCCCAATGCGCGCAGGATAAACGGCATCGACATTACTGCATTGACCAGAGCCGTGATCGGCAGCGCCCAATCCGCCGGATCGGTCAAGGCAAAGAGCACGATGTAAAGCCCTGTGCCCATCACCAGAGGAGACGCGGCAATAGACGACATGCCGATAATCTCCAGCCCACGCCACCGCATCGCAGACAGCGCCAGAGCGAGCGACAGGAGAATCGCCAAAGCAGCAGAGCCCAAGGCCGTCGCAATGGATCGGAACGCCGCCCCCCAGATCGAGGCAGGCAGGTCGGCCATCCCCGCTGCTCCCCGCAGCGCAATGGCCAAAAGCGGCATCAGGAGGAACAGGCTAACAGCGACAATCCAGAACAGATCAACCGCTCTCGTCCGAAGGGTCATGGCATCAAACCTCTGCACCACCCTGTTGAGACCGCCCGCGCCCATCTGTGGCACTCTGAATTTAAGCGAGGCGGCCACAGCCAGTGCGCAGATCACCACCTGAACAATCGCGAGAAGCGATGCTTTTCCGAGATTGAAATCGTAGCGGAAGGCCTCGTAGATCGCGAGTTCGACAGTCGTCGCCTTTGGTCCGCCACCAAAGGTCAATGCGACGGCGAAAGATGTTGTGCAAATCAGGAAGATAACGGTGAAAGCCCCGGGGACAATCTCCTTGAGCATCGGTCGCTCAATATGGCGAAAGACTTCCGACGGTCCGAAATGCAGGGAGGATGCGAGACGAAACCGCTCTGCGGGGATCGCCCCCCAGCCCTGAAGGAGCAGTCGCGTTGCCAATGGCAGGTTGTAGAACACATGCGCCAAAATCACGCCGTGGAAACCATAGATGGAAATCGGCTCCAATCCGGCCCAAAGCAGAAGTTTCGAGACGAATCCGGATTGACCGAACACAGCCGTCAAACCGAGGATTGCAACAATCGTCGGCAGGATAAACGGTGCGCCCAGCAAGGTGATCAACACACCCCGCCCCGGAAAACTCCGGCGCGCCAAGGCACGGGCGGCGGGGATGGCGAGAGCGACCGAGAGAAACGCCGAAAGCAGCGCCTGCACCACGGTAAACCGCACCGCCATCCAGTCGAATTCCGAGAGCGCAGAGAAACCCTCCGCGCGCAGCGCAACCGCAACAAGTGTCCCGAAACTCAAAGCAGCGACCAGAGCCGCCGCAATGAGACCGGGCCAGAGCGCTATCGGGAAAATGCGGCGCGCCATTCGGCAATCGCTTCATCACGCAAGGCCGCAGCCTCATCTTCTCCCAAGAGGATAGCTTTTTCCGGATAGTTCAACTGGGAAAACGCGTCAGGCCATTGTTCCTTCGGCAAGGCTGCCGGATAGGACCAGTTGGCGGTTGGGATGATCTCCTGAAACGCGGGGGAGAGAACGAAATTCATAAAGGCATCCGCCAGTTCCGGTTGATCTGTGCCCGCAAGCTTCGCGGTCAGCTCGACCGACATATAATGCCCTTCATCGAACAACGCCGCCGACTTGGTCTCGTCCTCTTCCGCGATGATATGATAGGCAGGCGAGACGGTATAGGAGAGCACCATATCCACCTGACCGTCGGTGAACATACCATAGGCTTCGGACCAGCCCTTGGTCACGGTGGTCACTTTGGGGGCGAGTTTGGCCCATGCCTCTTCCACATCATCGCCAAAGACCTCATGCCCCCACAACACAAGCGTCAGACCGGAACTTGATGTGCGCGGGTCCTGAATGGCGATTTTCCAGTCTTCTTCCGAATTCACCAATTCCTCGAAAGACGTCGGCGGATTGGTGATTTTCGTATTGTCATAGACGAAAGCCGCAAAAGACCAATCAAACGGCAGGAATGTCTCGTCGGTCCACTCAATCGGCATAGTCAATGGCGACAGGTCAACGCCATGCGGCGCAAAAAGCCCCGTCTCGCGCGCCTGTTTCATCGCATCCACATTGATACCAATGGCGACATCAGCCTTCGTGCGTGCGCCTTCAAGACGCAGACGCGGCAGGACATCTCCGGTCACATATTCAAGCTCGCAATCACATTGTGCCTCGAACGCTGCCTTGATAGCAGGACCGGGGCCCCATTCGGAAGCAAAGTAATCTGGCGCATAAACAGTAAGCGTTTCTGCCGAAGCAGAGGTCGCAGCCAGCATGGCTGCTAGGGTTAGACCATATTTCATGGCTCGCTCCATACAATATGGGCGAAGAAAAAGGGCAGCGGTAAAGTGCTGATACCTTCCCTCCGCCGGTGTTAGCCGGTTCAGGTTCAACGGGTTCGCAGTGTGCATCTCAGCCGTGTCAGACACGGGCACCCCGAGGTGAGGGCGAAGCTAGGGCGCATTTGACAGAAGTGCAAGCCCTACGCGCTTTGTGCCTGTGGCGGGAAATGACCGACGCGAAGTCGTGATGTGTCTCATCATGGACGCCCTTCGGGCTTTCCTCTATTCTTCAAAGGGTTTGATACAAGTGAGGACGTCATGCAGGTTTCTGGTCTTTTTTATTGTCTCGGTTTTTTAACTGTGTCCGCGCCTGCTTTGGCGGGCGGTATGCCGACGGGCTTTAACACACAGGTTCTCTGTGACGCTGCCTTTGGCCGTGTCGGATTTGCACAGGATGCGGCGATCCTTGATTTGGGCGGACGTGTTCTGATTTTGGAAGAGGCTGTCTCTGCCTCCGGCGCCCGCTATATCAACGAGGCGGAGGAAGCCGAATTCTGGACCAAAGGCGATGAAGCGCGTTTGACGTGGGGGGAGGCGGATATGAACTGCACTCTACAAATATCCGATCACCCGTGGGTGGCGCATGGCAATGAACCCGGATGGCGGATTTCTGTTGAAGAAGGCCGGTTTCACGCCGAATTGGACTATGGCGAAACAGTAATTGAGGGCGACCTACCGCCCGCAAAGGTTGCCGTGCATGGGCTGACCTATGACATGGAGAACTTCGGCCTCACGGTCCGTGCCGAAATCTGCCACGACGACATGAGTGGCCAGACCTATCCCGAAAGTGCCGTCCTCAGTCTGGGCGAAACCACGCTGCGCGGCTGCGCCGGTGCGCCCGCTGATTTGCTATCCGGCCCTGAATGGCAGATCGAAGAGGTTGCCGGAGCCGAGGTCATAGACACTACTCCTGCCATCCTCGCCTTTCAGGACATGCAGGTGTCCGGCTCCACAGGCTGCAACCGTTATACGGGCGGCTTCGAACTGACCGGCGAAGGGTTGGGCTTCGGTCCTCTGGCTGTAACGAGAATGATGTGTCCGGAAGCCCAGATGCAACAGGAGGCTCGTGTGCTGGACGCTCTGTCCAACGTAGACCGCTTTGACATTGACGAAACGGGCGCACTGATCCTCTACGGTGCCGATCAACCGTTGATGACCGCCCGCCGTTAACCCCCGCGTGAGAACCGGTGGCATCGAATTTGTGAGGCCCCAAAGAAAAACGCCGCCCTGAACAGAGCGGCGTTTCATATTTTCTGGCAGGACAAGAGCCTTATTCTGCCTCGTCTGGCAGGATGCGCACGCCGCCCTTGTCTGCCGAAGAGGCAAACATCGCGTAGGCTTTGAGTGCGGTAGACACGGCACGCGGACGCGGTTTCGCAGGTTTCCACGGCAGCGGACCTTTGGCCTCACGACGCGCAGCCAGAGTGGCATCGTCAACCTTGAGCTGGATCGAGCGGTTCGGAATGTCGATCTCGATCACATCGCCACTCTCGACCAACCCGATCAGACCACCCTCGGCGGCTTCGGGAGAGGCGTGTCCGATAGAAAGACCGGAGGTCCCGCCAGAGAACCGTCCATCAGTCAAAAGCGCGCATTTCTTGCCGAGGCCTTTGGATTTCAAATAGGAGGTCGGGTAAAGCATTTCCTGCATCCCCGGTCCGCCCTGCGGGCCTTCGAAGCGAATGATGACAATCTCACCCGCTTTGACCTTGCGAGTCAGGATGCCCTCAACAGCGTCGTCTTGTGATTCAAACACATGCGCGGTGCCGGTGAATTTCAGGATGCTGTCATCCACGCCCGCCGTTTTCACGATACAGCCACGCTCGGCGATATTGCCGAACAGGACCGCCAACCCGCCGTCCTTCGAGAAGGCATGCTCCACAGAACGGATCACGCCATTCTCGCGGTCGGTATCGAGCTCCTTGTAGCGGTTCTCGGTGGAGAATGCCTGTGTCGTGCGCACGCCACCGGGTGCCGCTTTGAACAGCGTCTCGGCCTCGGGGTTGTTGGCAACCTTGATGTCCCACTTGGCAATCGCAGCCGCCAAGCTTTCCGAATGCACCGTGCGGGCATCCCCATGAAGCAAGCCGCCGCGCAACATCTCGCCCAGAATGGAGAAGATACCACCTGCACGGTGCACGTCTTCCATATGGACGTTTGGAATATTGGGTGCGACCTTACACAGGCAGGGCACTTTGCGGGACAGGCGGTCTATGTCCTGCATGGTGAAATCGACCTTCCCCTCATGCGCAATTGCCAAGAGGTGCAGAACCGTGTTCGTGGAACCGCCCATCGCAATGTCCAAAGACATAGCGTTCTCGAAGGCTTCGAATGTCGCAATCTCGCGCGGCAAGAACCCTTTTTCCTCGCCCTCATAGTGGCGTTTGGTGATCTCGACGATCTTGCGACCAGCTTCGAGGAACAGTTTTTTGCGGTCCGCGTGGGTTGCAAGCGTCGAACCGTTTCCCGGCAGAGCGAGACCCAGCGCTTCGGCCAGACAGTTCATCGAGTTGGCGGTAAACATACCGGAGCACGACCCGCAAGTCGGGCAGGCATTCTCTTCGATTTGCTGAACCTGCGCATCGGTGAAATCGTCATTGGCCGCCGCAACCATTGCATCGACGAGATCGACCTTTGTTATATCGAGGTCGGCAATATCGATTTTTCCCGCTTCCATCGGACCACCGGAGACGAAGATCACAGGGATGTTCAGGCGCATCGCGGCCATCATCATGCCGGGCGTAATCTTGTCACAGTTGGAGATACAAACCATCGCATCCGCGCAATGGGCGTTGACCATATATTCCACACTATCCGCGATGACTTCGCGCGACGGCAGGGAATAGAGCATCCCGTCATGCCCCATGGCGATGCCATCATCGACGGCAATGGTGTTGAATTCCTTCGCCACACCACCGGATTTCTCGATCTCGCGGGCGACCATCTGGCCGAGATCCTTGAGATGGACGTGGCCGGGCACGAATTGCGTGAAGGAGTTCACGACCGCGATAATCGGCTTACCAAAGTCTCCATCGGTCATGCCGGTTGCGCGCCAAAGTCCGCGGGCACCGGCCATATTCCTGCCATGGGTCGAGCGGCGGGATCTGTAATGTGGCATGGTGTTGGCTTTCGTTATGTGTACGTCGTTTATCCGCCTTAACGGACGGGGTTGTCGTTGCATAAGGCTTTCGTCGCGACATTTCCAGTCACGAACGCCTGTGCGCAGATGAATAAAGTTGCTGGAATCGACTCGAATGCAGACAGTTTGCGGCCTAAGCGCCTCAGAGCGGCTTTTTCTTGCGCTTCAACGTATCACCGATTTCAAGCGAAGGCTCCAATGTGATGATCTCGCCGCCAGCGTGCCCGTCACTTTCGACTCGCTTGGCGATAATTTCCGCCGCAGCACGCCCGATTTCAAGACGACAGGCATCCATCGTCGCCAGCTTGCGCGGCAAACCGTCGAGAAACTCGATCCCGTTGAACCCCGCAAGCCCGATGTCCCCCGGCACATCAATGCCGTTGTCGAGACAATACATAAGGCCGCCTGCCCCGATCATATCATTGGAATAATATAGAAAATCCAAAGGCTCATCGACGTTTCTCTTGAGAATGGCCTCGGTCATCTCGCGCCCTTTCTTGAGCGCAGAGCCACCGGAATAGAATTCGCTGTCGGTGATCTCCAGACCGGATTTGGCGAGAACTTCGGTGAAGCCCTCGAACCGTTTGCGAGCGCGATGATCGAGCGGCATTTTCGTACCCAGAAACCCGATCCGCTTGTAACCTGCGTCAATGATCGCCTGTGCCATTTTACGGCCTGCGCGACGATGGGAGATGCCCACAGCAGAATCGATCGCTTCGCCATCAGTATCCATGATTTCAACAATCGGAATACCCGCGGCACCCATCATGGCTTTGGCCGCTTCGGTATGTTCCAACCCTGCGATGATCACTCCGGAGGGGCGCCATGAGAGCATCTGATACAAAACCGTTTCTTCGCGCTCCGGTTTGTAATTCGTGATGCCCACAACCGCCTGAAGCTCTGTGCCCTCAAGCACGTCATTGATGCCGGTCATCACTTCGGGAAAGACCATGTTCGACATGGACGGGATAATCACGGCCACAAGGTTCACCCGACTGGACGCCAGCGCGCCCGCGATCTTGTTCGGCACATACCCGAGTTCGCGGGCCGCTTCCAAAACTTTCGCGCGAGTGGCTTCGGAAACATCACCGCGATTTCTGAGAACGCGACTGACGGTCATCTCCGAAACGCCGGAAGCTTCGGACACATCGCGGAGGGTAAGCGGCCTTTTGGGAGGTGTATTTCCTGAACCTTGCGACATGACCTGACCCTCCAGCCTGTTTATAACATCTACAGTTTACATCAAAAAACGGGCTTGTCCATCTGGGGCGCACAAAATCCGTTAACGCTAACACGCCATAACGACGGCCACGCCTGTCAACGCGAACTGTTGTATAGGAATGGTGGGCCGTGCGGGACTCGAACCTGCTGCCTCCAAATTAGGAATTTGGCGCTCTATCCAGATGAGCTAACGGCCCTGAAACCTGTTATCTTTTCAGGGAAGAACCAAGCGATGTCAACGGTCACAACCACTCACGTTTCATCACGCACACAGTCAGGGTCGCAAAAGAGGCAGGTGGCGCTTAGACCCCCGCCCCCTCTTCCACCTTCAAATCCAGCGCAGCACTGACGAGCGCGCGGGTGTAGGGTTCTTTCGGCGCATTAAAAATCTCTTCGGCCGAGCCCGCCTCAACTACATCCCCGCGTTTCATCACAAGCACCTTGTGAGACAGCGCCCGCACCACGCGCAGGTCATGGGAGATGAAGAGATAGGCAAGCTTGTGGCTCACCTGTAGGCGGCGCAACAGTTCCACGATTTGCACCTGAACCGTCATATCGAGCGCCGATGTCGGCTCATCCAGCACCAGCAGACGCGGGCGCAAGATCATGGCTCGCGCAATAGCGATCCTCTGTCGCTGACCGCCGGAAAACTCATGTGGATACCGGTGGCGCGTTTCAGGGTCGAGACCAACCTCGCGCATAATGTCGATCACAGCCTGCTCTTTCGAGGCATAGCCCTCGACATGATGCACGCCCAGACCCTCGGCTATGATCTGCTCCACCGTCATACGAGGCGACAGAGAGCCATAGGGGTCTTGAAACACAATCTGCATGTCCGCCCGCATCGCGCGCAACTGACGGTTGGACCAGCCTTGAATGTCTTTACCCAACACCACCACAGGTCCCTGCGACGAAATCAGCCGCATCATAGCCAGCGCAAGCGTGGTTTTGCCCGAACCGGATTCCCCGACGATACCAATGGTCTCCCCCTCACGCACCGAAAGGGTCGCGGCATTCACCGCCTTCACATGACCCACAGTTTTACGCAGGAAACCGCGCTGGATCGGGAACCAGATACGCAAATCCTTGGTCTCGGCCACGACCTCTGCGCCGTCAGGCACGGGGGCTGGCTGGCCCGTGGCCTCGGCAGCCAGAAGCATTTGCGTGTATGGGTGCTGCGGATTGTCGAAAATTTTCGCCGTCACGCCGGTCTCGACGATTTCACCATCCTTCATCACACAGACCCGATCCGCGATTTTGCGCACGATGTTGAGATCGTGGGTGATGAAGAGCATGGACATGCCCAGCTCGCTTTTGAGATCACGCAAGAGTTCGAGAATCTGCGCCTGAATGGTCACATCAAGCGCCGTGGTTGGCTCGTCCGCGATCAACAGGTCGGGCCGGTTCGCAAGCGCCATAGCAATCATGATCCGCTGCCGTTGCCCGCCGGAGAGCTGGTGCGGGTAGTCTTTAAGGCGGCTTTCCGGTTCATGGATACCGACCTGAGTGAGCAGTTCGATCACCCGCTGGCGGGCAGGCTCTCCGGTCATGCCATGGTGGATCAGCAAAACCTCGGACAGCTGCTTTTCCAGCGTATGAAGCGGGTTGAGCGAAGTCATCGGCTCTTGGAAAATAAAGCTGATGTCATTGCCTCTGAGCTTGCGTAGAGCTTTCTCGGAAGCTCCCACAAGCTCTTGACCCTGATAGGTGATCGAGCCGGTGGTCACGGACGTGTCCGGCAAGAGGTTCACACAGGACAGCGCGGTCACGGATTTGCCGGAACCCGATTCACCCACAAGTGCTACGGTTTCGCCCTTCTCGATAGAAAAGCTCACGCCTTTCACCGCCTCAACGGTCTGTCCGTCCTGCTGGAATCCCACGCGCAGGTCTTTATATTCCAAAAGGCTCATCGAAAGGTTTTCCTTGGGTCAAACGCATCCCGCACGCCTTCGAAGATGAAGACCAGAAGCGAGAGCATGATGGCGTAGGTGAAGAAGGCGGTGAAACCGAGCCACGGGGCCTGAAGGTTCTGCTTTGCCTGTAGAGTCAACTCGCCCAGAGAGGGGTAAGAGCTTGGCAAGCCGAAGCCCAGAAAGTCCAGCGCGGCCAGCGTGCCGATATTTCCCGTCACGATGAAGGGCAGCATGGTCAGCGTCGCAACCATCGCATTGGGCAGCATGTGGCGGAACATGATGGTCCAACTTCCAACCCCCAAGGCCCGCGCCGCGCGAATATATTCGAAATTCCGCGCCCGCAGGAATTCGGCGCGCACCACTCCGACCAGAGCGGTCCAGCCGAACAGAATGGTAACAAAGACCAAGAGCCAGAAACTTCGCCCCAGAATGGCAAAGAGAATGATGATCACATAGAGCGATGGCATCGCCCCCCAGATTTCCAACACACGCTGGAAAATCAAATCCGTGCGGCCACCGAAAAAGCCCTGTATGGCGCCTGCAACAACCCCGACGAGAGACGACGCGACGGAGACCACAAGTGTGAAAAAGATCGACAGGCGGAAGCCATAGATCACTCGCGCGACTACATCGCGCTTGGTGTCATCCGTGCCCAGCCAGTTCTGCGAAGTGGGCGGAGATGGCGCGGCTCCCGGTCCCTCGACTTGGGTGTTGAAGGAATAGCGAATAGGCGGCCAGAGCATCCAGCCTTTCTCGATCTTCTCGCCATTGATCTCGCCATCTTGCGCGTCTTCGATATAGCCTTCGGGATCGTCGAAACAGTCCACCAGACCGCCCGTTTCGATGAGACACTGCACTTCGGGATAGCGGTAAACGGCTTCCGTCCTGAAATCGCCGCCAAACTCTGTCTCGGGATAGAATTTGAAGATCGGCGTGTAGTAGCTGCCGCGATATTGCACGAGGATCGGTTTGTCATTCGCCAGAAACTCGGCAAAGAGCGACAGGCCGAACAGGATCGAGAAGATAATCAGCGACCAATAGGAACGCCGGTTCGATTTGAAATTCCGCCAGCGGCGTCGGTTGAGTTCGGACAATCTCATGTATCCCTCCGCTCAAAGTCGATACGCGGGTCTACGAAGACATACATCAGGTCCGAAAGAATGCCGATGAGCAAACCGATGAGCCCGAAAAAGAACAACGTCCCGAAGATCACCGGATAGTCGCGGGCGAGTGCGGCCTCATATCCCATGCGGCCCAAGCCATCCAAAGAGAATAGCGTTTCGATAATCACCGAACCGCCGAAAAAGACCCCGAGGAACAACCCCGGAAAGCCTGCGATCACGATCATCATCGCATTGCGGAACACATGGCCATAAAGAACACGGCTTTCGGGCAGCCCCTTGGCCTTGGCTGTCACCACATATTGTTTGCGGATTTCGTCGAGAAAAGAGTTCTTCGTCAAAAGCGTCAGTGTTGCGAAAGACGAGATCACGGAGGCCACCACAGGCAGGGTGATGTGCCAGAAATAGTCCCCGATCTTGCCAACAAGCGACAACTCGTCCCAGTTGGGTGAGGTTAGGCCACGCAGCGGGAATATCTGCCAATAGGAGCCACCGGCAAAGAGCACCAGAAGCATGATGGCGAACAGAAATCCGGGGATCGCATAGGCAGCGATGATGATGCCGGAGGTCCATGTGTCGAATTGCGATCCGTCCTTCACCGCCTTGCGGATGCCAAGCGGAATGGACACGAGATAAGAAATCAGCGTCGCCCAGAGCCCCAGAGACACCGACACCGGCAGCTTGTCCCAGACGAGATCCAGCACTTTCTCCGATTTGAAATAGCTCTCGCCAAAGTCAAAACGCATATAGTTCCACATCATCGACAGGAATCGCTCCAGAGGCGGCTTGTCGAGACCGAACTGTTTCTCCAGATCCTCAATAAACTCGGGCGGCAAACCGCGCGCACCGGCGTATTCGCTTTGATAGGCCGTGCTCTCCAGACCTTTCGCACCGATGGCATCACCCTGCCCGCCTGTAATCGATTCGAAGACATCGCCCTCGCCTTGCAAATTGGCGAGCACCTGTTCGATCGGACCACCGGGCACGAATTGTGTCAGCGCGAAATTGACCACCATAATCCCGATCAATGTCGGAATGATCAGCAGCAAACGCCGTAGAATATAGGCTCCCATAAACCGTCCTTACCGGATTGTTATCTCTGCTTCGGTCTTTCCGGACCCTCTTACTTCAATGCACCCTCTGCACGCAATTCGGCTTCGCGATCTGCGTTCGCCCACCAGAAGTCCAGATAGCCAAGGGCCAGAGGTGGCATTTTATCTTCGGACGGGTGTTCATACATGTCGTAATACGCCACCCAGTAGCTGTCGTTCATATGCGCGGGCACGATGAAATAGTCATAACGCATGATCCGGTCCGCCGCGCGCACCATAGCGGCCATGTCCTCGTAGCTGTCCACCTTGAGGATTTCCGCGCCGATATGTTCGATAGCGGGGTTACAATATCCCGCGGGGTTGAAAATATCGCCCACTTCCTCGCAGCCGTATTTTTGCAGGAAGCCTGACCCTTCTTCGAAACCGTTGTTATACCCGTCATAGATCATATCATAATCGAAGCTCTGCTTGCGGGCCTGATACTGGTTCGGATCAATCCGGTTGTATGTCGCATCCACGCCCAGCGCGTTCAGGTTTTCGACATAGGGCTTGATGATCCGGTCCCAAGACGGGTTGTAATGCAGGATTTCGACGGAGAGCACCTCTCCCTCGGCATTGCGCATCTTGCCATCATCTCCGGGCGTGTAGCCCGCCTGCTCCAGCAGGGCCATCGCCTTTCGCATGTTGCGCCGGTCCAGAGACCGCTCGCCGGAGGTATGGGGCAAGAGTGCCTCTTCAGTGAAAATCTCTTCGGGCAGATCGTCTTTCACCTCTTCGAGAATCTCAAGCTCCTTGCCTTCGGGCGCCCCCGTTGCCATCAGCTCCGGCGACTGCCAGAAGCTTTCGCGTTGTGAAAACAGCCCGTATTGCAGCGTGTCATTGGTCCATGTGAAATTATACATCATCCCAAGCGCAAGACGCACATTGCGGTCCTGAAACTTGTCGCGCCGCAGATTGAAGAGAAATCCCGATGCCCCCGGAATATTCCCGTTGTGTAGGCTTTCCTTTTTCACCCAGCCCTTTTCCAGCGCGGGGAAATCATATCCCGTGGCCCAGTTCAGAGACGAAAACTCCTGACGGAATGTGATCTCTCCGGCTTTGAACGCCTCGAAGGCCGCGATGGTATCTCCGAAATAGACCACGCGGATGGTGTCGAAATTGTATTGTCCCACATTGAACGGGTGATCCGCCCCCCAATAATCAGGGTTGCGTTTGTATTCGACCCACTGGCCGGCATCATAAGCCGACAACATATAGGGCGCGGTCCCCGGCGGGGTTTCGTAGCGTTTTTCGTCCAGACGCGCGCCGGTTTCGTCGAACCATGCCTTCTTCATGACGATTGTCGCTCCGGCCTGACCGATCAAGCCACTGCGCGGGATGTCCGGCTGGAACGTAAATTTCACCGTATGTGCATCCAGTGCCTCAACCGATTTGATCATCGCAGACACGCCTGCGCGCCATGACGGCGTGCCTTCGGCAATGAATTTATTGTGGGTAAAGACCACATCTTCAGCAGTCATCGGCGTTCCATCGGAGAAGGTGACATCATCACGCAGGTGGAAAATCACCCAGTCCTTGCTCTCCGGATATTCAATTGTTTCGCACAACAGGCAATAGCTCACCGCCTTATATTCATCCGCCGTCGAGGTCATGAGGCGTTCATACATGGACGATGACAGAGCCGCCGGCGTTCCCGACAGGGTCGAAAACGGGTTCAGGCTGTCGAATGTCCCGACCATACCGATAGAAATCTCGCCGCCTTTCGGAGCGTCCGGATTCACATATTCAAGATGGTCGAAGGGCTCGGCATATTTCGCTTCGTTCCAGTCAGAATACCACGTCGAGGTGATGATCTCCGGCTCTTGTGCCCATGCGCCTCCCGACAAAAGGCCAAGCGTTGCCAAAACAGGTGCAAAGACGCGGGCGAAAGGGCGTTGGATCATATTCATGTCTCCGGTAACCGAGGCGATTGGTCAGTTTCTACTCGGGGTGACGGTAATGTGCCACGGCCACGGGATGCAAGTTACATACGCTCGAATTTCCGTGATCTCGGGACTATGCACAAACAAAGCCCCCACCGGTGCGGCCGGTGGGGGTCTCGTCAAGTCTATGTGTTGGCCGTTCAGCCGGAGATCGACTGGAGATAGGCCACCAGATTTGCACGGTCTTCGATTTTCTTCAGACCGGCAAAAGACATTTTGTTGCCGGGAATCGCATCTTTCGGGCTGGTCAGATAGACGTTCAGAGCCTCTGCATCCCAAGCACCGCCATGCGAAGACATCGCATCGGAATAAGCAAAGCCATCGACCGAGGCCAGTTCGCGCCCGAACACACCATCGAGATGCGGTCCGGTGCTGTTGGAGCCATCAACTTTGTGACAGGCTTTACACTTGCCAAAGACTTTCTCGCCTTTTCCGACGTTGGCGGATGACAGAAGTTCCTCGAAGCTCACTTCGACCACTTCTTCTTCCACAACCTCTTCATCGCCCGTGGCGATAACGTAGGCTTGGACGTGTTCGCCGTCGTGTCCGGTGGCGTCCATGGCGTAGATAGAGGAGGCGGCCCAATTGCCAAGCAGGAAGATCAAGAATGTGCCGCAGATGCCGCCCACGATCTTGGTAAGGGTCATAGTGTTGAACATATTGCGTTCCGTTCATATAGGTTCGTCGCGCGATATCTACCCGCTTCCCATGCTTCATTTCAAGGTATAAGACCAAAGCTTGGACAAGTTAGCGCAGTACAAACGAACAAAAAGGGGTCGAAAATGACCGGTCGCATCGCATTTCAGGGAGAACCGGGGTCTTATTCCCATCAAGCCTGCTCCGAGGCGCGCCCGGATTTTGAGCCCCTTCCATGCCCGTCTTTCGAAGATGCGATGGAGGCTGTGCGCTCCGGCACGGCCGATCTCGGCATGATCGCCGTCGAAAATTCCACCTACGGACGCGTGCAGGATGTCTATCACCTGCTGCCGGATTCGGGGCTTCATATCATCGACGAAACCTTTGTTCGGGTGCATGTGAACCTGCTGGGGCTACCCGGCACCAAAACATCCGACATCAAGACCGTCCGCGCCATGTCCGTCCTGTTGGGGCAAGCGCGCGGTTTCTTGCGCGATCATGATCTGGCCACCGCGAACTGGTCCGATAACGCCGCCGCCGCCCGCTCCGTCAAGGAGGCGGGAGACCCAAGCATCGGTGCCTTTGCCTCCGAACTGGCTGGCGAAATTTTCGGCCTTGATGTGCTTGAACGCCACATCGAAGATCACAAGCTGAACACCACGCGCTTTCTGATCATGGCCCGCGAGCCCGATTATACGCGCCGCGCTGACAAGATGGTCACGGCCTTCATGTTCCGCGTCCGCAACATTCCCGCCGCGCTTTACAAAGCGATGGGCGGTTTCGCCACCAATGGCGTCAACATGACCAAGCTGGAAAGCTACATGGTAGACGGCGGCTTCACGGCAACACAGTTCTATGCCGATATCGAGGGCCACCCGGAGGACGAAAATGTCCGCCTCGCCCTTGATGAGTTGGGGTATTTCACGGAAATGGTGGAAATTCTCGGCGTCTATCCGGCAGACCCACGACGGGCCTAAACCAAGCGATTGACAGATGGGGCGGGCACGCGCGGTGCGTTCAGCCCCTCTGCGTCCCTTGGTATTGCTCCGACAGGTTTTGGCAATAAGTCTTCACCCGCTTCTCGAACCGTTTCTGCAAGGTCGATTTTGCGAATTTCACCGACTGCACAAGAATGCGCGCCGACAAAGTCGTCGGACGCACATCATAGCCGAAAGTTACCCGTGTGCGTTGCGCTGACAGGGGCACAATCTCGGTCGTGATCTCCATATTGAGACCGCCGGATTTGGCCATCGCCATCAGGGCGTTCGGCGCATCAAATTCAGTGATTTCCGCATCCAGATCACGCAGCTTGCCACGAAACGGGACTTTGAGCGTCCATCCCGCACCGACACCACGGGGCTGCGTCGGAAACTTGCGGGAAAAATCAATCCCGCGCCGCATGGCCTGACGCTCCAACCCCTCGAAATCCGTGATGTGACCGAAGACGAAATCTGCGGGCGCTTCAATATCTTGACGGGTCGAAAATTTCATACCTGATTACCTGTTAGCTTCCCCAATGTATTTATTCCTTTATTCCCAAGAATCCGCAAGCCACTTGGACATGAGAACCTGCGCAATTGCACCTTTTCGTGGCGGGGAGATTTCAGGGTGTTGACCGGCCATGGCGCAGGCCAGTTCCTCGCGCCGGACCCAGCGGGCATCCTCGAGCTCGACCGGATCGACGCTGATCTCCGTGCTCAAAGCCACCGCACGACAGCCCAGCATCAGGGATGCCGGAAAGGGCCAAGGCTGGCTTGTGACATAGTCCACCTGCCCCACGCGCACGCCCGCCTCTTCGAATACCTCGCGCCGGACAGCGGCCTCGATCGGCTCTCCCGGTTCGACAAACCCCGCGAGCAAAGAATACATCCGGTCCGGCCAAGCGGGATTGCGGCCCAGCAAAACAGAATTTCCGTAAGTGACCAACATGATCACCACCGGATCGGTGCGCGGATAATGAGAGGCAGAACAGGACGGGCAATCCCTTTGCCATCCGCCCTGAGACATCTCCGTGCGCGCACCACATGCGGCACAAAACCCATGTGTGCGGTGCCACTCGAACAAGCCTCTGGCGGTTCCTGCAATCTCTGCCTCCAGAGGCGTCAGCTCCGTCATCACAACCCGCAGGTCGTAAAACGTAATATCCGGCAGTTCGGCACATTCCACGCTCACATGCGACCACGGCGAAGCCTCTACGTGCTCCGATTTGGTCTCTTCGGCATCCAACTCGCTGACATCTCGCGAGAAGACTGACTGCCCACTTGGCAAAACTCCGAGGAACAGGTCATGCCCTTCGATTTCGGGAAATGCGTCTTGCGTCAGAAACGCAAGTTTGCCCGCAGCATCCAAAGGCACCCGCCCGCGCCAGTAAGGCACGAACACGGCATCCTCCCGCCCACTCAAATCCGCCGCATCCGCTCTCAGATGCGCGGCCCTGTTCAACTCTCCGCCCGCAAGCGGCACCATATTCTGTTTCATGGCCTCGCCATATGCCCCGTTTCCCCTGCAAACCACGCCGCTCTTCATACCAGCGTCCCGGACGCCGCCGCCCTGTTGCCATTTTGCGACAAGGAAACGTCCCAAACCACGGACATATAGCGCCTCGAAAGACAGCCAGAACAGAATGTGATGACTGTTTTTGCTAGATAATTTCAGCCCTGTCACATCTTTTTCTTGTGATGATCCTATGGCCGTATCACACTGTTTCCGAAATCGTTGTTTCCAAGCAAGGAGAAGCCCGATGGACCACCCGAACACCCATATTCATCGCCGAGACTTTCTATCCGGCACAATTGCAGGATCTGCCTTGATTGCACTTCACCCCTTCTCTGCGCGCGCCAATGCCAACCAAGCCCATTTGCGGATCATGGAAACCACGGACCTGCACGTCCATGTGTTCCCTTATGATTACTACGCAGACAAGCCGGTGGACACGGTTGGCCTGGCCCGCACCGCAGCGCATATCAATGACGTACGCGCCGAAGCCACCAATACGATGCTGTTGGACAATGGCGACTTTTTGCAAGGCAACCCGATGGGCGACTACATCGCCTATGAACGCGGCATGAAGGAAGGCGATATGCATCCGGTCATCACCGCGATGAATACGCTCGGATTTGACGCTTCGACACTTGGCAATCACGAATTCAACTACGGCATCGACTTTTTGATGAAGACGCTGGCGGGCGCAAATTATCCGGTGATTTCCGCCAATGTCGTCAAGGAAGTGGGCGCGACGCCGCGCGAGGACACAACGCTGGTTCCGCCCTATATCATCCTTGATCGCGAGATCACCGATGGCGCGGGCGAGCCCCATCAGATCAAGGTCGGCCTGATCGGCTTTGTTCCGCCACAAATCATGATGTGGGACCGCAAGAACCTTGAGGGCATGGTGGACGCCCGCGACATCGTGGAAACCGCCCGCGCCTATGTGCCCGAGATGAAAGAGAAAGGCGCGGATATCATCATCGCGCTGAATCACTCCGGCATTGCCTCCGCCGACCACACGGAAGGCATGGAAAACGCTTCGGTTCCGCTGGCCGAAGTCGAGGGGATAGACGCGCTTTTGACCGGCCACTCGCACCTCGTCTTTCCGTCACCGACCTTTGACGGCTTTGCAGCGGTTGATAGCGAGAAGGGTCTCATCCACGGCAAACCTGCGGTCATGGGTGGTTATTGGGGCTCGCATTTGGGGGTCATGGACCTGATGCTTGAATATGAAAGCGGCGAATGGCGTGTCGTTACCAGTTCCGTCGAAACCCGCCCGATCTACCAGCGCAACGAAGACCGTTCGATCTCGCCTCTGGTGGAAAGCGTCGAGCCTGTGCTGAACTCGGTGCAGGACATCCACGACCAGACGCTGCAATATGTCCGCCGCGCAGTCGGCAAGACAACAGCACCGCTGCACTCCTATTTCGCGCTGGTGGCGGACGACCCCTCGGTCCAGATCGTGTCCAACGCCCAGCTTTGGTATATCTCCGAGATGATGAAAGGCACCGAACATGAGGGGCTGCCGATCCTCTCTGCCGCTGCCCCGTTCAAAGCAGGTGGCCGTGGCGGGCCGGAGTATTACACGGACGTTGCGCCTGGTGATGTGGCGATCAAGAACGTGGCCGATCTCTATCTCTACCCGAACACGATCCGCGCCGTGCGTATCAACGGGGCGCAGCTCAAAGGCTGGCTGGAACGCTCCGCTGGCATGTTCAATCACGTGAAAAAGGGGGCAAAAGATGCGCTCCTGCTGAACCCGACATTCGCGTCCTATAATTTCGACGTGATCGACGGGGTGAACTATCAGATCGACATCTCCCAACCTTCGCGTTTTGATTCAGACGGCGAGCTTTTGAATCCGGACGCATCCCGCATTACCAACCTCACCTTCAACGGCGCGCCCGTCACAGATGACATGGAATTTATTGTTGCGACCAACAACTACCGCGCAGGTGGCGGCGGGTCTTTCCCCGGCGCAGATGGCTCGACCGTCATTTTTGAAGGGCCGGACACCAACCGCGACATCATCGTGCGCTATATCGTTGAACAAGGCACAGTGAACCCGACGGCAGATAACAACTGGTCGCTGGCCCCGCTCGGCGACACCACGGTTCTGTTCGAGACCGGACCCGCCGCGCGCACGCATCTGGCCGATCTTGAAGAGCTGACCATTGAGGATGCGGGCGAAGGTTCTGACGGATTCGCGCAATTCCGCATTTCGCTTTGAACCAACACTGACTTGCGAAAGCGGCCACCCTCCGGTGGTCGCTTTTTTTGTTTACCAAATGGGCAAAAACGCATTCATGTGCTTATTTTATGTGCGATTGCTGTAATTGTATACACAATTGTGAACTCGAAACTCGTCGCAGGGCGTCTCACAGGTCATGCTCTTAAGGAACGATACAGGGGAGTTTCATGTTCAACAAATCCATCACCACTATGGCCGCCCTCGCGCTCAGCGCGACCGCCGTCTATGCCGAGACCGCGATGCCTTTCGCTCTCGACTGGAAATTCGAGGGCCCCGCTGCCCCCTATTTCACAGCCGTTGAAAAAGGCTATTTCGCCGATCAAGACCTCGATGTTGAAGTCTCCGCGGGCCAAGGTTCGCTTGATGCCATCCCGAAAGTCGCCACCGGCGCTTTCCCTGTCGGCTTTGCAGACATCAACAGCCTTGTGAAATTCCTCGACCAAAACCCCGGCGCACCCGTCACGGCGATCATGATGATCTATGATGCACCGGCTTTCGCTATTGTAGGTCGCAAATCCTTGGGTGTCGAAGCCCCCAAAGACCTTGAAGGCAAAGTGCTGGGCGCACCACCGCCCGATGGCGCATGGGCGCAATTCCCGATCTTTGCCGCCGAGAACGACCTCGACATGGACAAGATCACCGTGGAGCCGGTCGGCTTTCCGACCCGCGAGCCGATGCTGGCCGAAGGCAAAGTGGATGCTGTGACAGGCTATAACTTTTCCTCGTTCCTGAACCTTGTGCGCCTTGGTGTGCCCGAAGATGACATTTCCACCATCATGATGTCGGATTACGGTGTGGATCTTTACGGCAATGCGATCATCGTCAACACCGAGTTTGCCGCCGAAAACCCCGAAGCGGTGACCGGTTTTCTGACTGCCGTTGCGGCCGGTTGGAAAGATGCCGTTGCAGACCCTGCCGCCGCAGCGGAAACGCTGGTGAAATACAATCCGGCGTCCGATCTGGCTCTGGAGACGCGTCGCCTTGAGCTGGCCATCGAAGGCAATGTTCTCACCGACTATGTTGCAGAGAACGGTCTGGGCGGCATCGACGAAGACCGCCTCGCGGCCTCTCTCGAACAGCTCAAACTGGTCTATGAATTCAAGGCCGAGCCCGATGCGAGCCTGTATTTCACCGAAGAATACCTGCCTGCCGCTGACGCGCGCATGCTGAAGTAATCTCGGAGCGAGTATTTGGCGGGCGCGGGTCTTTCGGCTCGCGCCCGTTTTTGTGCGGGCAAAAGGTGATACATGACCAATCTCATAGACATCAAAGGCGTCACGCACGCCTATCAAACCGAAAACGGCCCCCTGCCCGTTCTCGACGATCTCAATATCTCTGTGCCTGAAGGCGATTTTTGCGCCGTGGTCGGTCCGTCCGGCTGCGGGAAATCCACGCTCACGCGACTCATCGCCGGACTGATGAAACCCGATCAGGGCGAAGTCTGGCTACACGGAGAAAAAGTCACCTCACCACGCGCGACCGTGGGCATGGCGTTCCAGAATCCCGTTTTGCTCGAATGGCGCACGATCTTGCAAAATGTTCTGCTGCCGCTCGAAATCGTGCCGAACAAGATGACCAAAGCCCAGAAAGAAGAACGCGGACGAGAGTTGCTGACGTTGGTCGGCCTCGAAGGGTTCGAGGACAAGCGCCCCTCGGAATTGTCCGGAGGTATGCGCCAACGCGCCTCGCTCTGCCGCTCGATCGTCCACAAGCCCGATGTGCTGATCATGGATGAACCTTTCGGCGCTCTTGATGCCTTCACCCGCGAAGACCTCTGGCAAACCATGCACCGGCTACGTGCGGAAGAACCTTTCACCGGCGTGCTCATCACCCACGACCTGCGCGAAAGCGTCTATCTTGCCGATGAGGTTGTTGTGCTTTCGGGCCGCCCCGCGACCACACAGCATGTCGAAAACGTGAAACTCGGCGGGCGCACCGACCTCGAAGTGATCTACACCACAGAGGCCACCGACATCCTGCACCGCCTGCGCCACCAGATCGAGATCGCCCAAGGCCGCGCCAAAAATGAGGAGGCTGCGTGATGAAACATTGGAAGAAAATCGTCACCCCGACCCTCGCCATCGTGCTATTCATCGCGTTCTGGGAGTTCATCGTCTGGGTGAACCAATGGCCGAATTACAAAATGGCCTCGCCCTCCGATCTGATCCCCGCCTATGCGAAATACTGGAATCTGTTTCTGATCTACGGCTGGCAAACACTGTGGCGCACGGTCGTTGGCCTGTTGGTCGCCGTCGTTTTCGGCACGCTGATCGGCATGATCATGGGCTTTTCACGTACCATGCGCGATGCGCTCTACCCGCTTCTGGTCGGCTTTAATGCCATTCCGAAAGCCACGGTTGTCCCCGTGCTCGCGCTGATTCTGATCGGGCACCATGACCTCAACACCGTGCTGATCGCGTTCATGATCTCCTTTTTCCCGATCTCGGTCGCGGTTTCCATCGGGTTATCGACACTGGAGCCGGAGTATCGTGACATTTTGCGTGCGCTGGGGGCATCGAAATGGACAATTTTCTGGAAAATCGCCCTACCCAAGACGCTGCCGGAATTTTTCGGCGCGCTCAAAGTCTCTGTCACATTGGCCTTTATCGGCACCAACCTGATGGAGATCGTAGAGCCGCATGGCAAGGGGCTGGGGCATCTGTTCGACAGCGGCAAGATCAACGCGGACTACCCGCTGATGTTCGCCGTCTTGATCGCTTTGGCCTTCCTCGGCATCCTGCTTTACTACATCGTCGTAGGACTTGAGAAAATCTTTGCCGGATGGGCGGAAAGACCGCAAAGCTGAACGGATATGCGCAAAAGTTCACAAGCTCTTGCGAATCCGCGTTGTCATCACTATGTAACCCCTTGAGAGGTTGGCGCGGGCGAGCGCCTCGCCAACCCGGTCAGGTCCGGAAGGAAGCAGCCGTAACGAGCCCCGCTTGGGTCGTTGTCCAGCCTCTCACCTTTTCCCCCAAAGATGCAACAGGTGCGAAACAACGTGCCGTGCCCACTTGTTCTTGGCCGGATACGCGGCAATATAGGCAAAACCCTCTGACAGCGTGGCACAATGCATCCGACCCTTTCCGATCTGGGCTGGTCCCAATTCTTTACCGACCAACTCGATAGCAACGAAATCGAGACCCTGACGCCTGTGCGCCTCTCCGGAGTGCGTCGCCGCTCTGTTGTGGCGCTGACGGCAGACCTTGATCGGAAAGAGATCGCATTAACCGGTGATCATGTGGCCACCGACATGGCGGTTGGAGATTTTGCCCTCACCGATGGCGAACGCCTCATCCGTGTGCTCGACCGCAAAACCGTGATCTCGCGCAAGGCCGCCGGTCTCGCAGCACAGGCCCAGTTGATTGCGGCCAATATCGACACGCTCATCATCACCACCTCATGCAATCAGGACTTCAACGACGCACGCCTTGAGCGCTACCTCGCCATTGCAATCGAGGCCGAAACCACCCCCGTGATTGCCATCACCAAAGCCGACAAACCCGAAGGGCTCACGGCAGAGGCCTATGCAGAGCGCGCCAAAACGCTCTATGACGGGGCAGATGTGTTGTTGATCAACGCCAAGTCTCCGGACGACATTGCCCGTCTCGAAGGCTATTGCGGCACAGGTCAGACGATTGCACTCGTTGGCTCCTCCGGTGTGGGAAAATCCACCATTGCCCGCGGGTTGACGGGCGAGGACATCGCGGTTGGCGACATTCGCGATGATGATGCAAAAGGGCGCCACACCACCACAGCACGTTCCATGCACCGGATGCATGCGGGCGGCTGGCTGATCGACACACCGGGAATGCGGGAACTGGCGCTGCATGACGCCTCCGAAGGCATCGCGACGCTGTTCGAGGACATCACCGATCTCGCCGCCCAGTGCAAATTCTCCGACTGTCAGCACCGCACCGAACCCGGCTGCGCCGTCCAGCGTGCGGTCGAAGCCGGAACACTCGACCCCGAACGCCTCGAACGGTGGCGCAAACTCGTGGACGAGGATACCCACAATTCCGAAACCATCGCGGATGCACGCGAACGGGGGCGGAAATTCTCCAAAATGGTCAAGTCCACCATGAAGGCAAAAAAGGCCCGCCGCGGAGAATAACCCGCCGCGCAGCACCACAACCGCCCAGATGCAAATTCGGTCAATTCAGGTTGCGGGGACACGCCACCGCCCTTACCTTAGCCGCAACGATAGCCTTTCGCAGCAGACTTGAAACAAGAGCTGCCTTCAACAGGTTGTCCACATCAATACGTCGCACGGCGTTTTCCGGAACTCTGCACGTCAGATTCTTTGCAAAACGCTTCAAGGAGGCTCGCGCATGACCGACACAAATACCGGCTACAAGGTGCTGGCGCGCAAATACCGTCCGGAGACCTTTGCCGATCTGATCGGTCAGGACGCCATGGTGCGCACGCTCAAAAATGCCTTTGCGGCGGACCGCATTGCGCAGGCCTTTATCATGACCGGTATTCGCGGCACCGGCAAAACCACCACTGCACGGATCATCGCCAAGGGCATGAACTGTATCGGGCCGGACGGAAACAGCGGACCGACAACAGAACCCTGTGGTCAATGCGAACATTGCGTGGCGATTTCCGAGGGCCGCCATGTCGATGTGATGGAGATGGACGCCGCCTCGCGCACGGGTGTGAATGACATCCGCGAGATTATCGATTCGGTGCATTATCGCGCCGCCTCTGCGCGCTATAAAATCTACATCATCGACGAGGTGCACATGCTCTCCACGAGTGCGTTCAACGCACTCCTGAAGACCCTTGAAGAACCGCCCGCCCACGTCAAATTCATCTTTGCGACCACAGAAATCCGCAAGGTTCCGGTCACCGTTCTCTCCCGCTGCCAGCGCTTTGATCTGCGTCGGATCGAGCCGGAAGTCATGATGAACCACCTCGCCTCGATTGCCGAGAAAGAAGGCTCGAAAGTCGCGCAAGACGCCTTTGCGCTCATAACGCGGGCCGCCGAAGGCTCCGTGCGGGACGCGCTTTCGCTACTGGATCAGGCGATATCCCACGGCGCAGGCGAGACCACGGTCGATCAGGTCCGCGCCATGCTGGGTCTGGCCGACAGGGGCCGCGTTCTCGACCTGTTCGACATGATAATGATGGGCGATGCCGCCAGCGCGCTTGAAGAACTGGGCGGACAATATGCCGACGGGGCGGACCCACTCGCCGTGCTGCGCGATCTGGCAGAGATCACCCACTGGGTCTCGGTCATCAAGATCACGCCCAATGCTGCCGATGATCCGACGATTGGTCCAGATGAACGCGCCCGAGGCTTGGCCATGGCGGAGAAACTGCCGATGCGGGTGCTGTCGCGCATGTGGCAGATGCTCCTGAAAGCCATTGAAGAGGTCGCCGCCGCGCCCAACGCCATGATGGCCTCCGAAATGGCAATCATCCGCCTGACCCATGTGGCCGACCTGCCGATGCCCGAAGACCTCGTGCGCAAGCTCAACGAACAAAACCCGCCACCGCGTCCGCCTTCCGGTCCTGCGGGCGGTGGAGCCCCTGCTGGCGGAGGCTCTGTGAATGCGCAAGGCAGCACGAGTGCTCCACGCGGTCCAGTGCATGGTCCAACCATGTCCTCCGGCGCCGCCACAGCCACAGCACAAGCACCCGACCTTGCTCTGGCGCGCTACACCAGTTTTCAATCTCTTGTCGATCTCGTGGGCGAACACCGCGACATGAAACTCAAAATCGACATGGAAACCCATATGCGGATCGCCAATTACCGTCCGGGGTTTATCGAATTCGAACCGGCGGGAGATGCGCCTTCCGACCTCGCACAGCGCCTGCAAAGCCGCCTCTTTGCCTTTACCGGACAGCGTTGGGGCGTGACCATTGCCAAAGCACCCGAAGGCACGGAAACCATCCGCGAGGTCGCAGATGCAGAGCGCCTTGCTCTCGAAGAAGAGGCCAAGCAGCATCCGGCGATTGCGAAAGTGTTCGAGCTTTTCCCCGACGCGAAAATCACCGATATACGCACACCGGAACAGATTGCCTCCGAAGCCGCCAGCGAAGCGCTTCAGGAGGTTGAGGATGAATGGGACCCGTTCGAAGAGTGAACGCCCACAAGACAGATGCAGGAGCATAAACATGTTTAAAGGCCTTGGCGGTCTCGGCGATATGGCCGGAATGATGAAAAAAGCGCAGCAAATGCAAAAGGATATGGCAGATCTGCAAGAAAAACTCGATGCGGTGGAAGTGGTCGGTGAAAGCGGCGCGGGCCTTGTCAAAGCGACGGCCACGGCCAAGGGTAAGCTGACCGCGCTCGACATCGACCCGTCGATTTTCCATCCGGACGAAAAGGAAGTGGTCGAGGATCTGATCCTCGCCGCTATCAAGGACGCACAAGCCAAAGCGGCCGAAAAATCCGAAGAAGAAATGAAATCCCTGACCGAGGGGCTCGGCCTTCCGGCTGATTTCAAAATGCCGTTCTAACCAGCCCGTGAGCGGTCGGCAGGACATAGAAGATCTGATTGATCTGATGGCGCGTTTGCCGGGGCTTGGCCCGCGGTCGGCGCGCCGTGCTGTCTTGCACCTTATCCAGAAACGCGGACGCCTGATGCAGCCTCTTGCTCAAGCCATGCAGCAAGTCGCCGACAGTGCCCGTGAATGTGTCCATTGCGGCAATATCGGCACCGCCGACCTGTGTGACATTTGCACCGACGAGCGCCGTGCAAATGGCGAGATTTGTGTGGTTGAAGACGTCTCCGACCTCTGGGCGATGGAGCGCTCCGGCGTGTTCAAAGGGCGGTATCATGTGCTGGGCGGGACGCTTTCCGCGCTGGATGCAATCGGCCCAGAAGACCTACGCATTCCCCTTCTGGTGCAACGCGTGGTAGAGGAAAACATCGGCGAAGTCATCCTCGCGCTAGGCGCGACCGTCGATGGCCAAACCACCGCGCATTATATTGCCGATGAACTCGCCGGACGATGTTCGGTTACCTCTTTGGCGCAGGGCGTGCCTGTGGGGGGCGAATTGGATTATCTTGATGACGGCACAATCACCGCCGCCCTCACCGCCCGCAAGAGCCTCACATAGAAAAAGCCCGGAACTTGCGCTCCGGGCCTTCTGATTCGACTGTGACCGATATTACTCGTTGTCGTCTTCATCGCCATTGTCCGGCAGGTTGAAGAAGCTGTCCGCGTCGGGCACCTTGTCTTCTTTTTCTTCATCATCACGCGACAAAGAGAAGCCTTCCAACCCGGAAATCGCGGTCGGAATTCTGGGTTCCGCCTCGGCAGACAAGGAATCTTCGGTCGACAGAAGCTTGCGACGCTCGTCATCCGTCATATTCGCTTCGCGGTTTTTCGCGGCTTTCTGCACGGCTGCATCCAATTCGGTCTGCTTACACAGGCCCAGCGCCACCGGATCAATCGGCTGCATATTCGCGATATTCCAGTGCGTGCGCTCGCGGATCGACTGAATCGTCGGTTTGGTGGTGCCCACCAGTTTCGCGATCTGACCGTCGGACAGTTCAGGGTGGAACTTCACCAGCCAGAGAATCGAATTCGGGCGATCCTGACGCTTGGACAAAGGCGTATAGCGCGGACCGCGACGCTTTTCTTCGCCCTGAGCCGCTGCGTTGAACTTCAGCTTGAGCTTGTGCAGCGGGTTTTCTTCGCCAGCCTTGATTTCCTCGGCCGTAAGCTGGTTGTTGGCAACCGGATCGAAACCACGCACACCGCCCGCGACATCCCCGTCAGCGATGCCCTGAACTTCAAGCTCATGAAGACCACAGAAATCGGCGATCTGTTTGAAGCTCAGCGTGGTATTGTCAACCAGCCAAACAGCGGTGGCCTTTGCCATAATCGGTTTTGCCATGGGTCACACTCCTTAAAAATGCGGCTCTCCCCGGATACACCTTCTCCGTCGCCTGAAAGGGCTTTCCCCGGCTGGGGACGGTTCTCGTTGTCGGGGAACTTGGGCGCTGTATAGTGCGGATCGCAATCGGAGGAAAGAGAAAATGCGTCAATGGATCGTGACCACGCTGATCGGGCTGAACCTGATCTGGAGCACCCCGGGCTTTGCCGATGGCGAAAAGGCGGGGGAGTTCGACTATTATGTGCTGGCGCTCTCATGGTCCCCCACATGGTGCGCTCTTGAAGGCAACGCCCGCAATTCCCCGCAATGCGATCAGGATTTCGGCTGGGTGCTTCATGGGCTCTGGCCACAATACGAAAGCGGCTGGCCCTCCTATTGCAACACTACGGCGCATGACCCGTCGAAACGCGAAACCGCTCGCATGGCCGACATCATGGGCACATCCGGAGCCGCATGGTATCAGTGGAAAAAGCACGGGCGCTGCTCCGGCTTGTCACCGGACGATTTTTTCGCCCTCTCCCGTCAAGCCTATGAAAGCATCACCCGACCCGAGGTTTTCCGCAAACTTGACCAAGACGTAAAACTGCCCGCCTCCGTTGTCGAGGATGCCTTTCTCAAGGACAACCCCACGCTTGAGGCCAATGAAATCACCGTGACCTGCGAAAGCCGCCGCATCCAAGAGGTCCGCATCTGCCTCACGCGTGATCTGGAGCCGCGCACATGCGGGACTGATGTGATCCGCGATTGCACGCTAGACGATGCGCTTTTCGAAGCCATTGATTGAGTATTTTAACCATCAGAAAACCACCCTCCTGCTTTCTGATGGCCCAAACACTCACATTTCCAGCACGATCTTACCGATATGCGCACCGCTTTCCATATGCGCGTGCGCCTGCGCCGCATCCTCCAGAGCATAGGTGCTATCCATCACTGGCCCGACCTGTCCCGCCTCGATGAGGGGCCAGACCTTCGTTAAGAGTGCCCGAGCGATCCCAGCTTTGACTTCATCCGATTGCGGACGCAATGTCGATCCGGTGAGCGTCAGGCGCCGCAGCATGACTTGCGCGAAATTCACCTCGGCTTTCGAGCCTTGCAAAAACGCGATATTTACAAGGCGTCCTTCCATAGCGAGTGCTTTGATATTTCGCGGGATATAACTTCCGCCCACCATATCCAGAATAAGGTTCATCCCGCCTTCTGACTTTGCCACCTCGACGAAATCTTCCTCGCGGTAATTGATCGCCCGCTCTGCTCCAAGCCCTGTGCAGGCTTTGCATTTCTCATCAGATCCCGCCGTCGCGAACACCCGCGCGCCAAAGGCGCGCGCCAGTTGGATCGCCGTTGTGCCAATGCCCGAGGAACCGCCATGCACGAGAAAACGCTCCCCCGCCTGCAAACCGCCACGCATAAAAACGTTCGACCAGACTGTGAAGAATGTCTCCGGGAGACAGGCAGCCTCTTTCATGGACATTCCTTTCGGCACAGGCAATGCGTGAGCCGCAGGGCAAGCGACATATTCCGCATAGCCACCACCAGGCAGCAATGCACAGACCTCATCTCCAACACTCCAGTCGCTCACAGCAGCCCCCACAGCCACGACCTCTCCTGCCCCCTCAAGGCCAGGCAGGTCAGACGCCCCCGGCGGCGGATTGTAGAGGCCCGCCCGTTGCAGCGCATCAGGCCGGTTCACGCCGGCATAGGCCAGTTTGATCACGATCTCGTCGGCGCCGGGATGCGGAACAGGACGGGCGCAAGGCGTGAGCACATCGGGGCCGCCCGCCTTGGAAATCTCAACAGCACGCATTGTTTCCGGCAAGCTCATTGGACAGTCTCCCCTTCTGTTGTCTCCGTTCCGGGCACATCCGCCCGCCTTGCCCCAGCGGGCGCTTTCACCAAAGACAATGCCGCGTTCGGCAGCGCGAAGAATGTAGAGAGAACCTTGTTCTCCCGCACGGTTGCCTTGGCTTTCTCGATCTGCATCACATCGTCGATCCGGCGATCAAGGAAGTCCTTGGTATCCACGAAACCTTCGCTGTCATCCCCAAGCCAGAAAAGCACAGTAGAGGCAAAGACGCCCGCCAGTGTCGCACGTTTCGTATACCAGTTCACATCGTCCGAATGGTCTCCAAGCGCATTCCAGATGGCATCTGCGGTTTCCCAGACCAGACGCGTTCCTTCGGGCGCATAGATCGGCAGGGAAAAGAGCGACATGCCGCGCCGCACCGCTTCGCGATCAACCGCCTGAAGACGCAGCCAGACCGCGTGGGCAATACGGTCACGAAAACGCATACCGGACAGGTCCGCCGCATCAAGTGCCTTGACCATCTCGCGGTCGCCACGTTTGTGAAAGGCAGCTGCCAAATCAACAGACCCACGCGGAGCGGCCACTTTGGCCAAGGCTTCGGACACACCCGAATCAGCCACCGCAGCTTTGAAAGTTTCAGGCCCCCATCCGTCGAAAACCACATGGATCAGTGCCGCATCCAGCAGTTTTTCACGGGTTGGATCGGGATAAGCGGTGGTTGGCATGTCTTAGTCCTCCTTCAGAGTCTTGCACATAGTAGACAAGCTAGAGTGACTTTGCTATACGGCCAATTCCTGCAATTCATGCAAATCTAACTTAGGAAGGTGGTGACACCACATGCAGGTTAGCGTTCGTGATAACAACGTCGATCAGGCACTCCGTGCTCTGAAGAAAAAACTTCAACGTGAAGGCGTTTTTCGTGAAATGAAGCTCAAGCAACATTTCGAAAAGCCGTCCGTGAAGAAAGCGCGCGAGAAGGCCGAGGCCATCCGCCGTGCCCGCAAGCTGGCTCGTAAAAAAGCCCAGCGCGAAGGGATGCTTTAAGTTCGACGTTTCGAACGGTCCCACATAACTTCGCGTGATGTGAGACATAAAAAATACAACCCCCGGAAGCGAAAGCTCCGGGGGTTTGTTTTTGTCTTCTACGTCTTTGTGCCGACGCGTTTCACGGGAAACCTGAAATACAGATTTTCGCGAAACGCGTAACCGCCAAACGGTCTACTCAATCTTTGCGCGAGGGCTTTGCATCTCCGCCACGCACAGGCGCTTTCGCACCTTTGCGGTGAGGCTTTTTTCCGCCCGGTTTGGAACGGTCGAATTTCGGCTTTTCAAACTTGGCCTTCGGCTTTCCGGCAGCACCCTCGCGCGGCTTGCGCGGTTTGGCGGCGGAATGGGTGGCCTCGTCGCGTTCTTTGCGCGGCTTTTTCTCATAGGGTTTCTTGGGGCGGTCCTGACCGTCCAGAAATTCCTTGGAAGACGTGTTGCCACGCGGCTTGTCAAACCGTTTCTTCGGCCCGCCTTTTCCCGGTCGCCCCGCAGGGTTGCGGTGTTGCGAAAATTCCGGCGCACCCGCGAGCGGCTTGACCGTGATCTCGCCTTCGAGTTGCGCTTTCGGCCCAATATGGTCGAGGAAGCCGGCCAAAGCGGACTCTTTCAACTCCACATAGGTCTCGTTGTCTTCCATGCGGATCTTGCCGATCTGGGTCTTTTCCAGATTGCCAGCACGACACAAAAGCGGCAGCAGCCAACGCGGCTCTGCCCGCTGGTTGCGCCCCACCGACAGGGAGACCCATGCGGATGGACCGAATTCTGCACGCGGGTCTTGTGGACGTTTTGCCGTATGGACATTCAACTCTTCGGGCGCTGACAGACCTGCGCGATAGAGGCGCAAACAGGCGACCGCGACCTGTTCGGGGCTGTAACGCTCCAGCAATTTCGCAGCAAAAGCCGTGTCAGCCTCGCTCAACTCCTCTGCCCAAGCCGCATCTTCCATGATCCGGTTTTCGTCGAGCGCAAGGATGTCTTCCGCCGTCGGCGCATGTTTCCACTCTGCGTCAATTTTCGCCCATTTCAACAGGCGCGCAGCTTTCTTTGCCACGTTATCCGGCGCGATGAGGACCGAGGTGCCTTTGCGTCCGGCACGACCTGTCCGACCCGAACGGTGCAAAAGCCCCTCGGTATTGGTCGGCAAATCGGCATGGATCACCAGTTCCAGATTGGGCAGGTCAATCCCGCGTGCCGCCACATCGGTGGCCACACAGACGCGGGCCCGACCGTCGCGCAGCGCCTGAAGCGCATGGGAGCGCTCGTCCTGAGACAGCTCGCCCGACAGGCTCACCACAGAGAACCCGCGATTGGCAAACCGTGCCGTCAGACGCGCCACTGCGGCGCGGGTATTTGCGAACACGATCGAGGTCTGGCTGTCGTGAAACCGCAGCAGGTTGATGATCGCATGTTCTGAATCACGCGGCGCACATTGGATGACCTCGTAAGAGATATCCGCGTGCTGGCTCTTTTCCGAAACCGTTGCGACACGCACAGCATCGCGCTGATAGGTCTTGGCGATATGGCTGATGGATTTGGACACGGTTGCCGAGAACAGCAGCGTGCGACGATCTTCGGGCGCTTCGCCCAACATGAACTCAAGGTCTTCGCGAAAGCCGAGATCAAGCATCTCATCGGCCTCATCAAGAACAATGGCGCGAATGCTCGACAAATCCAGCGCACCACGCGTGATATGATCGCGCAGACGTCCGGGCGTGCCCACAACGATATGCGCGCCACGTTCCAAAGCCCGACGCTCGGTGCGGGCGTCCATACCACCGATGCAGGTCGCGACCCGCGCACCGGTTTTGGCATAAAGCCACATCAATTCGCGGCTCACCTGCATGGCAAGCTCGCGGGTCGGGGCCACAACAAGCGCCAAAGGGCTACCTGCGTGGTCAAAGCGTTCGGCTTCCCCCAAAAGCGTTGGCGCAATGGCGAGACCAAAGCCCACGGTCTTACCGGACCCCGTTTGGGCAGAAACAAGCAAATCGGCCTGAGCAAGCTCGGGTGCGGTGACGGCCGTTTGAACGTCGGTCAGAGTGTCATAGCCACGCTCGGCAAGCGCGTCGGATAGGGGGGTCAGCATAAAGGGAATTCCGTTAGGGCGCCTAAATTCAGGCGCAAGATAGCACTGTCTAACGGATTTTGCGACGAGAGTCCACAGCATACAAATCGACATGCCCGACAATCTGCCGAACATGTGAAGGCTTACGCCAGAATAAAACTCCGAAATACGCCGATCCAGCATTCAGACCGAGCATTCAGGTTCATGAGACAAAGGTTAACGCACGGAAAGGCGCGCTGTGCAATACCGTTCAGGCCTCGACCGCCTCAAACTCCGCCCATTCCTCATCCGTAAACACCCGCGCTCTGGACAAAAAACAGGTGCCGCGTCCGGTGTCCAAAGAGAATCCCGCGCCATTGCCCGGCCCTGCATCCAGAATCATCTGGCTGTGTTTCCATATCTCGAACAAGTTCTCGGAGATCCACACGGGCGCCCCCTCGACCTCACCAAGCTTTATATCGCGGGCCCCGATTATATAGTCACCCTCTTTGAAGCACATGGGCGAAGAGCCATCACAACAGCCCCCCGATTGCACGAACATCACGGGGCCATGTTCGGCAACAATATCGGCAAGAAGGGCACGGGCGGCGTCAGTCATCGTCACACGATCAATAGGCATTCTATCCTGCTTTCGGAAAAAAGTGGGGCATACACGCAACTCAGGGGGGAGGGAGAGGAATGCGTATATGCCCCAAGACAAGCCCCTAGAGGGCTTTATGAAGTCGGGCGGAACCTAGAAGAAGCCCAACTTGTTCGGATTGTAGCTGACCAGCATGTTCTTGGTCTGCTGATAGTGGTCGAGCATCATCTTGTGGTTTTCGCGCCCGATGCCCGATTGCTTATACCCGCCAAAGGCCGCATGGGCCGGATAGGCATGGTAGTTATTGACCCAGACACGTCCCGCCTGAATATGACGCCCGAAGCGGTAGCAGGTGTTCATATCCCGCGACCACACACCGGCGCCGAGGCCATACATGGTGTCATTGGCGATATGGAGCGCTTCTTCTTCGTCCTTGAAGGTCGTGACAGAGACGACCGGTCCGAAGATTTCCTCCTGAAACACACGCATTTTGTTTTGACCCTTGAGAATTGTTGGCTGGATGTAATAGCCACCGGCCAGATCGCCTTCGAACTTGGCCGCATCACCGCCGGTCAGAACCTCGGCCCCTTCTTCGCGACCAATGGTCAGGTAGGAGAGGATTTTCTCCTGCTGCTCGGAACTGGCCTGCGCACCGACCATAGTGTTGATGTCCCGTGGATCGCCTTGCTTGATGGCTTTTACGCGGGCAATGCAGCGTTCCATAAACTCTTCGTAGATGTCTTCCTGAATGAGCGCACGGCTCGGACACGTGCAGACTTCGCCCTGATTGAAGGCAAAGAGCACAAAACCTTCAACGGCCTTGTCGAGGAAGGCATCATCTTCGCGCATCACATCGGAGAAGAAGATGTTCGGGGATTTGCCGCCCAGTTCAAGCGTCACCGGAATCAGGTTCTCGGTGGCATATTGCATGATCATGCGACCGGTTGCCGTTGACCCTGTGAAAGCAATCTTGGCGATACGCGGGGAACGCGCGAGTGGTGCGCCCACCTCGGCGCCGTAGCCGTTCACGATGTTCAGCACCCCGTCGGGCAGCAGATCGGCAATCAGCTCCATCATCACCAAAATTGCCGCAGGGGTCTGCTCCGCAGGCTTCAGCACAATGCAATTGCCCGCGGCCAAAGCCGGCGCAAGTTTCCATGCCGCCATCAGGATGGAGAAGTTCCACGGGATGATCTGCCCCACAACGCCCAGAGGCTCGTGATAGTGATAAGCGACCGTATCCGCGTCGATCTCGGACATGGTGCCTTCCTGTCCGCGCAAAACCCCTGCGAAATAGCGGAAGTGATCGACGGCAAGCGGAATATCCGCCGCCATGGTTTCGCGGATCGGCTTGCCGTTGTCCCACGTCTCGGCGGTCGCGATGAGTTCGAGATTTTCCTCGATCCGGTCTGCGATTTTCAACAGGATGTTGGAGCGCTCGGATGCGCTCTTGCTGCCCCACGCCTCTTTCGCCGCATGGGCCGCATCCAGCGCCAGATCGACATCTGCGGCATCAGAACGCGCAACTTCGCACACTTTCTCGCCAGTGATGGGGGTCACATTGTCAAAATAGCGACCATTCACGGGCGGGGTATATTTCCCGCCGATAAAGTTGTCGTAACGGGATTTGAAAGGCGATTTGTAAATCGCACTTGTCTCGGATTGTACGTTCATGAATTTCCTCCTCATAGTCGGCATGACGTCCTCCACGCCAGCCTATGAGGGAAATGTGACCGCTCGCAGAAATCCGGTCACCCCCGAGTCTCCTAGCCGCAGCGCAGCAATGTCTCACCCCTGAGACAGGTGAACTCAGTTTTCGCCGTTTTCACCGATTCCGAGACGTTTCATCCGGCGATAGAGGGTCGCACGACCAATTCCGAGCTCACGCGCCGCCGCCGACATATTGCCGCCCGCCCGCGCAATTGCGCGTTTGAGCGCCGCCCGCTCGGCGCGTTCCAGTGCGGAACTCGTCGAATCCCGTCCCAGAATGTCCGAAGCCGGACGCGGATCAATCTTGCCACCAAGACCCAAGCCGAAGGCCCGCCGCGCAGCGCGGGTCGCACCTACGATCAGATCGTCCTGATCCACCGCAAGGAGAACCGCCCCTTCGGGTCGCTCTTCGGGACCGGTGATGATCCGCGCCTTCGGGAACGCGGCGCGAAAGGCCTCCGTCTCGATCTGTTTGGCAGTTTGCGCCACAACGCCAGAGATCAGCCGTGTATAGGCCTCCGTCTGGTCCGCACGACAAGAGGACACATCAAGTGCTGCGATCAACTCTCCGTCCGGTCCGAAAATCGGCGCATCCATACAGGACATGACCGTGTTCCGGCTCATAAAATGTTCGTCACGGTGAATGATAAGGCTGCGCGCCTCCGCAATACAGGTCCCGATTCCGTTGGTGCCCTCGGATTTCTCCGACCAGTCGAAGCCCGCCCATAGGCCCCAGTCCTGAAACGTATCACTGTCGGCATCCTTTGAACGCTGGTCGAGAATAACCCCGTCCCGATCCGTCATCAAAACGGAACAGCCTGTGTTGCCGACCATCTGGAACAGATGGTCAAGCTGTGGCGTTGCAAGGTCCATGAAGCCTTCAAGCCGCGCGCGACGTTCCTGTATTTCCATATCGGAAAACCGCTTCGGCGCAGGCGTTCGGGCCGGATCCAACCCATGTTTCATCATCGAACGACGCCAACTGGCCGTCAGACGTGTCCCGACGTGATCCGATTCGACGGTAGAAATGATGTAATCTGCGTGACTTTTGCTCATCTAAGTCGCCTCCTCCCAAACGCGACGGCGATAAGCCTTACCATAGGTAAGGTCCATTCGCCAAATCGCGGTGTCGTGACCTCGTTGCATTGACGGTCTCAATGAAAGGATCAAACCGGAAGCGCCGTAGTTTTGAACACCGTGCGCATGGCAAAGGAAGATTGCATGGTCTGCACACCGGGCAGGCGAACAAGCTGGCGATGCACCTCGGCAAAATGATCGGTGTCGGCGGCGACGACCTTGAGGATATAGTCCGCTTTGCCCGCCATCAGGTGACATTCGAGCACATCAGGCATGTTTTTCACAGCCTTCTCGAAAGCCGCCAAAATATCATCTGCCTGACTGTTGAGCGTCACCTCGACAAAAACGGTGGCGCGACGGTTCAGGTGACGCGGGTCCAGCAGCGCCACATAATCGCGGATGATGCCCTCTGCCTCCAGCCGCTGCACCCGACGATGACAGGCCGAGCTTGAGACATTGGCCTCTTGCGCCAGATCAGCGTTTGAAATCCGGCCCCGCCGCTGTAAAATTCGCAAGATGCGGCGGTCTGTATCATCCAGCTTTATCATTTCGCGCGTTTCGCCCACTCAAAATAGAATCTTCGCAACAATGTCCCACGAATGATCTTTTTCGACAAGCCGCGTCGGAAACATGTCTGCGATGCGTATGATATATGTATGTCCCTGCTGGAACCTCTTTGGTCCAGCAAAAAGGCCCGCTGGATCACTCCAACGGGCCAATTTTTCAAAATCTCAACGCTCTCACTTTTTGAGGGAGTCGCGGATTTCCAAAAGCACTTCCAACTCGGTCGGCCCCTTGGGCTCCTCGACGGCAGGTGCTTCCTCTTCTTTGGATTCGGCAGCTTCTTTCACCTTGTTGACATAGCGCACCAGCAAGAAGACCACCAAAGCGATGATCAGGAAGTTGATCACAGCCATAATGAACGAGCCGTAAGCGAACAGAGACGCGCCAGCTTCGCGTGCGGCTTCCAACGAAGTGCCCGGTGCCACTTCACCCGAAATCACAACGTAACGGTTGGTGAAGTCCAATCCACCGGTGAAGACGCCGATGATCGGGTTGATCAGATCCGCCACCATGGATTTGACGATCGCGGTGAAGGCCGCACCGACGATGATACCAACAGCCATGTCCATGACATTGCCTTTGGCGATAAAATCTTTGAACTCTTTGAGCATTGTCTTTCCCTCTTTTGTCCCTTGGGGCCTGCCCCCCTGATTGCAAGCGCTTTGGAACCGTTTGACGCACAGTGCGCTCCGCAACCTTGCACATGCCTACCTGTTTTTTCGCAGAAACAAAGCGCTATTTTAGGGGAAATCACCTGATTTTATCCCCGGAGCTTTCATGTCAAATACAATCAATCACCCGATTACCAAACGCTGGCCTGCACAATTTCCCGAGAAAATCCAGCTTTACTCCTTTCCCACACCGAACGGGGTTAAGGTCTCTATAGCGCTTGAAGAAATGGGGCTCGACTACGAGCCGCATCTGGTGACGCTCTCGGATTCGGATGTCAAAAGCCCCGAATTTCTCGCGCTCAACCCGAACAACAAAATACCGGCAATCATCGACCCGAACGGACCGGATGGCGCACAGATCGAACTGTTCGAATCCGGTGCCATTCTGATCTACCTCGCAGAAAAAACCGGAAAATTTCTCTCGACCGATTCGAAAACCCGTTACGAGACCCTCCAGTGGCTGATGTTCCAGATGGGCGGTGTCGGGCCAATGTTCGGGCAGCTCGGCTTTTTCTACAAATTCGCCGGCGCAAAGATGGAAGACCCCACGGCACGCGACCGCTATATTAACGAAGCCAAACGCCTTCTGAACGTCTTGGAGCAACGCCTTGAGGGGCGCGATTGGATTATGGATGCGTATTCCATCGCAGACATGGCCATCGCACCTTGGCTCAACGCGCTGGATTTCTATGGCGCAAAAGAGGTTCTCGGCTATAACGACCTGAAAAACGTGCCGGCCTATGTCGAACGCTTTTACGAGCGACCTGCCGTTGCAAAAGCAAAGAACATCCCCCCGCGGCCTGAGTAATCGAACTGAATCTATCCGCAAAGGACGGCATCCGCGTTCCGTATTCGGGGCGCGGAGATTTCGTAAGACCGCCTGACAACAGGGATTCAGGTTTCGCGTAAAACACAGTAGGTTGTTCTCAGAAACCTCCGAGAGAGCCCCCATGACAGATTTCTCCTCCGACAGCACCAGTATTCCGACAAGCGGCACTTGGACCACACAACACGTCACTCGACTGTTTTTCTTGGCGATTACGACCTACTTTCTCGCACAACTGGCTCTGCGCCTGATCCTTGGCGGCGCACTGGAAACCGATGAAGCGGAAATGCTGTTGATGACGCCGGGCCTACAGTGGGGTTATGGCCCTCAACTCCCATTGTATAACTGGCTTCAGACCGTCCTGTTTTCCGTATTCGGAGAAACCCTTTTCGCTCTGTCCCTCCTCAAGAACCTGCTGCTCTGGTCCACCTATGCCTTGC
Source organism: uncultured Celeribacter sp. (assembly GCA_963676755.2). Classification (GTDB taxonomy): domain Bacteria; phylum Pseudomonadota; class Alphaproteobacteria; order Rhodobacterales; family Rhodobacteraceae; genus Celeribacter. The sequence goes on along the minus strand of CAXXMF010000004.1, from coordinate 410,338 downwards.
TGTTTGTCGGGCTTCGCGCATTTGTCCCCGCACGGGTGGCCGCGCTGACCGCCCTGTCTCTTTTCCTTATTCCTGATATTGCCTGGGAAGCGGAGCGTGCGACGACCCATTCCAACATGCTGCTTGCGACAATCTCCGCAAGCATTGCTACTTTTCTTTGGGCGCTGAAAACCGGCCATCTGCGGCATTGGGCTTTGTTCGGTCTGGCTTTGGGACTGGGCGGTATTGCCAAATACAACTTCTGGGCCATTCCTGTCGGGATGGTGCTTGCGTCACTGTCGATCGAACACGCGCGCCGGAGCCTGCTCTCGAAACGCGCGCTCATCGCACCTGTTATCGCCGCAGTCGTCGTCGCTCGCCCTTATGTGTGGATGTTCAAAAATCCGGACCTCGCGCTATCTTCCGTCGGAAAAATGGACCTGTCCGAAGCCGCTCACAGCCTTATTCCCGAGGGCGTCCCCCTCTATTTCCAAGGCATTGCCGCGCTTTTGATCCTGCCTGCGCTTGTCGCTGTCATATTGTGGCTCGCTTCCCGCAAGAGTACCGCCTCCGTCGACACCCGCTGGCCCGCCATCCTGTTTCTAAGAGCCGGAGCCATACTGGCCGTGATCGGCCTCGCAACAGTCTGGCTGGCGGAAGTGGGCCATATCACGCCGCGCTGGCTCCTGCCCATCGTCTTGCCTGTGGTGATCGGCCTTTTCCTGCGTCTCTCACCCCGCCTCTCTCGACGCGCAGCACTTGGCTACCTCTCCACACTCTGTCTCTTTGCTGTGTTGGTCTTTGTCGGCCTGACCTTCGACCGCTACAAGGACGGTGCGAGACGTGACCTCGACTTTGAACCGCTTGCCCAATTCATCGAAGAAATGAACCTGCCGGAAGACACCCTGATCGTCGCGGATTTCTACATCGGCGGCAATCTGGCCCACATCCGTCCAGACTGGAACATTCGACCAGACCTGCCTGCAAATGCCAAATTCGAACAAACAAAGCAAATCTTGCTTCTGAGCCGCGCCGCAGGCAAGGGAAGCCATATGTCGAAACTCGCATCACAAGTCGGCTGGCCATTTGCGGAACAGGTAGACTATGGCAAAGAGCGCCAGATCATACTTCCCTTTCTCCACGGCGAACGCAGATTGCCGGTCCGGCTGCTTTACGGCACCTCACAATAAAAGAAAGCTGTAACCATGAAGACGTCTGAGGACACCCAACTCTCAAGAGCCTTCTTTCTTATCCTTCTCGCATATTTCAGTATCCACGTCGTGTTGCGCACCGCGCTCGGTGGCACATTTGAATACGACGAGGCGGAAATGTTCGTCCTCGCGCAAGAATATCATCTTGGTTATGGGCCTCAGACGCCGCTCTACAACTGGATTCAGACGTTCACCTTTGATTTGTTCGGCCCCACAACTTTTGCAATCGCCTTACCCAAAAACATCCTGCTCTTTGCCACCTATGCTCTGACATTTGACGGCTTTCGTCGTCTCCTTCCTGTGCGGACGGCCATAGCCGTAACGCTGGCGCTTTTGCTATTGCCGAACGTATCATGGGAAGGCCAACGCGCGGGATCACACAGTATTGCAATGCTGGCCTTAATCGGTGCGACGCTAAATATCCTTGCCCGACGTATTGCCGCCGCGCGAAGGGGAGATCACTTCCTGTCCCACGCGATCTTGCTTGGTGTCGCACTGGGGCTGGGAGGCATTACCAAATACAATTATTGGCTTTTTCCCCTGCCTCTCCTCCTGACAGCAGGGCTTTTCCCCGACATCCGTCAAGCACTCTGGCGCAAGGACCTCTGGCTAACCATATTTGTAGCCGCGTCTCTTCTTGCCTTACCAATGCTCTGGGCCGCAACCCATCTAGAGATGACGGTCTCCTCGGCAGACACTCTCTATCACCCGCCCGCCTTCAATGCGTTGCCCGCCCCGCTTCTGGGCGTGGCAACCATGTTTGCCGAGACGCTCGCGGCCCTTGCTCTGCTTCTACTCACACTACTCGCCACACGCCTATCCTTTGGGCGTCAGATGTTTTCGGCGGGACGTCCCGCCCCCTTATCTCTCTGGATGCTCACTTCCGGCATAACGGGACTTATTGCAATCGCCTTTCCAGTAATCGGCTTCGGTGTCACCGACGTGCAGGCCCGTTGGCTCATTCCGTTGCTGATTCCTCTGGCCTTCGGACTAATGATTTGGGTTACACCCACACTGTCACCACGAATCTTGCGTAATTTTTTCCGGTTTTGTACCGGACTTGCACTTTTAATCATCGTCGCAATGGCAGACACCCGTCTACGCGGGGCAGGCAGCGACTCACTGGACATTGAGACCCTTGCGCAAGCGATCGAACAAGATCTCCCCGAAAACTCCAAGCCTCCAGCCGTTATAAGTTTTAATTTCTATTTTCCCGGAAACCTTAAATTCCTGCGCCCGTCATGGACAGCTTTACCGTCCCATCCCGGTGGAACAATTCCTGAGGATTTAACGCATGTTGTTGTGGTCGGCACCACAAATCCGGAAAACATCATGGCCAAGCTCGCGATGCATGGGCTGACAGCATTGGATCCTGAACTTGGCCCTTTGCATACCGTTACGTTGCCCTATCGTTTCGAGGACGAAGAAACCCGCGATGTGCCTTATGTCATCATCCCGCTGAAAAATAACACGTAAAAAACGGCGCCCAATAGGCGCCGTTTTCCTAGCTTAGTTCGAACAAAACCTCAGCCGCGCAGCACGCCGCCGGTGGATTTTTCCACTTTCGCGATGATTTTTTGCGACAGGGCTTCGATGTCTTTTTCTTTAAGCGTTCCTTCGACCGGCTGGATACGCACGGTGATGGCCAGAGACTTTTTGTCTTCGCCCAGAGAGCCACCGATAAATTCGTCAAAGATGCGGACATCTTCGATCAGAGATTTGTCGGCCCCGCCAGCAGCATTAATGACATCCAGCGCACGCACATCCTTGTCCACGACAAAGGCGAAGTCGCGTTCGACCGCCTGAAGGTCGTTGGTGAAGAAAGCAGAGCGGGCGATCTTGTTCGTCTTCGGCATTGGCGCTTCTTCAAGATAGACGGTGAAGGCGACAGCCGTGCCTTTTACGCCCATTTCCTTGAGCACTTTCGGGTGCAGCTCACCAAATTCCGCCAGAACCTTCTTCGGGCCGAGGCAGATTTTACCGGAGCGTCCCGGATGGAACCACGGCGATGTGTCACGCAGGATTTGCGCTTTGGCGGGCGCACCGATGGCGGCCAGAACGGCTTCGGCATCGGCCTTGGCATCATAGAGATCCACTGCGCGACGCTCGCCATGCACGTCTTTCGGACCCGTTGCCCCGACGCGCACACCGGAAATTTGCCGACGCTGCTCGCCCGGTTCGCCGCCAAAGAACGCCGGTCCACATTCAAACAGGTTCAAATCCGCAAAGCCGCGTGCCTGATTGCGTGTCGCGGCTGCCAGAAGTCCGGGCAAAAGGTCCGGACGCATGTGGCTCATCTCCGAGGAGATCGGGTTGTCCAGTTTCACCGCATCCGTGCCACCGCCAAACAGTTCGGCGCTTTTCTGGTCGATGAAGCTGTAGGTCACACATTCATTGAACCCGAGCCCCGCCGCCTGATGACGCGCCTTGCTTTCGCGCACCTGCATGGGGGTCAGGATTTGCTTGGCCACACCGGAGGGCCGTGTCATCGGCTTCGGCTCAAGGTGTGTCAGGCTCTCGACACGGGCGACCTCTTCGACGAGATCGGCCTCGCCCAACACATCCGGACGCCAGCTTGGCACCTGCGCCATGTCGCCATCCATCACGAAGCCCAAGGCCTCAAGAATAGCCACCTGACGTTCCGCCGGAATGGTCATGCCGACCAGAGATTGCACGCGGTCGGTGTCGAGATGATAGGCGCGGGACACGTCCGGCACCTCGCCTGCGACGACAGCTTCGGACGCCTCACCACCACAGAGCGCCAGAATCATCGCGGTCGCATCATCGAGCGCCTGCATGTTGTAAGCCGGATCAATGCCGCGCTCGTTGCGATAGCGCGCGTCGGAATTGATCTTGAGCGCACGGCCCGCCTTGGCGATGTCGAGCGTGTTCCAGAACGCCGCCTCGACAAACACATCCACGGTCTCGTCCGTGCAGCCGGTTTCAAGCCCGCCCATGATGCCGCCGATGCTTTCGACCTTTCCGCCGGAGAAAATGCACATCGCCCCTTCGGGCATGGCGTAGGTCTTCTCGTCCAGCGCCAGAAGCTCTTCGCCGCCTTTGGCGCGATCAATCACCAGACCGTCTTTCACCGTCGCCGCGTCAAAGACGTGCAGCGGGCGGTTGCGGTCATAGGTGAAGAAGTTGGTCACATCGACCAGAATGGAAATCGGGCGCAGGCCAATGGCGGTCAGACGATCCTGCAACCATTTCGGAGAGGGGCCGTTCTTCACGCCTTTGATCAGACGACCCGCGAAAACGTGACAACCGTCTTTGGCGGCCTCCGTGATCTCCACCGAAATCGGGCTGGGGAATTTCGCGTCTATCGTCTCGGCCTTGAGCGGTTTCAACGTCCCGAGACCCCGCGCCGCCAGATCGCGGGCAATTCCATAGACGCCCAGCGCATCGGGGCGGTTCGGCGTGATGGCAATCTCGATCACCGGATCGACTTTGGCCGGATCATGCTCGGCCAGATAATCGGCAAATTCCATGCCGACCTCGCCGCCCTCAAGCTCGATAATGCCGTTGTGCTCGTCGGAAAGCTCCAACTCGCGCTCGGAGGCCATCATCCCGTGACTTTCGACGCCGCGGATTTTGCCGACGGAAATGGTGATGTCGAGACCGGGGATATACATGCCCGGCTTGGCCAGAACAGACGTGATCCCCGCCCGCGCATTGGGTGCGCCGCAGACGATCTGGGTCATGCCCTCGTCGGTTTCAACCTTGCACACACGCAGCTTGTCAGCGTCGGGGTGCTTCTCGGCCTCTTGGACCTTGACCAGCTTGAAGCCCTTGAGCTTTTCACGCGGGTTCTCGACGCCTTCGACCTCAAGCCCGAGATCGGTCAGGGCGTAAAGGATGTCATCGAGGCTCGCCTCGGTTTCCAGATGCTCTTTGAGCCAGGAGAGTGTGAATTTCATGTTTTGTCCTTCTCCATTCGTATAACTGGAAAGAGTTCATTTTTTACGGTTTCAAAAGCGCCCGAAATCTCGCCGGATAGCGTATCTCCAGAACCAGCAGCCCACACCATGTTATACTCTGCTAGATGTTCGGCACGCTTCATTTCAGGCCCCATGATACTCAGCGCATAATCAATTTTCTGTCGTGCACCCAATATGACCGAGATCGCCTCTGACGCTTTCGAATTTCCAATCAAAGCATCAAGCAAAACTTGCACATACTGGAGGCGGTTAAACTCTTCATTGTGATGCACAATTCGGCGCCGTTTCTCTTCCCAAATCTCAGCATTTCTAGCCTGCTCCTGCGGCTGTGCACGGATCGACTGCAAAGCTCGAATCGCATTATAGGCTGCTACAAGAGCCTCTTGTGCAACTTCAGCACGTCGCTTCGCGATATGTTCAACGCGCCATTGTCTAAGCTGATAAACGGCAACGATAACACCAATAACGACCGCTATATCTGCAAAGGCGTGGCTCCAGTTGTTGAAAAAACCCAACCACGAGAAATCGCGGCAGATGTTCTCACATGCCGTGATTGTCTCGTGTTCCATTACCCGTGAATCCCCCCAGCCAAAGTCGGGGTCCCCAGTGCGCTAAAGCCGTAGTGGCGCAGCCAGCGCAGGTCGGAATCAAAGAACGCGCGCAGATCGGGGATGCCGTATTTCAGCATCGCCAGACGGTCGATCCCCATGCCGAAGGCAAAGCCCTGCCATTCCTTCGGGTCGATCCCGCCGGATTTCAGGACATTCGGGTGCATCATGCCGGAGCCCAGAACTTCGAGCCAGTCGTCGCCCTCGCCCACGGTCACGGTGCCGTTTTCCCATTTGCACTGCACATCCACCTCGGCGGAAGGCTCCGTGAAGGGGAAGTGCGAGGCGCGGAAGCGGGTTTTCACCTTAGTGCCGAAAAAGGCGGTGTAGAATTCTTCGAGCACCCATTTCAGGTTCGCCATAGAGATGTCCTTGTCGATGGCCATGCCTTCGACCTGATGGAACATCGGCGTGTGTGTCTGGTCATAATCCGACCGATACACACGGCCCGGCGCGATGATGCGGATCGGTGCGCCTTGGTCGAGCATGGTGCGGATTTGCACCGGCGACGTGTGGGTGCGCAGCACGTTGGGCGCGCGTTCGTCGCCTTCGGCGCGGTGCATGTAGAACGTGTCATGCTCCTGACGGGCCGGATGGTGCGGCGCGATGTTGAGCGCGTCGAAATTGTGCCAGTCATCTTCGATCTGTGGGCCTTCAGCCACGGCAAAGCCGAGATCGGCAAAGATGGCATAGATTTCTTCGGACACACGGGAGATCGGATGGATCGTGCCTTGCGGACGTCCACGCCCCGGCAGGGTCACATCGAGCCATTCCTCCGCCAGACGTGCATCCAGTGCAGCATCCTCCAGCGCGACCTTTTTGGCAGCCAGAGCGGAGTTGATTTCATCTTTGAGTGCGTTGAGCTTCGGCCCCATGATCTGACGCTCTTCGGGGGTCATTTTCCCCAATTCACGCATCTTGAGTGCCACTTCACCCTTTTTGCCGACCGCTTGCAGACGAATGTCTTCGAGCGTGGCCTCGTCCCCCGCTTGCAAAATCGCGGTGAGATATTTGTTCTTCAGCTCAATCATCCCGAACCCTCTGTTCCATGTCTCCCGCTTGGTATCACGGGAGGCCCAAAAGACAAGAAGCCGCGAGACCTCGAAAGGTCCGCGGCTTCAAAAATGTTCGTTCCCGAGTAGGGGAGCTTACGCGAGCGCGGCCTTCGCCTTTTCGACGATGGCTTCAAACGCGGCAGGCTCGTGCACAGCGAGATCGGCGAGAACCTTACGGTCCACTTCGATACCGGCGAGCGACAGGCCGTTGATGAATTTGGAGTAAGTCAGCGCTTCGTCATGCGAACGCACAGCAGCGTTGATACGCTGGATCCACAGGGCGCGGAAGTTACGCTTGCGGGCCTTACGGTCACGCGTTGCGTATTGGTTCGCCTTGTCGACGGCCTGCGTTGCGGTGCGGAAGTTCCGCGAACGTGCGCCATAATAGCCTTTTGCGGCTTTGATGACTTTACGGTGACGGGCGTGGGCGACGGTACCACCTTTGGTGCGGGACATGTGTCTCTCTCCTCTTAGCGGTCGTAGGGCATGTAGGACTTCACGATCTTCGCATCAGGTGCGGAGAGCGTGGTCGTACCACGTGCGTCACGGATAAATTTCGTGGTGCGCTTGATCATGCCGTGGCGTTTGCCGGCTTGACCCGCTTTGACCTTGCCAGAGGCGGTCATTTTAAAGCGCTTCTTGGCGCTCGACTTCGTCTTCATCTTAGGCATTTCCATCTCCTTATAGTTTCGATGGTTTATCGCGCGACTCGGCATGCCATACCGCCGGACGCGCCCCATGAGCCGGTGCCATTACAGGCCTTGAGCGGCCTTGGCAAGGCTTGCGAGGTTCATTTCCTCAAAAAATCCATGATTCCGACCATCACACGCAAGACGGCATGTGGAATGTCGGCAAAGCTGTAACCGACCGGATGCAAGATCAGTGCAGCGACAAACATCACACCACCGATCACAATCATACCCGTGGCAAATCTAGGGGACAGGCTTTCGGAATAGGCTTTGATGGCATTGGGCACGGCGAGCAAACAGATCACCATGCCCAACACAAGAAGAAAGTCCGTATTCATCGCGACCCGCGCGCCTTATTCAGGGTCGGAGTTGAAGATCAGGCGCTCTTCACAGGGGGCAACACGCAGGATGTTGGTCGATCCCGGCTGGTTGAACGGAATCCCAGCTACGACGACGATCTTGTCCTCCTCGGTCGCAAAGCCCGAAGTCCGCGCCGCGCGCGCTGCATTGACCACGGCCATTTTGAACCGCTCGACTTCGCCGGTCATGACGCAATGCATCCCCCAGTAGAGGCAGAGCCTGCGTGCAGTGTTCCGGCGCGAGGTCATGGCAATGATCGGCACATGCGGACGTTCACGGGCGGTCAGCGCCGCCGTTGTGCCACTCTCGGAATAACAGACGACCGCTTTGACATCGGTATTTTCCGCAATCTCGCGGGCAGCCGAAACAATCGCGTCTGCCGTGGTGGTTTTCTCGATCCCCGCACGCGAGGCATCCAGAACGTCGCGGTAGACCGGATCGCTCTCCACTTCGACCGCGACGTTGTTCATCGTGGTCACAGCTTCGATCGGATAATTGCCCGCCGCAGATTCAGCCGACAGCATGATCGCATCCGCACCCTCATAGATGGCGGTCGCAACGTCGGACACTTCGGCGCGTGTCGGCATCGGGCTTTCGATCATGCTTTCAAGCATCTGGGTCGCCACGATCACAGGTTTCGCCACAGCACGACACCGGCGCGTCAGGCGTTTCTGGATCGGCGGCACGGCTTGCACAGGCAGTTCAACGCCCAAATCGCCACGCGCGACCATGATGCCATCGGAAACGGCCAGAATATCTTCAAACGCATCAACGGCTGACGGTTTCTCGATTTTCGCCAGAACAGAGGCGCGGCCCTTCACAAGGTCTCTGGCTTCGAGCACATCCTCGGGACGCTGCACAAACGACAGCGCGAGCCAGTCGACACCCAGTTCGCAGACAAATTCGAGATCCTTGCGATCCTTCGGCGACAGCGCGGCAAGCGGCAGCACCACGTCCGGCACGTTGACCCCTTTGCGATCAGAGATCGTCCCGCCGACCATCACGATGCAATTCGCGTAATCATCACCGCAATCTTCGACCTTGAGGCGAATCTTGCCGTCATTGACCAGAAGAGACGCGCCCGGTTTGAGTGCGGCGAAAATCTCGGGATGCGGCAGTTGCACACGGTTCCCGTCTCCGGGTGTATCGTCGAGATCAAGGCGGAATTTATCTCCCTCTTCGAGATCATGTGCGCCGGAGCCGAATTTCCCCACCCGCAGCTTCGGCCCCTGAAGGTCGGCCAGAATGGCAATCGGACGGCCAAGGTCGGTCTCGATTTTGCGGATGATGGCATGTCGCGCACGAATTTCTTCGTGATCACCGTGGCTCATGTTCAGACGGAAGACATCGGCACCTGCTTCAGTCAAGGCGCGGATGGTCTCGTAATCATTGGAGGACGGGCCCAACGTGGCCACGATCTTCACATTCCGAAGGCGTCTCATATTGCCTAAAGTCCTTTTCGGTCGTTTCAACTTGTCACGGGCCATCTTCTCTATGCCCCAAATGTTAGCGCTGCACAACTGGCCCTGCGGCGCGAAAGGGCTTAATGGAGGTATGAAACCAAAAGGTGACGCGAAAATGACCTCTAACGCTCCTTATCACATCGAAGGACAGGATCGGCCGGGCCGCTGGCTCATCACCTGCGATCATGCAACCAATCGCGTGCCCGAAGAAATCGGTCCCGATCTTGGCATCAGCGCCGAGGATATGGCCCGCCACATCGCCTATGACATCGGCGCGCTGGGTCTTAGCCGCAGTCTGGCCGACAAACTCGACAGCCCGATGATCCACACGGATTTCTCCCGCCTTGTGATCGATCCCAACCGCGGCGAGACAGACCCGACACTGGTGATGAAACTCTATGACGGAACCATCATCCCGCGCAACCGCCATGCTGATGCCGCAGAAGTGGAGCGGCGACTGGAGTTGTTCCATCGTCCCTATCACAACGCCTATGAGGCACTCTGCGCGAAGCGTGACGACGTGGTCATCTGCGCTGTCCACAGCTTTACCCCGCAACTGCAAAACCGTCCCCGCCGCCCATGGCAGATCGGTATTCTTTCGGCCTATGACCGACGCTTCACCGATCCGTTCATTGCCGCGCTTGTAGCCTCCGAAACCCTTCAGGCCGAAGCCGAAAAACTTGGCGAACGGCTTATCATCGGCGACAATGAGCCCTATGACGGGCACCTGCCCGGCGATGCCATCGACCGCCACGCCCTTCACCACGGGCGGCTCAACCTATTGATCGAACTGCGTTCCGATCTAATTGAAACACCTGCGCAGCAAGCCCACTGGGCCACACTTCTGGCCCCCGTTCTCCAAGACACGCTCCAAAAGACAGGATTGTAACCATGCCCCATGTTGTCATCGATTTCGCAGAAGGTCTCGAACGAAGCCACGATATCTCACGGCTTTGCGAAGAGGTTTTCGACGCACTTGTCCTTGATGTCGAAGTGAATGCGCCCGCGCTCAAAGTGCGTGCACGTCCTCAACCCTATTTCAAGATCGGCACCGAGCCGGACACATTTGCCCACGCCACGCTCTATCTTCTGGAAGGCCGCAATGATGAGACAAAGGCGCGGCTTTCCGATATCGTGCTCAAAGCGATGGACGGGGTGTTGCCCACGGTCGGTAGCCTCTCCGTCGACGTGCGTGACATGAACACCGCCGCCTATGCCAAACGTCTGAAGGGATGAGAAATGCCGGAGATTGACGACAAGACGATGGTCGAGATCGAAGCCGCGGCCTTCCGCACGCTGCGCGACCATCTGATGATCAAACGCCCTGACGTGCAGAATATCGACATGATGAACCTCGCCGGTTTCTGTCGCAACTGCCTGTCGCGCTGGGTGCAGGAAGCCGCCAACGCGCGCGGGATCGAAATGTCGAAAGCCGAGGCCCGCGAGCTTTACTACGGCATGCCCTATGAGGACTGGAAAGCCCAAAGCCAGACAGAGGCCACACCCGAACAGAAAGCGGCATTCGACATCGCCTTTGCCGAGAATGTCGGCCCGAAAGAAACATCATGAGCCCTGTTGACCAGCTTTCGCAATTCACCCGCGAGGCATTGCTCGCCGGTCAAAGCCGCGACGAGATTGCCACGGCGCTGCGCGAGGCCGGATGGGCCGAAACCGAGGTGCAGGATGCCTTGGGCGCTTGGGCCGAAACCGATCACATTCCGCCCGTGCCGCGCCCGCGCCCCTATGTGTCAGCAAAAGAGTCCTTCTTTTACGCGCTGATGTTTGTGGCTCTGGCCATGACCACATGGCATATCGCGTCTATTGGCATGGAGCTTGTGGAGCGGCTTTTAGACGAAGACCATACCTATATGCTCAATCGTTCTCTGCGCTGGTCCATCGCGGCCATCATCGTGTTTTTTCCGCTATTCATGATCCTGCAACGCAGCGAGACCCGCACCCTACATCGGGACCAGAGCCGCCGTCGCTCCGTGGTGCGCAAGTGGTTCGGATATATCGCGCTCTTCGTCTCCTCCATGGCGCTATTGGGCGACCTTCTGAGTGTTGTCTATGCCTTGCTAAACGGCGATCTGTCCCTCGTTTTTGCCTTGAAACTTGTGGTTGTTGCAGCCGTCGCCGGCACGGTCTTCGGCTATTACCGTAATGCGATGAAAGACGCTGAGAATGACCTCTGAAAACTGGCCGCAAATCGCACTAACCATACTGGCATTGAGTGCGGTGGCAGCGGGGATTGTCTCGGTTGGCGGGCCGAACGCCGCGCGGATCGAAAAGCGCGACAATCAACGCCTCTCGGAGTTGCGCAGCCTTGTCTGGCACACCCAATGTCTTGCACGAGAAAACGGGAACATACTGCCAGACATGCTGACCGTAACCGATACATGTCCGGACAAGCTGACCGAAGATTCCCTACTGCGCACAGAGGGGTATCGCTATCTCAAAGTGGACGAGACCTCTTTCAAAATCTGCGCGGATTTCGAAGACATCGGCGCCTTGAAAAAGCGGCGGCCCGCAGAAGCGATTGACGAGACCGGCTGTCGCGCCGCAAGCCTTTGAGCGCAAAAAAGGCCCGCCGGTTTGGCGGGCCTCATTGCATTGATATTCGCGTCCATCAGATCGCTGTTTTCAGCATCTCTTCAACGTAAATTTCACGCAGGCGCTTGGCGATCGGACCAGCCTTGCCATCCGCCACAGTCACCCCGTCAATTTCGATCACCGGCTGGGAAAATCCGGTTGCAGAGGTCACAAAGGCCTCATCCGCAGCTTGTGCTTCAGCAATTGTGAAGGGGCGCTCTTCGATCTTGATCTGCGCCTCTTTGGCAAAGCGCAAAATCGCGGCGCGGGTGATGCCGTGTAAAATGTCAGTGGACAGCTGACGGGTGATGATCGTGCCGTCTTTGACGATATATGCGTTGTTCGCATAGCCTTCGGTGACAAAACCGTCTTCCACCAGCCACGCATCGGAACAGCCCGCTTTTTTCGCCTTCATTTTCGCCATCGACGGGTAGAGCAACTGGGTGGTCTTGATGTCGCGACGCGCCCAGCGCAGATCCTCGACAGAGATGACCTTGATCCCCTCGTCCATGACTTTGGATTTCAAAAGCGGCTTGGCGAAGGTAAAGAGCACGATACCGCCAGACACTTCTTCCGGATCAGGCCAGACGAAATCGCGATCCGTGCCCGCGCCGCGTGTGATCTGAAGGTAGATACCGCCTTCGTCGAGATCATTTTTCGCAATCAATTCACGGTGGATCGCAAGCAGCTCATCCATAGTGACGGGGGAAACCATTTCAAGCTCGGACAAGGAGCGTTCCAGACGGGCTTTGTGACCTGCGAAATCAATCAGCTTGCCGCCGATTACAGAGGTCACCTCATAGACCGCGTCCGCCATCAGGAACCCGCGATCAAAAATGGATACTTTAGCCTCGGTTTCCGGCAGGTATTCGCCGTTCACATAAACGGTGCGGGTCATGTCTTTCTCCTTGAATGAGTTAGCCCCAAAGCGCACGGACAGGCGGGTGAACGCCTTCCGCATCAAATTGCAAAGGTTTGGGACGGTCTTCTGCCAAAAGCAAAGGACCGTCAAGGTCCACAACACGCGCCCCTTGTGCGACAATAGTGGCCGGCGCCATCGCCAAAGAGGTGCCGACCATGCAGCCAACCATGATGTCATAGCCCTCTGCCAGCGCCGCCTTGCGCAGTTCCAGCGCCTCCGTAAGCCCCCCCGTTTTGTCGAGCTTGATGTTGATCACATCATATTTGCCCTTCAAATCGGGGAGGCTCTTGCGGTCATGACAGGACTCATCGGCACAGACCGGAAGGGGTCTCTCAATCTCCGCCAGCATATCGTCCTGCCCCGCAGGCAAGGGTTGCTCCACAAGTTGCACGCCAAGCCGCACCAGATGCGGCGCGAGGTCTGCGTAGACCTCGGCGGACCAACCCTCGTTCGCATCAACGATAATCTTTGATTTCGGCGCACCGCGACGCACGGCCTCCAGACGGCCCATGTCATCCGCGGTGCCCAGTTTGATTTTGAGCAACGGACGGTGCGCGTGTTTCGCCGCAGATTTCTCCATCTCTTCGGGGGAAGCCAGCGACAGGGTATAGGCCGTAATCATCGGCACCGGAGCCGGAAGGCCCAACAGGTCCCAAACCCGTTTGCCAGCTTTCGAGGCTTCCAAATCCCAAAGCGCACAATCGACCGCGTTCCGGGCAGCCCCCGGAGCAAGCGCCTCTTGCAATGTTGCGCGGGTGATGTCCTCTGGCAGCGCTTCGATCTCGGCGGCCACACTTTCAAGGCTTTCGCCATAGCGCGCATAGGGCACACACTCGCCCCAACCACGTTGTTCGCCCTCAGTTGCCCGCACCGTGATCACTTTGGCCTCGGTGCGTGATCCGCGCGAAATGGTAAACACTTCGGCAAGACGAAAACTTTCAGCGGTAACGGTCAACTTGGGCATGTGATCTTCCTGAATGGGAGCAGAACAGTGTGAAGAGGCGTCCGAAGACGCCCCCTTTTATCCTTAAACTTCTGCCAAAGCATCAGCCAGACGGTCCGCGCCCTGACGGAACGGATCAATAGTCGGCAGACCCATCTCTTTTTCCACTTTCGCGAGATAGGCCAGCGCCTCGTCTTCGGACATATGCTGGGTGTTCACAGAAATCCCGACCACTTTACAGTCCGGATTGCCAACTTTCGCCAGCGTCAGAGCCGTGTCACGCAGCGCCTCAAGAGTCGGGAGTTTGAACCCCGACAGGCCGCGCATGTGTTCGCGGGTCGGCTCGTGACAGAGGATCAACGCATCCGGTTGTCCCCCGTGCACAAGCGCCATGGTCACACCGGAATAGGAAACGTGGAACAGGCTGCCCTGCCCCTCGATCAGATCCCAATGATCCGCATCATTGTCCGGCGTAAGGTATTCGATAGATCCCGCCATAAAATCGGCAATCACTGCGTCAAGCGGAACACCATTACCGGTAATCAAAATCCCCGTCTGACCCGTGGCACGGAACGTGGACTTCATGCCTTTTTCGCGCATGGATTTGTCGATTGCCAAAGCCGTATACATTTTGCCTACAGAGCAATCTGTGCCGACCGCGAGACAGCGCTTGCCTGTGCGTTTCACACCATTTGCAATCGGATATTTCACCGAAGGAATACGCACATCATGCAGCGTCCGGCCAAAGGTCTTGGCAACCGCCACAAGGTCTTCTTCCTCACGCAAGAGGTTATGCAGGCCAGAGGCAATGTCAAAACCCTCTTCGAGTGCGTCGATCAGCACTCTTTTCCACGCCGGACTAATCACGCCGCCACGGTTTGCCACACCAATGACCAAGGTCTTGGCGCCAGCGGCCTTTGCCGCTTTCAGGTCCATATCGGGCAGTTTCATGTCGGCCTTACAGCCTTCCATACGGAATTGGCCGAGAGCATATTCTGGGCGCCAGTCCTTGATCCCTTGGGCCACTTTCGCAGCCAGTTGGTCAGGGGCGTCGCCGAGGAAAAGAAGATACGGTGTTTCAATCATGGTGCAGCACTCCGGTTGCGTTTGATTCACAGTGACCGAGATTCGTTGCAAGGTGCTTCTGAAATTACGTTAGAAACCCTGACGTATTGGAAGAATATCCCTGTTTATACGAAAAAATTGGGAGAAAAATTAACATGATTACGAAACAAGCAGTTTGAAAACTCCAATTTCATTTGAAAACGGGAAATGCCGCAGACGCAAAATCCTCCTTGCCACACTCAGCGCAAGATAATAACAATGCTGGATATATTTTGGAAACATCATTGCCGAGAGGAGCGCCAATGTCCTTCCGTCTACAGCCCGCCCCCGTGGATCGCCCGAACCGTTGCCAGCTTTTCGGCCCCGGCTCGAATACGAAACTCTTTCCGAAAATGGCAGCATCAGCGGCGGATGTGATCAACCTTGATCTGGAAGATTCGGTCGCGCCCTCTGATAAAGACGTGGCCCGCGCCAATATTATCGAGGCGATCAACACGATTGACTGGGGGAAAAAGACCCTCGCCGTGCGTCTCAACTCTCTGGACACTCCTTACTGGTATCGCGATGTGGTCGATCTTCTGGAGCAGGCCAGTGAACGTCTGGACCAGATCATGATCCCGAAAGTGGGCTGTGCCGAAGACGTCTATGCGGTCGATGCGCTTGTCACTGCAATCGAAGCCGCGAAAGGCCGCCAAAAGAAAATCAACTTCGAAGTTATCATCGAATCGGCCGCCGGCATCGCTCATGTCGAGGAGATTGCAAAAAGCTCTCCACGTCTCGTTGCCATGAGTCTTGGGGCGGCCGATTTCGCCGCCTCAATGGGGATGCAAACCACCGGCATCGGCGGCACTCAGGAGAATTACTATATGCTCCACGGTGACACGCGGCATTATTCCGACCCGTGGCACTGGGCCCAAACCGCCATTGTCGCCGCCTGCCGCACTCATGGCGTCTTGCCCGTGGATGGTCCTTTTGGTGATTTTTCCGATGACGAAGGCTACCGCGCACAGGCGCGCCGGTCTGCGACGCTTGGTATGGTCGGGAAATGGGCAATTCATCCGAAACAGATCGCATTGGCCAATGAAGTCTTCACCCCGTCCGATGAAGCGGTGGCTGAAGCCCGCGAGATTCTCGCTGCTATGGAACAAGCCAAAGCCAACGGTGAAGGCGCAATTGTTTACAAAGGGCGCCTTGTCGATATAGCGTCAATCAAGCAAGCTGAAGTGATTGTGGCGCAAGCCGAGCTGATCGCGAACAGTTGATATTCCTCCAGTCGGGAGGGGAGGCCCGACTGTTGAGGGAACCGCGCCCCGAGGCTTATGTTTCGGGGCGCTCTTCCACCACAGACAGATCCTGAGAGACATGACAGAAGGCAAAGGAACAATTCCTGTGCCTTTCCAAGTCCTGTCGAGTTGCACCTTTGGACGAAAATAGCCATATACGGGATCAAGTATGGTTCGGAGGTCCGCATGACTCACTATCTCGAATTCGAAAAACCGCTCGCTGAGATCGAGGGGAAAGCCGAAGAGCTGCGCGCTCTGGCACGGAACAATGAAGAGATGGATGTCGAGAAAGAAGCCGCAGCACTCGACAAGAAAGCGGCCGATTTGCTCAAGGACCTGTATAAAGGTCTGACGCCATGGCGCAAATGTCAGGTTGCACGCCATCCCGAGCGCCCGCACTGCAAGGACTACATTGACGCCTTGTTTACCGAATACACCCCGCTCGCAGGGGATCGGAACTTTGCCGATGATCATGCCGTGATGGGAGGGCTTGCCCGCTTCAATGACCAGCCCGTTGTAGTGATTGGTCAGGAAAAAGGTCATGACACCAAATCCCGAATCGAACGCAACTTCGGCATGGCGCGTCCCGAGGGCTACCGCAAAGCTATCCGCCTGATGGATCTTGCCGATCGTTTCGGCCTTCCGGTAATTGCATTGGTCGATACTCCCGGTGCCTATCCGGGTAAGGGCGCAGAAGAGCGTGGCCAGTCGGAAGCGATTGCGCGTTCAACCGAAAAATGCCTGAATCTCAAAGTCCCGATGATTTCCGTCATCATTGGTGAGGGCGGTTCTGGTGGCGCTGTGGCTTTTGCCTCGGCCAATAAACTCGCCATGCTGGAACATTCCGTCTATTCCGTAATCTCACCGGAGGGCTGTGCCTCGATCCTTTGGAAAGACGCGGAGAAGATGCGTGAAGCGGCTGAAGCCCTGCGTCTGACGGCACAGGATTTGCATAAACTCGGTGTGATTGATCAGATCATCCCCGAACCACTCGGCGGTGCCCAGCGCGACCGGGAGGCAACAATCGCCGCTGTCGGAAAAGCCATCGAAGCGATGCTTGCGCCGCTCAAGAAGAAGAAACCCGAAACGATCCTCAAGGACCGTCGCAAGAAGTTTCTTGAAATCGGCTCCAAGGGGTTGGCTGCCTAAATAAGCGTTTCCCCGTTAATCACTGCTCATTCTACAAAAGAGCTCTTCAAGGCCACATACGAAAGGTGGCCTTGAAACGGGCTGTATGAATAGACAATAATCAACTATGTCTCATGACATATAGGACGCCCCCTACATACAGCTTTAACGCTCGCAACGATGCATCACGCAAAGGAATGTTCACGGGCAACCCATTTCAGCTTGTCACGCTGAACCTGCTCCACAGGTAGGATTTCCGTAGGCTTATAGGCGAGAGCCATATCTACATTCTTCAAGTCGCGGCAAAGACGACGCAGCCCATCCGGCTCAAGACTTGCCGCGTGGTCCGTGCCTTTCCATGTCCGATCAAGGGTAAAGTGCCGCTCAATATGGGTGAACTTGCCTTTGCCCTCAGCCTCCATCGCACGCCCAACCGCCAAAGCAGCTACATCAGCCGCAATGCCAAGATGGTGACCAGAGAAGCCGATCCCTTTGACTTGGCTGCCATATTTTTCCATCAGGTTACGAATTTCGAGCAGACAAATATCTTCAAACGCAACCGGATAGCCCGAGGTGCAGCTATAGACGACAAGATCATTGGCGCGACCACGTTCACTATAGAATTTGATCAGGTCTGCAATCTCCTTGCCGGTGGACATACCTGTAGAAACATGAATTTCGCCGCCAAAATTTTCGCAAAGATAATTCTGCAATTCATAGTGCTGGTTTGTTGCCGACGGAATTTTTAGCAATGGCGGGTTAAGCGGCGCAATTTCTTTGGCCGAAGTCATATCCCAGACGGACGTCGAATATTTGATGCCGTTGATCTTACACTCTTCTAGAAGCTCTTGGTGCTGATCCTTGTCGAATTCAAGAAATTCACGGTGGGCGCCATATGTATCCCCATAGGAATTTTCCGGCACAGGATGGGGCGCATTAAACTGTTCAGGTGAGAGCAGTTCACGGTTATGCCGTTTCTGAAACTTCGCAATATCTGCTTTGCAGACATGCGCCGCAACACGAATGAGCTCTTTGGCGATACTCATTTCACCTTTGTGATTGCAGCCAATTTCAGCGATAACTTGAACAGATTTTTTCTCGGTCGTCATATTCAGATCCATCTACAAATAGGGCATCCGGCAAATCTGTTTGCTCATCACCCCGACCTTCACTCATGCGTTGTGAAGAGACGTAGGTAAGGACCAAAGCCCGCATGCGCTCATCTGTGATGTTTATCGACGACAGAGATTTCTAAATGGTTAACGGAAACATAAACGCCTGATTTTTGTATTTTACCATTTGGGTCAGCTTTGATTTTTCAGGCTCTAAAATTTCTATGTATTATCGCAACTGATTTGTAAGCGGCGGCTGAGCCTCACGCGAGATCAGCTTGACGGCGGGAAGTTCCAAGGTAGGAGTTCATCAATCCGACTTGCAGGGTGACCTGCTGCAATGGCTTCGAGGGTGGCTTTGAGGTAGGCGAAGGGCTCGACACCATTGATCTTTGCTGTGGCAATCAGAGAGGCGATGCGGCCCCATGCTCGGCCCCCTTCATCATGGCCGGCGAAGAGGGCGTTCTTTCTCGTTAGAGCGAGCGGGCGGATTAGGTTCTCGACAGCATTGGAGTCGATCTCGACGCGGCCGTCGTGGAGGAAGGTCTGCAGCCCATCCCACTGCCGGTGGATATAAGCCAGCTTTTCTCCGAGACGAGACTTTGAGGAGATCCGGCGGCGCTGGCTTTGCAGCCATTCTCCGAATGAGGCGACCAGCGGCGCGGTGCGGGCCTGCCGGGCTGATAACCTCTGGCCGGGGGCCCTGCCACGGATATCGGCCTCAATGCGGTAGAGTTCCGCAATCCGACGCAGTCCCTCGGCAGCGATCTCCGAACCATCACGGTCGAAGACCTCCTTTAGCTTTCTGCGGACATGCGCCCAGCAATGCGCGACCGTGATCGGCGCGCCGCCTGTCCGTGAGGAGCGCGTCAGTCGATTGTAGCCGGCATAACCATCCAACTGCAGAATCCCATCGAAGCCCTGCAGGATTTGTTCCGCATTCTGCCCGGCGCGGCCAGGAGCATAGGTAAACACGACACCGGGCGGGTCGTCGCCGCCCCATCCGCGATCGTCCCGGGCCAGCGCCCAGAGGTATCCGGTCTTTGTCCGGCCCCGGCCCGGATCCAAAACCGGCGCCGTAGTTTCATCCATGAACAGCTTGCCTGAGCCCTTCAAGTGCTCGGCCAGCCGGTCGACCACCGGGCCAAGGTGGAAAGCGGCGGAGCCAACCCAATCGGCGAGCGTGCTGCGGTGGAGCTTAATCCCGGAGCGGGCGAGGATCTGGCTCTGGCGGTATAATGGCAAATGATCTGAGAACTTGCTGACCAGCACATGCGCGATGGTGCCCTCGGTCGGCAGGCCACCCTCGATTAGGAACACCCTCTGCGCAGACGCGGCAGGCATATTTGGGCCGGACAGTGACAATGACGCGGAGCTGCGCAGGAATGATATCCAGCCGCTCGGTGCGATCCTCGCCGATCCTGTGCATCTCGCCGCACCCGCATGGGCAGTTCAGGCTGTCCGGTTCAACCACCCGTTCGATCCGTGGCAAATCCTTGGGCAGATTGCCCCGGTTGCGTCTGGCTGCCCTACGCGCGGACGCTTGCGTCGGAGCTTGTTCGTCCTGCTGTGTCTCAACCTCGGCGACTGCGGTTTCCAGATCCTCGAAGGCCCGCTGCCGCTCGTCTTCGTCGAGTTTTTCGGACTTCTTGCCATGCACCACATGGTTCAGTTCGGCAATGAGGTGCTCCAAGCGTTTGTTGGCCTCCCGCAGCGCATCTCTCTCGCGCAGCACTGCCAAAACCGCATCACGCTGGTCCTCGGGAATGGCAGAAAGGTCGATGGATAGGGCACTGGACATGCCTGGAATATAACTCGATCCGCGCCTCGATAGGCAGCCTATTCAGCTATCCGAGTCATTCTGCCGCAGCCGGTCGACGTGTCTCCAGAGACCGCACCCGCCGCCAATCCAGCCCCGCGAACAGCGCTTCGAATTGGGCGCAGTTCAGCGTCATCGCGCCATCCCGGATGGCGGGCCAGGTGAAGCTGGTCTCCTCCAGCCGCTTGTAAGTCATCACAAGTCCGCTGCCGTCCCAGAACAATATCTTCATCCTGTCCGCCCGTTTGGAGCGGAACACAAAGACCGTGCCCGTAAACGGATCTTCTCCAAGCGTTGACTGCACAAGCGCCGCCAGACCGTCATGGCCTTTGCGGAAGTCCACCGGCTTTGTTGCTACCAGTATCCGGACACTCTGCGAGGGCATCAGCATAGCGTGGCTCCGAGTGCATGCACAATCTCGGCGATCCGAACTGCGGGCGTGTCTAGGGCCAGCTCGACCCTGACGTCGCCCGAAACGATCCGGATCGCCTCTTCCGATATTGGAATGCACGGTTCTGGCGGTGCCTCTGGCGCATCGCAGACCACCAGTGGAGTGAAAACCGGCGCGTCAGCCTCCGCCGCTGGCAACACCAGCTTCCCCTGTTTCGCCAGCCGACGCCAGGAAGATAGCTGGTTTGGCAAGACCCCATACCATTCCGCAACGGCATTGACTGTCGCACCCGGTTCAAGCGTATCCGCAACGGCCTGTGCCTTCACGGCATCCGGCCAACGCCGGTGCCCCGACGCATAGAACTCCACGCCCAACGATTTGAGAAACGAATTTGTAGCGCACATTGCGAAACGAACTCCCCACTATGAGATGGGTATGATCTCGCAGCCCAGCCCCCACACTGCAACGTGGGGCCGGGACACCGTTTACACTGATTTTACGTCATTTTAAATAAGTTCTGAGATGAGTTCATGGAGTTTCGATGATCAATATGTATGTAGGGACGACATGATTACTTGGCTGAAACATACTCGCATGGGTAGATTGCTTCATCGCATAAAAAAGCGCTCTCATCTATTTGCCCGGATCTATTGTCTGGAAACGACAGGTTATTTGATTGCACAGGTCAAGCCGGCGCACTTCAGGCATAATCTGAAGCAGAAATCCATGATTATGGCTTTTCGCGAGGACACTAAAACCTGCTCCCGTGAAATATCCGCCTCGCGAAATATGGGCCAAGCATCCTAGTTTCCCGGCGCACAGCTTCAAACAAATTGCTCGTTTTTGAGTGGCTGTCTGACGAATTCAAAACCTTCGCGATAGTGAGCCCAATTCGTATCTCACCGCCAAAATTCAACAATTAGAAACAAAAGTTCAGTCATGATTCTTGTACCTGATTTTCAAGAATTGGAGAGCCAATGATTGATTGGAAACGCATCGAAGAATTGCGGACTGAGGTTGGCGAAGAAGATTTCGCCGAGGTCGCTAGCATCTTTCTAGAGGAAGTTGACGAAACGGTTGCAAGAATACGGAATGATCCAAACCCGAATAGCTTGGAGCAGGATTTACACTTTCTTAAAGGCAGCTCCCTGAACCTCGGCTTCACTGTATTTTCATCCCTTTGCTATGAAGGAGAAATCGCAGCACGCCGAGGTGATGTCGCTCTAATTGATCTACCGAAGCTCTTTGAAACCTACACACATTCCCGCGCAGAATTTCTAAAAAACGTAGCGCTATGAGTAAAAGTTAAAGCACAAATTCGGCCAGCGCCTGATCATTTGTAATGTCGCGATAAACCAAACCTGCCGCATCCATTTTTTCAAACAGCTGGGCAAAATTATCTGGGTTATCCGTTTCAATTCCGATCAAAACCGAACCAAAATTGCGCGCCGATTTCTTAAGATACTCAAACCGTGCAACGTCGTCAGTCGGCCCCAGCATATCAAGAAATTCCCGTAACGCCCCCGGACGCTGAGGCATACGCAGGATGAAATATTTCTTCAGGTTGCGGAATCTCTGTGCCCGCTCTTTGACCTCCGGCAAGCGTTCAAAATCGAAATTGCCACCAGAAGTCACACACAAAACCCGTTTCCCGCGAATTTCATCACGAATATCTTGAAGCGCATCAATCGACAAAGCACCAGCTGGTTCCAGAACGATACCCTCAACATTCAGCATATCGATCATGGTGGAACAGATTCGATCCTCCGGACAGGCCAGAATGTGATCGAGAGAAATATCTTTGAGAACATCAAAGGGCAACGCACCGATACGCGCCACGGCTGCGCCATCCACAAAACTGTCAATGTCAGTCAGGGTCACCGGATGCCCCTCCTGAACAGCCGCCTTGAGCGACCGTCCTCCCATAGGCTCTACAAAATAGATCTCGGCATCGGAGGCTTCTGTTTTGAGGTAGGATAGAACACCCGAAGAAAGCCCGCCGCCACCGACCGGCAGCACAACAATATCAGGCGTCATTTGCGACATGAACTCCACCGCAACAGTCGCTTGCCCCTCAATCACATCAGAATCGTCAAATGGCGCAAGAAAATGGCCACCCTCTTCCGCACAATATGTTTGTGCGGCTTCAAGCGTATTGTCGAAATAATCCCCGATAAGGCGAATTTCGACCATCTCGCCGCCAAAGACCTTTGTCTTGTCAATCTTCTGCTGCGGTGTCGTAACGGGCATGAAAATCACACCCCGCACTCCAAACTGACGACAAGCAAAAGCCACACCCTGAGCGTGATTGCCCGCAGAAGCACAGACGAACAGTCCGATATTCGGGTTCTTTTCGCGCGCCTTGATCATCGCATTCCACGCCCCACGCAATTTGTAGGACCGAACCGGCGTCAAATCTTCGCGCTTTAACCAAACGTCACAATCGAACGCCTGAGACAGGTGATTATTGCGCGAACACGGGGTGGGCTCGAAAAGGCGGCGCACCAAAGTTTCAGCAGCACGCGCGTTTTGCGCAAATTCTTTTGGATCAGTCATGCAACTGCCCCTTCAAGGAAAGCTCATAAATCGAAGATAGAAGGCTGACATTGACCATCAACAGCAGCCAGCCGACAGCGAGTTCATATAGGAGGCCGACAATTCCGCTACCGAACACAGGCGCAATGAACTGGACCACGATCAAAGCCGCAATCGACAGGATAGCGGCCTGAAAAATGGAGGCCGAATGGGGTTTTGTCGCGTTCCATGCGTCGCCAAAAGACAGTTTGTTCCCCAAGGCAACCGCAGGCAAAACGGGGGAAATCCTCAGGAACAAAAATACCGCAGGCAAACCGATCACAACGATAAGAAACAGCCCGCCAATCGACTGGGACAGCATTGTTCCAAACAGGGAAAACAACACGCCAGCAAAAAGCCCGACAGCCATTCCGATGCCAATACCTATCAAAATGGAAAGGAAAAAATAGCTAAGGATCCGCTTGCCATTCCAAGACGGGAAAGCGGAAGTCGGGCGTTTGCCCTCAATCGCATAACAATGCCACTCAACCGCGATCCAGCAGGACCCAATCACCATCGCCAGATTGGCGATAAAGAGTAACATCAACCCATTGCCCGACACAGCCGCAGGATCGCCCGCCTCAAGGCCCTCCATATCCACCGCACCGAAGCTCAAAATCTGTATAATCAGGATACCGATCCAGATCAGGCCAGACACAGCCAAGGCTTCGTCGAGGTGGCGCAGCACACGCAACACGGCGTTTCGAAAGAGAATAAAACCCGTCATGATGACCCTTTTTGATTATCTTAATCGCAGGTTTAGTGGTTTTTCCCCCCAAGCTAAAGCATTCTTGGTATGAAACCTTGCTCAATCCTTGCTCTCGGGGCAAAAAACCGATAATCGCGCCTGCGATGTCCGAAAAAGGAAAGTCTTATGTCTGCGCCCAAAAAAGTGGTTCTCGCCTATTCCGGCGGCCTTGATACCTCGATCATCCTGAAATGGCTCCAGACCGAATACGGCTGTGAGGTTGTGACCTTTACCGCCGATCTCGGCCAAGGTGAGGAACTTGATCCGGCACGACAAAAGGCTGAGATGCTCGGCATCAAGCCGGAAAACATTTACATCGAAGACGTGCGCGAAGAATTCGTGCGTGATTTCGTCTTCCCGATGTTCCGCGCCAATGCGGTGTATGAAGGTCTCTACCTTCTGGGCACGTCCATTGCGCGCCCGCTGATCTCCAAGCGCCTCGTCGAGATTGCCGAAGAAACCGGCGCTGATGCTGTAGCCCATGGCGCAACCGGCAAAGGCAATGACCAAGTGCGTTTCGAACTGTCCGCCTACGCGCTCAACCCCGATATCAAAGTGATCGCACCGTGGCGTGAATGGGACCTGTCGTCCCGTACGAAGCTGCTTGATTTCGCAGAGAAAAACCAGATTCCAATCGCAAAAGACAAACGGGGTGAAGCGCCCTTCTCTGTTGATGCGAATCTGTTGCACACCTCTTCCGAGGGCAAGGTGCTTGAAGATCCGGCGCAGGAAGCACCGGATTACGTCTACCAGCGCACGGTTCATCCCGAAGATGCACCGAACGAGCCAGAATTCATCGACATCACCTTTGAAAAAGGCGATGCGGTGGCGATCAACGGTGTGGCGATGAGCCCCGCGACGGTCCTGACCGAGTTGAACGAATACGGTCGCAAGCACGGTATCGGGCGTCTCGACTTTGTGGAGAACCGTTTTGTCGGCATGAAATCCCGTGGGGTTTATGAAACTCCGGGGGGGACTATTTTGTTGGAGGCGCATCGGGGGATTGAGCAGATTACCCTCGATTCCGGTGCCGGTCACCTCAAAGACAGCCTGATGCCGCGGTATGCGGAGCTGATCTACAACGGTTTCTGGTTCTCGCCCGAACGTGAAATGCTTCAGGCCGCGATCGATAAATCGCAGGAGCATGTCTCCGGTAGTGTTCGTCTAAAACTCTATAAAGGCTCGGCTTTTACGGTTGCACGGTCTTCCGAAGCCTCGCTCTATTCCGAAGCGCACGTCACTTTCGAGGACGATGCAGGCGCTTACGACCAGAAAGATGCGCAAGGCTTTATCCAGCTCAACGCGCTGCGCCTGAAACTTCTGGCCGCACGGAATCGTCGCCTCAAATAAGGGTCGGCAAAGCGTCGGATACCTGTCGGACTTTCGTCGGGCATCATGTAAATCAAAAGGGCGCCCGTCGAGGCGCCCTTTTCAATGCAAAATCACAGCGGCCTCACGCCCCGCGAAAGGCTTTCACCTCATCAGCAGACGGAATCGCATCCGCCGTGCCCGCGCGTGTCACTTTCAACGCCGCCGCCTGTGTCGCCCATTCCATCGCCGCCTTGATCGGCATTCCAAGATCAAGCCCCGCCGCGACATAGCCGATGTATGTGTCTCCGGCAGCCGTGGTGTCCACAGGCGTCACCTTCGGAGATGTGACCTCGATCACCTCGCCCGTCTCGTTCGAGCGCCACATCGCGCCCTTGCTGCCCAAAGTGACCATGATCTGCGGCACGGGAATCTGCTCCAAAGACACACCCATCTCGGAACTGAGCTGACTGGCCTCCACCGAGTTCATCACCAACATAGAGAGATCGGGAATGATGTTCTTCACCGCCTCAATGGAAAACGGCGCAGCGGAATAGATCACCCGCATCCCTTTGACCAAGGCAAAGGTGGCGGCGGGCGGTTGCAGGTTGGTCTCATTTTGCAACAGCAGAGTGTCACTCGATTTCGCCTGATCAATCGCATTCACAACAAATTCGCTGTCCTGCTTCACATTCGCACCCGGAGCCAGCACGATTGTGTTTTCACCGGCAGCATCGACATAGATCACCGCGTGACCCGTCTCCTCATCCACCTCGCGCAGATATTTGCAATTCACACCATAGCTTTCGATCCGCTCGCGGACCCAGCCATCGCTCTTGCCAATTGCACCGATGTGAAACACCTCGGCCCCTGCTTTCGCCGCGGCAACGGATTGATTCATCCCCTTGCCGCCAAGGCCGAGTGTGTGATCGAGCGCGCTCAGGGTTTCTCCGGGCTCGGGAAAATGGCCAAGCTTGTAGAAATGGTCGATATTCACCGAACCGAGATTAAAGATTGCCATAAGCGCCCTCCAACAGTGTCACATTACGTTGTTTGACCCACCTTGCACGCCGCAAGAACAGCCATGTTCAGAATGTCATTTACCGTGGAAACAGTTGAGCAAACCTGAATCGGCTTATCCACACCAGTCAAAATCGGACCAATCACGGTTGCCTCGGCCATTTCCTGCATCAATTTGACGGAAATAGAGGCAGAGTGACGGGCGGGCACCACGAGAATATTGGCTGGCCCCGACAGGCGACAGAAGGGATAAGCCGCCATCACATCGGGATTGAGCGCCACATCGACAGTCATTTCGCCATCATATTCGAAATCGACACCACGTTTGTCGAGCACTTGCGGCGCCATGTGCATCTTGTTGGCGCGTTCGGACACCGGATAGCCGAATGTCGAGAAGGAAGCGAAGGCTACACGCGGCTCGATCCCCATTTTGCGCGCCACGGCGGCGGCAGCTTCGGCAATATCAGCAAGGTCTTCTTCCTCCGGCCATTCATGCACCAACGTATCGGCGATGAAGATGATCCGACCCTTGAGAAGAACTGCAGTCACACCAACCGCGCCATCTTCGGCTTTAGCATCAAAAACCGAATTGATCCGGTCCAGCACATGAGCCGATTTGCGGGTCGCGCCGGTGACGAGACCGTCAGCATGACCATGCGCCAACATCAGAGCGGAGAAGGCATGGCGGTCGCGGGCGGCAAGACGGTGGATGTCTTTTTGGTCGAAACCGGAGCGTTGCAACCGTTTGTAAAGGAAGTCCTTGTATTCCGGCAGGTGCTCGGTGTTCGCGGCGTTGACGATTTCGATTTCGGAAATCGCCTCGCCCAGCCCTTCTTCCTGAAGTTTGGCTTGCACATCTTCGGTGCGGCCAACCACCAGGGCGCGGCCAAACCCGCCACGATGATAGGCCACGGCAGCGCGCAGAACACGCGGATCGTCGCCCTCGGCAAACACCATCGTTGCCTGAGCCTGACGCGCGCGGGCGTAGAGCCCTTGCAAAATCTGTGCTGTGGGGTCCATGCGGGCCTTGAGATCCTGCGCATAGCCTTCCATGTCGATGATCGGACGCCGTGCCACGCCGGTGTCCATACCAACCTGCGCCACAGCGGGCGGGATGGTGTAGATCAGACGCGGGTCGAACGGGGTCGGAATGATGTAATCGCGCCCGAAGGACAGCTTGCGCCCGTAGGCCAGCGCCACCTCGTCCGGCACATCCTCGCGGGCCAGCGCGGCCAGCGCCTCTGCACAGGCGATTTTCATTTCGTCATTGATCGCGCGGGCATGAATGTCGAGCGCACCACGGAAAAGATAGGGAAAGCCCAGAACGTTGTTCACCTGGTTCGGGTAATCCGAGCGCCCCGTGGCGACAATCACATCGTCACGCACTTCGTGGGCCTCTTCGGGGGTGATTTCCGGATCGGGGTTGGCCATCGCAAAAATCACGGCGTTGGGCGCCATGCTTTTCACCATGTCCTGCGTCACGGAGCCTTTGGCCGACACACCAAGGAACACATCAGCATCCACCATCGCCTCGGCGAGCGTGCGGGCGTCGGTGGTGGCGGCGTGGGCGGATTTCCATTGGTTCATGCCTTCGGTGCGACCCTGATAGATCACGCCTTTGGTGTCGCACATGATACAGTTGTCATGTTGCGCGCCCATGGATTTGATAAGTTCGAGACAGGCGATCCCTGCGGCACCGGCACCGTTGAGGACGATTTTGCAGTCCTCGATCTTTTTGCCGGAGATATAAAGCGCGTTGATCAGACCGGCAGCACAGATCACCGCCGTGCCGTGTTGGTCGTCGTGAAAGACCGGAATGTCCATTTCTTCCTTGAGCCGCTGCTCGATGATGAAACATTCCGGTGCTTTGATGTCTTCGAGGTTGATCCCGCCAAAGCTCGGCCCCATGAGGCGGACGGCCTGAATGATCTCTTCGGGGTCTTCGGTATCCAGTTCGATGTCGATTGAGTTCACATCGGCAAAGCGTTTGAACAGAACCGCCTTGCCCTCCATCACCGGCTTGGACGCCAGCGCGCCGAGATTGCCGAGGCCGAGAACGGCGGTCCCGTTGGTAATCACGGCGACAAGGTTGCCCTTGTTGGTATAGTCATAGGCGGTTTCGGGAGACTTTGCGATTTCCTCGCAAGGCACGGCCACACCCGGAGAATAGGCCAGAGAGAGGTCTCTTTGGGTGGTCATCGGAACGCTGGGCGCCACATCGAACTTGCCCGGACGGGGTTCCATGTGAAAGGCGAGCGCTTCTTCACGGGTTTGTTTGGTTTTGGACATTCGGGTGGTCTCCTCGCGATCAATTGGGACTACTTACCCACACCCCGCGCAGGTCTCAACAAAAAGAAAACGATATGGCCCTTTACGCCACATATCGGGCCGCTAAGTTGGGCGGAAAATAAGACAAGGGACAGAACTTTGGCCACCCAAACCTCCGCCCCCACGCCGATGATGGCGCAATATCTCGAAATCAAATCGCGGCATCGCGATGCGCTTTTGTTTTATCGTATGGGCGATTTCTACGAGATGTTTTTTGACGATGCTGTTGCCGCGGCTGAGGCGCTTGATATTGCGCTGACCAAACGTGGCAAACATGCCGGCGATGACATCCCCATGTGCGGCGTGCCGGTTCATGCCGCCGAAACCTATTTGCTCAACCTCATCCGCAAGGGGTTCAAGGTCGCGGTCTGTGAACAGCTTGAAGACCCGAGCGAGGCGAAAAAGCGCGGGTCCAAGTCTGTGGTCAAGCGCGATGTGGTGCGGCTTGTCACGCCGGGCACGCTGACGGAAGACACGCTGCTCGATGCGCGCCGCCACAATTTCCTCGCCGCCTATGCCGAAATCCGCGAGGAAGGGGCGCTGGCGTGGATCGATATTTCCACGGGCGCGTTTCATGTCATGCCCTGCCCGCTTGTGGGGCTGGGGCCGGAGCTTGCGCGGCTCAACCCGTCGGAGATCGTCGTTTCCGAGGCCCATGAGGCGAATTGGGCCGAATTTGTGCCTGATTTTCACGACCGCATGACCGAACTCTCCCGCGCGTCTTTTGACAGCACCTCGGCGCAGAACCGCCTTACCGAACTGTTCAGCGTCTCGTCTCTGGAGGCTTTCGGGCAATTCAGCCTGCCGGAAATCGCCGCGATGGGGGCGATTGTCGATTATCTCGACATCACACAGAAAGGCAAACTGCCGCTGGTGCGACGCCCTGTGCATGAGTCCCTGCGCGGCACGATGCAGATTGACGCGGCCACACGGCGCAACCTTGAGATCTCGCACGCGCTGTCCGGCGGGCGCGACGGCTCCCTGATTGCCACGATGGACCACACCGTGACCGCCGCAGGTGGACGACTTCTTGAACGCAGACTGTCCAGCCCCTCGCGCGATGTCGACATCATCACCGCACGTCTCGACGCCATAGATTTCGCCATCGAAAACACCCAAACCGCAGAGGCCCTCAGAGACGCCCTGCGCAAGGTGCCGGATATGGAACGTGCCCTCTCACGGATCGGTCTGGAGCGCGGCGGCCCGCGTGATCTGGCGGCCATTCGCAACGGGTTGTCACAGGCGGAAAACATCTACAGCCTCTTGGAGGCTGCGCCGGTTTCGACCCTAATCCAGCAAAAAATGGGTTTTCTAACCGGACAAGCCGAACTGATCGACCTGTTGGACGCGGCTCTGGTGGCGGAGCCTCCCCTGCTGGCCCGTGACGGCGGTTTCATCGCCGCAGGCTATGACGAGGAACTCGACGAATGTCGCACCCTGCGCGACGAAGGGCGCGGGGTCATTGCCTCCTTGCAAGTGAAATACGCGGAAATGACAGGGGTGCAGTCGCTCAAGGTGAAGCACAACAATGTGCTCGGCTACTTCATCGAGACGACAGCAACACATGCGGAAAAGATGCTGTCCCTCTCCGACACCTTTATTCACCGCCAGACCACGGCCAATCAGGTGCGGTTCACAACGCTCGAACTCAGCGAGCTTGAAACCAAAATTCACAATGCTGGCGGACGGGCGCTTGAAATCGAAAAACGTCTTTTTGAAAAGCTGCGCATGGCCATTCTGAACCATGCCCCTGCGATTAACGATGCTTCCGGCGCGCTGGCCGAACTTGACCTGATTACCGCGCTGGCCGATCTGGCGAAAGCCGAAGGATGGACCCGTCCCAAGGTGGATTTGGGTCGCGAATTTCTTATCAAAGGCGGACGTCACCCCGTTGTCGAACGTGCCTTGCGCAAACAGGGCGGCGACAAATTTGTAGCCAACAGTTGCGATCTCTCAGACGGGCATGACGGCGCGGCGATATGGCTTTTGACCGGTCCGAACATGGCAGGTAAATCCACCTTTCTGCGCCAGAACGCGCTCATCGCCCTCATCGCGCAAGCCGGTTCCTATGTCCCCGCCGAAAGCGCTCATATCGGGATTGTGTCGCAACTGTTTTCCCGTGTCGGCGCCTCCGATGATCTGGCGCGCGGGCGCTCGACATTCATGGTTGAAATGGTCGAAACTGCCGCCATTCTCAATCAGGCGGATGATCGCGCTCTGGTCATCCTCGACGAAATCGGACGCGGCACGGCAACTTATGACGGGCTGTCTATTGCCTGGGCAACGCTTGAGCATCTACATGATGTCAACAAATGCCGCGCCCTTTTTGCGACCCACTACCATGAAATGACCAGCCTCTCGGACAAGCTGTCCGGTGCAGAGAACGCCACCGTCGCCGTTAAGGAATGGGATGGCGAGGTGATTTTCCTGCATGAGGTGATCAAGGGCAAAGCCGACCGCTCCTATGGTGTGCAGGTCGCACGGCTTGCCGGTCTGCCGGATGCGGTGGTCGAGCGGGCGAAATCCGTGCTTGAGGCGCTCGAAAAAGGTCAGGCGGAACACGCGGCCAACCCGAAGGCGATCATTGACGATCTTCCGCTTTTTGCAGCGGTGCCAACTCCGGCGCCATCCGAAAAGCCGAAGGAAAGCGATGTGGAGAAAGCCCTAGGCGAGATCAGCCCAGATGAACTGTCCCCGCGTGAGGCGCTTCAGGTTCTCTATGATCTGAAAGCGAAACTGGCATAAGAAAAGGCCCCTGCACTTGCGGGGGCCTTTTGAATTCCGGGTCGTTTATCAGCACTTATTTTGACGGTGTCGAAGAGACGCCGACCTGTGCCGGACGCAACAGGCGGTCATGAAGCATGAAGCCCACGTTCATCACCTGAATGATGTCGCCCGCCTTGGTGTTGGGCACGGCTGCTTCGAACATGGCCTCGTGAATTTGCGGATCAAACGTTTCGCCAACTTCGGGATTGATGATGTTAATCCCGTGTTTGGAGAAAGTGTTGAGCAATTCGCGCATGGTCAGCTCGATACCTTCGATCAGAGCGGCTTGCGCCTCGCGCTGGTCTTCGGCAATCGCGTCAATCGCACGTTTCATATTGTCGAAGACGGGCAACATATCACGGGCCAGCTTTGAGCCGCCGTAGTTTTCCGCTTCCTTACGATCCCGCTCGGCCCGTTTGCGCGAATTTTCCGCATCGGCCACCGCCCGCATAAAGCGGTCGCGGAATTCATCGCGCTCTGCACGAAGCTGTTCCATCTCTTCCGAAACATCCTCATCTTCCGGCGTTTCAAGCGCCTCTTCGGAGGTGATGTCGATCATCTCGTCATCATTGTTAGCTTCGAACCCTTCGGACATATCTTTCTTCGAATCCGTCATGTTTTCACCTTTCACGCTTTGCCGGACAAAATCCGCCCCACAAGCTGGGCCGTATAATCGACAATCGGCACGATCCGCCCATAATTCAGACGAGTCGGCCCAATGACGCCCACGGCACCGATAATTTTTCGTTCAGCGTTCATATATGGAGAAACTACCAAAGAGGAACCCGAAAGTGAGAAAAGTTTGTTCTCTGAGCCAATGAAAATGCGAACGCCCTCGCCATCTTCGGTCAGTTCGAGAAATTCAGCAATGTCGCGCTTCTTTTCGAGGTCGTCAAAGAGGGTTCTGATCCGGTCCAGTTCCTCGGCTTGTGTGCTTTCTTCCAAAAGATTCGAGCGCCCCCGCACGATGAGACGTTCGTAGTTTGACCCCTCGCCCTCCCAGAAGGCGGCGCCGTTTTCGATCAGGTTGGCCGCGAGGCTGTCGAGTTCCTGCCGCCGCGTCTTGATTTCGCGCTCGACGACGGAGCGCAATTCCGAAAGCGTCTTGCCCTCGACCAGCGCATTGAGAAAATTGGTCGCCTCCCGCAAGGAGGACGGGGTTTGCCCGACAGGCGGTTTGAAGATCCGGTTTTCGACGTGACCATCGGCAAAGACCAGCACCACCAGCGCGCGGTCTGGGGCGAGGTTGACGAATTCCACATGTTTTACAGGGGCTTCGTGTTTCGGCGCGAGGACAAGGCTGGCCCCGTGGGTCAGGCCGGACAACGCCGAGCCGACACGATCCAGCATACCCGTGACATCGCTTTGTTCGGTGCGGATCGTATCTTCCATCTTTTCGCGCACATCATCGGTCACGGTGCCGACTTCGAGCAGGCCATCGACAAAGAGCCGGAGCCCGAGCTGCGTCGGCACGCGCCCTGCGGAGACATGCGGGCTGTCGAGAAGTCCGAGATACTCCAGATCCTGCATCACATTGCGCACGGTGGCGGCGGAGACCTTTTCACTCATGCTCCGCGTCAGGGTGCGCGAGCCGACAGGCCCGCCGCTATCGAGATAACCCTCGACCACGCGGCGAAACACTTCCCGCGAACGGTCATTCATTTCTGCGATAAGATTTACACGATCTGTCATTCTACCTGCGTCTTCCAAGACCCTCCGCCATTAAAAGACATCGAGACCGAGGGTCAATGAGGCTTGCGCGTCCGAGCTGCTCTTCGTTATGTCTGCCGCAACAGATGCGGAAGGATATATCATGCGACCCTCAGGTAGAAATTTAGACGAAATGCGCGCGGTTTCAATCGAGACCGGCATCACAAAACACGCAGAGGGCTCTTGTCTAATCCGTTGTGGCGATACGCATGTGCTTTGTACAGCCACTATCGAAGAGCGCGTGCCGCCGTTTATGCGCAATTCCGGTCAGGGCTGGGTCACTGCGGAATACGGAATGCTGCCGCGCTCGACCTCCTCGCGGATGCGTCGTGAGGCCACACAGGGCAAGCAAGGCGGGCGCACGGTGGAAATCCAGCGGCTGATCGGTCGGTCGCTGCGCGCCGGTGTGGATCGCGTCGCCCTTGGCGAACGTCAGATCACCGTGGACTGCGATGTCATTCAGGCCGACGGCGGCACCCGTTGCGCTTCCATCACCGGCGGCTGGGTTGCGCTGCGTCTGGCTGTAAACAAATTGCTGAAGTCCGGTGCGATCACCTCCGATCCGCTGATTTCCAATGTCGCGGCAGTGTCCTGTGGCATCTACGGCGGCCAGCCCGTGCTTGATCTCGACTACCCCGAAGATTCCGAAGCCGGTGTCGACGGCAATTTCATCATGCTGGCCAATGGTCAGATGATCGAAACGCAAATGAGCGCCGAAGGGGCAACCTACTCCCGCGCGCAGATGAACGAACTTCTTGATCTGGCCGAAAAGGGCGTTGCCGAGCTGGTTTTGGCTCAAAACGCAGCGGTGGCGTGATGCGGGCATTCGACAGCGACAAACTGGTGATCGCCACCCACAACAAAGGCAAGCTGCGCGAAATTGCGGAGCTTCTCGCCCCCTATGGGATCGAAGTTGTCTCCGCCGGTGATCTCGGTTTTGAAGAGCCGGAAGAAACCGAAGACACATTCGCCGGAAACGCACGGATCAAAGCGCATTTTGCCGCGAAAGCCAGCGGCCTGCCCGCCCTTTCCGACGATAGCGGCATCATGATTGATGCGCTCGACGGTGCCCCCGGTGTCTATACCGCCGATTGGGCAGAGACACCGAATGGCCGCGATTTTCCGATGGCGATGAAAAAGGTCTGGGACCTGTTGGAAGAAAAGAACGCACCGGAACCCCGCACCGCCCGCTTCTGTGCCACGCTTTGTCTCGCATGGCCTGACGGGCATGACGAGGTTTTTGAAGGCACAATCGAAGGCCGCATCGTCTGGCCCATGCGCGGCGAACACGGGTTCGGTTTCGACCCGATTTTCCTGCCTGACGGTGAAACAGAGACATTCGGGGAAATGGACCCCGAGCGCAAACAGGCCATAAGCCATCGCACGGACGCTTTCCGTCAACTGGTGTCCGGCCCTTTCAAGGATCTCAAAAAATGAGCACCCGCAAACTGGTCTCCTCTGGCTCCGACTTCGAGAAGGTCATGGGCTATTCCCGTGCGGTTGTTCAGGGGGACTGGTGTTTCGTCTCCGGCACCACGGGTTACGATTACACAACTATGACCATGCCCGAGAGCGTCGCAGATCAGGCACGCAATTGTTTCAAAACGATCTCCGCTGTGCTGGAAGGTGAAGGTTTCTCCCTCTCCGACGCTGTGCGCGTGCAATATACGATCAAGGACGCCGCTCTGGTGGATGACGTTGTTCCGGCTTTGGGCGAGTTTCTATCCGACATTCGCCCCGCCGCAACGATGGTGGTCGCCGATCTCATCAAGCCAGAGATGAAAATCGAGATCGAAGTCACGGCGTTTCGGGGCTGATGATGGAAGATTGGCAAAACGGCGGCTTCGGCCTCTACATTCATTGGCCGTTTTGCCAGTCAAAATGTCCCTATTGTGATTTCAATTCCCATGTGGCCGCGACAATCGACCAGTCAGTTTGGGAACGCGCCTACCTTTCCGAGATCGAGCGCGTTTCACGGGAAACATCGGGACGCGTCCTGAACACGGTGTTTTTCGGCGGCGGCACCCCATCGCTTATGGACCCAGAGCTTGTAAATTCCATTTTGAGCAAGGTTAGAGACTGTTGGACATTGTCCAATGATGTCGAAATCACCCTGGAAGCCAACCCGACATCTGTGGAATCCGGTCGGTTTCAGGGCTATCGGGACGCGGGTGTGAACCGTATCTCTATGGGAATTCAGTCGCTCAAGGACGAGGATCTCAAACGTCTGGGGCGGCTGCATTCCGTTGCTGAGGCGCAAAAGGCTTTTGATATTGCGCGCAGCACCTTTGATCGGGTGAGTTTTGACCTGATTTATGCACGCCAAGGGCAAACCATTAACGCATGGCGAAGCGAACTTCGCGAAGCGCTTTCCATGGCGATCGATCATCTGTCGCTCTATCAGCTCACCATCGAACAAGGCACGGCCTTTGGTGATCGCTACAACCGTGGCCAGTTGCGTGATTTGCCGTCAGATGACAGTGCGGCGGATATGTATTTTGTCACACAGGACGAGTGTGAAAAGGCCGGTATGCCCGCCTATGAGGTCTCTAATCACGCCCGCAACGGCTCCGAGAGCCGGCACAACCTGATTTACTGGCGTTATGGGGATTATGTCGGCATAGGTCCGGGAGCGCATGGTCGTCTGACTTTGGATGGCAAGAAATATGCGATAGATACGCCGCTTGCCCCGACAAGCTGGCTTCAATCCGTCACAGAAAAAGGCCATGGAGAAAACCCGCGAGAACTATTGAGTGGCTATGATCAGGCTGTGGAATATCTGATGATGGGGTTGCGCATCACGGAAGGTATCGACCTGAACCGCTTGTCTTCGCTCTTGGGAAATGAATTTACATTTAAAAACAAATACTTGACAGAAGACGGGTTTATTTCTATCGAAAACGGCCGCCTTTCCATAACCGGGAAAGGCAGACCGGTGTTAAATGCCATTATCCGGGAATTAATCCCGGATAACTAAGCTGTTTCCCGTGAAACACGTTACGCGCCGCGTGAGAGGATGCCGCAAAGAGCATCCAGCTCATCCAGAGACTCGTAAGAGATCGAG
Organism: uncultured Celeribacter sp.; assembly: GCA_963676755.2. GTDB lineage: Bacteria > Pseudomonadota > Alphaproteobacteria > Rhodobacterales > Rhodobacteraceae > Celeribacter. Next base: position 374,262 of record CAXXMF010000004.1, on the reverse strand, counting down.
ACAACGCCCTTTTCCGTCCCGTCTGTGTGGTTGATGCTGACCTTCATTCGGATGGCGGCACTGAGATCGGATTCAAGCGCACGGGTGTCTGCGTCTTTTTCCGCAGATTTGCTTTTTCTGGCTGTTTTCGGCTGGGTTGGGGTCTTTTCAGCCTTCGCCAGCTTTTCCGTTTGACGGACAGACAACCCACCCTGAATGACCTTTTGAGCAAGCTCGGACGGGTTTTCAGCAGTAATCAAAGCACGCGCATGTCCGGCGGAAAGTTGCCCAGTCACAACGAGGTCTTTCACATCATCAGGCAGATTGAGCAAACGCATGAGGTTGGCGATATGGCTACGGCTCTTGCCAAGCGCATCGGAAAGTTTTTCCTGCGTATGGCCGAAACGCTCCATCAACTGCTGATACCCTGCCGCCTCTTCAATGGCGTTCAGATCGGAGCGTTGAATGTTCTCGATAATCGCGACTTCAAGGACTTCTGTGTCCGAATACTCACGGATAAGAACCGGAAGCTCATGTAAACGGGCGATCTGGGACGCACGCCAGCGGCGCTCCCCTGCGACGATCTCATATTCGCCAGCTTTCCGAGGGCTTTCACGGACGATCAAAGGCTGAATCACACCCTTTTCACGAATGGAATCGGCCAGTTCATCAAGCGCGGATTGATCAAATGTCCGACGCGGCTGGTCAGGATTCGGGGCGATTTGTTCAATCGGAACCATCATATCAGCACGACGCGGCTCATCCGTTGATGTATTTTCACCGGACGTCTCGGGAGCAACATCCGCCATTAAAGCAGACAAGCCCCGCCCAAGACCTCTATTCTTTGGTTTGCTCGGATTCGCCATTTTATCGTCCTTTTTTTGCGATCACTTCTTTCGCCAGAGCCTGATAGGCCAAACTGCCCTTGGACATAGGATCATAGTCCAAAACGGGCAAAGCGAAAGAAGGAGCCTCACTAATCCGCACATTGCGCGGAATTACGGTCTTAAACACAAGATCTCCAAGATTGTCTCGCGCGTCCTGCTCAACCTGCCGCGACAAATTGTTCCGCTGATCATACATGGTGAGCACAACACCTTCGATGCGCAGTTTAGAATTGGCCGTTTGCCGCACTTCGCGCACCGTCAGCATCAACTGGGAAAGCCCTTCCAGGGCGAAAAATTCACTCTGGAGCGGAACAAGCACGGATTCAGCCGCGACCATCGCGTTTACCGTCAAAAGACTCAGGGACGGCGGGCAGTCGATCAGGATGAAATTAAAATTGAAGTCATCAATCGCGTGCTGCCGCAGGGCATCGTGCAAAAGAAAGCTTCGTTTTTCATTGGCAACCATTTCGATATCTGCCGAACTCAGATCAACCGTCGCCGGCGAAATCCAAAGATTTTCAAACTCGGTCGTCTGAATAACCTCATGAAGATCGGCATCTCCGAGAATAAGGTCATAGGTCGTATAGCCGCGGCTTTCGGTTTCGATACCAAGCCCTGTTGAAGCGTTTCCCTGCGGATCGAGGTCAACAACCAGAACGCGGCACCCGTTTTTAACAAGAGCTGCAGCGAGATTGATCGCGGTTGTCGTCTTCCCGACCCCGCCTTTCTGGTTCGCCACGGCAATGATTTTCGGGCCATTTGGACGGGAAATGTCAGACACGCTCAATATCTCCAATCAGTAGGATGACGGATTCAGAATCCGTTAAGCTCGCATATTCTTCGTGGTTGAAACGCCAGGTTTCAAGCGATTTTCTAAGTTCATCGCGAAAAGACGTTCCTTTAAGGAAAATGCCGCGACCGGTTTTCACCAGATGCCGCTCTGCATAATCCAAAAGCTTGGGCAGAGGCGCCAATGCTCTTGCGGTCACTATATTTGCTTGAAGCGGTTCAATATCTTCAATCCGTTTGGAGATCACATTGGCGTTCAAATCCAGTTCCCGAACAACGGTGCGAAGGAATGTCGCTTTGCGCTGGTCGGATTCAACCATTGTAAAGACTGTATCCGGAGACTTCTCCTTCGCCAGAGTTGCGCAAACCAGACCGGGGAACCCTCCCCCGCTTCCTAGATCGCACCATTTGGAGATTCCTTGCGGCGCATATCGAAACACCTGAGCGGAATCAATGAAATGACGTTCCCAAGCCATATCTATCGTAGATTTGGCGACGAGATTGATCGCGGGATTCCACTTTTTAAGTAGCAGCCGATAGGTTTTCAAACGGTTCAATGTTTCACGTGAAACATTCAGACCGGCCATTTCTTCCGAAGACATCAGGACGCCTTTGCTCTTTGGTTTTGCTTCAGGCGCGCCAGAATCAGCGTTACTGCCGCTGGCGTCATACCCTCTACTCGTCCCGCCTGCGCAATCGTTTGCGGGCGTATGTGGCTTAATTTAATCCGCAACTCATTGGAAAGCCCGCTCAAAGCAGAATAATCGAAGTCATCTGGGATCAACTGCGTTTCATCACGCTTCATCGCTTCAATATCCCGCTTCTGACGTTCGATGTAATTCGCGTAGAGAGCATCCCGCGCCAGTTGCACCTGAACCTCAGGCGAAATCTGAGCCACGTTCGGATTCAATGCCGAAATATGATCGAAAGTTACATTCGGGAAAGCAAGAACCTGATAAGCTGTGCGACGAGACCCGTCGGAGCTGACCGCAACGCCGGCTGCTTTGAGCTCTCTCGGCGTATAGCTTTCGCTTTCGAGAATCTCGCGGCCTTTCTCTAACTCTTCCATTTTTTGTGTAAATGAAATCTTGCGGGCCTCGTTTACAACGCCAAACTCAATCCCAATGGGAGTTAGACGCTGATCGGCGTTATCCGCGCGTAAAGACAGGCGGAATTCGGCGCGCGAGGTAAACATTCGGTATGGTTCGCTCACACCTCGGGTAACGAGATCATCAATCATCACTCCAATGTAACTCTCGGAACGGGTAAATGTGGCCTCGTCCTGCCCCATAGATCTACGCGCCGCATTAAGGCCAGCCACAAGACCTTGCGCCGCTGCCTCTTCGTAACCCGTTGTGCCATTGATCTGTCCGGCAAGAAAAAGTCCCGGAACATCGCGCAGTTCCAAAGTTAGGCGAAGAGCACGCGGATCAACATAGTCATATTCAATCGCATAACCTGGTTGGAGAATTTCAACATTCTCAAGACCACGAATCGAACGAACATAGGCTTCCTGCACATCGACAGGCAAAGAAGTCGAAATTCCGTTCGGGTAAACTGTGTCGTCAGTCAGCCCTTCCGGTTCGAGAAAAATCTGATGCGATGTCTTATCGGCAAAACGCACGATCTTGTCTTCGATCGAGGGGCAATAGCGTGGGCCTACCCCGTCGATATGCCCCCCATACATCGCAGAACGCGATAGATTTTCGCGAATGATGTCATGGGTTTTCTCATTTGTATGTGTGATCCCACAGGACACCTGACGCGTGAATGGTTTACGGTTCATAAAGGAAAACACAACGGGGTCTTCATCACCCGCTTGTTCTTCCAGAATATCCCAAGCAATCGTCTTACCATTCAAACGCGGCGGCGTGCCGGTTTTCAGCCTGCCCATTGGTAAATTCAAACCATAGAGACGTTCTGCAAGCGCTATGGAAGGTTTGTCCCCCATCCGACCACCGGCGTATTTTTCTTCGCCGATATGAATTAGGCCGTTCAAAAATGTGCCAGTCGTTAGGACAACGGCCTTAGCATTTATTCTGGCCCCATCACCGAGAACAACACCACTTACAGTTTCCCCTGTGAGAATTAAATCCGAAACCTCGGCTTCGATAATGGCGAGGTTTTCTGTCGTTTCCAATTCAGCCAACATCTCTGTGCGATATATCGCACGATCGGCTTGGGCGCGCGGACCTTGGACGGCTGGTCCCTTGCGACGGTTCAAAAGGCGGAACTGAATGCCTGCCTTATCCGCGATTCGACCCATGACCCCGTCCAACGCATCAATCTCGCGCACGAGGTGACCTTTCCCAAGGCCGCCTATCGCCGGATTGCAGGACATAACCCCGATACCGGATTTTTTCAGCGTGATAAGCGCGGTTTGTGCGCCCGCTCTCGCAGACGCAGCTGCAGCATCACAACCAGCATGGCCGCCACCTACGACGACAACATCGAAGTCGGTATGTTTCACGTGAAACACTCCTCGCGTTTATTCATTTACCGATGCAAAAACTGGAGAAGATTTCCCCGAGAATGTTCTCGACATCAATCCGCCCTACAAGGCAATTCAGCGCATAGACCGCACGCCGCAACTCTTCGGCAGCGAGCTCCGCACGATCTGCGCCAATCAATACCTCATTTCGCGCTGATTCCATAGAGACCAGTGCGTCCTGAATTGCAATACGGTGCCGTTCACGTATTGCTGTTGACGCATCGGAAGCGCGTTCGGAAAGCGTCAGCGCAATATGAGAAACCATCGCGTCAATTCCGTGACCGGTCTTACCGGAAACGGAGTGAGACAGCACGCCCTGATCATCTTTGCCAACCAGAACAAGATCGCCCTCTTGCGGCGGCATTTCCGGGTCAGCCCCCTCTGCGGGAAGAAGAATCACACGCAAGTCGGCCTGTGCAGCGCGATTGCGTGCACGGTCGATGCCGATTGCCTCAACCACATCAGATGTCTCGCGCAAACCCGCCGTATCAAGGAGCGTGACTGGCAAGCCCTTCAAGTCCATCCGGACTTCGATAATATCGCGGGTTGTTCCGGCAAATTCAGACGTGATCGCTGCCTCCCGCCCTGCAAGCACATTGAGGAGTGTGGATTTTCCTGCATTCGGCGGCCCGACAATCGCGACTTCGAATCCGTCGCGAATCCGTTCCGCCATTTTCGAGCCGGCGATCTCCGCCTCCAGTTCCGTCATCGTGCGGGAGATCAGATCAAGGACTTCCGGAGAAACGTCTGTGGGAACTTCTTCATCAGCAAAATCTATGGTCGCTTCGATCAATGCCGCAGCGCGCAACAAAGATGAGCGCCAGCGTTCCGCCTTATCTCCAAGCGCGCCGGAAAACACCTTTAGCGCCTGACGCCGTTGCGCCTCTGTTTCCGCTTCGATGAGATCGGCCAGACCTTCGACCTGCGCCAGATCCAGACGTTCGTTTTCCAAAGCGCGACGGGTAAATTCCCCCGCTTCTGCGAGGCGAAGCCCCTCTATCTCCGAAAGAGATTGAAGCACAGCATTGATGATGGCGACAGAACCGTGAAGTTGAAGCTCTGCGCTTTCTTCTCCGGTGAAAGACGCACCTTTTTCAAAGCAGATGACCAAGGCCTCGTCGAGAACGATTCCCTCGGAATTTTTCAAAACGCGCAGGGCTGTCCGGCGCGGAGACGGCACATCTCCGGCCAGTTTTTCAACGGCCAAAAACGCAAGCGGCCCGGAAATCCGGACCACTGCGACGCCCGCCTTACCGCGGGCCGTTGCCAAGGCATATATCGTATCCATAGGCGTAACCTATTGATATCCTTTAATATTAAGCGTTCATCGAGTCGAAGAATTCAGCGTTGGATTTGGTCTGTTTCAACTTGGAAATCAGGAACTCGATTGCATCTGTGGTGCCCATCGGGTTCAGAATACGGCGCAGAACATAGGTTTTCTGAAGATCTTTGGAATCCACCAGAAGCTCTTCTTTCCGCGTGCCAGATTTGAGGATGTCCATAGCCGGGAAGACGCGTTTGTCAGCGACCTTGCGATCCAGAACAATCTCCGAGTTACCCGTCCCTTTGAATTCCTCAAAGATAACCTCATCCATCCGCGAACCCGTGTCGATCAGGGCCGTAGCGATAATGGTCAGGGAGCCGCCTTCCTCGATGTTCCGTGCGGCACCGAAGAAGCGCTTGGGGCGTTGCAGAGCGTTCGCATCCACACCACCGGTCAGAACCTTACCAGAGGACGGGACAACCGTGTTGAAGGCGCGACCAAGGCGAGTGATGGAGTCGAGCAGGATGACGACGTCACGCTTGTGCTCAACCAGACGCTTGGCCTTCTCAATGACCATCTCGGAGACGGCAACGTGACGCTGTGCCGGTTCGTCAAAGGTCGAGGACACAACCTCCCCTTTCACGCTCCGCTGCATGTCCGTCACCTCTTCGGGGCGCTCATCGATCAGCAGAACGATAAGGTAGCACTCCGGATGGTTCGTCTCGATAGAATTGGCGATGTTTTGCAGCAGAACGGTTTTACCCGTCCGCGGCGGCGCCACGATCAAAGCCCGCTGGCCTTTCCCGATCGGAGACACGAGGTCGATGATCCGCGCAGAACGATCCTTAATCGTGGGATCTTCGATCTCCATTTTCAGCCGTTCATCGGGATAGAGCGGCGTCAGGTTGTCAAAGTTGATCTTGTGGCGGGCCTTCTCGGGCGCCTCAAAGTTGATCAAGGTAACTTTGGTGATCGCAAAATAGCGCTCGTTCTCGTCCGGCGCCTGCATCACACCCTCAACCGTGTCACCGGTGCGCAGACCATGCTGGCGAATGACTTCGGGAGACACGTAAATATCATCAGGGCCCGGAAGATAGTTGGCCTCGGGAGAGCGCAGGAACCCGAATCCGTCCTGAAGCACCTCAAGAACGCCATCGCCGGAAATGATCCATTCATCCTCGGCGCGTTCCTTGAGAATCGAAAACATCATCTCGCCTTTACGCATGGTCGAGGCGTTTTCGATTTCCAGCTCTTCTGCCATTGCCAGAAGGTCTTTGGGGCTCTTGGCTTTAAGATCAGCCAGGTTCAGAGTGTTGTCGCTCATAAAAAATCCATATGGACCGGCGTTTTACGCGGGTCTTTCAGTCAAGTCATATCGGAGAATCCCTTGGCCGGACGGCTAGGGTTTGCGCATTGATAGAAACAGATCGGGATTAAGTCAATCTTTCTCAGAATGGCTTGGCAATAATCATCACAACGATGAAAATCATCAAAAGCGTCGGAAGCTCGTTCATCATGCGGTAGTGACGCCCTGTGCGCGTATTTGTTCCGCTGACAAAATCCTTTCTACGCGCAGCACACCACATATGAAACCACGTCATTCCAAGCACACTTCCGGCCTTGATCCACGACCAACCGGCGCTCCAGTCGACGATGCCCGGTGTAAAGACCAGACAAAGACCGAAGATCCAGCTTGAGATCATGGCCGGATTCATAATCATCTTGAGCAGTTTTTTTTCCATGTCCTGAAAGAGAAGGTCGGTTTCCGACCCTGCAGTGACGCTTTCAGTGTGACGCACATAGAGGCGGGGCAAATAAAAAATACCGGCCATCCATGCAATGACGGAAATGACATGCATGGATTTGGTCCAAGGATAAATACTCGCGAGAATGTCACTCATTTCGTGTCCCTTCGTTTCCTCCTAAATAAAATAATAAAAGAAAAAGAAAAGGATGATGATTTAGTAGGGCCTGTGGATAATCTGGATTAATGAGTTTTACACAGAGTTTTGCCTATTGTTAAAAACTCCTTACTTCTTATCCACATATCTGGATAATTCATATTTTCATTTACAGAACAGATGTTTGAGTATTTTGTGCAGAGGAAGAATCTTACGAAATTCGGGAGAGGACGGCTTTTCCGCCCACAGGTAGAATCTCTTACCCCCAGTGATAAGATGCCTTGGAAGATCATCGGAACTTCCTGTTTATCCCCCGCAACGGTATGAGACTAGAAACAGGCCCTTTGGTCCTCTGGTTCACACAGGAGTTTTCAACAGATCTATGAACACCTCTGAAAAACTCATTCTGGCGTCGGGATCGGAGATCCGGCAGACGCTTTTGCGCAATGCGGGCGTTTCCTTTGATGTCAGTATCGGTCGAATTGATGAAGAAACCGTAAAAGATGCTCTTCTTAGTGAAGGCGCATCGCCTAGGGACATTGCCGATGCCTTGGCCGAGGGCAAAGCGCGCAAGGTGTCTTTGAAAAACCTTGATGCAATGGTGATCGGCTGCGATCAGACCTTGTCTTTCAAGGGGCGGCTTCTCTCGAAACCGAAAACTGTGGACGAGGCGCGGGCGCAGCTCAAAGAGATGCGCGGCGAACGGCACAAACTTCTGTCTGCGGTGGTGATATACGAGAACGGGGAGCCGAAATGGCGGCATGTCGGGGAGGTTCGGCTTGAAATGAACCGGTTCAGCGACGCCTATCTTGAAGACTATCTTGCGCGGAATTGGGAGCAGATACGCCATTGTGTCGGCTCTTATATGTTGGAATCCGAAGGCGTGCGGCTGTTTTCGCGGATTGACGGCGACTACTTTACAGTGCTGGGTTTGCCCTTGTTGCCGCTTTTGGCCTATCTTTCCGAACGGGGGGTAATTGCATCATGAGTGATAAGATATTGTTGGCAGGTGTGATCGGTGCGCCGATTGCGCATAGTAAATCGCCGCTTCTTCATGGCTATTGGTTGAACCGCTACGGAATTGCGGGCCATTATATTCCGCTTCACGTTGAACAGATGGACTTGGAAGAGGTCCTTAGTATGATGCCCAAGATGGGGTTTGTCGGTGCGAATGTGACGATCCCGCATAAGGAAACCGTGCTGGGGCTGGCCGATATTGTGACCGATCGTGCGGCATTGATCGGGGCGGCAAATACGCTGATTTTCCGGTCTGACGGGAAATTGCACGCCGATAATACGGATGGGTTCGGGTTTGTGGAAAACCTGCGCTGTAATGCCGACTGGGCGCCAGAGGCCGGCCCTGCGGCAGTTTTGGGGGCTGGAGGTGCATCGCGTGCGGTGATTGCCTCCTTGCTGGAGGTCGGGGTGCCGGAAATCCGTCTGTCCAACCGGACACGCGCCCGCGTGGATGCGCTCAAGGACGAGTTTGGCGCGAAAATATCCGTCGTTGAATGGGTTCATGCCGGAGATATGCTCAAAGGTGCGCGCACTGTTGTGAATACGACGTCGCTCGGGATGCATGGACAACCGGAGCTGAAGATCTCCCTTGATCATCTGGAGGCTGACGCCGTGGTGACCGATCTTGTTTACACGCCCCTGAGAACCGGTTTTCTCACGCGTGCGGCAGAAAAGGGATGCCAGACGGTCGATGGGCTGGGCATGTTGCTTTATCAGGCGGCTCCGGGGTTCGAGCGGTGGTTTGGTAAACGTCCGGAAGTCGATGACGCCACCCGCCAATTCATTCTTTCCACATGAAAAAGCCTTTTATCATCGGCCTTACCGGCTCTATCGGCATGGGGAAAAGCACCACGGCAAAGATGTTTGCCGAGGCGGGCATCCCCGTTTGGGACGCAGATGCAGCTGTGGCGCGGCTCTATGACCTTGGCGGTGCGGCAGTTGCGCCGATGGCGGAGGCGTTCCCCGATGCTGTGCATTCCGGAAAAGTGTCGAAAGACCGGCTCAAAGAGATCATTTCCGAAACGCCCGCAGCGTTAAGGAAAATCGAGGAAATTGTTCACCCTTTGGTTTCCGAAGACCGAAAGAAATTCATAGAAACCACGGATGCGCAGATTGTCCTTGTTGATATTCCCCTGCTTTTTGAAACTGGGGCAGAGCGCTCCGTCGATGCTGTGGTCGTTGTCTCCGTTGATGCAGAGACTCAAAGAAAACGTGTCCTGTCCCGCGCAGGGATGACAGAAGCGCATTTCGAGACGATTCTTGCCAAACAAGTGCCGGATGACGAAAAACGCGCCCGTGCTGAATTCGTGATTGAAACAACAAGCCTTGAAGCCGCCAAATCTCAGGTGCAAAACATAGTCGCAACCCTGAGGAGGCAAATCGCCGATGCGTGAAATCGTGCTCGATACAGAAACCACCGGTTTTGATCCGTTCAGCGGGGATCGTCTCGTTGAAATCGGGGCGATTGAACTTATCAATCACATGCCATCGGGCAGCACCTATCACCAATATATCCATCCGGATCGTCACATGCCGGACGAAGCCTTTGGTGTGCACGGGATCGGGCCGGACCTGTTGCATCCCCCGCGCCCGCCGAAAGAGGGAGAAGTCATTCTCTCGGATAAACCGTTTTTCAAAGCGGTCGGGCAGGATTTTCTCGATTTTATCGGCAATGATTCAAAGCTTGTGATCCACAACGCCAGCTTTGACATGAAATTTCTCAATGCCGAGCTGAAATGGATCGGCCTGCCGGAAATTCCTTATGAACGGGCGATTGATACGCTGATGATTGCCCGTAAAAAGTTTCCGGGCTCTCCGGCCACTCTGGATGCGCTGTGTCGTCGCTTCGGGATCGACAACTCGTCGCGGACGCTGCACGGGGCTTTGCTCGACTCCGAAATTCTGGCCGAAGTCTATCTTGAACTGATCGGCGGACGTCAGCCCGATCTCGTGCTTGCGCCGGTTTCAAAGAAAAAGAAAAATGCGGCTGCACGGGAGGCCGAAGACAACTGGCGCCCAACGCGCCGCCCTACCCCTCTTCCGTCGCGCATCACAGAGGAAGAAGCCGCCGCCCATGCCTCTTTTGTCAAAGAGCTGGGCGACGAACCGATTTGGAACAAGTTCGACTGAACCTTAGTTCGGTGTCGCAGCGGCCTTTTGAGCTTCTGCGCGGCGTGCCATGTCCTGACGGTAAAGCTGGACAAAGTCGATGTTGTCGAGGTTCAGCGGCGGGAAGCCACCGTCACGGGTCACATCATTGACCACGCGACGCAGGAACGGGAAGAGCATCCGCGGGCATTCGATCATCAGGAACGGATGCATTTGCTCGTCCGGCACGTTTTCGATGTGGAAAACACCGGCATAATCCAGTTCCAGAATGAAAAGCGTCGCATCACCGGATTCGGTTTTGGATTCGACTTTCACCTTTGTGGCGACTTCAAACTGGTTTTCTTCTTCGCGTTTTTTGGCGTCCAGAGCGACCTGAACGGAAATCGCGGGGCGACCTTCGACCTTGAGCGACTTTTGAGCGAGAATATTCTCAAAAGACATATCGCGGATGAACTGACCCAGAATTTGCATTTTGACTGGGTTCGGCTGGGCGGCAGCCTCGGGTTTCGGAGCGGTGGTGCCGTTTTCGGCCATCTTGTCTGTCCTCAAAAATATAACGTTCGCGGTTTTGTATCAGGTTGATCTCAGCCTCTCAATGGCGAGTCCAGCCTGATGGTCCTTGTTTGGTTGTGTTTTCATCCACCTCTTCCCATTCACCCTCGATGATATTCGGGTTTTGGGAGGGAGAACGAAACGGATCGGTGCTTTGTCGGGTGGTTTGCTGACCCATGGTAAAGCTTTGAACCTTCACCCTTTTACGCAGTTCTTTCAGCACCAGAGTGCGAAAGGCAGGAACCAGAAGGAGAAACCCCAAGGCATCCGTGAAAAATCCCGGTGTCAGCAGGAGTGCGCCGGACAAAAGGATCATCGCTCCGTGTGCCAAAGGTTCAGAAGGATCGTTGAGTTCGGCAAAGGACTGACGCAGTTGTGACATGGCCAATGCCCCCTGTTGGCGCACCAAAGCGGTCCCCAGAATGGCGGTCACAATGACGATCAAAAGCGTCGGCCACAGGCCGATCAGACCGCCCACCTGTATGAACAGAGCGATCTCGATGATCGGAATGGCGACGAAAAGGGCGAAAAGCCACATGAGAAGTCCTTTCTTATCTCTCTCCCGCAGGTAGACTTAGCGGGGTCCGTCACCTACATAAGGTCGGTAGACAGATTTTGCCACGTTGCACGGAGATCAATCGCCGATGGGGAATTCCCTTCTTTCAATTCTTGTCCTTGCGGGCATTGCCATTTTTCTGATCCTGCGCCTGCGCAGCGTTCTTGGAACGCGCGAAGGGTTTGAAAAGCCACGCGCTGAATTCCCCGGTGCCGAAGAGGCCACGAAAGTGAAACGGGATTTCGAAGTCATCGAAGGTGGCGTGGATCATGACATCATCGACAATGTTGAGGCCGGAAGCCGCACAGCGGACAATCTCGCGGCGATCAAACGTGTCGATCCGAGTTTCAGCGTCAGCGAGTTTCTCTCCGGTGCGCGCGGTGCCTATGAGATGATCCTGATGGCCTTCGAGCATGACGATCTGGACAGCATCAAGCCGTTCCTCTCCGAGGACGTGTTTGAAGCCTTCTCCGAAGTTGTCTCGGACCGTCAGGCCAAGGGTCTCACCATCGAGAGCCAGTTTATCGGTCTGCGTGAACTTCAGATTATCGATGCCGAGTTGGATCGCGCCACCGAAGAGGCCGAGATCAAAATCCGTTTCGTCGGTGAAATCACCTCTGTTGTGCGTAATGCCGACGGGGATATCGTCGAGGGCGATGCCAAAGCCATCAATCGCCAGAAAGATATTTGGACCTTTGCCCGCCATCTGGGCAGCGATGATCCGAACTGGCAGCTTGTCGCGACTGGTGCCTGATGTGGAGAAAGCTGGCGAGTGCGGGCTTTGCAGCCTTGCTGGCTTGGACGACGCCGGCGGCATCTTCGGATGATCTGATGGTGCGTGTTCTTTCTTTTGATGACCTACCCGGATGGGCCGCAGACGATCACGCTGCGGCTCTTTCCGTTTTCCGTGAGACCTGTTCCCTGATTGACGGACCGGAATGGCCGCAGATTTGCGCCTTTGCGCAGAGCACCACTGACGCGCGCGGGTTTTTCGAGCTGCTGTTTCGTCCGGTTCTGATCGAGGATGGCAATGATCCACTGTTCACAGGGTATTTCGAGCCGGAATTGCGCGGCTCACGTCATCAGACGGGACGTTATCGTTATCCTGTCTATCGTATGCCGCCGGATGTGGTGTCCGGTGCGCCCTATCTGGCGCGGCAGGACATTTCCGAAGGCGCTCTTGCGGGGCGTGGTCTGGAAATCGCGTGGGTAGATGATCCGGTCGAACTGTTTTTTCTTCAGGTTCAGGGATCAGGGCGTATCCGTCTCGAAAACGGCTCTGTTATACGGATCGGCTATGCGGGTCATAACGGGCGCAACTATCGCTCTATTGGCAAGGAATTGATCCGTCGGGGCGTGTATGATGCCCATCAGGTCTCTGCCAAGGTCATCCAGAACTGGGTGCGCCGTCATCCGGTCGAGGGTGAGGCGCTTTTGAATTTCAATCCGTCCTATGTGTTTTTCCGTGAACTGCCGAAACTGCCTGCCGATAAAGGCCCGATTGGCGCGATGCATCGTTCGATCACGACCATGCGTTCAATCGCTGTGGACCCGAAGTTTGTGCCTTTGGGCGCACCTGTCTGGATCGAAAAAGAGGGCGAAAACCCCCTTCATCGTCTCATGATTGCCCAAGATACCGGTTCTGCCATCAAAGGGGCTCAACGCGCGGATATTTTCTTTGGCACGGGTGATGCCGCGGGCGATCAGGCTGGAAAAATCCGTGATCCGGGTCGGATGGTTGTGCTTTTGCCGATCCAGCTTGCCTATGCCTATGAGGAAAGGGCGGAGGGGTGAGCAGGCGGAAAAAACATCTAAGCGATGAGGATAAGGATCTGTGGAATGCTGTGAAGAAAACGGCACGGGCTTTGCATCCTTCATCTTTTCCGGCGCCCTTGGCTCGTCCTGAAAAGCCGGACCTCCCGAAACCGGCAAGCGTGCCTGTGCGCGAACCTTTCGAATTTGATTTGGAAATCGGTCGCAAGGCGCGGTCGCAGCCAGCGGGTCATAACCTTGCGCCCTCAGTGTCTGACAAGCTGGCGCAGGCTCCGCTCAGAATGGATCGCAAGAAATTCGGTAAAATGCGCAAAGGTAAACTCGTGCCGGAAGCGCGGATCGACCTGCATGGCATGACCCAAGCACAGGCCCATCCGGCGCTCACGCGGTTTATCCTTAACTCATGGGCGATGGATTTCAGGCTTGTGTTGGTGATCACCGGAAAAGGCAAGCATCAGGAGGATGACGGGCCAATTCCGGTGCGCAAGGGCGTCCTGAAACATCAGGTGCCCCATTGGCTGCACAGTTCACCCTTGCGCGAAGCGGTGCTGCAAGTCTCCGAAGCACATCTCAAACATGGCGGCACAGGTGCGTATTACGTCTACCTGCGCCGCAAGAAGTGATCAGAGCATATATCGGCTGACATCCGCAGCCTTGGCCATTTCATCGACATGGGCATGGACGTAGGCCGCATCAACGACGATCTTTTGACCGGGCGTATCGGGAGCCGCAAAAGACAGTTCCTCGAACACCCGTTCCATGATCGTATAAAGCCGCCGTGCGCCGATATTTTCGACCGATGTGTTCACATCTGCGGCGAGTTTGGCAATAGCGGCAATCCCGTCTTCCGAGAAGGTCACTTCGACCTCTTCGGTCTCCATCAATGCCGTGTATTGCAGGGTTAGAGCATTGTCCGTTTCAGTCAGAATACGCACAAAATCGCCCTCTTCCAGCGCCCGTAACTCGACACGGATCGGTAGACGGCCCTGCAATTCGGGCAGCAAATCCGAAGGTTTCGCAATATGGAAGGCACCGGAGGCAATGAAGAGGATGTGGTCTGTTTTTACAGGTCCGTATTTCGTGGACACTGTCGTTCCTTCGATCAGGGGCAACAGATCGCGCTGGACTCCTTCACGTGAAACATCACCGCCACGAGCTTCCTGTCGGGCGCAGACCTTATCAATCTCGTCAAGAAAAACGATCCCGTTTTCCTGAACCGATTCCAGCGCCACGCGGGTGACGGTTTCATCATCCAGCAGCTTGTCAGCTTCTTCACCGATCAAAACGTCATAGCTTTGCGCAACGGTCATTTTCTTTTTCACGGTGCGCCCGCCAAAGGCTTTGCCGAAAATATCACCGAGATTCATCGCCCCGCCCATTTGCGGCTGGCCGGGAATTTCGAACATGCCGACAGAGGGTGCGCTGTCCTGCACATCCAACTCGATCACCGTGTCATCAAGCTCACCGGAATGGAGCTTTTTGCGAAACATTTCGCGGGTTTGTTCACGCGCATCCGTGCCTGCAATGGCCTCGATAACACGCTCTTCGGCGGCACCTTTGGCCTTGGCTTTGACATCTTCGCGCATGTGTTCGCGGGTCTGGGAAATCGCGGCATCTGCGAGATCACGTATAATCTGTTCCACATCGCGACCAACATAGCCGACTTCGGTGAATTTCGTTGCCTCAACCTTGATAAAAGGTGCTTTGGCGAGTTTGGCGAGGCGTCGGGAGATTTCCGTCTTGCCGACGCCTGTCGGTCCGATCATCAGGATGTTCTTCGGGTAGACTTCATCGCGCAGATCATCCGGCAACTGTTTACGCCGCCAGCGGTTGCGCAGGGCCACAGCGACAGCTCGTTTTGCGTCCTTCTGGCCAATGATAAAACGGTCCAGTTCGGATACGATTTCGCGGGGGGGCAGGTCGGTCATTTGCTAATCTTCTCAACCGTAAGGTTGCCATTGGTGTAAACACAGATGTCGGAAGCGATTTTCATGGCCGCGCGCGCGATGGCTTCGGCATCTTTGTCGGTTTCCATGAGGCCACGGGCCGCCGCGAGCGCAAAGTTTCCGCCCGATCCGATGGCCGCGATGTCATTTTCCGGCTCCAGAACATCGCCTGCGCCGGTCACAACCAAAAGCTCATCGCCATCTGTGACAATCAACATGGCTTCGAGTTTCGAAAGATATTTGTCGGTACGCCAATCTTTTGCCAGTTCGACACAGGCGCGGGCCAGTTGACCGGGAGTGGCTTCGAGTTTGGTCTCCAGCCGCTCCAGAAGGGTAAACGCATCCGCCGTTGATCCGGCAAATCCGCAGACAACATCCTGACCACCGGGAGAAAGCCGCCGCACCTTGCGCGCGGTGCCCTTGATCACAGTTTGGCCAAGGCTGACCTGACCGTCACCGGCCACGACAACCTCACCATCACGGCGCACGCCGATAATCGTGGTGCCGTGCCATCCGGGAAACTCTTCTTTCGACATTGGTTATCCTTTCGCTTGGCAATCTATATGAGGGCGATGGGGCACAGGTGCAACCTCGCCGGAATTTCTGCCACGAAAAAGGGCGCCCGTTGAGGCGCCCCAATTCAGAATTTCTGATGAAAATCAGACTTCTTCGTTGATCCAGTTTGCCAGAGCGGCTTTCGGTGCAGCACCGATTTTCTGGGAAACAAGTTCGCCGCCTTTGAACATGAACAAGGCCGGAATGGAGCGCACACCGAATTGTGCGGCGGAGTTCGAGTTTTCATCGACATTCACTTTGACGATTTTGACCTTGCCGTCATATTCGTCAGAAAGCTCTTCGAGGGACGGGCCGATCTGTTTGCAGGGGCCACACCATTCGGCCCAGAAATCGACAATCACAGGGATGTCGGATTCGAGGACTTCGGTGCTGAATGTGTCATCGCTGACTTTGACGGTTGCCATAGGGCTTCTCCTGAGTTTTTCACTTGGTGAAAAGGTAGGGCGTGCACTGTGCAGGGTCAAGATGTGGCGGCGCGACCCAGTGCCGCCATCACGATATTGAGAGGAACAGGGCAAAGCGTTGCGGTTTTGGTCCAGAGAAGCGCCACTTCAACATCGCGATCCGGATAGATGCGCTGACAGGCTTCGGCATAGGCGCCAAGCTGACGCAGGAGGCCTTCGGGAATATCCTCAATTCGGTCGGGAATGACGGTGTTGGATTTATAATCCACGATCTGCACTTTGTCCGGCGTCACAATCAGACGGTCTATGATGCCGTGAATGATCTGTCCGTTCAGAGTGTCCGTATAGGGCACTTCCGAAAGTGAATTCGGGCCGAATACATCCCAGTCGTAAGTCTGGTTGATAACACCTAAGGCCTCTTCGAGAAGGTTAGGCACCTCGCTGTTCAAAGCGGCGTCCTCCCCGCTCGACAGGATAAACCGCGCGACCTCTTCGCGGCGATCTTCGGCCACATCGGGCAGAAGTTCGATCAAGCGGTGAAGCTGGCTTCCCCGTCGCACGGCTGCGTCTTTATCAAGCGCGGCTTCCTCACCGGAAAGCGCCTTTGCGCCGCCGAGGTCCGAAGGCGAGATCCAATTCGTATCATGTGCGACAACACCCGCTGGCGTGCGAGACCACTCTGGCATAACAGGATTTTGTGAGGCGGCATCTTTGCGGGTGTCCGGCGCATCAGGCCAAACACCCCATGCGTATCGCTGCCCCGGTGCTCCGGCAAGATCAAGGGTCTCTGTCTCCAGTGTGTTCAGCCCTGTCTTGATCAGGTCATACCAAGTGCCCGCACTTTCTTTCCCCGCACCGCAGACAATCAACCATTTCTCCGCACGGGTCATCGCCACATATAGAAGGCGTCGGTCTTCTTCCAAATCAGCCATTTTAAGCCGGTTCAGGGTCTCTTTTGTCTGGTCGGATCGCTGACCTCCGGCCCCTTTCCAGACGATTTGATCCGGTTCGGGAGAGACAAATTCGTCTTTGGTTTCCCGCAGGGTTTTCAAAGTGTCAGGCAGGATCACGATCGGAGCTTCGAGACCTTTTGATCCATGTGCGGTCATCACACGGACAAGGTTGGAATTTTCATCCAGAACACGCTTGAGCTGAATGGTTTGGGATTCAAGCCATGCGATAAACCCTGTCAGGCTGGGGGTCTCTGTGGTCTCGTAGTTGCGCGCCTGATGCAACAGCGCATCAAGCCCGTCTTCTGCCTCTTTACCAAGGCGTGCGATGAATTTGCGCCGCCCGTCATGGCGGATCAACACACGCTCGATCAGGTCATAAGGGCGCAGGAAATCGGCGGTTTGGCGCAGGTCTTCGAGAATCTCGAAGGTTTCGGGCCATTCCTTGCGACGTTCATAGAGCGCGCGCCAAAGGGTGATGGTGGTGCGACCGTGGGCGAGTTGATACAGATCGCGTTCCGACCAATTGAACAGCGGAGACCTCAATGTTTCCGCCAGTGCCAAATCGTCGTCCTGCAACGACAAGAACGCCAGAAGGGACCGCAGGTCTTTGACCGCCATCTCGTCATTGAGCGTCATACGATCCGCACCGGCAACGGGAATTCTGGCGGGGTGGGATTTGAGCTCTTTCAGAATTAGCCGGAACAAGGGGGAGCGGCGCTGAACGAGGATCAGAATGTCGCCTGCCTCGATCTTCCGCCCCTTTCCGTTCTTGTCCGGAAGCGAACCATGCTCAAGTTGTTCGGCCACGAAATTGGCGATCCGCTTGGCCAGACGGGGATTGGGCTCTTCGGGATGGATCACGTCAAGCGGCTCTTCCCAGCGGCTTGCCTCTTTCTCCCGCTCTTCTTTTTTCTCTTTTGACAGGTCTTCCGGCGTCTCCAGAGACCAAAGGTCAACGCGACCGGGGATGTCATCGAAAAAGGCGATATGTTCGGGAATGCCACCGACCCCTTCCCCGCCTATAGCGGCAAAGACTGTGTCGGTTGCGGTCAGAATGGCAGGAGAAGAGCGGAAGGAATATTGCAAGGACAGGTCTTGCAGGGGTTGCCCGACCGCTTTCAAACGCTCTCCGAAATGCTCTTTCATCTGGTCAAAGGCTTCGGGAGCGGCGCCCTGGAACGAATAGATCGACTGTTTGTGATCGCCCACGACAAAGATCGTGCGGGTTACATCGGCACGCGCCCCCTCGCCCGCGGTAAATTCACCGGCCAGAAGCTGAACAACGCGCCACTGATCAGGGCTGGTATCTTGCGCCTCATCGACAAGGATGTGGTCAATCCCGCCATCGAGACGGTAAAGCACCCATTGCGACACATTAGAGATCGACAAAAGATCACGCGCGCGGCGGATCATGTCGTCGAAATCCAACAGGCCAAGCTCGGCTTTTCGCTCCATATAGGGCGGCAGAAGTTCCTGAGCAAAGCGGTGCAGGGCGAGGGTCTTGCGCGCGTCTTTTAACCCGAAAAGATGAGGCCGCGCAGCTTCCACACGTTTCATGAAGGATTCGAGATGATCGAACGCGCCCGGATGGGCATCTATGAGTTTACGTGTCGGAAGGCTGGAGTGCTTTGCATAGAATTTGGATTGCAGAGGATTGGTTTTGGCTGTTTCTTTTGCCAACAGCTTGTCGCACAGATTTTCCACAAGGGACAAATCAGGCTCCAACTCAGCCCAATGACGGAAAAGAGCGGCGGTTTTCTGATCGGAGGCGCTGGAGGTTTCCATCAATGTGGCGCAAGCAAGCAGCATGTCTTTTTCGCCGCCCAGAAAGACATCTTTCAACAGTCGTGTTTCGTCATATCCGGTGGGAAGGTTGAACCATGACCATATGTCTTCTTTTTGACGGGGCGGGAAAAACTGGTCGCGTTTGCTGACAATGCTGAGGGCCAAATCCGTCAGGTCGAGATCGCTGACATAGAGCGAGACATCGTCGATCACATCACGTTTCGGTCCGAGGGCAACATCTTCGATAATTTCGGAAACCATCCGGCGGGACTGGCGGTCGTCCATTTCCTTGAACTGCGGCGAAACCCCAGCTTCCAACGGAAAACGCCGTAGCAAAGCACTACAAAATGAGTGAATGGTCTGGATTTTCAGACCACCGGGTGTCTCGATTGCGCGGGCAAAAAGCGTGCGGGCGTGTCGCAAGGTCTCGCTATCCAGAGACTTTTCCGGCGCGAGGGCGGTAAGCTCTTTGACAAGCTCGGGATCGGGCAACATAGCCCAATCCCCCAGCCGCTTGAACAAGCGGTTCTGCATTTCTGCGGCGGCGGCCTTGGTATAGGTCAGACACAGAATATGCTGCGGCGGTGTTCCGTCCAGCAAAAGGCGGGCCACACGGTCCGTCAGAACCTTTGTCTTGCCCGAACCGGCGTTGGCGGACACCCATGTGGACATATCCGGACGCGCCGCCATGATCTGACGACGGGTGGCTTCGTTCATCGTGGTCATTCCAAATCCTCCGGCACGGGCGTGTCGGCGTCGGACCATTCCCCATATCGCGACAGATGTTCGAAATTGGTCTCGTAGCGAACGGTTTTCATCATGCGACGTGCCGTATAGCCAAGCGCAGGGTCGTCATAAGACCGTATCAACTGCACCAGTTTCTTTTTCACTTCGGCCACATCGCCTAGATCAAGCGGCAGCACAGTTTCCGTCAGTTTGTTGTCCAGCCCGAGATAGGCCACTTCGGACACTTTCCCGATCGGAACTGCTTCAAAACCGCCCTCTTCCATCATTGCCGCTTCGAGGTGAAGCTGGATATTGAAGATCTTGGTTTGCTTTTCTGTCGGAGGCGTGCCGGATTTGTAATCATAAATGACGAAACTGTCGTCTTCTTTACGATCAATGCGGTCGGCTTTGCAGGTCAGGGAAAAATCGACTTCATGCAGATGCATCGCACCCTTTGCCTCGATCCCGACCGGAGTGCCGAGGGCAAATCTTTCCCGCTCCCGTTTGACAAGTCTTGATGCAATCCGTCGCACACGGCCAAGCCAGACCCGTCGTGCAGACGGCCAGGAGACCTCGCGTTCCAGAACCTCTTCGGCCACATTCAGAAACCGCGCCAAAGCGGCTTCATAGTCTTCCTCGGCGGTTTGCGACAGGTAGGCCTCCATGATCGCATGGAGTGCTGTGCCCCTTTCACGCACATCCGGTTCGCGGCTGAGCGGGTCCAGTTTGTTCAAACGCAAAACGCGGCTTGCATAGATTTCATAAGGGTCGCGGATCAGGTTTTCGATGCGTGTGACGGAAAGCTGACGAGGCCGCGCAGCAACGGGTGGTCTCGGGCTGGGGCGATGCGCGGAGGGCAAGGTGAAATCGGGTCGATCCAGATGTTCCGCAAGGGTGATCCATTCGGCACCACGGTGTCGCATGGCCTCCAACCCTTGCCGGCCTTCATCCGACATGCCGGACATCAGGTTGGTCAGCCGGATTAGCCAGCGCGAGGCAACTGTTTCTGCTTCGGCATCGCGTTTGGCGCGGGCAAGGACAACTTCGGGTGCGGCAATGGCCTGTTGGAAATCATGTGCGGAAAGGCCGATATTCTGTTCGGGCGACAAAAGACCTGCCTTGCGCCGCATATCGCGGTTGAACCACGGGTCTTGCCCGACCGATTGCGGCCAGATGCCTTCGTTCAGACCGCCCAGAATGACCAGATCAGCCCCAAGCGCACGGGCTTCGAGCGTGCCCCAGATCATGACCTGAGGATGTTTCGGAGAGGGATCACGCACAATCCCGCGTCCGAGAATGGCGCGGAACAGATCGCCAAATTCCAAGGAACTCATAGACCCGCCATAGTCCGCTTCGCGGTATAGCTCCTCTACGACGCGCCGGGCTTCACGTCCGGTATGTTGTGCCCAAAGTTCGCTGTCGTCACCGTCATCCGGTCCTTTGACAAGTCTCAAACTCAGCCCAACAAGCCGATCCAGATGAATCTTCAGGGAGCCTTCCGACGTCTGTTGGAACTGTTCGGATATATCGGCTACCCAATGCGCCCATGACAGGCGGGCCTCTTTGTCATCCTTGCTTTCGCCGGATTGGATAGCCCAATGCACAAGGTCGTCTTGTGAGGGAAAGGCAATTCCTTTGCGGCGCAGGTGGACTTCAAGCTCACGGGTCCACAAAAGATGGTAGCCGCGGTCATCCTCTCCCGAAGTCTTGTCATGCCCTCCCCGCGCACATAGCGGATGTTTCAACAAAACGAGCAGGTCTTCGGAAGACAGGACACGACCGATGAGGCCGACGACATGGCGCAAAAGCCGCCCCGGAGGTGTTTGGCTCAACGGAATACCGGCGCTGTCGTCGGGTACGATATTCCAGCGGCTCAAAAGTGCGGTGACCCGTCTGGCGAGATCACGGTCAGGGGTGACGAGAGCCGCCTTTTTTCCTTCGTGCACGGCATGTCTGAGAACGAGGGCGATCGCATTGGATTCCAGCCGCGTGTCTGGTGCCTCAATCAGGGTTAGCCGCTCGGTCGCGGGGGTGATCTGTTCGAAAGCGGGGCCCTCTTTCATCCATTGGTCGGTAATGGGCGCGGGGCGCAGAGCAAGCGATACAAGCCGGTTTCGCGCTATGTTTTCTTCTGTTTCCGTGTCCCATCTCTGGATTTGTGTGGGGTCTATGCCGATGTTTTGTGCCAGACGCGCCATGCGTTCTTGCGGATGTTCGACGGAAATACGGTCTTCGCTACGAATCTGTGTCCAGACATCGGCCGACATATGAAAATCAACGCCGGGCAGGATGACGGCCCCCATCGGCTGTTTGGCCACAAGCGTCATGAAACGTGCCGTTGTGCCGCGCGAGCCAGTTGAGCCTACGACCAAAACCGGATGCTCCGGCGGCGCGATTTCCCATTTGCGTTCGAGACGATCAATAACCAAACGCATCCGCGCTTCGAGACTCAAGTCCGATGTCGAGTCCTCGGTAAACAAACCGAAGAGGATGGAGAGAAATTGTAGAGACTTCTGCCAGTGTCCGGAGGCATCGGGTACTTTCAGGTTTTGAATGTCCTGCGGCGTGACGCCTTCGTCCTGCATTTCCGCCATCAGCAGCGCGAGACTGTCCGAAAGATCGAAAACAGAGGACCGCGTAGCAAATTGAGGTTCTTGCTTCAGAAAATGCGAAACAAGCTGCGCAAGCTCCAACCGGCGTCGCAGGCCGCTGACCGGAACGGGCAAGTCCATGAAGTCATGATCCATTCCGAGATCAGATAAAAGGCGGAATTTTGGCAGGAATCGGGTCGATCCATCTTCGAAAGACGCCATGAGTTCCTTTTTCATGCGCGAGGTGTTCACATAGATTTCCGTGCGCGCAATCGTTTCGGGCGACATGGACGCCAGCCGTTGCAAAAGTCCGCGTTTGACCGCTGACGGGTAATGGGCACCGCAGGGAACGCCGAAGAGTGTAGGGTTTCCGTTTGATGAAAACATTACTGATCCTCCAACATATCTTCGGCGATTGCGATGCCCTCCGGATGACCGACGTCGCACCAATGTCCGCTGTATTCAACACCATAGATACGTCCGCGCGCGAACAAATTTTCCCAGACGCGGTTGAGTGAAAAATATGTCTCTTCGATTTCCGAAACCGGCGCAGTTTTCAGGATTTGCGCTCCGGTGTAAATATAGGACGTTCCACGGCGCAGGCGTCCGTCTGCCTCCAGATCAAAGTCGCCCGAGCCGAGGTGCGCATGGGCGCGGGGCTTTGCCACAACCAACAATAGCGCATCCATTTTGTCGGCGTCCCATGCGGCGGAAAGAACATCTGCGGCACGAGGCCCTTTCCAAACAGCGTCGGTGTTCATTGTGAAAACTGCGTCGCTTTTGAAATAAGGCAAAGCGTTCTTCAGTCCCCCGCCTGTTTCCAGAAGAGTTTCCTCGAAAACAGTCTCTAATCCGGCTGATGTAAGGTGATCACGGAGCATATCAGGCAGATAGTGGAGATTGGCGACACGCTGGGGAACACCTTCCAGCTGATCAAGGGCGTGGTCCACCAGTGGGCGGCCTGCGACTTTGATCATTGGTTTCGGTTGGTGTTCCGTGAGTGCTTTCATCCGTGTGCCACGTCCGGCACAGAAGATCATTGCAGAGTCGGGATTGTGCCGCATTTTTCTTTGAGCGCCTTGAGTGCGAGTGTGTCGGGTTCAGGAAAGTGTTTGCGAATAAGTTCTGCAACCTGTCGAAGATCGGGGTGATCGAGATCGCGTTGGAGGTATCCCCAGACGCGCGGGATCAGGTCGACATAATGCGGACGCGCGAAGTGCAGGGACATTCTTCCGAAAATCATCAAGATACGCAGATTGCGTTGAACGGAACAGATGGCAGCTTCGCGTGCGAACTCCACCGGATCAAGTGACAGTCCTTCGCAAAAGCGGTTCATGCAGCGGGTTCCGATGTCTTCGGATACATCGCGGCGGGCGTCGGTTGTCAGGGAAATCAGGTCATAGGCTGCCGGTCCGAGCATGGCGTCTTGAAAATCCAACAGACCGACACGGGCGGCTCCACTACGTTCGGGCAACCACAAGAGGTTCTGCGCGTGGTAGTCACGCAGGACCGTGACGCGGCCGGGCCGGAGACTGTCGATCAATGGCCGGAGCGCGCAACTCAATTCGTCGCGTTCAGGTGTCATGCTACGACCGAGTATAGGCTCTGCATACCAACGATAACTGGATGTCGCGAGGTCCGTCATGAGCGGAACATAGTCGTCCAGCCCTTGCATCGGTTCTGCGCGATGCAATTCGATCAGAACATCGACAGCGGCATCATACAGCTCGGGTTCGCTTTCGGGGTGTTGCAAGCACACCTGATCATAAAGCGTAAGGCCGAAATCTTCGAGAATCAGAAAGCCCTGTGTTTCATCCGCCGCGTAGATTTCTGGCGCGGAAAGGCCCGATTTACGCAGATATGCGGCGACTTTCAGGAAAGGCCGAACATCTTCGCCTGCCTCCGGCGGGGCATCCATGAGGATTGCGGTGCGGCCGGTGTGGTCAGTGAGCCTATGGTAGCGCCTTCTCGAAGCATCCCCTGCCAAAGCTGTGGACAGAGCACCAGACCAAGGGCTTTGAGCCAGAAAATCATCAAGTTTTTGAGCGCGCTCACTTATTGTCTCACGCGCGGGAGTTTTGGTGTTCACAGGGTTGGGCCTTTTGCGTCCGATAGATACCGTCCGACTTTAGCCCGCTTCGCACCGGACACAAGGGCAAGACACCGCTGTGTGCCGTCACATTTTGATAAATCGCGTGTCGTGGGTTTGAGATTTCAACGTGGGCCGCAGGGCGTTCGAGCGCTCCTCCGGAGAGAACCCGACAAGTGTCTGGCCCGAAGGAAGCGGGGTGAAACGACAGTTCAGGCGGCGACCATCCCACAGGCGGGTCTGGCCATACCATTCAGCCCTTTCCCCAGTGCGACTGACAAATTTACGGAAATCGCTCCAGATCGGAGTCGGCGCGCATTTTGTGTGCCAGACACGGGTGGCATCCGAAACGCTTGTCTCCGCAAGCCCTTCCAGCTGATCAATACGCCAAAGCTTTGTGTAGGCGGCATTTGCCATTGCCAATGTGCCATCGCTGGAAAAGACGGCAATCGCTTCGGACAGGCTGTCGAGAACCGCCTGCCCCGTTTCGATTTCGGAGCGGAAGCGTCGGGTGAGTGACATTTCGGCGGAAATATCCTCGAAGAGGAAAGCGATTGCGCCGTCGGGATGCGGGCGGCCCGAGATCCGATAGGTCATGCCGCCGGGCAGAGTCCAAACATCTTCATAAGTGCCATCTTCTGCGGCTGTTTCCAGCTCCGCCATTTCTTGCCGCCATGACTTGTAATCTTTGGGTTCCGGCATCATCTGGCTGTCGCGGAGGCGGTCCAGAAACGAGATCAGAGTTGGGCGTGTGATCAGGAATTCGGCAGGAAGAGAGGTCAGGTCTGTTAACGCCGGATTGAAGAGCGCAAGTTGACGGTTGCGGTCGAAAACAGCGAGACCGATGGTCAGGTGCGAGAATGTCTTTGTCAAAGTCTGGGTAAATTCGCGCAGCGTTTCTTCGGCTTTGACGGTGCGATCAACATTACTGGCAGTATAGAGGAAACTGTCCCCAAGTTTGAAGCGATAGACATCATACCAATGCGTGTCTCCGTTCTCACCCTTTAGACTGAGACGCCGGTTTTCATTCGGTTCGGCCTTTGACAGCAGTTGTGTGTCAAAAAGCGACGTGGGTGGCCAGCTTGGCGTATCTTCCTCCGAGAGACGATCTGCCAAGGCGATATATGCGCTGTTTGCCCAACTGATTGTTCCGTCTTCAAGCTCACGCCACACCAGAAACGGAACATGCTCCGTTGTCGCGCGTAGCGTTTCCAGCTCATCCTCCATAGCGGCAATCGAGTGACGGTCGAGATTGAGCGGGATGTGGTCGGATTCCTGATCGAACAGAGAAATCCGCGCCAGACCATTGCGCCACTCACAGCTTAAAACGGAACTGCCATCTCTGGATTCAATGTCGATTTTGCCCCGCTCCGCCAGATCAGAGATATCATTCTGAAGCGTCGGGAATTTCGTGATCAGAACAGAGAGCAAACGTGACCAGTCAGAGCCTACATCCACAGCTGCAGACAGGATGCTCTGTGCCGCCGAGGTCGCATTGACGAGGGTTTCGTCATCAAAAAGGAAGACGATGTCGGTATCCTGACCCTCCAGCGCAAGCGTGGTTTGCTGTTCTTTGCGACTGGCAAGCCATGCGAGGCTGTAGAGAACAAGAAAGGCAACGGCGAGGCTCCCGACAAGCAGGGCCGCAAGGGTGAACAGGAGGTCGAATGACATGTGATTCCCAACAAAACTACGAGTTCGTGATGGGAAGACCCTCCGGCTTTTTAGTTAATGCTCCGTTAAGCCGGTAAAAATAAACCGAAGAAAAGCCGTAATCTTGCCGCATTTCACTGCTCAAATGGTGCATTTTCGCCCAAGGCTTTATTCTCTTCACCTTCGGCCACGCTAATCCGGTCGCGTTGCCAGCTCAGTTCGACAATAGCGCCGGAGCGACGTCCCGCATGGAGATGCTGATCATGGCGGTCCGAACCGTTGGCAAAGGTGATCTCCGCACCGGTGCGCTCCAAAAGCGTTTTCGCAATGAACAGGCCAAGCCCCATCCCGTTATAGCCGGGTCTTTTTTCGGCCTCCCGCTCGGAACGCCGGTGGCGCATGAACGGATCACCGATCCGACCGATCACCGAGGTAGGAAAACCGGCACCGTCATCAATGATGCGCAATGTAATACGGCGGGCGCTCCATGAAATGTCGATCCAGACCGTCGTTTCGCTAAAATCCACAGCGTTCTGGATGAGGTTGCGCAAGCCGTGGATGATTTCGGGCCTACGGTAAACATAAGGCTGATCCGAGCCATCTTCGGACCCCAAGACCTCGATATTGACGGATTTGCCCCGTCCGGTATGCGGCTCGGCAGCTTCGTCAATGACGGCTTGCAATGGGGCAAAACGCATGTGCAGATCGTCCTTCCCCGCCTGCCCCATCGAATGAAGAATGTCCCGACAGCGGTCCGCCTGATCGTGGATCAGTTGTGCATCCTCGCAAAGAACTTCCTGATCCTTGAGTTCGTCAACCAGTTCTCCGGCCACCAGCTTGATCGTGGCCAGAGGCGTGCCAAGCTCGTGGGCGGCGGCTGCGACGACCCCGCCAATGTCGGTGAGTTTCTGTTCCCGCGTCAAAGCCATCTGTGTTGCCAGAAGGGCCTGGGACATAGTGTGGATTTCCGAGGTGACCTTCCATGAAAACACACCGAGAAATATGACTCCGATGACAATAGCGGCCCAGTTTCCAAAGAGGAAAATGTCCGGAATGATGAGTTCGGCCCCGTCGTTCAGATGCAAAGGCACATGATACAGGGCCAGAATGGTGACGAAGGCGATGGCGACAGAACCGGTCAGGATCGAGGACTTCGGGCGCAGAGCCGAGGCGGAGATCGACACGGGTGCAAGGATAAGGACGGAAAACGGGTTGGTCAGGCCACCGGAGAAATACAAAAGGCAGGTCAACTGGGTGATGTCGAAGAGCAACATCAGGGTTGCTCCGCGTTCACTCAAACGAGTGTTTTCGGGGTAAACGAAACTGGCCACGATATTGAGAATGACCGAGGCACCGATGATGACCGCGAATGCACCGATTTCCAGATGCAGTTTGAAGATGAGTATTGCGACCATGATGCTGGCGATCTGGCCCAAAATGGCAATCCATCGCAGGGCAACCAATGTGCGCAATCTGACCCAGTCGGATCGGCGTTCGACGGTTACAAGGTCGTCTCTATTCTCTATCATGGGCGTAATCGACCTTCTGCGGCATTAAGCCCCTTGATAGTCACTGCTTTTGACGCAATCAATGCGAAGCGATCAGGAGAATAGATATGTCCGTAAAAACTATAGCCATTTCGGCAGGTGTTGTGTTTGTTGCTTTGATTGGCACGGGTGCATGGTATGTAACGCGATCCACTGGTGATGATGCTTTCGCACAATGCCGTTCCGCTGCTGTAAGCGGTGGAACCGCCGCCATCGGTGGCCCTTTCGAGCTTGTGAATGAGGACGGGGTGACCGTCACGGATCAGGATGTTTTCAAAAAACCGACCATCCTGTATTTCGGCTATACCTTCTGTCCGGACGTTTGCCCGCTCGACAACATGCGCAATGCGGATGCTTTGCGGCTTTTGGAAGAACGCGGCTATGATGCGCAAACGGCCTTTATCTCCATCGATCCGGAGCGCGACACGCCCGAGGTGATGAAAGAGTTTACAAGCCTGTTTCATGAGGACATGATCGGTCTGACCGGCACGCCGGAACAGGTGAAAGTCGCATCCAGCGCCTACAAGACCTATTACAAAAAGCAGGACGGTGATCCCGAATACTATCTCGTCGATCACTCGACATTCACCTATCTTGTGTTCCCCGAAGTCGGGTTTGTGGACTTTTTCAAACGTGACGACACACCGGAACAGATGGCGGATCGGGTGGCGTGTTTCATTGACGCCGCAGGGTAAAAATTGACCCGTCACCGGCGGCGCTCTAAAACCCGTCTAAACGTATAGGATAGATGCCGCTGGCAGGAGGGCTCAGATGAGCGTGGATGAAAAGATTGACTTAGGTGAGGACAAATCGCTTCTCCTCGTCGATGATGACGAGCCATTTCTGCGGCGTTTGGCACGGGCTATGGAAAAACGTGGCTTTGAAGTCGAGACCGCCGGTTCGGTTGCGGCAGGTAAAGCCATCGCCACCGCCCGCCCGCCCGCATATGCCGTGGTGGATTTGCGGCTGGAGGACGGGAACGGCCTTGATGTGGTCGAGGTGCTGCGCGAGAAACGGCCGGACAGCCGCATTGTTGTGCTGACCGGCTATGGTGCCATCGCCACCGCCGTTGCTGCGGTCAAGATCGGCGCGACGGATTATCTGTCAAAACCGGCGGATGCCAATGATATCGTGAATGCGCTTGTGGCAGGGGGCAAGGAACTGCCGCCGCCGCCGGAAAATCCGATGTCGGCGGATCGGGTGCGTTGGGAACATATCCAGCGCGTCTACGAGCTTTGTGATCGCAATGTTTCTGAGACCGCTCGTAGGTTGAACATGCACCGCCGCACATTGCAGCGCATTCTGGCGAAGCGTTCTCCGCGTTAGGGTCTGTTGCGCGGCAGTTTAAGGCGCTTCGCTCTCTTCGCTGATCTCGGTCTCGATTTCCTCGACGGTTGTCACATCTTCGGCATTGCGCAAAAGCCAGTTGCGCAATGTCTTGACCTGAGGTGACAGAATGCCGGGCAGGGTGACTATGTAATAGCCGATGCCTTCGGGATCGCCCTCGTAGAGCACTTTCATACGTCCTGACGCGATATCGTCTTCGACCAGCACCCGCGACTGGATCGACACGCCAAGACCCGAACGCACCGCAGAGAGCGTCAGCGCATTACTCGCCAGTTCTCTAAAGTCCTGCTGTTTGAAATCCATGCCAATGCGATTTCCCCACGCATATTGCTCTGACGAGAATTCGGAGAAAATCCAGTAGATCTCGTTCAAATCCCCCATCTCGTCGAGTGACTCGGCCTCCGTATAATCGGGGCTGCACACGACCGCGAAGGGACTCATCAGAAGCGGCACGACATCCAGCCCCGGCCAGTCTCCGGCTCCGAAGCGGATTGCAACGTCGATCCCTTCGGAACGAAGATTGCTCAGCCCCATATAGGGCTGAACTTGCAGATAGATATCCGGATGCTCGGTCCAAAACCCGCCCAGTTTCGGCATCAGCCAGACTTCGGCAAAAGTCGGCGTCGTTGAGATGATGACCGGCCGATGGGTGCGCTCGTCCGTGATTGCCCGCACGCCGCTGATAATCATGCCGAAACCTTCCGTGAGCGACTCGGACAGCGCGTGCCCCGCCTGCGTCAGCTCCATGCCCCGCGCGGCGCGGGTGAAAAGTTTCTCGTCCAGATGGGTTTCAAGGCTTCTGATATGTTGCGAGATCGCTGCATGGGTGACGTTCAACGCCCGCGCCGCAGCCGAATAGCTGCCGAGACGCGCGGCAATTTCAAAGGCGCGCAGCGAAGCGAGCGTGGGCATGTCTTTCCAATCCATAGGGACATGTTAGCTCAGCTTACATAGGAAAAGCCATATGAACTTCGGAGAATCGACAAGTGATGCGAGAAGGGAGCCAGAAATCGTATGAGGCGCTCCCATGTCCAAACTCAAAAACCTGTTCTCCACCCCGTCGCGCTCGGCCACATCTTTGATGGAGCGCGAAAAACGCCAGAGACGCGAAATGCGTTACGAGCTGAATTTTCAGCTGAACCGTCGCATTAGTCTCTGATTGACAATATTTTGAAAAGGCCCGCTTTGGCGGGTCTTTTTATGTTTTGGGCTGGGTTCGAGACGTCAAAACCCGATTTAAAGCGCCGCCATAAGCGCCGCGTGGCGTTCGGTAAAGGCGATGCGCGTTTCCATCGGCGGGCGCAGACGGAGTTTCAGGTCTCCGATCAGTGCGGAATCCATCTTGCCGAAGAACTTATTGCTTTCCTCAACCGAAAACCCCGCAATTTGCGTGGCTTCCAGCCATGCAGACACGTTATCCGCCTTTTTGATCCTTTTCTTGACTGTCGCAGGCAGTTTTGCAGGCAGTCCGAAACGGATATGGATGGCTGCGGTCAGCCGGTCGTCCAATGCGCCATAGTCGGGACCAATCGCGGCTTTCACAGGCGAAATCATGTCCCCGATCACATATTCCGGCGCATCGTGGAGCAATGCCGCGAGCTGCCATTTGACCGGCTCTTTGGGGTAAAGGCGGCGATAGATTTCCTCGACCAGAATGGAATGTTCCGCCACGGAATAGGCATAGTCACCGTGGGTCTGACCATTCCAACGCGCGACAAAGGCCAGCCCGTGGGCAATGTCCTCGATTTCGATGTCCATGGGAGTCGGGTCCAGCAGATCGAGTCGCCGACCTGAAAGCATTCGTTGCCACGCGCGCGGTTGAGCCATGTTATCCTCTTTTCTTCCGCCGCTTTCGTATCCAAGCCTTCACGAGGTTTCCATGATTTTTCGCGGCTGAATGTGTTTTGCGAAACGTCTTAACCCGAAATCAATAGCTCTGCGTTGTAAGGATGGGGTCAAGCTGATAATCAGCGGCCAACTCAACCATGTTTATGCAGGAGCCAGACCATGGCCACCGATTTTATCGTAAAAGACATCTCTCTCGCGGAGTTCGGGCGCAAAGAGCTTGATATTGCGGAAACAGAAATGCCGGGCCTGATGGCGCTTCGTAAGGAATACGGCGAAAGCAAACCGCTTAAAGGTTCGCGGATCGTTGGCAGTCTGCATATGACGATTCAGACAGCCGTTCTGATCGAGACGCTTGTGGAACTGGGTGCCGATGTGCGCTGGGCGTCCTGCAACATCTTCTCAACTCAGGACCACGCCGCCGCCGCGATTGCTGCCGCCGGCATTCCGGTTTTTGCGATCAAGGGTCAAAGCCTTGAAGAACATTGGGATTATCTCGACAAATCCTTCCAGTTTGCCGAGGGCCCGAACCTGATCCTTGACGATGGCGGCGATGCCACGCTCTACATCCTGCTCGGTGCGCGTGCCGAAGACGGTGAGGACATCATTGCTGTGCCGACCTCCGAAGAGGAAGAGGTCATCAAGGCGCAGATCAAGAAACGCATGGCGGAAACGCCCGGCTGGTTCACCAAAATGCGTGCCCAGATCAAGGGCGTGTCCGAGGAAACGACCACCGGTGTGCACCGTCTCTATGATCTGGTGAAAAAGGGTCAGCTCCCCTTCCCCGCGATCAACGTGAATGATTCCGTGACCAAGTCGAAATTCGACAACAAATACGGCTGTAAGGAATCTCTTGTGGACGGTATCCGCCGCGCAACGGATGTGATGATGGCCGGCAAGGTTGCGGTTGTGTGCGGCTATGGTGACGTGGGCAAAGGCTCCGCCGCCTCGCTTCGCGGTGCCGGTGCGCGTGTCAAAGTGACCGAAGCCGATCCGATCTGTGCGCTTCAGGCCGCTATGGACGGGTTTGAAGTGGTGCTTCTCGAAGATGTGGTGAGCGACGCCGACATCTTCATCACCACGACGGGCAACAAGGATGTCATCCGCATCGAGCATATGCGCGCGATGAAAGACATGGCCATCGTTGGCAATATCGGCCATTTCGACAACGAAATTCAGGTGGCTGCGCTCAAGAACCACAAATGGACGAACATCAAGGATCAGGTTGATATGATCGAAATGCCTTCGGGCAGCCGGATCATCCTCTTGTCCCAAGGGCGTCTTTTGAACCTTGGCAATGCGACCGGTCACCCGTCTTTCGTGATGTCCGCCTCCTTCACCAATCAGGTTCTGGCGCAAATGGAGCTTTGGACCAATGGCGACAATTACGAAAATGACGTCTACATCCTGCCCAAACATCTTGATGAGAAAGTGGCGCGGCTTCACCTTGAACGGATCGGGGTCAAACTCACGCAGCTTTCCAAGGAACAGGCGGAATATATCGGCGTAACAGTCGACGGGCCGTATAAGCCGGAACACTACCGCTACTGATCCATGCGATTGAGAATGTCCCCATCCTGTGTGAGGGGGCATTTTCTGTTAAATTTTCCCTTTGTATTGTCTCACGATCCCACTAGGCTCTGTCCAAGCCTTTCGAGGCTTTGAGTTGAGCCTTGTAACCCTTTGAATGTTGGGAGAATAAAATGGGAAAACGTGACGAGCTTATCGCCAAATATGCCGAGGATCTGAAAACCAAATGCGGCATGGAGCCGGATATGGATCTTTTGACCAAGGTGACCATCGGCTGTGGCCCCGCGATCTACAATGACGATGCGTCCACTGTGGCATCGTCTCAGGAAAGCGAACTGGAAACGGTTAAAAACAACTTCCTCATCAAAAAACTTGGCCTCGCCGACGGTCCCGAGCTGATGGATGCGATCAATTCCGTGATCGAGACCTATGGAAAATCCGAGCGCAACAAATACCGCGCTGTTTTCTACTATTTGCTGGTCAAACACTTCGGCAAAGAAGCTGTTTATAGCTGATATATCGGCCCATGATAAAAAGCCGCCTCTCTCATTGGGGGCGGCTTTTGTGTGTCCGGTTGTGCGCGCGGGTTAAACAGAAGTTTCCAATTCACTTTCAATGCGAATTACTTCTGATTTGTGCGGAATCACCCAATCCGCTAAGGTGAGATCACGGACTAGGATGGCCCGGACCCAGATATTCGAACACGTGTGGTGCTTGGGAGCACGTGGGGTGGTGGAGGGTCCCGGGGGGTCGGGACCCTCCTTTTATTTCCAGAAAATCAGGACGGATCGGTTTCGCCAAGTTCGCAGACGATCTTCCATTCCTCTTCGGTCACGGGCTGAACCGACAGGCGACTGTTGTTCACCAGAACCATATCCTTGAGGCGGTGATCTTCCTTACACATGGCAAGGGTCACGGGTTTGGTGAAGGGACGCACGGCCTTGATGTCCACACATTCCCAGCGTGGATCATTGGCCTTGCTGTCCGGATGCGCTTCGGCACAGACTTCGACGATCCCGACAATCTCGGTTTCCTTGCGGGAATGGTAAAAGAACCCGCGGTCTCCGACCTTCATGGCGCGCATGTTGTTGCGGGCCTGATAGTTGCGCACGCCGTCCCATTCCTCGCCAGCTTCGCCTTTGGCGACCTGCTGATCCCAGGACCACACCTCCGCTTCTGATTTGAAAAGCCAGTAATTCATCCGCCAATCACCCGATTCCAAGCCTCGATACGCACATCCGCAAAAAGCCCCGCCTTCGCATAGGGATCATTTGCGGCCCATTCCTGCGCAGCCGCTTTATCTTCCACGTCGATGATAACCAAAGACCCATACATATCGCCAGCCTCATTCAGCAACGCGCCGGCCTGCTCCACAACACCGCAGGTTTTGAGATAGTTGACATGATCGGGGCGCGTGTCGAGCCGCACTTGCAGGCTGTCAGGTTTGTCGGTCGCAATGATCGCGAATTTCATAAGTTATTCCCTTTTCAATGGTCGAGAGAGCAAAAGCTCCACAGTTTCGGAAATGGACAGGTTTCCGTTCAGGATTTGGGTCACAGCGGTGGTGATCGGCATATCAACACCAAGCGTTGCGGACAGATGTGCAACGGCTTTTGCTGTCGCGACACCTTCGACGGTCACGGAGGGGTCGATTTCCACCTCACGTCCAAGTTTAAGCCCGTGCGAATAGTTGCGCGATTTTTCTGAGGTGCAGGTCAGCACAAGATCGCCAAAGCCCGACAATCCGGCAAGTGTCATGGGATCGGCCCCCTGTTTGACGGCGAGACGCTGCATCTCGGCAAACCCCCGTGTCATCAAGGCCGCCCGCGCACTTTCGCCAAATCCGGCACCGATGGCCAGACCGCAAGCGATGGCAATGACATTCTTGAGCGCACCACCAAACTCCACCCCCACGGGATCAAGGCTGGTATAAAGCCGGATGTTATCGGTGCTCAACCGCGCCTGAAGCGTGTCCGCAACGGCTTTGTCTCGCGTGGCAAGAGTGAGGGCCGTGGGCAGCCCGTCGGCAATATCCACCGCAAAGGACGGGCCGGACAGAATTGCGACGGTTGCATCGGGCACGGTGTCTTCCAACACGGCAATCGGCCCGCGTCCGGTTTTCAGGTCCACGCCCTTGCAACAGGACACCAGTGTTTTCTGCTGGAATAGGGTCTTATTTTCCTCTGCGAAACGCGCGAGTTGCTGCATGGGGACAGCAAGCAACAGGATCGGCGCTGCAGTCGCCACCGCCAGATCGGAGGTTACATCAAGCAGTTCGGGAAATGGCTTGTCGGGCAGGCGCAGGGCATTTTCACGTTGCTTTTGCATCGCGGTCGCGGCCTCGGCAGAGCGCGCCCAAAGCGTGACCTTGCGTCCGGACTGCGCCAGAGAAATCGCCAGAGCTGTCCCAAAAGCACCGGCACCAAGGACCGAAATCTCATTCACGACCTGTGTCTCCCCACGGTTATTCGATGACCGGTCATCAGCAGACGTTGTTCAACCTGTGTCTGGGAGGTATCATTCTAACAAGAGCCAGACAATCCCGAGACCGCTATTGCCCCCAACCGTTCTGATCACGCGCCCGAAAGATGATGCGCTGCGCCTATCGCAGGAATTGGAGCGGTGTGTTCCCGATCTGCACGTCCTGATCGCACCCGTGATGCAAATTTGCGCAACGCCATTTGATCTGCCGGAGATGTCTTTCGACTATCTCTTGCTGACCTCACGTCATGCGGTTCCGGCTGCAGATGCCTTTCTTGGTTTGCCGGTCTACTGCGTGGGCGAAGCCACGCGTGCGGCGGCGCAGGCGCGTGGGCATAGGGTCTGTGCAGCCTATCCCGATGCGGAGGCACTGGTCGCAGATCTAGCGCAGCACAAGGGTAAGCGCGCGCTTCACCTTCATGGCCGACATACGCGCGGAAATGTTTCCGATCGTTTGACTTCGGCTGGATTAGAGACGAAATCATGCGTGGTCTATGAGCAGGTGCCACGAAGATGGAGCGAGGCAGAGCGACAGAACATCCATGCGCAGTCGCATCTCCTTTTGCCGCTCTACTCTCCGAGATCCGCCAGACTTGCGGCGGAAAACCTGCAGGGCTTCGCGGGGGATGTGTCGCTGATCGGCCTGTCGCAAGCCTGTCTGGATGGTTGGTCGGGTATTACGCCTGTTAGCGGCATCTGCCTTGAACGTCCTGACGGGCAGGCTATGGTGCGGGCTATTGCGTCGCATCTGGCAAGATAGCCGCTTGAGGGGGAAGGTCACAGGGACTAGGCTTCTGCTGTGATTGTGCAAATGGGTTTTGGATTCGAAAGGTAGGTCTCGTGTCAGGTGACAAGAAAACTTCTCAGGACGCTGTGAGTGTAGAAACGGAAAACACACAGGCCCAGGATGTTGCAGCCGAAGAAGAAGCGGTGACACCGGAGTCTGACCTGACTTCACCCGAAGCGATAGAAGAAACCGCCGAGACGCCAGAGGTGTCCGACGATGAAACCCCGAGTGCCGAGACGGACGCGGACGACAGCGACGCGCCTGCGTCGGAAGAGGAAGAGGCCGAAGCGGTAGAAGAAGCTGTAGAACCTACCGAGCCCGAAGCCCCCGAAACGCCGCCCATGACTCAGCCTGTGACACAAGTGGTCAAACGCGGCGGCTTTGTTCCGATGGTTCTGGGCGGTGTGGTGTGTGTCGCGCTGGGCTATGCAGGCGCGCAATTCCTGAAGCCTGAGGGCTGGCCGTTTCCGGGCGCGAATACGCAAGAGCTGGAGCAACAGATCACCGCGCTTGAAGGGCAGCTTGCCGAGATCAAGTCCGCGACAGAAGACAGTGCTACCGCGCAAACCGCCGCACTGGGCGATCTTCGGAGCGAGTTTGAGACCAAATTTGCCACGCGCGATGATATTGCGAAGCTGGACGAGATCGCAGAACAAATCGCGGGTTTTGAGGCTCGCATGACCGAAATCGAGGCCCGCCCCGTCGCCGAGGCGATTGTATCGCCCGAAGCCACCGCCGCATACGAACGCCAACTGGCGCAAATGCAGGACTTGCTGGATAGCGAGATTTCACGGCTTGAAGAGGCCAAGGAACAATCCATCGCGGAAGAAACTGCCGCGCGCATTGCCACCGCAAAATCACGCCTTCAGACGCGTGTTGATGCGGGCGAGCCGTTCGACAGTGTGCTGTCCGAGTTCAGTGATGACATTCCCGAGGCGTTGAAACTCGCCGCCGAGGGAGGAATCCCGAGCGTTTCCGCCCTACAGGAAAGCTATTCGGACGCGGCGCGCGCGGCTTTGGTGGCATCTTCGCGGGCCGCTTATGAAGCCGGTGAACAGAACTGGTTCCAGACCGCCTTGCAAACCCAGATCGGCTTGAGGTCCACCACGCCGAAAGAGGGGGATGATGCGGATGCTGTTCTGTCACGCGCCGAACAATCCGTGCGCGATGGTCTCTTTGCCGAGGCGATTGCCACGCTCGATCTCTTGCCGGACGCAGGCAAGGCCGAGATGCAGGATTGGATCGCACAGGCGCAGAAACGGGTAGATGTTATGATCGCCCTTGATGAATTTCTTGGTCGGTAAGGAAGGCGAAAAATATGCTTTGGTCTCTCGTAAAAATCGTTGTTTTCGTCGTTCTTGTCGCAGCACTTGCCTATGGCGGCACGGTGTTGATGGAAACTCAGGGCGGCGCACAGATCGCTTTTGGAAATTATGAAATTACCCTGACGCCGTTCAAAGCGGTGCTGGCGCTGGTCGCCTTGATCGTCGCGATTTATGTGGCGTTGAAACTCTTGGGCCTGCTGGTCGCGCTGGTCAAATTCCTGCTGGGCGACGAGACAGCCATCTCGCGCTATTTCGACCGCAACCGTGAGAAAAAGGGAATCGAGGCTGTCACCGACGGCATGATGGCCTTGGCCACGGGGGACGGGCGTTTGGCCTTGTCGAAAGCGGCCAAGGCGGAAAAATACCTTCAGAAGCCGGAGCTGACCAACCTTCTCAAGGCGCAGGCCGCCGTGATGAATGGGGACAAACGCACGGCAGAACGCGCCTTCAAACAGCTGGTCGCGGACGAGCGCACCCGTTTCGTCGGCGTTCAAGGCATCATGAAGCAAAAGCTCGACGAGGGCGACACGGCAACGGCGCTTAAACTGGCGGAAAAAGCCTTTGCGCTGAAGCCGAAACATGTTGAGACGCAGGACATTCTTTTGCGGCTTCAGGCCGAAAAAGGCGACTGGTCCGCCGCGCGTTCGACCCTTTCGGCCAAGCTCAAACACGGCGCCATTCCGCGCGATGTGCACAAACGTCGCGACGCAGTTCTGGCCCTGTCCCAAGCCAAAGGTGTCTTCGAAGAGGGCGCTTCCATCGAAGCACGCGAGGCGGCGATTGAGGCCAACAAGAAATCCCCCGATCTCATCCCTGCGGCGGTCATGGCCTGTGACGAATATGTGGCCGAAGGCAAGCAGCGTCAGGCGACACGCGTCATCAAAAAGGCATGGGAAGCGCAACCGCATCCCGATCTCGCCGCCGCTTTCGCCCGAATCATGCCGGACGAAACGCCCGCGCAACGGATCAAACGCTTCATGGCATTGACCAAGGTGCATCCCGAAAATCCGGAAAGCAAAATGCTTCAGGCGGAACTCTATATCGCCGCCGAGGACTTTCCTGCCGCACGCCGCGCCTTGGGCGATCTGGCCGAAATCAACCCGACAGCACGAAGCCTCACCATTCTCGCCGCCATTGAGCGTGGCGAAGGGGCCGAAGATGTCGTCGTGCGCGGCTGGCTGACTCGCGCCCTGACCGCACCGCGCGGCCCGCAATGGGTCTGTGACAATTGCCAGACGATCCATTCGGAATGGGCCCCTGTCTGTGACCAGTGCGGCGGGTTCGACACCTTGAGCTGGCGCAAACCGACTCACTCCGAAGTGGCCATGCCATCCGGCACCGAAATGCTCCCTATGATCGTCGGCGCAATGCCGGAATCGGTGGAAAGTGACGAGGCGGAAGAGGTCGAAGACGTGGAAAATGCCCCGACCTTGGTCGACGTGACGCCCGTTGATGAAGAGGAAAACGCAAAGGGTGCAAATTAGGGCTACACACTCTTTGCAGAGGGTGCTAAAGACCCGCTCACGCCGGAAGCGAGGCTTTCGGCAAGAGTGCCGGTGTAGCTCAGCTGGTAGAGCACGTCATTCGTAATGATGGGGTCGTAGGTTCGAGTCCTATCACCGGCACCACTTCTCCCTTCTTAAGGCAAAGAAACCCAATGGAAATTGGTGTTATCGCAAAATGTGGGACCATTTTCGGGACCGCTTTCGGGACCATTTTTGCCTCTGGAGCGGAAAAACTATGAGCGCTTCCAGCCCACTCTGGTTATGATTGCCAAATAGCAACTCTGAGCGGGTCCGATGGTCGAGAAACTCCCAAAATACGTCTTTCGTCGTGCGAACGGCACATACCGGTATAAGCGGAACGTGCCCAAAGACCTGCGTAGGGTCATCCCCAAAGCGACGGTCTACCGCCAACTTGGGGCCTCCTATCAAGAAGCGATAACTGCATTGCCCGTGGTGCATACTGAAATCGAAGCTCTATTTGACCGGGAACGAAAGGTTACGGACGAGGATCGTGCAAAGCGCTTGGTCCGAGAGCGCCTTGGCGAGCGCCTTGAATCCATGTTTATAGAAGGCGTTGTGGATGTTGAGTGGGATGTGTTCGATGACTTCCAGGAGCTGGCAGAGGAGACCAAAGGGAAGGTCTCTGTAGGCGTTACAAGGCAGCTTGAGGCGGCGGCATCCATACCAACGCTTATGACCCTGTCTCGCGCCCTGGACGAGTACTACAATTACAAGTGTAAGGATGGGCAACAGGATACGGCGCTCAAGACCCGACTAGAGCGCATTCGCAAGGACCTCATTCTTGCTTTCGGGAAAAACCGCTTTGAGTGGACCGAGCTCGATAAGATTACGCGCGCCGACGCCAACACCTATCGGGACCTCTTGTTGAAGCGGATGGTACCCAACTCTGTAGCGAGAAATACCGGGGTCGTTAAAGCCGCAATTAATCACGTTATACTCGAACACGGCCTGAATATTCGGAACGTCTTCCAATCAATCAAGATCAAGGGCGCGGGAAGCGGAAAGGCCGATCGCCTTCCAATCACAGACGAACAACTTGTGAGTATATGGCCTGCTTATAAGACCAACCCCCTCGCGCAGAGACTCTTGATCATACTGACAGACACAGGGGCAAGACTTGCAGAGATTACAGGCCTTGAAGCAGGTGATGTGGATGTGGAGCAAAGCATCCTACATATCCGTCCCAATGGTCATCGTAGCCTCAAAACCAAAAGCTCTACCCGCGACATACCGCTATCACCCAGGGCACGAGAGTGCCTCAGAGAGCACATCAAAGGGCTTGCTGATACCGACCCCATCTTTCCGAGTTATGCGCGTCCCAGGGGTGTCCGTCGTCAGAGTTTTTGGAACCAGAGGCGGCCTATACTAAGAGAGAGTTTGGCTCATCTGGTTGGTTTGATTATGCAGCGTGCTGGCGGTGATGCAAGCGGCGCGTTTCGAGTGTCTTGCGTTTGATCCTTTCCCTTTGTTGTAAAATGGCTTTGTCACGCCCGAAGTATACATCTGCGGGTGTGACGTTGTTGATGCTCTCATGATAGCGTTGGTGGTTATAGTGATCGACGAAGGCTTCAATTTGCGCTTCGAGATCGCCGGGCAGGAAGTAGTTTTCGAGCAAAATGCGGTTCTTCAAGGTCTGATGCCATCGTTCGATCTTGCCTTGGGTTTGTGGATGATACGGCGCACCACGTGAGTGCTTCATGCCCTTGTCTTTCAGCCATTCCGCCAAGTCGCCTGAAACGTAACTGGATCCGTTGTCGCTAAGCAATCTCGGTTTATGAACGACGTGAACTTGGTCGCAACCTGACGCCTGCAAGGCGAGGTCCAACGTAACCGCCTCATTGATACCGCGGCTTATGCGGCTTGAGTGTCGCCGCTCGAGGCAAGCGGCTCCCAATTCCATGGCAACAACTCTTCAAGCCGGTTGATCTTGTGATCGTGGATGCGGTCGAGAATGTCGGCCAGATAGGCTTGTGGATCGAGACCATTCAGCTTGGCGGTTTCAATGATGGTCATGGCCCGCGCGAGGGTCTCGGCGCCCGTGTCGGCTCCGGCGAATAGCCAGTTTTTCCTGCCAATGCCAATCGGGCGCAGGGCGCGTTCGGCTGGATTGTTGTCTATGGCCACACGGCCGTCCGTCAGGAACAGGCAGAATGCATCCCGCCGAGACAGGCCATAACGGAACGCTTTTGCGAGATTGCTTTTGCCAGGAAGGCGCAAGAGTTGCTGTTCGGACCAGGCGAAGAAGGCTTCGACCTGTGGCGCGCTGTGTTTTTGACGCGCGGCATGACGGACATCTGCGGGCCGCCCGTTGATCTCGCGCTCGATGTCATAGATCTTGCCAATCCGGTCGATGGCTTCGCGGGCAATCGCAGAGTTGGTCTTCTGCCATTCATCATGGAAGTCCCGGCGCCAGTGCGCCCAGCACGCCGCCTCGCGCAGGCGCTTTGAACCGTCAGATTCCGGCTCATACAGTTTGGCATAACCTTTATAGCCGTCGGCCTGAAGGATGCCCCGGGTCCCGGAGAGGTGCTTATGGACGTGCTCCTCTTTCCAGTCCGGAGCAAAGGCATAAGTTGCGGCGGGCGGAGACGCCCCGGCCCAAGGCCTTTGATCCCGGACATAGGTCCAAATCCGGCCTTTCTTCACGCCCTTCCCAAGTCCTTTGTCTTTCTTCGAGCGATCCAGCACCCGGATCGGCGTATCATCCGCATGCAACAGGTCACTGCCCATCACATCAGCTTCGATCAGCTCGATCAGCGGCTGAAGGGTGCGCATGGCGCGCCCACACCAGCCGACAAGCGTGCTCTCCGGAATGTCTGCCCCCATACGGGCAAAGGTCTCGTGCTGGCGATAGAGCGGAAGGTGGTCATCGAACTTCGAGACCAGAACATGGGCCAGCAGGTTCGGCCCGGCCATGCTTCCCGGGATCGGGCGGCTTGGGGCCGGTTCTTGCACCATACACTCGCAACGGCGGCAGGACTTCTTGATCCGGGCGATTTGGATCACCTTCATTTGCGCGGCAATCATATCGAGAAGTTCGCTGACATCTTCTCCGACAATGCGAAGCTCACCACCACAATCCGGGCAACAGGCGCCGGGATCGAGTTCGCGGCGCTCACGGGGTGTCTCTGCCGAGACACGCGGACGGCGCCGCAGCTTGGGTTCCGGCGAGACATCTTCGTCGTCGGGTTCGTCTTGCCCTTCGTCAATGGGCTGATCGTCGTCTTCAGCCATTGCAACAAAGAGATCCTCAAGTGCCAGTTCCAGCTGATCGATCTCGCGTTCAACCTTTTCCGAAGACTTGCCGAACGCCAGTTTCTGCAACTTGGCGATCCGCAATCGCAGCGCTTGGACCAGTTGATCGTGAACGCGCAACGTCGTCGCCATCTTGTCGTTTTCTGCCTGCAAAAGAGCAATCATCGCCTTCAAAACGGAGGGATCATCAGGCAGGTTTTCGACAGGTTTGGACATGCACCTGACTACCAAAAATCAGGCCAAACCTCCATATAAATTACGTTAAAACCGCAATAAATTCACCCGACCCGCGCAGGTGGCGCACCCCAGTTCGGACGCCGCCAATCTATGTTCGAGGGCTCTCTCGAACCCGTGGCGTTCGCCCTCTCACCCAAAGCATTGCAAGCTGCGCGGCGGTCAGTCGCAACGCGCCATCTTCGGCGCTTGGCCACGGGAAGCGGCCACGCTCCAGCACTTTGTAGTAGAGGCAAAACCCCTGACCATCCCAATAAAGAAGTTTGATCCGGTCACCACGTCGTCCACGGAATGCAAACACAGCACCGCCGGCCGGCTTCTGCCGCAACACATCTTGCGCCATAGCTGACAAGCCAGCGATCCCTTTGCGCATATCCGTAACACCGCAGGCCAAATACACACGCACACCTGTTCCGGGACCAATCATGCCGTCTCCAGCGCTCGAATGAGATGGTGAAGGCTGGCCGTCGGCAAATCCTGTGCGCAGCGTAACCGGCGGCCATTCCTCAAGAAGATGTCAACCTCGGGTGCTGGTGTCGCTACCGGCACGTCAGGGGCCTCGTCGCCTGTCAGAGGAGGCAACGGGAGAAACACCGTCCTGTCGGAGCCTGCCTCAAGCCCCTTGCGTCGCAGTGCCCGGCGCCATTGGTAGATATGCTGGCGTGTGATGTCATGACGACGGGCCACATCAGTGACGGTCGCCCCGTTCACTCCAACCTCTTCAAGGATCGCCTGCTTCTCATCATCCCGCCAGCGCCTTCTGCGCTCAACACCGACAATAACTTCATGACGCATATCTTGCTCCGCATTAAACGACGTCCATAACGACGACAATAACGACGACAATAACGACAGAGCTTAAGATCTTATCCAGCAACCGAGAAGGCGGTGCCAATGAGGTGGTTACGTTCGAGCGTTTGCTCCGCAACCACCTCCTTGAGGTCCTTGGCCTCCCGGCGCAGTTCCTTCACCTCGTCGGTATTCGCCGCACGCGCCGTGTCCCCAGCCAGCCGCTTCTTACCGGCCTCCATGAAGTCTTTGGACCACTTGTAATAGATGCTCTGCGAGCTCCCCTCACGGCGACACAGCTCCGCGATGCTGTCCTCGCCACGCAGGCCATCTAGGACGATCCTGATCTTCTCTTCAGAAGAATAGTGCTTGCGTGCCGCGCGTTTGATGTCTTTGACGATCTGCTCGCCCGGGCTCTTCGTTGTCTTTCTCATCGTCCACTCCTCGGTGGTTACGATGAGCCAAGAACACTCTCTTAGTAAATGCCGCTATTTGGTCCCATAGGCGCTGACGTTAGACATATCGCCACAGTGTTCTTGCAGGCAATCCCAATAAACGATCAGGTGTTTCCGGAGCTATGTTCACCTTTAACATTTAGGATTGTTTAGAGTGGCCATATTTACAATTTAGAGAGACTGCTTTCGTGAAGGTAGTCAGAAATTGTTTCCCGCCCACTTCGACCGATAAGCGCCCATATGTAAATTTTGGAGCATTTTTCTACGTGAAACG
This sequence comes from uncultured Celeribacter sp., assembly GCA_963676755.2. GTDB lineage: Bacteria > Pseudomonadota > Alphaproteobacteria > Rhodobacterales > Rhodobacteraceae > Celeribacter. The sequence continues at coordinate 330,826 of CAXXMF010000004.1, read as the reverse complement.
CTCCGGCATTAAACGTCCTCTCTTTAAAAATCGGCTTCTTGATGACTCCGAGTATAGAGTAGCCGCTCGCGTTGTTTTTCGACCTGCCTGGCTAGATACTTGGGGGCAAACCGCTCTGTTAATGCGGCGATGATCCAACGTCGCCTTGTGTGGATCTTGCGGCCAGCATTTTTAAAATGCCAAAGGCGACCGGTTATGCGTCCAATATCATTGTAAATGCGAGCATCTAGTTTGAGTATGGTCATGTCACGGATTTGCGCGGTGCCAAATGAGGTGTTCAATGATGCGTCTTCTAAAAGGTTCGACAGGGCCATCTGATCTGTATGAGTGCCTTCCGAACAAAGAGAACGCCACTGTTTCAGTAACGTACGAGCTTCCGTAGTGTTCGCGAAGTATAAGACGCCGGCATTGATCCTGCCATTTGCAAAGGGGGCGGCTGAACGCATTTCTCTTGGGTGGCGCGGGGTGACCGCAACATCAGCAGTGCCAAAGACATCTACAGGAAGCGTATCAATCATCAAAATATCAGCGTCTATATACAAAACGTTCTGATCATACCTCTCCATAAAATCGATCAGGCAGTCAGGTTTGTGATGTGTTCGAATGGCTCCACCCGGGATCGTGTCGTTATACCCTTCTGGAGGCCGTAACGAAATGATGTCACTTTTTAATCTTGCGCGTTGTTTGGAAGTTAGCCCCAGGTCGTAGATAATTGGGTACTGCCCTGTTTTTCGATATATATTCTTTTCTAGTACCGGCAGGAAAAAGAAAAAATTCGCGTCAGCACATGTTACGATACGGTAATTGGAGGCCACAGAAAAATCCTTGGTATAGAACATTTGTAGAGAGCGTTCATCTCTCTCAGGATGCCAACTATAGCTGTTTTAACTATGGCAACAATTGAGATCAAGGATGTGCTGTGCTACCGGGCGGTAGATCTAAGTGGAACAAAGATGCGCGATATGGGACCGCTTTTGGGACCACTTTAATCCGCACATAATAATCTATGTATCTATATTTAATTTATAAATTTGATTAATGGATATCCTATCACCGGCACCACTTCTTCCCCCTTTAGACCAAACCCACCACACATACCGCTGTCGCAGGTCTGTCTGCGGCGGACCCATAACTGATCGGATCCGCCGCCCAGCGCCAAAAGTTAACTGCGTGCTTTGGTGATGCGGTCGGCTACGGCGTTCATGGCGTCGTTCAACGCATCCTTCCCGCCAGAGCCGCAAAAGACGCGGAACATCTGTTCGTTGAGCCCGCCAGGAGTGGAATGTTCCGAGCGCAGGACAGAAAAGCTGTCTTCGCTCTGTTCCGCAGTGCGCGACAGGGCGGCAAAGAGGCTGGCGATGAAGCGGCGGGCTTCTTGGCGGTCGCCGCCTTGATCCTTGATCCATTCCGCGATGAGTTCCTGAATGCCGAAATACAGCCCCATGCTTGATCCGGGAACCGTGTAGGCGTCGAATTCGCGCAGGGATTTTGTCACGATGGCGCCGCCCAGCGCGTTGAAGATCATCTCTACGCGTTCGGAGGGGCCGGAAAGCACGGTGATGCCGTTCAGCTCAGCGACCGGCGGCAAGGGCACGGCGCGGGTGATGCGGGCCACTTCGCCGCCCCAAGCGGTAATCTTTTCGACAGGGATCGTGGCGATGAGGCTACAGACTTCCTGATCGGCGCGGAAGGTCAGCGGGGTGATGACCTCTTCCGCGATCTGCGGCAGAACGGCGAGGAAGAGCAGGTCACTTTGGTTGATGATGTCCTGATTGTCCTCACAGACGCTCACACAGCCATAGCGCGCCGCCAGATCGGCCGAGGTTTTCCGGCTCCGCGCAGAGACAATAATCTCGTCAATCTTGAGACCGGCTTTCATCATGCCAGTAATCACCGCTTCGGAAATGGTGCCCGTGCCGATAAATCCGATTTTCATTGTGTCTCTCCATCCTGTTCATTTCTCTTTGGCTACCTGAACGTAGTCACGATGGCCAGTTGTCAGCTAGGCCCGCATTGTAGACCGGTAGGGGGCAGGGCCAGATGCGCGGGGTTAAAGTGGTGTGTCATGGGGTGTGAGAGCTTCCGTGTCTTTGAAATAGTCAGGGTAGCTCGCCACGATGGTTGGCAGATCAATGTTGAACTGGCGCAAATGTCGCCGCATCGCGGTCTCCGCCGCTTCCGCATTTCCTGCCTCCAGCGTGTCCACGATGGCGCGATGCTGCGCCACCAGAATGTCAGGGGCAAATTCGCGCACAGTCATGTTGCGCACGCGGTTCATCTGGACGTTCAGCGCCTCAAGATAGTCGGACACATCCGGCGCACCGGCGGCCTCGGCCAGATGGCGGTGAAAGGCCTCGTCCAGCAGGATGAAGTCGGCAGGTGAGCCTTGGCTTGCGACCTCCTCCTGTTGTGCGATCTGTTGGCGCAGGCTCTCTATATCCGCGGCAGTGATGCGCGGGATCAGCATGCGGATCAGTTCGACCTCGACCGCCTCACGGATCAGTCGTGTGGTCAGTGCCGATGCGACCGAAATCCGGCGCACATAGGTGCCGCGCTGCGGGCGGATTTCAAGCAACCCCTCGGCAGCCAGCCGGATAAAGGCTTCGCGCACCGGTTGGCGGGACACGTCAAAGGTGCTTGCTACCTCCGTTTCCGAAAGCCGCTGTCCGGGCACAAGTGACCCGCGAATGATCTGGTCGCGGATACGGGCGCAGACCTGCAAGGAGACGGCCCCATCTGGCGTAGTCGGGATCGGAATGAGCGGTCTCAACCTGTGTCCTTTCGCATGGATATTTGACAACTGGTATACTTCCATACTAGTAGAATTCATGCAAGCTGTGAACCATAGGCAGCACAACAGGACTACAGGGGAGGGGGTGACATGCGGCAAACGTGGCGCTGGTTTGGACCGGTGGACCCGATCAAGACCGATGATGTCCTTCACGCCGGTGTCGAAGGTATCGTTTCCGCTCTGCATCATATCCCGCCCGGAGAGGTCTGGACGCCGGAGGCAATCGCCCGCCGTCAGGCCGAAGTGGGTCTTATGCAGGATGGATCGCCTTCGGGTCTGGCGTGGGAGGTGGTTGAAAGCCTGCCCGTTTCCGAAGACATCAAGCGCCAGAGTGGTGCTTGGAAAGATCACATAACAAACTACAAAGAAAGCCTGGGAAATCTGGCCGAGGCGGGTATCGAAGTGGTGTGTTACAACTTCATGCCGCTGATCGACTGGACGCGCACCGATCTCGCGCATCGCCTGCCGAATGGCGCGACCTGTATGCGGTTCGATCTCTATGATTTTGCAGCCTTCGACATTCATATTCTGCAACGCTCCGGCGCGGCGGAAAGTTTCACCGAGGAGGTGGTGGAAGAGGCCACCCGCCGCCATGCTGCGATAACGCCCGCCCAATGTGAGGCACTGGCACGCAACATTGTCAGTGGCCTGCCCGGTGCCGCCGAACACCTGACCCTTGACGAATTCCGCGCACGGCTTGCTGTCTATGACAATATCGCGCCCGACCGTCTGCGCCGTAATTTGGCGGACTTCCTGACCGAAGTTGCGCCTGTCGCTCAAGACTTCGGCCTGCGTCTGTGCTGTCATCCTGACGACCCGCCGTTCCCGCTTTTGGGCCTGCCGCGCATCATGTCGACAGAGGCCGACTATCGCGCTCTTGTCGAGGCGGTGGATCTGCCTGCGAACGGGATCACCCTTTGCTCCGGTTCGCTTGGTGCGCGGCTGGACAATGATCTTCCGGGGATGATGGAGCGGCTTGGCGATCGTGTGCATTTCCTGCATTTGCGCAATGTTCGGGTCGAAGGCGAGGCCGAGGTGAATAGTTTTCACGAGGCCGAACATCTTGGCGGTGGCACGGATATGGTGGCTTTGGTCGCCGCTGTTCTGCGCGAGGAGCGCAAGCGCCGTGCGGCGGGACGGGCGGATTGCTCTATCCCGTTCCGGCCCGATCACGGGCAGAATATCCTCGACGACCTGACCCGCCAGACCCAGCCGGGCTATCCCGCAATCGGGCGGCTCAAAGGTCTGGCCGAGTTGCGCGGCATCATCGCGGCTTTGAGCCATAGCGCCGAAGGGTCTGTTTGATGACCTTGTCGCGCCTTGGCTGTCTGATCTGGTGACTGGCGTATTGAGGGGGGAGCGCGAGGCTCAGATGTCGACAAAGATGCAAATGTGAAAAAGAGGAAAATTAAAACTGGTAGACTAGTATTCTTTTATATTAGGGTGACCGGTAAGGGGGCCGTAAATGTCGCGGAGGAACGGCAAGCGGCTCTTTGTGAGACTTTCAAAGGGAGGAAAACCATGAAATTCAAGACACCTACACGCGCCGCAGCCAAGGCTGTCGGACTTGCCGCCACTCTGACGGTGGGAATGCTCGAAGCCGCATCCGCAGAAATCACCCTGCGCGGGGCCAGCATGTTTGACGAGGAACATGCCTACACCAAGACGCTGCGCGAATTCGAGCGGCTGGTTTCGGAAAATTATGACGGGGATGTCGATTTCGAGATGCACCTCAACGGGGAATTGGGCGACGAAAGCGATTTCGTGACCTTCCTTCAACAGGGTGTCGCGGTGGATTATGCGGTGATGGCACCGGCCAATATGGCCGTGTTCTCCCCGTCGATTCCCCTGATGGATATGCCGTTTTTGTTCCGTGATCTCGACCACTGGAACGCGGTTCTGTCCTCTGATGTGTTGTCGCCGCTAGAAGACGAGCTTTACGAAAAGGCCGACATCAAGGTGATCGGTTATGCGGGCGGTGGCACGCGGAACCTTGTGTCGGATGGCGCGATTGCCAATATGGACGACCTGTCCGGCCACAAGATGCGCGTGATGGGCGCGCCTATTCAGGCGAAAATCTTTTCGGCGCTGGGCGCGGCCCCGTCGGCTATTGCCTATAACGAGGTCTATAACGCCATCCAGACCGGTGTGATCGCTGGGTTCGAGAACGAAGCGGCCTCCATCCAGAACCTCAAGTTCTACGAAGTTGCCCCGAACGTCACACTGACCAAGCACACGATCACGGTGCGTCCGGTGGTGATGAGCGGCAAGACCTTCCGCAAACTGCCGGAAGACCTGCAACAGGTGGTGCTTGACGCTGGCGCCAAGGCTGGTGCTTTCGGCCGTGACCTCGAAAGCCGCGAGGATGGCGAGAAGCTGCAACAGATGATTGACGCCGGTCAGATCACGGTGAGCGAGTTCGAGGGCCGTGACCAGATGCTCGAAATCGTTCAACCCGTGCAGGATGCCTACGCCGCGGAGCTTGGAGCGAACGAGCTGCTAGCTGCGATCCGCAGCAAATAAGGCGCATATCAGAAATGCCGGGAGTATCGCTCCCGGCATTTTCGTTTTGTCCTTCGCGCTTTCTCGCGCAGAAAGAATAGGCACAACACATGATTGGTAAATTTCTCGAACAGTTCTGCCGTGGCCTGAGAGTCGTGATCGCACTCCTCACCATGGCGCTGGCCATTCCGGTCGCCGCACAGGTTCTCGCCCGCTACACCGGTGTCATTCCGGTCTATTTGTGGACCGAAGAACTGGCGACCTTCATCTTTGTCTGGGTCGTGATGATCGGATCCATGATTGCCGTCTGGGACGGCACCCATTTCGCGGTGCTGGTGCTTCCCGACGCGACCTCGCCCCTCGGCACGCTGATCCAGAACGGCTTTGTCCTCGTCCTGTTGATCGCTTTTGGCATCATGTTTGCATGGTATGGTGTCGCCTACGCCAAATTCGGCGCGCTCCAGCATTCGGTGATGATGAATGCCAATATGTTCGTCACCCATGTATCGGTCCCCATCGCGGGCGCTGTCTGGGCCATCTTTGCAAGTTACCGCCTCTCGCAGGTGATTGCCAATTTCCGCAACGCAAGGGGTGCCGCAGCATGATCGTTTCAACCGGAATGGCCTGCGCGATTCTCGTGGGCTGCTTTCTTCTTCTTGTCATGCTGCGCGTGCCCGTTGCCTTTGCGCTCGGCCTCGCCACCGTGCCTGTCGTGGTGCTGGACCTGCGGCTGACCCCGTTCATCCTGCTGGACCGCATGTTCCAGTCCTATAATTCCTTCATCCTTCTGGCCGTGCCGTTTTTCCTGCTGGCCGCCAACCTGATGAACTCCGGCAAGATCACCGACAAGCTCATCAATCTGGCCCGTGTGCTCACCGGCTGGATGCCGGGTGGTCTGGGGCATGTGAATGTCATGGTCTCCATGCTGTTTGCGGGCATTTCCGGCTCCTCCACCGCGGATGCGGCGGGTTGTGGCAAAATCCTCATCCCCGCGATGAAACGCGAGGGGTTCGATCTGCGCTTTGCCGTAGCGATCACCGCCTGTTCCTCTGTCATGGGCGTGATCATCCCGCCAAGCATCCTCATGGTGGTCTGGGGCGGGGTTATGCAAATCTCCGTCGGCGGGCTGTTCCTTGCAGGTGCCATTCCGGGGCTGATGATCGGCGGCGCGTTGCTCGCAACCGTCTATGGCTATGCCAAGGTCTACGGCTACCCGATCAGCGACCGCCCGACACTGGCCAGTTTCTGGCTCGCGTTGCGTGGCGCGATCCTAGCGCTGCTCACCCCTGTTTTCGTGGTCGGCGGTATCATCGGCGGCATCGTGACCCCGACCGAAAGCGCCATCATCGCCGCGTTCTATTCCATGATCCTCGGCCTGTTCGTCTACCGCACGGTCAGCTTCCGGCAGTTGGGCGAAATCTTCTACGACACGGGACGTTTCGCTTCCATCTCGCTTTTCGCCATCGGCACGGCAACGGCCTTTGGCTGGCTTCTGGCCTTCTACAAAGTGCCAAGCCTGATCGTAGGCTGGATGACCATGCTCGACGCAGGCCCCTTCGGCACAGGGCTTGTCATCGCCTTGCTCTTTTTGCTCTTCGGGCTGTTCATCGACGCGATCCCGACGATCATTATTCTTGGCACGGTCCTGATGCCTGTGGCCGCAAGCGCTGGAATCCACCCGGTCACCTTCGCGATCATCGGCATTATCTCTCTGGCCTTCGGACTGGTGACACCGCCTTACGGGCTGTGTCTTCTGATCTCGGCGGCCATCGGGGAGATCAACGTGGTCAAGGTGCTGCGTGACGTGGTGATCATCCTGTTCCCGATGCTCATCATCCTCTTGCTGGTGATCCTGTTTCCGGAACTTGCCTTGTGGTTGCCGCGCAAACTGATGCCCGGAGCGGTCTGACCGGCGTCTTGACGGAGCATGCGGGCGGTTGCAAAGCGCGACCGCCTGAAACTGCATAGGCCGCATGAGCAAATGCGTGTGTCAGGCGGGGTCAAGGAACTGGAACTTACGGCACTCTACCCCTATTGTGCGCGAAGCAACAAAGAGCGAGACGAATGGCAGATCTGAATACAAACTGGGACCGTCGCACCGGCGTAGATGTGGTAACAGATCACCTCTACGAGGAAATCATTTCGCTTAAACTGCTGCCCGGCACGAAAATATCCGAAGCGGAAATCGCCGCGCGGTTCGGGGTGTCCCGTCAGCCCGTGCGTGATGCCTTCACCCGCCTCGCCAATATGGACCTTCTGGTTATTCGTCCGCAGAAGGCGACAGAGATCAAACGTTTCTCCACGCGCTCGATTGAAAAGTCCCGCTTTATCCGCGCCGCCGTAGAGGCCGAAGTGCTGCGCCGTGCTGCGGCTCGTTGTGATGCGAAAGATGCGGCTGCCCTTGAGGCTGCGCTGGCCGAACAACGTGCGGCGCTGGAGAATTGCGATTACGATTCTTTTGCCTCGATGGATTACAACTTTCACAAATTGCTCTGTGACATCTCCGGTGCCGACTTTGCCTTCGATGTTATTCGTGCGGAGAAATCCAAGGTCGACAGGCTTTGCATGCTCGGTCTTGAAAAAGAAAACCGGATGCCGCTTTTGATCGAAGATCACGTGACCATTGCCCGCCATGTCATTGCGGGTGAGCCGGAGGAAGCGGTCGCCGCAGGAAAGCTCCATTTGTCGCGGCTCGATTCGACGATCGAGCGGATCAGAGAGCAGAACGCAGCCTATTTCGAGAGTGACAGCCGCCGCTGAGCGGGCTTTGCCTCCCGTGGGAGGCAGCACCCGCCCGCAGGCGATGTCCGGCGATCCGTGCCTGATTGGTGTGTCAGATTTCGACACCTGCGGCGCGATAGATGCTTTCCATCAGGCGCAGGGTTTTCAGGTTGTCCAGCCTGTCGGTCTGGAACGTGCGCCCGGTGCGCAGCCCTTCGGTGAAATCCGTGACGGCCCCTGTGAAACAGGCCTGATAATTTGCCGTGAGATCATGCAGAGACACGTTGTCCGGCTCCGAGAGCCGCGTGATCCGGTCTTTGTCATAGATCACCGTGTCGGTGTCTCCGAGCAGTTCAAGCCGGTCTGTCGGTAGCGGCGGATGGCCGGGGGCGGCGATGTCCGCGTCGATGAGCACAAGGGCGCCGCTATCTGTTTTGAGCTGGATTAGAGCCACATCTTCCCCTTTGAGATCGGGGTTCATCCGGTCGAGAGTCGCATTGATAACAGTCATTTCGCCCAGAATTGCGCGTAGCGCGTCGAGGTGGTGGATCAGCACTTCAAACACCAACAGGCGGCGGAAATCGGCGAGGTAGGGCTGGCGGTTGAGTAGGAAGGGCACCTTGCCCGGATAGTCCAGAACCGCAGAGGCGCGCACTGTGAGACGTGCATGGCGCAAACGGCCAACCTCACCGGCCCGCATCCGTTGGGCCAGTTCGGCGTAGTGCGGGCGGAAGCGGTAGTTTTCGTGAATCATGAACCGCACCCGTTCACCCACATCTTTGATCAGGGATTCGGCCTCGGCCACGGTGGGGGTCATAGGTTTCTGGCACATCACATGCACACCATGATCCGCCGCAAGACGCACCAGCGGGGCGTGGCTGTTGACGGGGGTGATGATGTCCACCGCATCGGGCTGCACCGCGTCCAGCATTTGTCCCATGTCGGAGAAAACCTGCGGAATCCCGAAGGCATCCGCCTGCTCCTGTGCCTTTTCACCATCAGGATCGCAAATCGCCACCAGTTCGACACCGTTTTGCGCCTGCCATCCTTTCAGATGGAACTGGCTGATCGCCCCTGCACCCGCCACGGCGACCTTTAGCGTTTCGTAAGCCATCCCTGATCGTCTCCTGAGAAATTTCCTTGCGTCCAACTAGGATACTAGTATTGACAAATCAAGTCCACCGGTTACAAATTCAGACAAATATCATACGGCGGATCGAAAACCGGATGTGTGATATGATGACGGTTGTGTCCGGAGGAGGAGCTTTGGGCACAATATTCTACATAGGTCGAATCGGGCGGGTGAGACCCAATCGATGGGACCATGCGGCCCCTTGCGGGGTTTCAGTTCATTGGGAGGACTACATGACTAATTCTTACAAAACCTCGCGTCGCGGCTTCATGAAAGGGACCGCAACGGTCTCTGCTCTGGCTCTGATGGGCGGCCCCGGCTGGGCGGCGGACTATCCGACACGTCCGGTGACGATGATTGTGCCTTGGGGCGCAGGCGGCGGCACGGATGCCACAGGCCGCATGATCGCAGCCCTTCTGGAGCGCCGCCTTGGCCAGCCCTTCAACGTGGTCAACCGCACAGGCGGTGCAGGCGTCATCGGCCACTCGGCCATCGCCACCGCGCCCAACGACGGCTACACCCTCGGTGTGGTCACGGTGGAAATCGCCATGATGCACCACCTCGGCCTGACCGAGCTGACCTATGAGGACTACACCCCGCTCGGCCTGATGAACGCGGACAGCCCCGCAATCACCGTCTCCGCCAAGAGCGACTATAAAGACATCCAGAGCCTCACCGAAGCCGTGGTCAATTCCGAACCGGGCACGTTCAAGGCCTCCGGCACATCGCAAGGCGGCATCTGGCATCTGGCTCTGGTCGGCTGGCTCAAGTCTCTGGGCCTCGAAGGCAACCACGTCACATGGGTGCCCTCCGAAGGCTCCGCCCCCGCGATGCAGGATCTCATCGCCGGTGGTGTCGATATCGTCACTGTCTCTCTGGCTGAAACCAAAGCTATGGTGGATGCGGGCCGTGCTCTCAACATCGCGCTGATGGGGTCCGAACGGGCGGCGAGCCATCCGGATGTGCCGACGCTCATCGAAACCGGTGCTGCCGATTTCGCACTGGCAACATGGCGCGGGATTTGTGGCCCGAAAGATATGCCACAAGAGGCCGCCGATAAGGTTGCCGCAGCACTGGCCGAGATCGCGGTTGATCCCGAATTTGTCGAGTTCATGAACGGTCGCGGGTTCAACATCTCCTACCTTGATCCGGCTGCACATGGGAAGATGATGGCAGAGGCCGATGCGCAAATGGGCGAGACAATGGCCGCGGCCGGTCTCATCCAGAAACCCATGTAATCGACGAAATCCAAAAGACCGTGCGACCGGATCACCAAGGTCCGGTCGCCCTTTCGATGCGAGGGTGCCATGAAACTTACCGACGCCTTATTGGGTGGCTTTTTCATCTTGTTCGGAGGCGTGATGCTATGGATGGCATCGCAATTCCCCAGTTTTCAGGGCCAGCCCTACGGGGCCTCCTTTCTGCCTTCGATTCTGGCCGTGGGCTTTATGCTTTCGGGCGGGCTTCTGGTGCTGCGTGATGTCAGGGTGCGACGCCTTCCTGCGCCGGACGGGGTCAGTCGGCCCGTCTTTGCCTTTGTGTCTGACCTGAAAAACGGCGGCACACCCGCGCTTCTCGCTGTTCTTGGCAATATCCTCGCGCAGATTTTTCTGGCTCCGAGCCTCGGGTTTCTGCCCGTCTCCCTCGTCGGGCTTTGTGTTCTCTTTCTCCTGTTGCGTCTGTCATTCGTGAAATCATTCATCCTCGCCTTTGCCGTCACGCTGGTCTGTTGGTGGATGTTTGCCGGTTTGTTGCGTGTGCCTTTACCGCGTGGATTGCTTGAGGGGGTTCTCTAAATGGGTAGCTTTGACATTATTCTTCAGGCGCTGGATCTGGTGCTCACCCCCGAAGTGCTTTTGACCGCGCTTCTGGCCGGTGCATTCGGTCTGTTTGTCGGGGCCATGCCGGGTCTGACCGCCACGATGGCGACGGCACTTCTGGTGCCGCTGACGTTCTTTATGGACCCGATTCCGGCTCTGGCCGCTATTGTGGCCGCAAGTGGCATGGCGATCTTTGCCGGAGATATTCCCGGTGCCTTGCTGCGTATTCCGGGCACACCTGCCTCCGCCGCCTATGTCGAGGACAGCTATCGGCTGACCATGCGCGGGCGGTTGAACGAGGCGCTGGGCGTCAATCTGATTGTGTCCTGCATCGGCGGGCTGATCGGCATTGCCGTGCTGGTCATAGCCGCACCGATGCTGGCTGAGTTTGCCCTGCGGTTTACTTCATATGAATATTTCTGGCTGGCGACGATGGGCCTGTCCTGTGCCATTTTCGTGGCATCCAGCGACCCTTTGAAAGCGGCGATTGCGCTTTTGTTGGGGCTTGCTCTGGCCACGGTCGGTCTTGATCCGACGACCGGTGTGCCGCGTTTCACTTTTGGTCAGACGAACCTGCTGGCGGGTATCGAGTTCATACCGGCGATGATCGGTCTTTTCGCACTGGCCGAGGTCATGCGCGGGATGATCCGTCTGCATGGCGGCACCGCGCCGATCAACATGCCGAAGAACCCCGGCCCGCTGTTCAAAGGGGTCGGCGGCATTATCCGGCGTCATCCGACCAATGTGGTGCGCGGCTCGCTGATGGGCGTGCTGATTGGTGCTCTGCCCGGCGCGGGGGCCGATATCGCCGCATGGATGTCCTATGCGGTATCCAAGAAGTTTTCCAAGACGCCCGAGAAATACGGCAAAGGTCATGTCGAGGGGTTGGTGGATGCCTCCGCAGGGAACAACGCCGCGATTGGCGGATCGTGGATTCCCGCGCTGGTGTTCGGCATTCCGGGCGACAGCGTGACCGCCATCGTCATCGGTGTGCTGTATATGAAGGGCATGAATCCCGGTCCGACCGTGTTCCTGCAAAACCCGCAGCTGATTTACGCCGTGTTCATCATCTTTGTGCTGACCACGCTGATGATGGTGCCGCTGGGCTGGGGCGCGGTGAAGCTCGCCAAACAGGCGTTGCGCGTTCCGTCGCGGGTGTTGCTGCCGATCATCATGAGCCTGTGCATCGTCGGGGCCTTTGCCATGACAAATTCAGTTTTCGGCATTGTCATCATGCTCGGGATGGGGGTGACGGGCTGGATTCTCGAAGAGAACGGTGTGCCTGTGGCTCCGATCATTTTGGGTCTCGTGCTTGGCCCGATGTTCGAGCGCATGTTCATGACTTCGATGATCAAGTCGAACGGTGATCTTCTGGCGTTCTTCGAGCGTCCCATTGCTGCCGGTTTGGGAATTTGTGTGCTGCTGCTCTGGACCGTTTCGATCATCAAGGCGCTGCGCAAGCGTCGTGTTCCGGTGGCTGCTGTGGCGGGGCAGGGGTCTGACGACACCTCGCCGCCGGCCTGATTTTTGCCCGACGGAGATCCGACAAAAGTCCGACGTGTTGCAGACGGGTTTTTGCGGCGCTGTTCGCTCACGTCCCTGTTTGTGGGGGCGGGGCGATCTGATGGAGTGCAAGCGGGTGGCCACCTACGGTTTCCACGACAATATCGAGGTCGAAGATGTCGCCCAGTTTGGGGCGGGTGACGATCTCGGCAGGGGTGCCAAGCGAGTGGACCCGCCCGTCTTTGAGCGCCACGATCAGGTCGGCATAGGCGGCGGCAAAGTTGATGTCATGCACGACGATGACAAAGCTTTTGCCCTGTGAGGCCGCCGCTTTCAGGCGCTCCATCATCTCGCGGGCGTGTTTCATGTCGAGATTGTTAAGTGGTTCATCCAAAAGGACATAATCCGTGTCTTGTGCCAGAACCATCGCCACATAGGCGCGTTGGCGCTGACCGCCGGACAGTTCGTCGAGGAAGCGGTCGCGCAGCTGTGTCAGGCCCATCATTTCAAGCGCATGATCGACCAACGCATGATCCTCCGGCGCGGGGCGGCCCTTGTGGTGCGGGTAGCGGCCAAAGCCCACGAGGTCGGCCACGGTCAGCCGCGCGGCGACAGAATTGTCCTGACGCAGGATCGAAAGTTTGCGCGCGAGGGTATCCGTAGGCGTCGTCGTGACATCCGCCCCGTCCACCGTGATCACCCCGCTTTGCAGCCGAACCAACCGCGCAATCAACGACAACAACGTAGATTTCCCCGCCCCGTTCGGCCCGATTAGAGCCGTAATTCCGCCGCGCGGAATCGTCAGGGATACATCGCTCAGGATCGGCGCGCTGTCGATGTTATGGCTCACATTCGAGATTTCTATCATCGTCTGACCCCTTTGAGCAGAAGGTAGAGAAAGGTGATGCCGCCGAGCGCGTCGATCACCACGGACAACGTGCCTTGCAGCCCCAACACATGCTCATAAATGGCCTGCCCACCCACCAGCGTGACAATGGCAACAAGAGAGCTGGCAAGGAGGGTTGGCGCGAAACGTGCGCCGGGCAAAAGGCGATAGGCCAGATGCACGACCAGTAGTCCAAAAAAGGTCACAGGCCCGACAAGTGCGGTGGAGACCGACACAAGCAAGCCGATCATGGCAAAGGCGACCAGCATCACGCGCCGGTAATGCAGGCCCAAGCCAATCGCGGTTTCGCGCCCCAGAGCCAGCACGTCGAACTGGTGCCGCATGTGCCAGAGCACCGGCAGGGTGAGCGCGGTGAGAGCAATCGCGACCCACAACAGATCGGTATTCACGGAATTGAACCGCGCAAACATGGCGCCTTGCACGACAACAAACTCATTGGGGTCGATCATACGCGCGATGAAATTCGAGAGGCTGCGGAACAGTGTGCCAAAGATGATCCCGACCAGCACCAGCAGATGCAAATCGCGGGATTTCGCTGTGAAAAGCCAGAGAAAAAGGCCGGTAGAGAAAGCCATCATGACAAAGGTTTCGGCGGCGAATTTGGTCATCGGGTCGATATCCAGCATCGCCATAGAGCCCAGCCCGAACACCAGAAGGGTCTGGATCATCATATAAAGCGCGTCAAAGCCCATGATGGCAGGGGTCAGAATCTGGTTTCGCGTGGCTGCGTGAAAAAGCTGTGTCGAGGCGGCGATGGCAAAGGCCACAAGGATCAGCCCAGCGAGCTTGCCTGCCCGGAAGCTCAGAGCAAATTCCCACGCGCCAGATGGCACGCCTAACGTGAGAAAGAGCCCGATTGCGAAAACGGCAAGCAGAGCCAACATGGTCAGACGCTTTGTCTGTTGAGACAAACGCGGTTTGAACACAGTGCTATGGGGCAGGGCGCTATCGGACGGCATGGCTTTGACGTCCGAGCAGGAGGTAGAGGAAGACAGCAGCCCCGACCACGCCAAAAATTGTGCCAATCGGGATTTCATACGGCTGGCGGATCACCCGACCGATGATGTCGCACAACAAAAGCGCCCCTGCACCAAGGCTGGCGGCCCACGGCACGGCGGCACGCAGGTTGTCGCCCATGATGCGGCTGACGATATTGGGCACGATCAGGCCGAGAAACGGGATCGCGCCGACTGTGACGACGACAACGGCGGTGGTGACAGAGACGATGATCAGCCCGATCCACATCACCGTGCGGTGGTCAAGGCCGAGCGTGATCGACACATCACGCCCCATACCCATGATCGAAAACTGATCCGCGTAAAGATACCCGATCAGAGCCAGTATGCCTGTGATCCACAAAAGCTCGTAACGCCCTCGCAGAACGCCGGAAAACTCGCCTGTAGTCCAGATACCGAGATATTGCAAAAAATCCGCCTGATAAGCGAAAAAAGTCGCCACCGCGCCGATCACCCCGCCCAGCATCAAGCCCACCAAGGGCACGAGAAGAGGCTCATGCGGTGGGAGGCGGTCAAGGATGCGCAGGAACAAAAGCGTGCCCGCAATCGCACAGAGCGCGGCGATCGACATTTTGACCAGCAAGGGCGCTGCGGGGAAAAATGCAATGGCGATCAAAAGGCCGAGCCCTGCGCTTTCGGCGGTGCCTGCCGTGGCGGGTTCGACGAATTTGTTGCGCGTGAGCATCTGAAAGATCAGGCCCGAGATGGCCATAGAGACGCCGGTCAGAATGATGGCCAGCGTGCGCGGGATGCGGCTGGCCAGCAAAATAAGCGTATCATCGCCCTCACCGCGCAGGACCGCGCCGAGGTTCATGTCGGAGGCTCCGATCATGAGGCTCAGCGCCGCCATAATAACAAGGCTCGTCAAGGCGAGCAGCATATGCAGTGCGGGCGATTTCATGCGCGTTTACTTCGCGTCCTTGAAGGCTTCGATAAACTGGTCCACCGTGTCCTGAAGCGAGCGCACCCCTGTGGTGGCAATGTAGAAATCGGCGGGATGCACATAGATCACCTGACCTTTTTGCATCGCGGTGGTTTCCGCAACCAGTTCGTTGTCGAGGGTCTCTTCGGCTTTCGGGCCATCCGCATTGACCGCACGCGTCCGGTCGAAGACGATCAGCCAATCGGGGTTCACGTCGTGCAGGAATTCGAAACTGACAGCCTCGCCGTGGGTTTGAGCCTCCACATCTTCCAGAAGCGGCTCGACGCCGAGCGTGTCATGGACCCAGCCAAAGCGCGAACCGGGCCCGAAGACCGAAATTTTCGGCCCGTTGGTCATCACGACGAGACCCTTGCCCGCGTCCTTGGTCAGACCGCGCAGTTCCTCCAGTGAGCTGTGCAGCTGATCGACGAGAGCGTTGGCCTTGTCTTCTTTGCCAAACAGCGCACCCAGTTCCAGTGTCTGGGTCTTCACAACGGTTTCAATGTCCTCGGAGAACGGGCTGAAGTCGACAGTCGGAGCAATTTTGGAGAGTGGTTCGATCTGATCGCGGGTGCGTGTCCCTGTGATGATCAGGTCGGGTTTAAGTGCAAAGACCTGCTCGAAATCCGGCTCGAACAAGGAGCCGACAGTCGTGCGCGACCCGTCATAAAGCCCTTCGAGAGCGGGAACACGGTTGGGGGCAGGGAGGCCTGCAACATCAATTCCCAGTGCGGTCAGCGTATCAAGCGCGCCCACATCAAAAGTGACGATTGTTTCGGGGGTGCCTTCGACCGTGACAGGGCCGGAGATGGTGGTGATTTCGGTGGCCGCCGCAGCCGTACACAGGGTCGTGGCGAGGGCCGCGCCTCTGACAAAATGAGCAAACATGACGATCTCTTTCGCTGTTGGGAGACCGGTTGTCTGGCGGCGGCTGGACGCGCGGTCATATCGGGCGTGTTGATAGCAAGTGTTTTAACTGACAAAAAGCATAAAGTTTTGCCCCGTGTTCACTAATCTGCGCGCAGATGCGGAAAACAACCAGCTCTCTTGCTCCTACTGGGCCAAAGCCTTAAGACCCTGTTTTAATGCATTTGACAGAGCAAGGGCATGGCGATGGCGAATTTTCTCTATAAAAACGATCTTCCGGACGATCTTGACCTCGGGCCGGTCGTTGCCATTGATTGCGAAACCATGGGGTTGAATCCGCATCGGGACCGCCTTTGCCTTGTTCAAATGTCCGGCGGGGACGGGAATGCGCATCTGGTCCAGATCGAACGTGGACAGACAGAAGCTCCCAACCTGTGCAAAATGCTTGCCGATCCCGATGTGTTGAAGTTGTTCCATTTCGGGCGGTTCGACATTGCGGCGATGTATCATACCTTCGGCACCTTGGCCGAGCCTGTGTATTGCACCAAGATCGCATCGAAACTCGTGCGCACCTTCACCGACCGACACGGGTTGAAAAACCTGCTCGATCAGTTGTTGAAAGTGGATATTTCCAAGTATCAGCAAATGAGTGACTGGGGCGCGCGGGATCTCACCAAGGCGCAACTCGACTATGCGGCGTCCGATGTTCTCTATCTGCACCGGCTGCGGGACAAGTTGAACGAGATGCTGGTCCGCGAAGGTCGTATGGAGGTCGCGCAATCCTGCTTCGATTTCCTGCCGACCCGTGCCAAGCTGGATCTCGAAGGCTGGCCCGACACTGACATTTTCGCCCATTGAGGCCCTTTAAGGATCGAAACATGACCAAATCCGACGCATTTCTGTCCACGGCGAAACGGGTGATTGCTCAAGAAGCTGAAGCTCTGGGCCTTTTGTCCGACAGTCTGGGTGAGGAATTCACCAAAGCCATTGAGACCGTCCTTTCAGCGAAGGGCCGCACCATTGTCACAGGTATGGGAAAATCCGGCCATATCGCGCGCAAGATTGCCGCCACTTTGGCCTCGACCGGAACGCCTGCGTATTTCGTGCATCCGGCAGAGGCGAGCCACGGGGATCTGGGCATGATCGGCGATGGCGACATCTGTCTTGTCCTTTCCAACTCCGGTGAAACGCCGGAACTGGCCGACCTCATTGCCTATACGCGGCGGTTTAAAATCCCGATGATCGGTGTGGCGTCAAACCCCGGCAGCACGCTGATCCGTGCCTGTGATGTGGCCCTTATCCTGCCCAAAGCGCCCGAAGCCTGTGGTCATGGCATCGTGCCGACCACGTCGACCACCATGACGCTGGCGTTGGGCGATGCTTTGGCGATTGCGCTGATGGAACACCGTGCCTTCACCGCCGATCATTTCCGTGTGCTGCATCCGGGCGGCAAACTCGGGTCGCGGCTTACAAAAGTGCGCGATCTTATGCACAGCGATATGCCCTTGGTGCCCGCCGACACGCCGATGCGGGAGGCTCTTTCGGTCGTGTCCGCGAAAGGTTTCGGTGTGGTCGGTGTTGTTGACGCCGAAGGCCATCTGAGCGGGATCATTACGGATGGTGACTTGCGTCGCCATATCGACGGGCTGTTGGAAAAGACGGCGGGCGACATCATGACCGCCGATCCGCTAACCATTTCGCCTGATGCGCTGGCTGAAAAAGCCGTTGCGCGTATGGATGAACGCGCCATCACATGTCTGTTTGTGCGGGATCCTGCCGAAGACGGGCGGCCTTGCGGGATTTTGAAAATTCAGGACTGCCTTCGCGCCGGTGTCGTGTAAGACGTCCTTATGGCGCGGTTCGATAACAGGTATTCAAAATTCGTGGCATTTGCCAAGGTTGCCCTGCCTTTGGGCAGTCTTGCGATTCTGGCCACGCTTTTCCTGTTCGCGCGCGGGCGCGAGGTCGATCTCTCTATTCCCTATGCGGATGTCGACATTGAAACGCTGGCCCGCGAACAACGTGTCGAGGGGCCGGCCTTTGCCACGGTCACGCAGGATGGTGCCGAGCTTGAAATCTCTGCCGACTTGGTGCGCCCCGATCTTTCCGCTGAAGATGTGGTCAATTCCACCACAATTCGCGGCGCGCTCCGATTGCCCGGAAACGGGTCGGTAATGCTCAAGGCCGACGATGGGGTTATTGATGGATCCAGTCAGGTTGCCGAGCTTTCCGGCCATGTCGAGATCGAAACCTCAACCGGCTACACGATCACCTCGGAGCGGATAGCCACGATGCTGGATATCTCGAAAGTCGAAAGCCCCGGAACCGTCGATGCGATTGGCCCCGCGGGCGATTTGACGGCGGGTTCCATGGTTATTTCACAAGATGCCGGGACAGAAGCCTACCTTCTGGTTTTCAAGGACGGTGTAAAGCTGGTATATCAGCCCTGACTTTCGAGGACTTTGCCGTGACAATCATTCGTACCATGTCTTTCACAGCCGCGCTGGTTTGCACACTTGGCCTTTATAGCCTGCCTGCGCAGGCCCAAGGCACGCAGATTGCGTTCGGCGGTCTCAAACATGACAGCAGCCTGCCGATCGAGGTAACGTCCGACCAACTCAGCGTGGATCAGGGCACCGGAAAAGCGCTGTTTTCCGGCAATGTCATCATCGGACAGGGGAGTATGCGGCTTTCGGCGCAGACGGTTGAAGTGGTCTATGCTAGCGAGAGTAGCGAGATTGCGCGTCTTTTGGCTTCCGGTGGCGTTACGATCACCAACGCGGGCGAGGCGGCGGAGGCCCAGCGTGCGGAATATGATCTCGAATCAGGCACAGTGGTGCTCACGGGCAACGTGCTTTTGACACAGGAAAGCAGCGCCCTGTCCGGCGAGCGCATGGTGATTGATCTCAACACCGGCATAGGGCGGATGGATGGACGTGTGAAAACGATCCTGCAATCCGGAAAAGACTGATGGGCGACACCTCGGGGCTCAAGGTCCGCAATCTTCGCAAAGGCTATCGCAAGCGCACCGTGATCCGGGATGTTTCTCTCGATCTGGAGCGCGGTGAAGTGGTGGCTTTGCTTGGCCCCAACGGCTCCGGTAAGACAACGTGTTTCTATTCCATCGCGGGTCTCGTCATGCCGGAGGGCGGCGAGGTGATCGTGGACGGGCGCGATATTACGCTCTTGCCAATGTATCGCCGTGCGAAACTCGGAGTCGGTTATCTGCCGCAGGAGGCCTCCGTGTTTCGGGGCCTTTGCGTCGAGGACAACATCCTTGCCATTCTCGAAGTCTCCGAAAGCGACCCGCTTTTACGGCGCGAAAAGCTGGAAGACCTCCTCTCCGAATTTTCCATCTCCCACCTGCGGCGCGCACCGGCCCTGTCGCTGTCTGGTGGTGAGCGCCGGCGAGTCGAAATTGCCCGCTGTCTGGCGTCTGATCCGTCCTATGTGCTGCTCGACGAACCTTTCGCCGGCGTTGACCCCATCGCGGTGGCGGAAATTCGCGGGCTTGTCTCCGCGCTCAAGACCCGCGGTATCGGTGTTTTGATTACGGATCATAACGTGCAGGAAACATTGGGAATTATCGATCGTGCCTATATTTTGCATGACGGGCACGTTCTGATGTCCGGCAGCAAGGAAGACATTGTTGCCGATGAAACTGTGCGGCGCGTTTATCTTGGTGACAATTTCCGGATTTAACTGCGGGTTTTGATTGACATTCCCCCGGATTCTGACGCCAAATAGAGTAGATGTATGACGTAAGAATGACACTCTGCGCCACGACCAGTAGACGTCACAAGGCGCCGGAAAAGCTCCCCGACAAGCTGTCTGGGCACTCTCTCAAGCGTTTGCATTCTCATCCCGCTTCAAACAAAACCCCAAGACCACTCTTGGACGCCGGAGGAGGCGTCGGAAGACGGGTCTGAACAAAGAAGGAGGTATCATATGAGGTACCAAATCAGCGGAAAACAAATCGACATCGGCAGTGCGCTTCAAACGCATGTAAAAACCGAGCTTGGCGCCGTGCTGGAAAAATATGCACAACGTCCGACGGATGCGAATGTCGTTTTTTCCAAGAGTGGGGCGGAATACAGCTGTGAGGCTGTGGTTCATTTGTCGACCGGTCTGACAGCACAAGCCAGTGCGCGTGCGCATGAAATTTACGCCGCCTTTGATGCCTGCGCCGAGAAAATGGACAAGCAACTGCGCCGCTACAAGCGCCGGTTGAAAGACCACCACAAGGAGCGCTCGGAGCCGGTTGAACTCTTCGGCGGTTCCCAGTATATCCTCGCCGCATCGGAGCATGAAGACGAGCAAGAGCCCGAAAGCTTGCAGCCGATGATCATTGCCGAGATGGAGGCATCGATTCCGACCCTGACGGTAGGGGAAGCTGTGATGCAGATGGAACTTGCCGAAGCTCCGGTCCTTGTGTTCCGCAAGGAAGGAAAAACTGGAGTGAACGTGGTCTACCGCCGCCCTGACGGGAATATCGGCTGGATTGACCCTAACGACGCGACTTAATGAAACCGACCCGCCTCGACGGGTCGAGGCGGGTAGTTTTTAGATGGATATCTCGAAGATTTTGGATCCACAGGCCGTTAAGGTTGTGGGCAAAATGACCAGCAAGAAGCGCTTGTTTCAGGATCTGGGAGAGATTGCAGCAAGCGCCTATGATCTGTCTTTGAACGAGACGGTCGATGCGCTTCAGGAACGCGAAAGCCTTGGCCCGACTGGTGTGGGCCATGGCGTTGCTCTGCCTCATGCGCGGATCGAGGGGCTGGACTCTGTCGTCGGTGCATTCCTGCGGCTTGAAAGCCCTATGGATTTTGACGCTGTGGACCGTCAGCCTGTCGATTTGGTCTTTGCATTGTTTGCGCCAGCGGAATCGGGTGTTGATCACCTCAAGGCCTTGGCCCTGGTGTCCCGCACCATGCGCGATGCTGACATTTGCGCCAAGCTGCGGGCCAATAGCGAGCCAGCCACACTCCACGCGATTCTGACAGAAGGTCCGGCCACGAAAGCGGCCTGACTTGATCCGGCGTATTTCTCTAAGGCGTTTCTCAAAAAAATTTGAGGTATTCAATTTTTGAGAAACGCAGCAACATCGATGCCGCGTGGAAACGTTACTCGCTCAGTCTGATTCAGATTAAACGAAAAACGCTTTAACGCCTCGCGCGATCTCCTTAGCCGATGTGACCACGCGGACCGTCGCCGACTTGCCCGCGATGCAGCAGAAGATGGTCGAGAATGACACAGGCCATCATCGCTTCGCCGACGGGAACAGCACGGATACCGACGCAGGGGTCATGACGCCCCTTGGTGATCAGGTCGGTTTCCTTGCCGGATTTCGTAACGGTCTTGCGCGGGGTCAGGATTGAAGAAGTGGGCTTGACCGCAAATCGCACCACCACGTCCTGTCCCGTGGAAATCCCGCCAAGAATTCCACCCGCGTGATTGGAATCGAACTCGGGACCATCCGGCCCCATGCGCATCTCGTCCGCGTTTTCCTCGCCGGTCAGGCAAGCGGCCTTCATGCCCTCGCCAATTTCAACGGCTTTGACAGCATTAATAGACATCATCGCCGCAGCCAGATCCGTGTCCAGCTTGGCGTAAATTGGTGCACCAAGACCGGCAGGTGCGCCTTTTGCGACCACTTCGATCACAGCGCCAACCGAGGAGCCGTTTTTGCGAATGGCGCTCAGGTAATCCGCCCAGATATCAGCGGTTTTTGCGGAGGGCACCCAGAACGGATTGTTGTCGATTTCGCTCATGTCGCGGGAGCCTTCGATCCCGTGAGGGCCGATCTGCGTCATGTAGCCTTTGATCTCCAGATCAGGCACCAATTCGGCCAGAACGGCTCGTGCAATTCCGCCAGCGGCCACACGCGCCGCCGTTTCCCGCGCCGAGGACCGTCCGCCGCCACGGTAGTCCCGAATACCGTATTTCTGGAAATAGGTGATGTCGGCATGGCCCGGACGAAAGGCTTGTGCGATCTCACCGTAATCCTTGGAGCGCTGATCGGTGTTGCGGATCATAAGCTGAATCGGTGTGCCTGTTGTTTTGCCCTCGAACACGCCCGAGAGGATTTCGACCTGATCGGGCTCTTTTCGCTGGGTGGTGAACTTCGACGTGCCGGGTTTGCGCTTGTCGAGCCAGACCTGAAGCATCTCTTCATTGATCTCGATTCCGGGAGGGCAGCCATCAACCGTGGCCCCCAAAGCGGGCCCGTGGCTTTCGCCCCAAGTGGTGAAGCGGAAAAGATGTCCGAATGTATTCATGCTCATGGGCGGCTCCTCACGTTACATGTGCTTTATCCGATGTCACATCGTTGGGCAATCAATGTGCGCAAGGATGGAGGGAAGAAGCTGCTTTGTGTCAGGCATGAGGATGGCTTACACCTTGATCATCCGGCAACCGGATTGATCGCAGGCGCGTAATAGATCATATGGCAAATGTGCGCCGGTGACGACCATGTCATAATCGCGCAGATGCGCGTGGTGGCAGGCCAGATCGAGACCGAACTTTTCGGAATCCATGACCAGAATCGTTGTGTTCGCGCAACCTGCGATGGCCTTTCGTGTGGAAATCTCCTCGGAGTTATAGTCCATCACCGTCCCGCCCTCCGACAGACCGCCACAACTGAAAATCGCATAATCCACGCGATATTTCGCAAAGAACTCTAACGCCGGAACGCCGATCATATCCAGGTCCCGCATACGCACGGCTCCGCCTGCCATCTCGACGACGACCCTTGGCGCATTTTGCAGGGCGCAGACGGCGTGGATACTGTTGGTCACAACGAACAGGTCTTCGTGAGAGGCCAGCAAACGTGTGCAATGTTCGACCGTGGTTCCGGTGCCAAGGGCAACGCGTGCGCCATTCGGGATCAGGTTTTTCACCGCCAATGCGATACGCTGTTTTTCCTGCCGCGATATGCTTTCGCGGGGTAGGTATCCGATATTCTCGCTTTGCTGCCGCAAGCGTGCCGAGCCATTCCGCCTCTGCACGAGCGCGGCCGCATCCAGATCGCGCAAATCGGTGCGGATCGTCTGTACCGACACGGCAAGACGTTCGGACAGGTCCGCAGCCGACAACTCTCCGTTCTCCGACAAGAGCGCAATGATACGATCGCGCCGCTCTGTCATATCCAGCCGCTTCATGATTTTCCTTCGAAAACAAACTGTGCTTGCGGAGATGGTAGAAAGGAAACAAATCCCGCGCAATATCATTAAAAAAGTTACAGTTTTGTCACAAAACCTTAGCACTCCGGAGGAATAAGGCTCTCGTGAATTACTTTCGAACGAAAGCAAAACCCTCAGGAGAGCCCGATGAAGTCCTTCCTCACCACCACCGCTTTTGCCCTCATGGCCAGCACCGCCATGGCCGATACGATCACGCTTTACACCTCCCAGCCCAATGCCGATGCACAGAAGACTGTCGATGCCTTTATGGCGGCCAATCCGGGCACAGAGGTGGACTGGGTGCGTGACGGCACGACCAAGCTCATGGCCCGTCTGCGCGCGGAAATCGAAGCGGGCAATCCGCAACCTGACGTGCTTTTGATTGCCGATACGGTCACGCTGGAAGGCATGGCGCAGGAGGGGCTTTTGGCCGCGTATCAGTCGCCGGAGGCCGCAAACTATGACGCAGCTCTCTATTCGCCGGAGGGTTACTACTACTCCACCAAGCTCATCACCACCGGCATCGTGTATAACACAGGTGTTGAAACCGCGCCGACCTCTTGGACCGATCTCGTGGATCCGGCCATCAAAGGCCAGATCGCCATGCCCTCGCCGCTGTATTCGGGTGCTGCGCTGATCCATCTCGCCACGCTGACGGGCGACGAGAGCCTTGGCTGGGACTATTATGAAAATCTGGCGGCCAATGATGCCCGCGCCCAAGGTGGCAACGGCGGCACGTTCAAAGCGGTGGCGTCCGGTGAAAAGTCTTACGGTATGGTCGTGGACTTCCTCGCCATCCGGAACAAGGCGGACGGTTCTCCGGTTGATTTCGTCTTCCCTGAAGAGGGTGTGTCTTATGTGACCGAGCCTGTGGCTATCCTGTCTACTGCGAAGAATATGGACGGCGCACAGAAGTTCGTCGATTTCCTGATCAGCCAAGAGGGGCAGGACCTAGTCCTCGACATGGGCTATATTCCGGCACGCGACGGCATGGGTGTGCCCGAAGGTTTACCCGCCCGCGAGGACATCAAGCTGATGGCATTTGATCCGGCCACTGCACTGGAAAATGCCGAGGCCAACAAGGCCCGTTTCGCAGAGCTTTTCGGCGCCGAGTGATGGGCGTCTCGATGCAAATGGGAGGCAGCCGGTCCGAAGGTCGGCTGCTCTCCGCGATTCTGATTGTCGCGATTTGTCTGACCTTGGCCCCTGTCTTGCGCCTCTTTGTCGAAGGGGTGACGGATCAGGGTGTGCCGAGCCTGTCCTTGATGGGTGACGTGTTGTCAAAACCCTCGACGATGAGTGCGCTCAAACATTCGCTCGTCACTGCGGGTCTGGGCACTGTCCTGTCGCTGGTGCTTGGCGCGGCGTTTGCCTTTCTGGTCGCGCTGACAGATTTGCGCGCCAAGGCGGCGTTGGTCTTTTGCCTGATGATCCCGATGATGATCCCGCCCCAAATCACCGCGCTGTCATGGACGCAGATCATGGGGCCATCTTCGGTCCTGTTGAAAACGCTCGGTATCGCGCCGCCGCTGGGCGCGCCGCAACCGCTCTATTCGGCAGAAGGTATCATCGTGCTCTTGGGTATCCAGCATATGTCGATCATTTTTCTGACCCTTCGTGCAGGGCTGCGCTCGATCCCGCAAGAAGTGGTCGAGGCGGCTCGTGTCAGCGGCGCCAAGGGGCTGCGCACATGGTGGCAGGTGGTGATGCCTCTGACATTGCCGAGTCTGGCCGCAGGGACGGCGATCACCTTTGTCACCGCGCTGGGCAATTTCGGTATTCCGGCCATGTTGGGGATACCTGCGGGCTATGTGACGCTTCCGACATTAGTATATCAGAAGCTTGCAGGAATGGGCACAACCGTGCTGGCCGAAGTCTCTGTTCTCGCCATGCTGATCGGAGCGGTGGCCGTGATCGGTATTCTGTTACAGCGTTTCTTTCAGAGCCGTCAGAAACTGCATCTTGTGGGAGCCACCTCCCGACCGCTTGCCATTCCGTTGGGCGCGGCACGTCTGCCGGTGGAGCTTTTGCTTTGGGCTGTGGTTCTTGTGATCCTCGTGTTGCCGATGTCGGGACTGTTTGCGACCTCCTTGGTGCCCGCATATGGCGTTGCCTTGGGCTTGGACACGGTGACTTTCGCCGCATGGCATGAGGTTTTGTTCCGCCAGCCTTCGACATCGCGGGCCTTTGTCAATTCCTTCAGTCTGGCGATTGGGGCTTCGCTGGTTCTGATGATGGTCTGCCTGCCTCTGGCGTGGTTGATGGAGCGGCACAAAACACGGCTCTCGCGACTGTTCGACAGTCTTCTGGATCTGCCCTACGCGCTTCCAGGGGTTGTTCTGTCGATTGCGATGATCCTTCTGCTCATCAAGCTGCCATTTACCGAAGCCACGCTCTACGGCACGATTTGGATCATCTTCCTCGCCTATCTTGCACGTTTTTTCGCGGTCATGTTCCGCCCTGTGCAGGCCAGTCTGAAGCAACTTGATCCGGCCATGAATGAGGCGGCGCAATCGGTCGGGGCCTCTTTGTTCCGTCGTCTGCGCGATGTGATCCTGCCGCTTTCGGCTCCGGCTGCGGCGGCGGGGGCGATTCTTGTTTTTCTCACCGCATTTAATGAACTTACGGTTTCCGCGCTCTTGTGGTCGTCGGGCACAGAGACGCTTGGCGTGGTGATTTTCAATCTCGATGACAGCGGCGAAACAGCGATGGCCAGCGCGCTTGCCATGACCATCGTGCTGGTGGTCATGGCGCTTATGGCGGTGATCCAGCTGTTGTCGCGCCGTTTTCCCAAAGGAGTTGTCCCATGGCAGACATAGACCTGTCCTCTGTCGGCAAAACATTCGCGGGCACGCCTGCGTTACAAGACATCACCACGCGGTTCGAAGATGGTGAATTTATCGCGCTTCTGGGGCCATCGGGCTGTGGCAAGACCACGTTGCTACGGATTCTGGCGGGGTTCGAACTTCCGACCCGTGGACAAATCCGCATCGGCGGGCGTGACATGGCCAATGCTGACACAGGCGTGATGATGCCGCCCGAAGAGCGCAACATCGGCTTTGTGTTCCAGTCCTACGCGCTCTGGCCGCATATGTCCGTGCGCCGCAATGTGTCTTATCCACTCGAAATCCGGCAGTTTTCCAAAGCCGACATAGCAACACAGACAGACGCCGCCCTCGCGGCAACGGGGCTGGGCGAATATGCGGATCGTATGCCATCCGATCTCTCCGGCGGGCAGCGGCAGCGGGTGGCGCTGGCGCGGTGTCTCGTGTCTGATCCCTGCGCTGTCTTGCTTGACGAGCCGCTCGCCAATCTGGATGTGGCGCTGCGGGCTTCGATGCAGGGGGTGTTCACGGATTTCCACAAACGCACCGGCGCAACCATGGTCTATGTCACCCATGATCAGGCCGAAGCGATGGCGATGGCCGACCGGATTGCGGTGATGGATCAGGGCCGAATCCAGCAATTTGATACGCCCCAAACCCTCTATGAACGTCCGAAGAACCGCTTTGTGGCGGAGTTCGTCGGGCGTGGAGCTGTGGTGCCTGTGGAGGGACTCGCGCGGAGGGGCGAGGAACTTCGCGCGCAGATTTTGGGCACGGAGGTTGCTGTGCAAACTGATCCGGCGAAACCGCGTGTCAGCCATGTTTGCCTGCGGCCTGAAAACCTCAGCATCGCGGAGACGGGTGATCTGCGGGCCAAGGTGGCGCGGGTCACTTATCTGGGCGGCAAATATCTGCTGGAAACCGTGTCCGAATGCGGCACGCGGCTTTTGGCGGAAACGCGGGCGAAATTCGATGTCGGCGCACAGCTCGGCCTGACCATTACAACCCCTTGGGCTTTTTCAGAGGACTAAATGCAAACTGTAAGATTACTCTCTGGCATCGGGGACAAGGGCCCCGCATGTATGCAACTGACCTTGGAGGATCGCATCTGGCTTCTGGATTGCGGTTTTGGTCCCGAGGCCAATGCACATTTCAATCCCGAATGGCTCAAGGGTGCGGAAGCGGTGTTTATCACCCATGACCATATCGACCACATCGGCGGGGCCTCCCATGCGGTTGAGGCGGGGCTGCCGATCTATGCCACGCCCCAGACGGCCAAGTCCTTGCCTCCCGCGGCCAAAGTGCATCTTTTGCCCGAGCAAGGGGAAACAGTCATCGACGGTGTGACGCTCACCACCGGACGCAATGGTCATGCGATGGGCGGGGTCTGGATGCATTTCGCGCTGGGCGAGGGGTTTTTCTATTCGGGGGACTGGTCCGAGGAATCCGACTGGTTCCCATTTGACCCTCCGCCCGCTGCTGCGACGGCTATTTTGGATTGTTCCTATCATCTGGACGATGTGCCCCAGTCAGAGCGGTTCGCGGCGCTGGATGCCTTGCTGGACGGTTTGCACGGGCAGGTGCTTTTACCGGTGCCACCGTCCGGTCGGGCCGGTGAAATGGCCCTGCATCTGATCCGGCGCTTCGGGGTCGAAAGCGTGATGCTCGATCCTGAATGTCAGGCCGCTTTAAGAGCCGCGCTTGCCAGCCAGACGCTTAGCTCCGATGTGCAGGAAATCGCGCCGCTTCTGGAACGTGGTCCGATGGAACAGGCGCGTTTTCTTATCTGCGATACACCCAATGCCGATGGCGGTGCCGCTTGGGGCTATGTGCGGGCATGGAACGAAAGCGGGCGTTTGGGCCGCGATGCGCATGTGGTTTTCACAGGCCACATGACCGCCCATGCACGCGGCATCTGTGCTGTGCCAGGGGGATATTTCCAGCGCTGGAATGTGCACCCGCCGTTGCGCGATCAGGTCAGGATGCTCGAACGCCTCGGCGCGAAACGCTTTGCGCCTGCCTTTTGTGCGCAGCCCGAAGACTATCTGGTCGAAGATCTCGGTGTGGAGATTTTCCTGCATGATCCGGTGCGGCTATGATCGCACCTTTGCCGTCAGGAAGTTTTTGTTTGATCCGCCACGGCGAGACCACGGCCAATGCGGACGGGATCATCGCGGGGCGCACCGATGTGCCCTTGACCGAGCGCGGCAGGCAACAAGCGCGTGACCTGTCCCGTCGAGACTGGCCGGAGCCGATTGCGCTTTATGCAAGCCCGATGTCGCGGGCGCAGGAGACCTGCAAACTGGCCTTTCCGGATCGGGAATTTACGCGTCACGACGGGTTGCGGGAACGCGACTGGGGCGTTTTTGAAATGCGTTCTCTGGATCAGCAACCTGCGCGCGAAGATACGCCGGAATCCGGCGAAAGCTGGCCCGCCATGTTGTCTCGAATCCAGCGGGCAATCACGGAAATTTGCACGGCGTCACAGAACAGATTGCCGGTTCTTGTGTGCCATTCCGGCGTGATCCGCGCCGCGCGTGTGCTTTGGACCACAGGCGATGTCGGGACACGCCCGCCCAACGCAACACCGATCCTGTTCGAGAGGACGGGAGAAACCTTCGAGGAAAAAGAGTTATGACAAATCCAGCCAAACCCTGTGTCGTTTTTGATGTTGATGGCACGCTGGCGGAGTTTGACGCCGGACTGCTCGGCCATCTTGTGCATGGGGTCGAAAAGCAATGGGATGCGTTTCACGATGCGATGGCTGATGCGCCTTTGATTGCCCCCGTCGCGAAACTTATGCGGCGTCTGAAGGACAGCGGCGAAACCATTGTGATCTGTTCGGGCCGGCCGCGAGGCTGGGCGGAGCATACGATTGCGTGGCTGCGCAAACATGATCTGCCGTTCGATGGTATCTATTTGCGGGCCGAGGATCAGGACGAGGCGAGCGATCCGGACGTCAAACGCCGTGCCTTGTCGGAGATGAAGGCCGACGGGTTGATCCCTTGGCTTGTGATCGACGACCGTAGTTCTGTTGTGGAGGCCTGGCGCGCCGAAGGGCTTGTCTGCCTGCAATGCGCACCAGGGGATTTCTGATGAGGGCGTGACGCGCTCTCGTTAGCCCGTCACCGCATCTTCAGTGTGCGGCTGTTTCCAGCCCTCCCGATGATAGGCACTGTCCCAGAACCGCCATTCGTGCCAGCAACTCCGTTGAAAAGCGTGATGCATTCGCGCGCGGGTCGCGTCACTTGCATCATCCGCCACCTTGTTGACGAGATCGAGCATACGCTGAACGCTCTGGTCAAAAGCCTCGCCGGAATAGGTGGCAATCCATGCGCTATAGGGATTGTCCGCGCGACTGGTTTGCGCGATTTCCTTGCCGATATCGCGATAGATCCAGAAACAGGGCAAAAGAGCCGTGACCGCTTCGGGGAACTCTCCGATCGCGGCGGAGCGGAGCAGGAAAGAGACGTAGTGATCGCAGGCGGCTGACACATCGGTTCCTTCGAAATCGCCAGATGTGACACCAAACAGGCCCATATAATGCGCGTGCAGTTCGCGTTCGACCGCGATGGCTCCGGTGGCAGAACCTGCAAGCTGCGCAATGGATTGTGCATCGGGGGCCTTGGAGGCCGCCAGAGAGAGGGCGCGGGCGAAGCCTTCTAGGTAATGGGCATCCTGAATGATGTAGCCTTGGAAAATCCCCGGCGACAGACTGCCATCCGCCAAAGCACGGTTGAAGGGCATCGCGTGAATCTGCTGGCGTAGCTCTTGGGTGTGCGCGGCCAGTTCTTGGGTAAAGCTCATTGTGTGCTGTCTTTCAGAAAGTGGAAATGATGGACGGGGCCATGACCCGATCCGACGTGGAGTTGGTCCGCCGCCGCGATGGCCGCGCTGATATAGGCTTTTGCGCGTTGTGCGGCTTCCTCAAGCGTCAGCCCTGCGCCAAGGTAGGTCGCCAGAGCCGAGGCAAAGGTGCAGCCCGTTCCGTGGGTGTTCTTCGTCGCAAGGCGGGGGCTTTCGAACCAAACTTCTATCCCACCCTTGCGCGTGAGCAAAAGGTCGGGACTGTCAGTGCCGCCGAGATGCCCGCCTTTGAGCAGAACCGCCTCGGGTCCAAGGTCGAGCAGGGCCTGTGCCTGTGCCTGCATTTCGCGGGTTGTGCTGGCTTCGTCACAGTCCAGAAGGTCGGCGGCTTCGGGCAGGTTGGGGGTGATGAGCGTGGCTTGCGGCAGAAGGCTACGGAGCGCAGAAACGGCCTCTTGCTGCAACAGACGGTCCCCGCCCTTGGCCACCATCACAGGGTCGAGCACTACGGGGCAGTCCAGACCGGAAATGCCCTGTGCCACGCAGTCGATGATCTGCGCATCTCCCAGCATACCGATCTTGATGGCGTCAATGCGGATGTCGTCACGAATGGCGGCGATCTGGGCGGCGATCATTCCTGTGTCACACAGGCTGACAGCCGAGACGCCACGCGTGTTCTGGGCGGTCAGGGCGGTGATGACAGACATCGCATAACCGCCATTGGCCGAAATGGATTTGATGTCCGCCTGAATACCGGCCCCGCCGGAACAATCGGACCCTGCAATCGACAGGATGTTCGGGATCATGCTTCTCTCCATGCGTTTAGAAGTGTGCGGGTTGCGGCTTCCATGTCAGGGGCGCGGGAAATGGCGGAGATGACGGCCAGTCCGGCCCCACCGGCGCGTTTGATCGCTGCGGCATCACGCTCTGTGACGCCGCCGATGGCGAGACAGGGCAGGGAGGTCAGAGACGCGATCTCGGCAAAGCCTTCGACCCCGATAGGGGCCGCGTGGTCGGGTTTCGATCCGGTTGTATAAATCGGCCCGACCCCGAGGTAATCAACTCCGTCCGGCACGGCTTGGATATGTTCGGCCTCCTCGACAGAAAGGCCGAGCAGTATTCCGGAACCGATGCGGCGGCGAATCTCGGCGGGGTCGCCATCGCCTTGCCCGATATGCAGCCCCGGCGCCCCAACCTCGATGGCCACGTCTATGCGGTCGTTCACCAGAAGCTTGGCCTCGTATGGTGCGATTTCCGCCGTGATCTGACGGGCCAGCGCAGCAAACTCGGCGTCAGGCAAGGTCTTGTGACGCAACTGTATCCACCCTGCGCCACCTTTGGCGGCAGCGCGGCATTGGGCGAGCATGGAGGGACTGTCCGCAGCTTCGGTGATAAAACAAAGGGGCGGGATCATCGGGAGTGTCATTGCACCGTGACCCTCGCGCCTTGTGTCAATGTCGCCGGATCAAGCTGGTAGAGCGCGTCGATAAAGGCTGTCTGGAACGAGGCCGGCCCCTCTGCCCTCTGGCTCGCCAGCTCACCGGCCAAACCGTAATAGGCTAGCGCGGACACGGTGGCGTCGAACGGGTTCTGACCGACCAGAAACGCGCCGATGATTCCGTTCAGAGAACACCCCAGTGCCGTGATGCGCGGCATCATCTCGTGTCCGTTTGCGATGAGGGCCGTGCGATCCCCGTCTGTGACGAAATCAACCGGTCCCGTGACCGCAACAATGCCGCCGCTTTGGCGCGCCAGATCGCGAGCGGCGGTTTGGGCCGCATCGACAGTATCTGTTGCATCCGCACCCTTTCCTGCGGTGCCCACGCCCGCAAGCGCCAGAATTTCGGAGGCATTGCCCCGAATCACACTGGGCGACAGTGCAAGAAGCCGTGGTCCGAGTTCGCGACGATAGGCGGTGGCGCCGACCGCAACCGGATCAAACACCCACGGGGTCTTGTGCGCGTTGGCGGTTTTGGCGGCCATTTCCATCGCCTCGGCCCACGCGGGGGAGGGGGTGCCGATGTTGATCGTGATAGCCTGCGCAAGGGCCGCAAATTCCTCTACCTCTTCGCGGGCATGTAGCATCGCGGGCGATGCACCGGCGGCGAGCATGACATTCGCCATGACATTCATCGCGACGTAATTGGTGATATTATGAACCAGCGGCGCGCTGTGCCGCATATGGTCAAGCGATTGGCCCAAGTCTTCCATCGTAATCTCCTCTCGCGCAGGTCGGAAAGGAGATCGAAAGAGGAGCGCAGGCACCGAGTAAAAGCCCGCAATCGTCTTACGCGCCTCCCTCCGCCGGCATTATCCGGTTCAGGTTCTAAGGGTTCGTCTCAGCCCGGAAAACTTCCGAGCGCCCCTGTCGCTATTCGTGCGCTAGTGCTGGCATTCATTCGGGCGGGCGTCAAGCCTTCTGACGTGGTTCAGCGCACATAGCGCGTCCGCGCGATAGAAACAGACACGCTGATATTGCGGCCTGCGTTCGGATTTCAGCCGACAATCAGTTGCTTGAGCTTCAAAGCTTCGTATTCCAGCGCGGCCAGGCGGTAGCTCACCACATCCCCGATGGAGATGAGCCCCACCAGTGCCCCGTCGTCTATCACGGGCATGTGCCGGAACCGTCCGTCAGTCATGCGACGCAAAACGCTTACAAGCTGTTCCTGAGATGTCGCGGTTTCAATGTCGCGCGTCATCAGGTCGGCCACGGTTTTGGGCAGGGTCTGACCCGGCGTATCCGCAAGCTGGCGCACGATGTCGCGTTCGGACAGGACGCCAACCAATGCGTCTTGCGCATCCTTGACCAGAACAATCCCGATGCGATTGTCGCGCATCAGTTCGACGGCGTTTTTGATGGTGTCGAGCGGTTTGACGGCAAAAATGTCAGCGCCCTTCTGCGCCAGAACATCCGCGACAGTGGCCTCTGCGGCGGTCGTGTTGGTTTCGACGGTTTGACTATGGCTGTGTTCATGCGCCATGGCTCCCCGCGTCTTTGGTGTGTATGAAGCTGGCATGTCTTTTCCTCCCTAAGGTGTCTCTTAGGGTAGAGAGATTCGCGCCTGAGTAAACTTTTTCCAGCCGGGAGACCCGTTTTGATTGAAGCTCTAACCGGATCGCCGCTGTCGCTTACGCCTGTAACGGCAACGATTCTCTTCGTGATTGCCTGCCTCGCGGGCTACCGCTATCGCAGCGTTTGGAAAGCCGAAGGGCCGCGTGCACAGCTCTGGATTTACGGGCTGATCGCGGCTGTGATCTTGCTTGTGCTTGGGTTTGTGCCGGTCACCAGTTGAGTTGAAGGTCGCGCATGTGAAACACAACCCTGATGAAGTGCCTGATGCGTTACAGGCCTTTGCGACACAGAATTACGGCGCGCCGCAGGAGTGGAAACCTCTTTCCGGCGGGCGGAGCAATCGGTCCTGGCGTTTGCGCGTTGGTGCGGAGGATCGGGTGTTCAAACTTTTCGATCCCGCGCGGGGTAATCGCTTGTTTCCGAATGAGGCGTCGGCAGAGGTTTCAGCCCTGAAAACCTTGCACGGAACAGGGTTGGCACCGGAATTCGTGACCTCTTTTGAGACCCGTCGCGGAATGTGTCTGGTCTATCGGTATGTCGAGGGAGAGAGGGTCGCGGCAACCGATGCGGCAACGATGCGGGTGCTTGCGCGTCTTCATAGTCTCAAGCCGATTGCGACCGCGCGACGGGTTTGTGTTACGTCCGAGGGGCTGTTGCGTGAAGGTATGGATTTCCTGTCGGGGCTGGCAACATATGAGGCGGGTTGGCTTTTGCGTCACATGCCGGAGCCGGAAGACATGGCAACCGGAGCTGATGTTTTCTTACATGGTGACCCAGTGCCCGCGAATGTCATTGCTGCAGGTTCGGAGCGTGTTCTGATTGATTGGCAATGTCCCGCATGTGGCGATGCAACCGCCGATCTGGCGATTGCGCTCTCGCCTGCGATGCATGTGGTTTATGGCATGGAGCCGTTGACGCCGGAAGCCGAGGTCGAGGCGCTTCAGGGCTATCCCGACACGGAAACCATAGCGAGGTATCGGGCGCTTGAACCTTACTACCACTGGCGCATGGCCGCCTATTGCGCATGGAAGGCCGCGCAAGGGGAAGCTATTTACAAGCAAGCGCTTGAGGCCGAGATTAACGCTTTGCGTGACAAGCCTTAACCAAAGATAAGCATCGCTGCCGCGCCGAGACCGGCAGACACCACTCCGCCCGCGACCAGCCAAGCGGCTTGCCAATAGTTTGACGGCTTGGCGGGCTCTTCATTGGCCTTGCTCTGGGCGATCAGGAGAGATTCGGCCAGTTGCGGCAGGCGCGGGCCGAAACGGGCCAGAACAGTCGCGGTTCGCAGCAAGTCACGACTGAGCGCACGCGGGCCAATATTGGATTTGATGTATTCTTCGACCACGGGTTTGGAGACTTCCCAGATGTTGATATGCGGATCAAGCGAGCGGGAAACGCCCTCAACCACCACCATGGTGCGCTGCAAAAGAATGAGTTCCGTGCGGGTCTGCATCCCGAACCGTTCGGTGACTTCGAACAGGTAGGACAAAAGGCGCGCCATAGAAATACGGCTGGCATCCATGCCGAAAATCGGATCGCCCACAGCACGCAGCGCACGGGCGAACTCGTCCACATCACGATCCGCAGGCACGTAGCCCGCTTCAAAATGGACCTCGGCAACCCGTTTGTAGTCTTTTTTGATAAAGCCATACAAAATCTCGGCGTAAACACGTCGTGTATACTCGTCGAGCATGCCCATAATGCCGAAATCCAGCGCGACAATATCACCATTCGGGGCGACCTTGAGGTTGCCTTGGTGCATGTCTGCATGGAAAAAACCGTCACGCAGCGCATGGGTCAGGAACATCTGCAAGACCCGTGGACCGAGGCTGGAGCGATCATGACCCGCCGCAACGATCTCGTCGATGTCGGATGCAGTAATCCCCTCGACCCATTCGAGTGTCATCACCCGTTTGGCGGACAGGTTCCAATCGACAGCAGGGACGGAAAACCCTTCGTCTTTTGCCGTGTTGGCCGCGTATTCGGAGGCAGAGGCGCTTTCCAGTCGCAGATCCAGCTCACCATGCACGACCCCTTCAAAATGCGCGATCACATCGGTGGGGCGCAGGCGGCGTGACGCCGGAGAGAAAAACTCGATGACCGAAGCCATAAAGTAAAAGGCATCAATGTCAGTGCGGAATGCTTTTTCGATACCGGGGCGAAGTACTTTGACCGCAACGGCTTTGCCCGTGTCCGCGCGGACGGCCTTGTGGACCTGTGCGATCGAGGCGGCGGCAACCGGTTCCGAAAATTCGGAAAACAGGTCGGAAATCGGCGCTTGGAGCTCGGCCTCGATGGTTTTGATGGCCGCATCTCGCGGGAAGGGTGGCATCCGGTCCTGAAGCACCTGAAGCTGTTTCGCAAGATCAACCCCGACAACATCAGGGCGGGTCGAGAGAATCTGGCCGAATTTGATATAGGCCGGCCCCAGCGCTGTGATCGCGCGCGTAACCGGCGGCAGGTTCGGATCGCCCTTGTAGCCCAACCACCGGAACGGCCACGCCAGAGTGCGAGCCATAACACGAAGAGCTTTCGGCGCGTCCATAGCGTCCATAGCCTGCGTCATCGCGCCTGTGCGTTCCATCGTTGCGCCGGTGCGGATGAGCCGCCAGATGTTGTGAGGTCCGCGCATCAGAGTTTCCACCCGGAATGCAGGGCCGCAATGCCCATGGTCAAATTGCGATATTTGACGTTGGAAAATCCGGCGGTGCGGATCATCTGTGCAAATGTGTCCTGATCGGGGAATTTCCGGATGCTTTCCACAAGATACTGGTAACTGTCATGGTCGCCCGCGATCATCTGGCCCATGCGGGGAATGACGTTGAACGAATAGAGATCATAGGCTTTCTGCATCATCGGGTTGGGCAGTTGCGAAAACTCCAGCACCATGAGGCGTCCACCCGGCTTGAGAACGCGGTAGGCTTCGGACAGGGCGTCCTGAATGCGTGTGACGTTACGAATGCCAAAGGAGATGGTGTAAACGTCGAACTGGTTATCCTCGAACGGAAGCTGCATCGCATCGCCCGTGACCCAGTCGAGACTGTCGGCCATTTGCGCGGCTTCGGCACGTTTGCGCCCTTCGACTAGCATTGATTCTGTCATGTCGAGCACAACGGATTCTGCCCCCGGTGCACGTTTCAGGAAGCGGAAGGAAATGTCGCCAGTCCCGCCCGCAACATCCAGAAGACGCTGTCCGGGGCGCGGCGCGAGCCAGTCCATCATGGCATCTTTCCAGACGCGGTGAATGCCCATCGACATGACATCGTTCATAATGTCGTATTTCGAGGCAACGGAGGTGAACACCCCATGGACGAGATCTGCCTTCTGATCTTCGGCCACGTCCTTGAAACCGAAATGGGTGGTTTTGCCGTTCTCGCTCATCGCTCTTGAACCTTTCTCGAAACTCACTCTTCTTATAGGGCTCATGTCGGGCGTGACAATCGCATGTCGCAAAGCGAAGGGGCCAAAATGCCGGAATTGCCAGAAGTCGAGACGGTTCGTCGCGGGTTGGAACCTTCGATGACGGGAGAGAAGATCCTGCGCGCCGATGTGAACCGGCCTGATTTGCGCTGGCCGTTTCCCGAACGGATGGCGGAGCGGCTGACCGGAGCCACGGTTTTGCAGTTGCGGCGGCGTTCGAAATACATCCTTGCCGATCTCGACAGCGCGGAGACGCTTTTGATTCATCTTGGTATGTCGGGGCGGATGACTGTGTCCGGCGATCCGCTCGGGCAGTTTGTTCACGAGCATCCGGCACAGGGGAAGCACGATCATGTGGTGTTTCACATGAAAAATGGCGCGCGCATCACCTTTAACGACCCGCGGCGTTTCGGCGCGATGGACCTCATGCCAACGGGTGCGGAGGGAACGCATCCGCTTCTGGCCAAGCTGGGGCCCGAGCCTTTGGGCAACAGTTTTAGCGAAGAGCACCTGATTGCCGCGCTCAAGGGCAAGAACAGTCCGATCAAATCGGCGCTTCTGGATCAGCATATCGTCGCGGGGTTGGGCAATATCTACGTCTGCGAAGTGTTGTTTCGCGCGGGGATTCATCCGGCGCGCAAGGCCTCTCGCATCTCTGAGGCGCGGATTGCCGCGCTTGTCCCGATCATTCGCGAGGTGTTGCTGGAGGCGATTGACGCGGGCGGGTCTTCGCTCAAGGATTTCCGGCAGGCTGACGGTGAGCTTGGCTATTTCCAGCATAATTTCCGTGTTTACGGTCGCGAGGGGCAGCCTTGTGTGACGCCGGATTGTGCATCCGAAATTAAAAGAATCACGCAATCGGGGCGTTCCAGCTTCTTTTGTCCAAGCTGTCAAAGATGACTTGATCCGTTCGGGTCAGATGTTAGGACTCCCCCGCATAGACCAGAACCGGAGGGCGATATGGCCTACAAAACGCTTCTTATCGAGACCAAGGACAATGTCGAATTGATCCGGCTGAACCGGCCCGAGGCGCTCAATGCGCTCAATTCCGAATTGCTCGCGGAGCTGGCGGATGCGCTGTCTAAGGCGGATCTTGATCCGAAAGTCCGCGCCATTGTGATCACCGGATCGGAGAAAGCCTTTGCCGCAGGCGCCGATATCAAGGAAATGTCGGAGAAATCCTATGCAGATCTGGCGTCGGAGCGGTTGTTTGCGGATGATGCCGACCGGATCACAGCCACCCGCAAGCCTGTGATTGCGGCTGTCGCGGGGTATGCGCTGGGCGGTGGTTGCGAACTGGCGATGATGTGCGATTTCATCCTTGCTGCGGATAATGCGAAATTCGGGCAGCCGGAAATCAACCTTGGTATCATCCCCGGTATTGGCGGGACACAGCGCCTGACCCGTTTTGTCGGGAAGTCCAAGGCGATGGAAATGATTCTGACCGGACGGTTCATGGAAGCCGAGGAAGCCGAGCGTGCGGGGCTTGTGTCGCGTATTGTTCCGGCCAAAAAGCTGGTTGAGGAAGCGGTATCTGTCGCGGACAAGATCGCAGAGAAAAGTGCGATTTCCGTGGCGGCAGCGAAAGAGGCGGTGAACCGGTCCTACGAGATGACGCTGGCCGAGGGGGTGCGCTTTGAACGCGCGAGCTTTCAGGGCTTGTTTGCGACGGAAGACCAGAAAGAAGGCATGGCGGCCTTTGCGGAAAAACGCGAGCCGCAGTTCCGCGACAAGTGATCGGGCGTGGATAAGTGAAAAACAGGCTTTCCTTTCGGGTGATTCTCGCCTAAAGGAACGCCTTACATGCGCGTGGAGCCCGCTTTAGGCTATGATAATCCTCCCCGAAAGGGTGGCGAGGCCGTTCGCGCAATCGAAATTGTAACACGACCTCGAAGAGGAATAGATCATGGCTAATACGCCCCAGTCCAAAAAACGCGCCCGTCAGGCCGTCCGTCGCACCGACATCAACAAAGCCCGTCGCTCCCGTATCCGCACCTACCTGCGCAAAGTTGAAGAAGCGATTGCATCTGGCGATCAGGCCGCAGCGAAAGCCGCTCTGCAAGCCGCTCAGCCGGAACTGATGCGCGGTGTGACCAAAGGTGTGGTTCATAAGAACACAGCATCCCGCAAGGTTTCCCGTCTTGCAGCACGCGTTAAGGCTCTCGGCTAAACGCATTGCATTGATACTATGATGAAAACGCGCCTGAGGGCGCGTTTTTTTATGCGCATTTTCCGTGAATACGTTCTGTTTATTGCGCAGGTGCAGCGAATCTTTCGAGAAAAACGCGGCTAGCAAATCCGGCGCTGTTAGCGCAATTCCCCTGACCGAAAAAATATTCTATGCCCGCTCGAATGAGGCAAAACCGCCACGTTGAACGGCTCGTTATTGAGGAATCTGGATTCGGTTTTCGTAAAGACAGAGTCAAGCGCGAAGATAGATTGCGACTCTGCTCGACAGGTTGCTAGCTTGTCCATGCGATTCACGTCGTCTTGGGGGGACATTCAGAATCGTGTCGTTCAAATTCTAGGATCTTGAGAAGGTGCGCTGCCGTATCTTCGATCCGGGAAATTCAATGGCACGTCCCTGAGGTCATATTACGGATAGGGGTATCCGGATTATGGCTGTCCGTGCCTGATCATGCTTTCAAAGCAAATGACCAGCCGGTCTGTCCGCAAAAAACCGTGTTGTCGTTGTGGAGCCTGTGCGCCGAAGAGTGAGGTCTTGGTGCTGTGACAGGTTTTGAACGGGACACGAATTATGGGAGCCGGTGTCGGCAACACGCGACTTGTGAGGGTGTCGCGTGGCCGATGGTCTTGTCCGTCCCGTAGACTCAAGGCGATTCGAAACGCACGAGCCGTGATCTTTGCGGGCAACCGCAGGGGTCCGACGCTTGCAAAGCGTTGGTGACATAAAAACGATAACGAATATCGATAATGGGTCGAAAAAAGAAAATGAAAAACGATACGTGGGGACGTGTTAAGCAGCAACTTCTTGAAAGCGTGGGCCGCAATAACTACGCAAACTGGATCGAGCCGCTCGAACTCAAAACAGTAGATAATGGCGTGGCGGTGTTCTCCGTGCCGACAAGTTTTATGGCGAATTGGGTCTCTCGTAACTTTTCCGATACGATCCTGCTTCACCTCAAAGCCGCAAATGAAACCGCGTCTCGTGTAGAGTTCAAAGTCGAGCCGCATCAGACGGGGGCGTCTTCAGCGGCCCCTGCGGCGAAACCGGCTGTCAAATCCGGTGAACCTGCACAAGCCGCTGCACCAAGCCCGGAGCCTCGCGCCGATGAACTGCCCGGTGCGCCGCTCGATTCGCGTTTTACATTTGATAATTTCGTCGTTGGGAAGCCGAACGAACTGGCCCATGCTGCTGCACGCCGCGTGGCCGAAGGTGGCCCCGTGACCTTTAACCCTTTGTTCCTTTATGGCGGCGTTGGCCTAGGCAAGACCCACCTTATGCACGCCATCGCCCATGAAATCCGTGAACGCGACCCCGAGCTTCGGGTTCTCTACCTCTCTGCCGAACAGTTTATGTATCGCTTTGTTCAGGCGTTGCGTGATCGTCAGATGATTGATTTTAAACAGATTTTCCGCTCTGTCGATGTTCTTATGGTGGATGACGTCCAGTTCATCGCCGGCAAGGATTCGACGCAGGAAGAATTTTTCCACACGTTCAACGCGTTGGTGGACCAGAACAAGCAGATCATTATTTCGGCAGATCGTGCGCCGGGGGAAATCGTCGGTCTCGAAGACCGGATCAAGTCGCGTCTGCAATGTGGCCTTGTGGTAGACCTACATCCGACGGATTACGAATTGCGTCTTGGTGTTTTGCAAACCAAGGCGGAAAGCTATCGCAACCAATATCCGGGGCTGAAATTCGCGGATGGCGTGTTGGAGTTCCTTGCCCATCGCATCTCGACCAACGTGCGCGTTCTGGAGGGCGCCTTGATGCGGCTCTTTGCCTTTGCCTCTCTGGTCGGGCGTGAGATTGATCTGGACCTGACGCAGGAGTGTCTTGCCGATATTCTCAAGGCATCCGAACGCAAGGTTACTGTCGAGGAAATCCAACGCAAAGTTTCCGAGCATTACGCCATTCGCCTGTCCGACATGATCGGTCCGAAACGTGTGCGCTCTATCGCCCGACCGCGTCAGGTCGCCATGTATCTTGCGAAACACATGACAACCCGCTCCCTGCCGGAGATCGGTCGCCGGTTTGGCGGACGTGATCACACCACGGTCATGCACGGGGTGAAGCGGATTGAGGAGCTGAAAGGGACAGACAGCCAGATCGCGGATGATCTGGAAATGCTGCGCCGGACGCTTGAAGCCTGATCCGTTTGATGGAAGTTGAGTCCAAATCGCTGCACTGCCACGACAAATGTCTCGTGGTGTGCGGCCTTCTCTTGACGATCCCGACTGTTATCCACACAGTCTGTGCAAACAAACTATTGCGCCCGGCGTTGGATCGTTTACCTTCAACGCCCCGGCTCATGAGACATACGAGGGTGGTATGAAAATCAGCATCGAACGCGGCACGCTTTTGAAAGCCGTCGGTCAGGCGCAATCTGTTGTCGAGCGCCGGAACACCATTCCGATCTTGGCCAATGTTCTGATCGAGGCTGAGGGGGACACGGTGTCCTTCCGCGCAACCGATCTCGACATCGAGGTCGTGGACAAATGTGCGGCGATGGTCGAACGCGCCGGAGCAACAACGGTGTCCGCCGTCACGCTCCACGAGATTGTCCGCAAACTGCCCGACGGGGCGATGGTCCAGCTCACTGATGATGGCGCAAATGGACGTCTGACGGTTGAGGCGGGGCGGTCGAACTTCTCTCTGGCGACTTTGCCGAAAGAAGACTTCCCTGTGATGGCCTCTGCCGAATACGAGAGCAATTTTGCCGTCCCTGCGCCGGTTCTTCGTCGCCTTTTCGACAAATCGAAATTTGCCATCTCGACCGAAGAAACCCGTTACTATCTGAACGGCGTTTATATGCATGTTGCGGATAGCGAAAACGGCAAGGCGCTTCGCTGTGTGGCGACCGATGGTCACCGCCTTGCGCGCATTGATGCCGAACTGCCGCCGGAAGCGGCCGATATGCCGGGTGTGATTGTGCCGCGTAAAACCGTGGGCGAACTGCGCAAGCTTCTGGACGATGACGACATGACCATCGCGGTTTCTGTGTCTGAGGCCAAGATCCGCTTTGCAACGCCGGAAATCACCCTGACCTCCAAGGTCATCGACGGCACTTTCCCGGATTACACGCGCGTGATTCCTGTCGGAAACACCCGCAAGCTGGAAGTGGACGCGTCCGATTTTGCCAAGGCTGTGGACCGTGTGGCCACCGTGTCTTCGGAACGCTCGCGTGCGGTGAAGCTGACGCTGGACGAAGACAAGCTGACCCTGTCCGTGAATGCGCCCGATAGCGGAGCCGCCGAAGAAGAACTGGCGGTTGCCTATGATGACGAACGTCTGGAAATTGGCTTTAACGCCAAATACCTGCTGGAGATCGCGTCTCAGGTTGACCGCGAGAATGCGGTGTTCCTGTTCAACTCTTCGGGTGATCCGACCCTGATGCGTGAAGGCAATGATACATCCGCTGTCTATGTCGTCATGCCGATGCGCGTGTGAGTATTTTCGCTGCAAAGGAAACGAGTGAGGCGCGATGGGTGGCCTGTTCATAGAAGAGCTGAGCCTGTCGCATTTCCGCTCCCATAGGGCCGCGCGTCTTGAATTGGACGGGCGGCCTGTCGCCATTTGGGGTGCCAATGGTGCGGGCAAGACCAATATTCTCGAAGCTGTTTCTCTTTTGTCTCCGGGACGTGGTCTTAGGCGGGCCACTCCGGATGAGATCGCCCGCAAGCCTGAGGGCTTGGGCTGGAAGGTGCGCGCCGATCTTCACTCCCTGCATCAGTTTCATGAGTTGGAGACCTGGGCCGAACCCGGAAGCTCCCGATCCGTGCGTATTGATGGCAAGGCGGCAGCGCAGGTGGCGCTTGGACGGATTGCGCGGGTTGTCTGGCTGATTCCGGCGATGGACCGGCTCTGGATCGAAGCGCCGGAAGGGCGGCGGCGGTTTCTTGATCGCATGGTGATGTCGTTCGAGCCGCGCCATGCCGAGGTGGTTCTGGCTTATGAAAAGGCCATGCGGGAACGCAACCGGCTGCTCAAGGATATGGTGCGCGATGCCCATTGGTATGGTGCGCTGGAGGGGCAGATGGCCGAACACGGGGCGGCGATCATGGCCAATCGCCTGTCAACGCTAGAGAGAATTGCACAAGCGCAAGAGGGGGCGGAGACTGCGTTTCCGACGGCGGCGCTCTCGTTGAAAGCCTCCGATGGCATGGCGTTCCCCGAGACGCAGGAGGCGCTTTTGTCGGCGTTTCGCGACGGGCGGCCGCGTGACCTTGCGGCGGGGCGGACATTGGTCGGGCCGCATCGTGCGGATTTGGAAGGCGTCTACACCGCCAAAGGCGTGACCGCAGACCAGTGTTCGACGGGAGAGCAAAAGGCGCTTCTGATTTCGCTGATCCTCGCCAATGGCCGTGCCTTGGCCGAAGATTTCGGGGCGGCGCCGATCTTTTTGCTCGACGAGGTGGCGGCGCATCTTGACGCGAACCGCCGCGCCGCGCTTTACGACGAGATCTGTGCTCTGGGGGCGCAGGCTTTCATGACGGGCACAGGTCCCGAATTATTTGCAGAACTGGGAACGCGGGCGGCGGCGTTCGAGGTGACGGAAGAGAGCGGAAGCTCCATTGTGAAGGAACGGGTATGACAGTCACTTATAGCGATCTGGGACTCTATGCCTTTGCGCTTTTGATCCTGTTTCTGACACCCGGTCCTGTGTGGCTTGCGATGCTGGCGCGGTCTCTGTCAGGCGGCTTCAATGCCGCGTGGCCCTTGGCGCTCGGCGTTGTGGTTGGCGATGTGCTGTGGTCCTTGTTGGCCATTCTGGGCGTGTCCTGGATCGTGTCGGAATTCGAGGGCTTTCTCACTGTGTTACGCTGGGTCGCTGTGGGGATGTTCCTTTTTATGGGCGCGCTCCTGATCCGCCATGCGGACAAGCAAATCGCAGCCGACAGCCGCCTCACCCGTCCCGGTATGTGGGCAGGTTTTGTCGCAGGACTGGTGGTGATCCTGAGCAACCCGAAAGCGATCCTGTTTTACATGGGCTTCCTGCCGGGTTTCTTTGATCTTTCCGGACTGCGCCTCCCCGATATCGTTGCGATCTGCGGAATTTCCGCTGTGGTGCCCTTGGTCGGAAACCTTATTCTCGGCGCTTCCATCGGGGCTGTGCGTAAAATTATGACGGCCCCAAAGGCGCTGCGCCGGATGAATATTTCTGCCGGATGCCTGTTGATATTTGTCGCGCTGATCCTGCCGTTTGTGTGAGCGGAATCGACAGCGGTTTTCCCCGCTTTTTCCATGTCATTTGCGTGACATTCCCTGCCGGCTCGCGTATAAATTAGGCAAGCAAGAATAGGGAAAACCGCATGACCGACACGCCGCAGCAGTCCACCGAATATGGCGCAGATTCTATCAAGGTTCTCAAAGGCTTGGAAGCTGTCCGCAAACGCCCTGGTATGTATATCGGGGACACGGATGACGGGTCTGGCTTGCACCACATGGTCTACGAGGTCGTGGACAACGGGATTGACGAGGCTCTCGCGGGTCACGCCGATTTCGTTCGGGTGACTATTCACAAGGACAGCTCCGTTTCCGTGCGCGATAACGGGCGGGGCATTCCGACCGACATGCACCACGAAGAAGGGGTTTCGGCTGCCGAGGTCATCATGACCCAGCTTCACGCCGGTGGTAAATTCGACAGCAATTCCTACAAGGTTTCCGGCGGTCTGCACGGTGTGGGTGTGTCCGTGGTGAACGCGCTGTCCGAATGGCTGGAACTCAAGGTCTGGCGCAATGGCAAGATCCACAAAGCCAAGTTCGTCAAAGGCGAAACAGCCGAGCATCTCGAAGTGATCGGTGACGCCGGTGACGAAACAGGGACCGAGGTTCGCTTCCTCGCATCGGCCAAAACCTCCGATCCGGAAGGCACCTTCTCCAATCTTGAATACTCCTTCGAGACGCTGGAAAAACGTCTGCGCGAACTGGCGTTTCTGAACTCCGGCGTGCGGATCATTCTCGAAGATCACCGTCCTGCGGAGCCGGTTAAAACGGAGTTGTATTACGATGGCGGTGTGAAGGAATTCGTAAAATACCTTGACCGTCATAAAACGGCGATGATGCCCGAACCCATTTTCGTCACCGGTGAGCGTGATGATATCGGGGTTGAGGTCGCGATGTGGTGGAATGACAGCTACCATG
The DNA here is from genome assembly GCA_963676755.2 of uncultured Celeribacter sp. GTDB lineage: Bacteria > Pseudomonadota > Alphaproteobacteria > Rhodobacterales > Rhodobacteraceae > Celeribacter. Next base: position 286,004 of record CAXXMF010000004.1, on the reverse strand, counting down.
AGAATGTGCTGCCGTTTACCAACAACATTCCGCAGCGCGATGGCGGCACGCACCTTGCGGGTTTCCGTGGCGCCCTGACGCGGACGTTGACGAAATATGCGCAGGAAAGCGGGATCGCGAAAAAGGAAAAGGTGAGCTTTACAGGGGATGATGCCCGTGAAGGTTTGACCTGCGTCCTGTCGGTTAAAGTGCCCGATCCGAAATTCTCGTCCCAGACCAAAGATAAACTGGTATCTTCCGAGGTCCGGCCTGCGGTCGAGAACCTTGTGAGCGAAAAGCTCACGGAATGGATGGATGAGAACCCGAACGAAGCAAGGATGATCGTCTCCAAGATTGTTGAGGCTGCACACGCCCGTGAAGCCGCCCGCAAGGCGCGGGAGTTGACGCGGCGCAAATCGGCGCTGGATGTGAACTTCCTGTCCGGCAAGCTCAAGGATTGTTCGGAAAAAGACCCGAGCAAGACCGAAGTCTTCCTCGTCGAGGGTGATTCCGCTGGTGGCTCTGCACAAACGGGGCGGGACCGCCAGACGCAGGCCATTTTGCCGCTCAAAGGTAAAATCCTCAACGTGGAGCGTGCCCGCTTTGACCGGATGCTCGGCTCGCAAGAGATCGGCAACCTTGTGATGGCGCTGGGCACGGGGATCGGGCGCGACGAGTTCAACCTCGACAAGCTGCGTTACCACAAGATCGTCATCATGACCGATGCTGACGTTGACGGTGCGCACATCCGGACGCTTTTGCTCACCTTCTTCTTCCGTCAGATGCCGGAGTTGATCGAAGCGGGGCACCTCTTTATCGCCCAGCCGCCGCTCTACAAGGTCGCGCGTGGTAAATCCGAGGTCTATCTCAAGGATCAGGCCGCGATGGAGGATTACCTGATCCAGCAAGGAGTTGAGGGCGCTGTGCTGCGGCTGAAATCCGGCGAGGAAATTGCCGGCGCTGATCTCGCCCGTGTGGTTGAGGGCGCGCGGAGCTTCAAACGGATTCTCGAAGCCTTCCCGACCCATTACCCGCGTCACATTCTGGAACAGGCTGCCTTGGCCGGAGCGTTCGAGCCGGGTCGTGTAGATGCCGATCTTACGGGCACCGCCGATGCCGTGGCGAAACGTCTCGACCTGATTGCCTTGGAATATGAGCGCGGGTGGACCGGACGTCCGACGCAGGATGTCGGTATTCGCCTGACCCGCGTGTTGCGCGGTGTCGAGGAGGTGCGCACACTTGATGGTGCGATCCTGCGTGGCGGCGAAGCCCGCCGGATCAATCAGGAAGTGCAGGCCACGGATGGGCGCTATACGGACCCGTCGAAACTTGTGCGTAAGGATCGGGAAACCGCGATTTACGGACCGATCGACCTGTTGAACGCCATTCTTGAAGAGGGCGAAAAAGGCCTTTCGATCCAGCGCTATAAAGGCCTCGGGGAGATGAACCCCGAACAGCTTTGGGAAACCACTCTGGACCCCGATGCCCGCACACTTTTGCAGGTGAAAATCGAGGATTTCGTCGAAGCCGACGACATTTTCACCAAGCTGATGGGCGATGTGGTGGAACCACGTCGTGAGTTCATTCAGGACAATGCGCTGAACGTCGAAAATCTGGATGCGTAAACCTGTCGGGCGTATGGGGGAGGTCTCCATGCGCCCGAACGGGACCGGTTTGTCTTTATGAAACCCTAATATATTTCGGGCAATTGTCTTTAAAACAGTTTAAAAACAATCATATAGTCCAAAATATCGCCACATTCCCACCTCTAAATCCAGTCGATAGATGTGCCACGTTCCATTTCGGGTAATGGAGTGGGGCAAAAATGGCATTGTTCATTGGACAGGAGCACATCAGCGGCAATGTGGATGTATGGGACGCAGCCGTCCCTTATCTCGTGACACAAGGTTCAGAGCATGACACGCGGGTGACGGTCTATAGCGGGGCGAGCAGCACCTATCAGGCTTACAGGTCTGTAGACGGGCAGCTTGTCGAATTCGAGGTCGGCAATGCGACGCTGAATTGGGTCGGGCTGACGCTCAACGGGGAAAGCTATCTGTTGCCGGACTATGTGATGTCCTCTTTGGAAGGTCAGAGCGGGGCACAAGGCGCGTCTATGGTGACCAGCTATTCCGCCCTCAGCGGTCAGGAAAAAGATCGAATCCAGCTTCTTCCGGTGACAATCGGGGACACCGATCTGGTGATCGCCATCACGCCGGAGATGTCGGGTCTTTCCGTGCAAAAAGCGGACGAGGACGGTTATGAGGAAATCAACTATGTCGCGGACAGTTCAGCGTTGTTCCTCTCAAACCCGACAGCAATTTCCACGCTTCATCTCGCAGGGAATTGCTATCTGGCTGTTGCCTCCGCCACAGAAGGCGCAGTCTCGGTTTTCCGGATTCATGAAGACGGCGCGCTTGATTTTGTCACGCAGGAAGATGTGGACATCGGCATCGCAACGCCCAATGTCCTGACAACGCTCACTATGCCCGACGACAGGGCCTATGTGCTGCTGGGCGGCTATGGGTCGGGCACGATCACGGTCTATGAGATGGCCGCGAATGGCACCCTGTCGGTGACCGATCATGTTCTGGACGATCTCACCACACGATTCGGCGGCATTAGTGTTCTGAAATCCATCGTGGTCGGAGAGAATGCCTATGTCATTGCGGGCGGAAATGATGGGGGATTGTCGCTTTTCACCCTTCTCCCTGACGGAAACCTCGTTTTTCTTGAGCTGATTGTGGATAGCGATGCGCTGGGGCTGATGAACCTCAACGCCTTGGAGGTGCGGGCAAAAGGGAACCTGATCGAGATATTTGTCACATCATCCCGCGAAACAGGGCTGACACAGCTCACCGTTGATCCGTCCGCAAGACCAATTGTCCTTGGCACCGAGGGAAATGACGCCCTGCAAGGCACCAACGGTTCGGATATTATCTATGATGCGGGCAGTGAGGACAGGCTGACGGGCGGCGCAGGGGCGGATTGGTTCGTTTTGACGTCGGATGAGGCACCGGATCGAATCGTTGATTTTGAACTCGGTGTGGACCTGATTGATCTCTCACTTTGGGCGGGTCTCTATACCACGGATCAGCTTGAGTTTACCTATACATCGACCGGCATGGAACTGAGCTATGGTGCGGAAATCCTCGTGGTTGCAACCCATGACGGCTATGGATTGACCCCGCTGGATATTGAGAAAGAAAAGATTTTCAACATTCCCTTTTGGGAGTCGGACGAACTTACGCCGGTTTCCAGCGTGGATCGGGGAGAACCTGACAAGGAAGAGGCAGATGAGAGCAAGGGCACCGATGGTCCCGACACCCTCATAGGCACGCCCGGTCAGGATGTCTTGGAAGGCTTCGCCGGAGACGACCACATAGAAGGTCGTGGCGCAAATGATCTCATCTATGGTGGAGATGGCAATGACTATATCTCCGGCGGCAACAGTGCGGATGTCATTTATGGCGGCGCCGGAGATGACGTGATCTATGGCAACACCGGCTTTGATGAAATCTACGGTGGTGACGGGGATGATTATATCAGCGGCGGTGATGCGGGCGACAGGCTGTATGGCGGTGACGGTGATGATGAAATCATTGGCCTGTCCGGTCTGGATTTCATCGACGGAGGTGCAGGTGACGATGAACTCTACGGCAGTCAGGGGCGGGACACGATTTCAGGTGGGGATGGCGATGACTGGATAAGCGGAGGAAGTGCTGCCGACCAACTTTATGGCGGGGATGGTGATGACATAATTTACGGCAACGAAGGCATAGACAGCATCTTCGGTGGCTTTGGCGATGACTATATTGCAGGCGGTTCAGGGGGAGATGTGATCTATGGCGAAGAGGGCGATGATGAGATCGTCGGCAATATGGGGCTTGATCAACTCTACGGCGGCGCGGGCGACGACACCCTGCGTGGCAGCACGGGGGATGACGAGCTTTACGGCGGCACAGGCGCAGACCGTCTCTACGGCGGCAATGGCGCGGATATCCTGTCAGGAGGAGAGGGAGATGACGTGCTGATCGGGGGCAGTCATGCCGACACGTTTGTATTCGAGGAAGGCTTTGGTGCCGATAAGATTCGCGATTTCGAAAGCATCGACATACTCTCTCTAAGCTCGGAGTTGACCGATGGGCGGACGGATTTGTCCTCCATTTTAAGGACTTTCGGAGAGGTGACAGAAGACGGCTATTTGCTGGATTTTGGATATGGTGACTCGATTCTCTTGCAGGGCGTCGAGCACATGTCTCAAATTGAAAATATGCTGATATTTTAAGGGGGTAAAGCCCATCTTAGGGCGCTTTACGCGCTTTCATTCCGCGGTTCGCCTCTCTTGAGGAAGACGAATCAGCGCATTAACATCTTTGGAAACGGGTCTATGGAAACAAGCGCTAGGCCTCGTTTTCCATATCTTCGACCATCTTGCGTGCCCGCGGGCATTTCAGGCGTTCACGCAGAGGGCTGTCGGGGTCGATTTCCTTGTTGCAGACAAGGCAATGGTCGGCGTCGGAGATCGCGTTCAACCCTCCGCAGCTTCCTTTGATTGTTCGCCCGCTGAACATGACGCCAAGCGCCATACCGGCCATTACGATCAAAAGAATCCCGAAGGTAAGAATGAACGTCGACATGAATCGACTCCCAGTAGTTTAAGTAACCCGTTTCAGATCACGCGGTCAGCGCGGTGAACTTGTCGGAGGCGTAGCTCACACGACCATGTTCGCCGTCTTTTACGGCGTGGTCAATGAAGAGCACCGCGAGATCACGTTGATTTGCAATTTCGAGACCACGTTCGCGACCCAGCACCAGAAGGGCTGTGGCCCATGCATCGGCCAACATGGCATTTTCCGTCATCACGGTCACAGAGGCTGTGTTATGCGTGACAGGGCGGCCTGTGGTCGCGTCGATGATGTGCGAGTAGCGCTTGCCATCAAAGTCGAAGAAATTGCGGTAATCGCCGGAGGTCGCCATGCCCATGTCGGAAATGCCAACAACTTTCGCCACACCACGATCAAAGGCTTCCGGTGTTTCGATGCCGATTTGCCAGGCTTTGCCCTCAGGGTTGCGACCGGCGGTGTAAAGATCGCCACCGATTTCAACCATGTAATCGGTGATGCCGAAGCTCTTGAGCGTGCGGGCCACCTGATCAACGCCGAAACCTTTGCCGATTGCGGAGAGGTAGACTTCCGCCCCGCCGTTCAGCTTTTTCAGAGCGCCATTCTCGACTTTCAGAGCGCGGGACTGGCCACAGCAGGCCATTGCTTCCGCAATCTGTGTATCATTCGGTGCATCGGCACGGGTGCCATGCGCGCCAAAGCCCCAGAGATCAATGAGCGGACCAACCGTGACGTCGAAACGCCCGTCGGTTGCTGCGTTCACATGCTCGGCGGCGAGCATGACATGCTCGAGCTCCGGTGAGACGGATACGCTGTCGCCAGCGGCGGCGGCATTGAAACGGGAAATCTCGGAGGAAGCATCCCAGTTCGACATCTGGGTGTTGACCTCGGCCAGCGCCAGATCAACGGCCTTTTGCAGCTCTGCCTTGTTCACGTCTTTGGTGTGATCAACGGCCACGATGGAGTAGCTCGTGCCCATCGTCAGCCCGGTGAGTTCCAGAACAGACCAGCCTTTCTTGCAGGCGGCCAGACAGAGCGGCATGACCATGAAGCTACGGCGAGAAAGGAGAAGAGAGTTGGACAAGAGTCTGCTCCACTTAAGCTGCGAAGTTACAAAATTAGGTGTTCCGCATGCTTCTGCGGCAGATTGGCATGGGTTTCAACACAAAATTTGAAGAACTGTGTCGCGAAGCCTTCCAAACCGCGCCTTGGTGTCGCATAAGGTAGCCGAATTTTGGACAGGACAAGAAGACGTGCAGCAACATGTGTTGAAGAAAGGTCTCGACGTTCCGGTGCTTGGTGCACCCGACGCCAGGATCGACGATGCAGCAACGGTCCGAACCGTGGCCATACTCGGGCAAGACTATCTTGGGCTTAAACCGCGCCTTGCGGTTGAAGAGGGAGATGTCGTTGCCGCTGGTGCTCCGATTCTGGCGCATAAGGACACGCCGGACGTAAAAGTGACCGCGCCGGTTTCCGGACGAATCAAAGCAATCAATCGCGGGGCCCGTCGGGTTCTCGTCTCTGTCGAGATCGAGGTGGATCACGCAGCGGCCGAGCCGGTTGATTTTTCACGAATTGGTGATGATCACTCCGCCGACGGCATTGTGCAAAAATTGTGCGCTTCCGGTCTTTGGACCTCGTTCCGCACGCGGCCTTATTCCAAGGTGCCCGCGCTGGAATCGAGACCCGCCGCGATCTATGTCACCGCGATGGATAGCGAGCCGCTTTCGGGCGATGCCGCGCAGATCATCAATGAAGATGCCGAAGCCTTTGCACGTGGCCTGACCGCTGTCGCCGTGCTCACGGAGGGCAAGACCTACCTCTGTCAGGAGATCGGGGCTGATATTCCGGGTGCCGACCTTGACGGCATCACGCCTGTCGGCTTCTCCGGTCCGCATCCCGCAGGTCTGGCCGGCACGCATATGCATTTCCTTGAGCCGCCCACGGCGTCCAAGACGGTCTGGACCATCGGCTATCATGACGTGATCACCATCGGGAAACTGATGCTCACAGGGAAGCTGGATTCGAGCCGCATCATCGCGCTTTGCGGCCCTATGTGCTCCGATCCGCGTCTTGTCCGCACGGTGTCGGGCGCGTCGATGACGGATCTCTGCGCCGATGACCTGAAAACAGACACACCTATTCGCATGATCTCCGGCTCGATCCTGAGTGGGCGCTCAGGCGAGGGGCAAACAGGTTATCTCGGGCGCTATGCCCGCCAGATCACTCTGATCGAAGAAGATCAGAAACAGATCCCGATGGGCTGGATTCGTCCAATGCCGTCGAAATACGCGTTCCAACCGGTTCTTGGCTCGGCTTTCTCGAAAAAGCTTTATGCCCTGACATCGAACCTGAACGGCGGGCGTCGCGCGATGGTGCCGCTGGGCACGTTCGAAGAGCTGATGCCGCAGGACTTCCTGCCAACGCAACTGCTGCGCGCGCTTCTGGTGATGGATACGGATCAGGCGCAGGCGCTCGGTGCGCTGGAACTGGACGAAGAAGATCTCGGGCTGTGCGGCTTTGCCTGCCCGGCAAAATATGAATATGGCCTCGCACTTCGCGACAGCCTCACCAAGATCGAGAAGGAGGGGTAAGGCTTTGGGTCTTCGCAATTTCTTCGACCGGATCGAACCGCACTTTGTTAAGGGCGGGAAGTATGAGAAATATTTTGCCATTTACGAGATGGTGGAAAGTTTCATCTATACGCCGAAAACGGTCACCACCGTCGCGCCTCATGCGCGATCTTATATCGATATGAAGCGGATCATGACCTATGTGGTCATCGCGACGATCCCCTGTATCCTGTTCGGCCTGTATAACACCGGCCTTCAGACCAATCTGGCGATTGCCGAATACGGCCCGTCAGGCTGGCGTGCTGCGGTGATCGAGGCACTGGGCATCGGTTTCAACCCGAACAATGTGCTGGCCAATATGGCGCACGGGCTGATGTATTTCCTGCCGATCTATATCGTGACACTGGTCGCGGGCGGGATTTTCGAAGTGCTCTTCGCGGTCGTGCGCGGGCATGAGGTGAACGAAGGTTTCCTCGTGACCTCCATGCTTTACACGCTGATCATGCCCGCTTCCGTGCCGCTCTGGCAGGTTGCACTGGGCATCATCTTCGGCGTTGTGATCGGCAAGGAAGTCTTTGGTGGGACGGGTAAGAACTTCCTGAACCCCGCTCTGGTGGGCCGCGCCTTCCTGTATTTCGCCTATCCGGCCTATATGTCAGGCGACTCGGTCTGGACGCCCGTTGACGGCTTTTCCGGTGCAACGGCACTGGCCATCGGGGCGTCCGATGGTGTCAGCGCATTTGCAGAACATGGCATCAGCTGGATGGATGCTTTCGTTGGCACCATTCAGGGCTCGTTTGGGGAAACCTCGACCATCGCCTGTCTGATCGGTCTGGCCTTCCTTCTGTTGACCAAGATTGCCAACTGGCGACTGATTGTCGGCTGTATGCTGGGGATGATGGCTTTCTCCGGTCTGCTGAACCTGATCGGCTCCGACACGAACCCGTTGTTCGCCATGCCGTGGTATTGGCACCTCGTGACGGGCGGCTTCGCCTTCGGTCTCGTGTTCATGGTGACCGAGCCTGTTTCCGGCGCACATACGAACACAGGGCGCTATATCTACGGCGCGCTGATCGGCTTCATGGTGGTGATGATCCGCGTGGTGAACCCGGCCTTCCCCGAAGGCATGATGCTTGCCATCCTGTTCGGCAACGTGTTTGCCCCGCTGATCGATTACTTCGTCGTGCAGGCCAACATCAAACGGAGGGCCAAGCGCAATGCCTGAGGGAACTGAAAACAAAGGCCTCATTCGTCGTTTTCTGGATGCGCCGCCGGACAGTGTTGGAAAAACGATTTTCGTCGCTGTCGCGCTCTGCCTTGTGGCATCCATGATCGTGTCGGCGGCTGCTGTGGCGCTGCGTCCGGTTCAGGAAGAGAACCAACTGCGCGACAAACGCATCAACGTTCTTCAGGTCGCGGGCGTCTATGACGAAAGCGTGCCGGTGAACGACGCGTTCGAAGCTTTCGAGCCGCATGTGCTTGATCTCTCCACGGGCGAATTCACCGATGCTTTCGATCTGGACGAGTTCAACGCCCTTGCCGCGAAAAAGGATCCTTCGATCATGCGTCCGCTCGACGACGACCCTGCGGGTCTGGGCGGTCAGATGCAGGTCTATCGTCTGGTCTATCTCCTGCGTGACGGAAATGGCGAGATCGACAAGGTGGTGTTGCCGATCGAGGGCTACGGGCTTTGGTCCTCGCTCTACGGCTTTATCGCGCTGGAAGAGAACGGCAACGACATCTTCGGTCTGCAATTCTACCAGCAAGGTGAAACGCCCGGCCTCGGGGCCGAGGTGGACAACCCCCGCTGGAAGGCGCTTTGGAACGGCAAGAAGCTCTTTGCCGAGGATGGCTCCCTTGCCATCACTGTGGCAAAAACGCCCCCGCCCGAAGGCACCGATTACCATGTGGACGCACTTGCGGGTGCGACCCTGACGTCGCGAGGGGTGGACAACCTTGTCCGCTTCTGGATGGGGCAGGCCGGCTACGGCAGCTTCCTTGAGCATCTGCAAGCAGGAGAGGTGAACTGATGGCACAGACATACCGTTCGCAACTGATCGACCCGTTGGTCGACAACAACCCGATCACTTTGCAGGTTCTGGGCATCTGTTCCGCGCTTGCTGTGACCTCTTCGATGCAGGTGGCTTTCGTCATGGCGCTCGCCGTGACCTTGGTGACCGGCTTTTCGTCGATGTTCATCTCCATGCTGCGCAACCAGATCCCGAGCTCGATCCGGATCATCGTGCAGATGGTCATCATCGCCTCGCTCGTGATCCTCGTGGATCAGGTGCTCAAGGCCTATGCCTACGAAATCTCGAAAACGCTGTCGGTCTTCGTCGGGCTGATCATTACCAACTGTATCGTGATGGGCCGCGCCGAAGCCTTCGCCATGAAGAACCCGCCGATTGCGAGTTTCATTGATGGTATCGGCAACGGGCTTGGTTACGGGCTGTTGCTCATGGTCGTCTCCGTGATCCGCGAACTGTTCGGTTCCGGTTCGCTGTGGGGTATCACCATCCTCAAAACCGTGAACAACGGTGGCTGGTATGTGCCCAACGGCCTGCTGCTTCTGCCTCCGTCGGCGTTCTTCGTGATCGGGCTGATCATCTGGGCCGTGCGCACATGGAAGCCGGAACAGGTCGAAGAGCGTGAATATAAAATCCAGACGGTGGAGGGCCACTGATGGAAGGTCTCATTTCACTGGCGGTCAAAGCCGTCTTTATTGAAAACCTCGCCCTGTCGTTCTTTCTCGGCATGTGCACATTCCTCGCCGTGTCGAAAAAGATTTCGACGGCGATGGGCTTGGGTATCTCCGTGATGGTGGTGCAGGCGCTGACCGTGCCGGCCAACAACCTGATCCTGACCAAACTGCTCGCGCCCGGTGCGCTTGCATGGGCGGGCTTGCCTGATGTCGATCTGACCTTCCTTGGTCTGATCTCCTACATCGGCGTGATCGCCGCCTTGGTGCAGATCCTCGAGATGGTGCTCGATAAGTATTTCCCGCCGCTCTACAACGCGTTGGGTGTCTATCTTCCGCTGATCACCGTGAACTGCGCCATCATGGGTGGCTCTCTGTTCATGGTGGAACGCGGCTACAACTTTGCCGAATCTGCCACCTACGGGCTGTCTTCGGGCTTTGGCTGGGCGCTTGCCATCACCGCGATGGCGGGTGTGCGCGAAAAGCTGAAATACTCTGACATCCCCGACGGGCTTCAGGGTCTCGGCATCACCTTTATCACCGCGGGTCTGATGGCTATGGCCTTCATGTCCTTCTCCGGCGTGAAACTTTAAGGGGGCCGGACTTATGATGACATTCAGTCTGGGCGTTGTCCTTTTCACTCTGATCGTGATTGCGCTTGTGGCGGTTATTCTTGTCGCACGCTCGAAACTCGTCAGCACGGGCAACGTCAACATCACCATCAACGGCGAAAAGACGATCACCGTCCCCGCCGGTGGCAAACTGTTGCAGACGCTCGCAGCCGAAAAGCTCTTTGTGCCTTCGGCCTGTGGCGGCGGCGGCACCTGTGCGCAATGTCGTGTGCGGGTGAAGTCGGGCGGCGGGTCGATCCTGCCGACCGAGGAAAGCCATATTACCAAACGTGAGGCCGCCTGTGGCGACCGCCTGTCCTGTCAGGTGGCTGTGAAACAGGACATGGAGATCGAAGTCCCCGAAGAGGTCTTCGGCGTCAAGAAGTGGGAGTGCACCGTGCGCTCGAACCACAACGTGGCGACCTTCATCAAGGCGCTGGTTCTGGAACTGCCCGAAGGCGAGGACGTGAACTTCCGCGCGGGTGGTTATATCCAGATCGCGGCTCCGCCCCACAAACTGTCCTACAAGGACTTCGATATTGAAGAAGAATATCGTGCCGATTGGGACAAGTTTAACCTCTGGCAATATGAATCCGTTGTCGAAGAGCCGATCGAGCGCGCCTATTCCATGGCAAACTATCCGGACGAAAAGGGCATCATCATGCTCAACGTCCGCGTCGCCTCGCCGCCTCCGGGTTCCGAAGGCATCCCGCCGGGTCAGATGTCCTCTTACATCTTCAACCTCAAACCCGGTGACAAGGTCACGATTTCCGGTCCGTTCGGTGAATTCTTCGCCCGCGATACGGATAAGGAAATGGTCTTCATCGGTGGTGGGGCTGGTATGGCGCCGATGCGCTCGCACATCTTCGACCAGCTCAAACGCCTGAAGAACAAGGATCGCAAGATCACCTTCTGGTATGGTGCACGTTCGAAACGCGAGATGTTCTTTGTCGAGGACTTCGACGAGCTGGCCAAGGAGTTCCCGAACTTCACATGGCATGTGGCGCTGTCGGATGCTCTGCCCGAAGATGACTGGGGCGGTTACACCGGCTTCATTCACAACGTGCTGTATGAAGAATATCTCAAGAACCACCCTGCACCGGAAGATTGCGAATACTACATGTGTGGGCCGCCCATCATGAACCAGTCCGTGATCAACATGCTTCTGGATCTTGGTGTGGATCGTGAAGACATCATGTTGGATGATTTCGGGGGCTGATCTTTATCGGGCAGGGTTTCGGACTTGCCGATAAAATCCCCGACACAAAAAATCGGCCAGACCCTGTTTTGCGGGGTCTGGCCGAAATGCGTTTAAGACGGATGGAATTGAGGGAATCTCAGGCGATTCGGCGCGTCAGCTCACTCCGGTTTTCCGCGGAGTTTCTTGACCTCGCTGCGCACTTTTTTGGCCTTGATCCGCCGCTCGATACTGCCGCGCGTCGGTTTCGTCTTGATCCGGCGTTTGGGTTTCTCGGTGGCTTTGAGGATCAGATCGGCCAGACGCTCCCGCGCAATCTCGCGGTTGCGGGCTTGGGAGCGGGTCTCTTCCACCTGAATGATGATCGCCCCGTCCTTGGTCCAGCGCCGCCCCGCCAGCCTGCGCAGGCGGTGTTTGACTTGCTCGGGCAGGTTCGGGGAACGCGCCGCTTCGAACCGCAACTCAACGGCGGTGGAGACTTTGTTCACATTCTGCCCGCCGGGGCCGGAGCTTCGCACGAATTGCTCGGTCAGTTCCCAGTCGGCGATGGTGATTTGTTCTGTAACGGTCAGGGGCATGGGGCATCTATACAGCAAAGGAAAAGGGCTGCCAGATAAAGCAGCCCTCCGAGATCTCAGGAGATGGGCCAATTAGGAAGCCCAATCAGGAGTGTTTCACACTAGATTGTTCCTCTAGGTGGCGGCCCCCCCCCGACTGTCTTGACCTCGCTCTCCAACATCACTCTAGACACTGGACCACCTCCTTTCGATGAATTGCCGATAGGTTCATGGTGGCACAGATTTGGTATATGGCAAGTAAAATTATACCATACGTGCTGTGAGGCGCTTAACAATTAGGCGGAAAGGCACGAGCGCGATCAAAGCAAGGGCGAGTTTGACACCCCAATCGGCCACAGCGAGCGAGATCCAGAGCGGCACAGGTGCGCCGACGAAGAGGAAGGGAACGGCATCCCACGCCCATGACACTTCCATATCGGCATTTTCTCCGAAAATGGTGATGCTTTGCGAGAAGGCGATGCCAAAGAAAATTATCGTATCGAGCGCGGAGCCGATGATGGAGGAGGCAAAGGGGGCCTTCCACCACGAGCCGTTGCGCAGCCGGTCAAAGACAAAGACATCGACAAGCTGGGCGATAAGGAAGCCCGTAGCGGAGCCGATCGCAACGCGCATGGCAACGGCTTGATAGCTGTAACCGTCACCTTGCAGGGTGATTTGTGTCCCGATGAGGGAGCAGACGATCCCTGTGACAAAGCCCGCGAGGATCACTTTGCGCGCAGAGGCGACGCCATAGACGCGGTTCATCACATCGGTGACGAGGAAGGCGATAGGATAGGTGAATGCGCCCCATGTCAGCAGCCCATCCATGACGAGGAACTGAACGAGGATATTGGAGGCCACGACAATGGCGGCCATGGCAAGGATGCCAGGAAGAAGACGTTTCATGATGTACCCGTTTTTTATCGAAGGTGACGGCAACTCGGCCCCAGCGGGGCGATGTGGGCGTTTACCCGCCACGGGCGGGCAAATCAAGGATAAAGCGGTGTGCAAAGGCGCTGCGTGATTGGTAGAAGGCCGCGCATTGTCGTGATCCTGTCGCGCGTGGCGCTATTCGATAACGCGGTAATCGACAAACTCGGTGCGCTGGAAAAAGCGGAAATTGTTGTCCGACACCAAGGTCAGTCGGATCCCCGCCTCATCCGCCCAGACCGCGATGCCTTCGAGATTGTCATGGGTGGCGGTGAGCGTGCGCAAGAGCGTGACTTCGTTCTCCGGTCCTTGCGGGCCAAGATCAAAGCGCCGCACGCGGGAGGCAAAGCCCAATCCGGTGAACCAGCGTTCCAGTAGGTAAAGACGCCCGTCCGGCCCGATGTCGAGACCGACAGGTAGGAAGTCCGTGTCTTCGTCACGAGGGATGGACCACGAGGCATCCCATTGCCCGTTCATATAGCGATACAGCGGGAAAGGCCGACCAACCGCGCCGGAGCGTTCAGGAAGGGTGTAGATTGTGCCGCTTGCGTCCACGGCCACGCCTTCCAGCGAGGAGTTGTTCTGCATCTTCTCGAAATCGGGATGTTTCGGCAAATCGGTCAACCGCCCCGTGTCGAGATCAAGCTGCGCGATCCGGTGGATGCCCTCGAAGCTCACATAGGCCTTGCCGTCTTGTGACAGGGCAAAACCTTCGGAATCCGCCTCGAACCGCTTCAACGTCCCGCCATCTTGCGCGGAGAGCGGGATACCCTTTTCCAGCGTGACACCGGAGACCACACCTTTTTCATTGCGCGTGAGCGTGCCGGTGAAAAACTTGGCACGATCCGACAGGGCGACAAAGCTGCGCCCGTCTTCGGAAAGTTCAAGACCGGATAGCCCGCCCACAGTGGAATCATCCGAGACCCATGTATGGGAGCCCAGATAACGCGCCTCGGTCGCAAGAGACGGGCTGGCAAGAAGGCTCGCGATCAGCGCGAGGACAAGACGGCGGAGCATTGCGCAGGCAAAGTGGCAAGAGTAATCGGCGGCTTGGGTTTGGCCGGTTTCGCATTGGGATCGGGCGGCGGCGGGTTGAGGATGTTATTCACCCAGTCCTGCGCATCGTCACACCCGTTCCCGGGCGGCGGCGGGGCCTGATCCACACAGGAGGAATCGCCCTTAGGACAGTTCAGCCGCACATGGAAATGGTAGTGATGCCCCCACCAGGGCCGGATTTTCCGAAGCCAGCTTTTGTCGCCGGTCTCGTCCTTGCACATCTGCACTTTCGCGCCGGGGAACACAAAGATACGCGCCACACGCGGGTCGGAGGCCGCGGCTTTGAGAATTTCGTGATGCGCCTGCGTCCAGTTGTCATTCACATAGGCTCCTGCGGCGCGACGCATCGAAATGGACGAGAGGCTCTCGCGCTCCGCCCGAGTAAGATCAAGTCGCGTTGCAGGGAGCATCCAGATATCGGCATCCAGCCCGACCTGGTGGCTGGCATGACCTGAAGACATCGGCCCGCCGCGTGGCTGGCTCATGTCTCCGATATAAATGCCATTCCAACCCGGCTGTGCGGCGGCTTTGCGCGACAGGTCTTCGAGAAAATCGACCAGAACCGGCTGACCCCAGTTGCGGTTGCGCGACAATCGCATCGCCTGCCATGTCGGCCCGCTCTCCGGCAGGGCCACAGCCCCCGCAAGGCAGCCTTTGGAATAGCTGCCAAAGGACTCCGGCGTATGGGACGACGGCGTGGCCACCGGCCCGAACAACAGCTTGGCCGGCCTCTGGTCCGAGGAGGACACCGACACTTTCGGCACGGCGGCAACATCTTCTTTCTCGCTGCCGACGCAGCCAGCCAATGCCAGAATCAACGCGACGCTCAACCATTTACGCATTTTCAGAAACCTTTGTGCCTTCCTGATGGACCCACGCTAACAGCACCAGCCCCACAATGAAAAGGGCGATCAGCGGGGTGATGCCGAGTCTCTGGGAATTGGTCACATCCGAGGCCAGCGCAATCAGCCCCGGTGCCAGAAAAGACGTCGCTTTGCCGGACAATGCATAAAGTCCGAACGCTTCGGTCACACGCGCGGGGTCGGCTTGCCTCACCATCATCGTGCGCGACGCGGATTGGATAACACCGGACACCGCACCCAGAACCGCACCACAGATGTAGAAGGCAATATCAGGCAGGTGGCTTGTGGCCTCGACCGTCTGGAACAGGACGCTCTCGCGGGAGATGGTCAGAATGACCAGGCAGACCGAGATCAGCACCAGAATACAGAAGATAATCACCGGTTTCGGCCCGAATTTCTGATCCGCGAACCCTCCGGCAAAGGTGAAAACCGCGCCGGTGAAGGCGGCCAGAATACCGAACACACCGATCTGCACCACGCTCCATTCCAGCGCGCCGAGCGCATAGATGCCGCCGAAGGTAAACACACCGTTGAGCGCATCGCGGTAAAACATCGAAGACCCGAGAAAGGCAAATAGCGAATGACGCGATGGCAGGCTGCGCAGGGTTTTCGTCAAATCGCGCATCCCGTTTTTGACCGAACGGGCCATCGGCACGCTCTTCGATGCCGGCTCGCGGACCCACAGGAAAAACGGGATCATCGACAGCACAAACCACAGCGCCACAAACGGCCCGACAAAACGGGTGCCCTCGCGCATGGCCGGATCAAGCCCGAACAGAGGCGCATTGCCCAAAAGCGTGACCCCATCGGCATTTTCGGAAAACAGCAAAAGCATGATGACCAGCGCGACAATCCCGCCAACATAGCCCCATGCCCATCCGTTGCCGGAAATCTTGCCGATCTCTTCACGCGTGCCGAGTGCAGGTAGAAGCGCATTGGTGAAAATCGTGGTGAATTCGACCCCGATCAGGCCCAAACCGAAGAAAACGAGCACCAACATGATCGGGAAATTCTCGGGCGAAGCCATCCAGAGACCGGCGGACCCGATCACATAGAGCGCCGAAAACAGCCATATCCACGGCATACGGCGCTTGCTCTCATCGGCAATCGCCCCAAGGATCGGCGCACTCACGGCAATCATCAGCCCCGCCGCCGTCAGCCCGTAGCCCCAGATCGACTGGGCCTCGGCCTTGGCGTGGGCCGCATCCATGCCGCCCGCCATCAGATGCGCGATCACTTGTTCTGCAAAATAAGGGCCGAAAATGAAGGTCAGGATCAGTGTATGAAAGGGCTGCGTTGCCCAATCATACATCATCCAGCCCCAAATGCGCTTGCGGTGACTTGGTTGGCCCATGACCTTAGTCCTCTTTCCTCGGTTGAGGCGATAGAACAGGGAATGTGCCATCTGTGCAATGGTTAAAGCCTTGTGCAAAAGGCATTAACCAAGGTTCACCGCACCGGTGGCCAGGGCCGTGTATTGTCCGCGTCGATCCAGTTTTGAACCCAATCCGGCAAGGGCGGGCTCTCGATACCGGGTTCCAACTGTTCCAGAAGCTCTATCGGAGGCACCATCTTGCGCTTTTTGATGACAGCGCCGCGCAGCAGAATGTGATTGCAGCATTCGCCCTTCTGGTCCCACATCGACTGTTCGATATAGAGGAACTTGTCGTCAAACCCGATGGGGCTGGTCACCATGTCCACGGTCTGAAAGGTCGTGACGCGCCGCCGGTAGCGCACGGATGCGCCCGCCACGGCCATGCCATAGCCGCCGTCCTTGGCAGCCTTCGCTGTGCCATTGCGGATCGACATCGGCACACGGCCGAGGTCAAAGATTGTTAAGGTTCTGCCGTTATTCAATTCGAGCCAGAGGTCAATGTCCCACGGCATACAGATATGCCGCGAGTGATGTGGCTCGAAGAGACCAAGTTTGGGGGCGTTTCGGACTTTCCACGCCTGATAGAACATGCGGATGAATGGATACATGCGCGCCAGCATGTTGCTGCAGGCGCAAAGGTCAAGAGGGAACGTGGCGGCACGGTGATCCTCGCTCTTGCGCGTGGCACTCAGAGACCTTAGGTGAATGACGACTGACAATTTGGGAACCTGAAAAATATGCTGTCTTTGATGCAAATCCTGCTGATGATCCTCGGCGTCGTGAAATTCGTCATGATCGTTCAGATCATCATGAGTTGGCTGATCAATTTTCAGGTTCTGAACGTGCGCCAGCCTCTGGTCTATCAGATCTGGGAAGGTCTCTCCCGCCTGTTGGAGCCGATCTATCGCCCGATCCGCAAAGTCCTGCCGCCGATGAGCGGGCTGGACCTCGCGCCGCTGGTGGCCTTTATCGCGATCTATGCGATCGAGCGGATCATCTACAACAATATGGGCATGTTCTACTAAGCCCTCCTTGCGTAAACGCCCTTGAGCCTCGCGCCCCTGCGTGCGATTCTGCTCTCAACCAAAAAGAGCAGGCATGATGGACACTCAGGGGCTTTTATCCTCCGTTTTCGGATTCGACGGGTTTCGTCCCGGTCAGGAAGAGATCGTGGAGGCGGTCGCTGCGGGCCGTGATGTGCTTGCCATCATGCCCACGGGGGGCGGCAAGTCGCTCTGTTTCCAGCTTCCCGCGCTGATGCGGGATGGTCTTACCGTGGTGATTTCCCCGCTTATCGCCCTCATGCGCGATCAGGTGCAGGGGCTTCAGGCCGCCGGTGTTGCGGCGGGTGCTCTGACCTCCGGCAATACCGAAGAAGAAAATGACGCTGTCTTCGCCGCGCTGACTGCGGGGGAGTTGAAACTGCTCTACATGGCGCCCGAACGTCTGGCGTCCGGCGGGACATTGCCGCTGTTGCGGCGTTCAAATGTCTCCCTGATTGCTGTGGACGAGGCCCATTGTGTCTCGCAATGGGGCCACGATTTCCGGCCCGACTATCTGCGCATCGGTGATCTCAAACGGGCGCTGGGCGTGCCTTTGGCCGCCTTCACCGCCACCGCCGACGAGGAAACACAGGCCGAAATCGTGCGGCGTCTCTTTGACGGGGTGCAGCCCGAGAGTTTCCTGCGCGGTTTCGACCGTCCGAACATCCACCTCGCCTTTGCCGTGAAAGACAGCCCGCGGCGTCAGATCCTCGATTTCGCAGCGGCGCGCAAAGGCCAGTCCGGCATCGTTTATTGCGGCACGCGGGCCAAGACCGAGAGCCTCGCCAAAGCCCTCTCGGACGCCGGTCATCTGGCGCTTGCCTATCACGGCGGGATGGAGCCCGACCGCCGCCGCGAGGTCGAGCGGCGTTTCCAGCAGGAGGACGAGCTGATCGTCGTGGCCACGGTCGCCTTTGGCATGGGGATCGACAAACCGGACATCCGCTGGGTGGCGCATGCCGATCTGCCCAAGAGTGTCGAGAGCTATTATCAGGAAATCGGACGCGCGGGGCGTGACGGTGCGCCTGCTGAGACACTGACGCTGTTTGGTCCCGACGACATCCGTTTTCGCCGCACGCAGATCGACGAAAGCCTCGCCCCGCCAGAGCGCCGCGCCGCAGATCATGCGCGGCTGAACGCGCTGCTCGGCATTGCGGATGCGCAGGTGTGCAGGCGTCAGACGCTTTTGAAATTCTTTGGCGAAGAGACCACGCCCTGCGGTCATTGCGACCTTTGCGACACTCCGCCGGAGCTGTTCGACGGCACCACGGCGGTGCGCAAGGCGCTTTCTGCCGTGCTGCGCTGTGATCAGGGGTTTGGCGCGGGGCATCTCATTGACGTGCTGATGGGCAAAATGACCGACAAGGTGCGCCAGTGGAACCACGACCAGCTTTCGGTGTTCGGCATCGGCAAGGAATATGACAAGCGCCAGTGGAACGCGATTTTCCGGCAGATGATGGGCGCGGACCTTCTGCGCCCTGATCCCGAACGCCACGGTGCGCTGTATATGACGGAACCGGCCATGCCGATTCTCAAAGGCGAGGCGGAAGTGACTCTGCGCAAGGATACGCTTGCAAAATCGCGCAAGGGGCCGGTCGCCAAGGCGCTGGTCTCCGAAGAAGACGCGCCGCTTTTGTCCGCGCTCAAGGCCAAACGCCGCGCACTGGCTGAAGAGGCGCGTGTGCCCGCCTATGTGGTCTTTGCCGACCGGACGCTGATCGAAATGGCCGAAAAACGGCCGCAGACGCTGGACGACATGGCCCGCATTGGTGGTGTCGGCGCGAAAAAACTGGAGCGTTACGGCGCTTTGTTCCTCTCTGTCATCCTCGGGGCTCCCGCGCCACAGATGCACCCCGCCCGCCGCAAACTTGCGGGCTCCGGCGGGGGCGATCTTTTCGACCGGTTGCAGGGGATTCACAATGATCTCACGCGCGGCGATTGCGGGACGCTCAAACCCCTGAGCCTCACACCGGCGCAGATCACCAAGATCGTGAAAATGCGCCCCGCAGATATGGCCAGCTTTGCCCGACTCGTGGGTGAAAAGCCCGCCGAACGCTTCGGCCCCGCGATGATCGAGGCCATCCGCGCCGCCTGATCCGCGTCTGTTGCCAAACTATTCTCCGGCCATCACCTCCACGGGCTGTTCCGGCAGGACCGGACGGCATCCATCGGGGCGTTCGGCAAGAATCCGGTCGAGTATCGCGGCTTTGCGCAGGGGTTTTGTCATGTAGTGATCTAGCCCTGCCGCAAGAATCTCCGTATCGTCGCCCGCCATCGCATGAGCGGTCAGAGCCACAATGGGCACATGGGTGCCGCTTTCCTGTTCAATCGCGCGGATTTGTCGTGTGGCCTCCTTGCCATCCACTTCGGGCATGGAAATATCCATGAAGATCATGTCAGGCCGGAAGGTTTGATACAGTTCCACCGCCTCGCGCCCGTTATTGGCAAAGCGCAAATCGATGTCGAGCGTCTTGACCATCTTGCTGAACACAAGCTGGTTCGTCTTGTTGTCCTCCGCCGCCAGAATACGCATCACACGGCCATCCCTATCCTCTTGCGCGGGCGGTGTCACGGGCAGGAGCTTGGAGAGGGCTTGCCAGAGATCGGCCCTGAGCAATGGTTTTTGCAGGATCGTGACGCCGTCCATGTCAAGCCGCCCCGCCTTTGTCGGCCCCGCAGTCATCAGCACCACAGGGGCCGAAACCCCGCGGGCGCGGAGCGTGGAGATGGTCTCTTTCAGATCGGTGTTGGGCAGTTTGGCGTCGATGAGATAGACGTGGAAATCGAGCGCGGAGGCCAGAACATCGTCAGCAGAGGAAAAGGTCGACACGTCAAAGCCCAAGGCGGTGAGATGTTTCTCAAGGATCAGCGCATGGGCGTGGATATGATCGACAAGTGCGGCTTTGTGCATCCATGTGGGCAGGGTAGGGGTCGCTTCCTCCTCCACCACCTCCATCGTCAGGCGGAAACCGAAACAGGAGCCGACGCCCTCCTCGCTATCCACCCAGATCTCGCCGCCCATCAACTGCACAAGCTGGCGGGTGATGGCGAGGCCCAGTCCGGTGCCTTCAAACTTGCGATTATGGGCGCCTTCGACCTGATTGAACTCGCCAAAAACATGCTCGATCATGTCGGGGGCAATGCCGATGCCGCTGTCCTCGACCGAAACATGGATGCGCTGGCGTGTGCTGTTTTCCTCGGGCAGGCCAACGACCCGCACAATCACATGACCTGCGGGGGTGAATTTCACCGCATTGCCGATCAGGTTGGTCAGGACCTGCCGCATGCGTCCTTGATCGCCCATGAAAACGGTCGGCATGAACATGTCGTAGTCGATGATCAGATCGACCCCCTTTTGCGCGGCTGTGGGCTGTAAAAGCACCATGACGTCCTGAATACAGCGTTCCAGGTCAAAGGGTTCGGGATGCAGAGACAGTTTCGAGGCCTCGATTTTCGAATAGTCCAGAATATCGTTGATGAGGCTCAAAAGCGCCTCGCCGGAGGATTTGATCGTCTCGACATAGAGCGTCTGTTCCTCGTCGAGATCGGTGTCCGTCAGAAGGTCGGCCATGCCCACCATGCCGTTCATCGGTGTGCGGATTTCGTGGCTCATATTGGCGAGGAAGGCGGACTTGGCGCGGTTTGCGGCCTCGGCCTTGGAGCGTGCTTTTTTCAGCCGCCGCTCGTAACGGATCGTCGAGGTGATGTTGAGACCCAAAGACACCATATCCCCGTCCGAAGAACGCCGGTCGACCAGTTTGACGAACTGGTTGTTCCAGAGCCGGATCGTCTGCGGGTCGCGTGCGGGCGCGTGCCAACGGGCGAGGGCGGCGTCTATAAAGGCGTCTCTTGTGCTCTCCCCGATGTCGATCAGCCCCTCTTCCACGGCGAGGCGGACGATGTCGGGGTAGGTGATGCCGGGTTTGACATCTTCAAGCCCGTCGAAAACCCTCAGATAGGCGGAGTTCGCGGCGATCATGACATCTGACGGATCAAAGACCGCAAACCCGTCCTCAATGGTTTCAATCGAATCCCAGAGGCGGCGTTCGGCGATGTGGATGGCGACGGTGGCCTTTTCGAGGTCCTGTTTTGTGCGCAGGTTCTCGTCGCGCAAGACCTCGGTTTCTTCGCGTTTGACGATGATCTGGTCCGACAGGGAGCGCGCGTGGCGGGAGAGTTTGCGATTGGCCTCAAACAGTTCCGCCTGTTTGAGTTCCAGCAACCGTTCCGCAGCGAGGCGGGCGCGGCGTTCCTGAGACAATCTATCCGACAGCTCCATTTGGCCCTCTTCTCAAGCGCGTTCCGCACATTCCGGTTCCCGGACGTTCGGGCAACGCCGCACATGTTTCGATGTGGCGAGCTTTTCGCAATCAGCTTGTGTCAAATGCAGTGCGAAACGCTTTCACCCCGCCCGATCCTCTCGGGCGTGCGCCTAGAGGATCAGAACAGGGTGAAAAGAGTCTTAAAGCGTGGTCGGAAATTTCCCGTCAAAGCGCGAGGCGGGCCGAAAATTTTCCTCGGCGCGGGCGAAAGGAGGCAATGGGCCTTCGTTTCAGCCCGGATTGGCGTGGGTCAGATGCGCGCGGCCTGTTTCGGTGACGATTTGCTCGTGGCTGTTTTCGATCACCAGAACGGTCAGCGGACGCCCGTAGCCTGCGCCCGTGTCAATGTCGATCCGGTTGCCGAAATGGGTGGCCTCGTCCAGCGCGGTGTGGCCATGCACCACGGTGAAGGGCAGCGGGCCGTGATAATCGAGCCAGCCTTCGCGGATCCAGATGAGATCATCTTCGGTCTGCCGCTCGACGGGCAGGCGCGGCTGGATGCCGGCATGGACGAAAAGATAATCGCCCCAAGCATAGGTCAAAGGAGCGTTTTCGATGAAGTCGAGATGCGCTTCGGGCACGGCTTTGGCGGCGCGCATATGGGCGATCTCGAAGGCACCGTCTTCGGCCTCGACCCCGTAGGAAGCCAGCGTGTTTGTCCCGCCCAAGGCCGGATGCAGCCAGCTTTTGCCGGATTTGATGTGATCGTCATGAGCGATGCCGTGGCGCACGAAACGGGTGAACATGCGGTCGTGATTGCCGCGGATCACCCGCCACGGTTTGCCCGCGTTGATGCCGTCCATCAGATACTGGATGACCCCTGCGCTATCGGGCCCGCGGTCGACATAGTCGCCTAAGTGCAGAACCCGTGCGTCGTGGTCTCCGACACGTTCCTTGTCCGCGTCAATCCGTGCATGCGCAGCTTTGAGCATGTCGAGTTGACCGTGAATGTCGCCAATCGCGTAAATACGCAAGAGAGCCTCCTGTTACGATTTCATGCGGATCGCATGCCATTCGAGGTGGTCGCGCATGAAGGTGGAGATGAAATAATAGCTATGGTCATAGCCCTCTTGCATCCGAAGTGTTAGGGGTTGACCGCTTTTTTCACAAACCTGTGTCAAAAACTCCGGTTTGAGTTGCCCTTCAAGGAAATTGTCGGCGCTTCCCTGATCGACGAGAATATCCGGCACACGTGCCCCGTCCTCGATCAATGCGCAGGCATCGTATTCGCGCCATGCGGATTTATCCGCGCCGATATAGCCTGTCAGCGCCTTCTCGCCCCAAGGGCAGTTCAGCGGGCTGACAATGGGGGCGAAGGCGGAGACGGCCTTGTAGCGGTCGGGATTTCTGAGCGCGATGGTCAGTGCACCATGCCCGCCCATCGAGTGCCCCATGATCGAGATGCGCTCCATATCGGCCGGAAACTGTGCACCGATCAGCGCAGGTAGCTCTTTCTCGATATAGTCGCGCATCCGGTAATGCTGCGCAAAAGGCGCTTCGGTGGCGTTCACATAGAACCCCGCGCCCAGACCGAAATCATAGGCCCCATCGGGATCATCCGGCACATTTTCGCCGCGCGGAGAGGTGTCAGGTGCGACGAAGATGAGGCCAAGCTCCGCACAGGCCGCGCGGAACTCGCCTTTTTCAGTGACATTGGCCTGCGTGCAGGTCAGGCCGGACAGGTAAAACACCACCGGAAGTTTCTCGCCCTCGGCATGGTCGGGCACGAAGACGGAAAACTCCATCTCCGTTCCCGTCGATGTCGAAGTATGGGTATAGACCCCTTGTGTGCCGCCGTGGCTGCGATTCGTGGATTTTACCTGCATCGGATCACCTCTTAATATTCGATTACCGCACGGATCGACTTGCCTTCATGCATCAACTCGAAGCCGTGGTTGATCTCTTCCAGCTTGAGTTTATGCGTGATCATCGGGTCGATCTCGATCTTGCCGTCCATATACCAGTCGACGAATTTCGGCACATCCGTGCGCCCCTTCGCCCCGCCAAACGCCGTGCCTTTCCAGACGCGACCGGTGACAAGCTGGAACGGACGGGTCGAAATTTCCGCACCCGCTGCGGCCACGCCGATGATGACCGACACGCCCCAGCCACGGTGCGAACATTCCAGCGCGTCCCGCATCACATTGACGTTGCCGGTCGCATCGAACGAATAATCCACGCCGCCGATCTGGTCCGCACCCTTCTTGGTGAGGTTGACGATCTCTTCGACCACCGTGCCGTCGATCTTCGAGGGGTTCACGAAATGGGTCATGCCGAATTTGCGGGCCATCTCCGCCTTATCGTCATTCAGATCAACACCGATGATCATATCGGCACCGGCCATGCGCAGACCCTGAATGACATTAAGACCAATGCCGCCCAGACCGAACACCGCCGCTGTCGACCCAATCTCGACGCCTGCCGTGTTGATCACCGCGCCAATGCCCGTGGTCACGCCGCAGCCGATGTAGCAGATCTTGTCAAAAGGCGCATCCTCACGCACTTTCGCCAGCGCGATTTCAGGCATCACCGTGTGGTTCGCAAAGGTGGAGCACCCCATGTAGTGATAGATCGGCGTGCCATCGAGCATCTTGAACCGCGTGGTGCCATCGGGCATCAGGCCCTGGCCCTGCGTGTTGCGAATGGCGGTGCACAGGTTGGTCTTGCCCGACAGGCAGGAGGGACATTCGCGGCATTCCGGCGTGTAGAGCGGGATCACATGATCGCCGGGTTTCAGCGTGGTGACGCCTTCGCCCACTTCCAGCACAACACCTGCGCCCTCGTGACCGAGGATACAGGGGAAAATCCCTTCGGGGTCGGCCCCCGAGCGGGTGAATTCATCCGTGTGGCACAGGCCGGTGGCCTTCACTTCGATCAGAACTTCGCCCTTCTTCGGGCCTTCAAGCTCTACTTCCATAATTTCAAGCGGCTTTCCGGCTTCAAGAGCGACGGCGGCTTTCGTTCTCATGGCGTGTTCTCCCGTTGCGGCGCTGGGCCGCATTTGTATTTGTGTTTGGTCATATGACGTAAAGCGAAGGGCCGCTGGTTTGTCCAGCGGCCCTCCTGATCGTTTTGTAGAAAACGCCTGTGCAATCAGACTTTGAAATGCAGCGGGATCACGCGCTGGAACAGACCGGAGTCTTTGAGCGCAGTCACCGTTTCCTCTTTCACCGGTGTGTCGAGGAAGGTCATTGCGATCGCATCGCCACCTTCTTCGGCGCGGCCAAGGGTGAAGTTGGCGATATTTTCTTCGTGCTCGGCCAGAAGCGTGCCGAGTTTCCCGATGATGCCCGGAACGTCCTTGTTGGTGGTGTAGAGCATATGTTCGCCCACTTCGGCGTCGATGGTGATGCCTTTGATCTGGATGAAGCGCGGCTTGCCGTCGGAGAACACCGTGCCCGCGATGGTGCGGTATTTCTCGACGGTCTGGATGTCGAGCTTGATGTAGCCTTCAAAGGAACCGGAAGCATCCTGCGTGGTTTTGGAAAGCTGGATGCCGCGCTCTTTGGCGATCAGCGGTGCGGAAACCATGTTCACGTCGGGGTTCACCGCTTGCATGATGCCTGCAACCACGGCAGCTTCGAGCGCCTTGAGGTTCATCTCGGAAGCAACGCCATCATAGGTGATGTTGATCGATTCGATGGCTTCTTCGGTGACCTGACCGATGAAAGAACCGAGATATTCGGCCAGTTTCACCCACGGGCCCATGACTTTCGCTTCTTCGGCGGTCATGGAGGGCATGTTCAGCGCGTTTTCAACGGCACCGTCCAGCAGGTAGTTGGACATTTGCTCGGCCACTTGCAGCGCCACGTTTTCCTGAGCTTCCGTGGTGGACGCGCCGAGGTGCGGGGTGCAAACCACATTGGGCAGACCGAAGAGCACGTTTTCTTTCGCAGGCTCTTCTGCAAACACGTCGAAAGCTGCGCCAGCGACATGGCCGGATTTCAGCAATTCGGCCAGAGCGACCTCGTCCACAAGACCACCACGGGCACAGTTAATGATCCGCACGCCTTTCTTGGTTTTCTCAAGGTTCTCTTTCGAGAGGATGTTGCGGGTCGAATCGGTCAGCGGAACGTGCAGCGTGATGAAGTCGGCGCGTTTGAGAAGTTCGTCGAGTTCGACTTTTTCCACCCCCATTTCATTGGCGCGTTCTTCGGAGAGGAAGGGATCGTAAGCGATCACTTTCATTTTCAGGCCCAGCGCACGGTTGCACACGATGCCGCCGATGTTGCCCGCGCCGATGACGCCAAGGGTTTTCGCGGTCAGCTCGGTGCCCATGAATTTGGACTTTTCCCATTTGCCCGCATGGGTGGAGGCGGAGGCTTCGGGGATCTGGCGTGCCACGGAGAACATCATCGCAATCGCGTGTTCTGCGGTGGTGATCATGTTGCCGAACGGCGTGTTCATCACGATCACACCTTTTTTCGACGCGGCTTCCTTGTCGACGTTGTCGGTGCCGATACCGGCGCGACCGACCACTTTGAGGTTGTCGGCTTTTTCCAGAAGCGACGGAGTCACTTTGGTGGCAGAGCGGATGGCGAGGCCGTCATATTTGCCGATGACTTCGGCCAGCTTCTCTTTGTCTTTGCCAAGCTCGGGCATGAAGTCGACTTCGATGCCACGGTCGCGAAAGATCTGGACGGCGGTTTCCGAGAGTTTGTCGGAGACGAGAACTTTGGGGGCCATGTTGGGCGCTCCTCGGGAATATGTTGGGATTGGGAGCCGGGCGTAGACGCCCGGCGCTTTGGTCCTGTGGGGGCCGACAACAGTCAGACGGAAGTCCGACCGTTTGCCGACCGCCGAAAATCAGGTATTATTGCTCGGCGATGCACTCTTCGAAGGCCCATTTGAGCCAGAGCGTCAGGGCCTCAAGATCGGAGGCTTCCACCGTCGCACCACACCACACGCGCAGACCCGCAGGGGCGTCGCGATAGGCACCGATGTCGTAAGCGGCGTTGTAGTCTTCGAGCTTTTTGGCCACGGCCTTCGCAAATGCAGCGCCGTCCTTGATGCGGTCGTCGGTGAACTTGAGACACACGGAGGTGTTGGAGCGCGTCGCCTCGTCTTCAGCGAGGTTGGCGATCCAGTCATGACGGTCGCAGAAATCCCAAAGCACCTTGGCATTGGTGGTCGAACGTTTGATCAGACCTTCCAGCCCGCCAACCGTTTTCGCCCAGTCCAGCGCCACGAGGTAGTCCTCAACCGCCAGCATGGACGGGGTGTTGATCGTCGCACCAGTAAAGATCCCGTCGATCAGCTTGCCGCCTTTGGTCATGCGGAAGATTTTCGGCAGCGGCCATGCGGGGGTGTAGCTTTCCAGACGCTCGACAGCGCGCGGAGACAACACGATCATCCCGTGTGCCGCTTCGCCGCCCATGACCTTCTGCCAGGAGAAGGTGGTCACATCGAGCTTGTCCCAAGGCAGGTCCATCGCAAAGGCCGCAGAGGTCGCATCACAGATGGTCAGACCTTCACGGTCAGCGGGGATTTTGTCGCCGTTGGGGACGCGCACACCAGATGTGGTGCCGTTCCATGTAAAGACGACGTCGGTGTTGAAATCGACATCCGCGAAATCGACGATCTGACCGTAGTCAGCGGTTTTCACTTCGGCGTCGATTTTGAGCTGTTTGACAACGTCTGTAACCCAGCCGGCACCAAAGGATTCCCATGCGCACATGGTCGCTTTGCGTGCGCCCAAAAGAGACCAGAGCGCCATCTCGACAGCGCCGGTATCAGAGGCCGGAACGATGCCGATTTTGTAATCGGCGGGAATGCCAAGGACCTCACGGGTCGTCTCGATCGCGGCTTTCAGCTTGTCCTTGCCAACCTTGGCACGGTGCGAACGGCCCAGCGGGGCGTCAGCCAGCAGATCCAGAGAAAATGTGGGGATTTTGGCGCAAGGGCCGGACGAAAAACGCGGGTTCGCAGGACGCGCCTGCGGATGCTTGGTAGCCATATCTGCTATCCTTCCAGATATAATGCCTCTCGTTGGGGAGAGGTGTCCCGCCGCCGCAGATATTCCCATGCAAAAGAAAAAGCAACTGTTCTTTCGCTCCAGTTTTCGCTGCAGCGCAACATCCGCACCCGTCAGGGAACGGGATCGCGCGGGGCTGTCTCGCGCCGCCTTTCAGTCCTCTCTTGTGCGCAAAACCGTAACTATACGACGTGATTTTTGAGGGACTTCCCCCCTAAGGGTGGCTCTGAAATCTGACTGATGGGTCAAATGTTTTTGGCCGGAATTGTCATGTTTTTGTATCATTTTCGGGAATTTTTGCGTAAACATCCCGCCACTCGGCGCCTTAGAGGGGCGCGGGGGAGGGAGAGAGGCTGTCGGGGCCGGAATCTCCCGGCAACAGTCCGGCTTGCCCGCCTGTTGTGACTTGCCCCGATCCGATCAGGTCTGCGGCTAGAGGACGCAGACAAAGATGGTCGGACCGTTTCCAAACATCAGGACAAGACCCGAAAAATGTCATTCCGAATCGCTATAGCCCTTTGGGGCATCGTCATCCTTGCATGCTATGTCGTGCCATATTTCCTGCTCGGCTCAGTCGCGCATTGGACGGGGGCCTTCCTGTTCTGGACCCTCGCAGGCCTCGCCGTGATCCTTCTCAATGTCGTGGCCACCTCCGGTTTCGGGGAGGGCGACGAATGAATACCTCTCTCGTGCTCTGGGGCGTTGCCCTCTATGTGATCCTCGGCCTCACGGTCGCATGGATTTCCCGCGCCGGATCATCTTCTTCGATGTCCGATTACTTTCTCGGAAACCGTGCTATGAACGGCGTTCTTTCGGCGTTGAGCTACTCGGCGACGACCTATTCCGCCTTTATGATGGTGGGGCTGGCCGGCCTGACTTACAAAGGCGGGGTCGGTGCTCTCGGGTTTGAAATCGTGTATTTCGCAGGGGTGTCACTGGTTGCTATTTTTGGTCCGCGGTTCTGGGCGGTTGGCAAGCGCTTCAATTTCGTCACCCCCTCCGAGATGCTCGGCCATCGCTACAACAGCAAATGGGTGGCCGTGGCGGCAGGGCTGGTCAGCCTCGTCTTCCTCATTCCCTACTCCTCGGTGCAGCTCTCCGGTGTTGGCTATCTGCTCTCCGGTATGACCGGCGGTGCGATCCCCTTTGGCTGGGGCATCGTGATCGCAACGGTTCTAGCGATCCTGTTTTCCTATATCGCAGGCATCCGCTCCGTCATGTGGACAGACAGTTTGCAAGCTCTGGTGATGATCTTTGCCGCCGTGATCGTCTGTGTCCTCGTGATCTCCGAACTTGGCGGGTTCAACGCGCTTTTTGATGCGGTTTCCGCGCGCAATCCGGAGATGTTGACCGTGCCGGGACCGGGGCTGTTCAGCTTCAAGACCTTCCTTGGCCTGACGATCCCGTGGTTCTTTTTCTCAATCTCGAATCCGCAGGTCAGTCAGCGTCTGTTCATGCCGAAATCCCTGCGGGCGTTGCGGCATATGCTGTTGATCTTTCTCTGCTTCGGACTGGTTTACACCGTTGTCTCCGTGCTCTGGGGCTTCTCGGCCTATGTCGCCTTTCCGGACCTTGAGAAACCTGACTTGGCCACATCGACACTTCTGGCCTCCGACTATGTGCCGCCGCTTCTGGGTGTGATCGTGATGATCGGTATTCTTGCGGCGGCGGTCTCGACCATCGACTCAATCCTGTTGACGCTGTCATCGGTATTTGCCCGTGATGTCTGGGGCAACCTGTCCCCGTCGAAGGATGCGACGCAACTCAAGGTCGGCAAGTTCGTCATCCCCGTGATCTCGGTTCTGGCGCTTGCTTTTGCTTCCTTCCAGATTTCGATGATCGCGATCCTGTCGGTGGCCGCCTCTGTCGGGCTGGTCGTGACAGTGCCTGCGATTATCGGTGCATTTTTCTGGACGCGGGGCACATCGGCGGGGGCCTTGTTGTCGATTTTGGGCGGGGTTGCCTTTGTCATCACCATGTATCTGACCGGAAACAAGCTCTGGGGCCTCAATGCCGGAGTGCTGGCCTTGCCCGTTTCCGCAGCGCTTTTTGTCGGGGGTAGTTTGTTGACCCGTTCTGATGCGATGCGGGCGAAAGAGTTTCTTTCCGCCGCGCAGAGCAAGCGGACTTTTTGAGGGATTTCGCAAGACCCTCGGTATCATCCCTATAAGCGGCCCTTCGGGGCCGCTTTGACTGTTGACGCTTGCCCGTTTCGAAAAGGCTGGAAAGCCTGTGCCGTGCGCGGTATCAGGCGGGCGCAAGGATATTTCGGAGCCTCCCATGTATGCCGTCACGCTTTTGACCAACCCTGCCTCCCCCGCGCTCAATCTTTCGACGGCGGAGGCTCTGCGCTCGGCTTGGGGAGGTGGTGATCTGAAGTGGCTCGCTTTAGGCGAGGCCGCTGAATTCATGGTCGAGAAGGTGCCTTCCAACCTTTGGGACGTCTGGGAAGGTCTCCAGAGCCAAGGTATCGACCTCATTGCCCAACCCGCAGAGGGGCGCCGTAAAAAGATGCTTCTGGCCGATATGGATTCGACCATGATCCAGCAGGAATGCATCGACGAACTGGCCAATGTTGCCGGCGTGGGCGAGCGGGTCAAGGAGATCACCGCCAAGGCGATGAACGGCGAGCTGGACTTTGAAGGGGCATTGACCGAGCGGGTCGGGCTTTTGAAAGGGTTGCCGGAAAGTGTCATTCAAAAGGTTATCGACGAGCGGATCACCTTCATGCCGGGGGGCAAGGCCCTTTTGGCGACAATGAAGCGCGACGGGGCCTATGCGGCGCTGGTTTCGGGCGGGTTTACGGCGTTTACGGGCTACGTGGCCGAAACGCTCGGTTTCGATGAAAATCGCGCCAATACCTTGCTGGTTGAGAACGGAGAGCTGGTCGGCAAGCCGGGCCTGCCGATTCTCGGGCGCGAGGCCAAGGTCGCGGCGCTCAATGAAATCACCGAACGTCTCGGTCTTGCGCATGGCGATGTGATCGCCGTGGGGGACGGGGCGAATGATCTGGGCATGTTGAAACTGGCCGGTGCGGGCGTTGCCTTGCATGCCAAACCGTCCGTCGCCGCCGAATGCGATATTCGTATCAACCACGGAGATCTCACAGCTCTGCTCTATGTTCAGGGCTACGCAAAAGCCGATTTCGCCGATGTTTGAGGTCTCGCTTGACCTGCTGCTGATCCTCATTGCGGCGGGGTTTGCCGCAGGATTTGTGGACAGTATTGCGGGCGGTGGTGGCTTGATTACGGTGCCTGCCTTGATGCTTGCAGGGATTCCGCCGGTGCAGGCGCTTGCGACCAATAAGGTGCAGGGATTGTTCGGGGCCGGTATGGCGGCGATCAACTATGCGCGGGCAGGGCATGTCGATTTGCGCACGCAGATCGTGCCTGCGGTCCTGTCCTTCGCGGGCGCCATTCTTGGTGCGCTTCTGGCCAGTTCTTTGCCCACGGATGTGATCCGGCTGGGCCTGCCCGTGCTTTTGATTGCGATTGCGCTTTTCTTTGCCTTCAAGCCGGGGCTAAACGATGTGGATCGCACCCAACGCATCACGCCCACCTTGTTTGCCGCGAGCTTTGTGCCTTGTATCGGCTTTTATGACGGTCTTTTGGGACCGGGTACGGGGGCATTTTTCATGCTCGGTTTTGTGAGCCTTGCGGGCTATGGCATCCTGAAAGCCACCGCCCACACAAAGCTGCTGAACTTTGCTTCAAATGTGGGCGGGCTGGTCGGGTTTGTTCTGGTTGCCAAACCTTTGTGGATGCTGGGCCTCGCTATGGGCATGGCCCAGATCGCGGGAGCCTATGTGGGCTCGACCCTTGCCACAAGGATCGGTGCGCGACTGATCAAGCCCGTGCTGGTGATCGCCTCGACTGCTCTTGCGCTCAAGCTCGTTTCCGAGTGGTTTTGAGTATCTTTCCAGCACAGGAAACGAGAGCACAGCGCGTAAGCATTTAGGCCGGAAAGCCCGCCGCCGGTTTGATCTCGCCTGTGTTGATCCCTGCGAAATTCTGCACGTCGGGATTGAGGCGCTTTTTCACCAGCGGATCATTTGCATCGAGCGCACCAAGCTTCACCAGAAGGGCGGCGATGGCACATTCCGATGCGCGTGTTGCCCCATCGGCAATTTTGAGCGCCACGCCCAGACCTTGTTCGGGCAGGATCGCGGTGAACACGCCTTCTGCGCCGGTTTTGATTGTGACCTTGCCCTTGGCTGCACGCATCAACTCGGTGCAGGCGCGCCCCTCTCCGGCGACCAGATCGGGATAGCTGCGCATGGCTTTCGCCAAACGGAACGCGGCACGCTCCATCCTGTCGCCCTCTTCGCGGGCTCCGGCGAAATAGCCCATAGCACGGCCCAATCCGCGCAGGGTTGTGGCGAAATTGGGGGCGGAGCAGCCGTCGATGCCAAAGCCGGGGGAGGTCTCGCCCGTCACGGTTTCAAAGGCATCAAGTGCTGCCTTTTGCACGGGATGGTCGGGATCAACGTAGTCCGGTCCCGCACCCAGATGTTGGGTCAGGGTCAGAAAGCCGCAATGTTTGCCGGAGCAATTGTTGTGGATGCGGCATTTCCCGCTTTCGGCCTTGATCTGCTCATTGCGTGTGGGAATGTCCCACGGCGTCTGCGGGCCGCAAATCAGGTCGTTCTCGCTCAGACCCAGATCGTTGAGCCACGCGCCAACCCGCTTGGTGTGGATCGGCGCACCCTGATGCGAGGCGCAGGACAGTGCGATCTGTTCTTCTGTCAGCCCTTTGGCATCGGCCGCGCCGGAGGTGATGAGCGGCAGCGCCTGGATCATCTTCACCGACGAGCGCGGCAGGATCACCGTGTCGGGATCGCCCCAGCTTTCGATCACTTCGCCTTCGGCATTGCAGATCACGGCGATACCGGCGTGACGGCTCTCCAGAACCGGCCCGCGCCAAACCTCGACCATCTCTTGTGTCACGGCCATTTCTTGATCCTTTCACGTTTCAGCGAATTTCTGCCAAGGCCCTTTCCCAAGTCGGCGGAAGTGCGTTACTGTGCCGACAGACTATAGGATTTGGCCTGACCCCATTTGAAAATCGCAGCTATAGACAGCGGAGCGTGTGGTCAACAGAGGCCGACATAACGAGAGGCAGTGAGAGATCAATGAGTTTTTTCGTGAAACAGACCCTGTTTGCGGCGGCCCTTGCGGCGATGACAGGTCCGGCATTCGCGCAGGAAAGCACCAATCAAGTGGGATCGAACACTGATTGGTATGTCTATGAAGAGAGCCAGCCGACCAAGACCTGCTGGGCTGTGTCGGTCCCGAAAGAGACCCTGAACACCGATAGCGCAGGGCGTCCGAAGTCTGTGGTGCGCTCCGAGATTTTGCTGTTCGTCACCTATGGTCCCGGCAATGGGGTCAACGGACAGGTGTCGTTCCTTGGCGGTTATCCCTTTGCGCCGGGGTCGAATGTGACCATGGAAATCGGCGGCACGGAGTTCAACCTGTTCACCAATTCCGACGATGAGACGGCTTGGGCTGTTACGCCGGAAGACGATGCCAAGATCATCGCGGCGATGAAGCGCGGGGCAACGGCGACGCTCACGGGCCGGTCTTCGCGGGGCACGATCACCAAGGACACGTTCTCGCTTTTGGGCTTTACCGCCTCGGTTGAGGAAGCTGCAAAGCGCTGCGGCAAGTAAAGGTTTATCAACAGAAGTGATCAGGGCCCTGCATCCGCGGGGCCTTTTCATATGGCTTTCTGGCTGAAAATCCTGTAAATGAACCGCTTAAATCGTTTCGCGAAAGGTCTGCGTGCAGGCTTTCGGGAGACGCCGTGTAACCTATTTGATGTGGTAAGCCTTCCGTCATCGACTTGTGTTTCAAGTTGATCCCGTCAGGCGTTTATCACCGGTTTGAAGAGATCCGCCATGGAACCCAGCGCACCGATTACGCAGGATGTAATGACCTTTCCGCGCAAGGAAGAGCCGTCTGACAAGATCAACATTGTCGGGCTGACCCGTGATGCGCTCCGTCAGGTGTTGATCGAGCACGGCGCACCCGAAAAGCAGGCAAAGATGCGTGCGGGGCAGATCTGGCAATGGGTGTATCTCTGGGGCGTGCGCGATTTTGCCGAGATGACCAACCTTTCGAAAGCCTATCGCGAAGAACTGGCGGAGAAATTCGAAATCCGCATTCCCGAAGTGGTGTCCAAACTCGTGTCCGAAGATGGCACGCGCAAATATCTGGTGCGTATTGCGGGCGGTCATGAGGTCGAGGTGGTGTATATCCCCGAAGACGGGCGCGGCACCCTGTGCGTGTCGTCGCAGGTGGGCTGCACGCTGACTTGTTCTTTCTGTCACACGGGCACGCAAAAGCTGGTGCGGAACCTGACTGCGGGCGAGATTGTTGGTCAGGTGATGATGGCGCGGGACGATCTGGACGAATGGCCCGAGCGCGGCACCCGAACCGTTGATGCGCGTCTATTGTCAAATATTGTCCTGATGGGCATGGGCGAGCCCTTGTATAACTTTGAAAATGTGCGCGATGCGATGAAGATCGTCATGGACCCTGAAGGCATTCAGCTGGGCCGCCGCCGCATCACGCTTTCGACCTCTGGTGTCGTGCCGGAAATCCACCGGACGGCGAAGGAAATCGGCTGTCTTCTGGCGGTGTCCTTCCACGCGACCACGGACGAGACCCGCGATGTTTTGGTGCCGATCAACAAACGCTGGAACATCGATGCGCTTTTGACGGCGCTGGCAGAGTATCCCAAGGTCTCGAATTCCGAACGCATCACCTTTGAATATGTGATGATCGACGGGGTGAACGACACGGATGATGATGCGCGTCGCCTTGTTCAGCATCTGAAAGACTACAAAATTCCGGCCAAGATCAATCTGATCCCCTTCAACGAATGGCCCGGCTCCGCTTACAAGCGCAGCTCGAACAACCGCATCCGCTCCTTTGCCGCGATTTTGATGGAGGCGGGCTATGCCTCGCCCATTCGCAAGCCGCGTGGCGAAGACATTATGGCAGCCTGTGGTCAGCTCAAATCCGCGACCGAACGTGCGCGCAAATCCCGCAAACAGATCGCAGCCGAAGCCGGTCTTTGAGCCGGTAGTGTTGGTTTAACCATGCCCGTGGCAACCTACGGGCATGGAATGGGTGCGAATCAGAGATGATGACGAGCTAACGCCGTCAGGGGCACGATTGCCGCGACGCAGGGTTAGCTTTCGCGCCCGACGATTTCATCGCGCAGCCCTTCCTCGGGCCAGTCATCAATCGCGCGAACCGCCTCCTCTGCGGTTTCCACGAATTTGAACAGCTCCAGATCTTTGGGGGAAATGGTGCCTGCGTCGGCTAAGGCTTCCCAGTTGATGATGTTTTCCCAGAAGGAACGTCCGAACAGCAAAAACGGCACACGGTTCATGCGACCAGTTTGAATAAGGGTGAGGCTCTCGAACATCTCGTCCAGCGTTCCGAACCCGCCTGGAAAGACCACAATCGCCTTGGCGCGCATCAGGAAGTGCATCTTGCGGATCGCGAAATAGTGGAAGTTGAAACACAATTCCGGCGTGACATATTCGTTCGGGGCCTGCTCATGCGGCAACACAATGTTGAGGCCGATGGACAGCCCGCCCGCATCTTTTGCGCCACGGTTTCCGGCTTCCATCACGCCGGGGCCTCCGCCGGTCACGATGACATTCTCCCGATGTCCGTTGCCTTTGGCGCGTTCGGTCATGATTCGTGAGAAATCGCGTGCCTCGTCATAATATTTCGAAAGCTCGGCCAGCGTTTCGGTCTTGGCTGTCTCTTTCTTGTCAGGAGCCGGAATCCGTGCGCCGCCGAAAAGAACGATGGTGCTTTCCACCCCGAATTCTTCCATCAGAATTTCAGGCTTCAAAAGCTCCAACTGCAACCGGACGGGACGCAATTCGTCCCGAAACATGAAGTCATCATCCGTAAAGGCGAGCTTATAGGACGGTGAGCGGGTCTGTGGTGTGTCGGGGATATGGCGTGCGGTTTCCTGATCCACCCGGCTGTTGCGTAGGGGGTGGCGGCGGTCCATTGGTTTGGTGTCAGTCATCTGTGCTGCCTCATATGTTGTTTTGTCTCGTTACCTGTGCACTCTCACGCGTTGCGTGGGGGGGCTTGAGCGACTATAGCCTTCGGAAACAAATATTACACGATGACCTCGGAGACCAACATGTCGAATGCACAGCTCGAAGCCGCCATCGAAGCCGCGTGGGACGCGCGCGATACCATCACGCCCGCGACCGGCGGTGAGACCCGTGAAGCCATTGAAGCGACATTGAATGCGCTCGATCATGGTGAAATTCGCGTGGCCGAAAAGCAGGAAGACGGCAACTGGAGCGTCAACCAATGGGCCAAGAAGGCCGTGCTTCTGGGTTTTCGCATCAAGGATATGGAATTGCATGACGGTGGCCCGCAAGGTTCTGGCTGGTGGGACAAGGTCGATAGCAAGTTCAAGGGCTGGGGCACCGCCGAGTTTTCCGAAGCCGGTTTCCGCGCCGTGCCGAACGCCGTTGTGCGCAAGTCGGCCTATATCGCGCCGGGCGTGGTGCTGATGCCGTCTTTTGTGAACCTTGGTGCATATGTGGACAGCGGCACGATGGTCGACACATGGGCAACCGTCGGGTCTTGTGCGCAAATCGGCAAGAACGTCCACCTTTCGGGCGGTGCCGGCATCGGCGGCGTGCTTGAGCCGCTTCAGGCCGGTCCTGTGATCATCGAAGACAACTGCTTCATCGGTGCGCGTGCCGAGGTGGCCGAGGGCGTGATCGTCCGCGAAGGTTCCGTGCTAGGCATGGGCGTTTACCTTGGTCAGTCCACCAAGATCGTGGATCGTGAAACTGGCGAAGTTTTCTACGGTGAAGTTCCGCCCTATTCCGTTGTTGTTGCGGGGACGATGCCGTCGAAAAACGGTGTGAACCTGTATTGCGCGGTGATTGTGAAACGTGTGGACGCCAAAACCCGCTCCAAAACCGGCATTAACGAGCTTCTGCGCGACTGAGGCGAATTAAATTCAAGAGGCGGGCGTGCAAAGGGGAACCTTTTCGCGCCCGTTTCGTTATATATTTGTCTGAAATATTTTTGATGCCGTAGATCGTCCGCAATCAATTCGTGATCCGAGTTCATTGCGGAGTGTTTAGGGTGAAACAGGAGGGTCACATGGGACTTGGACTTATTGCGTCGATCATCGTCGGGGGCTTGGCTGGTTGGATTGCCAGCCGCATGATGGATGCCAAAACCGGAATTTTTATGAATATCCTTTTGGGGATCATCGGGGCATTTGTCCTCAACCTGATCCTCTCACTGCTGGGCATTTATGCCGCGAACAGCTGGCTGCCGCAGCTCATTGTCGGGACATTCGGCGCGATACTTCTGATCTGGGTAACTCGCAAGCTCAGGTAGTTCCGTCAGCGTCGAAGGTGTAGGCGTCTTTGGCCAGCCGCTGCGCTTCAATGCGCGACAGATGGGCCAGAGCGCGTTCCTCGCAGCCGCCATAGAGGGCCAGCGCGCCTGCCCAAAGCCTGCGCACGGAACGCGGGGACCACGGCAAGGCCGCCTCCATCAGCCAGAGCCGCAACGGGCGCGGCAGGCGGTCAAACTCCCGCATGGGGTCGTTTGCCCGCCGCCGCTTGCGCAAACTGGTGTTCAGATTGCTCATGCCGCCGCAGCCCCCCATTTCGGAAACGGATCATGGAGGGTTTGGGCCAGTTCTAAATCGACCCGATCTTCCGGCCCGATCAGGGCAGAATCGAGTTTGGCACGGATCAGCGCTTCGTCCATGCCGGAACCGATAAAGACAATCTCCTGACGCCGATCTCCGAACCCGTCGGCCCAAACCTCTGCGATCTGCAAGCGGCCCTCGGGATGATCGGGCCAATATTTCTCAGGCACCGCCGCCCACCACCGGCCCAATGGCTTGATCGTGCTGAGTGCGCCCGCCATGGAAAATTCTGCGGCCCATTCCGGACGGGTGGCCAGCCAGAAATGTCCTTTTGCGCGGATCACACCGGGCAAATCGCCATTCAGAACGGTTTCTATTGCCGCCGGATCAAAGGGCCGACGCGCACGATAGACGAAGGATGTGACGTCATATTCGTCAGTTTCGGGCGTATGGTCGGCGAAACCATAAAGCTCTTTGGCCCAAAGCGGATGTTCATGGGCATGGTCGAAATCAAAGAGGCCGGTTCCGAGCACTTCCTCGGTGGCAACTTCTGAGTAATCGGTTTCAATCACCTTTGCGTCGGGGTTGAGTGCGGCGACAATTTTGCGTGCTGCCAGAAGTTTGTCCGGTCCCGCATCGGTGATCTTGTTCAGGATGATGACATCGGCAAATTCGATCTGGTCAACCAAAAGATCAACGATGCGCCGTGTGTCTCCTTCGCCAGCAACCTCGCCGCGATCTTCGAGGAAATCGTGGCTGCTGTAATCATTGAGCATGTTGACCGTATCAACCACCGTCACCATCGTGTCGAGGCGGGCGATGTCGTCGAGGCTTTCCCCGTTTCCATCACGGAAGGCAAAGGTTGCGGCAACGGGCATGGGCTCTGCAATGCCGGTCGATTCGATGAGCAAGTAATCGTATTTTCCGGCGTCGGCGAGGCGTCGGACTTCTGTCAGCAAATCGTCCCGCAAGGTGCAGCAAATACAGCCGTTGCTCATCTCGACCAGAGTTTCCTCCGTGCGCGACAGTTCCGCTCCACCCTGACGAACCAGATCGGCGTCGATATTCACCTCGGACATATCATTGACGATCACCGCGACGCGCAGGCCAGCGCGATTGTTCAGCAGGCGATTGAGCAAGGTGGTTTTGCCGGAGCCGAGGAAACCGGAGAGGACAGTAACAGGCAAGCGTTCGGGCATTTGGGTGTTCCTTCGTGGAGAGACGTCGCGAAAATAGATATGTAATAACATAACGTCAAGTCTCATTCCCGAAGCTGCACAACGATTTGCCTGCTTGACTTTTTACCCGCGCCTCCGCAAAGGGAAGGCATGTCAAAATCCGCAAAACCCTCCCGTCAAAAAGTTTACACCCTTCTGGTCGAAGTTGGCCGCAAGGACGGTGACGGCTTGCCCAAAGGGGCCACAGGCGGCGCGCTAATGATCTACGCGTCTGGCGTGGACGAAGCAGAAGCCGTGCGCGAGACGGTCGCGATCCTGAAACAGGCGGATGTGGCGCCGCTGGATGTGACCGGCTACGGCACGCTCGAAGAGCGCCTTGCCGAGGGGCACGAGATTTCCGATGAGGAAAAAGAGCTGATGCAGCGCGCGCTTGACGAAAACTCGGTGATCGTCGCGCAGATGACTCCGTTTTTCGAAGGCGACAACGGGACCCGCCACTAACGTGACGGTTTCCCGCCGGATCAGTCTCTAAAACCTGTCGTGCTCCGCCTTATTTCTGGCCGAACCATTTGCGGTAAATCTGGTTATAGGTGCCGTCTTCGCGCAGCTTGAGCAGGCTGTGGTTGATCTGGTCAGCGTTCGGAGAACTGGTCGGCAAGGCGATACCATAGTTTTCCGGCAGGAAAATCGGCCCGACCACACGTCCGACCCCTTTGCCCTCATGGCTGACATAATAGGCAAGGATCGGTGCGTCAAAGACGACGGCATCAATCTCGCCTTGTTCAAAAGCCTCAATCAGTGCTTCAGGATCGGCGTAGGGATCGAAATTCAGATCGCGCCGGAGAAGAAACTCGGCGGCTGTGGAATTTTCAACCGTGCCAACGGTTTTACCGTAGAGGTCGCCAATGCCTGAGACATTCGACTGGATGGCTTCAATCGTCAGCACAGCGGTGATGCGCGCGACAAAGACAGACACGAGAAACAGAGACGAAATCACCAGAAAGACACCAAATACGCGCCCCAGTGGGGAACGCGGCTGGCGCTCTTCAAAGCCGCCATTCACCACAAGGTTCAGCGCCCACCAAAAGGCGGGGAACATGGCCTTGCGTGCGGGTAGGTTGAAGTAGTCCTGATGATGCTTTTCAAAATACCACATCAACATGCCGCCACCGAACAGCAGGGCAAATGCACCGGCAATCGCCAGAAGCATGTCCCGTGACATAATGGCCGACCAGATCGAAATCTCCCCGCCATCGGCGCGGGTCATGATCTGGAGACCTGCCTCAAAGATCGGCTGGGTGAAATCCATCACCAATTCACGGCTGGAGGTGATCGAAATATTGCCCACGGCGGCATCCGCTTCGCCGTTCTCGATGGCCGCGAGCATTTCGGGGAAGGTATCGACGCGGGTAACCGTATAGGACCAGCCGAGATCTTTCGCGAGAGCGTCCCACAAATCCATCGCAAATCCGGATTGCTCGCCGCCTTCTTCCATCGAAAACGGCACGCGGGTTACGGTCATGACTTTGTGGTCTTGGGCTGTCGCCGAGAATGGACCGGACAGCAGAAAAAATGTCGCTAAAATGCGCAAAACGTGTTTCATAGTCGTCCCTCATCTGCCCGTGCATATGGCATAGGACGGGGGGCGTTTTCAATCGCGGAAGAAAAGACAGCTTGCCTGACGTTGCGGGTCGGGACAGAGGTGACAAAAGTGCAACGACTTCGCGTCTTGGGTGCACAAAGAGCGGACACAATCACTTTTGGGGCGTGTGGAGGTGTCGGATCACGTCAGGTTAACCTTTGCATTGCTCACCGGCGCAAGCCTCGGTAGGTCTATGGGGCAATAATCCCAGAGGACGTATCATGGCCCTAGATCCCGTTGAATTGACCGCCGCTTTGGTCCGCTGTCCGAGTGTGACACCTCTTGAGGCGGGCGCGCTTGAATTGCTTGAAAAGACCCTAAGCGAGGCCGGATTTAGCTGTGTCAGGGTCGATCGCAACGGGACGCCGAATCTGTTTGCGCGATGGGGAGACAAGGCGGCGCAGCGCACGCTGGGTTTCAACGGGCATACGGATGTTGTGCCTGTTGGCGACGAGGCCGCGTGGACAGTCGATCCGTTTGGTGGCGAGATCAAGGATGGCAAGCTCTGGGGGCGTGGCGCGACCGATATGAAGTCCGGCGTGGCCGCGTTTGTCGCGGCGGCTT
Organism: uncultured Celeribacter sp.; assembly: GCA_963676755.2. Taxonomy (GTDB): domain Bacteria; phylum Pseudomonadota; class Alphaproteobacteria; order Rhodobacterales; family Rhodobacteraceae; genus Celeribacter. The sequence goes on along the minus strand of CAXXMF010000004.1, from coordinate 245,147 downwards.
GCGATTATACGACTCAAAACCGGCCCGATGAGACGGCTATCATCATTTCCATTACTGGAGATGAAGAGGGGGACGCTACGGACGGGACCATCGCCCTTCTGGATTATATGGAAGAGACTGGCGAGAAGATGAGCGTGTGTCTGGTCGGTGAGCCGACCTGTCCGAACACGATGGGCGAGATGATCAAGATCGGGCGGCGAGGCTCTATTACCGGATATTTCACGGCGCACGGGACGCAAGGCCATGTCGCCTATCCGCATCAGACCCTCAATCCCGTGCCGGTTCTGGCGAAGCTGATGGCGGAACTGTCCGAGCATTGCCTTGATCAGGGCACCGAACATTTCGATCCATCCAACCTTGAGGTGACGACTTTTGATGTGGGTAATGTGGCCACCAATGTCGTGCCCGCCACAGCGCAGGCAACGGTCAATATCCGCTTCAACGATGCCCATTCGGGCGCGTCTTTGAGTGAGTGGATGCGTGCCAAGGCGAAAGCGGTGTCCGAGAAAACAGGCGTTGCGATTGATGTGAGTTTCCAGATTTCCGGCGAAAGCTTCCTGACGCCGCCGGGCCGTTTCGTTGATCTGGTTGCGCAGGCGGTTGCCAGATCCATGGGTGTTACGCCGGAACTGTCCACCACCGGCGGCACGTCGGATGCGCGGTTCATCAAAAACCATTGCCCCGTTGTCGAATTCGGGCTGGTCGGAAAGACCATGCATAAGGTTGATGAGCATGTGGAAGTTGCCCATATCACCGCCCTAAAAGATGTCTATTCCAGCCTGATTGGAGACTATTTCGCATGACTGTCACAATCTCGAAAACCTCAGATATCGACGCCTGTCACAAGCTGAGAATGGCGGTCTTCGTCGAGGAGCAAAAAGTGCCCGTCGAAGATGAGATTGATGATCTCGACGACATTTCCACGCATCTTCTTGCCAAGGGTGTGGATGGCGAGGCGCTTGGCACGGCGCGCATTTATGAGATCGGAGAGATTGGCAAGATTGGCCGCGTTTGTGTCGTAAAATCGCAGCGCGGCACGGGGCTCGGGGCGCGGTTGATCGAGGCCTGTCTTGAAGAATTGCGCCAGCGTCCGCATCTGAAACAGGCCAAGCTCGGCGCGCAAAACCATGCAATCGGGTTTTACGAACGTTTCGGTTTTCGCGTGATTGGCGAGGAATATCAGGACGGGGGCATCCCGCATCACGATATGGTTCTGGACCTGTAGGCGCTTTGGGGGTGGCGGTAGACCGCCTGCCTGCACAACTTCCGGTGTGAAATCCTGACGGGAGATCGCTTTGCCAGTGGTGAGGCGGATCGCCTCGTGATAGCTTTGGTGTATGAGCAGGATCCCAACCAAGGACGAAATCCTCCAGTGGATTTCGGACAACCCGACCCAAACCGCGAAACGCGACATTGCCAAGGCTTTCGGCATCAAAGGCGCTGCGCGCATTGATTTGAAACGCGTGCTCAAAGAGCTTGAGGACGAGGGCCATCTGCGCAAACAGCGTAGAACCTATCGCGATCCCGACAAGCTGCCTCCGGTGTCTGTGCTGTCCGTGCTCGCGCCGGACCAGAACGGTGATCTCTTCGCGCGTCCTTTGGAATGGACCGGAGACGGTCCCGAGCCACGGGTTCTTTTGTCGCTCAGAGACAGCGATCCCGCGCTTGGCGAAGGGGAGCGCATCCTTGCGAAACTTCAGGAAGTGAAGGGCGAGGATCATCAATATCTGGCGCGGCTGATCCGGAAAATAGGCTCTAATCCACGCAAAATCCTTGGTGTTTACCGTAAAGGTGCGGAGGGCGGGCGTGTTGTGCCCATCGATAAGGGCAACGAGAAAGATTATCTTGTCCGTGCGGGCAATGACTACGGCGCACAGGATGGTGAGTTGGTCGAGGCTGAACAGGCCGGACCGAAGAACCGGATGGGTCTGCCGAACGCGCGGATTATAAACCGTCTGGGCGACCCGACTGCGCCCAAGGCGGTGTCGTTGATCGCGATTCACCAACACGGCATTCCTGACGAATTTCCCGATGAGGTCATCGCAGAAGCCGACAAGGCCAAACCTGCCGGACTCAATGGCCGCGAAGACCTCCGCGATATGCCGCTTGTGACGATTGATCCGGCGGATGCGCGAGACCATGATGATGCAGTTTGGGCCGAGTTCGACACGGATCCTAAGAATGAAGGCGGCTTTATCCTTTGGGTCGCGATTGCCGATGTGGCCTATTATGTGACGCCCAGCTCGGCGCTGGATCGCGAGGCGTGGAATCGGGGCAACTCGACCTATTTCCCGGATCGCGTGGTGCCTATGCTTCCGGACCGCCTCTCCGGTGATCTGTGCTCGCTGCATGAGGGCGTGCCGCGCGCTTGTATTGCGGCGCGGATGGTTATTGATGCGGAAGGCAAAAAGCTCTCGCACCGGTTTGTTCGCGGTTTGATGAAATCCGCCGCCTCGCTCAACTATGCGGAAGTTCAGGCGGCGCGTGATGGCGAGGTGAATGACAAATGCGGCCCGCTGATGGAGACCGTCATCACGCCGCTGTTCGAAGCTTACGAAGCCCTCAAACGCGCGCGCAAGGCCCGTCAGCCGCTGGATTTGGATCTACCCGAGCGCAAGATCGTTCTTGATAAAGACGGGCGCGTTTCCTCCGTCGCTCTGTCGGAACGCTATGACGCGCATAAGCTGATCGAAGAATTCATGGTGCTGGCCAATGTGGCGGCCGCTGAAGAGTTGTTCCATCGCAACCGCCCGCTGTTGTATCGCGTTCACGAAGAGCCTTCGGACGAGAAAATGGATGCCCTGCGCGAAGTGGCGCAGGCTTCTGGCTTTACGCTGGCCAAGGGGCAGGTGATCCATACGTCGCATCTGAACAAACTTCTGGCGCAGGCCGAAGGGACGGATCACGACGAGCTGATCAACATCTCGACCCTGCGCTCGATGTCGCAGGCTTACTACTTCCCGGAGAATTTCGGACACTTTGGCCTCGCGCTACGGTCTTACGCCCATTTCACCTCTCCGATCCGGCGCTATGCCGACTTGATCGTGCACCGCGCACTGATTTCGGCGCATGGCTGGGGCAAGGACGGCTTGTCGCCGGAAGAGATCGATAGGCTCGAAGCCACTGCAAAACACATTTCCGAGACCGAACGGCGCTCTATGGTGGCTGAGCGGGATACCAATGACCGCTATCTCGCCTCCTATCTGAGCGAGCGCGTCGGCAACGAGATGACGGGGCATATTTCCGGCATCCAGAAGTTCGGTGCTTTCGTCAAACTCGACGAGACGGGGGCGGACGGGCTTGTGCCGGTGCGGACGATGGGGGCGGAGTTCTTCCATTTTGATCCGGAGGAACAAACCCTCATGGGTGCGGAGACCGGCATTGTGATTTCCGTTGGCCAGAAAGTCACTGTGCGAATCGCGGAAGCGGTGCCGGAGACGGGCGGGCTGGAACTGGAACTGTTGTCTATCGACGGGGCCATGCTGCCGCGCGGTCCGCGCCGTGCAAAGGGGCGTCCGGTCTCGCGCAAATATAACAAGTCCAAGGCGAAGAAAGCCAAGCTCAAGAAAAAGGTGCAGCGCCGCAGGAAGTGAGACCGTAGCGGAAAATCGCCGCTCGAAATTTGCCCGGTTCAAGGCTGGTGCCGATTCAGTTTAGCCTGAGCCAAAATCAAACGGAGCAGTCAGTATGCGTTCTCTTGTTATCGGTGCCATCAGCATCTCTCTGGGGCTTGGCCTCACTTCCGCGTTCGCGCAAACTGCCGGACGTATGGCGGAGACACCGCCTCAGTTACCGGGAGCTCATTTGGTGCAAAACGTGGCATCTCAGGCCGGATTCGAGACTTGGATCACGAATTTCAAACAGCGTGCACGGCGTGAAGGTATTTCCGAAACGGTGCTCAATCAGGCGTTTCGCGGCGTGCGCTACAACACGGATGTGATTGCCAAGGATCGGCGTCAATCCGAGTTTACCAAGCAGATCTGGGATTACCTCGACAGTGCCGCGTCCCCGACACGGGTGTCGAATGGTCAGAAAGCCATGCGCAAATACGCCAAGACGCTTGATGCGATCGAGCGGCGGTTCGGGGTCGATAAATATGTTGTCACCGCGATCTGGGGGCTGGAGAGCGCATATGGCGAACACCGCGGCGATGTGAATGTGATCGAAGCGATGGCGACGCTGGCCTATGATGGGCGGCGCGGAAAGTTCTTCGAGGCGCAGTTGATTGCGGCTTTGAAAATCCTTCAAAAAGGCGACACCCATCCGCGCAACATGAAGGGAAGCTGGGCCGGTGCTATGGGCCATACGCAGTTCATCCCGACCTCTTTCGAGGCCTTTGCGGTAGATGGTGACGGCGATGGCAAGCGTGACATCTGGTCGAATGATCCGACCGATGCACTGGCGTCCACTGCCGCTTATCTGGCGCGGCATGGCTGGAACAAGGGGCAACCTTGGGGCGTTGAAGTGCGTCTTCCCGGAGGGTTCGACTATAGTTCGGCACGCCGCAATAACATGCGCAGCCCGTCGGATTGGGCCGCTTTGGGCGTGGTTGGGGTCGATGGGAGAGCCGTGCCAAACTACGGGCGGGCTTCGATCCTCTTGCCTGCGGGCGCGTCCGGCGCGGCGTTTATGATCTTTGACAACTTCGCCGTGCTGGAGCGCTACAACAAGGCGGATGCCTATGTGATCGGGGTCGGGCATCTGTCGGACCGGCTCAAAGGCGGGCCAGCCATTCAGGCCTCATGGCCGCGCGGCTATCAGCCTCTCTCTTTCAAAGAGAAAAAGCAGATGCAGCGGATTTTGAAGCGCAAAGGCTTTCTGGATGACAAGGTGGATGGCATCATCGGGCCGAACACGACCAATGCGATCCGCGCGTTTCAGGCGTCCATCGGGATCACGCCGGATGGCTACCCCTCACAGACATTGCTGAAACAGTTGCGCTGAGGCGCTTTGCGAGCCGTAAAAAGTATCAGGCGAGGTGGTCGGAGAATTCGGCCACCAAAGCCTCGTAAATATCGCGTTTGAACGGCACAATATCAGAGATCAATTCAGCCGCATTCGACCATTTCCACTGGCCGAACTCCGGATGGTCGGTCTCGATATTGATGGCGCTTTCGGGACCGGTCAGGCGCAGGACAAACCAGAGCTGTTTTTGTCCGCGATATTTGCCTTTCCAGACTTTTCCCAAAAGATGATCGGGCAAGTCATAGGTGTGCCAGTCGGCGGTCTGTGCAAGCACCTCGACCTGATCGGAGGTCACACCGATTTCTTCCCAAAGCTCGCGCAACGCGGCGTCTTGCGGCTCCTCACCCGGATCAATCCCGCCCTGTGGCATTTGCCATGCGCCGGGGGTGTCGATGCGTTCGCCGACAAAGACCTGCCCCTTGTCGTTCAAAAGCATGACGCCGACACAGGGGCGATAGGGAAGGGTGGAGAAATCTTTGCTCATGAGACCTGCCTTGGAAAAGAGGGGCGCTTTTGCCGAGCGCCCCTCGTGTTATCAGTCACCGATTTTCGACAGACCTTTCAGAAGGTCGATCGCATAGGCCAGTTGGAAGTCCTCGTCGCGCAGTTTGGCGGCCTCTTCGGCCTCGGCGCGTTCTTCTTCGATCTTGGCGCGCTCGTCTTCGGTGAGGCTGTCATTGTCGAGGGCACCGCGCAGATCGGCTTCGGAGCGGAACTTCGGTGTCTCTTCGGTCTCTTCGGCGACAGGCTGGCGCGGCGGCTGTTCCACGATGATGTCGGGGGAGATGCCCAAAGCCTGAATGGAGCGGCCCGACGGCGTGTAATAGCGCGCGGTGGTCAGGCGCATGGCCCCGTCGGAACGCAGCGGCATAACCGTTTGCACGGAGCCTTTGCCAAAGGATTTCGTCCCGACAACCACAGCGCGGTGATGGTCTTGCAACGCGCCGGACACGATTTCGGAGGCCGATGCGGAGCCGCCATTGATCAGCACGACAATCGGTTTGCCCTCTGCCAGATCGCCTTCGGTGGCGTTGACGCGGGTGCTTTCTTCGGGCGAGCGGCCACGGGTGGAAACGATCTCACCTTCCTCAAGAAAGGCGTCGGAAACCTTGATCGCCTGATCCAGCAAGCCGCCGGGGTTGTTGCGCAGATCGACGATGATGCCATCGACATTGTCGATGCCGCCGAGTTCTTCGATACCTTCTTTCAACCCGCTTTCGAGGTTCGGATAGGTCTGGTCGTTAAAGGTCGTGACGCGAAGCACAATGGAGTTGCCCTCAACACGCGAACGCACGGCTGTGAGTTTGATCGTGTCGCGGATGATGGAGACATCGAAAGGATCATCGACGCCTTCGCGCACCACGGTGATCACGATTTCGGAGCCGACTGGTCCGCGCATCATCTCGACGGTTTCATCCAAAGTCATGCCAAGGACGCTTTGTCCGTCCACAGCGGTGATGAAATCGCCCGCTTCAATACCGGCAATATCGGCAGGGGTGCCGTCCATCGGCGCGACCACTTTGACGAAACCCTCTTCCTGTGTGACCTCGATGCCGAGACCGCCAAAGGAGCCGGACGTCTGAACACGCATGTCGGCGGCGTCCTGCGGAGAGAGGTAGGAGGAATGCGGGTCGAGAGAGGAGAGCATGCCGTCAATGGCCGCCTCGATCAGCTCCTCGGAATCGACTTCCTCGACATATTGCGCGCGGATGCGCTCGAACACATCACCGAAGAGATCGAGCTGTTCATAGACATTCGACGTTTTCTCCGCTTCTTGTGCCAAAAGCGGTCCGGCGAACTGGGTCGAGATCAACGTTCCGGCCAGAATGCCAGCCACGCCAGCCATCATGTATTTCTTCATCTCTTTCCTCTTTCTCGGGCCCCTGCCGGCCCTTGATCGTCTCAAAGCGGAGCGCCGGCGAACCAGTGTTCGGGGTTCACGGGCCGTCCGCCTTCTCTTACTTCTATATAAAGCGTCTCCGAAAGGTTCACGCCAGTGCCTTGTGTGGCATTCTCGACAAAGTCATCAAGATCTGGCGCAGCGCCGCCCATAAGACCCACTGCCGTCCCTGCGGGCAGGACGGCTCCGATATCACCATAGACCTCATCAAGCCCGGCCAGAATGAGCAAAACGTCATTTGCGGGCTCAAGGATGATCACGTTTCCGTAGTCGAGGAACGGGCCTTTGTAGCGCAGCGTCGCGGGCCAGGGGGTTGTCACAAGGGACAAAGGTCGTGCTGCCCAGAGCCAACCGGGGCGTTTGACACCCGCTGCATCGGCTTCGTTGAAGTTTCTGAGCATACGGCCCGGCACGGGCATCGGCCATGATCCCTGCGCGCTCCCGAGATCGGGCAGAGGGGAAATCCCGTCCACGACATCCATCACGGCAAGACCCGATGCAAAAGCTTCGAGGGTCTCCGAGCTGTCGATGAGTGTCTTGATCCGTTCGGGGGTGGTTGTGAAACGCTGCGGTAGGTCGGTGCGGTCCGACATGGCTTGTGACAGTTCGGTGCGTGCCTGCTGCACTTCCTGCAAACCTTGGGAGAGCGTTTCGAGCGCCTCGTTTTGCAATTCCCGCAGGATTTGCACCTCTTCGAGACGCACGCGCATGTCCTCGACCTGCGCCTGAACGGTCGGCGCGACAGAGGCGACCAGCATTCCGGCGCGGGCCTGTCCCAGAGGGCCGCTTGGATGCACCAGAGCCTCGGGGGAGGCATCGGGCTTCATCCCGACCAGAATACCGAGAAGCTGGGCATATTGCCCGCTTTCATCGGCAAACTCCCGCGACAGTTCGGCTTCGCGCAAGGACACTTGCCGTAAGCCCGACCGCATCGCCTCAAGCCCTTCTTCATAGGCTTGCACGACACCGGTCAGGGCCTTCACCCGATCCGAGGCCGATTGCGCGGCCTCCAGACGGCTATGCGCGTCATGGAATTGCGCAACCGCCGCCTCGGCCAGAGCCACAGGACTTTCCTGCGCATAGCCGGAACCGGCCAGAACGGCCATCGCAGTTGCCGCGATCAGAGCCTTCATTTGATGATCAGACTTTCGCCGGTCATTTCTTTGGGCTGGGGCAGGTTCATCAGCTCAAGGATGGTCGGGGCGACATCGGCCAGTCGACCGCCATCGCGCAGCTTGGCCCCGTCAGGTCCGCCAAACAGGATCACCGGCACGGGATTCGTTGTATGCGCCGTATGTGGTCCGCCTGTGACAGGGTCGACCATCGTCTCGCAATTCCCGTGATCCGCGATCACCAGCATCGCGCCGCCGACTTTTTCGAGCTCTGCGACCACCTTGCCCAAACCGTCGTCGACAGCTTCGCAAGCAGCGATGGCGGCTTCGAGAATACCCGTGTGGCCGACCATGTCGGGGTTGGCGAAATTGGTGACGATCAGGTCGTAGCCCTCATCAATCGCCCAGACGAACTTCTCCGCCACTTCCGGTTCGCTCATCTCCGGCTGCAGATCATAGGTTGCCACTTTCGGAGATTGCGGCATGAACCGGTCTTCGCCCTCTTCGGGGACTTCCTTGCCGCCGTTGAGGAAGAAGGTCACATGCGGATATTTCTCCGTTTCTGCCAGCCGGAATTGTTTCAGCCCGTGTTTGGAAACCCATTCGCCAAGCGTGTTCTTGAGATCGCGTGGCGGGAAGGCAGTTTGCATATAGGCGTTGTGGCCTTTGGAATATTCCACCATGCCAAGCAGTTCCGAATAATTCGGACGCGGGCCGGTGTCGAAATCCTTGAACCCCGGCTCCCCGATGGCGCGCAGGATCTCGCGGGCACGGTCGGCGCGGAAGTTGTTGCAGAAGAACCCGTCCCCATCCACGATCCCGTCGTAATCGCCAATGACGGTCGCGGTGATGAACTCGTCTGTGTCACCGCGCGCATAGGCGTTTTCCACGGCTTCATGCGCCGTGGCAGCACGTTCAACACCGACACCTTTGACAATCGCGTTATAGGCTTGGGACACACGTTCCCAACGGTTGTCACGGTCCATAGCGTAATAGCGCCCGATCACCGTGCCGATGGTGGCATATTCGGGCAGACGTGCCTCAAGGTCTTTGATGAAATCCGCCGCCGATTGTGGGGGCACGTCGCGCCCGTCTGTGATGGCATGGATGACCACCGGAACGCCGTGGGCAATCACGGCCTTGGTTGCGGCCAGCGTGTGTTCGATATGGCCATGAACGCCGCCGTCGGAGATGAGCCCCATGAGATGCGCGGTGCCGCCTGCTTTTTTGACGTTCTTGGCGAAGCGCACAATTGCTTCATTATCGAAGAAGGACCCGTCCTCGATAGACAGATCAATCTGCCCCAGATCCATCGCCACAACACGTCCTGCACCGATATTGGTGTGCCCGACTTCGGAGTTGCCCATCTGCCCGCTCGGAAGTCCCACGTCAGGGCCGAAGGTGATCAGCGTGCTGTGCGGACATTCCGCCATCAGCCGGTCAAAGGTGGGCGTTTTCGCAAGGGCCGGTGCGTTCGCTTCCTTTGTCGGGCCGATGCCCCAACCATCAAGAATACACAGGACGACGGGTTTCGGTGTGGCCATAGCGGGCTTCCTTCTGTGAAGAGCAAAGCAGTTGCACTCTATCTAAAGCCTTTCACACGCGACTTGAAGCACAAGTTGATTGCGCAAGCGCCACGAGTTTAATGCGATTTAGGCACTGGTTTGCGCTCCTTTGTGCTAAAAATACTCAAATCATGTCCGGTGATAGGGCGATCCGGCCAAAATGGAGGCGGCACGGTATAGTTGTTCGCACAACATGGCGCGGGCCAGCATATGCGGCCAGACCATCTTGCCCAGAGAAATGGAAAAATCTGCCTGCGCGCGCAAAGACGGATCAATTCCGTCAGCGCCCCCGATGACAAAGGCAACATCGGAGCGCCCCGCGTTGCGCCATTCGGCCAGTTTGCTGGCAAATTCGGGAGAGGACAGAAGCTTGCCGCGCTCGTCCATCGTCACGAGAACGGCGCCTTTCGGCAGGGCACGTTGCAAGAGGGCGGCCTCGGCCTTCATGCCGCCGCCCTTTTTGTCCTCGACCTCGGCGATGCTCAGCGGACCAAGCCCCAAGGCCCGTCCGGTGCGGGCGAAGCGGGTGGTGTAATCGTCAATCAGAGACGCCTCGGGACCGGCGCGCAGCCGGCCCACAGCGCAAATCTGCACCCGCATCAGTTCTCGCTGGCTTTGCCCGCAAGCGCCGCTTTGGCATCTTCCGGAGACATCCACATTTTTTCGAGCTGGTAGAAATCGCGCACTTCCGGACGGAAAATGTGGACGATCACATCACCCGCGTCGATCAGCACCCAATCGCCTTGCTCTTTGCCCTCGACACGGGACAGGATGCCGAACCGCTGTTTCAGCGTGTCGGACAGTTTTTCTGCCATAGCCGAAACCTGACGGGTCGAACGGCCCGAACAAATGACCATGTAATCGGCCACTTCGGATTTGCCCTGAAGGTCGATGGACACGACATCTTCGGCTTTGTCTTGGTCAAGGGTCTTGGTGACGAAATCGAGCAATTGCTCGCCTCCGATCTGGTCCGGCATGGCTCCCGTCATGGGCGCCTCCGGGGTTGCGGCATTCTCAGCCGCGCTCTGTACGTGAGACAGGACATAGTCCTCCTTGGGATACGCGCCGGTCCGCCCCGGCACTGGGCATAGAACCAAGATAGCATTGCTTCGGTGAAATCTCAATGTTTAGCCCCTCGCCTTCGGTCCATTGACGTTGTGTGAGTTGCATGAATGCGGTGACATATGCGCATCTCCCTTGCGAGACTCGCGCGCAGCCTATATGTGACACCTTATGAAGCGCATGTTTGAGATCACGGACCGGGCCTGGTTGCCCTGGCGATTCTTCGGAGCGATGAACTCCGTCCTAGCCCGACTTTGATGCGGGGTTTTTGGTGTGCGCGGCACGCCTGCTGACTTCATACAAATTCCACAGAACATCCACGGGAGAGCGAAATGACCGCCCCGAAGACACTCTATGATAAAATCTGGGACGCCCATGTTGTCCACGAGCAGGAAGATGGCACCTGCCTGCTTTATATTGATCGCCACCTCGTTCACGAAGTGACCTCGCCGCAAGCCTTTGAAGGTCTGCGCCTTGTCGGTCGTGACGTGCGCGCACCGGACAAGACCATTGCCGTGCCGGATCACAACGTGCCGACCACTCTGGACCGTGTGTCCGGTGTGATCGCCAATGAGGAAAGCCGTATTCAGGTTGATGCGCTCGACAAGAACGCCAAGGATTTCGGCATCCATTACTATCCGGTCTCAGACGTGCGTCAGGGGATCGTGCACATTGTCGGGCCGGAACAGGGCTGGACCCTGCCGGGTATGACGGTGGTCTGCGGCGACAGCCACACCGCCACTCACGGCGCGTTCGGCGCACTGGCCCACGGCATCGGCACCTCCGAAGTCGAACATGTTCTGGCCACGCAAACGCTGATCCAGAAGAAGTCCAAGAATATGAAGGTGGAGATCACCGGCAAGTTGAAGCCGGGCGTGACCGCCAAGGACATCACCCTTGCTGTGATCGGCGCAACGGGCACCGCTGGCGGCACGGGCTATGTCATCGAATATTGTGGTGAAGCGATCCGCGACCTTTCGATGGAAGGCCGCATGACCGTCTGTAACATGGCGATTGAAGGCGGCGCGCGAGCCGGTCTTATCGCACCCGACGAAACCACCTTTGAATATGTCAAAGGCCGCCCGCATGCGCCGAAAGCCGCACAGTGGGAAGCGGCTCTGAACTGGTGGAAAACGCTCTATACCGATGAGGGCGCTCATTTCGACAAGGTCGTGACGCTCAAGGGCGAAGACATCGAGCCCGTTGTCACATGGGGCACCTCGCCCGAGGATGTTCTGCCGATCACCGCGACTGTGCCTGATCCCGAGAGCTTCTCCGGTGGTAAGGTCGACGCGGCGAAACGTGCCATTGAATATATGGGCCTCACACCGGGTCAGAAACTCACCGATATCGAGATCGACACAGTCTTTATCGGATCGTGCACCAATGGCCGGATCGAAGATCTGCGCGCCGCTGCCGAGATTCTCAAAGGCAAGAAGATCAAAGACGGTATGCGGGCCATGATTGTGCCGGGTTCGGGTCTTGTGCGCGCTCAGGCCGAAGAAGAAGGGCTTGCCGATATTTTCAAGGACGCCGGTTTCGAATGGCGTCTGGCGGGGTGTTCCATGTGTCTGGCCATGAACCCCGACCAGCTGGCCGAAGGGGAGCGCTGCGCCTCGACTTCGAACCGTAACTTCGAAGGCCGTCAGGGCTATAAAGGGCGGACGCACCTTGTGTCTCCCGCGATGGCCGCTGCCGCTGCGATCACCGGTCATCTTACCGATGTGCGCGAGCTGATGACCGAAACCGAGACTGCTTGAGGAGCCGCAAAATGGAAAAGTTCGAAAAACTGACCGGCGTCGCGGCCCCTATGCCGCTTGTGAACATCGACACGGATATGATTATCCCGAAAGTGTTTCTGAAGACCATCAAGCGGTCCGGCCTTGGTGTGAATCTCTTTGACGAGATGCGCTATGACCGTCAGGGCAATGAAATCCCCGATTTCGTGCTTAACAAGCCGCAATATCGCAACGCGGAAATCCTTGTGGCAGGCGACAACTTCGGCTGTGGTTCCTCGCGTGAACACGCGCCTTGGGCGATTGCCGACTTTGGCATCAAATGCGTGATTTCCACGTCTTTCGCCGACATTTTCTACAACAACTGCTTCAAGAACGGCATCCTGCCGATCGTGATGCCGCAAGAGGTTGTGGATGTGTTGATGGAGGATGCCGAAAAAGGCTCCAACGCGCGCATGACTGTGGATCTGGAAAATCAGGTCGTCACCACGTCCGACGGACAGGAGTTCCCTTTCGAGGTGGACGCGTTCAAGAAACATTGCCTGCTCGAAGGGTTGGACGATATCGGTCTGACGATGAACAACGTCAAAGACATTGATGCGTTTGAAAACAAACTGGCTCAGGAACGTCCTTGGGTCTGAGTTCGGGCAGAGATTGACATGAAACGTGAAGCGGCGGCCATTGGTCGCCGTTTTCTTTTGGGGCTGCATGCCTATATCTAGGGTGAAACAGATAGGAGAGTGTCATGACGAATTGGAAAACATGGGTTGGAATCGGTGCCCTGATGTTTCTCTTTGGCCTGCTTGCGCTGGGCAATGCGGTTGTGACCTCGCTTGCGATCACGGTCATGCTGGGCTCGCTTTTCGCCATTGCCGGTGTGGCGCAGCTTTGGGCCGGTTTTTCCGGTGTGGTGCATGACAATCGGGTTTTTACGCTGATTTGGGGACTGATCAGCCTGTTGATCGGCGTGAGTTTCATTGCCAATCCTTTGGAGGGCACTGTGTCGCTGACTATGCTGGTCACGGGGTTTCTGCTTGCCTCCGGCGTGATCCGTTTGTTGATGGCGTGGCGGATGCGGGAAAGCCGGTTGTTTTGGGCGTTGCTGCTCTCCGGTGCCGTGACGGTGCTTTTGGTGGGCTATATCCTCGCGAACTTCGCGGCCATTTCCCTGTCGCTTCTGGGTATTCTCTTTGGCATCGAGCTTTTGGTGGACGGGGCCGGCCTGATCGGGTTCGGGCTTTTCCTGCGCAACCATCGCTTGTGAAAACGGCGACCCTTTGGGGCCGCCGCTTCCGTAGGGTTATTCCATCGCGGGAAGCAGGCCTTCGGACTGTGCCATAGCCAGTTCCTCGATGGTGACTTCGCCGCTTGCGTCGGCGTCAATCAGGGCGAAGTTTTCTTCGGTCAGGTCGGGATAGACCATCAGCATCTCTTCCATGGAGTAGGTGCCGTTTTCGTCGCTATCCAGCAAGGTGGTCTGGGCAAATGCCGGAGCCGCGAAGAGGGTCAGAGCACCGAGGGTCAGAGCAATAGGTTTCATCTTGTGTGTCCTTTCATGTGTGATGCCCGTGAAGGGCGAATTGAAACGGCTATGAACCGTTGCCCTGAGAGATACAGCCCATGCTCAAGGCCTCAAGAAGCTGAAAACATTAGAAAGATTTTGCGCATTTGCTCGCCGTAGAGGTGCGGAATGTCGCGCAATTTTGCGCGGGGTTTCGCAAATAAGCGGGGTTTTCCTGCCAATTCCGGCGGGAACGTGCCAGCCTGCGAAGGGGCGTATCTCGCCCATCTTGATATGTGCCGCCGCTTGTCTATGGCGCGCGAAACCGGCGTGATTATCAAACCTATGGATTCAAGCGAGCCGTCTCTGACATGGCCCCGACTCGCATATGGCAGACCGTTTCGGCCCCGCTTCTTTTTCTGAAAAGTGGCAGATACCTTGAAAAAACATAGAAATTAGGGCGCAATGATGCAATTTCGCACCGCTTCTTCCATGAAACCGCCCGATTTGCCCCGTTAACCTTAACCAATCCTTGCTGCACAAGACGAAAGAAGGCAAAAGTTGGGCAATATTGAGGCAATCCGTCATATTTGGCGGGATCAAAATGGGAAAAGAGCGCGGCTTCGTATCGTGCTCAACCAGTTTGAAGGGAAATTGGCAGTGGTTCGTCGCGTGCTGGGAGCGCTTTTACGCGCATTTTTGGTGGTCCTGTTGGTCATCGTGCCGTCTATGCTTTTGCCAAGCGTGACCGCAGATACCGCACAGGTGATCGCCCTTGTCGCCTTTTTCGCGGCGGCATTGACCTTTTTTGAATATGTGTCGGTCTATCCGGGGCTTGTCGAATTTCGCGATGCGCCGCCGTTCAACCGCGTGCGCTTTGCCGCGTTGTTTGTCACGGTGCTGTTTTTGACGCTGATTGTCCGGGGCACCTATAGCCCGACCATCGTGACCGAATTTATCAGAGCCATCGGCGCGCTGATCGGTTACGTCCTTGATTTCCCCTATTCGCCCGTTCGCTTGATGGTCTTGGCCCTGCCTGCCAACAGCTCTGCGCAAGAGATCGAACTGATGCGCGAGGCCGCCGGTTTGAGCTATCTTATTTCGCTTCTGTCGCTGGCGATCTTCCTGATTGTGCTGGGCGTGCGGCATTGGCCGTCCAAGTCCGGTTCATTCAATGTCTGGATCAATCTTCCGACCTTTGACCCGACCGCAGGCGGTGATGTGGTGAAACGGTTGAACCGTGACGCGCGGATCAATGTGGTGATCGGGTTTTTGCTGCCTTTCCTTATTCCTGTGGTGTTGAAAGCAGCCGCAAGCACGTTTGGCGCGTTAAGCGTTGAAAGCGATCAGTCCTTGATCTGGGCTGTCGCGGCATGGGCCTTTTTGCCCTCGTCTCTGTTCATGCGCGGCATCGCAATGGGGCGGATTGCCTCGATGATCGCGGAAAAACGGCGTCAGGCCTATGCGCGTGATGAACTGGATCATGCAGCCGCGTGATGCGGTGTCTGGCGCTTGTTCTGGTCCTGATGCCTTTCGGGGCTGCCGCGCAGGAGCGTTTGCGTGTTGCCACTTGGACTGTGGAACTGACGCGCAACGGGCCGGGGCTTTTGCTGCGCGATATTCTCGAAGGGGATGATCCGCAAATTCGAGCCGCGCAGGATCATATCCGTGCGCTCTCTCCCGATATTTTGCTACTCACGGGGTTTGATACCGATCTTGACGGGCACAGTCTGCGCGCCTTTGCCCGCGATCTCGATTACCCCGCTCTCTTTACCCATCCCGGAAATTCCGGTCGCCCTACAGGGTGTGATCTGGATAAGGATGGCCGTTTTGGCGAACCAGAGGATGCGCAATCCTATGGCGAGTTTACAGGGCAGGGCGGCATGGCGCTTTTGTCGCGTTTGCCGATAGCGGCGCAGGATGTGCGCGACTTTTCCGGGATGCTGTGGCGCGATCTGCCCGAGGCGGCTCTGCCGGAGGGATATTTTGATGATGAAGACCTGGAGGTCTTGCGTCTGTCGTCGCATGCACATTGGGATGTCCCTGTGATGTGGAACGGGGAGCCGCTCCATCTGTTCAGCTACACAGCCACCTCCCCTGTGTTTGACGGTGAGGAAGATCGCAACGGGCGGCGCAATGCGGATGAGACGCGGTTTTGGCTGCACTATCTTGACGGGGCCTTGCCGCACTCCCCGCCCGAAGGTGATTTCGTCATTTTGGGAGACAGCAATCTGGACCCGCATGACGGAGACGGGCGGCGTGAGGTGATGCAGGCGTTGCTTTCCGATCCCCGTATTCAGGACTCGCAACCGCGGGCGCAGCGCGGCCCTGTCGCCAACACCGATCATCTGGGCGATCCTGCTCTGGACACGGCCGACTGGGATGATCCACAGCCGGGAAACCTGCGGGTGGATTATGTGCTGCCGTCTTCCGGTCTCGAGGTTCTCGATGCCGGTGTCGCTTGGGGCGATGCGGCGAGTGAAAAAAACACCTTTCGGCATGGCCTTGTCTGGGTTGATCTGGCGCGGCTTCCTTGACGAGGCGGCGGGCAGGCGCTACGCCGCTTGCGACCTTAAGAACAACAAGGACTGGACGCGATCATGAGCACGCCTTCTCTTCTCATTCTCCCCGGTGACGGTATTGGCCTCGAAGTGATGGCCGAAGTCGTTCGCATTATCGACTGGTTTGGCGAAAAACGTGGCCTCAAGTTCGATGTGACCACCGATCTCGTGGGCGGGGCCGCCTATGACAAGCATGGTGTGCCGCTCTCCGACGAAACCATGGCGAAGGCCCAAGAGGTCGACGCGGTGCTTCTGGGCGCTGTGGGTGGGCCGAAATATGACGTGCTCGACTTCTCCGTGAAGCCGGAGCGCGGCCTGCTGCGTCTGCGCAAGGAAATGGACCTTTTTGCCAATCTGCGTCCGGCACAATGCTTTGACGCGCTGGCGGATTTCTCTTCGCTGAAAAAAGACGTGGTGGCCGGTCTCGACATCATGATCGTGCGCGAATTGACGTCGGGCATCTATTTCGGTGAGCCGCGTGGCATCATCACCGAGGGCAACGAGCGCGTCGGCATCAACACCCAGCGTTACACCGAGTCGGAAATCCGCCGCGCAGCGATTGCTGCTTTTGAACTGGCGATGAAGCGGAACAAGAAGCTTTGTTCCATGGAAAAAGCCAATGTGATGGAATCGGGCATTCTCTGGCGTGATGTTGTGAATGAAGTAGCCGCCGATTACCCCGAAGTCGAATTGTCGCATATGTATGCCGACAATGGCGCGATGCAGCTGGTGCGTGCACCGAAGCAGTTTGACGTGATCGTGACTGACAACCTCTTTGGTGACATCCTTTCCGACTGCGCCGCCATGCTCACCGGTTCGCTTGGCATGCTGCCGTCTGCGTCTCTTGGTGCGCCGATGGCGAATGGTCGTCCGAAAGCCATGTACGAGCCGGTGCATGGCTCCGCGCCTGATATCGCAGGGCAGGGCAAGGCGAACCCGATCGCCTGTATTCTCTCCTTCGCGATGGCGCTGCGCTATTCCTTTGATGAGGGCGCAGAGGCAACCCGCCTTGAGCAATCCATCGAGAACGTGCTTGCCGACGGTGTGCGCACAGCCGATCTGCTGGCGGATGAGGGCGTGACGCCTGTTTCGACCTCCGGCATGGGCGACGCCATTCTGGCTGCTCTGGATGCGTCGCTCTGATCTGGCGTATCAGTGAACAAGAACACGAAAGGGCGCCCTACGGGCGTCCTTTTTCATTCAGTCGAATAGGTCGAAGATATCTTCGGCAAGGTCAAACAACCTGTATGCGGTGGATTTGCGTTTCTTTTTGGTTTTGCCCCGCGTTGCCGGATGGGCCTTTTTCGATTTCTTGCCTTTGATCTTGAACGAATCCTGCTCATGGCTCCGATGCAGGGATTTCATCCGCGACAGAGGCGCGCCACAGGCCGCACATTTCAATTCGTGGCGAACACCATTCCCGAGCGTCAGAACGGTCTTGGAGCCACAATAACAACAGGTTGCGGATTTTTGCGTGCGATACATGGAACACATGTGGGTTTGAGGCGTTGAAAACGCAAGAGAGTGTTTGCGGCTTGCCGAAATGCAGCGTTAAATCGCTTTCGCAATGATCTATGTGTCATAGGTGATTGTGACAGGCCCGCTACATTCATACGTTTTAAGCGTTTCTCGAAAATCTGTAACTCGGGTTTCCCGTGAAACACTCTAACCTGACCGCGCCATCCGAGGAGGACCGACGCATGAACATCACGGGAGCTTTCTATGCCCTCGCCGCTTTCGCGGTTTTTTCGACGCATGATGTGGTGATCAAATTCCTTGGCGGGACCTATGCGCCGTTCCAGATCATCTTTTTCTCTACGCTGTTCTCCTTCCCGCTTGTGATGTTCATGCTGATCCGTGACCGGAGCGAAGGCCACCTGCGCCCTGTGCATCCTTGGTGGACGCTGTTTCGCACGCTGGCGGCCATGTGCAACACGCTTGCCGCCTTTTATGCCTTCTCGGTGTTGCCTTTGGCGCAGGTCTATGCGCTGATCTTTGCCACGCCTCTGGTCATCACAATCCTATCCATTCCGGTGCTGGGCGAACGGGTCGGATTTCACCGTTGGGCTGCGGTTGTGATGGGGTTGGTCGGTGTGATGGTGGTCCTGCGTCCCGGTACCACGGAAATCACCCCCGGTCATCTGGCCGCGCTCTCTTGCGCGGGCTTCGGGGCTTTTGCCTCCGTCGTCGTGCGCAAGGTGGGCCGCGAAGAGCGGACTGCGGTGCTGATGCTCTACCCGCTAATCGCGAATTTCCTCGTGATGGGGCTGGCAATGACTTTTTTCTACAAGCCGTTGCCGCTTCTGGATCTTGGAGGTATCGGAATGGTCTCGATTCTGGGCTTTAGTGGCGGTGTGATCCTGATCTTCGCCTATCGCGCCTCCGAAGCCGCCATCGTTGCGCCCATGCAATATTCCCAGATCATCTGGGCCACGATATTCGGCTATTTCATCTTTGGCGAAAAGGTCGATCTGCCGACAGTCGTCGGAGCGGGCATTATCATCCTCTCGGGCCTCTACATTGTGTTCCGCGAGTCGCGCGGTGGCCATTCGGAGAACACCCCCGTGCTCCGTACCCGCTCGCGCGCCTCTTCGGCAGCGTCCTTCCGAATCTCTCCCTTTGTCAGACGTGGAAAACTTCGCTGAGCCATGTCACGAAACATGGAATTGGCTCTTGCAAAAACCGCAATGTCGCTATATTCCGCCCCTCACGGTCGGAGCGTAGCTCAGCCTGGTAGAGCACTGTCTTCGGGAGGCAGGGGCCGGAGGTTCGAATCCTCTCGCTCCGACCAATAATTTCAATACTTGTAGAGTTCATAGAACTTTGCCTTTATGGCGTTGAATCTTTCCTTTTTCGAAAGCGTCCTCCTCCGCTAATATGTTTTTGCGCTGAGATATTGTTGTGAAGAGCCTTCTTGTTGTGAGAGAGGAAGAGGATGGTGCATCGATATGAGGTTAACACTAGTTTTTCCGTCCGAACGTCTTCGATAATTGTATTGTGGATTGAAAATCCTCGTGTCGGTGGTTCGATTTCGCCCCCGGGCACCATTATATCAATTGATATCAATGCCTTGCCCTCATCATCTTGAGAGGTCGCTGCGAGTTTGATGCTTCGGGTATCATTGGGGTAGCAATCAAAGGTCTCGCTAGCTTGAATCTTGAGGGCACCAAAGTGATAGGTATTCAAGCCGCTGTCAGAAATGCTTAGCCGAGTTGCGCCGAGGAGCTTTGCTTTGGATCACTCGTCGCGTATGGCTCAATACTGATAGGGCAGTCCGACATACTTGGATTGAGTATTTCAAATAGAATTTGGGTTTGGAGAAGAAGATGGCCTTTGTAGCTATTGATGGCGACGACATCGGTAGGAAGCTGGCAGCTTTGCATGTGTCTGTCCACGATGCCAACGCATGGTCGAAACTGCGGTTTAGTGAATTGGTGTGAAAATAAAAAACGGAGCGAATTACCCGCCCCGTTCATCCTTCTGATGGCCATACAGAGAAATTTTCAGTCCTTTGTCGGCTGCAAGGCGCGGCGTGCCTGCTTCTCGGCGGCGGACCCCTTTACCTAATGCCATGCTGCTTGTAAACGGTGTCCCGGCCCCACGTTGCAGTGTGGGGGCTGGGCTGCGAGATCATACCCATCTCATAGTGGGGAGTTCGTTTCGCAATGTGCGCTACAAATTCGTTTCTCAAATCGTTGGGCGTGGAGTTCTATGCGTCGGGGCACCGGCGTTGGCCGGATGCCGTGAAGGCACAGGCCGTTGCGGATACGCTTGAACCGGGTGCGACAGTCAATGCCGTTGCGGAATGGTATGGGGTCTTGCCAAACCAGCTATCTTCCTGGCGTCGGCTGGCGAAACAGGGGAAGCTGGTGTTGCCAGCGGCGGAGGCTGACGCGCCGGTTTTCACTCCACTGGTGGTCTGCGATGCGCCAGAGGCACCGCCAGAACCGTGCATTCCAATATCGGAAGAGGCGATCCGGATCGTTTCGGGCGACGTCAGGGTCGAGCTGGCCCTAGACACGCCCGCAGTTCGGATCGCCGAGATTGTGCATGCACTCGGAGCCACGCTATGCTGATGCCCTCGCAGAGTGTCCGGATACTGGTAGCAACAAAGCCGGTGGACTTCCGCAAAGGCCATGACGGTCTGGCGGCGCTTGTGCAGTCAACGCTTGGAGAAGATCCGTTTACGGGCACGGTCTTTGTGTTCCGCTCCAAACGGGCGGACAGGATGAAGATATTGTTCTGGGACGGCAGCGGACTTGTGATGACTTACAAGCGGCTGGAGGAGACCAGCTTCACCTGGCCCGCCATCCGGGATGGCGCGATGACGCTGAACTGCGCCCAATTCGAAGCGCTGTTCGCGGGGCTGGATTGGCGGCGGGTGCGGTCTCTGGAGACACGTCGACCGGCTGCGGCAGAATGACTCGGATAGCTGAATAGGCTGCCTATCGAGGCGCGGATCGAGTTATATTCCAGGCATGTCCAGTGCCCTATCCATCGACCTTTCTGCCATTCCCGAGGACCAGCGTGATGCGGTTTTGGCAGTGCTGCGCGAGAGAGATGCGCTGCGGGAGGCCAACAAACGCTTGGAGCACCTCATTGCCGAACTGAACCATGTGGTGCATGGCAAGAAGTCCGAAAAACTCGACGAAGACGAGCGGCAGCGGGCCTTCGAGGATCTGGAAACCGCAGTCGCCGAGGTTGAGACACAGCAGGACGAACAAGCTCCGACGCAAGCGTCCGCGCGTAGGGCAGCCAGACGCAACCGGGGCAATCTGCCCAAGGATTTGCCACGGATCGAACGGGTGGTTGAACCGGACAGCCTGAACTGCCCATGCGGGTGCGGCGAGATGCACAGGATCGGCGAGGATCGCACCGAGCGGCTGGATATCATTCCTGCGCAGCTCCGCGTCATTGTCACTGTCCGGCCCAAATATGCCTGCCGCGTCTGCGCAGAGGGTGTTCCTAATCGAGGGTGGCCTGCCGACCGAGGGCACCATCGCGCATGTGCTGGTCAGCAAGTTCTCAGATCATTTGCCATTATACCGCCAGAGCCAGATCCTCGCCCGCTCCGGGATTAAGCTCCACCGCAGCACGCTCGCCGATTGGGTTGGCTCCGCCGCTTTCCACCTTGGCCCGGTGGTCGACCGGCTGGCCGAGCACTTGAAGGGCTCAGGCAAGCTGTTCATGGATGAAACTACGGCGCCGGTTTTGGATCCGGGCCGGGGCCGGACAAAGACCGGATACCTCTGGGCGCTGGCCCGGGACGATCGCGGATGGGGCGGCGACGACCCGCCCGGTGTCGTGTTTACCTATGCTCCTGGCCGCGCCGGGCAGAATGCGGAACAAATCCTGCAGGGCTTCGATGGGATTCTGCAGTTGGATGGTTATGCCGGCTACAATCGACTGACGCGCTCCTCACGGACAGGCGGCGCGCCGATCACGGTCGCGCATTGCTGGGCGCATGTCCGCAGAAAGCTAAAGGAGGTCTTCGACCGTGATGGTTCGGAGATCGCTGCCGAGGGACTGCGTCGGATTGCGGAACTCTACCGCATTGAGGCCGATATCCGTGGCAGGGCCCCCGGCCAGAGGTTATCAGCCCGGCAGGCCCGCACCGCGCCGCTGGTCGCCTCATTCGGAGAATGGCTGCAAAGCCAGCGCCGCCGGATCTCCTCAAAGTCTCGTCTCGGAGAAAAGCTGGCTTATATCCACCGGCAGTGGGATGGGCTGCAGACCTTCCTCCACGACGGCCGCGTCGAGATCGACTCCAATGCTGTCGAGAACCTAATCCGCCCGCTCGCTCTAACGAGAAAGAACGCCCTCTTCGCCGGCCATGATGAAGGGGGCCGAGCATGGGGCCGCATCGCCTCTCTGATTGCCACAGCAAAGATCAATGGTGTCGAGCCCTTCGCCTACCTCAAAGCCACCCTCGAAGCCATTGCAGCAGGTCACCCTGCAAGTCGGATTGATGAACTCCTACCTTGGAACTTCCCGCCGTCAAGCTGATCTCGCGTGAGGCTCAGCCGCCGCTTACGGTGCGCGCGGCTTTCGAGCCTTAGCTAATTCGGGGTTCGCCTTTGCGTCGCTAACGGCTGCGCGTAGCTTTTCGCGGGCTTCGCGTGGGTCGATCTTGAGTTCTTCGCAAAGGGCTTTCAGCGTTGTGATGTCGGACATGTCGATCTCCTAGGTTTCACGCGAAGGACCAAGCCGGACACAACCGTGTCGCGATAGTCAACGCGCTTGGATGGGTCGGGCTTTCTGGTTTCGATGAATTTGGTGGTCAGTTTCTGTATCATGGAACCATGATACGAGACCCGGGAACACCTCGTCAGGGACAATCCTAGACAACCTGCAAAAGATTGATGCCTTTTGAAGCAACCGACCCAGAAGAAATCCGTAAGCGTTCGCTGGACATCACGTGCAGCTTAGCTTGACAGCTTGAAGTTCCACGGCAGCAGGTCGTCTATGCAGTTTTGCGGATGACCATTGGCGATCGCTGTCAAGGTGGCCTTGAGATAAGCAAAGGGTTCTATGCCGTTAATCTTGCAGGTCTCGATCAGAGAAGCGACACGGCCCCAGGCGATGCCACCTTCGTCGTGACCCGCGAAGAGCGCATTCTTACGATTGAGAGTGATCGGTCGGATCAGGTTTTCGACGCGGTTGTTGTCGATCTCGACGCGCCCATCGGTCAGGAAGGTCTGCAACCCGTCCCAGTGATTATGGATGTAGGTCAGCTTTTCGCCAAGCCGAGATTTACTGGATATCTTGCGGCGTTGTGCCTGCAGCCAGTCGCCAAAGGCTGCGACCAAGGGGGCAGTGCGGGCCTTGCGGGCTGACAATCTCTGGCCAAGGTCGACGCCACGGATATCGGCTTCAACGGCATAGATTTCGGCAATGTGGCGCAGGCCTTCGGCGGCGATCTCTGAGCCGTCGCGGTCGAAGACTTCCTTCAGCTTACGGCGCGCGTGTGCCCAGCAATGAGCCACCCGAATGGGATCACCGCCCTTGCGGGTAGGCTTGGTCAGGCGGTTATAGCCCTGATACCCGTCGATCTGCAGGATACCGTCAAAGCCGGTGAGGAATGTTTCGGCATTCTCGCCCGCCCGACCAGGGGCATAGAAGTAAACCACTCCGGGCGGGGCCTCGCCGCCCCATGGCCGATCATCACGGGCAAGCGCCCAGAGATAGCCAGTTTTGGTTTTGCCGCGCCCCGGATCCAGCACCGGGGCGGTGGTTTCATCCATGAACAGTTTGTCGGATCGTTTCAGATGTTCGGCCAGTCGGTCGACAATGGGCTTAAGGTGGAACGCCGCCTTGCCAACCCAATCCGCCAGCACGGCGCGGTGCAGATCAAGACCCGCCCGCGCCAAAATCTGGCTCTGGCGGTATAATGGCAAATGATCGGCATACTTACTGACCAGCACATGAGCGATGGCCGCCTCGGTCGGCAACCCGCCCATGATCAGATGCGCTGGAGCGGGGGCCTGGGTCACGCCGTCGGTGCAGGTCCGGCAGGCGTATTTCGGGCGCACGGTGACAATGACGCGCAACTGGGCCGGCACGATGTCCAGCCGCTCGGCTCACGGTCTTCACCGATCTTGTGCATGATACCGCAGCCACAGGGGCAGATCAGACAATTGAACAAAAGGTGAGGGCCAGCGAACGCTTACGAAGGGGGCATTTACGGCGCAGGAATGACGGATACTCGAAGACAGCGGCCTCACCACATATGATCTGCTGAGTGAAGAGATTGTCCATGTTGTAGCCTTGTAGCTTGAGTATAGCCGCTTGTCGGCCAATGACTGCTCTGCTCTGGTCATAACAACCAGCCAAGAAGAATGGGCTTCCTCTTGGCTGGCGACGACCTTTTGCGGAAGGAGGCAGCGGCGCGTACTGTGCGAGTTCTCCGTCACAAGCGTATTCCTGATCCTGCTTTTTGCGGGAATCCTGTAGTTTGTTTTGGACCATTTTGTCCGATTTTAAGGGTTTTTGTCAGCCTCCGCCATCAATTTGCCCCTGACTATTATAAGAGATTGGCAAGGCCGTCAGCGTGAATATCTGGGCGGTGCTTTGGGCCGATCTCCTATAGCGCTCTCCACGGTATCCGAATTGGCATTTGGTGACGCAAAAGGCGTGTTTTACTTTGTCCTGAAACGATCCGTGCTACGGCGACTGCTCGAAAAACGAAGAACTGTGCTGTCTCATGACGTGGCGCCTCCTGCGGCCTTCTCCGTATGATCAGCGAAATCAGGTAACTTGTTCCGAGGTTCCTTAAGTTCAATCCTACCGATGTTGCCGGTTAACTTCATGCCTGACGGTGTTGCCCGTTAAGTTCAATACTGCCAGTGTTTGGCGTTAAGTTCATTAATAAGTATTTACTTTCAAAGACTTGACCCATCCTTCTCGATTCGACATCCTGCAAGAAATCACAGCGCGCGAATGCCTTTCTGCGCCAATTTATTGGAGGACAGACATGCTTGAGAATCGCAGTCGAACACCCCGCATGGCCGGAGAAACGGCCTTTAGAAATTTGCACGGAGATCCCCGTTGGATTGCCGCCCGAACAGATGAGCTACTCCCCATCGGTTGGACAGGATCTGGCGTAAATTAAGCTACTCTCTGCTCCTGCTGATCGGGTTGTGTTCTGTCATTTCTCAGCCCATAGACCACGGCTGGTGGCCTGCCGCCAAGGGCTGAGTGTGGGCGTTGGTTGTTATAAAAGGTCATCCATTTCCGGATGCCTGCCTTCGCTTCTGATCCGGTCTTCCAAGCATGCAGGTAGACGCACTCGTATTTCAGGGTTCGCCAGAGCCTCTCAATGAAGATGTTGTCTAGGTAGCGGCCCTTCCCATCCATTGAGATGCGCACACCGGATCGGCGTAGCCGGTCGGTCCAGGCAAAGGACGTGAACTGAGATCCTTGATCGGTATTCATGATCTCGGGCGGACCGTACTTGTGGATGGCCTCGTTCAGTGCCTCAACACAGAAGTCCGCCTCCAGCGTATTCGAGATGCGCCAAGCCAGCACCTTACGGGTGTGCCAATCCATAATGGCGACCAGATACAGGAACCCTCGGCGCATGGGCAGATAGGTAATATCCGAGCACCCACTGACCGGCAACACATGCTTGCATGTGTGAGAGGGGAACTTGGTTCGGACGCTCCACCTGCAGACCTCTCAGCAGGTAGGGATACGTCTTGTGCCCTTTCGCAGGCCTGCTGGTGCTGGGCTTTTGGTAGGTCGGCATCAGCCCCATCAGGCGCATCAGTCGGCGTATCCGTTTCTCGTTCACCAAGTGGCCGTTCTGCGGGCTTACGCGGCCCCACTGGGGCCACGGTCCCTTGAACTGCGCAAGTGCCAAGTCATCTGGCGGACACCGAAGAACGGCGTCTCCAGAAACTGCTCATCGATCCGCCGCATCAAGCTGAGGTTCTGCTCGGTCTCGCCCTTAGGCTTGTAATAGAATGACGAGCGCGAGATCGACAGTAACCTGCATTGCTGCCCAATGGGCAAAATGGAATTATTCGGCTCAATCATGTCGCGCCTCACTTGCCGGTCCATGGTTTGAGCTTTCGTGACAAAGCTAGGGGGACCGTGGCCCCAGTGGGGCCGCGCAAGCCCCCGTACCGTTGGCCACGGCGTGCGCCCGCTCTCTCGAACGCATGGCGTTCGCGGGCTTACCCCACAATCTTGGCGTGGAGTTCCTTCACCTGTTCCTCATTGATCTCGGGATGCTTTCTGCCACCGCGTTCAAACACGCCGGAGGCGCCCTCAAGGAGCGCACGTTTCCATTGATGGATCATCGTCGGATGCACCCCGAACCGGCTCGCCAGCTCGGCGGCGGTCTCCTCGCCCTTCAAGGCTTCCAGCGCGACCTTCGCCTTAAATTCAGGCGCATGTTGTTTGCGTTTCGACATCTCTGATCTCCTTCTCATCGAAGATCAGCAGACTGCAAATCGTAGCTTACGTCACTGTCCGAATTTCGGGGGATAGCTCAATTCTGAGACGGCCCAAATGCAGTGCAATTTATCGCCGCAAAGAAGCTGAGGAGGTTTTGGATCCTCTTAGACATATGTGACTTTTCCTATGATGATCTAGAAATTCGAATTTGATAAAAAAGGGCGGCCTTTGGCCGCCCTGATTAGTTATGCTTGTGTGATTTCTCTCACACGAAAAGCACTACTTTTCAAAGGAAATATTTCCTGACCAAAGAGGAAGTTTTCTTGGAGTCGGAATTTATTTCCTGTTACTTTTCATCGCCTTAACTTTAGGTCAGAGGCAAAGTTATCTGACGCGTTACAGCTGTAGAGTTCGTAGAGCCGCTTGTAGGGCGTTGTGTTTTTCCTGTTTCGGGGCGGGGCAATCATAAACGTTCCGGATTTCAAAGCGCCCGCGATAGAAATCTCTGAAAGATTGTCGATTTAAGACGCCATTAATTTGCTTGTGCCATGATCGTGTTCTCAATTGGTTTCGAGGACATCTTTTTGGCTATCGCTCAAAAACAACAAACATTTCATTCCTCAGACACATCACAGGGCGCGGTTCGCTCTGTTTTGGTTGTGGATGATTCCCGGGCGCAGAGGCGTCTACTCTCCTCATATCTGGGGCGATGGGGATATGTTGTGTTTGAGGCGGCATCCGGTCGTGAAGCTTTAGAACTGTGCTGCTCCGAAGTGATTGATCTCGTTGTGTCCGATTGGATGATGCCGGAGATGAGCGGGTTGGAGTTTTGTCAGGAGTTTCGGCGTCTTGACCGCGAGCATTACGGATATTTCATCCTTCTGACATCGAAATCCGACAAGGCGGAGGTCGCGCGGGGGCTTGATGTCGGAGCGGATGACTTTGTGACGAAACCTGTCGCTGGGGACGAGCTCTTGGCGCGTATTCGTGCAGGAGAGCGTATCTTGCGAATGGAACGTGAGTTGACCGAGAAGAACCGGCTGGTCAGTTCGACTCTGGCTGAGCTCTCGACGCTTTATGGTGCTCTTGATCGTGATTTGATCGAGGCGCGCAAATTGCAGCAGTCGCTCGTGCGGGAACGTTTTCGGGACTTTTCGACGGCGCAGGTGTCGCTTCTGCTGCGCCCTTGTGGCCATGTTGGCGGTGATCTGGTCGGGTTTTTCCCGATAAATGAGCGCCAGTTCGGGATATTTTCGATAGATGTTTCCGGTCACGGAATTGCATCTGCTCTTATGACGGCGCGTCTGGCGGCCTATCTGACGGGTTCAACGCCTGAACAAAATCTGGCGATATGTCTGGAGGATGATGGCGAGTTTGTGCCTCGTCGCCCGTCCTGTGTTGCGGCGGATCTCAACCGTCTGATGTTGGAGGAGATGGATACGGACCTCTATTTCACCATGATTTTAGGGCATTTTGATCGGTTCACCGGTGAGTTTGTGATGACACAATGCGGACACCCGAATCCGGTTCGTCAGAAACAGGACGGGAGCGCGCAGTATTTTGGTGAAGGCGGGTTGCCGATCGGGCTTTTGCCTGAGGCGACCTTCAACGATGTGCAGATCACATTGTCATCCGGAGAAAGGATTTTCGTATTCTCGGATGGGGTTACAGAATGCCCTGACGGAGGTGACGGGATGCTCGGAGAGCAAGGCTTGCTGGATATGTGTCGGAAAACATCGAAAGAGACAGGCACGACATTTTTTGACACGTTTTTATGGAATCTTAGCACCTTCAACAACGATAAGGATTTCCCCGATGACATCTCGGCGGTCTTGTTGGAATTTCCAGATCATAAGAGGGATTGAAGAAAGGCCCGATCTCCCGGGTTTCCAAGAGTATCTATGGCCAGCTCCGGATTAACCCAGTGCACGGAATGGTCCGGCTCGATGGGTTCGCCCAGTTTGCGTACAGGAAAGGCGCGATAAATGTGACATATTTTTTCCGCCCATAGATCATACTCGGGCATAAAGACAAAACGTCGGAACGCGCCCAGAAAACGGGGCTTGGCGATGCGCCAGCCGGTTTCCTCGTAGACCTCGCGGTGCAGGGCATGGATCGGGCTTTCTCCGGGATCAATTCCGCCACCGGGCAATTGGAATTCGTGGTGTATTCCTGCTTGATAAGTCAGAAGCACCCGACCGTCGCGTGGAAGGATTGCATAGGCCCCCGGACGTGCTCGATATGGTTTCCCTGAAATCCGTGGTTCTCCATATCGCCGCATGACACTGGCCTTTCTTCTGTGGTTGTTCCGCCTATATGAACAGGATATGCCAGCGCCGAACGTCAGGGAAAGCAAAAATGCTCGGATCAAAAATCGCATGGGATGACACAGTTCTTCCCTTCCAACTGGATGCCTCCGATATTCGCGGTCGCGTTGTGCGCCTCGATGGTGTGTTGGACCAAATCCTGTCTCAACACGCGTATCCGGATGAAATCGAGGCGCTGGTCGCAGAAATGGCTTTGTTGACCGCCATGATCGGCCAGACAATGAAGCTACGCTGGAAGTTGTCATTGCAGGTTCGTGGCGACGGTCCGGTTCGGCTGATTGCCACAGATTACTATGCGCCGACGAAAGAGGGCACTCCGGGCCGAATCCGCGCCTATGCGTCTTATGATTCCTCGCGTCTTATGCCGCGGGTTGATCCGTTTTCCCAAATCGGCAAAGGGTATTTTGCCATTTTGATTGATCAGGGGCAGGGCAACGTGCCGTATCAGGGAATTACCCCTATTTCGGGCGGGTCTCTTTCGGCGTGTGCTGAAACATATTTCGCGCAGTCCGAGCAACTTCCGAGTCGTTTTGTCGCGAGTTTTGGCAAATCACAGTTGCCGGGGGAAGAAGCTGAATGGCGTGCCGGTGGCGTTATGCTGCAAAAAATGCCTCAGGCGTCGCCTTTTGTGGCGCAGCCTGAGGATACTGAAGAAAACCGCGTGCTGCGTGCGGACGACATTCTGAACGAAGATGATTTCGAAGACTGGAACCGCGCGAATATCCTGCTCGATACGGTCGAGGACATGGAACTGGTTGGCCCGCATGTGCAGCCGACCGAGCTTCTCGTGCGCCTTTTCCACGAAGACAAACCGCGCGTGTTTGATCCGCAGCCCGTTGAATTCGGCTGTCAGTGTTCCGAAGACCGTGTGCGCGAGAGCCTTTCGATATATTCTGCGAAAGACATTGCACATATGACCACCGAAGAGGGGGTTGTGACGGCAGATTGTCAGTTCTGCGGCGCGCATTATGTCCTTGATCCAGAGACGCTTGGTTTCAAGGCGGAGGATAAACAGGATGGTGACGGCGACTGATCGGGCGCGTATTTCGGCCCTGTTGCAATATCGTGGTGAACCGTCCTCGGATTTTGATCTGAACAAGGATCTTGAACCTGCGATAAAGCAGCCGCTTCGGCCCGCAGGCGTTCTGGTTCCGATCAGGGAAGCGGCGGATGGTCTGCGGTTGATCCTGACCAAACGGTCCTCGGCGCTCAAACACCACCCCGGTCAAATTGCCTTTCCGGGGGGGCGGGTCGAACCGACTGATGTGAGCCCTGTCGAGGCAGCCCTTCGCGAAGCGCATGAGGAGATTGGCCTACCGCCATCTGTGGTTGAGGTTTTGGGACAGCTTCCGACACATCAAACCGTGACCCAGTTCGAAATGTATCCCGTTTTGGGCTGGATTCGAGATGATATTGATCTCACGCCCGAGGCGGGGGAGGTATCCGAAATCTTTGAAGTGCCTCTGTCTCATGTGTTGAACCCCGCAAATTTCACCATTCAGTCACGGCGTTGGCGCGGGCATATGCGGTCATTTTATACCGTGCCATATGGCCCCTATTACATTTGGGGCGCGACGGCGCGGATTCTGCGGGTCTTGGCGGATCGGGTGGCGCAATGAAAGTGACGTCTCTTTGGATCACAGCGCCGGCGGCCCAGCGTGTTATGAGTATGTTCTCTGATGCGGGCGAAGAGGCCTATTTTGTCGGCGGATGTGTTCGCAACAGTCTTTTGAATGTGGCTGTCAGTGATCTGGATGTCTCGACGTCTGTGCGCCCTGACCGTGTGATGGACCTCGCGAAAACCCAAGGGTTCAAAGCGATCCCGACCGGCCTTGAACACGGCACGGTGACGGTGGTCGTTGAGGGCGAAGCCTTCGAGATCACCACCTTTCGCAAAGATGTGGAAACTGACGGGCGCAGAGCTGTTGTCGCGTTTGCCGACACGCTTGAAGACGATGCGCGCAGGCGGGATTTCACGATGAATGCGCTCTATGCGCGGGCGGATGGTTCCGTCCTTGATCCTCTGGGCGGGCTGGCCGATCTCGAAGCGAGACGGGTCCGGTTTATTGATGATCCGGACCAACGTATTCGCGAGGATTACCTGCGCATCCTGCGGTTCTTCCGGTTTCATGCGTGGTATGGAAATGATAAGGCGGGACTGGATGCAGAGGGGCTTGCGGCCTGCGCCCAGAATGTTGAGGGCCTGTCCAGCTTGTCGAAAGAGCGCATTGGCGCGGAGATGATGAAGCTTCTGTCTGCACCTACGCCGGATTGCGCCATTGCGGCGATGGATCACGCCGGTGTTCTCAATGCCTTGTTGCCCGGTGCATCAACGAAAGCATTTTTTCTTTTGACATCGTTTGAAAAAGCGGTTGATCCCGTGGTGCGCCTCGCTGCGCTGGGTGCGTTCGATGTGGTGGCGTTGCTGCGTTTGTCCAAGGCACAGACGCGGCAATATGACATGCTACGAACCTGTAGCGCGAGTACGCAGACGATCCGTGAAATCGCCTATCGTGAGGGTGAAAAGACAGCGTGGGATGTGGCGGCCCTGCGTGCAGCGTTTTTCGAGCAGCCGTTGCCAGAGGCTTTGTCGGATGACATTGCCTGCGCGGCGAATGCGCAGTTCCCCGTATCTGCGCAGGATTTGATGCCTGATCTGTCGGGGCCTGCGCTTGGAGCGATGTTGCGGGAATTGGAGCAAACATGGATCGAGAGTGGATTTGCGCTCTCCCATGAAGACCTCATGCAAAGGGTTAGACCAAATGGACCAGTTTGAAATCGTGCGTCTTGGGCACAAAGGCGACGGGATTACGGCGCAGGGTCTGTTTGTGCCGAACACCTTGCCCGGAGAGATTGTCGAAGGCATTGAGGAAAATGGCAGGGTTCAGGGTGCACGGATCATCACGCCTTCGGTCGATCGCGTGCGTCCGGCGTGTCGACATGCCAAATCCTGTGGCGGATGTGCGATGCAACACGCGTCGGACGATTTCGTAGCGCGATGGAAGGCGGGATTTGTCGAGGCGGCTTTAAAAAATCAGGGGATTGCCGTTGATTTGGGGCCAATCTCCACGTCACCGGAGCGCAGTCGAAGACGTGCTGTTTTTCACGGGCGACGCACCAAGAAGGGCACAATGGTGGGCTTGCATGCCCGTGCTTCAGACAGTCTTGTCGAGGTGCCGGATTGTATTCTGATGGTTCCGGAAATCATGGAGGCCTACGCCGCGTTGAGCCGACTGGTCGAGATCGGTGGATCGCGACGCGGTGAGATGGATATCACCGTGATTTCCACGGATACAGGTCTGGATATTTCAGTGGCCAACGGCAAGCCCCTTGATCTGGATATGCAGATCGAATTGGGGCGTTTTGTGCTGGATTTGAGTCTTTCCAGACTGTCGTGGAATGGTGAGGCGCTGGCGGGCGAAGCGCAGCCCTATCTCACGTTCGGCAAGGCACATGTTGTGCCTGCGCCCGGTGCATTCCTTCAGGCCACGGCTGAGGGGCAGGCGGTATTGATTGCCCTGATGCGCAAGGCGGTTGCGGGCGCTGATCGTGTGATTGATCTGTTTTCTGGAAGCGGGACGTTTTCTTTGCCCATTTCCGAACATGCAGAAGTCCACGCTGTCGAAGGGGTTTCGGATATGCTTGAGGCCTTGATGAAAGGGTGGCGGCAGACATCGGGGTTGAAGGTCGTCACCGTAGAGACCCGTGACTTGTATCGGCAACCGGTTCGGGAAGATGAATTGAACGAGTTCGATGCGGCCATTATCGACCCGCCGCGGCCCGGCGCCTTGGCGCAATGTGGGGAGATTGCGAAAAGCCACCTGAAAACGGTGGGTTTCGTGTCTTGTAACCCCATCACTTTTGCGCGGGATGCAAAGCTTTTGATCGAGGCCGGTTTTGAAATCGACTGGATTGTGCCCGTGGATCAGTTCCGCTGGTCTCCGCACGTAGAAATCGCTGCGTGTTTTAAGCGGGCTTGAGGTCGGAAAATATTGTTCTGACACTGGAATCGCGTGTATTCTTATAAAAAACAAATCGGGCAGAAATCATGGATAGACGGGCTTTTATCACCACGGCTGCGGCCGCGTTGTCGTTTTCAACGAGCGCATTTGCACGCAATCTAAAGCCTTATACAGGGCCGGAAATTACGCGTGTGGTCATCTATAAGGGGCGACGCAAACTCTATCTTTTGCACAATGATGAGGTCGTGAAGTCGTTCAAGATCGGCTTGGGCGGCAATCCGGTTGGCCCCAAGCGATTCGAAGGCGACGGAAAAACGCCGGAAGGCAGCTATATCATCGACCGGAGAAATCCGAATTCGTCCTTTCACTTGTCCTTGGGGATTTCATACCCGAATGAACAGGACAGGGCCTATGCGGAATCGATGGGCCGCCGTCCGGGGGGAGACATCTTCATCCACGGGCGTGACGGCGAGCATTGGGGCAAGGGAAAAGACTGGACGGCTGGGTGCATTGCCGTACGCGACCGTCATATCGAAAAGATCTATATGATGGTGAAAAACGGCACGCAGGTCGATATCTACCCGTAATGCCGTTTGTTGGTTTATAGGCCTGACGTCAGGCTGGTGGACGCGGACTGGGCACCGATCAGCAGAGTCCACCAGAGCTTGCCATTGTCTTCCTGATACCACGCAAAGCCGATGTCGGTCGCTTGCGGATCAAGAATGATGTCGCGTGTATCGCTTTTTTCCATCCATGCAGAGAGGGTCTCAAGCTCGGTCTCATAGGTTTCCGAGATGTTTTCACCCAGCATGATGCCCGGATAGCCGGACCGCGCCACGCGATCGAGCGGTGAGGAACCGTCAGAGCCGAAATGCCATGGCCGGTTCTGAACATGCATGTCGCGGGAATGGGTTGCTGCGGCGGCATTCAGGTTGGCATTAAGCACAACAGGCGGGGCCCCTGCGGCTGAGCGCAATGCGTTGATCGAATCGAGCATCCGGTATTGGATCTTGGCCTCATCCCTGGCGTGGATGCGATAGAGGCGGGGAAGTGGCTTTCCGTCCGGACCGAGTTGATCGGTGGGCGCATCACACGCTGTCAGCCCGACCAGAGCCACGAGAAGAATAGCAATAATCCGGGACATTCCAGATACTCCATAAAAGTTACCCGGACGAGTTAAACGCTTTGTCACTCAGGATCAAATCATGATCGCGCTATTTTGTTGTGAACATTGGTTTGATTTGCGACTGCGACCATCGCGCCATATAAGTTAATATAGAGACATCACATCATGACTGGCTATCTTCAATGAGTAAGACATCTGTTTCCAAGGTTTCCCGTCGCGCCTTTATGGCAGGCTCCACGGCGCTTATCGCGCAGCCGGTTTTGGCGCAAACGGACGGTACGACCGAGTTGGAGAGCGAGATTTCGACGATGGTACGTCGGAATATTTCGAGTTTCCGCTCGCTGAACTGGCAGCCCTATTTCGACAATCTGAAAAACGGCGCGATTCTGGTCGATACAACATCGCGCGCGCTGCATTTCTGGAGTGAAGACGAGAGTATCTATAAACTCTATCCGACATCGGTGCCTTTGTCCGAAGATCTGACCCGTCGCGGAAGAACCTCTGTCATACGCAAGGTTGAGGGGCCGAGTTGGGCACCAACGCCATCCATGAAAAAGCGCAACCCCGAGTGGCCTGATTTTGTCGGGCCCGGTCCGAATAACCCGTTGGGCACCCATGCGCTCTATCTTTCGTGGCAATATTACCGAATCCACGGCACCCATGACACGCGCAAAATCGGGCGGCGCTCATCGAACGGCTGCATCGGTCTTTACAATGAACATATTGCAGAACTGTTCAAACTGGCTAAGGTCGGCACTCAAGTGTTGCTAATTTGACGACAAACCCTAAGAAAACCGTTTCCCCCAAGCTGGGTAATTGATTTTCTAACGGTTTAGATTCTATAGCTTCACTGTGTAACAAACCTGCCCTCGTTGTGGGGTTCAAGGAGGATTAAAATGAAAAAACTCGCTGCTGCTGCCGTATTCGCTCTTGCTGGCACCGCTTCTTTTGCTGGTGGCTACTCTGAGCCGGTCATCGAAGCTCCGGTTATCGTTGAAGAAACTTCTTCTTCTTCTGCCGGTGGTTACGTTGTACCGCTTCTGATCCTGGCACTCGTTGCTGCGGCTGTTGCTGCTGACTAATTGTCAGTTTGACAACATAGAATTAAAAAGGGCGGCTTTCGGGCCGCCCTTTTCATTGGAATGAAGGATTTTAAACCCAACCGGAAAGATTTCTTTTGATCTGCCCGAGCAGAGCCTCGATATGCAGAGGGTCGGCATTGAGGCAGGGAATGTAGAGGAAGTCCTCGCCGCCTGCGTGTTCAAAACTCTCTTTGATTTCTTCGTTGATCTCTTCGAGTGTTTCGATGCAATCCGCCGAAAAAGCAGGCGCGCAAACTGCGATGCTTTTGTTTCCCTTCTCCGCCTGACGTGCAACTTCCTCAACAGTGTAGGGCTGAAGCCATTCTTCCGGGCCGAATTTCGACTGGAAGGTTGTCATGATCTGTGTGTCATCCCAGCCCAACCGCTCTTTGAGCAGGCGTGTCGTTTTCTGACATTGGCAATGATAGGGATCGCCGCCCTCTTTGAGGTAGCGTTCCGGCAGGCCGTGGTAGGAACAAATCAGAATATCCGGCTTTTTCTCGGCGGCGGCATAGGCGCGTTCGACAGATTGCGCGAGCGCATCGACATAGGCCGGATCATCGAAATAGGGCGGAACGGTCCGGCTTGCCGGCTGCCAGTTTTCGTCCATGAGAGCACGGAAAAATTCGTCATTCGCGGTGGCGGTCGTCGCTCCGGCGTATTGCGGGTAAAGCGGGAAGAACAGGATTTTCGCGCACCCTTCTGCGACCAGTTTTTCAACTTTCGATTTTGTCGAGGGATTCCCGTAGCGCATGCAGTAATCGACCATGATCCGATCACCGAATTCGGCTTTCAGACCTTTCTCAATCGCGGCGACCTGATCCTTGGTGATGGTCATCAAGGGGCTTTCATTGGCCTCGTTGTTCCAAATGGTCTTGTAGGCTGCGCCGGATTTGAACGGGCGAATCGACAAGACGATCCCTTGCAGAATCGGTTGCCATTTCCATCGCGGATAGTCGATGACGCGTTTGTCGGAGAGAAATTCGCTCAAATAGCGGCGCATGGACCAATAGTCCGTCGCATCAGGCGTCCCGAGGTTCGAGAGAAGCACACCGATTTTTTCGCTTGGAATCTTTGCGTGGTCTTTTGGCGCATGTGCCGGACATGTTGCGTCTGCGGCGTCTGTGTTCAGACGCGAGGGCTTCATTTGTCCCATGTTTTCTTCCTTATTATATCTGGCTTTAGGCTTAGAGCGCTTTCGTTGCGGGTCAAGCTGTCACTCGGGGAGTTTGATTTCCTTGGTCCGCAGCGCATCGGCCAGACTCATCTTGGCCGACCCCGGCATAAGAGGTTTCGGTTGGCTGGCATCCGGAGCCCAGCCGGTCAGGAACACCAGATCGAAAGTAGCGATCAGGCGGTCGTTCTCGGAGAAGTGTTCCCTGTAAAGCTGTTCGGTGGTCTCGAACAGGGTTTTCCCGCTAAATTCCTTTTTGCGTGCGGAGAGGGCATTGCCTTCGCCCATAGCGCGTAGATCGGCGGCCATGCGTGCAAGTGATGGATAGGCCACCTTGCGCAGGCTTTTGTCCGCCACGGGCAATGCAAAGGAGGCGCGTTGCAACAGCGTCCCAAGCTCGCGAAGTTCCCCCATCGGCAAAACTCTGGGAGAGAGCCCGCCTGTTATCATGCTTTCCGCCTGACCGAGACATGCGCGTAATTCGTTGAGCGTCTGATCCCCCAGAAAGACCGCCAGCATCAGCCCGTCCGGCTTCAATGCGCGGTTGCATTGGATCAGCTGACCAACCGGATCATTGGCCCAGTGAAGGCTCATTGCATGAATCACCAGATCATGCGCCCCTTCTTTCAGGCTTAACAGATCATCATCGGGTACAATCGTGGCGTCAGGAAACCACTTGGCCCAGATTTCCGGAAAACCGGTGACAATAGCCGGAGCCGTAAACGATTTATTAACCATGGAAAGCCGATCTTCGATCTCGAAACGGGCTTCATTGTGTAAAAAGAAATCTCCGGCCATTTGAACGGCACGACGGCGATTTCGGGCCAATTGATCCCGATCGACCAAAGGGGCAGTGTTCAACATGGCTGGTTGTCCTGAAATGGCTGTGAACGTAGGCGCAATGTAGGAAGTTGAACGGAGAATGCAAAGGCTGGGCAAGCTGATATACCCTGCACAATGCCTCACCTGCGACGAAATGATCGAGGTGACGCGGGGTTTATGTCCGACGTGCTGGTCGGACACGCCGTTTATCGTTGATCACCCTTGTGAGGCTTGCGGGCGGCCTTTGATCGGCGAGGCGGAGGAGGGCGATCTCTGCGACGATTGTCGGGCGCATCCGCGCGTGTGGGATCGGGGACGGGCGGTGATGCTCTATTCCGGCAATGCGCGCTCTATCGTGTTGCGTTTCAAACATGGTGACCGGACCGATCTGGCCTATTCGGCGGGGGTCTGGCTGGCAAATGCGGCGGCACCGCTGATTGTGCCGGAGATGGTGGTCGCGCCTGTGCCCTTGCATTGGTTCCGTCTTTTGAGACGGCGATATAATCAGGCGGCTTTGCTCGCGGCGCGTGTGGCGAAAATCCATAAGCTGACCCATGTGCCAGACCTCCTCAAACGCCCAAGTGCAACGCGCACCCTTGATGGCATGACTGCGGAACAGAGGCGCGAAACCGTGGCGGGGAGCATTTGTCTGACAGAAAAACGCGCCGCCGGCATCCAAGGGAAAAGGGTTCTTTTGATCGATGATGTGATGACCACAGGGGCGACACTTACGCAATGCGCGCAGGCCTGTCTCGACGCTGGCGCACAGGGTGTTGATGTTGCTGTGCTGGCGCGCGTGGACAGAGAGGGTTAAATCCTTATAGTCGCCGAAAGATCAAAGGATTTCCCATGCAACCCGTCACACTCTACACCACCCCGATTTGTCCCTTTTGTATTGCAGCCAAACGGTTGCTCGATTCAAAAGGTGTTTCTTACACCGATATTGATGTCATGCGCGATCCGTCACGTCGCAAGGAAATGATGCAAAAGGCCAATGGCGGCCATACTGTGCCACAGATTTTCATCGGTGAGACCCATGTCGGCGGTTGTGATGAGCTTCATGCATTGGAGCGTGCGGGCAAGCTTGACGCTTTGTTGGCAGGTTAAGCTATGACCAAAGTTGGCCTTGTTACCCTGAATTCAAGCGACGATCCGTTGGCGAATTTGCCTGTGACGCTGGACTATGTGAACGCAGCGGCAAATGCGGGCGCAGAGATTGTCATGACACCGGAAGTCACGAATTGCGTTTCTTCTTCCCGTGCGCATCAGGAAGAGGTCTTGTGCCATGAGGCCGATGATCCGACGCTGAAAGCGCTACGAGAGGCGGCGCGTTTGCGTGGTGTCTGGATTTTGATTGGTTCTCTGGGACTGAAAACGGATGATCCTGACGGGCGCTTTGCCAACCGGTCTTTTCTGATCGACCCCGAAGGCGAGATCAAAGCGCGGTATGACAAGATTCATATGTTCGATGTGGATGTCAGCGAGACGGAGCGCTATCGCGAGTCGGATGGTTACAGGCCGGGGAAGAAGGCGATTGTTGCCACGACTCCTTTCGGCAAGATCGGGATGACGATTTGTTACGACCTGCGTTTCCCGCATTTGCACCGGACACTGGCCAAGGCCGGTGCCGACATCATCACACAGCCTGCTGCCTTTACGGCGGTGACCGGTGAAGCGCATTGGCACAGCCTGCTGCGCGCGCGTGCGATTGAAACCGGATGTTTTGTGCTGGCGCCTGCCCAGACGGGCCATCATCGTGAAAAGGTGGACACGAACCGCCGGACCTATGGTCATTCTCTGGCCGTGTCCCCTTGGGGGGAGGTCCTGTATGATGGCGGTGCTGAGCCGGGTTGGGGTCTTGTCGACCTTGATCTGGATGAGGTTGCAAAGGCACGAAAGCGCATTCCGGCCCTGTTGCATGACCGCGAATTCGAGGTTCTCTCGTGATGGAGAAAGCCAACAACGATGCCTTGTCCGTTGCCCTGTTTTCCGAGATTTTCATGGCGGATCAGTTGGCGCGGAACCGGCTGACCAAGGCTTTGCCAAAGGGCATGGAAATCAGCCATTTTTCCGTGCTCAACCATTTGGCGCGGGCGAATGATGAGCGTTCTCCTGCACAGCTTGCGCGTGCGTTTCATGTGACACGTGGTGCTATGACCAACACGTTGAATAAATTGGAATGGGCAGGGCATGTCCATATCCGGCCCGACTGGGATGATGCGCGGCGCAAGTTTGTCTCGATCTCGCCTTCGGGCCGCGCCGCGCGCGATGCGGCTTTGGCCGCGATTGCACCGATTCTCTCCGAGATTGTCGAGGCCATCGGCACCGAGCGCGTGAAGGCGGCTTTGCCCGTCTTGCGCGAGATGCGCATTCGCCTTGAGGGCGAAAATTAACCCGCGTCGAGCGTTTATGCGACTCGCCTGCTGTCTATTCCGGTTTCACCGACGCGGTCACATAGTTCACCGAAAGATCACGCGCAGAGGTCGACCACGTCCAAAGCACGGGGTTGAAGACAAACCCTTTGCGATCCACAGGCGTGAGACCGGCCTTTGAAATCAGGTCAAACAGCTCGTCCGGAGTGATGAATTTCTTCCATTCGTGTGTTCCGCGTGGCAGCCAGCGCATCACGACCTCGGCCCCCAGAATCGCCATCGCATAGCTCTTCGGATTGCGGTTGATCGTGGAGCAGAGCATGAGGCCGCCCGGTTTCAGAAGCTGCTGACAGGCGGTCAGATAGGCTTGCGGATCGGCGACATGCTCGACCACTTCCATGTTGAGCACCACGTCGAATTGCTCGCCCGCTTCGGCCAGCGCCTCGGCGGTGGTGTGGCGATAGTCGATCTCAAGGCCGGATTTTTCGGCATGGATTCGCGCGACGGGCAGGTTGCCTTCGGCGGCATCCGCCCCCACAACCGTTGCCCCAAGCCGTGCCATCGGTTCGGAGAGCAATCCGCCACCACAGCCGATGTCCAGAAGGCGCAGCCCTTTGAACGGCAATTCGGTGGCCAGATCCCGTCCGAATTCAGCGGCGATTTGTGTTGTGATATAGTCCAGTCGCACCGGATTCATCATGTGCAACGGTTTGAACTTTCCGGTCGGATCCCACCATTCGGCCGCCATTGCTTCAAACTTTGCGACCTCTTGGGGGTCAATGGTGGTTTGCATGATCGCCTCCTTCATGTTCAAATCCGTCCGCTGGGACTAACTTCTAGTCCGCTCTATATAGGATTTCCATGGACAAGGTCTCAGGCCAAAAGAGCGCATATTCGTATCTCTACCCCCAAATCGTGGTCTATGACCACCAGATGTTGGAGGTCGGAGACGGCCATCAATTGTATGTCGAGCAAAGCGGCAACCCCGCGGGGATTCCTGTCGTCGTGCTGCATGGTGGTCCCGGAGGCGGGTCGAGCCCCTTCATGCGGCGGTATTTCGATCCGTCCAAATTCCGTATCATCCTGTTTGACCAACGCGGCTGCGGAAAATCGCGCCCCTTTGCCTCGGTCGAGGCGAACACGACACAGCACCTCATTGCGGATATCGAGAAAATCAGACGAGACCTCGGGATCGAACGCTGGGTGGTCTTTGGCGGCAGTTGGGGCGCGACCTTGGGGCTGGTCTATACGCAAAGCCATCCCGAGCGGGTGCTGCATCTGGTCCTGCGCGGCGTGTTCGCGGCGCGACAAAGCGAGCTGGACTGGTTCTATGCGGGGGGCGCGGGGCAATTCTGGCCTGATCTCTGGGCGGAGTTTCGCGACGCGATTCCAAGTGAGGAGCAGGGTGATTTGATAAGCGCCTATCATCGGCGTCTGTTCAGCGGCAATCACCGTGAGGAGATCGCCTTCGGGCGTATATGGTCGCGCTGGGAAAATGCTTTGGCGTCGATTTCATCGGATGGTGCGGTGGGGGAGCCCGCGCCGGAATATGCGCGGACCTTTGCGCGAATAGAGAATCACTATTTCTTCAACAAGGCGTTTCTGGCGCATGACGGTCAGCTTTTGTCGGACGTGCCGCGAATGAAAGATGTTTCCGGCACCATTGTGCAGGGGCGATTCGATATGATCTGCCCACCGACGACGGCCTATGAGTTGCACCGGCTATGGCCGAAATCGCAGCTGGTTATGGTGGGGCGTGCGGGCCATGCGCTGTCCGAGCCCGGAATCACGCAAGCTTTGGTCATGGCAATGGACCGGATTGCGCGCGAGGCCGGATAGGGCTTGCGCCTCTTGGGTTTCGGGCGTATATGCCTTGACAACAGCGGTGCTGTCGGGAGTTCCCGAAGCTCCACCGAGAAAGATCGACGGGCCGCGCGCCCGTTTTTTTGTGCCCTGATGCAGGGTGCCCGTGAATCTTACCGAAAGAGGCCCTTCAATGTCGGACCTGATTGCAAAAACCGCGATCGACCGCCGCATGGCGGAAATCGTCGGCCCTGTCATCGAAGGGATGGGGTTTGAACTTGTGCGCATCCGTCTCATGACTTCGACAAAGTCGAAGACATTGCAGATCATGGCCGAACGTCCCGCCGGCGGGATCGAGGTTGACGAATGCGCCGAGATTTCTACGGCTGTTTCTGCTATTCTGGATGTCGAAGACCCGATCGAAGACGAATATACGCTCGAAGTTTCCAGCCCGGGTATCGACCGGCCCCTGACCCGCCTGAAGGATTTCCAAACCTTCGAGGGTCATGAGGTCAAGATCGAGACAACAGAGATGATCGACGGTCGCCGCCGCTTCAAAGGCCAGTTGGCCGGTGTTGAGGGTGATGATGTTCTGATCACGATCGAAGAAGGTGGTGAGGACGTGACCATCGGACTGAATTTTGACTGGCTGTCAGACGCCAAACTTGTGCTGACCGACGAGCTGATCCGCGAAATGCTGCGCCAGAGGAAAACTGATGGTGCAATTGACGAAAACCAATTTGACGAAATCCAGACCGACGACGGGTCTTCAGAGGATTGAGAGAGGACTGAGTAATGGCAATCACCTCTGCAAACCAGCTTGAGCTGTTGCAAACCGCCGAGGCCGTGGCCCGCGAGAAAATGATCGACCCCGAATTGGTGGTCGAGGCGATGGAAGAATCGCTGGCCCGCGCGGCAAAGTCGCGCTACGGGGCGGAAATGGACATTCGTGTCTCTATCGACCGCAAGACCGGACGGGCAACATTTACCCGTGTGCGCACTGTGGTCGAGGATGAAGAGCTTGAGAATTATCAGGCCGAGCTGACCGTGGAGCAGGCCAAACAATATCTGGCAGACCCGCAAATCGGTGACGAGATCAAGGACGAGGTTCCCCCTGTGGAGCTTGGCCGGATCGCTGCGCAATCCGCGAAGCAGGTGATTTTGCAGAAGGTTCGCGAAGCCGAACGTGATCGCCAGTTCGAAGAATTCAAAGACCGCGTTGGCACCATCATCAACGGTGTTGTGAAGCGCGAGGAATATGGCAACGTGATCGTCGATATCGGTCGTGGCGAAGGTATCCTGCGCCGCAACGAAAAGATCGGTCGCGAAGCCTATCGCCCGAACGACCGTATCCGCTGCTTTATCAAGGACGTGCGCCGCGAAGCGCGTGGTCCGCAGGTCTTCCTGTCCCGCACAGCGCCGGAGTTCATGGCCGAGCTGTTCAAAATGGAAGTGCCGGAGATCTATGACGGCATTATCGAGATCAAAGCCGTGGCCCGTGATCCGGGATCGCGCGCAAAGATTGCCGTGATTTCCTATGACGGTTCCATCGATCCTGTCGGGGCCTGTGTCGGTATGCGTGGTTCGCGTGTGCAGGC
Organism: uncultured Celeribacter sp.; assembly: GCA_963676755.2. Lineage (GTDB taxonomy): Bacteria > Pseudomonadota > Alphaproteobacteria > Rhodobacterales > Rhodobacteraceae > Celeribacter. The sequence goes on along the minus strand of CAXXMF010000004.1, from coordinate 202,579 downwards.
TGTGGTCAACGAATTGCAGGGTGAGAAAATCGACATCATCCCGTGGAACGATGACCAGCCGACATTCCTCGTGAATGCGCTGCAGCCTGCCGAGGTCACGAAAGTGGTGCTCGACGAGGATGCAGGTAAAATCGAGGTTGTGGTGCCGGACGAGCAACTGTCGCTCGCCATCGGTCGTCGCGGTCAGAACGTGCGTCTGGCCAGCCAGTTGACCGGTCTCGACATCGACATTCTCACCGAGGCCGAAGAATCCGAACGTCGTCAGAAAGAATTTGCGGCCCGCACGCAACTCTTCATGGACAGCCTTGATCTGGACGAGTTCTTCGCCCAGCTTCTGGTCTCCGAAGGCTTCACCAACCTCGAAGAGGTGGCCTATGTCGATGTGGATGAGCTTCTGGTCATTGACGGTGTTGACGAAGGCACCGCCACAGAGTTGCAGGCCCGTGCCCGCGATGTGCTCGAAGCGGCGCAACGTAAGGCGCTTGAACATGCCCGCGAGTTGGGTGTGGAGGACAGTCTGGTTGACTTTGAGGGTCTGACACCCCAGATGATTGAGGCACTGGCCGAGGACGGTGTGAAATCGCTCGAAGATTTCGCAACCTGTGCCGACTGGGAACTTGCCGGTGGCTGGACAACGGTGAATGGCGAACGTGTCAAGGACGATGGTGTCCTCGAAAAGTTCGACATGTCCCTCGAAGAAGCTCAGAATCTGGTGATGACAGCGCGTATTCAGCTTGGCTGGGTTGACCCGTCCGATCTTGAAACAAAAGAAGAAGCCACGGAAGATGATGTGGCTGTAGAAGGAAGCGAGGCCTGATTTTCAGGCCTTGCCCAGAAGGTGATTGATGACCCGAGGTGGTGCGGTGAAAACAAAAGATGAAGCGGAGCGGCGCTGTATTGTGTCGCGCGAGGCCGAGCCCAAGCGCGGTCTTATCCGTTTTGTTGTTTCGCCCGACGGTCTTTTGGTTCCTGATCTGGCAGAAAAGCTGCCGGGTCGTGGAATCTGGGTCAGCGCAGATCGTGCGGTTTTGGAAGAGGCTTTGAAGAAAAAGCTCTTTTCCAAGGCTGCGCGCACTCAGGTGACTGTGCCTGACGATTTTGTAAACCTGATTGAGGCCGGTCTGGCTGATCGGGTTGTGCATCTCATTTCCATGGCGCGAAAAGCCGGACATGCGGTGTGTGGATTTGAAAAGGTCAAGAGCTGGCTGTCTGATGGACGTGCTAAAGTCCTGCTTCAGGCATCTGATGGCTCTGAACGTGGCAAAGGCAAACTCTGGACACCCGAGGGGGGCCGTTGGTTCGGTCATCTGACGAGTTCCGAATTGGGTTTGGCTTTTGGCCGCGAAAGTGTGATACATGGCGCGCTCGCTGGTGGCGGTCTCTCAACACGTGTTGTAGATGATGCCAACCGCCTTATGGGCGTGCGTGAGACAATCGGTGGAGAGGGCTCCACCGGGAAGGGTAAGACGACGAAATGAGCGATACAGACGGCAAAAAAACCCTCGGCCTTCGTGGTGGTTCCGGTTCGGTGAAGCAAAGCTTCTCCCACGGACGCACGAAGAATGTCGTGGTTGAAACCAAACGCAAACGTGTTGTGGTGCCGAAGCCGGGTGGCGCGAAATCGTCTTCCGGCGGCAACGCGGCGCTGGGCAATCCATCAAGACGTCCCGCAGGCATTTCCGATGCCGAGATGGAACGTCGGATGAAAGCCCTGGCGGCAGCGAAAGCAGCCGAGGCAGATGAAGCGAAAAAGCGTGCGGCCGAGGAAAAGGCGCGCGAAGAAGAACGGCAACGCCGTCGTCGCGAAATCGAAGAAAAAGCGCGCGAAGAAGCCGAGCGCGTAGCTGCCTTGAAAGCCAAGGAAGAGGAAGAGGCGCGCGCGAAGAAAGAAGCCGAAGAGGCGAAAAAGCGCGAAGCCGAAGCTCGGAAAAAACCTGCGGCGGCTCCGGCGCCTGCGGCGCAAAAGGTTGACGATGATCCTGCGGCTGCTCAGGCAGCGTTGCAAAAGCAACAGGAACGCGGTGGCCGCACGGCAACCCCGTCCCGCGGGCGTGAGCGTGAAAATGAAAACCGCACAGCGCGCAGCAAGGGTGGTGACAACCGCCGTTCCGGCAAGCTGACGGTGAATCAGGCGCTGACAGGCGGCGAAGGCGGGCGTCATCGCTCCATGGCCGCAATGAAGCGTAAACAAGAGCGCATGCGTCAAAAGGCGATGGGCGGCAACGAGCAACGCGAAAAGGTTGTGCGCGACGTTCAGGTTCCGGAAACCATCGTTGTTTCCGAACTGGCGAACCGTATGGCCGAACGTGTGGCTGATGTGGTCAAATCTCTCATGAAAATGGGCATGATGGTCACGCAGAACCAGTCCATCGACGCCGATACTGCCGAACTGATCGTCGAAGAATTCGGCCACCGCATTCAGCGTGTGTCTGATTCCGACGTTGAGGATGTGATCCAACAGGTCGAGGATGCGCCGGAAACGATGCAACCGCGTCCGCCGGTCGTCACCATCATGGGGCACGTTGACCACGGTAAAACCTCTTTGCTTGATGCGATTCGCCACGCGAATGTGACGTCCGGCGAAGCTGGCGGGATCACGCAGCACATCGGGGCCTATCAGGTGAAAACAGAATCCGGTGCGGTTCTGTCCTTCCTCGATACGCCCGGCCACGCGGCTTTCACCTCCATGCGGTCTCGCGGGGCTCAGGTGACGGACATTGTGGTGCTGGTTGTGGCCGCCGACGACTCGGTCATGCCGCAAACGATCGAAGCGATTCACCACGCCAAAGCGGCGGATGTTCCGATGATTGTTGCGATCAACAAATGTGACAAGCCCGACGCGGACCCGATGAAGGTGCGCACGGAGTTGTTGCAACATGAAGTGATCGTCGAGGAAATGTCCGGTGATGTGCAGGACGTCGAAGTGTCTGCCAAAACCGGTATGGGTCTCGATTCCCTGCTCGAATCCATCGCGCTTCAGGCTGAGATTCTCGAACTGAAGGCGAATCCGGATCGGGCCGCCGAAGGTGCCGTGATCGAAGCCCAGCTTGATGTCGGGCGCGGTCCGGTTGCTACCGTTCTTGTTCAGAAGGGGACGCTCAAACGCGGCGATATCTTTGTTGTGGGCGAGCAGTGGGGTAAGGTCCGTGCGCTTGTGAACGACAAGGGGGATCGCGTCGAAGAGGCTGGTCCTTCCGTTCCTGTCGAGGTTCTGGGTCTCAACGGGACACCGGAAGCAGGCGACGTTCTGAACGTGGTTGAGACCGAAGCACAGGCTCGCGAGATTGCCGAATACCGTGAACAGGCCGCGAAAGACAAACGCGCTGCTGCCGGTGCTGCGACAACGCTGGATCAGCTTCTGGCGAAGGCCAAGGCCGACGAAACTGTTGCCGAGCTTCCGATTCTCGTGAAAGCGGATGTGCAGGGTTCTGCCGAAGCTATCGTTCAGGCGATGGAGAAAATCGGTAACGACGAAGTCCGCGTGCGTGTCCTTCACTACGGTGTGGGTGCCATCACGGAATCCGACATTGGTCTGGCCGAAGCTTCGGGCGCGCCTGTGATCGGCTTTAACGTGCGTGCGAATGCACCGGCTCGGAACTCTGCGAACCAGAAGGGCGTCGAAATTCGCTACTACTCCGTGATCTACGATCTCGTGGATGATGTGAAAGCGGCGGCTTCGGGTCTTCTCTCTGCGGAAATTCGCGAGAACTTCATCGGTTACGCCGAGATCCGCGAAGTCTTCAAAGTGTCGGGTGTTGGTAAAGTTGCCGGTTGTCTCGTCACCGAAGGTGTCGCACGCCGTTCTGCCGGAGTTCGCCTCCTGCGTGACGATGTGGTGATCCACGAAGGCACGCTGAAAACGCTCAAGCGTTTCAAAGATGAAGTCAAAGAGGTTCAGTCCGGTCAGGAATGCGGTATGGCATTCGAGAACTACGACGATATCCGCCCGGGCGATGTGATCGAGATTTTCGAACGCGAAGAAGTGGAACGTCAACTCGACTGAGTTTGATCGTTTTGACAAATACAAAAAAGGCGGGCTAAAGAGCCCGCCTTTTTTATGTGAATTTTCTGCGCTCTCTTAAAGAAGATCGCGGAGAATCGGGATCAACGGAATGTCGGCTGGCGGCATGGGATAGTCCCGCAGATCGCGCGCTTTCACCCATTTCAGCACTTGTCCTTCGCGAGGGACGGGGACGCCATTCCATTTGCGACAGGCAAACAGGGGCATCATGAGGTGGAAGTCATCGTAGCTGTGCGAGGCAAAGGTCAGCGGCGCAAGACATGAATCCCATGTCTCGATCCCCAGCTCTTCATGCAGCTCGCGGACCAAAGCGGCCTCGGGCGTTTCGCCAGCTTCCAGCTTCCCTCCGGGAAATTCCCAGAGGCCAGCCATAGATTTTCCTTCAGGACGCTGAGCGAGAAGCACACGCCCTTCCACATCAATGAGAGCAACAGCAGAGACGAGAACGAGCTTCACGAGCGATAGTCCGCGTTGATGGCGATATAACCGTGGGTGAGATCACAGGACCAGACGGTTGCCGTCCCGTTATCCAGCCCCAAATCCACGCGAATGACGATCTCGTCATTCTTCATATAAGCGGCTCCGGTCTCCTCCGTATAGGACGGGGCGACCCATCCATTTTCGGCGACCAGAATATCTCCGAACCAGATCGTCAGCCGGTCGCGTTCGGCGCGCTCACCGGATTTGCCCACCGCCATAACGACACGGCCCCAGTTGGGGTCTTCACCGGCAACGGCGGTTTTCACCAACGGCGAATTGGCGATGGCCATTGCCACGCGATGCGCAGGACCATCTGCATTGGCGCCAGTCACCTGCACTTCAATCAGTTTGGTTGCGCCTTCACCGTCTCGCGCGATCTGGATGGCGAGATCCTTCATGACGGCGTGCAGCGCCTCACGGAAGGGCCGCACACGCGGATCGGCGAAATCGGTGATCGGGGCCATATCGGCCTTGCCCGTCGCCGCGACCAACACTGTGTCGGAGGTGGAGGTGTCACCATCAACGGTCACGCAGTTGAAGGTCTTTGCGTTGTCGAGCCAAAGGCAGTGTTGCAGCACATCGCGGGAAATCGCGGCATCTGTGAAAATATAGGAGAGCATGGTCGCCATATCAGGGGCAATCATGCCGGAGCCTTTGGCGAAACCGGCGATTTTGATCGTGGTGCCGTCAAGGTCGATGGTTCTGGTGGAGCCTTTGGGGAAGGTGTCTGTGGTCATGATCGCACGCGCTGCCATCTCCATGGCATTGGGCGCGAGTGCGGCTTTCAGATCAGGGACTTTAGCGGTGATGCGCTCCCATTTGATGGGCTCACCAATCACACCGGTGGAGGCGGTGAAGACGCGATTCACATCGATCTCCAACTCGTCCGCCACCGTCTGAGTGATCTTTGCGACCGAGTCAAAGCCGCTCTTGCCGGTGAATGCGTTGGAGTTCCCCGAATTGACGAGGATCGCGGCCTTGCCGGGCAGGTCTTGTGTGATCTTCTCCTGACAATCCAGAACAGCCGCAGAGCGTGTGGAGGAGCGGGTAAAGACGCCCGCGATGGCAGAACCTTCGCAAAGCTCGGCCAACATGACATCCGTGCGCCCCGAATAGCGCACCCCTGCTTCCAGCGCGGCAAAGCGCACGCCGTCGATCACAGGTAGATCGGGAAAGCCCTCTTTCGGAGCGAGCGGAGAAACATGTTCGATTTTAGCCATCGTTGGCGTCCTTACATTGGCTGTGATTAATCGGCGAGGAGATCGTCCATCCGCAGAGCGGCGGGATCAATATCTTCGACCAATTCGACGTTACCATCGGTCTTGAGCGCTTCAAGAGCTTCGGTGATTGCAGCGTCCTGAATTTCGGCGGCCAGTTCATCACGGACTTCTTCAAGTTCAGGCGCAGAAGACAAACGGGTTTCCATCAGCTTGATCACATGCCAGCCGAATTGCGTTTGCACGGGGGCGGAAACAGTGCCTTCTTCCATCCCGACAACGGCTTCTTCAAAAGGCGCGACCATCATGCCGGTGCCGAACCAGCCGAGATCACCGCCATTCGGGCCGGACGGGCCGGTGGATTTTTCGCGTGCAAGCTCAGCAAAGTCGGCACCTTCGTCGAGTTCTTTGATGAGCGCGTTCGCTTCCTCTTCGGTTTCGACGAGAATATGCGCGGCATGATATTCGCGACCCGGCTCGAATTCCGCATATTTGGCGTCATAAGCGGCTTGCAGGCTGTCGTCTGTCACAGCGTCTGTCGCAATTGTTTCGAGTTGATGACCCGCGATGAGCACGCGTTCTTCGTTGTCGAGCTGAAGTTCCAGCGCCTTGGTGACATCACCGGCGGCCTGTTTCAGAAGTTCCTGCTGCACAATCTGGTTCACAATCCCGTCATAAAGCTGTTCGTCGGGCAGGCCTTGATACTGCGCGGGCAGGGATTGACGCGCTGCGATCAGGTGGCCGAGAGTGATGTCCGTGCCGTTCACCGTCGCAACAACGGTTTCAGAGGACATATCCTCTGCGAATACGGGGGATGTGGTCGCAAATGCGAGGGAAACCAGCATAGCAGTTGCGGGAAAACGGTATTTCATGGAGAAAATCCTTCCTGTCTGCACCATTCCGAGGCGCGACGTTGACACTTATGGTATGGCCCCTTACATCGCTTTAGGTCACTGAAGAGGAGCCTTCATGCCCGTTTCTATGGGGAGAGAGGCAGCGGGGCAATCCCTCCTCTCACACGATCCTGTCAGGACGCATCGAGCGGAGAAAATATGCTGGGCATCGGTAAACTCGCGAAAAAGGTTTTCGGGACACCTAACGATCGTAAGATCAAGTCGACCCGACCTCTTGTGGCAAAGATCAACGCGCTGGAGCCGGAGTTTGAAAAGCTCGACGATGCCGGCCTGATCGCCAAGACCGAAGAGTTCAGAAAACGTGTCGCAGATGGCGAAAGCCTCGACGCGCTTTTGCCGGAGGCCTTTGCCAACTGTCGCGAAGCGGCCCGCCGTGCGCTTGGGCTTCGGGCATTCGATACACAGCTTATGGGCGGCATTTTCCTGCATCAGGGCAATATTGCCGAGATGAAAACAGGTGAGGGCAAGACCCTTGTGGCGACCTTCCCTTCCTATCTCAATGCGCTGTCGGGCAAGGGAGTTCACGTTGTGACCGTGAACGAATATCTGGCCAAGCGTGATGCGGAATGGATGGCGAAAGTCTTCGAGGCGCTCGGCATGACCTGTTCGTCAATTTACAGCCAGCAGCCCGAAGACGAAAAACGCGCGGCTTATGCCTGTGACGTGACCTATGCGACGAATAACGAGCTGGGCTTCGATTACCTGCGCGACAATATGAAATCCGAGCTGAAAGACATGGTTCAGCGCGGACATAATTACGCGATTGTGGATGAGGTCGACTCGATTCTTATCGACGAGGCCCGCACACCGCTGATTATTTCCGGTCCTTCCGATGACCGCTCCGAGCTTTATCAGACCGTCGACAAGCTGATTCCGCGTCTCACGGAAGAGCACTATGAGCTTGATGAAAAAACGCGTCAGGTGACATTTACCGAAGAGGGCAACGAGTTCCTCGAACAGATCCTGCATGAAGCTGGTTTCCTGCCGGAGGGCCAGACGCTCTACGATCCGGAAAGCACCACCATCGTGCACCACGTCAACCAGGGTCTGCGCGCGCACAAGCTGTTCCAGAACGGCGTGCATTACATCGTGCGTAACGGTGAAGTGGCGCTGATTGACGAGTTTACCGGCCGCATGATGTCCGGTCGCCGTCTGTCCGACGGGCTGCATCAGGCGATCGAGGCCAAAGAAGGCGTCGAGATCAAGCCAGAGAACATCACCTTGGCCTCTGTGACCTTCCAGAACTATTTCCGTCTCTATGACAAACTCTCCGGCATGACCGGCACCGCGGCCACCGAGGCTGAGGAGTTCATGGAGATTTACAAACTCGGCGTGGTCGAAGTGCCGACCAACCGCCCGATCCAGCGGATTGACGAACATGACCGCGTCTATCGCAGCGAGGCTGAAAAACTGGCCGCTGTGGTGGAATCCATCCGCGAAGCCAATGCCAAAGGTCAGCCTGTTCTTGTGGGCACGACCTCTATCGACAAGTCCGAGGAACTGTCGAACTTCCTGACCAAAGAGGGCATCCCCCACAATGTGTTGAACGCCAAACAGCACGAGCGGGAGGCCGAGATTGTTGCCGATGCCGGTAAATTCGGTGCGGTGACCATCGCGACGAACATGGCCGGTCGCGGCACGGACATCAAACTCGGCGGCAATGTCGAGATGAAAGTCATGGAAGCGATCGCGGCCAATCCGGAGGCCAATCCGGACGAGATTCGTGCGCGGATCGAGGCCGAACATGCGGAAGAAGAAAAACGCGTGCTTGAGGCTGGCGGTCTTTATGTGCTTGCCACTGAACGCCACGAAAGCCGTCGCATCGACAACCAGCTGCGCGGTCGTTCGGGTCGTCAGGGTGATCCGGGCCGCTCTTTGTTCTTCCTGTCGCTTGACGACGATCTCATGCGGATTTTCGGCTCCGAGCGGCTGGACAAAATGCTGTCGTCGCTTGGCATGAAAGAGGGCGAGGCGATTGTTCACCCTTGGGTCAACAAGTCGCTCGAGAAAGCACAGGCGAAGGTCGAAGGGCGCAACTTCGATATCCGCAAACAGCTTTTGAAATTTGACGATGTGATGAACGACCAGCGTAAAGTGGTCTTCTCCCAGCGTCGCGACATCATGGAATCCGAGAACGTCAACGAGATCGTCGAGGACATGCGCCACGAGGTGATCGAGGACCTTGTGGGCGAGGCGATCCCGCCGAAATCCTATCCTGACCAGTGGGATGTCGAACGGCTTCACACCTCTCTTGTCGAAGCGCTGAACATGGATCTGCCTATCAAGGATTGGGCCGACGAAGAGGGCGTAGATGACGAGGTGATCATCGAACGGGTTTCCGAAGCCTCTGATCGTATGATGGCGGAAAAGGAAGAGGCGTTTGGCTCTGAACAGATGCGCCAGATCGAAAAGCAGTTCCTGCTCAACACGATTGACGCCAAATGGCGCGAACACCTTTTGACGCTTGAACATCTGCGCTCTGTGGTGGGGTTCCGTGGCTATGCGCAACGTGATCCGCTCAACGAGTATAAGAACGAGAGCTTCCAGCTTTTCGAAACCATGCTCGACAGCCTGCGCAGTGAAGTGACGCAGAAACTGTCACGCGTGCGTCCGATGACCGAGGAAGAGCGTCAGGCCATGCTGCAACAGCTTGTGGAGCAGCAGGCGGCGGCAACAGCGGGGGCGCAAGCGCATCCTGTCGGTGAACCCGAAGACGGGCATCCCAACGCGGTTCCGGGCTTTGATGAAAACGACCCATCAACTTGGGGTAATCCGGGGCGCAATGACCTCTGCCCCTGCGGGTCGGGCAAAAAATTCAAACATTGCCACGGTGCTGTGTAAGTCAGATATTTTCGACCCGTGCCCGATATTCGGCGCGGGTCGTTTTCTTTGCTCTGTGCGGTTGAATATCCGTGCGCCAAAGCCGACACTCCTGCAACGTTTCACATTCCACAAGGGCGCTGCGCCATGCTGAAATCTGTGGCGGCTTTCGCCGTAACCCTTCTGCTGTTGTTTGCTCCGTTTGTTGCGACGGCCCAAGATGTCAATCTGTTGTCGCGGGACGGGTCTATTGCGATTAGCGGAAATTTCCTGAGTTTTGATGGTGAGTTTTACCGTGTGGAGACCGATCTTGGGGTTCTGACGGTGGACAGCTCCGGCGTGCGTTGTGAAGGGCCGGGGTGTCCTAATCTGGACGGGTATTACGCCCAAATCCGCATCTCAGGTGACGCCAAGGGAACGCGCACGCTCATGCCTGCGTTGATCTCCGCTTTTGCGCTTAGAAACGGTTATACCGTCGCGACCAGCGCGTTGAGTGAGAACCAGCGCTCTATGGTGCTCACGGATGCGGAGAATGATCTCACGGTTGGCGAGTTTCTTTTGTCCGATACCTCCGCGTCAGAGGGCTTTGCCGATCTGGTTTCGGAGAACACCGACCTCGTTCTGTCCATGCGCAAGGTGGCGCCGAAAGAGCTTGATTTGGCGCGTCAGGCAGGCGTCGGAGAGTTGTCGGACCCGCGTCGGGCACGTGTCGTCGCACTCGACGGTTTGGTGCCGGTTGTCTCGCGTTCGAATCTGGTGGAGTCTCTGTCGCTTTCGGAATTGGCGGAAATCTATACGGGGCATGTGGAAGACTGGGACGCGGTCGGTGGGGCGGATGCGCCGGTGGCTGCCCATCTGATGCGCGATGATCTCGAAGAAGGGAGCGAGTTTCGCCGTATGATCCTTGGTCGGGGGCAGGTCGATGAAGAGCGTGTGACGCTTCACTATCGCTACGAGGCTCTTGTCGCGGCGATTGAGCAGGACCCCTATGCGATTGGTCTCGGGCGGATGTCCGAGGGAGGTGCGGTCAAACCCGTGGGTTTGAGCGGGGCCTGCGGGTTCGAGGCGCGGGCTATGGGCGCGGATGTAAAGAGCGAGGACTACCCGTTAACCCGACCGGTTTTTCTCTACACACCAGCGCGGCGGTTGCCGAAACTCGCGCGGGAATTTCTTGCCTATGCCGTTTCCCCTGCGGCGCAGATCGTGGTTGCGCGAACGGACTTTGTCGATCAGGGGGTGGATGAATTGTCCTTCCGCGATCAGGGGCGCCGGTTTGCCAATGCGATTGCGCATGCGGGCGGCGAGATTTCACTTGAGGATTTGCAAGGCGTGACCGCGGCGTTGCAAGGGGCCAAGCGGCTGACACTGGGCTTTCGGTTCGAGGATGGCTCGACAAAGCTGGATGCGCAGTCGCGTTCGAATGTGCATCTTCTGGCCGAGCTTCTGGAAGCAGGCGTTTATGATGGTCAGATTCTGACATTCGCTGGATTCTCGGATGGGCAAGGCGAAGCCGCGATTAATAAGACCCTCTCCAAACGGCGGGCACAGACTGTAATGAAGGCAGTTCAACAGGCGATGGGAGAAGCCTTTGAAGCGGATCGCGTGAGTTTGCGCGCAGAGGGTTTCGGCGAGGCAATGCCTCTGGCCTGTGATGATATTGCATGGGGCCGCTCTCTCAATCGTCGTGTCGAGGTCTGGCTCAAACCGCTCCGTTGAGATATGTGAACGGCTTTAGAGATAGCCGGAACCGCGAAAACTCAATTCGGTCGATTTCCCGATAATGAGATGATCGTGAAGCTGGATGTCTAAAGCCTCCGCAGCATCCCTGATCTGATTGGTCATCATGATATCCGCGTCCGATGGGGTCGGGTCGCCGGAGGGGTGATTGTGCACAAGGATCAGGGCAGAGGCGTTGAGTTCCAGCGCGCGTTTGACGACCTCGCGGGGATAGACCGGCACATGATCGACGGTGCCGCGGGCCTGCTCCTCATCCGCGATGAGAATGTTTTTCCGGTCAAGGTAGAGGACGCGAAACTGTTCGGTTTCGAGATGCGACATGGTCGTGTGGCAGTAGTCCAGAACCGCGTCCCAACTGGAAATGACGGGCCGCTGCATCACACGGGCGCGGGCGAGGCGATGCGCTGCGGCCTCGACAATTTTGAGGTCCTGCGCGGCGGCAGTGGTCATTCCCTCCACCTCCAATAGCCGCGCTAGAGGGGCGGAAATAACGCGATTGTAGTCCCCGAATGCGTCGATCAGGGCCGCCGCAATGGGTTTGACATCGGCACGGGGCAGGGCGCGATAAAGGATGAGTTCAAGCAACTCATAATCCGGCATCGCCTGTGCGCCACCGTCAAAGAAACGGTCCTGAAGTTGTTTGCGATGATTGCGCAGGTAACTTGGCGGACGTGAGGGAAGCGCGACGGGGCGGGCCTCTTCAAGATCGAAGAGCCAGTCGGGCATTTCCCGAAATTCGGAAGGGTGTGTGATCGTGGTCATGGATCAATCCATTGACCGATTCGCTAAAAAAGCGGTTAACAGGCATAAGAAAGGGCGCCGGAGCGCCCTTTCATCTATCTGTCAGGAATGTGTCATCCCATCCCAGAAGCTTTTGACTTTCTTGAAGAAAGACGAACTTTCCGGATTGTTTTTGTCTTCGCCGAGATTGTCGAACTCGCGCAAAAGCTCTTTTTGCTTTGCGGTCAGGTTCACCGGTGTTTCCACCGCCAGCTCAATGAACATGTCGCCATGCCCACCGCCGCGCAGCGCGGGCATCCCCTTGGAGCGCAGACGCATCTGGCGTCCCGATTGGCTACCAGCGGGGATTTTCACCCGTGACCGGCCACCGTCGATGGTCGGAACTTCGATGTCGCCGCCGAGTGCGGCCGTCACCATCGAAACCGGAACGGAGCAGTGCAGATGCACCCCGTCGCGTTCGAAAATGGCGTGCGGGCGGACTTCGATGAAGATATACAAATCTCCCGTCGGACCACCGCGCAGACCGGCCTCACCTTCGCCAGCGAGACGGATGCGCGTGCCTGTTTCGACGCCTGCGGGGATGTTGACCGAGAGCGAACGCTCTTTCTCAACACGGCCCGCACCGTGACAATCCGGACAGGGGTCTTTGATGATCTGTCCGAGCCCGCCACAGGCCGGACAGGTCCGTTCGACCGTGAAGAAGCCCTGTTGCGCACGAACCTTGCCCATGCCGGAGCAAGAGGGGCAGGTTTGCGGTTCCGCGCCGTTGGCCGCACCTGTGCCGCTACAGCTTGTGCAGGACACGGATGTTGGCACATTGATGGTCTTCTGCGCGCCTGTGTAGGCTTCCTCAAGGGTGATACGCATGTCGTAGCGCAGGTCCGAGCCGCGTTGGGCACGAGACCGTCCGCCGCCGCCACGCTGGCCGCCCATGAAGTCGCCGAAAAGGTCATCGAACACATCCGAGAAGGCCGAGCCGAAGTCACCGTGGCCTGCGCCACCATAACCGCCACCCGGACGACCACCCATGCCACCCTGTTCGAAAGCGGCATGACCAAAGCGGTCATAGGCGGCTTTCTTGTCGGGGTCTTTGAGCGTGTCGTAGGCCTCGTTCACTTCTTTGAACTGGGCTTCCGCATCGGGGTTGTCCTTGTTGCGGTCGGGGTGAAATTCCATCGCTTTCTTGCGATAGGCTTTCTTGAGCTCCGACGCGTCGGCACCTTTGCTGACGCCAAGCACCTCGTAATAATCGCGTTTTGCCATGGATTTTACTCCTTCTGGAACGCGACGACCGGCCCGGAGATCCGGACCGGTCGATCGTGTCCGCGATTACATTTACGAACGTTTGTCGTTGTCGAGGTCTTCGAAATCGGCATCGACAATATCGTCATCAACCGAAGACGGGCCGTCGGCAGCATCCACGTCCGGATCGGCGTTGCCGGATTTCTCCTGCTCGGCCTTGTAGATGGCCTCGCCGAGTTTCATGGCCGCATCGGTCACGTTCTGGATGCCCGAACGGATTTTGTCCGGATCTTCGGTTTCCAGTTGATCCTTGAGCGCCGCGATGGCCAGTTCGATGGCTTCGATCGTGGTCGGATCGACTTTGTCGCCATGCTCTTCCATCGATTTCTCGGTCGAGTGGATGAGGCTTTCGGCCTGGTTTTTCGCTTCGACAAGATCTTTGCGTTTCTTGTCGGCTTCGGCGTTTTCCTCGGCGTCCTTGACCATCTTTTCGATGTCGTCTTCGGAGAGACCGCCGGAGGCCTGGATCGTGATTTTCTGCTCTTTGCCGGTGCCTTTGTCTTTGGCGCCCACTTCAACGATTCCGTCGGCGTTGATGTCAAAGGTCACTTCGATTTGCGGCATGCCGCGCGGTGCGGGCGGGATACCTTCGAGGTTGAACTGGCCGAGCAACTTGTTGTCGGCGGCCATTTCGCGTTCCCCTTGGAAGACGCGGAGCGTCACAGCGGACTGGTTGTCCTCTGCGGTGGAGAAAATCTGCGACTTCTTGGTCGGGATCGTGGTGTTGCGGTCGATCAGACGGGTGAACACACCGCCCAGAGTTTCGATCCCGATGGAAAGTGGGGTCACGTCGAGAAGCAGAACGTCTTTGACGTCACCTTGCAGAACGCCGGCCTGAATGGCGGCGCCCATAGCCACGACCTCATCTGGGTTCACACCCTTATGCGGTTCCTTGCCGAAGAATTTGGTCACTTCAGAAATGACTTTCGGCATACGGGTCATACCGCCAACGAGCACGACTTCGTCGATGTCGGAGGTGGAGAGACCTGCGTCTTTCAGAGCCGCTTTACACGGGTCCATGGAGCGTTTGATGAGATCCGACACAAGGCTTTCGAGTTTTGCACGGGTCAGTTTGACCACGAGGTGCAAAGGCGTGCCGGAGGACGGGTCCATCGAGATGAACGGCTGGTTGATTTCGGTCTGCGTCGAGGACGACAGCTCGATTTTCGCTTTTTCAGCGGCCTCTTTGAGGCGCTGCAATGCCATTTTGTCTTGGGTGAGATCGACGCCGTGTTCTTTTTTGAACTCGTCGGCAAGGTAATGCACGATGCGCATGTCGAAGTCTTCACCACCCAGGAAGGTGTCACCATTGGTGGCCTGCACTTCAAACACGCCGTCACCCAGTTCGAGGATGGTCACGTCGAAAGTCCCGCCGCCGAGGTCATAAACCGCGATGGTTTTGGTGTCTTCTTTGTCGAGCCCGTAGGCCAGAGCCGCAGCTGTCGGCTCGTTGATGATCCGCAGCACTTCAAGACCGGCGATCTTGCCGGCGTCTTTGGTGGCCTGACGCTGGGCATCGTTGAAGTAGGCCGGAACGGTGATCACCGCTTGGGTCACTTCTTCGCCGAGGTAGGATTCGGCGGTTTCTTTCATCTTGCCCAGAATGAAGGCGGAGATTTGCGAGGGCGAATATTTGTCGCCACGCACCTCAACCCACGCATCACCATTGCCACCATCGACGATGGCGTAGGGCACGAGTTTCTTGTCTTTTTCAACGGCTGCGTCGCCCATGCGACGACCGATCAGACGTTTCACGGCGAAAACCGTGTTCTCGGGGTTGGTCACAGCCTGACGTTTGGCTGCCTGACCCACGAGGCGTTCGTTGTCGGTGAAACCGACGATGGAGGGCGTGGTACGCGCCCCTTCGGAGTTCTCGATCACACGCGGCTGCGAACCATCCATGATGGCAACACAGGAGTTGGTGGTCCCGAGGTCGATACCGATGACTTTGGCCATGCTCAAAATCCTCTCTTAGGCGATGTTGTGACGATGGACCCATTGCGGCGTCCGCCGTCGATCCCAATGTAATTGACCGAACTGAAGAACAACCCGATCAAGGCTTCTCGGCGTATATAAGGACGGGTTCTGGCCCCTGCAAGTTGTGCGAGGGGGTCTAATCGTGGAAAAATGGAGTCATTTCCGCAAGAAAGCGTCAGGGATGGTAAAAATGCAGGAAGTTTCGCCGCTGAATTTGCGGGGTATGCAGGTGTTCAAGGGACTTCTGGCGCCGGAAGAACAGGGGCGACTGGTCGATGATTTGCGCGACGTGGTGCGCGAGGTGCCTTTGTTCCATCCGATGACGCCGTCGGGAAAACCGATGTCCGTGCGTATGACGTCTGCTGGCCAATTTGGCTGGATTACGGATGCGAAAGGCTATCGCTACAGCAAGGCGCACCCGTCAGGACAGGGCTGGCCAGATATTCCCGACATGGCGTTGAAGGTCTGGTCCAAGGTGTCGGGGGCCAACCGGGCGCCTGAGACCTGTTTGATCAATTTCTATGACGCTGGGGCGAAGATGGGATTGCATCAGGACCGAGACGAACAGGATTTCACGCAACCGGTGGTGTCGATCTCTTTGGGGGACGAGGCCTTGTTCCGGGTCGGCAATGAAACGCGGGGCGGCAAAACGGAGAGTCTTTGGCTGGCTTCGGGCGATGTTGTGGTGATGGGTGGCACGTCGCGGCTTTTGTATCACGGTATTGATCGCGTGAAGCCGCAAAGCAGCACCCTGTTGCCGAAAGGGGGGCGGATCAACCTCACCTTGCGGGTGGTGACATAAGGCGAATCTGCGACGAAAGCGTTTCGCGCAAACGAACGAAAAGTTTTAGCGCGCGCCCCAGCTGAGGGACACACGCCGACGGGTGAAAAACTCTGCCAGAAGGCCGATGGTCAGGCATACCAGCGTGAAAACGACCGGATACATCACCGAACTGTTGTGCGGGTTGTAATTGACAAAGGTAAAGCCGCGCGCCTGATCAATCGTGTGAAACAAAGGGTTCCATGAAAACATCGCCAGCATATAGGCGGGCGTCTGGTTTGCGACGAACATTTTGCCGGAGGTGAACATGTTGGCGCGGGTGTAGAGCTGTTGCAGGATGCCGACCAACCCCGGTGCCCACGGCTTTGCAGCTAGAAATAACATGCCAATCGCAGCGCCGGAGGCCCAGGCCAAGAGCAGCATCGCGAAAGCCCCGGCCATATTCTGGAAATGCACCGTGCCCCAGCCCAGAGAATAGCCGAACAGAATCACGGTAACGGAAAGGACTTGGATATAGAGCGCGCTCAAGGCCGCAGAGGTGATGGCGATGGCGGTGTTCATCGGCGCGTGCTGCATCATGGGGGATGTGGCACTTTCCGAGCCAGCAACGGCACCGACGGCTTTGTTGTGCGTTAAGAACAGGAAAATGCCGGACATGATATAGAGGATAAAGTCACCGCGAATGGCGGCACCTCGCACGCCCAGAATCGAATACATGAAAACGAAAACCGCTACGAGAATCAGCGTCTGGGTTATGCTGATAAGCAAACCGATGAGCGGGTTTCCGTGTGTCTTGCGCACATGGCGCACTGTGTTGACGAAAATCAGTCTCAGAACCGTGAGGGCAGCGGAAAAGCCGCTTTGACTTCTGGTGTAGTGGAACATGCCAAGTGGTCCTGTCCTGAGAATATTGCCCGGTGTCGAGGGTTTTCTTGTTGTTCCCCGTGCGCCATAGCATAAGGTTAGTGAGGTTTTCTTTCAATGGAAACGCATGGGTATGGCGATTTAGGAGCTTTTGTAATGGATTTTGACCAACTCGTTCCGGTGATGCGACGTCTCGCAATCGAAGCCGGGGAGAAAATTCTGGAAATTTATAATTCAGAAGATTTCGAGGTGAAAACCAAATCCGATGAAAGCCCGGTGACCGAAGCGGATGAGGCGGCGGATGCGTTGATTTCTGCCGGTCTGCGCGCAGCCTTTCCGGATGTCGTCCTGATTACCGAAGAGCAGGCGGAGTCGCATGATCTGAAGTCCGACACGTTCCTGATTGTGGATCCGCTGGATGGCACCAAGGAATTCGTGAAGCGTCGCGGTGATTTCACTGTGAACATCGCCTATGTCGAAAAGGGCGTGCCTCTGCGCGGTGTGGTCTATGCGCCGGCCAAGGATCGTCTGTTCATCACTGATGCTGAGGGCCAGTCTTACGAGGAATTCGGGCCTTTCGATCTGGAAAAGCCGGGCGAAATGAAGAAAATCTCCGTGTCCACGCCGGACAATGAGGCGTTGATGATTGTGGCGTCGAAGTCCCACCGCGATCAGGCGACCGAGGATTATCTGGCAAAATATAAAGCGAAAGACAGCAAGTCGGCAGGCTCGTCGCTCAAGTTCTGTCTGGTTGCGACCGGCGAGGCCGATCTTTACCCGCGCGTGGGGCGCACGATGGAGTGGGATACGGCGGCGGGCCATGCTGTCTTGCTGGGCGCCGGTGGTGATGTTGTGCGGTTTGACGATCATATGCCGCTGACCTATGGCAAAGAGGATTATGCCAATCCGTTCTTTATCGCCTATGCGCCGGGTGTGGAGTTGAAAGAAGCCTGATGTCTGTTCTGATTGTTATCCCTGCACGGTTTGCATCGACCCGTTATCCGGGCAAGCCGCTTGTCGAATTGACCGGTGCATCCGGTGAGAAAAAGTCCCTGATTCGGCGCAGCTGGGAAGCAGCTGTCGCCGTTGAAGGTGTGGATCGTGTGGTGGTTGCGACCGATGATGACCGTATCCGCTTGGCGGCGGAGGCTTTCGGAGCCGAGGTGGTTATGACTTCGGAAACCTGTGCAAACGGGACCGAACGCTGCGCCGAGGCATTCGAGAATCTTGGTGGCGGATATGACATTGTCGTCAACCTGCAAGGCGACGCGCCGTTGACGCCTGCGTGGTTTGTCGAGGACCTCGTTGCGGGACTTCGCGCGCATCCGACGGCCGAGGTCGCAACGCCGGTTCTGCGTTGTGACGGGCGTGCGCTGAACGGTTTTCTCGAAGACCGCAAGGCCGGACGTGTCGGTGGGACAACGGCGGTGTTCGGTTCGGATCACAAGGCGCTCTATTTCTCCAAAGAGGTTATTCCCTACACGTCGGAAACATATGCGGATGACGCGCAGACGCCGGTGTTTCACCATGTCGGTGTCTATGCCTACCGCCCCTCTGCTCTTGGCGCCTATCCGAAATGGGAGATGGGTCCGCTCGAAGGTCTGGAAGGATTGGAGCAGTTGCGCTTTCTGGAGCAGGAGCGCCCCGTTCTCTGCGTTGAGGTCGAAGCACGCGGGCGTCAGTTCTGGGAATTGAATAACCCCGAAGATGTGCCGCGCATAGAATCCATGTTGGCGGAAATGCGCGTAAACTGAAGAAATATTCTTCAACTTTGATTGTTTTTTGTGCGAATGTCAGGAAGGGCGCGGCAGAGTTGTAAAACTGTGCCTTTCCTGTGTGATTATACAGGGCAGAAGCTGACCTTAGGGCATATTCTCCATAAGGTCCGCATCAGCGTATGCAAATAAATGGCTCATGAGTGCGAGCCGAAGGAGTAGAGATGAAAAAAGTGACCAAAGCGATTTTTCCTGTGGCTGGTCTTGGAACGCGGTTTCTTCCCGCAACCAAATCCATTCCGAAAGAAATCATGACCTTGGTCGACCGTCCGCTGATCCAGTATGCCATTGACGAGGCACGCGCGGCGGGCATCAAGGAATTCATCTTTGTGACTTCGCGCGGCAAGGGCGCGCTTGAGGACTATTTTGATCACTCGCCGGTTCTTGAGCAGGAGCTGCGCAAAAAGGGCAAGGACAAGCTGCTTGAGGTGCTGAAAGGCACGAATATGGACAGCGGCGCCATCGCTTATATTCGTCAGCATAAGGCTTTGGGCCTCGGTCATGCCGTCTGGTGTGCGCGTCGGCTTCTCGACCCGAAAGAACCTTTTGCCGTTATCCTGCCCGATGACGTGATCGCGGCGGAGAAACCCTGTCTGCAACAGATGGTTGAAGCCTACGAAGAACTCGGCGGCAATGGCTCTATGGTTGCAGCGATGGAAGTTCCGGCGGACAAAGTGTCTTCCTATGGTGTTCTCGATGTGGACAAGGACATGGGCAACACCGTGTCCGCCAAAGGCATGGTGGAAAAACCTGCGCCGGGGACCGAGCCGTCCAACCTCGCTGTGATCGGTCGTTACATTCTTGACCCGTCGGTGATGAAGAACCTGCACACGATGAAGTCCGGTGCCGGTGGTGAAATCCAGCTTACCGATGCGATTGCGGATGAAATCGGCACGGAGCGCGGCGTTTACGGATACCGGTTTGATGGCCAGCGTTTCGACTGTGGTTCGAAAGCGGGCTTCCTTCAGGCGACGATTTCCTTTGGTTTGTCGCGGGATGACTTGCGCGACGAGCTTCAGACGTTCCTTGACGAGCTTTCGGCCGAGCGTGCTGCTGCCCAGTAAGGTTTGATGATGTCGAAATTTGTTATTGTGACAGGTGGTGCGGGCTATATTGGCTCGCACGCCTGTAAGGCATTGCGTGCGGCGGGTTATGAGCCTGTGACTTTCGACAACCTGTCTACGGGTTGGGAAGATGCGGTGAAATTCGGGCCTTTCGAGAAGGGAGATCTTCTGGATCGTGCCCGTCTGGATGAGGTTTTCGCCAAGTATAACCCTGTCGCCGTGATGCATTTTGCGGCCTTCTCGCAGGTCGGCGAAAGCATGAAAGACCCCGCGAAATACTGGCGCAACAATGTCATCGGTTCGCTGACCCTGATCGAGGCTGCGGTTGCTGCGGGATGTATGAACTTTGTCTTTTCCTCGACCTGCGCGACCTATGGTGATCAGGACAACGTGGTTCTGGACGAAGAATCGGTGCAACTGCCGATCAATTCCTACGGTGCGTCGAAACGGGCGATCGAAGATATTCTGGAGAATTTCGAACAGGCATTTGGCCTCAATTCGGTGATCTTCCGCTATTTCAATGTCGCGGGTGGCGATCCCGAGGCCGAGGTCGGGGAATACCACCAGCCTGAGACCCACCTGATCCCGCTCATGCTCGACGCCATTGCGGGCAAGCGCGATGCCTTGACCATTTTCGGTACGGATTACGACACGCCGGACGGCACGTGCATTCGTGACTATGTGCATGTCTGCGATCTGGTTGATGCGCATGTGCTGGGGCTGAAATGGCTCGAAGATGGCAAGGGCAGCCGCGTGTTCAACCTTGGCACGGGCAAGGGGTTCTCCGTGCGTGAGGTGATTGACCACTCGCGGGCCGTGACCAATATGGAAGTGCCCTATGTGGAGGGCGACCGTCGTCCCGGTGATTGCACCAAGCTGGTGTCGGGGTCTGAGCGCGCGATCAAGGAGCTTGGCTGGTCGCCGGATCGTTCCAACCTGACGGAGATGATCGGGGATGCCTGGAAATGGCATCAGACCGGACATTATGAGAAGTGAAACGTCATGTGCGAGAGGCCGTGTTTCCGGTTTGTCGCGCATGGCTCGCATCTGGCCCTGATACCGGGGGACGGGCGGATTTGAGACGTATCTGGCAGAGTTATAAACTGTGGGTCCGGCGACGGTATCTTTTGTGGCGTGCCATTCGGGCGCGTCATAAACTGCGTGTGATACAGGACCGGACCTCTGACATTGATGAGACATCCATCCTCTGTGTGGGGTGTCTTCGCAATGAGGCGCTGCGCCTTCCCTATTTTCTGGAGTATCACCGCCGCCTTGGGGTGACCCATTTCCTGTTTGTGGATAACGACAGCGATGACGGAACTGTGGAGTTGCTCTCCGGTCAGCCGGATGTGTCGCTCTGGTCCACGGGGGAAAGCTATAAACAGGCACGGTTCGGGCTGGACTGGACGACATGGCTTCAGTTGAAATATGCGCGGGGGAAGTGGTGCCTCACGCTTGATGCGGACGAGTTGCTCGTTTTTCCGTTCCATGAGACCCGAACCCTGCGGGATTTGACGCTTTTTCTCGATGAAACGGGGCAGAAGGCGTTCGGAGCTTTGATGCTGGATTTGTATCCTGAAGGGCCGATTGACGGGATTGACTATCGCGCCGGACAAGACCCTCTGGAGGTTGTGCCGTTTTTTGACTCTGGACCTTACCGCACAGTGCGTCAGGCGCCGAAGGACAATCTCTGGGTTCAGGGCGGTGCGCGGGAGCGGGTGTTTTTTGCTGACGATCCGCGGCGCGGGCCGACGCTGAACAAACTGCCTTTGGTGAAATGGCATTGGCGGTATGTCTATCTCAATTCGACGCATTCAATGCTGCCTCGCGCTCTCAACCATGCCTATAACGGTCCCGGAGACACGCGGCTGTGCGGGGTGCTTTTGCATACGAAATTCCTGCCGATCGCGGTGGAGAAATCTGTCGAGGAAAAGACCCGAAAGCAGCATTTTGCGCAGCCGGATGCTTTTGGTGCCTATTACGATGCGGTCATCAGTGGCCCAACGCTTTGGCATGAAGGGTCGGTGGCCTATGAGGGTTGGAAGCAACTGGAAGCTCTCGGGCTTATGAGCCGTGGCGCGTGGGGGAGGAAATAGGGTGAAATCCCTCTGTTTTTTCGCAGTAGATTAAACAATTTTGCTATTTGATCTGAATTGTTTACGATTCATTTGAAAATCCGTAGGTTACACTGCAATGACTTTGGATAGGGTGGCGCGTTGAGGCATCACGATTACCGAGTTTCGGAGGCATAAGGCAGACTGGTGAGCAGGCTTTGGCAATATAAGATGCGGCTGCGGCGCAAACGCGCGCTCTGGCGGGCCTTTCAGGCGCGTCGGGAATTGAGCCTTTTGCAGGATAATACCCCGCGTATCCGGCCCGATGATATCCTGCTGGTCTGTACCCTGCGGAACGAGCGTATCCGCCTGCCGTATTTCCTGAAGTATTACAGGGATATGGGGGTGCGTCATTTTCTGTTCGTGGACAACGACAGCGATGACGGGTCGCGCGAATATCTTTTGGGGCAAGAGGACGTCTCCATCTGGCACACCAAGGCGAGCTATCGCGAGTCGCTATTCGGTGTGCATTGGATGAACTGGATTTCCCGCAAATACTGTCACGGCCACTGGACGCTCACGGTTGATGTGGATGAATTTTTTGTTTTCCCCTTCTCCGACACCCGCCCGATTCCGGCGCTGACAGACTGGCTCGACAATTCCGGCATCCGCAGCTTTTCGGCTATGTTGATCGACATGTATCCGAAAGGGCCGATTGATGCGCAGCTTTACCGCGAGGGGCAGAATCCGTTCGAGATTGCCGAGTGGTTCGACAGCGGGAATTACATGATTTCCACCAATCCCGAATATTACAATCTCTGGATTCAGGGTGGGCCGCGTGCGCGGGTGTTCTTCAAGGATGATCCTTATAGTGCGCCATCGCTGAACAAGATTCCTCTCGTCAAATGGCACCGCAATTACGCCTATATGCATTCGACCCATATGTTGCTGCCACGCGGTCTCAATCTGGTTTACGAGACCGAAGGTGGGGAAAAGGCCTCAGGTGCTTTGCTACATGCGAAGTTTTTGAACACCTTTGTCGAGAAGACCCGCGAGGAGCTTGAGCGCAAACAGCACTATGCCGGATCGCGTGAATATCTTGCTTATCACAACCGGCTCGAAGATGATCCCGATCTGTGGTGCAACTGGTCGGAGAAATACATCAACTGGCGGCAACTGGAAATTCTCGGCCTGATGTCCAAGGGGAACTGGGCATGACGGTCGGGTTTGTCATGCTGGTTCATACCGCGCTGCATCGTGCCGAACAGGTTGCGCGGCATTGGGCGTCTCACGGTTGCCCCGTCGTAATCCACGTGGATCAGCGGGTGAAAAAAGAGCGCTATCAGCCCTTCGTCAACAGCCTGTCCGATCTGGAAAATGTGGTGTTCTCGAAGCGCCGAGCCTGCGAATGGGGGACATGGTCTCTGGTGGGGGCATCACAGGATGCGTCGGAGCTGATGCTCTCGCGCTTTCCCGAGGTGCGCCATGTCTATCTTGCGTCCGGCTCCTGCCTGCCGTTGCGCCCCGTCGAGGACCTCAAGCAATATCTCGCGGAACGTCCTTTGACGAATTTCATTGAGAGCGTCACGACCGAGGACGTGCCTTGGACTGTCGGCGGGCTGGATCATGAACGCTTCACCCTGCGTTTCCCGTTTTCGTGGAAAAAGCAGCGGCGTCTGTTTGATCGTTATGTGACGTGGCAACGCAAGGTCGGTTATAAACGCAAAATTCCGGACAAGCTGGTGCCGCATCTCGGTTCGCAATGGTGGTGCCTGACGCGGCAAACCCTGTCGGCCATTCTCGAAGATCCGGACCGCAAGATCTATGACACCTATTTCAAAAAGGTCTGGATACCGGATGAGAGCTATTACCAGACCCTCGTGCGGCTTTATTCGAACAATATCGAAAGCCGGTCTCTGACCCTGTCGAAATTCGACTATGAGGGAAAGCCGCATATTTTCTACGACGACCATCTTCAGCTTCTGCGGCGCTCCGACTGTTTCGTGGCGCGTAAAATCTGGCCGAAGGCGGAGCGGCTCTACGCGACGTTCCTTGATACAAAGGTCAACCCGATGAAAGGGGCAGAGCCCAATCCGGGGAAAATCGACCGTATCTTTTCCAAGGCGGTTGATCGTCGGGTCAACGGGCGTGAGGGCCTGTATATGCAAAGCCGCATGCCGGGGCATGGGAAAGAGCACGGGAAAACCAGCGGGTCGTATTCGATTTTCGAAGGTTTCTCCGATCTGTTCGAGGATTTCGAGGGCTGGCTGTCGCGCTCTGTCGGTGCGCGCGTCCACGGGCATCTTTATGCGCCTGAAGGGGCCGAGCTTGCGGGCAGGCAGAGGGTCTTTTCCGGTGCATTGTCGTCTGAGGCGAAATTGCGGGACTACAACCCCTGCGGCTTTCTGACCTCTTTGGTCTGGAACACGCGAGGCGAACGCCAGTGCTTTATGTTCGGGCCGCGAGACAATCAGGAGATCAGCTGGCTCGTCGCCACTGACCCGAATGCGCAGGTCTCGGTGATCTCCGGCGCTTGGGCGGTGAGCCTGTTCCGTTCGAACATGAGCTTTTCCGAAATCCGGCGGGAAGCGGCGCGGCTGCAGAAAATCGAGGCGGAGCATCTCGAAATTCTACGATCGCGAGAAGTTAAGGCGCGGGTTCGGATATGGACCTTGGCGGATTTCATCGAAAGCCCGATGGAGCCCTTGCAAATGATCATTGACGAGATTGCGCCGCGCAATGTGCGCCGGTTGGCCGAAGCGCCTCGGATGCGGGATTTGACGGGGTTTGGACAATTCCTGCAAAACCTGAAAAACCAAGGCATGAAACCCCACCTCATGGGAGACTTCCCCATGGGCAACGAACCCGATACGCGCGCCCGATCCCAAAAGCGCCCTTACTTGGTAAAATAGATTATGGCCCAGTCTTTTGAATATTTTGTAATTTTTGCCGAGATGCGGACAGGGTCCAATTTTCTGGAGGAAAACGTCAATTCCTACCCCGGACTGAAATGCTGGGGCGAGGTCTTCAACCCCGCCTTTATCGGCAAGTCTGGGCAAAAGGAGATGTTGGGCGTCACCATGCAGGCCCGCGAGGCAAGGCCCACGGTTCTTTTGGACAAGATGCGTGAGGAGACCGAGGGTCTGTCCGGCTTCCGGTTCTTTCACGATCACGATCCGCGTATCCTGACCCATGTGCTCAACGACCCGAAATGCGCCAAGATCATCCTGACGCGCAATCCGTTGGAAAGCTATGTGTCCCGCAAGATTGCCGGCGTGACGGGCCAGTGGCGTCTGGGGGACCTCAAGGACGCCAAATCCGCGAAAGTCACGTTTAACAGGCGCGAGTTTCAGGAGATGCTCGACGAACTCAAAGCGTTCCAGATTTTCCTGCAACGCCAGCTTCAGATGACCGGACAAACCGCTTTTTATATCAATTATGCCGATATTCAGGACGTTGAGGTGCTCAACGGTCTGGCGCGGTTCCTCGGGGTGACGCAAGAGCGCAACAAGACCACGCAGAAGACCAAAGTCCAAAACCCGTCGCGGCTTGAAGACAAGGTGTTGAACTATGCCGAGATGGTGTCGGACCTGTCCAGCATCGACCACTTCAACCTGTCGGACACGCCGAATTTCGAGCCGCGGCGCAAGCCTGCTGTGCCGACTTATGTGGCATCTGTCAAAACGCCGGTTCTTTACATGCCGGTGCGTGGCGGGCCGGAGGCGAGTGTGGCCGAATGGATGTCTGCACTTGATCAGGTCACGCCCGACGCACTGCTGCGGGAGTTTACGCAAAAGACGCTGCGCCAGTGGAAGCGTCAGAACAAAGGGCATCGCAGTTTTACGGTGATTTCGCATCCGGTCCAAAGGCTGCATCGGGTGTTCTGCGACTATATCCTGAACATTAGCGGCAAAACCTATGGGGAAATCCGTGAAACGCTGCGCAGCACCTATAAACTTCCGCTGCCCGTTGCCGCGCCGGAGGAGAATTATACGCGGGAGCAGCACCGCGAGGCTTTTCTGAAATTTGCGAAATTCGTACAGGGCAATCTGAACGGCCAGACCTCCGTGCGTGTGGACGGGACGTGGGCCTCGCAATCCGAAGTGATCAAGGGATTCGCGGAGTTTTCCCTGCCGGATGTTGTGGTGCGCGAAGACCGTCTTGCCGATGATCTTGCGTATCTGGCCGATACGCTGGGCGTGACGCCGCCCGAGGTCGTGGCCGAGCCGGAAGATGCGCCCTTTGCCCTTTCTGATATCTATAACGGTGAGATCGAAGAGGCCGTGAAAGCCGCGTATCAACGTGACTACATGACTTTTGGCTTCAAACCTTGGGGGTAGTGGTCGGGCCTGTTTGCGCCGGTTCGCCGCGATACCCAAGTGCTTCGGAGGCCTCGCGCCCGACTTGGGTCAAAAGCGCGATATAGTCCTCGCGATGGGTGGCGTCATAGCGAAAGAGCGGGAAGGCGATAGAGACCGCAGCGACCGTCTGGCCGGTCTGGTCCCGCACTGGCACCGCCATACAGCGCACGCCAGCCTCTGATTCCTCAATCTCTTCTGCGAAACCTTGCGCGCGGGTCTTGGCCAGAGCGTGACGAAATGCAGAGGCGTCCGCAAGCGTTTGGGGGCCGACTGGCGCAAAGCTCATCTTTTGCAAACCGGCGTCCACCTCAGCCGCGTTGCGCCACGCCAGAAGCGCCTTGCCCAACGCGGTGCAATACAGCCGGTTGCGCGATCCGACGGTGCATTTCAGTGAGAGCGCATAGCTGGACTCGATCTGCTGGATATAGACGACATCCTGCCCCGTCTCGTCGATCACACCCAGATTGATGGCCTCTCCGGTCTCCTGTGACAGTCGCGCCATGCCGCTCTCGGTGGCTTTGAGCAAGCGGTCCTGCCCCTCCAGCGCCCGCGCCGAGAGGGAAAACAGTTTGAGCGTCAGCCGATACTCTTCGCTTTGGGCCTGCTGCTCGACATATCCCAGATCGCGCATGGTCTGCAAAAGGCGATGGGTCGTGGCCTTCGAGGTCATCGCCTTTTGCGCAATGCGAGCAAGAGGGGCGGAGCCTTCTGCCGACAGGGTTTCGAGCACGGAGAACACCTTGAGAACCGAGGCGACGTTTTCGGGTTTCTTGGCCGGTTTTGTAGGGGCAGGCATCCGTGGCTCTCCAGTCATCAGCATAGCGCCCCAATCATTCGGGGCGTTATGCGGGGGGTGTTGTGAGAGATTATAATTGCACCATGATAAAAATGAAACGTCATTTCATTTTTGTTGAAGTGTTGGTCTGAATTCATGCTAAGTAGGGCATGACCACGATCTGATCCGGATGATCTACCCTTCGACGCAGAGGACACACCATGCCGCACGACCTCTTTTCCCTTTCCGGCCGCAAGGCGCTTGTCACCGGTGCAAATACGGGGATCGGGCAGGCCATCGCTTGTGCCTTGGCTACACAAGGGGCGGAGGTGGTCTGCGCCGGTCGACGGCCCTGCACCGATACTGTGCAGAAGATCACCGCGGCAGGAGGGCAGGCGGAGGACATGAGGTTGGATTTCGCTGACCCGATGGCGGCTAGAGATGTGTTTTCCGGCGCGGGGTTTGATCTGTTGATCAACAACGCAGGGATCATCCGGCGCGAAGACTGTGTGAAGTATAGCGAGGCAGACTGGGACGCGGTGATTGACGTGAACCAGAAGGCGCTGTTTTTCACCTGTCAGGCGTTTGGCCGCGAGTTGATTGCACGAGGGACGGACGGGGCCATCGTCAACATCGCCTCGCTGCTGTCGTTTCAGGGCGGCATCCGCGTTCCGGCCTATACGGCCTCCAAACACGCGGTGGCAGGGATCACCAAGAGCCTCGCCAACGAGTGGGCCCCGTATGGCATCACTGTCAACGCAATCGCGCCCGGCTATATCGCCACCAACAACACCGAAGCCCTTCGCAACGATCCCGCCCGCAATGACGCGATTTTGGCGCGTATTCCTGCGGGGCGGTGGGGGGCGCCTTCGGACATTGGCGGCACGGCGGCCTATCTGTGCTCCAAAGCGGCCCGCTATGTCACGGGCGCTGTGATCAATGTCGATGGCGGATGGCTGGCCCGCTAAGCCTGCAACGTAATACTCACGCAAAGGAAAACCCGCATGTCCCGTTTTGATATCATCTGCCTTGGGGAAGCTATGGGAGAGATCGCATTTGCGCCCGATGGCAGCACCCAGATCGGGGTGGGCGGCGATACGCTTAACTCCGCTGTCTATCTGGCGCGTTCGGGGATCAATGTGGCTTTTGCCTCTGCGATCGGGGATGATCCTTTCGGCACCCGTATCCGCGCGACGTTGCAGGAAAACGCGGTCTCCGATGTTCTCTTGCTCAATGATTCCGTCGATACAACCGGCCTCTATTCCATCACCAATGATGCGACAGGGGAGCGGTTCTTTCACTACTGGCGCAACGCTGCCGCCGCGCGCAAACTCTTTGCCGAGCCTTCCGAAGACTGGCTTGAAGGGATGCTTGATACACGGATGATCTACCTTTCGGGGATCAGCCTCTATACGTTCAACGACCATCTGCCGCTCCTTTTCGAGCTTTTGGAACGGGCACGCGCAAAGGGAGTCGAGGTCGCCTTTGACGGCAATTACAGACCGCGTCTTTGGGCGGGGAAGGAAGATCTGGCGCGCGAAGCTTTTGGGCGGGTGATGGCGCTTTCCTCGGTGGTTCTGCCCACGTTCGAGGATGAGGTCATGCTCTGGGATGACGCGTCTCCGGAGGCGACGTTGACGCGGATCGCGGAGTTGGGCGTGGAAACCATCGTGCTCAAACGTGGGCCGGAGGGTTGCACCATTCGCGGCACAGGAGCGGAGACGCTTGTGCCCATTCCGGCCCCGATCAAGGTGGTGGATACCACCGCTGCCGGAGACAGTTTTAACGCGGGATTTCTGGCCGCGCGGCTTCGCGGGGAGGATGATGTGGCAGCGGCCTTGGCGGGGCACCGTCTTGCCGGACGGGTCATCAGCCATCGCGGGGCGTTGATCCCGAAAGAGGCCATGTAACGCGACAGGGGTTAGTCGGCGGCGTTTTCGTCGTCGAAAAATGCAGCCCTTTGAACGCGGATGCGCGCGATTGTGTCATCCAGGCGGGACAGGTGGATCATGCCAGCCTCCTGCGCAGCTTTCTCATCACCCGCTTTGACCGCTTCTGCGATTTTTTCGTGATCCGAAACCAGTTCCGGCATGCGATCTTCTTTGGCGAGGCTCAACACGCAGAGCCTGTCCACCTTGGCCTTTTCCGCTTGGATGACCTCATAGGCGAAAGGCGCTTTTGCGATGTCGCAGAGGGTTTTGTGAAAAGCATAATCGAGCTTTCCAAAGGCTTCTGTGTCGCGGTCGGCGAGGGCTTGCTTTTGCAAGGAGAGGGCCGTGTCCAGCGCAGAACCGGCCTCATCATCACAATATTTGCAGGCGTCCCGCAGCACGGCCGCCTCAATTGCCGCACGGATATAGCGTGATTTGGTGATGGCGGCGGTGGAGAATTTTTTGACCTCGGTAGCCTTTTTGGGCCGGATTCGGATCAAATCCATCGTCGCAAGCCGGTTGAACGCATCCCGCACGGGTTGACGTGACACGCCAAATTTCTGCGCGATCTCGGTTTCCGAAATACGCGCGCCGGGCAGGAGGCGTAGCGACGTAATTTCTTTGTAGAGATGGTCCGTGATCTGATCGACGCTGCTTTTGGTCAGGGTGTCCGGCGTGGTTTGGTCCATAGTCGATCTTTCAATGCTGTCTGCTGACACAAGATGGTCCGTTCCCGACCCTAGCAAAGATGCAGGGGTGATAAAAGCGCGGGCGATTTGTCGAGATTACTTGTATAACATCTTGTATGCAAGGATTGACGGAACGGTGAATCCATGTTGATTATAGCAAAGCTGCCGCAGCGTTCTGATGCGGCAAAGGTTTCGGGGAGGGGCGGGATGTCAGGCGAGACACTGGCAAGGATCATCAAGACCAAGATGCTGTGCCTGTTGCGCCTGAACGCGCCCCGATGTTCCGCAGAGTGAATGTGATGTGCTGATTGGTGCATCGAAAAAAGAAAACGAATGGAAGGACTGACCATGAAACTTCAAGGCAAGACAGCGATTGTGACCGGCGGCGGGCGTGATATCGGACGGGCTGCTGCGGTGGCGCTGGCGAAAGAGGGGGCCAATGTTGCCATCAACTATTTCGCATCGGCGCAGGGGGCCGAGGAGACCGTGGCCGAGATCGAAGCGCTCGGCGGCAAAGCCATCGCGGTTCAGGGAGATTTGTGCACGCAGGAGGGCGTGGATGCCTTGGTGAACGGTGCGGTCAATACCTTTGGCGGCGTGGATGTTCTTGTGAACAACGCCGGTGGTCTCGTGGGTCGCAAAACCATCGCAGAGATGCCGCTTGAGCATTGGAACACTGTGATGACGTTGAACCTCACAAGCATTTTCATGATGACCAAGGCGGTGCTTGCTCACATGAAGTCCGGTGTGATTGTCAACCTTGCCAGTCAGGCCGGTCGTGACGGCGGTGGACCGGGCGCTGTGGCTTATGCCACGTCCAAAGGGGCAGTGATGACCATGACCCGTGGTCTTGCCAAGGAGCTGGGCCCCGACATCCGCGTGAATGCGCTTTGTCCGGGGATGATCGACACGGATTTCCACAATATCCACACGCCGGATGCCGGACGCCGTGGTCTCGAAGCCGCCGCGCCGCTCAAGCGTCAGGGCACGCCTGAGGATACTGCCAACCTGATCTGTTTTCTGGCAACCGACGACTCCGCCTATATCACCGGCGCGAATATCGACATCAACGGCGGGATGCTCTTTAGCTGAGGCGGAGGGGAATGATGGCAAATTTTCCAATCGTTTCGACCGGAGAGCATGTCAGTCGGCAGGTGTTGTCGGATAGTCCCGAGCTTATGGTGGTCGCCTTCTGTTTTGATGCGGAGGGTGCCGAAGGGGCGCTTCATAGCCACCCGCATGTGCAATCGACCTATGTGGAAAGCGGGCGCTACCGCTTTTTCCTCGGCGATGAGACGCGTGAGGTCGGGCCGGGGGACAGCTTTGTGATCCCGTCGGGCATGGAGCATGGCTGTCTGTGTCTTGAGCCGGGCAAACTTATCGACTGTTTCACCCCGCGCAGGGATGATTTTCTGTAGAGTGGCGAAGGTTGCTCGCCAAATATGGGAAAGCGTCGGGAGAACCCGGCGCTTTTCATGTATGGGGCAGTATGAGGCTTGGAAAGTCCTGCGTTACTCTTCGGGATCAGGAAAGGGAAAGCGCTGTGTGTCGCCGCGGATGTAGAGCGGGTGCTGTGCTGATCCGTCCTTGTTCAACTTGAGGCAGTTGAGGGGCTTGCCTGTCGCTCTGAGCGCCTCAATGGTCTGGTTGACGATGGGAGCATATCTCTTGTGCAACTTGCCGTAAGCTAGGAGAATTTCCTCTGCATCTTCCGCCTCGTGCAGGATGGCGGGCAGGTTCTCCGCGCTTCGTGCAAGGGCAGGATCATGCGGGACATCCTTGGGATGGGTGGCGCGCCAGTCCAGCATGTTGGTTTTCACATAGCGCGTGTAGCCCCAAAGGCGGGCGAATTTGAGTTCCTTGTCACAGGTCGGGTCCGACACATCGGCCCGCGCGACAGAGGGGTTCTGGCCCAGAAACATAATGGTGCGCGGCGCTTCGCCCTCCAGCGTCCAGTCGCGTGTCAGGGTCTGACGATAGCGCCCACAGGCCGAAAACCGTGCGCCACCGATGACACCGTCAGGCAGGCGGATATGCACCTTCCCGCCCGGATCATGCAGCTTGTGGGCATCTTCGTTCGTGGCAACCTGCCTGCGTTCGCTCATGTGTCAAAACCTCTTGTCTCCGTCTTCACGCAAGGAAAACCGATACGACCGGAAAGGCAAGGCGCGTCTTGGCGCAGATATGGCCCTCAGAGGTTGAACACGCGGTTGGGGTGCAGTTCACCGGCCTTGTATTGCCCGACGGCGACTGGTTTGCCCTCGAAAGAGGCCCAGACCTCGTCGCCATATTCCACACCATCCGCCGGATAGACCATGCCGGGGTTGCCGTTTCTGAGCCGTGTCGCGCCTTCGGGCGTGCAGGTCACTTCGTCAAGATCGGCAAGCCCCTCTTCTACGGGGCGCAAAAGCTGGTCAATCTCGTCCGTGCGGGCAAGTTTTTCAACTTCGTCCAGAGAGACGCCTTCGTCGACATCCCAAGGGCCGGACCATTCCCGCCGCAGCCATTCCACATGGCCGAAACAGCCAAGCGCCTCGCCCAGATCACGGGCAATCGCACGCACATATCCGCCCTTGCCGCAGACCATTTCGAAAATCGCATGATCCGCATCGACACGTTCAACGAATTTCAGCTCGTCCACATAGAGCGGACGGGCGGCAATCTCGAAATCCTCGTCGTCGCGGGCCAGTTTATAGGCGCGTTCCCCGTCGATTTTCACGGCGGAGAATTTCGGCGGCACTTGCATGATGTCGCCTTCAAACTGCGGCAGGGCGGCGAGAATGTCCTCGTCGCTCGGACGTGCGTAGCTTTGCGCGATCACTTGCCCTTCCGCATCATCGGTATTCGTCGCCTGCCCGAAGCGCACGGAAAAGCGGTAGCATTTCAGCGCGTCGGTGATGAACGGCACGGTCTTCGTCGCTTCGCCCAGTGCAACGGCCAGAACGCCCGTCGCATCGGGATCAAGCGTGCCCGCGTGACCGGCCTTTTGTGCGTTGAACGCCCAACGCACTTTGTTGACAACAGATGTGGAGGTCATGCCGGCGGGCTTGTCCACGACCAACCAGCCGTGAACTGCGCGCCCCTTCTTGCGTCGGGCCATTACTCTTCCTCGTCGTCGCTTTTGTGCAGGTCGCGTTGAACGCGCTCGTCGGCAAACATGCGCCGTGTCGCGTCCATACGGTCAAAGGTGTCATCCAGCGCAAAGCGCATCTCGGGCGTGTGTTTGATCCCGAGCGCCTTGCCCATGTGGTGACGGATCTCGCCTTTGTTCCGGCGCAGCGCCAGAAGCGCCTCTTCGGCGTCTTTCCCGCCAAGCGGTAGGATGAAGGCGGTCGCCACACGCAGGTCCGGGCTGACACGGACCTCGCCCACCGTGATGGACATCGCGGTGAGATCGGGATCGTGGATTTCGCCACGGGTGAGAATTTCGGACAGACGACGCCGAATGGCCTCGCCGACGCGAAGGGTGCGGTGCGACCGGCCGGGGCCGCTGGAATGAGATCGTTTTGCCATAGGTGCGCAGATAGTCCTGAACAGAGAGTCTTGCAAGCGGGCTTTGCCAAAAGCCTTTGCACAGGTTAAAGCACAGCCCAAGAGAATTCAGGAGATAAAACCATGAGCGAGCTTCCCGGCATTGTTATTACCGGCGCGTCCGGTCGCATGGGGCAGATGTTGATCAAAACCGTCGTGGCCTCGGAAAAGTGCAGACTTGTGGGCGCGGTGGAACGTGCCGGAAGCGACTGGATCGGGCGCGATGTGGGCGAAGCCATGGGCGGCGCGGCGCTGGGCGTGCAGGTGACGGATGATGCGTTGGAGGCTTTTTCCAAGGCTCAGGCGGTGATCGACTTTACCGCACCGGAAGCCACGGTGGAGTTTGCGGGGCTGGCCGCACAGGCGCGCTGTGTTCATGTGATCGGCACCACGGGCATGTGTCCGAGGGAGTTGGAAAAGATCGAACTGGCGGCCCATCACGCGACGATTATCCGAGCCGGCAATATGTCTTTGGGTGTCAACTTGTTGACGAAATTGACGAAAATGGTCGCGGCGGCTCTGGATGCTGACTATGACATCGAGATCATCGAGGCGCACCACAACCGCAAGGTTGATGCCCCTTCCGGCACGGCGCTGATGCTGGGCGAGGCCGCTGCCGAAGGGCGCGGTGTGAAGCTCAGTGACGTGCGTGATTCGGGGCGTGACGGCATCACAGGCGCGCGCAAAAAGGGTGACATCGGCTTTTCCGCCATTCGCGGCGGGGACATTGTCGGTGAGCATGACGTGATGTTTGCGGGCGATGGCGAGCGTATCATCCTGCGTCACATTGCTTCCGATCGCTCCCTCTTTGCCAAAGGCGCGCTGAAAGCCGCACTTTGGGGGCAGGGTCAGAAGCCCGGTGAATATGATATGCTTGACGTGCTGGGCCTCTGAGATTTCCGGTTCAACACAGCAAAATAAAACCCGCGGAATGCCGCGGGTTTTTCTTTTAGAAATCTATGGCGAGGCCTTTTTTCTCCCAGTCGCCGTAACGCACCGGCTCCGGTCCGTCTCGTCCGCCCAGTTCGGTTGGCATTGCGTTCACCGCCTCTTCGCGGGCTTTGCGGCGCTCTTCGGCCTCTGCCAGCGCACGTTGTGCGGCGGGGGGAAGGGTGGTGTTTGGGTTTTCTGTCTTGTCGGTCATCGGGAAATCCTTCGGATGATCTTGTCCGGCTTGCCCTTGTGATATACGGGGTCAGACCATGAAAACAAGATCATCTGATGTCGCGGGGCTTGCAGCCCGCCGGGCCGCTCTGGCCCTTCTGGATGCCGTGCTCCTTGAGAAGCGGCTTCTATCCGAAGTGCTGTTGCAGCGGACCAAGGACCTGTCGCCGGAGGATCGTGCGCGATCCCAGCGGCTGGTGACTGAAGCTCTGCGGGTGCTGGATCGCTGCGACCGGATGCTTGGCCCGCATCTGAGCAAACGCCCTGCGCCACATGTCATGAACGCTCTTCGCATGGGTGTGTTCGAGATTTGCGCCATGGGCGAGGCCGCGCATGGCGTGGTGAATGCTTATGTGACCCTGATGCAGGAGCGGCCGAAATCCAGTCATTTCAAGGGGCTGGTCAATGCGGTGCTGCGTAAGGTCGATGGCGAGAAGGCGAAATGGGATACGCTGCCCGCGCCGATGTTGCCGAAATGGCTGCGCAAACCTCTGGTCGCGGATTATGGCAAGGCGACAGTGTCCGCGATGGAGGCCGTGCAGGCCAAGGGTGCGCCACTTGATCTGACCGTTAAAGCCGATCCGGAAGGCTGGGCGAAGACCTTGGGTGGCGAGGTGCTGCCGAACGGGTCCGTGCGTCTGAGCCGTGCGGTGCAGGTGACGAAACTTGACGGATTCGCGGCAGGAGAATGGTGGGTGCAGGACGCAGCCGCAAGCCTGCCTGCGCGAATCCTTTCGCCTGAAAAAGGCGACCATGTCCTCGACATGTGTGCCGCGCCGGGGGGGAAGACCCTGCAACTGGCCGCTATGGGGGCCAATGTCACGGCGCTCGACATTTCCGAATCACGGATGGGGCGTGTGCAGGAAAACCTGACGCGCTGTGCGCTCTCGGCGGAAATCGCCGTTGGGGATGCGCTGGAATATGAGGGCGGGCCGTTTGATGCGATTCTGCTGGATGCGCCCTGCACCGCGACGGGCACGATCCGGCGTCACCCTGATTTGCCCTATGTGAAGGACGGTTCGGACTTTCCGGGACTTTTCGAGTTGCAGGAACATCTGATTGACCGCGCCTTGGGGATGCTCAAACCGGGCGGAAAACTGGTCTATTGCACCTGTTCTCTGCTGATTGACGAGGGCGAAGAGCAGGTGCGCGATGCGAAAACGCGCCATCCTGATCTGCGTGTCGATCTGGACGCGCTGCGCATCAACGGTGTCGCGCCCGAGTGGGTCGGGGAAGAGGGGCTGCGCACCCGTCCCGACTATTGGGCAGAGCGTGGCGGGATGGACGGTTTCTTCATCATGGTTCTGCGACGGGGATGACAGACGGGGATTTCCCGATGACATCTCGCGTAGCGCCCGCTATCTTCCGGGCAACGAAAACGAACCGACAGGCTGGGGCAGGCAATGTCGCAAAGCGAGGATTGGCGGGCGAAAAATGTACGCCGCATGAACAGGTATCATGCGTGGCGCGCAGCGCGTGCGAAACCGGCTTTGGGATTCGTCTCGCAACCCGAACCCAAATCCATCGGGTCCTTTGCACGTGGACGCCAGTTGATCGGCGGCAACTTCCTGTTCGCGGGCTATCTGGTTGAGGCGCAAAACACCTCCATCTGGGATATTGATGCACCGGCTCAGGGATTTGTCGAAGAAATTCATGGATTTGCATGGCTTGATGATCTGGCGGCTGTAGGAGACTACAACGCACGCCATCGGGCGCAGGACTGGATCAAGGAATGGATGGAGCGCTATGCGGGCGGAAAGGGGCCGGGCTGGACGCCTGACCTGACCGGTCGGCGGCTCATCCGCTGGATTCACCATGCTTTGTTCTTCCTGTCAGGTCAGGAGGCGGATGTCTCGAACGCGTTTTACAAGACGCTCGGACAGCAGACGATCTTCCTGTCGCGGCGGTGGCAAACGGCCAGCCCCGGACTGCCTCGTTTCGAGGCGCTGACAGGGCTGATCTATGCGGGCCTGTCCCTCGTGGGCATGGAGGAGCATGTCGCGCCAGCGGTCAAAGCCTTGGCGCAGGAATGCGAATCAGAGATTGATGACGAAGGCGGCATTCCGACCCGCAATCCGGAGGAATTGCTTGAGGTCTTCACGCTTTTGACGTGGGCCGCAGCGGCGCTGTCGGAGGCCGGAAAGATCGCAGACGAAGCGCATCTGGCGGCGATTGAACGGATCGCGCCGACATTGCGTGCATTGCGTCATTCGGACGGCGGGCTGGCCCGCTTTCATGGCGGCGGGCGCGGTATGGAAGGGCGGCTTGATCGCGCTTTGGCAAGTTCGGGCAACAAGACCCCGCCGGGGCAGGGGCTTCACATGGGGTTCTTGCGGCTTGCCGCCGGACGCACCTCAATCATTGTCGATGCGGCTCCGCCCCCGAAGGTGGAAGCCTCTTTCAATGCCCATGCGTCGACGATGGCGTTTGAACTCACCTCCGGACGCAGGCCGTTGATCGTCAATTGCGGGGCAGGGAGCAGCTTCGGGCCGGAATGGCGCCGTGCCGGTCGGGCGACTCCGTCACATTCCACGCTGGGGGTCGAAGGGTTTTCCTCCTCACGGCTCGGGTCGAAACGGATGATCGGCGGACATTTGCGCGAATTGCTTGTCGATGTGCCAAGTGCGGTGCGTTTGGAATTGCGCACAAGCGAGGATGGCGGCGGCTTCGTTGCGGGGCACGACGGCTATGTGAAGACCCACGGGCTGACCCATATCCGGCAGATCGAATTGTCGAAAGACGGGCGCGGGATTGCGGGCGAGGACACGCTGGCGACGATCACGGGTGAGGACGAGCGCCAATTCGACCGGATGATGGATCGTCTCAAGCTGCAGGGCATTCCGTTTCAGGTGCGGTTCCACCTTCATCCGGATGTGGATGCCGAGCTTGATATGGGCGGCGCGGCTGTGTCTCTGGCGCTGAAATCCGGCGAGATTTGGGTGTTCCGCCATGACGGTCGCGCAAAATTGAGCCTCGAACGCTCGGTTTATCTCGAAAAAAACCGTTTAAAGCCGCGCGCGAGCAAACAAGTGGTTCTATCTGCGACGGCAATGGATTATGCGACCCGTGTCCGTTGGACTCTCGCGAAAGCGCAGGAGACGCCTACGACGCTCCGCGATCTTGAGATGGACGACGAGACGCTGAACTGATCTGTGAGCCGATTTGCCATCGAGCCATTCTGGGGACCTGCTATGACCGACCTTTATCCCGTGAAGCGCGCGCTTCTTTCCGTATCTGACAAAACTGGCCTCGCCCAACTGGGTAAGGCGCTGGCTGCCAAGGGGGTCGAGCTTTTGTCCACCGGCGGGTCCGCCAAGGCGCTGCGCGATGCCGGCCTTGAGGTGAAGGACGTCTCGGAAGTGACCGGCTTTCCCGAAATGATGGACGGGCGTGTGAAGACGCTGCACCCGCGTGTGCATGGTGGTCTTCTGGCGCTGCGTGACAATGCCGAGCATGTGGCCGCAATGGATGAACACGGGATCGGCGGCATCGACCTGCTGGTTGTGAACCTCTACCCGTTCGAAGCCGCCTTGGCGCGCGGGGCGGATTATGACGAGATGATTGAGAACATCGACATTGGCGGTCCGGCGATGATCCGTGCGGCGGCGAAAAACCACGGGTTCGTAACGACCGTGGTGGATGTCGAAGATTACGACGCGCTGATCGCCGAGCTTGATGCGAATGACGGTCAGACTTCTTATGCCTTCCGTCAGAAAATGGCGCAGATCGCCTATGCCCGCACGGGGGCCTATGACGCTGCCGTGTCGAACTGGATGGCGGGCGCGATTGGTGAAGAGGCTCCGCGTCGTCGTGTTGTTGCTGGTCAGATCAAACAGACCCTGCGTTACGGCGAAAACCCGCACCAGTCCGCGGCCTTCTATGTGGACGGCTCCGAGCGCCCCGGCGTGGCGACCGCCGTGCAGCATCAGGGTAAGGAACTGTCCTATAACAACATCAACGACACGGATGCCGCCTTTGAACTGGTGGCCGAGTTTGATCCCGTCGAGACGCCCGCCGTGGCGATCATCAAACACGCCAACCCTTGCGGTGTGGCCAAGGGTGAGACACTTCTCGACGCTTACAAGGCGGCTTTCGATTGTGACCGCACCTCTGCTTTCGGCGGTATCGTTGCGTTGAACAAGGCACTGGACGCGCAAACGGCAGAAGCGATCACCGAGATCTTCACCGAAGTTGTCATCGCACCGGGCGCATCGGAAGAGGCGAAAGAGATTTTTGCCAAGAAGAAAAACCTGCGCCTTTTGACCACCGAAGCGCTGCCGGACGTGTTGGCCAAGCCTTCTACGATCCGTCAGGTTGCGGGGGGCTATCTGTTTCAGGACAAGGATGCCGGTTTTGTCGGCATGGATGATCTGAAGGTTGTGACGGAGAAAGCGCCGACGCCCGAGCAGATGAAAGACCTTCTGTTCGCGTGGAAAGTGGCGAAACACGTCAAGTCCAACGCGATTGTCTATGTGAAGGATCAGGCGACCGTTGGTGTCGGTGCGGGTCAGATGTCTCGTCTCGACTCCGCGTTGATCGCCGCCAAGAAAGCCGAGCGCATGGCTGAGGCGATGGGGCTTGCCGAGCCGCTGACCAAAGGGTCCGCCGTGGCCTCCGATGCGTTCTTCCCCTTTGCCGACGGTCTGCTGGAAGCGGCCGCTGCTGGCGCGTCCTGTGTCATCCAGCCGGGTGGCTCCATGCGCGACCAAGAGGTTATCGACGCGGCCAATGAAGCCGGGCTTGCGATGGTGCTGACCGGTATGCGTCACTTCCGTCACTGAGGTTTGAGAATGCGGATCACGGCTCTGACAGCGCTGATCACCTTTGTGATCGACCAGCTCTCCAAATGGGCCGTGGTCCAGTTTCTCGATCTTAAAACTGTGGGGCAGATTGATGTTCTGCCCCCTTATCTCGTGTTCCACATGGCATGGAACCGAGGTGCGAATTTCGGACTTTTGTCCGGTCATGGCGATCTGTTGCGCTGGGGCTGGGTTGCTCTGGCGGTGGTGATTTCTGCGTGGGTGATGCGCTGGGTGCGGCGCGAACAGTTTTCCACCTTTGGGCAGATCAGCGCCGGACTTCTGGTCGGCGGTGCGCTGGGCAATGCAATCGACCGCATCATCTATGGCGCGGTGGCGGATTTTCTCAACATGTCCTGTTGCGGGTTTCAGAACCCCTATTCCTTCAACGTGGCGGATATCACAATTTTTGCAGGGGCATTCGGTCTCATTCTTTTCACGGGTGAGACGAAAAACCGGACGTGACCTTGAGGTCAGACTGGTCTAAACATGCTCTGACGCGATTTGCGGAGGAAGGTTTCTATGGTCTCGAATGTGTCCCGAACGGCTCTGTGCCTCTTGGCTCTGACCGCGCTTGTTGCTTGCAGCCAGAAGGAACGTGTTCCGAATCGGGTAAAGACCGGTCCGGACGAGTTTTCGATCGTGACGACCAAGCCTTTGCAGGAACCGGACAATTACAGTGATCTTCCGGCGCCCACGCTGGGCGGCACGAATCTGACGGATCAGACCCCAAATGCCGATGCTATCGTGGCGCTGGGCGGGCGTGTGCCTTCTGAGACGGGTGTCGATGGCGGGATTGTCTCCTATGCCTCACGTTACGGTGTGGATGACAATATCCGCGCGGAACTTCATGAAGCAGATGAAGGTCGCCGCAAAGGCCGAGGTAGCTATGAACGGGCTTACAAGCGTTTCGCGCTTGATGCTTATGCCGAATGGGAGCGTTTGAGGGCGCTTGGTGTTTCGGTTCCGTCCGCCCCCGAACAGTAAGCGGATCGCGCCGCTTCACGTCCACGTCAACGCGGTTGTTCCGGGCTGCGCTTTTGCGCAAACTCGCTCTATAGTTTTGACCTGATCCCTGTTCGATCTGAAAGGTAAATTCATGAAATATGGTTTGGCGGCGGCGCTTGTGGCGCTCATGTCCCCAGTCCTCACGGCACCGGCCCAAGCGGCCGAGGTGAGCCACTACGAGTTGGACAACGGGATGGAAGTTGTCGTGCTCGAAGATCACCGTGCGCCTGTGGTGGCGCATACGGTGTGGTATAAAATCGGCGCTGCCGACGAGCGTCTGGGCAAAAGCGGTATTGCGCATTTTTTGGAACATTTGATGTTCAAAGGCACGGATGACCTTGAGGCGGGCGAACTATCGGAAACGGTGACGCGCAATGGCGGGTCGGACAATGCATTTACCTCTTGGGACTATACCGCCTACTATCAAAGGGTTGCCGCAGACCGCCTGCCCTTGATGATGGAGATGGAAGCGGATCGGATGCGTG
Source organism: uncultured Celeribacter sp. (assembly GCA_963676755.2). Classification (GTDB taxonomy): domain Bacteria; phylum Pseudomonadota; class Alphaproteobacteria; order Rhodobacterales; family Rhodobacteraceae; genus Celeribacter. The sequence goes on along the minus strand of CAXXMF010000004.1, from coordinate 162,089 downwards.
ATCTGGAAATGGCCGAAGACGATGTGGCGACAGAGCGTCAGGTCATTCTGGAAGAGCGCAACCAACGTATCGACAATGATCCGGGGGCGCTGTTTCGTGAACAAATGCGTGCGGCGCAGTTTCTGAACCACCCTTACGGCATTCCGATCATCGGTTGGCGGCAGGAGATGGAACAGCTGTCCCGCGAGGATGCGTTCAACTTCTACCATGAGTATTACGCCCCGAATAATGCCATTCTCGTGGTGGCGGGTGATGTTGATCCTGATGAGGTGTATGAGCTGGCCAAAACCTATTACGGCCCTGTCGCGCCTTCGCCGGACCTTGAACCGCGTCTGCGCCCGCAGGAGCCGCCGCAACTGGCCGAGCGTCGTTTGAAGATGAGCGATCCGCGCGTGGCGCAACCCTATATCACGCGCAGCTACCTCGCACCGGAACGCGATCCGGGCGCACAGGAAAAAGCCGCAGCCCTGACATTGCTTGCCGAGCTTCTGGGTGGGAATTCCACCACATCCTATTTGGCACGCAAATTGAACTTCGATGATCCGAAAGCGATCTATGTCGGGGCCTATTACGACGGCACGTCGATAGATGATGCGACGTTTTCCCTGACGATGGTGCCAAGTCCGTATGTTCCGATCAAAGAGGCCGAGGCTGCGCTGGACGACACTCTGGCGCAATTCATGAAAGACGGTGTCGATCCCGAAGAGCTTGAACGTCTGAAAACCCAGTTTCGGGCGGGTCTGATTTATGCCGAAGACAATATCGAAGGGCTGGCCCGACAATATGGTGCGGAGATGGCGGTTGGGCTGTCCCTGAAAGATATCGAGGACTGGCCGGATATTTTGCAGGCTGTCACCGCCGAAGATGTCATGAATGCTGCCAAAGAGGTGTTTGATCGTCGTCATGCGGTTACGGGCTGGCTGATGCCCTCCAACATGGAAGGAGCCGAAGAATGAAACGTCTCTTAAGCACATTGGTTGCACTGGTCTGGCTCAGTCTGCCCGCGCAGGCGGCTGTGGAAGTGCAGACCGTCGAAACGCCGGGCGGGATCAAGGCATGGCTGGTCGAGGAGCATTCCATTCCTTTCACCGCACTTGAAATCCGCTTTCAGGGCGGGACTTCTCTGGACCGTCCGGGCAAGCGGGGCGAAGTGGGCCTCATGATGGCCACTCTGGAAGAGGGCGCGGGCGATATGGATGCGCAGGCTTTCGCCAAGGCACGCGACAGTCTGGCGGCCAGTTTCCGGTTCAACGCCAGTATGGATTCCGTGTCGGTCTCCGCGCGGTTTCTGAGTGAGAACCGTGATGGGGCCATGTCCCTGCTGCGCACGGCGCTTATGGATCCGCGGTTTGATCCGGCGGCTGTGGATCGTGTGCGCTCTCAGGTCCTGTCGATCCTGCGCAATGCAGAGACCGATCCGGGGGAAATTGCATCGGACACCTTCTACAAACAGGCATTTGGCGACCACCCTTATGGCAACAATGACAACGGGACACCTGAAAGCGTCGCGGGGCTGACCCGTGACGATATGTTTCTGGCCAAAGATCGTGTGATGACGCGGGATCGTCTCTATGTGTCTGCTGTCGGGGATATCACGGCGGAAGAACTGTCCGCGCTTTTGGATGATCTTCTGGGCAATTTGCCGGAAACCGGCCCGCAACTGCCGGAGCGCGTGGAACCGGCCCTTTCGGGTGGTGTCACGGTTGTGCCTTTCGAGACGCCGCAATCGGTGGTGATGTTCGGGCAAAAGGGCATCAAGCGCGATGATCCCGACTTTATTTCCGCCTATATCGCCAATGAGGTTCTGGGCGGCCACGGTGAATCGCGCCTCATGGAAGAGGTGCGTGAAAAACGTGGCCTGACCTATGGTGTGGGTTCCTATCTCGTGCCTTTCGATCATTCCGAACTTGTCATGGGTCAGTTTTCTTCGGGCAACGAAGTTGTGGCCGAGGCGATTGATGTGGTCAAAGCCGAATGGAAGAAATTCGCGGAGAAGGGTCTCACGGCGGAAGAGTTGGAGAATGTGAAAACCTATCTGACGGGGGCCTATCCGCTCAGGTTCGATGGAAATGCGCCGATTGCGCGTATTCTTGTCGGGATGCAGATGGACGGTCTCTCGCCGGACTACATCGCCACGCGCAACGATATGGTTAATGCGGTGACGCTGGACGAGATCAACGCGGTGATCAAGCGGCTCTATGATCCGGAAACCCTTTCCTTTGTGGTCGTCGGCAGCCCCAAAGACCTTGTGGCTGACTGAGCATTTTCCAGTTGTTTCGCCCGATTTGTCCTTGATTTCATCATGGTCGAATCGGGCGTTTCCATGCTAGGTCTTGTGGTATGAACTCTCCGACACGCAGTATAAGCCAAGACATGCCCCGCCCTGTTATTCGCCAACTGGATGAAGGCGCAATCAACCGTATCGCCGCTGGTGAAGTGGTCGAACGCCCCGCTTCGGCGGTCAAGGAACTGGCCGAAAACGCGATTGACGCGGGCGCGCGCAGGGTTGAGGTGGACTATGCCGATGGGGGTAAGACGCTGATCCGTGTGACCGATGACGGGTGCGGGATGACGGCGGATGATCTGCCTCTCGCGCTCTCGCGCCATGCAACATCAAAGATTGACGGCTCCGACCTGCTCGACATCCACACCTTCGGGTTTCGCGGCGAGGCACTGCCCTCTCTTGGTGCGGTCGGGCGTTTGAAAATCACGTCGCGGGCTGAAGGTTCCGATGGTGTGACCCTGTCCGTGTCGGGTGGCAAGGTGGAGCCGGTTAAACCTGCGGCGCTGACCCGCGGGACAGTGGTTGAGTTGCGTGACTTGTTCTACGCCACCCCCGCGCGGCTGAAGTTTCTACGAACGGATCGGGCAGAGGCACAGGCGATCACTGACGTGGTCAAACGTCTGGCGATGGCCGAACCCTATGTCGGGTTCACCCTGCGCGATGTGTCGGGAGGCGGCGAGGGGCGTGTGACCTTCCGTGCCGATCCGCAATCCGGCGATATGTTTGATGCGCTGCACGGACGGTTGGCGACGGTTCTGGGCAAGGAGTTTGCCGAGAACGCTCTGGCCATTGATGCGGAGCGTGAGGGGCTGACGCTCACCGGATATGCGGCTTTGCCGACCTATTCGCGCGGCTCTGCTGTGGCGCAGTATCTTTTCGTCAACGGGCGACCTGTTCGGGACAAACTTTTGGTCGGTGCGCTGCGTGGCGCATATTTCGATTTCCTGTCCCGTGACCGGCATCCGGCGGCATGTCTCTTTATCGACTGCGATCCGCATCTGGTGGACGTCAATGTCCATCCCGCGAAGTCTGAAGTGCGGTTCCGTGAGCCGGGCCTTGCACGCGGTCTGATCGTGTCCGCCCTGCGTCATGCCTTGGCCGAGGCGGGGCATCGTGCCTCAACCACCGTGGCCAACGCGACTTTGGGGGCCATGCGACCGGAGCAGACGGGCGAGCCGCGTGTGTATCAGATGGACCGTCCTTCGATGGGGGGATACGCCGCCCCTTATCGCCCGCCGCAAGAGGTGATGGAGCAAAGCTATAACTGGCAAGCACCGGAACGTCCCGCGCCCGTGGCGACACCGGGATTTGCCGAGATGTCCCAACCGTCCGCACGGATGGAGGATGTGCCCGCCCAGCCGGAGACCGAGGCTCTGCCTTTGGGCGCCGCCCGTGCGCAAGTGCATGAGAATTACATTATCGCCCAGACCGAGCGCGGTATCGTGATCGTCGATCAACATGCCGCACATGAGCGACTGGTCTATGAAAAACTCAAACACCAGATGGCCGAACATGGCGTCAAATCGCAGGCGCTTTTGATCCCCGAAGTGGTCGAGCTTTCCGCGAATGATGCGCAGATGCTTTTGGATATGGCCGACGATCTGGCGCGTCTAGGGCTTGTGATTGAGCCTTTTGGCGGGGCTGCGATTGCTGTGCGCGAAACGCCCGCGATCTTGGGGCGGGTCGAAGCCAAGGCGATGATCGAGGACATTCTCGACGAGCTTTCCGATCTTGGTGACAGCTATACGGTTCAGGCGCGGATCGAAGCGGTGCTGTCGCGTGTGGCCTGTCATGGCTCGATCCGGTCGGGGCGAAGGATGCATGCAGAAGAGATGAATGCCCTGTTGCGCGAGATGGAGGCCACACCCCATTCCGGTCAATGCAACCACGGTCGCCCGACCTATGTTGAACTGAAACTTTCTGATATTGAACGGCTGTTTGGACGCACATGACTCTTGATTTCGCTGACCCTTTGACGCTTGCTGCCGTAATCGGCGGAGCGGTTCTTCTGCTGTTCTTTTTCCTTCTGGTCGTGGTTCTGAAACGCTCTGGCGAGGCTGCTAAAATGGCCCTGCCGATTGCGCAACAGATGAACCAGCTTGGCCAGAGGGTGCAGATGCTCTCGGACGGGCAACAGCAGCTTGCGGGGGGATTGACCCATGTCTCCGAGGCACAGGTGGCGTCGCAATCCAAGATGCTGGAGCTGATGGAAAAACGCCTCGCTCTGGTGACGGAGACGATGAATGTGAATCTGCAAGGGTCGGCACAACGCACGGCCAAAAGCCTTGGTGCGTTGCATGAACGCCTGGAGACCATCGACAAGGCGCAGGCGAATATCGAGAAGCTTTCAGGGAATGTCCTGTCCTTGCAAGACATCCTCTCGAACAAGCAGACGCGCGGGGCCTTCGGGGAAATCCAGCTGAACGATATCGTCAGCAAAGCTCTGCCCAAGGACAGCTATACGCTACAAGCGACGCTCTCGAACGGGAAACGTGCGGATTGTCTGATCCATCTGCCCAACCCTCCGGGGCCAATTGCAATCGACAGCAAATTTCCGCTGGAAGCCTATGAGGCGTTGCGGCGTGCCGATACGCAGTGGGAACTCAATGAAGCCGCGAAACTCATGCGGCAGGCGGTGAAACGTCATATTTCGGATATTTCGGAGAAATACATCCTCGAAGGAGAAACCGCAGACGGGGCGTTGATGTTCCTGCCGTCCGAGGCGGTTTATGCGGAGCTTCATGCGAACTTCCCCGAGCTTGTTCGCGAGGGTTTTGACAAACGTGTCTGGATCGTCTCTCCGACCACCTGCATGGCAACACTCAACACGATGCGGGCGATTCTCAAGGATGCGCGGATGCGTGAACAGGCGGGCGCAATCCGCAAGGAGCTGTCCCTGCTCCATGCGGATGTGGAGCGTCTCGGGACCCGCGTCGGCAATCTCGACCGTCATTTCGGGCAAGCGGCGAAAGATCTCGAAGACATCAAGATTTCGGCCGAAAAAGCGGGTAAGCGCGCGCACCGGCTCGATAATTTCGACTTTGAGGAACTGGCCGCCGATACACCGGTCGCGGCCCCTGCTGCGCTTGTGCAAAAAACGTAGAAAGCCCTTTCTGAAGGTCGAAAGTTTGACCTAGGTCATGTGCCTGTGGCACCCTTTGGGGCACAGTCTTTTCGCACAGAATTTGGAGGAATGCGCCATGGATATCAGCCCGAACAAAGTCGCCTTTGTCATTGTGCGCGCGCGTGAACTTGGCGCAAAAGTTGGCCGCTGGGACAGGCCCGGAGATGAAGCGGATGGGGATACGATCCTTGAATCGCGCCCGTCAGACGGCACAGGCCGCGAGTTGCAGAGTTTTATTCGCAGCTTGAACGAGGATGAAAGGGCCGCCCTTGTCGCGATCACATGGATCGGGCGTGAAACTTTTGACGATTATGCCGAGGCTTTTGAAACCGCAAAGCAAGAGGCCACCGGTCCGACCGAGAAATACCTTCTCGGGATTCCGCTTCTGGCCGATTATCTTGAAGACGGTTTGGAACGTCTCGGTGTGGATACGTCGGAATTGGAAGACGAGTTGTATCGCAAAGCGTAAGGTTTCGGTTTGAAGACAAAGGCAGGCGCTGCGTTTTTCGCGGCGCCTGTTTGGTTTTAGTTTTCGTCACGCGATTGTGTGCGAAAGCATATATTTCCTTTTGCAAACTTGATCTTAATTAAAGAATAGCGGGCCGCCTTGCGCGATGATCCCGCTGCCTCTCTGGATTGACGTGTGTTGTCATGCGCAGAGAGAATTTAAGTAGTAAAGGAGACCTCCCCTATGAAAGCCCTTAGATTCTACGCCGCGAAAGATCTTCGTATTGAAGACATGGAAGACATCCCCCAGCCAGGGCCAGGGCAGGTTGCAATCAAGAACAAATATGTCGGCATCTGCGGCACGGACCTGCATGAATATGTAGCCGGTCCGATTTTTGTGCCGGTAGAGCCGCATCCTTTTACAAAGGCACAGGCTCCGCAGGTTCTTGGGCATGAGTTTAGCGGCGAAGTGACTGCCGTGGGCGAAGGTGTCACCCATGTGAAACCCGGCGACCGCGTGTCGGTGCAGCCGTTGGTGATGCCGCGTTCGGGCGACTATTTTGCAGATCGTGGCCTGTTCCATCTGAGCGAAGAACTGGCGCTGGTTGGTCTGAGCTGGATGTCTGGCGGTATGGCCGAGGCCGCGATTGTCAACGATTACAACGCGGTGAAAATTCCGGATAGCATGAGCTGGGAAGAGGGCGCGCTGGTCGAGCCGACTGCGGTGGCGGTCTATGCCTGTGAGCGTGGTGAAGTGACGGCCGGAGATTCCGTTCTGGTGACCGGTGCGGGTCCGATTGGTATGCTTGCAGTGCTGTCGGCAAAAGCATTCGGTGCAACAAAAATCTTTTTGTCCGATGTGAATGAAACGCGGCTGAAACTGGCGAAAGAGATCATGCCGGAGGTGATTACCCTCAATCCGATAAAGGATGATGTGGTGGCCGTTGTTCGGGAGCAAACCGAAGGTGGCGTTGGCTGTGATAAGGTGCTTGAGGCATCGGGGAACGAAGCGGCGTTGAACACAGGTCTGCAAGCGGTGCGCAAGCAGGGCACGATTGTTCAGGTCGGTTTGCATACCAAAGATAGCAAACTGCATTGGCATGATGTGACCTTCAAGGATGTCGATGTGCGCGGGGCTTGGGCGTACCCGACCCATTACTGGCCGAAAGTGGTGGACCTGATCGCTTCGGGTGCAATTCCGGCAGCGAAAGTGGTGACCAAGAAGATCGTTCTCGACGACGCTGTGACCGAAGGGTTTGATGCGCTGCTTGATCCCTCGGGTGAGCACGTCAAAATCCTGATCGACGTTTCGGCATAAGCCGGAAATGTCGGGCGCGCCCTTCGGGGCGCGCTTCACTCTTTTTGGAAACCTTGCGACTCGGCGTGTTCACAAAGCGCATCGCTTTGCAGGCCGATTGCCAGACACGAAAAAAGCCGCCCGAAAATCGGACGGCCTTTTTTTTGGTGATCGCTGCTGAACTTAGCCCTGACGGGCTTTGAAGCGGCGCTGCGTCTTGTTGATCACGTACACGCGACCTTTACGGCGCACGACGCGGCAGTCGCGGTGCCGGTTCTTCAGCGAGCGGAGCGAGTTACGAACTTTCATGTCCAGTCTCCTTGTCGCGGCGCCTGCGTGCGCCTGTTTAAAACCAATCTGACCGGCCGGATGGTGGGCGTAACAAGGTTCGAACTTGTGACCCCTTCGATGTCAACGAAGTGCTCTACCACTGAGCTATACGCCCTTCCGTCCGTGGGAAACTGCGCCTTGCCCGAACCTCTACCACAGGGTGGTAAATTGGTGGAACGAACAAGACGCGGGGCATTTCCCGCGTCAGTCCGTGGGCGTATAAAAGGAGTCGGATGAATGTTCAAGAGCTTTTGACAGAGATTTTCGCCCTTTACCGCGTTTCCCGTCATGACAGGTGGGATATGCCCAAGAAAATCAGGGCGACAGAAACACGAAATTAGCATTTTTCATGAGATGAAACCCTTCGGATTTTGGCAAAACCCATTATAGTCTTCGGGTGAAAGGATTTTCGATGAGTGTAGCCCCCTATCTTTTGCAGCGACCTGCGCAGAGAACGTCCTGCGTGGTGTTTGCATCGCCGCATAGCGGGCGGGCCTATCCGGAGGAGATGCTGGAGCATGGGCTTTTGGATCCGTTGCAACTACGTTCGTCGGAAGATGCGCATGTGGACCGGATTTTCGCGCGTGTTCCCGACTTTGGCGCTGTGCTTTTGTCGGCCACTTATCCACGAGCTTGGGTGGATTTGAATCGCCGCTCCGACGAACTTGATCCGGCGCTGATCGAGGGCGTGGGGCGTGCAGGGTTGAACCCGCGGATTGCCTCTGGCCTTGGTGTGATCCCGCGCGTGGTGGCGGGTGGTCGTGCGATCTATCGTGGCAAGATCAGTCGCGCGGCAGCGCAAGAGCGGATCGAACAGGTCTGGGTGCCCTATCATCATCTTTTGAAATCCGTGCTCGACGAATCTCACGCGCAATTCGGGCAGGCGATTCTGATTGATTGTCACTCCATGCCGCCCGAGGCACTTTCAACCGTGCGTATGGGGCACAGGACGCGACCGGAGATCGTGATCGGTGACCGCTATGGCGCGTCTGCGCGCTCTGAAGTTGTCACTGAGGTCGAGGCTGCGTTTACAGCGCAGGGGTTTGAAGTCTCCCGCAATGTTCCCTTCGCAGGTGCCTATGTGACGCAGCATTACGGACGTCCGTCGCGGCAGTATCATGCCATTCAAGTCGAGATTGACCGCTCTCTGTATATGGATGAGGCGACGCTGGAGTTGCGGCCCGACTTTGCCGCATTTCGCGACCGGATTACGGCTGCGGCGGAAACCATTGCGGAGATCGGGGCGGAGCGCCTGCCTTTGGCGGCGGAGTAAAGCCTTTTGATCTGCGCGTGGCATGGCGATGTTATCAGCGCAGCGCCCGCCCTTTCACAATCGCATTCTTGCCAAAACGTTTCCTGATTTCGTCGCTGGCGCGTTCGGCCTGTGCGCGTTTGACGGCTTCCGGATCCAAAAGGTCCGGCGACAAGTCGGCTTCGTTGGCGGGGACCAGATCGGAGAGACCGATACCAATCAGGCGAAAGGGGCCATGTTCCAAAGCCGGAACCAGAAGTTCCCGACCTGTGCGAAACATCCGGTCTGCGATATTCGTCGCTTCGTGTAACGTGACGCGGCGGGTCAGGCTGGCGTGATTGGCGCGTTTGAGTTTGAGCGTCACAACACGGCCCGCGATGTCTTTGGCCTTGCAGCGGTCGGAGACCTTTTGCGCCAGACGCCACAAATGCCCTTCGAGCAGGTCGAGAGCCGCGATGTCCTCGGAAAATGTGGTTTCGTTGGAAATGGATTTGACCGGACGATGCGCTGAGATGCGGCGTTTGTCCTCGCCGCGGGCCAGATGCCACAGGCGGTCCCCCATCGCGCCGAACCTGCGATGCAGGTCATCTTTTTCCCAGCGTCTGAGATCGGTAAATGTCCGGATGCCGGCCTTTTCAAGCGCGGTTTTCGTGGCTTGGCCCACACCCCAAATGAGGCTGACGGGTTGCTCGGCGAGAAAGTCCAGCGTTTCGGCCTGTCCGATCACGGAAAACCCGCGCGGCTTGTCGAGGTCGGAGGCGATTTTGGCCAGAAACTTGTTGTGGGACAGGCCGATGGAGCCGGTGAGCTGCAACTCCTCGCGCATCCGCTTCACCAGTTGCGCCAGCATGACAGCGGGCGGGTGACCGTGGAGTTTCGTCGTGCCCCTCAAATCCATGAAGGCCTCATCGAGGGACAGCGGTTCCACATCCGGCGTCAACTCGTTCATCATGTCCCGAATTTCGCGCGAGGCGGCCACATAGGCCTCCATCCTCGGCTTGACGACCACGGCCTCGGGACACAGGGCCAGCGCCTTGAACATCGGCATGGCGGAGCGCACCCCTTTGATCCGTGCGATGTAACAAGCGGTGGTGACAACTCCGCGTTTGCCGCCGCCCACAATCACTGGTTTGTCCCGCAACTCCGGATTGTCGCGCTTTTCGACAGAGGCATAAAAGGCGTCGCAATCCATATGCGCGATAGCAAGCGTGAACAGTTCGGGATGCGACAGCACACGGGGCCGCCCGCAGGACGGGCAGCGCATGCCGCTCTCGAATGTGGTCAGGCAATCACGGCACAGGCAGGGCATAACGGGACAGGCATGTTTTGCTTTCTTGATGAGGATTCATCATATACCCATTCGATGAAAGGGGCCATGGGCCCGTGATATCAGTTGGGGAAGTCTTCTCATGAATTCCATTGATCCGTTCCAGTTTCTGACCGGCGGCAATATCGTTACGCTGGCTTTGGCCGCATTCGTCATCCTTCTTGTGCTCAAAGGCGTGCGGATCGTTCCGCAATCCGAGAAATATGTGGTCGAGCGGTTTGGCCGGCTGCGCACGGTTCTGGGGCCGGGGATCAACTTTATCGTGCCGCTGATCGATATTGTGGCGCATAAGATTTCCATTCTCGAGCGCCAGCTGCCGAACGCGATGCAGGATGCGATCACCTCGGACAACGTGTTGGTCAAGGTCGAAACCTCCGTTTTCTATCGCATCATCGAGCCGGAAAAGACGGTTTACCGGATTCGTGATGTTGATGCGGCGATTGCGACCACAGTTGCGGGGATTGTGCGGGCGGAGATCGGCAAGATGGAACTCGATGAGGTCCAGTCGAACCGTGATCAACTGATTTCGACCATCAAACTGGCCGTTGAAGACGCGGTGGATAATTGGGGGATAGAGGTGACGCGCGCCGAGGTGCTTGACGTCAACCTTGATGAAGCCACCCGTGCCGCGATGCTTCAGCAATTGAATGCAGAACGCGCCCGTCGCGCCGCCGTCACCGAAGCGGAAGGTGAGAAGCGCTCCGTGGAACTGAATGCCGATGCCCAGCTTTACGCTGCTGAGCAATCCGCCAAGGCCCGCCGCGTTCTGGCCGAGGCCGAGGCCTATGCGACCGCCGTTGTGGCCGAGGCGATCACCGAACACGGTATTGAGTCTGCGCAATATCAGGTGGCCCTGAAACAGGTCGAGGCACTGACCGCGTTGGGCGCTGGTGAAGGAAAACAGACGGTTGTTGTGCCTGCGGCGGCTCTTGAGGCCTTTGGCAATGCGTTCAAACTGTTCGGCGGAAAGTCCTGATGGAGACGGCGGGCATGGAGCATATCTCGCTTTTGCAACAATGGTGGGTCTGGGCCGTGGCGGCCATCGCGCTGATGGGGCTTGAGGTTATGGCACCCGGCTTCATCTTTTTGGGCTTTGGTGTCGGGGCTGGCATCGTGGCAATGTTGTTGGCGCTGGGAGTGTTCGGCGGCAATATCGCCGTAGTGCTTCTGGTCTTTGCCGTGCTGTCGATGCTGGCTTGGTTTGCGATGCGACAGGCGTTCGGTGTGCGCAAAGGACAGGTCAAGATCTGGGACAAGGACATTAATGACGATGTCTGAACGCTTCGCCCCTTTCGACGGGGCGAAGGTTGCGATCTTGCGGGGCGGGGATGTGTTAACGCTGTTGCGTGACGATCGCCCCGACATTCCCTATCCCGCACAATGGGATTTGCCGGGAGGCGGGCGCGAGGGCGATGAGACGCCATTCGAGACGCTTTCGAGGGAAGTGTTTGAAGAACTCACCCTGACCCTCGATCCGGCCCAAGTCATCTATCATGCAGAAGAGCGCGGCCATGTCGATCCTGCGACGGTGGTACACTTTTTCGTTCTGCGTTGGGATGATTTTTCAGACACGCAGATCAAGCTGGGCGATGAGGGGCAGGGTTGGGCATGGATGGAGGCGCGTGCGTTTACCATGCGCGAGGATGCGGTGAGCCCTCTGCGCGGACGGCTGACCCGAGCGCTTGATGCGCTCGGGCTTTGACATCAGGCCGAAGCAATTTCTTTTTGAATGGCAAGAGCCGCCGCGCGCGGGTCGTCGGCCTTCCAGATCGGACGCCCGACCACAATGTGATCGACACCGTCCTGAATGGCTTTCGCAGGTGTTGCGACACGTTTCTGATCACCAAGGTCCGCACCGGCGGGGCGCACGCCGGGGGTGACGATCAGCTTGCCTTCCGCTTCGGGCAGCGCACGGATCAGGGCCGCTTCCTGCGGGGAGGCGATGACGCCATCGGCACCGGCGCGCAAGGCGTTTCCGGCACGCTCCTGCACCAGATCACGAATGTCGCCATCCTTGATCAAGGCGCCATCCAGATCGGCACGGTCCAGAGAGGTGAGGATCGTCACCGCAAGGATTTTGGTTTGCGATCCGGACGCCCCCTCTTTCGCGGCTTTGACCACATAGGGGTCGCCGTGGACGGTCAGGAAATCCATGTCATATTGCGCCACTCCGCGCACCGCATTTTCCACAGTCGCGCCGATGTCGAAGAATTTCATATCAAGGAAAATCTTTTTCCCCTGCTCCTGCTTGAGCTCGTTGGCCAACGCAAAACCGCCGCCTGTGAGCATCCCCAGACCGATTTTATAGAAAGAAACGGCGTCTCCGATCTGATTGGCCAGTTCCAATCCCTGCACCACATTGGGCACATCAAGGGCAACGATAAGGCGGTCATCACTTTGGGTCGTGGCGGTCATTGGGCGTCCTTTCTCTGAGTTGCCACTGCATGCGCGTAAAGCACTGATTGGGTCAAGAGGCTCAGGCGGCAGGAACGTGCCTGTGTGCATTTGCCACGCAGAAAGTTTGTTCTAATTTTGCAACAGTTGCTCTTGCGGGGGCAGGGGACAATCCCCATCTAGGGTGAGAGGCCCCATCCTAAGGGCGTGCCGCGAAGCGGGCGTCGAGTATCACTGGGGCGCTTGGAAAAAGGAGAGACGGTATGAACATGGAGAAGTTCACCGAACGGTCGCGCGGGTTCCTTCAGGCTGCGCAGACAATCGCGATGCGGGAGAGCCATCAAGCTCTGAAGCCCGAACATCTGTTGAAGGCTTTGCTTGATGATGAAGAGGGTTTTGCAGCCAACCTGATTTCGAATGCAGGTGGGGATGCGAAAGTTGTCATGGCCACCAACGAGGCGGCTGTGAACAAGATCCCGAAAGTGTCGGGCGATAGTGGCCAGACCTATCTGGATCAGCAGACCGCCAAGGTTCTGGACGAGGCCGAAAAACTTGCCAAGAAGGCAGGTGACAGCTTCGTGCCCGTCGAGCGGGTTCTGACCGCGCTGGCGATCACCAAATCTGCTGCGAAAGACGCGCTGGATGCCGGTGGCGTGACGGCGCAGAAACTCAATGCCGCGATCAACGAGATTCGCAAAGGGCGCACAGCTGATAGTGCTTCCGCCGAAGACGGCTATGAGGCTTTGAAGAAATACGCGCGTGACCTCACCGAGGCCGCCGAAGAGGGCAAAATCGACCCGATCATCGGACGCGATGAAGAAATCCGTCGTTCGATGCAGGTGTTGTCCCGCCGGACCAAAAACAACCCTGTTCTCATCGGGGAACCGGGCGTGGGTAAAACCGCGATTGCCGAGGGGCTTGCTTTGCGGATCGTCAATGGCGACGTGCCTGAAAGTCTGCGCAACAAGAAATTGTTGGCGCTCGATATGGGCTCGCTGATTGCGGGCGCGAAATATCGTGGTGAATTCGAGGAACGCCTGAAATCCATCTTGAAAGAGATCGAGGCCGCCGCAGGCGAAATCATTCTCTTTATCGACGAGATGCATACGCTTGTGGGCGCGGGTAAAACGGACGGGGCTATGGATGCCGCGAACCTGATCAAACCGGCGCTGGCGCGTGGGGAATTGCACTGTGTCGGTGCGACGACTTTAGACGAATATCGCAAATATGTCGAAAAAGACGCGGCTCTGGCCCGCCGGTTCCAACCGGTGATGGTTGAGGAGCCGACCGTCGAAGACACTGTGTCTATTCTGCGCGGAATCAAAGAGAAATACGAACTCCACCACGGAGTGCGGATTTCCGATTCGGCGCTGGTGGCGGCTGCGACTCTTTCGCATCGTTACATCACGGACCGGTTCCTGCCGGACAAGGCCATCGACCTTGTGGACGAGGCGGCAAGCCGTTTGCGCATGGAAGTGGACAGCAAGCCCGAAGAGCTTGACCAGCTTGACCGGCAGATCCTTCAGCTTCAGATCGAGGCCGAGGCTCTGAAGAAAGAGGACGACGACGCGTCGAAGCGTCGGCTTGAAAAGCTCGAACAGGAGCTGGCCGACCTTATGGACCAGTCCGCTTCGATGACTGCGAAATGGGAAGCCGAACGCCAGAAACTCGAAGGCGCGCGCAATCTCAAGGAACAGTTGGATCAGGCGCGGGCGTCGCTCGAAATCGCCAAACGCGAAGGCAATCTGGCCAAGGCCGGGGAGTTGAGCTACGGCGTGATCCCGCAGCTTGAAAAGCAACTGGCCGATGCCGAAGCCGCAGAGGCGGGAATGGACGGGGAATTGATGGTCGAAGAGGCCGTGCGTCCCGAACAGATCGCCGAGGTGGTGGAACGCTGGACCGGTATTCCGACGTCGAAAATGCTTGAAGGTGAGCGGGACAAACTTCTGCGGATGGAAGACGGTCTGCACAAGCGGGTGATCGGTCAGGAAACGGCGGTTCATGCGGTCGCCAACGCGGTGCGCCGTGCGCGTGCCGGCCTGAACGACGAAAGCCGTCCGCTCGGGTCGTTCCTGTTCCTCGGGCCGACAGGTGTCGGGAAAACCGAGCTGACCAAGGCCGTGGCCGAGTTCCTGTTCGACGATGACGGTGCGATGGTTCGTATCGATATGTCGGAGTTCATGGAGAAACACGCGGTTGCCCGTCTGATCGGTGCGCCTCCGGGCTATGTCGGTTATGACGAAGGTGGTGTGTTGACCGAAGCTGTGCGGCGTCGGCCTTATCAGGTCGTGCTGTTCGACGAGGTCGAGAAAGCGCATCCCGATGTGTTCAACGTGTTGTTGCAGGTCTTGGATGACGGTGTGCTGACCGATGGTCAGGGCCGCACGGTGGACTTCAAGCAGACGCTGATCATTCTGACGTCGAACCTCGGTGCGCAGGCGTTGAGCCAGTTGCCCGAAGGCGCGGATGCCAGCGAGGCGAAGCGCGATGTGATGGACGCTGTGCGGGCGCATTTCCGTCCTGAATTCCTCAACCGTCTTGACGAGACGATCATTTTTGACCGGCTCGGGCGCGAGGACATGGGTGGCATCGTCGAAATCCAGCTTGCACGGCTCGAAAAACGTCTGGCGAAACGCAATATTGCGTTGTCGATCGACGAGGGGGCCAAGGAATGGCTGGCGAACGAAGGCTATGATCCGGTCTTCGGGGCACGTCCTCTGAAACGTGTCATCCAACGCGCGTTGCAGGATCCGCTTGCCGAACTGCTTTTGGCCGGCGAGGTCGCAGACGGCGATACGATCCCTGTGTCGGCTGGAGTAGACGGTCTGGTTCTGGGCGAACGTCTGGGCGCATCGAACCGGCCAAAGCCGGATGATGCGGTCGTTCACTAAGGCGGAAAACCCGCGATCAATCAAGACAGCAAGGCGGCCCTTCGGGGCCGCTTTTTGTATGCATATGAATACCGAAATTTAACGCTAACAGCCTAACCTTTACAGTTGTCTTCTGCCGCCTATCTGTCAGGTTCAGGCAAAGTGACGTTTAAGGAAAGAAATAACCATGACCTTCTGGCATTGGGCAATGATGGCGCTTCAGATGTTGGCGCTGATCTTCGTGGTGGCTATCGGCGTGATCGTCCTCGCAGCGATTACGTTTTATGTGTTGGACAAGCGTCAGACACGGGATGCGATCCTGCGCAACTATCCGGTGATCGGGCATTTCCGGCACTGGTTCTCGACGTTGGGAGAGTTCTTCCGCCAGTATTTCTTTGCGATGGACCGCGAAGAGATGCCGTTCAACCGTGCGCAGCGGGACTGGATTTATCGGGCGTCTGACGGCAAGGGCAACACGGTCGCCTTCGGATCGACGCGCTCCCTGACGATTCCGGGCACGCCGATCTTCATGAATGCGGCCTTTCCCCCGCTTGACGACCAGTTCGCGGTGACGGAACCCATGACCATTGGGCCGCATTGTCGTGTGCCTTATAATGCACATTCGATTTTCAACATTTCCGGCATGTCTTTCGGGGCCATTTCCAAACCTGCGGTTCTGGCGCTGTCAAAAGGTGCGAAAGAGGCGGGGATCTGGCTCAACACCGGTGAGGGTGGCTTGTCGCCCTTCCATCTCGAAGGGGGCGCTGATCTGGTGTATCAGATCGGGACGGCGAAATACGGCATCCGTGACGACGCGGGCAACCTGGATGATGACAAGCTGCGCGCGATGGCTGCCCATGAGCAGGTCAAGATGTTCGAGATCAAGCTGTCTCAAGGTGCGAAGCCCGGCAAGGGGGGCATCCTGCCCGCCGCCAAGATCACACCCGAGATTGCGCAAATCCGTGGCCTGAAGCCCGGCGAGGACGGGATTTCACCCAACCGCCACCGCGAAGTGGATGATTTCGGTGATCTTCTAGATTTCATCAATCACATTCGCGATGTGACCGGCAAACCCGTTGGTTTCAAATTCGTGGTCGGGTCCTCGCGCCCTTGGGAGGAGTTCTTTGCCCTGATCAAAGAGCGCGGCGATGAATATGCGCCGGACTTTATCACCATTGACGGCGGTGAAGGCGGCACAGGTGCGGCGCCCATGCCGCTGATTGATCTGGTGGGGATGCCAATCAAGGAAGCCCTCATTCGCATTGTCGATCTGCGCGACAAATACGGGCTGCATGACCGTATCCGCATCGTGGCTGCGGGCAAGTTGGTGAACCCCGCTGATGTTGCTTGGGCAATCTGTGCGGGAGCGGATTTTGTCTGTTCCGCGCGCGGCTTCATGTTCTCTTTGGGCTGTATTCAGGCGCTTAAGTGTAACAAGAACACCTGCCCGACGGGCATCACCACGCATGACCCGCATTTGCAGAGCGGACTTGTGGTGGAGGACAAATACAAAAAAGTGGCCGCCTATGCGAAAGCGACGATCAAGGAGCTTGAGATGATCGCACATTCGGTCGGTGTGCTTGAGCCGCGCCAGATGCGCAGGCGGCATGTGCGGATTGTGCAGGCGGACGGAACATCCGTGCCACTGGACCGGATCGTGCCAAGCCATCATCATGAAAGTTACAATACCCCAACGCAGTTGTGAGATGAGTTTGGTTTGAGACGGAGGCAGGCTGGGATACGGTTTGTGAAACGCATCGGAGGGATCCATGACCCAGAAATACAGCCTGCCTTATTCTCACGTTACGCCGGAACCGGCCTATCTCAACCGCCGTGCCGTGATGGCCGGTATCGCGGGGGCCGGATTGGTTGCGGCCTCCGGTGCCCGCGCTCAGGAGGTGCCGGAGTTCGAGATACAGGGCTTTGACACGACAGAGACGCCGAACAGCTTTGAAGAGATCACAAGCTACAACAATTTCTACGAGTTCGGCACGGGCAAGGATGATCCTGCCCGCCATGCCCATGCTCTGACAACCGACCCGTGGTCCGTCGAGATCGACGGTTTGGTGGAGCGTCCCGGCTCTTATGGCTTGGGCGATATTCTGGCGAAGGTCGATATTGACGAGCGCATCTACCGCTTCCGCTGTGTCGAGGCGTGGTCGATGGTCATTCCGTGGAACGGGTTCGAGCTGAACCAGTTGTTGAACATGGCCGGTATCCAACCATCGGCAAAATATGTGCGCTTTGAAACACTCTATCGTCCGGAAGAGATGCCGGGTCAAAACCGTCCCATTCTGAACTGGCCCTATGTCGAGGGGCTGCGGCTCGACGAGGCGATGCATCCGCTCACCCTCATGGCGACGGGGCTTTATGGCAAAGAGCTTCCCAATCAGAATGGTGCGCCTTTGCGTCTGGTTGTGCCGTGGAAATACGGGTTCAAGTCGATCAAGTCGATTGTGAAGATCACCCTGCAGGAAGAGCAGCCCGTCAACACATGGAAGGCGATCAACCATCGTGAGTATGGCTTCTATTCCAATGTGAATCCGGACGTCAGCCACCCGCGTTGGTCACAGGCCACTGAGCGGCGGATCGGCGGCGGAGTTTTTGCGTCCCGTGTCGCGACGCTGAAATTCAACGGTTACGAGGAGCAGGTTGCTGATCTCTATCGCGGCATGGATCTGTCGAAAAACTACTGATGATAGATCGCATCAACCGTTTCATGCGTCAGGTTCCAACCTGGCCTCTCTATGTCGCTGCCGTGATTCCGCCGGCGTGGTTTTTCTATGCCGGCGTGACGGGCCAACTCGGTGTCGACCCGGTTAAGGCTATGGAGCACAAGATCGGTCTGCTTGGTCTTCAGGTCCTGATCGCGTCCCTTTGTGTGACTCCCCTGCGGCGCTATGCGGGGCTGAACCTGTTAAAGTTCCGGCGGGCGCTCGGTCTGATCGGCTTCTTCTATATCTTTTTGCATCTTCTGGTCTGGGTTGTTCTGGATGTGCAGATTTTCTCCCAGATCATCGCCGACATATATAAGCGCCCATATATCACCATTGGCATGGGGGCCTTTGTCCTCATGATTCCGCTGGCGGCCACATCCTATAATGCCGCGATCCGCAAACTCGGGCGCAATTGGCGCAAACTTCATAAACTTGTCTATCCAGCGCTGCTGTTGGGGGGAGTCCACTTCGTCATGCTGCGGAAGGGGTGGCAGATCGAGCCTCTTCTGTATCTTGCCGCTGTTATTGTTCTTCTCCTGCTTCGCGTGCCGGTCCGACAAAAGATAACGCGCTGGATGTCTCGCGAATCTGTCTGAGTCAAAAATCGGGGCGAGTCGCATCTGACACGGAGATGATTCACGGGTGATTCAGGTAAAACCAAGAGCCGGTTTTGCGAATGTTGCGTGAAGGCCTGTGGGTAAGTCCCGAGAATTACTCACAGGCAATAAAGGGCGTAGGCGATCGAGGTGATGTTGTTATGCTCTGCATAAAATATGACAAAATATATCATTTAAAAACATGGTGTTAGGGTGTGTTTTGAAGGGTAGTGCGCAAAACTTTCAAAAACTGCTTGCGGGTTTTGCTTGTTCGCCTTAGAACCCCCTTCACCGGCGGCGCAGACAGCGCGGACGGGACGCCAGATGGCGCGAACGGAACGGGGTAGCTTAGGTTGCTTAGGGAAGTTTGGGCGGTCTGACGGAGAAAATTTTGAGGTAGATCTGGGCGGGCGCGCCGCAAGTTAGGGCGCACTGGTCTGGTTTTTGTCTCGTGCTCTTTGAAATTGATAGATGAACGAAGAGATATGTGGGCGGTTTGGTCTTAACGACAAGAACGTCTGTATATCGCGCTCTTAGGGATTTCGGTCCTGATTATAGAGTGTCAGCTTCACTGTTTGTCGGCTTTCGGTGTCTTTGGATACTGATGCAGATAAACGGTAATTCATCCGGCCTTCTGGTTGGATGATTGATGTGCAGAGGTTCGACGTCAAGGTTATGATGGTAACATCATTTCAACTTGAGAGTTTGATCCTGGCTCAGAACGAACGCTGGCGGCACGCCTAACACATGCAAGTCGAACGAGATCTTCGGATCTAGTGGCGGACGGGTTAGTAACGCGTGGGAACGTACCCTTCACTACGGAATAGTCCCGGGAAACTGGGTTTAATACCGTATACGCCCTTCGGGGGAAAGAATTTCGGTGAGGGATCGGCCCGCGTTAGATTAGTTAGTTGGTGGGGTAATGGCCTACCAAGACTACGATCTATAGCT
>CAXXMF010000004.1:0-140000 GCA_963676755.2 uncultured Celeribacter sp. | reverse complement strand
GAAGATCGGGGGACCACCCCCGAAGGCTAAGTACTCCTTACTGACCGATAGTGAACCAGTACCGTGAGGGAAAGGTGAAAAGCACCCCGACGAGGGGAGTGAAACAGTTTCTGAAACCGGACGCCTACAAGCAGTCGGAGGGACCTCGAGTCCTGACGGCGTACCTTTTGTATAATGGGTCATCGACTTGGTCTTACGAGCAAGCTTAAGCCGTTAGGTGTAGGCGTAGCGAAAGCGAGTCTTAATAGGGCGCATGAGTTCGTGGGATCAGACCCGAAACCGAGTGATCTAGGCATGACCAGGATGAAGGTTAGGTAACACTAACTGGAGGTCCGAACCCACACCTGTTGAAAAAGGTCGGGATGAGTTGTGCCTAGGGGTGAAAGGCCAATCAAACTCGGAGATAGCTGGTTCTCTGCGAAATCTATTTAGGTAGAGCGTCATCCGAATACCCCGGGGGGTAGAGCACTGGATGGGTAATGGGGCCTTACCGGCTTACTGATCCTAACCAAACTCCGAATACCCGGGAGTACTAGATGGCAGACACACTGCGGGTGCTAACGCCCGTAGTGGAGAGGGAAACAACCCTGACCTCCGGCTAAGGCCCCTAATTCATGGCTAAGTGGGAAAGCAGGTGGGACGACCAAAACAACCAGGAGGTTGGCTTAGAAGCAGCCATCCTTTAAAGATAGCGTAACAGCTCACTGGTCTAGATAAGTTGTCCTGCGGCGAAGATGTAACGGGGCTCAAGCCATGAGCCGAAGCCGAGGATGCCGTAAGGCATGGTAGCAGAGCGTAGTGTGACATAGTTCCATGCGTCCTTAACTTCCTTCGGGAAGCCTTGGACGCACGGAGCTTTCTGTGAAGCTGGCGCGTGAGCGATCCGGTGGAGAGATCACTAGTGAGAATGATGACATGAGTAGCGACAAACAGGGTGAGAGACCCTGTCGCCGAAAGTCCAAGGGTTCCTGCTTAAAGCTAATCTGAGCAGGGTAAGCCGACCCCTAAGGCGAGGCCGAAAGGCGTAGTCGATGGGAACCAGGTTAATATTCCTGGGCCAGAGAGAAGTGACGGATCGCAGAGGTCGTTCATCCTTATCGGATTGAATGGGCGGCTGAGCGGTTCCTGGAAATAGCCTCTCATTAGATCGTACCCTAAACCGACACAGGTGGACTGGTAGAGAATACCAAGGCGCTTGAGAGAACGATGTTGAAGGAACTCGGCAAAATACCTCCGTAAGTTCGCGAGAAGGAGGCCCAGTTTCTACGCAAGTATTGGCTGGGGGCACAAACCAGGGGGTGGCGACTGTTTACTAAAAACACAGGGCTCTGCGAAGTCGCAAGACGACGTATAGGGTCTGACGCCTGCCCGGTGCCTGAAGGTTAAAAGGAGGAGTGCAAGCTCCGAATTGAAGCCCAGGTAAACGGCGGCCGTAACTATAACGGTCCTAAGGTAGCGAAATTCCTTGTCGGGTAAGTTCCGACCTGCACGAATGGCGTAACGACTTCCCCGCTGTCTCCAACATCGACTCAGCGAAATTGAATTGCCTGTCAAGATGCAGGCTTCCCGCGGTTAGACGGAAAGACCCCGTGCACCTTTACTACAGCTTCACACTGGCATTAGGCCGAACATGTGCAGGATAGGTGGTGGGCTTTGAAACCGAGACGCCAGTCTCGGTGGAGCCTCCCTTGAGATACCACCCTTGTTCTGCTTGATGTCTAACCGCGGTCCGTTATCCGGATCCGGGACCCTGTGTGGCGGGTAGTTTGACTGGGGCGGTCGCCTCCCAAAGAGTAACGGAGGCGCGCGAAGGTTGGCTCAGAGCGGTCGGAAATCGCTCGTTGAGTGCAATGGCAGAAGCCAGCCTGACTGCAAGACTGACAAGTCGAGCAGAGTCGAAAGACGGCCATAGTGATCCGGTGGTCCCGAGTGGAAGGGCCATCGCTCAACGGATAAAAGGTACGCCGGGGATAACAGGCTGATACTGCCCAAGAGTCCATATCGACGGCAGTGTTTGGCACCTCGATGTCGGCTCATCTCATCCTGGGGCTGGAGCAGGTCCCAAGGGTACGGCTGTTCGCCGTTTAAAGAGGTACGTGAGCTGGGTTTAGAACGTCGTGAGACAGTTCGGTCCCTATCTGCCGTGGGTGTAGGATACTTGAGAGGAGTTGCCCCTAGTACGAGAGGACCGGGGTGAACGATCCACTGGTGGACCAGTTGTTATGCCAATAGCAGTGCTGGGTAGCTATGATCGGAAAGGATAACCGCTGAAGGCATCTAAGCGGGAAGCCCCCCTCAAAACAAGGTATCCCTGAGAGCCGAGGTAGACCACCTCGTCGATAGGCCGGAGATGTAAGTGCAGCAATGCATTCAGTTGACCGGTACTAATTGCTCGATAGGCTTGATTTGATCCAGTAAAAGCAAAATTTACGGACATATCAAAAGCATACACATACAAAAACTTGACTTGGCGTTCCCAAAAAAAGGGAACTTGGGTATTTATTCGGTTTGGTGGTCACAGCAATAGTGAAACACCCGATCCCATCCCGAACTCGGCCGTTAAGCACGTTCGCGCCAATGGTACTGCGACTTAAGTCGTGGGAGAGTAGGTCACCGCCAAACCTAATAAATACCCAAATCTCTCTAAACGATATCAGACATGTATATCCAAATAGACACCACACCGTCGCGGGATGGAGCAGCCCGGTAGCTCGTCAGGCTCATAACCTGAAGGTCGTAGGTTCAAATCCTACTCCCGCAACCAAAAAATCCAATATATATCAACGCACTAGCCACCTTCGGGTGGCTTTTTGTGTTTCTAGGCCATGCGCGCTGGAAGCAACGTGGAAGCAATAGAGGTGAAGTGAAGGGTGTGTTGAAATTGGTTGGTTCGGTTAGCCATGGATGTCTAAGAGGAGTAGGTTGGGTGTTAGAAATCAACTGGGTGTCCGATCACGCGTCTCACCGTGATGAGCGCCAAGGCTTGTGATGCTTCCTCAGGGTTATACACCGTATTCAGAAAGTAGTGAGTTACCGCTCGGAAAGCCTATACAGATCGATGGCGCTTGAGCTAAATATGGCAGTTCTGTCACGTTCACTTGGGATGAGGTCACAGGTCAATTCACGCCAAGAGTCATAATCTGAGGCAAGGGTCAGGACTGGCCAGTCGCTTCCCCAAAGTAGCCTCTCCGGCCCGAAATGTTCCAGAAGATGTGCAACGTAGAGGTCCACATCGCTTGCCTTCCAGTCTTTGCCTGCTTCAGTCAAAAGGCCGGACAGCTTGCAAAAAGCTCCTGTTTCTTTTGCGATAATGGCAATGTCGTTTGCCCACTCGTCAAACAGAGCATCTGCAATTCGGGGTTTTGCGGCATGGTCGATCACGGTGCGCAATTTCGGATGAAGTGACAGAAGTTCTCGTAGCTGTGAAAGATGTTGTGGTCCAAAGGTCAGGTTGGTTCGGATCATCGTTTCAAAGGCCGGGGCGAGATCATCACGCAGCATCCAGTTGTCGTCGGCGATGTCCTGGATCATCGGTCGCAGGCCCACGAGCTTTGGGTGTTTGGCAAGTTCTGCAATATCATCAGTAGCGGACGGTGCTGCAAAGTCGACCCAGCCAACCACACCCAAAACGAAAGGTGTGTTGTCCGCGACTTCTAGAAGAAATTTTGTTTCCTCAGGTGTCGGAGCGGCCTGAACCAGAATTGTTCCGTCAACACAATTTCGTTGCAGGTGCGGCATCAAATCTGCTGGCATGAAATCTCGGTAGAGTGGCGCAAGCTCTGGCGTCAACCAGTCGTAATCGCCACGCGCAAGTTGCCAAAAGTGCTGATGTGCGTCGATAATCATGTGCCAATCACACCTTTCTTCAGGATGATATTGCCATACAGCCGCGTCTCGCCGGTTTGGACGATGGCAAAGGCAGTCTTGGCGCGATCATAAAATGCGAAACGTTCCAATTTATCCAAAACGGCCGGGTTATCCGCTGATGTGTTTATGATGTTCTGAAACGTAGCGACGATGGGTGGCACAGCATCGGGATCATCTACGTTTTCCATGACCAACGCCGGGTTAGGCACATAGCTGTCTAGGGGCATGACGCATAGCACTGCTTCCAAAACATCTGTGGCGCTGACCCCGTCAAGTCGGTGACAGCGGGTGCCGAGTGTCGTGGCGGGGAAGTTGGCGTCGGCAATGACAATCTCATCGCCATGGCCCATTGCGCGCAGGGTGTGAAGCAAGTCGGGGGAGAGAAGCGGAGGAATATTATGCAGCATGATCAGGCTCCTTTGGCGTCGGTGCATCGGGGCGAATGAGGCCTTCCCCCTTGAGGTCAGACCAAAGCGCCTGTGGAATTAATGTTTCGAAAATCGTCACGTTCTGGCGCACTTCATCGGGGGTGGAGGCGCCAGGAATGACGGTTTTCACGGCCTCGTGGCCCAGCGGGAATTGCAATGCCGCGGCAATCAGCGGCGTGTCATGGGCGGCGCAGACCTCGCCAAGTTTACGAACGTGCGCAAGGATATGTTCCGGCGCCGGGGCGTAGTCGTAGCGCGCACCTTCAATGGCTCCGGTCGCCAGAATGCCCGAATTATATGGTCCGCCCAAAATAATTCCGACATCACGTTTGATGCACAGCGGCAGAAAACTGTCGAGCGGGTCTTGTTCCAGCAACGTATAGCGTCCGGCCAACAGGAAGCCGTCAAACTCAGCCTCCCCAAGCAACCGTTCACAAATTTGCCAAGTGTTCACACCCGCGCCGATGGCTGAAATCTTACCAGCCTCACGCAGTTCCGAGAGGGCGCGATAGCCACCCTGAGAGAACAATTGGCGTAGATTATTATCCTCAAACGCCTGACCGTTGGTTCCGGAATCGATGTCATGCAGGAACAGCATGTCGATCTGATCCGACCCGAGGCGTTGGATGCTATCCTCATAGCTGCGCATGATGCCTTCATAGGTGAAATCAAAGACGATCCGTTTTTGCGGCACATCAACAAAGGCTTCGGGTGTGACGTCTTCAATGGCGCAGTCTTCCAACACGCGGCCAACCTTTGTCGAAAGCGTGAGGGCGTCAGTGTCAAACCGGCGAAGTGCCTCGGAAAACCGCATTTCAGAGCGCCCCAAGCCATATTGCGGGGCCGTGTCGAAATACCGGATACCCGCGTCCCAAGCGGCATCAAGGGTGGCCTGTGCATCGTCATCTTCGATCTTGCGATAGAGATTGCCCAAAGGCGCGCCGCCAAACCCCAGCTGGGTCAGCGCAACGGGAGATGCGGTGCGTTGGTTCAATGGGATTTTTGTGGCCAGTTTCATGGTCCCTCAATTCAGGTTGTGCGGAAGTAATCCGGATGTTCGCGTTCAAGCGGCGCGATGCGTTTTGTCAGCTGGCGAAGGTGGCGTGTCATCGTGGCGCGGGCTGTATCGGGGTCTTTGGCCTTGATCGCCTTTAGAATGTCTTGGTGTTCTGCAACGGCTTGAGCAGGGCGGCCCGGATCTGGAAGCATCAACTTGCGCGCGCGGCGCAGTTGAAGGGTCATTTCTTCGGCGACAAGATTGACCTTGGGGAAACCGGTAAAGCTCAGGATCAGTTCGTGAAACTCCAGATCAGCTTCAAAAAAACCCTGAAAGTCCTCGTCTTCCACAAGCAACGCCTGAAAGCGCAGGTTGCGGGACAGTCTCGTGAGTTGGTCGTCGGTGTGATCGCTGGCGACGCGCGCCACTGCTGCGACTTCTACAGCTTCGCGTAGAAAGTTCTCCTCCAAAAGCTCCGCTAAAGAAAAGCGCGACACGCGGGTCGCGGATTGCGGGATGATATCAACCAGCCCGTCTGAAGACAGTCGCCCCAATGCCTCGGCGATAGGAGACCGCGAGACGCCCAATTTGTCGCACAATGCGCCTTTGCGCAGAACCTCCCCCGGTTTCAGTGCCATTTCCAGGATGTTGGTGCGCAGCACTGTATAGACGCGTTGCCCGAGGGGGCCGTCTAAACTGTTAATATCTAAGATGTGATCTGGTAATGGCATTCTGTTTTCCTCTAACTGACATGTTAGTTGACACATGTCGCAAGTCAAGCTAGTTTAGATTAACGGACATGCCCACTGCGGGCCAGAGGAATACGAACATGACAGAACGGCCCCGCATGCTGACGCTGAACCCGCAAGACAATGTTGCTATTGCCCTGGATGACATCGCGGCAGGGGATCTGGGCATGCCGGAAGGGGTGACTCTTTTGCAATCCGTCACGCGCGGCCATAAGGTTGCGATAGCGCCCATCAAAGCAGGTGAGAACGTCCTGCGTTACGGTCAGATCATCGGTCAGGCGACATGTGACATTGCGGTTGGCGAACACGTCCATGTGCATAATCTCGGCATGGGCGACCATTCTCAGGATTACGCCCACGCAAGTGAGCCTGTGGCGCTTGAGGCGATCCCTGAGGTGCGCACCTTCAACGGCTACCACCGGGCGGATGGTCAGGTCGGCACCCGCAACTACCTTGGTATTCTGACCTCTGTGAACTGTTCCGGCTCGGTTGCGAAATTCATCGCAGAGGCGGCCGAGAAATCCGGACTGCTGGACGACTTCCCAAATATCGACGGCATTGTTCCGATCACGCACGGCACCGGATGTGGCATGTCGGGCGAAAACGAAGGCTACGACACGTTGTTCCGCACGTTGTCCGGTTATGCCCAGCACCCCAACTTTGGCGGGATTTTGTTGATCGGGCTTGGTTGTGAGGTCATGCAAGTGTCCGCGCTTGTCGGAGGCCGTCCGATCCGCGCCGATGGGGCGCTGCGCTATATGACGATCCAACATGAGGGCGGCACGCGCAAGACGATTGAAAAAGGCCTTGTGGAATTGCGCGGCATCGCCGAGCAGGCGAACATGGCGACACGCGAACCCGCGCCGATCTCGCATCTCATGGTTGGGATGCAATGTGGTGGCTCTGACGGCTATTCCGGCATCACGGCCAATCCGGCCCTTGGTGTTGCGTCGGACCTGATGGTGCGCCATGGTGCAACAACGATACTGTCGGAAACCTCTGAAATTTACGGCGCCGAACACCTTTTGACCCGCCGTGCGGCGACGGTTGAGGTGGGTGAAAAACTGATTGATCGCGTGCGCTGGTGGGAAGATTACACCGCCCGCAACAAGGGCGAGATGGACAACAACCCCAGTCCCGGCAACAAACGTGGGGGGCTGACCACGATCCTTGAAAAGTCACTCGGGGCTGTGGCGAAAAGTGGCAGTGCACCTCTGACGGATGTTTATCTGTTTGGTGAAAAGATCGACAAGAAAGGCTTTGTCTTTATGGACAGTCCCGGCTTTGATCCGTGCTCTGTGACTGGCCAAATCGCCTCCGGCGCAAACCTGATTGTTTTTACGACCGGGCGTGGGTCGGTGTCAGGGTATATGCCTACACCCTGCATTAAGATCGCCACCAATTCTGAAATGTACGCCCGAATGTCCGAAGATATGGACATCAATTGCGGTGACATCGTCAGTGAAGGGGTCAGCTTGCAGGACAAGGGTCGGGAAATTTTCGAGATGTTCATTCGCGTGGCATCTGGAGAGCAGACAAAGAGTGAAGACCTTGGCTTTGGCGGAGTCGAATTCGTGCCATGGCAAATCGGCGCGGTAATGTGATCATGGGAGGCAATATGACACTCAGGGGTAAAACAATTCTGGTTACGGCGGCGGGCCAAGGCATCGGCGCGGCGAGTGCGCTGGCTTGTGCGAAAGCGGGCGCTAAGGTTTACGCAACGGATGTGAACGCCGATCTGTTGACCAAAATGTCCGGCGTAGAGGGCATTGAAACCCGTGTGTTGGATGTGACGGATGTTGCGGCCATTGATGCGCTGGCCGCCGAGCTTCCCGATCTTGACGGCTTGTTCAACTGTGCGGGCGTGGTTCATCACGGGACCATTTTGGAACTTGATGATGCCGCTTGGGAGTTTTCGCTCAACCTCAATATTACATCCATGGTGCGCATGTGTCGCGCTTTTGTGCCCGGCCTGTTGCGCCGCGCTGAAAGCGAAGGCAGCGCTTCTATCCTGAACATGTCGTCGATGGCATCGTCCGAAAAAGGCTTTGTCCAGCGCACCGCATATGGCGCGACAAAAGCCGCTGTGATCGGGTTGACCAAGGCCATTGCCGCCGATTTTGTAGCCCAAAACCTGCGCTGCAATGCTCTCTGCCCGGGCACGGTCGACACCCCTGCTTTGCAGGGTCGCATCAACGCAGCGCCGGATCCGGTTCAGGCCGAAAAAGACTTTATCGCGCGTCAACCGATGGGCCGTTTGGCCACAGTGGATGATCTCACACCGACCGTCGTGCATCTCTTGTCCGACGGCAGCAGTTTCATCACCGGACAAAGTGTGTTGGTCGACGGTGGGTGCACGATCTAGCAAAAACGTCGGCTTGGGAGGGCATGCGACATGACATTTCTGGTGGAGATGAGGGGGATCGAAAAACGCTTTCCGGGCGTGCATGCGCTCAAAGCGGTGCAATTCGATCTGAAACCCGGAGAAGTCCATGCGCTCATGGGGGAGAATGGCGCAGGAAAATCGACATTGATGAAAATCATGTCCGGTATTTATACGCCGGACGGGGGCGAGATGTTTGTTGATGGCAAACCAGTTTCCCCCGATGGCCCGCGTGCAGCACAGGACCTTGGCATCGGGATCATTCATCAGGAACTGAGCCTGATGAATGACCTGACGGCGGCTCAAAACGTTCTGATCGGACGCGAGCCCCGCCGCAGTTTTGGACGGTTGGACGAGCATGCGCTCAATGCCAGAACGGCAGAGATTTTCGCCTCGCTCAATCTGGATATGGACCCGCGCACAAAGGTCGGCACTCAAACGATTGCGCGTCAGCAATTGATCGAAATTGCCAAAGCCCTGTCCTACAATCCGCGCGTTTTGATCATGGATGAGCCGACAGCGGCGTTGAACGACACGGAAATCTCGGAGCTGTTCAACGTCATCTCAAAGCTCAAGGCCGACGGTGTTGGCATCGTCTACATCAGCCACCGCATGGACGAGATCAAACGCATCGCTGATCGTGTAACCATTCTGCGCGACGGGGCCTATATCGATACGGTCGAGGCCGCAGACACGCCCCTGAAAACAATCATTCATCTGATGGTCGGTCGCGAAGTCAGCCAAAATGGACCGATCATTCCCGATTTGTCACAAAGCCCGATTGCTTTGGACGTGCGCAACCTGTCGCGTGGACACGAAGTCCGCGATGTCAGCTTTGATGTTCGCAAGGGCGAGATTTTGGGCTTTGCCGGTCTCATGGGTGCAGGCCGCACAGAGGTGGCTCGGATCATCTTTGGTGCAGATCCGCGCGACGCGGGCGAGATTTTGGTTGCGGGCCAGCCGGTGAACATCCGCACGCCTCATGCCGCTGTCGAGGCGGGGATCGGGTATCTTTCGGAGGACCGAAAACACTTTGGTCTTGCTGTCGATATGACCGTGCGCGCCAACATTGCGATGGCCAATCTTGGACAATTCACGAGCAAGATGGGTGTGCTGGATGAGGGCGCGATGAAAGACGTCGCGATCAAATACATCGAGCAATTGGGCATTCGCACACCTTCGGACATGCAAGAGGTGCGCCTGCTTTCGGGCGGGAACCAGCAAAAGGTCGTGATCGCCAAATGGCTGTTGCGCGATTGCGATGTTTTGATCTTTGACGAACCCACGCGTGGCATCGACATCGGTGCGAAATCCGAAATTTATGCGTTGCTCGAAACCCTAGCGGCACAGGGGCGCGCGATCATCGTGATTTCGTCGGAGTTGCCCGAGGTCATGCGTCTCAGCCACCGCATTGCCGTCATGTGCGAAGGCCGCCTGACCGGCATCTTGCCCGGCGGTGAAGACACCACACAAGAACAGATCATGGAATTGGCCACCCAACGCGACAGCGCGTTGAATGGCGCGGAGGAGTTAGTATGACCACCACAACAGTAGATGCGCCAAAGTCCGTTCTGTCCCGGATCGTTGCTGCAGGCACCCACCAGCGGGTTTTGGCCTTTGCCAGCTTGGTCGTGCTTTTGATCGGGTTTGCCATCGCATCCCCGAACTTTATGCAGACCTCCAACATGTTGGCGATTTTGCAGGCCACTTCGGTGAACGGCGTCTTGGCGATTGCGGTCACTTTGGTGATCATCACTGGCGGGATCGACCTGTCCGTTGGGACCATGATGACCTTCTGCGCGGTGATCACCGGTGTTGTGTTGACCTACGCCGGCTTGCCTTTGCCCTTTGGCGTGCTGGCCGCCATTCTGACGGGCGCGATTTGTGGTGCATGTTCCGGCACATTCGTGGCCAAAATGGCCATCCCGCCATTCATTGCAACCCTTGGCATGATGTTGATCCTCAAGGGGTTGAGCCTTGTGATCTCCGGCACCCGTCCGATCTATTTCAACGATACTCCGGGGTTTAGCGAAATCTCTCGCGGCTCGTTGATTGGCGATGTGATCCCGTCCTTGCCGATCCCCAACGGCGTGTTGATCCTGTTCATCGTGGCGGGCGTCACCGCCTACATTCTGAACCGCACCGTGTTGGGCCGCTACTGCTTTGCCCTTGGGTCCAATGAAGAATCCGTCCGCTTGTCCGGTGTGAACACCCAGCGTTGGAAGATCGCGATCTATGCGCTCGCGGGTTCCATCGTGGGCATTGCGGGGCTGTTGATTGCCTCGCGCTTGAACTCTGCACAGCCTGCGCTGGGGCTTGGATACGAACTTGAAGCCATTGCGGCCGTGGTCATTGGCGGCACATCGCTGTCGGGTGGCCGTGGCTCCATCCTTGGTTCGCTGATCGGTGCGCTGATTATGGCGGTGCTGACCAATGGTCTGCGCGTCCTCTCGGTGGCCCAAGAATGGCAAACCGTCGTTACAGGCGCGATTATCATCTTGGCGGTTTATGCCGACATGATGCGCCGAAAGAACGCGAAGTAATATCGCGAATGCCGAACCAAGACTTTTCTGTCCGGGAGGAGAACCGGGCTTGATCGACAACTCAGGAGGAACCATCATGTTGTCACGTCGCTCCCTTATCGCCGCACTCAGTGCGTCAATTGCCATTGCATCTGCGCCCGCCGCATTTGCGCAAGATGAAATCTACATCCCGTTGATTTCGAAAGGCTTCCAGCACCAGTTCTGGCAGGCTGTGAAAGCCGGTGCCGATCAAGCCGCCGACGAATTTGGCGTGCGCATCACGTTTGAGGGGCCGGACAATGAAACCATGGTGGATCGTCAGATCGACATGTTGGCCGCCGCTTTGGCCAACAACCCCGGCGCCATCGGCTTTGCAGCACTCGACAGTCAGGCGGCCATCCCGCTTCTGCGCCAAGCTCACGATGCCGGCATCCCAGTCATTGCATTTGATAGCGGTGTGGACAGTGACATTCCGGTTGCCACAGCCACAACAGACAACGTTGCAGCCGCTGCTTTGGCCGCTGACAAAATGGCCGAATTCCTCGGCGGGGAAGGTAAAGTCGCCGTTGTCGCCCATGACCAAACCAGCCGTACCGGTATTGACCGTCGCGATGGCTTCTTGAACCAAATCGAAGCCAGCTACCCGAACATCGAAGTGGTCAGTGTTCAGTATGGTGCGGGCGATCAGTTGCAATCCACCGAAGTTGCAAAAGCCATTTTGACCGCCAACCCTGATTTGGACGGTATGTTTGGCACCAACGAAGGCTCTGCGATTGGTATCGTGAACGCCGTGCGTGAAATGGGCACCGAAGGCGTCACCATCATCGGGTATGATTCCGGCAAAGCACAAACAGATGCGATCCGTGATGGCCTGATGAATGGGGCTATTACGCAAAACCCTGTTGGCATTGGCTATGAGACTGTCAAGGCGGCGATTGCTGCGATGAATGGCGAAGAGATACCGGCAATCATCGATACGGGCTTTTACTACTATGACCAGTCCAACATCGATAACCCTGAAATTCAGGCCGTTCTTTACGATTGATCTAAACCCTGTCGCGGCTCATGTATAAATGGGCTGCGACGCTTTTCTTTTTGCAAACCAACGTCTGAGGACATCATGAAATTATTGCGCTATGGCCCCGCGGGCCAGGAAAAACCCGGCTGTTTGGACGCGGAGGGTCGTGTCCGCGACCTGTCAGGCCATGTCTCGGATATTGCGGGGTCGGCGTTGCTGCCTGACACTATCGCGCGTCTGAAAGCGCTCGACATTGCAACGCTTCCTGTTGTGGAGGGCATCCCGCAAAGTGATCTGCGTCTGGGGCCGTGCGTCGGCCAAACCGGAAAGTTTGTCTGTATCGGGTTGAACTATGCCGATCACGCCGCCGAAAGCGGGATGGATGTGCCGCCTGAGCCAGTGATTTTCAACAAATGGACTTCGGCCATCATCGGTCCCGATGACGATGTGATCATTCCGCGCGGGTCCAAGAAAACGGATTGGGAAGTTGAGCTGGGTGTCGTGATTGGCAAGGGCGGAAGTTATATTGATGAAGCCAATGCGATGGATCACGTCGCGGGTTTTTGCGTCATCAATGACGTTTCCGAGCGCGAATATCAGATTGAGCGTGCGGGCACCTGGGACAAGGGCAAAGGCTGTGACACCTTTGGTCCGACGGGTCCGTGGTTGGTGACGCCTGATGAGGTCGGCGATTTTGACAACCTCGCGATGTGGTTGGAAGTTGACGGTGTGCGCCATCAGAACGGTTCAACCGCTACGATGGTCTATAAAGTTCCGCACCTGATCGCCTATTGTTCGCAATTCATGAGCCTGCAGTCGGGTGATATCATTTCGACCGGAACCCCGCCGGGCGTAGGTATGGGCTTGAAACCACAAAAATATCTCAAGGGCGGGGAAATCATGCGTCTCGGAATTGAGGGGCTTGGCGTGCAAACACAGACTGTGCGGAACGCCGAATAACATGTTGTGATCTCTGAATGCGCCATCGCTTGAGATTGGAGCTTTCTGTCACATAAACACATTACGCTGCGCCTCCCGAAAATCTGTGACGCAGGTTTTCGCGAAAAGCTTTAAGCAAGGCGACCAAGATTAAATACTTGGTCGTCTTCCACCTAACTCTGCACAATCATTTTAGCGACGAGTTCGGCGGCGTTCTGCACCCCGAGCTTTTTCATGACCGAGCTGCGATGCACCTCCACCGTGCGTGGCGAAATGCCCATGGCCTGCCCCGTTTCTTTGCTGGTATAGCCGTTTACGATATATCGTGCGACTTCGCGTTCACGCGGGGTTAGTGTCGCGGAGGTGGCCGGTTTGTTTTCCAGATGCTCGAACGTCCAGACCATAAGGCGGAAGGGGTCTGTCGGAGTTAGGGTTCGCCCTGCTGCACGGGTCCAGATGATTTCCCCGCTGCGGCATTGCATGAAGCGTTCGTCCGCATAGCGTGGGCGCCCCTTGAGCCAACGTTGCCACTTCGCGCCGGTTTTTTCGTAGTCGACACTCGACGGATAAAGAATTCGGATGGATTGCCCTTCAAGCTCGTCACGGGTCCAGCCAAAGATGCGCTCCATCTCTGTATTCACACGTTGAATAACTCGATTTGAAAGAACCATGAGACCGATCGGGGCATCCATGAAACCTGTGAGATCCAGGTCGGCACCGGAGATTTGATCGTAATTCATCAGTCCTGCCCTTTGCTGCAGATGCATCTACGTAGTTGATACGTAGATTTATACGTAATTCTACGAATTGCTGCTATGCGATTTTTGCATGACCCTGTGTGCAGGAGGAATTTTCATGACCACAGACATCTATATTACCGGATCCGGTCACACGCGCTTTGGTCGTTTGGAGGAAAGTCTCGAAGCGTTGATTGTCGAAGCTGCCCGTGAAGCGATTG
This sequence comes from uncultured Celeribacter sp., assembly GCA_963676755.2. Taxonomy (GTDB): domain Bacteria; phylum Pseudomonadota; class Alphaproteobacteria; order Rhodobacterales; family Rhodobacteraceae; genus Celeribacter. Next base: position 126,139 of record CAXXMF010000004.1, on the reverse strand, counting down.
AGGAGGCACAGATTCCTCCAGCGGAGATTGATGCTGTATTCTTGGGGCATTTCAATTCCGGTTTGGTGCCGGACGGTTTTGCGTCTTCGCTGATTTTGCAGGCCCATCCGGATTTGCGGTTCAAACCGGCGTCACGTTGTGAAAATGCCTGTGCATCCGGGGCTGCGGCCATTCACGCGGGCATGAATGCCATTCGCGCCGGACGTGCCCGAAATGTCTTGGTCGTGGGGGCAGAAAAGATGACCCATCGCTCAACGCCTGATGTGACGACAGCACTGGCGGGGGCGGGCTATCAGAATGATACAGCCGAAGCAGGGCTGAGCTTTCCGCAGGTCTTTGCCGTGGCTGCCCGACAATATGCAGAACGCTATGGCGATCCGATGGATACCTTTGCGCGGATTGCCGCAAAGAACCATGAGAACGCGATGAAAAACCCGTTGGCGCATATGCATAAGGCATTGCCCTACGAGTTCTGCCGCGAAGTGAGCGAGAGAAATCCGTTGATCGCGCCGCCGCTTCGTTTGAGCGACTGTTCTTTGGTCACCGATGGTGCCGCCGCCATTGTCCTGAGTTCGGGCGAAGCCCATGCCGCAGATGCCTCTGCGCGGGTTTTGATGGCCGCAGCAGAACATGTCTCCGACTATCTGCCGATGAGCCGCCGTGATTTCGTCGCTTTCGAAGGACCAGAGCGGGCGATTCAAATGGCCTATGAGGCGGCGGGGATCACTGTGTCCGATCTCGATTTCGCCGAGGTTCATGATTGTTTCACCCCTGCTGAATTGCTGATCTACGAAGCTATGGGGCTTGCGCCCAAAGGGCAGGGCGCACGCGCGCTGAGCGAAGGCACAGTCTATGCGGATGGTAGCACTCCCGTGAACCTTTCAGGCGGCCTCAAAGCCAAAGGTCATCCGGTCGGCGCAACAGGTGTGTCCATGCATGCTTTGGGGTTCCGGCAATTGACCGGTCGCGCAGGGGATATCCAGCGCGCAGGCGCCGAATGGGGGCTTGCCTTCAACATGGGCGGGGCAGCTGTCGCCAACTATGCAACGATTTTGAAGGCCGACCGCGCCTAATCCAGATGATCCAAGGACTGAAAAGACGATGAATATCGCAAATTGGCTGTATCAGACGGCACTCTCATGGCCGAACCGCCCAGCTCTTTATGAGGGGGATGTGTTGCGTCAGAGTTATGCCGAGCTTTTGCAAACGACGTGCAACCGCGCGGCGTGGTTGCGGGAAGAATATGGCATTCTGGCGGGAGATCGCGTGGCGGTATTCGCCAAGAATGCTCCTGAGTATATCGAAGTGCTTCATGCGTGCTGGTGGCTCGGGGCCGTGGTTGTTCCGATCAACTGCAAGCTACACCCGCGTGAAGCCGAATGGATCATTCGGGACGCGGAGGCGGTGCTTGTATTCACAGAAAGTGGCACACTCTTTTCGGACAAAGCCGACATTCAGGAAGTGGCGCTTTGCACGGATGCCGCGCAGGACCAAAAGATATCTGCTCCTGTGCCGGTCGAAGATCAGGATTTGGCATGGCTGTTTTACACGTCCGGCACCACAGGAACGCCCAAAGGGGTTATGCTGAGCCATGAAAATGTGCGTCAGATGACTCTGTGCTACGCTTTGGATGTCGATTGCGCCCAAGCCGAAGACCACATGCTCTACGCTGCACCGATGTCTCACGGAGCGGGGCTGTATATGTTTGCGCACATCCGCGCGGGCGGGGCGCATCTCATTCCTGCTTCGCACGGGTTTGACAGTGACGAGATCATCGGATTGGCCAGAACGCGCGGGAATTTGGTGTTCTTTGCTGCGCCGACCATGGTCAAACGGTTGATCGCGGCCTCGAAGGCGCAGGGATTTACCGGCGAGGGTATTCGCACGATCATCTATGGCGGGGGGCCGATGTATGCCAATGACATCAACGAAGCCCTTGCCTGTTACGGTCCTCGTTTTGTCCAGATTTACGGACAGGGGGAAACTCCGATGACGATTTCTGTTCTGGGGCGTGACTTGGTCGCGGACCAGACGCATCCGCGTTGGCAGGCCCGCCGTGCCTCTGTAGGAATTGCCCAAGGCGCGGTGACGCTTGCTGTGCTGGGGAGTGACGGAACTCCTTTGCCCGCGGGAGCGACAGGAGAAATCTGCGTCAAAGGGCCGACTGTCATGAAGGGTTACTGGAACAATGCCGAAGCCAGTGAGCAGGCCCTTGCCGGTGGTTGGCTGCATACAGGTGACCTCGGGCATCTGGACGAGGACGGATTTCTCTATCTCACAGATCGTTCGAAGGATGTGATTATCTCGGGGGGGACGAATATCTATCCCCGCGAAGTCGAAGAAGCTCTCTTATGTCATCCGTCCGTGTTTGAAGTCGCCGTGATCGGTGTGCCCGAACCGGATTGGGGCGAACAAGTGGTCGCCTATGTGGTGTTCGAGCAAGGTAAAAGCGCCAGCGTGCCGGAGCTTGACAGCTGGTGCAGACAACATATCGCGGCATTCAAACGCCCGAAACATTACGAATTCGTCAAGGAATTGCCCAAGAACAGCTACGGAAAAGTTCTGAAAACGGAACTGCGCAGCCAGGCATGTTCCAAGACGGCATCGGCCTAGGCCTAGGCCGTACAACAAGGCAACCGGGCAGGAGGAGCTCGGTCTCATTGGAGGAGAAAACACCATGAAAAGACGTGACTTTCTGAAAACCTCGGGCGCTCTCGCGGGCGCTGGTCTGGTCTCGGGTCTGCCCGGTCTGGCACAGGCGGCGACTTCGCTGAAATTCGACAGCTATGTGAGCGAAACGGCCGGACCATCCTGGGTGGACCGCTGGTTCTTTGAAGAGCTGGAAAAGCGGACAAACGGCGAAATTGGTATGAAATACTACTGGGCCGGTAGCCTCAACAAGGTGGGAGAGCATCTCGGCGCTGTTCGGGATGGCACAAGCGAGACGACACTGATTGCGCCGGGGTATTATCAGGCCGAACTTCCTGTCACGCGCGGGCTTGAGTGGTATTTCCGGATGGAGCGTGCCGACGAACTGCAACTGGTGTGCCGTGATGTCTATGAAAACTTCGCGCCCCTGCGTCAGGAATGGGAAGAGCGTCACCGCTCGAAAGTGCTCTACTGGACCAACTGGAACTACGCGCCGCTGATCTTGCGCGAACCGATCACCTCTCTTGCCGATCTCAAGGGCAAGAAAATTCGCGCCTATGGCGTGGCCACAGATGTCATTGAAGGGTTCGGCGGCATCGCGGTGCCAATGGCGGCCGGTGAAGTCTATCAAGCACTTGAGCGCGGCGTGCTCGATGGTGTCTATGGTTTCGACTTCGTCACCGCTGTGGCTTATAAATTGCACGAGATCGCACCGAATTTCCACGACATCGGGGATGGCCCGCATGCGCCTGCCGTGACGGTGATGAATCGCCGTGTCTGGGAAGGTCTTCCTGCCGAGCATCAACAGGTCTGCACCGATCTGGCCGATGAACTTTACAGCGGGAAGTTCGCTGAAATCTACAACTCGGTTCTGGCAGACTATGTGCAAAAAGCCCTCTCTGAAGGGGTCAGCTTCACATCCCTGTCCGACGCAGAAAAGGCAGAGGCGAAAGCGACGGTCCAGCCTGCTCAGGTGGAGAAGTGGATTGAAACAGTCGCCAAGCCGAACGGAATTGACGGTGCGGCCATGCAGACGGTCGTCGAAGAGGCCATTGCACGCCATGCTGGCACCGGAACGATGAAGCGTCCGGTCGAAATTGCGTCAGGTCTATAAGCCATGTTGGCGCGTTTGAACCGCCTGCTTGACGGGATTGCCCGGATCACATCATGGGTGGCATTGAGCTTTCTTGCCTTCATGATGGTGGCCATCACATTGGATGTGGTGGCCCGCGCCCTCTTTGGTCGTGCTGTGCCGGGGCTTTTCGAAATGACGGAAATGTCCATGGTGATGGTGGTTTTCATGGGGCTGGGGGCAACCTTGCTTGATGACGGGCATATTCGTGTCACGATGATGACCGATGCCTTGCCCGGCCCATGGTCTCGTGGCTGCACCGCTCTGGCATGGATATTCGCGGGGCTGACCTTTGTCATGCTGGCATGGCCCGCAACGCAGGAAGCGATCTATTCCTTCTCGATCCGCGAATTCCGCTGGGGCTATTTTCAGGTGCCGATCTGGTGGGCCAAAATCGCAGTGGCTGTCGGGCTATGGTTTGCCGCGCTTCAGGCGGTTGTGCATGCCCTGCGCATCGCGCTGAAACAGGTGGCCTTGCCAGAACTGGACCGTATTCCGTCCGATCTACACTGATTTCGGGAACGGCTCTTTGACCGTCCGGTGCGCGTCGCTGCTCTAAAACCGGTGACGCGCCTTACAACAACAGGACTTCGACAATGGATGTGACACTCATCACGGCGCTTGCCGTCGGGCTAATCTTTTTCCTCATGGCGCTTGGGACGCCGGTCTTTGCCGCCTTGGCGCTGTCCGGAGCTTTCGGCATCGTGATGGTTGAGAACATGGCCTTTTTGCTGGCCCGCTTGAAATCCTTTTCCTTCGCCCACACCGCGAATTATGCGCTCACGGTGATCCCGCTTTTCATTCTGATGGGAGCCTTCGCGCATCATGCGCAAGTCGGGAAACGGCTTTTCCATGTGGCGAATAAATGGGTCGGCCATTTGCCCGGCGGTTTGGCGATGGCGAGTATCCTGACGTCGGCAGGATTTGCGGCGACCTCAGGGTCCTCTGTTGCGACTGCGGCGACGGTGGGGGCTGTGGCGATCCCGGAGATGAAGGCAAAGGGATATGACCGCCGTTTGGCCGCTGGGGCTGTGGCTGCCGGAGGCGTTCTGGGCGTGTTGATCCCGCCGTCGGTTCTGTTGATTTTCTATGCCGCTCTGACCGAAGTCTCGGCGGGCAAGATGTTGATTGCCGGATTTGTTCCCGGTCTCATCACAACAGTTGCCTTTATGCTTGGCGTGGCGCTGATCGGTCACCGCGTGCAAGATAGCTCCACCCGTGCGCCGAGAGCTTCGTGGGGAGAGCGGCTTTCGACCACCACACAGGCGTGGCAGGTTCTTGTTCTCTTCACAATCGTTCTGGGCGGAATTTACCTCGGACTGGTCACCCCCACAGAGGCCGGTGCTATCGGGGCGCTCGCAGCATTTATTATGCTGTTATGTGCGAAGTCAGCACGCGGCAATCTCGGGCGGAATCTTTCCGAGAGCTTCCGGTCTACCGCGACAACCACCGTCATGATCCTCTTTACCATGATCGGGGCGGGTATATTCAGCTATTTCCTGACCCTCGTTCAGGTCCCGCAAATGATTGCAGGCGCCATCACAGAAAGTGGGGTTCCGCCCCATGTCATCGTTGCGGTCCTGTTGTTGCTGTATATCCCGCTCGGAATGTTTCTTGACGCGTTCTCGATGATGGTGATTACGCTTCCCATCGTTTTCCCGACTGTGTCCGGCCTCGGCTTTGATCCGATCTGGTTCGGTATTCTCTGCGTCAAGATGTGTGAAATCGGTTTGATTACCCCGCCGGTCGGACTGAACTGTTTCGTCATTGCGGGGATTGATCGGGACACGCCATTGCCGGATGTCTTCAAAGGGGCGCTCTGGTTTGTTGCCATCGAAATGGTGACCATTGTTTTGCTTTTTTGCTTTCCGCAAATCGTGACGTGGCTTCCTGACACCATGATGGCGCGTTGAAGTGTGAGAAGGGAGTGACCAATGACAACTAGAACGACATATGGAACTGCATTTATCACCGGTGGCGGATCGGGGATTGGGCGGGCCAGCGCGCTGCGCCTCGCGCAATCGGGCGCGCAGGTGGCAGTCAGTGACTTGAATGTCGATGCGGCGCGTGCAGTGGTGCATGACATCAAAACTGCAGGTGGAGAGGCCATTGCCGTGGCGCTTGACGTGACAGATGCGCAGGGATTGCCTGCGGCGGTTTCTGATGCTGAAGGTCAACTCGGCCCCATCGATATTCTGGTCAATAGCGCTGGGCTGATTTTGGTCGAGCCGTTGCTGGAATTTTCGCAAGCCTCATGGCGTCAGGTTATGGATGTGAATGTCACGGGGACTTTCCAGGTCAGCCAGTATGTCGCACAGGGCATGGCACACCGTGGCTATGGCCGAATTATTAATATTTCCTCGATTTCGGGCCTGCGAGCAGGGGTAGGGAGGGTCGCCTACGGCACATCGAAAGCCGCTATATTGGGGCTGACACGGCAATTCGCCCTCGAACTGGGGCCGCGAGGTGTCACCACCAATGCCATCGCTCCGGGCGTGATCGAGACCCCCATGACATTGAACGCTTATAGCGAGGAAACGTGGTCACGTGTCCTCGACATGGTGCCCGCCCGCCGGCGAGGTCAACCGGAAGATATCGCTGAGGCTGTGGCCTATCTGGCCAGCCCTGCTGCATCCTATGTCAACGGCGAGGTGCTTACCGTTGATGGCGGCTATATGGCAACGGGGATGACGCAGACAGGCAATTTGGAAGCTTGAGATGTCGCAGGTCACATGCCCCGGTGGCCCCCCGTTTATAGTGAGGGTCTGCGGATTTAGTTTTCGGGTGCGTGTGTGTCCGTTTCCTGCAATCCCGGATGCTTGCGTGCATTGAGTGCCAGAACATCAAACGGCACGGTGACTTCGCCGGCATTTTCAAATTTCAGGGTCAGGTCGTATGTCTGGCCCTCTACCAACTGCGTTCTCAGACCCATGATCATCAGATGGTGGCCCGCAGGTTGCAATGACACCGTTTCTCCGGCGGGAACGGGTAGCCCGTCAGGTAAGGCACGCATTGTCATGACGTCGTTTTCAACCGTCATTTTATGGAGATCCGTGCGGTCTCCGATTGGGGCTGTGACGGACAGCAACCGGTCGTCTGTTGTGCCGTGGTTTGTAATGGTCATATAGCCGCCGGCAACGGGCGCGTGTGGCAGGGTGGCGCGGATGAAGGCGCCGGTGACGGACAATTCCTCGATCTGCACTTCGGCTGCGGTATGATCCTCCGCGATGGCAGACGTGGCGAAGGTTGTTGCGCCCGTCAGGAGGGCGATAAGAAAGAGTTTCATAGTCTATCCTTTGGTGTCAGGGCTGTTCGGGCTTTCCGGAAAAAGGTGTGGCTATTCCTGTGAAGGTGTCGGGTAGGCCGTTCCCGGAAAGGCATCGAAACGGCGCGAATAGGCGGGGCCGAGTGCGGCCTCTTGTGCCCGCATTTCGGCGCGTAGCGGGTCGCCTTGGCGGCGTGAAACACCGAGGCTTGTCAGGGTCGCGGGCTGAAGCAGGCTGGCATTTGACCAGAGTTCGACGTTCCAGCCGTCTGCGCCTCGCCGCAGAAATGCGCGCGCGCCGACGTTGCCGAGTGTCCAGCCTGCAATTGCAATGTCCTCGGACAGCACGACCGGAGCGATGACCGCATCAGGCGACCCAAGCGCGTGGCGAAGGCTGGCTGCAATGTCCGAAACGGCAGCCGCGCGGTCGATTGGCGGGGCTGCGTGTTGGATCTCGGACACAGGATCATGTTCGGTCTCTGTTTCAACGGGATCGATCATGAAGAACATATCGAACCGCCCGCGCTTTTCAAAAATCATTGTGCCGGTGAGTTCACCGCCTTCCATAAGCGGACGGTTCACATTCGCCAGGCTGCCGCGAAGCTCGCCGCGGGCAAGCATCACGATCTCGCCTGCCGGAATGTCGACCCAGGCACGTTCTTGCATTCGTATGTTGCCTTCGGCATCGGTGACGGGTTGCACAAAGCGCACCATGCCAAAGGGCGTTTCAATGCCCAGCAGGCGTTCATCCTGATCGCCCTCATTGGACAGCGCCATATATACGGCTGCGGAATTGGCATTGACGGGCGTGGCAGGCAGGGAAGGATGGATGATCTGCAAGCCGTTCAGAAAGAACTCATGCGCCGTTGCGGGTACGGCGGCGCAAAGCGCGAGGATCAGGGCAAGGAACCTCATGGCATCATCCTGTTGACTGTGGCCGGATGGTCGTCAGGCCAGGGATCACGATAAGCGGGATTGGTCAGAAACCCTTCGTCGGTGAGGCTTTCGAGGAAGGCAATGATATCCGCAATCTCTTGTTCGCTGGCCTTGAAGCCCACAATCATTCCGTCTTTATGCGGATTGCGGGCACCATCTCCGGCATGAGGGCCATCCTTGATCAGACGCCCCGCGCGTTGATAATGGGCCAGCACATCTTCGAGTGTTTCGGCCGATCCGTCGTGGAAATAGGGCGCTGTTACAGCGACGTTGCGCAGGCTCGGGGTGCGAAACCGCCCCATATCCGCAGGATCGCCGGTGAACTCGTAGAACCCTGTCGCATGAGGAGGATAGGCCCCCTTCCCGTCGATGTTGTAGAGGCCGGTATTGTGACTTCCTGTCTCGGGCATCGCGCTGCGCGTAGTTTGCAGGTTGTCGGTGAAAAGCACGCCGACATGGCAGTGGTAACATTCAAAGCGATGATCAAAGAACAACTGTTCACCGCGTTTTGCCGCATCCGACAAAGCATCTTCCTCGCCCCAGTATTTGAAACGGTCATAGGGGCTGTCGAGAGAGATCAGGCTGCGTTGAAACGCGCCGAGTGCGCGGGTTACGGTAAAGAGATCAACCTGAGGCCGCTCGGGAAAGCTCTCGGCGAAGGCTTGGCTGTAGTAAGGATCGTCCGCGAGACGGGCAAATATCTCGACCTCGCGCCCATTGCCGCCCATCTCGTCAGGGTTGTCGCCAAACATCGGGATGAGCGATTGGAATTCCAGCGAGGTCATATGCGGGTTTCCCCAAGTGAGCAGAGGGAAGTATCCGACATTGGCCAGAGAAGGAGCGTTGCGAATACCTACAGTGCCCTCGATGCCTATGGCCAGTGCGCGTCCGTCGGTAAAGGCGCGGGCCTGATCGTGGCAGGACGCGCAGGCAACAGTGCCATCCCGCGACAGGCGCGCATCGTAAAACAGACGCCGGCCAAGCTCGACTTTGGCCGACGTCATCAGGTTGTTCTCGGGCACGGGTGGCGGCGCCATCCATGCCGGAATTGGCCACACAAAGGGGGCGTCTTCCGGCAAGGAAATGCTCTGTTCCCCGCTGGCATGGGCCACGGTGAAGACCAGAATTGCGAGCGCCGCGAATGCCCTACGCATGGCTTAACGAACCGAGACGAGTTGTTGGGGGCCTGCGGGAATATCCTCGTAAGGCATGCCAAGTTTCTCCATCACCGTTACGCAATCCGCATCGCCGGGGAAGGACATGCAGCCGGGGGATGTGTCCGCTGCGTTGATGCGCAGGTCTGCTTCGGCCACCACTGGCGCAGGGTCAATCACGACCACATTGCTGGCGGGGTCAAACTCGGCAAAAGTCACAGACAGATTGTTGGGGTTGGCACAGGCGCTCGGGGCTTCCGTTTTGGACGCGGCCTTGCACAGGGTCGAGCCGAGATGGAGGAACCAGCCCTTCGGCCCGTTTTCCGCTTTGTCTGTCGGCACCATGTCGATGCGCACGAAGCGGTAACCGCCGCGCCAGTTCCAGAACATGCCAGTTGCGTTCAGCGGGGCAGGGGCAAGCGTCGGGTCGCCGTGGTTTTTCTCGAAGGGCACGGCGATGTTGAACGCAAGGCCTTGGTATTCGCCTTCGGGAACAGTGCCGCGCAGGCTGGTGTTCATGTCGGGATTGCCTGTGCCGTTGCAGCCCGCAGTGCCATCTTCGAAGTCCAGCAGGGCGATGTCGTCAACCTGCCATTTGCCGTCTTGTTCCAGCGCAATCGGCTGAAGCGTGCCGTCGGTGCGGATGAGCGCCGGAGCCGACACGAACATGCGGTAGTCGGTGCCTTTAACGCTGGCGTCGGTGCTGCCAAGATTGTCGTAAGTCTCGATGCAGGAAAACGCCTTGCCGTCAATTTCAGCGGCGAAGTTGATGGTGACGGGTTGTTCCGCAAAGGCCGGTGACGCAAGCGCCGTGGCAGCACAAAGTGCGAGAATATGTTTCATGGTTTGAATCTCCTTTAGAAGAGTTGAGAGAGGTTGAAAGTTATCGGGGGACGTTTCGGAAAGCCGCGAGGGACGAGGCGGGGCGGCGACGACGGAGCCATATGATCAAGCCGGTCAGGATCAGGCCTGAGGTCAGGATGGACACGATAAGGTTCATCGCCAGCCCGAGAGGGATCGACCAGAGGCCTTCGTGAATGGCACGGGGCAGGTTTCTGGGCACTGCTACGATCTCGTCGGGGGTCACAAAATAGCCCTGAAACCGGTCGCCTTGGGCATAACGCATCATGATGCGTGGTCCGGCGGGACGTATCCAGGCCATTGCCGACAAGTCTTGTTGAGCCTCCACAGCTTGCACGGCCTGCACCATTGACATCGGTTCACTGAGCCGGCCCATCGTCATCGGGGCGGCACCACCGCCACCCATGGTGACGCCGAAACTCATCAACACTCCGGTAACCGTTGTGATCGCCAGCAGCGGCATTCCGATCCACGCGCCGACACGGTGCCAGCCGGAGACCGTGTTCGCCCGACGCGGCCAACCCATCAGCAAACCAAGGACAATCAGCACGCCCATAGCCATAGTGGAAATCAGGACAAGCCAGCTCAAATCGCCGACAAATGCCTTATGGATTTGCCGTGAAAGGATGAATGTTCTGGCGATTAGGTCGTGCTGCGTAACCTCGCCGGTCTCGATATCCAGAACCATCGGGCGCAGTCCGGGGCCCGCGACTTCCAGAGTTCCTTCATAGCCGCGATGGGTCACGGTTTTGGCTTTCCCTTGCGGATCAACCGATTGAAGCAATTCGATGCTGCGCGTTGCGGTGAGGCTGTCGGTTCCGCGGGACATGCTGTTTAGCAACGGCTCGAAGCTGAGGAGAAATCCGGTCAGGGCCAGGATGAGAAGGGGGAGTGAGAAGGCCAGTGCGATCCAGCGGTGAAGTTGTCGAATGCGGCGGCGCAATCTGGGTGAAAAGGGCACGTCGGGTATCCTTTGGAATGGTGTTCGGGTGATTGGTGCGTTGGGGGCGAGTCTGTGTGTCGCCAAGGCTCAAGGGGGCGCCTTAAACCAGTCAGGCCAAATCCGGCTGCGGTGTTGCGGCCATGTCGCGTGTCAGAGGTGACACGGTTTGCGTGATGCCAAGAGCCGTCTGGAGCCGCAGGAATCGCGGGTTTGATCGGGCTTTACGCATGTGGTGCGACGATGGATTGGAGTGATCTGTATAAAGGCGGATCAGGCCAGCGGCGGCGCCCTTACGCCGCGCGCAGGGTCCAGAACGGTGCGAATGGCGCGACGTTCCTGTGGCGCGATCACCGTCGCGACAAAGATGTAATCCGCTTCGACCCTGCTCGGCAGGTGATCGGGAAGAAGGACAGAGCCGATGATGTGGCAGGCCTGACAATCGCTGTGGCTTGTCTGGCCGTCTGACCCCGAGCCGCCACAGAGGTCTGATATATCACCGCCCGCGACGACATATGCTTCGATCGCGAGGTCGGAGGGGCTTGGGAGGCGATGGGCAAACGCCGTCGCGACAAGCGCAACGGTCAACAGAGCAACAACTGCGACCCTGTGAATGTTATGCGATACCCGTTTGAGCATGAAATTCGCTTATCTACTTCCCCATCAACGCCAACATACGGAACCTTTCCGGAATGCGACAGAATGCGCGATCCGTGATGTTCGTATCGAAGGGCCTCCCGTTCCGATGACGTTTATTCCTCTGCCAGACCTTATCAACGACTTTCTAAATTCAAAACATAAATTTTTCGTTGCGTTTTTGAGGAGAGTTCGGATCTCTTTTGCAAACACATGCGTTTTAAAGACGGCAAACGGCCCGCGCAAAACGGCCCGCTTTGTGTCCCGCGCAGGATGTTAGGCAAGTCGCCGAACCGCCCCTCTATTCTCCGCGTTCGAGGAAGGCTCCATCGACCCAACCTGTCGCGCAGGGGCCGTGGTAGGGGGCGTAGAGTTGGTCAGCGCTGATCTCGCAGGTGTCGATGCCATTGGTCGGGATCGCGACGGCGAGGAAATCCCCTTCAAACGCGATGACATCCACCGTGTCCCCTTCGAAAAGCTGCCACCACACAGGTGTCGCGGCGTTGGGAGTGGCGGAGGCGTAGACCGGTAGTCCAGCTGCGGAAGGCTGAGAGGTCACGTGGGCCACGTCGATAGCACCCGGCTCCGGCACGATGACATCTTGGGAGAAGAACAGCCCGACAGGACCGCGCTCGTCAAGGGCCGACCAGAGCGCTTCGGTGTCGGCATAGACGGTCTTGGACAGGCAAAAAGTCTGGTTCACCTCTTGTTGCCAATGCGGGGATTGCAGCCACATGTCCGCCTCCCCGTCCATAGCAACAGCCTCTTCCATATCGTCCCACGGGAGGCGGGCGTGGAGTGTCAGTGGCTCGTCCAGATCAACGCTCCAGAACCCCAGCTCGATGCTCAGGTCATCGCCCTCTTGCCAGTCGAACCATGTGGTTGCGGCTTGCGCAACCAGCGGCGTGTCATAATAGAGCGCGCCGGTTTCGAGCGCATGGCGCACCAGATGATAGCTTTCGTTCTGTGCGCAAACCGTGATCTGCTCGCGGAAATCGGCATCATCGGTCGCGCATTGAAAGACCACCTCGCCCTCGCACACGGCTTGGGCAAGGGCACTCTGCGTCATAGCCACCACCGCACAGGTGAGGGCCAGTTTCAGGCTGAACTTCTGCATCTCTTGGCCCCTTTACGGAGAGACTTGGGCCAGATCGATCATATCGATCAGCGTGCCAAGGTCGCTGGTGACAGAGCCGGTGTCGCAGGTCAGGGTCGCGATCACTTCATTGTCCTTGATGACATTGATGCCGCCGTCTAGTTCAGCACCTTCCGCGCGCTCTCCACCGGACCAGACCTCATAGGAATAGCTTTGATCCGCGTCGAATCTCACGGATTCGCTCACATAATTCCCCATGCCATTCCAAGGGGTTGCGAGCATTGTGACCTTTTCCTGCAGGATTTCCTTTTCAACCTCGCCATTGGATTTGAAAAACCCGTAGGAGGCCATGTCACCATCTTCCCAGATCGCGTCGCACAGTTCGACCGCCTTTGCGCCACCGTTAAATGTGCAAGAGAACATCTCTGTCCCGTCGAGCAGGCAGTATTCGCCAGCTTGGGCCATGCCTGCACCAAGGATCAGCGCGGCGGAAAGGTAAGTTTGTTTCATCATTTTTCCTTCTGAAAGGGCAGGTGGCTCCCTGCCTAGCCGTCGAAATTAACAATTCGTTAGTACATTTGGCCTATTTTCCTTGTGACGGGGAAAACCTGCAAGAAGGTCCCGCAAGAGTAACAGGTCGGGTTTTCCGACACATGGGATGTGCCAACAAGACGATAGAAAGATGCAAGGATGCCTTACGTCACGCCATTCGGGATAAGAAATTACCAAACATGCGTCGAGTTTTCTGTATTTAAAATTTTCAATAAGAGGCGCTCGTGACATATTCCGGCACCTCGCCTGCCGCCCTTGTGAAAACGGCCTGTATTATTCTGGCGCGGGGCGGCTCCAAAGGTGTGCCGCGCAAGAACCTGCGGCCTGTGGGCGGGATTTCTCTTGTCGGGCGGTCTGTCATGGCGGGAAAATCCGCGCAGGGTGTGGACCATGTCGTCGTCTCTACTGACGATGAGGAAATCGCGCGGGAGGCTCGACGCTATGGCGGAGATGTTCTTTGGCGGCCGGAGGAGCTTGCCGGTGACACAGCGAGTTCCGAGGTCGGCTGGCTGCATGCCTATCACGAATTGAAACCTGAGCATCCGGCGTTGAACCGTTTGGTCTTTCTGCAATGCACGTCGCCCTTCACAACGGGGGCGGACATAGACGGCTGTCTGGCTGAAATGACGCAAAAGGGGGCCGATTGCGCGCTGTCCGTCCTGCCGGATCATTCCTTTTTGTGGGGCTATGACGAGGCGGGCTTCGGGGTCGGTCTGAATCACAATGAACGGGCGCAGCGCAAACGGCGTCAGGACTTGCCACCGAGCTTTCGGGAAAGCGGCGCGATCTATTGCGTCGATGCGGAGGCCTTTGCGTGCACCGGCCAGAGGTTTTGCGGCACTGTCGCGCTCTATCCCGTCGGTCACCCGCCGGTTGAAATCGACACGCTCGCCGATTTCGACCTGTGCTCCATGATCGCAAATACAGGAAAACAGCCGATGATCGGGGCCAAACGCCTCGCTGCGGTGAAGGCGCTAATCATGGATTTTGACGGGGTTCACACGGATAATAAGGTGATCGTGGATGAGATCGGACGCGAATCTGTCGTGACTTCGCGCGGAGATGGCATGGGCCTGTCCATGCTGCGCGCGAGCGGGCGTTATAGGCTCTTGATCCTCTCCAAGGAACGCAATCCGGTTGTCCTGCGCCGCGCCGAAAAGCTCGGAATTGAAGTGTTTCACGCGGTGGATGACAAGGTGGCCGCGCTGGACACATGGCTGTCGCAGAACGGTTTGAGATGGAAGGATGTGCTATACGTTGGCAATGATGTGAATGATCTAGGGCCGATCCGGAAGGCGGGCCTGTCTGCGGGGCCATCGGATTCCCACCCTGATGTGCTACGGGAAATCGACTGGGTTTTGCCTCATCCGGGCGGCAATGGCGCCTTGCGCAGCCTGTGTGACACCCTTCTGGCATGCACCTCCTGAGGCCCGATATGACCGTTGTCATCGCGGGAAACGGACCGTCGATCAAAGACGTCAGTCCCGGTCAGGTTCTCGCCTCTGACCGGATCATACGGATGAACAATTTCTATTTTGAGCCGGAGACATGGCTGGGCAATCGTGTCGACCTGTTTCTGGCCGCCGGTGATCCGCGCGTGGCTCCGTTTTCCTTGTCCACGTTGAAGACCTGTCTGGACGAGTATGACATCAGAGGGTGGAGTAGTTTCAACCCGCGCATTGTGCGTTCGGGGCGGAAAATCCTGCCGGTTCCCTATTTCGACATGCCGCTCTACGCCGATTACGGTTTCGCGGCACAGGCGCAGGCCGTGATGGCGCGCTTTGATGTCAAGCCGATGACCGGAACGCTTGCTCTTCTGATCGCTTACGCTGCGGGCGCGCGCAGGTTTGTGGTCGCGGGCATTGACCTCTATTCCAGCACGCAACGCTATATGTATCACCCCGGCCCCCACCAACGTGCGCTCATGGGGCACGACCTTGCGGAGCGGGGTGTGGATGTCAGGCTGCACAATCATGCTCTGGATCTGGAGTTGATCCGGCTGCTCGCCCGACAGCCCGATGTGGAGATTCACCACGCGAATTGCGCCGGCAGCCTGGCGGATCACTTGCCCGTGGCCCCCGTGAGAGAGGGCGACATTCCTCATCGTCGCAGGCGTCAGCCTCCCTCGGACTGGGTGTCGTTTAGCGGGGCCTATCCGATCCACCTCTTGCGCCTCCTGCGCAGGATTCGAAGCACGCAAATGCGTCTTTCAGGCAGGGTGTGCACAGGGGCGCTTAAACCATTTCGTAACTAATTTGGGGCACCATCCCAATGTGAAAGCCCGTCGGGCCAATGCGTTGCACGTTATGTCCCGCTGCGACTCGGGGTTTTCGCAAAACGGTTAAAAAAAGAGGTCGAGAATGTGCTGGCAGGATTGGGCAGAAAACTGGCTTTATAACACTTCCGCCGATCTTTGGCGGGGAACAGGTCTGGATCCGAAAAGCGGCCTGTCGTGGGAGGCGCTATCGGTTCACGGGGACCCTTTACCGAATCTACAGCGCCGCATCCGTGTCCAGTTCCGCCAATCCTATAGTTTTGCGCGGCTTGCAAAGCAAAAGAACGACCCGACACTTCTGACTGCCGCTTATGATCTGTTCCAGACCGGTCTGACGCGGGGCGTGTGCGCGCAGACCGGTCATCTGGTCGCCACGCTCAATCCGGATCTCTCAATCGCGCAGGTCAAACATGATCTGTATGATCTGGCCTTTGTTCTGCTGGCGGTTTCGGCCCTGATCGATGCGGGGCGGGATATGTCGGCAGAATTGGCATGGGTGGAGCGGCAGCTTGCGTCCTTGAAGGCGGATCAGGGCTGGCACGAGGCGGCGGACCACACGCTTCCGCGTCGCCAAAACCCGCATATGCATCTGTTTGAGGCGGCAACCGAAACCTACCGCGTTACGCAAGAGCCGCGTTTTCTGAAGATGGCGCAGGAATGTCTGTCCCGGTTCCAAACCCATTTCCTGACTTCCGAGGGGGATGTGCTGGAGTTTTTCGCGGCGAACTGGACGCCGTATCGCGATGATGCGCAGCAGATCGAGCCGGGGCATGGGGCCGAATGGGTCTATCTTCTGGACCACTATGAAACAGTGACCGGCCAGCCTCACGGTGTTGATCTGGAGAGACTGTTCTTGCGGGCGGTGGCGACATGCGACCAGCGCGGGTTTTTGCCGGATACCTGCGTGCCGATGTCCGACACCCGTCGCCTGTGGCCGCAAACCGAACTGCTCAAAGCGGGTTTGGTCCTGTCACGCAAAGGCTATGCCTTGCCCGAGACATTCACCCCCGACGATATTCTGGCGCGGTTCATTGCGGATTATCTGTCTCCCCCGATGAAGGGCGGTTGGTATGACACATTGCGGATGCAGACGGGAGAGGTGGTGTCAAACCACATGCCGGCGTCGAGCTATTATCACATAGTGGTCGCGCTGGAGTCCTATCTGCGTCCTTCCGATGTGTCGTGGGAGGTCGTCGGTCCCAGCCTGTCACAGCAAAAGGTGAAAGCTGCACCGGAGCCGCTAAATTTGCGGTAGTGGCGCAGGGCATAGGCGCAGGCGATCAGGGGGGCGCGGACACCGAAGACCCGCGACAAGACGGCGCGGCGTGCGTGCAGGAGCGTTGCATCCTGCCAGTTCCGGCCGGTGCTGTCGCCGATATGATGGCCTGTTTTGATCGGAAAGGACTGCGCTTTTAGCCCGCGTTTCAAAAGGTCGGTGACAAAGATATAATCTTCCCCCGTCGGCAACGGTGCGCCGACTCCGAAACCTGTGTCAAAGCGCAGATTGCTCTGCTTGACCTTGTCCACCCGCACCATGAATTCCGGCGCACAGACACGACCGGAATTGAACAGTGTCAACGCATGTCGCTGCTTGCTCCGGCGGTAGGCATGAAACGCCGTATCGCGCCAACCGGCGGCGAGGGCGAGGTCCGTGTCCTGTTCCATATGGGCGGCAAGTGCGGAAATACCCCTCGGGTTCAACGCCATATCATCATCGGCGAAGAGCAGAAACGGCGTCTCGCACAGGTCAACCGCCGCATTGCGACTGTGGGAGAGACCGACAGAGGGTAGCATTTCCACCCGCACATCCGCTCGTTTCACCTCGGGCGTTGTGATCTGTGACGGGGGCTGTTGCACAAGGATCAGATAGGTGAGACCTGCGCGGGCTTCGGGCAGGCGCAGCCGCTCAATTCCGGTCCCGATGGTCGAAATGGCCACGGTGATGTCTGCGTCGGACCTGCTCATCCCCGCAACACGCGCCGCAGGCTGCTTTCCCCCAAAAGCCATGTGGCCTTGGGCGCCCCGATCCCTTCGACATGCCGATAAAACCGCCAGTTGGCGGCGAGGGCTTTCCATTTGTTCGAGGACAACGACCCCGCGCGCGCATGATAGGTGGCCACCGGCTCTCTCACGCCCACGGCAAAACCGGTCTCTTTGAGAATGTCGAGCCAGAGCGCCCAATCTTGTCGCAGCGCCATATCCGGAAAATAGCGCCGCCCCAGTTGCGCCCGATCATACATCGCCGTCAGACAGCCAATCGCATTGCCGCGCAAAAGCTGCGCCCTGTCGAGGCGGGCCGGCGGTTTGACAAGCCGCTTGCGCGCGCCCTGATCCCGCCAGAACGCCCCGTAGCACAGGGCCGCGCCGGTTTCTCGGACCAAGGCGATTTGCCGCGCCAGCTTGTCCGGCAACCAGCTGTCGTCACTATCAAGAAAGGCGATGTAGCGCCCCTGCGCCGCGTTGATCCCCGTATTGCGCGCCGCGGCCGCGCCTTGGTTCTGCGCATGGGAGAGGGCGCGGATACGGGGGTCTTGGGTCTGAAACTCTGCGGCAAGGGTGCGGGTGTCGTCCTCCGAGGCATCGTCGATGATCAACGCTTCCCAATCGGTCATGCTCTGGGCCTGCACCGAGTGCACCGCACGGGCCAAAAAACCCGCAGCGTTATGCGCCGGAATGATGACGGACACCAAAGGAGGTTGTCGCATGTATGTCGGGCCCCACCGCTAAGACGTTCGGGGCCCATTAAAGACGCATTTGGTTAACAAAACCTTGAGACACGCCCGAAACGCGCAGATCAGCCGCCGATATGCCGCTCTCCGCGTGCGCGGGCCAGTGTGATCTGTTTCTGGCGCTCGCGGAACCGCTCTTTGCGGTCCTCGTCGGTTTCGTGGAAACACTGGTGACAGGACACGCCCTCTTCATATTCGGGGCGTTGTTTGTCTTCGGGCAGGATCGGGCGGCGGCAGGCGTGGCACAGTTCATGCGGCCCTTCGGCCAACCCGTGTCCGATCGACACACGCTGGTCGAAGACGAAACAGTCCCCTTCCCAAAGGCTCTTTTCCTCGGGCACCTCTTCGAGATATTTCAGGATGCCGCCCTTGAGGTGATAGACCTCGTCGATCCCTTGGCCCAACAGGTAATTCGTCGATTTCTCGCAGCGGATACCGCCGGTGCAGAACATGGCGATCCGTTTGTTGTGGAACCGGTTCTTGTTCTCTTCCCACCATTGCGGGAATTCGCGGAATGTCTTGGTCTGCGGGTCGATGGCGTCCTTGAACGTGCCGATCTGGACCTCGTAATCGTTGCGCGTGTCGATCACGGCCACATCATCCGAGGAGATCAGCTCGTTCCATTCTTCGGGGGTGCAATAATGTCCGACCCGTGCTTTCGGGTCGACATCCGGCTGCCCCATCGTGACGATCTCTTTCTTGAGCCGCACTTTCATCCGCAGGAACGGCTGGTCCTGCGCCGTCGAGAGTTTGTATTCGAAATCGGCACATCCCGGCAGCGTGCGGATATGCGCCACCAGCCGGTCAATCGCGGCGGGCGTCGGACCGGCCACCGTGCCGTTGATCCCCTCTTTCGCCAAAAGCAGCGATCCGGTGATCCCTTCGGACAGACAAAGATCCAACAGACCCTCGCGCAGAGCGGCGGGGTCTTCGAAGCGGGTGAAGTGATAGAGAGCGCAGACTGTAAACATGCCGTGTTCGATACGCCTGTGCGCGAGATCAGGCAAGCCCCGAGAGCGCGAAAGCCGGTCGCAATGACCTTGTGTCGCAAAGGAAGAGACACAGGGGGAGAGACACAGGCGGGTTGCGCCAGACCCGCGCTTCAGACCATCTTGATAACGTCCCGCGGGCAGGAGAGCATATAGCCCTTGCGCGCGATGTTCTTCACCAGTAGCTCGCTCACCATCTGGTTGCCCAGCGTGTCGCGCAGGCGTTTGATGCGGGTGGCTCCTGCGGCCTCGTCGCAATCCGATTCCTTGCGACCGGAAATCACCGCCTCAATCTCCGCGCCAGAAAGCACATCGTCATCAAGCCGCGCCTCCGCGAGCACCGACAGCGTTTCGATGGCGGCAGGGGTCAGTTTGAATTCCATGTTGTTCAGATAGACGGTGTTCTCCGCTCTGGAAATCAACAGAGACGACACTTCGATCCCGCGTTTCTCGATCTCGCTCATCCGGCGGCTCAACGCGACGATCATCACAAGGAACACGAGTGCGGCGATCAGCAGCGCGGTGGAGAAGATCAGAAGCACGAAAATCACCATGCGATATGATGTGAGCACATCGGAAAAGGAGGTGCCCGATTGCGCGAGAATCTCCAGCAGTTTGATCTCCGCCTGCGTTCTCAAATCGTTCTCGACAAAGATCCGCTCGACCCGCGCATTGAAGGCGTTGGCATCCGGCAGATTCAAAAACAGCAACACAGCCGCCACCAGCAGGATCGCGACAATCGCCACAATCCCGTAGATCGCCACCCGTGACACCTTGCGGCTGTCAGTATCGGAGGAAATAGTCGCCAGCATCAGCCTTCACCTCGCCCAGTTTGTCTTTCGGGATCATCGCGACGATGGACAAAAGATGCCAGCCCGCTTTTTCGAGACGGGGGGAAAGCGCTTTTGCCGCGGCGGCTTTGGTGCATTGACTGTCACTCACCTCGGCCACACCGAAATGCAGTTTCAGCGGGTTGTCACGTTTGGCCTTGTAGCTGGCGTAACAGGCGGCATCGGCCAGACCCGGAAGGGTGGCGAGCGCAAAGATAAGGGGGAGAACAAGTTTTTTCATGCCTGCGACCTTGTGATTTTCAAAGATGTTATTCAATAGCAAAGCCGGTTTTCGCGCCTGTTATCCGATGACATTTCACTGTTATTGAGCGATTTTCGCGAAACAGGCGATCACCGTCCCATCACCTCATTGCCCGCAACAACAGGGCCGCAGGATTTGAAAGGACGACCGATGAAACTGACCAGATTTACCGCAGGGCTTCTCGCGCTCTCCATCGCCACCGCAGGGTTCTCCGCCGCTCCGGCGCGTGCAGGGGAAAAGGAGGCGGCTCTGGCGCTGGGCGGGCTTTTGACTCTCTTTGTGATCGGCAAGGCGCTGGATGACAAAAACGACTCGAAAGTGAGCGTCTCCAGTTCACACCCGCACAAACGGCCCGCCCCTGCGCGCCATCGTGTTCAGATCCCGAACCAATGTGTGATGAGCGCGGGCCATGGCAGCAAACACCGTCTGGTGGCGATGGAAAACTGTCTGGAGCGCCAGAAAGGCCACAAGGTCAGAACCGCGCAGCTCCCGCGCGCCTGTGAGACCCGCGTCAACACACGTCATGGCAAGAAAGACGCCTATGATGTCGGGTGTCTGAGTAATTTCGGCTACAGCGTCCGGCGTTAAGCGGACAGCCTGAATATCAAATCGAGCAGATACGCGATTTCGTGTCCCCATGTGTCGCGTCACCTTGCGGGAGGGCTGGTCCCTCCCGTTTTTTCTTGCGCAACGGGGCGCTATGGGATTCACAAGGGTATGGTAAAAACAGTCCCCGATTATAGTTTCGAAGAGGCCGCCGCGCGGCGTGGTTACACCCGTATCGTCGGGGTGGACGAGGTGGGCCGTGGCCCCTTGGCCGGTCCCGTAGTGGCGGCGGCGGTCTGGCTCGACCCCGATGACATTCCCGCAGGTCTCAATGATTCCAAGGCCCTGAGTGCCAAACGGCGCGAAGGGCTCTATGACGAGATTTGCGCCAGAGCCGATGTTTCCATTGCCTCCTGCTCGGTCGAGGAGATTGACGAGATCAACATCCTTCAGGCCAGCCTGCGCGCGATGGAACGTGCCGTGGCGGGGCTCAAGGGCGGCGCCGATTATGTGCTGGTCGATGGCAATAAGGTGCCGCCTGCTTTCGGGCTGGATGCCGAAGCGATTGTCAAAGGCGATGCCCGTTCGGTGTCGATTTCTGCCGCTTCGATTGTTGCGAAAATCTGGCGTGACAGGCTGATGGTGGATTTGGCGCAACAGTATCCGGGATATGGTTGGGAGAAAAACGCAGGTTACGGCACCAAACTGCATCTGGAGGGACTCCGAGATTTTGGTGTGACCCCACACCATAGACGTTCCTTCAAGCCGATACACAACATCTTGTATCAAGATAAAAAGTTAAGTGACTGATTCGAAAAAGAAATTGACTGGGAATCAGCAATGACTCATCTTTAGAGCCATAAATGACGTCAAAAATGACGCGTTAAAACGACGTCCCATAAGGGGCGCGATTATGAGGCAGAAGATGAAGACAACGATCCGCAAGGGAGCGAATTCGCTCCCGATCAATGAGATATTGGCTGGCGATTGCATCGAGGTGATGAACGCTCTTCCCGAAGAGTCGGTCGACCTGATTTTCGCTGATCCGCCCTATAACCTGCAACTGCGGGGGGATTTGCACCGTCCGGACAATTCCAAAGTGGATGCGGTGGATGATGCTTGGGACCAGTTCGACAGTTTCAAGGTTTATGACAATTTCACCCGTGAATGGCTCAAGGCCGCGCGCCGGATTCTCAAGCCGAATGGCGCAATCTGGGTGATCGGCTCCTATCACAATGTCTTCCGCCTCGGTGCGGAGCTTCAGAATCAGGGGTACTGGATTTTGAACGATGTTGTGTGGCGCAAGTCCAACCCGATGCCGAACTTCCGTGGCAAACGCCTGACCAACGCGCATGAGACGCTGATCTGGGCGTCGAAGAACGAAGCGGCGAAATACACCTTCAACTACGAAGCGATGAAGGCCCTCAACGAAGGCATCCAGATGCGTTCCGACTGGGTTCTGCCGATCTGTAACGGCGGCGAGCGTCTCAAGGATGATAACGGCGACAAGGCCCACCCGACGCAAAAGCCGGAGAGCCTGTTGCACCGTGTCATCGTCGGCACGACGAATCCGGGCGATGTGATTCTCGATCCGTTCTTCGGCACGGGCACCACGGGTGCGGTGGCCAAGATGCTGGGGCGCGAGTTCATCGGGATCGAACGCGAAGAGAAATATCGCAAGGTGGCCGAAAAACGCATCGCTTCCGTGCGCAAGTTCGACAAGGACGCGCTGCGTGTTTCGACCTCGAAACGTGCCGAGCCGCGTGTGCCTTTCGGTCAGCTTGTGGAGCGCGGGATGCTACGTCCGGGTGAAGAGCTGGTTTCCATGAACGGTCGCAGCACCGCCAAAGTGCGCGCTGACGGGACATTGGTCTCCAATGATGTGAAAGGCTCGATCCATCAGGTCGGCGCCCATCTCGAAGGCGCACCGTCTTGCAACGGCTGGACCTACTGGACCTTCAAGCGCGATGGCAAACACGTTCCGATCGACGTGTTGCGCCAGCAAATCCGCGCGGAGATGCAATAACGGGTCATAAGGCCCGAACGGGCAAGTGCCAGACAGATGTCCGACACTTGTCCGACGCCTTTCCGACGGCAGATTTTACACAAAATACAAAGTTACCGCCTGGTGCCTGCGACCTGACTACGCGGCACCAACTTGGCCCCGCTGTTTCATCAGCGGGGCTTTTTTGTGGTCATCAGAGACGGGGAAGCGGGTTGGTGCCGTTCTTGTAAGGCTCCCAATCCTCAAAGGTGGCAAGGTCGGGATAATGCAGCTTGCGCCATGCCTTGACCCGCGGATTCATCATCCGCCGCCACACCGGCGGGATCATCGCAGCCACCCCCATAAGCGTATAGCCATAGGGCAGTTGTGGCGCTTCGGATTCGTCATAATTCTGCAAAAGCGGAAAGCGCCGGTCGGGTTTGTAATGGTGGTCGGAATGGCGTTGCAGATTGATCAGAAGCCAGTTCGTCGCCATATGCGCCGCATTCCAGCTATGGTGCGGTTTGACATGCTCGTATTTGCCATTGCCCAGATGCCGACGGGTCAGGCCGTAGTGCTCGACATAGTTGGTCAGTTCCAGTTGCCAGATGGCAACGATGGCCTGCCAGATAAAGAGCAACAGCCCCGGCACACCGCCAAGCAGCGTGGCGAGAATGAGCATCAGGATTTGCAGGGTCCAGTAGCGGAAATGCGGGTTGCGCGGGTTCCACGGCGATAGCCCTTTGCGCGCAAGCATGGCCTTTTCCGCCTCCCATGCCGAACGGGGGCATTCGCGTAGGACGCGGAGGAAATAGTGGTGGAACCCTTCGTTATAGAGCGCCGTCACCGCATCGCGCCGCGTGCCGACATGTTTGTGGTGCACCAACAGATGTTCGGTGCGAAAATGCGAGTAAAGCACGGATGCCAATAGCAAATCCCCCAGCCAGCGCTCCATGTTGTTGCGCTGGTGGCAAAGCTCGTGGGCATAGACCATGCCCGTGGTGCCAGAGGACACACCCAGCCCGAAAAACACCACGATGGTTTCCAGTGTGGACAGGTGATCTGTGTGGGTCACGAACCAGATGAGGCCGAAAATGTTCACAAACTGCACCGGAAACCAGATGATTGTGATCGCCCGATACCAGAACAACTCGCGCTCCTCTGTATTCGGGTCCGGATTGTCGGTGTTGAGCCCCAGAATACCGTCGAGGAAGCCGAACATATACCACGCGTAAAGCGGCACGATGATCACCGTCCACCCCCCGACAATGGCTCCGAGCCAGATAAAGGGAACAACCGTGAGCGACAGCCAGAAGGGCATCGCGTTTCGAAAACTGATTTGGGCCATATTCATTGGATCAAACTCCCGCAGAGGCCTGCGCGTTTCGGATTAAATTTCCAGCTTTGCATGAGCAAGGTCAAATGCCTTTCGCATGACTGTGGGCAAATCAGAGGGCCGAAATGCGTTCTCGCCGCGCAATGTGTAGTGATCGGGCGGATTTGTCACACCTTCCGCGACATGGACCGTCAGCACGAGGTGGAAATGCGTGAAGGTATGGCGCACCTCGCCAAGTTCGCTCCACTCGGCGTTGAACGGGGCTTCGGTGGCATGTTCTTGCGCCCAATGTGTGCCGGGCCAGCCCAGCATACCGCCCAAAAGCCCCCTGTCGGGACGTTTCTCCAGCACCCATTCCCCGCGTGTCGTGCGGGCGACATAGGCATGGCCGTGGCGGGTGGGTTTCGGTTTCTTCGGTGTCTTGAGCGGAAAATGTGCCGCATCCCCGACCGCATGGGCCGCGCAACTCTCGGTCAGGGGGCAGGGGGCGCAATCCGGCGATTTCGGAGTGCAAATGGTGGCCCCCAAATCCATCATCGCCTGCGCATAATCGCCCGCGCGATCCTGTGGCGTGAGCGTTTCGGCCAGTTTCGTGAGTTCCGGCTTGGCACCGGGCAGCGGGGTTTCGATGCGAAACAGGCGGGACACGACCCGCTCGACATTGCCATCCACCACGGTTTCGGGTTGGTTGAACGCAATCGAGGCAATCGCGGCGGAGGTATAGGGCCCGATCCCCGGCAGGCTCTGCAATTCGGCGCGGGTTTGCGGGAAGTGACCGTCATAGCTGTCCCGAATGACCCGCGCACATTTCAGAAGGTTGCGCGCGCGGGCATAATATCCAAGCCCCGCCCATTCCCCCATGACCTCGTCATCCTCGGCATTGGCCAGATCAATCACACAGGGCCAGAGCGCGATGAACCGTTTGAAATAGGATTTCACGGCGGCTACAGTGGTTTGTTGCAGCATGATCTCGGACATCCAGACCCGATAGGGATCGGGCATCACACCGGCGGCGCGGTCCGAGGGCGAGACACGCCACGGCAGAACCCGCGCATGTGCGTCATACCACCTCAAAAGCGGCGCTGCGATGTCACTGTGTTTCATTCCGTCACGCAATCTTTAGGTCCTGTCATCTGCTTTCTTCTGGCGTGTCGCGCCTGTCTCTTTAGAATAGGGGGCAGATGAAGATAGACCAGACGGGAAATCATGGCTGAGATACAATCCGGTGTGAAAAGGCGCAAGCGGGGGTTCGAGAGAACGTCCAGTCTTTTGAATCGGCGGATTCAGGCGGCTTCCGAGGCGCGCGGTTTTTCGCAGTCAAAGCTTTTGACCCATTGGGAAGAAAGCATCGGCCCCGAGATCGCAGCCATGTGTCGCCCTGTGAAAGTGTCTTATGGCAAAGGCGGGTTCGGTGCCACGCTGACGCTTCTGACCACCGGTGCCTATGCGCCGATGTTGCAGGCGGAATTGCCGAAAATTCGGGATCGCGTGAACGCCGTCTACGGTCACAACGCGATCAGCCATATTCGTATCACGCAAACCGCTCCGATGGGGTTTGCGGAAGGGCGCGCGGTTTTCGAGACCGACAAACCCAAGCCCAAACCGGAACCGACGCCGGAAACCCGTTCATGCGCCAAAGCCCTCGCTGAAGGTGTTCAGGATGATGGTCTGCGTCAAGCACTTGAAAAATTTGCCGGGTCGTTCTTGACCCGACAGAAAACAAAGGAAAACTGATGAACCGCCGCACATTCATGATCACGACCGCCTTGGCTACGCTTGGTGGCACGCTTTTGCTGAATCCCTCTGCTGTCACGAATTTCGTGGTCACGCCCGCCTTCGCGCAAGACGCGACCGATGTGGACACTTCGGGCATCCCTGATCTGGTGTTGGGCGATGCGGATGCGCCGATCGAAGTGATCGAATATGCCTCCTACACCTGCCCGCATTGTGCGACCTTCCACGGCACCGTTTTCGAGCCGCTCAAGAAAGACTATATCGACACGGGCAAGGTGCGCTTTGTCTACCGTGAAGTCTATTTCGACAAATTCGGTCTCTGGGCCTCTATGGTGGCACGGTGTGGCGGCGATATGCGTTACTTCGGCATTCAGAAGATGCTCTATGAAGAGCAATCCGAATGGCTCGCAGGCGGCAGTGACACGATGGAAATCGTCGAGAACCTGCGCAAGATCGGCAAACGTGCGGGTCTGACCGACGAGAACCTTGATGCATGTCTGAATGACGGTGATATGGCGGAAAAACTCTACGCGAAATTCACCAAAGAAGTCGAAGAATATGACATCAACGCCACGCCGAGCCTTGTGATCGACGGTGAAAAGCACTCGAATATGAGCTATGCCGATCTCAAGGAAATTCTCGACGCGAAACTGGCCGAATAAGGGCTAGTTTAGTCCCAAACGGCTCAGATGTGCGTCAACGGGTGACCAGTCCGGCACGTTGAGGCGCACAGGTAAAGTGACCACTTTCATGCGAAAGGCGCGGGGCAAACGCACCGCGTCTTTTTCTGTTGTGACCATCTGCGCCCCAAGCGCCATAGCCTCGATTTCGAGGCGTTTCATCAGCGGGGCAGTCAGGGGCTGGTGATCCTTGAGCGCTTCCGAGCGCAGAAGGTCCGCGCCCAGCTCCCGCAGGGTTTGAAAGAACTTCTCGGGGTGCCCGATTCCGGCAAAGGCCATGACCTTCAGCCCGTCCCAGTCCAATCCGGTCGGAAGCGGTTCCAGCACGGCGCGGACACGCGGAATTGTCACGTTGTCGGACCAACTCGCGGAAAACCTGTCCTGAGCCGCATCATCTCCGATAGAAATCAGGACATCCCCGCGCGCCATGCCAACCGCGACCGGTTCACGCAGAGGGCCACCGGGCAGGACGCGCCCGTTGCCGAATCCGCGATGGGCATCGACGATGATGAGGGTGAGGTCTTTTTCGACGGCAGGGTTCTGCATCCCGTCATCAAGCACAATGACATCCGCCCCCGCTGCTTCGGCCGCCCGCACGCCTGCGGCACGATCCTTTGCGACCCAGACCGGTGTGAAAGCCGCGAGGAGCAAAGGCTCATCGCCCGTTTCATCCGCGCTGTGCTGCCGCTCGTTCACACGCACCGGCCCTTCGAGCGTGCCGCCATAGCCGCGCGAGACAACATGCGGGGTATGTCCGCCTGCGATCAGCCTCTGGACAAGGGCGATGGTGGTCGGAGTCTTGCCCGTGCCGCCCGCGTTGATATTGCCGACGCAGATCACGGGCACCGAGGCGCGGTAGCCCTGACGTTTCAGGCGATGGGCCGTGGCCTTGGCATAAAGCGCAGAGAGTGGCGACAAAATCCGCGCCTGCCAGCCGGGAGCTTCGGCAGGATTGGACCAGAACAGCGGTTGCTTCATGCCTCCGTCCTTTCGCGCAGGTCGAGAAAATCCTGCACCAGATTGGCCACGCGATCCGTAACCTCGGTGCCGGTGGAGGCCACTTCCCACGCCGCACCAGCCATCAAGGCGGCCTGATCCGGTGACATCAGGCGACCGACTTCTTCGCCTAACTCATAGCCATCATGCACGGACCGCGCGGCCTTGGCCGCGGCCAGTCGGGCATAGGCCATGGTGTAGTCCGACACATTTTTCCCGTGCAAAATGGCCGATCCCATCGCCGTGGCCGGATAGGGATCAATCCCGCCGAAGGGGCCGAAAGACCGGCCCATAAAGCTGATCGGAGAAATCCGGTGCCATAGCCCGTTGCCATCCTCCTGCGGGACGATGACGATCTGTGCCGATTCAGGAATAGGAGTGCTTTGGTCGAGGGCAACGGCGATCATTCCGGCGTTTTGGAATTGGGTCAGAACGCTGTCTGTCACCGCGTGATTGGACAGGGAAACCGTCAGCAAAAGCCGGTGCGCCCGTCGCAAGGCCCGTTTATGGGCGCGGATGATTTCTCCGACTTCGGACCTTTCAAGCTGTGCGGCAAACCAGCTCGGACGCGTGCCGATCTCGGCCATGCGGCGGGCAAGGGTCTCCTCGTCGAGACTGGGGGCGCGGCCACCTTCTTCGAGATGTCCCAATGCTTCGATTTTTGCATCGACGATACCTGCGCGTCGCCACGTGAGAGTGGCCTCCGGCGTGGCGGTGATCACATGGTCGAAACAGCCCAGCACATGTTTGCGCAGTCCCGGAATGGAAAGCGGTATGTCGAGGCTGGCCGCGCTGTTGGGGGCGTCTATGGCAATGGCGGGAATGGTGCAGTCCCGAGTGATGCGCAACAGATTGGGCCGGAACCGGCCGCCGACCCAGACAAGGCTGTCCGGCGTCCAGCGGGCCAGAAACCGGCGGATGGTCGTCGGGTCATCTTCCGGAAGCCGCGAGAAATACAGGCTCTCGTCTTCCGCGCCTGCGGGGGGCGTCATGTCGGGGGCTATGGTGATGAGGCCGGACAGGTTTGGCCGGTCCTCGCTGATCCGGTGAAACAGTTCCATCGCCGGACGCAGCGCATAGGGCGTGGCGGCATGGAGCCAGAGCAACTCGCCTTTCGGTCTTGTCGGCTGGTTCCGGACAAGCCTCTGGTCATAGGCGGCTTGCGTCACGGCACCGGACGCCACCAGCCGGTCAAGCTGGTCGACGTGGTGCCGCTCCGATTTCCGGCTCAGCGCCGAATACAGAAGATAGGGGAAGGGCTTGGCCATCTGGCCCAGTCCTCACGCTCCGAGTTCTTCGGTGGGCGATGCGTTTTGCTCTTCATCGCGCAGACGGTGCAGATGGGCGATGAAATAACGCATATGGGCATTGTCCACAGTGCGCTGGGCCTGTGCTTTCCACGCGTTATGCGCGGATTCATAATCGGGGAAAATGCCAACGATATGAATGTCATCGACATTGCGGAAGACGGTTTTGGAGGGATCGACCAGTTCGCCGCCGAACACGAGGTGCAGTCTTTGTGCCATGATAACTCTCCGGGATGTTATGGGCGCACCCTAGTCCAATCGGCGGAGGGGTCAAGCAGCCTCCGCTTCGTGCTTAAATCTTAGGCGGTATATTGCAGTTTTTCATCTTTTTTGCGATCGCCTGTTTTCCTTGGCGGGTGCGAACGTCATCATGGCCCTATGACAACGGACCCCAAGACCGCGCCACGCCTGATCGTGTTTTCCGATCTCGACGGGACTTTGCTGGATCATGACAGCTATTCATGGGCGCCAGCCAAGCCCGCGCTGGCAGAGATGAAACGCCTTGACCTGCCTCTGATTCTGGCCAGTTCCAAAACCGCAGCCGAGATCGCCGCGTTGCGTCATAATCTGGGTTTCGATCATGCGCCTGCGATTGTTGAGAACGGCGCGGGGATTCTGGCACCGGGGGCGGAGGCCTTGGCGGAGCGGACAGATCATGAGGCTATACGGGCGGCGCTGGCGGATTTGCCCGCCGATCTGCGCGCGCCGTTCACGGGGTTTTCCGACTGGAGTGTTGCGGAGGTGGCCGAGAACACCGGACTTCCCGAAGCGCAGGCGGCTCTGGCTGCGCAAAGGCAGTTTTCCGAGCCGGGGCTCTGGCATGGCACGGAGGAGGCACTGGCGCGGTTCGAGGCGGCTTTGCGGGAAAAGGGCATCACGGCGCGTCAGGGCGGGCGCTATCTGACCCTGTCTTTCGGAGCGACAAAAGCCGACCGTATGACCGAGATCATAGCACAATATCATCCACGACCGCAGACAATGGCCCTAGGCGATGCGCCGAATGATGTGGAAATGATCTGCGCGGCGGATCATGGTGTCATCGTGAGAAACACACACGGGCCGGGTCTTCCGGTCTTGCCCGGAGAAGCGGCAGGCCGGATCACGCGGACGCATGCGCCGGGGCCGGAAGGCTGGAACATAGCGGTGCTTGAGCGCATCGCACAGGACGTTCAAAGAACCGAGAAAGGCTAAGAAATGGCGGATTTTCATCAGGGCGGTCATGTCGCGACGCTGCATAACCTTCGCATCAATTCCGAAGAGGACCTGAAACGAGAACTCAACGCCTTCGCGACCAGCCGCAAGATCACGCTGATCCTGCCATCGCTGTTTTCCGAGCTGGAGGGCGAGGCGCTACCCAATATCATCGACGAGTTGAACAAGGTGGATTTCATCCATCGCATCGTCATCGGCCTCGACCGTGCGACCGAAGACCAATACCGCTACGCGCTTCAGTTCTTTTCGCGCCTCAAGGCCGATCATGTGGTGCTGTGGAACGATGGCCCGCGGCTCACGGCGGTGGACGCGCGGCTGAAAGAACTCGACCTGTCCCCTTCCGAACCGGGCAAGGGGCGCAATGTCTGGTTTTGCATGGGCTACACCATCTCGCGCGCCGACAGCGCCGTGGTGGCCGTGCATGATTGCGATGTTGTGACCTATTCCGCCGAAATGCTGGCGCGTCTGGTCTATCCGGTCGCCAACCCGACCTTCCCCTATCAGATGTCCAAAGGGTTTTACCCCCGTGTCGCGGATGGCAAGCTCAACGGGCGCGTGACGCGGCTTTTGGTATCACCGATGATTCAGGCGCTGGCCAAGGTCTTGGGGCCTCGGGACTACCTCGATTTTCTGGCCGATTTCCGCTATCCGCTGGCCGGTGAATTCGCCATGCGCACCTCGATCCTGCCGGACATGCGCATCCCCTCGGATTGGGGGCTGGAAATCGGGCTGTTGTCCGAAGCGTGGCGCAATCTCAGCCCGCGTGCGGTCTGTCAGGTCGAAATCTCCGACCGTTACGATCACAAACATCAGGACCTCAGCGAGGAAGATGCCAAAACCGGCCTGTCGCGGATGTCCGTTGATATTTGCAAGGCGCTCTACCGCAAGCTGGCCGCCGATGGCACGGTGTTTTCCGAAGAGATTTTCCGCTCCATCAAGGCGACCTACTATCGCGGTGCGCTGGATCTCATCGAGACCTATTTCAACGATGCGCGCATGAACGGGCTCTATGTGGACCGCCATGCCGAGGAAAAAGCCGTCGAGCTTTTCGCCAATAACATCATCCTCGCGGGCAGCGTGTTCCTCGACAATCCGATGGAAACACCGTTCATCCCCAACTGGTCGCGGGTGCATTCGGCGGACCCCGACATCATCTCCGCCATGACTCGCGCTGTGGAAGAGGATATGGCCGAGTATCGCTAGGCGCGACTAAACCGGTCAGGCTCACTTGAGCCGTGCGAGGATGCCATTGGCCAGCGCAGGGCATCCCGCCACCAGCCCGTCAAGCTGCGGGTGCGGCTGGTTGAAACGGGGGCGGATGCCGTGCCTGTCGGTGACCTGCCCTCCGGCCTCCGTCAGAATCAATGTCCCCGCCGCCACGTCCCATTCCCATGTGCCGCGAAACGAAAACATCGCATCATATCGCCCCTGCGCCACAAGAGTGAGGCGATAGGCCAGAGAAGGGCGGTAT
This sequence comes from uncultured Celeribacter sp., assembly GCA_963676755.2. Taxonomy (GTDB): domain Bacteria; phylum Pseudomonadota; class Alphaproteobacteria; order Rhodobacterales; family Rhodobacteraceae; genus Celeribacter. The sequence continues at coordinate 94,567 of CAXXMF010000004.1, read as the reverse complement.
TTGTGAATGAATTTCGGTGATCCGCCCTTCCAATGCTCATCCGCAAGATGCTGACGCGGGGCCAGAACGGAGGCGCCATCAAGGTCGCATCGCTGTCCTGTCTGAAGAGGCTCGCCATTCAACTCCGCGCCGCCACCTTTGACGGCGGTGAACAAACGGTCCCGCAACGGCAGATAGACCACGGCGGCAATCACCTCGCCTTCTTCGGCAATGGCCAGAGAATGCGCCCAGTTGTGATCGCCGTGGATAAAGCTGCGGGTGCCGTCGATCGGATCGACGATAAAGACACGCTCCTTGCCCAGCCGTTCGGAGGTGGTGTCCACGGTTTCCTCGGACAGCCAGCCATATTCGGGGCGTTCCGACAGGAGATATTCGTGCAACATCCGGTCCACGGCCAGATCGGCCTCGGTCACAGGGCCTTGGCCGCCGCCCTTGTCCCAGACTTCGGGATCGGCCTTCCAATAGGGGCGGGCGATCCCTCCGGCGTTGCGCGCGGCCTCAATCAGCAGTTCGAGATCGTCAGTCGCCGGCAAGTGTCATCCCTTCCACCAGAAGCGACGGCACGACACGGCTCAAATGCAGCCGCGCGTCGTTGGCGGGCACCAGCGTTTGCAGCATCTCGCGCAGGTTTCCGGCGATGGTGCATTCGTTCACGGGATAGGCAATCTCGCCATTCTCAATCCAGAACCCGCTTGCGCCACGGGAATAATCGCCGGTGGTCGGGTTGATGGAGGCCCCGATCATGGAGGTGATCAACAGCCCCGTGCCCATCTCGCGGATCAACTCGTCGCGGCTCTTGTCGCCTTGGGTCAGGCTCACATTGCCGGAGGAAGGCGAGGGCGGAGACGACACGCCGCGTGCCGCATTGGCGGTGCTTTCAAGGCCCAGTTTGCGTGCGGTGGCAAGGTCAAGCACCCATGAGGCGAGTTGCCCGTTCTCGACCAGCGCATGTTTGCGCGTGGCCAGCCCTTCGGCGTCGAACAGCCGCGAGGCGGAGGCCCGCGGGCGGTGCGGGTCTTCGATCAGGGACAGGGAAGAGGGAAGAACCTGTTCCCCCATCGCATCGCGCAGCCAGCTTGCGCCACGGGCGATGGCCTGACCGTTGATGGCAGAAAGCAGATGCCCGATCAGCGATGACGAAATCCGTTCGTCAAACAGCATCGGATAGGCACCGGTTTTGGGTTTGCGTGCGCCAAGCCGCTCCACGGTGCGTTCGGCGGCTGTGCGGCCAATCTCTTCGGGGCTGGGCAGGTCGGCACCGAAAATCCGGCTTTCGCCGCAATAGTCGCGCTCCATCCCCGCGCCTTCGCCCGCAATGGCCACGGTGGAAATCATACGGTCCGAGCGCGCGTAGCCGCCGCTGAACCCGTTTGTTGCCGACATGTAAACCTGCCGCCGCCCGTAGGCCGCAGCCGCGCTGTCAACTTGGGAGACGCCCTCGAATGCCGCCGCCGCCGCTTCGGCGCGCAGCGCATCCTCTTTGAGCATTTCGGGGGAGGGCTCCTCGGACGGATCACAGAGGTCGAGTGCGCTGGCGTCCGTGTCTGTGGTGATTTGGGACGGATCGGCCAGCCCTGCTGTCGGGTCTTCCGGTGCAAGCCGCGCCATCGTCACGGCGCGTTCGGCCATTGTGGTCAGGGTTTCGGGACGTGTGTCGGAGGCGGAGACGCAGGCCTGCCGCTTGCCAATCAGCACCCGCAGTCCGATGTCCACGCCTTCGGAGCGTTCGGCCTGTTCCAGAGCGCCTTGCCGGACATTGATCGACAGGGATGTGCCATCCACCGCCATCGCATCCGCCGCTTCCGCTCCGGCCTTTTGTGCCGCATCAAGAAGCGCCTCGGTCAGGTCTTTGAGGTTCCGGGCCATGGCGTCTCTCCGTTTGTCGTCGCGTCTTTGTATCAGATGCACCGCCTGCGCCAAAAGCGCAAGCGGGCGTTGTCACAGGATCGGGGATCAGAAGGGCAGGGGCTGCCCGTTGGCGATGATCTGGCCGTCTTCGGTCATCTCGATTTCGGAGACCAGTTCACCGGCCACATCCCCCGGACGGGCAAACAGCCCCAGCATCATCTGTGCCGACATCGCCTGTTCTGCGGGCAGGATGCCCGTGGACGTCAGGTTGCCGATCAGATCCGCCACGCCCACAAGTTTGAGCGAGAGGTTTCCGGCAAAGGGCGGCATGCCACCGGCAACGGCGGGCTCTTTGTCCAGAAACTTGCCCGCGCCTTCGCCTGCGATTGAGGCCCCTGCGAGGCTGAGGAAAATCTCCGGCAGTTCGAGGGTTTGCAGCGTGAAGGGCATTTTGTCGCCGCTTGCTTCAAGGGCCGCAATGGCTTCCGCATCAAAGAGATTCACGTCATTTTCCAGCGTGCCTTCAAACGCAAGGCGCAGGCTCGCCGGATCATGGGGCAACTGGCCGGACGGATCGGCAATCATCCATGCGATCTCGGGCAGCACCACTTCTTCAAGGCCGATCTTGGCCTCAAAGGGTTGCGGCGCATCTGACGCGGCGAGGGGGAAGAGCAGCGCGGTGCTGTATTCCTTCATCGCGACCTCGACCTGACCGCCCGGAATCTGCGGACCGCCCACGGTGATGTTCACATCCCCTGCCGTGGCATCATAGCCGATGGCGCCGCCTTTGAGCGTCAGCGCAAGGGTCGATTGACCGGAGGTTGCCTTGATGTCCATGCCGGAATTCGGCTCGTCGCTCGTCACGGAGACAAAGGTGGAACTGTCGGCAAAGCCGAGGTTCACATTCACATCACTCTTGCCCACGAGCGCTTGCATCGCGTCATCCGGTTCGCCCTGAGCCAGCATGACCTGCCCCTTTACGGTCATCCCGTTGGCGGTAAAGCCCATGTCGACAAGATCACCTTCTTCGGTCTCCATCTCGTCGAATTCATAGCTCAGTGCGGCGGCGGTCATGTCGATGCCCGATGCCAGCGCCTCGCCGCTGCGATCAATGCTATAAGTGCCAGAGATGCCGGCAACCTTGGCCGACAGCCCCGGCTGGATCATTTCGCCGTCCATCATCACAGGGTCATTGACCATTTCGATGGTGCTGTCCTTGAAGGTGAACAGCATGTCGTTAGGCGCGCCGGACACAACGGAGGTCCCGTCAAGGCGCATGGTCGAGCGGGTCTCGATCGTCTCGTCTTCCATGCTGTCATCCAGCCCGTCTTCGACCTGTGTGACTGAAACCGAGGTGAGCGGGGCAGGGAACCACATGGCGACCGTGCCGCCCGCGCGTTCCTGAAAACGGATTTCCGGCGCGGTGGTGGTGGAGGACACGGAAGACGCGCCCATATCCATCGTCATGTCATAGACCATGTTGCGCACCACCAGAGTGTCGCCGTCGCGCTCGACCTCGGCACTCGGGGTTGCGCCCGTTTTGGCCATCATCTCCTGATAGGCCCCCCAGACGTCTTCGGGGGTCACATCGGCAAACATCGGGGTGGCCGAGAAACAGAGCGCGGTGAGCGCCGTTGCGGATAACAGGGAACGCATGAATAATCTCCTTGAACATTTGCGCGTACAGTTTCGTGCTTTGCGCGGAGGGTCAAGACTGGAACCCGCCGAGACAAGACCCTAAAGTCGAAAATGAAAGAGGGAGAAGGTCACAATGTCGAAACTCGATGGAAAAACCGTTGCCATCACCGGCGCAAGCCGCGGGATCGGAGAGGCCACAGCGCGTCTGTTTGCCGCCGAGGGGGCCAATGTTGCCCTGATCGCCCGCAGCCAACCCGCCATTGCCGCCATTGCCGACGACATCGGCCCGCGCGCTCTGGCGGTGCCCTGCGATATTTCGGATTACGCGGCTCTGGACGCGGCCATGCAGAGCATTGAGGACCATTTCGGCCCCGTCGATATTCTCGTCAACAACGCCGGTGTGATTGATCCGATTGGTGATCTGAAGGCGATTGATCCCGAGGCATGGGGTCAACTCATTGATATCAATGTCAAAGGCGTGTTCTACGCCATGCGGCGCGTGGTGCCGACGATGGTGGCCCGTGGTGGCGGCACGGTGCTGACCATTTCCTCCGGCGCGGCCCATCGCCCTGTCGAGGGGTGGAGCGCCTATTGCACCTCAAAGGCGGGCGCGGCCATGCTGACCGCGATGCTGGACCTTGAAGAACGTGCCAACGGCATCCGCGCGATGGGCCTGTCTCCGGGCACGGTTGCGACCCGAATGCAGCGGGAAATCAAAGCCTCCGGCATCAACGCGGTGAGCCAGTTGGACTGGTCCGACCATGTCCCGCCCGAATGGCCCGCGCAGGCGCTATTGTGGATGTGCTCGGACGCGGCGGACGCCCATCTCGGAGAGGAATTGCAACTGCGCGACGAGGATTTCCGGCGCAAGATCGGGGTGGTGGCATGATCCAGATTGACCGCGATAGTGCGCTTTGGGTTGTGACCCTGAACCGGCCCGAAAAGGCCAATTCCCTGACCTCTGACATGCTGTCACGGCTCATCGGGATCGTGGACGAGGCCGCAGATCAGGCGAAGGTCTTTGTGCTGACGGGAGCGGGAAAGGTCTTTTCCGCCGGTGCCGATCTCGATGAGGCCCGCGCCGGTCTTGCGACCTCTCCCTTGTGGGAAGAATTGTCGGGCAAGATCGCTGCTCTACCCTGTCTGACCATCGCCGCGCTCAATGGCACATTGGCGGGCGGAGCCTTCGGCATGGCGCTGGCCTGTGACCTGCGCCTGTCTGACCCGAATGCGAAGTTCTTCTATCCGGTGATGAAACTCGGCTTTCTGCCGCAACCTTCCGACCCGCAGCGACTGGCCGCACTCATCGGTCCGGCGCGGGCCAAGATGATCCTGATGGCGGGTCAGAAAATCCCCGCAGAGGAGGCTCTGTCTTGGGGGCTGGTGGACCGGCTTGTGCCCGCCTCGGAGATGCAGGATGCCGTGGCCGCCTTGGGAGAGGCCGCAATGGCCGCCGCGCCTGCGCATATCGCGGGCATCAAGGCGCTGGTCCATCCGTGACGCAGCGCGTGGAACACAGTGATGTGCTTATCGTCGGTGCGGGGCCTGCCGGATTGATGGCGGCGGATGTGTTGTCGGCGGCGGGGCATCATGTGATTCTGGCGGAGGCGAAACCCTCCCCCGCGCGCAAATTCCTTATGGCGGGGAAATCGGGTCTGAACCTGACGAAAAACGAGCCGTCTGAGCCATTCTTGCACGCCTACGCGCCCCTGCATCCCGTCTTGGAGCAGGCTTTGGAAGACTTCGGTCCGCAAGAGGCGATCGCATGGGCCGAGGCGCTGGGCCAGCAGATGTTCACAGGCTCATCGGGGCGTGTCTTTCCGAAGGCGATGAAAGCCTCGCCGCTCCTGCGTGCATGGCTCGGGCGGCTGGCGGATCAGGGCGTCGATCTGCGCCGCAACTGGCGCATGGAGGCGCTGGGCGAACGGGTGGGATTTGCCACGCCGCAGGGTTCTGTCGAGGTCGCGGCCAAGGTGGTCATTCTCGCGCTTGGCGGGGCGAGTTGGGCCAGATTGGGCTCGAATGGCGCGTGGGTGAAGATGGTGCAGGACTATGTGGAGCTTCGCCCTTTCGCGCCGTCCAATGTCGGCGTGACGCTTGCGTGGAGCGGCCACATGGCGCGGCATTTCGGCCATCCTGTCAAAGGCGTGCATTTGCGCAGCGGGGATTATGAGAGCCGCGGGGAGTTCGTGATTTCCGAGCGCGGTTTGGAAGGCGGCGGGATTTACAGTGTCACCCGTGGTCTGAGAGACGGTGCGCCCTTGGTTCTCGATCTGTTGCCGGACTGGTCGGCTGACAAGCTCAAACAGAGATTAATCCAGCGCAAACCCAAGGAAACCCTGACAAAGTTCCTGAAACGCGCCCTGCGTCTGTCGCCGGAGAAGATCGCCTTGCTCATGGAATTCGCAGGGCCGCAGCCGGACGATCTGGCCGCATCGCTCAAGGCGCTGGAGATCACGGGGCTGGAGATGCGCCCGATGGACGAGGCCATCTCCACGGCGGGCGGTGTCCGCTTTGAAAGCCTGACGGACAGTCTTGAATCCCGCAAAAAACAGGGTCTGTTCTTTGCGGGCGAGATGCTTGACTGGGACGCGCCGACGGGCGGCTATCTTCTGACCGCCTGCCTCGCCACCGGACGGCGCGCTGCGCAAGGGGCGCTTATGTCTCTCGCATGACCTCGGCGGCAATCTCGTAGGATCTGAGCCGTGCCGCATGGTCGTGGATATTGGCCGCGATGATGATTTCATCCGGCTGGTAGCGCGCGATCAGGGCGGCGAGTTTGTCTTTGACCATCGGTTTCGTGCCCGTGGCGGAGACGGTGAAAATGGCGTCCAGCGCGGGCAGGAATTGCGCGGGGACAACGGTCGAGATGTCCCGCACGGGGCGCGGCAGTTTTCCGGCCTTTCCGGTGCGCAGGTTGGCAAAGGCCTGCATCATCGACGAGCGCAGATAGATCGCGTCGTCTTCGGTGTCGGCGGCAAAGACATTGGTCGCCAGCATGAAGTGCGGCTTGTCGAGATAGGCGGAGGGGCGGAACAGATCGCGGTAGATTTTGACCGCCTGATCCAGCGCCGCAGGGGCGAAATGCGAGGCGAAGGCATAGGGCAGGCCCAGCATCGCCGCCAGTTCCGCGCCATAGGTCGACGAGCCGAGCATCCAGACCGGCACATGGGTGCCCGTCCCCGGAAAGGCGCGCACGGGGGCGTCTTCGGGCATGTCGCCCAGATAGCCCAGCAGCTCTTGCACATCTTGCGGGAAGGTCTCGCCATTGGCGGTGCCGGGCATCAGGTTGCGGCGCAGCGCGCGGGCGGTGGACATATCCGTGCCCGGAGCGCGTCCGAGACCGAGGTCGATGCGCTCGCCATATAATTCGCGCAGGGTGCCAAAGGCTTCGGCCACTTGCAAAGGCGCATGGTTGGGCAACATGATCCCGCCCGCGCCGATCCGCATGGTCGAGGTCTGCCCCGCGATATGCCCGATAAGCACCGCCGTAGCGGCAGAGGCAATCCCCGGCATATTGTGATGCTCGGCAAGCCAGTAGCGGTTAAAGCCCCAGCTTTCGGCATGTTGCGCCAGATCGACGGAATTTTTCAACGCCTGCGCGGTGGTGACACCTTCAGGCACGGGGGCGAGATCAAGTAGGGAATAGGGGATCATGTGCGGCTCCTTTTCTCCCTATCTGGGATGTTTGCGCCAGTATTCAAACCGCGTTTGCGCTCAGCGCCGGTGCGCTAACATAGCAAGCCGGATGAGCGCGCGCTCCATCACCGCCATCGTCGGCGCTTTCGACGCGGAGCGCAATGTCAGATCCGTGTCGGTCAGAATGCCAAGCGCGGTTTCCAGCTTGTACATGCCCCAGTTCTGCGCCTGCCGCGTCATCCGGTCTCGACGCGGCCCGAAAATCGGCGGACGCGCGCGGGCAATGCCGGAGGCCGCTCCGCCCGGATCGGACGCCGCCGCATGCAAGGTCCGGAAATGCCGCATGGTAAAGATCGACAGCGCGACCGGATCAATCCCTTGCCCCGCGAGCTTGAGCATCAAAGGCCCCAACTCGTTGGCGCGCCCCTCGGCGACCGTGTTGAGCACATCATCCACCTCGGCCTCTGTCGTGGCGGGGGCGCAGTTCTCCACATCCTCGCTCGACACCGGCGTCTGGTCCCCGATCTTGTAGAGCGCCAGCTTTTCAAGCGTTTGCCGGAAATCCCCCGGATCAATCGTGCGCGAGAGCGCCTCGATATCCGTCATGGCATCGCGCGACACATCCTTGATCCCCGCTTTCGCAAGGGTCGCTTCGATCTCCGTACGAGAAGGCGGGTCGGCATAGATCGCAATGGCATAGGCGCTCGGATGGCCCTCGAAGAGCTTGCGCAGCTTGGAACTGGCCTTGAGACTGCCCGCCGTGATCACGATCTGCGCATCGCCTTCGCGCCAGTCGAACAAGGCATCCTTGGCCACATCCGTGATCTGATCGGTGGCATCCTCGACAAAGACGACACGCGCACCGGGAAAGAACCCCTGCGCCTTGAGCGCGTCCATCAAAAGCGCCTTGTCCTTGCGCAATTCCGCGCCTGACATGCGGGTGAGGCGCATTTCCTCCTCGCCCTGTTTGCCGATCAGCCCCTCGATAATCTCCTGACGCCGGATCGCGATTCGCATGGCATCCGGCCCGTAGAGCAGGACACCCGCCTTGCCCTTGTCGGGCTTGGCGAAATAGGACAGCGCGTCGCGGGCGGAGAGTTTCATGAGGGCAGCTCGACCGTGGCGATGATCTCGCTCACCATCTGGTCGGCCAGAATCGTCATCAGCCGCTCATAGGCATCACGCGAGGCGGTCAGCGAGTCGACCGAATTCCCCGTTGCCGAGTAAGAGGTGAAATTCGAGGTGCTGCTGTCAAGAAGCGTCCGGCCCGTGGCAATGTCGCTCAGGGTGAACTTGACCGTCCCTGTGATGTGATAGCGGTTGATGTCGCCATCACGGGTCAGCCCGATGTCGTTCGTTTGCGTCGTGATGTCATAGTTCAGACGATAGAGCGGCGTCTCTGTCGGGCCGAACTGGTCAATCAGCCGGTTGCTGAGATTATAGCTTTGGCGTCCGTTCGGGGCGGCGATCTCCACCTTGCCGCGCAAGGCCGCACCTGTGCCCCCCGGCCCGTAAGCCGGGGTAAAGCCGCAGCCCGCGAGGGCTACGAGCGAGATCAGAACTGTTCTGCGATCAAATGACGACATTGACGATGCGGCCCGGTACAACGATGAGTTTCTTCGGCGACCCGCCATCGAGCGCCTTTTTCACAGCATCGTTTTCCAGCACCAGCTTTTCAACCTCTTCTTTCGGCATATCCTTCGGAACAGAGATTTCATCGCGGCGTTTGCCGTTGATCTGGATCGGAAGCGTGACTGTGTCTTCAACCAGCATGGCCTCATCCGGCACCGGCCACGGCGATTGCGCAATCAGACCCTCGCCGCCCAGTATGGACCACATTTCTTCCGCGAGGTGCGGGGTCATGGGGGACATGAGTTGGGCCAGTGTCTTGAGCGCAAAGCGTTTGGCTTCGCGTCCGGCCTTGGATTTCGCGATGGTGTTGGTGAAGCCGTAGAGCTTCGCGATAGAGGCGTTAAAGCCGAAGCTCTCGATACCCTGAGTGACGTCGAGCATGGCCTTATGCGTGGCGCGTAGCAACTCTTCGTCGCCTTTTCCGCTCTCCGGCGCGTTGTCCAGCTCTGCCGCCAGACGCCAGACACGGCCAAGGTGTTTGCTTGCCGCTTCGGCCCCGCTTGCGGTCCATTCCACGTCGCGTTCGGGCGGGCTGTCGGAGAGCACGAACCAGCGTGCGGTGTCGGCCCCGAACTGTTTGATGATCTCGACCGGATCAACCACGTTGTTCTTGGATTTGGACATCTTGGCGGAGGGCACGATCTCGACTTCGGTGCCATCTTTCAAAAAGCCCTTGCCGTCACGCAACTCGACCTCTTCGGGGTAGTGATACACCGGACGGCCATCCGCGCCTGTGGTCTTGTAGATCGCGTGTGTCACCATGCCCTGCGTGAACAGCGCATTGAACGGTTCGCGGGATTTGTCCGGCAGATGCCCTGTCTCGTTCATCGCGCGGGCGAAGAAGCGGGAATACAAGAGGTGCAAAATCGCGTGTTCGATGCCGCCGATATACTGATCGACGTTCATCCAGTAGTCGGCATCCTCTTTCACCGTCGGCGTGGTTGCACGGGGCGCGGTGAAGCGGGCGTAATACCACGAACTGTCCACGAATGTGTCCATCGTGTCCGTCTCGCGCAGGGCCGCGCCGCCGCATTTCGGGCAGGTCGTGTTGCGCCATGTCGGGTGACGGTCCAGCGGGTTGCCGGGCACAGAGAAATCAATCGGTTTGCCATCTTCGTCGAAGGGCAGTTCGATCGGCAGGTTCTCTTTCTTCTCCGGCACCACGCCGCAGCTTTCGCAATGCACCACGGGGATCGGACAGCCCCAGTAGCGTTGCCGTGACAGGCCCCAGTCGCGCAGGCGGTATTTCGTGACGCCGTGGCCGACGCCGTTCTTTTCGCAGAAATCAACCGCGCTGTTCACCGCCTCTTCGCCGGTCTGGACCTCGTCGCCCGCAAAGCCGCGAAGGTATTTCACCTTTTCGGATTTGAGCGGGACAAAGGCTTCGCTCTCGTTCAACTCGCCCTCGACGGGAGCAAAGACATAGTTGATTGGCAGGCCGTATTTGGTCGCGAAGTCAAAGTCGCGCTGGTCGTGCGCGGGGCAGCCGAAAATCGCGCCGGTGCCGTAATCCATCAGGATGAAATTGGCGATATAGACCGGCAGTTCCCAAGAGGTGTCAAACGGGTGGCGCACGGTCAGGCCAGTGTTCAGCCCCAGCTTTTCGGCCTTTTCAATCGCCTCTTCCGTGGTGCCGCCCTTGCGACATTCCTCGCAGAAGGCCGCGATCTCGGGGTTTTGCTCGGCCAGTTCCTTGGCCAGCGGGTGATCCGCCGAAATCCCCACAAAGGATGCGCCCATCAGCGTGTCGGGGCGGGTCGTGTAGACCTCGATCCGGTCGGTGTGGGCGGTCGGTTCGGTCACGGAGAAGGCAAACTGCAAGCCGCGCGACTTGCCGATCCAGTTTTTCTGCATCGTCTTGACCTTGTCGGGCCAGTCGTCCAGCCCGTCAATCGCGCTCAGAAGGTCTTCGGAATAGTCGGAAATCTTGAAGAACCACTGGGTCAATTCCTTGCGCTCCACCGGCGCGCCGGAGCGCCAGCCGCAGCCGTCAATCACCTGCTCGTTGGCGAGAACCGTCATATCCACCGGATCCCAGTTCACCGTGGCGTTCTTGCGATAGACCAGACCCTTGTCTAGCATGTCGATGAACATGGACTGCTGCTGGCCGTAATACTCCGGATCACAGGTCGCAAACATCCGCGTCCAGTCGATCGACAGGCCCAGAGGCTTCATCTGGTCAACCATCGTGTCGATGTTGTTGTAGGTCCATGTCTTCGGATGACCGCCCGAGGCCATCGCCGCATTCTCCGCAGGCATCCCGAAGGCGTCAAACCCCATCGGATGCAAGACGTTGAAACCGGTCGACGACTTGTAACGCGCCACAACATCGCCCATCGTGTAGTTGCGCACATGCCCGATGTGTATGCGCCCCGACGGGTAGGGGAACATCTCCAACACATAATACTTCGGCTTGCTCTCGTCCCGCTGGGCGAGGAACACATCCGCCTCATTCCAGGCGGTCTGCCATTTGGGTTCGATCTCGCTGGGCGCGTAGCGGCTCATGGTCACATCCTTAATCTCAGACAAACGCCGGGCATCCTGGGCCCGGCGTGGTCATAAATCCTTGGCTCTCCGGGGTCCAGAGGCCTTGTTGACTTCGCAACTTTACTTGCCCGACCGCAACTGCCGCGCGCGGGTCAAAATCGCATCTTCCACGGCATGAACCGTCTCGTCGCTCACCGCACCGCCGCGCGTGTAAAGCGACACATTCAACGTGCGCGCATCCAGCGCCGGATCGGTCACATGAATCACCGCACGGTAAGCACGACCGCCACCCGGAGGCGTGCCGTATCCGGTGATGATCACACCCGTGAACGGATCGGCCTCCTGCACAGGCAGGAAGGACAACACATCCAGCGCCGCATTCCAGATATATTTGTTCACCTGAACCGTGTCGGATACAGACCCGCGCCCGCCGCCGAAAAGCGTGCGTCGCTTGGACTGTTCAATCACGATGGTCTCGCCATTGGGAATCTCGACAACCTGACCCGTGGTCTTCGTGTCCACGGTCTCCACCGCGCCATCCGTGGTGACAACCGTCTCCTTCTTGCCGCCGGAAAACGGCAGGGAACCGGTGCTGTCCCCGATAGAGCCGACGCTGTCAAAAGCGCCACAGCCTGTGAGCGTGAATCCGGCAATCAGCGCAGAGGCCAAAACATAGGGTGGGCGAAACATCAAAGGCTCCCTTTCAAGATATCGCCGCAACCGTATCGCCCAAGCGCAAAAGGGACAAGGCCCGAAAATGCCTCAAGGCAAAAGGCCCCTCACAAAAGGAAAGGGCCGCTCGTGATGAGCGGCCCTTGAAGAATTTCAATTCCGTCAGGAATTAGAATTCGAAGGACAGAGCCAGCGTAGCGCCGTAGTTCAGCTCGTAACCGTTAACACCAGTGTCGATGTCGTCAAGGTCGCCGGACTCGTCGTAGTTGGTCGCATCAGCGTAGGAAGCAAGGAAGGAAGCGCCGCCGCCGAGGTCGTATTCAGCTACGATGTAGGATGCGAAGTCGTTGTCGTCGGTGTCGTCACCGTCGATGTAACCAGCAGTCACAACAAGACCCATGCCGAAGTCGTATGCGCCTTCAACAGCGTACTCTTCTTCGCCGAGGATTTCTTCGTAGTAAGCAGCAACCGTGATCGGGCCATCTGCGTAGTCCACGGAGACGCCGTAAGCGTCGTCTTCGGTTACGCCGGTAGCGGAGTCGAAGTCATAGGAGACGTAGTAAGCGCCGAGCGTGACCGGACCAACCGGGTAGGACACGTCGATACCGAAACCAGTGACATCATCGGTATCCATGTAGGAGAAGCCGAAGTCAGCACCAGCGAAAGCTGCGCCGAGGGAGAGGACAGTCATGTTTTCGTCGTCAGCGACGAGGTTAACAGCGTCTTCTGCATAGAGCAGGCCAGCGTTGAACATGCCGAAGTCATAGGCAAGAGCCAATTGACCGTATTCGATGTCGCCGTTGGATTTGTCGGAACTTGCGTAGACGTCATAGCTGTCTAGCGAGTCAACACCGGTGTCGGTGTATTCGTCGATCACAATACCGGACGCTGCGGCGGAGAAGTCACCGTAGGTTGCTGTCAGCAAGATGCCAGCGGTTGCGCCGTCAAAGTCACCTGCGTTGGTAGTTGCGGTGCCGCTAGTAGCATACATGTCTTCGTAATCGTCAGCGGCGTCTGCCGGTGCGAAAAGGTCGTTGTCGTACAGAGTGGAAACGCCGGAGAAGGAAGCGTAAGCTGTGTCAACGTCACCGAAGGACAGGGAGAACATGTCGTTGGAGATGGACAGAACCCAGTCGGAAGTGTCCACGTCGCCCATGGAGAACGTGTCGTCGGAGGAGGACTCGAGGTCAACGTCGAGGGACGCAGATGCGGTCCAGCCGTTGTTCAGCTCTTGGGAGAGGTTCACGTAGAGGCCGGCATCGTAGTAGAAGCCATCTTCGACGTCATCGTTGTAACCGATTTCGGCGTCGCCGGACCAGGTTACTTCTGCGGAAGCGGCGCCTGCGAGCAGGGCGATCGCTGCGGAAGAAAGAAGGATGTTTTTCATTTTGTTCCCTCGTGGAATTGTATGAATATCAGACATGCCGGATTACCCGACACCTGAGCATTGAAATGCGCCGAGAAGCGTTTTGGGTCAAGAAAAGGCCGCGCTCTGTGACAAGCCGGTTTAAAAATGATGCAACTTGGTCACACACCTGTTGCATGACGTGCAGCCTGCATTTTAAGAACCCCTATGAATAAAGGGCCAAGTCGTGCCTGTATCATCCTGTGCGGGATTTTGGCAAAATGCGATTTGGCGACCGGATATGGCGGTTCTTTTGTCTGCGGGTCAGTGCAGAATCGGAATCGCAGAGGTTTTGCAGAGGCTTTAAGGAGGCCGGAATGGGGCTTGCAGAGATCAAGGAACGAATTGCGGCGGAGGCCGAGCGGGTCGGACGTGCGCCCGACAGTGTGCAGTTGATTGCTGTGTCCAAGGTGCAGCCGAACGAACGGGTCGCGGCGGTGCTGGACGCGGGGCAGCGGGTCTTTGGCGAGAACAAGGTTCAGGAAGCGGCGGGCAAGTGGCCTGCGTTCAAGGAACAGTATGACGGTGTCGAGTTGCATCTCATCGGCCCCTTGCAGACCAACAAGGCGCGTCAGGCGATGGAGCTTTTCGATGTGATTCATACGGTGGACCGTCCGAAGCTGGCCAAGACCATTGCGCGGCTGGCGGGCGAGATGGGCCATTGTCCGCGTCTGTTTGTTCAGGTGAACACCGGCGAGGAGCCGCAAAAGGCGGGTGTTCTGCCTGCGGATGCGGATGGCTTTATACAGGAGTGTCGGGATCTGGGTCTTGAGATCGAGGGGTTGATGTGTATTCCGCCCGCCGATGAGGAGCCGTCCTTGCATTTCGCTTTGCTCAAAAAGATCGCGGCGCGCAATGGGATCGACGGTTTGTCTATGGGCATGTCTGGGGATTTCGAGACCGCGATTGCGCAGGGCGCTACCCATGTGCGGGTCGGCTCCGCGATTTTTGGTGAGCGGGATTATGGCTGAGGCGGGTTGATTGTGGTCGGGCTGTCGGGCCGGATTCGGGCGCCGGATTCCGGTGTGGGGTTCTCTCTGATCCTGCCTGATCCGGTCTGAATCTTCTCTGGGAAAGTGTCCGACGTAAGTCCGACGCATATCCGACGGGGTGCAGACCGCGTTTTAGCGGATGATCAGCCGTGTTTTCGGCGTGACCCGTTCCGCGATCCAGCGCAGGTGATCGGCTCGGAACGCGACGCATCCTTCGGTCGGATGGCGCGGTTTGCGCCAGCGGTGGACGAAGATGGCGGAGCCTTTTCCGGGGGTGGCATCGGGCCAGTTCCAGTCGGTGATCAGCACCAGATCATAGAGCCTGTCAGCGCGGCGCATCCGTTCATGGCTGGCCTTGAGCGGGGCGCGTGTGAGGTGGTTATAGGCGGGGTGATCGGTCGCGTCGCACCAGAGGTCACGCGGGCCTATCTTGTTGCCGTGCAAGGGAAAAATTCGGTCGGCGCGGTAGTAGAGTGCGGGGAGTGTGAGGCTGGCGCGCGGGCTGGCCCCGTCGCCTTCGCGCTTGGCATCGGTGATCCCGCCCTTGCCGATGGAGCAGGGAAACCGCCGCCCCATAAACCGCGCACCCCAGCGTGTGACGACGATGTCTGTGGGCGAAAACGGGCGGGTCATAGCAGGTGCCCCGACTTGCGCGCCTTGGTGGCGAGATAGGCTTCGTTATAGCGGTTTTCCCCGACCTTGAGCGGCACGCGTTCGGTGACCGTAACCCCCTGATCCTCCATCCGCGCGATCTTGTTCGGATTATTCGTCATCAACCGAACCGCCCCAAACCCCATCTCCTTGAGAATCGCAGCGCCGATACGGAAGTCCCGCTCGTCGTCCTCAAAGCCCAGACGGTGATTGGCCTCGACCGTATCAAACCCTTGATCCTGAAGGGAATAAGCCCGCATTTTATTGGCGTGTCCGATGCCGCGGCCTTCCTGATTCAGATACAGGAGGATGCCCTCTCCCTCCTCGCCCATCTGCGCAAGTGCGGCGTTGAGTTGGGGGCCGCAATCGCATTTCATCGAGCCGAAAATATCGCCGGTGAAACAGGCGGAATGCAGGCGTGCGAGCACGGGTTTGCTGCGATCCGGACGGCCGACTTCGACCACATAATGCTCTTCGCCGCCATCATCGGGCCGAAACACATGCACGCGGGATTTTTCAGCGGCCAGCAAAGGCACGCGCGCGTGAATCATATCATGCAGCGGTGCGAGATCGGCCATCAGCGGCAGGGCGGATTCAACGGGCAGGAGCGTCAGCCCGTGCGTGGCCGCTAGTTCATAGGCATTGTCGATTCCGACCATCACGGCGGCGGGCAACAGGCGCGCGGATTTTGCCAGAGCAATCGCCGCACGGGCACATTGCGCCTTGCCGCCGCGCAGGGATTGAAACGGGCCTTTCATCGGGTGAGTCAGGTCATCTGCGGGGTTGGCCACAGCTTCGATCCAGTCCACATCCACGTTATCCGGCAGAACAAGCCGCGCCAGATCGCCATCATAGGTCCGCGCAGACAGGGTCTCGGCCCGCCGTGCGGTGATCGCCAAGAAAGCCTCGCCAAGCCCGCGCAGATCGTCTAGTCGCGCGGGAGGCAGGTCTTCGGCGGCAATCGCGAGTGCCGCCCCGCTGTCGGAACGCAGAACAACGGGCATACCCATCCGCAAATCGGA
The DNA here is from genome assembly GCA_963676755.2 of uncultured Celeribacter sp. Classification (GTDB taxonomy): domain Bacteria; phylum Pseudomonadota; class Alphaproteobacteria; order Rhodobacterales; family Rhodobacteraceae; genus Celeribacter. The sequence goes on along the minus strand of CAXXMF010000004.1, from coordinate 78,581 downwards.
GCGGGCGCGGGCAATGAGTTCGGAGAGGCTGGGGGCGAGGCTCATGAGCGGGTCCGTGGATTGATCTGGCTTCCCATGTAGCGACCTTTGTCACAAAGTGAAACATTTCCGGTCGTTTTCACACGCTTGCGTGAGACGATTGTTGCAAATCTTGTTTTGGACCGCCTGTGCGCGCACATCACGTTCAATGCACAAACAAAGGAGGTCAGTGTGATGGCCACTCTCAAAAAAATCCTGCTCGTGGATGATGACGACGATCTGCGTGAGGCGCTGAGCGAGCAATTGGTGATGACCGAAGATTTCGACGTGTTCGAAGCGGACAGCGGCGCAAGCGGCATGGAAAAGACCAAGGAAGGTCACTACGACCTCATCATGCTGGACGTGGGCCTGCCGGACACGGACGGGCGCGAGCTTTGCAAACGGATGCGCAAATCGGGTGTGAAAGCGCCGATTCTAATGCTCACCGGCCATGACACGGACGCGGATACGATCCTCGGGCTTGATAGTGGAGCGAATGATTATGTGACCAAACCGTTCAAATTTCCGGTGCTTCTGGCGCGCATCCGTGCGCAGTTGCGGACCCACGAGCAATCCGAAGCGGCTGTCTTCCAGCTTGGGCCGTATACGTTCAAGCCGGCGCAAAAGATGCTGGTCACGGAAGATGACAAGAAAATCCGCCTGACCGAAAAAGAGACCAATATCCTCAAGTTCCTTTATCGTGCGACCGATGGCGTGGTGCCGCGGGATGTGCTTTTGCACGAGGTCTGGGGCTATAACGCAGGTGTGACGACGCACACGCTTGAAACCCATATCTACCGCCTGCGTCAGAAAATCGAGCCCGATCCCTCGAATGCACGGCTTCTGGTGACCGAAGCGGGCGGGTATCGTCTGGCCTCCTGACGCGCCATTTGAAAAAAAGTTAACTTGTGCGGGAACTTTCCTGTGCCTGCGCGAGTTAATCCTGTGAAGACCCCGCGCACATCGGGGTGATAATGTGCAGTCCCTCGTTCCACGACTTATGCTCGGCCTTTGTGTCGGGCATTTTTTTGCGCTTAGCCCTGCGGCTTTCGGGTGGAGTCATCCGGTCCATAGGGATAGGGTTTGACGAAATTTCATCTGAGGACCGGATATGCCCTTTACTCTTGCCACATGGAACATCAACTCCGTGCGCCTGCGCGAACCGATCGTGCTCAAACTTCTCGAAGAAGAAGCCCCCGATGTGCTGTGCCTTCAGGAATGTAAGTCGCCGGTCGACAAAATCCCGATGGAGGGCTTCAGGGCGCTGGGCTACACTCACATGGTTGCGCGGGGGCAAAAGGGCTATAACGGCGTTGCGATCCTGTCGAAAATTCCGATGGTGGAAGCAGGGGCCGAAGATTACGCTTCCTTGGGTCACGCGCGCCACATTGCCGGAAAACTTGAGAACGGCGTCACGATCCACAATTTCTATGTGCCTGCGGGTGGCGACAAGCCGGACCGCGAGATCAACGAAAAGTTCGGCCAGAAGCTCGACTACCTGACCGAGATGCGTGATGCGTTTCATGCCGAGAAGCCGGAAAAATCCATTCTCGTGGGCGATCTCAACATCGCCCCGCGTGAGGACGATGTCTGGAATCACAAGCAGCTACTGAAAATCGTGTCGCATACGCCTGTTGAGGTCGAACATCTCGCGCAGACGCAGGAGGCCGGCAACTGGGTCGACATCACGCGTCAGGATATTCCCGAGGGTCAGCTCTATAGCTGGTGGTCCTATCGTGCGCGGGACTGGGATGCTGCGGACAAGGGGCGTCGTCTTGATCACGTCTGGGCCACGCCGGACATATCCAACGCCGGACATTCGAGCCGCGTCCTGCGCGATGCGCGCGGGTGGGAAAAACCCTCCGACCATGCGCCGGTCTTCGCCACGTTCGACCTTTAAAACCGATGCCGAAAGGCTCATATAAGGGCCAAACAGATACAAAGGAGAACCGATATGGATCTCGGACAATCTACCGGTGCCGCTCATGGCGCATATGTGAAAGATGTTTCCGAAGCCGATTTCATGGCGGAGGTGATTGAAGCCTCACAAGAAACACCTGTGATCGTTGACTTCTGGGCCCCTTGGTGCGGCCCGTGCAAACAGCTTGGACCGGCACTTGAGGCGGAGGTCAATGCCGCAGGCGGTGCTGTGAAAATGGCTAAGGTCAATGTCGACGAAAACCAGATGATCGCGGGCCAGATGCGCGTGCAATCCATTCCGACCGTCTATGCCTTTTTCAAAGGTCAGCCGGTGGACGGGTTCCAAGGCGCGTTGCCGCCGTCGCAGATCAAGGAATTTGTGGCCAAGGTTGTGGCGCTCAATGTCGACGAAAGCTTGAGTGATGCGGTTGCGGCTGCGGACGAAATGTTCGATGCGGGCGAGATCGAGGATGCGGCACAAACCTATGCGGCGATCCTTGAAGAAGACGACAAGCTCGCGGGGGCCTATGCCGGTCTGGCCAAATGCCACCTTGCCAAAGGCGAGGTCGAAGAGGCCGAAGCCCTGATCAATGGTGTCGCGGCGGAGATTTCCTCCGATGCGGCGATTGAAGCTGTGCATGCCCAGATCGCATTGGCGAAAGAGGCGGAGAATGCCGGCCCCGTGGCAGAACTGGCTGCGAAGGTCGAGGCCGACCCGACCGATATGCAGGCACGTCTTGATCTGGCCGTGGCGCAACACGCAGATGGACAGATCGAAGCGGCCGTTGAAACGCTTCTGGCGGCGTTCAAGCAGGATCGCGACTGGAATGACGGGGCGATCAAGGAGCAACTGTTCAAAATCTTCGACAGTCTCAAGCCCAATGATCCGATTGCTCTGACCGGTCGGCGCAAACTTTCTTCCATGTTGTTTGCCTGATCGTGTTTGCGGTCTAGTTTAAGGCTATGTTGACTTCTGCAAGCCTTCCAGAGACGATCCCTGTCTTTCCGTTGCCCGGCGCGCTTTTGCTGCCTCGGGCGCGGTTGCCGTTGCATATTTTCGAACCTCGCTATTTGCAAATGGTCGAAGATTGCATGAAAACCCCTGCGCGCCTGATCGGTATGGTGCAGCCGCGCAGCGGGGCAGGGGAGGGCAAGCTGAATGCGATCGGATGTGCTGGCCGCCTGACCGCTTTCTCCGAAACCGAAGACGGGCGCTATATGGTCACCCTCTCCGGCGTGTCGCGGTTCCGGCTTGTGTCCGAGGAAACCGGTTTTTCTCCCTACCGCAAATTCACAGTGAACTGGGCTGATTTCGCCCATGATCTCGGCGCGGCAGAGGCCGATCCGGGGCTGGATCGTGCCGCTTTCATGAACCTCCTGCAACGCTACTTTTGCGAGGAGGAATTGCAAACAGACTGGGGAAGCCTCGGTCAGGCAGATGACGAGCTGCTGATCAATTCCCTGTCGATGCTGTGCCCGTTCGGGCCAGAGGACAAACAGGCGCTTTTGGAGGCACCTTCTCTTTCCACCCGACGGGAAACTCTGGTAACGCTTATGGAATTCGCCCTCCATGGCGGCTCCAGCGAGGATATGATGTGATGAGCAATGATGTAACGCCCGAAACAACAGAACAGGCTTTTGATCGCCGGATGCTGGAGGCACTGGTCTGTCCGCAGACCCATGCGGTTCTCAAATATGATCCCGAGGCGCAAGAACTGATCTCGAAAACGGCGGGTCTTGCCTATCCGATCCGGAACGGTATTCCGATCATGCTGGTCTCGGAAGCGCGTCAACTGGAGGGCTGACCCTCTGGATGCCTTTGTAACACGCGCCGCTCAAACGCGCTTTCTCACCGGCGTTTCCTTTGTGCCTCCAAATACTCAGGCTCTTAAAGCGCAATCCCGCGCAACAGCTTGGGCACATCGCCATTGACGCCCGCCGCCTCACGGATGGCCGCGCGGCGCAGTCCTGTGACTGAATTGACCACGCCCATCCCGAGATCCCGCGCGAGGCGCAGGATCGGGTTGTCGTTTGAAAACAGTTTGTTGAAACTGTCCGTCATCAGCGCCATCGTGGCCACGTCGAAGCGCCGCCATTGTGCGTAGCGTTCCAGAACATCCTCGCGTCCGATGTCTTCGCCACGGCGATGCGCCTCCACCAGAACCTCGGTCAGCGCCCCGACATCCTTGAGGCCGGCATTGAGGCCCTGTCCCGAAATCGGATGCATCCCGTGCGCGGCATCCCCCACCAGCGCCACGCGCGGCGCGGTGAAGCTGTTCGCCAGAGTGATGTTCAAAGGGTAGGTGAAGCGTTTGCCGACGAGGGAAATCTCGCCCAGAAAATCCCCGAAGCGAGGGCGCAAGACAGCGAGGTAATCCTCGTCGGTCAGCGCCTGAATCTCGGCGGCCATGTTGTCCTTTTCGGTCCAGACAATCGAGCTTTGATTGCCCGGCAGCGGCAGGATTGCCAGAGGGCCGGACGGGAGGAAATATTGATGGGCGCAGCCGTCGTGGGGTCGTTCGTGCTGGATCGCGCAGACCAGCGCAGTCTGGCCATAGCCCCAGCCGGTGCGCTTGATGCCGGCGCGTTCGGCGGTGCCCGATTTGCGCCCGTCACAGCCGACGATCAGTTTGCCGTTGATCTTCGCGCCCGTGTCCAAGGTCACGCTGGCGCCATGCAAATCAACCTCTTGCGCTGTAACCAGTCCTTCAACCTGTGTGATGCGGGGCTGCGCATCCAGAGTGTCGAGAATAGCCTGACGCAGGAACCGGTCTTCAACCATGTAGCCCATTGGACTTTCGTCGATCTCGCCATCACGAAACTCCAGCATGAAGGGGGCGGGGCCTTCGCCCGGTTTGCCGTCCGTGACTTTCACGTCAAGAATGGGTTGGGCCATCTTGCTCACCCGCTCCCAAAGCCCGATCGCTTTGAGCAGCTTTTGTGACCCCAGCGAGAGCGCATAGCCGCGCCCGTCGAACTGGTCATTCATGCGCGCGGCCTTGGGGAGGCTGTCGATCAGCGTTACAGTCAATCCGGCATTGGCCGCAGCAAGCGCCAGCGCAGGTCCATTCAGCCCGCCGCCGACAATGATGAGATCACTTGGCTTTGTCTTGGATGAGGTCATGATTGTCTCCTTGCCGCAAATATGACGCGCCGTGCGGGTTTGTCCATGCGATGTAGCGCCGCGAGAGCACTTCGTGAAACCCTAAATCACAGATTTGCCTACAGCGCAGCGCAAGGGCTTGATGTAGCGCAGCTTTTGCAATCAATTTGTATTTCAACTTGACCGCGAATGGCTTTAGGTTGCCGCAAGGACATATAAAAGGGCGAGATGATGGTCGATTATACGAAGATGAGCATGTGCGATTTGGGGCGGGCCATCGGATCGGGCGATATTGACCCGCGTGACGTGACGGCTGCCTTTCTGGACGCGGCGAAAGCGCATCCTTTTTCCGACCGTATCTATGCCCGCTTCATGGAAGCGCGCGCAATGGCCGAGGCACAGTCCGCGTATGAACGGGCGCAAAGCGGTGTGCGTCGTGGGCTTTTGGACGGGGTGCCTGTGTCCTGGAAAGACCTGTTTGATACGGCGGGCGTGGCGACGGAAGCGGGTTCTGCGCTTCTCAAAGACCGCATCCCGACGCAGGACGCCGAAGTGCTGCGTCGCGCTTCGAATGCCGGTCTGGTCGCTTTGGGCAAGACCCATATGTCGGAACTGGCCTTTTCCGGTCTCGGGCTCAATCCGGTGACAGCGACGACGCCTTGTGTGAATGATACCGCTGCCGTGTCGGGCGGGTCGTCTTCGGGGGCTGCCGGATCGGTCGCCTTTGGTCTGGCTCCCGGTGCGGTCGGCTCTGACACAGGCGGTTCCGTGCGTATCCCTTCGGCGTGGAATGACCTTGTGGGGCTCAAGACCACGTCCGGTCGTATCCCTCTTGATGGCGTTGTGCCCTTGGCGGCGGGGTTTGATACGGTGGGGCCATTGGTTAAAACAGTGGAAGACGCCGCCGAGATGTTCGCCATTCTCGACGGGTCTCCGGCCCCTGATCTTAAAGGCGCGTCGCTTGAGGGGAAACGCCTTCTGGTGCTGGAAAATGTTGTTTTCGACGATATTCGTGACGCCCCGCTGGAGGCGTTCGAAGCGGCGGTTGAAAAGCTGCGTGTCGCGGGAGCAGAGATCACTCGCGCACCGGTCGAGGCCGTGACGGAGGCGATGGACCTGTCCGGTATTCTGTTCACCACAGAGGCCTATGCCGAGTGGCGCGACCGGATCGAGGCCAATCCCGATGTGATGTATCCCCGTATTCTGGAACGCTTCCGCGCAGGGGGCAGTTTTAACGGGGCGGATTTCGTAGCTGGTTGGAAGAAACTCGCCCGTCTGCGCGATGACTATCTCAAGGCCACCGCCGGATATGATGCGGTGATCCTGCCTACGGCTCCGATCCTGCCGCCGGATGCCGAGCGGTTGATGACGGATGCGGAGTATTATGTGACGGAGAACCTTCTGGCACTGCGCAACACCCGTGTCGGAAACCTGATGGGACTGGCGGCGTTGACGCTGCCCACGGGTATTCCGTCTTGCGCTATCCTGTTCCAGACGCCTCCCATGAGCGAAGCGCGGTTGCTGCGGCTGGGCGCTGCGGCGGAAAAGGCGCTGGCCTAAAAGTCACAGCTTTTCCACAGGGACGCCTGTCAAGGGCGTCTTTCTCTGGACCAAAGGCTGCGCTCTCGTTATCTTGGCCTCAAACACCCGGGCAAAAAGATCCGGAAAAACAGAGGCAGTAGCAGTTTTATGACGTTTCCTGAGCGGTTTTCCAACCTGCCGGAATATGCGTTTCCGCGTTTGCGGAGTCTTCTCGACGCGCATGCTCCGGGTGGTGAAGTGACGCATATGACCATTGGCGAGCCGCGTCATGCGATGCCGCCTTTCGTGGGAGATGTGTTGGCGGAGAATCTCTCCGGCTTTGCAAAATATCCGAACAACAACGGCACGGATGAGCTTTTGTCTGCGATTGCGGGCTGGCTTGACCGGCGCTTTGGTGTTTCGGTGTCGGCCGAGGCCGACATCATGGCACTGAACGGCACGCGCGAGGGGCTGATGAACGCCTGTATTGCGCTGTGCCCTGAACACAAAAACGGAAAACAGCCAGTCGTCCTGACGCCCAACCCGTTTTATCAGGTTTACGCGGTCGCAGCAGTGACCGTGGGGGCCGAGCCGATCTTTGTGCCGGCCACGCGGGAAACCGGTTTCCTGCCGGAATACGCCGGTTTGCCTGTCGAGACCCTTGAGCGCACGAGTATCGCCTATATCTGTTCGCCGTCAAATCCGCAGGGGGCCATTGCGTCGCGTGCCTATCTGCGCGATCTGATTGCGCTGGCCGAGAAGCATGACTTCAAAGTCTTTTCGGATGAATGTTATTCGGAAATCTACCGCGACGAGGCGCCTGTGAGCGCATTGGAAGTTGCACGCGACATGGGAGCTGATCCCGAACGTGTGGTGATTTTCCATTCCCTGTCGAAACGCTCCAACCTGCCGGGGCTGCGCTCCGGCTTTGTGGCGTCCGGTCCCGAAAACATCAGCCATATCCGCCGCCTGCGCGCCTATTCCGGCGCACCGCTTCCGACGCCAATTCAGGCCGTGTCGGCGCGGGTCTGGGCCGATGAGGATCACGTTATCGCCTCGCGCAAACTCTATGCCGAGAAATTCGATATGGCAGACGAGGTGTTTTCCGGCATTCAGGGTGCCGAGGCACCGCAGGCCGGATTTTTCCTCTGGCTGCCCGTCAATGATGGTGAAGAAGCGGCGATGAAACTTTGGACAGAAACCGGCGTTCGGGTGTTGCCCGGCGCGTATCTGTCGCGGGACGTGAACGGGGACAACCCCGGCAAGCATTACATCCGGGTCGCTCTTGTGGCCCCAAAAGAAGAAACACAGCGCGGGCTTATCCGGCTTCGCGACTGTTTGTACGGTTAAGGTAAGAGGCAGTCATGGCATCCTATCAGGCGCGTGGTCGCGATCCGCTTTTCGACAGAAACACGCAGGCGCTTTTGGAGCGACGCGGCAAAGAGCTTATCGGCCTTGGGCTTTTGGGGCTGGGGTTTCTGATTGCACTGATGCTGGGCTCTTATGTGCCCGAGGATCCGAGCTGGCTGTCTGCCACAGAAGCACCGGTGCACAATATTCTGGGGCGCTTGGGGGCTTCTGTCGCTTCGCCGCTGATGATTATTGTCGGTGTGGCCTCTTGGGGATTCGTGCTGGGATTTGTGGCTTGGGGGCTGCGCTTCGTGCTGCATCGCGGTGAGGAACGCGCTTTGTCGCGGGCCGTGTTTGTGCCCATCGCCATTGCCGTGGCTGCGATTTACGCCTCCACCCATGCCTCAACCGCGCCCCAGAGCTTCGGCGGGTTGTTTGGTGACACAGTGCTCGCGGCGCTCATCCAGATTTTGCCCTTCGGCGCGGCGTTTAGCCTGAAAGCCCTCGCGTTCCTTGCCTTTTTCGGGACCGTGGCGCTTGGCCTCTTTGCGCTTGGTGTCACGATGGTGGAATTGCGTCTGGCGGGGCGGTTCCTGCTTGTTGGTATGGTGTCGCTCTATGCTCTGGTCCTGCACCTGCTTGGACGGGGCGCGCGCAGTTCCGTGTCCGTGGGACAGCAAGTCGCGCGTAGCGCTGCGGCCCGCCGCGAGGAGCGGCGTGCTGAACGTCAGATGCTTGCCGAGCAACAGGCCGCTTTTGAGGCGCAAATGGCGCAACCGGAGCCGCGTGCGACCCATCGTGTCATTCGTGCGGAACAGCCGCTTGTCGAAAGCGATCCGGAGCAACCCGAACCGAAACCGTCGATCCTTGCCAAAGTGCCGAGCCTTTTGAAACGCAATGCGTCCGAGGATCTGGAGCCCGAATTGATCGAGCCTGATCTGGCGCCGGATGTGAAAACTGAACCCGGACAGGATGATCGCATCCGCTCGAAAATCTCCTCTGCCATCAGTGCGCGGGCGCGTGCTGTGCCGCGTGGGGCGGTTGTGGGCAATTCGCGCGTCGAGCCTCCGCTGACCGCGGCGCAAAAAGCCGCTGCCAAATATCGCAAGGGGCCAGCGCCGATTGTCTTTGACCCGTCTGTGAGTGCCGATCAGCCCACCGCCCCTGCGTCCGAGGCCGAGATGCAGGCCGCGTCTGCCTCGGAAGGGTATGAGCCGCAGAGCTTCGGCTACGAACAGGGCCCCGTTGAATACGATGCCATGTCCTTCCATGAGGTGCCTGTTGACGAAGAGGCATTGGAGACACCGGAATATGTGGCTCCGCAGCCTGTGCGCTATGAGCCTGCCGCACCCGCCGTGCCGGAGCCGAAACGCGTGGTCCAGCACCCTGTGCGCAAACCGGTTGCCCCGAGCAAACAGGCGCAGGCCGAGGCGCAGCCGACGTTGAAATTCGATCCGAAAGAGGCCGAATACGAGACGCCGCCCCTGTCATTGCTGGAAAATCCGGTCAATATTCCGCGTCATACCCTGTCTGACGAGGCGCTGGAAGAAAACGCGCGGATGCTCGAAAGCGTGCTGGATGATTATGGCGTCAAGGGCGAGATCGTTTCCGTGCGCCCCGGTCCTGTTGTGACGATGTATGAGTTGGAACCCGCGCCGGGTCTCAAAGCCTCGCGGGTGATCGGTCTGGCCGATGACATTGCGCGGTCCATGTCGGCACTGTCCGCGCGGGTTTCTACCGTGCCGGGACGGTCCGTGATCGGGATTGAATTGCCGAACGATCACCGTGAAATGGTGTCCTTCCGCGAAATTCTGTCGACCCGTGACTATGGTGATGGCAAACTGTCCTTGCCGCTGGCGCTCGGGAAAGACATTGGCGGCGATCCGGTTGTCACCAACCTCGCGAAAATGCCCCACCTCCTGATTGCAGGGACCACCGGTTCCGGTAAATCCGTGGCGATCAACACGATGATCCTGTCTCTGCTCTACCGTCTGACGCCGGATGAGTGCCGGCTGATCATGATCGACCCGAAGATGCTGGAACTTTCCGTATATGACGGCATCCCGCATCTCTTGTCGCCGGTTGTGACCGACCCGAAAAAAGCGGTTGTGGCGCTCAAATGGGTCGTGGCGGAGATGGAAGACCGCTATCGTAAAATGTCCAAAATGGGCGTGCGCAACATCGACGGCTATAATGGCCGCGTGAAAGAGGCGCTGTCCAAAGGCGAGCTGTTCTCGCGCACCGTGCAGACGGGGTTTGATGACGAGACCGGTGATCCTATTTTCGAGACCGAGGAATTCCAGCCGGAAACCCTACCTTATATCGTCGTGATCGTGGACGAGATGGCCGACCTCATGATGGTGGCGGGCAAGGAAATCGAAGCCTGCATCCAGCGTCTGGCGCAGATGGCGCGGGCCTCCGGGATCCACCTTATCATGGCAACACAGCGGCCTTCGGTCGATGTTATCACCGGGACGATCAAAGCCAACTTCCCGACGCGGATTTCCTTCCAGGTGACCTCTAAAATCGACAGCCGCACCATTCTGGGCGAGCAGGGGGCGGAGCAGCTTCTGGGCATGGGCGACATGCTCTACATGGCTGGCGGCGGACGTATCCAGCGCTGCCACGCGCCCTTTGTCTCGGATGAGGAAGTTGAAAAGGTTGTCTCCTATCTCAAGGCTTACGGTCCGCCTGATTATGTCGGCGGCGTGGTCGAGGGACCGGAGGACGAAAAAGCGGCCAGTATCGACGCTGTTCTGGGCCTCAATACCGGTGGCAACACAGGCGGCGAGGATGCGCTCTACGATCAGGCCGTGGCCATCGTGATCAAGGACCGCAAATGCTCCACCTCCTATATCCAGCGCAAACTGGCGATCGGCTACAACAAAGCCGCACGTCTGGTGGAGCAGATGGAGGATGAAGGCGTCGTGTCCTCGGCCAACCATGTGGGCAAACGTGAAATTCTGGTGCCCGAGCAATAGGACTTCACGCAGTTTTCGCCCTCTTGTGAGCAGAAGAGATGTGGAAGGGCGGCAAATCTGGCGTATATCTACGGTATGAAAAGATTTCTGACCGCTCTTGCGCCCGCCGCCCTGATTGCTTTGTCCTCTGTTGCTCCCGCAGCCGCCGAAAAGCTGTCCCTGTCCACGCTCTCGACCTATCTGAACAGTCTTGGCACGGTTCGGGCCGATTTCGTCCAAACCAATGACGACGGGTCGAAATCCTCAGGTGAAGTAACGATCAAACGCCCCGGACGGATGCGGCTTGATTACGGCGGGGATAACGACGCTCTGGTGCTGGTCTCCGGCGGCCAGGTGGCCGTATTCGATCCCGGCTCCAATGAGCCGCCGCAGCGGTTCCCGCTTTCCCAGACCCCGCTTTCCGTGATCCTGAAGCGTAATGTCGACCTGAATGCTGCGAAAATGGTCGTGTCCCATCGTGAGCAAAACGGAGATACCATTGTGCGTGCGCAAGATCCGGACCATCCGGATTATGGCTATATCGACCTGATCTTTAGTGCGACCCCTGTGCTCAAGGCATGGGTCATTCATGATGAGGGGGGCGGCTCGACAACCGTGCAGCTTACGAAAATGTCGCTTGGTGGTTCTGTGGCCGATCGCACGTTCAATATCCGTGCCGAAGCCAACCGGCGCGGAACGCCGATTGACTAAGTGCTGTAATGTTTAGAGCTTGCCGCAGGCCAGAAGCTGGCTGCGGTAAGTGTCGGAGCGCGCGGCCACTTCGGAGGCAACGCGCATCAGCCACGGTTTGGAGCGATAGCTGCCCCGTGCGTAGCCCGTGCGCCCCTCGTGATAGGCGAGGTATTGTGCGCGGGCGTCGGCTTTGGAGATGCCGAGATCTTCGTAGGTCTGGTTCATATACCAGCCCATGAAATCGGTGGCGTCTTCGATCCGGTCGCGTTTCGCGCCCCAGCCACCTTCCTCGCGGCGATATTCATCCCAGGTTGCATCCAGCGCCTGTGCATAGCCATAGGCCGAGCTTTGACGGCCCATCGGAATTACACCAAGCACGAAACGATAGGGCGTGCGCGCGTCACCGATAAATTTGCTTTCCTGATAGAACGTGGCCATTTGCACATAGATCGGAACGCCCCATTTGCGCTCCGTTTTTTTCATGGCCCGATGGTATCTCGGGCGTTCGGATACAATGGCGCAGGCGTTATCCAGATTGCGCGGTGCGGAGTAATTTCCACCGCAGGCGGCAACCAGTAGACATAAAGCCAATGCGCGAAGACGTCTGCTCATACCTGCCTCTCGCTTGTTATTTCCGGAGATCATAGAGGATTCTGCCCGTCTGTGAAATGGCATTCCTGTGAACAATTTCCCACTGTTCAGATCAGAATGGCAAGTAGGAGTGGCAGATAGAGGACGGAGAGCAATGTCGAGGAGACGACGAGGGCTGCGACCTCATCGGAATTGGCGCCGTATTTTTCCGCCAGCATGTAGGAGGTCACGGCAACGGGTGTGGCGACCTGCACGACGAGCACGGCCAGCGGCACTGGGGCGAGGCCGAAGAACAGGCCGGCCAGCGCGGCGATGCCGGCACAAAGGATGGCTTTGCCCAGAGCAATGATGGCGGCGCGGCCAAGCCCGTGTGGATGTAGACGCGCCACCGCGACCCCTAGCGTGATCAGCATGAGCGGGATGGCGATCTGGCCCAGAAGTTCGAGCGTGTTCATGGCAAAACGGGGCAGGGTCCAGCCTTGCCACAGAAACAGCGCGCCCAGTGCAGTGGCCCAAACCAGAGGCTCTTTGAAGGCCTTGACGAGCGAACCGCCGCCCGCTGTGACATAGACCCCGAAGGTGAAGGACCAAAGCGCCATGACAGCAAAGACCACCACGGCATAGCTCAACCCCGCTTCGCCAAAGGCAAACAGCGCAAGCGGCAGGCCGAGGTTGCCCGTGTTGCCGAAAATTAGCGGGGCAAGGTAGGTGCGCGCGTCGAGGCGCAGCAGTTTGATCGCGAGCCACGCGGCAACCGTCACGCCGCCATATGCGACCACAGAGGCAATGGAGAGGGCCTTCAGCGCGGCGGGTTCGATGTCGGCATTAACGAGCGCGGTAAAGATCAGCGCGGGGACGGACAGCGTCATGGTCAGCTTGGTGACGAACTCCAGCCGATACTCGTGACCGGTCTTCACCCAAGTGAACCCGACCAGCGCCAGAAGGAACACAGGGGTCACGATTTCAAGCACTGTCACGACAAGGTTCACAGACTGTTTCCCAATTCTTTGGCCTTCCCCCGTGGACAGCCGTTGTTTTTAGGGTCTACTAACCAACCATAGGGGTTGCAATGTTATGATGAAAACACGGGCGAAATATCATCTGGGCCAGATTGTGCGCCACCGCAAGCATAGCTTTCGCGGTGTGGTGTTCGATGTGGACGCGATGTTTTCCAATACGGACGAGTGGTATGCGGCCATTCCCGAAGACGTTCGACCGGACAAGGACCAGCCGTTTTATCATCTGCTCGCGGAAAACGACCAAAGTTATTACGTCGCTTATGTTTCCGAACAGAACCTTGTGGCCGATTATTCGGGCGAACCGGTTGAACACCCCGACCTTCCGGATTTGTTCGGTCCGTTCTGTGACGGGGCCTATCCCCTGCATTTCCAATTGAATTGACGGCTTTGCATTCGCGCGGGACGGGCTTGGGTCACGGTTCAGGCGGCGCGTTGGGTCGGACCTCCATGCTGAAACACAGCCTGTTTTGGCCGTTTTCACGGGTATAGCCCACCTCATGCGCCAGTTTTCGAATGAGGAACCAGCCAAATCCCCCCTCTGGTAAATCCGCGATCGCGCAATTGAGATCGGCTTGCCGGCCTGACGGTAGCACCCCGTTGGGCATTTGCTGACCTGTGTCACATATCACGCAATGCAGACCGTGTTCGGAGCGGGACAGATGAAGTTCGATGATCCCGTTCGGATGTCCTGCATAGGCATGTTTGACGACATTGTTGAGCGCTTCCGCGAGGATGATTTCGAGGTTGGAAAGCGTGTCAAAGGGCAGTCCCGAAAGCCTTTCGCTATGTTTGATCGTTTGTAGGCTCCGCCGGACGGCGGCCATTTTTGCCGGCAAAACCAGCCTCAACTCATGATCTTTCGGGACGTTGCGGGCCTTTGGTGAGGGCTCGCAAGTGCGGTTCCCCTCAGGATGCATTCGCGATTCCCTCGATGGCCGTAGTTACGTCCGGATGGATTGTGAAAACTGTATCCATACGGGTCAGGTGAAAGACCCGCATCACCGTGGGATGCAGCGCCGCAAGGTCCAGACTCTGCCCGTGCCGGATCGCTTTGAGGGTCGCCACAACGGCGCCAAGACCCGAACTGTCGAGAAATTCGACACGCCTCATATCCAGTATAATACGCGCAGGCCCACTGTCGCTTAGCGCGCGCATTGCATCCTTGAACTGAATGGCGCAGGCCGCGTCAATTCGCGTTTCATCTACGCGGACAACGCGCAGCCCATCATAGTCCTGATGTGTCAGTTGCATGTGCCATACCCTATTGCCGTAAAGTGATTTGCTTTCGGCGGGCTTTTGTTTGAAGTCCAGTCGAAGGCAAAGGCTAAATTGGACTTGATCCTAGGGACAAAACCTTACCAAAAGCTTTGCGAGACGAAGAAAGTGGAGAAAATCATGACCGACTACGCTGGCCTGTCCGCACGAATTGATGCGCTTTGTGCGGGAGAGACGGATGAGGTGGCTTTGATGGCGACGCTGGCCTGTGAGGTGCACCAGTCGGATGAACGGTTCCACTGGACGGGGTTCTATCGGGTGGTTGAGAAGGATGTGTTGAAGATCGGCCCCTATCAGGGCGGGCACGGGTGTCTTGTCATTCCGTTTTCCCGAGGCGTCTGTGGCGCTTGTGCGCGCACTCGGGAGGTTCAGCTTGTGCCGGATGTCGAGGCTTTCTCCGGCCATATCGCCTGTGCGTCCTCAACGCGGTCCGAACTGGTATTGCCTGTGCAAAATGCAGAGGGCGAGCTTTTGGGGGTTTTCGATATTGATAGCGATTTCCCGAATGCGTTCTCGCAGGAGGATGCAGAGCATCTTGGCGCCATGCTGGACCGGATTTTTGCCAATGTCCGCCGGACATGATACGCGCCTGACATGAAAGATGATTACAATCCACCGCAAGAGCCTTTGGACATTCTCCACATGGATCATGAAATCCTCGTGGTGAACAAACCCTCCGGCTTGCTGTCGGTTCCGGGCAAGGGTGAGCACCTTGCCGATTGCCTGATGTCCCGCATTCAGGTGGTGTTCCCGGAGGCCCTTCTGATCCACAGGCTGGACAGAGACACCTCAGGCGTTATGGTTTTCGCGCTGACACGACACGCGCAGCGGCATATCGGGCTGCAATTTGAAAAGCGTCAGACGAAAAAGACCTATGTGGCTTGGGTGCATGGTCATATGGCGGAAAAGACGGGCACTGTGGACCTGCCCCTGATTGTCGATTGGCCGAACCGTCCGAGGCAGATGGTGTGCCACGAAACCGGTAAGGCGGCGGTCACCGACTGGCGGGTGGTGCGGTATCGGGACGATCAGACGCGCGTGCGTTTGATGCCGAAAACCGGTCGCTCGCACCAGTTGCGAGTTCACATGCTGGCTCTGGGGCATCCGATTATGGGCGATCCGTTCTATGCGACCGGCGAGGCACTTGCCGCTCCGCGCCTTATGTTGCACGCGGAGCAACTGCGGTTGCGTCACCCTGACGGCGGGGCGGGGATGTCCTTCACCGCAAAATGTCCGTTCTGATGATGTCCGAGTAAAATTGTCGCGCACCCCTGTTGCGGGGTTTAAATTTTAAATTTAGAATGTATCTAAGTTTAAGGAAACGCATTTGCAAAGGAGATGACCATGGGTCTTCGCATCAACGACATCGTTCCGAACTTCACCGCCAAAACCGATCAGGGTGAGATCGACTTCCACGAGTGGATTGGCGACAGCTGGGCGATCCTGTTCTCCCACCCGAAAGATTTCACGCCGGTTTGCACCACCGAATTCGGTGCCGTGGCACAGCTGGCGGATGAATGGGAAAAACGCGGCACGAAAGTAATCGGCCTGTCTGTGGATGGTGCCGATGAGCACGTTAAGTGGAAATCCGACATCGAAGGTTTTGCAGGTGCCAAAGCAGGCTTCCCGATCATTGCCGACACCGATCTGGCAGTTTCTAAAGCTTTCGACATGCTGCCGGCAGAAGCCTATCTGCCCGATGGCCGCACCGCGGCTGATTCCGCGTCCGTGCGCTCCGTGTTCATCATTTCGCCGGACAAGAAAGTTCAGCTCATCATGACCTATCCGATGTCCGTAGGCCGGAACTTTGCCGAAGTGCTGCGGGCTCTGGACGGTCTGCAAAAAACCTACGGCGCACCGCTCGCAACCCCTGCGAACTGGACCGTGGGCCAGGACGTGATCGCGGCTCTGTCGCTTGATGATGCGGCTGCCGAAGAAAAATTCGGTGCGGTTGACAAGAAACTGCCATACCTGCGTTTTGTCAAAGACCCCAAGTAAGCTCTAAAGCTGCTTGAAAATCGCCCTGTTCGCGGACATTGATCTCTTTTAAGATGTTCGCGAATGGGGTTTTTTTATGCTATCTTTCCTACGACGCACCAGATCCATCTCGCGCATCGCGATTGATCCGCCGGCACCGTCTCCTGATCGGGAAGGGTTGGCGATTGTTCTCATCGTGAAAAATGAGGAAACCCATATCGGCGAATGGGCGCGGTTCCATCTCAAGGCCGGTGTGCGGCATTTCTATGTGTATGACAACGGCTCTACCGATGGCACTCTGGTGCAGATCGTGGCGGCGGCGGGCGTTCAGAATGTCACCGTGATCCCGTGGAACCAGAAGCTCCGCGACGGGGACAGTGGCGCGGAAATCCACAATCAGGTCCTGGCCTATGCCCATGCCGTGCAAAATTTCGGTGATCAGTTCCGCTGGATGACCTTCATTGACGCTGACGAATTTCTGGTCCCGAAATCCGGCGAGACTTTGATCGATTGTCTGGACCATCTGGACAGTGAGGTGAATATTTCCCTGCCGTGGCACATGTTCGGGCGCAACGGCTTTGAGGAACCGCCGGAAGGCGGCATCATCGCCAACTACATCCGCCGCCATCCGGACCCGATGAGCCCACTCAAAGGCATGTGTAATTTCAAAATGATCGTCGACCCGTGCCATGTCACAGCGCTCAAGGTGCATTCGATTGAAGCGGATGGCTCAACGGCGAGCGTGAATGACAGGGGGGAGAAAGCCTCCGCCTCGGACCGAAAAAAACCGGAGTTCTATTCCGCCGATCATATCCAGCTCAATCACTATTACACCCGTTCGAATAGCGAACTTCAGGCCAAGATCAAACGCGGCTCAAACATGACCCAGAACAATGCAGATCATGTCCGACGTATGATGCGTAAAGCAGATAACATCGAAGCTGAAAGTGTCGAGGATTTAGCTGCGAAATGGTGGTTTTCTAGAGATTGAAATGGATTAATGACCTGTGGTTTTCTTGTAATGTTGAGACCGTCTACCGAGGGCGGCTCCAAGCTTGCCGTAGAAAGTCCCGCTTTTATGGGCCAGCTTGAGTAAGGCATCTCCACGGGTGAAAGGAATCGAAAGCGTCAAAAGGATGAGTTGAATGACTTTTGTCGGAATACGAAGAAAAATCGTATAGCGGGACTGGGGCTTTTGGATCATTTTGAGATTGAAGCTATTATTGCCATGATCTTTGGCGCGTTGGAACTGATAGCGAAAGCTTAGGCGTTTAACGGGAAGGGTCTCATAGACGTAGGCATCTTTGATCCAGCCGGTAATAAACCCCTTTGCCTTTACTGTTTGATATAGTTTCGTATCGGTGCCACCGGTAAAGCGCATGTTTTCGTCAAACCAGATGTTTTCGTCGCTAAAAAGGCGGGTCTCGGCAATCCAGTTATTGGTGGCTGCGGTGATGTTCGGGTTCGTACTGCTCGCAGCCTTTTCTTGAGCGCGTTTTTCTTTCTTTTGATGCCTTCGGATCAGGCTATCATGGATGGCGGCCTGTAAGCTGGTGAGCTCTACTGAAAGCGGGGCAATACGCACGGGGCCACCAAGAAGCACGGCGTCGCTGTTCCGGTAACCGTTGACCAGTTTTACCAGCCAGTTCTGTGCCACGGTTTCATCGTCATCGACAAAGACAAGTAGATCGTCCCCGCGTGCAAGCGCTTCTTTCGCGGCGCGGTTCCGGCCAAAGGGGATGCCAGCTTCGGTTTCAAGCACATAATCAAGCGCCACACCGTTGTTCAGAACGGGTTGCGCGGTGATCACCGACCGCATGCGTGGTTCATCGTCATTCTCGACAATGAGGCACCGAATATCGCAATTTTCGGGCAAATCCATTTCCCCCCATGACGCGAGCAGGGATTGAACCATCTGCGGGCGCCTGCGGGTGAGTGCGGCGACTGTGATGCGAAAGTGTTTGTCGAGACGGCTATGTGTCATGTTCTGTCTATGTGAGAAAAGTGCAATTTATGTGCAAACTATATCGCAGCATTGCTGAAGTGATAAAAGGTAAATTACGGTTTATGGCAGTGCTGTGGGGGTGCTTCGCAATAACGTGTCAGTTAAAAACTGTGTAAGTTACAGGTGAAACTCAACAAAAAGCCCCGCCAGAAGCGGGGCTTTCTCAATTTCACTGGAGAAGAGGATCAGTCCTCTTTTTTCTCCGGAGCGATTTCCTTGCCGGTTTCCTGATCGACCATTTTCATGCCAAGGCGCACCTTGCCGCGGTCGTCGAAGCCCAGAAGTTTCACGAAGACTTCCTGACCTTCTTTCAGGACATCCGACGGGTGGTTCAGACGGCGGTTCTCGATTTGCGAGACGTGCACGAGGCCATCGCGTTTACCGAAGAAGTTCACGAAAGCGCCGAAGTCGACGAGTTTCACGACTTTACCTTTGTAGACGACGCCTTCTTCCGGCTCAGCCACGATCGAGTGGATCATGTCATAAGCTTTCTGGATGGCTTCACCATTGGCGGAGGCGATCTTGATGATGCCTTCGTCGTTGATGTCCACTTTCGCGCCGGAGGTTTCGACGATCTCGCGGATCACCTTACCACCCGAGCCGATCACTTCGCGGATTTTATCCGTCGGGATCTGCATGGTTTCGATGCGCGGGGCGTGGGCGGAGAATTCACCGGCGCCGGAGAGCGCTTTGTTCATCTCGCCAAGGATGTGCATCCGGCCTGCTTTCGCCTGAGCGAGAGCTTTCTTCATGATCTCGGGCGTGATGCCTGCGACCTTGATGTCCATTTGCAGCGACGTGATGCCGTTTTCGGTCCCTGCGACTTTAAAGTCCATGTCGCCGAGGTGGTCTTCGTCGCCAAGGATGTCGGTCAGGATCGCAAATTCGCCATCGTCTTCAAGCACGAGACCCATTGCAACACCGGCCACTGCGGATTTGAGCGGCACACCGGCATCCATCATCGAGAGCGAGCCGCCACAGACGGAAGCCATCGAGGAAGAGCCGTTGGATTCGGTGATCTCGGAGACCACACGGATCGTGTAGGGGAAGTCGGTGGCTGCGGGCAGAACGGCCTGAAGCGCACGCCAAGCCAGCTTGCCGTGACCGATTTCACGACGGCCCGGAGAACCGACACGACCCACTTCGCCAACCGAGTAGGGCGGGAAGTTGTAGTGCAGCAGGAAGTTGGAGCGGAAGTTGCCGTGCAACGCGTCGATCATCTGCTCGTCGTCGCCGGTGCCGAGCGTGGTGACCACAAGACCCTGCGTTTCACCACGGGTGAAAAGCGCGGAGCCGTGGGTGCGCGGCAGGAAGCCGGTTTCGCATTGGATCGGGCGAACCTCGTCCAGAGCGCGACCGTCGATGCGCTTGCCTTCTTTCACAACAGTGCTGCGAAGCACGGTGGATTCAAGCTTTTTCAGTGCTGCGCCGAGGTTCTCGTCTTCGAGTTGCTCTTCGGTGAGACCTTCTTTGATCGCTTCCTTGACGGCGGCGACTGCAGCAACACGTTCCTGTTTGTCGAGGATCGCGTAGGCTTCTTTCATCGCTGTTTCGCCAGCGGCTTTCACCGTTTCGTAAAGCTCGGAGTAATCCGGTGCTTCGAATTCGAACGGTTCTTTCGCAGCATCTTCGGCCAGATCGATGATCAGGTCGATGACCGGCTGGATTTGCTCGTGTGCAAAGGTCACAGCGCCGAGCATTTCGTCTTCGGAAAGCTCGTAGGCCTCGGATTCGACCATCATCACGGCGTCTTTGGTGCCTGCGACAACGAGATCGAGACGCTGGTCCGGATTGTTGCGCAGACCCTGCATGTCGTCCACGGTCGGGTTCAGGATGTATTCGCCATCCTCGTAACCAACGCGGGCACCGGCAATCGGACCCATGAAGGGGGCGCCGGAAATGGTCAGCGCGGCAGATGCGGCGATCATCGCCACGATGTCTGGGTCATTGACCAGATCGTGCGACAGAACAGTACACATCACCAGAACTTCGTTTTTGAAGCCGGGGACGAACAGCGGGCGGATCGGACGGTCGATCAGACGCGCAGTGAGCGTCTCTTTTTCCGTCGGACGTGCTTCACGTTTGAAGAAGCCGCCCGGGATTTTACCGGCCGCGTAGTATTTCTCTTGGTAGTGCACGGTCAGCGGGAAGAAATCCTGCCCCGGCTTTTGTTGCTTGGCAAATGTGACGTTGGCCATCACGGAGGTTTCGCCAAGGGTGGCGATGACGGTGCCATCAGCCTGACGGGCAACCTTGCCCGTTTCCAGAGTGAGGGTTTCTTCGCCCCACTGGATAGATTTTTTAACTTCGTTGAACATTCAGCGTATCCTGTTTGGGAGCACTCCCGAGCCCTCTCGGGTCTCCCGTTTTGCGTGGCGGCCCCATTGCCGCCGACCCCATATCTTACTCTCACAACGCCGGGGTCTTTTGCGTTACGTCTCAGATGATGTGGCGCATACATGAAAAGTAGCGTTTTGTAAAAGACTTCGTGCAAATATGGCCCCATCTGCGCGTTTCTTGCCGGCGTGTCGAATTTTCGACATGATCTCTTGGCATCACGCAGTTCTGGCCTGTGCCGACTTTGAAAATTTGAGCTACAGACGAGGGTGTATTCTGTGCGATTTCTTGATTTTGTGACCCTGAAATGGATGTCTATGGTTTTGGGGGTGGTTTGTGTCGGTATCTTGATGACCGGACTTGCTGTGCCTGAGGCGCGGGCCGAGTCCGCGCGCGCGGTGCCGGAGAGTGAAACCTCGCGGATTCTGGCGCTTGGAGATTCGATGATGGCGTGGCACGCGATCTCCAACAGCTCTATCGCGGATGCGATGTCCGAAATTCTGGGCGAACCGGTCGACAATCGGGCAATCGGTGGCGCGCGGATCATCTACGGCCTGCCGGTAACGGGTGCGATCGGGATGAAAATCTCTAAACAGTATCGCGGTGAAGATGCGGATTGGGTTGTCATTAATGGTGGTGGCAATGACCTCTGGCTAGGCTGCGGCTGTGGCAAATGTGATCGCAAGATGGCGCGTATGATCGCGCCCAATGGTCAGTCTGGCGAGATACCGCGGCTTGTGTGGAGGATTCGCGAAACCGGCGCGCGTGTCATCTATCTGGGCTATCTGCGCTCTCCTGGCGTCGATTCCGTGATTGATGCCTGTCGTGAGCTTGGAGATGAATTCGAGACTAGGATCGCGCGCATGGTGCGGGCGATGGACGGGGTCTATTTCCTTGATGTGTCGAATTTGGTGCCCGATGGCGACCGGTCGTTTCATGGTGTGGACATGATCCACCCGTCAAAGAAGGCGTCGCGCGTGATCGGTCACAAGCTGGCGGAAGTCATCCGCATGGTGGACGAAACACGGTAAAGCCTTTCGGCAGGTATCGGAACGGTTCTACGAAAAAGGCTCCCCGGAAATCCGAGGAGCCTTTCAATTTCGACGTGCGCTGTGTCGGATTAACGACGCAGGCCCAGACGCTCGATGAGGGACTGGTAACGGGCTTCGTCTTTGCCTTTGACGTAGTCCAGAAGCTTCCGGCGCTGTGCAACCATCATCAAAAGGCCACGGCGACCGTGGTTGTCTTTTTTGTGGGTTTTGAAGTGCTCGGTGAGCGTGGCGATACGCGAGGACAGAATTGCGACCTGAACTTCGGGGGAACCTGTGTCACCTTCTTTGGTGGCGAATTCCTTGATCAGGCGGGCTTTTTCTTCAGCAGTAATCGACATCGGGGTCTCCTTTCGAGAAGATTGAGTTATGGCACAAGCCGGGATGTCGTCCAGCAGGGCCCTTGGAGAGTATGTCCCGCATATTCAGTGCAGGACTGCGCGCGTTTAGCCGGATTCTCTGAAAAAAGAAAGCCTTTTCCTTTACTGGCCCGTTTCCACGCGCTGGGTCTCGGTCATGATTTCACCGGCCAGTTGCTTGGCCCAGTCACCGATGATGGGCACCACTTCCATTTGGTTGAGGACAAAGCCGACGATTGAGACGACAATTGAGGCACCAACGACAGAGCCAAAGCCGAACGCGAGTCCTCTGAGAAACTGAAACCACATCATGCGGAATTTGGAATTGTAGACGCGAATGAACCGGTGCCCGTTCAACCGCGCCAGTTCGTCTCTAAGGCCGTTGATATCTTGTGATAAGTTTACTTTGTCGTCTGCCATTCCCGACCTCTTTCAGATGTCTGATGTGTTTGGTGTAGCTTATTTTTTTCAAAATGAGAATGAGCCCTCTTTCGCGGCCGATTAGATCAAATTTTTCCTATAATTTTCTTTCGCTTTGGCGAACGAAACCTAAATTCCGCATGAGGGTATTGTGTGAGAGGCGTGGCAAATGTTGTGGGCTTTGGCATTGCTGGGATTGGTCCCCGCTGCGTTGACGGTCGCTGATCTGGGGGAGAAGGCTGCGGATGAGCCGGACGATGAAGCGCAGAACACGGATGGTCTTGAGGTGGGCAACAAATCCGAGATGTCAGATGGTGGTGAGGATCTATTGACCATTGCTGATGCGTCTGAGGTGGATGAGAGCCTTGCGGCCGCCGAGCCCGAAATCGGCACAGATACAGGCGATGATTATCTTGTGTCACGCGGGTCTGGGGAAACCGTATTTTCCGATTTCACGGCAGAGGAAGATCATATCACTTTCAGGCTGGAAGGGGACGGGGAGGGCGCGTTTTCCGTTGAGCACATGCTTGATGAAAACGCGAAACCAATTGGGATAAGTCTGTCATATGTGACGGAACAGGATGAAACCATCCTCTCTTTTCCGGGCCACGACGTTCTGCCGATCGGTGACATTTCCGTCGAGCGGATTGATCCGGAAAGCGGAGGCACTGTCCTTTATGCATTGAGCGAGTTGGGTGATTTCGGCCCGATTGCGCCGAACGATCCGTCTGTTGCGGATGAACCCGGACCGGAGGGTGCGGAGGGCGATGTGGTGCTGGCCCCCAATGATCCTGATCTGCCTGACGAGGCTGGTCCAGCGGGACGCGAGGATGATGTTGTGTTAATGCCGGAGGGTACCGAGATTTATGCAACCGGAGCCTCGACGGGCGAGGTCGCCGAATATGTGTTGTCGGATCAGGGGGAGGTTTTTGTTCTCGCCAATGACGAGATGCAGGGTGGTACGGATGCACGTTTGACTTTGGACAATGGTCGTCTCGGCATTGAAACGGAAGGGGCGCTGAATATCGTGACTGGCGGTGCGGGAGACGATGTCATCGCGGCGGGAGATGATGCGGCAATCGTCAATGCGGGTGGTGGCGATGATACGATCTATGGTGGAGATGGTACTGCCTTTCTATTGGGCGGAGCAGGAGACGATATGATTTATGCGGGCCATGATGTCCACGCGACCTATGTGCTGGCAGGGGGCGAGGGCGCTGACCTGCTATATGGTGGTTCTTCGAATGATATGCTTCTGCTGGATACACAGGATATGGCTTCTGGCGGGGCCGGAGTTGATGAGTTCTGGCTCGATATTGGGGCGACGCAGGTTGGCCATGCGGTTGTGATCGCCGACTTTTCCCAAGGTGAGGATATGCTGCACATCGCTCTTGACCCAAGGGATGACGACGCCAGCGCTGCCAATGTAGAGGTCAAGGTGACGGAGGATGGGCTTTCCAGCCAAGTGATCATAAATGGAGACGTTGTCGCCGTGTTGCAGGGGGTTCCGAATGTCGCTTTGGATGATGTTGTCGTGGAGTTCAGTTCGGCGGCCTTTCCCATAATTTGATTTGCTCCAGCAACGAGTTTTACAATGAGACCAAGGGTTCTCTGTGTATGCAGATTTGCGCGCGGGTTATTTACTGGCGAATGCCGTGTCGGGTTATGATTTCTGTTTGAGCGGGACGCTTGCCACACAGTTTTTGGCTTTCTGCGACAAACAGTTTACGCAGTATCCCCGCGTCTTCTTTCTCAATGGCGCTTTGGATTTCGCGCATTAATCCGGCAATTTCTATTTCACTTAAAATGTCTTCTTCTGCTCGGAAGATCTTTGCATGTGGCGTCGTGCGCAGGTTCTTGGGGGAGATGAAAAGCTCTTCATATAGTTTTTCTCCGGGGCGTAGTCCCGTGATCTTGATCTCGATATCGCCTTTTCCTGTTTTCGGATCGAACTCCTGACGTCCTGACAGATGAATGAGCTTGCGCGCGAGATTGATGATTTTTTGTGGTTTGCCCATGTCGAGCACGAAAACATCGCCGCCGCGGGCAAAGGCCCCGGCTAGCAAAATAAGCCGCGTTGCTTCGGTCGCGGTCATGAAATAGCGCTGCACCTCGGGATGGGTGACGGTAACCGGCCCGCCAGCTTCGATTTGGGCTTGGAATAGCGGCAAAACCGAGCCGGAGGAACCGAGGACATTGCCGAAACGCACAATGGAGAAGGTCGTTTCCGGCGCACGTGCCTGAATGTCTTGAACCAGAAGTTCTGCTACGCGCTTTGTGGCTCCCATGATGCTGGTAGGGCGCACGGCCTTGTCTGTCGATACAAGGATGAAGCGTTCCACCGCCTCCTCAATAGCGACATGTGCAAGCGTTCGGGTGCCGATAATATTGTTCCGCGCGCCTTCGATCTCGTTGTTCTCCACCAAAGGCACATGTTTGTATGCCGCGGCATGGACAATAATCTCGACGTTTTCGGTGCGGATCACATGACGTAGGCGGTTTTCATTTGTGACCGAGCCGAGATACGCAGCAAGGCAAATGTCATGTTGCTGTGCTTGCTCCCGCAGGTCCCGTTCAATTCTGTAAAGGTTGTATTCCCCAATTTCGAAGAGAATGATCTTTGCGGGTCGACACTTGAGCAATTGGCGGCAAAGCTCGGCCCCGATTGAGCCGCCGGCACCGGTGACCATGATCACGCGTCCGGCATAGGTCTTTGCCACCGCCGGAGCGTCAAGGTTGACCTTGTCGCGATTGAGAACCTCGTGAGGCTCAACCGTCCGGAGCTTGGAAGAGCTGCGCTCAACTAGTATGTCGGCGAAAGAGGAGAGTGCCTGCACATCCAGATCGGCATATTCACATTGTTTTATAATGCTGTCGCGTCGCTGTTGTGCGGTGTCTGGAAGCGCGATCATCATTTTCGTGATGGAATTATGAAAGATGTGCGCCATGAAATTCTTGGACGGGAATACCGGAATCCCGCCGATTTCCATGCCGTGCAGGGCGGGGTTGTCGTCAAAAAAAGCGACAACTCTGGTATTTGAGGACTGGTTGAGTGCGGCGGCAAGTTGAATGCCGGTTGCTCCGGCCCCGAAAATCGCGACTTTTTTACGCCTCTGCATGTGGTCGCGTAGATGGCTCAGAAGTGCTACGGCGATAGCCCGCGAAGAGACCATACCTGCGAGGGAAATTGCACCGAAGATAAATGTTGATGCAACCGGTCGTTCCGCCGCGAGAAGGGCGAGGAGCATGAGGTAGGCTGCGGCGGTCACAAAGTTGGCCCGCGCGATATTCAGGACATCATTTGCGTTGAATGTGACCAGCTTGATGCGATGCAGGCGAAAGCCGAAAATCAGAGCCGCGCCGAGTAACAGGGGGCCTGAACACGCCCAAAGGTTGACCCTTGGCCAGCTTCCCAAGTCGGTGCCATGTATGAAGAGGTTGCTCAGGGACAAGGCCATTACGAGAACCGCAATGTCTGTCACCAGAAGGATCGCCCGCACGACGTTTCTAGGCAAGGAGGTCAAGCCGGCGATGAGCATTTTCCTATACAAGTTACGCGCGCCTCAAAGGTTTCAAGCCATAGTGTTTTTTCGGCGCAGGAGTTCCGCTAGCCGTGCAATCACTTTAGGAAATTTCCATTTACAAATGGTTAATGGTGCGACCGGAGACGGCTATTTCCCACGTTTTCGCAGGACGCTTGCGAGCGTTTTGAAGAGGATAAGAAGATCGAAACGGATGTTTCGGTGTTTCTGATAGATCAGGTCGAGACGCGCTTTTCTCTGGATACATCGCCGCCTGTAGACACGGTCGGTTTCTTCCGCCGTTTGGCAAGTGGCGAGAAGGCGGGCCTCATGTTCGTGGAAATGCAATGAGGCGAGGCCCGTGACGCCGGGACGGTTGCGTAGCACGAGGGCGTAGGTTTGCGGAAAGTCCTCAACATAGAGGCGGAGGGGCGGGCGGGGGCCGACGAAGGACATGTCGCCTTTGAGAATGTTCCAAAGCTGCGGCAATTCATCCAGCCGCGTGCGACGCAGCATGGCACCTGTGGTCGTGATCCGGTTGCTTTTGTCGCCGCCGGAGACGCCCTGATCCTTTGCGTTTTCCGTCATTGTGCGGAACTTGATCAATCGAAAGGCCCGATCCGGTGTCTGCATGCGTTCTGAAAGGTAGAACACCGGACGCCCGTCTCGCACCAGTATGACGAGTGCAAGCAAAGCTATGACGGGCAGAAGCAATGCGCCGAGCGCAATGGCAAACAGGATGTCAAAAAGCCGCTTTCCAAAAGTCATGTTCGCTCCAGACAGGTCGTCCACTCCGTAACGATACTTCGAGCGGTGTTTTCAAGATCAACTCCGCTGCACAGCGCGGCCAAAGCCGAGCAGTCTAGGGTGATGTTTTGATGGGCAAGGTTGCTTTGAGGTCGCCCGCGCCACGATACATGTGCGGCGTCGAGTAGAGCATTCATGTCGACGGGCTTTGTGGCCGCGTGGTTCAGGCGTGCGGGCAGGGGGCGCGGCGAGGCGGATAAGGATTTAAGCGTTTTCAACAACGTCTGCGGGCCGATATAGGACCGGCGTGGTCCCGCCCCGTCCGGAAAGATGTCGAGATCAAGCGGTGGATCATCTTCGGTGCGCGCGGAGGAATTGCCCAACAACATATCCGCACCGGCGACATTGCCGATACGCAAGGCGCATATTTCGATCCCTTCGGCATTCGCCCGCCGCGCCGCCAGGTCTTCCATCTCGGCTTTTGCCGCACCATAGGCATTGATCGGCGCGAGATCATCTTCTTCGCGGAACGCGCGACCTTTCCCCGCGCCGTAGACGGCAGAGGAAGAGGCAACGAGCACGCGGGGAACGCCTGCCAGTGCTGCGGCGGTGAGGACCTGATCCACCAAGGAGACATGCGCCTTCATGGCCTCAGCATCATCTTTGTGTGCTGGTTGTGAGGCGCCTGTAAAGACGAGAATTGCCGCGAATGGCGTTTTGCTTTGCGCGGTGATGAGAGGTTCTGGATCGGTAAAATCCGGCCAGAGAAATCCCTTTGTGCCATCGGGCAGATGGTCGCGAAACTGCCAGATGATTTGCGCGTCGGCATCACCATCAATGCGCTCCGCCTTGCGCAACAAGCGGCCAATGCGGCCGGATGCACCGAGAAAGGCGATGTGAGGGCGAGGCATGAGGGCGCTCCGTGTGATGGGAGGTCTCATTCTAAGGGAAACAGGTTAATAAAACCTGAATTCTGATCTCCCGCAGGTCAATTCGAGAGAATAAAGCCTGCGAGAGCGTTCAATAGTCAAACCGCATCGGCAGTTGGAAACGGAAAACAGGATCCCTCAACTCTGCAGGGGCCGCCGGAAAACGGGCGCTGCGCACGGCGGCCACGGCGGCATTGTCCAGCGCGGAAATGCCCGAACTCCTAGATACGCTGACCCCTTGCAATGCGCCACTGTTGGCCACGGTGATCAGCAGGGTCACAGTGCCCTCCCCCGCCCCGCGTGGGGCGCGTTTGCGACGCTCGATGCGGGAGCGGATGACGGATTGCCATTTGCGCAAAGCAGATTGGCGGGCGGCTTTGGTTAAACCGGCGGCTTGCGAGGCGCGGGTCTGACCCGCTTGTGCGCCACCACCGCTCCCTGCGGCACGGGTGGCCTGACTGCTGTGGTCGCTGCCTGCACGCGCCTGCTGTGTCTTGGGGGCTGGCTGGGCTTTGGGTTGTTCGACCTTTTGGGGAGGCGCGGGCGGTTTTAGGGGCGGCGGTGTCGTGGGAGGCTTCGGAGCCTCGAACGTCTGTGTCGTTTCCGGTGGTTGCACAGGGAGAGGCAAAGGCTTCGCAGTCGGCGCGAGGTCGATTTCGGGCTGCACCAAAAGCGGTTCTGCCGGTGCGGTCGGCGTCGGAGGCTGGGGCGTGTCCAGCGCATCAAGCGGTTGCTTTACGTGCGTTTCCCACTTCTCAACCATAGCGGCCACTGCCAGATCGGAGGCCTGAAGCGTCAAATGCACATCTCCGCCCGCGCCGGATGCTTCGGCCCCTTCGGACGTGTCCAGCATACTGATTGCAGCCGCTGCAAAATGGACAAAGACAGCCAGAGACAAAAAGAAGGCGGCTGTGAGGATGCGCTTCATGGCGCGCCTCCATTTTGACTGGTGACCAGTTCAACCTGAGAAAATCCCAACGCAGTCAGTTTTGGCAGGAGTGCCGCGACCTCGGAGGCGGGCACGTTCCGGTCCGCGTGCAGGGCGATGGCCGGGCCTTCAAGCCCTTCGCAGCCGCCATCGGCACATGCCCTCACCCGTTCGACTTCCAGAGCGTGCAGTGCCGCGTCGGCCCCTTTGGCATCCTGAAAGGCCAAAGTGCCATCGCTTCCGAGGAAAAGCTGAAAGGGGGCGGCCACTTCGGCCTCGATCCCTGCGTCGGGCAATTCGACGTCAATCGGTTCCGGCGGCGCGATCTGGGCCGTCATCAGGAAGAAGATCAGCAACAGAAAGACCACGTTGATCATGGGAACAACGCTCTCGGTGGGTGTCTTGCGGGGGGCGTCGGAGAAATCCATGTTGCTCACTCCACCAGAACGAGATTGCTGTAGCCCTCGGAGCCGAGCCATTCCATCGTTTCGATCACCCGCTGGAGCGGCACGTCTTCTTCGGCGCGTAGAATGATCATGTCTTCAGGCGTTTCGGTCAAATCGGGCAGGGCGGCGATGATCTCCGCTTCGGTGCGCTGGGACCCGTTGAGTTGCAAGCCGTCCTCACCGATACGGATCAGCCGTGCAGGGCCGGTGTAGCTGCTCGACGCGCCGCCGCCCAAGGTCAGCGGGAGCTGCGCGGGGCTGCCGAATTGCGAGGCCAACATGAAAAAGACCAAGAGCAGAAACACCACGTCGATCATCGGGGTGAGCGACATGCGGTGTTTGCGCCGGGGTGCGCCGAAATCCATCGGTTACTCCGCCGCTTGTGCGATGCTCAAGGCGGTGCGGTCTTTGTCACGGCTACGCAGGAACACACGGGTGGCCATGTCTTCCAATTCGTGACGCAAACGGTCGGCCACGGCTTCGAACCCTGTAAAGGCAATAGAGGCGGGGATCGCTACGGCCATACCGGCGGCAGTGGTCAGAAGGGCTTCCCAAATGCCACCGGCCAGCATGGCAGGGTCGGCTTTGGCACCGGCTTCCTGAAGGGTCTGGAAGGCGGTGATCATGCCGAGCACGGTGCCCAACAGGCCCAAAAGCGGGGCAATCGTCGCGATCAGTTCAAGCGAACGCAGCCCTTTGCGTGTGCGTTCCAGATCTTTCTTGGCGATGCGGGTGGTTTCGGCCTGTGCGGCTTCGTCGTCGAACATGGGATTCTCATGGGCGGCATAGGCCGAGCGCAGAAACCGCGAGCGCAAACCGCGCCGGTTTGCAATCAACGCGCGGGCGCCTTTTGTGTCGCCTGTCGCCCAAAGTGCGAGGGATTTTTCCCCGTGAGAACCGCTTCGCCACGCACCGAGATAGGCAAGGTCCCAGATTTTCCACAAAATGAGCGCCAGAGTGATCACGGACAGCGCCGCAATGGCCCAGATCGACGGCCCGCCTTTCAGCAGGAAGTCGAGAAGGGAGGTGAAAACATCGGCATAATTCATGAGCCAGGTCCCGTGTCTTTTGAATCAGCTTGCAGCCCTACTGCTGGCCTTTTGCATGGGATAGATTATCCTAGTTTTTTAGTCAAGAACTGCACGTCACTCGCGACTCAGTGCCACAACCGGATCGAGACGTGCGGCGTTGCGTGCGGGCAGGTAGCCGAATGTGACCCCGATGAGGGTTGAGGACAGGAAGGCCACGACAATCGCTGTTGTCGAAAAGCTGAGCCGCACAGAGCTGGCAAACTCCTCGATGAGATAGCCGCCAGCCAGCGCACCGAGGATGCCCAATACACCACCGACGAGACAGACCATCACCGCTTCGATGAGGAACTGGCTGACAATATCGGAGCGTCGTGCCCCGATGGCGATGCGCACCCCGATCTCTTTTGTGCGTTCGGTGACGGAGACCAGCATGATATTCATCACGCCAATGCCGCCCACGACGAGCGAAATCACCGCAATCATCGCCACCAGATAGGTCAGCGTTTCTGTGGTCGAGGTGATGGTTTCGCGGATCGTATCGGTATTTGAGAGGAAGAAATCCGTGGTGCCGTGGCGCGAGGTCAACAGCGAGGAGATTTCAGCCTCGGCCTGTGTCATGTCGTAATCGTCCGTCACGCGCACGTCGATGCTGTCGAGATTTCCCTGACCTGATATCCGCGCCATAGAGGTGGTGTAGGGCACCCAGACGTTGAGCGAGGAGGGCCCAAAACTGGCGCCGGTCGTGCGTACGACGCCGATGACACGCACAGGAACATGGCCAATGAGAATGACCTCTCCCAAAGGATCGACCCCGTCATCGAAGAATGTATCCTGTGTGTCTTCGTCAATGACGGCAACTTGTGCATAGGTGTCCTCATCCTCTTCGGTGAAGGCCGCGCCGGTGACGGTTTCATAGGTATGCACCTGAAAATAGTCGCCGGTGACACCATTGATCGAGGCGGAGGCCTCCGTGTTGCGGTAGCGCACTGTGGAGGAGGAAGA
Source organism: uncultured Celeribacter sp. (assembly GCA_963676755.2). GTDB lineage: Bacteria > Pseudomonadota > Alphaproteobacteria > Rhodobacterales > Rhodobacteraceae > Celeribacter. The sequence goes on along the minus strand of CAXXMF010000004.1, from coordinate 47,380 downwards.
GACGGCAGGCGATACGCTATCGGCCAGATCCAGTAGCGTGAGCGCATCGGCATCCGAGGGCACGAGCGTTGCGATCCGGCTCTGGTCGCGTGCGCCAAAACCGGAACCGGCCCGCACGGTGATGGTGTTGGTGCCCAGAGAACTGATGTTCTCCAGAACTTTCTCCTGAGACCCGTTGCCGAGCGCGACCACAAGGACCACTGAGGCAATCCCGATGATGATCCCCAGCATGGTCAGGAAAGACCGTGTGCGATGGGCCAGCATGGCCTTGAGCGAAATGTTGAACGCTTCCATGAGGCGCCGCAATCCGGCCCCTATGCCCGCAGGTTTCGCGCTCGGGCGTGTCCACTGGGCCTTGGTCGGTTGGCTTGTTTCTTTGCGCTTGTCCGACACGATTCGCCCATCGCTGATCTCGACAATCCTGTGGGCGTGTTCGGCCACGTTCGGGTCATGGGTCACCATGACAATCGTGTGCCCCTTGGCATTGAGGTCCAGCAGAAGCTGGATCAGGTCCTCACCGCTTTTGGTGTCGAGAGCGCCGGTTGGCTCATCGGCGAGGATCACTTCGCCGCCATTCATCAAGGCGCGGGCAACGGAGACCCGCTGCTGCTGTCCGCCCGACAATTCGGAAGGGCGGTGGTCAAGGCGTGTGTCCAGCCCCAGTTGCTCCAAAAGTGCACGGGCATGGTCGCGCCGTGTGCTGCGACTGGCTCCGGCGTAGATGGCGGGCACTTCGACATTCCCGACTGCATCCAGATCGGGCAACAGTTGATAGCGTTGGAAGATAAAGCCGAAATGTTCGCGTCGGAGCTGCGCCAGCTCGTCGGGTTCCAGATCGCGCACGTCCTTGCCGTCGAAACGGTAGGTTCCTTCGCTGGCGCGGTCCAGACAGCCGAGAATATTCATCAGTGTGGATTTGCCGGACCCCGAGGTGCCGATGATCGCCACCATTTCACCGGGGTAGATGTCGATATCGACATCGCGCAGAACGGTGATGGTTTCATCCCCCGCCTGAAACGAACGGCTGATGCCGCGCGCGGAAATAAGTGGTTCGGTCATTTTAGAACATCCCCCGCGGAGGACCCATCCGGCCACCGCTTGAGGAGGTTGGCGGGGACATGACCGCTCCGCCTGTGACCACAACATCGCCTTCTTCCAGACCGGATTTGATCTCCGCTGTCACCTTGTTGTTCAGGCCGACTTCAACCGGCTGCGGGCGGACCTCGCCGGTCTCGGCATCGTAAATCTCGACGATATAGCGACCGTCGGGCGTGCTGTTGAGTGCCGATGAGGGAACCGTCAAAACATCCACCGCTTCATCCAGCACGATGGAGACTTCTGTGGTCATGCCGATGCGCAGTTTGTGGTCCGGATTGTCGACTTCGAGCCGACCGTTGTAATAGATGGCCTCATCGGTATCGATGGTGTCGCTGTCCTCGATTTCGGAGGGCGCGGGTTCCACATCACGCACGATGGCCTCGAACGGGGCGTCCGGTTCGCCCAGAATGGTAAAGCTCACCTTTTGCCCTGCGGCGACATGCACCACATCGGCTTCGGAAATTTCGGCTTTCACGATCATTTTGTCGAGATTGGCCAGTTTGACAATGGTCGGCGTGTCTGTGCTGGCGTTCACCGTCTGGCCCTCATCCACGACCACGGCCACAACCGTGCCCGCCATAGGAGCCGTGATCTGTGTCCGGTTAAGGGCGATCTGCGCGGTGGAGACGGTGACATCGGCACTGGCTTTCTGGGCATTCAGCGCGTCGAGTTCAGCCTGATAGACTTCAAGCGCGGCTTCGGCGGCTTCGACGTCTTCCTGAGAGGCGTAATTCTGGGCGTGCAGGCTGTTTTCCCGCGTCAGTGTCAGTTCCGCTTGTTTGATATTGGCCTTTTTCGCCGCGATCTGTGCCTCGATATTGGCGAGGTCGGCTTGGGCCTGCAAAAGATCGTTCTGTTGATCTTCGTCGTCAATCTGCGCAATCAGGTCACCCGCAGCCACTTCATCGCCCAACGAGACGACAAGCTCCTCGATTTGGCCGGAGGTGCGCGCGCCGACGCTGACCAGTTGACTGGCTTCGATCACACCGGAGGCCAGCACGGTTTCCTGCACCATGCCGCGCGTGACCGTTGCGGTCTGGGGCACGACAGCATCCCCCTCCCCACGATATTGCGTCCAGCCGAAATATCCGGCCAGAAGAACAAGAGCGACAATCACCAGACGAAACAGCGTTTTCATGCGAGACCTTTCAAGGGGCCCTCAGGGGCCATCCAGTCGGAGTTTATACCTGTGATACGGTCGCAGGTCGGGTTTCCGTCGCGAGGTAGGGACCGGAAAACAGGCTTTCCTTTAGGCGGTGCTTGTCTCGGGGCTAACGGCTGCGTGTGTGCGCCGCTTTGGCCTAGGTCAAGTGCAGGTGTTTTATCCGGCATTGACCTTCGGTCAGGACGGGGTCTCGTCATGGGGGATGACGTCCACGGCCTGTTGGGTCCGGTGCCCGCCTGCCGAACGGACCGCGCCTTTCACGGGGGCCACATCGCCATAATCGCGGCCATAGCCGATGGTGATGTAATCCGTGCCAGCAAACTGGTCATTCGTCGGGTCGAATTCGATCCAGCCGTGTTCCTTTCCGACCCAGGCGCGAACCCAGGCATGCATCGCATCCGCTCCCTCAAGTCGCGGCTGGCCCGGTGGCGGAAAGGTGCGCAGGAAGCCCGACACATAGCCCGCCGGTATCCCGACCCCGCGCAGCGCGGCGATCATCACATGGGCGAAGTCCTGACACACACCGTGGCGGTTCTCGAAAGCGTCTTCGGGCGAGGTGTCGACATCGGTCGCTTCGGGATCGAACCGCATGTCGCGGTGTAGCGCTTGTCCTACCGCCTTGACCGCTTTCAGGGCCGTCATGTCGGGTGCCAGACACTCCCGACCATAGGCCGTGATTTGCGGCAAAATCGGCACGCGCGGAGAGCTAGTGAGGAAATGGTGTGGCGCGGCGGGGGCAAGAGATTTCTGCGCGATCACTTCGCGGTAGAGGTTTTTGAGAGGAGTCGAGAGGTCCAGCCGTGATGCCGGTTCGAACCGCTCGATCTGTGCCGTTAATTGCAGGCTCAGCGCGTCAATCGGGTGATGCCATGCGACCATGCTGACTTCGTTGCCGAAAAAATCCGTCCCATCACGGCGTTCGTCCGGCAGGGGGGTGACGGTCAAAAGCCTCTGGCGCACTTTCTGCACACCGGTCATGTCCGAAGGCAGCAGACGCAGAATGTTCCGCGTCCGGTCGGAGGCGGCGTCATAGCTGTAATCAATGGTCAGGCTCAGGTCATACAGCATGGCTCACCTCAGATATATCGAAGAGAGCAGATCGGACACATCCGCCAGTTCGGCGCGTATATCCAGCAAATCGTCGGAGGTGATTTCGTCAGGATGCGCACAGGTCAGACGGGCTTCCAACGGCAGGATCGTTCGCAAAAGTTCGGATGGGCGACCGTTCAGGCTGGCGCGGGGCAGAGCCTGCGCATGGGTGCGCATGGCACGGATCAGGAACAGGATAGCCCGCGGGTTGTCTGCATCAAGCGCCATGAGGTCGATCACCGCGTTGCGGCTGGTTTCGACCCGATAGCGCCTTTGGTGGGTGATCACAGAGTCGCCGACCTCCACCGCCAGATCAAGCGAGCCTTCCGGTGCCTGCGCGTCCGCAAATTGCGCAAGAAGAGCGGCCATGGCATCGGCACGCTCCAATGCACGGCCAAAGCTCAAGAACCGCCAGCCTGCGGAGCGATACATGTTCTCATGCACAAGCCCCGTGATCCCCGCGATCTTGCGGATCAGCACCGACATGGCCCGCGCACAATCGTCGCCGGGTTGAACTGTTGCGGTCATGCGCGACGCGGTTTTCAAAAGATCATTGATCGCGGCCAGCCCGTCGGAGGAGAACCGGTCCCGCACCTTGGTCGCACAGGCGCGCGCGGAAATCACGCGGGCAATCAGCGCCTCGGGCAGGGTTTGGTCCAGATCGACCCCGTAGCCCGCGAGGTAGAGATGCAGCGATTTGAGCCGTGGATCGTTGCGGTTGTCTGTCGCCGCCAGACGCAGGTGATAGGCCCGCACCAGACGCGCGGCATCCTCGAACCGTTCCAGATAACGGCCCAGCCAGAAAAGATTGTCCGCAGCTCGTGCGGGCAACCATCCCGGATTTGCGCGCAGGTAGGCTCCTTCATCCGGCAGTTGCGGTCCGGTTTTGGGTAGGGGGCGGTCCGAGACGACCCAGACATCGGCCACCGACCCGCCGCGTTGCATCGCCAGTGCGGTCGCATCGCCGGAGCGTCCGATGCGGGCATAACCGCCCTTCATGAACTGCCAGCCGCTTGCCGTGCGGGCGGCAAACACCCGAACCGTCATCGGGCGAGGCACCACGGCACCGCCTTCGGGGCTCTCGTCCCAGCTTGGCGTGGTGGACAGGGTCACAGCCTCTTGCCCGACGAGATTGTCCTCTTCGCGATCGAGCCATTCGGCAATCGACCCTTTGGGCGCGCCGCGAAACTTTCCGCCAAGCGCGGTGGTCGCATCCAGATCAAAGGGCAGGTCCACCGCATCGGCAGGGCTGATCAGCATGTTCTGGGCATTATCGCGCACATAGGCGCGTTCGGCGGCGCCCCCGCACCACCATGTTGCGATATTGGGCAAATCAAGCGGCGCCCCTGCCAGCACCTTGCTGATCCGTGGCAGAAACGCCATCATCGCCCGCATTTCGAGAACGCCGGAGCCCAAGGCATTGGCCATCGCCAGATGCCCCGTGCGCACGGCTTCCATCAGGCCGGGGGTGCCGATCTGTGAGCGGGCGTCAAATTCCAGCGGATCGGCAAAGCTCGCGTCAATCCGGCGCCACAACAGGCCGAGCGGTTGCAGCCCCTCAATGGTGCGCACCATCGCCTCGCCATTCTCGACGACAATGTCCTCGCCTTCGAGCAACATCATCCCGAGGTAACGCGCGATATAGGTGTGTTCGTAATAGGTGTCGTTTGACGGTCCGGGCGTCATGATCCCCGTCACGCGGGGACGTTTGGAGGAGGCGGAGGCCAGATCCTCCATCGCGTCCCGAAAGGCTCCGAAGAAACCGGCGAGCTTGTGGATATGCGCGCGCGGGAAACGTTCCGGAAAAATCCGCCCTGTTGCCATGCGGTTTTCAAGCGCAAAGCCCGCGCCGGAGGGGGCTTGCGTCCGGTCGCCCAGAACAAACCACGAGCCATCGGGAGAGCGCCCGATTTCAAAGGCCAGAAAATGCAGATAATGGCCGCCAAGGGGTTTGACCCCCACCATCGGGCGCAGCCATTGCGGCGAGCGTGCGATGAGATCGGCGGGCAGATGCCCTTCGGTCACCAGACGCGCCGGACCGTAGAGATCGGCCATGACCTGCTCCAGAAGATCGGCACGTTGCGCCAGCCCTGTGCAGATGTGCTCCCATTCCTGCTCGTGCAGGATCACTGGAATATGGCTCAATGGCCATGCGCGTTCGGTGAGCGGATCGTTGGAATACTGCCGGTAGAACACCCCCGCATCACGGAGGTATTGGTCACCGCGCTCGAAGCGGGTGTGGATTTCTTCCGGCGAGAGCCGCGTGAAACGGTCCACAAAACGCCGCCAGACAGGCCGCATCCGGCCCGTGGCGTCGAAAAGCTCGTCGGCCACATCCGGAGTTTGCCTGTATGCGGCAAAGAGATCAGGTGTGGCGGAGCCTGTGGGAAGGCGCTGCGACATTGTTTGTGTCGTCTCTCATGGCTGACGTTCAGACAAGTCCAATGGGCCGTCTGAGGTCAAGGGTCAAGGGGAACTCCGGATGCGGCACTTCGGTGGCCGGTGTGTAAGTGCCGGGCGAATGCCCGTTGGGTTCAAACCGCGCCAGACGCCGAGCTTCTGCTTCGTTGCCGTTCACGGGAAAGGTGTCATAGCTGCGCCCGCCCGGATGCGCGACGTGATAGGTGCATCCCGCAATGGGCCGGCCTGTCCAGTCGTCGTAAATGTCGAAATGCAGCGGCGCGTTCACCGGCAGGACCGGATGCAGTGCCTCGGACGGTTGCCATGCCTTGAACCGCACCCCCGCAACGGAGGCACCCGACGTTTGGGTTTTCGCCAGAGGCAGCGGTCGGCGGTTGCACATGACACGGTAGCGGTCCTGATGCAGCGTGGTCAACTTCACCTGAAGCCGTTCAACCGAACTGTCCGTGTAGCGCACCGTGCCGCCGATTGCGCCGGTCTCGCCAAGCACATGCCACGGCTCCAGTGCCTGACGGATTTCGAGATGCACGCCTTCGGCCTCGATCTGGCCGCAGAAGGGGAACCGGAATTCGGCCTGTGCCTTGAACCACTCGGGGTCCATTTCGAAACCGTGGTATTTCAGGTCAGCCAGAAGCGACAGCAGGTCTTCCCAGAGATAATGCGGCAACATGAACCGGTCGTGCAGGACAGTGCCCCAGCGCACGGGTTTGCCCTCCACCGGCGCATTCCAGCAGCGCGCAATGATGGCGCGCAAAAGAAGCTGTTGGGCAAGGCTCATGCGCGGATCGGGCGGCATTTCAAAGCCGCGAAATTCCACCAGCCCCAAACGTCCGGTCGGCCCGTCGGGGGAGTAGAGCTTGTCGATACAAATCTCTGCCCTGTGCGTGTTGCCGGTCACATCGGTGAGCATGTTGCGCAGCAAGCGATCCACCAGCCACGGCGGCGGCACGGAGCCTTCTGCCGGTGGTTTGATCTGGCTGAGAGCGATTTCCAACTCGTAAAGCGTGTCATGGCGCGCCTCGTCAATGCGCGGGGCTTGCGAGGTCGGGCCGATGAACAGGCCGGAGAAGAGATAGGACAGGGAGGGGTGCCGCTGCCAAATGAGGATCAGCGACTTGAGCAAATCGGGCCGCCGCAGGAACGGGCTGTCCGAAGGTGTAGCGCCGCCGACGACCACATGGTTGCCGCCCCCCGTGCCGGTATGACGCCCGTCGATCATGAATTTGTCGGCTCCAAGGCGCGACAGACGCGCCTCTTCGTAAACCGCTTCAGTGGTGGCGACACATTCGTCCCAGCTATGGGCGGGATGAATATTGACCTCGATCACCCCCGGATCGGGGGCCACGCGGATCACGTTGAGACGCGGGTCTTCGGGCGGGGAATACCCCTCCACATGAATCGGCAGACCCAGTTCGGCGGCGGTTTCTTCGGCAGTTGTCAGGAGTTCGAGATAATCTTCCAGCGCCTCGCAGGGCGGCATGAACAGGCACAAACGCCCGTCGCGCGGTTCAATCGCGATGGCGGTGCGGACCTCGCTTTTGGACGGATCAACCCCCTGTCCGATGAGGGCCTGACGTTCGGTCTCGTCACGCTGGCTCTCGGAGACCATCTGCGTATGGTCTTGAGAGGTTTCCGGCAGAAGATCGGCCTTTTCCTGTGCCTCTTTGGCGGCTTCCTCGGCGGCCAGACGTGCGATTTCGGCCTCGATCTTTTTGCGGCGTTCCGAGACTTCGGCGTGGAAGTCCGGCAAGGCCCCGTGATCGACCATCGGATCGGACGGGTAGGAATAGGGGAATGACTCCGGCGGAATATGCGGCAGCGCGCCTAGCGGGAGGCGGAAGCCGACAGGGCTGTCGCCGGGCACGAGGAACAGATGCCCGCGACGGGTTTTCCAGACTTCGGAGAGCCAGTGCGATCCGGCTTTCGACTGCCAGCGCTGGATCGGCAGCACATAGCCCGAGGGCTCGGTCAGGCCGCGCTCGAACACGCGGGCATAGCGCGCGCGGTCCTCGGGATTCTTGAGCTTGCTGTTGTCAGGACTGACATTGGGCGGCAGGAGGGATTCCTTCAAAATCCACTCGCCGGGATCTTCATAGGCGGGCTGGGCGCAGACCGGATCGACGCCAAGGTTCTTGGCAAACAGGGTCATGAACTCGCCCGCATCCTTGGCACCAGCGGGGGTGACCTGCTTTTCCTTGGCGATGAGATCGGTGTTTTTCCAGACGGGCTTGCCGTCACGACGCCAGTATAGCGAAAATGTCCAGCGCGGCAGGCTCTCGCCCGGATACCATTTGCCCTGCCCGTAATGCAGGAAGCCACCGGGGGCGAAATGGTCCCGCAGGCGGCGGATCAGCTCGTCGGCCAGCCCGCGCTTTTGCGGCCCCACGGCGGCGGTGTTCCATTCGTCGCTTTCGAAATCGTCAATGGAGACAAAGGTCGGCTCCCCGCCCATGGTCAGCCGCACATCGCCCTCTTCGAGCGATTTATCGACTTTCTGGCCAAGCGCGTTGAGTCGCTCCCAGGCCTCTTGCGAAAAAGGTTTGGTGATGCGCGGATGTTCGGCAACGCGTTTGACCTCCATCTGGAAGTCAAAGGAGACCTCCGGCGTGCCGACAGAGGAATAGCCGCCGGAAATCGGTGCGGCGTTGCGGTAATGCGGGGTTGCGGCCAGCGGGATATGGCTTTCGCCGGTCAGAAGCCCCGAGGTCGGATCAAGCCCGATCCAGCCCGCGCCGGGCAGGTAGACCTCGCACCATGCATGCAGATCGGTGAAGTCCTGTTCCGTGCCTGACGGACCGTCGAGGGCTTCGATATCGGGTTTGAGCTGTATCAGGTAGCCGGAGACAAAACGGGCCGCAAATCCAAGATGGCGCAGCACCTGCACCAGCAACCATGAACTGTCACGACAAGAGCCGGATTTTTTCTCAAGCGTTTCGTCCGGCGTCTGCACACCGGGTTCCATGCGGATGGTGTAATTCACATAGTCGGCAATCCGCGCATTGAGACCAACAAGGAAATCGACCGTGCGGGTCTCTGTATAGTCAATCGAACCGACGAATTGTGCCAGAAGCGGGCCTTCGGGTTCGGGGGTACGATAGATCACCAGATCGTCTTTCAGATCATCGGGATATTCGAAGGGCCAATGTTCCGCGTCTTCCTCGACGAAGAAATCGAACGGGTTGTAGACCGTCATATCGGCCACCAGATCGACCTCGATCTTGAATTCGCGCACCGGCTCCGGAAAGACGAAGCGGGATTGCCAGTTGCCATAGGGATCTTGCTGGTGGTTCACGAAATGCCCCGTCGGGGTCACTTTGAGCGAATGGGAAATCACGCGGGTGCGTGAATGGGGCGCCGGACGCAGGCGGATGATTTGCGGCCCGAGTTCGATATTGCGATCGTATGTGTAATGAGTGACGTGGTGAATGGATGCGTAAATCGCCATGTGTCAGACTGCGCCCTTTTCTCTGATCCTGCCCCAACAGGCTATAAGGCCGCCGGTAAAGCTACACGGCCAAAAGCCCGCATTGTCGGAAATGCGTCCTATATTCAGGCGGAACGCCCTCTTTTTAATCAATGTGCACGGCATATCTGCCTGCGCCACGCGAGATGTCGGTCGTCTCGGGCGTGGCGCAGACTGGATGGATGCCAGTGGATTGCCGTGTCAGGGACACCTCGGAACGCCCAGCCGGATCAATTCGTGCCCTTTGATCTTCATCGGGTTGTGAATGCGGAAACGCGCGGTTTGCATATACCATGAGCGCAGAAAAGACGGGTAGTGCGCCGCGATCACGCGTGACCACTGGTCAAACTCCAGAGATGTCAGTTTCGAGAAAAACCGGTAAGGCCCGTGAAAGGCAAAAGAGGTCTCCGGCAGGATGCAGACGGTGTTGGCCCCCAGAAACATGGTGCAACTCGACATACAGACCCGCCCGCGGATTTCCACCGTCTGTCCGAGACGGTTGATTTGCCGGATCTCTTCCGTGCGCTTTCGGACGCTGCCGCCATAGTCGTTTGGAATGACGATGATGGCACCGGGCTTTTGTGAGCCGGGTTTTGCAGCATGGGCTGGGGACTGCATGGACACGGCAAGGGCCGCAGCCAGACAGAGTGAGAGAACCGGACGGCGCAAGGCATAGGCCGCCGGTGCGCATGCCGGACGCATGCGCAGAAGATTGAATTTTGTCATGATATCACCCCACGTGATTTCAGAGGCTTTCTAGCCTCGGCACGCCGACCCCAATCGGCTCACACGGGAGTAGAGCAGAGAAAGCCTAAGAAACTCTTACGCCTGCGTCCGGCCCCATCCGGACATCAGCATCGCATGTGGCGACTTTGTCATCTTGCCCGTGTCCGTTCATGGGGTTACCTCTGTGACAAAGGAGATTTCCCATGCCAGCGCCCAACGAAGCCCTTCTCGTCATAGACATTCAAAACGATTTTTGCCCCGGCGGGGCTTTGGCGGTGACGGGGGGCGACGAGATTGTGCCGGGGGTCAATCAGCTCATGGACGATTTTGCCACAGTGATCCTGACGCAGGACTGGCACCCCGCAGGCCACAGTTCATTTGCCAGCAGCCACAAGGCGGAGCCGTTTACCACCACGCAGATGCCCTATGGCACACAGGTGCTTTGGCCCGATCATTGTATCCAAGGCACCAAGGGCGCCGCTTTCCACAAGGATCTGCGCGTCGATGGGGATCTGATTATTCGCAAGGGCTTCAATCCCGAGATCGACAGCTATTCCGCCTTTTTCGAGAATGACCATACAACGCCTACGGGGCTTGAAGGGTATCTGCGCACGCGAGGGATCGACAGGCTGACCATGGTCGGCTTGGCGACAGACTTCTGCGTGAATTTTTCTGCCGTAGATGCCGCAAAGCTCGGCTTTGCTGTCACGGTGCGCACCGATCTGTGTCGGGCGATTGATATGGATGGCTCACTTGCCGCCGCGATGGACGGTATGAAACAGGCCGGAGTTGAGGTTCGATAAGGCTATGACACCTAAAATTATTACAACACTGAAAACTTATACTCGGGACGAATTCAGCGCCGACCTTTTCGCGGGCGTGACCGTTGCGCTTGTCGCCTTGCCCCTATCCATCGCCATCGCCATCGCATCCGGCGCGGTCCCCGCCGTGGGTTTCGTGACGGCGATTGTCGCAGGCTTCCTGATTTCCGCTCTGGGCGGGAGCCGTGTCCAGATCGGCGGGCCGACCGGTGCGTTCATTGTCGTTGTCGCGGGTGTTATTACAACCCACGGCTATGGGGGGCTGGTCACAGCGACCTTTCTGGCGGGGATTGTCCTGATCATCGCGGGATTGTTGCGCGCAGGGCAACTGGTGCGCCATGTGCCCGAAGCGGTGATCAACGGCTTCACAATCGGGATCGGGGTCATCATCGGGATTAGTCAAATCCCCGACTTTTTCGGATTTACCGGCGCTTTCCCTGCCGATTTTCTTGAGAAAGTTCCGGCCTTGTTTGCCGCCTTGCCACAACTCAACCCCGCCTCTCTCATGACGGGTGTTCTGACCATGGTGCTGATCATCCTGCTGCGGCGTGCCTTTCCGCGTCTGCCGGGGCTGATCGTGGCTGTGGCTTTGACCTCGGCGATTGTTGCGTTTTTTGATCTGCCGGTGGAAACCATCCGCTCGCGCTTTGGCGAGTTGCCGCGCAGCCTGCCTGCGCCGCATTTGCCGGAAATGAGCTTTGCAACATTGCGGGAGCTTTTGCCCTCCGCCTTGGTGATTGCGTTTCTGGCGGGTGTAGAATCCCTGTTGTCCGCGATGGTGGCGGACCGGATGATCGGTGGCAAACACCGCTCCAACGCCGAGCTTATGGCGCAAGGCTGGGCCAATATCGGATCGTCCCTCTTTGGCGGCCTGCCGGCCACCGGCGCGATTGCGCGGACGGCCACCAACGTGCGCGCGGGCGGGAAAACGCCTGTGGCGGGGATTGTCCACGCGCTGACGCTTCTGGCGATCATGATGCTGGCGGCCCCTCTGGCGGGCTATCTGGCGCTTCCGGCACTGTCGGGGCTGTTGCTTCTCACCGCATGGAACATGTCGGAGCCGCATCGCTGGGGCGAATATGCACGCGGTCGGCGCTCTGATCTTGTGCTTTTGCTGGTTACTCTGGTCCTGACGGTTGTCACCGACCTGACGGTTGCCATCGGGACGGGCATCGCGCTTGGCCTCGCCATGCGCCTGTCGCGGCGCGGTGTCGATGATCCGGAGTGGACGCCACGGGACAAATAGGCGGGCAGCCTGCCGCTACAAAGCCCGTTTTGCGGCCTTTTCCTTGCCAAACCGGCGCCTGTCCTGCTTTAACAGCGCCGATACAGGAGAAGGGGCCGCCAAATGGTCGATATCGCAACTCGCGTCTATAATCATAAATGGAAGATCGATCCGATCGTCCGGTCCCTCATTGATACGGACTTTTACAAGCTGCTGATGTGTCAGTCGGTGTTTCGCAACAAGCGTGACACCCATGTCACCTTTTCGCTGATCAACCGATCGAAAGACATCCGACTTGCCGATATGATCGACGAGGGCGAATTGCGTGAACAATTGGACCATGTCCGCTCGCTCTCGCTGACGCGCGGCGAAAGCACATGGATGCGCGGCAATATGTTCTACGGTAAGCGCCAGATGTTCCGCTCCGATTTCATGGAATGGTTCGAGAACCTGCGCCTTCCGGCCTACCAGCTTGAAAAACGCGACGGGCAATACGAGTTGACCTTCGAAGGGTCGTGGCCGGAGGTCATGCTCTGGGAAATTCCTGCTCTGGCGATCCTTATGGAGTTGCGCTCGCGGGCTGTGCTTGGCCCGATGAAGAAGTTCGAACTACAGGTGCTCTATGCGCGCGGCATGACCAAGCTCTGGGAAAAGATCAAACAGTTGCAGCCGCTTGAAGGTTTGAAAATCGCGGACTTCGGCACGCGGCGGCGGCATTCCTACCTTTGGCAGGACTGGTGCGTGCAGGCGATGATCGAAGGTTTGGGCAGCAAGTTTACCGGCACCTCGAACTGTCTCATTGCGATGAAGCGCGATTTGGAAGCTGTCGGCACCAATGCCCATGAATTGCCTATGATCTATTCCGCCTTGGCGGAGAATGATGCCGCCTTGGCGCAAGCGCCCTATGACGTGTTGCGCGACTGGCAGGAGGAGCACGAAGGCAATCTGCGCATCATCCTGCCGGACACTTACGGAACCAAGGGCTTTCTCGAACATGCCCCCGACTGGCTCGCGGGCTGGACCGGTATCCGCATTGATTCCGGCGATCCGGCAACCGGCGCGGAAAAGGCGATCAAGTGGTGGCAAGAGCGCGGCGAAGACCCGACAAAAAAGCTCATCATCTTCTCCGACGGGCTGGACACGAGCAAGATCGTCGAGTTGCATAAGCAATTCAAAGGCCGCGTCCGCACCTCTTTCGGCTGGGGCACATTGCTCACCAATGATTTCCGCGGGCTGACACCGGACGATGCGCTCGCGCCTTTCTCGCTGGTGTGTAAGGCCGTGGAAGCCAACGGAAAACCGACCGTGAAACTCTCCGACAATCCCAAAAAGGCGATGGGTCCGGCAGAGGAGATCGAGCGCTACAAGCGAGTGTTCGGTGTTGGCGATCAAGAGGCGATCGACGTTGTGGTCTAGGACCTGTCGTGACATGTCAACGCCGCATTGATGGAAGCGGGCTGTCGCACGCGCCGCGGGGCAGCCTTGAGCGCCAGCCCGATGTTGCGGCATCGTGCTCTCTTCCGACCCCTGCGCGTTTGGCGTAAACTGATCACGGGTCCCGCGTGGCATTTGGCGTGGGAATATGATGAAAGACGGGCTGCGATGATCACCTATCTCAAGGGCTTTTCGAAGAAAAAGGACACGTTCATGTCCTCCGTCGCCGCAGCCGATGGTGGGGCGCATGTCTTGTGGACCATTCCGCTGTCACGGCGCGATTTCCCCGAGACTTCTGAGCGCGTAGTGGCGGCTATGGCCGTGGCCAAGCGCCAGCCGAAAGGGTCTGTGGGCCGGTTTTTCAAACGGCTTTTGTTGCGGCTGCAATACAACGGCGCGCGGCGCTATTTCATGCGTCATCCAGAGACGGTGGCCCTGTGCTGGAACGGGGTTACGGGGTCGCGTCGGGTGTTTATGGAGGGCGCAGCCGATGCTGGCGTGCCTACGCTCTATGCCGAACTCGCGCCTTTTCCGGACCGGATGCAGCTGGATCACACTGGGGTCAATGCTTTGGGCTCTTTGCCGCGCGACCCGCGGTTCTACATGTCATGGGCCGCTGGTGTGGCGGAGCGGCAGGGGGAGGGGTGGCGCGCTCTTGGCGAAAACCTGACATCGCGGGCCTCCCGACGGGCGGATGTGCGTCAGGAAAACGGGGCCGCGCTGGCGGGGGAGAAATTTCTCTTTGTCCCGCTGCAAGTGCCCAATGACAGCCAGATCACCCTGTTTTCGGGTTGGGTCGGCTCGGTCGAGAACTTGATCGCGCTTTTGGCAAAGGTTGCTCCCGCCTTGCCCGAAGGGTGGCATATCCGGATCAAGGAACACCCCTCCGCGAAAACCCCTCTGTCGGAGGCGTTGTCGCATGCGGTCGAGGCCTCCGGTCACCGGATCATCGTCGACAATGACACCGACACCTTTGAGCAGGTGCGCGCCAGTCAGGCGGTTCTGACGATCAATTCCTCTGTCGGGCTTCAGGCCTTTTTCTACGACAAGCCGGTGATCACTCTTGGCGAGGCCTTTTTCGCCCTGCCCGGACTGGTGCATCCCGTGGAGGGGAGCGACGCCCTGAACGATGTGATGGCTCATGTGGAATCACTCGGATTCGACCCGATGTTGCGAGCGGCTTTCATGAATTATCTTGATGTGGTCCATTTCCCGAAAGTGTCCAGGGGCGCGGATGGCGGCCTGACAATCGACGAAACTGCCGCAAAGACGTGCATTCATGCCGCCCGCGCCGCAATCCGCCATTAAGCCTCTTTCCTCCAAAGCCCCTTTCTAGTAAGGGTCCGCGCCAGTCATGTGGACTAAGAGGAGACCCAAATGGGCTATAAAGTCGTCGTCGTAGGCGCCACGGGCAACGTGGGCCGCGAAATGCTGAACATCCTCGCTGAACGCGAGTTTCCTGTGGACGAGATCGTGGCGCTGGCATCGCGCAAGTCTCTCGGCACCGAAGTGAGCTTTGGCGACAAGACCCTGACCACCAAGGATCTCGATACGTTTGATTTCACCGGTTGGGACATGGCCCTTTTCGCTGTGGGTTCCGAAGCCACGAAAAAATACGCACCGAAAGCGGCCGAGGCAGGCTGTGTGGTGATCGATAACTCGTCGCTTTACCGCTACGATCCGGAGATTCCGTTGATCGTGCCGGAGGTGAACCCCGACGCCATCGAACAGTATTCCAACAAGAATATCATCGCCAACCCGAACTGCTCCACCGCGCAGATGGTTGTGGCGCTCAAGCCGCTGCATGATCGCGCGAAGATCAAGCGGGTTGTGGTCTCCACCTACCAATCCGTGTCCGGCTCCGGCAAGGACGCGATTGACGAGCTTTGGAACCAGACCAAAGGCATGTATGTGCCGGGTCAGGAAGTCGCGCCGAGCGTTTATCCGAAGCAGATCGCCTTCAACGTGATCCCGCATATCGATGTCTTCATGGACAGCGGCGACACCAAGGAAGAGTGGAAAATGATCGCGGAGACGAAGAAAATCGTCGATTCGTCGATCAAGGTCACCGCGACCTGTGTGCGTGTACCGGTGTTCGTGGGCCACTCCGAGTCGATCAACATCGAATTTGAAGACTTCCTCGACGAAGACGAAGCCCGCGAAATTCTGCGCACGGCACCGGGTATCCTCGTGGTCGATAAGCGCGAGGATGGCGGCTATGTGACGCCGGTCGAATGTGTTGGCGATTTCGCAACCTTCATCTCGCGCATCCGTCAGGATGTGACCATCGAGAACGGCCTGAACCTCTGGTGCGTTTCCGACAACCTGCGCAAAGGCGCGGCTCTGAACGCGGTTCAGATCGCCGAGCTTCTTGGGCGTCGGGTGCTCAAAAAGGGCTGAGACTCGTCTGTGGAGTCGGGCCTGTAAGGTTACTAAAGTCTTAACAAAAGGGCGCTTGCGGGCGCCCTTTTTTGTTGGCGCACAATTGTGCGATTCGCCACAGGCGGCCTGTTGCGCACGGAATTCGGAGTTTTCTGATGTTGCGCCCTGTTGATGCGGGCGTGGTGCTATTTTTTGAGCAGGAGGGGCGGCGTGATTATCGCATTGAAACTCAAAGGCTTTTCAGAGGTTAAAACCGACTGAGACGTTAACTTTAAACTTTATTCATTCCTATGGCGTATTTTTGTCGCTGCTATGATCCACTTACCGAGACAACAGAACCGGGAGGGTAGGGTGATGTTTCGTGTGAAGATTGACTTCGGGGCTCTCAAGCATGATGCGCAGCGGCAGGAGACGCCCTGCGAAAGCGGCCTTAGGCGAACTGCGGTTCAGTCGCACTTGGATGAGCGATTGGGAGACTGGGCGCAGGAATTGCGCGCCCCCGCCCCGCAGCCACTCACCAAGGAAGATCTGTGTCGGACCTTTCATGACAAATTTCAGGCCGAGAGCGACACGAGAGACAAAGACATCGCCTGACCCCGTCCGATGAGACGTGCAACAGATCGGCGGGGTTCCGCCATGTCGCGCCGGAGAGGGGAGGCGCGACACGATACCGCTTGCGCCCGGATGTGAGGCATTGGACCTTCCTGTTGTTCGCATAGGAGGAAACCATGTTTTCAAAGTCAGTCAGTATCAGCCATTTCACCGCGACCTGCCTCATGGGGTCTGTTTTGATGAGCAGCCCCGCGCTGGCGGATCGGTTCGAGGCGACAAGCACTGTAACGGCCGCGACGCTCTATCCCCAAGGCGCGATGGTCACACGCGAGCTTCGCCTCACGGTTCCGCAAGGGGCGCATGAGATTGCTCTGGCCGATATTCCTTTGGATGCGCAGTCCGCGATGATCCGCGACAGTCTGCAAATCGCTGTAGATGGCGCAAACATCGGGTCGGTGCGCTACGGCACGGTAATGCCGGGGGAGGCGGCGCTGTATCAGAGCGAGGAGGCACAGGCGGCCAAGGCGGCGCTTGATGCTTTGCGGGATGAATTGCGGGTCAAAGAGCGGGAGATTGCCGCCATCCGGCTGGAGATCAGTGCGGCGGAGGATAGCCTGACCTATCTCGGGCGGCTCACCGCTGGCGAGGGTGCAACAAGCGAGGTTCTTGCGGCGACGGCCCGTATGATCCGTGAGGAATCTCTGGCCGCACGTCTTGCCATGCAGGATGCCACCACGCGCGCTCAAGACGCGGAACAGGCGCTGGACGCATTGCGCGAAGACATTCGTCAGGCCGAACTTGAGCTGTCGCGGCTTGTTCCCTCTGAGGCGGAGCGATTGGCCCTGACCTTGCCCGTTACAGCGGATGCGGCGGGGGAGGTCCATGTCTCCATGACCTACATGACCCCGAACGCTTCTTGGCAGCCGCTTTACACTGCGCAGCTGGATACGGAGGCGGAAACGCTCAGTCTCACGCGTTCCGTGCTTGCCTCGCAGCAAACGGGCGAAGTGTGGGCCGATGTCGACCTGAGTTTCGCCACAGACAACCCGACCCGCCGGAGCTTCCCCTCTGAGGTTTATGAGAACATCCGGCGGGTGTATGAGCCGCGTCCGGTTGAGCCGGTGATGCGGTCTGAGGCCATGAGTCTCGATATGGCGAACGCGCCCGTTCCGAAGATGGAGGCGGCGCAGGTCGCGATGCAAACCAATCTGTCGGGGCTCAGTCAGACCTATCACTTTCCGACGCCCGCCCGCCTCTATTCCGGCGATGATGCGGTTGAATTTGCGCTCTCCACGCTTGACCTGACGCCGGAGATCACAGTGCGGGCCGTGCCGCTTTATGAGGATGTGGGCTATCTGATGGCATCCTTCACAAATGACAGTGGCGAGGTGTTGGTGCCGGGGCCGGTGCGTCTTTTGCGTGACGGGGTGAGCCTTGGCGAGACTGAGATGGAAACCTTGGTCGATGGGGCCGAGGCCGAACTGGCCTTTGGCGCAATAGACGGTATCCAGCTTGATCGCGTTATCCTGACCCGCAATGAGGGGGATCGCGGTGTGATTTCCAAGTCCAGCGAGCATGAGACGGAATGGCGGATCACCGTGAAGAATCTGACCGTGCGGGATTGGCCGGTTGAGATTCTGGATCGGGTGTCTGTGTCCGAGCAGGAAGACCTGAACATCGACTGGACGGCCTCTCCCATGCCTGATGTGGAGGATGTGGAGGACAAGCGGGGGGTCTTGGCATGGCATGTCGATCTGGCGGCTGGCGAGAGCCAGGAGATCGTTTTGAGCGAGAGCCTGCGCTGGCCGGATGGCAAGTTCCTGCAATAGGGTGAAACCCGCAATCACCTTTTGCGTGTAATGCGCGGAGGGATTGCGGGTGCGGCGGCTGACGCGATTCGGCTGTTTTAGGCCTGTGTTAAGCCTGTCATAAAGTCGCCGCAGTATGGCCCGACCGGTGCCATCGGGATCAAAGGGAATTAACCATTATCCCCGAGATAGATCGAATTTTAGTTTTTGGATGCCGCCTCTTTTATGGGCGGCATCCTTTTGATTTTTAATAGGTAATTTTCCGGTCAAGCCATATTTTGACGCAGATGGTTCAAATTGTATTCATGCACAGTTTCCGCCGTTCCGGAACTCATGCTCCCATCATTTCAAGGGTTCGGGGGTCTGGGATGAAAGGACGGAAACATGATCAAGCTGATGAGAACCACAGGCCAGTCTGTCGTCTCCAAAGGCGCGCTTCTTTTCAACTGGGACGTGCCGGTTGCTGAGGCCGCAGGCCGTCCGGCCAATCACAATCTGACCCAAGCAGCGCGGCGCACCAATGTGATTCTTCTGGGCGGGCATTACACAGAGCCGGATTTCCGTCCGGATCTTGGCGCCCGCGTCTCGTCACTGGCCATCGCCGCCTGAATCGACTGGAACACCATTTTGGAAAGGACATAACCATGACCGACTATTTCGCCAAAGCACGCAAAGGCCGCATCATCGCACTCAACCTGCATCAAAGCGGTGCCGTGATGTTTTTCCCCGAAGATATGGAGGAGCCTGTTGCGAGTGCACGGCCTGACGCCGAGCAGATCATGACACAGAGGAGCAAGGCGATGTTCGTGCGCTCGGATGCCACTCAGGCCGAGGCCGCCAATGTGCCTTGCGTGCCGACAGATGGGCGCGTGGCCCATGACGCGGGCGCTGTTGCAAACGTCCTGCGTCTGGTGGCCTGATCTCAGACCAGTTTGAAGGACTTCGTTTCGGGATCGTATTGATGCAAATCGCCCTCGCCAATATCCGTCCACAGGCCGTGAAGGGTCAGGTCGCCCTTTTCGACAGCGTCGCGGACAAAGGGAAAAGTCATCAGGTTCTCAAGCGAGACGAGGACGGCTTCCTTTTCCAGAGCGTTTTTGCGCTTCTCTTCTGGCACATCCAGAACGCGTTCGTATCCGGGGCGGAGAATGTCCATCCAGCGGCCAACGAAGGAAGATTTTTCTTCCAGTTCAGGCGCATGGCCCGAACACATGTCGTAGCAGCCCTGAACGCCGCCGCAATTCGAATGCCCGAGCACGACGATATGGGCGACTTTCAAAGCGCTCACGGCATATTCGACCGCCGCAGAGGTCCCGTGGTGGTCGCTGTCGTCGGTAAACGGCGGCACAAGGTTGGCGATGTTGCGGTGGATAAAGAATTCGCCCTGATCCGCGCCGAAGATAGAGGTCACATGCACACGCGAGTCGCAGCAGGAAATGATAAAGGCCCGCGGGCGCTGCCCCTCATCCGCAAGGCGGCGATACCAAGCCTTGTTTTCCGAAAAGATGGTAGCTTTCCAGCCTTGATAGCGTTGCACCAGATAGCTCGGGAGGGGCTTTGCGTATTTCATCGCTGCGGAACTCACTTTGTGGAGGTCAGGGATAATCTCGCAGAATGTAATGATATTTTTCGTAGAATTCGAGTGAAAAACTTCTCCGCAGGAAACCTTTTCTTGAGGGTGGTCGGGCAAAGTGGACCGGTAGCGTGTGGGGCGCATCAAAATTTGGGGTATTGATATGGTGGTGGCAAAGTTGCGGCCGAATAGTGCCGTGAAAGTCGAACAGGACCGTTTGGAACAGCTTTACGAACAGTTGGGGCAGTCCGGTGCGGATGGCGTTGTCTCGCGTGCGATGGAGGAACTTGCGATCCGGTTGGCCAAGGTCGAGAGCTGTTACAAAAGGGGCGAGCTTGAGGAGATGCAGCGCGCGGCGCGGTCCATGATCGCTATCTCCGAACAGATCGGCATGGTAACCTTTGCGCAGGTGGCCGAAGATGTGAAATCTCTCGCTATGTCACAGGACGGCGCCGCTTTGGCCGCCTGTGTCGCGCGGCTGATGCGGATCGGGGAAAATTCGCTTCTTGCCGTGTGGGATTATCAGGGCGAGTCGGTTTAGCACGATTCGGATGGCGGGGCGGGAGGCGGGCCGGTGTTTCGGTGACCGGTGTCACGGTGAAGTGATCGCGTGACCGAACCGGCTTGCAGGTGGCATCAGTTGCGCTACTCTTGGCGCAACAGTCAAGAAAGGCCTGAACTTATGCCACTTTCCTTTGCCGCCGCTGACCCTGCGTCCCTGCCGCTTTATCTGATCACGCCCGAGCAGCTTGAAGCAACGCTGTCAAACCTTGATCAGTCTCAAGCGCAATGGGTGCGTGCCCAAGGGTTTTCTGCCGGAGCGGGAAGTCTCTGCACCTTTCCCGGCGCAAACGGCATTGCGGGCGCTGTGGCCGGATTGGGTTCGGAGAAAGAACGCAAGCGGACGCGCTTTACCTTGGGGACAGTGCGTGCGGGTTTGCCCAAGGGAGTCTATCACCTTGTGACCGATGTGACCGGAGAGGCTCTGGAAGAACAGCTTCTGGGCTGGATTTTGTCCGGTTATGTCTTTGATAAATATGCCAAGAAATCTCATTCCGAGGCGGAGCTTGTTGCGCCGGAAGGGATTGATGCAGCGCGGCTTGAGGTCATTGCCGCAGGCGAGGCGCTGACGCGGGATCTGATCAACACACCCGCCAATGACATGGGGCCGGAGGAACTGGAAGCCGCCGCGCGGCGCTTGGCCGACAGCTATTCCGCCAAAATCAGCGTGACCACGGGAGATGCGTTGCTGGCGCAAGGTTTCCCGATGGTCCACGCGGTCGGGCGGGCCTCCCCCCGCGCGCCGCGTTTGATTGATATGCAATGGGGCGATACGGGGCCGGTCCTGACGCTGGTGGGCAAAGGGGTCTGTTTCGACACGGGCGGGCTCAATCTAAAACCCGGTGCTTCGATGGGCCTTATGAAAAAGGACATGGGCGGGGCGGCCACGGTTTTGGGGCTGGCAAAGATGATCATGGCGCTGGGCCTGCCGTTGCAGCTGCGCGTGTTGATCCCTGCGGTGGAGAATGCGGTCGATGGCTCGGCCTTCCGCCCGCAGGACATTCTGACCTCGCGCAAGGGGCTGACCGTCGAAATCAACAACACGGATGCCGAAGGGCGGCTGGTTCTGGCTGATGCACTGGCGCTGGCCGATGAGACGCCGAGTGATCTGGTGATCTCTATGGCGACGCTGACAGGGGCCGCGCGGGTTGCGGTGGGGCCGGATATTGCGCCCTATTTTGCCACTGATGCGTCTGACGCCGCCAGCGTGGCCAAGGCCGGTGCGCGCGTTGCCGATCCGGTTTGGCAACTGCCGTATTGGGAGCCATACGAGACCATGATCGAACCCGGAATTGCCGATCTCGACAATGCGCCTTCGGGCGGTATGGCAGGATCGATCACAGCGGCGCTATTCCTGCGCCGGTTCGTGACGGAAACCCCGCGCTATATGCATTTTGACATTTACGGCTGGAACCCCTCCGCCAAGCCCGCCCGCCCGAAAGGCGGTGTCGGGCAGGGCGCGCGCGCGATTCTGGCCGCTTTGCCGGAGTTGTTGGACCTATGAGTGACCGTCGCCTGACCCCCGCCAATGCGCGTGTTGCCATGCAGGGCTTTGCCTCTGACGGGCAGGACATTGTGACCCCGACCCCCGCCAGTGTTGCCGTTCCCGTGGCCAATCTTCGGGCGCAACCGGCGGGCAAACGTGATCGCCAGCTTCTTTGGGGCGAAGGTTTTGACGTGCTGGAGCGCCGCGACGGCTGGGCCTTTGGTGTGGCGCAGCGGGATGGCTATGTCGGTTATGTGGAAGAGACAGCACTGGCGCCTGTGCAAACCGCGACCCATCTGATCTCCGTGCGTGCCACCCATCTATACCCGACGGAGTCGTTCAAGGCCGAAGAGGTGACAAGCCTTTCCTTCGGGTCTCGTGTGCGTGTCGTGGATGAGCGGCACAAGTTTATGGAGATCGCGACCGGCGATGGCGCGGAGACGGGGTTTGTCCCGAAAGCGCATGTCCGTCCGATCGAACGTCCGTTTTCCGACCCTGTGACCATTGCGCAGTTGTTTTTTGGAACGCCTTACCTTTGGGGCGGGAATTCCGCCTTTGGCATTGATTGCTCCGGTCTGGCGCAGGCGGGATTTCTGGCCTGTGGTCTCGCCTGTCCGGGCGACAGCGACATGCAGACGGAACTGGGCGCTGCGGCAACCGGCGGCTATCAGCGCGGCGATCTGTTGTTCTGGAAAGGCCATGTGGCGCTTTGTGTGGATCATGAGGTTCTGATCCATGCCAATGCCCATCATATGGCGGTGTCATACGAGCCTATAGAGCGGGCGATTTCACGGATCAAAGCGCAGGGCGACGGTCCCGTGACCGCGCATCGCAGGCTGTAAGGACGTTCAATCCGCGTCTCTTAGAAACGTGTCACTCGACGGCGCGGATCAGTTTGCGCTCAAGGATTCGCAACACGACCCGCAGGTCGCTGCCGCGTTTCAGGATTTGCCCGTCCATACCGATCACCGCATACATGCCCTGTTTGCCGCGCAGTTTGGGACGTTTTTCGATGCGGTAAAGCGGGTGTTCGGTGGTGCGGCGAAAGACGGAGAACACGGCGACATCCTTGAGAAAGGACATGCCGTAGTCACGCCATTCGCCCGCGGCGACCATCCGTCCGTAAAGCCCCATGATGGCGCCCAGTTCCAGCCGGTTGAAGGCAACCTTGTCAGGCTGGGAGGTGTGTGGCGGGCCCGGAAAGGGCGTTGGCGTTTGTATCGTCATGGGACCCAGCTTGGCGGGAACGGGCGCACAAATCAAGAAAACTCCACCTGAGGGAGAGTGCTGCCTTAGTTTAGGCACAATATGGTCCGACTTATTTCTTTATTGCTTCCTCATTTAGCCCGGATCAAAGGGCAAAACAGGTGTCAGAGCGAGAACGCTTTGCCCCGGTGTCGCGGTTTAACAGCCCCCACCCAGTTCGCGACGCCGGGGATCTCGCTCGAAACCAACTTGTAAGGCCGGGACAGGATGACTGTCTCGGCTTTTCCTTTGTTTGGAATCCGGAATAGAGCGCAGGATTTTAGGGGCGGGTTCCGTAGCGGGCGAGAAACAGTGCGACGGCGCTTTCCACGATCCTGTCGCGTTCCGCTTCGTCCGGCGCACCGGGCCCCTGAAAGAGACGCTTGGGGATCAGACGCACTTTGCACAGTTCGACAAACTGCTCTGCGGCCAGTTCCACATCATTAATCGTCAGCGCCCCTTGTGCGACCCAACTGGCGAGATATTGCGAAAGCCGGTCTTTGACGAGCCTTGGCCCGCTGTCGTAGAATTTATGGCCGATTTCTGGGAAGCGTTCACCTTCGGCCACGGCGATGCGAAAAACCGCGATGCCAAAATCCGAGAGAAGGAAATCGAGGATTTTTCGTCCGGCGGTCGGCAGAACCACTTCGGGCGGGTGGGTGTCGTCGATTCGCTCTTCAAAGGCGTCGGCCTGTCGCCGTGTTTCCAGTGCGGCGATTTCCAGAAACAGCACGCGTTTGTCGGGGAAATAGCTGTAGAGCGTGGCCTTCGATACCGCGGCCTCGCGGGCAATGTCGTCCACAGAGGCCCCTTCGAACCCGTCCCGAAGGAAAACGGTGCGGGCCCCTGCGATCACCTGATCGAATTTCCGGCCTTTTTTGATGCGGGACGTGTTCTGTATCATACCTGACGATCCTCTGGTGTGACCTTAGTGCCTTCGCAACCCTTGATGCCATAAAAAAGGCAGGCCCATAAGGCCCGCCCAGTGCTCGACAGGGATGTCGATTTTGACCGCGAGGGTCGCGAGAAAACTAAACCAAACAGTTTAGCTGTGCAAGGATTGATTGACTGGACGTGTGAAGGTGATTTGATACTTGCGAAATTCAACAGGCTTTATTAGTTTAGAATCATTCTAATTTAGAGGCAGCCATGCTCCCGGTCATTGCAAATCGAAAACGCTTCAAGGATTTGAGCGAACAGGAAATCATCGCGCTGGCGATTTCTTCCGAAGAGGACGATGCGCGTATCTATCGTCAATATGCAGAGCATCTTCGGGCGGATTTTCCGGACAGTGCGAAAATCTTTGACGGTATGGCCGAGGAAGAAGACGGCCACCGCGAAGCCCTGATCTCCCTGCACAAGCGCCGGTTCGGGGATGTGATCCCGCTCATCCGACGTGAGCATGTTTCCGGATATTATGCGCGCAATCCAGTCTGGCTGGTGGAAAACCTCGGGCTTGAGCGTATTCGCGAAGAAACCCATGCGATGGAAAAGGGGGCGGAGTCTTTCTACCTCAAGGCGGCCGAGCGCACACAGGACGCCGACACACGCGCGCTTCTCGGGCGACTGGCCGCAGCCGAGGCAGGACATGACCGGCGGGCCTCCGAGTTGGAGGGAGAGCATCTTGATGACGAGATCCGTAGCGAGGAAGAAAAGACCGCCCACCGCCAGTTTGTTCTGACTTGGGTCCAGCCGGGGCTGGCAGGGCTGATGGATGGCTCGGTTTCCACTCTGGCGCCGATTTTCGCCACGGCCTTTGCAACGCAGAACACCCATACGACATTCCTTGTCGGTCTTGCGGCCTCTGTGGGCGCAGGGATTTCCATGGGCTTTACAGAGGCGGCCTCCGATGACGGTGAACTGTCGGGGCGCGGCTCTCCGTTCAAGCGCGGCATTGCTTCTGGCGTGATGACAACGCTGGGCGGGTTGGGCCATGCGCTGCCCTACCTGATCCCGCATTTCTGGACCGCGACCATCATCGCGATGATTGTCGTGTTTGTCGAACTGTGGACGATTGCGTGGATTCAAAAGAAATACATGAATACGCCCTTTATGCGCGCGGCATTTCAGGTTGTGTTCGGCGGCGCTCTGGTGTTCGCTGCGGGGGTGCTCATCGGCGGTGGCTGATGACGTGGTTTTGCCAAGAAAAAGACGGATGCCGTGACCAAGATTTATGTCGATGCCGATGCCTGCCCTGTGAAGGCGGAGGTGGAAAAAGTCGCCACGCGGCATAAAATCCAGTGCTTGCTGGTCTGCAATGGCGGGCTCCGGCCCTCTCCCAATCCCTATGTTGAACTGGTGTTCGTGCCGGACGGACCGGACGTGGCCGATATGTGGATCGCGGATCATGCGGGGCGCGGCGATGTGGTGGTCACTGGCGACATTCCACTGGCGGCGAAAACTGTCGAGGCGGGCGCGCGGACGCTCAAGCATGACGGGGAAGCATTTACGCCGTCCAACATCGGCAATGCTCTGGCGACCCGTGATCTGATGTATGATCTGCGCGCCGCCGATCCATTCCGCCAAGGTGGTGGAAAACCCTTCTCGAAGGCGGATCGCTCGCGTTTTCTTGATGCTCTGGAGCGCGCCGTGCAGGCGGCAAAAAGGGATGCGACATGACGATTGATGCGGTGATTTTCGACATTGGTAACGTGTTGATCGAATGGCAACCGGAGCGGCATTACGACGCCGTCATTGGCGAGGCCCGCCGCAAGGCCATGTTCGAGACGGTTGATCTCCATGCCATGAACGATCTGGTCGATCAGGGCCACGATTTTCGCGCAACGATCGAGGCCTGCGCCGCGCAATATCCGGAGTTCAAGGATGAAATCCTGATGTGGTATTTCGACTGGATCAAGATGGCCCAACCGGCGATCTCCGGTTCCGTCAAGCTCCTGCGCAGGCTGCGGGCCAAGGGCGTGCCGGTCTTTGCGCTCACGAATTTCGGGATCGAGAGTTTCGAGTTTGCCGAAACCCGCTATCCGTTCCTGACGGAATTTGACCGGCGCTATGTCTCGGGGCGGATGGGCTGTGTCAAACCCCATGCGCTGATCTACGAGATGGTCGAGGCCGATTGCAAAATTCCGCCGCAGAGATTGCTGTTTGCCGATGACCGGCAGGAGAATCTCGACATGGCGGCCTCGCGCGGCTGGCAGACCCACCTGTTTGACGGGCCGGAGGGCTGGGGCAAACGTCTGGTCGCAGAGGGCCTGCTGACCAACGAAGAGCTGACCTAGGATAACGCCGGGGCTTCGGCCTTTCGGACGCTTTCGGTCGATCGAATGATGAAGATGTTTCGCGCCATCTTTCCTTATGCGCGCGGGCGCAGTAGGAACGGTTTATGACAACGTTGATGGATATCTATGCGGCCCGTGTGGCCGACGGCACGCTCCGCGCCGATCCGGCGCAAGAGACGGTTTTGCCCATGCTGGAGCGCGTGCGCTCCGAACTTGCCCAGCAGCCGACGAAAAAAGGGCTGTTGTCGCTTATTGGCGGGCGCAAAAAGCCCGAAGCGGTGCGGGGGCTGTATTTGTGGGGCGGCGTCGGGCGTGGCAAATCCATGCTGATGGACCTGTTCCACGATCACTCGCCTGTGCCATCGCGGCGGGTGCATTTCCATGCCTTCATGCAGGAGGTGCAGGAGGGGATCAACGCGGCCCGCAAAGCCGGTGTTGCCGATTCCATCGCGCCGATTGTCGATAAAATTTCTAATGAGATCAAACTCTTGTGCTTTGACGAGATGCAGATCACGGACATTGCGGATGCGATGATTGTGGGGCGTTTGTTCGAGGGGCTGTTTGCCAATGGTGTGACAGTTGTCACCACGTCGAACCGTGTGCCGGACGATCTCTATAAAGACGGTCTGAACCGTCAGTTGTTCCTGCCCTTCATCGAGTTGATCAAGGAAAAGCTGGAGGTGCATCACCTCCATTCGCCCGTCGATTACCGGCAGGGCCGCTTGACCGGAACGCCGGTCTATTTCCATCCGGTGACCGCCGATGTGCGGGCGACGGTTGACGATATCTGGAACGACCTGACCGGCGGGGCGTCGGAAAAGTTGACGCTCAAGGTCAAGGGCCGCGATGTTGTCTTGCCGCAGTTTCACAACGGCATTGCGCGGGCGACCTTCTGGGACCTGTGTGGCCAGATGTTCGGACCGGGGGATTACCTTGTAATTGCGGAGGCTGTGAAGCTTTTGATCCTCGAAGACATTCCGCGCCTCACACGCGGCAATTTCAACGAGGCGAAGCGTTTTGTCACCCTGATCGACGCGCTGTATGAAGCCAAGGTGCGCACCGTTTGCACCGCTGTTGACGAGCCGGAGCGGCTTTATAACGAGGGCGCAGGGGCTTTTGAATTCGAACGCACCGCGTCACGACTGCGCGAAATGCAGGACAAGGATTGGGGCGCAGAGGCGAAAAGCTGAGTATTCAGCCTTTCGCCGGAGGGCGTTGTCATGCGCCTTAAGTGCCGTCAGCCGTTGGTCTGAAGCACATGCCCCGCCAGATAGAGCGAGCCGCAGATCAGGATACGCGCCTGCGGGTTGTCGGCCACGATGGTCCGCACGGCGGTGAGCACACTGTCGGCTTCAATGGCGTTGAACCCTTCTCCACGGGCAAAGTCAGCGGTTTGCTGTGCCGAGAGCGTGGCCTGTGAGTCAGGGATCGACACGGCAATCAACCGCTCCGTATGCCGCCCGAGCGGGCGCAGATAGCCGCTCACGTCTTTCGTGTTGAGCATACCGCAGACCATATAGGTCGGACGCGGCGGGAGACGGTCCAGCGCTTCGGCCAGAGCTTCCCCTGCGGCGGGGTTATGTCCGCCATCCAGCCACAAATCCGCGTCGGGGGCGGCCTCGACAAGCGGGCCGGTCTTGAGCGTCTGCATCCGCGCAGGCCAATAGGCATCGGTCAGCGCCGCCTCGAAAGCGGCGTCGTCATAGCCCAGATGACGCAGCGCCGCGATGGCTGCGCCCGCGTTGAGAATCTGGTGATGGCCGATGAGACGCGGCAGGGGCAGATCGCGCAGCCCGTGTTCGTCCTGAAAAATCAGCCGTCCGCGTTCTTCCCACACATGCCATTCCTGCCCGTAGCGCAACAAGGGCGCGTCGAGACGGGCGGCGGTGGCTTCGATCACCTCAAGGGCTTCGTCCGGTTGCGGGCCAACAACACAGGGCACGCCGCGTTTGATGATACCGGCCTTCTCTGCGGCAATCTCCGCCAGCGTCTCGCCAAGGAATTGCGTGTGATCGATCGAGATCGGCGTGATGATGGTCAGTTCCGGCTTTTCTACCACATTTGTGGCATCCAGCCGCCCGCCAAGCCCGACTTCGAGCAAGGTGTAATCCGCCGGAGTGCGGGACATCGCCAGAAGTCCGGCCACGGTGGTGATCTCGAAATAGGTGATGGGCGCGCCGCCATTGGCGCGCTCGCATTCTTCGAGAACCTCCATCAGCGCGTCTTCGGAGATCAACGTGCCGGCAAGACGGATACGCTCGTGAAACCGTGCCAGATGTGGGGAGGTATAGGCGTGCACACGTTTGCCCGCCGCCTCAAGCCCCGCACGGATCATTGCCTGTGTGGAGCCCTTGCCATTGGTGCCCGCGAGATGGATCACGGGCGGCAGTTTGCGTTCGGGGTGATCCAGAGCATCCAGAAGACGCCAAACCCGATCCAGAACAAGATCGATGATCTTGGGGTGCAGGGACATCAACCGGTCAAGGATGATGTCGGAATTCTGGTCTGTCACTTCTTCGCGTCCTCGGCCGGAGGTGTGTCACCCGCAGCCGGGGAATCTGTGATGTCGTCAGAGGCCGCTTCCGGTTCGGCTTCGGGAGCGGGTTCTGGTGCGGGCAGGTCGCCTGCCACAGCCGGAGACATACCGCCCAACATGCGCAGAATGGTGACCAGTTCGTCTTTCATCTTCCGGCGGTCGGTCACGCGGTCGAGCATCCCGTGGTCGAGCAGATATTCTGCACGCTGGAAGCCCTCTGGCAGTTTCTCGCGAATCGTCTGCTCAATCACGCGCGGACCGGCAAAGCAGATAAGCGCGTTTGGCTCTGCAATGTGGATGTCGCCCAACATTGCGTAGGAAGCCGTCACCCCGCCCGTGGTCGGATGCGTGAGCACCACGATATAGGGCAGACCGGCCTCTTTGAGCATCTCGATGGCAACCGTGGTGCGCGGCATCTGCATCAGGGAGAGAATTCCCTCCTGCATCCGAGCGCCACCTGCGGCGGAGAACATGATGAACGGGCGTTTCAGCTCGATTGCACGCTCGACGCCTGCAATGAAGGCATTGCCCACATACATGCCCATAGACCCGCCCATAAAGGAAAAGTCCTGCGCGGCGGCCACAACAGGGGTGCGACCGATTTCGCCCTCTGCAACCAGCATGGCTTCTTTTTCGCCAGTGGCCTTTTGTGCGGCTTTCATCCGGTCGGGATATTTCTTCTGATCGCGGAATTTCAGCGGGTCTTCGATGGGTTCCGGCACCTTGACCTCGGAGAAAATCCCCCCGTCGAACATCGCGGAGAACCGCGCGCGCGGGGTGATATGCATGTGATGGTCGCAGTTGGTGCAGACGTTCATGTTCTCCGTCAACTCGCGATGGAACAGCATGGTGCCGCATTCAGGGCACTTGGTCCAAAGATTGTCTGGCGTGTCATGTTTGGAGAAGAGCGAATTGATCTTCGGGCGGACGTAGTTCGAGATCCAGTTCATGCGCGGGCCTTTGGACATTACGTTGCGGACGTTGCGTTAATTCAGGCTTCAGATAAGCCTCTTGCCAGTGAATTGCAATCAACGCCTGATCGCAAGACGGGCGACAAGCCAGCTTGTGAACAAAAGAAGCGTCTGGAACACCATCACCTTCGGGTCGGACAGAAGCGCGCTTGGGTCTTCGGTCTGCACGAAAAGGCCGAACCCCGACATCATGTCCTGTTGCGGAGACAGAAGAATCGGCGGCAGGTTGTTGATCAAGTGAAGCGCCACGGCGGGGCCGATCGTGCCGGAGCGCATGGTCAGATCCCCCGCCAGAAGGCCGAACCCCATCGCCCAGATCACCGGAAACACCGCCGCCATCCCCTCATAGGAGCCGTTCATATGGGCCAGTCCGAAGAACACGGCGGAGGCGGCGATCCCCAGCGGATAGGACCCTGTGGCACCGGCGATCTGGCTTTGCATATAGCCGCGAAAAAACAGTTCTTCCGCCGTGACCTGCACCATCAACCCGAGAAGCGCGAAGGGCAGCCAGAACAGCCACGTCGCAGACGACAGGTTCGCCACGGGCTCGGCACCTCCATCCCACGGCAGGAAAAAGGTAAGAACCGTAAACCCCGCAATCCATTTCAACGTGACGAGAAATTGCGCGCGCATCAGCACGGCGGGGCCGGTCAGATCGCGCAGCTCTCTGTTATGGAGCCGTTTCGCAAGAAAGATCGTGCCAAAGGCCAGCAGGGCAAAGCTGGACAGAATGGTGAACATCCCGCCCGGCGTTGCGCCGACCATGACCCCGCGCGGGCCGTTCTGGAACGGTAGAAGGTTGGGGGCGATCACCCCGATCACAGCAAGGAATAAAGGGGTCAGAATGGTGGTGATCACAATGCCGCCGAGAATCATCACGCCGACACGCCAAAGCTCGGGCTTGCGCATGGCGGAGGCGATGATCGGCGCATAAGGGTGTTGTGGAACAGGCGTGGAATTGCGGCTCATGGGGCCCTCGGACAGCGTTTTTCGAGCGATAGCATGACCATGACCGAAGGGAAAGCGGAGGGCAAAAGCGCGGGATTTTGCCGATGGAGACAATCCGCCGCCATCTGGTGTCTTGGAAGCCGCGGGCAAGCCCTGTATGCCCTGCCAAATGGTGCGCCGGTCGGGCGTGTGACAAGTGTTCGGAGAGGTCATGATGGAGATGAAAACGGTGTTTCGGGCGGTATGGATTCCCGTGATTCTCCTCATGCTCTCGGCCTGCACGCTGGACATGGCGGGTTTGACCGGAGGAAGCGGCGGCGTCTCGCGTGCGCCTCGCACCGTCACCTTGCCCGCAACAGGCATCACCGTGGCCGGACCGTCCGGCTTTTGCGTCGACCCCGACTCGGTGCGCGACAGTGCGGAGGGCGGCTTTGCGCTTTTGGGAAATTGCACAGGGTTGAGCGGCGGTCACAATCCTGCGCTCAAGGGCAAAACAGCGGTTCTCACCCTGTCGGTCTCCGCCCCTCTGGCCGAAGGAGAGGCGCTGGACCTGCCGAGTGTGGAGGCATTTTTTAATTCCGAAACCGGACGCAAGGCCCTGTCGCGCAGTGGTTCTGCCAGCACGGTGACATTGATCGAAAGCGGCGTGGATGCGACCCACCTCTGGCTTCATGCTCGCGACACGGCTCCGACCATGCTTGCGGGGCAGGGGGATGAATACTGGCGTGCGCTCTTTGTCCTCAACGGACGCCTTGTCACCGTCACCGCAACACCTTTCGCAGAAGCACCCATGTCCTCGGATCGGTTGCATAGCTTGCTTGATCGGTTCGTATCCGACCTTGAGCGCCGCAATCGCAGGCAAACTTGAGATACTGTTGCTCAAAAGGAACCAAACTCTGGATTCTTTGAGTGTTTGTTGAGTAGAAACCTGTGTTCGCCATAAGTAAGACCCTGAAGAGTAAGAAAAGGTTGCGAAATGCTGCGTCGCCTCAGAAATCAGATTGAAAAACGGTTCAATACCCTCTCGATCCGGCGCTGGGCGCGGCGTGCGAATATGGCCGAGTCGTTGTCTCTGCGTGCGCTGCGGCGGTTGCGCGGACAGGCGCGGGCGCTGCGCTGGGAAATCGACCGGTTCCTTTTCGTGGCTGATGGTCGCCTCGCCTTGCCCCTGATCGGTTCGAATGCGATGCAATTGCCGCTCTATACGGATTGGTCCTATCGCCCCGAACTGTGGCGGGGTCCGATCACGCGACAGGGGGCCTCTGCCGTGCCGTCAAAGACGGAGATCGGCTCCGAAGCCACGCTCTATCACGATTGCCAGATTTCGGAACTGACCTACCGGCAGGTCCGCAACACATCCGAGGAAGACCTCGCCCCTTTCGGTCTGCGCCTTGAGGTGTTCCGCTTCGACGGCTCTTTCCTGTCGCTGTCGATTGAGTTGCCCGAGGATGCCTGCGATGGGTTGAGCCGCCGCCATCTGGTGCGGCTGGATTATACGGTGGACCTTGAGAAAGATCTTGAGATTTTCGCACGGTTCAATGTGAAACACGGCCCGAATATGGAGCAGGTGGTGCGCGAACTGCCGCTGCACACGGACGAAGGCTATGTCGAATTTGATCTGGCCTATACGAAGCTCAACGAGAAACGCGTTGAGAAAATCTGGATTGATCTGATTTTTGAAGGCCCCGAAATGAATCAGGTGTTCATTCGGGATCTGACCCTGTCGCGCCGTCCGCGCGCGGAACTTTGAGGGAGACTGATGCGATGGATGAGGTGACGCTGGTTAAGACACGGCTTCAGGCGGGAATCTGGGAGGGCGAGCTTTATGTGCCCGCCTCGGTGAACGACTTGCCGGAGATCGAAGTGACCTATCTCGACCAACCGGTGCAGGGCCACTCGCTGACCGAAGACCCCGAACGCGACGGTGTCTGGTTCTTCCGCTTCGTTGTGCCCTCCGAGATGATCAACGACGGGGTGCAGACCTTTCTCATGACGGATCGTGAGACCGGCCGCGTCCTCAATTCACTGTCGATGATCGCGGGCGAAGGTCTGTCGGAGGATATTCGCGCGGAAATGGATTTGCTGCGTCAGGAACTGGACCTGCTCAAACGCGCCTTCCGGCGGCATTGTGTCGAGACCGGCAGCCACTAGCGCTTGTTACGCCCGCATCGTTGTTCTGATCTGACGCCGCGTTTCGGGTGACATCCTCTCCACGACTGCGCATTTTGATGCAGCAAAGGGAGGCACACGACATGACCCACTATCCGCATCTGCTGGCACCGCTCGATCTGGGATTCACCACATTGCGCAACCGGACCCTGATGGGGTCGATGCACACCGGCCTCGAAGAGCGCGGGGACTGGGAGGCCGTCGCCGCCTTTTATGCCGCCCGCGCCAAGGGGGGTGCCGGGCTTATTGTGACCGGCGGCATGGCCCCCAATGTCGAGGGCGGCGTTTATCCGGGCGCGGCCGGTCTCTTCACGGATCAGGACATCGCCAACCATCGGACGGTCACGGATCGGGTGCATCGCGAAGGCGGCAAGATCGCAATGCAAATCCTCAACGCGGGCCGCTATGCCTATGGTCCCCAATGCGTGGCCCCCTCCGCGATCAAATCTCCGATCTCGCCGTTCAAGCCGACAGAGCTTGACGAGGCTGGCATCGAGAAACAGATCGCGGATTTTGCCACCGCCGCCGCCCGTGCCAAACAGGCCGGATATGACGGTGTCGAGGTCATGGGTTCCGAAGGTTACCTGATCAACCAGTTTCTCGTGACCCACACAAACCGCCGCGAGGACGCGTGGGGCGGCTCTTATGAAAACCGGATGCGGTTTGCCATTGAGGTGGTCAAACGCTGCCGCGCTGCGGTCGGTCCTGATTTTATCATCATCTACCGCATCTCCATGATTGACCTGATCCCGAACGGCTCGACATGGGGCGAAGTGGTGCAGCTTGCCCAAGAGATCGAGAAAGCCGGTGCGACGATCCTCAACACCGGCATCGGCTGGCACGAAGCCCGCGTGCCCACGATTGCCACCTCCGTGCCGCGTGCGGCCTTTACGGAAGTAACGAAACGCATGATGGGCGAGGTGGCGATCCCCGTTATCACCTCGAACCGCATCAACCACCCACAAGTGGCCGAGGATGTGCTGGTCGATGGCTGCGCCGACATGGTCTCTATGGCGCGCCCTTTTCTGGCCGATCCCGATTTCGTGGCGAAAGCAATGGCCGACAAGGCCGAGGAAATCGCGCCCTGTATCGCCTGCAATCAGGCCTGCCTTGACCACACGTTTTCGGGCAAGCTCACCTCCTGTCTGGTGAACCCGCGCGCCTGTCACGAAACCGAACTGAGCTACACGCAAACCGATCAGCCGAAAACCGTCGCCGTCGTCGGCGCAGGGCCTGCCGGTCTCATGGCCGGTCTGGTCGCCAGTCAGCGCGGCCATAAGGTGACGCTGTTCGACAAGTCCGACGAGCTTGGCGGCCAGCTCAACATGGCCAAAAAAGTGCCGGGCAAGGAGGAATTCATAGGTCTCGTTGACTGGTTCAACACAATGGTCGAGCGCTCTGCCATCGACCTGCGCTTGAACACCGAAGCAACCGCCGATCTTCTGGCCCCGTTCGATGAGGTGATCCTCGCCACAGGCGTGATCCCGCGCGATCCGGAGATTCCGGGCCAGAAGGATCACGGCCATGTCGTCACCTATATCGACGTGTTGCGCGGCAAATGCGAGGCAGGCCCACGTGTCGTCGTGATCGGGGCAGGTGGCATCGGTTTCGATGTGGCGGAATATCTCACCACCACCGAAAGCCCGACGCTCAACCTGCCGGAGTGGAAAGAGGAATGGGGCATCACCGACCCCGTCCAACATCGCGGCGGCCTCTCTCCCGAGGGCCCGCACCCCGAACCGCCCGCCCGTCAAGTCACCCTGTTGCAGCGCAAGGCCGAAAAACCCGGCAAACGTCTGGGCAAGACGACCGGCTGGATCCACCGCGCAACGCTTCAGATGAAAGCTGTGAAAATGATGGGCGGCGTCTCCTATGACCGCATTGTGCCCGAGGGTCTGTGGATCACCAAAGACAACACACCACAACTGATCGAAGCGGACACCATCGTGCTGTGCACGGGCCAGCTTTCCGAGCGCAGCCTTGTTGATGCGCTGGAGGCGGCGGGCAAGCCCTGTCACGTCATCGGCGGGGCGGATGTGGCCGCCGAACTTGACGCCAAACGCGCCATAGATCAGGGCGCGCGCCTCGCGGCTTCGCTCTAACCCGTTTCCTTTGTTGCATAAAATACTCCCGCCGGAGGCATGATCCGGCGGGCATTTGCGCCCGTGTTTCCGCCTGCGCCGCGCCCGTTGCCGCGTTTCCCGAAACAACACTATTCGCGAAAGACCACGCTATTGTCTCCCGTCCTCCCCATTCTTGCCTGAATTGCGTAACATACCCGATCGCACTGGGGCCAAGATGGTAGGTAAGATTAAATGGATCGACTGACTGAAATGGAAGCCTTCGCCACGGTTGTGGATCAGGGCGGTTTCACGGATGCAGCCAAGAAGATGGGGATTTCCAAATCCGCCGTTTCCAAACATGTTTCCGCGCTTGAGGCACGTCTTGGCGCACGTCTGCTCAACCGCACCACGCGCCGCGTGTCACCGACAGAGATCGGACTGGCCTATTACGACCGCGCCCGTCGCGTGCTCAATGACGCGGGCGAGGCTGACGCGCTTGTGACCTCGATGCAATCCGCGCCGTCCGGCCTGTTGCGCATTTCTGTGGCCACGGATTTCGGCGTGAACCACCTCTCGCCTGTGTTGGGGGAATTCCTCTCCGAATTTCCCGACATCACCGTGAATATGGTGCTCAACAACCGGTATGTGGAACTGATTTCCGAAGGGTTCGACATGGCGGTGCGCATTGGCGAGCTGGAAGACAGCACCCTGCGCGCCCGCAAGTTGACCGAGACCACCAAGCGTATGGTCGGCGCGCCCGCCTATTTTGAAAAATTCGGGCGCCCGCAAAAGATTGACGATCTGAACGAGCACAAGCTGCTGCATTATTCCAACCAGTCGAACGGCGCGGTCTGGAAGCTCACGGCCCCGTCCGGCGAAAAGCGGCAGGTCCGCACCGCTGGCTGGCTCACCGTGAATGACGGGCAATCCCTGCTCAACGCCTGTATCTCCGGTCTTGGCATCGCCTATCTGCCGTCCTTTCTCTACGCCGATGCGATGGATCAAGGTCTGGTTGTCGAGGCCATTCCGGAGCTTCCGGCAGAGACCCAAGGCATCTATGCCGTCTATCCGCCGGGGCGGTTTACCCAGCCGAAAGTGCGCGCGTTTATTGATTTTCTGGTCCATTCCTTTGCCGACAAAGGGCCGGACAAGTGGTGAACCACCGCTGTTGAATTCTCGTGGAAGAGAGGGCGCAAGCCTTACTGGGTCGAGGCGATCACCGCTTCGACCCTTCTGTTTTGTTCACGCCCGTCTTCGGAGCTATTGGACACAAGCGGCGCGAGATAGCCGATGCCTTCGGCGCTGATCTGGGCGGAGGACACGCCGTAGCGGGAGATCAGGCGTTGCCGCACCGATTGGGCGCGTTTGCGCGACAGGGCGGTGTTGCTGTCGAGCGCGCCGACATTGTCCGTATGCCCGACCAGAACAATCCGCACCTCGGGATGGGTCATGAGATAGGAGGCGAGGCTTTGTAGCGAGGCAAAGGGACCGTCGCCGAGCGTGGCCGCCCCCGTGTCAAAGGCAAGATCGCCAAGCACCACACGCCCGCGGCTTTCCAGTTGCGTGGCCAGTGCGCCAGTCGGCGCTGCAAGCTGCGGCAAAACCTCGGTGCTGTCCGGCTGCGTCAACTCGACGGGCGGCGCGTCGGAGGGGACAACCGTGGTGATTTGCATAAAGCCCGAAGTCGGCGCGCGGCTGGTCAGCACGGAGACTACCCGTTCACTGTCGTCCTGCGCGACAAGATATTGATAATCTCCAAGGTCCACATGCATTGCTGGTTCCGGCAACAGGTCCAGAAGATAGCGGAAATCAAACCCGCCACAGACCGTATCGGCGCAGCCAAACAGAATATCGAATCCTTGTGCTTCCAACTGTTCGCGTAGCGCAGAGATCATCTGATGGCTGGTCAGAGAGGTGCCCGTGAGGCGATAGGCCACGCGCTCTATATCGCCTTCGGCCATGATGCGGGGGGTATCAACGCCTTGATAGGCCCGAACCGGAAAGGGCTCGGCAGAGGCCGCCTCGCTATGCCGTCCGGTTTCGCTCGCCGCACCGGGCAGTTCCAGCCCGAACAGATCGCGCGCCTGTGCGTGACCGGCGCAAAGGAGGCCGCAAAATATTGTGGGCAGGCACAGGGCAAGGCGAAGCGAAAAGGTCATGAGGGTCCGGTCTAAGTATTGGTTCTGTAGTGGTAGTGCCCCGCCTCTTCCATTCCAAGTGAAGAATAGAGCGCAAGCGCCGCCGTATTGTCGCGGGTCACTTGCAGGGCAAGACGGGTGGCACCGTTCCGACGTGCCCAATCTGCGGCCAGTTCCATCATCGCACAGGCAAGCCCTTGGCGTCGGGCGGGGCGGGCAATCTCCAGCGCGTGCAGCACCGCGATTTCACCGTGCAGTCCGACGAAGGCCGTGCCCGCAGGCATGTCGCCCAGCCGCCCGAGCAGGCTGCATTTCGGCTCCGGCGCTCGGCGCATCACATCGACCCGCGCCGCCGTGATGCCGCCCTCGGCCCAGATTTCGCACTGGATCGCGGTGGGCGGCCAGCCGACATAGCCGTCTTCGGGCTTCGGGGCGGCAAACCGTTTCACGGGGGCGGTGAGACAGGCGACCGGATCGAACATGCGGTAGCCGCGCTGTTCCAGCATGGCGTCAAAGGCGTCTTCCCCGCTGCGAATCTGGAACAGGGCAGGGCGGGCGTCTTGGGCAAACCGTGCCTCAATGTCGTCCAGCGCCGCATCAAAGAGCGCCCCCTCCAAAGTCGCAGCGGACACACGACTGCCGCCTCCCGCGCCTTCGCGATAGGTGAACGGGCCGATGCGCTCACAACGCGCAGCCGGCCATGTCGCTTCGAAGGCGCGGAAAAGCTCAGCCCTGTTCATCGGCGGGGAAGAGTTTGGCCAGTTCCATCATCGCGGCCTCGACCAAGGCCCCGTCCTGTCCTCGGATCACGATATTGGTGCCATAGGCCCCGTTGAGAATGAAAGGATAGGACCCCATCGACAGTGCCGGATATTTCTCCGCCAATGTCCCCAGAGGTTGTGCGACCGCGCTTTCGGGGCGGTTGATGCGGTAGGTTTGCGACAGCAGGGGCTTGCCACCGGTGAGCGTCGGCAAAAGCCCCGCAACCATGGCGGAAAAGATATTCGGCACGCCTGCCATGACATGCACATTCTCGACCGAGAATCCCGGCGCGATGGACACCGGGTTTTCGATCAGGACCGCGCCTTCGGGAATACGCGCCATCCGCATCCGTGCGTCATTGAATTCCACACCGCGCCCTTCGTAATGCGCGCTCAGAAGCGCCTTGGCATCGTCGCGCACGTCAATGGTGCGCCCGAAGGCCTCCGCAATACAATCTGCGGTGATGTCGTCATGGGTTGGCCCGATCCCGCCGGAGGTGAACACATGGGTGTATTTTGCAGACAGTGCTCGGACCGCCTCCACAATCGCGGCGCGATCATCGGACACCACACGCGCTTCCTTGAGATCAATCCCCGCACGGGTCAATTCGCCTGCGAGGTGATACATATTCGCGTCGCGGGTGCGACCGGAGAGGATTTCGTCCCCGATAATGAGAATAGCGGCTGTTGGGTTTTTACTGGTCATCTCGCGCCCTCCTTGAGCGGCTGTCCCTTCGGATATAATGCTTTTTTTGTGAAAGCTGAATCCGGTTTGGCGAAAAACCTTGCCGAAAGGGGCTGATCTTGCGTCCTGTGCTACCCCGACGGCGCTTCACGTTTTGCGCGAAAGGCTTTACTCCTCGGCCCATGCGCTTTCAAACCGACCTGATCCCCGCCACGCTTTTACGTCGCTACAAACGCTTCCTCGCGGATATTCGCCTCGAAGACGGGCGGGAGGTGACGGCGCATTGCCCGAACCCCGGCTCGATGATGGGGCTGGCCGAGGAGGGCACGAAGGTCTGGGTCGAGCCCAATGACGACCCGAAGAAAAAGCTGAAATACGGGCTGCGGATTGTCGAGCTGGAACATGCAAATGTGGTGGTCGATACCGGTATTGCCAACCGCGTGGTGAAAGAGGCCCTGCTGTCCGGCGCCGTGCCGGGGCTGGCGGGCGATGTGCGTGCGGAGGTCAAATACGGGGAAAATTCGCGGGCGGACTTTCTGGTGACGCAAGACGGACAGCCGATCTGGGTCGAGGTGAAATCCGTGACGCTCTCGCGCTCTGCGGGGCTGGCCGAGTTTCCGGATGCGAAAACCGCACGCGGGGCCAAGCACCTGTCTGTTCTGGCTGATCGGGTCGCCGCAGGGGATCGTGCCGTGATGCTCTATCTGGTCTCGCGCGATGATTGCACGCGCTTCAAACCCGCCGCCGACATCGACCCGACCTATGCACAAGCCGAGGCCGACGCCCGCGCCGCCGGTGTCGAGATCATGGTCTTCGGTGTCGAGATCACGCCGCAGCAGGTCGTTTTTGTGCCCAGACCTTTGCAACAGATGTGACACCGCGGCACTGGCCCTTTTGCGACAAACCCCTTATATCGGGGCCAAAGAGAACGGAGTGGACCCTTGGACGATATGCATCGCGGCCGCATTACCAAAGACGGAATTCGAATTTACGAGGATGCCGATTTCGCAGGCATGCACGCGGCAGGGGCTGTTGCGGCGCAGATCCTTGACGAGGTCGGCCCTCTTGTCGTGCCGGGCGCAACCACGGGCGAGATCGACGCCTTTATCGAGCGCCGTGTGACCGAGCTTGGCACCACATCCGCGACCATCGGCTACAAGGGCTACAAACACGCCTCCTGCATTTCCACCAACCATGTGGTTTGCCACGGCATTCCCGGTGCGAAAATTCCGGGTCACAAGGATGACACGCTGCTCGACGGTGACATCATCAACATCGACGTGACGGTCATCAAGGATGGCTGGTTCGGGGATACGAGCCGGATGTATTACGTCGGCCAGCCCAAGAAATTCGCGGAACGTCTGGTGCAGGTCACCCATGACTGCCTGATGTTCGGCATTGAACAGGTCAAGCCGGGCAATACGTTCGACGACATCGCCCGTGCGATTCAGGAACATGCCCACAAGAACCGCATGTCTGTCGTGCGCGACTTCTGCGGTCACGGGCTTGGCCGTGTGTTCCACGCGCCGCCGAATGTGCTGCACTATGTCCCGCATCGCCGTCCGGGGGATGAAGCACCGGTTCTGGAAGAGGGCATGTTCTTCACCATCGAGCCGATGATCAATCTGGGCCGTGCGGAGACCAAAGTGCTGCGCGACGAATGGACCGCGATCACCAAGGACAAGAAACTCTCGGCACAATTCGAGCATTCCATCGGCGTGACCGCCACCGGTTGCGAGATATTTACGCTTTCGCCGGGTGACATCTACTATCCGACTGTGAAGGTCTGAGCGGCGCGCAAGTTGTCTTGCCAGCCGTGATCCCCCCCACTAGAACAAGGGCAGTTTGCCGTTTCGGCTGACTTGCGGCACGCTTGCCCCTGTCCAACGGCACTCACGCAGACCTGACCGAGCGCCGGACCTTGGCGGGCCTAAGGGGGACACCAATGACATCGACCCTTTTGCGGGCGGCGCTTTCGGGTGCTGCCATTTTCTGTGTTGCCACCTCTGCTTTCGCACAGGACGTGACACTTCGTTTCCAACATTTCGTCTCACCCAACTCCGGGGCTCCGATCTACTTCATGGAGCCTTGGGTCAGGAAGATCGAGGAAGACAGCGGCGGGCGGATCAAGATTGAAATGTATCCGCTCATGCAGCTGGGCGGCAAAGCCTCTGACCAATATGACCTGATCCGCGATGGTGCGATTGATGGCGGTTGGGTGGTTCCGGGCTATCAGCCGGGGCGTTTTCCAGAAACCGAGGCGCTGGAACTGCCGTTCATGATGCCCAAATCGGGCGAACTGGCCTCTGTGGCCGCTTGGAATTTTACCCAGAAATATCTGCTGGATGATTTCAAGGACGTGCATCTTCTGGCCGCGCATATGCATGGCGAAGGGCTGGTGCATAAAAAGGGCGCGCCTTTGGAGGTCATGGAGGATTTTCAAGGCCTCAAACTGCGCGCTCCGACGCGGACCTCGACCCTGTTGCTCGACAAGCTGGGCGCGGTGCCCGTGGGGATGCCCGTGCCGGCCTTTCCCGAAGCTCTGGCCAAGGGCGTTCTGGATGGCGGTATGATCACCTACGAGATGGCCCCCTCCCTGAAACTCGACGAGTTGACCGACAGCCATACGGATGTCGCGGGGGATACGGCCTTTTACAACCTCTATTTCATCTGGGCGATGAACAAGGCGAAATACGACAGCCTCCCCGATGATCTCAAGGCGGTGATTGACCGGAATTCCGGCCTTCTGGCCTCACAATGGTCGGGCGCGGCCTATGATCTGGGTGATGAAGACGGGCTGCGGGTGATTGCGCAGACGGACAATGCCATTGCCGTGTTGAGCATGGAGGAGACCGCGCGGATCAAGGCCGTGGGTGACGAGGTCGTAAACGAGTGGAGCGCCGAGATGACGGCCAAAGGCTATGACGGTGCCGCCCTTGTGGCGGATGTGAAAGCGATGGCGGTCGAGGCGATGGAGCGCCAGCCGTGGATCGACACACGCGGGGCCACTGCCGCGCATCTGTCACAAGATCGCATCCGGTAACAGATCGGGCTGCGGTGTGAACCGCGTTATGAGATGTGAAAAAGGGCCGCCTTCGGGTGGCCCTTTTGCGTGTTGAGTGTGCGTATCGAGTGCGTCTCGCGCAGGGCTACAGCCTGAGGTTACAGCCCGAGACGCGCGGGCAGATCGTGCATATCCGCAAGATGCTCGGCCCCTTCGGCCATGAGACGTGCGCCATCGCCGTGAGGATCGAACCCGAAACATTTCATGCCCGCCCGCCGCGCGGCGATACAGCCGGAGGTGCTGTCGTCAATCACCGCACAGTCCTCTGGCGCAACGCCAAGATGCTCTGCGGCGATCAGAAACAGACCGGGCTCCGGCTTGGCCGTGCCATAGGTGTGGGCTGAATGGATACGGCCTTTGAGACGGGCAAAGACCGCAGGATGGGCACCAAGCGTCACATCCATCTTCTCCATCGGTCCGTTCGAGCCGACCGCATAGGGAATGCCCGCCGCGTCCAGCGCATCAAAGGCCGCTTCAATCCCGTCGATCAGCGGCACACCCGCGCCGAGCATCTCGAAAACGCGGGGGTAGACCTCGTCAATCCAGTTGTCCGGCAGGGCCGCTCCGGCTTCGCGGGCGCGTTCACCGACCCGCGCCATCGTGCCCCCGACATATTTGGTTTCAAGCTCATGGATCGAGATGTCGAGACCGAACCGCGCGAAGTCCTTTTGCAGGAATTCCAGCAAAGGCGGCTCACTGTCCACAATCACCCCATCGCAATCGAAAATTACGGCTTTTACAGTCATGCTGGCTCCAGAAAGTTGATTTTCGTGTCGCCATATTTGCGCGTGTCCAGAAGGGTGAGCGCATCAGGCGGGGTGATGGGGGCGCTGTCTTCCCAGACCACAAGGGCGCGGGGCGTCAGCCAGTTTCCCGCCAGAGCCGCAGCGATGGCGACTTCGCCAAGCCCCTTGGCATAGGGCGGATCGAGAAAAACCAGATCATAGGGCGCGGACGGGTTGGCCGGCAGGCGCGTGGCATCGGCACGCATCAGGGAGCAACGCGTCTCGGCACGGCATTTCCTGATGTTCTCGGCAATCAACCCCTGTGCCTTGCGCCCGTCATCGACAAAGGTGACACATTCCGCCCCGCGCGAGAGCGCCTCCAGCCCCAGCGCACCGGTGCCTGCGAACAGGTCCAGCACGCGGGCCTCCGTCACTGCATCCCCATATTTGCCAGCGGTCAGAACAGAGAACAGGCTTTCGCGCACGCGATCCGTGGTCGGACGCAAATGCGCCCCCGCATCGCCCTTGCCGACAGAGGCCAGCGCCAGCCCGCGAAACTCTCCCG
The DNA here is from genome assembly GCA_963676755.2 of uncultured Celeribacter sp. GTDB lineage: Bacteria > Pseudomonadota > Alphaproteobacteria > Rhodobacterales > Rhodobacteraceae > Celeribacter. Next base: position 4,470 of record CAXXMF010000004.1, on the reverse strand, counting down.
CGATGATCCGCATCAGCCGCGCATCAACTGTTTGAGGTCGGTCGACGGGTCGGCCACCTTATCCGGATCGGCGGTCTTGCCGCTTTCAATCAGACGTTTGGCGACCATATAGCCGCGCGGATCGTTGATGGCGTCGATGGCGATCAACTGCCCGTCCTTGTAATACCAATGCGAACGCGTCCCGTCGCCCTCGCGGATCACGACCTGATCGTGACCGGTGGAAAGCCCCGCAATCTGGAGTTTGACATCATATTGATCGGACCAGAACCACGGTTTCGGCGTGTAGACCACATCCTGACCGAGCATGTTCTTGGCCACCACGGCCCCTTGGTCAATGGCATTGCCAACGCTTTCAAGACGCATCTGCACGCCCTCATGCGGGAAAGAGGCACAATCACCCGCGGCAAAAATATCGGGGTCCGAGGTCGCGCCATGCAGATCGGTTCTGATCCCGTTCTCAAGTGCCAGTCCGGCCAGTTCGGCCAGTTCCGTGCCGGGGATGATCCCGACGCCGACAATGACGAAATCCACGTCCAGCGTGGTGCCATCAGTCAGGTCTGCGGAGTTCACGCGACCGTCTCCGCTCAGTTTGACAAGCCCCACACCCTCGCGCAGATCAACGCCGTGGGCACTGTGCAGGGCGCGGAAATAATCCGAGGTTTCTTTCGAGGCAACGCGCTGCAAAATCCGGTCGGCCATTTCCACGAGCGTGACCTTGAGCCCCTTTTTCGCGGCCACAGCCGCCGCTTCCAGCCCGATATAGCCGCCGCCGACGATCAGCACAGAGGCCCCTTCGCGGAACTCCGGCTCGATCGCATCGGCATCGGCCAGCGTCCGCATGGTGTAGACCCCGTCAAGATTTCCGCCAATGGCGGCGGGCAGCAGGCGCGGTGCGGAGCCGGTGGCCAGTGCGAGCTTGTCATAGCTCAATACCTCATCCCCGATGGACACGGTTTTGGCCGTCGGGTCGATGCCGGTGACCTTGGCATTGGTGCGCAGCGTGATGTTTTCGTCCGCGTAATAGCTTTCCGGTCGCAAGAACAGGCGCTCCAGTTCCATCTCACCCAGAAGATAGGCTTTCGACAGGGGCGGACGCTGGTAAGGCGGAACCGGTTCGTCTCCGATCAGAGTGATCTGGCCGTCGAATCCTTGGCCGCGCAGAGTGGTGACAATGCTTTGACCGGCCTGTCCGGCCCCGATGACGATGAAGTGGCTCATGATCTTTCCTCTGGTCGTGAAACGCGCTGACCCTATATCGTGGAGAGACAGAATGACAACGCACAGAGGAACAGAATCATGACAATTCGCGTGGGAGACAGTCTGCCGGGTGGCAGCGTGCTTGAAATGACAGCAGAGGGGCCCGCCGCCGTCGAGCTTTCGGACAAGTTCAAAGGGCGCAAGGTTGTGCTGTTCGGCTTGCCTGGTGCCTATACCGGCGTCTGCACAACGGCGCATGTGCCCAGCTTTATCCGCACCAAGCCGAAATTCGAGGAAAAAGGTGTGGATGAGGTGATCTGTGTCGCCGTCAACGACCCTTTCGTGATGGGCGCATGGGCGAAAGACACCGGCGCCGATGAGGCGGGGCTCACCATGTTGGGCGATGCGGAAGGCGCGTTTATCAAGGCGCTGGGACTGGATTTCAGCGCACCGCCTGCGGGGCTGATCAACCGCCCCAAACGCTTCGCGCTCTATGCCGAAGACGGTGTGGTGAAGGTGCTCGAAGTCGAGGCCAGCCCCGGCGAATGCACGATTTCCGCGGGCGAGTCCCTGTTGGAAAAAATCTGATCGGAAGCGTTTCGCGAAACCCATTGTAACAGGTTTGCGGTGACCGCTTTGGACAACGCCCTGACATGGGGCCTGAAATGACAAACGCCCGGGGATGATCTCGGGCGTTCGTGTGTTGGTTTTGGTTGTCCGGCTTTATTCGGCGGCGTTGATGAGCGTGCGGGTCGGGAAGGGAATTTCCACATTCGCCTCGTCCAGCGCTTCTTTGACCGCGCGTTTCATGTCGGTCGAGAAGGCGAAGAAATCCGAGGATTTGACCCAGACGCGCACAAGGAAATCGACCGAGAAATCGCCCAGATTGTTGACCTGAATAAACGGCTCCGGATCGGTCAGGGCACGCGGATCGGACAGGATCGTCTTGCGGATCACGTCTTCCGCGATTTTCAGGTTCGCGCCATAGCTCACGCCAAAGGTCCACTCGGCACGGCGTGTGTCATTGGTGGAGTAGTTGGTGATGATATTGCCCCAGACCTGCGAGTTCGGCACGATCACCTGCACGTTCGACAGATCGGCAAGCTCGGTATAGTTCAGGGAAATATCCTTGACGGTGCCCATCTTGCCGGAGACTTCGACGAAATCCCCGATTTTGAAGGGGCGGAACAGGATAATCATCACCCCCGCCGCGATATTCGACAATGTGCCCTGAAGCGCCAGACCGATGGCCAGACCGGCGGCACCGATCACCGCGACAATCGAAGTGGTCTGGATGCCGAAGGTGTTGAGAACGATCAGAAGGGTAAAGGCCAGAACCGCATAACGCGCGATATTGGCGAGGAAATTGAACAGTGTGTCGTCGAGGCTCTCATATCTCAGCCCGATGGCGCGGATGCGGCGACCGACCCAGCCGGAAATGATCATCCCGATCAGCAGCAGAACCAGAGCGCCGACGATGGACCCTGCAATTCCGGCCAGAAACTCGATCGAGAGATAGTCTCCCAGCGGATGGCCTTCGTAAATTTCGTAACTCATAAGATTTTCAAACATGTGCGGCTGCCTCGTCCATTTTTCTTGCCAGTTCGATGTCTTTCGCGGTCAATCCGCCGGCGTCATGGGTGGAAAGCTCCACCTCGACCCACCGGTAGACATTGCGCCAGTCGGGGTGGTGATCTCTTTTTTCTGCAAAAAGCGCAACCCGTGTCATAAACCCGAAAGCCTCGTTAAAGTTCCGGAATGTAAAACGCTTGCGGATCGCATTTCCGTCGGAGGTTTCGGCCCAGCCTTGCGCCAGAAGCGGGGCCAGCGCCTCGTCGCGGGCATGTCCTTGCAACAGTTCAGTCATGATCTTGCTCCTCTCCGGTGGATTTGAACGGGCCGTAAGCGGTCAGCACCTCGACCTCCTCGGCCACGGCGGCGCGTTCGGCATCAAGATAGTCGCCCACGGCCCGTGCAAACCCCGGATCCCTGATCCAGTGCAGCGAATGCACCGTGTTGGGCAAATAGCCGCGCGCCAGTTTGTGCTCGCCCTGCGCACCGGCCTCGATACGGTCGAGACCGTGGGCAATGGCGTAGTCGATGGCCTGATAATAGCACAGCTCGAAATGCAGGCTCGGGTGATATTCGGAGCAGCCCCAATACCGCCCGAAAAGCCGCGTGCGCCCGATGAAATTCAACGCCCCCGCAATGGCCTGCCCGTCTTTGAGCGCCAGCACCAAAAGGACATCGTCGCGCATCGTGTCGTGTATCTCGTCGAAAAAAGCGCGGGTCAGGTAAGGCGTGCCCCATTTGCGGCTGCCCGTGTCCTGATAGAACCGCCAGAAGGCGTCCCAATGCTCCGGCCGGATCGCCTCTCCGGTCAGTTGCACGATCTCTCCGCCAAACCCCTGTGCCTGCGCACGTTCCTTGCGGATGTTCTTGCGCTTGCGTGACGACAGCGCCTGAAGAAAATCGTTGAAACTGCCATATCCGGCATTGTCCCAGTGAAACTGCTGCCCCGTGCGATGCATCAACCCCATTGCCTCGCCCGCCGTGACCTCCTCTTCGGCGCAAAAGGTCAGATGCAGCGAGGACAGCGCATTTTGCGAGGCGACCTCGACCGCCCCTTGCACTAAGGCCGCCATGCCGGTCTCTTCAAAACCCGGACGGGTCAGGAGCCGCCGCCCTGTCACAGGGGTGAAAGGCACCGCGATTTGCAGCTTCGGATAATAGCGCCCGCCCGCCTGTTCATAGGCATGGGCCCAGTTGTGATCGAAAATATATTCGCCCTGACTGTGCCCCTTGGCATACATCGGCGCAACGGCGATCACCTCGCCGCCAAGCCGCGCCACAAGATAGCTCAGCTGCCAGCCCGTGCCTGCACCGACAGAGCCGGATCGCTCCAGCGCCAGCAGGAAACGATGGGTCACAAACGGATCTTCCGGCGCGCCCTCCCCACGGGTGGCACAGGCATCCCAGTCCCCGGCGTCTATCGCGTCGAGGCTGTCGATCAGGCTTATCTCAATCTGTTCCGTCATATCCCGTGCACCGTGGTCTCCCTGAAACTGGCGCGCCGGACCGTCGCGTCAAGTCGGCAGATAGTTCTCGAATGTGATGTTCTCTGCAACCTTGCTGGCGGTGGCCTCTTCTTCGGCGCTTTTGATCGTCCAGCACAGAATATGCGCACCCGACGCTTTCAACTCCGCAACACGCGGACGCTCCAGATCGGACCACTGATGGCTGATGAAGCTGGCGCCCACCCGCTCGTAATCG
>CAXXMF010000003.1:0-6125 GCA_963676755.2 uncultured Celeribacter sp. | reverse complement strand
TCCTTAGAAAATCCCTGAAAGAAAAAGTGCTGTTCTCCTCCCACAACCTGGTCACGGACGGGGTATTCGGGGAGATGCACCTGATCTTCTGCAGGAATGTGCTCATCTATTTTAACCGCAAACTCCAGGGCCAGGTGCTCAAACTCTTTTACGACAGCCTCATTCCCGGGGGGTATCTTTGCCTGGGATCCAAGGAGAGCATAAAATTTACGGACATGGCGGACCGGTTTGAACCGGTGAATGAAAAATTGAGAATCTTCCGGAAAAAACGCTGATAAAAAAAAATTATATAATAACCCACCGACCGGTTTCCGCCGTTGTCATGGGCACCTCGGCAGGCGGCCTGGATGCCTTGAATACCATCCTGCCCGACCTGTCCCAAGGCCTTGAGCCGCCGGTGATCATTGTCCAGCACATTCGGGCGGATGCCGACGATTTTATGGTGCAACACTTTGACAAAAGATGCCGCCTCAGGGTAAAAGAAGCCGAAGACAAAATGCCGATCCAAGGGGGAACCATTTATTTTGCCCCCCCCAATTACCACCTGCTGGTGGAAGAGGACAGGTGCTTTGCCCTGTCCACAGCAGAACGGGTTCAGTACTCTCGACCGGCCATTGATGTCTTGTTCGAAACGGCTGCCGATGCGTATGGGAATCGTCTTTTGGGCATTATTCTCACCGGGGCCAACACCGACGGAACAAAAGGAATTCGCAGTATCCGGCAGACCGGAGGCCTCACCATTGCCCAGTCTCCTAAGACCGCAACGGAGTAGCGGTGATGCCCCGGTCGGCCATTGAAGACGGAGTGGACCTGGTATTGGACCTGGATGAGATTTCACCCTTTATCAACCGATGGACCCGGAATTCGGATTAGGCGGACCAGAATGGAAAAACCCTCTATCCTCATTGTCGACGACAGGCCGGAAAACCTTTTAACCCTGGAACAGGTTCTGGAATCCCCGGATCTTAAAGTGGTCCGGGCAGAGTCCGGGCACCAGGCCCTTGAAAAAACCCTGGACTATGATTTTGCCCTCATCCTTTTAGATGTCCAGATGCCGGTAATGGACGGGTATGAGACTGCCACCCTGCTTCGGGGAAACAAAAAAACCAAGCATATTCCTATCATCTTCGTCACCGCCGCCAACAAGGAAGAGGCCCATGTTTTCAGGGGGTACGGCTCTGGTGCCGTGGACTACCTGTTCAAGCCCCTGGCTGCGGATGTGCTCAAGAGCAAGGTGACCATCTTTTTAGAGCTGCACACCCAGCGCCAGCTGCTGGAGATGAAAACCCGGGAGCTGGACGCCAAGGTGGCTGAACTGATGGTCCTGAGGCGGGAGCTGGAAGAGTCCAATGAAAAGCTGCGCCAGCTCTCCTCCCTGGACGGCCTCACCGACCTGTCCAATCGCCGGTTTTTCGATGAGACTCTGGTCCGGGAATGGCAGCGGGGTCGGCGACGTAAGACGCCTCTGACACTGATCATTGCAGATATCGACCATTTCAAAGCCTATAACGACGCCTACGGCCATGTCATTGGAGACGACTGCCTGAAAAAGGTGGCGGCCGGCCTGGACAGAAGCATCCTCAGGGATGTGGACACCATTGCCCGGTACGGCGGAGAGGAATTTGCCGCCATCCTCCCGGAAACCGATCAGGAGGGGGGCAGCCTCATCGCCAAGCGGATGCTGAAAACCATCCAGGGCCTGAACATCCCCCTATGAACAATCTTCGACTGCCAACCGGGTCACCATCAGCTTAGGGTTGGCCACCATCATCCCCAATGATGAGACCAATGCCACCCGCCTGATCCAGGCGGCAGACCGAGCCCTTTATCTTGCCAAGGCTTCGGGAAGAAACACCTTTAAAACCGACTGAGCCCTTTTATATGAAACAGGCGAACGATCTCCAACGAACTTTCCAGAAAGCCTATACCCTTCATAAGGCGGGCAAGTTTTCCCAAGCGGAAAAAAACTACCGGGAACTTCTGGAGAAAAAACCGGAATGGGGGCAGCCCATGGGGGCCCTCGGGATCCTGTACCTGGATCGGAACCAGCCGGACAAGGCCAAACCTTTATTTGAAAAAGCCGCTGGCCTCAACCTGCCGGATTTATCCGCATGTTATCAACTGGGCCGATTGAAACAATTGGAAAATGATCATCAAGGCGCCATCCCTTTATATAAAAAAATGCTGGAGCAACAGCCACAGTCGGGTCTTGCGTGGAATAACCTGGGCGTGGCTTATAGGGAAACAGGGCAACCGGATGATGCCATGGCAAGTTTCCGTGCAGCCGTCCGGTTTGCCCCTGAAATGGCAGCGGCATGGAACAATTTGGGTGTGGCTCTGGATGAGCAAGGAGAAACACAGCAAGCGTTGGCCGCGTACAACAAGGCCATTGAAATTCAGCCGGAGTATGTTTCTCCCCACTTGAATATCGGGATCATGCTTCAAAAATCAAAGCGCTTCAAAGCGGCCCAAGTGCATTACCGGGCGGTTCTTGAAAGCCAACCGGAAAATGAAATCGCAAAATTCATGCTCCAGAGCATCGGGCGGGGAGGATGCCCCTCCTGCTGCCGCACCGGTGGCGCATGTTCGCAGTATTTTTAACCAATGTGCGGAAAACTTTGAAGCCATTTTGGTTGAAAAATTGGCGTATAAAACCCCGGAACTCCTGTTTCATCTGGTGCGTCCCTATCTGGTCAAAAATATGGAGATCCTGGACCTTGGCTGCGGCACAGGCCTGGGTGCCGTATTGTACCGGCCTTTTGCAAAACACTTGACCGGTGTTGACATATCCGAAAAAATGCTGGAAAAAGCAGACGAAAAAAAACTTTACAACTGCCTGGAGGTGTTTGATATCCTTCAGCCATGGGCATTCCCGAAAAAATTTGACCTGATCTACAGCGCGGATGTCTTTGTCTATTTCGGAAGTTTGGACGGCATTATCAAATCGGCAGCGGCTTCCCTGGCCCCAGGTGGTAAAATTGCATTCTCAACGGAACGCCTTAAAAACGATGCAAAAGATTATCAGCTATACCCCAGCGGCCGGTATGCCCATTCCAAAAGATATATTCAAAACTGCCTGGGCTGCCATGGATTGAGCCAACTGCAATTGGAAACCACCCAGATCCGGAAACAGTCAGGAAAGCCGGTCAAAGGCTTTCTGGTTGTTGCACAAAAAAGCCCATAGGAAACTTGTCCGGCTTTGGGGCGGGTTTCCCCGGCCCCATGAAAAAGGCTGCAAAAACGCCGTCCCCGGCCCCTTGACAAAGATAGACACTTGCTTATCTTTCCAGTCTTTTAATATGATATCAGATACTCAGTCCCATAGATCCTGAAGGGCAGCGCACCCAATAGGGCAGCGCCAAAATCTGATAAACCCAAATTGATAAAACCGTAACGCAATAGATGGCGGCTTTGTAAAACGCCATCAAAATTAATCGGTTCACAACAATAAGGAGTGATACCCATGAACAACGATCCTTCACAGTTTACCCTTTACAGCGGCGGCCACAAGGGCACGGAAGCGGCCTTTGGCCGCATGGCTCAAAAATACGGCGTCAAGGAGGTCACCTTCTCCTTTGACGGACATAAACTGGAGCGGGAGGCCGGCATCCGGGTCCTCAACCAGGAGGGAACTGGAAAAGGGGAAATATCTCCATGGATATCGTCTCTACCCGCCTGAGCCGGTCCTTTTCAAAGGGGAACAAGATCCGCAAGGTCATCCAGTCTATCTTTCACATGGTTAACAACGGATACCAGGTCTTTGCCGTTGGATGGATCCTGCCGGATAAAACCGTCAAAGGCGGCACCGGCTGGGGAGTGGAGCTGGGCAAATTATTCAACCGCCCCATCTTTGTCTACGAGCAGGATCGCAAGGAGTGGTTTTCCTGGGTGGACAACGAATGGCAGCAGGTCACCCCGGTTATCCACCATAAAACCCTTTTCCGGCACCGGCACCCGAAATCTCACCGAGGATGCGGTAAAGGCCATTGAAGACCTCTTCCAGCGCAGCTTCAACTAAACCGGCTTAAGATCAGCCCCACCCGGGCCGCTGCCATCTCTTTTATAGCGGCCCGGGTGGTTTTCCTGCCTCCCGGGCAGGGGCCCTGCATCAGACCCGCCTCAAATCCCAGGGATGTGCCCTCATGCGCCGTAAACTTGGCCTAAAAATCCGTGGTCAGCCCAAAAACAATCCGCTTTTTTATTCCTTATGCTGATTTCCCGGCGGCAGCCCGTTATCCTGATCCCATGGTCAACCAGACGCCATAGGTCAGGCTCGAAAGAATGGTGGATATCGATATGGCCTCCACTGCAAAGTCAGGATCGCCGCCGATCTCTCTGGCCATGACATAGGCCAATGTCGCTGTGGGCGAAGATAAAATAATCAGGCCCGGAAGAAAATCTGTTCCGTCTATAGAAAAAAGGGAAAACAGGATCATCCCAGCGGCTGGAAGTACTAGCAGTTTGAGAAACGCTGACGCCATCACCGGCTTCCAAAGGGATTTTAGCTTTTCAAAGGATAGGGAGGCACCGATGATCATTAAGGCCATGGGAAGGGCCATCCCCTTGATAATGCCCAGGGCCCGATCAAGGATCAGCGGCATGGCAAGGCCGGACAGGGAAAAGAGGATGCCGGCCAGGGCTGACAGGACCACAGGGTTCGTCATGCTGGTTTTTATCACAACGGAAAGCCCCCCGTCATGGTCATCCTGGCTGTGATATTGCAGCACAATAACAGCCAAAATATTCTGGAGAATCATGACAAAAACCCGCAATGATGGACGCCTTTGCCAGGCCCTGCTCCCCGAGATAGTAAAAGGCCACGGCCAGGCCCACGTATCCTAAATTCCCGTGGAAGGAGGACTGGATAAAGGTGCCCCGAGCCTTATTGTCCGGGGCAAACTTTCGGCTCAGGCCCCAGGCAACCGCGGTGATCAGGAGGATGGAAATCAGGGGTAATCAGGATAACAGGCAGATGAAACTGCGTCCTTAATGTCGCCTTTGAAATGGCGTTGAATATCATGGCCGGTATGGCAAAATAGTAGATCAGGCGATTGGCCCTGGACCAGGAATTCCGAGGAAAAAAAGCCCCTGTGCTTTGCGACAAGCCCGAGCAGGATCACCATAAATATAGGAATTATGGTGGATACAATATTCATCGATTAAAACCTTCGGATGAGCAGGACGCCGGCGATGATGAGGGTAACGCCGATCAGGCGGGGCAGGTTGACGCCCTGGACCGGAATGCCAAACACCCCGTAATGGTCCATGACGACGGCGATGATAAGCTGGCCCGCCACCACCAGTCCAAAGGTGAGGGTGCTGCCCAGTCGCGGGGTCAGGATGATGGTGGCCGTGACATAACAGGCCCCCAGAAGACCGGCCCCCCATGTGGCCCAATGCAGGTCCGCCCCCTGGCGGACGGTGCTAAAGTCCGTCCGGCAGGCCAGGGCCACGGTTAAAAGCCCGATGGTACCGACCATAAAGGAAATCAGGGCCGCATAGAGCGGGTCATGGATGGTTTTTCCGATTTTAGCATTCATCCCGGCCTGGATGGGGCCCCAGCATGCCGGCGGCAAAGGCCAGTAGCATCAGCAAAAATTTCATATAACGCCTTTCATTTCAAATCATAATCTCATCAGTATAAGGCTTCATGGGGCCCGGGGCCATAGAAAATGCGGTCTTTTTAAAAATCTTTGATGCAAGATTGAGGGCAAGATCCTAGCTTGGCAGGGATTGAGAGTATACAAACCTTGAGGAAAAGGATATATATAGAACCCGCTAAGATACGCAAACCCAGGAGCTCGTATGATTCAGAGCATTTTTGATAACGATTTATATAAATTTACCATGCAGCAGCAGGCCGTGCGCAAGCTTTACCCTGACGCCGGGGCCGAATACCGGTTCACCAACCGGGGGAACACCCCGTTTCCCGCCGGTACTGCAGAGAACGTCCAAAGGCAGATCCGGGGCATGAAGGAACTGGCCCTGACCTCGCCCCAGCGGCAATGGATCGAAAAAACCTGCCCCTATTTTGAGGCTGAATACCTGGATTATCTGTCCGCATATCGGTTTGATCCGGGCGAGGTTCAGATCTCCCAGCAGGGCAGGGAACTTAAGATCACCGT
>CAXXMF010000002.1:0-4258 GCA_963676755.2 uncultured Celeribacter sp. | reverse complement strand
TATGTTCTTTGTTCCAGCCGCCATTGATCCCCATTTGCTTCAGGGTGAAAGCATCACATTTTTGCGCGTGCCCATCGGCAAAGACGGAGTTTGCATATTTTCCATGTCGGGTATGAGCATATCCGCGTTCAGTATCGTTATAGGAATATATCAGGTATATTTGTTTTTTATCAGACGGGTTCCATGAATCTATCAGCATCCAGTATTCGGTTGGCTTTTGCAACTTGCTAAAACGCAGGAAACAGGCGCTGTAACCGGTTGGTTGAAAATCTGCCGGCTCACTGTCGGATTGATATGAATGTCCCGCGTAAATATCCTGTGCGTTCACTGAACTGTATTTATATGGCCTTTCGGATGGACATAGTGTTGTATTTGGATTACCCAGATAGTCTCCTCCTCCATCACTACCTGTGGCATAATCCCGCCACGATCTACTAGAGCCTGAAACTCCGTTTACATAACTGCGAAGTCCCACGACTCCGTCATTGTCTTGAGAGTAGGAAATCAAGGCCAGACCGCCTTGTTTTAAGTTGTTAATACAGGAGATGCCCTTGGCTTTCTCTCTAGCTTGATTAAGCGCGGGCAGCAGCATCGACGCGAGAATGGCGATGATCGCGATGACTACAAGTAATTCGATTAGTGTGAATCGGCTTCTTTTTGATGCCTTCATTTCCTTTTCACCTTCCTTATAGTTTATTATATTAAGGTATTAAACCAACCCCATGCAATTGTTCCGCCTGGTCTGAATAACAGCATGATCGGTCCAAAAGCGTGGATATCGTTCAATATCCATGCCCGGTTAGCATAATCGACCGTGGTTCCTTTTCCGGGCGCGAGGCAGCCTTGACAGCAGTTGAAGACCGAGCCGTCTAGAGCGATTATAGCGGGATATTCCCTCCAAGCCGCGCAGAAATACCTCTTTGTATTCGGCTGCGTCCAGTGATTTGTTCTTGATGCCGCGACCCATCGCGTAAAGTACCAGAGCGGTTCCGGAGGTTTCAGGATAACTGGTTTTGTCCTCCATCGCCTGATGCAGCATGCCGTCTTCGTCCATGTGGTTCCGGCAGCCTTCCATCAAATCTTGAAACGCCTGGAGGATGTCCGGATAATCCTTGTGATCTTTCGGGAGGTCATAGACCATTTCCGCAAGCGCGAGCGCGCCCCAGCCGCAACCCCGGCTCCAAAATGACGGTGTCAGTTCCCCTGGCGCGTCATAGTTGATCGCCTGATGATAAACTTTAAGTTCTTTATTAAACAGGATTTCGTGATGTTTCAACATCTGGAAACAGCTTTCGTCGATAAAATCCTGACGCCCGGCGGCCAGTCCGGTCCAAAGCAGGAACGGGCACACGCCGAATACCGTATCGATCCAGATAAAACCTTCGCTGCCGTCGCGCCGGTTGCCGTTTGGCATATCGAATATGCCGCGCGAATCGCGGTGTTGGTTTTTACAAAGATCATCGGTGGTCGCGACTATTGCGTCATAGGCTTCCGGCAGCATGCCGCGCAGGACCATGAACGCGGTGGCGTTGCCGCCCCAGCGATAAACGCGGGTCGCCATAGACCCCGCCAGCTTTGGGTACATTGCCCTGACAGAACGGCTTGATGTGTGCTTTTGCGTCATTCAGGACTTCTTCTGATTTCATTATTTTGGCCAGCCTTGCCAATGCCTGGAGACTTACTATACCCGCATAATGGTCCAGTCCGCAGCTCGCCTTGTGCTGCTCCCATACCGTTAATGCCACTTCGGAGTAACTTGTCTTAATCATTTTCTACCACATTCATTTTATATTTATTTTTTACTTGATCAATTTCAAGTGAATATCAGGATTCGCTCATATTTTTTAGCGGCGTTCGATCGTCAGCGCTGATTCCGGTTTTTTACCGGTGTAAAATCTTTCAATCTCTTGTGCCAGACACATCCAGCGTTCTTCAAATTCTATTGAGTTATTGGCCCGGTGCGGAGTTATCAGTACGCGGTCGTTTTGTCTCAAAGGACTATCTTCCTCAAGTGGTTCATTTTCGGATACATCCAGCGCCAGGAAGATGTTTTTGTTTGACACAGCTTCGATCATGACCTGTTGGTCGACCATCTTGCCTCGGGCGATATTAACGAATAACGCGTCATCCTGCATCAGGTCGAATTGCGCTTTGCCGATCATATGATGGGTTTCGGCGGTATAGCCTCCGGACAGGATAATGATTTCACATTCGGAGAATATTTCATCGAGTTCAGCTTTTGGTCACACCGTCTTTCCTGGCTTCCTCCGGTGTCAAGTGGTTTGAACGAACCAGTATTTTATCGGTAAACGACTTGAGCAGATTAATTATCTCGCGGCCGATTCTACCGTAGCCGATTACCCCAATTTTGCGGGTTGTGCAGAATTCTGGAACGGCCATATTTGAAACGCGGCCATGGTTCAGTGGTTCGCATGTACAGATTGTAGTTGTGCAGATGCAGCAGCGACGAGAGAATCAGGCCCAGCGTGTATTCGGCCATCGGACGCGGTCGTGACGCACCGGTATGAATTACCGTCAGTCCCTTTTCCAGACAATATATATCCTCGATGTTCTGACGGGTGCCGCCGTAGGTTGAGCCAACCAGTTGCAGGTCTGTGCCATGATCAATGACCGCACGGGTTATCAGCATGTTTGCGGTGTATGGTACCACGACTCCGCTTTTTCCGGCTATGTTCGACAGTACCTCGCCTTCATCTGTTGAAATCGATTTCGACAATGTTTGCATATTGCTCTATAACGGCCCGGGCTTCGGGATCCATTATTTTGCACATGAAGAGAATTTCCGGTTTCATTTGTTATCCTGCTTACTGTTTAAATTTTCCACTGATTTCATTAATACTTCTATCGCGTCGCATTTTGCCTTCTCGTCCTTCAACTGAGAAGTCGCGATACTGATTCCGAGTCCGGCCCGGTAATTGCCGTCAACGTCAAAAACCGGAGCCGCCACGCGAAGTGAGACTTCCGCGTCGAACGGCGTTACCACATATCCCTGAACGCGTATCTCGGAGAGAAACGCGTCAAGCTTAGCCCGGCTTCCCCAGAGATGCATGCCCATTTCGGCAAAAGGCTGTTTCTCCTCAAGATGTTCCCTGGTTTCCGTGGAAACATGCGCAAGAGATATAAGCCCTCCGGCGTTAGCATAAATTGTTATAGGTCATGCCGGAGGTTTTCTCCAGCACGTTAGGGCGTTCATAACCGATCCTCATTTTCATTTCGACCGAGTAATTGTTGAGCATGACCATTACGACTACGCAGCGCGGCAGTTTGTTGTAAATCCGATGCATCTCTTTGCTGATCAAGTCCATGAGTTCGTTGTCGCCGTTGGCGTTAATCGCCAGTTCCTTCAGATCGTCTCCCAGATAGAACAGTCCGCCACTTTTCGTCAGGAAATTCCCGTCGAGCAGAGTTCGAACCATATGATGTGTCGCCGGCATTTTCATATCCAGCGAGGTGGCGATATCATTCAGCCTCACGCCGTTTTGTGAATGCCCGACTACTCTCAAGACATCCATTGCCTTGACCACTGATTGTATTGTATTGCTTTTTGTCATGATTGCTTATTTAGTATTGATAAACTTTACTTTAGCTATATTGAATTATATATCATAATCAACAAAAAGTCAATAGCATACGATAAAATATTAATGAAAAACATTAAAAAATTAATCGGTCAGTCGATATCCCATGGGTGCTGAAGACAAGAGAATTTTGTTATGGATGCGGCCCACTTTGCGCAAAAAGCATATTTAGGAATTTCAATCCTCTGGCGAATATTTACTCGGAAGTTTTTGTAAAATGTATAAAATATGAGTGTCTGAATAAGATGATATTTCTGAGTGAAAGTCAACTTAGACGCGCCAGACAAAAGTAAAAAAGAAAGAAAAATTTTTAAATTATTCCGCATCGGCACGTTGCCGGACTGGATCCAACGCAGGAGCGTTGGTCGCCGCTTGCGGCGAAAGTAAGTTACGCAATCTATTGCGTGTTAAGCAGTTCAGTTCGCACGGAGTGATGGTTTTGAAAAACGATTCAGAGGTTTTTCAAAAGCGTTGAACGCAGGGCATAATTCGCGGCAATTCGGCCTTGCCGACTTTTGTCGGTCGCGTCAAGTTAGATACGTCGCTGAAAGTTTTGTGGCGTATTATAATAAAGAAAGGCCTCTGGGCATCGGCGGCAAAATGATTGAGCCGCACGAACAGTCGCCGGATGGCATCATCAAATTTGAACGTCTTGGAGG
>CAXXMF010000001.1:0-20595 GCA_963676755.2 uncultured Celeribacter sp. | reverse complement strand
GACTTATCATCATCTTGTTTTTAAATTAGTTTTTAAATTAAAGACTCACAGAGTAACATCCACGAAAACAAGGATTAAGACTCAACCAGTTTTGTTGAATGACTTTTCATCCATACTCTCACAGAGTAACATCCACGAAAACAAGGATTAAGACACTTAAATTTATTTGTTTATCATTAAAACTCATAACTCACAGAGTAACATCCACGAAAACAAGGATTAAGACTCTTAGTCCTACTGTTGGACGCTACTTGCGATTGCTTCTCACAGAGTAACATCCACGAAAACAAGGATTAAGACCTCTCAAAAGAGAGGTTGACAAGAAGTTTTCCAATCTCTCACAGAGTAACATCCACGAAAACAAGGATTAAGACGTAGCTGATATTCAACGTACTGAATTGGGCGAAAGACTCACAGAGTAACATCCACGAAAACAAGGATTAAGACCATTTCTGTTTTACTACATAAGTAGCGTGGTGGGTCCTCACAGAGTAACATCCACGAAAACAAGGATTAAGACTACTTAATCTTTGACTACACAATAGCAATTAAGCTACTCACAGAGTAACATCCACGAAAACAAGGATTAAGACGCTTACCTTATTAAGGTTACTGGCACATCAAAGAACCTCACAGAGTAACATCCACGAAAACAAGGATTAAGACTTCTTCTCTAATTCTTCTTTTGTTGCCATGATGTTCTCTCACAGAGTAACATCCACGAAAACAAGGATTAAGACTTCTTACTGGTACGAATTGTTAATTCGGTACTTTTCCAACTCACAGAGTAACATCCACGAAAACAAGGATTAAGACTCTCTCCCGCTTAAATAGAGAGAGAATTAATTGCTTCTCACAGAGTAACATCCACGAAAACAAGGATTAAGACTTCTTCCATAACGATAGCTGCCTGTAATCTATTAACGGCTCACAGAGTAACATCCACGAAAACAAGGATTAAGACTTTCGCGTCTTCCATTTAACACCATACTTATATAGGACTCACAGAGTAACATCCACGAAAACAAGGATTAAGACCTACAATTGCCAACTCTTCTGCTGTTAGCATTGTCTCACAGAGTAACATCCACGAAAACAAGGATTAAGACATTAACTATACCCGACAAATATCCCTTAATAAAATTTCTCACAGAGTAACATCCACGAAAACAAGGATTAAGACTACCACTCTTATCGGTCTTGTGGTACATAACCGAACCCTCACAGAGTAACATCCACGAAAACAAGGATTAAGACTGTTAATTTCAGAATGTACCATTGTTGAAATAGCACTCACAGAGTAACATCCACGAAAACAAGGATTAAGACCCCTTAGGCGTAATCTTAATAAGATCAGCTATGGTACTCACAGAGTAACATCCACGAAAACAAGGATTAAGACCTACCAGTTGACAGATGATAGAACTCTTTGTTGAGTTTCTCACAGAGTAACATCCACGAAAACAAGGATTAAGACTTTCGAGGTCGAGAAGATACTGACTATCCATGCCCCACTCACAGAGTAACATCCACGAAAACAAGGATTAAGACATCTTCACTATGATTGTAGTGCATTATTTCATGTATTCTCACAGAGTAACATCCACGAAAACAAGGATTAAGACAAGGTGAACATACCGGAAACATAGTCTTCATGTCTCTCACAGAGTAACATCCACGAAAACAAGGATTAAGACTGAGTTTGATACTAAGTAATACGTATTGTTTACTTTCACTCACAGAGTAACATCCACGAAAACAAGGATTAAGACTAAAATGGTTAATACTTAGTACCCAAGATCCATCTCACAGAGTAACATCCACGAAAACAAGGATTAAGACACTTTTCATCCATACTTCATGGTATAGATTTCTCATGCTCACAGAGTAACATCCACGAAAACAAGGATTAAGACAGATCTTGCAATGTTCTTATGTTGGCAAGCATGGCAACTCACAGAGTAACATCCACGAAAACAAGGATTAAGACACCGAAGTATCACTACCAAGACGATCAAAATTACGGCTCACAGAGTAACATCCACGAAAACAAGGATTAAGACCAATTTGATAAGTCTTTGATACTCATCAGTACCCTCACAGAGTAACATCCACGAAAACAAGGATTAAGACTCTTTTAAATAACTCAGGGAGATGTCTTTTGACATAGTCTCACAGAGTAACATCCACGAAAACAAGGATTAAGACTCTATTTTATCTTAGTCCACCCTTCAAACTTAAAAACTCACAGAGTAACATCCACGAAAACAAGGATTAAGACATTATCTATTTCTATTTTTAATAGTGTCTTCATAATACTCACAGAGTAACATCCACGAAAACAAGGATTAAGACGTCTTGCATAAGGGATAGCATCTACTTTTGTCTAAGACTCACAGAGTAACATCCACGAAAACAAGGATTAAGACCTGTGTATATACACCGGAACGACTTTTTCAACCTTCTCACAGAGTAACATCCACGAAAACAAGGATTAAGACAACGTATTTTACGAGTTTCGGTGTTGATCAGGATTCTCACAGAGTAACATCCACGAAAACAAGGATTAAGACTGTTTCACGTTATTGGTAGCACCACCGAAATACAACGACACTCACAGAGTAACATCCACGAAAACAAGGATTAAGACTCATAATGATAGAATGTTTCTGACCCAGAAACAACTTCTCACAGAGTAACATCCACGAAAACAAGGATTAAGACATCTAATAATGCGATTTGTTTCTCTGTTCTACAGTCTCACAGAGTAACATCCACGAAAACAAGGATTAAGACATAACTGAACCAGCCTCCATTAGCGGTTCTACAATTGCTCACAGAGTAACATCCACGAAAACAAGGATTAAGACCTGTGCAATACGTTTCTATCAATTCATCGACGTCAACTCACAGAGTAACATCCACGAAAACAAGGATTAAGACTTTTCATGTGGGTTATTACTGTTTACATCTTCACTAATCTCACAGAGTAACATCCACGAAAACAAGGATTAAGACATCTAAGGTTTTTTACTCCCCGTATTGAGGAGTAGTCTCACAGAGTAACATCCACGAAAACAAGGATTAAGACTTAAACAGAATGGTTGCAATGCCACGTACTCCTTTGCTCACAGAGTAACATCCACGAAAACAAGGATTAAGACTTCGCTTTTACACAACAGAAATGTCTTGTTACTATCCTCACAGAGTAACATCCACGAAAACAAGGATTAAGACTACATGACTATTAGATTTTAAAGGTTTATAAAACGGTCTCACAGAGTAACATCCACGAAAACAAGGATTAAGACGAGCTTTGTCCCTGCTACGGATAACAGAAACTCCATGCTCACAGAGTAACATCCACGAAAACAAGGATTAAGACAGGTACGGATACTAAGTTCCACTTCTTTCCAGTTCTCTCACAGAGTAACATCCACGAAAACAAGGATTAAGACTAGACTCTACCCCAATCAACAGGAGCATTTTTAAGCTCAAAGAGTAACATCCACGAAAACAAGGATTAAGACATTGACGATTCTTAAACTTAGAAGCACATTTTTCTGCATACTCAAAGAGTAACATCCACGAAAACAAGGATTAAGACAGCTTAAAGCCAACCTTTTTGCCACTCTTATCGGTCTTCTCAAAGAGTAACATCCACGAAAACAAGGATTAAGACCTCTCTTCAAATGCGACATCCTTATAGATTTTAGCAACTCAAAGAGTAACATCCACGAAAACAAGGATTAAGACTTCCTCTGTCATAACAGTTGGTAACCCCTTAACAGAACGGGCTCAAAGAGTAACATCCACGAAAACAAGGATTAAGACCCTAGCCTTCATCATGATATCAGCGAACCTACCATTCGGCTCAAAGAGTAACATCCACGAAAACAAGGATTAAGACTACGAAATTTTTGTATTTTCATAATAAAGGTATTACTCAAAGAGTAACATCCACGAAAACAAGGATTAAGACCCAAAATATATCACCAACGCATGGTAATACACTTACTCAAAGAGTAACATCCACGAAAACAAGGATTAAGACTTGTAGCGGTAAGCTTAAAGCCAACCTTTTTACCACCTCAAAGAGTAACATCCACGAAAACAAGGATTAAGACTCGGCATATGTCCAACTAAGGTGGTTTGGTAATTCCTCAAAGAGTAACATCCACGAAAACAAGGATTAAGACCTAGCATTCTTTGTTAGTATTGATGATATACCCATCCTCAAAGAGTAACATCCACGAAAACAAGGATTAAGACAGCCATTACTTTGCAGTGTGGACATTGTTGGCAGGCTCAAAGAGTAACATCCACGAAAACAAGGATTAAGACAATCTATTCCTTAATGATTCGTATTCGTTTTGCATCTCTCAAAGAGTAACATCCACGAAAACAAGGATTAAGACCTAACTAATTTCATAAGATCCTCCCAGAAATAAGCTAAACTCACAGAGTAACATCCACGAAAACAAGGATTAAGACTCTTGATTTAGTCTTACGGAGGATCATAGTGAGTTCATCTCACAGAGTAACATCCACGAAAACAAGGATTAAGACAGGTGATTTTTTTCATGATTTTAAATTTTTGATTAACTCACAGAGTAACATCCACGAAAACAAGGATTAAGACAGATCACTGTTTGAAGTAATGTTTGGAATGTATGACTCACAGAGTAACATCCACGAAAACAAGGATTAAGACTTGTTTATAATGACGAATCCATGTTCTTTTGTTAAGTCTCACAGAGTAACATCCACGAAAACAAGGATTAAGACATATTGCGTAGTACCCGCAAGTAGCATCTTAATTGCCTCACAGAGTAACATCCACGAAAACAAGGATTAAGACTTGAATAGTAGTACGTCATCCATTTTATTATCTATGACTCACAGAGTAACATCCACGAAAACAAGGATTAAGACAAATCAATGATACTCATAATAAATAGTTTTAAATATAACTCACAGAGTAACATCCACGAAAACAAGGATTAAGACTTTTACACCTGCCCATTTTGGTCTTATTCCAGGACTCTCACAGAGTAACATCCACGAAAACAAGGATTAAGACATTGCTTTCATGACATAAAGGTATTAGTTTGTAAAACTCACAGAGTAACATCCACGAAAACAAGGATTAAGACAACCTTATCCTCTTTATGATCTTCTTCAATAGGAACGCTCACAGAGTAACATCCACGAAAACAAGGATTAAGACTTGTCTCTGGTGTCTGTTACGACTTTGAACTTTTCAACTCACAGAGTAACATCCACGAAAACAAGGATTAAGACATATAAGCCCAAGCCTCAATGGTTTCTTCGTCGGTTCTCACAGAGTAACATCCACGAAAACAAGGATTAAGACAGTGCCATGTTTCCAGCTAAGACCCTATTAAGCGAACTCACAGAGTAACATCCACGAAAACAAGGATTAAGACAGTCATCGAGTTCGCTTTTGCATAATAGAAAAGTTCTCACAGAGTAACATCCACGAAAACAAGGATTAAGACCCCTAAAATAGGGATGTGAAACTTTAAATTCACTCACTCACAGAGTAACATCCACGAAAACAAGGATTAAGACACTAGATCATAGTTGGCTTCTGGACATTCACATAATACTCACAGAGTAACATCCACGAAAACAAGGATTAAGACTTTAGGTATTGTCTACCACCTTGCCCTACATTTAACGACTCACAGAGTAACATCCACGAAAACAAGGATTAAGACAGAACTTGTCTTCACCCTTGATGGTTTCCATTTCAACTCACAGAGTAACATCCACGAAAACAAGGATTAAGACTATAAGCTGTCGGTTAACACTATTACAGGGAATACGCTCACAGAGTAACATCCACGAAAACAAGGATTAAGACTCTTTCACCTTATCATTAATGCTACTATTCTTGCTCTCACAGAGTAACATCCACGAAAACAAGGATTAAGACATGATAGAACTCTTTGTTGAGTTTCTGATCATAATAAGCTCACAGAGTAACATCCACGAAAACAAGGATTAAGACTTCTATAGTTCCTTTCATAATATAATTCTTTTATATGCTCACAGAGTAACATCCACGAAAACAAGGATTAAGACCAGATAGAATTAAACTGCTCATAGCTTAAATCAATGACTCACAGAGTAACATCCACGAAAACAAGGATTAAGACATATGGATATCGGTACGCTTCATGTCATCAATCGGTACTCACAGAGTAACATCCACGAAAACAAGGATTAAGACTTACAAGAGCATGATTTATGAGGGTATAATTTCATAGCTCACAGAGTAACATCCACGAAAACAAGGATTAAGACTGAACTTGATTTGGGGTTTAATACTATAATGAAAAAACTCACAGAGTAACATCCACGAAAACAAGGATTAAGACTTATACATAACTATATCATATTAGGTTTGCTAACAACTCACAGAGTAACATCCACGAAAACAAGGATTAAGACCTTTCATCGCTTCAACCATTACTTTAAATCCTTTAACTCTCACAGAGTAACATCCACGAAAACAAGGATTAAGACCTTTCATCGCTTCAACCATTACTTTAAATCCTTTAACTCTCACAGAGTAACATCCACGAAAACAAGGATTAAGACCTTTCATCGCTTCAACCATTACTTTAAATCCTTTAACTCTCACAGAGTAACATCCACGAAAACAAGGATTAAGACTTACACTCTTCTCCATCTACTAAGATGGAAGAGATGCTCACAGAGTAACATCCACGAAAACAAGGATTAAGACTGTCGAGGTTTGCTGCTAAGTGTTCAGCAGCTATACCTCACAGAGTAACATCCACGAAAACAAGGATTAAGACTTTTTCTACTGCACAATACTCATCCCACAATAATGCAGCTCACAGAGTAACATCCACGAAAACAAGGATTAAGACTATTCTACATCTTCTTTAGACGGGCTAAATACTTTCTCACAGAGTAACATCCACGAAAACAAGGATTAAGACAGGGATATAATCATCGGTTATAAATTAATAACTAATGAAGCTCACAGAGTAACATCCACGAAAACAAGGATTAAGACTCACGGTTTTTCAATATTATGTTGCGTAGTTCGGCTCACAGAGTAACATCCACGAAAACAAGGATTAAGACACAGGATTCCATCCTTTAAATACAATTTTTCTAACTTCTCACAGAGTAACATCCACGAAAACAAGGATTAAGACTATAACTCTTCCGTCTTCTTGAAGTTGGCGTAGTTCCTCACAGAGTAACATCCACGAAAACAAGGATTAAGACCTTATCAATTGAAAATGGAAAATGATCAATTGAAAATGTTGGTTATGCTAAGAAAACATCTTAGATTCCACCGGAAATTATTTCTAATCGGAATTTGCGGTTAAAAGACTGAGCCCTAATTATCAATTTTCAATTATTCATTTTCTATTAAATAAGTAACATCCGCCAAAAAAAGAAAACAAGTTTGGCTATGCAGTGCGTAGCCGATTTAAAAAATGATTTATGTATTGCTTTTCCTTATGCTTGAATTTTCAATTCATGACGGTATTTATTCTTTAGGAAATAGTTCAAATTTTTCTCGAATGAACTGGTTTATAATAATTTCCAGTACTAATTGGGTTTTCATAAAGCGATATGGAATAATTATCCTCTTATAGAATATTTGAAACTAAAATATTTTTTTTGCGAAAAAGTTAATTGTTCTTTCCCTTTTACTGCCTTGCTTATGTATAGGGCAAATTTCTGAAATGCCATTTAAAGAAGCCAACGAAATTATTATTGGTGACACTATGCTACTTGATTTTGGCAAACATCTTGTAAAATCAGGATTTGATGTAAAAAGCTATTGGCCGGAATTTGGTTTGTTTATAACAGCTTATATTCCAACATCAAAAATGAATTTTGCTTATAGGTTTCACTGTGTTCGTTCAGATACAGCCATTAGCTGTTGTATTTTTCTAAAGCGAAATTCCAGTCAAGTTTCTGTAATAAATGAAACTGGTGATATATCGTGGGAATACCGTGAAAGCTCATCCAATGTTAATAAAATTGTTTATGATGACCTGATTTTAATTTTATTGTAATATCATAAAAAAATCTTTTTTAAATAATGTTGTATGGTTGCTTGAAGATAATGAGAAGACGTACAGTTGCTGTTTTAATTATTCGAGTACATTTATGAAAGTCTTAAGCACAATATTTATGCGAAAGACTGGTAATTTGAGATTATTGAAAAAGCATGGTTGAGTTTGTATATCATGGATACTCGAAATAGGAGTACTGTTATCAAGTATTGAAGTGCGTAGCTTAATCATTTTATACCTCTAAAATGAAAACATCGATCAATTTTTATAAAATTGACCGATGTTATGGATTAATACTAGATGTTGTTTCTGTAGTAGACTATCTCTTTAAACGCTGGTCATTTGCCCATAGCCAACAGCCGTTTTTGCGCCAATACCGTGTTCTTCAAGGGCTTCTTTCAACCATTCTGAAATGGTTCTGCCGCCGATTATATAATTTGAAAGTTCGCCATTTCGTGTGCCTAAAACAAATTGAAACGACGTATCCTTTACAGTAAGGAAGAGGATGGGGATTGGATTTTGACTATCGGTTGGCGGCTGTTTCTTTCCGTAGTAATCCGGATAATGCTCATTCATGATGTCCGGTTCAATCGTAGGAATTTCCAATGGGAAGGCATCGAAAAAAATAATATTCCCTATCCTTGTTCCTTTTTTTTCTCCATCTGTTTGGCTGTAATAGGATTTGAAAGAGCGATCCGGGTTTTTAATGTTGAGCTTTTTTGGACAACCAAAAACATCACAAAATTCTTTGTTTTCAATCGCATATCCTTCAGCAAAATGTAGATTTTCGCTGCCAAACACTTCATTAATAATCCAGCTTCGCACCACACCTTTTATCGAACTTGCCGGCATGTAGGGAATACCATACACATGGTGCAGGGTCATCGAAGTTTCGTAAATCGATTCGGTGCCCAACCCCACCACCATGCGCCAATCAGGCTTAAAGTTCATGGTTTGCATGTTCTTACCACACAATTCTTCTGCTGTGTGCTTGTTTTGGGTATGGATAGATTGAATTAGCTTATTGTCAAAAATGGGTTTAGATTCAATTTGATAAAAGGGTTTTATAATCATCCCCTTCTTTTTTACTTCCTGTTGGTAAAAGCCAAATTTAGATTTCGAGGACTTGAATTCATCCTTTTCAAACCTTGCACATTTATTTAGTTTTAAAGCAAAATTTTCAATTAGATATTCATTACCAGCCAGTACATCTTTTGTGTTGGCCGGTAAGTAAAACTTCTCTGGATTTTCGGCAATTTTCACCGAGTCTTTTACCAAATCCTTTATCCTTTTCTCGTATTTTTCTTCTTCCGCTTTTTTGGCTTGTTCCATTTCGGCTCTGTAGATTGCTTGTGCTTGTTTTTCCCTTTTTAAAGCAATTTTATCTTGATTAAACTTTACTACCTTTCCTTTGATTACAATTTTAGATGGATTATGATGCTCATCAAGTTCATATTCACAATCAAATGACTTTGAACCGCTAGGTGGTTTATACTCTGTAAGGTCAAATATTCTTGGTACATTATTTTTTTTACCATCAGCTTTTTTAAGTTCAGCTCCGCCATTTTTTCTAATTTTAATCCTTCCTTTTTCCATATCATGAAGCATTTCTGTTAAAACCTTCCGCAAACCGGCGTATCCAAGAATATAAAGCTAAAACCTCAATGGTAACAGCCCTGTATTCTGCAGAATCCATTGAAATAATTTTTTGGATAAGATCATCATTTTCTTCAACACCAAAAAGAGGGGCTTTAACGAGCCATTCCTTCGTTTGATTCAATAATAAATTGTAAGTACCACCCTTGGATTGCATAAATGCAAGAGTAGCACCCAAACCGTTTGTTTTGATGAGCATGGGTATTTTTTTTGCATATGATTTATACTCATCCGGTTTATTTTGATTTCGATCCATGCCATTTTGCGCACATTCATAAGCATATTCTGCTCTTCCTTGTTCTAATGTTATTTTGGTTGCCATTATTTGGTTCCTCCTTCATTTGCTGATTCCACATGTTTTGCGCGTGTAATGCCTTTTCCCAGAGTGGCGTTTCCACCTATTTGCAAGACGGGATTTTTGATCAAAAACTCTTTATAGAAATTTTTAAGCTGGTTATCATCCTGAAAAGTTTTATCACCCTCTTTATCCTCAAACTCGGGAGCAAATAATGCCAATGAATACATGAGCGCTTCGGCAGGCAGGTATTCTTCCGTAAACAGAGCACCGTCTTTGACAGTTCCGGTTTTGTTGTCGATTTCAGTGCGTGTAATCACTTCGGTTGACAGGTTTACAAAATCTTTAAAATCATCGTCACTTAAAACCACAATATCTGTCATAAGTTTTTCGGCAAAATAGCCGTTCCCATCAAATAATTCTAATGACAAGAATTCACCAAAATCATTCATCACATTTTTATCCAGGTTTTTATCATTTTCATTCACCTCAAAAGTATATTCTTCGAGGACTATATGCTTGCCGTTTATAGTAAGGTTATTGCCTATGGCCGCCAATCCCTCACCGGAATTAATATTTGGGAGCTGAAATTTTTCATTTCTGCCAGCTAGATGCATCTCTTCGTTAAACTTATTAATGATGCGCGGGCAGGTAATCCATGCAAAAACACCACGCATGGATTTTACAGGAAACAATAGCAGACGGGCATCCGTAAAGCCCAAAGCACCGGCTTTCGATTTTTTGTCGTCGCCATTGCCATCTGAGCCAAAAGCAGCCATAATTTTCGGATCTTTTTCACCATTTTCGGACTTCCGTCCGAAGTGTTCACGGATTGAGCCTTTAAGGCTGGAGGCTTCAATTTTTGGGAAACCAGTATGCCGTTCGCGCTGGATGGGCATGTCCACAATGCCGAGGCTGTCGCCACTTCCGGCATGTAAAGGGGTTTCGTTGAGTAAGAATAAAAGATTTGCTTTTCGGTACATAATGTTATTTTTTTGTTGTTGTTTGTTAATTGTTATATTCAATTTCGTATTCAATTGGGTACGCATGTATAGCCAATTGAAAATATGTTGTAAAACTGCCTGCAAAATTCTAGACAGGGAACACTAAAGCCTTTACCAAACTCTTCTGTAAGAGAACTTGATATACCTACGATCAGCCGTGAACCATAGTCAGCCTTTTCTTTTTCGGCCAATTCTTCCTCAATAATCATCCTGCCCAGTTCCCAATTGGACAGCACTGTGGTATAATTCATTGATCGGGCAATATGCCGGTGTGCAACAAGTATGATGTTGCGGGCTTTTTGATGAATGGCAGTTATTGCAGATTCTCCTTTCATAGTATTAACCTTTTGTCATAGTCTGAAGGTAAGGGATTAGATCTTTCTCTTTATTATTTTTGTAGAAACTATGA
The DNA here is from genome assembly GCA_963676755.2 of uncultured Celeribacter sp. Lineage (GTDB taxonomy): Bacteria > Pseudomonadota > Alphaproteobacteria > Rhodobacterales > Rhodobacteraceae > Celeribacter. The sequence continues at coordinate 9,135 of CAXXMF010000001.1, read as the reverse complement.
AATTCATCCACGTAATCACCATGATTAAATCCGCCAATTTTGAAGTTATAAATAGCCAGTTCCGTCAGGGTTTCATTTTTATAATCAAAAGTATATAGTAAGCGAATTTCAGGATTTGCTGATGGATATTTGCAAATGAAATAGTTTTGATTGCCCTTGTTAGCATGGTTAAGTAAGTCTGTTCCATTAGTTTTTATAGCCTGATATATAGTGTCTCTATCTATATCTCCCCAATTCGATTTATTATTATTTATGAAATCATTTAACATATTATGAAGACCTTCAATAGCTTGATTTAGTATTTTCCGATTTCTGTCGGCTTGTTTTTCTGAAAATGGACCGTTTGCAAGAACTTTAATCATTAACCATTGATTGAATTTATCATAAAACAATTGGCCAATTCCGCTTAAGAATGCAGTGTCATCCACCGGGTCATGATAAACACATAAACTGAAATCATCATCGATTTTATTTTTCATTTTATAGATTTCCCATCTTTCTATGCCAATCTCAAGATCATCAATTACCTTTTTATATTTCTCAAACATATTCCAATTTATGTCAAATGGCGCTTGTGGGATTCTAATCAATTCAAATTCATCTTGTGAGTCATCCCCCTTAAAGGTATAATATACCGGAATTTGGTAAATTTGCCCAATAATCGTCATGTAAGGTATAATAGCTTTGTATCCTCCTGTTATATTATATATAGTATCATAATTGTTTGTAAGATCATTCAAACGTTCAACCAATCTAGTCATTCCTTCCCGTTCAAATTGATTACGGTTTTTTACTTGTAAACCTGGAATGATAAATTTAGTGTTTGCGTCAAAATAGATGTTTTCAAAAAATTCAATGCCCTCGACGCCCATTTGCGCTTTTGCATTTTCAAACCATTTTTTAATCATCTCAGCACAAATAGCTGATAGAATTGTATCAGTGGCTATCAGATAAATATCTAATGGCTCGTTCAGTTCTTTTGCAATTTTAATCAGACTGGCAATTTCGGCTGAAATGCTAAAATCATTTTGCTGTATTATTTTTTGCAATTCTGCTCTTAGTTTTTCAACTCGCGGTTTGTTAATGACGAGATCAATATAGGGCTTTCCCTTAAATTTTTCATAAGTGTCCCCAATATCTGCCCCATCGTTTAATGCATTAGTTATAAGAGAGGTTCCTACGGTTGTGATAATTTTTTTCATATTTCATCAATATCTAAGTTTCCGATAAAAACTTTTCCAAAACCGATTTTTGCGGACTCCAATTCGGAGATGGAAGTATTATGCAATTTTTGGGCAAGTAAATCCGCTTGCTTTGATTTAAGATAATAGACGCTACCCGCAGGGACTACTTTCTTCATGGGTTTCGGATATCGTTTCACCATATCGAATCCACCCAGGTATTGTGCTTTCCCAAGCGCGCAGCTTAGCATTTCAAATTCTATTCCATCAAAAGACCTTTCCTTAAAGAATGCAGGGAAGGCTCCGTTTTCAAAAACGGCAGGGGTAGCAAGATAAAGACAAAGGTATTCGCTCGTAATTTTTGGAAGGGGTATCTCGGTTCTTTGGATTGAATTAAAGTATGCCGTTTTGTATTCAGCACCTAACCTGAGCAGGTTTGACTTTTCTGATAAATTAATTCCATCAAAATCTATTACAAACTTGAGTTTGTAATTTTTGCCTTTCCCCGTAACAGCCTCCGGACGAACCATTCCAACCCGGTATAATTTACCTTCTGAGGTTGTATTAGAGGCGAGATCTTTGCCGATACCCACTTTGGCTTCTGAGCTTAAGAAATCGCTCAATTGGTAAAACCAAACAGCTTTGCTTCCATTTGCATATTCATCAAAATTTATTTTATTCAGAAATGCTTTCCCAAAGTAGTCTTTGATTTTTTCGTTAGTATTGGCATGTAAAATTTTTGAAAAGCCTTTGCCTGATAAGCATGATGCCGATATATTATCCTTCATACGTAGTCTTTTGGCTTCCTTTTTAAAACCGCTTTCTCTGGTATCCTTTGTTGCAAAAACATCAGCAGGGATTGGAAAAAGGAGCTCGTCGTTTAACTTCAGGTAAATGCTATTAATTCTTAAGTTTTGTGTTTTCGCGGCAATTTGTTTTGGAGCAATATTTTGCTGGGCGGCATAGGTAGTTTGCAGCATACCATAAAAGACTGACGGTGCTGGTGGAAATATTCCGGAAGCCCAAACATCTTCACCCATCGAAAAGGGTTTTCCGTCTTTAAAAAACAATGTATCGAATGCGTTTATTTCAATTGTCATAATTATTAAGCTTTTCTGTATATAAAATCGATGATATGCAATAGATCGAGGGTTGGCTTAATTCCAATTTTTATCTGAAGATTTTCAATATCTTTTCCCAATTCTTGCACTACTGTTTTATTCTTCCTATCCAAAACGGATTTTTGCAAAAATCGATGCAGTTCCAAACTAAATATCTTTTCAAGATTCCCTTTTTCTTTCAATTCTTCTACAGTGCCCAATTGCATGTAAGTGGCTTTTAGGTTTTGGATAAAGGCAGGGCTTATATTTTTGTTTTTTAATGCATCCAAAATAGATTGGATGATATTCATGTTTTTTATACCCGCATTTATCTCGCCCCAACTGAAGGCTGTTTCATGCACTTCTCCCGAATGTTTCATAACGGCAAGCGCAAGGGCATTTTTACCGTTTAGTTGTTTCGCTTTTTGCTCCATGCTTCGTGCACGGCTTAATGCTGCACTCAATGGTGCTTTATAGTGAGCAATGCATAAGCCGGCCGAAAACGAAAGGTTTTCAGAGTTGTTCAATTCATTTGCAAATTCCTTTTTCAGAGTTGCATTAACGCTTTTATCGAAAAGTAACCTTAGCTCGGAAAGGGTTTCAAAAATATTTTCCAAATTAAGTAAGGCCAAAAAATCATCACCACCAGCAAAGATGGTTCTGCCCAGCTTGTGATCATCCACGTAATCCTTTGCCTTTGTTGCAAATTCACCAAGTAATCCCGAAAACTTTTTATGATATTTTTTTAACAGGGCATCATTTTCCTGATGTACTCCCAGGTATTCGCCTGATAACCACTTTCCCATATCATCACCATCAAATATGAGAATGGCATAGTACTTATTAAGGTGCAAATCCTTTTCTTTAATCCTCGATTTTAACTTAGAATATTTTTCTTTATAGGGTTTAATGAAAGTCTCCTTTCCTTCGTCATTTCCTTTAAAGCCAATGATTCCCTGTTTTTCGAAATATTTGCTGTTCAGATTTTCTTCATACAAAAGCTGGAAATCAAATTCTGAGTTGTACGCATTTTTATATTCACTAAATTCCTTTAAGTTTTTCAGTTCAGAACTAACATCCATTAAAGCAATTTCGGCTGTTGAAGGAAAAGGTTCGTTCTCCCTGTAACGATAAAAACGTTTTACAAAACCAACTGCCGACAATCCCTCTCCTTCGGATAGCAAAACCCCGGGCAGATTGAGTGAAATTGCATTTTCGGTAAATGATGGCTTTTTGAATTTTTTATTAAAAATTAAGGCATTCAGTTCACCCGAAAGGCTGTCTTTTCTGCCTGCTTCAGTTTCGGGGAGCTGATCAAAAATGCGTGCGTTTTTGATAGCACCGAGGTTAGCCTCTATATTATGGTAGGATTCTACATAGGATTTCCCTTCCATTTCCTCAAACAACCAATGCAGCTTCAGGTGATCATCAATTTGCCGCGTAAATTCCAATGGCATTTGCTCTCCTTTGGCATTTTTTCGGAATACTTCAAGGGCTATAGATGCAAATTCAATGCGCACGGCTTCTTCTACAGCTTGTCCTAAATGCAAGCGGTCTTCCGGTGCAATGTCCATTTCAGCCAAAAAACGATTGGGAAGTGCAGCTTCTTTATTTTCCCAGTTTGCCGGAAAAATAATTTCACCGGATGGATACAAGGATTTAAACTTGTTAATAGCTGTTCGACAAAGGGTTGAGAGCAGTTTGCTTCCGGCAAACAAGTCCTGCGATTTCCGGGCTTGCGCAATAAAACTTTGTACCGGGCTTATGGTGAATAAGAATAGGTTTTTCATGATAGTTCAATTACGTTGCTCAGTTGATTAATAAAAGCATTTTTGATTTGGCTGTTTGGTTTCGAGATGTTCACATTTTTCTGTTCTCGTGAAGATATTTCAATGCTATCATCTGAAAAGAATAAATCAGAATTGAAGTTTGTAATAATCGGATAATAATGATTGTGGTAATATCCAATTTTCAAAATAAGGCTACTTGCACTTCTATTTTGATCTTTATCTCCTGTATTTATTTGGGCTCCTTTTCCTTCTAGGGATCGGTATCTGTAACTGAGCGGTAGGCCAAAAGCAGCTTTTTCAACCGGGCTATTAATATCTCCGTTTTGGATATATTGCTTTACAGTTGAATAATCAGGCTGGTATCTTGATCGAAATTGTTGAAATTCACTACCAATGTATTCAACAGCTTTTAGTGGGTCTGAGAATTCGGTATTTACAATATATTGCATTGAACTTGCGAGAACAGGAAAGTTTGTGGTTGTAACAGACTTCTCGATTTTATAACGTGAAGACAATGAAGATAATCTATCGTTCAAAAATTGTTCATAACTCATATTATCATTGGTACGAGGATCAAAAATTATTTCATCAGTTATTGTTTTTGAAACAGAATTCACCGTGAAATTTCCTGCACATCTTCTTGACCGGGTTCCAATAGCTCCAAATGTTTGTAAAAGCCAAAAAGCATCGGTTGCCTGAAGGAGAAGATTCAAATTGTTTGATTGAAATTCAATTCTGAAATTTCTAACATGAAACCCTTCTCGGTTATTCAAATAATTTGAATACCATAAATAGGCAAGTCCAGGGTTTCTGTCTTGTCGTGGAAGCCGAAATGGTTCTATCCTATCATGGCTCTTTACTTTTATGCTAACAGCACTTCTTCTTGCAGGATTCGTGCCCCCAAAGATCTCTGATTCCTGATTTCTTAAGTTATCCAATTTCAAATGCCCATTCATCGCCCGCCACCAAAAGCGCAAGGCTCCTTTTATGCTGGGGGCTCTTAATTCAGGAGTTACTCCATCTGCACCGGCCAAAAACATTGGCGTGATGGTTTCACATTCAAAAATTATTTTTTCCATATTATTGGGTTTTAATATCCTTGTTATCATAAATCTGTTTCACAACCCCAAAGCCCAGACTTACACTTTTGCCAAGTCCTATATAGTTGGGCAGCATTATATTTGTAGAAAAATCAATATCAAATCCTACCAGCTTATTCCCCTTTAGGTTTAAGCGTTTTTCCGGGCGTAAGTTAGTGATTTCTAATTCTATTGTTTTGTCAACACTCCAGTCAACTCCTTTTGCAAAGGATAAAATGTTTGCCTTCAAAATGCCCTCAAGAAACTCGAGACGGCGACTTAACGCTTCCAGTTTTTGAAATTTACGGAAATTATCCTGATTAAGAGCTATCCAATCATTAATAGAGTACTTCTTCTTCTTACTCAAAATCGGCAAGGAAAAATTATGCATGTTTAATTGATCGATTTTCATGCTTAATAATCTATCGCTAACTTTTAAAGTCCAATCAGCCTTAACAAAATATTTATAAATTTCATCAACACCTGCATCCAAACACAGAATCATCGGTTTACCCCTTAGCCTTTTGTATTGTATCAGGGGGGTACTTATAAAGCAGTTCTGTATCGCTGATATGATTATGAAAAAGTAGATGGTCATTACCGATTTTATCGACAAATGCACCCCGAAAGGCAGGGATTTCATGCTTAGCAATTTTAGTGTCAAAGCTTACTTTTAGTATTCTTATCTTCTTCATGTGTTTTATAGCTGGATGTTGGATTTCAAATGTAATAATACTAATCGAATAATCAGCCGTATTTTTCATTTTTTTTTGAAAAAATGCATAATTATTGTCTATACCTTAAAGTCAGATGTCAAATAAACAGAAATATAGACAAAATTATATATTTATTAAACACTGTATAACAATGTTTTATACCACTTATTGTTCCACAAAAAGTAATCTTCGAAAAAACTAGTTCAAGAATTAATATATTCTTTGTGAGAAATTATACACCTTTACTCATGTACATTATTTCCTCGCAGTTTAATTATAATAGAATAGCATAATATGTTTCGCTTTGCTCAGAAAACAAAGGGATAGTAATGCGTGCTTTTTCTATAATTGCGTGATAAGTCGGCTGAATAGTTATATTAGGTTAATGAAAAATATCTTCTGAATTTCCTGTGCTTATTCAACTTAAATCTCCATATTAATCCCAGTGTATAAGAATGTCAAAACACCATCAGTCCGGTGCTTTATTTGCAACCCGTCAGTGTCAATCACCCGGATGGTGTTGTAATTGTGATCAGAGTTCCGGCTTCTTCTGTTATTCACAGACATGCAGGTAGCGTGTTCTGGAGGAATGATGACAATGACCAGAATGTTTCTGCCGATCAGCAGAAGATTTCCGACATCTATTTTCAAAAAAGAGAATTTTATTCTGAAAGTACGATCTATCCATATTTGACATATGAAGATTTGGATCCGAAGCTGTTTCTTAAAGCCAGATCAATTATTGCAAGTATAAATAGTACACATCCGTGGTTGACTTCAAACGATGAGCAGATATTAAATTCGGGTTCGCTTTACTACAAAGACTTTCGTTCCGGTGAACAGGGCTTAACGCTTGCTGCTGCACTTATTTTCGGGAAAGACCAAACTATCCAAAATCTATTACCCGGTTACAAGGTAGATGCTTTAGTGCGTAGAGTAAATACCGACAGGTACGATGATAGGCTTGTGCTTAGAACCAACCTGATTGACACCTACCTAGGTATGCTCGATTTTGTAAAGAAGCACCTTGATGAGAAATTTTATCAGGAAGGCAGTCAAAGAAAAGATCTTCGGGAGCTTATCTTCAGGGAAATCATTGGTAATGCCATTGTTCACCGGGAATATACAAATGCCTTGGCTACGGAATTTGTCATCTACAAGAATGAGGTGAAAGTTACAAATCCGAACAAAGCGCTTTTTCATGGACCATTAGATCCTGAACAATTCAACCCTTATCCTAAGAATCCGGTAATTCGAAAATTCTTTACCGCATTTGGATGGACCGATGAATTAGGGTCTGGCGTACGAAATACCACGAAGTTTCTACAGGAATATGTGCCTGGGGCAAAACCTATTTTTATTGAAAACGATACCTTTACAACAGAAATACCACTGCTTCATGTGAGTATGCTGAATTATAAAAGTGAAATCGTAGAATGGTTTGGTTTTAATGCAGAAATTGCTGAATACCTTAGTGAGAATTTAAATGGTTTGGCTCTCCCTGCCAAGTTATCGGGTGCCGCATGGGAACAGGTAATTCTATTTTTGGTGCCAAGTTGGGCAGAAAAAGGTGCCAAGTTAGCTCCATTGGATTGGCCTAAAAAACAAGTTGTTAGCGAAGAGGAAATAAAAAAGGTGCTTGGCTGGGCCCAAAAAGGTACCAAGCTGCTGCATAAAAAAACGAGCTACCTTATCCGTATTCTTTTACTCACTTTAAATCCAATCACATTTAGCGATTTAATGAAATGGATAGAATACTCTAAAAGGCAAACATTCAGAGAAAACTATCTTATCCCCTTACAGCAAGTAGGTTTCGTGACGATGACGAAACCCGATGAACAAGATGCCCCAAATCAGAAATATGTGATAACTGAAAAAGGAAAACGATTTTTAACAGGACGAACAGAAGCATGACCCAACAACAACTCGAAAAATACCTCTGGGGTGCAGCCACCCAATTGCGTGGAACCATCGACGCCGGAGATTACAAGCAATACATTTTTCCGCTGCTTTTCTTCAAACGTATATGCGATGTATATGATGAAGAGTTTGAAACTGAAAGCAATTCACAACCAAGAGCAAGGGACTTATATCTTCCTTTTGCTGTGTCAAAGATCGCTAAAAATCAAACTGAAAGCAATTCACAACAAGTCTGTTAAACTTAGATTTCTTATATTTGTGGTGATTGAATAATCAAACTGTCATACCCAACTAGACTCTTTCGCTGATCAAAAGCATAATATAAAAACCGGGCTTAGCACAAAAAAGGTGTATTGCTAATTGGGGGTTCTCACACAATGATTGGGAGCAAAGTAATGTACTTAGCAATAATATGGTAAAAGCATTTTATAATATTAATACACATTCAGGTATAGTCCCCTAAAAATAGCCCAAATGAATACTCCTTCATTAATTAATATTTATGAAATCCCAACAAGTTCAGGTAAAAATCGACAATTGGAACCGCCCTCACGGTAGTGGCAGGTTTCGTTTAGATACCAACCTATAGCCCTTTTCCAAAAAATCCGATTATTGGAGCCTACTTTCGCGAAATTGGTCGGGCAGAAGAATTGGGTTCCGGATATCGTAATAGCGATCATTATACCCGTCTCTTTACTACGGGTAGTAGGATTGTTTTTGAAGAAGGAGATGTTTTTAAAACGCGGATTCCTCTTAAAACGCAAGTTGAGCCTGCTATTGACGGAGCTATTGACGGAGCTGCTTCAACCACTAAACGCAAACTTTTTGTTCTACTTAAGGCAATAGCTTGTAATGAAGGGAAACGTACGCCCGATTTTAAAGAAATCACCAAACTAGGCAGTGACAGAACAATCGAAAGATATATTGAGCAGCTAAAAGAAGTGGGTTTTATCTATTTCAAAGGAAGTGCCCCGCAAACAGGAGGATATTATGTAACCGATAAACTGAAAAAGATAATTAGCAAAGAAACAACAGATTAATGCAGATTAAACTGCGGCATGAGTCGTAGAGAAAAAGGATCACAAGCAATAAGTCAATTACAGTTCTAAAGCTACCAGCGTGCTCCATGATGATATGGTGTCCGTACATATCCCTATTCTGGCAGGGCATTTTAAAAAATGTCTGGGCATAAATGAATTTTGTCCGTGCATTTTCAGCAAATACCATTCTAAACTTTGGAGTTACTGGCACAGTTTGAACCGAAATATCGGATACAGAAACTCCGAAATCAGCGGCACAAAACAGCCTGTCCCGGCAGTCCGGGAAACTAAATTGGACATGATAAACAT
>OY781536.2:560000-592814 GCA_963676755.2 uncultured Celeribacter sp. | reverse complement strand
CCGCCGCCGTTCTCCAGAACGGTATCATAGCCGTCTGGTAGCGTGCGAACGAAATTGTCCACGTGACAGCGTCTTGCAGCAGCGATGACCTGTTCACGGCTCGCCTCGGGACGGCCATAGGCGATGTTGTCGTGAATGGTTCCCGTGAAAAGCCATGTATCCTGCAACACCATTGCCATGGCGTGGCGCAATTCGCTGCGTGGCAGGTCGGCGATATCCTGACCATCCAGCCGGATCACCCCGCTATCGATCTCGTAGAAGCGGATCAGAAGGTTGACCAGCGTCGTCTTACCGGCGCCGGTCGGGCCGACAATGGCCAGCATTTGGCCTGGCTTGGCCTCAAAGCTAACATCCTCGAACAGCGCTTGGTCCGGGCGATAGCGGAACCCGACATGTTCGAAACAGACGTGACCGCTGACCGGTTGGGAGAGTTCCGAACCAGTCTCTGTTTCGACCGACATCTCAGGCGCATCCAGCAATTCAAAAACCCGCTCTGCCGAAGCCAGCGCAGACTGCACCTGTGCCGCCATGCTGCCAAGCTGCGAGATCGGCTGACCCATCTGGCGGATATACTGGATGAAGGCCTGCACCCCACCAAGGCTGAGTGAACCCGCCAATACCTGCAAGGCCCCGAAGACAACCACCGCGATATAGGCGAGGTTGTTCACGAACATTGTGGTCGGCTGGATCAGGTTCGCGAATATCTGCGCGCGCATGCTGGCCTGTGCCAAAGCGCTGTTCTTCTCGGCAAACCGCCGGTCCACTCGCTCGCGCGCACCATAGGCCCGAATGAGCGCATGTCCGGTAAAAGTTTCTTCCACCAGCGCGTTCAGATTGCCTGTTTCGCGCCATTGCTCCACATATCTCGGCTGTGCAATGCGACTCAGCGTACGGGATACTGCAAGCGATATGCCAATCGCGACTAAAGCCGCGGCAGTGAGCGGCACAGAAATCAAAAGCATCATCGTCAACACGCCGACAATGGTCATCAACATCAGCATAACCTGACTGGCAACCTGCTGTAGGTTCTGAACCAAGTTATCAATATCGTTGGTGAACCGCGAAAGAACCTCGCCATGGGGTTGTGTGTCGAACCACTTGAGCGGAACACGGGCGAGTTTGGCCTGCGCCGCTTCACGCAGGTCGCGCCCCACGTTCTGCACAAGATCGTTGATCAACCAAGCCTGCAGGAAATTAAGGCCTGATGCGAGGAGGTAGATCGCCGCAACGATCAAAAGCTGACGGACAAGGGCCGAGAAGGTATAACCGTCGCTAACCAGCAGGTCGGTCGCGAGGCCAAGCTGCCAAGGGCCAACGGAACTTCCGATCACGCTCCCGGCACTGAGCACGAAGGTGACGATCAGTGTTTTTCTATTGTTGCCCAGTGCCATCCAGACCCGCCGAGCGGCATCGCCAGCTGCTTTGGGCTTCGCCACAGCCACGGGTGCCGCAGACGCCCCAGGCCCGGAGGCGGTCGCCTCTGTCGGCGCAACACTGTCAAGTTCTGGCTCATGTGCCTTGGTCATGCCGTGCCCTCCTCTGACTGGGTCTGCGAATGGACAGTTTCAGCGTAGACTGGGCACTCCCGCATCAGTGTATCATGCGACCCGAGGCCAACCGCTCTCCCATTCTCAATGACAAGAATTCGGTCTGCATCACGAATAGACGCCACACGCTGGCTGACGATCACCGTAGCTGCATGGCTTACGGCCTCTCGGAGTGCGGCACGCAGCCTGCGATCCGTCGCTTGGTCAAGGGCTGAAAAGGAGTCATCCAACAGATAGAGATCCGCATTGCAGACAAGCGCACGCGCAATGGCAAGCCTCTGGCGTTGCCCGCCGGAGAAGTTCCCCCCACCCTGCGCCACCGGAGACAGAAGTCCTTGAGGCTGAGCCCGAATGAAATCGGCGGCTTGCGCGATCTCCAATGCAGTCCAGAGTGCCGCTTCATCTGCCTCGGGATTTCCCAGCCGCAGAGTGTCCGCGACGGTTCCCGAGAAAAGGTAGGCCTTTTGAGGAACGTATCCGATATGCGCAGACAAATCTGCGGGCGCGACGTCTCGAAGATCTACCCCCCCAAGCGTGACCCGCCCACAGCTTGGATCATTCAGCCGCGCAATCAGGTTGACGATCGTAGATTTTCCGGACCCAGTCGCACCGATGACACCAAGCACCTCTCCGGGTCCGAGATCAAAGCTGATGTTTTCGACAACCATGGCTTCCGCACCCGGATATCCAAAACTTACGTCCTCAAGGCGAAGGTGTAGTCCGGAACCACGCGGTGGTAGAGGCTTGGGATCGGAGGGCGAGCCGACTTCGACGGTGCTTTGCAGCAGCGTCATGATGCGCCGCGCACTAACCAGCGCGCGCGGAAGCATGACAATCATCAAACCCATCATCATCACCGCGATGAGGATCAGTGCAACATAGGACAAAAAGGCAATGAGCGCTCCGATTTCCAAATCGTCTGAGCGCACTCGACTGGCGCCCGCCCAAATCAGGGTGACCGACGTCAACTGCATTACAGCTGTCAGGGACGGCATGATCATTGCCATCAGCCGACCGGAATGGACCGCCGTTCTGGTCAATGCCAAGTTCGCCGTCTTAAAGCGCGTTCTTTCACGTGACTGTTGTAGAAACGCCCGAATGACACGGATGCCGTTGATCTGTTCACGCAAGATGTTGTTCACGCCATCGAGTTGCATTTGCATGCGTTGGTACAGAGGAACAGCCTTAAAGGTCAAAAAGCCGATGATGCCGGCAAGAACCGGGACCGAAACAACCAAGAGCCAAGAGAGTTCCACGTCCTGATGCACCGCCATGATCGCACTCCCCACGCCCATGATGGGGGCAACCACGACCATCGTGAATGCCATGACCAACATCGACTGAACCTGCAGGACATCATTGGTGCAACGTGTGATAAGAGAACCGACAGTAAACCCTTGCACTTGCGCCAAGGCGAGGCTGTTTACCTTGTCGAACACATCTGCTCGTAGGCTTTGACCGATCCGGTAAGCCACAAACGCGCCGAGAAAGACCGCAGTGGCGCTCAACACAAGCTGAACCCCGGCGGCAATCCCCATGAGCCCGCCATAATGACGAATGGCAGAGGTATCTTGGGCACCTATCCCGAGGTCGACGATGTCGGCGCTGAAACTTGGCAAAAGGAGCGAGGCAATCACCTGCCCCATCTGGCAAATCAACAGAGCCAGAAGAGCCCACTTGTATTTAAATAACCTTTCGCGCCATGTCGGGGCTCCCGAGATACGCCCTCTTGAACCGGCGGTCTTCGTTTTTTCAAACATGAGGCATCACTATCTATGCAAGTTGGGTCGATGTCCCGTTTCGTAAATGCACGAGCACCGTCACCAGTGGTTGAGGGGCACATGTCGCGCCCCCCCAAAGAAATTCACGCACCGAAGAGATTTTGAAACTCACGAATGCGAGCGGCGTTCACACCTTGGTCGCTGCGGCCCACTCTCGACACGCTGCGCATGTCAACGCGGCTGCCTTCGTCTTGAGGGCTCACGCGCACCACAACGTCATCTGCAAAATAGAAAACAGATGTGCGGGCGGTTGCCTCAAAGCGGTGGCGAGCGGAATCTGTCGCGATGATCTCCCATCCCATTTCGTTCGCAACATTCAAAGCCCGTTCATAAGCCGCCTCGACGGAGAGGGGCGTTTCGAGAGGAGCGATGTCAGGATAGGCATTGGCCTGAGCTTCGGCCAATGCCGGGCCGCCGTATACGAGCGTATTGCTCGCACCTTCGCGGGTGTCATCGAGCACCTCGAACAACGGCGGATTGGTGGTGTCGGTCGAAATGTCATGGATCGGAGCAGCGCGCGGTGTTGGATTGAGTGTGGTGGCCGCGAGCGGTGCCAGCAGGACGAGGCCGACAATCGCAGCAAGTCCACTTGCCAGCATTCCACCGCGTTCCTTGCGCAGAATATGAATAATGAAGGCGAGCGCCCCCACGGCTACAACGACCATTCCGAGCCAGCTGAAGTAAGAGCGATAGAGTCCGAATCCGGTGATGGGTTGCCAAAGGCCCAAGCGCGCACCAAACAGGATCAGCGCCGCGCCACATACGCCTATAACGGCGACCAAAAGTGCGATTTTTCCGGAATGTTTCATGAGTTTCATAGGCCTTTCGCCATAGTGTTTCGGGTGCTGACATTTGTCAGGAATAGTGCAGAGTCTTGACCGCCCAACAACGGTCTATATCGTTTAATTGTTAGTCTTTCCTGTTGCTGCGGCACCAGCGCCAGTTGCGATCTTCAATGTGGCCCATGCCTGCGCAGCGTCATTCACCGCCGAGGCGGCCGATATCTTGGCCGAAGCCGTGTTACGGTCGGTTTCGAGCAAATCCAGAAGAGTAATAGCCCCCCTGCGGTAGTTCTCCTGCGCCAGCGTCAAGGCGTGGTCGTAATCACTCGCAGCGGTTCTCAAAAGGGATGCCCTTTGGCGGTAACGTGACAGGTTTGATTGGGCAACCTGCACATCCTCAACAGCCGAGGACACGGCGCTACGCCATGCGATTTCAGACTGTTTGGCGGCAGAGATTTGCGCATCACGACTGGCGCGTAGCTGACCTTGATTGAACACCGGCAATGACAGCGTAGGGCCAAAACTCCAGCTGTCCGAGCTGTCTTTACGGCCAACTGTGCCGTTGAGTGTCAAAGACGGATATAGCGCAGCTTCCGCCACGCCAACTGTCGCCACGGCCTCCGCAAGATCGGCCTCGGCGCTGCGCACATCAGGGCGATTGCGCAAAAGATCCGCCGGCACCCCGGTGTTTGCACCGGACGGAGTTGGGAGTTGCGGTGCGCCCTTCTGCATTTTCGTCATCAACGGACCAGCCGGTTCGTTGAGCAGCGTCGCGATTGCATAGACATTTGCATCAAACAACGCCGCATATTGTGGCAGGCTGGCCCTTGCCGTTGAGAGCAGGGCTTGGGCTTCAGCAAGTTCGTATTCTGTTGCGCCCCCCGCCTCAAACTGACTGCGGGTGATATCCACCGTTTCCTGACGCGTTTTGATCGTGGTTCGGGTCAGCGCTAGGACCTCTTGGTAATACCGTGCATCTGCATAGGCGGACAGCAACTCTGCCAGCCATGCCAGCCGGACGGTTTCCGCATCGGCGCGTGCCGCCGTGAGCGACGCGCTGGCAGCTTCGCGTTCACGCCGGAGACCGCCGAAAAGATCAAGTACCAACGAAGCGTTTAGGTCTCCGCTGTTACTGGTAATTGTGTTACCCGACCCGTCACCTCCCGACCGAGTATTCGTCCCGGAAAGCGAGCCATCTATTGCAGAGTTGACGCCGGTCGCCCTTAGTTCTGCTTGCGCTTGACGGATCGCTTCGATGGCGGCCATCTCGTCGAGGTTCTGATCCAGACCCCGTGACACCAGTTGGGTCAAGAGCGGATCCTTATATTCCCGCCACCATTGTTGCGCTGCAACGGCACCAATAGCCTCCGCACTCCCGCCAACAAATCGGGTTTGCATCGCGACTTCCGGACGTTGATAGTCCGCCCCAACCGCACAGCCCGCCACAAGGAGGCTCAACAAAATAGAATAAGACTTCATTGAGACGCCTCCTTGCGGAACCGGAACAATTCGGTGGTTTTAATAACCGCAACATAGAAAACCGGAACCATCACCACCCCGATAACCGCGGAAAAGATGATGCCGCCGAGCATGCCCGTACCGATCGATTTCTGCGCATTTGCCCCGGCTCCAGAGGCCAGAACCAACGGTAGAATGCCAAAACCAAAAGCCAGAGAGGTCATAAGAATAGGACGCAACCGCAAGCGGGCAGCCGAGACGGATGCCTCAACCAGACCTTGGCCAGTCGCGCGAAGAGATTGCGCAAACTCGACGATCAAGATGGCATTTCTTGCTGCCAGACCAATGGTGGTGAGCAAGCCCACCTTGAAATAGACGTCATTGGACTGACCGAAAATCCATGTCGTTGCTAAGGCCCCCAGAATACCAACAGGCACAGAGAGCATAACCGCAAACGGCACTGACCAGCTTTCATACAAAGCGGCAAGACAAAGGAACACAACCAGAGCAGAGATTGTGTATAGGATTGCTTCTTGGTCTCCCGACAAGCGCTCTTGGTAGCTGAGCCCTGTCCAGGCCACGGAATAGGACCCATCAAGATCGGCTGTCATCTCTTCCATCAGATCCATTGCATCTCCCGAGCTGGTCCCTGTCGATGCTTCGCCGGAAATTTCCAGCGCTCTCGTGCCGCCATAGCGGGCGAGCGTGGGAGTAATCATCTCCCATTCACGGGTCATAAAGGCCGAGAGCGGCACCATTTCCGAACTCGAATTGCGTACATACCACTGATCAATATCCTCAGGCTGCATACGCCAATTCGCACCGCCTTGAACGATCACCTCGCGAAGATCGTTTCCGAGCGGGAAGTCATTGACATACGAACCCGCGAAAACAGTAGAAAGCATGGCATTCACATCCGAAAGCGAGACACCTAAAGCTTCGGCTCTTTGCTGATCGATTACCATTTTCAAAGACGGTTCTGTAGCATCATCATTGCCGCGCAGATTGGTGACACGCCCATCGGCAAAGCCCTTTGTGACCAGCTCATCAGCAGCGCTGCTCAAGGCTTCCTGTCCAGCGCCGGACTGATCGACAAGATACATGGTAAATCCAGAGGTGGTTCCCAAACCCTGAATGGCCGGAGGTTGCAACACAAAGATGCTCCCCAACCGAGATTGGAAGAACCATTGGTTCGCCCGCATCATAACATCGGCTGCATCAATACCGGGACGCTCATCGTAGTCTTTGAGTTTGATGAATAGGATGCCGTAGTTCTGGCCCGAACCACTGAAACTAAAGCCGACGTTTCCGAAAACGCTCTCAACGGCCTCGGATTCTTCGTTCAGCATGTAGTTTTCGATTTGTTCAATCGTATACTCCGTCTGCTGCACGGTCGAGCCCAGCGGCAATTCAACCATGGTCATGAGAACGCCCTGGTCTTCGGTTGGCAGGAAGGAACTGGGCACACGATCATAGATCCAGTAGGCGCCAACCCCGACCAGAGCGAGAACCGCCAGCATACGCATCGGCCGCTTGCAGAGCCGCCCCACGACTGTGCTGTAGCCGCCGGTCAGTCGCTCAAGTCCATTGTTGAACCAACGAAGAGGCGCCAACGGGGTTTTGTCGTGATTTGGCTTAAGAAACTGCGCACACATCGCAGGTGTCAAAATCAGCGCCACGAAGAGCGAAAGCACCATCGCCGAGATGATCGTGACGGAGAACTGTTTGTAGATCACCCCGGTGGATCCACTCATGAAAGCCATCGGCAGGAACACCGCCGAAAGCACCATGACGATCCCGACCAGAGCAGAGGAGACTTCTCCCATGCTCTTTTCCGTTGCTGCGACAGCATCCAGCTTGTCTTCTTCCATCACGCGTTCGACGTTCTCGACCACGACAATTGCGTCATCAACCAGTAGGCCGATGGCCAAAACCAGTGCAAACATGGACAATGTGTTGATCGACATACCAAAGGCAGAAAGCACCCCGAACGTTCCCAAAAGCACCACCGGAACAGCAATGGTCGGAATGATCGTTGCACGCCAACTTTGCAAGAACAGGAAGATGACCAG
This sequence comes from uncultured Celeribacter sp., assembly GCA_963676755.2. GTDB lineage: Bacteria > Pseudomonadota > Alphaproteobacteria > Rhodobacterales > Rhodobacteraceae > Celeribacter. Next base: position 585,174 of record OY781536.2, on the reverse strand, counting down.
AAAGACCAGAATGATCGCTTCAATCAGCGTGTCATATACCTGCTCGATGGATTCTTCGACGAAGGGCGAGGTATCATAGGGGTATTCGACGCTCACCCCCTCCGGCAAGGCCGAAGACAGTTCATTCATCACTTCGCGCACCCGTTCGGCGGTATCGACCGCATTTGCACCGGTGGAAAGGTTAACGGCAAAACCAGCTGCGGGATGGCCATTAAAACGGCTGACGCTACCGTAATCTTCTTCCGCCAATTCGATCGTTGCCACATCAGCAAGATAGATTGCCGAGCCATCCGTATCGGTTTTCAGCAGAATGTTCTGGAAATCCTCTATAGACTCGAGCTGAGACTGAGCCGACATCGAAACTGTGAACTGTTGGCCCTTGACGACCGGCTGGTCTCCAAGGCTTCCCACGGTCACATTGGTGTTTTGCTCCGACACCGCCGAGGTCACATCAGAAGCAGTCAGTTGATACTGATACAGACGCTCCGGATCCAACCAGATCCGCATTGCATATTCTGTACCAAGGGTACTGACTGACCCAACCCCTTCAGTGCGTTCAACTGCATCCTGGATCGTACTGCTCAAGATGTCACCCAGCTCAAGCGACGTATAGCTGTCGTCCTCGCTGACCAACGCCCCGACCATCAAGATTGATGTGGTTGAGCGCGTCACAGACACACCTGTGCTGGTAACTGAGTCCGGCAATTGTGATTCAACGAGCTGCAGCTTGTTTTGCACCTGCACCTGCGCCATGTCGGGATCAACGGAGTCATCAAAGGTCAGCGAGATGCTAGAGGAGCCCTCACTCGTAGATGACGTCATATAGGTAAGGCCATCCAAGCCAGTCATGCCATCTTCGATGACCGATGTTACCGAATTTTCCACCGTCTCAGCCGAAGCCCCACTATAGGAGGCGGAGATTCTCACCGTTGTTGGTGCGATGTCCGGATATTGTGAAATTGGCAGACTGACCATGCTGTATGCGCCCAACAGCATCGTCGCGATCGCAAGCACCCAGGCGAAAACCGGGCGGTGAATAAAAAACTTAGCCACGGATTATTCCTCCCCAGCGGGAGTTGCAGCATCACGAGAAATGCCATCTTCATCGATCGTCACTGCCACAGGCGTCACAGCCTGACCTTCTTGTAGAGAGGAAAGCCCGTCCACGATCAACTGGTCACCGTCGCTCAGGCCCTCATTCACGATCCAAGAGTTATCATAACTTCCTTCATCCTGAAGTACGACCTGTTGTGCGCTGCCGTCCTCGGCGACAACATAAGCAATCAACTGTCCCGTGCTCGAACGTGTCGCAGCGCGTTGAGGTACGAGATAGGCCTGTGTCTTGCCTATAACCACCTCACCACGCACAAACATGCCCGGAATGATAACATGATCGGGGTTGTCAAACTTGAACCGGATGGTCACAGTTCCGGTCGAGGTAGAAACATTTGTTCCTGTCGTCACAAGCTGGCCAGTTCCGCGATATACTTGTCCGTTTTCAAGCGTTAGCGTTGCTTCAAGAACATCGTTTTGCTCCAGCGTGCCTCCTACAATGCCCTCGCGGACAGAAAGAATGCGCGCACTGGCTTCCATGATATCCACATAAATCGGGTCAGATTGAATAATGGTGGTCAGTTCATCACTTTGTCCGGCAGTCACCAAGTCACCGACCGATACAGTCGAAACATCGGCGCGGCCGACAATCGGGCTCGCAACCGTGGTCCAAGACAGTTCTGTCTGCGCATATTCCAACGCAGCCTTGGCAGAATCCAGTGTCGCCTTTGCCTCGGCGAGGCTCGCACGCGCAGCCTCCACTTCGGCTTCAGTATATCCGCGCCCTTCCAACTGCACAGCGCGGTCATATGCCGCTTGCATGACAGGAAGATTGGCTTCTGCTGTCGCCAAATCAGCTCGCGCAGCGGCTTCGGCAGCGATGTAAGACGACGCATCAATCCGAAACAGAGGGTCGCCGACTTCAAGCTTCTGATCAGGCGTGTAGAGAATTTCTTGAATGACACCGCCGGCTCTGGGACGAACTTCAACTTCCTGATACGCGACAGCGCGCCCCGGAGAGGTCACAACACGTGGAACCTCTTGCAGTGCCATCTCAACAACACCGACTTCAACCGGCGGCATTTCTTCGCCTCCCGGCGGAGCAAATTGTGCATTTGCAATTTGCGCGATTCCCATCAACGCAAAAAACGCAACACCCTTTTTCCAAACGCGCATTTTCATCTACTTCAAAATCCTTGACTGTCCGCCGATATTGGTGCTTACTATGCCAACTTTGCACACTATGCAAGAAATGGAAAAATGACAGTTTCGTTACGACAAAGACGCAGACAGCAAACTGCGCGCGAGATTCAATTGGCAACATTACAACTGGCCATTCAGCACGGGCTCGAAAACATTACCACAGAAGAGATCGCCGCATCCGCAGGGGTCAGCACCCGGACATTCTTCAACTATTACACCAACAAAGAAACTGCCGCACTCGGGGCTCCGCCTGCGTTTCGACAAGCAGACATAGTCGCCTTGCGCGACGGAACCGGCCCCCTTCGGCTGGACATCAAGCGGTTTCTAGATCAGCACTTCGAAATTTTGTCCAAGGATGAACCCATTATAAAAATGGTCGGAACAGTCCTTCGCTCAAACGAAAAGGCTCGAAGCATACTTGATAGTTTTATGATCACAGAACGCAACGCACTAACCGAGTGTCTATTCCATCGTGTGGAAAATGATCAAATCGCCGCAGCCCTCGCCAGTAGTATCATGGACACGATAAGGCGAACGATTTTCCTTTGGGAGGAAAAAGCAACTCTTTCACTTGGCGCGGCGCTAGACATCGTCTGGAATGGTCACATCGAGGCATCCAACCTTTTAGCGGCAACACCAAAGGACTCATGAATACGCTGGGCAACATCTCATAGGATGATGCGCTCAACGTCGCATCCGACATACCCCGCTTGCGACACAGATTTGAGACCTTCGCCCCGGCTGCGGACTCCTGCAAAATCTCAATAATCCGTTCTTTTGTGAAACGTGACTTGCGCATTCATGTTCCCTTCGCGTGCTTCTCTCTCGACCATTTCGACGAGCTCGTCATAGAGCTTACGGTTCTTGGTAAGCATTTGCTGGCCCTCACCTTTTGTTCAATCGTCTGACCTGCGATGCCGTGCCCGATGGAGATCGTTGCAGGAGTTTCGCGATGGCGACTAGGTGTTTAACACCAAGGTATGATGGTGCGATCCTTTGTATGGAATGGAAGGAGGCCATATGGGACAAGCGCGTCACGGGAGCGCCACGACCACGCACGCCGTCAGAGCTGCAATACAGCGATCGCAAGCTTCGCTCGCGCAACTGAGAAAGGAGCTCGGCATCAACCCCAAAACCGTCGCGAAGTGGCGCAAGCGTGCGACGGTCGAGGACTTGAAAACCGAGCCTAAAGCGTTTTTCGGTTAATCTGAAAAGTTATGGCCAGACATACACACCGATGACTGGACCATGTAAACTCAACAGCAGCACATAGAGCCATAATCCCCCCAATAAACGCAAAAAAACTGAAGCGCTGTTTTCGCATCCTGACAAGAGTGAGCCTGCACGCGTTGCAACCCAAAGCGCATCATAATCCTTGCCCGCCTCACTCATCTTCCGGCGGGTTCTTTGGTTGATCATTTTACATCCGAACAAGGCAAAGGTACCGAATGCGGCAAACAGAATAACATGAGATAAATCACCATTTGGCAAAAGATGCGCAAAAGACCAAAGCGCAAGCGCAACCAAGAGTGGATGACGGGTCAGTCGTACGATCCCTGGATGCGATGGCTCAAAACTTTCGTTGCGTGCCCCGCCGAAGGAGAACGGATTTGGGCGGGCTATGCTAAAGGACAGCATTAAGCAAACCACAAGCATGATGAAGATCGTAACATACGGCATCCAATCCGCCCTTTCCCAGAGCGACACATAGGGCGCACGATTGGCAGCCACAATCAACCATACAAAGATCACAAGAGACAGAAGCGAATAGATAAGACCAAAGCCTTTTGCTCCGATACGAGCCACAATCCACGGCTTAACAGATGAGCGAACCGGAATGGTGTGGCTCAGAAAGAATGCCGCAGAGGCCAAAATAAAACTGCCCCATCCATTCATCTTATTTTCCTCTATTACGCCAAAAAATTGACCCCGCCATGTCAAAACCGACCACACAGCCAAGTATCATCACAAATAAAAAATCTCTTGCAAAACCAGAGATACATATAACGGAACAACCAACATTGACGATTGTCAAATCACCGCAAACAACATCTTTCATCAGTTGTTATCCATATAAACCCTCACTAGGGTCTCGGCCAGAAAAGCGTCACATTGCATATACCAAAGGCTCCACCATGCGTCGGGATATTACACAGATCGCGAAAGCATCACTGTTATTTCAAAATGCTCCGACAGAACTAGTTGAGCCGTTGCTAGAGAGTGCTCGTGTTACCCGCCACACGCGAGGTGAAACAATTTTCATTCAGGATGACCCGGCGGAGGTGATCTATATCGTGGTAAACGGTTGGATAAAATTGTACCGGATCGCTGCCAACGGCGCCGAAGCGGTCGTGGGCACGTTCACAAAAGGGCATTCCTTTGGTGAGGCAGTCGCACTGCGCTCCGCACGATATCCTGTATCAGCGGAAGCCGTAACAGAATGTGAACTGATCGCCATCAATGCTGTCACGCTGACACAAATGCTCGAAAGCAATCCAAAGATTGCAATCTCTATGCTGACCGCCACTTATGCCCATCTCCACAACTTGGTATCTCAGGTTGAACAGCTCAAATCCCGCACAGCCCCGCAAAGAGTTGCAGAATTTCTACTGGAGCTTTGCCAAGGTTCAGACGGACCATGCCAAGTCATTCTACCCTATGACAAAACGCTGATCGCGGGACGTCTTGGCATGAAACCGGAAAGTCTGTCGCGTGCATTTGCAAAACTTAAAGAACACGGTGTTCACGTGAAGCAGAACGCTGCTGAGATCAAAAGCGTCAACGCTCTCCGCAAATATGTTGAAGAAGACCCTGCATCTTCATGGAAACGTTAAAATGTTTATCCATCAGGACAAAAACAGCTAAATTAAAAAATCACAGGCTGATCTTAATCTTCATTCCTCCGGAGGATGAGCGAGGTCTGTTATAAATTCGGACAGCTTGACAGATTCACATTTCTATTCACGAACGCAAACCGTCCTGTGTGGGGCTGCGCTATGTTGGCGGAGAAGTAACAGGTGGACGTGGCGCACGAGGATGGGTCAAGATGGGCCAAAACGCTCCTGCGACCAGTGCAAAGGCAAAACACCAAATCAGACCGGATAACAACACTAGCGGCGTATACAGGCCCCAAACATTCATTCCACCAAGCCATCGCATCAGGGTAGCGACAGGCAGCAAAACATACGCGATCACCATGGCAGAAGGGGCCACCAAAGGTCGTCCGGAATGCCCGAGAGATGCGCGTGACATCACCGAAACCGTCATACCTCCAACGCCGCCGACGGCCAAAAAGTGCAGTCCAGCGACCTCGTTTCCGAAGCCTATCATTGCAAGCCCCCACAGCACGAGACCGACTCCGACAGTCCCGTAGGATAGATGCAGTGTCCAGAGAATGGGCTGGGACCATTGAAACCGGTTCTGCCATTTTGCGACTCTGATCAGCGCAAACAATCCCACGATAAGAGTGATTATGCCGGATAGCAGCGTATCAGGATAAAGGAGCTGCACTACCGGCAGGGCAATCGCCAAAACCAGAGCAACCGGAGTAAACACTGCAGGATCAGCGGGCTCTGCGACCTCAATCCCTGCCCTATGCATGGCATTACGCGTGAAGGCTGGTGTAACCCTTCCTCCCAAGACTAGGATCATGGCAGCCAAAGAAAGCAAACCAACCCTAAGACCAATGCCTGCGCGCCCCGCGGTGTGTCCCCCCCAGTCAAGCAACACCAAACAATCGCCAATCCAGAAAAATGTGAGAAAGATCAAAAAAATCAAGTTCTGTGGCTTGGGCTTGCGAACCAACTGAGTGGCGATCTTGGCTCCGATGAAGGGCACAAAGAGTAGTTCGACTACTGCGACCCCCGTAATAGGGAGATTGTCGATATTAAGGATTGCTACACGGGCAAGAAGCCAAATCAACGCTGCCGCACCGATATAGAAGCGGCGAGCGGCCTTGGCCCCTGTCCAGTTAGGAACCGCAGTAAAAAAGAACCCGGCCAAAGTCGCACCACCATAACCAAATACCAGCTCATGAGCATGCCAATCACTCGGGCTAATACGTTCGGGGGTTATATCTAACCCACCAAAATAAGCCGCAAGCCAGAGGGAAAGGGAAAGAAGAGCGAAGAACACCGCGCCGAGAAAGAAAACGCGAAACCCTTCGCTCAGTATCAGTGAGAAAAATCGTTTCATCACCGTGATCCTATTTTTGCAAATCAAAAAGACTTTCACAAATCCAAGCCACAAGCGTCTTAACAAAAATCAAGGAGAGCAGATCATGCCGGCGCGAGAAGGTTTCCAGTCTCACCAGGTATCTCGGATAATTCTTTCTACTTATTGGAAGTATGACCTAAACTTATTATTTAAGGTTTCGGCACAAATCCTTCTGGGAGAAGCCGATGAAACGTAAACGCAAGACACAAAACGGGTGCCCGAAAGCAGCCTATTCCACTTGCTTTTCATCGCCGGTCTATCAACCCATGACCGAAGCCAGATAGGCAGAGGAGGCCATCAGCGGCAAGACGACAAGCGCGACACTCAGAATTCGCATGAGCGCGTCTCCGTTTCATTTGGCTAAACTTCACTTTGTTCAAAGCATAAAACTCTCAAGACGCGCCTGCTTGACATTCCTCAAGAGTTGTTCGACTTCGGTATGAGATGTCGTAAGAACCAGACCGGTCGACAGACCATCCGCCATAGCTGCAGTGGGCGCGCTGACCGAGACCTGCGCGGCCGCCTGCACCAGATTCCCGTGGCGCGGATCGAGGATATGGCCCTCGCCGTCCCGTATTTCCGTGCCCTGATACGCTGATGTCGCCAAAGCCCGATTGCGCAGATGCCTTTGCACGCTCTCCCCCGCAATCGTTACAGGCCAGCCATCATGCTGAGGCGCAGAGCCAAGCGCCACGATCTCGCCCGTGTCGATCAGCACATCTTCGATGCCTTCACGACCGAGCAACGCTGCGACACGATCCGCGACATACCCCTGTGCGATGCCATTCAGCGTCAGCCGTTGTCCTTGCCCGAGACGCACGCTCCCCGCTTCAAACATCACACGATCAAATCCGATCGCCGCGCGAGCGGCTGCGAGAGCGTCCGCTACGGGGTCTTGCCCCTGCACCGCAGCCTCGGCCAAGACCTGCCAAAGCGGCTGAACCGTTGGGTCGAACCGCCCTTCAGTGGCATGATGCACCTGACGGCACAAAGCGAGGCAATCAAGCAATTCAAAAGCCGGTGCCTCCAGATGTCCTGCACGGTTGAGCCGCGACAGTTCGGAATTTGCATCATACAAGCTGAACACCGCTTCGAGCCTGCGAATTTCGGCACGCGCCATCGCAATAAGGCGCGTAGCATCAGGATGATCGAGAATGATCTGGGCATCCGCGCCAAGCGCGACGCCACGCCAATGCGCGGCCGATGCCACAGATGTCGGCAGCCCCCCCGCCGCACCCAGACATGAGGCCGCAGCAATAGTAAGAAAGCGCCTGCGAGTAATCTGCTGTGTCTCTTGCATGGTTCAAAATCCTTTCTGTGACGATAGCGCCTCAAGCCGCGCACCTATGTCTGCTTCTTGCCCGCTCTGTGTTGCCTCAGACGCATCGACGAGTGCCTCTTCGGCAGTGATCTCGGAAAATCTTTCAATCCGTCCGCCATGTTCACGCACAAATGCTTCGGCAGCGTAAGGATTTGTGAAGGGCACAAATTCCGGTGCTTTCATCCCGCCAAGCGCATCCGAACCGATGACATAGAGCGGTGCATCCACTTCGACCCAGGCACCCGGAGCATCCCAACGCGCACCGCTCATGTCCTGCACATAGGTGGCGACAACCGCATGGCTTTGTTCGGGCATTTGCAGATATGCAACCGCATCGCGCACCTGACTGAAAAACAGCGGGGCAGGCATACCATCAAGATGGATCTGCGCTTTCGGGCCGTCATGTTCGAGCAGGTTCATCTGGCAATAAAACCCCACGGCCTCCGGCGTCATGTCGACAGGATCAGGACGCGCAATGTGTTCTTCCTTGCACCCCCCAAGCGCCATAGCCGCAAAGACAGCGACACAGAACGGAAGGCAAAATGATTGGCGGATTTTCGAACTGGTTTTCATGGGATAACCCTTCCAAAGGCAATGCGGGCGGCTCCTCCGGCCAACACCGGCCAGAGCCAAAGCGATACAAGAGGTTTCCAGACCGCAATACTCGACGCGGCCCCTGCAAGCCCGGAAACAGCACCAACCGCTTCCGAGGCGGCAAGGTTGTAAATGCGGAACGCGTCGGCGGGATTGAGCACGAGCGCCCATGGGAAAACATCGGTGGTAAACGCGCGCCCATCATCGGCAACAATGGCGGCCAGAAGTCCCAAGTCATAGAGCACGATGGCAATGAGCCAGAGCCCGATCACCAACGCTGCCGCCCCTGATGGCCGCCGCGCCAGTGCCGACATCATATGTCCGAGAGAGAGAAACGCCGCCCCCAAAAGCACCGAGGTCCAGATTAGCCGCCACAAGGCCGGCAGCCCGGAAAGAGCCTCGTTCCCTGAGGTGCCAAAGGCATAGGCCGCCGCAATACCATAACCCGAGAGCACCGCGATGGCGACCACACCCAGTTGTGCGGCAAGTTTGCCCAAAAGCAGTTCCGAACGGCTCAGCGGATAGGTCAGATATAGCGGCAAGGTGCCGCGTTCGACCTCTCCGGCAATGGCGTCAAATGAAATCAACAGGGCGATGAGCGGCACAAGATAGACCGAAAGCGAAGTCAGGCTGGCCACGGTGACCGACAGGGTATCAACAGCCAGCGCTCCGGCGCTGCCAGTGCCCGCAAGTGACAAAACCAGTGAGAACAGCACCATAAGCACCACACCGACCGCAACCCAGCGGTTGCGCAGCGCAATGGCAAATTCGATGCGAGCAGTACTCAGGATACGACCAAACATCATGCGGCCCTCCGACTGATATGGGCGTAGATGTCATCGAGAGATGGCGGTTGAATATCGAAATCCGCAACCTGATCTCTGTTTGCGACAAGACGGGCGAGGACCTTGGATTTTTCATCCGCCTCACAGGTAAAACTCAGAGCGCCATGGTGCATCGCAGCTTCGGGGAAAGCCGCAACAAGCGCCTCCTCCTGACCTGACTGCGGCACCATCGACACCGTAAGCGGTAGTGCCGCTCTGCGCCGCAGGTCGGCAAGGCTGCCCTCTGCCACTTGTTGCCCTTTGGACAGGATCACAATGCGGTCGGTCCGTGCCTCCACTTCCGAAAGCGCATGCGAAGACAACAGGATCGCCGTGCCTTGCCCCGCCAGATTATCAAGAATGTCATAGAACTCCCGACGCGAGATCGGGTCGAGGCCGGAGGTCGGCTCGTCGAGTACCATAAGGCGTGGCGTGCCGATGAGCGCTTGTGCCAGTCCGACACGCTGGCGCATGCCTTTGGAATAGGTGCCTATGCGGCGTCCGGCCGCCTCCAACAACCCGACACGATCCAGAAGCGCATCCGCATCCCTGACCTGCCCTCCACGCAGACGCAAATAATGGCGGATCTGTTCGCGTCCCGTAAGCGCCGGATGAAACGCGGCACTTTCGGGCAGGTAAGACACCAGCGCCCGCGCCACAGCAGAGCCCGGCGCATGTCCGGCAATGGAAATCGCACCTGAGCTTGTCGGCATGAGCCCGAGCACACATTTCATCAGGGTCGATTTGCCTGCACCATTATGGCCCAAAAGAGCCACACGTTCACCCGCTGCGATGCTCAGGGACACATCGTCCAGTGCGGCGGCTACGGAGGCGGCCTTGTCATAGCGTTTAGTGAGATGCGAGAGGGTCAAAATCGTCATCGCGACCTCCTTTGGCCCAAAGCGGCGCGGCTTGGGCGAGGGTTTCATAAGGCGCTGGCACATCGGAGACCGGCGCCTGTGTCAAAGGGTGACTGTCCACCACACCACCGATCTGCATGGCGGGGAATTGGGCCTGCGACCAACGCACAAGCTGCACAGCGGGGGTGCCAAGCAACAGCTTTGCCGCCGGTTGCGACCACAGGATGTGATCCATCAAGTCATTCGGGCGATAGGGGCTGTCGGCGCGGGCATCGCCATCAAGGTCGAAAACAACATGATCCGACCAGAAATTGCCACGCCCCTCATAGGACCACTCGACATCGCGGGAGCCTACGTATTTCACCTGTGTCCGGTTGCCGATAAAGGCATTTCCGGTAATCGTATTGCGCTCCGAGCCGGCGGTGAAATGCACTCCGATCTCGCACCCCTCAAATATGTTCTCTGCCAGAAGATTGCGGTGCGCGTTGTAGACAAAAACGCATTTCTCCGTCCCGCCCGTCACGATATTGGCGAAGATGTCCGACTGGTTGGTGAAGTTCAACATCACCCCGTGATCACGGTCGTTGATCGAGATATTCTCCCGCGCCACGATCCTGTCGGAATACATCATGGCAAAGCCGAGGTGGTTGCCGATGGAGACATTCCCCTCAACCACGCTGTCATTGGTATACATGTAATGGATGGCAAAGCGCAGATCGCGGAACAGGTTACCGCGATAGGTGTTGTCGCGCGAGGTGTTGGAGAAAATCCCGTCGCGCCCGTAGCGGATTTCGTTGTCCTCCACCACCGAGCCGGGTGCATTCCACACATAGACCCCGTTGCCACGATCATTCATCCGCGCCAGACGCAGCCCCTCAATGCGGTTTCCCTTCACCAGCGCATCCCGCGCGCCGTGGATATCGACCCCCACAAGGTTGCCCCGAATATCGTTGTCGATCACGCGGGCGCGGGTGGCCTTCTTTGTCAGCTTCACACCCGCATCAATCGTGTCGTGCGAACGTCCCGATCCCGTGACCGTCAGCCCCGTCACCGTCACATCCGCAGCATCAATCGTGATAACGGAGTCAACGCCTGCCCCGTCGATCACAGCGCCCCCCGCCCCCGTCAGGCGCAAAGGGGTCTCGATGATGAGCGGGCCGACGTATCGCCCCGCCGAAAGCACGATCTCGTCCCCTGCCGCAGCATCAGCCACGGCAGAGGCAAGCGCCCCGTCCCCCGCCCGCACCTCGATACGCTCCGCTGCCACGGGGGCGGCGAGGCACAAACCGGCAAGAAGGAAGGCAACGGGGCGGCGCATCATGCAGGTTCCACAAGCATACGGCCGCGCATTTCCATGTGCAGCGCGTGACAGAACCACTGGCAATAATACCAGTAGACACCCGGTTTCGCGGCGGTGAAGGTCACCGAAGCCGTGGCCTGCGGTGCGACTTCCATCGCGACGCCGTGGTTGCCAAGGGTAAAGCCGTGGGTCAAATCGTCGATGTCATCGAGGTTGGTGACATAAACCGTCACCTCGTCGCCCTCCTTGACGGTAAAGCTCGACAGGCTGAACTCCGGCGCCTGACTGGACATCCAGACTCGAACCTTGTTACCGTCGCGGATAACCGTGTCCTGCCAGTCATCAATGTCGACACCGTCGATCTCTGCCTGCGCGCGCGCATCGGCAAACATCGGGTCATTGCGGTCCCAGACATCCACCGGATTGACGATATCGCGCCGCACCAAAATCACGTCATGCGGTTCGGCAAAGGTTGGCCCGTCATGCACGACTTTCATGTTGTCGGTCGAAATGTCGATGATCTGCTCGTTTTCTGGCTTGAGCGGGCCGACATTGATGAAACGGTCCTTGGAGAACTTGTTCAGCGAAATAAGCCACTTGCCATCCGCCTCCTTGGTCTCGCCCATGGTGGTGTGGTTGTGACCGGGTTGGTAATGCACATCAACCTTCGACACGATCGGATCCACCTCTGCGCCAGCATAGGCTTCCACCGCCTTGGTGATGTCCCACTTCACGATCTGGCTGTCGAGGAAGAGGGTTGTATAGGCAAACCCCTTGCCGTCGAATGCGGTGTGAAGCGGGCCAAGGCCCAGTTCGGGTTCCGCCACCACAGCAGAGCGCGGATCGGCATCGGCGTCGAACAACGCGTCCAGTTTGGTCACGTCCAGCACGGTGCAGGTGGGCGACAGTTTGCCCGCAACCACAACGTGTTTCATGTCAGGCGCGGTGTTGATGCCGTGCGGGCTGTTGGGCACAGGAATGTAGCGGGTGTATTTCTTGTTCTGTCCTTTTCGCCCGTCGATAACCTTCACGCCGTTCAGCTCAATATAGTCACCTGCAGCAATCCCTGCTTCGATCTCGGCAATATTGAAAACAACGACGTGGTCACGCTCGGCTTCCATCATCTCCGGCAGGGTCATCCCCATTTCCGAGTTGTAGGATGTCGAGAAGGCGTATTTGCCCTGATAGTCGCAATCCGTGTTGTCAAGGTTGCCCGACACCATCACCTGCCAGGAAACCTCCATCGTGTCACCGTCAATCGCGGTGAAGAAGTTCACATACTTTTCGGGCTCGTCGAGCACCGACCCGTCATTGACCATGGGTGTCTCGTCCTCACCATTGGCAAAGACATAGCCCGTGCGCGGGAATTTCTGCGGACGCAGACCGTGGATCGCCTTGGCGTTCGGGATGTCGATGATCTTGTCCGTTTTCATCACATCACAACGGATACGGGCCACGCGCGTGTTGGCTTTGTCGTTCACAAAGATGAAACGGCCGTCATAGGTGCCATCGGTGAAGGACATATGCGGGTGGTGCAAATCGCCGTTGTCGTGGACCTTCTTGCCCTGCGCCGCCAGATATTCCTTGGTCTCGGGCAGCATGTTCTCGGTGAGGACTTTGAGGCTCTCGTTGGTCTGGCCCCAGCCCGTTGCAGAGCAGCGGTTGAACACCGGCACCCGCATCAATTCGCGCATCGACGGAAAGCCGAGAATGCGCAATTCGCCGGTCTGACCCGAAGACCAGAAACCGTAATATTCGTCCAGTTCTCCGGGAGCCGGGCTGAGATGATCCGTGGCCTGCGCCATAGCGCTGCCCGTGCCCGCAGCCGTCGCAACCGCTGCTCCGCCAGCCAGCAGGCCAAGCCTGCCCCCTGTTCCTCCGATAAAAGCTGCCCCCGTAGCTGTTGCGCCCATGAAGCCGCGACGGCTGAGACCTTTATTCTCCGATTTAGACATGGTGTTTCCTTTCCCTAAGTGCGGATGTTGGGATGATTTTCGATCCTGGCAGTTTTGAGTGCCGACAGATCGGGTGAACTTACTTTCGCGCGCCGTTTCTCTTTCTTGATCACGACGGGACAAAAATCTTTGGACTGGTAGAGCACCTGACAATGCATACAGTTGACGCATTCGTTCGGGTTGATCTCACCGGTTGGATGTATCGCCTGCACCGGACATTGATGCGCACAGGTCTGACAGGGGCTTCCGCATTCCTTGTAACGCTTGAGCCAGTCGAACATGCGCAGCCGTGCCGGGATTGCCAGAGCCGCTCCCAGCGGGCACAGGTAACGGCAATAGAACCGCTCCACGAAAAGCCCCGCGATCAGGAGAGCTCCGACATAGGCCACGAAAGGCCATGCCCGCATGAATTTGAGAATAATCGCGGTTTTGAACGGCTCTACCTCGGCCAGATGTTCGGCCTGTTCGATGGAGTAAAGCGACACCCCGAACAGCCCGAGGAAGATCATGTATTTGATCGCCCAGAGCCGCTCATGCAGCCCCCAAGGCAGGGTCCATTGCGGGATGCCGATCTTGCGCGCGATCTGGTTGGTGATCTCCTGCAAGGCCCCGAAGGGGCACAGCCAGCCGCAATAGGCTCCACGCCCCCAGAACAACAGCGCCGCCGCCACCGAGAACCACAAGATGAACGTCAGCGGATCAAGCAGAAACGCTTGCCAGCTGAACTCCGTCATCAATGCGCCGAACAGAGCCATGAGGTTCACCACCGAAAGCTGGGCGTTCCACATCCAGCCGAGGCAAACGAGTGTCACACTCAGAAAGGCCATACGGAACCAGAACGTCACCCGCGCCGAGCGCGTCAGTTGCATCTGGAAGAAAAATGCCAGCGTCAGAACAGACAACATGGCGCCGACAACTATGATCTGCGGGGTCTTGTCCTGCCAAATCCGTTTCCAGAGCGCGGCCTGAGCCTGCGCCTCGGTTGAAGTCTCTGCAGCGACGGCAACAGGTTGGGATGCGGCAATCGGTGTCAGATATGTCGAGGGCAACTGATACCCCAAGTCAAAGGTGGTAAAGACCTTTTCAATCGCCGCCACTTCACGCTGCACCAAAAGCTGCAAGCGGAACGGTTTGGTCGGGTCAAAGCCAACTTCGGCGGGTATTTTGAACAGATCGCGCTCTGTAAATTCCGGCGCATCCGCCGCCGCGATGCTGCCTATGCGGCGATGCCCACGGTCGCGAAACCGCACCGACACATCGTCTTGAATAAGCACGACCCGGTCAAAAATCCCGCCACGCACATAGCCCGACCCCTTGAAGGAATAGAGCCCGCGCCCGGTCACTGCGATCGCGTGTTCACCCTCTTCGAGCCAGTCCTGAAGGTTGCTGTTTTCCGCCTCGCCCAGAATGGCCTCGCCAATCCCCGGCACGGAGACCAGCGCCATTTGCATGTCGATGAACACCGTCTCCGGCGCTTCGGTCAATGCACGTTTGGCCGCCCGCGGATCATCCATTTCGGCGAACGCGGCGTTGATCTGGCCAACATCAAGGGACAGCCGGCGCACCGTGCCGTCGCCCTCCATCTCCATCCAGCTTTCCGGCGCTTTGGCCTCTGGATTGATGGCAAATTTCGGCTCTGTATCTTCGACCTGTTGCAGGCCGCCAAGACCCAGCGCACGGGCAACCTTGATACCGGACCGGATAATGCTGTCATCAATCACCATCACCGTCACGGTTGCCCCGGAAATGATGTTGAGATCATGACTTTCGCCACCGGAAGCCGCCTCTTCGACAAGGTTCACACCCTTGTAATCGGCCACCATGGATTTGATTTTTGTGTCGGGAATACCAATCAGAACGATTGGTTCGGAGTGCTTTACAAGCTTGATACCCAGCACGCGCGCATCGTCGTCAACGGCCACCATCGTGTGGATCGGCTTGCCCGAATATCCCGTTGTGCCGACGAAATCCGAGGTGATGAACACCCAGCCCAGCCGGGTATCTCCAGCCAACACGGGCGCGACAGGAACATCGTCGCGGATGGGGCCAAACGCATCGGCCCCCTCGACGATATCGGAGGGGGTCTCACTTTGCAGGAAACCGGTGAGAACGGGTTGGGCGGTTTGCGCCGCGGCGTCACCTATGGTCACGAAGGCGGAGAAAACCAGTGCAGAAAGCAGGCAGATCAGCCTGTTCAGGGACATTAAAAAAGATTTGTAAAAACGGGGCATGTGTCAAACCTTGCTCTGGCTGGGAGGTCCACGGGACGGTTGCCAGATGGGCTCGCTGCGCTCCGGCAAAGTGTTCAGTGTGAGTTGAACGCGTTCCCCCTGCGTCGCCGACGGACAATTGAAGGTCAGCGCGGACAGCGCAGCCATCGGCACGAGGGAACAATCCGCGCAATGTGCGCATTCTTGTGTGTCTTTCGGGGAAACGGGTTCACCAGAAGCATTCAACGTGATCGTTTCGGTGCCGTTCTGCCCACAGATGACAATGTTCGTCTGTCCCGCCCGCGCAATCCCGTGCGCGGTTTTGAGAAACCCCGACATCCCCGCTGAAGCCGTCAGGCTCAGCGCGAGAATCGCGATCATCACAATGGGTGCAAAACGTGTCATGCCCGCAGGTGTGCGCCCGGCGGGTCACAGACGCCTTGACTTTTTTCAAGGACTCTCAACTTTTAAGCTTATGCTAAGAAATTGCAAAACATGAATATATAAGCTTGTTTTCTAAATTTAAGCACAAATACGTTTACGTCTCGACCCGTTTGAGGTGTTGCAAATTTTCTTTTTGGAAGTCTCAACGACACTTTCACTGACGACAGGGGCATGGCCTAGAAACACAAAAAGCCACCCGAAGGTGGCTAGTGCGTTGATATATATTGGATTTTTTGGTTGCGGGAGTAGGATTTGAACCTACGACCTTCAGGTTATGAGGCAGCCGCCGCCAGTCTGCACGGGTTGCGCCCAAATGCGACCACCTACCCTATCTTATTGGAATCGTTGTTTTTAATTTGACGCGATAAACTTTCTCTTTCTATCTCTTACCCCGTGGTTTGCTTCCAGTTGCTTCCACAGTGCTTCCACGAGGTTGCCAGTAAGAGAGATACAGAGATGCCAAAATTGACCAAACGCGCCATTGATGCCCTCAAACCTAAGGCCAAAGATTACTTCGTCTGGGATAGCCAGATTGCGGGTTTTGGCGTGCGGGTCATGCCGTCCGGGGCAAAGACCTATCAAGCGCAATATCGCAAAGGCGGGCGCACCCGGCGCGTGTCTCTTGGGCGGCATGGCAAAATCACGGTGGACGAGGCACGGCGCTTGGCAAAGGACGTCATGGGCCAAGTCGCCATGGGCGAGAACCCCGCCGAAGAAATCGCATTGGAACGGCGCGCCCCCACAGTCGCCTCTTTGTGTGATCGGTTCTTCAAGGAACATGCCGAAGAACGCTGCAAACCCACAACGCAGAAGGAATATCGCCGGGCGCTGGATTTGTTCATCAAGCCGGAGATTGGCTGTTTCAAGGTGATCGACGTAGAACGCAAAGACATTGCCGCCCTGCATCACAAATATCGCCATACGCCCTATCAGGCGAACCGCACGCTGCAAGTGCTGTCCAAGATGTTCAACATGGCGGAGATTTGGGGATTGCGTCCGGATGGGTCCAACCCGTGCCGCCATGTGCCCAAATACCGCGAAGAGAAGCGGGAACGCTATCTCAGCCAGTATGAGCTGCAAAGGTTGGGAGAAGTGCTTTGTGCCGCCGAACAGGGCGGCTCAGAGAGCGTGCATGTGGTCGCGGCCTTTCGTCTTTTAATCCTGACCGGATGCCGCCTCAAAGAGATACAAACGCTGCGTTGGGACTATATCACCGACGCGGGGATGGAACTGCCCGATACCAAGACAGGCGCAAGGCGCATCCCGCTCCCTGCGGCTGCGCGGGCGGTTCTATCCGCCCTGCCCCGCACGCCCGGCAATCCCTATGTGATTGAAGGCAAGTTGGAGAATAGCCACATCACGGACCTGCAACACCCGTGGCGGCGTATCCGTGCGCGAGCGGGTCTGGACGATGTACGCATCCACGATCTGCGCCACACCTATGCGTCTAATGCCGTATCGTCTGGGATGCCTATTCAAATGGTCGGGCGGCTTTTGGGACATACGCAAATTCAGACCACAATGCGTTATGCCCACTTGGCAGATGATCCCGTGAAACGCGCCGCCGAAGAAAACGCAAATCGCCTAAGTGCTTTTGTCAGCGTCAGCCCACAACCCAAGTTGCGGATTGTGGGCGAAGCTTAGGGCGTTATTTCTTAGGTATGTACTTATAGGCCGGGTCTCGCGCTTCCCGTTCTTTTTGCTGCGCGGCTGGCGTCTTAGTCGGCGCTGTATCTGTTGCCCCATCAATATGAGCAGTGCCACCGTTCAAGGACATATTTTCCAAGGCTGACGCGATCCGTTTCAGCGAATTGACGACAGACAGAACAACCCAAAGCATGAAAGCAAACATGCCGATATACATTAAAAGCGGGATCAAAATAGCTGCGCCCGGATCCATCATCTCAAATTCCTTTCGTTGCAAACTCGCTGAAACTTTACCAACCCCAAAGCAGCCTCGCAACTTTGGCAATGAAGCCAACCCAATATATAGACCTCAGGGCACAGGCACATTAAGAGTAATAAAGTAACACCACACAATGCGGCCATACCCACGTATCTACCTAGGGATTTGGCCGCGCTAGATAGCTATATAGATACGTATCGTTTGAGGCTTTTTGGATTTTACCTTCCCTACGTAACGATACGTATAGGTACGGGGGCAAAACATGACAGAGATCACAAAAGAGCAAATGGAACGGCTGCACCGTTCCGGCGCATCACTTTCAAAATCTTGGCTCTACTTTGCCCATCCTGACCAAAAGGCCCAATGGCAAGAGTTGCGCCAGAAATCGAGCATGGACCTGATAAAGCGGGATGCCACGGCAGCCGACAAAATTGACGGTGACGGATTCGCAAAACTCGCCCATGCGTTTTCTGGCTTTAGTAAGCTAGCTAGTGCGAGAAGCGAATTGGAAGCCACGCTGAAAGCCAACGTACTGTCCTACATATCTAAGGGATATGTTCTCGGCTTCGGCTATGAGCTGCCCCGTACCGTATCCTCTGTTCCTGTCGCCGTTCCCAAAGAGGCTTGGTCTGGCAAATGCGATTGGGACAAAGGCACGCTCAGTTTTAGGGGCTTAGAGTTCGTAGACGTGCGGTTGACGAACAATCGCATTCGTAACGAAATCTTGGAACGTAGCTACGTAGACCGCACCCCACCACGCGCAGTTGGCCGCCCCTCTATTGTGAAAGATATTCAGGCTGCAATCCACGCGCTCGATGAGGCCGGGGAGATTGACACCGAGGCCTCGCAGAAATCACATTTTCCGAAAGCTCAGCGATGGTTGGAATTGAACCGACCAAACCTTGACCCAATATCCTACGAAACTTTTCGAAAGAACTTTTCACCATTTTTCAACGACTTAAAGAAAAACAAAAAACAATAAATTGTTGCCCAATTTAATGTCGTTTTTCGTGTTTCGCATCTAGGCCAAACCAAAAGCATCTTAAATTAAATACGGAGTAAAAGATGCTTCCTACGAAACATGCAAACGACAACAACCGCCCGGCCACGGACTATCTGGACGGGTTTATCGACGAGAAGACCGCCGCCGAATTTCTGTGCCAGAGCGTGCGCACCATCCAGAAATGGCGCGTCACGGGCTATGGCCCGAAGTTCTACAAATCCGGGCGCTCCGTGCGCTACCGCCGCCGCGATCTTCTCGAATGGGGCGAGGCCCGCCGCCACGGCAATACCAGCCAATACAGCGCCGCCTAAACCTCTCACCTGAGTTTTGCCCGTACGGGGCTGGCAGCGCCATGCGGGATTTTGGGGCCGGAAGGCTCTTGCGGGCGCGGGGCAAATGGTTCTCGCGCCCGTTTCATTTTCAACTTTTCAAATAAGGAGCTGACACGATGTCAAAATCTCCCGCCCATAAAATCAAACTGGGCCTTATCACCGCAACCATCTGGGACAATGACGGTTTCTATTCCGTCGATCTGTCCCGCGCTTACAAGAACAACCAAGGCGACTGGCAATCCACACCAAGCTTTGCCCAAGGCGATCTGTTGAACGCCGCCAAATGTGCAGAACGCGCAGAAATCTGGATTGCACGCCAAATGTCGAAAGACACCACACAGCGCGCCTAGAGCATCCCATAAGATCGGAGCCGGGCATCCCTGCCCGGCCCCAAAACAAAAGCTGCCCCGCCGGAGGCACAAAGCGCATCCCGCTTCATCCGGTTTCCTCAAATGGAACACCCCAAATTAGCCGATAGGCAAAGGGGGGTCATGTAACACCCCCCTCCACGACTACGAAAGCGAAGTTGAGAGTAGATGACGGCACAAATTCTCCATAGCGGTTTTGACGGCCTCAGGTTCACCATAGAATCCGAGATCACGCCGGAGCTGCGCAAAGAGCTGGCGCTGGCGAAAGCCCAAGCCAAAGAGTTCGGCCATGACATTGAATTGCGTTTTGGCGATGTGCTTTTATCCGTCACCCAGAAAGGCGGGCGCACATTCAACACACACACCGGAGAGCTTGGCGCGGTCTGGATGTTCCAAGACCCAGAAGACCGCATCCCGAACAATCCGGGCATCACGGTAGACTTTCGAGCGCTCGGGCTTGCCACGGGTGGTTTGGATTATGCCGAACAACATTTTAGGGAGGTTATGGCGGCCATGGCGATCCCCTACGGTGAACATCAGCTCCGCGTCTCTCGCGTAGACTTCGCCGTGGATATTCTAGCCCCATGGTTTGAACCGGAGCGCATTGCCCTTGTCGCCCCGCCCGGCACAAAGGTCATAGAATACACAGGCGTCGATGAAACCGTGACACAGGCCACAGGTGGCCGCGTGACCGGACTTCGCGCGGGGAATGTCGATAACCGCCAACTGGCAATCTATGACAAGCGCGGCGAGGTCATACAGAAGGCCAAGGACGGCTGGCTTGCGATCTGGAACGCGGAGCGCGCCGCGTGCGGGCAAGACCCGCTGGACCTCTCCGACCGCCTGACAAGCCAAGTCTGGCGCTTTGAGCTGCGCCTTGGACGCGATCAACTCCGAGACCGCTTTGAAATCCACTCATGGGCAGATGTGCGGGAGAGACTTGGAGACGCCTATCACAACAACTTAGAGCGTTTGCGCTACTGCATCCCGACAAATGACAGCAACCGCGCCCGTTGGCCCGTACACGATCTATGGCGGCTCGTTGAAGACACGATCATGCAAGACCTATCCGTGCATTGCATCGGCGTGCTGCCGTCAGACGTGATCTTTGCCAACCGCACCGCCAAAATGCGCGAACTTGACCAGCAGCTTTTGGGCCTGTTCGTCACCCGCGCGGCGATCTCAGATGTTCCGCCGGATGAGTTTTATGATTTTATGGACCAGCACACAGACGCCCTGCGTCGGAACAGCGAGGAACATCCGAAGACCCTAGAGGAACGGTTGCAGAAGGCGGGCGGGAAATATCGGTGGACGTGAGAACGGGCGGGAGGGTAGGTTGCTGCAAGAATTTTGATTTTTCCTAAGAGCAATTTCATGCCCCTCAAGACACTTCTTTTTTCCTCTCTATTCGCTCTTGGCTATTGCGGAACAGCACTCTCCGAGAATGCCAAACCACTTCCATTTGAACCATTTACCATCGCCCAAAACTATCAATGCGGCAAAACCTGCAAATACATGCGCAGTTGCAAAGAAGCCGTCTATCAATGGTGTGTCTGCGGCTATAGCGGCGCAGACAGGGACAACGATGGAGTCCCTTGTGAAAGCCTATGTGGGCAAAGCAACAACTCAAACCTGCAAAGAGTTCGGGCGTTTAAGAGTGAGTTTGGCTGTCGGTAAGGGCGGGCACCGGACTTTCGCTGCTAACGGGATGACTTTTTGTGAAGTCACAAAGCCGCTGCTTGAAACCACTTTCTTATCAATCGTATCAGAGCCCAAAATAATCCAGTTCATAGGCGCATCTGACCGGGTAAACGCTACATAGTAATGATAAATGCGTATGCTCTTCTATCTAATTTTCTTAACGGAACAGGGTGGACTTCGATATGCTGAAATGGTCATAAACAATAGAAGGTTACAACTTTAGATAGGCTTTATTAGGTGGAAAAGATTTTTCATGTATTTGTTAGCTCAACGTATAGCGATCTGATTGAAGAACGCAAAAAAGTGAGCGAAGCTGTCGCCAAAGCAGGCTACGTAGCTGAAGGTATGGAAATATTTCCCGCTTCTAGCCAACACCAGATGGAATTTATTGAGCGGGTCATTGACCGTTGTGACTATTACATTTTGATCTTAGCTGGCCGCTATGGCTCGGTTGCGCCTGATGGTTTGAGCTATACTGAAAAAGAGTTCCAGTATGCAAAAAAAAGGGAAATCCCTATACTTGCTTTCATACGGTCAAACCTTAATGAATTGCGTGTCAAGGACACGGAGAGTGACGAAGTCAGTAATCAAAAGCTCAAGAAACTCATTGAGACCATAAAGGCAAACTCACTAGTCGATTTCTGGGAGTCCCCTGATGAACTATCCACAAAAGCGCTTGCCGCACTTTCACAGGCGCGTGTGAACTTTGAAGGTGTTGGGTGGATTAGAGCGAATAGAGCTGCCAGCGCTGAAATTCTAAATGAAATCAATGAACTAAGAAAGGAAAATGCGAGGTTGGTTTCAGATCTTTCAGCAAGAAAACCCTCCCCTGCATTTGACGGTTTAAAGTTAGCTGAAATGGATGAAGAATTTGATATTCATATCGAGACTTCATCACATAGGGGTCATAGAAAATATACTATATCGCTGACGTGGCGGCAAATTCTTGCAAATATTGGAACGAACTTTCGAACCCCATCTAACACGAGTGGTGTTTCAAGTGGGCTAAAGAAGACAATTCAAAGTAGGCTAGGTCTTTCAGGTAGTACACAATTCTCCATAAACATGGAGGACAAAGAACGCATTCTTATTCAAATGGAAGCGCTTGGAATGATGTGTGCTCTTACAATAGGCGTATCAACGTTTCACAAGCTGACTGACGAAGGGTTGGCTTACATGCTAAGAGAAAATGTTGTGAAATCATCAAAGTAAAAACCATTTTCTCGTGGTGACAACAGTTTCCTCAAAATTAAGGTAATGTGGATAATTGCCTAGTTTAGGCACACTCGGGGTCGAATGTCTGTCCCGACTAGCAAATACTGCAGGACTGCTTTGATAGTTCACAAAGGCACTGCGAGCTAATTTGTGAGTGTTTTCTAAAAACCGATCAGGCCGCAACCACTATTGCCATTCCGCCACACCTTTCACTTCGCCCCTATTGCTTCCACGGTGCTTCCAGCGCGGATTGCTTAGAAACGCCAAAAGCCACCCGATGGTGGCTAGTGCGTTGATATGTTTGGGATTTTTTGGTTGCGGGAGTAGGATTTGAACCTACGACCTTCAGGTTATGAGCCTGACGAGCTACCGGGCTGCTCCATCCCGCGACGGTGTGGTGTCTATTTGGATATACATGTCTGATATCGTTTAGAGAGATTTGGGTATTTATTAGGTTTGGCGGTGACCTACTCTCCCACGACTTAAGTCGCAGTACCATTGGCGCGAACGTGCTTAACGGCCGAGTTCGGGATGGGATCGGGTGTTTCACTATTGCTGTGACCACCAAACCGAATAAATACCCAAGTTCCCTTTTTTTGGGAACGCCAAGTCAAGTTTTTGTATGTGTATGCTTTTGATATGTCCGTAAATTTTGCTTTTACTGGATCAAATCAAGCCTATCGAGCAATTAGTACCGGTCAACTGAATGCATTGCTGCACTTACATCTCCGGCCTATCGACGAGGTGGTCTACCTCGGCTCTCAGGGATACCTTGTTTTGAGGGGGGCTTCCCGCTTAGATGCCTTCAGCGGTTATCCTTTCCGATCATAGCTACCCAGCACTGCTATTGGCATAACAACTGGTCCACCAGTGGATCGTTCACCCCGGTCCTCTCGTACTAGGGGCAACTCCTCTCAAGTATCCTACACCCACGGCAGATAGGGACCGAACTGTCTCACGACGTTCTAAACCCAGCTCACGTACCTCTTTAAACGGCGAACAGCCGTACCCTTGGGACCTGCTCCAGCCCCAGGATGAGATGAGCCGACATCGAGGTGCCAAACACTGCCGTCGATATGGACTCTTGGGCAGTATCAGCCTGTTATCCCCGGCGTACCTTTTATCCGTTGAGCGATGGCCCTTCCACTCGGGACCACCGGATCACTATGGCCGTCTTTCGACTCTGCTCGACTTGTCAGTCTTGCAGTCAGGCTGGCTTCTGCCATTGCACTCAACGAGCGATTTCCGACCGCTCTGAGCCAACCTTCGCGCGCCTCCGTTACTCTTTGGGAGGCGACCGCCCCAGTCAAACTACCCGCCACACAGGGTCCCGGATCCGGATAACGGACCGCGGTTAGACATCAAGCAGAACAAGGGTGGTATCTCAAGGGAGGCTCCACCGAGACTGGCGTCTCGGTTTCAAAGCCCACCACCTATCCTGCACATGTTCGGCCTAATGCCAGTGTGAAGCTGTAGTAAAGGTGCACGGGGTCTTTCCGTCTAACCGCGGGAAGCCTGCATCTTGACAGGCAATTCAATTTCGCTGAGTCGATGTTGGAGACAGCGGGGAAGTCGTTACGCCATTCGTGCAGGTCGGAACTTACCCGACAAGGAATTTCGCTACCTTAGGACCGTTATAGTTACGGCCGCCGTTTACCTGGGCTTCAATTCGGAGCTTGCACTCCTCCTTTTAACCTTCAGGCACCGGGCAGGCGTCAGACCCTATACGTCGTCTTGCGACTTCGCAGAGCCCTGTGTTTTTAGTAAACAGTCGCCACCCCCTGGTTTGTGCCCCCAGCCAATACTTGCGTAGAAACTGGGCCTCCTTCTCGCGAACTTACGGAGGTATTTTGCCGAGTTCCTTCAACATCGTTCTCTCAAGCGCCTTGGTATTCTCTACCAGTCCACCTGTGTCGGTTTAGGGTACGATCTAATGAGAGGCTATTTCCAGGAACCGCTCAGCCGCCCATTCAATCCGATAAGGATGAACGACCTCTGCGATCCGTCACTTCTCTCTGGCCCAGGAATATTAACCTGGTTCCCATCGACTACGCCTTTCGGCCTCGCCTTAGGGGTCGGCTTACCCTGCTCAGATTAGCTTTAAGCAGGAACCCTTGGACTTTCGGCGACAGGGTCTCTCACCCTGTTTGTCGCTACTCATGTCATCATTCTCACTAGTGATCTCTCCACCGGATCGCTCACGCGCCAGCTTCACAGAAAGCTCCGTGCGTCCAAGGCTTCCCGAAGGAAGTTAAGGACGCATGGAACTATGTCACACTACGCTCTGCTACCATGCCTTACGGCATCCTCGGCTTCGGCTCATGGCTTGAGCCCCGTTACATCTTCGCCGCAGGACAACTTATCTAGACCAGTGAGCTGTTACGCTATCTTTAAAGGATGGCTGCTTCTAAGCCAACCTCCTGGTTGTTTTGGTCGTCCCACCTGCTTTCCCACTTAGCCATGAATTAGGGGCCTTAGCCGGAGGTCAGGGTTGTTTCCCTCTCCACTACGGGCGTTAGCACCCGCAGTGTGTCTGCCATCTAGTACTCCCGGGTATTCGGAGTTTGGTTAGGATCAGTAAGCCGGTAAGGCCCCATTACCCATCCAGTGCTCTACCCCCCGGGGTATTCGGATGACGCTCTACCTAAATAGATTTCGCAGAGAACCAGC
>OY781536.2:0-555000 GCA_963676755.2 uncultured Celeribacter sp. | reverse complement strand
GCAGCGCTTCCATATCCGAGAGCCGCAGCCCGCCCCGCGCAGCCAATAAAAACGCAATCCTGTGTGGCCCCTCATCTTTCAACCCCTTCAAAGCCCGCCTGATTTGCGGTCCCGTAATGACCGCGCGGCGCGGCGGCCCCTTACGAGACATCTGCGGAAACCGCAGATCGGGCTCCGGCCAATAGAGCCTCGGGTCATAAAAGGTAAAACGAAAGAACTGGCTGAGACACGTCCCCGTCATCTTGTCCTGCAACGCACCCGGGGTCTCCAAGACGGCATAAAGACGGGCTTCGATCTCCTCAACGCTCATGCGTGCCGGATCGGCCTCTCCAAATGCCAGTGAGAGGGTCTTGCCGACTGCGGACTCGTAGCGCTGCAGTGTTGAGACCTTGCAGCCCTTCTTCAGCAAGGACGAACACCAGAGCGCACGCGCACGCACAATAGCGGGCGGGGCTTTGCCGATCAGTTCATCCAACCCCGCGCGCACCGGCGCGCGCGTTATCTTATGAGCCCCTGTCCGCTTCGTTGTGAGGATCTGGCGGAGCTCCCTGTTGCTCTCTTCCAGAGAAAGCGCTGCCTCCGCGCTCTTTACCGGCTTTCGACGCCGAAGGGCCGCAGGGACATCCAACACCTCCCCGCACAGGCTTCCCTCCCAGTGCTCCGAAGGCACAGAGCCCGCCCTGAATGACCCGCGGGCCGCTTCAAACAGCACAGAGGGTATACCCGCGGCATACCGGTCTTCGAGGGGTGCAAAAGCCGCCTCGGCAAACGCATCGGGCTTGGGAAACTCGGGAAGCACAAGGCTCTCCTGTATCCTGCGCAAAAGACGGTCCGGACTTTGGAGCCGCGGCAAGGATACCGGAGACCAACGCGCCAAAAGGCCGAGGGTCACAACATCGGGATAAAACCGCACCTCGGTATGCTGATTGATCTTCAGGTCAATCCAGACATGCTTTCCAAGCAGCTTGTGACGTTTGATTTCCGGCTTGCCGCATGACAGTCCCGCCCACAAGGACATCCAGGCCTCAGGTCGCAACAAGCCCCCGCGCATGATAGCGCTCAGAACAATCAGAGCCGCAAGCGCCTCCCCTTTATGTCTTCGACTGCGCAACCGGTCTTCCAATTCCCTGTAGATGGCGCAGGCCCGGTGCGCAGCAACAGCCCAGTTCGAGCGGCGCAGAGGAGGTTTTGGGGGTGGCGGAGTGTATTTGACGGCCAAGCCGAGACGCAAATCATAGGCCCGCTCAATGGCGCGCAACAAGTTGACGACCCTGTCTCGGGCCTTCTCGGTCTCCCGCACCGTGTCACCCGCCTCTGCTGCCAGCGCCAGTGCCTCACGCACAAAGCGCTCAGCCACAGAAGGCGTGCGCAGCGCCTCGACACCAACCTGTTCAAGCCGGGCTTTCACATGATCTCTCACATGTTTCATCGGCCCAGCCCCGGCAATTCGACCTCCAGATCACACCAAATCTGCTCAAGCGCGCGTCGCAACCTGTCCTGATCGGCAATGCTTGAAGCACTGGTCGGGGTCAACGGATCGAACATATGCCCGCCATGGCCCATAAAACCGTCAATAAGCGGTCCGGGAACATCAAGCTCCACCAGTGCAGAACGGACGTAATGTCTGGCCCAATTGGTTGCCTTTGCGTGGCCGCGCTTCGCCGGAGTTCCCGCCCGCCCCCACAACTCCGGGGCAGATAGCGGGGTCGGCTCCTCCATGAGTGTGCTCCACTTCAAAAACGGGACACCCTGCCCTTCTACGATGGCCGACAGGCTGTCGCGCACATGCGGCAACATAAAGAGGCGATGGGACATATCGGCACAAATCCCGCGCCAATGCAGAATAACGGCATGTGCCGTGGGGCACAGCGGGACCCACCTGTCATCATTGACCAACCGCCCGCCTTTCCCGGTCAGGAGAATTCTCGGGCGATGGTCCCCGACGATACGCGCAAACGGCTCGAATGCCGCCCCGTTTGGCCGGCGCGCCGTCAGGAAGTTCAACACAGCACCAAAGAGGTTCGTCAGCCCAGCAAAGGTCTGCACATCATCCTGATCGGGACCTGCCGTCCTCACGTCATCCGCCAACCCCTTAAAATAGCGCCGCACCTGCTGTCGGGACGGGGACTTAAGCGTGCCGATCATTGCGGCAGGGCTCGTCACATCTACGGCAATATCAGCCTCAAACCTCACCTTCAGCGCCTCTCTCCACGCCGAGGCAAGCCTCTTTGTTTTGACCTTCGTGTAGTGCATCTGCACCACATCCCCGACCTTGCGGCCGGTGAGCAGCCCTACAATCGCACGGTCCTTGTTCGGCATAGCATCGCGCAACGCCCGGATCAGATGGCTCGGCCCGACAGGGCGCTACAGGTTCTGTTTCTTAAGCCAGGCCCGCACATCCTCATGACCACTGTGCCGCTCGGGCAGCGGTTCGAACAAAGCCGCAAGATCGTTGGGAGGCTGTAGCGTAAAGACAGTGTCCGGAGCCGTCTTTTCCGTCTGATGCGCGACATCAGGTACAAAAGCCATGCCGCCATTGTTCCACCAGCTTTCCCCGATGCGAGGCCGCCGCCCCAAACCGCTGACCTCCCGTCCGAACAGCAGATAGGCCAGAGCCCATACAGCGCCGATATCCGTGTCTTTCTCCGCCCATGCCGCACGCCAGATCGCACAGGTTTCCAGGTTCGAGAGCGAGGCAAAATCACCGGTCCATCCGAGTTCGGCCTGTTCCTCTTCAAACAGGCTCAATTGTTGTTCTGCGAGGTAAACATCTCTGCGCTCGGGTGCCACCAGATCGGGAAACCGGTAATACAGAAGCTCACGATCTTCGATCAATTCCTCCGGTGAAGCTTCCGCATCTTCCCCGACATGTTCGAAAACAACTTCGCGCGCCCCATCATCTTCGATCACAAGATCGGGCGTCCGGTCCTCATAAGGCCCGCGTTGTGCATCTTGCCGATAAACCGGATCTTGCGGATTGACCGCATTTGCAATCAGACGGGAAAGCTCGACCACTCTCGCATATTCATCAGCGCCGCGCACATGTAGCGTTTTCTCCAGCGCCCTCAACGCAACAATCAAGCTCTCAAGATCCGGTCCGAAAGGCGGCAACTCCAGCATAAGGTCGAATGAATAACTCTTACCCACAAGGTGACGCACAGCCCTGAGGCCTTGATCGACACGACTGTACGTATCCGCCTGTTTATACGTCTTACAAAATCGCAGCGCCCCAACCAGAGCCCACCCCCGCAGAATATCCAGATCGGTAACCCGAGGTCGTGACGTGTCGGGGCGCGCCATCAGCATCGCAGCAAGAGGATTTTTGCATATGTACAGGCGTTGCTCCGCAACATCGGGACCTCGCTCTGGCAGCAATTCTCTACGGGCGGCCTCTGCCGCACTGACGCCGTTCGTCGTCGACACCAGATTTAACAGCCGCACAGCCTCACCCACGACCCGCCGACGCTGCTTACGGGAAAGGCCAGCCAGAAGATCCATCATCGATCCTCCCGCAAGCCGTTATAAAGCGTTTGACGCGAGATCCCTGCAAAACGGGCCGCGCCGTATTTGGAGATGCCCCGAGGACCAATCAGCCGGATCGCCTGTTCTTCAGGTAGCAAGTCCAAGAGTGCTCTATACCAAACCCCGAAGTCCTGAACCCCGTCAGCACAAGCCGCCTCGGACCAAGCATTATCCAGACAGCCGTCGGGGAGCTGTCGAAAAACACGAACATCGGCCTGACCGCTCCGAAGCGCCTCAAGCCCTGAAAACCCCGCAAACCAAAGATACTTGCGCCCCGATTTGATTGCATGAACCGGCACGACAGGCCGGCGCCGCGGCACACGCAACCAAAGGCGCAAAGGATCATGAATATCAGGATGCGGAGCCAATAAATCCGCGGAAATCATACGCGTGTTCGGGGGCATTGGGGTGGTTTAACTGTCTATATTTTTGGCGATTTAATTATCAACTTTTAGCAGAAAACTGTCACTTACTTTTTGCCTATCAAGTAAAAACAATAGGTTAGATAAAAAATTTATAAACTAGTGGCTAGATTTCTAATACATCGTTCTCTCCCTCTTTATGGGCGGCATTTCTGGCTCTGCGGTAGCGGACGCGGCGATGCAAAGCCGTCTGCTCGGCCGCCCCATGATCGAACAAGGCTATAGCAAAGGCTTCGCCGCGGGCGTCATTGCCTATTCGTCGATCATCACCGCGACAATCCCCCCCTCCATCGGGCTCATCATCTTCGGTTTCATCGCAAACGTATCTATCGGGAAACTTCTGCTCGCGGGTATCGTGCCAGGGATCATATTGACCATCGCGCTGATGGCCTACACTGGCTTTGCCGCCAAAAAACACGGCTTCGGAGCCGAACGAACCGAGAAACCGACTTTCCGTGAGGTGCGCGAGGCCTTTTCCTCGGCCTTCTGGGCGCTGATCTTCCCGGTGCTTCTGGTCGTGGGCTTCCGCTTCGGCTTCTTTACCGCCACTGAGGCCGGTGCCTTCGCCATATTCTACGCAATGTTCGTGGGCTTCGTTATCCACCGTGACCTGACGTGGAAGAAACTAGTGGAGGTGATGCATAGTTCTCTGGCCGACATTGGGATGATCATGCTGATTATCGTCATGTCGGCTCCCTTGGGCCACGTTATTGTCCTCGCGGATGCCCCTAGCGCAATCGAAGCAATCTTCAGCCACGTCACCTCAAGTCCAACTGTGACACTCCTGTGCGTTCTTGCCTTCCTCGTTGTGGCGGGAGCCGTCATGGAAGCCACGGTCAACGTCCTACTGCTGACGCCCCTGTTCCTGCCTATCCTTGTTGCGCAGGGCCATGACCCGATACACTTCGGCGTTTTGATGATAACGATCCTCACCATGGGAGGGAACACTCCGCCGATTGGCGTGTCGATGTTTACCCTCTGTAGCATGCTCAAGGTCAGCATCTGGGAATACACCAAAGGCAGCCTCCCCTTCCTGCTCGTAATGCTTTCCGTCTTTCTGCTGCTGGCGCTTGTCCCCGAACTGGTGACATGGCTGCCGCACAAACTCATGAACTAAAGGACCAACATCGATGGGTAAAATTCTGATCACTGGAGCGAATGGCGGCGTAGGTACCGGTATCCGTCCCTACCTGCGTAAGAACAACGCGCTCGTACTTCTCGGGCGGCGCCCAATGGAGGAGTTGTCAGACAACGAGACGCAGGTTATCGGCGATGTCTGCGATCGAGACGTTATGCACAAAGCTATGGAAGGCTGTGACCGCCTGATCCTTTTGGCTGCCAGCTACGATTTCAACATCTCCTTTGAGGAAACGCTGGACGTCAATTACCGCGCGACGATTTCTGCAATGGATAGTGCCGTGACACATGGGGTCAAATCCGTGGTATTTGCCAGTTCGAACCACGGTTGGGGGTTTCACGAGAAAGCCAGTGCGCCCCTGCCAAACACCGCACCTCCCCGTCCTGACGGATGGTATGGAATCAGCAAGATCTGGGGCGAGGCAGTGATGGCCTATTACGCCGACGCCGACGGCATCACCACAAGCAGCCTTAGAATCGGCAACACAGACACTGTCGTACATGACGAGCGGCGCACCCATATGTGGATGAGCCTGCGCGACATGGCAGGCCTTACGGAGACATGCCTGTCGCGACGCGATGGCCACCATGATGCGTTTTTCGCAACGGTAGACGGAGATGCGCCCTATTTTGACAATTCCGGCGTTGCGGCACAGGGTTATGTGCCCAGAGATGCCCCTCAAAATCATATTTCTCCCGAATTCAATCCCCAAACGGATGCGCATGACCGCATCGGCGGGGCATATGTTGCTGCCAATATGTTTCGAAAGAGAAAACTATGAGCTCGAACATCAGGGTTTCCGTGGACTGTGTCGTGGACATCCGCTCGCTGAATGGCGAAGGCGCGTTCTGGGGCCAAAAGGATCAGGTGCTGTATTGGGTGGATTTGCCGCGATGCGAAATCCACCAGCACAACCCTGCGACGGGACAGCACCGAAAGTGGGTAATGCCTGAACAGGTCGGATGTTGTGCCTCAACGGCCGATGGCGACGTGATCGTCGCGCTTGCCAACGGGATACACAAGTTCTCACCCGAGACGGGCACATTGGACTATATCACAGGGCCTGATGCACGGCGTTTCGGACACAGGTTCTCCGAAGGAACCGTTGATCCAAAAGGACGGTTTCTTGCAGGAACATCCCCATACGAAGGTCCAACAGCGCAAGACAATACGGGTCGCATTTTCGCGATTGATGGCAATCGCACCACCGAGGTTCTAAGCGGGTTCCACACAGTTAATGGAATGACATTCTCGCCAGATGGAAAGACCGCCTATGTCTCCGACAGCTTCCCAGCCGTGCGCAAGATCTGGGCGTGGGACTACGATGTGGATGATGGTGCGTGGAGCAACAAGCGGCTGTTTTTCGACACAGCCAACCGTCCAGGCCGCCCCGATGGAGCGGCGATGGACACCGACGGATGCTATTGGAGTGCAGCAGTCAACGGCTGGCAATTGCTACGCATCACACCAGCGGGCGAAGTCGATATGGTTGTCGATGTGCCCGTCGAGCGACCGTCGAAACCCTGCTTCGGAGGTCCGGACCTGCGCACTTTATACTTTACATCTCTTAACTTTGACCTCTCCGAAGACCGTCCGCAGCCGAAAGCAGGCGGCGTGTTCGCGACACAACTCCCCAGCATCAATGGCCATCGCGTTCCCGATACGATTGTGGGGTAGCGAGGCTTTGTTGCACAAATCAACGTTTGCGAGGGTTCACTGTTTGAATACAGTCTGTTAGCAGACGTTTATGAGCAGTTGGACCCCCACGAAATACGCGAGCAGGAACTGATCTGATTACAATGATGCCTTGAGGCAACGCGGATCGTTAGAAATTTGGTTTGATCTGGAGGCGGACTGCAGGGCGAAGCTCACAGGCAAGCGCGGGCCTCAGGCCAGATACAGCGACGCTGCAATCCAAACCTGCCTGACGATCAAAGTGTTATTCGGCCTGCCGTTGCGGCAAACGACAGGCTTCGTGCAAAGTCTTCTTAATCTAACAGGTCTCGACTGGGAGGTTCCCGACTATAGCACCCTGTGCCGACGGCAGAGAACATTGTCCGTTTCCACTCCCTATCAGGGGTCCAAAGGGCCATTGCGTCTCTTGATCAATAGCACCGGCATCAAAGCTGAAGGGAAAGGGGAAGGCGAGTGGAACGCCCGCAAGCACGGCCGCCCCAAGTGCCGCCTCTGGCGCAAGATACATATCGGGATTGATGAGCAAACGCTGGATGTCCGTGCCATTGAGGTGACCGGAAGCAATGTGGGTGACGCCCCTATATTGCTCGATCTGCTCAATCAGATCACGCCGGATCAGGAGATCGGCAACGTCACAGCTGATGGGGCTTATGATACGCGAAAGTGCCACAACGCAATTGCGGCCAGAGATGCGCAGGCTTTCATTCAGACACGCAAGAACGCCAAACTATGGAAGCCGGACACCGTAGGGGCGATTGCCCGGAACAAAGCGGTGCAATCCTCAAACTACCTCGGTCGAGCCCTTTGGCGACAATGGTCGGGGTATCATCGCAGGAGCCGCCGTTGGATTTCGCCGAGAGCTCCATTGGCCATTTATTCGGGGACCAGTATTGGGCCCCAAGATTTTGAGCCTAATGGGCGAGGAAAACTACACTCTGGCACGAAGGTATTTTTCGGGACCTAGTCAAAAGTTTCTCCAAGGTGGGAACTGGTGGTTTGCCACTGGATGTCGCCGCGGCGTTTGCAACAAAGTTCGCATTGCTGTGGCCGCGAATCCCGAAACAGATGATGTGATTTTTGCCTTCACAAACCCATACGGCGATGGCCCTCCCCCCCCCCCCGCGGGCACGATCTCGACGCCTCTCCCGCTAACATTCGCACGGTTCTTAAGGGATATTACGGACTATCAATCTTTGAAATCTGCGTTTGATGCTTTGAGTGCAAACGAGCGGCGCGAACTGCAAATGCTGATGAAGGAGCGAGGGCAATATAGCTCCTCGATTGACGGTCTGTTCGGGCGCGGCACGGCTACAGGGATTTTCAATCTGGCAATCACAATCCGTTATAAGGCGTTTGACGCGAGATCCCTGCAAAACGGGCCGCGCCGTATTTGGTGATGCCCCGAGGACCAATCAGCCGGATCGCCTGCTCTTCAGGCAGCAAGTCGGAGAGTGCACTATACCAGGCCCCGAAGTCTCGAACACCGTCAGCACAGGCCGCCTCCTTCCAAGCTTCATCCAGATAGCCGTCGGGGAGCTGTCGAAGGACACGAACACCGCCATGATATGCCGCCCCTCCGGGCCGTCACCAACCTTTAGGCATTACTCGTTGAGACGGGCATGGGAAATCAAAAGCTTGAACCGGACAAGATGCGCAGGCATCTAATAGAAGATGGCGTAAGCCAACGCCGATACCAACCACACAGATACATTTTAAAGTTCAAGTAAATTCAATGAGCTACCACCCCTAACGGAACGAAAACTATTTTCTTGTTCTATTACTGATAGGTTTTGTTTTTCCGTCCATGTCCGCTCCATCCATGCAGCCAGACAGATCGCAAACAGGTGTTAGACCGATGTTAGAGCGCATGACCGCAACGGTCAATAAGGCAGGAAACGAGGTCTAGCCCCCTACCCCTCCACAAAAAGGCGGCGAAGCCTCGGCCCGCCGCCCCGTCTCTTTCACGCCCTCCTCACTCCAGCTCTTTGAAAAAGCTCTCCAGAGCGGCTTCCAGTTTGCGCTGGTCAATTGCACTGAAGTCCTGCTCCGAGCGGATTTCCAGACGGCCGTTCTGCACCGCGCAGCGCACGGTCCCCGCGGGGACAGCCATGCGGAAAGTCGTTTTCACCTTCGCGGGAGGCGCGCTCTTGGTTGTCGGCGCCGGTTTGGCCACCAGCACCGCCCGCAGCACATCAAGTTCGGCCTCGGCGTTCGTCGGCATGGCGGCGGCCAGCCTTGCCTTGATCCGCGAGGCAGCACCCTCCTCTTTCGAAATCAGCTTATCAAGCTCAAGCCCCAGCGCGCGCGGAATGGCCTCCGGAAATTTCAACGCCGCGCCAATCCCATCCAGAACCGTGGCAAAACGCCGGATGTAACTGCGCTTCTGGCGACCGGCCGAAGCATAAAGCATCGCCACCGCCTCCTCCACCGTAGCACATTCCGTCTTTGGATCGGCCGCATAGGCCCGCGCAAGCTCGGCCATTTCCGCAAAAGAAATATCACGGCGGACAAGGTTTTCATCGACCATCCGGCGATAAAGTCCCTCAAGTGTCTCTCCCGCCGCCATCAACCCCGCCGGAATCCGCGCATATTTCTCGTCGCCGGTTTCCGCATAAAGCTCGCGGAACGCGGCAAGACGACGAAAGCCCTGCACCAACTCGTAAGTGTCACCGATCACCTCGACCTGAATCGGGTTCGACAGACCAATGTCACGGATCGACGCCTTGAGTTCATCCAGATCAGGGTCGCGCTGCGCACTGCGGTCACGGGAAAGCTTCTCCGTCTGCACGGCATCAATCGGGATCAGATCAACGATCAGACCCTCTTTCTTCATCCGCACAAACTCATGAGCAAGCCGGTCATTCTCCGCCCTGATCTGCGCTTCGGCCGCCTGCCGCTCCCGCAGCGCCGTGGCGTTTTCCTGAATTGCGCTGGCCATTGGCCCCCGACGCGCCTCCTCTGTCCCCGCGGGGACAGACGGCTCAGGAACGGCCTCAACCTCATCCGGAAAGTCGATATCAAAGACCCGACGCTTTTTCATGCCTCATCCTCCAGCTTCTCCCACGCCGCGAGCATATGCTCCCGAAACTCCTCATAAGCCCGATCAAAGGACGACCGCGCCCGCCGCCACGTCTCACGGGTCATATCGCGGTAATCCGTCTCGTAGATTGATGACAGGAAACGTCCGGATTGCTCCACAGCGCGCGTCATCTCGATCGGGCTTTCGGTCATCCTGTCCCCAAAAACCTTGTAAAAGGCTTCACGCATCGCACGGTGCAAATCATTGCCCGCCTCATAGCGCGTGATGAGAAAACGGATGTCCTGAAACATCTTCGGCAGACCGCTTGTCCCCGCGGGGACAACCCCGTTGAAAGCGGAGAGATCTTCAAGCGCCTCGGCAAGCTGACCGATGAAAGACGTGGTGGAATCGTATTCCCAATAGCCCGGGCCCGAGGGGATATAGAGCACATCCGCCGCAAACACCGCGTTCATCGACTGATAGCCGATGGCAGGCGGACAGTCGAAGATGATCATGTCATAGGCATCTGCAGGCAGCGTATCGAGGTAACGGCTCACCGCCGCAAAGAAAGACCATTCGGGATTGAGGTGCCGATACTGCGCCGAGGCAAATTCAACAAACGCCGCATTGGCGCAAGACGGCACAATATCAATCGTCGGCCAGTTCGTCGGCTTGATGAAATCCGTCACCCGCAGGTTGTCCAAACCCATGTCGGT
This sequence comes from uncultured Celeribacter sp., assembly GCA_963676755.2. Lineage (GTDB taxonomy): Bacteria > Pseudomonadota > Alphaproteobacteria > Rhodobacterales > Rhodobacteraceae > Celeribacter. The sequence continues at coordinate 544,488 of OY781536.2, read as the reverse complement.
GATCTGGGACGGAATGCGGCGTTGGGGCAGGGCCGTGCCACTTTCCGCGCCACGCGAGACCGCATTCATCCGCTCCGTCTCATGGATCAAATCGCGGGCCATGATACCCCAGACCGTGTATTCCTCCGCCACATCTGTGAGCCCCATAGAGTGGGACAGCGTCGCCTGCGGATCGAAATCGACACAGAGCACACGATACCCGTCAAGGGCCGCCGCATGAGCGAAATGCAGCGCCACGGTAGACTTGCCGGCGCCTCCTTTGAAGTTCGCCACGGCGGCGCGGATCGCCCGCTTGCCCTGAGGCCGCTTGGGCATAAGAGACTTGCGGCTCACCTTGAGGCGCCGCCGGATCTCGTTGATCTCCTCCAGAGAATACCAGCGCTGACGCCCGTCCGCCTCGACATGGCCCTGCGGCAGACTGGGGTCCGACGCCAGCCGTCCGCGCAGGGTCGACTGGTTGACTTTGAAGATCAACTCGGCGACCTCCCAGCTTGAAAACCGCCGCAAAGACTTTTCCCGCTCGGGGGAATAGGTCTGTTTGCGGATGTAGCTCTGCATCTTGAGCGACTGGGCCTGCAATCGCGACAAGTCCTCGTGAGTGAACATTGTGCCTCCTGTCCCCGCGGGGACGTAAATTTTCTTATTCTTCTTATTTACGCGGAATCCGGAAAAATACAAAACGGAAAAACGTAAATTGGTGATTTTCCGAAAAAAGCGTTCTATACACTGACAGATAGGGAAACGCCTTGAAATCAAAGGGCGTTGAGGCGCTCGCCGCTTCGCTTCCGCAGGTCCGAATGCAGTAATGATATCGACCAAACCACCCTATATTAGGGGACAGTTTTGGTAGGCCTACGACATATTGGGGGACAAAACCCCTCCGATTAGGGGACACACTGGATGTCCCCCTATACCAGAAATACCTTTCTTTTCATTTTTTGATGGAATTTGAAAGAGATACGGATCGTTCTCACGCTTGACAGAATCAAAGAACTCATCGCTAATCTTGGAAAGATGAGGAAAAACGCCGAGAACGCGCTGTTCAGAGAAAACAGCCGCTTGTCGCAAACCTCACCGAGCGAATTGAGGCAAACGCCGTAAAGGCGACAGAGCAGAACTCTGCAAGGAAAGCGATCGATGCTGTCCAGAAAACCGGTAGGCCAGCAGGCTTCCGTTATCAAATATGATGTGCTCACGGCAGTGGGGGCATTTGCATTGAGCCAGCCGAAAGGGAAACAGGTTCTTTGCCAGCGTTTGATGACGCTGATTACGGCGCGGTATAACTGGGCGCGCAACGAGCTTGCCGTCGGGCAACGGGAAATCGCGCACATGTGGAATGTCGACGAGCGCACCGTCAAACGCGAGACGGCAAGCTGCGAGCGATGTCATGGCTCATCGTTAAACGTCAGGGCGCGCGGGGCAGGGTGACGCAATATGCGCTGGCGCTGAAACAGATCCTCAAGGACACACAACCGGTTTGGGCCGCAGTCAGACCGGACTTTGAACAACGGCTGATAGGGCAGGGGGCTCAGGACGAAAACACCAGCGCTAAGGTTGTTCCGCGACATAACGCACAAAGGACTACCCTCGCACCGGAGGTGGATGGTTCGAGTGAATGGAGTCTAGCGCGCGGCCTGATCCACGCCGAAGACCCCGCCCGTTTTGCGACGTGGATCGCAACACTGACATTGATGCCGTGATAGTTACGGAGCCAACCTAACAACAGTGGCGGCGACATATCCTCTCGCCGGAAACCCCAAACGCAACGCACGCCGCAGTCGTAATGCGTTTGCCTTTACGACCTAGAGTTCACAGCTGTGAACCATCACAGGACCATCGCGCGAAGGTCCGCAAGAGACGCAAATGAGGGCCATCAAAAAAATAGACAGCACAAAAAAACTTACGGTTTTGAAGATTTGCCATTGCTCCACACTGATTGAAAATCAAGGAGACGCCAATGAAGCTGTCATTTTTCACAATGCCTATCCACCCGTTCGAAAAACCCTATGCGCAGAGTTTCGCAGAAGACATGGACCCCGCTCGCTTATGCCCGCGATCTGGGTAGTCCCTATATACTGGACCGTCTCGTGATTCACGGCGACACGCAATCTGTGGCGGATCAGATTTTGACACTCCGAGAACAGACAGGGCGGTTTGAGCCCGTCATTTATACAGGGCACGACTGGGCCAATTACGATTTGGGCCGCAACTCGATGATCCTGACGGGCGAAAAGGTCATGTTCATTCTCGACGAGGCCACCAAATCCGAAACGCCATATTCCGTCAGCTAACGACCCGATTGTGCGCGACCTCTTTAGGGTGGCGCACAGCACGTCGATGAAAGGACTTCCCATGACCACCGCGACACAGCTTTCCACATCCCACACCGAGATTGACCACAATGCGTTCCGCCGCGCCCTCGGGAATTTCGTAACAGGGGTGACAATCATCACAGCCCGCGCGCCGGATGGCACCTATGTCGGCGTCACGGCCAGCAGCTTCAATTCCCTGTCGATGTACCCGCCGCTTATTTTGTGGAGCAGCATGAAAGACACGCCGAGTTGCGAACGGTTCGAAGCGTCGTGCTATTTTGGCGAGAACATTCTGGCCTCGGACCAGATGGAGATGTCCAATCCTTTTGCCCGCCAGCAATAGGACAAGTTCGACGGCATCGCATGGGATCCGGGTCTTGGCGGCGCACCCTTGTTCCCGAACACGGCGGGACGCTTCCAATGCGAGAGCTATGACAGAAACGACGGGGAGATCACGGGATTTTCGTGGGAAAGCGCGCAAAAAGGCCGAACAATGCTGGTCACTGGCGGACGCTCACGCGCAAGAAACTTTTAAGGGCTTCAGATGATGCAGGGGCTATTCAATCCTCATCCCTTCAGCGCGGCAATCGCGTGGCTGACCTCGCGCACACGGGCGGCGTTATCGGTGGCAAGGCTACCGTCGGCGTTCCATAGCGAATTCTCGAAACCGACACGGGCCTTGCCGCCGAGCTCTGCTGCGCGGGTGAGGCTGGCGGTCTCGTCAGCCCCGAAGGCACAACTCATCCAGTCGTAACTCAGCCCCTTCGCCTGCATCAGCGGAGCGAGATAATCCTCAAGAGGGATCGCGCCCTCGGACCCTTTCGCGTAGCTGCCCTGCACGAACAGCACAAGCTGATGCGCGCCGGGAATACGCCCGTCTTCGCAAGCCGCAACAAAGCTGCGGACCTCATCGGGGGAATAGAGAATGTGCTGGATCTCAACACCATGATCCGCCGCCCAATGATAGAAATCACGCGCCGCGTCCCAATCCCCGGGCTTGCGGACCATTTCACGCATCCCGACAGACACATGCGCCGGTTTCAAAACCCGCACCATCTCCTGTTGTTCCTGCGCCTCATAAAAGCCGGCAGTTTCCGACGTGACTTGAAGATACATCTCCGGCACAGTCTCGGCCAAAACATCGAGCACCGCTTGATACCGTCCGGCGTCGAGGATATGGCGCTGTGCCGCATCACGAATGTGAAAATGTATCCCGTCAGCACCGGCGTCGAAACAGGCCTTCGCAGTGGTAATCAGCTCTGCGTCGGTGACAGGGATCATCGGATGATCGGCTTTGACGCGCCGTGCGCCATTGGGGGCAACCATCAAACGGGGGAGGGGGGTCATTGGCGTTCTCCTGCAAATGCGATGCGGACCGTTGCGCGAATTGTCGGATCGTGTGCCGCAAACGGGCAAGCACGCAATCCTATCCCTTTGCCACACGGCCTTTCAATGCGAAAATGAATTGGGCGAAGACACCCTTCAGTGAGTTTGAACATGGGTATTTTCTTTAGACGCACGGCTGAGAGAAGACCTAACACCGAAAATATTTCGACCTCGTATATAAACCGCACGCCTTATCAATAAAGGACAAGCAGCACGCAATCGAACCTGTTCAAACATCTCAGCCAGATGGCGCCGGAAACGCTCCACTTCCTCGAAAGCGTGTTGCTCGACAATGATCCGGTCGTTTCGCCCGAACACGCCCGCATGGTGATGGAAAGCTATCTGGCCGCCGACATTTCCGCAGAGACCGGTGATCCCGTGAACCTTCCGCTTTCCAATCATTTCCTGTCGCTTATGGCGGATATGATCGCCGCGAAGAATTCCGACGCGGCATAGCGTTTTGGCGAGGACGCAGGCCGGACGGTTCACGCCCTTGGCCCCATCAGTACAACAGGTTTCAAAGACTCGCCCTGCCGAGCGTATCGGCGGACTCTTTTTTGTGTCGCAGGTTGGGAGATGCCCGGGGCGGAACAAATCCCTCGCAGGAAACCTCAGACACCACGTCATCTGTGAGAGCATCTTCGCACGGAACGGAACCGCGCAAATCATGCCGCCTCACGTCGCATCAGGGCCATGACCATCGGGCCGGATGAGAACTCGCCCACTGCGGCCTTGGCAGACAGGCTGCGCAGATAGCCGCCGGGGGAGCGGATGTCGGAAATCTTCTCAAGCATCGCCGCCAGAACGACAGCAGCCTCCGCCGGTCCCATATGTTGTTTGGCCTCTTCCCACGCAGACGGGGAAATCCCCATCATTGGACGCACCCGTTCTGCTAGCCCGACAAACTCATGCCAATGTCGCACGCTGCCATCTGCATAGGTTAGGATCTCCCGACAGGATCTGAGCACGAGACCAAGTGGTAGGTTTGGAAGGGTAGGGGTCTTGTCCAGACTTGCAGGCATCTCCTCTGGTTCCGGTTCTGTCTGCTCTGGCTTAGCCGCTGCGCTCTTACCCAATTCTTGGGGAAGTTCAGAATCATATGAGTCTTTAGTTGAATTATGATAGTGATGCTCACTTTGAGACTCTTTGGTGCTCACATTCTCTGTTTCAGAAGGTTCGAGCATGGACCGTGCGCGGTCCAAAGCTCCACGCAGCATGTCATACATCTTGTCCAGATCATCACAGGTCAGCTTGCGACGAAGATCACGGGCCGTTAGAGCCGCCATGTCGGAGAACTGGTCCCAGATAGACAGATCAGGCCGCATCTCGTAGCCGTAGACGCTCAGAGCCGCCAGATCACGCCGCATCAGGCTCACAGCCTCGCGCAGACGCTTGAACCGCTCGGCTTCTGCCCTCACCTCTTCGGCGGCCTCGCAGAACTCTGTGTAGCGCAGCGCCAGTGGCGAGAGATCGAAACCGTAGACGATCTTGTCCTCACCAAAACGACGCGCATAGCGCTTGCCGTTCGGGCTGTCGCGGCGGATGATCACACCGGCATGGACCAGATGGCCGAGATGACGGCGCATGGTCGAGGCAGGCATCCCGTTCAGGCGCTCGCAGATCGACTTGTTGGACGGATGAACGACCATATCGGTCTCGTTCCCGCCCAGAATGGTGTTCTGATAGAAGCTCACGAGGGCCTGAAGCACCGTCATATCGCGATCGGTGAGGCCGAAATGTTCCCGCGCAGCAGAGAGTTCGCGCAGGGCTTCCCATTTGTTCACGCCGCTTGGCGGCAGCGCTGAGGGCTGACGTGATTGATGCTTCAACAAGACAGCATCAATGGTCCGCCGGAACGGCGAGACAGGTGTGTAGTCCATATATTTTTCACGAAGACAAAAATATCCCGTTCCGCGAATCACTTTTGACTTGCGGATGAGAGCTCTGGCCACTACCTTGAGAGTGCTAGAAACAAGTTAGGGTCTCGTAGAGCGTGTCTTTACGGGGCCTTATCTTTTGTCGTGCCGTGCCTCCTTTACAGCTCTGTTGGTTCTTCCCGACGCGTTTTCCAGCGCCGGTGAAGCTCTTGTATGAGGTCTTCGGCTTCCGCCTCGACCCAATCTGCGAATTCCCCGCTCTCAAGCGTGATCGCCACGCCTTTCGACGTGCGCTTCACCACACCGCCACGCGCGCCATCAACGGTGAGGACACGCGGTTTCGGACGGGCGGGAACGGGGGGTTTGGTGACGGCCTGCGCCGCCTTCTGCTGTGTTGTGACTGCCTTTGACACGGCTTCAAACGCCGCAACGGACAGTTCGTTATTGTCGATGGTGACATCATCGACCACCACAGCCACATTCGCGGAGGTATAGACATCATCGGCAATGCCAATGAGCGCCTCACGATCCGCGCCGGTCTCTTCGATCCCGCGCCCGAGCGCATCCCAACGGGGCCGCCCGATGCCGTGGGCAGGTCCGATCGCACGGATGAGATCGGGGCCGACCATTTCGACAATGGTCAGTGCCATAGAGATCGAAGATTTCGTCACCGTCAGCACCTCGGCCACATGGGCCTGAGTGCCGAAGCCCTGTTCGACGAGTTCTTTGGCAAACAGGGCTTTTTCGATATAGGACAGATCGCGCCGCGCCATGTTCTCGGAGATTTGCGCGCGCACGGCGGCATCATCGTCGAGATTGGCCACAAGGGCGCGGATCTTTTCAACCTTCTCGGAGGAGCGGATGGCCTCAAGCCGCCGCCGCCCGTAGACCAGAAGGTAGTGATCGGGAATTTCGGGGTGCCGCCGCACAAGGATCGGCACGGTCTGGCCGTTGGCCTCGATGGCATCGCGCAGATCGGCCACGTCATCGGGATCAAGCCGGTCCGACACGCGCTCGTCAATGACCAGTGCCGGATCCAGTTCCCAGACGCGGTGGCTATCAACCGCATCACGGGCCGAGCGCAGCGCACGGTTGCTCGACATCATCGAGGTCGCCGCAGTTGGCGCCGGCGTGCCCGCCGCCGCGAGACTGTCGAGCATGGACATCCGCTTTTTCTTGCTGCTGGTCATGAGCGCCCCCATGTTTTCTGAATCAAGGCTGCGATCTCGTCATTGACCGCATTGAGGCTTTCAATCGCGCGGTCATAGGTCGAGCGGGTGAAGGCGGAGCGTTCCACCTCGTAAAGCGTCTGCTTCGTCAGGCCCGCATCCGAAATCGCGGTGGATTTGAGCATCGGCGCGTTGAGCACCGTCTCGCCATACATGGTGCGCAGGAAGGCCACGATCCGGTTTTGCGGCGCGTCCGATGGCTCGTAGCGGGTCAGCACATAGCGCATCCAGTCGTGGGACATATCCGCGCCACTTTCGGCAATCACATCCATCAGATCGGCGGTCATGCGCAGGAATTGCGACATGGACATCACGTCGAGCATCTCGGGGTGGATCGTCACCAGAACACCGGTCGAGGCCGACAGTGCCGACATGGTCAGAAAGCCCAGTTGCGGCGGACAGTCGATGACCACCACATCATAATCCCCGTCCACCTGCGCTAGCGCCTCTTTCACGCGGAAGAAGAACAGACCCGCATTGCCCTGCGCCAGCGCACGCGGAGTTTCGTGTTCGAATTCCATCAATTCGAGGTTGCCGGGGATCAGGTCGAGATTGGGAATATAGGTCAGGCGGATAACGTTGCGGATCGGTTCCGGATCGTCATAGCGGATCGCATCGTAAAGCGTGCCGCCGTCAACAAGGTCGAACTCCGGCTGCACCCCATGCAGAGCAGTCAGTGAGGCCTGCGGATCGAGGTCAATCGCAAGGACGCGATAGCCCAGAAGCGCGAGTCGTTGGGCTAAATGCGCGGCGGTGGTGGTCTTGCCGGAGCCGCCTTTGAAATTCATCACGCCGATGATTTGCATGTGATCGCCATCACGACGACCGGGCAGGTAATCCCCCGGTTTGCGCGCGGTTTTCTCCAAGAGAACCCGCAGGTCCTGAATATCCTGCGCGGAATAGAGGCGGCGATTGCCCGGTGTCAGTTCGGGGGAGGGGCCTTTGCCGTCGAGATGCAGCTTGCGCAGATAGGAGTCATTTACTCCCAAAAGCGCGGCCGCCTCGCCGGACATGAATTTGCGCATGGTTTTGGAGGCATCCGGCGGAAACAGGCTTTCGCGCTGCGAATGCAGCTGGTTGGCCAACCACTCGGAGTGTTGACGTATCACCGCATTCAGATCTTCATGCGTAGAATTGCTCGTCATCTGCTCTCTCTATCTCCGCAGGATCGGGGCACATGTCTCGCGGTGTGCCTTGTCTGTCCCTGCGTCTTTGCCTGCTTTTGCGCCTTACACCCGAACCGTGTTCACGGAAGATGGCGTTTATCGCTTCTTTTCCGTGACTATTGCCAAAAGAGGGGGAGTCGCGCAAGAAGATTCTACATGTAGTGACCACAGAACTGCACACTACAACGAGAAATCTGTCCTGAGAGACCTGTTCCGCTGGATTAGAGACGAATCCGGCGCACAAGTGCCAGTCGCGGCGAGCCGCTGCACAGGACCGGAATGGCGACGATTCTTTGCCGGAACAGGGTCAGCACGCATGAACCTCAGCGCATAAAAAACGCCCCGCCAATCCGGCGGAGCGTAAAATCTTCACAAAATGCCGGAGATTACCAGGAGGTGATCACAGCGCCGTGGTAGCTCTCGTCGATAAAGGCTTTGACCTCATCAGAGTGATAGGCCTCGACCAGCGTCTTGACCCACGGTTGATCCTCGTCGCCTTTGCGCACAACGATGACGTTCACATAGGGGCTGTCGGCTTTTTCCATCGCGATGGAATCGTCTTTCGGGCTGAGACCCGAGGCGATGGCGTAGTTGGTGTTGATGATCGCGATCTCAGCATCCGCAAGCGTGCGCGGCAGTTGGGCCGCATCCAGTTCAAGGAATTTCAGCCCCTTGGGGTTGTCCTCGATGTCGAGCGGGCTGGGCACGAGGCCAGTGCCTTCGGCCAGCGTGATGAGACCCAAATCCTGCAAAAGCAACAAGGCGCGGCCACCGTTGGTCGGGTCGTTCGGGATGGCGACTTTGGCACCGTCTTCGAGATTGGCCAGATCTTCAATCTTGTCGGAATAAATCCCCATCGGCGTGGTGATGGTATTGCCGACGACAACCAGTTCAAACCCGCGGTCCTTCATCTGGTTTTCCAGATAGGGAACGTGTTGGAAGGAATTGGCCTCGATGTCCCCGTCTGCCAGCGCGGTGTTCGGGATCACATAATCGGAGAATTCCACCACATCGATGTCGAGCCCCATCGGTGCTGCGACTTTGGCGACTTCTTCCATGATTTCGGCATGTTCGCCGGGCGAAACGCCGACCTTGATTTCTTCGGCCATGGCAGCAGAGGCCATCAGCGCCAGAGCGGAAGCCAGAGAGGTGGAAAGGGTTGCAACGCGCAGCATGTGTAATCTCCTTACGATGCGGTTATGAATAGGGTTATTGACCACGCCCTTTGGGGGCGCGTTTGTCCACGCGGGCGGCGATCCATTCACCGATGGATTGCACAAGCTGGACGAGAACAATGAGAATCACGACGACAACGGCCATGACATCCGGCATAAACCGTTGATAACCGTAGCGGATCCCGAGATCACCGAGACCTTCACCGCCCACAGCACCGACCATGGCGGAGTAGCCGATGAGGCTCACCACGGCGAGGGTCAGGCCGAGAGTGATCGCGGGCAGGGCCTCCGGTATCAGGACCTTGCGGATGATCTGGAACGGGGTGGCGCCCATCGCGCGGGCCGCTTCGATCAGCCCGCCATCGACTTCGCGAATGGCGTTTTCCACCAGACGCGCGATGAAGGGCACGGCGGCGATGGTCAGCGGCACGATGGCCGCCGTTGTCCCGATCGAGGTGCCCGCAATGGCGCGGGTGAACGGGATGATGGCCACGACCAGAATGATAAAGGGCACGGAGCGGGTGGCGTTGACCACGAGGCCCAGAACCTTGTTCACCCAAGGCGCGGAGAGCAACTCGCCACGTTGGGAAATGGCAAGGAACACGCCCAGAGGCAGGCCGAAAAGCGTGCCGAGGAAGGTGGAGATCGCGACCATGTAGAGCGTCTGCCCCGTGGCCTGAATCAAAAGGTTGATGAGATTAGCCGACATAGCCAAGCACCTCCGTCAAAAGCTCGTGGCGTTCCAGATAGGCCCGCGCTTCATCGCCTCTTTGGGCATCAAGCGACACGAGCAGATTGCCAAACGGCCGCGTTCCGATCTCTTCCACAGCACCGGCGAGAATATTGACCTCGATTCCCAGATCACGGGTCAACAGTGCGAGCATCGGGTCGGTGGCATGTTTGCCCGCAAAGGTCACACGGATCACTTCCTCGCCACCGGTTTCGGGGCGCTGCTGCGTGATCTTGTCCTTGATAAAGGCCGGAAGCGTCACGCCCGTCACACCGGAAAGGAACGAGCGCGTCGTCGGATGTTGCGGGGCGGTGAACACATCATAGGTTGTGCCCGCCTCGACAATATTGCCGCCTTCGATCACCGCCACATGGCTTGCGATGTCACGGACCACGGCCATTTCATGGGTGATCAACAGGATGGTCAGCCCCAGCTCGCGGTTGATGTCTTTCAAAAGCGACAGAACCGTTTGCGTGGTCTCTGGGTCCAGCGCGGATGTGGCCTCGTCCGAGAGCAGGATTTTCGGCTCTGTGGCCAAGGCCCGCGCAATGCCGACGCGCTGTTTCTGGCCGCCGGAAAGCTCGGCCGGATAGCGGTCCGCCTGTGCGGAAAGCCCCACGCGCTCGACCAGATCGGCCACCCGCGCCTTGATGTCGGATGCGGCCATGCCCGCGATTTCCAAGGGCAGGGCGATGTTCTCCGACACTGTGCGCGAGGACAACAGGTTGAAATGCTGGAAAATCATGCCAACGTCGCGACGAATGGCGCGCAGTTTCGCGCCTTGGGCCGCGCCCACGTCCTGATCACCCACAAGAACCTTGCCCGACGTAGGACGTTCCAGCCCGTTGACCATCCGCAGCAGCGTGGACTTGCCCGCGCCGGAACGCCCGATAATGCCGGTAATCGTGCCGGCCTCGACCGTCAGGGACACATCGCTGATCGCGGAAACCGTCCCTCCGCCCGGCTTGGCAAAGGACTTCCCGACACGGTCGAAAATGATGGAGGCGGCTTGGCCGTCATGTGACGTCATGGTTCTGATCTCAAAGGCCCAATTCACAGGTTCTATTCAAAGGGGGGATAGACATGAATGATCCGGAAGGTTCAAGGTGCCTTTGCCACTTAAACGCCCCTGTGCGCGCCGCGCCTGTCCCAAAAGACGGGAAAAATGCGAAACACCTGTTCCGATGCGCCCAAACCGGTCGCGCCAAAGGCGGGCAGATTCGCGGGGACAGGGGAGAACATTCTTCTTTCTGAGCGCGGCATCGGGAGGATTTCCGTCGAGGGCCGCCGCAAGACAAAACTCAAGACACGTTGCATCTTTCATTTATGCGCTGCTAAGAAGTCTCAAGAGGTCGTTTTCCCGTCACCCAAGGCGCGATTAACGAAACGGTCTCTTGAGACACCCATTGGCAGAATGCCTAAACTTTGCCCTTTGCGAGGCCGGTCATGCAAAAATGCTTTTGTCTTCCGTCGGAGTGCTGGAATTCCTCCGGCATTTTAGGGCAAGACCTCTGCACCCCCCTTGCGGCCACAACAGGAAAGCCAAGTCTATGAAATATTTCCTCCACAGCGCAGCCCTGACGCTCGCGCTTAGCACCTCTGCTCTGGCTGAAACGACTCTGACCGTGGCCAACTGGCTTCCGCCGTCACATCCTCTGGTCTCCGAGTTGATCGTGCCGATGACCGAACAGATCAAAGAAGCAACCGGTGGCGATGTGGTAGCGAACATCCTGCCCGCCCCCTTGGGACCGCCTGCGGCACATTTCGATTTTGCCGTGAACGGTGTGGCCGACATCACCTTTGGCGTGCAGGGCTACAATCCGGGGCGGTTCAAGACCACAAGCCTTGTCGAATTGCCCTTCCTCTCCGACAGTGCCGAGGCGCTTTCCGTCGCTTACTGGCGCATCTTTGACGAAACCCTGCGCGAGGCGGGCGAATATGATGACGTGAAGGTTCTGGCGGTTTTCAGCCACGGGCCGGGCGAAGTCTTTTTCAAAGACGCCGATCCGACCTCGCCGGATCTGATGCAGGGCACCAAACTGCGCGTGGGCGGCGGGATCGTTCATGAAATCGTCTCCGCATTGGGGGCTGTGCCGGTCGAAGGGCCGTCGTCAAAATCCTACGAGCTTTTGAGCCAAGGCGTCGCGGACGGAATCCTTTTCCCCTATGAATCCGTGAGCTTTTTTAAACTCATCCCCGAACTTCCCATTGGCATCTCTGTGCCGGGCGGGCTGTATAACACCTCGTTCTATATCGTCATGAACAAGGCAAAATGGGAAAGCCTGAGCCCCGAAAACCAAGCGGCGATTGACAGCGTGACCGGCGAAGCACTGGCGCGGATGGCCGGTGAAATGTGGGACCGTGCCGATGCGGCGGGTCTTGCCGCGATGGAAGGTCAGACGACCATTACGCCCGCGACCGAGGAACAAATGACCGCGTGGACCGAGGCGCTCCAGCCCGTGTTTGACGCGAAATTTGCCGAAGTCTCGGAAACCGGTCTCGACGGCCCCGCCATTTTCGAAGCGCTTAAGGCAGAAGCCGCGAAGGTGGACATCTCCAAATGAGCCAGCCCGCAGACCTGCGGCCCGAGACCAGACAGAAGGCGGCAGAGATGTCACCTCCTGTCACCTCTTCTGTCGAACCAGCAGCCTCTCTCAAGGCGCTCGGACGCGGTGGCATGGTGCTGGCCGCGCTCGGCGGGCTGCTTTTGACGGCAATGATGGGGCTGACCGTGGCGGATGTGATCGGCCGCTATCTGTTCAACGCCCCGATCAAGGGGGCCGCCGAGATGACCGAAGTGCTGCTTTGCGCGACGATCTTTCTCGGGCTGGGGGCGGTGTCCCTGTCCGACGATCATGTGGTCGTCGATCTCGTCACCGACAGGCTGCCTGATGCAATCCAGCCCTATCGCAAATTCGCGATTGGTTTGTTCTCTGCCGTGGTGCTGTTCGTGGTGGCATGGCGGGTCTGGATCTATGCGGGCCAGATCGGCGGCTATGGCGGGACCACCACCAATCTGGGCATTCCGATTGCCCCGCTGGGCTATTTCTGCGCGATTTGCGCCTTTGCGGGCGGGGTGATTACCGCGATTGTCTCCGGCATTATGCCTGTTCTCGCCCTGTTCGGACGGCGGCACACAGATCGCGCACAGAGCACACACGATAAAAGCGCATCCGAAGGATAGACAATGGAAAACTGGCCGTTTGGCATGGCGGTGCTTGCCCTTATGTTGTTTCTCGGTGTGCCGATCTCCTTTGCCCTGACGGGTATGGGCCTTGTCGGCGTGGCGGCAATTATCGGCTGGACGCCTGCGCTGTCGCTTCTGGGCTCTGTGTTTTTTGACAACGGGCGCGATTATTCCCTCTCAGTTCTGCCACTGTTCCTTCTGATGGGGAATTTCGTCGTGCAATCTGGCATCGCTTCCGAGCTTTACACCTCCGCCTATGCGTGGCTGCGGCACCGCAAGGGGGGATTGGCCACGGCAACCGTGGTGGCCTGTGGCGCGTTTTCCTCGGTCTGCGGTTCGTCTATGGCCACGGCGGCAACAATGACACGGATCGCTTTGCCCTCCATGCGCAAGTTCGGCTATCCGGACCAGCTTTCCACCGCCTCGATTGCAGCGGGCGGCACGCTTGGTATTCTCATCCCACCCTCGGTCATTCTTGTGTTTTACGGCATCATGGCGCAGCAGGACATCGGCAAACTCTTTCTGGCCGGTCTCATCCCCGGGCTGATCGGCATCATCGGCTATGCCATGGCCGTGCGCCTGTCGCTGCATTTGCGCAAGATCGACCTGCCGACAGAACCCAAACTGCCGCTGCTCGACCGCATCCGCGCGCTCAAGGGCACAGCGGGGGCGATTGTCCTGTTCGCCTTTGTCATGGGCGGAATCTATTTCGGCGTCTTCACCCCGACCGAAAGCGCTGGCATGGGGGCAGGGGGCGCCTTCCTACTCGTCGTCCTCTCCGGCAAGTTCACGTGGGCCAGCTTTCTCAGCGTGCTCTACGACACGATGAAAACCACAGCGATGATGTTTTTTATCCTCTTTGGCGCGCTCACCTTTTCCAACTACGTCAATATGTCAGGCATGACGGCGGACATTCAGACCTTCCTTTCCGTCTTCGGAGAAAGCCGGCTTACCTTCATCCTGATTATCCTGTGCATCTATCTTGTGCTTGGCTGCGTATTGGAAAGCCTGTCGATGATCATGCTGACGGTGCCGGTGTTTTTCCCGATTGCGGCGGCCCACGGGATTGACTTGATCTGGTTCGGCATCTTTGTCGTCATGGTGACGGAAATCTCCTACATCACACCGCCCATCGGGATGAATGCCTTCGTGCTGCGCTCTGTCGTTCCCGACGTGAAACTGGGCACGATCTTCAGCGGTCTCCTGCCCTTTGTGGTCATGGACATCCTGCGCATCGCGCTTGTGACAGCGGTCCCCGGCCTGGTTTTGTTTCTGACCTGACCGCCGCGCTGTCGTTAAAGCGCAGCTCCTTCTCCGGACTGATTCTGATGTGAAAAGCACGGCTTTCGAGCCTGTGCGTTGCGCATGTTTTCACAACAGATTTTTCACAGCATATTTGTAATTTCTGTATCGAGATAATGGGAAATTTCATGATAAATTGTGAAATATGACGCCTATTAATTAACAACTATGGACAAATATGGCAAATCGGGCTACTCATGTTCCCAACACCAGCGATGGAGTTTGGGAGGAGCTGATGTGTTGAACCGTGCGGCGGGCGTTTTGCGCCCTTCTGCGGATCATCAATGGACCCTCTCACATAGACCGGCATTGAATTGCTTTGATGCGGGCCCTCTGCGGGCTCGGAAAAGGACACATCCGGCCGAGCAGGGCCGCACCTGAGGGGAAAAATCATGAGTGATTACATTTTATCTGACGAGACGCGCGAGAAGCTGATGAAAGTCTCCACCGCCTCCGTCGCCACGGCTCTCTATAAACGTGGGCTGCGCAACCAGTTTGTGCAAGGCGTGGTGCCCATCGGGGACAAACCGGTGACGATGGTCGGTCAGGCCTTTACCCTGCGCTACATCCCGGCACGCGAGGATCGCAACCCGATCACCGTCTTCCGCGAGCGCGACCATAAACAGCGCGTTGCTGTTGAAACCTGCCCCGAAGGTCATGTGCTCGTGATGGATGCGCGCAAAGACAGCCGCGCGGCCACCGCCGGTTCGATCCTTGTCACACGTCTCCAGATCCGCGGCGCGGCCGGTGTGGTCTCCGATGGCGGGGTGCGTGACGCCGCAGGCATCGCCGCACTCGACATGCCCGCCTATTTCGCACGCCCCTCCGCGCCCACCAACCTGACGCTGCATGAGGCGATCGACATCAACGTGCCGATCTCCTGCGGAGACGCGGCTGTGTTTCCGGGAGATGTGATGCTCGGCGATGGTGACGGTGTGATGGTGATCCCCGCGCATCTGGCCGACGAGATCGCAGAAGAGTGCACCGGCATGGAATCCTATGAGGATTTCGTTCTGGAACAAGTCAATCAAGGCGCCGGTATCATCGGGCTTTATCCGGGCACGGATGAAGAAAATCTCGAAAAATACAACGCATGGCGCGAACGTGAAGGACGCTGAACAATGAGCTATACACCGCATGGATGTCACCTGATCGCAGGTGAGAAGATCGCAACCGACACACAGTTCTCCTCCGCTCCGGCCACAGGTCAGGCCTTTGAATTTTCGGCTGGAACGCCGGAGCTTGTGGCGCAAGCCTGTGTGGCCGCCCACAAGGCCTTCGCAGGATTTGCCGCCACGACACGCGAAGCGCGCGCTGTGCTTCTGGAGACCATTGCCGACGAAATCGACGCCCGTGGTGACGCGATCACCGAAGTGGGCAGCGCGGAAACCGGTCTGCCGGAAGGCCGCCTTGTCGGCGAGCGTGGCCGCACAACCGGCCAGTTGCGCCTGTTTGCAACGCATATCCGCAATGGTGACTATCTCGACCGTCGCCATGACGAAGCCCTGCCGGAGCGCCAGCCGCTCCCGCGTCCCGATCTGCGCATGATGCAGCGTCCTATCGGGCCTGTGGCCGTGTTTGGCGCGTCCAACTTCCCCTTGGCCTTCTCTGTGGCCGGTGGCGATACGGCGGCGGCTCTGGCGGCGGGTTGTCCGGTTGTGGTCAAAGGCCACGGCGCGCACCCCGGCACGGGTGAAATCGTGGCCGACGCCATCACCGCTGCGGTCAAAGCCTGCGGAATGGACGCCGGAATATTCAGCCTTGTGCAGGGCGGCAGCCGTGCCGTAGGCGAGGCGCTTGTCACCGATCCGCGGATCAAGGCGGTCGGCTTCACCGGCAGCCTCGGCGGCGGGCGTGCGCTCTTCAACCTGTGCGCGGCGCGGCCCGAGCCGATCCCGTTCTTCGGTGAGCTTGGCAGCGTCAACCCGATGTTTGTCCTGCCGGAAGCGGCGGCCAACCGTGGTGAAAAACTCGGCGCGGACTGGGCCGGAAGCCTTACGATGGGCGTCGGTCAGTTCTGCACCAACCCAGGAATTGCGCTTGTGGTGGAAGGCTCCGATGCGGATCAGTTTGTGGCGTCTGCGAAAGCGGGCCTCGAAGCTGTGGGCGCGCAGACCATGCTGACTGACGGCATGGCGGACGCTTATCGCAACGGCGCGCGCCGCGTGGCCGAAGGGGCAGGGGTCAAATCCCTGTTGACCACATCTTGCGAAGGCCGCGATGCTGCGCCCTATCTCTTTGAAGTCTCCGCCGCCGACTGGCTCGCGGACGAGGTTCTGGCCGAAGAGGTCTTTGGCCCGCTCGGTCTGGTGATCCGCGTAAAAGACGCCGCCCAGATGCTGGAGATTGCCGAAAGTTTCAAAGGACAGCTCACCGCGACGCTGCAAATGGATGACGGCGACATCGACCTCGCCCGTGATCTCTTGCCGATCCTTGAGCGCATGGCCGGACGGGTGCTGGCCAACGGTTTCCCGACAGGTGTCGAAGTCTGCGACACGATGGTTCACGGTGGCCCCTATCCGGCCAGCACAAATTTCGGCGCAACCTCGGTCGGCACTTTGTCGATCCGCCGCTTCCTGCGCCCCGTGTGCTACCAGAACCTCCCCGAGGCGCTCCTCCCGAAGGATCTTCTGTCGGTCTAACCATCAGAGAATCCCGCCTCCGGTCCGCCGTTACACTCTATCGTGATGGCGGACCTTTTCATTGCGCCAAGGCTTCCTTGTGGGCCGCCTACCGCGCATAAGGGGGCAACTGACGCGCGTAGCAAGAGCGCGAGAATCGCGCAAAATATCATTTACATATTTTTGCAACTAAACCGCAAAGATCGCTTAATTCACCAAATTAAAGGGATTTTCGTAAATATATACGCTTCGAATGTGGCAAATTCGTAAAAATAGGTAAACTTTTTCGTTGATTTGTAAAATCAGTCTTGTAGAGTAAATCAAGGTTCACAAGCGCCTTCGGGAGCATGTGTTAAGAGGGAGAGCTTCGGCTCGAAAAGAGGGAGGATTTGAGTGCTCGCGCCTGCGCGCGCATGAGGTGCACCACGGTTGCATGCATCTGACAGGAGAACGGCGCGGTTCGCCGCCACATCCCGTCCAATTTCTAAAGCTCATGTGAGGTCGAAACGGTTTCAGACCTTGCATCTGCGCAACATGACCACCCTGATCCATAAGCAAATGACTGGTGCGATACGCCACTCTGCCGCCGCCGGATCAGGTCACCCGCCAGACGCATCGCGTCGGCATCATCTGTGATAGGAGGAACAGATATATGTTTTCCAAAGGCCTGAAAAACACACTCAAGCTGGCGCTCGGCGCCTGTATTGTCGGAACATCCGTTGCTGCGGCCGATTTCCCGACCCGTGACATTCGCCTGATCGTGCCTTGGCCCGCTGGCGGCGGCGCTGATGCGATTTCGCGCAAGATCAGCAACATTGCCGAGCAGGACCTGCCCAAATCGATCTATGTCGAAAACATCGCAGGCGCGGTGACGGCAACCGGTCTGGTCCAGATGACAAGCGCACGCCCCGACGGTCACACAGTCGGCGTTTTGACCTATGACAGCGTGATCACCTTGCCGCGCGGACAGATGGTTCCGGGCTATGGTCTGGAAAACATGAAGCTGATCGCCCGCATCACAAGCGAAGCCGATGCGATCGTCGTCTCGAAACATTCCGGCATCAACTCCTTTGAAGATCTGGTCGAAAAGGCCAAAGCCAACCCTGGCAAAGTGCGCGTCGGTGTGGCTCCGAAAGGTTCCGGCCCCTATCTTTCGGCTTACCAGCTTGAAAGCCTGCTGGATGTCGACTTCAACGTGATCACCTATGCCGGTTCGTCCAGCGCCGAAGCCGAAGCGCTTCTCTCCGGTGAACTCGATGCGGCGATTTCCAGCCTCGGCGATTTCAGCGGCATCATCGAGTCCGGCGACGCCAAAGGCGTGATCGAACTGACTTCCGTGCAGAACATGACCTACACCGATGTGCCGACAATCAGCTCCAAGGGCTATGATCTGCAAACCGGTAGCTTCATCGTTCTGGCCGCACCGAAGGGCACGCCCGACGAGGCCGTCGAAGTGATCGAAAGCGCCTTCAAAACCGCCTATGACAGCGAAGAGTTCCAAAGCTGGCTCGCTCAGGTTGGTGTGACCCCCGACTGGCTCGGCTCTGACGAGGTGAACGGCTGGGTTGATGCGCTTCAGGAGAAAACCTTCTCCCTGATGGACGACCTGAACCTGTAATCTGTCAGGATACACATGTCTCCGGCCGGTGCTTCAATGCCGCGTCGGGGGCATGACCTCTCAAAGGCTCCGTAAAAGCCGCAGATGACACGCAAACGCCGCGCGTTTGCTCAAGACCCACCCCACATCGGGAGAAAACGATGTTCTTAAACAGGCAAAACTCCTTTCTCTTTCTTATTCTTGCCGTGTCTGTCGGATATCTTGTCTCGGCCATGAGCCTCGGCGCACCCGTCGCAGAGAGCGGTTTGACCCCCTCGTTCTTTCCCATTCTCGTAGGGGCGGCGGCGATCCTTTTTTCCACCGTTCTCATCGTGCAGAACCGGCGGGAAACATCCGGAAAAACCGTCTCCGACGCACCGCGGGTCTACACCCATCTCTGGGTGATTGCCGCCATTTTCGTCTATATTATGGCCTTCCGGACAGTGGGATATTTCATCTCCTCCGGCCTGTTCGTCTTTGCCTTGATCGTGATTTTCTCCTCTGTGGAGAAGCTCGTTCTGAAGGCTGTGATTTCGGCAGCTATCGTCGCAATCTGCTATGTCATGTTCCAGAAACTGTTCGGGGTCCGCCTCCCGACCCTGTGGGGGTGAACCATGGATTTCATTTTTCAAGTCTTCGGTAGCTTTTCCCTTCTGCTTGATCCGTTCAACATGACCTATGTCGTGTTGGGCTTTGTGATCGGCACGATCTTTGCCGCCATTCCGGGGCTAACGGCAACGCTGGCGATGGCCCTGCTTTTGCCGCTGACCTATTCGCTCAATGTCGAAACCGCGCTGATGGCCTGTGCCAGTATCTATATGGCCGGTATGTGTGGCGGCAGCATCACGGCCACCACGATCAACATTCCCGGCGCTCCCTCTTCGATGATGACCGCGCTGGACGGCTACCCGATGCAGAAGCAAGGCAAGGGCGCGCTGGCGCTCGGCCATGCGGCTTTGGGTTCCATGTTCGGCGGCGCTGTGGGGGCTTTGCTCCTGATCGCGGTCGCGCCCTTTGTTGCGGAACTGTCCTTGCTCGTGAAAACCACGGGTAAGTTCTCCCTGCTGGCCTTTGCGCTAATCGTTGTGGTGATCGCACAGCGCGGACAGGTTGCGAAAGCCGGTCTGGCGGCCTGTATCGGGTTGATGCTGGCCACGGTCGGTCTGGATGCGATGGAGCCGATCACGCGCTTCACCTATGGCAACAGCAACCTCACCGCCGGTATCGCGCTGATGCCTGTCATCATCGGGACATTCGCCATTGCCGAAGTCTTGATGCAGGCCTTTGCCCCCGGAGACGAGAAAGCCACGAAAGCCGCCGCCGACAAGGTGAAAATCCGGCGTCGGGATTTTATCCCGCCGTGGTCAGACATTCGCAAAATCGGCTTTGTCTGCTATTTCAAATCCTGCCTGATCGGCTATTTTGTCGGCACATTGCCGGGGGCCGGTGGGTCGATGGGCTCTTTTCTAGCCTATACAGAAACCGTGCGCACCTCTGACGAGCCGGAGACTTTCGGCAAAGGCAATCCGAAGGGTATTGTCGCCTCGGAAAGTGCCAACAATGCGGTCTGTGGCGGGGCGATGGTGCCGATGCTGACCTTCGGTATTCCGGGCGACCCGATCACTGCAATCATGTTGGGCGTGCTTGTCATCAACGGCATCCAGCCGGGTCCGCAGCTTATGGCCGATCAGGCTGGTCTGATTGCGCCGATGCTGGCCGCGCTTCTGTTCAGTGCCGTCTTCCTCATCCCGCTGACGCTCTATCTGATCGGGCCGTATTTCATCAAGATCGTGTCCATCCGCAAAGATGTTCTCTACGCGGTGATCGCGCTACTGGCGATTGTCGGCAGCTATGTGGCGACCTACTCGACCTTCCAGATGTTCATGGCTCTGGCGATGGGGGTGCTGGCCTTCTACCTGCGGCGCAACGGCTTCCCTGTCATCACCATGTTGCTGGGATATATCCTCGGGCCGAACCTCGAAGAATTCCTGCGGCGGTCGCTGGCGCTTTCCAATGGTGACCCGACGACTTTTGTGACAAATATGGACAGCCTGTTCTTTGTGCTGCTAACTCTTGTGTTCGTCTACTTTCTGGTCATCCGCAAACCGGCCCGAAATCCGGTCGTCGACGCATAGAAGACCACTGACACGCCGGACCTGTGGCACAAACGGGTCCGGCGACGATATTGAACGAAGGAGATTAAAGTGTCCGAGACACGGCGTCCCTCACTGGCCGATCAGGTCTATGACCAATTGTTGGTCAAAATTCTCGAAGAGGAATATCCGGTGCATAGCCGGCTTCCGGCGGAAGATGTGCTGGCCCAGAACTTTGGCGTATCCCGCCCGATCGTGCGCGCGGCACTGTCGCGGCTTCGTGATGACGGGATCGTTCAATCCCGTCGCGGCTCCGGCAGCTATGTCTTGCGGCGTCCGGATCGCCAGTTGATCAGCTTTGTGCCACTGGAATCGATCTCTGACGTGCAACGTTGTTACGAGTTCCGGATTGACGTGGAAGGGGCCGCCGCCGCATGGGCCGCCGAGCGCCGCGACGATGACGACCTCGCCGCGATGGAAGAGGCCTACCGCGTCATGGAACGGGCCTATCAGGAAAACGAGCTGGCTGTGGATGCGGACCAGAGGCTCCACCTCGCAGTGGCGCGGGCCTCGAAAAACCCGTTTTTTTCTTCCGTTCTGGAATCCCTTGGCGAACAGATCGCCTTTGGCGTCAAGCTGTCACGCTCCCTGACGCTTCTGGATACGCCCACGCGGCAGGAGCTTGTTCTGGCCGAGCATCGTGATGTGCTCGATGCCATTCGCAAGCGCCAACCCGAGGTCGCCTCCGCCACCATGCGCTATCACATCACCGCCGCAAAAGACCGGATGTTTGTCGGGACGCAGGACAATTAGGCATTTCGCGACAGGTTTCAGATTTAGATCAATGACTTAGACCACATTAACGCGTAGTTTTCCGACGCCTTCGACTGCGGCCTCCATCACATCTCCGCGTTTGACCGGACCAACGCCTGATGGTGTTCCGGTCATAATGATATCTCCGGCGGCCAAGGTGAAATAGTCCGACAGGTAGGAGATCATTTCCGGCACTTTCCAGATCAGCTGATCCAGATTGCCCTCTTGCCGCAACGCTCCGTTCACCGAGAGCGACACGCGCCCTTTCGACGGGTGGTCGATCTCACTGGCCGGACGGATCGGCCCCATAGGTGCAGAATGTTCGAATGCCTTGCCGATCTCCCAAGGACGCCCCATCTTCTTGGCCTGCCCCTGCAAATCGCGCCGTGTCATGTCCAGCCCCACAGCATAGCCCCAGACATGATCCAGAGCCGCCTCTACAGGAATGGTCTTTCCGCCCTGTCCGAGGGCGACGACCATTTCGATTTCGTGATGCACGTCGGTGGTCATGGGGGGGTAGGGGAACTTGCCGGAAAAGTCGAGATTGTCGGGGTTTTTCTGAAAAAAGAACGGTGGTTCGCGGTCGGGGTCATGACCCATTTCAATGGCATGGGCGGCGTAGTTCCGGCCGATGCAATAGACCCGCCGGACCGGAAAACGCGCCGTCGAACCCGTGATCGGGGCGAGAACGGGGGCGGGGGGCGTGATGACCAAGTCCGACATGGATTTTCCTTTTTCTCTCATAACTTACGCGGACACCCCTCTCACAGACCTGCAGGGGCACGCGGTTTTGACACTGGCTTTAGACTTGTCGCAAGACGGGGGCCGAGGTCAACGGCTTTTGCTTTAACCGCACTGAAAGCGGCGAGAAATTCACGCCTCTCTCGACCTTCTCACAGGAAACGCATAGCCTGCGGCAGAGACGCATGACGGGGGCCTGCCCGCGTGTCGGAGTTGTGTCGGATATCTGTCGGACCCCTGTCGGGCACATTCCCTGACAGATATAACCGGTCCGATAGGCCCGCCCACTACGTCCGCAAACAAGAGAGAACCGTGAGGATCGCAAGAAAGATGAAAACCCGCCTGCTCCGGCTCCTCGGCCCTCTTGTCGCGCTCGGTCTTGCCACCTCTGCGGCTCAAGCGCGCGACATCGTGCGGATCGGGGTTCTGGACTACTGGCACACAGAGCATTCGCTCGACCAATGGCAACCGACCCAAGACGCCCTGAACCGCGCCTTGCCGGACTATGACTTCCGCATCGAAGGGCTGGACCTCTACGCGCTCGATACGGGTTTGGCAGAGCACCGGCTGGATTTCGTCATCACCAATCCGGGCAATTACGCCGTGCTCGAACATGACCACGGGATCAGCCGGATTGCCACAGCTCAAAGTGACCTGCCCGTGGCCTCGACCGTCATTGCCCGAGGCGGAATGGAGCGGCTGACGGAGCTTGCAGGAAAGCGCCTCGCCATTGTCGCGCCGGAGGCTTTCGGCGGGTTTCAGGTCATCTGGTCGGAGATGCAAAAGGTGGACCCGCGCCTGCCCGCGCAGGTCGAACTTGTGACCACAGGCTACCCGATGCAACAGGTGGCAGAGGCCGTGCTGGCGGGCCGCGCGGATGCGGGCGTGTTGCGCAGCTGTATGCTGGAGGACTTGCAAACAAGCGATCCCGACCGTTTCGGCGCCTTGACCGCCGTTGCCCTCGATCCGCAGGCCAGCGCCACCACGCAATGCGCCACCTCCAGCGCGATCTATCCCGGCTGGCCCTTCGCCAAAGCGCCACAGACCACACCGGAACTGGCCAAACAGGTCGCTGTCGCGCTGTTGCAGATGGAAGCGGGCAACCTCTGGACCGTGCCGCTGGACTACCAGCCGGTGCATGAGCTGATGCGCGCGCTTCAGATCGGCCCCTATGCGCGCACCGGTCCGGTGTCGGTGCAGGAATTTATCGCAGATTATCGCGAATGGCTGATCGTGTTTGCCGCCGCCCTGATGTTCTGGGCGCTCTATTCGGTGCGGATCGAGACCTTGGTGCGCCGCCGCACGCGGGCGCTGGACGAGGCCAATGCCCATCTCAAGGAGGAAATGGTCGAACGCCAACGCGCAGAGGCCGCCGACCGCCAGCACCAACGCGAGCTTGAACATGTGGCGCGGCTTTCCATTCTGGGCGAAATGGCCAGCTCCATCGCCCATGAGCTTAACCAGCCACTCAGCGCGATTTCCAACTATGCGCAGGGCTGTCTGTTGCGGATCAAGGCGGGGCGGTTCTCCGAAGAGGACATGAAACGCGCCTCAGAGGAAATGGCCGGACAGGCGGAGCGCGCCGCCTTGGTGGTCAAACGCATCCGCGCCTTCGTGCGCAAACGCGAGAGCCAGAGGGCACCTGTGGACATGGCGGCCCTGCTCGAAGACAGTGCCGCAATCTATGCTGCCTCCACCAACAGGGCAGGGGTATCGGTCGATCTCGCGCTGGCTGACGGCTTGCCGCCGATCATGGCGGATCGGGTCCAGTTGCAGCAGGTCATTCTCAACCTCGTGCAAAATGCCATCGACGCGATGGGGGAGACCCCGCCGCAGGAGCGCGACCTCATCATCCGCGCCGCCCGCCATGACGATCCTTCGCGCGGGACGGGGCTATGCCTATCCGTGCGCGATCACGGGCACGGCATGACGCCGCAAGCGATGGAACATTTTGCCGAAGCCTTTTATACAACAAAGCCGGAGGGGGTCGGTCTTGGCCTTGCTCTGTCGCGTTCGATTGTCGAAGCCCACGAAGGCTGGATGCGCGCCGAACAGCCCGAAGACGGGCAGGGGCTTCGGGTCGTGATCTGGCTACCCGCAGGAGTTCAGGATGAGTTGTGAAGGCATCATTCATATTGTTGATGACGACCGCGCCGCGCGAGAAGGGCTGGGGTTTCTGCTCTCCTCGCTCGGGCTGGAGATCAGGGAACATGCCTCCGCAGCCGCGCTTCTCGACATACTCGGAAATCAGGCCGAGGGCTGTATCCTCGTTGATGTGCGGATGCCGGGGATGACGGGGCTGGAGCTTCTCGACGAATTGAAACGGCGCAACTGCCCGTTGCCGGTCATCATGATCACGGGGCATGGCGATGTGCCGATGGCGGTGCGGGCGATGCGGGCCGGCGCCATCGACTTTTTCGAGAAACCGGTGGATGGCATGGCCTTGGTGGACCGGATCAAGGATGCGCTCGCCGCCAGTCGGGAACGCGCCAGAGAGGCGCGCAAGACGGCCAGCCTGCGCGAAAAGATCGACAGCCTGACCGCGCGGGAGGCAGAGGTCGCCCGCGCCGTCGCCCGCGGCCTTCAGAACAAACAGATTGCCGCCGAGTTGGGCATCAGCCCGAAAACCGTGGAAATCCACCGTCACAATGTGATGGAAAAGATGGGGGCCGGTTCCACCGCCGACCTTGTGCGGCAGCTTGTCGCGGCGGGATGGGCGGAGATCTAGGGGTTTTCCCCTAACACCTTCGGGTTTCCGCCAATATCGCGCCGGAGCGCGGGCGCATATCCTGTGGCTGATCAGAATGAAAGGATCAGCCAAATGGACACGACACGTCGCGGATTTCTCGGAGCGATCGGACAGGTGACCATCGGTGCCGCGGCTTCTGTCGCGGGCGCAAGCCAATCCGCCGAGGCTGCCGAAGAGGGCCACGTCCCGCATTGGGGCATGGTGGTGGACCTCAGAAAATGTATCGGCTGTCAGGCCTGCACCGTTGCCTGCATCATGGAAAACGCCGTGCCGGAAGACGCTTTCCGCACCCATGTTTCGGTTTATGAACTTGTGAAGGACGGGCAGGACCCCGCGATGGTCATGCTGCCGCGGCTTTGCAACCATTGTGACGATCCGCCCTGTCTGCCGGTCTGTCCGGTGGAGGCCACGTTCAAGGCCGAAAATGGCGAGGTTCTTGTGGATGCCTCGAAATGCGTCGGCTGTGCCTATTGTGTGCAGGCCTGCCCCTATGACGCGCGGTTCATCAACCACGAGACGCAGGTGGCGGACAAATGCACCTTCTGTTTCCACCGCACGCAGCACGGGCTGTTGCCCGCCTGTGTCGAGACCTGTGTCGGCGGCGCGCGGAACTTTGGCGATCTGAACGATCCCGAGAGCGAAGTGTCCATCATGCTGCGCGAGAACGAAGTCTCGGTGCTGCGTCCCGAGATGCACACCAATCCCAACGTCTACTATATCGGCCTCGACGATGTGCTCGATGGTCGGGTGGCCGGTGACTCCGCCTATCATCCGGAGTTGACCGGACAAGCTCATGCGCACGGGGAGGGCTTGTGATGGAAACCCAAGTTCAAGAACTCGTCGGGGCGGTCCATGATGCGGCGTGGCAGCCGTGGGCGGTCCAGTATTTCTTTCTCATCGCGATTTCGGTGACCGCGCTTTTGATGGCGCTGCCGGCATTTGTCTTTGGCAAGTCCACCGATCTGCGCGCGGCGCGGCTGGCGCTTATGGTCGCTGTGACCACGGGGATCACCGCCCCGATCGCGCTTCTGGCGGATTTGCACCAGCCCTTCCGGTTCTGGGAGTTCTTTGTCTACACCCATAAAAGCTCGTGGATGGCATGGGGCGCGTGGATTGTGCCGTCTTATGTCGTGCTGATGCTGCTGTTCGCGTGGTCGTTGCACCGTCCCGAATTCTACCGGATGGGGCAGGACGACTGGCGCTTTGCATGGTTGTTCCGGCTGTTCTCGCTGGGCGGTGCGGCCAATGGTTTTGCCCGTCCGCTGGGCGTGCTGGCCGGTGTCGCGGCCTTGGGCATCCTGACCTATACAGGCATGGAAGTGATGGTCGTGCGCGCCCGTCCGCTGTGGAACACACCTTTCCTGCCGCTGCAATTCGCCGCCACCGGCGTGGTCGGAGCCTTGGGCGTGATGCTTGTGCTGGAACGCCTGCTCAACCGTGACGCAGGGCTTGAAGCCACGATCAACCGCAGGCTGGCGATTGCGCTGGCCACTGTCGGCGCGCTCGGCGTCGCGTGGTTCGCGGTCGCGCTCTCCGGCATCTCGCCGGTGCATAGCGAGGCGTTGGCCTCTGTCTCGGGCTTTTCCGTCTGGAAACAGATCGCCCTGTGGGGTGCCGCCTCCATCGCCATCCCCTTTGTCCTCGCACTCACCCTGCCGCAAAGCACGGGCTGGATCACTGGCCTGATCGCCATTCACGCCGCATGGATGTTCCGCTGGACCGTGTTCATGGGAGGCCAAGCCGTGCCGAAAGTCGGCTCCGGCCTCTATGACGCGCTCATGCCCACCGGTCTGGGCGGGCTGATGGGGGTGATCGGAACCTTCGGCCTCTGGGTTTTCCTGATGATCGTCTACACGACCTTCCTGCCGTGGACCGACGCCACCCCGCCAGCCTCCGGCCAATCCTCTGGCCAATCCCCCGCAAACCCTGCCCGCACTCAGGAGATATAACATGACCAACCGTCGCAACATTCTCAAAGGTGTCGCCGCCGCAGGTGCTCTGGGCACATTCGGCGCAGGCTACGCAGAAACCGTCCAGAAACTTGCCAAAGGCAAATGGTCCGGCAAGAAACCCCGCGACGAGCATGTCGTGGGCAATTCGATCCCCGCCGAATTCACGATTGATCCGGAAACCGGCGATGTGACGCTCAACCCCGACCAGGCGATGAGCTACACCATGTGCATCGGCTGCACGACCATGTGCGGCGTGCGGGTGCGGGTCGACAAAAAGGCCAACAAGGTGCTGCGCGTGGCGGGCAACCCCTATTCCCCGATGAGCACGGACCCGTTCATCCCCTATGAATCCTCCGTGGCCGAAAGTTTTGCCGCAATGGCACAGGCCGGACCGGGGCAGGGGCTGACACGGCGCTCCACCGCCTGCGGGCGTGGCAATGCCGTGCTCGAACAGGTGGACAACCCGCGCCGCGTGCTCAAACCGCTCAAACGTGTCGGCCCGCGCGGGTCGGGCAAATGGGAAACCATCAGCTTCGAGCAACTGGTCGAGGAAGTGGTCGAAGGTGGTGATCTCTTTGGCGAAGGCCCTGTTGCCGGTCTGCGCGAAATCCGCGACCTTGAAACCCCCGCCGTGGAAGGTGCGCCCGAATTCGGTCCGCGCGCAAACCGTCTGGTGTGGATGAACTGCGTCGATGACGGGCGGGACAATTTCGTTCTGCGCTGGCTGAAACAGAGCTTCGGCTCCAACAACTTTACCCGCCACGGCAGCTATTGCGGCGGGGCCTATCGCTCCGGCTCGGGCGCGATGTTCGGTGATTTCAAAGCCATGCCCCATGCCAAGCCGGATTTCTCCAATGCGGAGTTCATCATCTTTGCGGGCACCGCACCGGGCAACGCTGGCAACCCGTTCAAACGCATCGGCAATCTTGTTGCCAAGGCACGCTCGGATGGCAATCTGAACTATGTCGTGGTCGATCCCGTCCTCAACAACGCCCAGAACGGCCCCTCCGGCGAACGCGCACGCTGGGTGCCGATCAAACCGGGCACGGATGGCGCGATGGCGATGGCGATGATCCGCTGGATGTTTGAAAACGAGCGGTTCAACGCAACCTATCTGGCCAACCCCTCCAAAGCGGCCGCCGATGCGACCGGTGAAACCAGCTGGTCCAATGCGACCCATCTGGTCATCACCGATCAGGACCACCCGCGCTATGGGCATTGCCTGCGCGGCTCCGACATGGGGCTGGCAATCGAGGGCGAGGCCTATTCCGACGCCGATCCCTATATGGTGATTTCCGAGAGCGGCCCCGTTGCCGCCGGTGCCAGCCCCGCGCCGCTGTTCCATGCGGGTGTGGCCGAGACGCCGAACGGTGCGGTCAAGGTCAAAACCGCGCTGACGCTTCTGCGTGAGGAAGCCATGTCGCGGGAAATGTCCGATTATGCCGAAGACTGCGGCATTCCGGTCGAGAAGCTCGTTGAGCTGGCCCGCGAATTCACCAGTCACGGTCGCAAAGCCGCCGTCAGCAGCCACGGCGGCATGATGAACGGGTCGGGCTTTTACAATGCCTATGCCTTGATGATGCTCAACACGCTGATCGGCAACCTGAACTGGAAAGGCGGCACGATGATCGCCGGCGGCGGTTTCTCCGAGACCAAAGGGCCGGCCTATGATCTGGTAAACTTCCCCGGCAAGGTGAAAGCCAAGGGTCTGCCCTACGGGCGCAACGTGCCCTATGAGAGAACAACCGAGTTCAAGACCAAGAAAGCGGCGGGTGCGCCCTATCCTGCGGATGCGCCGTGGTATCCCAACGCACCGGGGCTTGCGACGGAATGGATGTCCTCGCTGGTCAACGGCTATCCCTACGGGGCCGAGGCGCTGATCTTCCGCAACACCAATCCGATTTACGGCATCCCCGGAGTGGCGCATCTGCTCGACAAGCTGAAAGACCCGGCGGTTGTGCCGCTCATCATCTCGATTGATCCGTTCATCAATGAAAGCACGGCAATCTCGGATTACATCGTGCCGGATTCGGTGATGTATGAGACTTGGGGCTTCACCAAGCCTTGGGGCGGTGTGGCGACGAAAGCGACCTGTGCCCGCTGGCCGGTGATCGAGCCGAAGATGGCGCAAAATACCGAAGGCCAGCGCGTCGGTCTGGAGACCTTCCTGATCGGTGTGGCTAAGCGCATGGGCCTGCCGGGATTTGGTGACGAGGCCATCCCCGATGCGCAGGGCAATATGCATCCGCTCAATCGCGCCGAGGACTGGTATCTGCGCGGAGCGGTGAATGTGGCCATGACCGGAGAGCCGGTGTCTGATGCCACGGACGAGGACATTGAACTGTCCAATGTGGCGCGGATACTGGACGATATGAAAGCCACACTGAAGCCGGAGGAATGGCGCAAGGCGGCGACGATCTTTGCCAAGGGCGGGCGTTACGAGAATATCGAGCGCAGCTATCAGGGCGACAAGGCGACCTATGCGTTCAACCCGCCGATGCTGGTCTGGAACGAAGGTCTCGGCACTTTCCGCCGTGCCACCACGGGCACGCATTTGCCGGGCACACCGGCTTGGCGCGCACCGGAGTTTTCGGATGGCTCGAAGGTCCATGACCACTACCCGCGCGAGGACTGGCCGGTGCAGGTGGTCAGCTTCAAGTCACCGTTGCAGAACTCCTATTCCGTAGGCGCGAAGTCGCTTTTGCGCATTGTGGCCTCCAATCCGGTGAATGTCGGGCGGGATCTGGCGCAGGCGCACGGGATCAAGACTGGCGACATGGTCCGGCTGACGACACCGGGCGGGACGCTGGAAAGCGTGGCGGTGGTGCGCGACGGGGTTGCGCCCGACACGGTTGCCATCGAGCACGGCTTCGGCCATCGCGGCTTCGGGGCGCAGGACATCACCATTGACGGGACCACCATGCCCGCAGACCCGCGTCTTGCGGCGGGGGTTTTGTTGAACGATCTGGGAATGCTGGACCCGACACGCGGCAAGGCGGGGGTCTGGGTCGATCCGGTCTCCGGCACCGCCGTGCGTCATGGTCTGCCCGCGCGGATCGAGCGGATCTGACGCCTCTGGCGATAGCAGTCCGGCTTTACCTGTTGCGCGATGTGCTCAGGCTGAGGCGGACTGCGCCAGAATGTCAGTGATCTGCGCTTCGCTCAGGGCAACCGGATTGGCCTTCGTCGAGGAGGCGGTCAGCGCGCTCTGGGCGATCTCCGGCCAGAGCGCCGCGCCACAGTGCAAATCCTCCAGCGAGGCCAGCCCGTGATGGCCGATAAAGCCTCGCAGCGCCTCTGCGCCTTGTCCGGCGTGACAGGGCGCATCATCCGTCCCGAACACGGCCCAAAGCCATGCATCCACCTGTTCAATCCGGTCGGCGGTCTGGCCGTTGTCAATCAGGGCGACGCGGTTGACCGTCAGGGCCGCGGGCAACAGCCGCCCGCAGATCGCCCCGTGCGCCCCGCCGCGACTGCCGATCACGGCGGCAAGACCATGCACGATGCCGAGGCCGGAATTGGCGAGGGCGACACCGCTGATGTAGCTGGCGCGTGCCATCGCCTCCCGCGCTGACGGATCGGGGGCTTCCATAAGCTGTCGCAAAGCCGTCATGGCCGCAGGAATCGTGTCACGGCACAGGGCATCGGTCAGAGGATTGGCACGGTTGCACAGATAGCTCTCGATCAACTGCGTCAGCGCATCCAGACCCGTGGCGAGTGTCAGCCCTTTGGGCAAATCATCGGTCAGAGCCGGATCGACAAGCGCCAGATCAGGGAGCAGACGCGGATCGCGCAGGCTGATCTTGAGCTGGCGTTCGGGCAGCGCGATCACCGCATTGCGGGTGGCCTCCGCGCCCGTGCCCGACGTGGTGGGAATGGCAACGAAGGGCAGGGGGTCTTGCAGCACAGGAGCCGGAGAGACCCCGAAGCAGAGGTAATCGAGCACATCCCCCTCAGACACACAAAGGCCGGACACCGCCTTGCCCAGATCAATCGTCGCCCCGCCGCCCACAGCGACAATGCAATCGGCCCCCATCCCGCGCGCCTTGGCCACGCTGCGGCGGACATCCTCGACCGTCGGCTCTCCCGCGCTTTGCAGAACCGCAACCTCCAGCCCCCGCGCGATCAAATCCGCCGCAAGCACATCGGCCCAAGCCACCGATCCACTGCGCAGCAAAAGAATGCGCTGTCCCATGCCCGCGATCTCATCAGCGGCCTGAAAGCGGCTGTCGCGACCAAAGATCGTGCGCGCGGGTGTGAGAAGGGTAAAGCCCTGCATATCCGCCCTCCCTCAGAACCGCATCGTGGCATCGACCGCGCGTTTCCAACTGTCGTATTTCGTCTTGCGCACCCCCTCGTCCATATGCGGATGGAACTGGCGCTCCAATGCCCATGTGGCGGCAAATTCTTCCTGATTTGGATAGAAGCCCGCCTTCTGACCGGCCAGCCACGCCGCGCCCATCGCGGTGGTCTCCACGACTTTCGGACGATCCACAGGGGCCGCAATGATGTCGGAGAGGAATTGCATCGCGTAATCCGACGCGCTCATCCCGCCATCGACCCGCAGCGCGGTTGTGGAGGCGCCTTGCCAATCCGCATGCATCGCCTCCAGAAGATCGCGGGTCTGATAGCCCACGCTTTCAAGTGCGGCGCGGGCGAATTCCTCGGGGCCGGAATTGCGGGTCAGCCCGAAAACCGCACCGCGACATTCGGCATTCCAATAGGGCGCGCCAAGCCCAGTGAAGGCGGGGACCAGCACCACCTCCTGCGTCGGGTCGGCGCGTTCGGCCAAGGGCTGTGTCTCCTTCGCTTCGCGAATGATCTTCAACCCGTCACGCAGCCATTGCACCACCGCGCCCGCGATAAAGATCGAGCCTTCCAGCGCATAGGTCGGCTTGCCGTCCAGTTGATAGGCGATGGTGGTCAGAAGCCGGTTTTGCGAGCGCACCGGCGTGTCGCCTGTGTTCAACAGCGCAAAGCAGCCGGTGCCATAGGTTGATTTGAGCATACCGGGCTGGAAACAGGCCTGACCCACGGTGGCGGCCTGTTGATCGCCCGCGATGCCAAGGATCGGGATCGCGCGACCAAAGAGATCGGCACGGGTTTCTCCGAAGTCCGACGCGCAATCCTGCACTTCGGGCAGCATGTTCATGGGAATGTTCAGCCGTTCACAGATGGTCTGCGACCAACGGCCCTTGCGAATGTCATAGAGCATCGTGCGCGCTGCATTGGTGGCGTCGGTCACATGGCGCTTGCCGCCGGTCAGGTTCCACACCAGCCAGCTGTCCACCGTGCCAAACACCAGTTCTCCGGCCTCGGCACGGGCGCGCACGCCTTCCACATTGTCGAGTATCCACGCCAGTTTTGTGCCGGAGAAATAGGGATCAAGCAAAAGCCCCGTCTTCTCCGTCACCACCTCTTCGAAACCTTCCGCCTTGAGCGCCTTGCAAAACTCCGAGGTGCGGCGGTCCTGCCAGACGATGGCGTTATGAACGGGCTTACCTGTCGCGCGGTCCCAGACCAGAGTGGTCTCGCGCTGGTTGGTGATGCCAAGGGCCACAATTTCCTGCGCGCCAATCCCCGCCTTCTCGATCACCGAGCGACAGGTGGCCGCCGTGGTGGACCAGAGATCGGAGGACCCATGTTCGACCCAGCCGCTTTGGGGGAAATGCTGTGTGAATTCCTCTTGCGCGGTGGCTGTCACAGACAGGCTCTGGTCAAACAGGATCGCCCGCGTCGAGGTTGTTCCTTGATCAATGGCTAGAATATAGGTCACGCACATCCTCCCGAGGGTTTGCCAGTGTCAGTTGTCTTGTCTCTTCAAGGCAATAGCCCCGAAGGGCCATGGCGTAA
Source organism: uncultured Celeribacter sp. (assembly GCA_963676755.2). GTDB lineage: Bacteria > Pseudomonadota > Alphaproteobacteria > Rhodobacterales > Rhodobacteraceae > Celeribacter. The sequence goes on along the minus strand of OY781536.2, from coordinate 511,705 downwards.
AAGAGAAATGGGCGGAGCCGAAGCTCCACCCGAAGTTTGTTTACTGCCAGGACGCCACGAGGTCGTCATAGGCAACAGTTTGCGGTTCTTCGCGCTCCATCTCGATGGCCGGTTTCGGCGAACCTTCCATCGCGAGCCATTCTGCCGCGTCTTTTTCGTCGTTCATCACAGGACCAAGGTCGCCCTGAATGCCCGCACGTTCGAGACGTTCCATCACGCGTTCCATGTCAGAACACAGGCTGTCGAGAGCCTCTTGTGCGGTTTTGGCACCGGACATGGCGTCACCGATATTCTGCCACCACAGTTGGGCGAGTTTCGGATAGTCCGGCACGTTGGTGCCTGTAGGCGACCAGCGCACACGGTCCGGTGAGCGGTAGAATTCGACCAGACCGCCGAGTTTCGGCGCACGATCCGTAAAGCTATCGTGCTGGATCGAGCTTTCGCGGATGAAGGTCAGGCCGATATGGGATTTCTTCACATCCACCGTTTTGGAGGTGACGAATTGCGCGTAGAGCCATGCGGCTTTGGCACGGTCTTCCGGTGTGGATTTCATCAGCGTCCACGAGCCCACGTCCTGATAGCCGACTTTCATGCCCTCTTCCCAATAGACACCATGCGGCGAGGGGGCGAGGCGCCATTTCGGCGTGCCGTCCTCGTTCATCACGGCAGGGCTGTCGACCAGCGGTGCGACAAAGGTGGTATACATGAACATCTGCTGCGCGATGTTGCCCTGACCCGGAACCGGACCGGCCTCGGAGAAGGTCATCCCCATCGCCGAGGGCGGGGAGTATTTGTTGAGCCATTCCACGGCTTTTTCCACCGCATAGACGGCAGCAGGGCTGTTGGCCGCACCACCGCGGGCCATACAGGCACCGACCGGCTGGGAATTTTCGTTGACGCGAATGCCCCATTCATCGACCGGAAGGCCGTTGGGTTCGCCCTTGTCGCCCATGCCCGCCATGGACATCCACGCATCGGTGTAGCGCCAGCCGAGGGACGGGTCCTTCTTGCCATAGTCCATCGAGCCGTAGACCTCGACCCCGTCAATCTCGCGACCGGTGAAGAACTCCGCGATGTCCTCATAGGCCGACCAGTTGACCGGAACACCCAGATCATAGCCGTATTTCTCTTTGAATTCGGCCATGATTTCGGGGTCGGTGAACCAGTCATTGCGGAACCAGTAGAGGTTGGCGAATTGCTGGTCGGGAAGCTGGTAGAGCTTGCCATCGGGGGCGGTGGTGAACTGCAACCCGATGAAGTCATCGAGATCAAGGCCGGGGTTGGTCACATCCGCGCCCTCGTTTGCCATGAAGTCAGTGAGGTTGCGCACCTGTTGATAGCGCCAGTGGGTGCCGATCAGGTCGCTGTCGTTCACATAGGCGTCGTAGATATTCTCGCCCGACTGCATCTGGGTCTGGAGTTTCTCGACCACATCGCCTTCGCCGATCAGGTCATGAGTGACCTTGATTCCGGTGATGGCCTCGAACGCCGGTGCAAGCACCTGACTTTCGTATTCATGGGTGGTGATGGTCTCGGAGACGACCTTGATCGCCATGCCTTTGAACGGTTCGGCGGCATCGATGAACCATTGCATTTCGGCTTCCTGATCTGCCCGCGTCAGCGCGGACATATCTCCGATTTCGGCGTCGAGGAATTCCTTCGCCGCCTCCATATCGGCCCATGCCGGACCGCACAGGATGCCGAGCGCAAGCGCCACGGCCGTGGTTGATTTGATCGTCTGGTTCATAGTTTCCTCCCTAATTGAACCCAATCCATTCGACGTTCCAAAACCGGCGCTCCCCGCGCCGGTTCGCACTCCTTTACACCCAGCGGAACACCGCTGCGGCATAGAGGAGACACACAATCAGCGCGGCGGGCTGTGCCGTGCCGACAAGGCCCAGCCACGCGAGATTGATGAAAGCCGACCCCAAAAGGGTGATGAACAGTCGATCCCCCCTTGTGGTCTCGATCCGCAAAACGCCAACGCGCGGCGTTTCGGGAAATTTGATCGCCAAGACGGTGAAGATCACCAACAGCGTCGCAATCGTTGCGAAAAATGCGGCGGTCGGCCAAGTCCATGCCATCCAATCCATTGTTCGATCCTCCTGCGATCAGACCCGCCCGAGGGCAAAGCCCTTGGCGATGTAGTTACGGACAAACCAGATGACGAGCGCACCCGGCACGATGGTCAGCACCCCTGCGGCGGCCAGAACGCCCCAGTCGACACCGGCGGCCCCGACGGTGCGCGTCATGGTGGCGGCAATGGGCTTGGCATCTACCGAGGTGAGCGTGCGCGAGAGCAAAAGCTCGACCCAGCTGAACATGAAGCAAAAGAACGCCGCAACCCCGATGCCTGACGCGATGAGCGGCATGAAGATCTTCACGAAGAACCGCCCGAAGCTGTAGCCGTCGATATAGGCGGTCTCGTCGATTTCCTTGGGCACGCCGCGCATGAACCCTTCGAGGATCCAGACCGCCAGCGGCACGTTGAACAGGCAATGCGCCAGCGCCACAGCGATATGCGTGTCGAACAGCCCGATCGAGGAATAGAGCTGGAAAAACGGCAGGGCGAATACCGCAGGCGGTGCCATGCGGTTGGTCAGCAGCCAGAAGAACAGGTGCTTGTCACCAAGGAAGTTATAGCGCGAAAAGGCATAGGCGGCGGGCAGCGCCACAGCCAGCGAGATCGCCGTGTTCATCACCACATAGATCATCGAATTGACATAGCCCATATACCACGCCTCGTCGGTGAGGATGGTGACGTAATTGGCAAATGTCAGATCACGCGGCCAGAGCGAGAAACTGCCCAGAATCTCGGCATTGGTTTTCAGGCTCATGTTGATCAGCCAGTAGATCGGCAGCATCAGGAACACGAGATAGACCGTCATCACCACAGCGCGGCTGTTGACCTTGGGAAGACTCCGCCGCTTGGTTGCGGCAACAGGTGCGGTTGCGTCTGTCATCTTAGAGGCCCTTTTTGTCGAGATTGACCATCACGGTGTAGAACACCCATGAGATCAAAAGGATCACGAGGAAATACATCAGGGAAAAGGCGGCGGCGGGTCCGAGGTCGAACTGCCCCAGCGCCATTTTCACAAGGTCGATGGACAGAAGAGTCGTGGCATTGCCCGGACCTCCGCCCGTGACAACGAACGGCTCCGTATAGATCATGAAACTGTCCATAAAGCGCAGCAGGATCGCAATCATCAGCACGCCCATCATCTTGGGCAGTTCGATAAAGCGGAACACCTTCCAGCGGCTCGCCTGATCAATCCGCGCCGCCTGATAATAGGCATCGGGGATAGATTTCAGACCGGCAAAGGCCAGAAGCGCGACAAGCGAGGTCCAGTGCCAGACATCCATGACGATGATGGTGATCCATGCGGAGATCGTGTTCTGCGTGTAGTTGTAGTTGATCCCGAGAGCCTCAAGCGTATGGCCCAAAAGCCCGATGTCCACGCGTCCGAAAATCTGCCAGATCGTGCCAACCACATTCCACGGGATGAGCAGCGGCAGGGACATGACCACAAGGCAGAAGGACGACCAGAAGCCGGATTTCGGCATGTTGAGCGCCACGAAAATGCCCAGCGGAATTTCAATGGCCAGAATGATGCCGGAGAACATAAGTTGGCGTTGCAGGGCATTCCACATGCGCTCGTCGCTCAGCATCTCCTCGAACCATTCGAGACCGGCCCAGAAGAACTGGTTGTTGCCGAACGTGTCCTGCACCGAATAGTTGACCACGGTCATAAGCGGGATCACGGCGGAAAAGGCCACAAGGATCAGCACGGGCAGCACGAGGAACCATGCTTTCTGATTGGTGGTTTTCTGTTGCATCAGGCGGCCTCCCCCTCTGTCGGCGCCACGCGCCAGTCATTCGCATAGACATTCACTTTCGCGGCGTCGAAGGTGACGCGGGTCATGTCCGCGCGCACCGGATCGTCTTCGCCGGAAATGATGTTGATGTCCTGACCGAAACATTCGGCGCGGATGATCTTGTGCCGTCCCGCATCCTCAATGCGGCGGATTTTCACGGGCAGGCCTTCGCTCTCGCTCAGGCGCACAAATTCGGGCCGCACGCCAATTTCGACCTTGCCGCTCAAGGGCGCATATCCCGAAGACAGCGCGACCTCCGCCCCGTTGACATAGGCTGTCCGTCCCTCGACTTTCGCGGGGATGACATTCATCCCCGGCGAGCCGATAAAATAGCCGACGAATGTATGTTCCGGACGTTCGAAAAGCTCTTCGGGTGTGCCGATCTGGACCACCCGCCCGTCATACATCACCACCACCTTGTCAGCGAAGGTCAGGGCCTCCGTCTGGTCATGGGTGACGTAGATCATGGTGTGACCGAAATCGTGATGCAGTTTCTTGAGTTGCGTGCGCAATTCCCATTTCATATGTGGGTCGATCACCGTCAGCGGCTCGTCGAACAACAACGCATTCACATCCTTGCGCACCATGCCACGGCCCAGAGAAATCTTCTGTTTCGCATCCGCCCCAAGGCCGCGCGCCTTTTTGCGCAGCATGTCTTCCATGCCGATCATCCGCGCGATCTCCTGAACGCGCTCGGCCACATAGGCTTCGTCGCGGCCACGGTTGCGCAGCGGGAAGGCCAGATTGTCCTGCACCGTCATCGTGTCGTAGACCACGGGGAACTGGAACACCTGCGCGATGTTGCGTTCTGCGGTGGGGGCATGGGTCACATCCTTGCCATCGAACAGGATACGGCCCTGCGACGGCATCAATAGCCCCGAGATGATGTTGAGCAGCGTGGACTTGCCACAGCCCGACGCGCCCAAAAGCGCATAAGCCTCGCCATCTTCCCAGTCGTAATTGAGTTCCTTGAGCGCAAAATCCGCTTCCGAGGCAGGGTTTGCCATGTAGGAATGCGCGAGGTTATCGAGTGTTATACGTGCCATTTCCGCCTCCCTTACGCTGCCATCGCATAGGCAGCAGGCGCAACGAGACGCCCGTCTTCACCGAATACATAGACGTGACGCGGATCGAGCCAGACGTCGAGCGCGGCGCCGATGTCGAGATCATGCACCCCGTGGATCAGCCCGACCCAGCGCGCGCCGTGGTGGTCCAGATGCACAAAGGTTTCTGAGCCGGTCAGCTCCGTCACATGCAGGCGGGTTGTAAATTTCAGGGCTGTCTCCGAATGTTGGAGGATTTCCAGATGGTTCGGACGGAACCCCGCCATATAGCGCCCGTCGGGCAGGTCCGCGAGCTTGCCTGTGGCTTTGGTGCTCTGACCGTCTCCGAACATCAGCTGCTCGCCCGTCTTGGCGATTTGCAGGAAATTCATCGGCGGATCGGAGAACACCCGCGCCGTGGTGGCATCGACAGGCTGGCGATAGACAGAGGGCGTCGGCCCGAATTGCGTCACGCGGCCCTCCCAGAGCGTCGCCGTGTTGCCTCCCAGCAAAAGCGCCTCTTCGGGCTCTGTGGTCGCATAGACGAAAATCGCACCCGAGGCTTCGAAAATTTTCGGAATCTCGATGCGCAATTCCTCGCGCAGCTTGTAGTCGAGATTGGCCAGAGGCTCGTCGAGCAGCACCAGCCCTGCATTCTTGACCAAGGCCCGCGCAAGGGCGCAGCGTTGTTGTTGCCCGCCGGACAGTTCAAGCGGCTTGCGCTCCAGCATCGGGGTGAGCTTCATCATCTCGGCGCTCTCGCGCACGCGGCGGTCGATCTCCGCACGGGAGACCCCCATCAGCCGCAGCGGCGAGGCGATGTTGTTATAGACGCTCATCGACGGGTAGTTGATGAACTGCTGATAAACCATCGCCACACGCCGGTCCTGCACCCGCATGCAGGTCACATCCTGCCCGTCCCAAATGATCCGCCCCGAACTGGGCTGATCCAGCCCCGCCATAAGACGCATCAGCGATGTCTTGCCCGACAATGTCGGCCCAAGCAGCACATTCATCGTGCCTTTTTCGAGCGTCAAATCGGTCGGGGCAATATGTGTCTGCCCCTCCACGGTCTTTGACACGCCCTGTAATTCCAGCGTCATAAGGTCCTCCTCCCCGCGCCTGATTTCTGTCTGGCCGCTTCGGCTACTCTGCCGCGGCCACCCGTTCGCGTCGGGTTTTCATCCATTCCTCCAGTGTCGCAATCTGTGCCGCATCGAGCCGGAGCCCGAGTTTCGAACGCCGCCAGATCACATCTTCGGCGGTGCGCGCATATTCGTGATCCATGAGCCAGACAACCTCCGCCTCACTCAGTGTCGCACCGAAATCCTCTCCCAGATCATCAACAGTTTTCGCCGTGCCAAGCAACACCTGTGCTTCGGTCCCGTAGGCGCGCACCAGCCGCTTGGCCCAGCGATCCGTCAGAAACGGATAACGGGCGCGCAACTGGCCAACCAAATCCGCGACCCCATTCACCGGAAAATCGCCCCCCGCGAGCGGCACACCTGCCGTCCACGGGCCCGTCGCGTCCGGCAGATGTTCTGCAATCTTTTCCAGCGCGCTTTCGGCAAGGCGACGATAGGTCGTGATCTTGCCGCCGAAAATATTGAGCACCGGTGCGCCAGCTGTGGCATCCACCTTGAGCGTATAGTCCCGCGTGGCCGCTGTCGCCGATGACGCGCCATCGTCATAGAGCGGGCGCACACCGGAATAGCTCCAAACCACATCTTCTGCAGCAATCGGTTCTTTGAAATATTTATTGGCAAAAGCGATCAGGTAATCGCGTTCCTCATCGGTGCAGAAAGGTTTCTCCGACGGGTCGCGATGCTCCGCATCCGTGGTGCCGATCAGGGTAAAATCCGTCTCGTAGGGAATGGCAAAAATGATACGCCCGTCTGTGCCCTGAAAGAAGTAACATTTGTCGTGATCGTAAAGCTTGCGCGTCACGATATGGCTGCCACGCACGAGGCGAACGCCTTCTTTCGAGGGCAGGTCAATCGTCTCGTGAATGACATTGCCAACCCAAGGCCCCGCTGCATTCACCAGCATTTTTGCGTAATGGGTCTGTGTCGCACCGCTTTCCATGTCCTGCACTTCAATGCGCCACAAATCGCCTTCGCGGGCGGCGCGGGTGACTTTGGTGCGGGTCATGATCGTCGCCCCGCGTGCCTCGGCATCGCGGGCATTGAGCGCGACGAGACGCGAATCCTCGACCCAGCAATCGGAATACTCGTAAGCCTTGGCAAACCGCTCTTGCAGCGGCGCACCCTCTGGCGAGTCTCGCAGATCACGGGTCTCTGTGGCCGGAAGGATTTTGCGCCCGCCCAGATGGTCATAGAGGAACAGGCCCAAACGGATCAGCCATGCGGGGCGGCGTCCCTTCATCCACGGCATCACAACGGAGAGCAGCTTGGAGGTCGGTGTTTCCGCCTCGAACCGCATATCCTTGTGATAGGGTAGCACAAAGCGCATCGGCCAGCTGATATGAGGCATGGCGCGCAACAGAACTTCGCGTTCAATCAGCGCCTCGCGCACCAACCGCACCTCGAAATACTCCAGATAGCGCAAGCCCCCGTGGAACAGTTTGGTCGAGGCTGACGAGGTGGCAGAGGCGAGATCATCCATCTCCGCAAGCGTCACGGAATAGCCGCGCCCTGCGGCGTCACGCGCAATTCCGCAGCCATTTATGCCGCCGCCGATCACAAACAGATCGACCGGATTCGAAACTTGCTGTCCGTTCACGCTTGGTCCTCCGTGCCTTCGCAAAAAACCTACACGCGAATAGCGAAAACTCGCAAGTTCATTTTTTCGTTTTTGTTCGTTTTATAATTTATCACCGAATTTCAATATTTTGGGAAACACGCATTTGTGCAATTTCTGCGCCTGCAAAGTCGGATTTCGGATTTTTTTGCCCTACCGACAAGAATCAACTGGATTCGCGGAGGGGTAATAGGGTCTTTTAAGGAATACATAGCCAAAACGAACCAAAGCGAACCGATATGTCCAACAACTTCCGTCATCCCGAAATCGTCGAGATCGCCCGAAAGACTGGAAAAGTGACGGTAGAAGACCTCGCCGAGCATTTCGGTGTGACACTTCAAACGATCCGCCGCGATCTCTCCGAACTTGCGGATGAAGGGCGGCTGGAACGGGTGCATGGCGGGGCGGTGATGCCTTCGGGCACAACGAATATCGGCTATGAGGATCGGCGGCTGCTCAATGCCGAGGCGAAAACCGCCATCGCGCGGGCCTGTGCCGCGCGTATTCCGAACGACATCTCCCTGTTTCTCAACATCGGCACAAGCACGGAAGCGGTGGCGCAGGAATTGCTCCAGCATGAGGGGCTTATGGTGGTGACCAACAATATGAACGTGGCCAATATTCTCGCCACCAATCCGAAATGCGAAGTCATCGTCACCGGCGGACATTTGCGGCGTTCGGACGGCGGGCTGGTCGGCACATTGGCGGCACAGACCATCCAGAAGTTCAAATTCGATCTCGCGGTGATCGGCTGTTCCGCGCTGGATCAGGACGGGGATTTTCTCGATTTCGACATTCAGGAGGTCAATGTCAGCCAGACCATCCTGCGCCAGTCCCGCAAGACCTATCTCGTCTCGGACCACACCAAATTCTCCCGCAGCGCACCGGCGCGGATCGCGTCACTTGCAGATGTGGACGCGTTTTTCACAGACCTAGAAGTCGCCCCCGACCTTGCTGCCTCCTGCGCAAGCTGGGGCACTGAAGTGGTTTACGCCGGATAAGGGCTGGCGCGGCGCGTCATTCACCGATGGATAAACCGCCGGAGTGCAGATACACGGGGGCAAACAAGGATTGGAGAGCCGAGATGAGCGCACAGAACCCCGAACTGGTGGAAACCGATCTGGTCTCGCCCGTCCAACTCTATGACTTTGAACAAAAGACCCTGTTTTCCCCTAAAGAGCGCGGCGAGGGGTTTATCAAACTCAGCGTCACCACCGGCAAGAAGGGCGCACGCAGCGTTGCCCATTGCCATCCGCGCGACGAGGTCACGCTTACCCTGTCCGGCGAAGCGGTCCTGCGCGCCAATGGGCAGGAGTTCTTTATGAAGCCGGGCACCGCGCTGCGCGTGCCGCCGGGCTGTGTGCATGAGGTTGAAGTGCTCTCCGAGGAATGGACCGTCGTGGCGGCCTATTGCGACGAATGCCAGCTTTGCCGTCCGTAATCTTTTCGTAGGACGCGCGAATGCTCTACCACATGCTCCCGCGCCGAATCTCCGAACCTACCTCCGTCTGTCCTGCGGTTTCGAACCGTCGCGAAAAGGGGCAGGGGAATGGAAACTTCCGGATATGTGATTGAAAAAAGCACAAAACTTAGGCTCTTTTCGCGCATTCATAAAAAAAACAGTCTGGACAGCTTTTTTTATTTGCACCTCTGACCTCCGCCCCTAAGGCTGTGCAGATATGTCGCACTTGCCCGAACGAATGGTGCACATCCGAAACCCGCGCGGGACACATAACGACGCATTTGCATCGTCATGCCGTATCGGCGCCAAGACCAAGGCGGGGCCAGCGACCCCATCGACAACACATATATGCGAACGCAAGCCGTGCCACGCATACGAGTTAGGACAACAGATGACACTTACTTTGCTCAAGAACGCCAGAATTGTAGACGGGACATCTCCGGAACCGACCGATCCGGTGGGGATCGTCATTGAAGGCGGCCAGATCAAAGAGGTTGGCAAGGATGTGACCGCCGATGCAGAGCAGGTGTTTGATATGGCGGGCCTGACGGTCATGCCGGGTCTGACCGATTGCCATGTGCATGTCATTGCCACCACCGCCAATCTGGGCCTGAACGCCGAACTGCCGACATCGCTTGTCGCCGCCCGCAGTGGCCAGATCATGCGCGACATGCTGATGCGGGGCTTTACCACGGTTCGGGATTTGGGTGGCGCGGATCGCGGTCTGCAACTCGCTGTCGAAGAAGGAGCCTTTCTCGGCCCGCGTCTGGTGATCTGTGGCAAGGCTCTGTCGCAAACCGGCGGGCACACGGATTACCGTGGTCCGTTCAGCAACCGTGATGTGAGCTGGTATCCAGAGGTGCTTGGCACTTTGGGTCGCAAATGTGATGGCGTGCCGGAAATCCAGCGCGCGGTGCGTGAAGAGCTTAAAAACGGTGCGCAATTCGTCAAGGTGATGGCCGATGGCGGGGTGTCCTCGCCTTCCGATCCGGTTGGCTATCTGGTCTTCTCCGTCGAAGAATTGAAAGCCATGGTCGAGATCGCCAAGGGCTTTGGCACCTATGCGACCGGCCACCTCTATTGCGACGAAGCCATTGTCCGCGCACTGGATTGCGGGTTCGAATGTATCGAGCACGGCAACCTGATGTCAGACTCCACCATCGAGCGGGTGGCGAAAGAGGGCATTGCGGTTGTGCCGACCAACATCACCTATGACATTCTTGCCAAGTCGGGCGCGGAGTTCGGCATGCCTGCGGAATCCGTTGCCAAGGTGGTGGATGTGCGCGAGGCCGGTCTCGAACGCCTTGAAAAGATGCACAAGGCGGGTGTTCTGATGGGCTACGGCTCGGATTTGCTCGGCGGGATGCATCCGGAACAATCGGGCGAGTTCACCCTGCGCGGGCGGTATCTGCCTTCGGATGCGGTAATCCGGTCTGCCACGGTCGATGCGGCCAAGGTGCTGCGGATGGAAGGCCAGATCGGGGAGATCGCCCCGGGAGCCTTCGCCGACATCATCGCGGTCGATGGCAACCCGCTGGACGATCTGGCGCTTTTGACTGGTCAGGGTGCCCATATGCCGTTCATTATGAAAGAAGGCCAAGTCGTCAAGAAAACGGCCGCGCTTTCCTGATAGCGGGAAGGCGCAATGCCTTCCCTTACCACCCACACTTCACACCGATACCACTCTGGCCAGCCCGCGAAACACAACAACGACTGCGGGCGGTCACACATCCTTAACCAACAGGGAACGACCAATGAAAAAACTTCTGACTTACACGGCACTTGCCGGACTTATGGCGGGTTCCGCCGTGGCCGAAACGAATTTCATCGCCAACAGCTTCTATGACGGAGCTGTGCCGATGTCCGGCGAGGGCTATATCCGCTGGGCCGAACTGGTCGAAGAACTGTCCGATGGCGAACTGGTGCCCGAAGTCTTCACCGGCACTGTGCTTCTGGCACCGCGTGCCTCCATGCAGGGCATTCAGGACAATGTCGTTCAGGTCGCGCACCACGCCGCCGTCTACACGCCCTCCGATCTGCCCGTTTCCAACGCGGTGCAGGATCTCGGCTTTGCCTATTCCGATCCGCTGACCGCGATTTTCGCTGTGGCCGAGTTCTCGATGACCAACGAAGCCCAGCTTCAGGAATGGAAAGACAGCAAGCTGGTCTATCTCGGTGCCTATGCCACTCCGGCCTATGTGCTGATGTGTTCCAGCCCCGTGCGCAATCTCGAAGAGATGGCCGGCAAACGCATCCGCACAGCGGGTTCTGCGGTGTCTGTCTGGGTCGAAGATGCCGGTGGCATTCCCGTCAACGTGCCTTCGAGCGAAATGTATACCGGTCTGGAACGCGGCACGCTCGATTGCGCCACAAACGCGGCCAGCGACCTTCTGGACCGTTCGCTTCTCGAAGTGGCGGAACACACCACCCTGCTCTCCACGGGCATGTATTGGTCCGGCCCGCAGTGGGGCTATAACGTCGATTTCTGGGCCTCGCTCACACCGGAAAACCGCGCCGACCTGATGGAAGCCTCCGCCCGTTCGATGGCCCGCATGGTGATTGCCTATAATGCCAAGGTTGACGCCGGTCTCGCCGCGTCTATCGAGGCGGGTGGCAATGTCTATGAGCCGGAGCAGGATCTGGTTGATCACGTCACCACCTTCCGCGCCAAAGCCGCTGAAGGCGCAATCGAGAAAGCCGAAGCTGCGGGTGTCGCAGATCCGGAAGCGCTGATTGGCGACTTCCAGGATACGATGCAGAAATGGGCCGACCTTCTGGCGAACATCGAACCGACCGACGAAGATGCCCTGACCGCGCTGGCTATGGAAGAAATCTTTAGCAAGATCGATCCGGCCACTTACGGTGTCGAGTAAACACCTGCGGGCTCGCATCTCCTGCGGGCCCGCTCTCCATTCAGCTACATATCAGCTACATACAGGACGTTGCGATGCAGTTCTTACTCAACGCGATCCGCTGGCTCAACATCGGGACAGCCACCGCCGCTTGCATTGTCATGGTATTGATGATGTTTCACATCACCCTTGATGTGAGTGTCCGGTATTTTTTCAACGGCCAAATCGTCGGCACATTGGAGTGGGTTTCCTTCTACTACATGGTCGCTCTGGTCTTTCTCGCCTTCGGCTTCGTCGAGCACCGAAACGAAAATATCCGCGTTGATCTTTTCGTGCAGAAAATGCCCAAACCCGTGCAACTGGGCCTCTATATCTTTGCCTGTGTGCTGGGCCTGATCTTTTTCGGGATGCTGTTCTGGCAATCCCTGCAAGATGCCATCAGCGCCACACAACGCGGCGAGGAGGCCATGAGCAACTTCCGCTTTTTGATCTGGCCTGCGCGTTGGGCTTTGCCCGTCGGCTTTATCGGCGTTCTGTTCGCGGTTCTCGCCAATCTGTTGAAGGCGATCTCCCGCCGCGAGGCGCTCTGATGCGGCGCAGCGCTTTCACAAACGCCCGACCGCATCACCTAACATCTCCCACACGACACGGCACAACGAAGGACTTCCCCTAATGAGCAACCTAGAAATCGGCATCGCAGGCGTCTTTGCCGCGTTGATCCTGATCGCAATCCGTGTGCCGATCGGGCTGGCGCTCGGGCTGGTGTCCATTGCAGGCATCGGGTTCATGTTCAATATGAACGTCGCCTGGGGCATGATCTCGGCCACACCGTTTGACTATGTCGGCTCATGGGAACTTTCGGCGGCACCCATGTTTTTGTTGATGGGGTTTCTGTGCTCCTCCACCGATATGACGCGGGGGCTGTTTCTCGCGCTTCGGCTGTATCTGGCGAAACTGCCCGGCGGTCTGGCGATCACCTCGGTGGGGGCTTGTGCCTTTTTCGCGGCGGCGTCCGGGTCTTCGGTTGCAACTGCCTCGGCCATGTCGCGTATGGCCGTGCCGGAAATGCTCGATAACGGTTATGATCGTGGTCTGGCAACGGGCACGATTGCGGCCTCTGGCACTTTGGGCTCGCTGATCCCGCCCTCGGTCCTGCTTATCCTTTACGGGGTCTATGCGCAGGTCTCTGTGGGCCAGCTCTTTATGGCCGGTTTCATTCCGGGCATCCTCTCCGCGCTGATCTACATGGCGATGATCATGATCCGCGTCAAACTCAAGCCCTCGCTTGCCGGCACGGTTCAGGTCAACCCGACCGAAGAAGAACGCCGCGAAGCCTTTCGCGATGTCTGGCCCTTGCCCACGCTGATCCTTGTTGTGCTTGGCGGGATTTTCACCGGCGTCTTTTCTCCCACCGAAGCCGGTGCGCTCGGCGCGTTTGCGGCTCTGATCATTGCGATTGTCCGCCGCAAACTGACCCGCGCGGCCTTGTTCGAGGCGGTCTCTCAGGCGATCATCTCGACTGCGTCTATCTTTATCATCCTGATCGGGTCGCTGTTCTTCACCCGCTTCCTCGCCCTGTCGGGTTTCCCGCGGGCCTTCGCCGATGCGATCCTGTCGGTCAGCACGGAGACATGGTGGATTCTTCTGGCAGTCTCGGTGATCTTTCTGGTGCTTGGCATGTTGATCGACAGTATCGGCCTGTTGCTTCTGACCCTGCCGATCCTTGTGCCGCTGGTGAACGAGGCGGGCATCAATCCGGTCTGGTTCGGGATCATCGTCATCAAACTGCTCGAAGTCGGTCTGATCACGCCGCCAATCGGGTTGAATGTCTATATGATCAACGGGGCGCTGAACAACCGCGTGACCTTGCCGGAAATCTTTCGGGGCATCTCGTGGTTTCTGGCGATGGACCTTCTGACCCTGATCATCCTGATCCTCTTCCCGATCCTGACATTGTGGCTGCCCTCGCTGGCCTACTAACAGCGCAGACCATGACCACGCGCGAAAACGGGGGGCCACTTGGTGGCCCCCTTCTTTGTGTCTGATGCAGAGTGATCGGCGCTTTTAGGAATATCTGTGCGGACGAGCTATGTAGGCGCCAAGAGGCCGGCGCTAAAGGTCAGCCCCGTTCCGCTCGATGTAGCGCAGCGTCATCAAGGTCAAAGGCGCGACAAAGGCTTTGGCATGTTGAAAGCTCTGCACATCAAACGCATCGGGTTTCGCCAAGAGGTTCACAGAGCCGAGCAATACCCCGTCCCATGCGATCCGCAGATTGATGGCACAGCCGAAGCCGAGATAGAGAATGGCAGGAGCATCCTGAAACGCGACGTGGAGGGCGTTTGCATCCGGTGAGAACAGGTGGCGACCTTCAATCACCAGCGCGGTTTCCCAGCCGGTGCCGACCATGCTTTTGACGCTGCCGACCGGATAGTTGTTTTCTTCGCTCGAATATATCCGCCGCAGCTTTGTCTCCGGCTCCAACAGGGAGACCGCGACATAGCACGGGCCGATAAGACTCTGAAGAGGAGGCACAAAAGCGGAAAAACCCGAAGGCCCCTCGCTCAGATTTTCCGCCAGCGCATCTAGAGCCGTGGTGAGGGAGGGGCTTCGGGTCATGGTATCGCCTTTGTTATTTAGCGGCTGTCATCAGTTCGGGTAGCCAGAGCGCGATTTGCGGGAATGCCGCAAGCAGCGCCGCCCCGATGCACATAAGCACAAAGAAGGGGAAGGCATACCATGCGACCGTGAGAATGCTCTTGTCCGTCAACCGTTGCAGGATGAACAAGTTGAAGCCGATGGGCGGGGTGATCTGTCCAAGTTCGATCATGACGACCAGAAAGACACCGAACCAGAGCGGATCAATACCGGCGGCGACAATCAGGGGCAGGGTGATCGGCAGGCTCATCACGGTGATGGACACACCATCAAGAAACAGCCCCAAGATAATGTAGAACACGGCCAGCACGAGGATGAGTTGATAGTGACCCAGATCAAGCCGCGCAATCATTTCGGAGGTTTGTTGCGGCACGCGCAGATAGCCCATGGTTGTAGAGAGCACAGCCGCCGCAGCAAGAAGCGAACAGATCACCGCCGAAAGTTTGATCGCGCCATAAAGCGAGTCGTAAAGCACGGACCAGCTCAACTGCTTTTGCACGCCCGTCAGAACCAGTGTCGCAAAAACACCTACGGCGGCGGCTTCGGTCGGGGTGGCGATGCCGCTATAGATCGAGCCCAGCACCAGAACCATGAGGATGCCCACAGGGAGCAGGTCCATCATCGAGCGTGCGAGCACCGGCAGCGTCAGACGCACCTTCGCCGCAGGGGCCAGCGCGGGATTGGCCGTCGCGCGCAGCATGACATAGCCGGAATAAAGCCCCGCGATCAACAGTCCGGGCAGAATACCCGCTGCAAAGAGCTTGGCGACCGATACTTCGGCGAGCACACCATAGACGATCATGACGATGGACGGCGGGATCAAAAGACCTAGGCTGCCAGCGCCCGCCAGCGAACCGATGGCAAGGGTCTCGTCATATCCACGGCTTTTCAATTCCTTGATGGTGATCTTCCCGACTGTCGCCGTGGTGGCCGCACTGGACCCGCAAACGGCGGCAAAGAGCGTGCAACCCATGATATTGGTGTGCAACATCCGCCCCGGCGCGAGATTGGCAATGGGGGCCAGACCGTTAAAGAGCCGCCGTGCAATATCGGTGCGGAAAATCAACTCGCCCATCCAGACAAAAAGCGGGATTGCGGAAAGCTCCCATGCGCTAGAGGCGCGCAGGATGATGGTGGAATTGATGACGCCGGTTTTCAAAAAGGTGAAATCCAGCATGAACACCAGAGCGGCGACGGACACCAGCAGCAAGGCAATGAATATCCAGACCCCGAACCCGAGCGCGGCCACAAGCATGACCAGAACGGCGAGGGCAACTTCGACTGACGACATATTAGGTATCCTGCTGTTCGGGGTGGAGAGAGGGATCGGCTTTTTCAGGCAAACGTCCGGTGACGGCCTGAAGAAGATGGACAGAAAGTTGCAGCCCGAAACACACAAGGCCAATTACGACCAGAGATTGCGGGATCCAGAGCGGGGTTTCCAGAATGGAGGTCGATGTGGTGCCCCGTTCCCAACTGCGCATCACGGTGCGGATGAGGAACCAGCACAGAAAGCTGATGGTCGTCAGACCGAGCAGGGCACAAATACCTTCGACAAAGCGTCTGGGGATCGGGCCGAGGGCTTCCATCAGAAGCCCGACACGGATGAGTTCCCCGTCGCGCAACGCCGCCCCCAGCCCGAAAAACGCCGACGCCGCTGTTGCGTAGCCGACAAATTCCTCAAGGACGAAGGTCGATCTGGAGAAGAGATTGCGCAATACGATCTCAAGCAGGATATGGCCCACCATCAACACCACGCAGAGCATTGCCGCATAGGCGGACAGGGATGTCACGCGATCCACAAATCTTTCGTATCGGGTCATTGTTCAGTCTTCTCCCTCACGCGCTTTCCGACACCTGAGCCGCAGGCATTGGGGAAGCATCGTATCTTATATTGATATTTTTGGACTTTTGCTGCCAAATTATGCATCTTTATAAGACTGCAAAAGGCTTGGGTAAGATCACGAGGCAGACAGACAGCCGCCTCGTGACAGGGGCGTTATTGCATCTTGCTTTTGTATTCTTCGAGAATGACCGCGCCATCAGAACCGGCTTTTTCCAGCCAGCTTGCCATCGAGGCATCCGATGCACTGCGCAATGTATCGAGCACATCTGCAGGCACTTCTTCGACAACATCCACGTTGTTCTCGCGCAAGATCGCATAGTTCTCTTGCAGACGTTCGGCCAACAGACCCCACTGGCGGTCCACGGTCTCTTGAGCGGCCTGGCGCACGGCGACCTGCTCCTCGTCGCTCAACGCTTCGAAAGCATCAAGGTTCATGTGAATAACATTGACCGGCGTCGTATAGTTGACCGCCAGATAATTCGGCAGGAATTCCCAAAGCTTGGAAATCACCCCGCCTTCAGCCGAGGTCACCGCCGCATCCAGCGCGTTGGTGGCAAGCTGGGCCATCACATCACCCCAAGACAGTTGCAAGGGCGCGGCACCGGCCTCTTGGAAAACGATAGTCGCATTGGCATCCGCCACACGCACTTTCAAATCCTGCAAGCTGGCCGTATCCGACACAGGCTCACGCGACCACAAGCCCGAAGGAGGCCAAGGCGAGGAAAAGAGATAGACCTGATTGTTGTCGGCAAAGGTCTTGGCGTAGCGAGAGGCCAGAACCTCTTCCAACACTTTGGCTTCTTTCTCAGACGTCACGACAAAGGGTTGGGACGGGAGCAGGAAGATCGGATCGACCCCCGAAAGCTGACCGATAAAGGTGTTGGCAATATCAATCGCCGCATCCGAGACCGCGTAGAAGTGATCCGCCGATTTATAGCCAAGCCCGCCACCGGGGAAATAGTCGATCGCCACAGAGCCGTTGGTCAGTTCATTGACACGCTCAAGGAAAAAGCGGTCGCCGTCGGCCTGAAAGCTCGTGTCGGCATATTCGTTCGCCATGTTGAATTTGGTCTCGGCCAAGGCGGTCTGCGCCGTGCCGAAAGTCGCCGCTGCGGAGATAAGCGCGATGAGGCTGTGTTTGAGTTTCATTCGAGTGATCCTTCCCGGTTGGTCTGTGTTGGGCGTTGTTTTTATGGATTGGGTTAGAGAGCAGAGGTCGTCACAAGCTGTGGAAGCGATCCGGTCCTCTTGGTCGGGACGTGAGATCGCCTCATTTTGTAGATTGTATCCAGTATCCATAACCAGAGACCTCCCCCCGTCAAGCGTCTTTCTTTTCGCAACAAAAAGAGCGAGGATCGAATTGACCTGCCCGAACGCAGGCAAAGGAAAGAAAACAACGCGTTAGGACGGAGGTAGCTAGGGCTGCGGGCACAACAGCGTAGGGCAGGTTTTTTTCAAGAAAATTCACCCCACGACAGCTTTATAAACGAATGACTATAATTGAGGCAGTCTCGATGCCCCCGCAGTATGACTCGGGAATTCATGCCCCGTTGCTCATAGAGTGATTTACCAGAACGCCTGACGTGATAATAATTTTACGCCAAACCTTCTGCATCCGAGACGTGTATTGAAAGACCAGACATTGATTATGACACAGACCCCGCGCCCCCTCAGCAAACAAGAGGCGAAATCCGTTGATATGCAGCGGCGCGTTTGCGCGGCGACGGTCTCTGTTCTGGCAGAAGTCGGCTATGAACGTGTGTCCACAAAGCTGATTTCCGAACGCGGAAAAATGTCTCGCGGCGCGCTGAACTACCATTTCCCGACGAAGAACGATCTTTTCGTTGCGGCCTATGAATATGTATTGGCGGAGTGGGAAAAGGAATGGCCCTTTTGCGAACTGGATGCGCAGGGCAGCTTGAGCACAGAGGCGCTGATCGACGCACTTTGGACCGAACTGTTTTCCAAAAGCACCTATCTGGCCATTCTTGAACTGATGCTGGCGGCGCGGCTGGACCCTGATCTGGGGACACGGTTGCGCGCGGCTCTGGCCCGATGGTCAAAGAAACGCGACCGGCGCACCATTCAGATGATGGGGCTTGATCCAGACGACGAGATGGCCTCGAAACTCTTGCGGCTCAACCTGTGTATGCTACGCGGGATTTGCGTCAACCGGTTCTGCGCCGATGGCACCTATGCCGAAGAGCCGCTGATCGAAATCTGGAAAGACATTCTGGCCCGCGAAATGAAGACCCATTTTGCCACGCCGGTTGAGACCCCCTGAGCCTCACGCATCAACGGAACGTGCCTCAAGCGAGGCCACAAGGCTGTCTCCGGCATCGCGAATATGCTGTTTGAGCAGGGCCACTGCCGCCTCGACATTCCGTGCGCGGCAATATTCAAGGAGCGCCCGGTGCTCTTTCTGGGCGGCTTCGAATGTCTCGCTAATCAACAATTGAAGCCGGACATAGCGCTCAACCTGAAGGTTGACGCCTTGCACAATCGCTAGGGTTTGGGTGCGGTTGGCGGGCACATAGAGGCTTCGGTGGAATTCCCAGTTCAGTGAGCCCCAGCGGTTGATGTCTCTTTGCTCATAGGCTTTTTCAAGCTCACGAAGCACCTGTTCGGAGGTATCAAGATCGACGTCCGTCATGTTCGGAATCGCAAGTTCCAGCAAAACGCTTTCGAGATTGACGCGCAGCTCGTAGAGTTCCTGCGCCTGCTCGGCGGGCATAGCGGCAACAACGGCCCCTTTGTGCACTTTGGTGACAATCAGTCCTGCGGCCTCAAGCTGACGAAAAGCCTCGCGCACGGGCATACGGCTACATTCATATTCTTCGGCAAGAGCTTCCTGAACCAGAGATTCGCCCGGTTTGAATTCACCGTTCAAAATGCGCTCGCGCAGGGAATCTGCCAAGGCTTCGGGAAGGCTCTGGCGTTTCAGACTATGGCTTTTGGTCAATCCCATTCCCGATTTCATATTGTATATTCCGACGCCGTGTTATTGGATCCAGCCCGCAGATTTACATAATCTGCCGCCCACCGCCATAGGAAACGCAGTCAAACACCTGAAACACGAGACAGGTGCGGCATAGACGCGAACAGGGGAGGGGAGAGCTGCCGATACAAAAGGCGGCCACCCGAAAGCGGCCGCCCTCACACTCTGCAGGGGTTCAGAGTGTTTTCAGTTTCTCAATGGCGTCCGTCACCGTGGCAACGACGAAATCGCGCTCGTCACCGACCAAAGGCATACGCGGGGCACGCACCCATTCCGGCGCACCGTAAACGAGGTTTTCGGCCAGCTTGATATATTGCACCAGCTTCACATGGGTATCGAGGTGGAAAGACGGCGTCAGCACCTGATAGAGTTCACGGGCTTGCGTATATTTCTCGTCCTGACACAGGCCGAAGAGTTTTACACATTCCGCTGGCCAGACATTGGTCATGCCGGACACCCAGCCAGTCACACCCAGCGCACTGCTCTCGACGATGAGATCATCCACGCCACAGAACAGGCTGAACCGGTCACCGAAGGCGATATACATATCAGTCACGCGACGAATATCGCCGGTTTCTTCCTTGATACAAACGATTTCAGGCGTATCGACGAGTTCTTTGAGAACCTCAACCGTGCAATCCACACCATAGGCAATCGGGTTGTTGTAGATCATGATCGGCAAAGGCGTGGCCGAGGCGATGCCTTTATACCACGCAACGGTTTCGCGATCATCGGTTTTATAGCCAAGACTCGGGAAGACCATCAGACCCTGCGCGCCGCAGTCCTGATAGATTTTCGCAGACGCCTTCGCGCGCTCCAGCGTGGTTTCCGCCAGACCGGACAGCACCGGCACACGCCCTGCGGCAGTCTCGACCGCAGCACGGATGATGGCTTTGCGCTCGTCCATTTCCATGGAGGCATTCTCGCCCAGCATCGGAAGAACGATCACACCGGAGACGCCGTTTTCGATGAGACGTTCGATGCTTGCTTTGGTTGCGTCAATATCAACGCTACCATCTTCTTTCAGCTTGGTGGTGACAGCGGGGAAGACGCCTTTCCAGATGGCCATTGCCTGTTCCTTTCGGGAATTTTGAAATTCAGATGTGAAAGAGCCGCCTCGCAGCGCCCCGTTGAAAAGCATGGTCACAACAACAACGCACGGCAGAGGATGCCACATCAAAGATTCTGTTCTGACCTTGCGACCCTTAAACTGGATCCAATCGACAGTTGTCAATTTATTTTTCCCGTGTACAAGGGAAAGAGCACCTGAAACAGGGGAATCGGAGTGGCCATGCAACATAAAAAAGTCGCCATCATCGGCGCAGGGATCGTTGGTCTGGCCTGCGCGTGGCATGTCCTGCAATCCGGTCACACGGTCGTGCTCGTTGATCCGGACCCTGAAGGCGACAAGGCCTCATTCGGAAATGCCGGAGGGATCGCGGTTAGTGAAGTTGTCCCCGCCTCGGCCCCCGGAGTCTTTCTCAAACTGCCCAAATGGCTTCTCGACCCGCTCGGCCCTCTGAGCCTGCGCTGGACACATGCACCCCGACTTCTGCCGTGGATGCTGCGCTTTTCCCGTGTCAGCACGTGTGCGGAGATGGAGCGGATCGCCGGAGCCCTCTCAACGCTCAACAGCCGCACATATGACGATCTGATGCCGCTTTTGAACAGCGCAGGCCTATCAGACAAACTCTACAACCACGGCGCTTTGACCGTCTACGAAAGTGAAACGGCCTTTCAAGCGGATGCGGCGGAATGGGAGCTGAAACGCCAGCATGGCGTGACCTGCACCCCGATGAGTGGAGACGAGGCGCGCCAGCTTGAACCGGCTCTCAGCGGTCTTGTGCACAAGGCCATGTTCACCCCGCAATGGTCGCAAGTCTCTGACCCCAAAGACATTCACAACGGTCTTCTGGACAAGGTTATGCGCAATGGCGCCACTATCGCACGCGGCGCGGCCAAGCGGATCAACCAGACCGCGACAGGTGTTCGGATCGAGATGGACGGTGATGCTGATGTCAGCGCCGATCTAGTGGTCCTTGCGGGGGGGGCGTGGTCCAAACCGCTTGCCGCCTCCATCGGCGACCGTGTTTTGCTCGAAAGCGAGCGCGGGTATAATACGACCCTCCCAACTCCGGGCATCAGCGTCACCCGCGAACTCATTTTTGCAGAGCGCAAATTCGTCGCAACGCCACTTGCAACCGGGCTGCGCATCGGAGGCGCGGCGGAGTTTGGCGGGTTGACCTCCAGACCCAATTACAAACGCTCCGAAGCACTGGTGAAACTGGCGAAACGCTATTTGCCCGATCTCGACAGCGGCCAAGGGGTGCAGTGGTCCGGCCATCGCCCCGCCACGCCCGACAGCCTGCCGGTCATCGGACACTCCCCGAACAACCGCAATGTGATTCACGCCTTCGGGCACGGCCACCTCGGCCTTACGCAAGCCGCCACAACCGGACGCCTTGTGGCGGACCTGATTGATGACAAACCAGCCAGCCTTGATCTGACACCCTACCGGATCGAGCGGTTCACATATGGAGCCTGAGTTATGAGACATAGTTTCTTTTGTGTGGATGCCCACACCTGCGGCAATCCTGTGCGCGTTGTTGCCGGTGGTGGGCCACAGCTTCCTGCCGTTCCGATGTCCGAGAAACGCGAAATCTTTCAGCGGGATCATGATTGGGTGCGTCAGGCGCTCATGTTCGAACCACGCGGCCATGACGTCATGTCCGGCACGATCCTCTACCCGTCTTCGCGCGAGGACTGTGACATCGGCGTACTTTTTATCGAGGTGAGCGGCTGCCTGCCCATGTGCGGCCACGGCACAATCGGCACGGTGACCGCCGCTTTGGAAGAAGGGCTCGTCGTTCCGCGCACCGACGGACAGCTTTCGCTAGAGACGCCCGCGGGGAAGGTGGACATCGAATACACGCAGAACGGCAACTATGTCGAACAGGTGCGGCTTTTCAATGTGCCCGCCTATCTGCACGCCCGTGATGTGATCCTGAACATCGACGGCTTGGGTGCCTTGAAAGTCGATCTCTCCTATGGCGGCAATTACTATGTGATCATCGAACCACAGGACAACTGGTCCGGCCTCGACGACATGACTGTGAGCGACATTCAACGTCTCAGCCCGATCATCCGCGCCGCCGCGCAAGAGACACTGGCCCCCGAACACCCGACCGACCCGCGCATTTCCGGCGTCAGCCATGTCATGTGGTGTGATGCCCCGACGCAGGCTGAGGCGGATGCCCGCAACGCTGTGTTCTACGGCGAAAAGGCCATCGACCGCTCCCCCTGCGGCACAGGCTCCTCCGCACGCATGGCGCAACTTCACGCGCGGGGACGGCTCAAGACCGGAGACACCTTCATCCATGAAAGCATCATCGGCACGATGTTCACCTGCAAAGTGGAAGGCGAAACCCGAATTGGAGATTTCGACGCCATTCTGCCGAGCGTCGCCGGATGGGCCCGTGTTATTGGTCACAACACGATCTTTGTCGATGAGCGCGACCCGCTGATGACGGGGTTTCAACTGCGGTAATTATGCCAAACAAAATGGCCTGCCACGTTTCCGGGGCAGGCCAAGACAATCCACATCGTGCAGATATTAGCGCACGACATATACCGAGCATTTGGAGTGCCGCACAACACGCGCAGCATTCGGCCCCAAAAGATAGTCCTTCAAATCCGGCCGATGCGCCCCGAGCACGATCAGGTCGGCCCCGTCCTTCTCCGCCGTTTCGAGGATTTCGTGATAGGCTGTTCCCACGGCCACCACATGACGGACATTTGCATTGGCTTCCGGCCCGAGGGCCTCTTCCACCAGATTGTTCAACGCCTCTTTCGCGTGTTTGCGCGCTTCCTTCGTGTGTTTCTCATCGAAGTAACCGCCCACCCAGCTCATCCCGTAATCGGGCAGCACGGTAATCACGTCGAGCTGCGCATTTTCGGCAGCAGCCAGACGTGCGGCGGTTTGCAAGACTTTCACCTCGTCTTTGACGCGGTTCACGTCAACGGCACAGAGAATGGTCTGGGTCATGCGGGTTCTCCTTCGAATTCACGCTTGGAGGCCGCCCGGCGTCGTTGCAGGACGGTCACGAGGCCCAAGAGGATGAGCGCAGGAATGAACATCAGTTCTTTCGGAAGCTGGTCGGCCGGAGCCTGAACATTCGTGATCTGCACCGGCTCGTCGCCGTAGAAATCGAAGCTCGACAGTTGCTCCGACAGGGGCGTGCCGAACATCGGCTCGTCCATGATCATGCGGTCGCCATCAGCCATAAGCATCAGCCCGAGCGCATCAAGACGCGCATCTCCGCCTTCAGCCTCCGGCACGGTGAGCGCAAGGTGGACATCCTTTTGCTCCAGCGTATCGAAATCAGGGCCTGTCACCACGATCCGCAACTGCGAACCGGCGGGGGCTTCTTCAAGCGCCTGCGCGACAGCCGTGGGAGCGGTCTCGTGATAGGGGGGCTGGATCATGTCCATGAAGAACCCCGGACGGAAGAGGGTAAAGGCCACAAGCAGAAGTGCCACTGTTTCCCAGATCCGCGACTTGGTGATGTAAAAGCCCATCGTGGCTGCGGTGAACACCAGAATACCGATGGTCGCCACGATGAAGACGATGATCCCTTGCACCAGCGTGACATCAATCAACAGAAGGTCGGTGTTGAAGATGAAGACAAAGGGCAAGGCCACGGTCCGCAAGCTGTAGAAGAAAGCGGTGAACCCCGTGCGGATCGCATCGCCCCCCGACACAGCAGCGGCGGCGAAACTGGCCAGCCCCACAGGGGGCGTCACATCCGCCATGATCCCGAAGTAGAACACAAAGAGGTGCACGGCGATCAGTGGCACAATCAGACCCGATTGCGCGCCAAGTTCAACCACGACGGACACCATGAGCGAGGACACAACGATATAGTTCGCCGTCGTCGGCAGGCCCATTCCGAGGATCAGCGACAGGATCGCCACGAACAGAAGCATCAGGATCAGGTTGCCGCCGGAGAGAAACTCGACAAAATCCGCCATCACCTGACCGATACCGGTGAGGGATACGGTGCCGACGATGATCCCTGCCGTTGCGGTGGCAAGGCCGATCCCGATCATGTTCCGCGCGCCGTCAATCATACCTTCAACAAGATCGACCACACCTTCTTTGAGGCGATCAACCGCATCGCTTTCGCCACGGAAGATTGCCTTGAGCGGCTTTTGCGTCAGCAGGATGAAGAACAACAGGAAGGTTGCCCAGAAGGCCGAAAGCCCCGGAGACTTGCGTTCGATCATCAGGAAATAGACCAGAACGATGATCGGCAGGAGATAGTAGAGACCGGCAGTCCAGAGCTTGGCCACATCCGGGAGTTCCATCAATTCGGAATCAGGATCGTCGATTTCGAGATCGTCGGATTTCGCAGCCAGCTTGATCAGACCGACATAGACCAGAGCAATCGCCACGGCGAGAATCCAGCCGCTGCCTTCGGGCACCATAGAGGTGATGAGGCGCACGGGGAATTGCGTAGCATAACACAGCCCGCCAAAGCCCGCGAAGAACAGGAACATCCCCATGATCGTGCGCCAGAGCGACACGACCTTGTTGCCGATGGTCGGCATGTTGTTCTTCACCGCTTCAAGGTGAACGATATAGACCAGCGCGATGTAGGAAATGATCGCAGGCACAAAGGCGTGTTTGATCACTTCGAAATAGGAAATGCCGACATATTCCACCATGAGGAACGCGGCCGCACCCATCACCGGCGGCATGATCTGGCCGTTCACCGAGGAGGCCACTTCGACAGAACCGGCTTTTTCGGCAGAAAAGCCCACACGTTTCATCAACGGAATAGTGAATGTGCCGGTCGTGACCACGTTGGCAATCGAAGAGCCGGAAATCAGCCCTGTTGCCGCAGAACCGACCACAGCAGCCTTGGCCGGACCACCGCGCAGATGTCCCAGAGCGCCGAAGGCCATTTTGATGAAATAGTTGCCCGCGCCTGCTTTATCGAGCAGCGCACCGAAGAGCACGAAGAGGAAGACGAATTGCGTCGAGACGTTGAGCGCGATGCCAAAGACGCCCTCGGTCGTGATCCACATATGCGACATGGCCTTGCGCAATGAGGCCCCCGCCCAGCGGATCGAGTCCGGCACGGTTTCGGAGGCACCAAAGAAGACATAACCAAGGAAAACAATGGCTAGAAGCACCATGACCGGCCCGAGTGTGCGGTAGGCTGCAATGAACAGGAATGCGAGACCCGCAAGCGCGAAATAGGAGTCACTCGTATCCGCAAGCCCGCCGTTGCCGACGATTTTTTCGTAGAAGAAATAGCCATACATGGCGAGGAACGCCCCGCCGAGACCCAAAATCCAGTCATACCACGGCACGGAGGCCTTCGGTGCCGATTTGAACAGCGGATAGGCCATGGCCGACAGGAAGATTGCGAAGGCAAGATGGATCTGCCGCGCGTTGTTGATCATATCACCGGGCAGAACCTTCAACCCGATCGGAGAGGCCAGGAGCACCTGGAAAACCGACCACAACAGCGCAACTGTCGCAATCACCTTACCCAATGTTCCCGGCACATTGCGTGCGCCGCTATCAGAAGCCGCCACCAGCTCCTGAAGCTCGGCCTCGTTCAAAGCCTGTTTCCCAGTGTCTGACATTGATCCCCATCGTCCCTTATATTTTTATGAGAAAAGGGCGGCACATGACGTGCCGCCCGGGAAGTCGAAGGCGGATTATTCCATCCAGCCTTTTTCTTTGTAGTACTTCACAGCACCCGGGTGCAGCGGAGCGGACAGACCGTCTTTGATCATTTCTTCCGGCGTCAGGTTTGCGAAAGCAGGGTGCAGACCTTTGAAGTCTTCGAAGTTTTCGAACACGGCGGAAACAACCGCATAGACCGCATCTTCGGAGACATCAGCGGAGGTCACGATGGTCGCACCAACACCGAACGTATGCACGTCTTCGTCATTGCCACGATACATGCCGCCCGGAATGGTGGCGGTGCGGTAGTAGGGGTTGTCTGCAACCAGTTCGTCGATCGCAGGACCGGCCACTTCAACGAGCACCGAGTCACAAGCGGTCGTGGCTTCCTGAATCGAACCCGACGGGTGACCCACAGTGTAGACCATTGCGTCAATCTGGTTGTCGCAGAGCGCAGCAGACTGCTCGGACGGTTTCAACTCGGTCGCCAGTGCGAAGTCGTCGCTGGTCCAGCCAAGTTTCTCCATCACGACTTCCATAGTCGCGCGCTGACCGGAACCGGGGTTGCCGATGTTCATGCGCTTGCCTTTGAGGTCTTCAAAGACTTTCACGCCAGAGTCGGCACGCGCCACAACAGTGAAAGGCTCGGGGTGCACGGAGAACACGGCACGCAGGTCTTCGAAGGGCTCGCCTTCAAACTGCACAACACCGTTGTAAGCGTTGTACTGGATGTCGGATTGGGCAACGCCGAATTCCAGCTCGCCTTCCTTGATCGTGTTCACGTTGTAAACGGAACCGCCGGTGGATTCGACCGAGCAACGCACGCCGGTTTCCTTGCGGTTCTTGTTGACCAAACGGCAGATCGCGCCGCCGGTCGGGTAATACACCCCGGTCACACCGCCGGTGCCGATGGTGACAAATTCTTCGGCCATTGCAGAGCCTGCGATCATCGCAGACGCAGCTGCCGCAGCAAATCCGAATTTCATATGTTTGGTCATAAGTGACTCCCCTTAGTGGTATGTTTGGTCCTCCCGAGGCATACGTGCCTCACAGATCGACCACTTCTCCAAGCGCCCTGTTGTGGCGCTCGATCTCTGATATCCGTTCCACGACGTCCGGTCCGGCTTTTTGTGCAAGCATTGCCATAAGCATCTCAAGGAAAAAAACCGTCGTCGTGTAAGTGTTAAAAAAGTTCGGACTTTCCCCTGTTATAATGAAAGAGTTGTTCGCATGGCGCAAGGCAGGACATGCGTAGCTGTCGGTGATGACAGCCACATGAACCCCTTGGCGGCGGGCGATCTCGGCAGCGTTTACCGCCACCCGCGCGGAGGGGGACATGGTGATGACGATCATCGCATCCTGCTTGTCCATCTCGCTGAGCGCAGAGCCGTAGGACGCCCCCATCCGTCCGGCGAGTCGCCACTTTTCTCCCAAGAAATTGGCCATATAGCCTGCATATTCTGCGATCCCTGTTGATCCCAACGCCCCGACAATGAGCACGCGGCGCGCTTCGTGCAACACATCGACCAGTTTTGCAAGTTCGACCGGATCAAGACCTCGCACAAGCTCCTCAAGATTGCTCTGGGTCCGTTCCAGAGAGCGCATGAGAATCCCCTCCGGCGCGCCGGCGGGAGCCTCTCTGAGGTCTTTAGCGCGTGTGGCAAAAGTTGACACCTTGAGCGCAAGTTGCGCCCGCACTGCATCGCGCAGGGTTTCAAATGTTTCAAATCCCAAGGCTCGCGCCAGACGGCTGAAGGTCGCCGGAGCGATTCGCGCCTCTGTTGCAACCGATCTGAGCGAGCGCGTGGCCACATCAAGCGGGTTTTCGACAAGATAATCCCCCGCCTCACGCAAACGCGGGCTCAATTCGGCGTAATGTTCCGCCAGCCTTTGCTGATAACTTGCCGACACGAGACCATCCTACAGGAAACAAAGGTTGTCGGGCACTGTTTCAATTGTTTCAAATATTGTCAAGATTTGATCGGTGTGTTTCAAATTTGAAAGGGCCGCATCCAACAGGTCCCTTTTCGTCCTCGGAGCATCAAATGACTCATGTTTTTTACCGCAATTCCCGCAGCACCCCGCCCAAAGCCACACGCGGCGAGGGGGCCTATATCTATGATGACACAGGCAAACAATATCTCGACGGCTCTGGTGGCGCTGCGGTATCTTGTCTCGGGCATTCCGATCTGGATGTGATTGCGGCGGTTCAAACACAGGTGGCCACGCTCGATTTTGCCCACACCGGCTTTTTCACCTCCGGCCCTGCCGAAGCTCTGGCCGAACGGCTGGTGGCCCATGCGCCAGACGGGATAGATCGGGTCTATTTCGTTTCCGGTGGCTCGGAAGCGGTGGAAACCGCTCTCAAAATGGCGCGGCAGTATTTTGTCGAAACCGGAGAGCCGCAGCGCACTCGTTTCATTTCGCGCAAGCAAAGCTATCACGGCAACACCTTGGGCGCGCTGGCGGCGGGCGGTAACGTCTGGCGTAAAGAGAAATTCGCGCCGCTTCTGGCCGACACCGCGCATATTTCGCCCTGCTACGCCTATCGTGGACAAGAGGCGGGCGAGAGCCTTGAGGCCTATGGCCAGCGTGTTGCCAATGAACTGGATAGCGAACTTCAACGTGTCGGTCCCGAAACGGTGATCGCCTTTATCGCGGAACCTGTGGTCGGGGCGACCTTGGGTGCTGTGCCAGCGGTGCCGGGATATTTCAAACGTATCCGCGAGATTTGCGACCGCTATGGCGTGTTGCTGATTCTCGACGAGGTCATGTGTGGCATGGGGCGCACGGGCACTCTGTTTGCCTGCGAACAGGATGACGTCGTTCCCGACATCATCACCATCGCCAAGGGGCTTGGCGCAGGCTATCAGCCCATCGGAGCCACGCTTTGCACCAACCGCATTCATGAAGCCTTTGTGCAAGGCTCCGGCTTTTTCCAACACGGCCACACCTATATCGGCCATCCGGTCGCTTGTGCGGCAGGCAATGCGGTTGTGACCAAGCTGACCGACGGCGGCATGGTTGCCCGTGCTGCGCAAATGGGGGAGAAACTCGACCAAGCCCTGCGCGATGCTTTCGGCGATCACCCCCATATCGGCGACATCCGTGGGCGCGGTATGTTTCGTGGGCTGGAAATCGTCGAGGATCGCGCAAGCAAATCCCCCTTCGATCCGGCGCGCGGGATCAACAAGCGGGTGAAAGCCGCGGCCTTCGAAGCGGGGCTGATCTGTTACCCGATGGGCGGCACCGTGGACGGACAACGCGGCGACCATGTGCTGCTCGCCCCGCCGTTTATCCTTACGGATGACCAGATCGGCGAACTGATCGAGAAACTGGGAACAGCGCTACAATCCGCTCTGTCATAACCCACGTCTTCCCCTCTGCCTCGCCACCTGCGCCGTCCTGAACGAAAAGTTCTATGTGCAATATCATAGCGGCGGGGCAGGGGATTGGCCCGCCCGCCTCGCATCCCGACGCGAATATCGCAAAAACGTCATGACCTTTTGCTTTTGTTGCTATATTTTTTCGTATAGGAAAAACGCCAGCACGAAACAGTTGTGAGGGCGGTAAGACAGAGGCACGACACAGGTTGCCCTGCGCCAGCCCTCGTTGCTCAGACTCCAAGCAACAAATGAAAAGGACATGACATGACTTTCACCCCGCATGGCAAACATCTGATCGCAGGCGAATGGGTTTCCGCAACGGAGACGTTTCATTCCGCGCCCGCTCACGGTCCCGCACATGAATTTTCCGCAGGCACACCCGAACTGGTGAACGCAGCCTGTGAAGCGGCTGAAGAGGCGTTCCGGTCCTATGGCTACAGCACACGCGAAGAACGCGCCGCCTTTCTCAACACCATCGCCGACGAGATCGAAGCCCGCGCCGAAGCAATCACCGAGATCGGCTCGCAAGAAAGCGGTCTGCCCGAGGGGCGCCTCAATGGCGAACGCGGGCGCACCACCGGCCAGCTGCGCCTGTTCGCAGATCACATCCTCAAAGGAGACTATCTCGACCGTCGCCACGACGAGGCCCTGCCGGACCGTCAGCCCTTGCCGCGCTCCGATCTGCGCATGATGCAGCGCCCCATCGGCCCGATTGCCGTTTTTGGCGCGTCGAACTTCCCGCTCGCATTCTCCACGGCGGGCGGCGACACGGCAGCAGCACTGGCCGCCGGTTGTCCGGTGGTTGTCAAAGGCCATGACGCGCATCCCGGCACGGGCGAAATCATCGCGGAGGCGATCCACGCCGCCGTCGAAAAATGCAACATGCCCAAAGGTGTCTTCTCGCTGGTGCAGGGCGGGGATCGCTCCGTCGGTCAAACTCTGGTCCAGCATCCGCTGATCAAAGCCGTGGGTTTCACCGGTTCGCTTGGTGGCGGGCGTGCCTTGTTTGACCTCTGCGCGCAGCGGCCGGAACCGATCCCGTTCTTCGGTGAATTGGGCTCCATCAACCCGATGTTCATGCTACCTGACGCCGTAGCAAACCGTGGCGAAGAGCTTGGCAACGGCTGGGCAGCGTCTCTTGCGATGGGGGCAGGGCAATTCTGCACCAACCCCGGCATCGTTGTGGTGATCGAAGGCGCGGAGAGCGATGCTTTTGTTGCCGCCGCACAAGCCGCTCTCTCGGAGCAGGGTTCGCAGGTCATGCTCACAGACGGGATTGCCGAAGCCTACACCACAGGAGCGGCCAAGATCGGCGCGCAAACTGGCGTGCAGGATCTTGTGACCTCGATGTGCGACCGCCGCGAAGCGAAACCGTTCCTCTTCAAAGTTTCGGCCAGTGACTGGCTAGGCAACCACGCGCTTTCCGAAGAAGTCTTCGGCCCCTTGGGCATCGTGGTCGTTGCCAAGGACGCCGACGAGATGGACAAGATCGCACGATCTCTCGTGGGTCAGCTCACCGCCACGCTGCACATGGATGAGGGTGACACAGCTCTGGCGCGTCGTCTTCTTCCGGTGCTTGAACGCAAAGCGGGCCGTGTGCTGGCCAACGGTTTCCCGACCGGCGTGGAAGTCTGTGACAGCATGGTGCATGGCGGACCCTATCCGGCCTCGACCAACTTCGGCGCAACCTCTGTCGGCACCCTGTCTATCCGCCGCTTCCTGCGCCCCGTCTGCTATCAGGACATTCCCGAAGCCGTCCTGCCCGCCGATCTGGCCTAAGCAACAGGAGATGCGCGCAACAAAGGCGCGCATCTCGCCCTGCCTTCTGCCCGACGGGCCTTGGCTCATAACTCCTGATGAAGTGAGGACCGCAAAGCCCCCTCCATATGTTGCACGCGTTGGCCGAAAACCTGTATTCCGGCGTATCAAAAAAGCGATGTCAGCCGTGCTCGCGCGCAAAATCGCGCATAAATTCAGCCAGTTTCAAAGCGCCCTCTACTGGCACCCCTGTATAGAGGCTGGCACGGAGATAATCACCAACACCGAAAGGGGTCAGGGTCCGAAGACCGATCATGCCTTTTTCCCAACTCTGGATCAGGAACTTGTTTGTCAGCTCCTCGTCGCCGCCAGCGACATTGAACGGCACATTCATCCGGCTTCTGAGGGTTTTCTCGTCCACGGGCGTGCCGTAGAAACCGTTAGAACCATCAATGACATCATACAACGCCTTGGCTTTCTCGATGGAGCGCCGCTCGATCTCGTCAATACCACCCTGCGCTGCGATCCAGTCCATCATGTGACCGACGACTTCGATATTGAACGTGGCCGGCGTGTTCCAGAGATTGCCCGCCTCACTGCTCGTTGTGTAGTTGAAAACGCCCGGACAGAGCGGAGAGGCCTTGTCCTTGCCGAGAAGGTCTTTGCGGATCACGGTCAGGGCCACGCCGGGATGGCCGATGTTCTTCGAGGCGCAGGCGAACAGAACGCCGACACCGCAGCCTTCCCAATCGATGGGCTTGGTCGAGAAATCCGAGCTGGCATCCACAACCAGCGGGATATGTTTGCGGGGCTCCGGCAGTTTGGGCAAGCCACTCCGGCATGGCTCTGCATTTGGTGGCAGAGCATTTGATGTCTCGGGGTTATCGTCTTTGTTGTGCCGACAAATGCCAACCCGCACGCTTGGTCGCTCCCGCAGACAAACGTATTCTGGCGCGGGTGCATGAGGGGGAGCCGGATTTACAAGCTGTTCTATCCCTTCAAAAAAAACCGCCAATGATCTATCTACCGGCAGAGGGCATCGAGTTCGCCACCATCCAGCGCTTTCCTATGGGTAGCTATCCGATGCGCAAGAACCAGCCTGAAGAGATTGCCCAGTTCATCAAGGACTTCTTTGCCCATCCCGCGCCCGGAGAATGGACGAAAAACTTGCCCTATCGCTATCCTTTGCCGGGGGATCCCATTGTTTGGCTGACCCGCGCAAACCTCTGGATTATCGGCGGGTATAAAAAGGCGAATGCCGAAGACAAGGAGGACGCGTGTTTGCTGGCGAATGATCGTCTTTGGCCAATTCTATTTTGAAGTTCGGGTTAGTGCGAATTTATAGCTCAATACCAATTCCGATTCAGTGGCTTACTAATCCGATATAAAATTAACATAAGACGCATTATGGGCCAAAATAACAAAGCTTGGTCCGGGCCACCCTGTATTACGAATCCAATTAAAAACAATTTGTTATCTAATAAAGGAATCGTGACGTAAGTGGTTCCGCGCAATTGAGACATCACGCGGATGCCAAATCATGAGCTAAAGCAACTCCGCGACCGGCTCAACAATACGCTCCGTAAATGCCAGAACTGGAAGACCCCCGCAGAGCTCTTCCGAGAATGGATGATGGCGGAAATGAAACGGCCCCCTACTCTCAACAGAAATGTGTGCCGCGCTTCACGAAGCACCCACAGTATCGAAAATGCCAAATTTCATCAAAAAAATCGACTTTACCCGCCACTGACGTAACGTCAAAGTATGCATACTTAACCTAAAGTATGTATTAATAGATAATTGATCTAGTCAGATTGGGGTGGATCATATATAGAACTATTGAAATCAGTCTCGTTAGGTTTATGCTGAATGGCAGTGTAGGCCCGAGGGTGTGTTGAGGGACGTAGGTTTGGTGACCAAGAGAGAAACAGAAAGCAAGACGGAGCGCTCAAAAGAGAGTGCGACAGCTCCTTTTTCTGTGGAGTCTGTAGGGGCTGAACGGCTCAACACAAAATCCGGACTGAATGGTGTGTCGGCCAGTGCGATTGGCATGGGCTTGGCGCTGCAATCCGGTTTGACGGGGTCTTTGGCCGCATTTGCGCAAGATGCTGAGGTATCTGATTCGCCTGATGCAGACACATCGGGCGCTCCAAACGGAATTTCCGAGGGCACAGCGAGCGCAAACCTCCAAGATACTCTTCCCGACGTGACAAACGGCGACATCTCCGAGGACGATGATGTTTCGCTCGAAGACATTGTAGGGGAAGCGTCCGGTGCCGTTGCTGCCGCAGGTCGGACCTCAGATATTTCAAATGCCGGAGCTGCCGCCGCTGCGGCGGAAGTTCTGCTGTCGGACGCAACTGAAACAGACAATGAAAACCTGTTGAGCGAGCAGGCTTCAGCCACGGTTGTTGATCTTCTGGATGAGAGCGACGCAGACGGTGTGCTGGGAACCGTTTTGGACCCGATCCTCGGCGATGACGGCCTTGTAGACAATCTGCTTGATACGCTCCTTGGCGAAGGCGGTATCCTTGATACCTTGCTCGGCGATGACAGCCTCGTTGACTCTCTGCTTGATACGTTGATCGGAGAAGACGGGCTACTTGATCTTGAGGCGCTTGAAGTCGTTCTGGGGCCTGACGGACTTCTTGGCGGGGCAATCTCCGAACTTCTCGGAGATGAGTCACTTGTTGCAAGCATTCTCGGGGATGAGGGTGTCGTTGACGATCTGGTGGAGGCTCTGACCGGCACCGGTGGCGTTCTGGATAATATTCTAGGTCCGGTCCTTGGAGACGATGTGGTCGGGAATATTATCGGTGAAGATAGCATTGTATCCGGTCTGGTCGGAAATCTGCTCGGCGACGGAGGGCTTGTCGATGAACTCGTCGGGGACATTCCCGTTGTAGGCGACCTGCTGGACGAAGACGGATTGCTTGGCAATGTGATCGGTGAGGACAGCGCGCTTGGTGGCCTGCTTGGCCTCGGCGGCAGCGACGAAGAGACAGGCAGCTCCGAGGATGATTCTGAGGAAGGCGACTATCTCGATGCGTTGCTCGGACTTGATAATCCCGCGGGTGATCTGGGCGATACCGTATCCGGTGTCCTTGATGACATTTCGCTTGATGGGGCCGGCGATGTCATGGCGGGACTACTTGGTGACGAGGATGTGTTCGACGTTGACGTTCCCGACGCAGCCAGCAGTGGCTTTGATGATCTCTTTGCTGGTCTCGTGGGCGAAGACAGCCTTGTTGGTTCTCTCGTGGACGAAGGGCTTTTGGCAGGCGGTAGTGACGCGCTTCCTGACGGTGAGGTTGATGCCCTACTCAGTGAAATTCTTGGCCCGTCCAATAGTGATGTTCTGGCAGGAGGGGACGCTTTGACGGCCCTTCTTGATGAAGCTGGCGATAGTGACAGCCCCGGCGCTGGCGGCCTGCTTGCGGATAACGTTGATGGTTTGGTCAACGATGTTAGCGATGCATTTGACGCGGGCGCGTCCCTGCTTGATGGGTTGATGGACGATCAGGACAACATTTCCTAAAAAAGATGCATCCTTGGGTTGTGTTTTTTGAGAAATATATAAATAGTCTATCCCAACATCCCTTGGTTGGGGTAGGGGTGCATCCGCAAGCAAACCTTTGATTTGTAGCGGAGCAATTTTCCCTATAAATAGCATAGGTATATGGGGACGGCTGAATGGGGATATTATCTCAATGGAAAGCCATACTTACGCGTCGTGAGAAAACAGATACGGGCCTGTTCGAGTGGAGTGCAATAGGTGCGGAAGCCAGAAGAGAGCTTCGTCCTGTGCGCCAAATTCACAGGGCGGCAGGTACATCTGTTAGGCGCTCCGCTTCGGACTCCCGCTTTAGACTTTCCCGCCTTTACCCTGCCCTGGCGGTTCTGTCTTTTATGCATCCGGTCACCGCAACGGCCCAAGTGTCACTTCAGGAAGCAATACTGACAGCCACCGCAAACGATCCCGGGGTCGAAGCCTTGCGTCAGGAAGTGGCGATTAAAGCGGTCGATATCGAAGCTGCCCGTGACGCCTATTTCCCGTCGATCAGCCTGTCCGGTGAAACCAGTTCGGCGGATGACGACAACAACGGTTTGACGCTTAGTGTGACGCAGGTTCTTATGGATTGGGGCAAGACCAAAGCTGAAATCGAGGAGACCTCACAGGCGCGGGTTCAGGCGATGTCAGACCTGAAGATGGCTGTCGAAGACCTGAGCTTCGAGATCGCAGGCTTCTTCCTTGATGTTGAAGTTCTAGACCGCAAGATTGCCTATACCAAAGAATATATGACCTTTGCGCGTCGCCTCGCCAAACAGGCGCAAGATCGTGGACGCGCCGGATTAAGTGACAACAGTGAAGTTGCGCGCGCCCGGCTGGAGATCGCGCGCGCCGATGAACAAATGGCCCAGCTTCTCGCCAATCGTCAGATCGCCTTGGCGCAGCTTGAATATCTGGTTGGAACTCCGATCAGTGATGTCACTCGACCGCCTGATATAGGATTTTCCACTCATTACGGGATGCCTGACAAAATCCGTGCCGCCATTCGTCTCGCGCCGGGATATATTTCTGCACGGGCTTCCGTTGCAGAGGCCGAAGCTGGTGTGAAATCCGCAAAAGTGAAGAGGATTCCGACCATCAACCTGCAAGCACAAGCGCTTCTGGACATGAACGGGGACACGGAAACCGCGATTGGAATTTCCACAGGGATAGACTTGAACTCGCGCGGCTTTGGTCAACGCCAGATTCAATCCGCACTGCTGAAAGTCGAGAGTGCCAAAGCCTCTCTCAACGGCGTTGAACGAGAGCTTATGAATACCGCAAGCAGCGCATTGCAACGGTTGAGCCTGCTACGTCAGAGCGAGCGCTCCAAAGCCCTCCAACTGGCGGAATCCGAGAAGGTGCTCGCCACTTATGAGAAGCAATTCGTTGCCGGACGGCGGGAGATACTCGACCTTTTGACCACCGGTCGCGATCTCTATGACGCACAAATCGATGAAATCGATACCTATGACGAACGTAAACGCACAGCATATGAGGCCGCCAAAGATCTCGGCGTTCTTGGCACCATGCTGTCCGTGAGACCAATCCTGCAATAAGACAAGGCACAAAGAGGCTTTAGAGATATGAAAGACACGGCATTTCACGATCCTCTGGTTCTCGGCCTTCTCGAACTCTGCCGAATACAAGGGGTTTCGACCTCCGTCACGCAATTGACGGAGGGGCTGCCGCGCGAAGACGGCAGCAAACTTACGCCGGATTTGGCACCTTTGGCGCTTCGTCGCGCAAATATGAGCTGCCGGATCAGCCGCGAACCTTTGCGCGCCATTCCGACGCACAGCTTCCCCGTTCTCCTGTTCCTTAAAGACGGGCGCACAGTCATTCTTGAGGAACTGACTGGTGACCGCGCGACAGTCGTCTTGCCGGACTCCGGTGGCGGCAAGGCGATATGGACGTTTGAGGAACTCGACCGTCTACATGATGGCAAGGTTCTGATCTCAAAGCCGATCGACATTGTATCGGACCGTCTGGACGGAAAGAAGGAAGGGCACGGGCATTGGCTGCTAGGGCCCTTGTGGGAAAACTGGTGGATTTATCGCGATGTGATGATCGCCTCATTTGCCGCGAACCTTCTGGCGGTGGTCACAGCACTGTTCTCTATGCAGGTCTATGACCGCGTCGTGCCAAACAATGCCATAGATACCTTGTGGATTCTGGCCAGCGGGGTTGGGATTGCCATTGTCCTCGAACTGATCCTGCGTCTGATGCGGGCCTCATTGGTGGATGTCTCCGGTCGTGACCTAGATTTGCGTCTCTCGGCGCAGCTCTTTGACAAGGTCGCCAATATGCGGCTCATCAACCAGCCCTCTTCAACAGGTGTGTTCGCCAATCAGGTGCGTGACTTCGCCGTTGTGCGGGAGTTTTTCACCTCTGGCACAGTGACCGCCATCAGCGACCTGCCCTTTGTGGTGATCTTTCTCGGCCTGATATGGTTTATCGGCGGGCCGATTGCCTTTGTGGTTCTGGCCGGTGTTGTCCTCACGGTTCTGCCGGGCATTGCAATGCAAAAGAAACTGGCCCGCGCCTCCAAGGAAAACACCCGCGAAGCAGCGGCACTTAACGGCCTGTTGCTAGAGACGATTTCCAATCTTGAAACTGTGAAAGCAGCCCGCGCCGAAGGGCGTCTGCAACGGGCGCATGCGCAGCTGACCGCGACTATGGCCACCACCGCAATCAAGACGCGCAACATCACAACCCTGATGACGCAGCTTGTCAGCACAGTGCAACGTCTGGCTTACGCCGGAGTGGTGATCGCTGGGGTCTATCTGATCAATGCCGGTGAATTGACGGTCGGTAGCCTTATCGCCTGCACGCTTCTGTCCACCCGCGCCATGTCGCCTATGGGGCAAGTCGCGGGGCTTCTGGCGAAGTGGCAGCATGTGCGCGCCGCGATGGAGGGGCTGAACAACATCATGAATCTTTCCGTCGAAAGGCCAGCGGATCGTCACTTTGTTCGCGCCGAGATGATGGAAGGCAAATACCACCTTCAGGAAACCGTGTTCCGCCATGATCCCCAAGCGCCGCCGGTACTGGCTATTCCGGAATTGACAATCGCCGCAGGTGAACGGATTGCCCTTCTGGGCGGCAATGGTGCGGGCAAGTCTACAATGCTGCGCCTTCTGGCGGGGCTGACCGACCCGCAAGCAGGCAGCATTCTGCTTGACGACCTGTCCCTGAGCCAGGTTGATCCGATCGACCGCCGCCGGCAGATCGGCTATTTACCGCAAAGCGTGGCCCTGTTCCAAGGAACATTGCGGGAGAACCTCCTGCTGGACCACGGGCTGCATTCTGATGAGGAACTGCTTCATGCGCTGGATGCAGTCGGGCTTGGCAAATTCGTCCGCCAGCACGTCCGCGGCCTCGACCTACAGATACAAAGCAATGCGAATGTATCCGGTGGTCAACGGCAATCCATCGGACTGGCGCGCGTTCTTTTGCAGGACCCCAAAGTGGTTCTTCTCGATGAGCCGACATCTGCCTTCGACCACGTTACAGAAGCAAAAGTCATTGCGCACCTGAAGGAATGGCTCAAAGGCCGGACCACAATCATTTCCACGCACAAGCGTGAACTTCTGGGACTCACAGAACGCGCAATTGTCCTGAAAGATGGCCGGATCGCACGCGACGGGGATTTGCTGCAAATTCTCAATTCCGCGCGTGCCAATGCATCGCAAGGTAAACCTGTAAAGGCCGTGACATGAGCAGCCCCGATCTGATGTCCACAAGCCATATTGACGGAAGCTACCGGCGGCAGACCCTGAAGCGGGCCCGGCTGGTGATCCAGACGGTTGTGCTGTCGTTGGTGATCGCTGTCGGCTGGGCCTCGGTCGCCCAGATCAACGAGATCACGCGCGGCGACGGGCGTGTCGTGCCTCTGCGCCGGTTGCAGTCGATTCAAAGCCTTGAAGGTGGAATCCTCGCTGAATTGCATGTGAGCGAAGGGGACATTGTGAAAGAGGGTCAGTTGCTTGCCAAACTCGACCCGACAAAGTCGGAAACGGCCTTTAACTCGACTCAGGCGGAGATCACCTCACTTTCTGCAGAAGTAAAGCGCCTTGAAGCGGAAGTTCTGGAACAGCCCGAACTGGATTTCGGCCCCAATCCGAATGAGGCGGAAGCAACGGAACTGCGTCTGTTCCAAGCGCGGCGCACGAAGCTCGAAGCCTCGCTTGCCTCACTCGAAGAAGAACGCGGAACAATCGAAAGCCAGATCGAAATTACCCGCCCACTGGCCGAGTCCGGCGCGGTAAGCCAGATCGATTTATTGCAGCTACGCCAACAAAAAGCCGAGCTTGATGGCAAGATCAACGAGGTGCGTAACGCCTATGTGCAAGATGCCTATAAAGACCTCGCGGCCAGACGGGCGAAACTTACCACGTTGCAACAGGACCTGATCCAGAAACAGGACGAATTCACGCGCACGGAAATCCGCTCCCCTGTGGCTGGTCGCGTCAACAATATCGAGATCACAACGCTTGGGGGTGTGGTACAACCGGGCGAGCCGATCATGGAAATCACCCCCACAGATGACCAGCTTCTGATCGAGACCAAGGTCAAGCCGCAAGACGTGGCTTTCGTCGCGCCCGGCATGCCCGCCAGCGTCAAGATCACCGCTTATGATTTTGCGACTTATGGAGATTTGCGCGGCGTTGTGACCCAGATTTCCGAAGACACGGTCGAAGAAGAAACCGCGCAAGGCAAGCAGGACTTCTACCGCGTCATGGTTAAGACAGAGACCAGCTATCTGGAACAGTTCGACGAACAATTCCCCATCCGGCCCGGGATGGTGGCGCAGGTGGATATCGAAAGCGGCAAACGTTCGGTGCTGAGTTACCTGACGCGGCCTCTCATGCGGGCGCGGCTACGGTAAGCAAACATCTGAACCTTTGATCCGACGCGGATACCAATGAAAGTAGAAAAGAGACATCAATGCTGGCTCATTCCTTTGTAAATCCCGCATATGTGAAAAGCTTCCTGCGAGGGGGATTGACGTCGGTTGCAGTTCTGGCCTCTTCCTTGGGGGCTGCAGCACAATCCGGCGAAGGCAATAGCCAGATATATACAAAGGTCGTAGTGCGCGGCGCGGAGTTTATCCCCGAAGAGGATATCAAACTTACCTGTGGCGCTGTGCCGAATGTCCCCTATCTCACCATTGAACTGCGTGCGATCGAGGACTGTCTTATGTCCACTGGCGTCTTCGAAAGCGTCACGCTGACACCCGAAGATGACACGCTGGTGATTGCAGTCGAGGAGTTGAACACCCAACCGGGACGCATCGAAGCCTCACTGGCCTACTCCTCACAAGACGGCTTGATCGGCGGGCTGTCCTTTGAGCAATACAACCTTTTCCCAGACACTTATGGTTCTGTTCGCCTCGCATATAATGACGAAGTGAAACGTGGCATCGCGCGGCTGTATCATGTCGATATGATTGAGGATGTTCTTGATCTCGGTCTCCGGGCCGGGTGGGAAGAACTGTCCTATGATGACACGCCCTATACCGAGAAAACCCGCCAGCTTGAAGCCTATGCTGTTTGGAATGCCAAACCCGACACCCGTCTGGAGGCGGGTCTCGGCTATCGGAGTTATGGCCTTTTTGACGTGTCCGCTGATGCCAGCCCGCTTTTGCTTTCGGAGGAAACATCAACCATTGACGCACCGTTCATGCGGTTCGGGCTTGATCACAGTTCCATTTCCAATGGTGAAACCTCTTGGGGCACATGGAATTACCAGTTCGGGGTGGACCAGTATTTCTGGAATCTCGGCACAGAAGACGCCCTGAGAGATTTCCGTCTCAAGACGCGTTCCTATGTCCCGTTCGGCAGCAGCACGCGCATGTTAATTGCACTTGATGCAGGCACGGTCTCTGGCAGCAACGGCAATGCAACACGGGTTATGGACCGCTTTGTCCCCGGAGCCGATAGCTTTCGCGGCTTTGCGTCGGGGGGCGTTGGGCCGCGTGACAATGGAGATGCGCTTGGGGGCAATAATTTCGCGGTCTCGACCATCGAGCTTCAGAGGAATTTCGACAACTTCGATTCAACGCCCTTGATCGGCGGTGTGTTTTGGCAAACCGGTGCCGCATGGGGGCTTGATGACACCCAATCCGGCACGATTGATGACGACTATCATCAACGCAGTTCTGTCGGCGTCTCGCTGTCACTGGAAATCGGAATCGTCCCGATATCGCTTTATGTCGCAAAGGCCTTGAAGAAAGAGGACGGCGATGAGGAACAGGTCTTCGGCTTGAGCCTCAGCACCAATTTCTGATCCTTCTTATCGCTTCGGCAATGGCTGCGCATGATGCAGGACTCTGGGCCCCCTCCCCCGAGTTGAAACGGGGCACCTTTGGCGCACTGGGGTGCTTATCTAATTTTTCTCACATAAAAACAACATGCTAATGGATTTCGACATCTTCCGACAGCGTGAGGTCATCCACAAATAAGCTCGCTTTTCAAAGTGATTGCTCAACGGCAACACGTAGATCAATACCCCACAAATGGGTATTTTAGTGTCAAAAGATATTTTCTATATACTAACGTATATTTCTTGTGCTAGCCTCAAAGCAATTCAACGCGAGAAACCACATCAGTGTGTCGCACAAAGGCACTCTCGCGGAACCAACGTGATGGATGATGCTGATATGAAACTCTTTCGCTCACACAAACCGCGTCCGAATGTCTCCACCCTTGAGAACCGTCTTTTCGCACGGATGGAAAAAGAGATGGAGCATGCCAGTTGCCCGAGCAACGGCGCTGTACGCCTTTTGCGTGCAAACCGTGGTTGGGTTGATCCCTCATACAAACACACTGCTCTGACCGAGGCCAAGACCACGCGCTGGTTGCCGGTAAGCAGAGCCCTTCACGCAGGGTAGTTTTCTACGCATCGGTTAAATGATACCGCAAAAAGGATATTGTCACATGTTGCGCCAGACCTTCGATACAACAACTTCCGCGCTCGTTTCAAAGAACGCTCTTGTAGAAGATTTGAAGGTGCTTGCTTTGCTCGACTGGGACCACTTGCCCTATGAGCTCAGTCAGCCTGGCTGCGGGTTTCGCATGTCACTCTTGCGTGGAGAAGATAGCGAACACGCCCTCGGCATCCTGCGTCATAGCGATAACGCACCAGACATCCTTATTGTTGATGAAGACTTCTTCGGTTCACCAGAAGCGGCCGCCGACATCTGTATGCAAATCCGGCGCGCGCAACCGAATGCACGCATCATCGCGATTGAAAGCGAGATGTGGGAAGGCGAGTCCGTCCTGACAGAGCTGGGCCTGTGTAATGAAACCCTGCCCGCCAATGCGACCAAGAGACAAATTCTCGAAAAGCTGCGTTCTTTGAACTAAGTCTCGAAAACCCGCGAGTTTTAGATGTAGTTCTTGTCTTGCGCGACGATCACGGCTTGCGTGCGGTTGTTGGCACCAAGCTTTGTGCAGATCGATTTCACATGCATCTTCACAGTCGCTTCGGCCAAGGACAACTCTTCAGCGATTTCACGGTTCGGGCGACCTTCGGCCAACAAGGCAAGCACATCCATTTCGCGGGTCGACAAAGGCGATTGCGCTGTGCCCCGCGATTTCATCATATGCGGGTCAAGAAGCTCAACCGGAACATATCGACCACCTGCCGCCATGAACCGCATTTCATTAGCGAGATTTTTCAGGGATGTGGTTTTCAGAATTACACCGGAACCGCCCAATTGGAGGATTTCGGAGATGACTTGAGCCGTGGGGTCACTGGTCAAAAGCGCCGTGGGCCGCCCCTCGTTTTTATCCAGCGCCTTCTTCAACCCGCCGACACCATTCATACCGGGCATTTGCAGGTCCACCAAAACCAGATCAAAAGCTCCATGTTCGTCAATAATAGACAATGCAGCATCCAGATCAGGCGCGGTGCGCACTTCAAATTCAGGTAGATTGGATAGGAAATGATCAAACATGTCCAGAATCATGGCGTGATCGTCCGCAATCAAGACGCTAATTTTACTGCCTTGTATGGAACTTGCGGTTGGATTTGGCATTTAGAGCCTCTCTATAAATTATTTTGATAGCCTGTCTAATTTCCTACCGCCTAAACGATGTAAACTCAACATAGCTGACAGAAACCGTTTGAACCG
Organism: uncultured Celeribacter sp.; assembly: GCA_963676755.2. Classification (GTDB taxonomy): domain Bacteria; phylum Pseudomonadota; class Alphaproteobacteria; order Rhodobacterales; family Rhodobacteraceae; genus Celeribacter. Next base: position 468,679 of record OY781536.2, on the reverse strand, counting down.
AGGAATATCAACATGGTATGATTTAAATTCAAAAAAAACGACAAGTCTTGACGTCAGGTCATTTACTTTTGTGCGAGTGTGTGAATGGCTTCTTGTGTGAGATCAAGACGCTCTTCGAGTTCAGGGAAACGAGACGGGAGGTCGCCGCCCTCATCAAAAGCGCATTCCATTGTTCTTAAACAGTTTTCAAGCGCACCAAGGCCGGTCAGGCTACACACGCCTGTCGCTGCATGTAGCATCCGGCCCGTATCCGGCCCGACCCCCTCCGACTTAAGTTTGGTTAAAATATCTTTCGCTTCTGCATGAGCGCGCTGCATATAGGTCATTGCACCCTCCGTCCCTAGCTGGGAGAGCAAATCTTGCACAACCTCATCTTTCAGGATCGGCGTGTCGGTTTGCGAGATTTTAGCAACTTTAGGTTGGTGTGGCACAGGTGGCTCCGACTCATCAGGCTTGTGAAGCACAGCAAGGATGGCAGCACTTAATTGCGCCGGACGAATAGGTTTTTCCAACACTTTTGCGATACCGGCCTTATGGCATGCTGTGATGATTTCGTCGGCTACATGTGCGGTCAGTGCCAGAATAGGCCCGTTCCAACCGCCGTTTTGGGTTTGGCGTACGCGCTGCGCAAATTCGACACCTGACATATAGGGCAAGGTCATATCCGTAAGTATGAGGTCCAGATTGTTCACGACCTCCGACTTGTCGAGCAAGGATAGCGCCTCGATGCCGTTACCGGCGGGCCAGACCTTTGCCCCTGCGGACGTGAGAATATGCTGAAGCCAGTCCCGACTCGTGGGGCTATCCTCAACCAGAATCATGGACACTCCTTGCAAAGACGCGTCCCGTTCTGGCGGAGTGCTTGGGCTGAAATTGTCAGCCTTCTCGCCTTTCTGGAGCATAAAGGTGGCCTTTATTGTTGTCCCGATCACGTCTTTTGCGTGATCCACACGGTCGCTTTCCGCGCTCTCCGCATATCTGTCTGACAGTTCGAGTGTCCCTCCGAGTTGTCGCAGTGCATGGGCGAGCACATTCATCCCCGCAGAAGGACGGCCCTTACGCTCTGTGACAGCTGGCGATTGAGCCGCATCGCCTTGCCCCAAAGCCGCGCGTAGCCGTGCCTGTTGTTCGGGCGGAATACCGCCCCCCATGTCCTTGACTGTCAGGATAATCTTGAGACGTTCCACCCCGGTCTCCGGCGACGGCAGTGGACGACAGGTCAGGCCGATCTCGACTTCCTTGCCGCCGTATTTCGCGGAGTTGTCGATGATGTTCTGGAACAGAGCACGCACGAAACGCACCGGTCCGTGCACCCAGATGTCTTCATGCGGATCCAACCAGAGTTTGAGCGCTACATCCTGTTTGCGCGCAATCGGCGAAATCATCATGACAAGCGTGCGCAATTCCTCCGTGAGGTTGAAGGTTTCATCAGGGCGAATACCGGCGACACTTTGCTCACCGCGAATAACGCCAAGCACATTGCTGATATGATCAAGAGCCACTTCGGCTGTCTGCTGAAGTTGCTCACGCGCATTATTTCTTTGTTCTTCAGAGGTTTGCCCTCCATCATCCAGCACATTTTCCGCCGTTGCCAGAAGGGACTGGATCGGAGTGCGCAAATCATGCGCCACCCGCATAAGCGTCGCCGCGCGCGACCGGTTGCGTAGCCATGTGGCTTCGAGGTCATTCGAAGCAAGACGTAAAAGATAGCCATCACCGACCCCCAGAGACAGATAGACGACCTCTCCCTCCAGGGTATCCGTGCCCAGCGTCAGCGAAACGGGAATACTCCCTGCCCTATGCGCCTGAGCACAAAGCTCCGACCAGTCCAGACTATCGTGGATGCCTTCTTGGTCGAGCATCAATCGCTGCGCAGGCGCATTGGCCAGCAGCACCTTGCCGCCCTCGCTCGCAAGGACAGACGGTCTGCGATCTGTGGCGATCATGCGGGCAATCGTCTGAATAATGGGGCGCATATTAAAACCCTAACTGTTGCTTTCAGAAGGTCCGCGACGACCGTTCTACCGCAGCCAATCCCGAAATCATAAGGCTGTTGTCTGTTTGCTTGCTCTGGTGATGAAGTAGACATCCACCGCCCGCAAACCGACCGCAAGCCGGATTTCCAGATTTCTCACAATATGGCGTATCAGCAACATCCTTATGGATAGGTATTATATATTTATTGATTATTTAGGGTGTAACGGGTAACTCTTTCCCCTGTTAACTACGTTTGGGTATTGGCCGCAGGGGTCTTCAGCAGAAGGATTTGAAGAATGGCGATGAGTGGATTTGTGGTTGGGGACGGTGTGGATGTTCAGATTCATCTGAACAAAGACAGCGTCAGCCGATATGTGAAATCGGGCAATGATCTTTTGGTTGAGCAAACCAATGGTGAAGTTCTGAACGTTCAGAATTTCTATACGCCCACAGAAAATGGCGAAGCGCATCGCCTGATTTTTGAAGACGGCACATTCAGCGGCGTTGAAGGTCTGACGTCCGAAGAAGTCGCAGCGGCAGGGCTCGGACAAGGATTTGCCATTGACGAGATCGGCGCAGGCCTCGCAGCCGCTGCAGGCCTAGGCGCAGCCGTACTGTTGAGTGACTCTGATGATTCAGATGATGATACGCCCATCGAAGACCCTACGCCCCCTGAGCCGCCTGAAGAGCCGGAACCCGAAGTAACAACCGGGGCTGTGGATTCCGTTTTGAGCGACGACGGACTTCTTGGAACGCTAACCGGAAACGAAGGCAGTCTTGGCGCCGTGACCGGTTCCGAAGGTATTTTGGGCGACCTCGCGGGTGAGGACGGCCTGTTGAGCGCCGTGACCGGCGAGGACGGCCTTTTGGGCGGGCTTCTTGGCACTGGTCTCATCGGTGACGGCACCACTTCGGATGATCCGCTTGCCAGCCTCACGGACCCTCTTCTCGGCGAAAACTCTTTGCTGGGCGGCCTGCTCGGAAGCACCGGCCTGACGGCTGGCCTCCTCGGATCCGAAGGTCTCATTGGCGGCCTTTTGACCTCCGAAGGTCTCGTCGGCGGTCTTCTGACGGAAGACGGGCTTGTTGGTGGATTGTTGACAGATGACGGTTTGATCGGCGGACTTCTGGGCGGCAACAGCCTTGTTGGTGGCCTGCTTGGCAATAACGGCCTCGTTGGCGGGTTGCTGGATGGCCTGACCGACGACGATGGCCTGCTCGGCGGCTTGATCAGCGATGATGGCCTTCTGGGCGGTTTGCTTGCCGATGACGGCTTGCTCGGAGATCTCCTTGGCGGTCTGCTCGGTGACGAAGGCGGTTTGCTGGGCGGAATCCTTGGGGACGAAGGTCTCGTCGGTGGCCTGCTTGGAGGCGAAGATGGCTTGCTGGGCGCAGTGACCGGAGATGAAGGTCTCCTTGGCGGCCTCACCGGCGGTGAAGGTGGTCTGCTTGATGGTCTAACAGGTGGAGACGACAACCTTCTCGGCGGCCTCGCCGGTGACGAAGGTCTGCTCGATGCAGTTGTTTCCGATGGCGGCATGCTTGGCGATGTCACGGGCAACAACGGTCTGCTCGGTGATGTGACGGGCAATGACGGTGTGCTCGGCGAAGTGATTGGCGACGAAGGTCTCGTCAATGATCTGACAGGCCTGAGCCTGATCACAGACGGTGACGCCTCTGGCTCCAGTGACCTGCTTGGTGGTCTCACCGACGGACTTTTGGGCGGTGATCTGCTCGGCGGTTTGACTGGTGGCCTCTTGGGTGGAGAAGATGGCTTGCTGGATGCGGTAACCGGAGACGAAGGCATCCTTGGCGGCCTTACTGGCGGTGAAGGCGGTCTGCTTGATGGTCTCACAGGTGGCGAGGACAGTCTTCTCGGCGGCCTTACCGACGGCGGCGAAGGTCTGCTTGATGCGGTTGTTTCCGATGGCGGCCTGCTCGGCGATGTCACGGGCAACAACGGTCTGCTCGGCGATGTGACTGGCAATGACGGCGTGCTCGGTGAAGTGATCGGCGACGAAGGTCTCGTCAATGACCTGACAGGCTTGAGCCTGATCACAGATGGCGATCCTTCGGCATCCAACGGTTTGCTGGGAGGTCTGACGGACGATCTCTTGGGTGGCGATCTGCTTGGGGGTTTGACTGGCGGCCTGTTGGGCGGCGAGGACACTGTCTGATTCCTCAGAACGACCCATTCACAACAAACGCCCTGCCTTCTGGTAGGGCGTTTTGCGTTTGTGCAGGTCGCAAAAGCCACACAAACGGTCCCAGACGTAAAACTGGTCAAACATAATCAACAGTTTGTATTGACTATAAACTATCGTATATGCCTTATACATACTTAAGCCCTCACTTGAGGCGACGCTATTGTGCGCCGAGTTTTAACCAGTCGGGGGGTGAAAAATGGGTATCAGGAGTGGAACCATGTCAAATCGAATTCTCAAAGCATCTCCGGATCAGGTGCGCGTAAATCTGGATATTGATCAAACCGGCCTCGAAACATATGCGCGAACAGGCGACGATCTCGTCATCAATTTGAGCACCGGAGACCAGATTACGGTTCAGGATTTCTACGTCCCTGCGTCCGACGGCTCTTTGCACAGCATTGTCTATAGCAATGACATGATGGTGGAAGGTGATCCGACCGCAGCGGCGGGTCTCGGCGCCGGCTTCTCCGAAGAAGGCATCGCCGTGGCCGCTCTGGGTGCCCTCGGCCTCGCCGCTCTGGTCGCTGGTGGTGGCGGAGGTGGTGATAACGACGATGACGATGGTAGTGAAGAAGCGTTCATTGTGAACAATGATGATGACTTCGTCGAAACATCCACCAATAAAGCAACAGGCAATGTTCTTGACAATGACACGGGTGAGGGGCTTGTCGTCACAGAGAAGTCTGGCGCTACGAATCTTGGAGGAGAGTTCACACTCGATGCAGATGGCAACTATGTATACACACCTCCAGAAGGCTCAGAGGGAGGCGTCGACGAATTCGAGTATACGGTCACAGACGCAAATGGTGATCCCAAAAACGGAACGGTTCGCATCTACGTTCCATCAAGTCAGGACGACAACCCGTCGATTATAACAAACTCCGATGTGGTAGACTTAGATAAGGACGATTCCTCCATAGAGATTGCTCCTCTTGATAACGACGGAGACACTGACGGAGATGACATTCGTGATCAAAACCTTACCGTTGTGGGTGCGGAGAGCGCGGACGGACAGGGTGAAGTAGAAGTTTCCGACGACGGACAGGCAGTCACGTATACACCTGACGAAGGCGCCGAACCCGGTGTGCATGTCCTCACCTATACAGTCCAAGATCAAGATACTGGCGAAACGGAAACCCAAACCATTTTCGTCAACGTCGCAAATAAAGATCCTGTCGCTGAAGATAACTCCCAGACTGTAGCTCCTGACAGCGTAGATAACGCGATCAGCGCGGATGATCTTGCAACTGACCCTGACGGCGACGATTCCGAACTGACGTTCACCGATGTGAGCGCAGATCATGGAACCGTTACACTCTCAGGTGATCGCAAAACCGTCTATTATACACCTGAGCCCGGCTATGAAGGTGACGACACTCTGAGTTACACCGTCGTGGATGAACATGGCGCAACGCTCGAGTCGGACGTTACTGTTACTGTTGATCCGTCCTTGATTGTAGACACTGAAGGGCAAGGCTTCCTTGACCCGTTTATCGGCGAGGGTGGCTTGCTCGGGTTTGTGACTGCTGACGGGGCGGCGCTTGGCGACATCACCGGCTCTGAAGGCTTGCTTGGCGATCTGATAGGTTCCTCCAGTCCCCTTAGTGAGCTGAGCAACGAAATCTTGGGCCGACCGCTTCTGGGAGACGGAGTCGGCGAAGACGGCAAGGTTGGTATTCTCGATAGCTTGATCGCTGATGAGGGTCTACTTGGCCCTGTCACCGGAAATGAAGGTTTGCTCGGTGACATTACAGGGTCCGAGGGGCTTCTCGGAAATCTTCTCCTCACGGACGGTGCGCTTGGTGCGGTCAGTGGACATGAAGGTCTGGTTGGTGAACTGTTTGGAACAGGATTACTCGGTGAAGATTCTCAGTCCGACTCCGAGGAAGATCAACCGGACCTCAGCGATCTGACCGATGCTCTCGATACGTCGCTTGTCAGCAATGTGCTGGGAACCGTTACAGATACGATTGACCTTGGCTTGACCGACACCCTGACCGACGGGCTGAACCTCGATATTCTCGACGGGCTGCTCGGCGGCTTGACCGATCTGCCTGATCTGTCCGAAGTGGACGGCGTGCTCGACACTGTCGAAGGGCTTCTGGGTGAAAGTGAAGGTGAAATCGGCGGCGAGCTTCTCGGCACAGTCACCGACGTGGTGGATACCGCCCTCGATACTGTTAGCGGCCTGACGGACGGCCTGCTCGGCGGACTCGACATCGAAATTCAGGAACTAGTTCCGGAACTCGCTTAAACCGGAAACTCCGCAGTTGGGCGCACACAGTGCCCGACTGCCTCGGAAAGGCGGGTTTACCCCGCCCTTCCACAACAAGATCGCTTTCCTGCCCCACAGGGAAGCGTAGGAGGAGTAACCTGCATTGCTTCTCCAGTTCGGGGTGTTGCGTTTCCATGACACCCCCTCGAGGCGGATTGTGTCACCCCCCCCAACCACTCACCCAGCATAATCCGCCTCACTCTCCACCCCCAAGAGACATGACACAAACATGGACGCACTCGGTTCTGTGGCCGTTTGTGCATCTTGTTTCGGGCCTCAAGGTGGGTGTCTGAGGACAAAATGCCAAAGACTGGTTGAACGGGAAGCTCACAAACAAAACCACCGCGCGAATGGCGCGGTGGCTGAAAATTTGTGGTAATCTGCGTCTTAGACTGAGAGTTCGTCGCCCAGACCGCCCAAATCATCAAGTCCGCCGAGCAGACCGTCCGTCAGGCCGCCAACCGTATCAAGAACGGTGTCAACGACATCGGTGACAGTCCCGAGGATGCCGCCAACCAATCCGGCATCCACATCGCCCAGAAGACCTTCAACGGTATCAAGCACACCGTCCACGAGAGATAGGTCAAGCAGATCAGTCGGGTCTCCGAGCAGCCCATCGAGAATATCGAGGTTCAGCCCGTCGGTCAGTGTGTCGGCCACACCCAGATCGAGTGTATCTGTAACGGTTCCCAGCACATTGCTAACAAGCGACGTATCGAGACCACCGGTCACAGTATCAAGCAAGCCATCCACAATCGACGTGTCCAGACCGCCAACAGTATCGAGCAGGCCATCAACGATCGTCGTATCGAGACCGCCAGTTACAGTGTCAAGCAGACCATCAACGACAGACGTATCAAGGCCACCAGTTACAGTGTCGAGAAGGCCATCGACAACCGAAGTGTCCAGGCTTCCCGTGACGGTGTCCAGTACTCCGCCGAGAAGGTCGGCATCAAGCGTATCTGTCGCCAAAGACACCACATCGTCAACGAGCGATGCGTCGAGGAGGTCGAGGCCGGTTGTCCCTATCAAACCATCAACGAGCCCGAGGGAGCCTGTCACAGTTCCGACCGTATCGGTGAGGACAGAGGCATCAAGCAGGTCAAGATCCAGCGCGCCGGTTACGCTCGACAGTGCGTCACCCACCACGTCACCTGAAAGCAGTGTCCCGACAGCGGGCGTAACAGAACCAAGTGTCGTCTGGAGTGTGCCGGGAACAGCGGCCAGTTGGTCTTTAACAAACGTCAGATTTTCAAGGGTCATTTCCCTCTCCTGTAGTTGGAAGTTTCCTCGCGCAACCATGCTTTAGGGCTGCACGAGGAAATCCATACATAAGGATGGGAATAAAACAACTAAAAGTTGTATTTTATATCAACTTAAGGATGTATTCGCGAGGACAGCCTCAAACGAATACAAGAGAGCCAATAGGTTTACCCTCCCGATTCATCCGGCGCAGAGCCTGATAAGTCCGGATATTTTCCTCGACCTCTTGTGGTGTCATGTCATGCGCCAAGGTTGCGCGGGCGTCATTGTCGCGCCCGTCCAGCCCGTATACCAGTGCAAGGTTGCCCCGCACATAGGGCGCTGCCGCCGGATCTTTGACCAATTCCTGCAAAATCGCCGTTCCACGTAGGATGTCGCCCGAAATCGCCAGAGACAGGGCGTAATTGCTGCGCAGAATGAAGTTTGTCGGGTAGTAGGTCAGGCCGTCCTCATAAACGCCTTGCGCCTGTTTGTGACGTGACAATGTATCCAGTGCGACCCCCTTTCCCGTCAGAGCCGATACGTTGCGCCGGTCAATGTGCAGGGCTTTGTCATAGGTCTCCACCGCCTTCTCGGACTGATGCTGGGCAAGGTAGACCCGCCCCAATGTCGTGAGAACTTCGGTATTATTTGGCGCAAGATCATGGGCCCGCAACAGAACGGCCTCGGCCCGACTGTTCTGTCCCATACCGGCGTAGCTGTTGCCCGCTCCCAAAAGCGCCGGCACAGAATTCGGGTCTGTCACGAGCACTTTTTCAAACAGACGCGCGGCGGTTTCATTGTCCCCCGTCTCGGACGTGGCCTGCGCCAGCCGCAGGGTTTCCGACCCTCCCGAGGTGCTGCCCCCCGTTCCGGCGGGTACGCTCAAAGAACACGCAGACAGGCTTAGCGCGAACAAAACAGGGGCGAGAAGACGGGTCGTCATAAAGGAAATGCGCAAAGCGATACTCCGGTCAGGTTGATCGAAAAAGAGCGTGGCAGGAAGAGGGGTGATGCAGCGTCATTGAACAAGTACAACCTTTCCGCAGCTGACACCATCCAATGTCAGGTCACCTTGCCCGATCCCGATGCCGAGGGAGTTGAGAAGCCCGTCAAGAACGGCATCGAGCGGGGTGAGAAGTGCTCCAAGAAGCTTGCCTGGGAGAATATCTAGAACGCCGTTAACAAGTGCAACCACAGGGGCCAGCAAAAAAGACAGCAAGCCACTTAGCAACGACTGGCTGCTACTGCTGACACTGATCTCCAGAACGTCAGGATCCAGCAATGAACTGATTGTTGAGCTCAAGATGTCTCCTGACTCGATTGTTTTTGCAGCCCCGCCAATTTCGGAGACGAGAAACTCGATCGCGGGTTGCTGCGATACCCCCGCCGCAGCATGGGATCTTAACTGTAGCGTAAAAAGGTCAATTTTGATCAACACAAGTGACAAGCTCAGATCAACGAAGTCGGCAGGTTCGAGATCATTATGATCAAGAGGTGTAGTCGTATCCTCAAATGTTGGCGCGTCAAACTCGCCAATGAACAGTTCGACCAAATGTGTTCCGGTCACCCCTTCGAACGGATCAAACCCTGAATCAAATGTCGCTATTGTGTCACTGGGGTCATCCGCCCCACAATTGAGCTCAGTGAGCGTGGCCGTCGCACTTGCAACCTCGGCGTATAGAGGCACGCGAAGCGCGAGGACAGACACTCCTGCGCCAAGCCCGCTCAACAAGGTTGGCGACAGGTCCAGTTCCAACTTCAACCGCACCTGCGCCGTGTGAAGTGTTGCGCCGCGTGCGCCGAGCATGATCCAACCGGAATGTGCTTCCCGCTCCCCGACGACCAGTTTCAAATCTGTGTTCAATAGGTTGGGAAGACTCAGGCTTAGATTATCTATCTCAATAACTCGATCCTTATTCACAACGTCCAGTGAGGCCTTCAACAAATCCAGCGCATTAACCTCGACTTCTCCAAGGATGTCCTCCAGCTGCACCGCGATATTGTCGCCATCGATTCCAATCAAATCCGAAGCATTCAGCGCCGTAGACGCGGTGCTATTGAGTATTGTCGTCAGGACATCCGTCGAGCCGGAGACAAGACCTGTGTCCAGAATCGCTCCTGCTATATCCAGAAGATCAATATCGGACGTCAGGATATTTTCATAATCCCCCGCGGTGGCTCCGATCCGGTTCCCCAAAGCATCCGAGAAGGTCAAAAGGTCAATCTGCGTATCCAGTAGAGCGTTGTAATCCAGCACATCCAGATCAACGCTGGTCCCCAGCGCCCCGCCCAAAAGCCCGTCCAGCACACTCTCTCCCGTATCTAAAGACAAAAGCCGCGACCCGAGACTGAAGGATGCAAAATCGAAACGCGCGGCTGTGGCACTGGCGGAAAGCGGCGTGCTGTCCGCGTTGAGAAAACTCTTTGCGAAAAACAACGGCGCGGAATCTGCAAGCTCGGCTTTCGCCGCATTGACATCGGCGTCTGTCAGGCTGCCTTCTGTGAACCGGTCCTCGGCAAGCACTGCACTGTCGTAATCATAGCGCCCGTAACTCAAGTCCGTCAGCGCAGCCGCAGTCAGGGCATTGCCCGAAACAGTCTGCGTCGCCGCAACACGCGGTGCTTCGTCCTCTTCATTTTCGGCTTCGTCGTAGAGGTTCAGAACCGCACTGACAGCGGCCATATCCGCCTGCGTCTGGAGGGTCTTCTGACGGAAATAAAGAGAGCCAAGGTCAATGCCCACGGCCATAAACCCTACCGCCGCCGTCAGGAACAAGGCAACGATGATCACTACGGCGCCAGAGTCGTCCGCATTATAACGCTGGAGAAATTGCTTAATACGCAAGGTAGCTCCTTCGCGTAATATCCTCGATTCCGATGCCAAGAAAACTATCCGCAATGGCGACAGCGGTTCCATCGAGATCATAGGTCAGCGTGATCTGCACAGCGTCGAAATCATTCGTCACGCCGCAATCGGTTTGATCCTCCGGAAAAACGCAAATCTCCGTATTTATGATGTGACCCGCGTCGAGAAATGAGAAACGCCCCCCCGGAAGGGTGAGAAAGTCTTCAGCCCGTTCCTTGCGATCCGCAAAATACGGTTCACTCACAGAATAGCGCGCGGCTTCTGCCGCAATTTGCTGGAGACTGTTTGAGATGGCAAAATATTGGCCGAAGGCCACAATTCCGAAGAGCATGCTAAGCAGCAACGGCAGAACAAGTGCAAATTCCACCGCTGTCGCGCCGTCCTCTTCGCGCCAAAACGCACGCCAGTTTAACATTATTACGATCCCCCGATCATTAAGTTATCCAGAATACTCAATGCCGCCGGACCGATCAGAACGATGAAGAGCGCAGGCATGATAAAAAGAATGAGCGGAACAGTCATAAGCGCAGGCAAACGCCCTGCCTGTTCTTCCAACCGCAACAACCGCTGTGCACGCGAGTCCAGCATCAGCGACCGCAGCGCTGCCCGAAACGGCGTGCCGTAGCGGGCCGATTGCACCATAGCATTGGCAAAGACCGAAATTTCCGGCAGGGGAAGGCGCTCTTCAAAATTACGCCATGCCTGATCCCGCTCCGGCAGAACCCCGAGTTCGATGACCAATTGTTGCATTTCCACAGCCAGATCCGGACATGTCGCATAGACCTCCCGTGCCACGCGTTTGAGCGCTGGCATCGGGCCAAGTCCGGCTTCGCTGGCGATCACCAGCAATTCCAGCATATCCGGAAAGCCCCGCCGCACACTGTCGAGACGTTTCTTCTTTCTCCGCGACAGGATCGCATCAGGGGCGCGCGACAGAGCCAATGCAGTGGCGGCGACAACCGTGATCACTTTCAAAGGGCTCACCGTGTCGTCCCTATTGAGGACCAGCCACAAAAGGGCAACAAGACCACCGGCAGCCGGCAGAACCAGCTTGAGAAACGCATAGACAATGTGAGCGTCCCGACTGCGTATACCGGCGGCTTTCAACAGCGCTGCGGACGCCTCTGCCTCGCCCCCTTTGACGATGGAAACCCGTTCAGCCGTCAACGCCGCAACACGGGTGATGCCTTGCGTAAGACGCGCAGTTACGGAAGGCTGAATTGTAAATGGTTTCCCGCCGGAGGCTTGGCGCGAGATGCTACGCGCCAAACGGGATCGACGCGCCCGCTGATCCATCACCCCCATGAACAAAAACTGTAGGAGGCTGAGGCCCAGAACAATCAGGAGGATGACACCGATCTTCGCCATATCAAACATCAATCCGTGAGAGTTTATACATGCTGTAGATGCCCAAAGAGAGGCTTAGAACTCCGGCAAGCGTCATCAGATGGCCGCGCGGATCCTCGATCAACGGGCTGAGATAACCCGGATTGAGGACGAAGAGGATCAAGCCAATTCCAAAAGGCAGCCCCGACAAAATCATCGCGCTGACCCGTGTCTCGGCGGACAGAGCGGCGGCTTTTTTTCGCAGCTTGCGCCGGTCGCGCAAAAGCTCTGCAAGGTTTTCGAGCGTCTCCACCAGATTGCCGCCGGTTTCGGCCTGAAGGCTGGTCGCCACAGCGATAAACCGCGCCTCCGGTGTCGCGATCCTGTCGGCCATACCCGAAAGTGCTTCATTCAACGGCAGCCCGACACGATGCTCGTCCCGACAGCGTAGAAACTCCTCCCGTGCAATTCCCGAAGAGTGGCTGGCCACCAGCCCGAGAGACTCACCGAGCGGCTGCCCCGCCCGCAGACCACGTGCGAACACATCAAGACAATCAGGGAGCGCTTCGGTGAATTGGCGCACCCGCCGGCCTTTCAACAGATCAAGAAAGAGATTGACCGACATCCAGCCGCCGCCAATCGCGACCAAAACTCTCAAAGGCATGGCCAGAGATGTCATAAAGGTAAGGCCCAGCCCGATCCCGATAGCCGTGATCCCCATAGAGAGCAGGACCGAGGCAGGTGTCATGGACAGACCCGCCTCGCGGACCCGTTGTTCCAAAAGCCCCCGCACACCGCCGCGCCTCTGTTTCATAGCCGCCCGTGTGGCATTACGGGCCGTTTCAGCGACCCGTTGGCGCACCAGTTCGGGCGTGGTTTTGGACTGATCTGCCGAGTAACGGACAAGCCGCGCGCGCCGGATTCGCCGTGCACGGTCATACAAGATCAGGCTGACTGCGCCAAAGGCAACGCAGGCCGTAAAGATCATAATAAAAGCCGACACAGTTCCGACCATAATCAGACCCTCACAACTTGCCGCAGTTTGGCATCAAGCCCCTGCTCTGCCGCGCGGTCTACGAAACTTGGAAGCATCCCTGTCGGGACAAACTGACCCTTCAACGGGCCGCCCTGCAAACACGCTTCCGGAACGAAGCGAAAGAGTTCCTGTAGGCTGATGACATCATCTTCGCCGCCCACGACCTCCGAGATGGAGGTGATCCGCCGCACCCCGTCACGCATGCGCGAGATTTGCACGATCAGATGGATGGCGTCCCTGAGTTGCTGGCGCACAAAGCTTGAGGGTAGCACAATGCCCGACATGGCAATCAGGTTTTCCATGCGTGTCAAAGCCTCGCGCGGATTGTTGGCGTGCAAGGTGCTCATGGACCCGTCATGGCCTGTGTTCATGGCCTGCAACAAATCAAACGCCTCTTCGCCGCGCACCTCCCCGATGATGATCCGGTCCGGGCGCATCCGCAGCGCATTGCGAAACAACCGCCGCATAGGCACTTCACCCTTACCTTCAATATTGGCTGCGCGGGTTTCCAAGCGGACCACATGCGGCTGCTGCAACCGGAGTTCGGCGGCATCTTCGAGCGTGACAATCCGTTCATTTGTCGGAATCTCGCGGGAAATCGCGTTGAGCAACGTCGTCTTTCCCGATCCTGTGCCTCCGGACACCAGCAGGTTCAAACGCAACTGTGTCGCGATTTGCAAAAACTCCGCCATTTCCTTAGTTAACGACTGGCGCTGGATCAGGTCCGCAAGTTGCAAATCATCTTTAGGAAACTTCCGGATGGTCATGATCGGCCCGTCCACGGCCAGAGGCGGGATCGTCACATTGATCCGGCTGCCATCTTCGAGACGGGCATCCACCAGAGGCGTTGTCTCATCGACACGGCGACCGACAGCGGACACGATCCGCGTTGCGATCGTCAGCACATGATCGTTGTCACGAAAGGAAATATCCGCCAATTCAAGCTGGCCCTGACGTTCGACATAAATCTGGTTCGGCCCATTCACCATGATTTCGGAAATACTGTCGTCTTCCAGCAACCGCTCAAGCGGCCCGAGCCCGAGCATGTCATCGACCACATAATCGACCAGCTCGGCGCTCTCCATTCCGTTGAGATCAATGCGCTGAGTCTGGCTGACGGAAAGCACAGCATCACGAATTGCGATGCGCTGTGCCTCAGAGGGGAGTTCCGCAAGCGTGCGCAAATCCAACAGGTCCATCACCTCCGGCGCAACCTGCGTACCAAGCCGCATGACACGCTTGGTAAAATCCGGCTGGTGATTGGCGCGAGGTTTAGCCTCCGGTCTCTGTCTGTCCGTATCGACAGGAGAAGCCTCTGCAAGTGGCACAAACTGTTGCATCAACTGGCGTTGACGCTCACGCGGAAGAATATGGCCGGTGGTGTCCTGATACCAATCAATCGCCAGACTGACCGCATAAGCGCCACCTTCGCGCCCTTCGGACACAAGTGTTTGCAATCGCTCCGCAATCATCGCGCGAACAGCGTCCATATCCTGACGGGCCATTATGACACTCTCGCTCATCGCTTATGCCTTTTTCTTCCACCATGACGCAGATTGAACGGGGGTTGAGGGGCCAGCAGTCCACCCCTTTTTCAAATCATCGGAAAACTGGCGAACGCGGCGAGCATAGGTGCTGCGCGGCGCAAGTGTTTGCAGCGGCTCCCCTTTGACCGATGCGCGGGAAATGTCATTCGCACACTGAGGCAATTCGAAGGACAGAGGGTGATCGAGCGCATCAGCTATCTCTTTGGCACTCAATCCGGCATCCCGACGGAGATGTGACAGCGCCAGCCAAACCCGTGGTTGCGGATTATTGCGACGCTTTAGCCGGTCGAGCAGACGTCCCGCAGAGCGCACGGCACCAAAACCCGGCGAAAGCACAAGAACAAGATCATCGACCGTTTCCAGCACAGGATGATCATCCATGACGAACCGTCGCGGCAGGTCCACGACAGAGGAGGCAAAAACGTCCTTGAAAGCTCCTATTAGGCTCGCAAGACCTGCTTCATAGCGGGGCAGAAGCGCCGGATCTTCAATCTCGGCGGAATAGACCGACAGGCCGGACTGAACCTCGTGCATCGTGGCTTGCAAGAAAGTGGCATCCACGCGCTCCGGAGTTGTCAGCGCATCAAAAACACCCGGCGTCATTTCAACATCCAGTTCGACGGCCAAGGTGCCGAAATGCAATTCGGCATCCAACAACCCTACACGGGAGGACCCTGTTTGATCTTCAGCCTTCACCTTGACCGATGTGGCCAAAGCCGCAGCCAGATTGGTGGCCAGAAGACTGGCCCCCACCCCGCCACAAACACCACAAACCGCAACGGATTTTCCCCGCTGTGTGGGAGAGGCGGTCAAAGTTGTGGAGGCGCTCCACAAATCCGGCAAAGGGTCGCCTTCCTGATGCGGAACGATGAGATAGTCTTTGGCTCCACCAGCAAGGTAGGCCCGATAGGTCGGCACATCGATCTCGGGTCCGAGAAGGACGATCTCGACGCCATCCGCAACCACGTCCCGCAGCAGCTCCAATGTGTCGCCCAGCGGCGAGGACCCGAGTTCCGCAAGAACAATATCGCCAAATTCGGTCATACCGGACAAACGCGACAAGGTTTCCAAGGTGCCCGTGTGATAGGTCGCCTGATCTCCGTCCGGAGCTTGTCGCATGAGATAGGCCACCGCATCGCGGCCGGCTTCTGTCGCAACAAAGGCTTCGACGCGACGCGTTGTTTGAGAGAGTGACAACACCTGATTCATTGACCGCTCCCGTTCCGATAGGCCATTGCTGCCGTCGTGTCCGGCTCAAGCACATCACCCGGCTCATGGATCATCACAGCAAGATTGGTCGCATTGGCACAGCCCAGATCATCAATTCCCGACCGGCAACTGACACTCAGCCCCTGCGCTCGCGTGACGCGAATAATCCCGACCTGCCGATAGGGAGACGGGCGTGTGCCGAAGTTGTTGTCTTGTAAATACTGCGTCTTGGCCGGATACCGCGCCAGAAGCGAATGCATCACGCCTTGCCGCTCTGCATCAATCTGTGGCTTGCCCGTTGACGGGATGGTGACGATGAGCACATCGCCTGCACCCAGCACAAGCGTATTCAAAAACGATGAAATACGGCTGCGCTCCCCAGCGGAAAGTGTCGATGAGCCGGAGGCGAACCGGTACTGATGCTGCGCCTCGACATAAGGGGCGGACAGGCGTTCCGTGACTCCGGAGGCCGGTGTCGGCCCTTCACAGCCTGCGGCGAGAAGAACGGCGAACCCTGCCAGAATAAACTTTGCTTTACCCATATTCATTGCAGCAAAAACCCCGCATTGCCGTTGATATTTTTGACCGAAACAGGGCCATTTTTGCTGATCGGCTCACCGGCCGAGAGGGAACCCAGAAAATGCCGGTCCAAGCTGTTGGCGGGGGCAAAGCCCTCCAGCGGCGTCTTGAATTTGTCGGGGGCGGCAGGCTCGACGATATAGGGCGTCACGATGATAACCAGTTCGGTTTCACCCGACTGATAGCTCGTCGAGCGGAACAGCGCTCCGAGGATCGGAATCTCCCCCAAGCCCGGCACATCCTGCACATCCTGTTGTGTCGTGGCGCTGAAAAGTCCCGCGATGGCAAAGCTCTGCCCGCTGCCCACTTCGATGGTCGTGCTGGCGCTGCGCTCTAAGATCAAAGGAATGTTCTGCGTGTTCGACGTACTGCCGTTGGAAAAGTCCAACTCTCTGATTTGCGTGCGCACGTTCAGCTTGATCTGGTCGGCACGCAGCACTTCCGGCAAAAACTCCAGTTCGACCCCATAGGGTTCAAACTGCACCGAGCTGGAATCATCCCCCTCCGCGACGGTTTGATATGGAAAGCGGCCACCTGCGAGAAAGCTCGCCTTGTCACCGGAGCGGGCGGTGAGATTCGGCTCCGAGAGAATGGTCACCAAACCTCTGCTTTTGAGCGCTTCGATTGTTCCGCTGATGGAGAAAGCCGTCAGCAAACCATCGCCACTTTGCGACCGGCCGCCGGATAGCGATGTCCAGCTCACGCCCAAATCTTCAGATACGCTGCGTGACACTTCCGCGATGCGCACTTGCAGGTTGATTTGCGGCGGGGTTTCCAATGAGAGACTGTTCACAACTGTGACCGTCTCGCCGGCCAGTTGGCGCACAACAGAGTCAATGCGTTCTGCATCGGCAATGGTGCCTACCCGACCGCTTAACACAATCGCGCCCCCGACTTCGGAGACCGAGAACGACCCGCCCGTCACTGTGGCATGTGCGGCGCGGCTGACGGCATCCATATTGACCGAAACGCCGACTGCGCTGCTCAGCGTGACCTCTTCCTGATCATCAATAACAAACAGCGTGGTCTCGCCAATGCGCTTGCCATAAATATACAGAAGTGTCGGTGACTTGATCTCCACATCCGCGACATCAGGATTGGCAAGGAACACGGTTTGCGCCGGTTCATCGAGCTTGATCAGCTTCCCCTGTCCCGCGAACAGATCAATGTCGCGATTTCGCGTCTCGATCAAGGTTTGCGCCACAGCAGGCAGCGCGACAATCATCCAAAGCGTAAACAGGGATATGGTGCGAAACATTCGGGGCAAACCTTTTGGGACAATGGGCTAAAGGGGCAGGCGTCGTGTATTAGTTTTCAGGCGTCGGCGTTTGCGTGACATGAGTGCCCGCACCAGTCGCAGCGGCGGCCAAGGCCTCCAAAGTGGCGACATCGGCATCCGCCACCGTGAGCACGTTGACCTGTGTCTGGGTGCCGCGCACCACGGAGACACGCCGACTGAGCGCTGCGGGTTCGGAATGCTCTGCGCCGCCGGAGACTTGGGAAGCGAATATCGGCGTATCTTTGGCGATAATTGGGGCATCCCCCTCTGTCCCGTCGCTCAGAACCAGCATCAAGTCCCCCATCTTTTGGGCCAGCGCCAAGACTTTGGCACCATCTGGTGGCAGTTCGAAGGTGACAATCTTCGGCGATGCCTTGAGCGGTTTCTGCTCACTGCCATCAGTCGGTTCCGCGACTTGGTCCGTAGCGATAATCCGCACATTGCGCAGCACCGTGCGGATGGCGAGCGCATTGTTTTCGGCTTTATAGGAAAGCATCACATCGACACGGTCGCCGTTGCGCACGAGACCGGCCACGGATGTCGCCTCCGTCACCGGCAAGGAAATCGCCCGCATACCTTCGCTCAAATGCAGCATGGATGTCTGCACTGGCGCAGGTGTGTCGGGAACCTCCGGCACGATCAGGTCAGAGGCCACGAAAGGCGTGCCGCCCGGCACCATTCTCACCGCAGTCAGTCGCAGAAGCGCCTCACGGTTTGCAGAGGTGTCGCGCAAAAAGCTCTCGGCAATCTGGGTTTCCGGCATCTCGACAGAGACGATACCATCATCGGAGATAGGCGCGCCAACGGACAACTCTGCCGCCGCAACCAGCACCCGATCGGCTGCAATTTTTACTGCGGCCTGCACTGGCGCTGGCTGTGATGCAGTCTGATCTTCCCGACGAAGACCAAACCACATCACCGATCCGGCGACCAAAGCGGAAACCGTCAAAACGGCACCTATGCGGCCAAATAGTCCGAGGGAGGGGAACATGTTTATGGTGTAATTGTAATGGCAGTGTTCACCGTATCAAAATTAGAATCTACGGTTTTACCAAGTTTACCAACAGTTACAACAATCGCCGCTGCAATTAACGCAGCAAAAAGTCCGTATTCAATCGCCGTCGCACCGTCTTCTTCGCGGTTGAAACGGTTCATAAGTTTAAAGAATTTCATTGGGCGTAGCCTCCTAAAGCATGTTTTTCATGGAGACCCAAGGCGACACACACTTTCAGAAGCAACTTTGGGGAGGTTGCACCACATGATGTCTATGTCGCAAAAGATCTACCCAACCTTAAGATGTAGTAGGCGACTTTTTGCCAAGCTAAAAATCAATAAAAAATTCGCGGCATGGTTGTTTGTCACATTTAATCTACACGCTTTAGTATTAATTGAATATTAATAATATACCTTTGATGGTCTATTGGGGTCTAAATAATGTATTCGAAATATTGGCGCTTCCTTGGCTGCCTAAATAAATATCAAAACATCGAGATTGATAGCCGTCCGAAAACATGGATCACACAAGGGAGCACCACGGGCTACAGCACCTCTCACTCTCGCATCAGCAACAAAAAAGCGCCCCTCACAGTGTGAGGGGCGCATTCGATTTTATCGTTGGGTTTATCAGCCGAGATCAGACCACCGCATCCGCGTCATCCCCGCCGAGAAGCCCGCCTAACAGACCACCGTCGCCAAGCAAATCTCCGACAAGGGGAAGACCACCGAGCAAACCGCCATCATCGCTGCCAAGGAGGCCACCATCACTTTCCCCGCCGCCGAGCAGGTCACCAACCAACGGAAGATCACCTAACAGACCGCCACTCTCGCCGCCAAGGAGACCTCCAACAAGACCATCGTCCCCTTCGCCACCTCCCAGCAAGTCACCAACGAGCGGAAGGCTGCCAAGCAAACCGTCGCCATCGCCGAGCAGACCGTCAAGCAGACCACCCTCGCCGTCAGATGCGGAACTGTCGCTCCCCAAAGTGCCGCGACCCGTCAAAGCACCAACCAGCCCGTCTTTACCCGTGACCATGCTCAAAGCACCATCGTCAGCGATCAGACTTCCGAGCAGTCCTTCAGATCCGGTCACAGCACCAAGAAGGCCCGAGTTGCCGGTCGCAAGGCCCAAAGCACCGTCGCCTGCAATGATGGGATCCAATATAGCATCATCACCGGAGCCATCCCCGAGCAATGTAAGGCCAGTCAGTTCTCCGACCAGTCCCTCCGCACCGGTCAACATTCCAAGAACGCCTCCAGAACCTACCAGATCGCCAAGAAGGCCTTCCGATCCCGTGATGTCACCCAGCAAACCGTCATTGCCCGTGACATCGCCGAGAAGGCCACCGTCAGCCAATAGGAAGTCAACAACGCCGGGATCATCGTTGCCCAACTCACTACCATCATCAGGATCATTGTCACCATTGGTGTTATCACCGTCGTCGGTATTTCCATTCGTCCCGTCACCGGAATCATCGTCATCGTCATCGTCATCGTCTGACAGGCTTGCCGCAATCGCACCGGCGCCAAGCAGCCCTGCACCAATCGCAAGCGGGGATACACCGAACAGACCTTCATCCGTTGCTTCCGGCTCATAGATTTCGGGATCACCCAAGACAGGGCTATACCCGCCTGTACTCACGCTGACATACCCGTCAGAAGTCACAAGCGTATCGCCTGGTAGGATGTCACTTTCAGCAACCTGGATCTGTCGTCCGTTGCGAATGACACGAGCCATTGGCACGTAGTTCAAGTCGACCGTAGAAGAATTTTGCATTATTCTGCACCTCACAAACATACTTAAGTTCACAAATTACACTTTAGGCGCATATTAATGTTATTTTAATATACTTAAGCACGATCTAATTGCCGCAGGCAATTTTTTGCCAACAGCAAATACGCCATCGACAAACAAACCGTTCAGGTTTGCAGGGTGCGCTCAATGATCGCGTCTTTCTCGGCTCACTCAACAAATGCGCGGGAGTTGTTCTCCGACCAGCATATCAACGATGCGCGCGCCCCCGAATAACGTGCGCATCGTTACTCGCGGCCCAACACCGGCATCATGAGCGCGGCCGATTACAACTGCTCCCTGCCCTTCAGGCACGGAACGCATTGCCGCAAGCGCCACATCAACATCTTCCGGCGCGACAAACAGGACAAGTGTGCCTTCGTTGGCCAAGTAGAGCGGATCAAGCCCCAAAATCTCACACATACCTTTGACTTCTGCGCGGATTGGCAATGTGTCTTCGGCAATCTCCACGGCCACCCCCGCTTCATCCGCGATTTCATTGAGCGCAGAGGCTAGTCCCCCACGGGTTGCATCGCGCGCGCAACGCAATGATGGACATGCCTGCGCCACAGCGGCCATGAGATGCCCAAGACCCGCGCAATCCGACGGGATGTCCGCGCTCAATGCCATTTCACCACGCGCCGCCAGAATGGCTGCGCCATGATCTCCGAGCACATGATTGACAATCGCAACGTCTCCGGGCTGGACATGCGCCGCGCGCAGATCACGGCCTACCGGAATAACCCCTATACCGGAAGTGGTGATGAAAACCTTGTCCGCCGAACCTCGACCGACCACCTTGGTGTCGCCCGTGACAATCCTGACGCCCGCCTTGTCCGCCTCTGCTTTCATCGATGCCACAATTCGGCGCAAAAGAGCAATCTCGGTTCCTTCTTCAATAATAAAAGCCGCCGAAAGCCAAAGTGGTGTGGCGCCACCAACAGCGAGGTCATTCACGGTCCCGCAAACCGCAATTTTTCCGATGTCTCCACCAGGGAACTCCACAGGATCGACCACAAAGCTATCGGTAGTGAAGGCCAGTCGGGCACCGGCCTCCCGCGCGGCATCACTCATCAATCGCGCCTGATCTTCTGAGCTTTCCGGCTCGAACACAGAGGTGAAGACCTCACCAATCAAATCGCGCATTGCCTTGCCGCCGCCGCCATGCGCCAACGTCACATGTTGATCCCTCAATGCCATGTCTGTTCTTTCTTTTCTTGGGTGAATGCTATTCAGCAGCCTCTGCCGCACGTGCGCCACCATATTGATAGTATGCCGCGCAAGCGCCCTCAGAGCTGACCATCAATGCACCCAATGGCATTTCCGGTGTACAGCCCTTCCCGAATTTGGGACAGCCTGTCGGCTTCAACTGACCAGTCATCACCGCACCACATGCACAACCTTCCGGTTCCTGCACCGAGCGAACCCCTGCCGCATACCCGATCCCGAATTTTTCTTCGGCGTCGAATGCGCGGTATGTGTCACGGATGCGCAGCCCCGAATGATCAATCTCCCCCAAGCCTCGCCATTCAAAGGACGGCCGAAGTTCATAGACATCTTCGATAGCCGCCAGAGAAACAGGGTTGCCGTGTTCAGGAACCACACGGGCATATTGGTTCTCAACCTCGGCCCGTCCGTCGCGCAATTGCTCAAGCACCATCAGGACAGATTGCAACAAGTCGAGAGGCTCGAACCCCGCAACCACGATGGGCATGCCATATTCATCAGCGATAAAATCATATGGATGTGTGCCAATGACCATCGACACATGTCCCGGTCCGACAAACCCGTCGAGCATCATATGCGGATCATCAAGAAGCGCCTTGATAGGCGGCGGGACAGTGATGTGATTGCAAAACACGGAAAAATTCGTGAGGTTTTCACGCGCGGCTTGCTGAATGGACAGGGCTGTTGACGGCGTTGTTGTCTCGAACCCCAGCCCGAAAAACACCACCTCACGATCAGGGTTCCGGCGGGCCAGTTCCAGTGCATCGAGCGGTGAATAAACCATACGGATATCAGCGCCCTCGCTTTTGGCCTGCAAAAGCGATTTCTTCTGCCCCGGCACCCGCATAGCATCGCCGAAGGTGGTAAATATGACCTCCGGCTTCTCCGCTATTTCCACACATTCATCAACCCGTGCCATTGGAAGAACACAGACGGGACAGCCCGGACCGTGGATGAACTCCACACCTTCGGGCGTGAGCTTGTCCAACCCGTAGCGGAAAATCGCATGGGTATGCCCGCCGCAAATTTCCATGATATAGACCGGCTTTTCTTTCGTCGCACCAATCTCGTCGGCAAGCGTATTGATCCGTGCCAAAAGCGCCTTGGCGGCCTTCGGATCGCGAAACTCTTCTGCGTATTTCATGCCTGAACCTCCGAAGCGGGACTATCTTGTCTCAACGCCTTTTGCCCTTCGGCCATCGCCTCGAGAGCCTCCTGCGCTTCGCCCAGATCATGCAGCGCCTGAAGAGTGGCCGCGGCTTCCTCCTCGTCGATAAGAGCCATAGCAAAACCGACGTGGATCAAAGCCCACTTCCCGATCAGGGCCTCTATCGCCCCCGTCAGAACCGGTGCGATATTTACCTCGCGTTTGACCCCGGAGACATCAGCCAAAGCCATCATTCGCGCCTCATCGGTGATCTCTACGATCTGCCCCGGAATTCCCAGACACATGGCTACTTCTCCTCGCTTGTGGTGGCATCGTCATGGCGCTTTCGCTCAACCAGCCCGTAGCGCTCTATCTTGGCGCGCAATCCGACGCGGGAAAGACCCAGCTCCGCTGCCGCGCGACTTTTATTCCATTTCAATCTTGTAAGCGTCTCCCGAAGAATACGCATTTCGATTTGTTCCACCCGATCCTTGAGCGTTCCGGTTCCGATCAACACACGATCCACGGCTGTCTCCGGCTCGACATCCTTGGTCGGGATGGCCTGCAAGATGTGACGCGAAATCAATTCAGGGCCCAGCAGCGCATCCTGTGAAAAGATCAACATACGAAGAACTTCATTTTCGAGTTCCCGCATATTGCCGGGCCAGTCATATTCAGACAAAAATTGCAGCGCATCATCGGACAGACCACTGACCGGCTTGCCATGTTGTTCTGCCATCTCGAACAGAAAGGTTTGCGCCAGAACCGGAAGATCTCCCTGACGTTCACGCAAGGGTGGCACGGTCAATCCCGCTTTGGACAATGCAAAGTAGAGCTCGGCATTGAACCGGCCCTCAGCCACTTCAATGCGCAAATCCCGCTCTGTGCCGGTCAAAAGCCGCACCTGAGCATGTCGCATTTCATGACTGCCCACAGGCCGGAACGCCCCATCCCGCGCCGCCCGCAACAACAAAAGCTGGAGGCGGGCCGACAGACTACATACGCCTGAAAGATAGAGCGTGCCCCGATCCGCTTTCTGGAACAAACCCGTTTTGTGGCTGGTGATCCCTGACAAAGCCCCGCGGCGGGCGCCAAACAATTCGATTTCCAGAATATCGTCATCGACAGAGGCGCAGTCGAATTCGAAATAGGGCTTGTCCGATCGCAACGAACTGTAGTGCATCGCCCGCGCCAAATTCCGTTTGCCCGTGCCTGTCTCACCCGTGATCATCACTGGCACGTCAAAGGTTGCGAATTGGCGTGCCTGTTCGATAACTGCGTTGAGCGGCGAATTGGCCGCACGCAGCACGGTCTCGAACCCCATCCCCTCGCGCAGAGCTTTGCGCTGTTCTTCGAGCTTTGCCTCAACCGAACGGGAAAGGTATCTCATTTCCAGAGACATACGGTCATAGTCGCGGGTCAACCGGAACAGGTCCGTGGCATTTTTCGCGACCATCATCAAATGGTCAGGGTGCCACGGCTTGGTGAGGAACTGGTAAATCCCCGCATCGTTAATCGCGGAAATCATATCACCGGTTTCTGTGTATCCCGTGATAATGATCCGCACCGTTTCCGGCCAACGCTCGCGCACCTCTGTCAGGAATTCGACGCCGGTTGTGCCCGGCATCCGGTGATCACAGAAAATCACCTGCACAAAATGCTCTTCCATCAGATCTCGTGCGTCACCCGCATTCAATGCGGTCAGAATGTCGAACTCGTCTTCAAGCGCCATACGCATGGCCGCGAGGCTGTGTTCCTCGTCGTCCACCAACAGAATTGTAGGCAGAGAATTGGCCATGATCAGGCCCTGACCGCCGGTTTGGCCGCGAGCCGGTCGCGAAGCCATTGCACCCAGTCTTCCATCCCTTCGCCCGTGCGCGCGGAAATGCGCAGAATTTCAATCGCCGGGTTCACACGCCGGAGGTTTTCCTCATAGAGATCCAGATCGACATCACAATACGGTGCTAAATCAATCTTGTTGAGCAACGCCACCTCGGACACGGTGAACATGTCCGGATATTTCAACGGCTTGTCTTCACCTTCCGTGACCGAAATGACAGCCACCTTACAATCTTCGCCGAGGTCGAACCCCGCCGGACACACAAGGTTTCCGACATTTTCAATAAACAGCATCGAATTGGGATCCAGCGTCAGATGTTCCATCGCATGCCCCACCATATGACCGTCGAGGTGACAGCCCTTGCCGGTGTTGACCTGAACGGCCTTGGCCCCTGTGGAGCGGATGCGCTTGGCATCATTCTCGGTCTGCTGATCACCCTCGATCACGGCGAGAGGCTGATCGCCAAGCATCTCGATTGTCTTACATAGCAATGTGGTTTTGCCTGACCCGGGCGAAGACACAAGATTGATCGCGAAGGCCCCTTTATCCTTCAACACTGTGCGATTTGCCTCGGCGTAGCGGTCGTTCTTGGCAAGGATATCGGTCTCGATTTCGATCAAGCGCTCCTGCGTCATGCCGGGCACTTCAACACCTGCCGGCCCCTGACCGAAATGCATATTGGCCCCGTGATGGTGATGATGGTGGTGGGAATGGTCATGACTATGCCCGCCCCCGTGGTCGTGATGATGGCCATGACCTTCGATACTTGCAGTTCCGCATCCGCACACATTACACATCAATGCACCTCCAAATCCTTGATCCGCATTTCATCGCCCCCAACGGGCATCAGCTTGCCACCGCCACAAGTCGGGCAAAGGTCCAGCCGGTTTTCGATCTCAACTTCTTTCATACAATCGTAACACATGGCCCGTCCTGGAAGGTCGATCATCTCCAGCATCGCACCTTCCGCAACAGAACCACGCATCACAACATCAAATGCAAAGGCGAGCGCAGGCTTTTCGACACCGGCGAATTTTCCGATTTCAACCCGAACAGATTTCACCGAAGAAAACCCGTTTTTTACCGCAGCGTCTTCGATCACAGAGCGGATGCCCTCACATAATGACATTTCATGCATTTGCGACACCTCCAACATGTGCGCCGTCCTGCAATGTCACCGGAGAGCATGGGTCCAAGACATCAACCAATAGCGGCGCCAAATGGCGGCTTCGCGCCGGTAGGCTTGCAAGGGATTGGGCCATAATTCCCTCTGCCGCCATCATATGATCTGTCGGAGTGATCCGTTCGAATTGCGCCAAGATACCCTCCCGCACACAGGCCCGCATCGCATAGGCTCCCCGCGAAGCCGGCACCACAACCCAGCCATTGTCCAGCCGCTTCGGGGCCGGAACTTCGCCACGCGAACATGCGACCAGATCGAGCATCCGTGCAAAGATCCGCCACAACGGCCCGCGCCCCCGCGTCTCGGCAATATGCTGCATCACCGGATGTGTGCAGTGTCGTGCCGCCACAGAGTTTTCACAGGCTTCGGTTTGAACAATCCGCGCATCATCCGCCAACGGCAGATCCGCCACGGCCTCCCCTGATTGAAACGCGGCATCCAATGCGCGCAAAATGGGCGCGACCCCATCATTCTGACGAAGATATAGCTCAAAATCCGCCTCTGTTTCCGGCATCTGCGCCGGCAGGAGACCGTCTATTCCTTGCCCCACAGGCAGGGTACAAAGCTCGAGGTGACGCGGCAAAAGAAGACCCAGACGAACGAGGTGATCGCGGACAAAGTCCTGTGCAAGTCTCCGGCGCACATCCGCATCGAGAGGCAAGCCAAAGGCAAGTTTCACCGCAGCCTCCTGCGCGCCTCGACACAGGTTGAACACCCTCGGGATCAAGGCCACCACCTCTTCAACCGGCTTGCCGAGTACGAGCTTTGACACCGGCATAGCCTGTGCCAACGTCGCGCTCAAAGCACAGGGATCCGAGGTGGAAACAGCCATGCTCACGCACCTTCCTCAATTTCGTTTTTCGGTGCCTCACTCATGCCGGCGGTCAAAACCTGTCTACGGGTCGGAGCAGCGGTCAGTTCGTCACCACCGACCTCCTGTTCCTCTGCCTCACGTTCAGCCTGCTCCGCGACTTCCTGTTCACGAGCCGCACGAATATCAGCGCTACGATCCGTTTCCGCCTTATGCTCTTCCTGAAACAGAGCCACCATCACAGCCTTGGCAACATCGACGGCTTGAGCCTGAGTTTTGAACTCCGCCATGGGAGAAAACAAGGAGCATGCCTTATAGCCTCCCGTTTGTTCGCGCGTGTTGTGAATAAATTCATAGTCGCCGGACGGGAAAGAAATAATCTCTTTTTCGCCCGCAATGAGACCACTCCAGTCCTCCCCCTCGGCGGGCAGCTGAAGCAGGTTCATGAACCATGGCGAAATCAATACGCCGAGCGGGCGGCCTTCATATTCCATGAAGCCGACAGCCTGCACATGCAGAAGCTTGTTTACAATCGGCACATCCCGCATTTTGGCATGCCAGACTTCCGTGAAATCATTTACCAATGCTTCGGTCTTTCTGGCCAGACGGGCCGCGGCCTGCATCGCGTCCGAGCCGGGATCTTCCGACACCAGAAACTGCTCTTTCGGCGCATCACAGTTCGGACATTTCCAATCCTCCGGCAAAGCCAGGAACGGCGTGCCCGGCAGGATCGACCGTGTGTCATCTCCCTCCTGCGGATCATATGGCGTCCAGCAAATTTTGCATTCCATGATCGCCTGATCCGAAATCTTGTCATTGGCGCCAAGGAACGAACCCTCGAACCCAACCGCGCTCATTGGATCGCCTCCATCACTTCTTGCAGACGTGCGCCACTGTCCACGAGGTCTTCATCCGCAGCAAGCGCCACCTCCGGCATGGACGTGACCTCGAAAGTATCGAGAATGAGGACATCCATCGAATTGAAGAACTGCACCCGCCAGACATGCGGCATCGCGGTCGCCATCACCCGACAGTTGCCATAGCCGCGCGAGAGGATGTCTGTCGAACCCTGCCCCAAGGCCACATCGAGCCACGCCAGATCCTCTTCTGTATGCGGCAAAAGCGTCAGGTTGATCACATGCGGCCCCTGCGCCGAAGCATGGCTGCGCGATTTGTCTTCGAGCTCGATCAACAAGGGTGGTGCATTCACGACAGCGGGACTACGTGGCGCATTTGCACCCTGCCCCGCACGCAGCGGCTCAAACGCGCGATCCCGCGCCATTTGCGGGACATTGCCCACTTCGATCGCATCAAGACCCGCTGCCTTAAGCATCCAGACACCGGCAAAAACGCTTTCCTGAACCTTGATGGCGGGAATGCCGCTTATTTTCATTGCGACTTCACCCGCTCCCATCGTCTCTGCGATCAAGGCGCGGTTGGCCTCATCGAGACCGGATAGATCGAATTGTTCAGGAACATGGGTTTGTGCAACCCGTGCGCAGGATTTGGAAATTTGCGACAGAAGGTCCAGCGCCGGTTTGAGCGCATTGGTAATTTCAACCTCGGGAATATGCACCGTATAGGTCTGCATATCCTGCGGCATCGGCATGTATTCGAGTTCGGCCCCATCCTCTTCGGGCGGTTGCGTTCCAGGGCCAAAGCCCATCGGCGGGAGTTGAAAATTGTTGACCATTGGCGGGCTCCCTCAAGCAGCTTGTGGTGTGGGCATGGCAAGGATTTGCACGATGCGATGCATGTAGTCATCCCAATCCCGCACCTTGGGGATACCGGCGAGAAAGACCCCGTCGCGGTAAAACAAAAGAGACGGAGTTTTGAGAACGCGCGTGGTTTCCCGCAACTCGGTTTCAATCGCATCGCCAACCACAGCACAGTCAAATTTACCCTGAAAGGCAATCTTGAGTTCCGGCAGGATCACCGCCACATCCGCCGTTTCAAGATTGCGCTTCGCGTCTCCGGGCACGAACAGAACATGTGTGCCTGCTCGACAGGTAAATTCGGTCACATCATGATCCGTGTCCAAGACAGGCCAACCGACTTCGGTCGTCAGGCGTTCAATCAGCGGGTGGCTCATGCGGTAGTCTCCCCTTTGTCATGTGCCGCCTGAAGATGCGGCGGAAGTTGCGGTTCACGGGTGTCGAGATCCGCAAATGCGTCCCCGAGATCGCGGCCTTCCATAAGCGCACGCAACCCGTCCAATGCGTTTTTGATTTTGATTGCTTCCACTTCCGAGAGAACTTCCCGCGCGGCACCGAGAAAAGTCAGCACCCATGTGCCCGGTTCCACAGGGCCGGTCAGGGCAAGGTCGATCAGATGTGTATGCGTCCCGTCAGAAGCCGTTGCAGCCAGCTCTTCACGGGAGAGAATTTTCATCGGGATGCCGACACACATCTCAAACGTCCTGCGGCAGGAAACGGTCATCGCCAACACGACAGGCCTCCTTTTTCGAAGGGCGCCCCGCTTCATAGGCTGAACGCTGGATGGAGGGATCGGCGAGGTCCGGACTTCTGGTTTGGCCCTTTCGCACATCAACACCAAGTCCACGCAATTTCTCGACTGCAATCTCGATCGCCGGCGTAATCTGGGCAGAGACAACTTCACGCAGCCCTCCGCCATAATCTTCCAACTCTTGGGGCTGACAGCCGATCAGGATCAGTTTTTCCGGGCAGTATCCCATGAGCTGCGCTGTGGCGATCACGTCCTGAAATCCGGTTTGATGCAGCGACATTTTCTTGGCGCCCATAAAAGAGGGAACGTCGTCATCCTCGACGATTTTCAGCGAGCCCGGCGCAAGCCCGTAGTCCACAGCATCGAACACAAGCAATGTGTCCACCTCTTCCAGAAACGGCAAAAGATAGAGCCCTTGGGTGCCGCCATCGAGCAGCCGGACATCCGGACCAAAGGCGTATGTCTGCGCCAGTCGCTCGACACAGCGCACGCCAAAGCCTTCATCCGCCCACAAAACGTTTCCGATTCCAAGGACGAGAACTCTCGCAGTCATTGTGCCCCTCCTCCAAAGGTCATCACATCTCCGCCCGCGTGCTTTTATGTCTATATCGGGTCGGAAGATATACTTTCGACATATGTTTAAAGTGATCCTAGTCCTTCTGTTCGGGCGCAGCCCAGAAAATTCGGAATACAATGGGATACAATTAAACGCCTAGAAATGCTGAGTTTTTCAGAAAACGTCACAAGGCCAACACAGGACACGTGAAAGAAAACTATCCACTTTTGAATCAATTTAGAAACCTAAAATACAGAAGGCGAGGATATGCCCCGCCTTCTGTCAAACCGACGTGAATCGGCATCTATCAAGGTCGCCGATCCTTGAAACTCCGTGTGCCCGAAATCATGGTCGAGACCATAGACTGACGCGACAGGATATCTTCGCGGATCGCGGCATAGATATGAACGATCATAAACACCACGATGAACCACATGCCCAAATGATGCGCGGAGTGGACAAGCTGGCTATTCCCAAAGAGCGTCAGAACCCAGCCTGCCATCGTATCGGCAAAACTGCCTTGCCCCGTGCCTTCGGAATAGAGCGCC
The DNA here is from genome assembly GCA_963676755.2 of uncultured Celeribacter sp. Lineage (GTDB taxonomy): Bacteria > Pseudomonadota > Alphaproteobacteria > Rhodobacterales > Rhodobacteraceae > Celeribacter. Next base: position 438,567 of record OY781536.2, on the reverse strand, counting down.
CAACCCGTGAGGATCATAAAGCTCAGGCCCAAAGTCATGAAAAAGAACATGGCCATTTGTGCCAACGGGTTGTGCCCCACATATTTCTTCGGCTCTTTTTCAAGAAACGCATACCATCTGAGCTCGGTCACGACTTCTTTCCACCACCGCTTTCTCCACACCGGAATGTAGAACAACTGCTTGGCGTGATGATTGCCAACAAAGGCCCAGTAGATACGGCCAAAGAAGCCCACCGTTACGATCATGCCCGCCGCAAAATGCGCAAAGCGGATATAGCCCATAACAAACTGATGCGTCGCCTCGGCAATCTGCATCGAGGGCAAGGGTGAGGCGATGAACCAGCCCGTCACACAAAGGATCGTGATTGCCAGAGCATTGACCCAATGCCACACACGCACAGGCCACTCATAGACAAAAATCGAAGTCTGGTCATGGAGACTTTCCAGATCCTCTGCTGTGGCATCTCCCGTCAAAGGAACCGCCAAATCGGCTTGCGAATAAGGAAGAGTGTCTTGTTCCGACATTTTTATTCCTCCTTACGCTTGGCCTTACGCCCTTTGATCGTGTTCACAGCCAGCCAGACCACGATGACGGCAAGCGCGGCCATCACCAGATGCGCCTCTGTGTGCCCATGTTCTCCCGGCAATGTGGCATGTCCTTCATGTGCCAGCACCGGAGCCGCCACTGTTGCGGCCAGAAAAGTTGCAGATGCGATATGTTTTTTCATGGTATTTTCCTCCCTTAACGCACTTTAACTGTCGTCAGTTCATCACCATCCGGCGACATGACATGGGTCGAACACGCCAGACAGGGATCAAAGCTGTGCAATGTGCGCAGAATTTCTACCGGCTCTTCCGGACGCTCCATCGGCGTATACAGAAGCGAGGCCTCGAAGGCTCCGATATTGCCCTCTGCGTCCCGCGGGCTGCCGTTCCAAGTGGTCGGCACCACGCATTGATAGTTCTCGATGCGCCCGTCCTTGATCTTGATCCAGTGACCCAACGCACCACGCGGAGCTTCGGTCATACCGACACCCTTGGCCTCTGACGGCCATGTGCTCGGGTCCCATTTCTCCACATTCGCCGTAGAGCTGTCGCCGTTTTTGATATTGGTGATCAGCTTGTCAAAGAAGTGTTGCTGCAAGCGCGAACAATATTCGGATTCAAGCGCACGGGCGGCTGTTCGGCCCAACGTCGAAAACAACGCATCCAAAGGCAGATCCATGGTCTTGAGCAGCCCCGTGACCTGATCGGAAATGTCTTCATGCCCTTTCGCATACCCGATGATATACCGCGCCAGAGGGCCAACCTCCATCGCGTGCCCTTTCCATCGCGGAGCCTTGATCCAGCTGTATTTGGCTGCCTCGTCCAACTCTTCGATATTGGTGCGGGTGCCTTTCGCATTCGGGCCAAGCTCATAGTTCGGCTCGGTGATCCCGTCCCACGGGTGAAGCCCCTTACCCGCCTCACCATAGGTGTACCAGCTGTGATCCACAAATTCCTGCACCTGCTCCGGGTCACGCGGATCAACATCATAGACTGTCGACAGGTCACCGTTGATGATTGCGCCGCGCGGCATGTGCAGTTGTTCGGGCGAGAAGTCATTCGGATTTTCAGGAATGTCACCATAGGCCAGACAGGCCTTGGACGACAGCCCGCCACCATAAAGCCAATTTTTATAAAAACCTCCAATGGCGATCACGTCAGGAATATAGACGTTGCGGTTGAACTCCAGCGTTTGCTGGATGATCGACTGGACCATGTTCAACCGTTCCATGTTGATGGCACCACCCCCCCCCACGCCATCAATATTGATGGGACAAGGCACGCCGCCCACCAACCAGTTCGGGTGCGGGTTCTTACCACCGAAAATCGTATGGATCTTGACGATTTCCTTCTGAAGATCGAGCGCTTCAAGATAGTGGGTTGTGGCCATGAGATCGGCTTCGGGCGGCAACTTATAGGCCGGATTGTCCCAATACCCGTTCTTGAACAGGCCAAGTTGTCCGCTTTCGATGAATTTTTTCAGGCGGTTCTGCACGTCGCGGAAATACCCGGGGGAGGACATCGGGTGCGACGGAGAAACCGCCTGCTGCAACTCCGAGGTGGCTTTGGGATCCGCCTTCAGCGCGTTCACCGGATTCACCCAGTCGAGAGCATGCAGATGATAGAAATGCACGATATGGTCGTGGATTTGCAGCGCAAGCTGCATCAGGTTGCGAATGGAGTTGGCGTTGTCCGGGATCATGATACCCAAGGCATCTTCCACCGAACGCACAGAGGTCAGCGCATGGGTGCCGGTGCAAACACCGCAAATGCGCTCCGTAAAAGCCCATGCGTCGCGCGGATCGCGACCTTTGAGGATCACTTCGAGGCCGCGCCACATCGTGCCTGTCGACACCGCGTTGCGGATCACGCCGTTTTCGTCGACATTCACTTCGCAGCGCATGTGACCTTCAATACGGGTCACAGGGTCCACAACAATCCGTTTGCCGGAATTGTCGATGTTAAAGCCGTTCGGAGTACTGACCATAAGTTACGCCTCCTCTTTCTTTTTATTATCTTGAACTTTGCGCTGCGCGGTCTTGAGCGCAGACACGGCTGCATGTGCCGCAACTCCCGCTCCTACAACGCCAGCGGCGGCCATACCGATCTTGTCGGCATTTGCTTCCACTCCGAATTGGGTAAGATCGGTCACACGGTCATAGAACGATCCCTGATCCCAGAAACCATCTTCCGAACACCCGATACAGCCGTGCCCTGATTGAATTGGAAAGGACACACCCTCGTTCCAGCGCACGGTAGAACAGGCGTTATAAGTGGTCGGGCCTTTGCACCCCATTTTGTAGAGGCAGTAGCCTTTGCGGGCGTTCTCATCGTCCCATGCCTCAACAAACTGTCCGGCGTCAAAATGCGGACGACGATAGCACTTGTCGTGGATACGCTGGGAATAGAACATCGCGGGACGGCCCTGACGGTCCAGTTCCGGCAGGCGATCGAAGGTCAACATATATGTAATAACCCCTGTCATCACCTCCGCGATCGGCGGGCAACCGGGCACTTTGATAATGGGCTTGTCGGTAATGACCTTATGCACGGGCGTTGCGCGGGTCGGGTTCGGCTTTGCCGCCTGCACACAACCATAGGAGGCGCAGGCACCCCAGCTGATGACAGCCTTGGCGTGTTCTGCCGCATGTTTGAGTTGATCGACAAAAGGCTTGCCGCCTACGATGCAATACATTCCGTCTTCATTGAGCGGCGGGTTTCCCTCCACAGCCAGAATGTAATTGCCTTTATATTTCTCGATGGTGTCTTGAAGCGCAGCTTCGGCCTGATGACCGGCCGCAGCCATCAACGTGTCGTCGTAATCCAGCGAGATCATCGACAGGACCACATCTTTCGCAAGAGGATGTGCAGAGCGGATAAAACTTTCGGAACAACAGGTGCACTCCAACCCGTGCACCCAAATCACCGGCGTCCGCGGTTTTGTCTCCATCGCATGAGCGATTTTCGGTACAAAAGAGGGCGACAGCCCCAAGGCGGCAGCTGTCAGTGAACAGTATTTCATAAATGAGCGGCGGGTGATCCCCTGCCTGCGCATGACGTCATAGAACGTCTCGATCTGAGCCGAGGTATCGGTCAAGGTGCGTCCCTCCCTGAATTTGGCTAGGCCTTTCGACCACTTGCGAATGCGATGGCATACAATGCCTCGTTCCTTATTTTCGCCGGGGCAAAAGCGCATGCCAAATAAAGACGCGTAAATATCGCCTCTTTATTTCATCTTATTTTCAATAGCTTATTTGACGCACCCAAACGCAAGACGGGAAGACGCTAACCGTTCGCTGATCTGATCGGAAAGACTCTTACCGGTCTGGATCAAGGTGCCGCGCCGCAGCAACCAAAGCCTGTCCCAAAGCCAGCCCCCCATCATTTGCAGGCACTTTGGTGTGGATCAGAACCGGCACATCGCCAAGCGCTTTGAGTGTCAAATCCAGAAGCAAAGCGTTCTGGAACACGCCGCCGGTTAACGCCACAGCCTTGGCCTGCCCCGAGGTGACAAGCCCGCGTGCGCACGCCGCAAAGGTCTGCGCCAAGCTCATATGAAACAGTGTTGCGGGGCTGCGCGCCCAATCTCCACCCTGCTCGGCGTCTTCAAGCACACGACGGAACATCTCCGTAGGATCAATCTCCCCCTCGGAAACCGGTAACAGCAAGGCACACAGTCCCGATTGACCATAGCGGGCGATCTCCAACCGCGCCTTTGCCTCAAGCTCCATAGCAGCCTGACCTTCATATGACTGCGCTCCGACAAAGCCTGTCAAACAGGAAAACGCATCAAACAAACGTCCTGCCGAAGAGGACAACGGAGTATTGACGCCACGCTCCACCGCCTTGCGCAACATGTCCAGCAAAGAGGGTTGCGGCATGTAAGTCTCCGCCACATCGCCGAAGCCCGCTTGATCCAACCGCGCCAAGAGGTTTCGCCAAGGCTCTTTCGCCGCCATGTCACCGCCGATCAAAGGGGCAGGCTTCAGCCAGAACATGCGCTGCGCCTCGCAATAATCACCCAACAACACCTCTCCGCCCCACACGGTTCCGTCCGGCCCCAAGCCCAATCCGTCGAGGACAATCATTGCAACCTTACCACCCGTGAGCGACCAACCGTTTTCGCCCAAACACGCAGCGCCATGGGCATGGTGATGTTGCACCCGATGGACGGGGAGGCCTTTCTCCTGCGCATAAATCGAGGTGCGAAACTCCGGATGAAGGTCACAAGCCACCACCTCCGGCTGGTGATCGAAAAGAGCGGTATAGTCCTTATCGGCCTGTAAGAATGCCTCGTAGGTCAAGGCATCATCCATATCGCCAAGATGATGACCCAAGAGCATCTGCCCGTCCTTCAAAAGACAAATCGCGCCCTTCATCTGGCCACCATAGGCCGCAATCTGTGGCGCTTGCTCAAAGCCTTCCGGCAAAGGCAGGGTTCCCGGTACTCGCCCACGCGCACGCCGAAGCACCATTGCCCCATGCGGCGTCATCCGTTCAACAGAGTCATCAAGGCGACGGGCGATCCTACGATCATGAAAGAGAAACGCATCTGCGAACCCAGCCAGTTTTTCGCAAGCTTCCTCATTCCCGATCACCTGCGGTTCTCCTGACAGGTTGCCGGACGTCATCACCAACGGCCCGCCCACAGCATCAATCAACAGATGGTGTAGCGGCGTATAGGGAAACATCCAGCCCAGCGTATTTTGTCCGGGCGCAATCCCCTTTGGAACACATCTTGCGGGCAAAAGAACAACGGGAGCGGCGGGGTCTCTGAGCAGGGCTTCCTCCGCATCCGACACGTCGCACCACTGCCGGATCATCTCCAGCGTCCCCATCAGAGCAAAAGGTTTCGCGGGACGGTGCTTGCGTCTGCGCAGCCTCGCCACGGCTTCGTCATCACAGGCATCACACGCCAGATGAAAGCCCCCAAGCCCTTTCACCGCGACGATCTTTCCGTCCCGCAAAAGCTTTGCAGTATTGGTGACAGGGTCACCTTCCATGCAAGGATATAGCCAAAGTCGTGGACCGCAATCGGCACAGGCCACGGGCTGCGCGTGGAAACGGCGATCTTCTGGATTTTCATATTCCGCCCGACAGGCCGGACACATCTCAAACGGAGCCGTAGTGGTCCGGCTTCGATCATAAGGCAGCTTTTCGACGATGGTGAACCGCGGGCCACAATGTGTGCAATTGGTAAAAGCATAGCCTGCGCGGCGTTCTTGCGGGTCAAAAACCTCGTAAAGACAGGCGTCACAAGTCGCTGCATCAGGCGTCACGCGGGTATGCGTTGCACCGCTTTGCGAGGCAACGATCTTGAAACCCTCGAACACTGTATCCACCAGTTTAAGAGGACGGGTTTCAACAGTATCAATACGTGCAAGCGGCGGCATCTGCGCCCGCAAGCGATCCTCGAATCCCGTTACATCTCCGACAAGGCGGATCAGAACTCCCTCGCTATCATTGCGCACATCACCAGCAAGCCCCATGTCGCGCGCTAGTCGCCAGACAAAGGGGCGAAACCCTACGCCTTGCACCTGTCCACGCACACGGATTTCCAATCCACGCAGGCCTTGAGACATTGCCTCTGCACTATGGGTCACAATTCTAACTCCCGCCTCCCGTAGAGACCTCTTCAAAATACTCTAGTGGACCGTACAGACCATGCACGGATCAAAAGACCGGACAATATGCTGGACAGAAACCGGCGTTTCCTCACCGTCGCGCACCTCGGCTCCAACCAATGCCGCCTCGACCGGACCGGGCACACCGCGTCCATCTCGTGGTGAAAAATTCCACGTTGTCGGCGCAATGATCTGATAGGACGTGATCACGCCACCTTCGACCCGAGCCCAATGGCCCAAGGCCCCCCGCGCGGCCTCAACCATCCCGACGCCTTCACCATCATCCGGAATTCTAACGTGCCGCATGAACGCTGCCCGAGGATCAATGGAGGCCAGAAGTCGTTCCATCTCGATCTGGGTGCGTGCCAATTCCAACAACCGCCCAATCACCCGCGCCCGCACAGAGCCTTCTGCGGCAAGTGCTACAGCCAGCGGATGACCGTCAATCGCCTGTCGCGCCAAGGCCCCTGTTTCAAAGGTCTCTCCGGCGAGACGCGGCGCTTTGCACCAGCTGTAGGCATCTTCGCGCATGTCTTCATCTGGACGTGTCATACCCCGAGACGGATGTGCATCCTGCCCAAGCATCCAACTATGTGTGATCTCTTCTACAATCTGCTCCGGCACCAACTGACCGGAAGCTCCGCCAACTAAGGTTCCGCGCTTGAAGAGCGGGCCATTCGGGCCGGGATAGGCGCCGAACGACAAGTATCGCTTTGCTCCACACCCTGAAGAGGCGAGTGCGAGATCGTCAGAAATGGCAAGAAAGAGCGCAACATCCCCGCCCGTCCAACCGGACAATTGCGCGATCGTTGCCAGTTCTACGAACTGTTCCAATGGCCCTCCGAACACCACCTCTTCAAGATAGGCGCGAAACGCGGCAAGATCGGCACCAATACGGACTTTATCGCGAACCGAAGGTGCACCGGTCACGCCACCGGGCTGAATGGCCAGAGTATGAGGCCACTTCCCTCCCAAAAGGCCGGTGACGTGCATCAATCCGGCCCGTGCCTCGACTGCCCGCTTGAGCGCAGAACCCTTGGCGGCGGTAAACCGCGTCAGCACCTGATCCCACCAAGGTCGATCCGCATACACAGCGCGGGCAAAATCCGGCATGAAAAACATGTTGAAATGCATCAAATGATCGGAAGCATTTTCAACCATATGCAAAAGCTGCGCAACTTTTGCGCCTTCGGGCGACGGGGTTTTGCCGGCCAAATCCGCCAAAGCCTGCGCAGCCGCCATAGATTGGCTAATAGAACATATGCCACAAATGCGCGGTGTAATGGTGAGGGCATCTATGGGCGACTTGCCCTGCAAAATGCTTTCAAACCCCCGAAACAGAGGCGAATTGGCATAGGCCGCAGAGACACGCCCCTCGCGCACCTCCAGCCGGATTTCGAGATCTCCTTCCACACGATTGAAAGGGCCTACGAGTAAAGTGGTCGCATCAGTCATTCTTACGGCTTTTCACTGTGGGCGGGACAACGATACGATCCGCGGCGGCATTTCGGGCCACCCGATCCGGCGTTGCACGTTTTGATAGAGACGCCAACGCCATAAACCACGCTTTCGGCATGTCCGTGGGCAAACCAACGGGAATACCCGCAAACTTCGGCGTCTCTGTAAACCCATGTCCCGGTTCTTCAAACTCCGGCGCGGTGCAACTGATACAGGGATAGCCTGCGCGGGTGCAGCTTCCTTCGCCATTCCAGAGCCTGATGTTGCAATCACCTACCGCTTGCGTGCCAACACAACCGAGATGTTCCATCATACACCCCATCTGGCTCAATTCTTCGGCAGAGGCCTTGTATTCGTAGAACTCGTTTTTGGTGCACGCATGATGCACGAGATTATCCGTGTAGAAGCGAGGACGGGCGAAACTGTCGAGATCGTCAACACCAAGACTGTCAGAGGCCAATAACATCAGCGTTTCCGTCACCCAGTCAGGGTGGATCGGACAACCGGAAATATTAATCACCGGCAACCCAGATCGGGACCGGAAATGGGAAGGCAGCGCTGCGCCGCTGTGGCGACCTTCATATTGTACCCCCGTGGCATCAGACGGGTTGTCGCCCGCAGAGGTCACACCGCCATATGTGGCACAAGTTCCCACTGCGATCACATGTTTCGCCTTTGGCGCAAGACTTTGCACCCAGTCAAGCATAGAACGTCCCGTTCCTGCGAGCATATGATAGCGCCCTGTCCCTTTGGGGCCGTGAACAATGGAGCCCTCAATACACAGAATATCAAGATCCTGCTCCTCCGCCTCGATCGACGCCAACAAATGCCGCACCTGCGCCCCGCTGGCCTCCGAAAAGGACGGGTGCCAGAGGAATTCGAGCCCCGCTGCCGCGAAGAGATCAAAGACATTCGGGCTTTCTGCACACAGAAGCGACATTGTGCAGCCCCCGCAGCCCGCCGATTGCAACCAGAGAATATTCAAATTTGATCTCCCCGTTTGAGGGTCAGCCGGAAACAGGCCCCCTCTGCCACGTCCGGCAGATAGACCAAAGACCCGCCATGTTCCTCCGCAATCTTGTGGGAAATAGACAGGCCCAGCCCCGTGCCCTGCCCGACCTCTTTGGTGGAAAAGAAAGGATCAAAAATCGCGGCCTGCAAGTCTTCGGGCACACCCGGACCGTTATCACAAACCTGAAGCACTGCAAAATCATCCTGATAAGAGAGATTGACTTGTATTTCCGGTTCCTCGACATCCTGCATGGCGTCAGCCGCATTTTGCACGAGGTTCATAATGACCTGCTGGACATGCCCCAGTCGCCCTAAGGCTATACAAGGGTTTTCCCCCTCAACCGAGATTTTCATCCGGCTTTTCTGGCCGCGCTTGACCCATTCAGCCCCGATCCGCGCAGTTTGTGCCAAATCGAACGGCGCCACCTCGCCGGAGCCATCAGCCGACAAGCGTCGCAAATCCTCAACAATATCGCGCACACGTTCCGCTCCATCGTGCGCCCCTTCAATGGCCACGCGGAGGTTCTTCAAATCCCGTTCGAGTTTCAACTTGGAACGCAACTCGACAAGTTCTTCACGGCTGGCCCCAGCCTGAACCTGTTCAAAGTAGGCTTCGAACCGGTCGAGATATTTTTGCAGACTATGCGTATTGGCATAGACGAAAGAGATGGGATTGTTCAACTCATGCGCAACACCGGCCAGCAACCGCCCTAACGAGGCAAGCTTTTCGGTCCGCACCAATTGAGTCTGGGCCTGCTTGAGTTCTTCGAGGCTTTGCTCCAATTCGCGATAAGCGCGACGCACTTCGCCCAAAGGCCGCCCTGTCAGGATAATTCCACTCACCCGCTTGCGGCGATCCAGACGCGGCGCAACACGAAAATCAACTGGACTGGCCCCTCCCGGTGTTTCCAGATCAACCTCGAAAGTCTTTTCTACTTTGTCCCGCACAACTTCAGACATCGCCACGCCCATTCGGTCGCGCATTGCGCCTTCAAAAAAAGCCACCATAGGCCGTCCGATCAAAGCGCTCTTTTCTTCTCCAATCGCAGAACAAAAAGACTGGCTCAAATCGGCGATAAATCCGTCCTTATCCGTAACCACGAGATAGTCCGAGATTGACGCCATAATCGACCCGAGGAAGGTGCGCAGGCTGGACAGTTCCGCGTTCTGAGCCTCAAGCTGCTCCTGATAATCAACCAGCTCTGCATATGTTTTGTCTACCGCGTCGAGCACATCCACCCACGCCGCGTCATCAAAGCCGGGCTTGAGCTCTTCGCCCATTTTTGTGGAAATATTCGCCATAGAGACCTCCTACTCCAAGCGTGTCAGCCACGCCGCAAGGACGCAATAGAATATTGCAATGGCCATACGTTGACCCCTAGAGGTTTCGGCACGTCACCGACCTGATACCAAGCTTTTTGCGAAATGCGTCAGGCAAGCTCCCGTCATACAAAAAAAGAGCCGCTGTGATAAACACAGCGGCCTTGTAGTTCGAGCTGTACGAAGAAATTGGCGTAATGCAACCAACTTGGCAGGTACGAAAGTATATGTATCAAACCTAAATTACAAACTAAAGTAGAATCTTTCCTAAATAATGTCGATTTTATGCGCCAAAGCATGTTATATCACTTGGCGAATATTAACTACTTATCCGTCCATGCGTATATTTCTTCCATACAGACACGAGTTATTGTCAAATCTGGCGTCCAAAGGCTTGTCATGCAGTAGCCTGATCCTGGTGAGATATCTTGATGACGTCTACGCAATCGACACCTACCTGAACGCCGACGAGGTGGGAAAAATCACCCAGCTTACGCCAGCTTTTGTTCGCACGGAATTGCCACTTCACCCGATTCAATGGATATGACAGGGCTTTGTCCGGCCATATCGTCTTGACCTTATTGACACGCCGAACACCTTTAATTCCTATGTCGCGCATTAAGTGCTCAACAGTGCAGCAGGCGATGTCAAACCTCTCTCGTTACATAGCATGCCAAAGTTTACGTGCGCCATACACCTCACAGTTTTGGCTGGTGACGGCCTTGATGAAGGCGGTAAACACACATTGAATCTCTAGGGTAGCAAGGCTAAGCCTACTCGCCATAGCCGCGCGTCAGGACGGCATCGATATGCAAAAGGGCCTGCTCCAGCGACGACCGCCAGAATCTCCAATCATGCCCCCCCTCGCTGACCCGAAGCCGGTGACGGATGCCGGCGTTGCGTAGGGTGACGTGCAAATCTGCTGTGCCTTCGAAAAACGGATCATCGGCACCGATGTCGAAATAGAGCCGCGGCACGCGGGAGAAACGTGCAGCGTCTGTCTGCGCCACCAATGTCTCTCCCTGTATCGCGTCCCAAGCCTCATTCAGCCGCGCTTGCCCCTCCAACTCCGCGCCCAAGACACCGGCGTAGCGGCTGCGATAGGCGTCCGGTGAAAGTCCGAGGACCTGATCTTCGGTCCGGAAGGCCGAGCTGAGCGCGGCAACACCGGCAAAGGCCTCAGGTGCGCGCAGTTGATAGACCACGCCGGCAAGCGCTCCCATCGAGATTCCCAGAATGGCGCGGGCGTCACCGCTTGCGATGGCCTTGTGGCGGGTTTCGACGGCAGGGATAAAATCCCCGAAGAACATATCTTCCCAGAGCACCTCGCCGTCCTGATCGTTCAGAAAATAGGTCGCCACCTCATTCGCTTCATCGCGGCGGCCATCTGGAGCAATGGCGAGCAGCGGGCGGATTGTGCCGTCTTCAATCAGGCGGTCGAGCATCTTGTCGAGACCGGCAAGCGTGAACCAATCGCTCGGCTGCCCGCTGCCGCCTCCATGCAGGAGATACAGGACGGGATAGCTGCGATCATCGGCGTCATACCCGGGCGGCAGATAGATGGCGTAACGGACCGGCTGCCCCAAGGTGTCGCTGCGTGCCGCATTGTTAAACCGGACCTCCGCGTGGAGCGGGGTGCCAAGTGAACTGATCGCGAGTGACAGGCCGACCAAAACCATGAACATGAACCGCTTGATCTCGAGACCCTCCATATGAGCGATCGCTCGTCGCAATATTACTTTCCACGTTCAAATCGCGCGCGATCACAACCTATGATTGAGGAAAGGTAGGGCGATGGCAAGGGTTCTGCGGCCTCAGGCTTGATCGCGGGGTTTCAGCCGTTCGTGCAGATAGGGGGAAAGGTCTGCTAAAGCCTCCTGAGACTTGTCCATAAACATAAAAATGCCGCCGGGAGGGGAGGGTCTCCGGCGGCATTTCTGATTTCCATCCGCCCTGAGCGCAAAGGCTCAGAGCGAACGGGACCACCTTTTATTGGTAGTTGTTGATGCTCTTGTCGGCGAGGGTTGCGCCGTTGGAGCCAACGAGGACGAATTCAAGGTTGGAATTCGCGGCACCTGCGTCGAGGCTCACTTTCACATCGGTGTTTGCGCCAGCGTTCACGTCGGCCGAGCCGAGCAGAGCCACACGTTCGCCACCGTGAACGGAGTAAACTTCCAGAGTTGCCGGAGCTTCGGCACGCACGAGTTCAACATTTGCAACGGTTTTGGTGGAGGACTGGTTGCCCGGGATGATGTAGTTGGGGCCTGCAACAGCGGCAGTGCCTGCAACAGCAACGATAGCGGCGGCGGTCAGTGTTTTGAGGGAGAATGTCATGGTTGTGGTCCTTTTCAATTCATTTCTATTTGTGGGTGACGCTGTCTGTTCGTTTTTGCGTCTCTCGATGGAATAATATTTAGGCCTTCACCCTGAATGTGTAAAGGTGAACAAATATTAGGTTTTTATCATCATGTCTGTGCGCATACGCATATCAAATTTCAGCGACCCATACGCCGATCTTTGTGATCTGCTGTAACAATGTCGAAAACGATCAGATTCAGGGAATTTCTGTGCATGGTCTGTGTATGTGTGAATATGCACGGAATGTCTGAGGTGCGGCGATGTATGTCTGGGGTCGCAGGCCCTCGCGCGCAAAACTCCAATTTCCGGATCACATTTTGATCCAAGTGCCTGTTCGTGCCGTATCTTCTTCATAGAACAAGCAGGAATTTGTATGACCCTTGATGCTCCCCCTCTTCGCGCTCAACGCATCGCTGTTATTGGCGGGGGCATATCCGGCCTGTCGTCAGCCTATTTGTTGGCACCACATCACGCCGTAACCCTGTTTGAGGCCGCGCCAGAACTCGGGGGGCATGCGCGCACCGTTATGGCGGGGGCTTCCGGCAATCAGGCTGTGGATACGGGGTTTATCGTCTTCAATTACGCCAATTACCCGCATCTGACGCGCATGTTTCAGGATCTCGATGTGCCGGTCGCCAAAAGCGACATGAGCTTTGGCGCATCGATTGATAACGGAAAGATCGAATACGGGCTGTCGGGATTGCGGGCCTTGATGGCACAGCCGCGCAATCTGGCGCGTCCCGGTTTTGCGCGCATGATCAAAGATATTCTGAAGTTCAACGCCAAGGCCGAAGCGCTGGCCGAGGACGACACGTCCCTGATCGGTGATCTGATGGACGAGATGCAGCTGGGGGAGTGGTTCCAGCGCTATTACCTGTTGCCGCTCTGCGGGGCGATCTGGTCTACGCCGCCGGACGAAATCCGCGCTTTTCCGGCGCGGGCGCTGATCCAGTTTTTCCGCAACCACGCCTTGCTCAGCACCTCGGGGCAGCATCAATGGTGGACCGTGGATGGCGGCAGCATCGAATATGTGCGCAGGATGGAGCATCACCTGCGCGGGCGTGGCGTTGCGATCCGCACGGCAACACCTGTGCAAAGCGTCACGCGTGAAGGCGGGCAGGTCCATGTGCAGTGCGCGTCTGGCCCACATGCGCCTTTTGATCAGGTTATCTTTGCCTGCCACTCCGACCAGGCCTTGCGCTTGTTGCAGCAACCAACGCCACAAGAACGCGCGGCCTTGTCGTCGATCCGGTTTCAGGACAATGAAATGGTCCTGCATTGTGACACCAGCCAAATGCCCCGGCGTCGCGCGGTCTGGTCCAGTTGGAACTACAAGGCCGATACGACCCGACCGGAGCCTGCTATTGGCGTGACCTATTGGATGAACCGGCTTCAGAACATTCCTGACAATGACCCGTTGTTTGTGTCTTTGAATCCGTCCGTCGAGGTGCCCGAGCATCTGATCTATGATCAGAAGGTCTTCCGTCATCCGGTGTTTGATGCCGCGGCGCTGACGGCGCAAAAGCAATTGCGTGAGATGCAGGGCGAGAACAACACGTGGTTTGCAGGGGCCTATACGCGCCACGGCTTTCACGAGGACGGTTTTGCCAGCGCTGCACGCATTGTCCGGCAGATGGACCGGCAGATCGCATGACCCATAGGCCGGAATATATCGCTGGTGTGACGACACACGCACGGCGCGGCGCAATCCGCAATGTGTTTCGCTATGGCGTGGACTATGTGCTGATAGACATGGAGGCCCGCGCCAGAACGCCGATGCTGTTTTCGCGCAACCGCTTCAATCTGGCCTCGGTTTATGATCGGGATCACGGTGGCCCTTTGAAAGCCGGATGCGGGACATCTTGGGCGCGTGATGTTCTTGCGGCGGAGGGCCTTTGCGATCCGCATGTGCAGATACTGCTTCTGACCCAACCCCGTTTTCTGGGATATAGCTTCAATCCGGTCAGTTTCTGGCTGGCGATGCAAGGTGACGAATTGGTTGCGGTGATTGCCGAGGTATCGACCCCCTTCGGAGATCGCCATTCCTATCTGTGTCATCTGTCGGATTTTGCGCCGATCACCAAAGACAGCCGGATCGATACGCCGAAATCCCTGCATGTCTCGCCCTTTCAAGAGGTCGCGGGGCAGTATGAATTCAGCTTCGATTTTTCGCCCGAGACCATTGATATCACCATCCTGTATCGCAACGGGGCGGAGGGTGTGGTCGCGACCCTGTCTGGCAATCGGTCCCCCCTGACATCCTCACGTCTGCTCAAAGCCAGTTTGCGCCGGCCTCTGGGTGCTCTGCGCACAACCATTCTGATCCATTGGCAGGCGCTGCGCCTGAAGCTCAAGGGTGCCAAGTATCGCCGGCGGCCCAGCCCCCCAAAGAACGAGGTAACCTGATGCTGTTCCTGACCAAACGCGTAAAGCACGATTTCTTGGAAACGTGTGCGCAAATCCAATCCGGAAGCCTGCGTCTGCATACACCTGAAGGCGAGATTTATCATTTCGGTCACGGCCAACCTGCCGCAGACATGCGTATCTACGACTGGTCTGTTGTGACTGCCATTGCCTCACGCGGCGACATCGGGCTTGGCGAAACATATGTGGCAGGGCTTTGGGACACCTCGTCTATCGAAGACCTCACAACCGTTGCTTTGAACAACCTCGGAAACTTCAGCGATTATGCCTATGCGGGGTTCTGGAACAGTCTGAAGTTTCGGGTCGTGAACCGTTTGATGCGTGCCAATTCCCAACGGGGAGCCGCCCGCAATATCCGCGCGCATTACGATGTGGGAAACGAGTTCTATCAACTCTGGCTTGACGAGAGCATGACCTATTCGGCGGCCATGTTTGCCCCCGGAGATCATGATCTTGGCCGTGCGCAGGCGCGTAAATATGACCGTGTCTTGGACCGGATTGGAGCCGCAGAACGTGTTCTGGAGATCGGCTGCGGGTGGGGCGGGTTTGCAGAGCGCGCTGCCGAGGCGGGGCGTCATGTCACGGGCTTGACCATCTCGCCGAGCCAAAAGGGCTATGCCGATGCGCGCCTTGACGGGCGCGCTGATATCCGGTTGCAGGACTATCGTAAAACCACTGGGCAATTCGACAGCATCGTTTCGATCGAAATGATCGAAGCTGTGGGGCAGGATTACTGGCCGACGTATTTTGCGACGCTCAAGGCGCGTCTGGCACAGAGTGGCCGCGCCGTTATTCAGGCGATCACGGTGCCTGACAGCTATTTCGACACATACAAACGCAGTTCGGACTACATCCGTCATTATAGCTTTCCCGGTGGGATGTTGCTGTCGAACAAGGTGATTGCGGATCAGGCCAAAGATGCAGGTCTCATTGTGACGGGAAGTCATGCCTTTGGGGACGACTATGCCCGCACCTGCGCCATCTGGAACGACCGGCTTACGCAAAAAGCGGACCGCATTCTGAAGCTGGGCTATGACAAGAGCTTTCTGCGGAACTGGCAGTTTTATCTTGGCATCTGTGCCGCTTCTTTCTCGGTCGGGCAAACCGATGTTGTTCAGGTGGAGTTTGCCCATGCCTGATGCAGAAACAATCTGGATCATTGGCGCCAGTGACGGCATTGGTGCGGCTTTGGCGCATGAGTATGCCAATCGCGGAGCGCGGTTGATTTTGTCCGCGAGATCAGCCGACCGGTTGCAGGAACTCGCGAGCGCACTTGGGCCTGACCATATTGCGCTCCCTCTTGATGTTGCAGATCGTGCCAGCTTTGAGGCTGCGGCGGCGCAGATTGCGCAAATCGGGCCGCTGGACCGCGTGGTGCATCTGGCTGCGCAGTATGATCCGGGAAAAATTAGCGATCTCGACCCGAACATGGCCGCGCAGATCGTCACAACCAACCTGACGGGCAGCTTGCATGTCGCCCAAATCGCACCGCCGCTGATGCGGGAGGGCGGGCAACTGGCGCTTTGTGGTTCAGTGGCTGGCTATTTCGGCTTGCCCCAAGGGCAGATTTACTCGGCCACCAAGGCGGGCGTGATCAATCTTGCCCAATCTCTGCGCGCAGAACTGGCCGGACGTTTCGATGTGCGTCTGATCAGTCCCGGCTTTGTGGATACCCGCCTCACACAGCGCAATGACTTTCGAATGCCCGCCATGGTCACTCCGGAAACGGCAGCGCGCGCCATCTTCGACGGGCTGAACGGCCGCAGGTTTGAAGTGCATTTCCCGCGCCGTCTGACCCTCGCGCTGAAGCTGTTGCGTATTCTGCCCTACCGGCTCTCTCTGCCCTTAACCGGAAAGCTGACACAATGAAAATTCTCATCCTCTATGCTGTCACCGCCATAATATTCTTTGCCGTGGACGCCATTGGTCTGCGCGTTTTGATCAAGCCGGTGTTCGAACGCCATATCGCACATCTCTTCGTAGACCCCTTTCGCGGCTTGCCTGCGGCTTTGTTTTATATGGGGTATGTTGCCGGACTTCTGTGGTTCGTGTCTGTGCCTGCCTATCGCTCCAATGATCCGCTGGCGGCCTTGGTCGGAGGCATATTCTTGGGCCTCATGGCCTATGGCACCTATGAGTTCACCAATTACGCAACATTGCGGGACTGGTCGATGGAACAGGTGGTCGTGGATACGCTCTGGGGTGGAGTGCTGACCGGATTGTCCGCTTGGGCAGGTGTGATGCTGGTGCGCGTGCTGTAGGCATTAGTATGTGATCTTTGGGTCATGCGGTGTGCATGTCGATGAGCAGTGGCTAAACGCGGCCTCAACGTTCATCAGATTCAGAGGTTGGTCTTTCGACGCTGAAAAATGGGGTGGTCAGGATTTTCCGCATATCCCGTCTGACGCAAAGCGCGTTGACACCTCTCGGGCCGCACCATACCGCTGGCGCTAACACGCATCACACGGATACCTGCAATGCTTACGGTTGCGCCTGCCGCTTCTCTTGCCCATCTCTCCCGTCGCCGCCGGCTGTCGATCTACGCGTTCATGATGATGGCGCTGTTCATGGCGACGCTGGACAACCAGATCGTCGCAACGGCGTTGCCGACGATTGTTGCTGAATTAGGGGCGATTGAACGCTTCGGCTGGGTCAGTGCCGCATATCTGTTGGCACAAAGTGCCATCATGCCGGTGTATGGCAAGCTGGGGGACTTGTTCGGACGCAAATATGTGATGATGTTTGCGATTTCGCTCTTTGTGGTTGGCTCGCTGAGTTGCGGCTTGGCGTGGTCGATGGAGAGCCTGATTGCCGCTCGTGTTTTGCAGGGTTTGGGCGGCGGCGGTATTATGGTGTCGATCTTCTCGATCAATGCCGATCTGTTCGAGCCGCGTGAACGGGCGCGGTATCAGAGCTTTTCCAGCCTTGTCCTCATGGCGTCCGGTTCCATCGGTCCAACACTAGGCGGGGCCATGAGCCAATATTTCGGCTGGCGCTCAATATTCCTTGTGAACCTGCCTGTCGGGATTCTGGTTTTGTCTGGTATCTTCCTTTTGCTGCCCTATGTCCGTCCGAACCGCCAACCGAAGATCGATTATGCGGGGGCTGCGACCTTGGCGCTTACGATCGGGTTGATCGTGCTGTGGGCTGACGGGGCGCAGATTTTCGGCGGGCTGTTTACGCCCGTGACTTTCTGCATTCTGGCTCTGGCTACAATGTCCGCCATTGCTTGGGTCCGTATCGAACGCCGCTCGCCGGAGCCGATCATTCCGCTGAGCCTGTTCCGCAATCGCAACTTCCCGCTTCTGTTGATCGTGGCGCTGACATCGGGCGGGATCGGGATTGGCCTCGTCAACTATCACGCGCTGTTTCTACAAATGACCACGGGCCTTTCGCCCGCCCATGCGGGGCTGTTCTTCATTGCCATTACCTGCGGTATTGCTGCCGGATCACTGACCGCAGGGCGTCTGATCGAGCGCACAGGGCGATACAAACCGTTCCTGATCACCGGCACGACGCTGTCCGTGCTTGCCTTGATCGGGGTCTCGCAAATTCAGGTGGGAACTTCGCTGTGGCTGATCGGGGCTGTGCTGGCAACATGCGGCTTGGCAATTGGTCTGGCGCAACAATCGCCGGTCATCGGCGTGCAGCTTGTGGCTCCGCAGGGAGATATTGGTGCCGCAACCGGCGCGGTGACGCTGTGCCGGATGGCGGGGGCGTCATTGGCCATCTCGATCTACGGAGCGGTTCTGTCGGCGCGGCTGATGGCGGGGGCTGGAGACGTGAGCGATATGCCAGATCCCTCCAGCCTGTCGCCCGAAGCCCTCGCAGCCCTACCGGAGACCAGCCGCATCGCAGTCAGCATGCTGTTCTCTGATGCTTTCACATGGCTCTACATGGTGGCGGCGGGGCTTTCGGTCATAGGACTGACCGCCGCGACCCTGCTGCGTCCAACGCTTATGCCGGTGAGTGAGCGGACGGGGTGAGTGAGGAGACGTCGCAAGCTGTGTGCATCAATGGAAATTTTTATGCACATTTGAGCCATGCCCACTTTGTTTAGTGTCGGAGATTTTGAAGCACGGTGGCTTCAAATGAAGCAATAGCCAAGTCGGTGAAATGTCATGGCCACGTGCGCAACCTTCAAATCGCGCAGTGTATGGCCATAACCGGATCATCATTTATCGGCATGGTGTAGGGCAAGCTACCTGAATTTGTGTCGTGTAACTCACACGGTGCCATTATCCACCCGAACAGGCACCCCTTGTTCATAAGACCGGGTCGCAGCATCCGCTAACACCTGTGCACGCAATCCATCCACAATCCCGGGCAAGATGCGCTTTTGGTTGGTGACGGCATCGATAAAGTAAGCCATCTCTGCGCGGTAGGCCGCATCATATCGTTCAAGAAAGAAATGCTGCGCGGGGGCCCTTTGAAACCCAGCCTCCGTTGCGATTTCTACGGTGTTTTCCAGAACATTCTCTGCACGCAGCATGCCTTTCTGGCCGTGCACTTCGATCCTCTGATCATACCCATAGCTGGCGCGGCGCGAATTGGTGATTTGGCAAATCTTACCACTTTTGGTGGTCAACGTGACCGCTGCTGTATCCACGTCTCCGGCTTTGCCGATATCAGGATCCACGAGGGATGCACCAACTGCGTAAACCATCACGGGGTCCTCTCCCAAGAGGAAACGCGCCATGTCGAGATCATGGATCATCATATCACGAAAGAGACCGCCGGAGCTTTTGATATAGCTAATAGGAGGCGGAGATGGGTCACGCGACTGGATCGTCACAATTTCAACGCCGCCAATCTCTCCGGCCACGATACGAGACTGTAGGTTTGCAAAATTGGGGTCAAAGCGACGGTTGAAAGCGGTCATGAACGGCACACCGGCGGCCTCGACAGCCTTGATGCACTCCCGGATTCTTTCAGCGGACATATCCACCGGTTTTTCACAAAAGATGGCTTTGCTTTCTGCTGCTGCGGCATGGATTAAATCATAATGCGTATCGGTTGGTGTCCCGATCACCACAGCATCGACATCTGCATGAGCGATAAGTTCTATCGCATCCATAACCTTTGCACCTGTCGCTTCAGCCAGCGCCTTGGCCGGAGCTTCAAAGGCATCGGCAACAGCTGTAACCTGAGCGCCATCGATCTGGGAGATTGTCCGGCCATGGACCTGCCCGATACGACCGCATCCCAAAAGTCCGATATTTAACATCTTATGTTCCTTTGAAAGCTTGCAGCACAGTGCGGGTGGCCGCCACCAGTGGATCATGGGTTTCCTTTAAAATCTGAACCCGATCAAATCTGGTGGCGTCGTGATTGACAGCCGCACGCAGCGCCTGTCCAAACACCATACGCAATTCTGTGCCGATGTTGAATTTGCAAACCGCAGACCCACGCGCCAGCGCGCGGCGCTGAGCTACCGGTACTCCGGACCCGCCATGTATGACCAAGGGGACGTTCGTAACAGATTCAATGGCACGAATGCGATCTTCATCAAGACCCCCTTGCCTGTCCTGTTGCAAGTGCACGTTTCCCACCGAGATCGCCATAGCATCGACCCCGGTCTCCTGTGCAAACTGCGCAGCCTCGTCAGGGTCAGTTCCGGCAGAGCCTTCGCCACCCGAATAGCCCACAAAGCCGATTTCCCCTTCGCAAGACACCCCTGCATCATGAGCCATCTGGGAAATCGCCGCAGTCTCGGCAATATTTTCGGCCAAGGGTTTGCGCGAGCCATCATACATCACCGAGGTAAAGCCACTCTCAATGGCAACGCGGCAATCTTCAACAGAATAACCGTGGTCCAAATGGGCAACGACTGGCACAGAGGCATTTTCCGCGAGATAACGAAACATGGCTCCCAGAACGGGCAAAGGTGTGTGCTCCCGACAGGACGGCCCTGCTTGCAGGATAACGGGCACGCCTTCGGCCTCTGCCGCCGCCACATAAGCGCGCATGTCTTCCCAACCTAGCGTCACTAAACCCGCGACAGCGTAGCCCTGATGGAGCGCCGGTTGCAGCACTTCTGATAGCGTTGCGATACTCATTTGAACTTTGCCACCATATCCATGATGCCCGGAATCGTGTGCAACTGAGCTGCATGGGTCGGCTGGAAGTATTGTTTCAGGCTTCGCTGGCTGAGCCCTCCGAGAATGGTGAAATAATACATTTCGTAGCCGGGCAGCACACAGCAGGGGTGATAGCCCTTGTCGATGCAGATCGTCGAGCCATCCACGATATGATAAGCGTCTCCGGGTTCATTGTCCTCACGTTGGAGCATCTGAAGACCCGAGCCATAATTCGGTTTAAACCGGAAATTATAGGTTTCATCGTGACGGGTTTCGACCAGTTCACCGTTCTCGTAGCGATCTGTGTCATGTTTGTGTGACGGGAAACCCGACCAGCCACCTGCCCCGACAGTGTACAGCTCACTCACCAACAGGCGACCAACCTTATCGTGATGATTGGCACCTAGAATGTGCTTGATCTTGCGGTGGGTTTTGGTGTCATCCGAACCGTATTGGACAATATCAATCTCTGCGTCACGGACCTCGAACGGTTCCAGCATCTTGTCGTATTTGGCACCGGCGATAAATGTCTCCGTTTTATCCGATACACAGGTGATACGAACCTTGGCACCCACGGGCACATAAACCCCTTCGGGCTCACCGTCCCAAACATCGGCATTGCGATTGCCAAGGTGGGTATAAACCGCACCCTCGACATCCACATCGACAGTTCCCGTAGCAGGCACCACACAGGTCTCATATCCTGCAACCGAGTATTCAAAAACCTCGCCCTTTTGCAGTTTGACGATGTTGAAATAGTTCAATGGCACAAGATCGTGATCAACATCAACGATAGGCGTATTGGCATTATCATGGGGCGCGATATGCATCGGGCTTTCCTTTCAGATATCAGTTGGGCCGGAACACGCGGCCAAAAAGTCATTGAGTTGTGCGGTTGTCGGCATGGCTGGAGCACATCCCGGACGGCTCACCACCATTGAGGCGCAGGCTGAGCCGCGCAGCACCGCCTCTTTCAGCGGTCGCCCCTCGGCAATGGCCGCCAGCAGCCCGGCCATAAAGCTGTCGCCCGCGCCGTTCGGCTTGATAGCGGTGACGGGATAGATGCCGGTGCGTATCTCTTCGCCATCGGCAAAGGTCAGCGCTCCCTTCTGCCCCATCTTGTAGATCACCATTTTGCCTTTCGCGGCGAGTTCGCGGGCTTTTGCCAACCCCTTGTCCATGCTTCCGGCCATGAAGCCGAATTCCTCGTCGTTTCCGACGATCAGGTCGCTTTCCTCGCCCGCGCGGGTCAGCACCTCGGAGGCAACCTCAGCTGAGGGCCAGCTATAGGGGCGATAGTCGATGTCGAAAATCACAGGCAGTTTTGCCGCGCGGGCGTTCTCAAAGGCGCGGAATGTGGCGCTGCGCGAGGGTTCGGCGGCAAAGACTGTCCCCGCCGTGATCAGGGTGCCGAAATCACCGTAATTCACCCGATCGACGTCTTCTTCAGTTACCTGGAAGTCCACCGCGTTGTTGCGGTAGATGACCAGCTGAAAATCCTCAATACAGCTTTCATAGACCGCCAGAGATACCCGCGCCTCGCCGCCCAGAACCTTTAAATACTGGGTATCCACGCCGTAATGGCGCAGCCGGTTGGTGCAAAACCGCCCGACAGCATCGTCAGAAACCGAGGTGACCAGTGCCGATTGCATGCCCAGCTTGCACAGCCCTGCACAGATATTTGCAGAGGAGCCGCCAAGATCGGCGCGAAAGGTATCGGCCTCGTCTGCACGGGTGCCGGGGGGATCGGCAAACATATCCATCCCCGCGCGGCCGAAGACGACAAAACTGCCTTTGCGGATACCCGCTATCAGGGCGCTCATTACACGCCCCTCCGCTGTTTGTTGCGTGACGCTTCCCAATCTTCATGCGCTTTCCGTACGCGCGCGCTCTCGGTGACAGTTGGCGTACCAACCTCCCACCAAGCGTGACCTTCAGTGGTCCATCCTTCGTAGGGGTCGACATCCATTACGATCACATAGGTCTTGTCTGATGCTTTGGCGCGCTTGAATGCATCGCCAAGTTCGGCCGGATTGGTGACCTTTTCAGCTTGCGCACCCATCGAGGCCGCATGTGCGACAAAATCCACGCCAAAGGGTTCGGGAATAGTCGGGCAATCTTCCAGAAGGTTGTTGAAACTTTCATTTCCAGTGTTGTTCTGGAGTTTGTTGATCACGGCAAAACCGCCATTGTCGAGCACCAGAACGATCAATTTCTTACGGCTGAGAACCGATGAATAGATGTCCGAGTTCAACATCATATAAGACCCATCGCCGCAAAAGGTGATGGTGTCCTGCTCAGGCTCCTGCTGCATCTGCGCAATCCGCGCGCCCCAAGCACCGGCGATCTCGTAGCCCATGCAGGAAAAGCCGAATTCCACATCCACCGTGCCCACGTCCAGCGTGCGCCAGTTGGCCGTGACCTCGGCGGGCAATCCGCCAGCCGCAGCCACGATACGGTCACGGGGGGCGCAGAGATCGTTCACCACACCGATGGCTTGGGCGTATGAATTTGGTCGGTTCCCCGCCTTGACGTTCTCGGCGACGTAGACATCCCATTTGGACCGTTCGGTTTTGGCGAAGTCCACCCAGCTTTGCGGTGCGGTATAGTCCAGCGCTTCGGTCAACGCAGCGAGCGAAAGCTTCGCATCCCCAACCACCGGTAGCGACATGTGTTTGCCCGCGTCATGGCGCGCCGCGTTGACCGAGATGATCTGCGCATCCTTGTCAAAAGCGGTCCAGGATCCGGTGGTAAAGTCCTGAAGCCGGGCGCCCACGGCAAGGATCACATCAGCTTTTTCGGCAATCGCGTTGGCGCTGTCCGAGCCGGTGACGCCGATCGGACCGATGTTCAGGGGATGGGTCGCCAGCATGTTGGCGCGACCTGCAATGGTTTCGACCACAGGGATGTTGTGGGTCGCGGCGAATGTGGTCAGATCTTCAGCCGCGCGCGAATACTGCACCCCGCCACCAGCAATAATCATTGGACGCGCAGCCTTTTTCAACGCCGCAACGGCGTCGGCGATCTCGGCCACGTCAGCGGACTGACGGCGGATGCGGTGGACCTTCTTCTCAAAGAACTTTTCCGGATAGTCATATGCCCAGCCCTGCACATCCTGTGGCAGACCGATAAAGGCAGGACCGCAATCGGCAGGGTCCAACATTGTGGCCAGCGCATTGGGTAGCGATTGAATGACCTGCGCCGGATGGGTGATGCGGTCCCAGTAGCGTGTGACAGGTTTGAACGCATCGTTCACGCCAAAAGTGGGATCATAGAAGTTCTCCATCTGCTGAAGAACCGGATCGGGCAGACGGGTGATGAAAGTGTCGCCGCACAGCAGCAGCATCGGCAGGCGGTTGGCATGAGACAGCCCCGCCGCTGTCAGCAAGTTTGCGGTGCCCGGCCCCGCGCTGGCAGTGCAGAACATAAAGCGCTGGCGGAGCCACTGTTTGGAATAGCCTGCAGCGGCAAATCCCATGCTCTGTTCATTCTGGCCACGATAGAGCGGGAGCTCTTCCTGCACGCTGTTCAGCGCCTCGCCCAAACATGTCACATTCCCATGTCCAAAGATACCAAACCCACCGCCGCAGACCCGAATCTGTTGACCGTCAATCTCTATATATTGGTTTGCCAGCCAACGGATAATGGCCTGCGCCGTCGTCAACCGAATGGTGCCCTCTGCCTTGGTCATATGTGAGAACCCTCCCTGTAAAATCTTGTTTGCCGATCAATTCCAGCTTGCGCGATGTTTAGACTCACGATACACACTTTGCAACCGGTTGCAAATCATATTCGCAAAAAAGGGAGGTGAGATATGGCTGACATAGGGATCGGCATTCTTGGCGGAGGCTATATGGGCAAGGCACATGCTGTTGCTATGTCCTCAGTGGGGGCGACTTTTAACACCACGCTGCGTCCGCGACTGGAGATGGTTTGTGCCTCCAACGCACAAAGTGCTGAACGCTATCGGAAAGCCTACGGATTTGCGCGCGCGACAGACGACTGGCGCGTTCTGGTCAATGCCCCCGATATCGAGGCCATTGTCATCGCTACCCCACAAGAAACTCACCGAGAGATTGCAGAGGCAGCGTTTGCTCTTGGAAAGCCTGTGTTTTGCGAAAAACCTCTTGGCGCTTCACTAGAAGACAGCGCCGCAATGGTCTCCGCCGCCGAAGCCTCCGGTGTCGTTAATATGGTCGGCTTCAACTATATTCGCACCCCCGCCAGCCAATTCGCCCGCCAGCTTATTGCTGCAGGAGAAATTGGAGATATTACATGGTTTCGCGGCGAGCATACCGAAGATTTCCTGGCTGATCCCAGTGCGCCTGCCAACTGGCGCACCAGCGGTATGGCCAACGGCACACTCGGAGATCTGGCTCCGCACATGATTAACGGTGCCTTGGCTCTGATGGGTCCTATTGCTCGAACAATGGGGCTTTATGAAACCGTTCACAAAGCACGACCCGGCGGCACGGTCACAAATGATGATCATGCCCAGATGATGTGTCGTTTTGAAAACGGTGCCATGGGGCAGATGTATTTCAGTCGCGTCGCGACAGGGCGGAAAATGGGATATGCCTATGAAATTTCCGGCACCAAGGGCGCGATCCGTTTTGATCAGGAGGATCAAAACGCGCTTTGGCTCTACCGCATGGACGGACCGGATGCCACGCGCGGCTTCACCAAAATCCTGACCGGACCATCCCACCCTGATTACGACGCATTCTGTCAGGGCCCGGGACATGGCACAGGTTATCAGGACCAGATCATTATCGAGGCAAAAGACTTTCTACGCGCTATCGAAACCGGAGAAGCACTTTGGCCGACATTTCGTGACGGACATGAAGTCAATCGGGTGATTGCCGCAACAATCGCCTCGGCCGACAGTGGAACCTGGAAAGAAATTAAAGACTTTTGATGATGGGAGACATCGAACAATGACGATCAGAATTGGCAATGCCCCTTGCTCATGGGGTGTGGAGTTCGCCGAAGACCCACGCAACCCGACCTGGCAACACGTCCTGAAAGAGTGTGCTGAAGCCGGATACAAGGGCATCGAACTTGGTCCAGTAGGCTTTATGCCTGAAGATCCCGCCCAACTGAAGGATGGGCTGGAGGAACACGGGTTGGAGCTGATTGGTGGCGTGGTTTTCCGCCCCTATCATGACCCTGACGCGTGGGATGAGGTTCTTGATGCCACGCATCGCACAGCCAAAGCGCTCAAGGCGCATGGCGCTCAGCACATGGTTTTAATCGACTCGATTTCGCCCCGCCGTGCACCAACCGCAGGTCGCGCCGATGAAGCCGAGCAAATGGACAAGGCCGAATGGACCGCTTTCCGTGATCGTATTGCAACCAGTGCGCGGATCGGCGCAGAAGAGTATGGGCTAACCGTAGGCATCCACGCCCATGCGGCAGGGTTTATGGATTTCGAACCCGAACTTGAACGCCTTTTGGATGAAGTTGACGAAACCATCCTCAAAATTTGCTTTGACACAGGCCATCACTCCTATGCCGGATTTGATCCGGTAGCGTTTATAAAAAGGCATATAGACCGGATTTCATACATGCATTTCAAAGACATAAATCCGGTCATCAAAGCAGATGTGATCGAAAAACGCACCGGTTTCTATGATGCCTGCGGCCAAGGGATCTTTTGCAATCTAGGCGAAGGGGATGTCGATTTCCCGACTGTTCGCCAAATGCTTCTGGATGCGGACTTCCAAGGGTGGTGCACGGTGGAGCAGGATTGTGACCCCTTGTTGAATCCTGACACACTGGGCGATGCGCGCAAAAACCGTGAATACCTTGAATCCATCGGGTTCGTCTGAGGAGGAAGAACATGACTAAACTAAACTGGGGAATGATTGGCGGCGGAGAGGGTAGTCAGATCGGACCCGCTCACAGACTAGGCGCACAAGCCGATGGTCGTTTTAACCTTGCCGCCGGAGCCTTGGATCACCGGCCTGAAGAAGGTCGCGCCTACGCACAGCGCCTCGGCATTGCCGCGGATCGCGCCTATGGTGACTGGACCGAAATGCTCGCCGGAGAAAAGGATCGCTCTGACCGGATTGATCTGGTCACAGTCGCCACTCCGAACGCAACGCATTTCGAGATCGCCAAATCCTTTCTTGAAGCAGGGTTCAACGTGCTTTGTGAAAAACCCATGACCATGACGGTCGAGGAAGGCGAAGAAATCGTGCGTGTGGCAAATAAAACCGGCAAGATTTGCGCCGTAAACTACTGCTACTCCGCCTACCCTATGGTGCGGCAGGCCCGCGCAATGGTTCGAAACGGAGAAATTGGCAAAGTCCGGTTGGTCGTCACCAATTTCAGTCACGGCCACCACGGCGACGCAACCGACGCAGACAATCCCCGCGTGCGTTGGCGCTATGACCCGAAGATGGCCGGCGCTTCAGGCCAGTTTGCCGACTGCGGCATCCATGCGCTGCATATGGCCAGCTTTGTCTGTGACGACGAGGTTGAAACCCTGTCTGCCGATTTTGCCTCGACCATTCCGTCGCGTGAATTGGAAGATGATGCCATGGTCAACTTCCGCATGACGGGCGGTACGGTCGGGCGGCTTTGGACCTCTTCTGTCGCAATCGGACGCCAACACGGGTTCGACATTCAGATATTCGGTGAAACGGGCGGCCTACGCTGGGCTTCGGAACAGCCAAACCAGCTGATCTATACGCCAGTCGGCGGACGCACTCAGATCATTGAGAAAGGCGAAGCAGGACTGCACGAAGATGCGCAACGCTTGAGCCGTGTCTCGATCGCACACCCGGAAGGTTTCCCGCTTGCGGTCGCCAATATCTATTGTGATCTTGCCGATGCCATTGCTGGAGAAACCCGTGATGGCTTGCCAACAGCAGAGGATGGTGTGCGGTCGATGGCTGCCGTGCATACCGCCGTTGCCTCAGCCCGGGACAAAGGCGCATGGCTGGACGCGCGTCCGCCGATGTTCCGTTAAGCTTTCGGAGCGGGGCGCAATGTACCCCGCTCCACCACTGCACATGAGAAAATACGTGCCTCTGGGAAGCGCTCGGGGTCTGCAAGGGTTGCCACCATCAGTTCGATGGACGAAGTCACGATTTGGCGAATTGGTTGACGGATCGTTGTCAAATTAATGTTGTTCCAACGCGCCATCTCCATATCATTTAACCCTATTATTCCGACATCCGACGGACAGTTCAGGCCGCTGTCACTAATCGCAGACAGGGCACCGATAGACATCACATCATCGCCGCCGAAATACGCCTGTGCCGGAGCATCCTGAAGCAAACGCAACATTTCATCGCGTCCGGCATCAAAGGAATAGGCTTTCGCAAATGAATAGGTGGCCTTGATATTCGGGTGCGCAGACATCTCGGTCATAAAGCCCGTGTAGCGGTCTTGTGTTGATGTTGATGATTCCGGCCCACCCAAGAAGCCCACATGGGTATATCCCCGCTCCACAAGCGTTCGCGCCGCCAGTCGCCCGGCTTCACGGTTATCGATTCCTACGACATGCACCTCGGGGGACGAAGAATACCTGCCAAAAGCGTGAACCACTGGAACGCCCGCATCGCGAAACGCACGTGCGAATCCCGGTGGCAAGGTCGACGAGGCGACAATGACGCCATCCACAGAATATTGCCGCAGCATTCGAACCGACGCGTCCGGTTCGGTTTCATCCGACAGGTTCACCAGCAAGGGACGCAACCCTCGATCCTGAAGCCCGCGCGTAAAGAGATCGAATACCTCCAGAAAAATCGGGTTATGAAAGTTGTTCGACACCAGCCCAATCAGCTTGGTCCGACCCGTGGTCAATGACGATGCCAGAGCGTTCGGACTGTATCCCAATTCCCGCGCCGCCTTTTCCACCTTGCGCCGCATTGCGTCAGAAACCGAGGCCCCATCTGTAAAGGTACGTGATACGGCAGAGCGCGATACACCAGCTCTTTCCGCAACCTCTTTCAATGTTACCGCCAACCTATTACCCTCATTTATTACAGTATTTCCCACAATCTACCTTAAGTTTTAGAGCAGAACATCCCCAAATGCGATTAGTTTATGCAACCGGTTGCAAAAATATCTGTTCCGCGCTAGCTTGCATTTAGAGGCACAGGCCTAGCCACCTCTGTATTAAAAGTTCCAGGGAGGAAGAAATGAAATCAACTGTCAGGAAAGTTGCGTTGGCCACTGTCGCCGCCGCCGCACCTCTAATCACTGCTGCAAGCGCATATGCCGAGGGCGAAAGATACGTTCTTGTGAGCCATGCGCCCGATAGCGATAGCTGGTGGAATACGGTTAAAAACGGCATCGCTCTCGCCGGCGAGCAAATGGATGTTGATGTTGAATACCGCAACCCGCCGACAGGTGACCTTGCTGATATGGCGCGGATCATTGATCAAGTCGCAGCTTCTGGACCAAACGGGATCATAACGACACTGGCAGATGAGGACATTCTGGAAGGTCCGATTCGAAACGCGATTGATAGTGGCATCAATGTCATCATCATGAACACCGGTAGCCCCGAAAAAGCCCGCGAAATTGGCGCGTTGATGTATGTCGGCCAACCGGAATATGATGCGGGTTACGCGGCTGGGCTACGTGCCAAAAGCGATGGGGTTAGTTCTTTTCTCTGCGTCAATCATTACATTGTCCAGCCAGCTTCCACAGAGCGCTGTCAGGGTTTTGCAGATGGTCTGGGTGTCGAACTCGGCAATCAAATGATCGATGCGGGCCAGGACCCGTCCGAAATCAAGAACCGCGTCATGGCTTACCTGTCGTCCAATCCTGACACGGATGCCGTTCTGACCCTTGGTCCGACATCCGCCAACCCAACGCTTTTGGCGTTAAACGAAAATGGCATGGCTGGTGACATCTACTTCGGCACATTCGATCTCGGCGGAGATATCGTCGAAGGTATCAAGTCCGGCATCATTGAGTGGGGCATCGACCAGCAACCGTTTTTGCAAGCCTATCTGCCGGTTGTGATCCTGACCAATTACGACCGCTACGGTGTTCTTCCGGGCAACAATGTCAACTCCGGCCCGGGATTTGTCACCGCTGAAGGTCTTGAAAAAGTCGAAGAGTTTGCGGGCGAATACCGCTAATTCCCGCCTTGGAAGGGCCAACCATAGCGGTGAAGCCCTTCCGCTTTTGTTCCTGAAAACCTAGTCATTGGGGAGATGTCGTATGTCAAACGCGACCCAACCCACGGCAAAACCCGACGAACGCATCAAGGATATTTCCGCGTTCAGGAAGGCGTTGATCCGTCCCGAGCTGGGCGGCATCGTTGGAACCATTGCCGTGTTCACCTTCTTTCTACTGTTCGCATTCGATAGTGGCATGTTCAACAGCCAAGGTGTGATGAACTGGTCAACCGTATCGGCCCAGTTCATGATTATCGCCGTCGGCGCCTGCTTGCTTATGATCGCTGGTGAGTTCGACCTGTCAGTCGGATCCATGATTGGCTTTGCGGGCATGATGATCGCGATTTTTTCTGTCACCTACGGCTGGCCCGTCTGGCTCGCGATCATCATAACCTTTGTGCTTTGCACCGCAATCGGCGCGCTCAATGGCTGGATCGTCGTTCGTACCGGTCTGCCAAGCTTCATTGTGACACTGGCCTTTCTCTTCATCCTGCGAGGGTTCACCATCTTTTTGCCTCAGGTCATTGAGCGCAAAACAATTATTGGTGGCATCATCGATGTCTCCGAAGGTGATTGGTTGGCACCGGTGTTTGGGGGCAAGATTTTCGGAGGGCTTTTCACTTGGCTCGCAGATGCGGGTATGATCGCAACCTTCGAGCGCGGCACCAAAGCCGGACAACCGGTGGTCGACGGGATTCCAATGTTGATCGTCTGGGCAATCATACTCATCATTTTCGGCCATGTTCTGTTGACGAAGACCAAATTCGGGAACTGGATTTTCGCGGCTGGAGGGGATGCAGAAGCTGCGCGAAATTCGGGCGTTCCTGTTAACCGTGTCAAAATCCTGATGTTCATGTTTACCGCCTTTTGCGCCACCGTTTTCGCGGTGTGTCAGGTGATGGAATTTGGCTCTGCTGGTGCTGATCGCGGCCTACTCAAAGAATTCGAGGCCATCATCGCCGTTGTGATCGGCGGTGCGCTTTTGACCGGTGGATATGGTTCCGTTCTGGGGGCGGCGCTTGGTGCTCTGATCTTTGGTGTTGTCCAACAAGGCCTGTTCTTTGCTGGAGTGGAAAGCTCGCTCTTCCGGGTCTTCCTTGGGGTCATCCTGCTCGGTGCGGTCATCCTGAACACCTACATCCGCCGCATGATTACAGGGGAGCGTTAATATGACCGCTGAAACCAAGTTCCATCATGGCGATCCTCTCAACGATGTAAAACCGATCATCGAGATGAGGAACATCGAAAAACACTTCGGGCGCGTCATTGCGCTTGCTGGGGTCAGCTTCGACGTGAAGCCGGGCGAGTGTCATTGTCTTTTGGGCGACAACGGCGCCGGTAAATCGACCTTCATCAAGACCATGTCGGGCGTTCACAAGCCGACCGCTGGTGAGATCTATTTCGAGGGAAAGCCGCTACATTTCGAAGATCCCCGAGATGCGATTGCCGCGGGGATCGCAACGGTGCACCAGCATTTGGCGATGATCCCCATGATGAGCGTCAGTCGAAACTTCTTCATGGGAAACGAGCCGACACGTAAGGTGGCAGGTCTCAGTTTTCTGGATAAGAAAAAGGCCGATGCCATCACTATGGAAGAAATGCGCAAAATGGGCATCAACCTCCGCGGCCCCGATCAGGCCGTCGGGACTCTATCCGGCGGGGAGCGTCAGACCGTAGCAATCGCACGGGCCGTCCATTTTGGCGCGAAGATCTTGATCCTTGATGAACCCACTTCAGCTCTGGGAGTGCGTCAAACCTCAAATGTCTTGGCCACGATCGACAGGGTTCGTAAACAAGGCGTAGGCGTCGTCTTCATCAGTCACAACGTTCGTCATGCTCTGGCCGTTGGCGACAGGTTCACCGTGCTCAACCGAGGTAAAACGCTAGGCACGGCCAAACGGGGCGAAATCTCTTCCGAAGAACTCCAAGACCTCATGGCCGGCGGGCAAGAGTTGGCCCAGCTGGAAGGGTCACTTGGAGGCACTGTCTGACTTCAAGTTAAAAGAAAAGCAAAATGCCGCTGGAGCCATTCTCTTTCCGGCGGCATTTTTTTCCTGAGATAAAAAGAAAAACAGCCACTTCCTTGCACTTAAGGCAGGATAGTTGAGCCGCCGCAGTTCTTGCGGATTTATCGGCTACAAATTCCGACATTCTTGACACCATTGAGCTTTGGCTGCGCCTGCCGCGTGAACTATGTCACAACTCCGTCATGATGAATTGGCAGATCAACAAAGAATGTTGTCCCCTTGCCAAACTCACTTCCGTAGCTGAGCAGCCCGTCATGCGCTTCGACGATTTTGCGTGAAATATTCAGTCCGAGCCCTGTTCCCTCGAACTTCCTCGAAGCCGAGGTGTCGAGCTGATTGAAGGCCTCGAAAATGCGGTCCCCTGTGTCTTTCGGAATCCCGATCCCTTCGTCCGCCACAGAAATACGTGCGTAGTTGCCAAACCTCTCCAATCCCACGGTAATCTTTCCGCCAGATTCCGAAAACTTGGCCGCATTGGAGAGAAGGTTGCTGATAACCTGCTCTATGCGTTTCTCGTCACAATCGACAAAGAAATCCTCATCAGCCACCGTTTTGCGCACCGTCACCCCTTTGTAATCTGCAAACGGCAGGAAACGGTCGACGACATCCTGCAGGAAGGCGTTAAGTTCGACCCTTTCAAATGTGAAATCCAGCCGCCCTGCATCAATGCGTTGGAGCAGGAGTAGATCTTCGACCATGGCAGACAGGCGGATCGCATTTCTCTGTGCAATCTTGATCGGGGATTGCATCTTTTCGGGAACGTCACCCAAGACGCCCGAATTCATCAGGTCCAACGCCCCTTTGATCGAAGTCAGCGGCGTGCGAAGCTCGTGGCTCACGGTGCCGACAAATTCGGTTTTAGCCTGAAATGCCATTTTTACCTGTTCGTGTTTGGCCTCAAGATCCATCAGGTTTTTGAGCGCATCGCTATAACTGGAGACGAAATTCCGTGCCAGTTCGACCAGAAACCCCAGCACGAAAACCACGGTGAAAAAATGGAGCCAGATTTCGGAGCCAAGCGGTGCTGAGGTGATTATAAGGTCATGGACCGGAATATAGATAATCGCGGCCACATAAATGAGCAGACGTGTGGCCAGAAGCGACAGAAACTGATGATTGTGCATGGTGGCAAAAATAGACGCCGAAACCAGCATGAACATCGGCATAAAGTGCCCGCTTTCGGGAGATTGTTGCATCGCGAACGAGATCGCAAAAAGCGAGATGGTTATCCCGCTGATAACCGTTCCCAGAAAAAGTTTGAACAAAGCAGAGCGAATGGCCTTAGCGGTCCAGACGTTTTGCGTGCGGATATGGCGCGCGACGAAAAAGTCATAGATTTCGAACAGGATGACCAGACACATGAAAACCGCCGCCAAGGGCCAGCTATAATAGGCTCCCGACAGGAAAATTGCGATTCCATAGATTACAAATCGCTGAACAAAGAGCCTCTGCCCTGTTTCCGCATAGTCGAGAAGACGGCGTTGATACTCTCCGCGCGGAAGATGGCGTTCGGACCCGAGCGCTTTCTTCAGAAAGGCATAGAAAGATTTCATTGAGCCCCCGTCTTCAGCCAATAGACCCTCAGTATTAACACAACTTCAAATTGCATGAAAGCAACACGGCCCTCCAATAGGGTGAATTATCTATTGGAAATGTGGCACAAATGTGTTCATTGATCATATCAGCTAAGCATAAGACGTCACGAGCAAATTTTAACTGAGGCACAAACATATGGCTTTGCATTCGGATTCCAGACAGGGCTTGCCCGGAGATGATCGACTTCCCGACCTGATGCCATGGGCGGACACGGGTGCCGCAGGTGATGTGCAGGCCTATCAAAAACGCCAAAAGGCCATAGCCGCCAAAGCCGCGCAGAATGACCATATTCGCGCAACGGTTCTGTCAGTTGAGAACAACCATTTGCATGGCGAACTTTATGTCGAGGCGCTCAAGGCACGCAAACGGGTCTTTATCGACAGCAAAGGTTGGGACCTGCCGCAAACCTCCGGTATGGAGTTCGACCAGTATGACACGCCACAAAGCCGCACGGTTGTCCTGCATGAATATGGGCAGGTGGTGGCAGGGATCAGACTTCTGCCCACAAAGGCGCGCTGTGGGTGCTATACCTATATGCTCAAAGACGCCAAAGACGGCATCATTGATACGATCCCGCCCTATATTCTTTACGAAGACGCGCCCGTCTCCGACTGGGTCTGGGAAGCAACGCGTCTGTTCATCACACCGGAAGTCCCCGCCAACAGGCGCATCCGGGTACAGACGCGGCTCATGCATGAAATGGCCCGTACCGCAGTGTCCGAAGGTGCGACCCATGTGATCGGCATTGTCCCCTATGTGTTCAAACGCTGGCTGGAGCGACTGGGCATGAGCGCCCTGCCCGTTGGGCCACGTGTGACATTCGACACCGATATTTCACAAGCCGCCTTGATGCATGTTGCAAAAGTCGGGGCAATGTAGAAGCGACGTGTGCACCACTCTTTCAGTTTTTTTACATACCTCCCGCCGGTTGTGAAAAGTCTTCGATTATAAGCGGCTCATTGCTTTTTAGATTATACATCTGGTAATTGCACCGATCTTCACCCATCCTGTAGCGCGAGTAAGCAACCATCCATTCTCTGAAAGGTTGTGATAGTGTATAAGTGTTTTGCGAAGCGGACAAAGTCCGCTGCGCAGTAGGAACCGGTTAAAGTTGATGCCCCAAAAGATCGCCGACAAACTGATCGAATGCCTGATTGAGGCTGCGTCATATGTCGCAATCGCCCTCATCTGTATCGCAGCCTATCTTATGCTGTCCTACACCGAATTGAACGAACTGCGCGAAGAGCAAAGGCGGGATATCTTCGCGGCACGTTCCGAAATCTCCGCAAAAATCCAACAATCATTCAGCAACAAACAATTGATTGCCCGTAGTGTTTCGGCTGCGCTCACCATCAATCCGGACATAACCCAAGACGAATTTTACGCTTTTGGGGAGACCATAAATGTCGAAGATCCATCCATTGACACGATCGCAATTGTACGCAGCACGATAGTAACGCGTGTCTATTCAACGGTATCTATGGAGAACCTGCTCGGACGTGACCTTACAGAACGCCCGAACCAACTTCCGGACTTGGAAAAGGTCCGTCAGGAAGGCCGCACCCGTCTGAGCGGACCGACATGGCTTCTTAGAGAATATCCCGGATTTGTCATGCGCCAACCCGTTTCGACCAAGAGCACCGATCACGATGACACGGAAAATATTGACATCGTTTCAATTGTTTTCTCGACCCAAGCATTTCTGAATGAGCTGGGTCTGAATAGGTTCTCTGATCGATACAATATTGTCTTGAGTGTGGAAAGTGAAACACAGCCGCCACAGGCCATCTACGGAGACCTTGCGACGCTTGATGACGCGCAAACCGTATTGACGCTTCCGATCCTTGCAACGGTCTGGAATTTGGCACTTACGGCGCGCGAAACCCCAAGTCTTATTCCCACACGAGAAAGCCGGATTGTTCCATTGATTCTGATCGGCGGCGTCCTCGCGATGATGTTGACCCGCTATCTGCATATTTTGCGCCGGAGAAACCGGCGCGCCACACATCATATCAAAACGGCTCTCGATACTGCCCCATCGGGCTTTGTCTTGTTTGATGCAAATGATCGCATAGAATTGTTCAACGACCGTTTTGCCGAATTGCTCGGTGATGCCGCATCCTCGGTTCACAGAGGCGCGTCACGGGAAAGTCTGTTGCGCGCAACGCTGCGCCACAACCTTTTTAAGACTCCGATTGAGGATGAAGAGGCCTGGGTCAAAGAACAGATGAAACGCCTCACCGTGCGCGGCGAAAGGAACACCGCCGCCATGAGT
This sequence comes from uncultured Celeribacter sp., assembly GCA_963676755.2. Classification (GTDB taxonomy): domain Bacteria; phylum Pseudomonadota; class Alphaproteobacteria; order Rhodobacterales; family Rhodobacteraceae; genus Celeribacter. Next base: position 402,706 of record OY781536.2, on the reverse strand, counting down.
GACGGCACATGGCTGCAAATTCTGGAACATACAACCAGTGCCGGCGGTCGCGTCATGATTCTGAATGATGTCACCGAAACACTGCAAAGCCGCGAACGCGCGAAAGTTGCGGAGCAACGTCTCAACGACGCCATTGATGCGCTTCCCGTCGGGTTCTGGCTTTTCGATGCGACAGATCAACTGGTTCTATTCAACACGGTCGCAAGTGAGAAATTCGAAGGCGTCAGGCGCGAACTGGCGCTGGGGCGCCCGATAGGCGACCTTGTCCGGCGCCGTGTAGAACTCGCTGATCTGGTGCTGCTGAATGGCAAACCGGTCGATGATTACAAACTCATCACACAAACCCTTCAGGACGAGACATCGCAGATCGAAGTCCTCTATAGCGAAGGCCGCTGGTTCCGATATTACACGCGCCGCACCTCCGAAGGCGGGCTTGTCATGTTCCGCGTGGAGATCACGGACCTACGCGAGCAGCAACGTCAGATCGAAGCCTCCAACACAGAATTACGCGCGGCCCTGCGCAAACGCGACGAGGCAGAACAACGTTTGCAAGCCGTGGCCGATATGACATCGGAATGGTATTGGGAACAGGACACAAAGATGCGTCTGGTCCATATTTCTGAGGGCTTTTCGCGTGCAATGGAGGTCGACTCCAAAGACTACATCGGCAAAACCCGTTTCGAGATTTTCGGCACCCTTCCAAAGTCGGCCGAAACGCCCTTTGGCGAGATGGTGCAAAAGATGGTTGCTCATGAACCGTTTCGCGACATTATTTTCAGTCACCGCTTTGGGCCCGACAAAACCAAATGGGTGCGTATGAGTGGCAAGCCGCTTTATTCGCCGGAAGGTCTCTTTACCGGCTATATCGGAATGGCCGCCGACGTCACGCCGCTCTATGAGGCGCTGCGCGAAGCGAAACAGGCCGACGATGCAAAAACACAATTCCTCAATATGATAAGCCATGAACTCAGAACGCCGCTCACAGCCGTTCTCGGGTTCAACAGCTTTCTCGCCAATCATACCAAATTGCCCAGCTACAACGCGTTGAGAGAGGCCCTGTCCTTTGGCGACGAAGCCACCATTCGAGCGGCGTTGGAGCAGTTTGAAAAGGATCTCGGTCAGTTTACCGGACGGATTCAAGCCGCGGGCACACAGTTGAAAGCCCTCATCGACGACATGCTTGATCTGGCGCGTATCGAAGCCAATAATTTGCGACTCAATCTGGGGTGTGTAGAAAGCGCTGCGGTCGCCAGATCCGTGATTGAACAGACCCAGACGCTCGCCTCCGAGAAGGGGCTTGAGATCAAATTCGACCTGATAGATGCGCCCATCTATGCCGACGAAACGCGATTTCGCCAGATTCTGACCAACCTTTTGGGAAATGCCTACAAGTTCACGGACCAAGGGCTGGTCGAAGTCAGAAGTTCTCTACAAGACGATATGGTCGTGTTCGAAGTGCAGGATTCCGGCATCGGGATTTCCAAGGAGATGCAAAATCAGGTCTTCGATCGCTTCGCGCAGGCCAAAGAAGGGACAGATCGCAGGAATAACGGCGTCGGCCTTGGCTTGGCAATTTGTAAGGATCTCATTGCCGCGCAGAATGGCTGGATCAAAGTCAAAAGCGAGATCGGCTCAGGAACGACGATGCGCTTTGCGCTCCCGCTTTGGCGGTCAAAAGCCTAAAGCGGCTCTTCCCCCAAACCCATTTGACATAGTTCTTACTTAATTCTTCCTTATGGAAGCCCCGTTTGGAGTGAAAGTTATGTCGAGAATCCAGAATATCGATTATGAATAAGTCTTGACCAGTCCGTATTAAGTGCTTTTGGGGTATCGACATATGAACCAATCAAACAGTGATTTCAACCCGGCTGGCACCCCGCCTCTGGCGTCTCAATACCCCCTGCCCTCACCCGAAGACCTTTGCGCGGCGATGCCGACGCCGGTTCTTATGTTCAAGGGCGATTTGGATCATCCGATATATATGAATGCCGCCGCGCTGGACTTACTGGGCGAAGACCATATCGAGAGCGCCCTTGCAAAACTACACAACAGTGCACTTTTCGGATCGAGTGAGGCGAAGGAAAAGCTTCTCGGCACACTCCAGAGTTCCGGATATGCCGAATTCAGCACCCAGCCGCGCTGCGTGACAGACACGATCATCGGAAATATCTACACATCAGCCGACCAGAACGGCGTGCCGTTCTACATCACCTTTCTCAGACTGGAAGCGAAGCTGAAGAAACAAAAGCAATTAGCGCAGGATGTAAATTCCGTCATCACCCATGAGCTACGCACACCGCTTACCAGCATCAAGGGCGCGCTGGAGATGCTGCAACCGAAGGTCGTCGGGCCTTTGAGCGACAAGGCCACAGCGCTTCTGAAAATCGCACATACGAATTGTGACCGAATGCTCGAATTGATTCAGGACATGCTGGATTCCAACGAACAGACACAGACAAAGAAAACCGCGGAGCGCGAGGTTACGGCGCTTGCTCCCGTCCTCAGCAACATTGCGACCTCTTTGCAAGGCTACGGCACCTATCACGGGGTCGAGATACGCTTGAAGTCTATTGATGACACGCTTTCGGTAAATGTTGTGCCCTCACATCTGATCAAGATCGTCACCAACCTGATCTCCAATGCCGTGAAAGCCTCCCAGAAAGGTCAGCATGTCGAGTTCTGGGCGGAAACCGCCGGGGACAAAATCAAAATTCTGGTGAAAGACAACGGCAGCGGCATTCCTGCAGAGATACAGGACAGGCTCTTCGATAAATTCACACGCAGCCAATGGCTCAACGAGAAATCCACCGGCAGTTCGGGACTGGGCTTGAACATCGTCAAGACGCTGGCCGAAACGATGGACGGAAACGTGTCATTTGTCTCTGATGCGGGGAAAGGCACGACGTTCTGCGTCACATTGCCGAAAGCCCTTTTGACTTAAAGCCTTTCGCAAGCCATATGAGGCACAAGCCGGATGTGGATGGCCTTCTGCGATATGCTTTGAAGGGCGCTGAAACGACCGGCAATTGCCGCGCAGGTTTAGCTAGCGTCAATAATCGCGTCTTCCATATGATCCAGAAGCGTCTCGACCTGACCTGTTAAAATGTCTTTGACGTCCGCAGATTGATCAAATTGCGCAAGGATGCCCTCGATCTCCGCCGCAGTTGACCCAAGCTCCGGATACCCCACTGTTGCGGCAATGCCGCTAAGCCGGTGGACGATGAAAGACAGCTTTTTCTGCGCATCCACGTCAGCGGGATTGCGCATGATCTCGATGTGAAGGGCTTCGACTTCAGGCAATCGCTCGCAGACAGTGTCAATGAAGCGTAGACGGGTCTCTTCGATTGCTTTCTGAAGAGCGGGCGGCAGTTCGGAGCGGGCAGAATTCTGGGTCGTCATATCTCGCAATCCTTTGCACGAAATGCCTGCCCGCCCCCACGCAACATCCTCGTGCATATTCCTGTGCTTTAAGCGAACATCATATTCACGCGCGCTCGTCTGGGAGTGTTCCGTTCCTTGGACACACTCATAAGAGCCCGATTGAACATTTTTTGCGGCGTGGAGTCAAACATCGACATTTTAACAACGTCACCCGCAGAAACCGTGACATCCATCGGGACGGTTTCTCCGCCGATCAGCCCAAACTCGCGCAGGGTCAGGGCCAACTCGGCTTCAAGCTCGTCGTGATCCAACTGAACCGTGCGCGGAAGAACAGCGATGAATTTGCCCTCGCCCGCATAGGAGATCATGGGATCATACTGGCGGGTGTTTTCAAAAACGGCCTCGGCAACATCGGTCAGAATGTCATAAAACTCAACGGGCGTACTCAAAGAGAAAAGCCGCTCGGGACGATCGATCTGAAACGCAATAGCACTGAACATGAACCGCTGAACATGGGACATACGGTGGAGATAGTTCTCCATTTCCGTGCTGCCGATGACGCGGGGAACGTCGTAAATGATAACAGGGTCTGCAAATTCGAACTGTGTGTCTGAAGCAGGATGCGCGCCGACCCCCATCCCGAGGCGCAAGTTTTCCTCGCGGTTTTGCGCTTCTTGCGCCCGCATTTGTTCCTCAAACAACATCTGCGCCACACGCAACCGGGCGTGCATCTCGGTGATGTCGATGGGTTTGGTCATATAATCGGTGGCACCCTGCATGAAGGCGGCGTCGACATGAGCCTTGTCCTTCATGGAGGTCAGCATGATGATCGGCGTCTGGCGATATTCGGGAAGCGCACGGATATGACCGCAAAGCTCGATCCCGTCCATTTCCGGCATTTGAATGTCGAGAAATATGGTCGAGAATCTCTCATCACCTGCGATGATAAGCTCAAGCGCCTCGCGGCCACTTTCCGCACATTGAATGTCTTCGTAACCATCACTCCGGAGAATCTCTTCAATCAGAGTCCGGATATTTCGATCATCATCAACCACCAGTATTGCCATATCAGCCTCCAAAGCCTCAGGAAAACAGCCCTCTTGCTTTAGAACTATCGGCAAAGTTGTCACAAAAGCGGGCCGAATTACGGCAGAACTAAGTTTGGGAGGAAAAGAGAAAAGATTTGACCGCTAAATACGTATAAGATACTGATTTAATTAATAAATATAATTTGTCATAATCTTAATAATTTTGGCATATCTGACAGAATCTTCTGTGTCATCATGGTATTCAAAGACAGGAAAAGACCAAAAATAGAGCCGTTCAACGGGCAAATTGCGATTCTGCGATTCCACCCTGACGTGTGCTTGTTTGAAGCAAGCGAAAGGTGTATTGAAATGCTATGACTGAATTACGCCGCATCATGCACATCGAAGATGACCCCGACATTCGTGAAATCACACGCATGTCTCTGGAACTCGTTGGCGGGTTTGACGTCATTCAGTTCGAAGGTGGCGACATCGCCCTTGAAAACCTGCCGGACGACGCGCCCGACATGATTTTGCTTGATGTCATGATGCCGGTCATGGACGGGATCGAGACATATGCAAGGCTCAGAGAAATCGACGCCTATAAGGATGTGCCGATCATCTATGTGACCGCCAAGACATCCAAGTCTGATTTCACGCACCTGAAAGAAAACGGTGCGCTGGACGTGATTATAAAGCCCTTTGAGCCGATGGAGCTACCCGATCAGCTACGCACGATCTGGGCTAGCATCGCATAGGCACGCCTCTTTCACGGCAAAGTTGAATCCATGCAGGGCACGGAGTCGTTGGCATCGGCTTTGCAAAAGCCTATCAGATATGATGTGGCTGCGCCAATCAATGGCATTGCAATATTCTATATATTTCAATAATTTGATGATCTTTTGACCATCATGTAACCCCCTCTTCATCCCGGACATTTCAAATGCGGCTTGCCTTCCAAAAGTGCTATCGGCGGTTTTCCACCCAAAGAGAGTGCAAAGCAGTCGATGACAACTTTAAGCTGCAATTCACCATAATTTTGCCAAGGTTGAACTATAGTTTTTACCTCAACCATTGCGCATCTGCGCTTAAATTCTTGTAAAATACCAACCTATAGCAGGGAGAAGTTATGCGAATCCTAGTTGTTGATGATGACCCTCTCATTCGTGATTTGGTTCGCACAGTGCTACGGCAGGACCAGACCAACGAAGTTGTTGTCGCGGCCTCCGGTCCCGCGGCGCTGGATATTCTCCAGCATGAAGACGAACTTTTCGAGATGCTCATGCTCGATATCGAGATGCCGGAAATGGACGGGATTGAACTGTGCCGGTCCATCCGAAAGCTTCCCGATTACAAGACCACTGCAATCGTCATGCTCACGCGAAAGTCCGGCCTCTCGGATATCGAGGGAGCCTTTGCCGCCGGTGCGACGGACTACATCACCAAGCCTTTCGATGTAAAAGACATTCAACCGCGTCTTAAGATTGCGCAGCGCAAGATGCGTGACGATTGTCTGACGGTGGCCCGCGAGGCCCTGACAGACTCGGCATCCGAAGACAGAAAGGCGCTGGAGTTTGCTTTGGAGACTCCCGTTCGCATAACCGATGTCGATCAGCACACCGACCCTTTCTCCCTCGGCAATTACCTGTCGCAACTCAACCGCAAGAAAATCGATCAAAGCGTGGTCTTTGCTGTGCAGATCAATTCTTTCAACCGGCTCTTTGCCACCCTATCGCCGCTCGAAGTCTTGTCCATATTGGTTGAGGTTTCGGAAGGGATCAGCGCGACGGCCAAGGGGCGTCGGCTTCTGAATGCTTATTTCGGCTCCGGCGCATTTTTGTGTATCAGTTCAAGCGATGCGCTTGAAGATTGGCACAACATCGGGAGCAGTATAAACGAAATTCTTAGCGCGTCCAAAGCTGTGCATGCAATGAATATTGGAAGAGACGTGACCGTGACGGTTGGTCGGCCCTTCCGCCCCGCCGCCCACCGCACCCAAAGAGTGCGCAAGACCTTTGATCGCGCTCTGGTGCAACTCGACAGACGGGCTCAGGTCGGGAAACGTTCTCCGTAAGGCCCCCATACCTGCTTTCGCCCCCGCCACTTCACAGAAAAACCAGCGCAGACACATCTTACGTTGACCGTTCAGAACGCGACGTCAATGCAGCTTGGGGCGGTCAGTTGCGCGCTCTCCACCCTGACTGTTCACACTTTGCTCATAATTCGTCGCCGACACACCTTTAAACGAGAGTAATATATTCAAGTTTCTCGTTTTAAGTGTTCAATCGTCGCGGTTCTGTCTATCGTCGGCAGAACCAATGGATGAATTTGCAAAACAGGGGTCTGTGGGGAAACAATGATGACGTGCTTGGAGGGTGTCCCCGCGAATCCGGTTTTTTGGTCTGTTTGCGGTGTCTGTGCGATCGCGGCTCTGGGCTTGTTCACAACGCTGAAGCTCCAGAAGTTCAACGGCAAGTTCTATTACGCCCATACTTTCGGAGCCTTGATCTGGACGTTGCTTGCTGTCGGGTTTGAGTCTGCGTCCACAGATTTCGAATGTCAGTTCCAATGGGCCATTCTGGCATGGCCGGGTAATGCGATGGTGCCAATCGCGTGGTGTTTCTTCGTCTTTGCCTATGTCGATCATGCCGCATGGCTCAAAAAGCGCATCGTCTTCGCGGCACTGACTTTGATCCCCTTGGCGACCTTGGCTTTCGCCGCCACCAATCCGTGGCACAAGCTCGTCTATACAGATGCAACGCGTATCCTTCCGGGAGAAGATCATATCCATTATGTTCACGGTCCCGGATTTTATATCATCGTCACCATCCTTTATGCCTTTGTCATTCCGACCCTTTGGTGTCTCGCCAAGGCTTTTAAGCGCGCGAAGAGGACGGCTTGGCCTTTGCTAACCACACTGATGGTGATCACCATGACGCCGATGACGGCGAACGCGGCCTATGTCGTCTTTGGTTTTACCATCTTCGGACTCGACCCAACTTCCTTCATGTTCACGTTGGGCATCATCATTTTCACATGGATGCTGCTCACGAATAAAACCATGGATATGGCTTTCGTGGGCCAGTCCGCCCTGTTCAACACGATGACAGAGCCGGTCATCATGATCGACCGTTTTCAAAATATCATGCAGATGAATGCGGCGGCCAAACACAGCGGTCTTCATCAAAAGTCGGGCAGCACCCTCACAGAGATACTCGCGAACATCAAGAACATGACACCCTCAGAGAGTCCCGATCAACTCTGCATCGAAGACAGGATCTACGAACCCCGTATCCGCGAAATCGAAAGCCCGCTTGATCCGATGAAAACCATTCTGGGCTGGAGCATCACCTTTGTCGACATCACCGACAGGATCGCCGTCAGTGCGGCTCTGGAAGAAGCGTTGCAAAGGGCCGATGAAGCAAGCCGCGCGAAAGACGAATTTATCTCTGTCGTCAGCCACGAGTTGCGAACGCCTTTGACTTCGCTCACAGGTGGTTTGTCCCTTGCCCTGAGCGGTCGTCTCGGAGAGGTCGACGATCCCATCCTGTCGCTTCTCAACATCGCGCATCGCAATGGCTTGCGGCTGACGCGGTTGATCGACAACATTCTGCTGACCCAGAAAATCAATGTCAATGCGCTGAATCTAGAGAGCAAGCCGGTTAACCTTGCCCAACTGCTCGAAGATAGTCTCGAAGAAAACAAAATGTTCGCGACTGAGCGCGGCATCAAGCTTGCCATGAACGAGGTGGATCAGGGCGCCGTCGTCATCGGAGACGCTTTTGCCATTCGTCAGATCATCGACAACCTCCTCTCGAACGCCATCAAGTTCTCGGTCGAGAACGGCGTTGTGGAGGGCTCGGTCATTGCATCAAACGGACAAGCCACGTTGTCGATCACCAACTCGGGCCGCGGCATTCCTGCCGGCATGGAAAGTCAGGTCTTTGGTCGCTTCGAACAGGTGAACGACAAGGTTGAAAGCTACACCCAAGGGTCCGGACTCGGGCTGCATATTTCCAGAAATCTGGCCAACAAGATGTCGGGAAATATCTTTTACGAAAGTGAAGAAGGTCTCAAAACGACATTTTTTGCCACCTTCCCCATCGCCTCAACGGCTGACAAGGGCTGACGTATTACGCGCAGCGTTCTGCGCCAGTGAATATGTCGAACTGCCCTGCACGGCAAAACGCAAGGAGGGTCATGCCAGCCTCCCGTGCGGTTTCGACGGCCAGACTGCTGGGCGCGGAAACGCCGATCAATGTCGGGCAACCAATCATCGCCACTTTCTGCACAAGGTCCACCGAGAGCCGCGAGGTCATCACGATGGCGCCGCTCTGCGGATCAATCCCGTCACGGATCAAAGCGCCGCAAAGTTTGTCGAGCGCATTGTGGCGACCGACATCTTCGCGAGCCAGATATACCCCCTGCTCAGGGATGAGAAATCCGGCCGCATGGGCCGCGCGGGCTTGGTCGTGGAGTGGTTGACGGGCGCGGAGTGCGTCAGGGGCCTGCGCAATCTCCTCTGCTGAAATCCGGACACCGGCCCCCACTGTAGGCACATTGCGCAGCGCTTCGTCCAGACTGTCGATCCCGCAAAGCCCGCAGCCCATCGGCCCCAAAGCGGCACGACGTCGGGCAAGAAATGCATCTGCGGCAGTATCCACAAGCCAGAACCGCGCTTCCGTGCCTTTGTCATGGATAATCTCTTCGAAACGCTCGATCTCGGCTAGGCTCTTCACATAGCCCTCGGTCAGCGCGAAGCCCAAGGCAAAGTCCTTGATATCTTGCGGCGAGGCCATCATGACCGCCACAGTCGTGCCGTTGAACACAATCGCCACAGGCCGCTCGACCACCAAATTCCGCGTGGTTTGGCGCTCTCCCTCACGGGTCCATGTGGTGCTTGCGTGGCGCACCACGACATCGGTGACGGTTGGTTGTTCAGTCATCTTTGGCCTCGAAAAGCGCATCTCCGGCATCTGTCAGCCGGTAGAAGACGCGCGAGGTTCGCACGTCTTTGCGTTCGGTTTCGATGAGACCCAGCTCTTGTTCGAGGCTGGTGCATTCGCGGATCACTAAGGCATGAGCCAGATCTAAAATCCGCGCAAAACTCCGGCTGTCCTTGGCAATCCCGAGATGCGTGGCCGCCAATATCATCGGCCCCATAGGGCTGAGATATGGCAGGCCAGTGCTTTGCGCGGCGTGAAAGGCCGCTTCGAAGTCTTCCTCTTGCGACATGCCTTATGCGCTTTGATGCGGTTCGATCTTCACAATCACCGATTTCGAGGTCGGCGTATAGCTTTGATCACCCACAGTCTGATGCGGCACCAGTTCGTTCATCTCGGGGTAGTAGCCCGCAAGACAGCCATAGGGCGTGTCATAAGGCACAACGCGGAACCCCTTACAGGCGCGATGACGTCCGTCATCGAAGCAGCCGATCAGATCGACAAGATCGCCGTCCGACAGCCCGTTCTTCTCCATATCCTTCGGATTAATGAAGACAACATTGCGGATGCCATAGACGCCACGGTAGCGGTCATCCATGCCGTAGATCGTGGTGTTATACTGGTCGTGCGAGCGGAAGGTTTGCAGAACAAACTTGCCATTCTCGCCTTTGACCTCCTGCCATTCCGTCCGGTCCCGCAGATCATCCGTGCCGAAATTGGCGAGACCCGTTGTGGTTTTCCACTCGCGATGAGAGGCCGAATTGCGCAGCCAGAAGCCCCGCGGTTTGCGCACCTGCGTGTTGAAATCTCCAAAGCTCGGCAACACCCGCGCAATCATGTCGCGGATCTTGTCATAATCTTCGGCCATTTCGTCCCAGTTGACCACATCACTGCCCAAGGTCGCCTTGGCCATACCGGCGATGATGCCAATCTCGGATTTCAGCGATTTGGACGCTGGCAAGTTGATGCCCGACGAGCCGTGCACCATCGACATCGAGTCCTCGACGGTGATCATCTGACGCTCGCCTTTGGAATTGCGGTCGATCTCCGTGCGTCCCAGACAGGGCAGGACATAGGAGGCTTTGCCCGGCATGAGATGACCGTGGTTGAGCTTTGTGGCGATGTTCACCGTCAGGTCGAGATTACGGAAGGCATCCGCGACCAGCGAACTGTCCGGCACCGCGCGTGCGAAATTGCCGCCAAGCGCGACAAAGGCTCTCACAGTCCCTTCGAGCATGGCGCCAATGGCGTGGGTCACATTGTGCCCCGGTTCACGCGGCAAGGAGACGCCCAGATCTTTTTCCAGAGCATCGAGGAAGGCCGCAGGGGCCTTTTCGTTGATCCCCACTGTGCGGTCGCCCTGCACGTTGGAGTGCCCGCGCACCGGACAAAGCCCTGCTCCCTCACGCCCGATATTGCCCTTGAGGAACATGAAAGAGGCGATCTCGCGGATGGTTTGCACAGAATGCAGGTGTTGCGTGACGCCCATAGCCCAAGTGGTGATGACGCGCTCGGCGTTAAGATACATCTCGGCGGCGCGGGTAATCTCCTCGCGGCTCAGGCCGGATTGTTCTTCGATGATCTCCCAAGAGGTCGCGCGCACCATATCGCACCAGCCTTCGAAACCGGAGGTATGTTCGCGAATAAAGTCATGGGCGAGAATGGGGGGACGCCCCTCGGCCTTGGCGCGATCTTCGGCCTCAAGCACAACCTTGGACATACCACGGAACACCGCCATGTCGCCACCTAGACGCGGGCGGTAATAGTCAGTCGATGTCGGTTCGGCCCCGCCTGTGAGCATCTCCAGCTTTTTCTGCGGGTCGGCGAATTTAGTCAGGCCCTTTTCCTTGAGCGTGTTGAAGACACAGACTTTGGCTCCGCGCTCCACCGCTTCGCGCAGGCTGGCGAGCATCCGCGGGTGGTTGGTGCCGGGGTTTTGACCGACGCAGTAAATCAGATCACATTTCTCGAAATCATCGAGCAATACGGTGCCTTTACCAACGCCAATTGCCTGCGTCAGAGCGACACCGCTGGCCTCATGGCACATGTTAGAACAGTCGGGGAAGTTGTTGGTCCCGTAGAGACGCACGAAAAGCTGATAGAGGAATGCGGCCTCGTTGCTGGCACGGCCCGACGTGTAGAATTCCGCCTGATTGGGGTCTTCCAAGGCATTGAGCGCTTTGGAAATGCCGTCAAACGCTTCCTGCCAGCTTACCTCTTCGTAGTGGTCCGTCTCCGGATTGTAGCGGATCGGCGTGGTCAGACGTCCCGCATGTTCGAGATCATAATCCGTCCAGCCCTGCAATTCCGTGACCGAATGTTCGGCGAAAAATTCCGGTATCACGCGGGCCTTGGTGGCCTCCCACGCAACCGCCTTCACACCGTTCTCGCAAAACTCGAAAGACGACCCGTGCTCGGGATCGCCCCAGGCACAGCCGGGACAGTCGAACCCGTCGGCCTGATTGAGGCTTAAGAGCGTCTTAGCGCGACTCACCGGACTGCCGGTGCCCATCAGTTGACGGCCCACGCTTTTCAACGCGCCCCATCCACCGGCTGCGCCGGATGGCTTTTTGATACAATCGTCTTTGGTCATAGTGCGTATCCCTTGCTTAGCTTTACGCCTGTCTTTTGAGGGGACGTGGCGCAGGGCCACCCTTGAAAAGAGCGGCCCTACACAATCGGTTTGTGTCGCCTATTCGGCGGCAACAGCCTCTGGATGCGTGCGGCTGACGTGATGCTTTTCGTGCACCGGTCGTACCAGCAAATTCGCAAAGAATGCAATCACCAGCAGTGCAGCCATGCAATACATCGTCGTATTGTAGAGTGTCGATGTCGGGTCAATCGTCCCTGCCGGTGCAATTTCGAGCAGGTTCGCAATCGTCACCGTATTGGCCGCCATCAGGTCATTCAACTGGCTGACGGGCGCACCGAATTTCTCGGAAAAAGTCGCGGGATCGACCTTTGCCGCGAGATCGGCGATGGCGTTTTCCTTGGACATTTTGCGCAAGGTGGTGATCGCCAGCGGGCCAAGCACCCCTGCGGTGGACCATGCGGTCAGCAAACGTCCATGGATGCCTCCGACGTGGAAGGTGCCAAAGACATCTGCCAGATAGGCCGGAATGGTCGCAAAACCGCCGCCATACATGGTAAAGATCACCATAGTTGCAACGTAGAACCCGATCAGCGCCGGAGTGCCCCCCATCGAGGCAAAGAACGGCACGGAAAGGTAGAGCGCCGTGCCCAGCACGAAGAAGATGTGATAGGTATTCTTGCGCCCGACAAAGTCGGATGCGGAGGCCCAAAAAAAACGACCCAGCATGTTGAACACGGAAATCATGAACACATAGGTGCTGGCGAACGCCGCCGTCACGATTGGCAGGTTGCCGAAGATTTCATCCATCATGGTCTTCGCCACACCGATCACACCGATACCGGCGGTCACGTTGAAGCAGAGCACAATCCACAGCAGCCAGAATTGCGGCGTTTTGAGCGCCTGATCAATGTGAACATGGTTTTGCGACACCATACCGGATGTGGTGGGTTTGGGTTCCCATCCTGCCGGTTTCCAGTTTTTCGCAGGGACGCGATATTGGAACGAGGCGATCTGCATAACGACGAAGTAGATGACCCCCAAGGTGACAAAGGTCGCAGCCGCGCCTGTATCACCTGTGCCGACCACATAGACACCTGCTTCACCACCGAACGGAGCTGCTTGGGCTGCCGTGGCCACAATGACCTCGACCGTGCCGTTTGCAGTGTCTGCGAAACGCTTGCCGCCCTCGGTGATGAGGGCAACCGCACCCTCGGCACCGAGGAAGTCGGGGGCTTTCTGGAAGGTGGTGAGCAGTTTGTCGATCAGGACTTTCCCAACCATCGCACCGCCGCCAAAGCCCATGATGGCCATCCCGGTCGCCATACCACGGCGGTCAGGGAACCAGCGCAGCAGGGTGGACACAGGGGACACATACCCAAGGCCAAGACCGATCCCCCCGATCACGCCATAGCCAAGGTAGATTAGCCACAACTGGTGCGAGGCAATGCCAAGCGACCCGATCAAGAAGCCGCCGCCCCAGCAGAAACCGGCCACAACGCCGACAAACCGCGGGCCGACTTTCTCAAGCCATTTGCCGCCGAAAGCAGCCGAGAGGCCGAGAAACAGAATGGCCACAGAAAAGATCCAGACCACGGAGGTCAGCGACCAATCCGACGCGGCAGGCGTCAGAACGCCAAACTCGCGGGTCAAGGCAGGGTTGAACAAGGACCACGCGTAAACCGATCCGATACACAGGTGGATCGCGATAGAAGCCGGCGGCACGCGCCAGCGGTTATAGCCCTCAGGGGCCACGATATTCTCTTTGCGCAGGAAGCCAAGCGGCCCCGCTCCTGAAACTGACATGAAGTTTCCTCCGATCTGTGGGGCTCTGCGTCCCCTTCTTGAGTGCGCGACCTGTTTTCGGGTGCGTACAAACGTCACTCCGCGACCAGATGTCGCGCAATGGCTGAGGAATTGCCACTTCGGGTCTGGAATTGTCAAACTAAAATAATAAATATAATCAACAGGTTATAAGAATTCACCGCAGCGCAGAAAGGTAAGAATTACCATTTCTTGCCGATGAGGCGCTCGGCCTGATGGACAAAATGTCCACTTTTTGAAAGCACCTCAATCTTCTTCAGGACAGAATGACGCAACCGGACACCAGACAGAAAAATTTGTGCCGCGCCCGCACATGCTTTCGACCGTGATGTTTCCCCCTGCCCGCTCGATCAAAGCCTGACTGATCGACAGCCCCAAACCTGTGCCTTCGGCCTGTTTCGTGGTGAAAAACGGATCGAACACATGGTCGATCTGTTCGGCGGGAATGCCCGAACCGGTGTCATGCACCAGAATCGCCACACCATCCTTGCCGTTCTGCGCAAGGGGTTTCACTTCGATCGTTAATGTCCCGCCCTTGCTCATAGCCTGCGCGGCGTTGATGAAGAGATTGACCAGCACCTGCTGCAATTCGTTCTCGACAATCTCGATAAGAGGCACGTCGCTCTCGATCCGCCGCGTCTCGATCTTGTGCTGGCGCAGGTCTGCGGCGACCAGGACCAAGGCACTGTCCACCGCCTCTGAGACATTCACCAAAGAGGAATGATCCGACATTTCCCCTGATCTGGAAAAGCTCAACAATTTGCCGACAATCGTATTGATCCGCCGCGTCTGGGTCTCGATCAAGTCAAGCTCGGTTTCCACCTCCGATGTGATCTCGTCGCTCAGACCAAGGCGCAAAAGCTCCATATTGCCCTGAATAACGGCAATCGGGTTGTTGATCTCATGGGCCACACCGGCAGTGATCTCGCCCAGAGAGGCCAGTTTTTCCTTTAGAATGAGCTGGGCATAGGTGTCTTCGAGCTTCTGGTTGGCCTCGCGCAATTCCTGCGTCCGCTGATCCACCAGATCATTGAGATGATCGGCATAGTCGCGCAACGCCTCGTCCCGCTCTTTCACCTGATCCAGCAATCGGTCCAGATGGCGGGCCACAGTGCCGATTTCATCCTCAGCCTCCACAGTGCCGATACGGGCGCTCAGATTGCCGCCTTCCACCTGTTTCATCGTGGAGGTCATGCGCTCCAGCGGCGCGAACACCTCCCGCGCCATCCGCAGGAAAAGCGGCGCGGCGAGGCAAAGCACCGCCAGAAACGCCAGTCCAAGCGCCAGAACCGTGCCGTTGCGCTGATCCGCAAAGGGCTTTTCGAGAAACCCCGTATACAGCATCCCGACACGTTGCCCCGTCACATCGGTCAGCGGCATATAGCCCGAAACATACCAGTCATTGACCACAAAGGCACGATCCAACCAAGGCTGTCCCTGCTCGACCACCTGATGCCAGACCACCTCTGTCACGCGCGTGCCAAGGGCGCGGTCGCCCTCGAACAGGCGCACATTGGTGGAAATGCGGACATCATCGAGAAACAGCGTCGTCGTGCCTGCCCCCGACGGGGTCTCCGAGTCTGCGCCGTAAATCAGCGCGTTCATCCGGTCGATCACATCAAGGTTGCGATTCAACAGCCGCCCGCCAAAGAGATAGCCGTCTGCGCCCTCGATCTTATAGGCGGCCCAAAGGATCAAGCCGCGGTCTTCATGCCCTCTCTCCAGAGGCCGTGCGCCGGAGGTTGGCACAATGCTCAACCGCGCCTGTTCTGACAGCCCTTCGCCCAACCGATCCAATTCGGAAGGTGTGGCCACGATGAGACCGGAAAGCGATGGCGGCGCGGAGGCCTCCAGCAACTCGCGCACGGTGTCCGGCACATCCGTCTGCGGCTCCAGCGCGTCCACCATCAGAAAGTCCAACCCCATGCGGCTTTGCGCATCGGCCAGATAGCGGTGCAAAACGTCCGCGCCTTCCCCCATCGCCTGCGCCAACTGCCACGAGTCTCCGACCGCCATAATGCTCTGGGCCTGCGCTTCTTCGATTTTCAGGAAATATTGCTCTGCAATCCGCAGATCACTCGTGACTTTCGCAATCAGAAGATCATCGAACCGCCCGATCCAATGCCACATGGTCACACCCAGAAAGATGGGCAGTAGCACTGCAATCGGCAAAAGCGCCAGCGCCAGAAGTTTCAATCGCACATGGGTTTTGAGACGCGCCAGAAGCGGGGTCATGTGTTAAAGGCCCCACGCCTGACATTTGCGGTCAATGGTCTTACGCGCCACGCCCAGTATGCGTGCGGCCTCGGCCTTGTTACCGCCGCAGGCTTGCAAGACATTGAGGATATGGCGCTGTTCTACAGCTTCGAGGCTCTCCGTCTCGGTTCCGCCCACGTCCTGCAAGGCCCGGTCAAAACCTCCCTGAATGATAGCCCGCTCCACCACATTGCGCAGTTCCATCACATTGCCCGGCCAGTCATGCGCCATCAGGCGCCGCTTCACCGAGGCGGTCAATTCGGGTGCCGCGCCCCCCATGCGCGAAGACAGGGTTTTCAGAAAGAATTCCGCAATTTCGATCACATCGCTTGGACGTTCACGCAAGGGCGGAAGCCAGATTTCATGGACATTCAGGAGGTAATACAAATCCGTCCGGAACCGCCCGCTTTCCACCGCTTCCTTCAAAGACTCCTTGCAGCAACAAACCACGCGAATGTCACTCTGGAAACTCCGGCCGCCCCCGACCGGCTGGAACCGGCCTGTGCTCAACCATTCGACAAGCGTGTTCTGGCAATTCGCGGGCAACATATCCACGTCTTCAAGGAACAGAACACCTCCTTCGGCGGTGCTCAAAATGCCTTCCGTTCCTGACGCATGGGGCCCGTCCACCCGCCCGAAAAGGCGTTCGCGGAATTCCTCCTGCGTGATGCCGAAACATGGCAGCCAGGTGAAAGGCTGATGCACACGAGGCGAGACGCTGTGCAGCATCCGCGCGGCGATATGTTTGCCGGTGCCGGTCTCCCCTTCGATCACGACATGGGCGTTGATGGCAGCTGCGCGTTCAATCGTCTCCCGCAGAGCCTGCGCCACTTGAGAAGAACCGATAAAACTGTCCCTCTGGCGCAAAAGATCGCTGCCCGCGGCGAGTTCCTGACGCAGCACGGAGTTTTGCCGTTTCAGTTCGGTCTTGGCGAGGCTTTTAGAAATCGCATTCAACACCTGATTGGAATGGAAGGGCTTCAACAGAAAGTCACTGACCCCCAGTCGCAACGCCTCGATGGCTGTGTCGAGATCGGCATAGGCCGTCATCAGGATGATGTCGGAGCGCAACCCGATCTGCCATTGGTCCGCTAGCCATTCCAGCCCCGTCATCCCCGGCATGATATTGTCGAGCATGATGACGTCATAGCTTTTACCGTCCAGACATTCGGATGCCTCGGCAGGGGTCCCCGCCACATCAACAAGGCGGCATTTGTCCGCGAGCGTCTTTTTCAGGAAATGACGCATACCGATTTCGTCATCCACCACGAGGATGGACGCCTTGGCCAATTCCGGCCCGAAGGCAGCCTTCACCCCGTTCAGTCCGTCTTCTGTGTGCGTGTTTTTATTCATAAACGCATCTTTAATGCGTTTTGCCAAAAACGACATCACAGATTTTGCACAGCTTCGGACGGGCTGGCCCTAGCTCAGGATTTTGCGGAACCGTGCCAGCACCAGAACCAGTGCGATCAGGGACATTGCCGCGATCTTCAGCAAATCGGAATAGACCAGATCAAGCCCCGCGCCCCGATACAACACGGATTGCGCGAAAGACACGAAATGGGTGGCTGGGCTGATCAAATGCATCACGAACTGAAGCCATTCCGGCATGGATTCAAGTGGAGTGATCCCGCCCGAGAGCAGGATCATGATGACGATCACCGGAATGGTCAGAAGCCCGAATTGCCCCATGTTATGGGTAAAACTCGCCAGCATCAGTCCCAGCGACCCAACCGAGATCACATAGAGGGCGGCGCCACAGACATAAAGCCAGATTGACCCCGCAATCGGGACGCCCATCGCGCCCTGCACCACCAAGACGAGGCCCATAACAGAGGCAAGGAGGATCACGCCCCCTGTGGCAAGGATTTTGGAGAACACAATCTCATGCGGGCGCACGGGCATTACCAGAACATGCTCGATTGTGCCGCGCTCGCGTTCACGGATCAGGGACGAGCCCGCCAGAATCATCATCAGGATCGTGACGTTGTTCATCAACTGCATCACAGCTGTGAACCATCGTGCGGTCAAATTCGGGTTGAAGCGGCTGCGGAACACCACGTTCACAAGATCGTCACCCTGCACTCCCGGCGTCATATAATCCGACACGGTCTCGGCCAGAAGTTCCGACATAAAGGTCGAACCGGTCCCCGCAAAAGCCACAGCGGTGGCATCGGCAAGGATTTGAATTTCCGCCTCATCACCTCGGCGCAGGTCTCGTTCGAGATGCGGCGGCAGGGCGACGACAAGCACATAGTCGCCATCAATCTGCGCCTGCGCAGCCTCTTGCGGGCTCAAAAGCGCGGGCGGGGTGAACAGAGGCGCACGGATTTCGTCAATGATCCGCGCCGTCAGCGGGCTGTGGTCTTCGTCCACCACAGCAACCGATAGGTCTTGCACCTCTGTCGAGCCTGCATCGGACACCAACCAAACGGCCGCGCTGAACACATAAATGATCAGCACAATCATCACCAGATCGCCACGGATTGCACGCAGTTCCTTGACCGTCAGGCGGAGAATATTGGCGAGGCTTTTCAACATCTCAGGCCTCCTGCTTGCGCAGGGCAAGCACCGAGAGAACAAGGTAGATCAGGCTGAATACTGCAAGCATCAGGATGTTCAGCGCGACATCGCTCAACCCGAAGCCTTTGAGGAAAATGCCAACCGAAACCGGTTGGAACCACGCCCCCGGAAAGCTCAGACCGATAAGACGCCCTATGGGTGCGAGCGTCGAGACAGGGGTGATCAGACCGGAGAAATTGACCGTGGGAATGATCGCAATCACCGCCGTGGCGAAAACCGCCGAAACTTGCGTGCGGGTGAACGCCGACACCAACTGGCCAAACCCCGTGGTGGCAATGACAAAGAAAAGCGCGGCCAAACCAAGCACAGGTAGGCTGCCATACCAAGGCACCTCAAAGACCCAGAGCCCCAGCCCCACGAGCACCCAGAAATTGAACCATGCAATGACGATATAGGGCAGTTGCTTGCCCACAAGGAACTCCACCTTGCGCACGGGTGTGGCACGGAAATTGGCGATGGTGCCGGTTTCCTTTTCGCGCACCACGGCGATGGTGGACATGATCGCGGGGATCAGCATCAGGATGAGCATGATCATCGAAGGCACCATCGCATGCGCGCTTTTGAACGCCTGATTGAATAGGTAACGAGTCGAGATCGACAGGCTGGCAGAACTCTCTATGCCGGTCTCGGCTTCAAGATCTTCGGCAAACTGGGTCAGCAAGCCGAGCGTATATCCCTCGGTTGTCTCGCCGCGAAACGGCATGGAGCCGTCGATCCAGATCGAGATTTCCGGCGCTGTCAAACCTTGGTGCAGGGTCTTGCCGAACCCGTCGGGGATTTCCATAGCTAAGGTCACATCCCCGCGCTCCATCAGTCGGTCCAACTCGTCGAGAGAAGAGAAATCCTCCTGCTGTTCGAATTGCGGGATGGAGGAGAATGCCTCGACCAAACGGCGGCTTTCCGGTGTGCGGTCCATGTCGTTGACCGCAAAACTAAGCTTATCCACATCAAAGGAAATCCCGAACCCCATGGTGAGCATCAAAATGATCGGTCCGGCCAGCGCAAAAAACATGCGGATCGGGTCGCGGACCAGTTCCAGCGTCTCGCGTGTCGTATAGGCCCAAAGCCGGCCCATCGCGCGATGTGCGGCATTGGTCGTTTTGATTGCCACATCGGCGGTCAGACCGGCTGTGTCGGACGGGACGTCTTCGGCGCGGGTCTCCCCTTCCAGCGCGGCGATAAACGCCTCTTCCAATGTCTGCGCACCGCGGCGCTCGGTCAGTTCCTGCGGCGTGCCGACATCCAGCACACGCCCCGCATGCATGAGCGAAATCCGATCACAGCGCTCCGCCTCGTTCATGAAGTGGGTGGAAATAAAAATCGTCACACCCTTGTCACGAGACAGCGAAATCAGCTTGCGCCAAAAGGCATCCCGCGCCAGCGGATCCACTCCGGAGGTCGGTTCGTCAAGAATGAGAATACGCGGCTCGTGGATCGTCGCCACGGCAAGCTGCAACCTTTGCCGGATGCCCAGAGGCAGACCATCAGGCAGCGCCTCGGCAATCTCGGTCAGTTCGAATTCGTCCAGCACCTCGCGCACCCGCACGGCGCGGCGTTGTGCCGGAATATGATAGAGCTTGGCATGCAACTCAAGGTTCTGGCGCACGGTCAGTTCGGCATAGAGCGAAAAGGCCTGCGACATGTAGCCGATGTTCTGACGTGCGGCCATGTCACCGTTTTCAAGCTCTTCGCCAAAGAGTTTCGAATGCCCCTCGGTCGGCTGCAACAGGCCGGTGAGCATCTTCATCGTTGTCGACTTGCCGCAACCGTTGGAGCCGAGAAACCCGAAAATCTCGCCTTCAGGGATCGTGAAGCTGACGTGATCCACAGCGGTGAAATTATTGAAGCGTTTGACCAGGTCGAAGGCTTCGATCGCGGGCACGGCCCCGTCCTGCTCGACTCGCGGGCGCAGGGTCACGCCGACCTCCTCCCCCTCCTCTTTGGGCAGCATCTCGACAAAGGCATCTTCCAGCGTCGCCTTGCCAGCTTTCTTGCGGATGTCTTCGGGACTGCCGGAGGCAATCACATGCCCGTCATTCATCGCGGCCAGCCAGTCGAACCGTTCGGCCTCTTCCATATAGGCTGTGGCCACCACCACGCTCATGCCCGTCAGCTTGGCGCGGATACGGTCGATCAATTCCCAGAACTGCCGCCGCGACAGAGGATCCACGCCGGTCGTCGGCTCGTCGAGGATTAAAAGGTCGGGATCATGGATCAGCGCCGCGCAAAGCCCGAGCTTCTGTTTCATCCCGCCCGAGAGTTTCCCCGCAGGCCGGTCAAGAAAAGGCGCAAGCCCCGTGGCTTCGGTCAGCATACTGATGCGGGCGTGGCGTTCCTCGCGTTTCTGACCGAACAGACGCCCGAAGAAATCAAGGTTTTCGCGCACGCTCAAAGACGGGTAAAGATTGCGGCCAAGCCCCTGCGGCATATAGGCGATCTTTGCCCCCAAAGCGGTGCGGGCGCGGGCATCGCGCATGTCCTGTCCGAGAACCGTGACTTCCCCTTGCTGCGCACGGCGCACGCCAGCGATCAGCCCCAGAAGCGTAGATTTGCCCACCCCGTCCGGCCCGATCAAACCGACCACCTGTCCGGCAGGAATGTCGAGCGTCACATCGTTCAGAGCGAAGACCGCCTTGTAACGGTGCGACACAGCATTCAGGCGTGCCACATGCTCCATCGCGGCTTACTCCGGCACATTGATGGCGAGATGATCCGGCCAGTCCATATCCGGCTGGCTCCGCACGAAACCGATGCCGCGCACCCCGCTTTTGATCAATTCCTCATATTTTACCAAAAGCGCGCGCGGCACGGAGAGTTTGACTCGAAACACAAGGTCTTCACGTTGCTCCTGTGTCTCGACATTCTTCGGCGTGAATTGCGACTGCGGCGAGATGAAGGTGATGGTGGCGGGCACGACGATATCCGGAATCGGATCAAGGATAAGCCGCGCCTCATCGCCTACAGAGAGCGTTCCGGTCACCGTCGCGGGTAGGTAGATGTTCATATAGACATTGCTCAGGTCCAGCATGGTGACGACAGGATAGCCCGCGCCGATCACCTCGCCCGGTTCGTGCAAACGATAGAGCACCCGTCCACGGATCGGCGCTTTGATGGTCAGATCATTAAGGGCGAGCTGCACCTGTTCCTGATCGGCCTCGGCGGCGGCGATGGTGGCCTTGGCATCCTCGATCTGCGCCTTGGCCATTTCAACGGAGGCTTTGGCGCTGTTGAGCGTATTGGTCACGTCATCCAGCGTGCTTTGTGATGCGGTGCCGGTTTCATGCAGTTTGACCACGCGGTCATAGGTGGTCTGGGCCATCGACAAAGCGCTTTGCGCCTGCATCAGCGTCGCCTGCGCCACGGTCAGCCCCGCATTGGCACGCAGCACGGCCGCTTTGGCGGCATTGAGCTTGGCCATCGCATCGGCCGTGTCCATCTGTGCGATCTCGTCCCCAGCGGCCAGTATATCCCCCTCTTGGGCGCTGACGCTTTCGATCCGTCCGGCGTATTTCGTTGCGACATCAACAGTCTGCGCCTCGATCCGGCCATTGGAGCTATAAATGCCCTCCTCTCCGTTCGACTTGCCGAATTTTTCCAGCAAAGCGTCAAAGCCGTTTTCGGCCTGCGCGGGAGTGGCCAATGAGGAGAAGGCCGACAGAAGGCACATCGCTATGACCGGAGGAACAAAGGCCAGACGGTGAAAGAGCTTTGCGGACATGGGGATATTTCCTCGTTCTATGGACGTGGACAATGTTGAGACACGGGGTCGTTTGCGCGAACTGTGCGCCTCTTCTGGTTGAATCGCAATGTGACATTGTTGTCAATTTCACGCGCACCTTCAGAAATGACAAATCAAACGGGTTTTAAAGACATTCCCGCTGCGGCTCACGGTCAGGGTGCTGGAAAACAACTCCAAAAATGCGCCCTTAACACATCTTGAAATCCGATTTGGTGTTTACTTTATTTGTTGGGTCCATCGCCGAATTCCGGCGACGTCAGACTTTCACCACTTACATCATCGTCATCTGTTAGGGACACTGAGTCGATGTTGATAGATACGCAACACACAAGAACAGGTCAGAACTCACAACCAACTCAAACCCACGTCAAACTGGCGCCAGAGTATAAAGCCAAGCCTTGGGGCCGCCGTGACGGCCTTTGGGCACCGGACAGCGCCCAGCCCTTGGGCGAAGTCATTTTCAAATCGGACACCAGCGGTCTTGTCCTCAAATGGCTCCAGACCAGCGAACCTCTGTCCGTGCAAATCCACCCGCCGCGCGGCCCCGGTCGCAAACATGAATGGTGGTATATTGCCGATGCCAAACCCGGCGCATATCTCCAGCTCGGGCTGAAAGAGTCCGCCACTCCCGAAGACATCCGCCGCGCCGCGCAAGACAGCAGCCTCCCTGACATGCTGCGCCGGATCGAACCGGCTGTCGGAGATACCTTCTTTGTCGAGGCGGGGACCATCCATGCGCTCGGACCGGGATTGACCGTTGTCGAAGTGCAGGAACCCAGCGATGTCACATGGCGCCTTTTCGACTATGGCCGCCCGCGGGAATTGCATCTCGATCAGGCGCTCCAAGAGGCCATCCTCGATCCGCAACCTCTGACTCCGATGCCGAATGGCACAGCTCCTTTCCAGATCGTTCATGAGATGCTCGCCCCCGACCAGCGCAGCATGTTGGTCGCCCCGCGCGCGAGCGTCATGGTGGTCGAGGGCCGCGGCAGTTTTGGAACCGAGCCTTATGCTTCGCACCAATGCTGGGACTTCACCGATGCGATGCCTGTGCACACGACGGAACCGACGGTGCTGATCCTCACGGAACCGGTGGAAAGCACCACGGATGACGAAACACTTTGGAGGGCTCGAAAATGACAGATACATCATCACCAGTGCGCCACATCGCCCTGATCGGGAATTACCCGCCGCGCCAATGTGGCATTGCAACCTTTACCGCCGATCTCCGGTCCGCCCTGATAGCGGCGGACCCCGCGCTCAGGATCACCACGGTCGCGATGACGGATCCGGGGCAGACCTATGCCTATCCCTCGGACGTGGATTACGAGATTGCGCAGGATCACCGTGACGCCTATCGCGCCGCTGCCGACCATCTCAACGCGCTGAATCCGGACGTGGTCCTGCTGCAACACGAGTTCGGCATTTTTGGCGGGGCCTCCGGCGACTATCTGCTAGAACTGACCGAGAGACTCCGCGCGCCACTTGTCACAACGCTGCACACCGTTTTGACGGACCCGAACCCCGACGAGCGTCGTGTCATGGACGCGCTGGCATCTCATTCCGCCCGACTGGTGGTCATGGCCGAAAAGGGCCGCGCATTGTTGACGGAGCATTGGCAAATTCCCGATGCACGCATCGCTGTGATCCCCCACGGCATCCCCGATCTGCCTTTCCTTGATCCGGCCTTCCAGAAGCACCGTTTCGGCTTGGACGGGCGGCAGGTCATTCTCACCTTCGGGCTTTTGTCCCCCAACAAAGGGCTGGAACATATGATCGCCGCCCTGCCCGACCTGGTGCGCGACCATCCGGATCTGACCTATGTCATTCTCGGCGCCACCCATCCACATCTTCTGGCGGCGGAGGGCGAGGCCTACCGCGACCGGCTCACGGCACAGGCAAAAGCGGCGGGGGTTTGGGAACATCTGCGGTTCGTCAATCAATATGTGGACACCCCGACGCTACAGGCATGGCTCTCTGCTGCCGACATCTATGTCACGCCCTATCAGCACGAGGCTCAGATCACCTCCGGCACACTGGCCTATGCGGTCGGGCGCGGCAAAGCGGTGGTGTCCACACCCTATTGGCATGCGACGGAATTGCTGGCGCAGGACACTGGCGTGCTTGTGCCCTTTGCAGATTCCAGAGCACTGGCCGATAGCATCGGCGCCTTGCTGGACGATCCCGCCCGCCGCGACCAGATGCGTGCCCGCGCCTATGAGGCCGGACGGCATATGATCTGGCCGGAAGTGGCACGCGGCTACCTCGGTCTGTTGGGAGAGGCCCGTGGCGTGCGCCGCCCCACAACAGCGGTCCACAGCCTGCGTTCCGGCATGAATATCCCGAATGTCTCGACGCTGCGAGCAGTGGACCGGATGGTGGATGGCTGCGGCATGTTGCAACACAGCCGTGCCTCGATCCCCCATCGTCAGCACGGATATTGTCTGGACGACAACGCCCGCGCCCTGATGCTCGCCGTCGATATGAAAGCCGAAGGGATCGAGACTGACCGCGCGAACCGCATCATCGACACCTGCGCCGCGTTTGTGGAGGACGCGTGGAACGAAGAGAGTGCCGTATTCCGCAATTTCATGGATTACCGGCGCAACAGGCTTGAGACACAAGGCTCCGAAGACAGCCACGGCCGCGCGCTCTGGGCGCTTGGCCGCGTGGTGGCCGACAGTGACGACCAAGGCGTGAAGCTCTGGGCGACGGGATTGACCGAAAAGGTGATCCCCGCCAGTCAATCCCTATCGGCACTGCGGGCGCGGGCCTTTGCCCTTCTGGGGCTGATCAGCTGGCTGTCAGTCTATCCGGGACATCGTGTGGCACAGACTATGGTAAACCGGTTTGCCAAAGAGCTACACACACGGCTGAAAGCAGAACGACGCAAGGACTGGGTCTGGTTCGAACCAACCCTCGCCTATGACAATGCACGCCTGCCCGAAGCCCTGATCTCTGCGGGGCGGTTGCTTGGATGCGAGGATATGATTCAGAACGGAATAGATGCCCTCAACTGGCTGGCGGAGGTGCAGACCGGCGCGAATGGGATTTTCCGCCCTGTTGGCACCGAGAGTTTCGGTCGGCTACATGAACAGCCCCGCCCCTTTGACCAGCAACCGCTGGAAGCCTGGGCCATGATTGGTGCCTGCGCCACGGCGCATGAGGTGACCGGCCAACCCGTCTGGTTGACGCGGGCCAAGGCGGCCTTTGACTGGTATCTCGGCCTCAATGATCTGGGGCTGCGCATGGCCACGTCCAATGGCGGCTGTTTCGACGGGCTTGAAGTTGATCGAGTCAACCTCAATCAGGGTGCCGAGTCGATCCTCGCTTTCCAGTTCGCGGCCTTGGAAATCCAGCGGTTGAAACGTCTCCCGAAAATCCAGCCTGTCAAACCGACTGTCGTGCGAGGGTGATATGGTTTGCGTCAATCTTCTTCCCCAACGTCTCCATCCCAATGCCGAACGTGTCGTCGTGCGCGCCTATCCGCTCCCTCCGAAAGGGCGCGCCATTGATCCCTCTGTAGATGCCCGCGCCAGACGGATTGTCGAGACCGTGCGGAACATGGACAACCGCACCATTCAGGCGGAACTGTCCTTTGTGCTCTCGGATTTCGAGACCCGCCACCGCAAGGTTCGCGAGTATTTCGAGGCGCGATACGACTCCATCGCCCGCGACCTTGGCCTCACCGCCGCAACCCGTGAGGCCGAACGCGCATTGATCGGGGCATATTTCTGTCACGAGTATTCCTATCAGGCCGCAGCACTGATGAACCCGAGCGTCGTGCCCCATCCCGACCAGACGGGGCTGAACCCCGGCGAATTGCGCTTTCTCATGTCGCTGCGTGCGGTCGGGGAAGGGCATATTTCCTCGATCACCTTCCGCGAAGGGGTGCTGAGTGCAGATTGTGACATGCGGTTGGTCGAGCCCTCCGAATTTGCGGTCGCCGCCCGTCCTCACGAAGTCACCGAGGATAGGATCAGCCTGATCCGCGAAAGCGACGGACCGATGAACGAAACCGTGCTCTTTCCGGTGACACAGGCCCAAAGGGGCGGGTTGGAAGACCTGCGTCTGGTGCAGTTCCACGATGGCGAAAACCAGTTCTATTGCGGCACCTATACAGCATGGAGCGGGCACGACATTGCCTCCGAACTGATGGTCACACACGACTTCCATCAATTCGAGCTTCGCCCTATGAGCGGTCCGGCCTCAAGGGACAAGGGCATGGCACTGTTCCCGCGCAGGATTGGCGGGCAATATGTCATGATCGGGCGGCAGGATCGGGAAAATATATTCCTCATCCGCTCGGACGATCTCACCCACTGGGGCGAAGGCGAGAAACTCGCGGGACCGCGTTACCCGTGGGAGCTGATTCAGATCGGCAACTGTGGCGCGCCGATTGAACTGGAGCAAGGCTGGCTCTTGCTCACGCACGGGGTAGGCGCAATGCGCAAATACTGCATCGGAGCCATGCTTCTTGACAGGCAGGACCCCTCCCGCGTTCTTGGACGCTCGCAAGTGCCGCTACTCTCGCCTTCGGATGCGGGGCGCGAGGGCTATGTGCCGAATGTGGTCTACACCTGCGGCGCTCTGGTGCATGGCGAACATCTCTTTGTGCCCTTCGGCATCGCGGACAGTTCTATCGGCTTTGCCACGATACGCGTCGATGACCTCTTGGCCTCTCTGGTGTGAGCCATGCCGCAGAAAAATGTCCTCATGACACAGCAAGGGGCGGGCCGATGCGCATAGCCATGCTTGCCCCGATCGCGTGGCGCACCCCGCCAAGGCACTACGGCCCTTGGGAGCTTCTGACGCATTTGCTCACAGAGGAACTGGTGGCATTGGGCGTCGATGTGACTCTGTTCGCCACCAAGGACAGCCAGACCTCCGCTCGTCTCGATGCGGTTGTCCCCGCGCCCTATAGCGAAGAACCGTCAATTGATCCGAAGGTCTGGGAATACCGCCATCTGTCGCATGTATTCTCCAAAGCCGGTGATTTCGACATCATCCACAATCAGGCCGATTTTCCCGCCCATGCCTTTGCCCCTCTGGTCGAAACGCCGGTGGTGACAACCATTCACGGCTTTTCCTCGGAGCGCATCCTGCCGATGTATAAGCCCTTCGAGGACCAAGTGCATTTCGTTGCCATCAGCGAAGCAGACCGGCATCCGGACCTGCGCTATGCCGCCACGATCCACCACGGCATCAAGATGGAGGACTTCCCCTTTGATCCGGTCGGCAGCGAGGACCTGCTGTTTTTCGGACGTATCCACCCCGACAAGGGAACCAAAGACGCCATCGAGGTGGCCCGTGCGACAGGGCACCGGCTCCACATCTACGGCATCATTCAGGATCAGGACTATTTCGACGCCCATGTGCGCCCTCACCTCAGTGATGGGCAAATCCTCTGGCATGGTCCTGTCGGTGGCGCCGAACGCGCCAAGGCGCTCGGGGCGGCCAAGGCATTGCTGCATCTCATCGGCTTTGACGAACCCTTCGGCCTGTCGGTGGTGGAGGCGATGGCTTGTGGCACGCCTGTGATCGCCTACCCGCGCGGCTCCATGCCCGAACTGATCCGTGACGGTCAAACAGGCTTTCTGGTCGACACACTCGCAGAAGCCATCCGCGCGGTGGAACAGGTCAACACACTCGACCGCGCCACCGCCCGCGCCCATGTAGCCGCGCATTTCACCACACGACGCATGGCCCGCGACTATCTCGCGCTCTATCAATCCGTGCTGGGGGCGCGCTCATGATCCGTCAGTTATGCCTCAACCGGCACAGACGCAAAATGGCAGGCCGTAGCGTGCGTTCCCAGCATTTGCGTCTCAGGCACAGTCTCGCAGATTGCTTGCGCCTTCGGACAACGGGTGCGGAAAACACAGCCTTTGGGCGGCGCCATAGGAGAAGGCAGATCACCTTCGAGGGGGATCACCGTCTTGTTCCTCTCGATTTTCGGATCGGGGATCGGCACGGCAGACAAGAGGGCTTGCGTATAGGGATGTCGTGGATCGGCGAACAAGTCGTCAGAACTGGCCTTTTCCATCATGCGTCCGAGATAAAGCACCATCACCTCATCAGAAAGATGCTTCACCACGGAAAGGTCGTGGGCGATGAAAATAATCGTCAGCCCCAATTCACGGCGCAATTCTTCAAGCAGCCCCACGACCTGCGCCTGAATGGAGACGTCAAGTGCAGAAACCGGTTCGTCGCAGATCAACAGTTTCGGTTCGACCACCAAAGCCCGCGCGATGCCGATGCGCTGACACTGTCCCCCGGAAAATTCGTGCGGGTAGCGGTTTACCTGATTGGGCAAAAGTCCCACACGCTCCATCACGGCACGCACTTTTTCCTTGCGCTCTTTCGCACTCATGTCGGGGCGATGTGTCCGCAGCGGTTCAGCGATGATGTCACCCACAGTCATGCGCGGATTGAGCGAGGCCAATGGGTCCTGAAAAATCATCTGGATGCGCGAACGATATTGCAACATCTGACGCGGAGACAATGTCAGAAGATCGGTGCCATCCTCCCAGATCACCTGTCCGGTCGCAGGCAGCATACGAATGAGCGCACGCGCCAGCGTAGACTTGCCGCAGCCGCTCTCCCCCACAATGCCAAGCGTCTGCCCGGCCTCTAGCGAAAAACTCACGCCGTTTACGGCCTTGAGCAACGCCGGAGGAGTCCACGGCAGATCGGAGGGACGACGGATTTCAAATGTCACCCGCAGATCACGGGCCTCGATCAACGGCCGGCTCATGCGACGATCTCCTCGACAGGGCGAAAACAGGCGCGGGTTCTATCCGGCGCAAAGTTCACAAGCTCCGGTGCCGTGCTCCAGCACGCTTCCATGACGCTCTCGCAGCGCGGCGCGAAGGGGCAGCCCTGCGGCATTCCCGTCATATTGGGCGGATTCCCGGGGATCGCGCGCAGCGCGTCCTGATCTTCATCCACTCTCGGAATCGCGTCCAGTAGTCCCCGTGTATAGGGATGGCTCGGACTTTCAAAAAGTGGATCGACCGGCGCCTCTTCCATGATCCGGCCACCATACATCACGATGGCCCGCTCACAGAACCCTGCCACCACACCAAGGTCATGGGTAATCAGGATTGTCGCCATGCCGAACTCCCGTTGCAACTCGGACAGAAGCTCCATGATTTGTGCCTGCACCGTCACATCAAGCGCGGTGGTTGGTTCGTCCGCAATGAGGATGTCAGGGCGACAGAGCAATGACATGGCGATCATCACCCGCTGACGCATCCCGCCTGAGAACTCGTGCGGGTAGAGCCGCACGCGGTTCTTTGCATCCGGAATTTTTACCGCATCGAGCATATCGACACTTTCCGCAATTGCCGCGCGTTTGGACAGCCCTTTGTGCAGCATAAGCACCTCGGCCATCTGCTCGGAGATACGCATATAGGGATTGAGCGAGGTCATCGGGTCTTGGAAGACCATAGAGATACGATTGGCACGTATCCTGTTGAGGTCGCGTTCCGACATCGACAAGAGGTCTTGTCCCTCAAAGATCGCCTGCCCTGATGTTCGGCCATTGCGGGCCAAAAGTCCCAGAAGCGCAAAGTTGAGCTGACTCTTGCCCGAGCCGCTTTCCCCTACAATACCCAAGGTCTCGCCCTGTTCCAAAGCAAAGCTCACCCCGTTGACGGCGTGAATGTTTCCCTCAGGTGTATCAAATTGAACAGAGAGGTTTTTAACGTCCAGAAGCGCCATGTTTAACGATCCTTCGGGTCCAAAGCGTCCCGCAGCCCGTCACCGACAAAGAAAAAGCCGAACAGCGTGAGAACGAAGAAAAGAAGCGGGAAGGCCAGTTGCCAAAGCGTCCCGTATGAAATTGTGCCAGATCCTTCGGAGATCAACGCGCCGAGTGACGTCATCGGCTCCTGCACACCGAGACCAAGAAAGGAAATGAAACTTTCGGTCAGGATCATGTTGGGAACCAGAAGTGTGGCAAAGACTGTCACGACACCGATCAGGTTGGGTAGGATGTGGCGGCGGATAATCACCGGCGCCGGCACGCCGATCGCACGCGCAGCCTCGATATATTCGCGCCCTTTGAGGGTCAGGGTTTGCCCGCGCACAATCCGGCTCATTTCCAGCCACGAAATAAGGCCCACTCCAACGAAGAGCATGGTGATGGATCGGCCATACATGACCAGAAGCAGGATCAGCACGAACATATAGGGGATCGCCAGAAGGATATCGACGGTCCGCATCATGATGTTGTCGATCCGCCCGCCAAAGTAACCTGCGGTCGCACCATAGATCGTGCCGACCACCACCGCGATGGCAGAGCCGATGATCCCCACAGCCAGCGAAATTTGCGTTCCTTGCACGGTGCGTGCGAACAGATCGCGTCCCAGATCATCCGTGCCGAAATAGTGTCCGTTGGCCAGCGACGGCCCACCCTGTTCGGCCACCATCCCCATGACGGAGAAATCAATTTCCTCATTGGACCATTGCGCGACAAAATTGCCGAAAAGCGCAAAAAGGCTGACGAAAACCAACAGGATCAAACCGAATATCGCTGCCTTGTTGCGAAAGAACCTGCGCCGCGCATCGGCCCAGAGGGAACGGCCAACCACGTCCTCGCGGGAGGTGGCTTCGGCCAGAGACTTCATTTTCTCACTGTCGATGACCATGGTTCAATACCGGATTTTCGGGTCGATCCATCCGTAGATGATATCGACGAGGAGGTTAAAAAGGATGGTGAGTGCGCCGACAAGGATCGTCACCCCCATCATCACGGCGTAGTCACGGTTCAAAGCGCTATCGACAAAGGCTTTGCCGATGCCACCGGTAGAGAAATAGATATCCACGATCACGGACCCTGTAATCATCGCGACAAAGGCCGGCCCGAGGTAGGAAATCACCGGCAAAAGCGCGGGTTTGAGTGCGTGACGCCAGATCACGCGATGCCCCGGCAACCCTTTGGCACGGGCAGTGCGGATGTGGTTGGAATTGAGCACCTCAAGCATGGAGGAGCGCATGATCCGCGCAATCGAGGCCATATAGGAGGTGGAAAGCGCGATCACCGGCATGATCCAGTAGGACGGATCGGAAAAGCGCCAGCCTCCGCCGGGCAGCCAGCCCAGAAACAGTGTGAAGACAATCACAAGGATCGGGGCCATGACGAAATTCGGCAACACTTGCGCACCGATGGAAATGCCTACGGCGAAATAGTCGATAATGGTGTTGTGCTTGACCGCGGCGACTGCACCCAGCGTCACTCCGGCGAGCACCGCCACCACAAACGAAACCCCGCCATATGTCAGCGTCACCGGAAAGCCCTGCGCGATGATCTCGTTCACGGTGCGGTCCTTATAGACAAAGGACGGCCCGAAATCGAAATGCGCAACAATGCCCCAGATGTAATTCCAGATCTGTTTCCATAGTGGCTGGTCGAGACCATATTTGGCGTTGAGATTGGCAAGCACCTGTGCAGGCAGTTCACGTTCCTGCGTGAAGGGCCCGCCGGGGGCCGCATGCATCAGCAGAAAAGAAAACACAATCAGCAAGAGCAGCGTCGGAATGGCAATTGCCAGACGCTTGAGAATGTAGACGATCATACGGTTTTTCCTATGGGTGGACGCGGGAGATATCCCCGCGTCCTGCCTGATTTATACGATCCGGATCATTCCGCGACACGGTAGAGGTCTTTGCCATACCATGTTTGCATCACATTTTCCGTCGGCAGACCTTTGATATCCGAAGAGATCATATCCACTTTCGCATAGTGATAAATCGGAACCGCCGGCATTTCCTCGGCCAGAATTTGCTCCGCTTGCGTGTAGAGATGCTGCGGGTCCTCGGCTGTTTTCGACTCTTTCATCAGCGCGTCATATTCTTCGTTATAGAACTTGCCGCTGTTATGTCCCGAGTATGAGGTGAACAGGTCAAGGTAAGTCGACGCTTCGTTATAGTCGCCGCACCACGCATAGCGCGCCAGGTCGAAATCCTGGCTCTGCATCTTGTCGGTATGCACCTTCCACTCCATGTTGTTGAGCGTCAGGTTGATGCCAAGCGGGCGATAAAATTGCTGCGCAGCAATGGCGATCTTCTTGTGATCGTCAGAGGTGTTGTAGTTCAACGTCAGATCAAGCGGGTTGTCAGGGCCATAACCTGCTTCGGCCAAAAGCTCTTTGGCTTTCTCGTTGCGCTCTTCCTGTGTCCAACCCGCATAGTCGATCTCGGGCATTTCAAAGCCCGCTGTCGCCCAATGGGTCCAGCTATAGGCCGGATGCTGGCCCCCTTGCAGGATGTTGTTTACCACGACATCGCGGTTCATGGCATAGGACAACGCCTTGCGCACACGCACATCCTTGAGCGATTCTGGGCCCTTGTCCGACAGGTTCATCATGTAAATGTAGGAACAGGAATACGGCAGCGAAGTTGCCTCGTCGGGATATTCCTTTTTCAGGCGCGGATACTGGCCTGCGGGTATGTTAACACGGTCCAGTTCACCGGCCAGATAGCGTGTCAAAGCCTGATTCAGGTCATTGACGGTCAACGCGGTGAGATGGGTCATCACTGTTTTATCCGCATCCCAATAGGTATCGGATTTGTCCATCTCGACCCGCTCGCCAAGAATATGCTCGGTGAGAGTGTACGCCCCGTTGGTCACCATATTTTCCGGTTTCGTCCAGTCCGAGCCAAATTTCTCGATCACATCCTGTCGCGCAGGGAAGGTAGAGGCATGCACCAGCATCTGCGGGAAATAGGGCAGTGGCGTCTCGATCGTCACTTCAAGCGTATGATCGTCAATCGCTTTCACGCCAAGCTCTGACGGCGGCACTTCGCCCGCCGTGACCTTGGCGGCGTTTTTCACCTGCATAAGTTCCATATACCACGCATATTCCGACGCGGTTTCAGGATCAGCCAAACGACGCCACGCATACACGAAATCACCTGCGGTCACAGGCTTGCCATCCGACCAGACCGCCTCTGGACGCAGGTGGAATGTGTAGGTCAGACCATCTTCGGACAGGTCATGGCTCAACGCCACTGCCGGCACCAAAGCGCCTTTGGCATCTTCGTTATAGAGGCCTTCAAAAAGGTTACGCAGAACATCGGAGCCTTCAACATCGGTGTTGATTTGCGGGTCCATCGACTTGATCGCGTCCAGAAGCCAGAACGTATAGGTCTGGTTCTCGGAAAGAACCGTGCCTTCTGGCACATCAGCGGCGAATGCCGTCGGTGCAGCCACGAGCAGGGCCAGCGCAGATAAAGCAGTGGTAAGTTTCATAAAGACCTCCTGTGGGTAGGTTTTTCATCTTTGCCGGACGTTGGAGTGCGTAATGCGCAACAGTCGCAACGTGGGGCAACTCTGCGCAGAAGGAAAAGTATTCCGCGGCAGAAGACAAGACATCTCATGAAAAAAGTGATCGCAATCTCAATGGTCACCACCCCACGCTTCAATCAAGTGAGGCATGGCGCAGCGGAAAATTGGACCTATTCAGCCTATGAAAAATTGTCGGTTTTGCACGAATTTCACCGGAAATCTCTGCAATACAACCGCGAACAAGGCCCTCGTGCATAAAAAACATGCACGGTTGATTGACACTTTCGCTGGAAAAAGAAAGAAACCCCTAAATTATTGGAGGAAGTTCTTATGTTTCATCACCGCAAGCTGAGCTGTATCGCCATCGCTGCCATCTGTGCCGCAGGACCGCTGTCCGCCGAAGACTGGCCGTCTGCCCCTCTGCATCTTTATGTCGGCTTTCCGGCCGGATCGTCGCCCGACACTATCGCCCGTCTGGTGGCCGAGCCTTTGGCCGATGCACTGGGGCAACCTGTTGTGGTGGAAAACAAACCCGGCGCCGGTGGCGTCATCGGGGTGCAGCAGATGCTCGCCGACAAAAACGACGGGCTGAGCTTTGCCGTGACGATCAACGGGCCGCTGACCACTGCGCAGCGCCTTGTGGAAGATCTCAGCTATGATCCCGCCTCAGACATCGCGCCTGTGGCCCTGATCGCCACAAGCCCGCTGGTTCTGGGCGTTACGAGCGACTTTCCGGCCGACACGGTCGCGGAGTTTATCGAGCAAGCCACGGAAAACCCCGGTGATATTGCCTATGGCTCCGTAGGTCACGGCTCCGGCGCGCATCTGACCGCCGAGTTGTTTGCAAATGAAGCGGGTGTGGAACTTTATCACATCCCGTTCCAAAGCTATGCAGAGGTCACGACCTCCATCATCGGTCACGAGATCGACGGCGGCTTCATGGCACCTTCCGCAGCCATGCCCCATGTCGAAGCCGGCAAGATGAAAATTCTGGGCATCACCTCCAGCGCCCCCTTCCCCAGCCTTCCCGACGTTCCCGTTATGGCCGGTCAGGCGAATTTGCCGGAAGATTTCCGCGCCGAGCTCTGGAACGGTTTCATCGCGCCCAGCAGCACCGATCCCGAGATAATCGAGCGTCTGAACAGTGAAATCGTGGAAATCCTCGCGATGCCCGAAGTGGCCGACAAGCTTCTGGCGATGGGCTGGCAGGTCCAGCCGGGCAGCACCGAAGAATTTGCCACGCGCATTGCAGATGATACTGCCCTTTGGGGTGCTGTGATCGACGGGATCGAAGCGCGCCAGTAACGCCACGAAAGAGGGCCACCGATGCGACGTGATATTGACGATGTGCTGTGGGGCGGGATTCTCGCCCTGCTCGGGCTTGGTGTCGCGGCCTATGCCTCTATCCAGTATGACATGGGCGATCTGCGGCGCATGGGGCCGGGGTTCTTCCCGATCGTGCTTGGCGTAGTCCTCTTCGGTCTGGGGCTGGTCATCGGCCTGCCCGCATGGTGGCGCAAGAGCGAGGCAAAGCCGTTCGCATGGCGTGAAACACTTGCCGTTGCGGCCTCGCTTTTGTTCTTCGGCTTTGCGCTGGACCGTGTCGGGTTGTTGCTGACAACGGCCATCACTGTGCTTCTGGCAAGCTCCGTTGCCCCGCACAAAGGCACCCTGTGGCGTGTGGTTCTGTCGGCGGTCATCACGCTTCTGGCCGCAGGGGTCTTTATTCTGGCGCTGCAAATGCCGATCCCCGTCTGGCCATGGAGCCGTTGATATGACCACGTTCGAAGGCCTGATGCACGGCTTGTCCGTTGCCCTTCATCCCTCTGTCCTCGTCTATAGCCTGTTCGGCGCAATCCTCGGCACATTCGTCGGCGTCCTGCCCGGCATCGGAGCGATGGCCGCAATCACGTTGCTGTTGCCGATCACCTATTATGTCTCCTCCGAAGCCGCGCTAGTCATGCTGGCGGGGGTCTATTACGGGGCGCAATATGGCGGGGCTGTGGCCTCCATCCTGCTGCGCCTTCCCGGCACGCCGCAATCGGCAGTGACCACGCTCGACGGCTACCCTATGGCACAGAACGGTCGGGCGGGGCTTGCGCTGTTCACCTCCATGATCTCGTCATTCTCGGGCTCGATGCTTGGGATCATTGTGCTGATCTTCCTTGCCGAATGGTTGAGCGGTGTGGCGACGAAATTCGGTGCGGCGGATTATGCGGCGATGATGATTATGGGGCTGGTCGCGGCCTCCACGGTCGGCTCGGGCCGTCCGGCCAAGAACTTGGCGATGGTTGTTCTCGGCCTGATTATTGGCGTGATCGGGACCGATGTGAACTCCGGTCTTCAACGGTTCACCTTCGGGCGCACGGAACTCATGGACGGGGTCAACCTTGTGGCGCTGGCTATGGGGCTTTTTGGTGCGGCGGAAGTGATTTCCAACATCCGCAACACAGAGCGCAGCACCCCCGTCGCCCGCATCCCCTTGCGGGAACTGCTCCCCTCACGCGCGGAACTCAAACGCCTGCCCGCCCCGATCCTGCGCGGCAGCACCTTGGGCAGCTTTTTCGGCGCACTTCCGGGCACCGGTTCCACAATTTCCTCCTTTCTCAGCTACGCATTGGAACGCCGCGTCTCCCGCGAGCCGAAGAAATTCGGCACCGGCCAGATCGAAGGCATCTCCGGCCCTGAAGCAGCAAACAATTCCGCCTCCATCTCGGCCTTTGTGCCAACACTGACACTGGGCATTCCGGGAGATCCGATCATGGCGCTCATGCTTGGCGCATTGGTAATCCATGGGGTGCAGCCGGGTCCGATGATGTTGGAGAACAGCCCCGACATGTTCTGGGGGCTGGTCGCGAGTTTTGCCATCGGCAACCTGTTCTTGCTGTTCATCAACCTGCCGCTGATCGGCATATGGGTGAACATGCTGCGCATCCCATTCCGCTGGCTCTATCCGGCCATCATCGTGTTCATTTCGATGGGGGTCTATTCGGTGCGTGGCTCCAGCTTCGACATTGCGATGGTCGCGGGCATTGGCATCATCGGCTATGCCCTGTCACGGGCGAAATTCAGCCCTGCGCTCTTGCTGCTCGGCTTCGTGCTCGGGCCGTTGATTGAAACCAACCTGCGTCGCGCCATGCTCATTTCCCGTGGTGACCCCATGGTCTTTATCGAACGCCCCATCGCCTGTGTCTTTGTCGTCCTGACAGTGGCACTGATCCTCTGGTCCCTGATCTCCGCGTTCCGTAAATCCCAATAGCGACGGGTCTTGTATAGTCGCATAAAAAAGCCCGCCCCGAGACAGCCAAAGGCGATCTCTTGGGGCAGGCCAGTTTGCCTTATGGATATTCAGGCAGCGTGTTCAGTCGGGCAACGCGCCGCAGAACCCGCCCGAGGCGGCAATGCCCGACCCAAGCGCCAAGGCAGGCGGAGCGTGATAGGGGTTGGGCGGAGCGCTCATCAGGTCAAATCCGACGAGAAGAAAGAGACCGACAATGGCAAGAGTTGCCGTAAAACGACGTGTCATGTGCGTGCCTCCAGTCCCAGAAGGGGCCGCAAGCGGATGCCGACGGATGCCCCTGCAAATGCAGCGATGAACCAGACCCATCCGTGCAGGCTGCCTGTTGAAATTCCCGAAAAGAACGCCCCGACATTGCAACCGAACGCAAGCCGTGACGAATAGCCGAGTAGGAAACCGACCACCATGGTCGCGATCCATGCGCGGGCGGGATAACTTGGCAATTTCGCGGTTAAACCGCCGCGTCGCCATGCGGCAACACCGAAGGCACCCGCGATCAGGCCGATATCGGTCAAAGAGGTGTAGTCGGTCAGCAGGCTCGATTGCATCCGTTCAACGGATCCGGCAGCCGCCCAAAAGGCCGAGCCGGACAGATCCGCGCCCGCCACAGTAGCAACTTTCGCGGTCCAAAGACCCAGACCATAGACGACGCCCCAAGGCTGCCCCGCGACCACAAGATTTCCAATCGCCAGGACCGCAAGTACGATTGCCGCAATGCCGTGACGGCGGCTCAGACGCACGGTGCCGGGGGCTGCACGCCAAAGCACGATGGCGGCGGAAATGGCCAGCAATACCAATGTCAGCCCCAGCCCCGTCATGCCGCGGAATTGCAGGATCGGCAAAGCTCCGAGCGAGGTCCACCAGACCAGTCCATAAGCGCCGAAAAAGCTACCGATGCAGAAAAACGGCAAGGCGAAAACCGCAATGGGATTGCCGCTGCCCGCATTCACCAATGTGCCGGACCCGCAGCCCAGCAAAATCTGCATACAGGCCCCGAAGACGAAGGCGCCGCCGACCATCGCAAATCCGACAGCGGCCTGTGCGCCGACCAATTCACCGGGATGCGCGGAGAGCAGCGGAATGGCCACCACAGAGACCAGTGCAATCGCCAAAAGCTGCGCAAGCATCCCCGAAGGTTCACGCCGCAAGATCATCGCACGCCACGGGCCGGCAAAGCCGAAGCGCATCCCTTCCAGCACGACGCCGAACCCGAGCCCGACCGCAAGCAAAAGCCCGTAGCGCGCGCCGACAAACACCGCGACAAGCGCCACACTCACCAATGCGGCCACAACCAAAACGGCACGGCGCGAGATTACGCCGCTGCCAGCTTCCAGCCGCAGATCAGGAGAAACCGCCTGAGTCATCAATTGCCTCCACGGAACTGGTTGAACAGGTTTTCGATGAGACCGGGAGCATTCGCCATCTCGCCGCCCATGTTCGAATATTCGACCATAGAACCGGGGTAGAGCTTCACCTGATCCAGTTGCGCCAGCTCACTGAGGGCAAACCAGTTTGTCGCCGCCCAATGCCCTGTGTTGCAGAAGGAAATCACGTCCTGTCCGTCACTGAGACCCAAGGTCTCTTTCATCTCCGGCGTATAGGACACCGCCGAAATCGCGGTGGCATCAGGCCGGAAGAAATTGGTGTAGGGGTAGTCTTTTGCTCCCGGAAGTGTCCCCGGACGGGCCGCAGCAGCATGTGCCTGTTTGCCCTCGAAAAACGCCGCAGGGCGTGCATCGAGCAAGAGCGCATCCGCCGCGCCGCTCACGACATTCTGCACATCATCAGTCTCTGCCGTCCAGCTGTTGTCCCATGTGATGGAAAGCTCTGTGGGCACTGGCTCCACGGCATCTGTGGACACGGGAAGCCCCGCATTAACCCATGCCAGTTCCCCACCGTTCAGAATGGACAACTGTTCGAAACCGGAGCTTTTCAGCGTCCAATACACCCGTGCAGCGGCACCAAAATCGCTATCTGTCTTGCCATCGGTCACAATCACCACCGGCTGGTCCAGCGTCAGTCCGAGGCTTTCGTAAGTGTCCTCAAGCGTCTCGACAGGCACGATCTGGCCGGGGTTGTCCGCCGGTCCGCGAAACAGGCTGTAAGGCGCAGACACGGCGCCTTCGATATGGCCTGTGCTGTAGGCATCGCCCCGAATGTCGAGAAGAACAGGCGCGTCCTCCGTCTCTTCGAGTGCTATGCTCAATTCGATGGGGGTGACCAGCGGGCCAAGGTCTGCTGCCATAGCGACGCTGGCGGAGAGGGCGACCGAAGCCGCCGCGATAGAAATCATGTTCAAGGTCATACGAAGCCTCTTCATCCAAAGGGTTTGTAAGGCATCTCGACCCGATCGCGTGAGAGGTCAAGGAAAGGCCCTTACTACCAGACCCGTTGTGACCAGACAAAGTTCCACATCTGTGCCGCTGCGCATGAGAGGGATTTGTGTCGCATCACTTTTCGGAAAAACTGTCTTGGCCGGAGCGCGAGAACCGGAAGGATATTCTTTTTCGCCTATTGCGCCCGTTCAAGGCGGATCACATGCCATAGGTCGCCATGAACATCCGCACAGCTTCTCTGGCGGTGCGTGTGATTTCTTCTGTCGAAGGCTCCGTGCGCCGACGTCCGAAAATGCGTGCGCGCCATGTTCCGGCGGTGGCGAGTTCGATAAACTGGGCGGCCGCAAACTCCGGATCTGGCACGGCGAGATGTCCCGCCTCGGTCTCCGTGCGCAAAAACTCGGCCAGATGGCCGAGGAAATATCGCGCCCCCGCGTCATAGAACCGTGCACCGAGATCGGGCATCCGCTCCACCACACTGATGACAATGCGGTGCGCGCGGATGACATTTTCGGAATTGACCTGCATTGACAGACCAGTGGCATAGGCCAGCAAGTGATCCTCTATCGTTCCGGCGTCTTCAAGCCGCTCGATAATGCCCGCAAAAAAAGCCTCCCGCCGGTCTTCAACCAGAGCGACAAAGAGGTCTTCCTTGTTCTTGAAATAGACATAGAGCGTCCCCTTGGACACGCCCGCCGCCTTGCAAATTTCGTTCATCGTGGCCGCGTCAAAGCCCTGATCGACAAAGACCTGCCACGCACCGCTCAGGATCTGGCGACGTTTTTCGGGATCTTTGCCCGCAGGATGCCGGCATTTCTGTGTGGTCGGTTCACCCTGTTGCGCAGGACAGGCCGAAGACTCGGAACATTCTTTACTCATGTTTTGAATATAGTCGAACCAATCGGTTCGATGAAGGCTTGATTTTGATTTCCGTTCGCCCTAATTGCTGTCGAACCAACTGGTTCGATAACGAACAGCCCAACGCACTCATTCCTGAAACCGGAAGCCTTCACTCATGACACAAAACGCCTCCCCCTCCCCTATGGAGTCCGAAGCGCCGAAAAGCGGACGCAAAAAAACCATTCTCGGATCCATCGCCGTCGCAGCACTTCTGGCAGGTGGATATACGGGAATGAACTGGTGGACACATGGACGGTTCATGATCGAGACCGATGACGCCTATGTGCAGGCCGATATGTCTCTGGTCTCGGCTAAGTTGCAAGGTTATGTGGCGGAGATTCCGGTCAAGGAAAACCAACACGTCTCCAAAGGCGATGTTCTGGTCCGGATTGACGACAGCGACTATAATATCGCCTTGGCCCAAGCACAGGCCAACCTCGCCTCTCTGGATCAAACACTGGCTCGGATTGATGCACAGATCATAGCGGCAGAAGCAACAGTCACACAGGCCGAAGCCGAATTGGCCGCCGCAGAAGCCGCCTTTCAAACCGCCAAGACCGCGCAGAAACGTGCGCAGGATTTGAACGAACGCAAGGTCAGCTCGCAAGCCAGTCTTGATGACGCCAATGAAGCCTTGGCCACAGCCCGCGCCAACCGCGCCGCCGCCCAAGCCGCCATCACAGGGGCAAAAGCGGAAATCGATGTGCTCAAGGCACAGCGTGCGGAAACCGATTCCAACCGCCGCACCCTCGAACTCAACGTCGCCAAGGCACAGCGCGATCTCGACCATACGATCTTGCGCGCACCTTTCGATGGCACCGTGGCCAATATTGCCATTGAAGCCGGTGAACTTGTGAGCGTTGGCGCAAGC
Source organism: uncultured Celeribacter sp. (assembly GCA_963676755.2). GTDB lineage: Bacteria > Pseudomonadota > Alphaproteobacteria > Rhodobacterales > Rhodobacteraceae > Celeribacter. The sequence goes on along the minus strand of OY781536.2, from coordinate 361,664 downwards.
CTTGCCGCCGTTGTTCCCGATCACGGGCTCTATGTCGAAGCCAATTTCAAGGAAACCCAGCTTGACGGCATCACCCCCGGCCAAACCGCCCTAGTGCGGGTGGATGCGATGGGGGGCGAGGAGATCGAAGGGCATGTGGCCTCTGTCTCTCCAGCGACCGGCTCCATCTTTTCGCTCCTGCCCACAGACAATGCCACCGGTAATTTCACCAAGATCGTGCAACGTGTGCCCGTGCGCATCATGCTGCCCGATATGGTTGAGGGTTTGCGCGCCGGCCTGTCCGTCGTGGTCGAGGTGGACGAGCGCACCACACCCGCCGATACAGGCACAAATCTGGCACAGGCAAGCAAATGACCGCCGCCGCAGACGCCGATGAGCCAAAGGTCACCCCGCGTCGCGTGGCGGCCTTTCTGGTCATGGTCTTCGGCATGTTCATGGCCATTCTCGACATCCAGATCGTCTCCGCCTCCCTGCCGGAAATTCAGGCGGGTCTTGGTGCTTCTGCCGATGAAATCAGTTGGGTGCAGACCGCCTATTTGATTGCGGAGGTCATCATGATCCCTTTGTCGGGGCTGCTTGGCCGGATGATGTCTACACGCTACCTCTTTGCCGCCTCGGCAGCGGGGTTTACCGTGGCCTCCTTTCTCTGCGCCACCTCCGGCAGCATCAATGAAATGATCCTCTGGCGCGCGGTTCAGGGTTTTCTCGGCGGCGGTATGATCCCTGCCGTCTTCGCCGCCGCCTTTACGATCTTTCCGGCCTCCAAACGCAACGTGGTGTCCCCCATGATCGGCCTGATTGCCACGCTGGCCCCGACCGTGGGGCCAACCGTGGGCGGCTATCTCAGCCATACGCTGAGCTGGCACTGGCTCTTTCTGGTCAATGTCCCCGCAGGCATTGCCGTCACCATAGGGGCCTTTGTCCTGATCGACTTTGACAAACCCAACTGGTCCCTGTTCGACAATTTCGACTGGATCGGTCTTGGGGCGCTGGCCTGTTTTCTGGGAGCTATGGAATATGTGCTGGAAGAGGGGCCCGGCAATGACTGGTTCGACGATGAACTTGTCGCGGGGCTGTTCGTCGTAATGATTGTCGGCGGGATTATAACCTTCTGGCGGGCGTTCACGCGCAAGAACCCCGTGGTGGATTTCTCTGCCTTTAGCAATGTGAACTTCGCCGTCGGCTCCGTGTTCAGCTTTGTGATGGGGATCGGCCTTTATGGCATGACCTATCTCTATCCGCTCTATCTCGCGCAAATCAGAGGCTATGACAGCCTGATGATCGGGGAGACGGTTTTCGTTTCCGGTCTGGCCATGTTCATGACCGCTCCGATTGCAGGCGCGCTGGCCTCGAAACTCGATCTGCGTGTGATGCTTCTGGCGGGGTTCATCGGCTTTGCGACCTCCTCATGGATGCTGACAGGCATGACCGCAGACTGGGATTTCAACGAATTGCTCGCGCCGCAAATCCTGCGTGGCATATCCTTGATGATCTGCATGGTGCCCATCAACAACCTCGCACTGGGCACGCTGCCGCCGGACAAGATGAAGAACGCATCCGGTCTCTATAACCTCATGCGCAATCTTGGCGGGGCTGTCGGGCTGGCGGTTATCAATACATTGCTCACCGACCGCAATGCGCTACACAGCGCCCATCTGCGCGAGGCTTTGAACTGGTCCAATGCCGAGGCCCTCAGACAGCTTGATCTCATCTCTTCCCTGTTGAGCCTCAATGGCGTGGACGGAGAGACGGGTGCGCTCAAATACATGGCCGCCCGCATATCGCAGCAGGCCACGGTGATGTCCTTTATCGATGTCTTTACCCTGATCACCCTGCTGTTTGCGGGGCTGGCCGTGCTGGCGCTGGCCATGCAACCGCCGCGGAAAGGCGCCAAGGCCGGGGGGCATTGATCCCCCGCGCCTTCCTCTACACGTCGCTTAAAGCCGGAGGGCCGGTTCGGCCCGCCCTGCGACACCTGCAGGTGCTTGGTAGATAACCCCCTGCCCCGCATCAGGCGTCTCCATGCCTTCGCGGGCGGTGGTGACAAAAAGCGTCTCGAATCTCGGCCCACCAAACGCCGGACAGGAGCAATGCCGTCCGGCAAGCGCAATCGCGCGGTCGAACTGGCCATCAGGCAGGTAGCGCGCCACTCGTCCGGCCCCCCATTGCGCACTCCAGAGTGCGCCTTCGCAATCGGTCTGTGCGCCGTCGGGGTTCAACCCTTGCGCAGTCAAATCCACAAAGACGTCCGGCGCGGCATCCGGCCACCCGTCCGCATCCAGAGAGACAGTCATTATCCTGCCCTCCGCCGTATCCGCGAAGTAGGCCCGCCGCCCGTCCGGCGCAAAGCAGATCGAATTCGGGATGGTAATTTCGGGAAACAATAGCTCCACGGCCCCGCCATAATAACGATAGATCGCGCCGGCCTTGGCTTCGGCATGTTTGCCCATGCTCGACACCCAGAACCCACCCATCGGATCGGCCCGCCCGTCATTGCATCGGGTCTCGCTGCGATCCGCTTCGATCCCGACCAACGGCTCATGCGCGCCCGTTTCAATGTCAAAACGCCGCAATCCGGTTTCGGTCGAAAGGACCAAAGTCTCCGCATCCACCCACGCGGCGGCTGAGGCCATCTGGCCGATCTGCCACTCCAGCGGCTTTTGCCCGACACGGCTCAGAATCCGACCGGCAAGAATATCGAACCAGAAAAGCTGCTCGCGTTCAGGGTGCCAGAATGCGCCTTCCCCGAGGAAACACGGCCGATCATCAAAAACCTGCGCTGTCATTTGCCGCAGACCTCATCAAGGCAGGACACCAGACACCGCGCCTTTTCGGCCACGGTTGCGGCGCTGTCGCCGGGCTTGTAGATCGACGAGCCGATCCCGTAACCCGCCGCACCTGCCTCATGCCAGTCAACCATGTTCTCCACCGAGACGCCGCCCACAGCAAACAGGGGCAGCTCTTTGGGCAGAACCGCCTTCATCGCCCGCAATCCGATGGGACCGATCAATTCGCCGGGAAAGAGTTTCAAACCATCTGCCCCCGCGTCCAGCGCGACAAAGGCCTCACTCGGGGTCATCACACCGGGAAAGCTCTGCAATCCGGCGGCCTTGCTTGCGGCGATGACCTCCGCGTTGCAATTCGGGGACACGATCAGTTTGGCCCCCGTGGCGGCAACGGCGTTCACCTGATCGACGCGCAAAACCGTGCCTGCGCCGATCAAGGCCCGATCCCCGAAGGCATCTACCATTGCCTTGATGCTGTCGAGCGGGTCGGGTGAATTAAGCGGCACTTCGATCCGCGTCACGCCTGCCTCCAGCAAGGCTTCGGTCACGGGTAGGGCTTCCGGCGGGGTGATCCCGCGCAGGATCGCTATCAGGGGACGGCTCATGTCTGATCTCCTATCGTCTGTTGCGCGGCGTAGAGCCCCGCGAGTGTTACATCTTCGACATCATGGACGGTTGCGCTGATTCCGCAGAGCGCCAAGGCGCGCGTGTAGAGCGGGCCCAAGACCGGACTGCCGATCAAGGCGACAGAACCTCCGGACCAGATCTCATGGGTCGCGGCCAATTCCCACCCGATCAGCAATCCCGACAGCCGCGCCGTGGCAGCATTGGCGTCAAGATCACCGAGCAAAACCCCCGCCCGCAGGCCGAACAACGCGCCATAGGCAAGAGCCGGATTTACATAGGCTTGGGAACAGGCAGCCTCGAAAGCGGCAAGATCATCCCCTGCCCCGCCCAATGAATGCCGTAGCACCGATTGACGCGAAAGAAGGTCGAAGATTTCACCGGTCATGCAGCTTTGAAAACGCATGATTTTCCCGTCGCGCAGCCCGACCCATTTTGTGTGGGTGCCGGGCAAGCAAACCGTTCCGTTGAAGTCCGGCTCACGCAGCAAAAGTCCCGCGATCTGGGTCTCCTCTCCACGCATCACATCGGGCGGGCTGTCCTGACGCACGCCACAGGCGATGTAGACAGGGCGGGCCTCATGGTCGGGAACGCGCACCAGCCTTGGCGCGGCGGCGCAAGGCACGGGCGCATAGGGGGCTTCGAACCAGCCCTGACGAGATCCGACCATGCCGCAGGTGACGACCGGAGCCGCGCCCCAGCCCTCCACCGCCGTTTCCATCACCGCACCGAAGTCCGCAGGGGACAGTTTGCCCATGCCCTGATCCGTGGCACGGCGCTCAAGCACCTCGTGCCCGCGCATGGCCCAAAGCCGCAAATGCGTGGTGCCCCAATCGGCAGCAATCCAGTCCGGCATCGTATGGCTCATAGTCTTTCTCCTTCGATGACCCGGATGCGTTCGGGGAAACTCCAAGGCAGGGTCAGCCCCTGCCCCATGAGAGCCTGACCACTCAATTCCACCGCACCGGTTTTGAGCGCGGGGGTGCCGCGGGACAGATGTGATGCTTCATCCGCATTGATCAGCCGGACACGATACCGCGCCTTGGGATCAAGCCCGCTCAAACGCAATGGACGGGGCAAGACCTGATCCGAGGGCGTCACCTGTCCTGCAAAGACCACGAAACGCTGACCGTCTTCAGCCAGTTGCAACTCGGCAATCACCGCCGGATCGGCGCTTTCCAGCCGGAGAATATCGGCGCGCATACGCCAGTCGCGGTTGGCCTTCCACCATGCGGTGACGGTGGAGAGAACCTCCGCCTCTGTGTCGGTCAATTCGCGAGGGTCCATCTCGAAGCCCATATGTCTTTGTGCCGCAACCCAGGCGCGGGTGTGAATATCGATCTCCCGCCCCGAGGTGTGACAGACGCGCGGGCCAACGTGGCTTCCCGTGACCGAAGCGGGCAGGAACAGAGCGGCGTCATGTTGAATACGCAACCGCTCCAACGCGTCGTTGCTATCGGAAAGCCAGACCCGTCCGGTGCGTTCCAGAATACCGAAGTCGATACGCCCGCCGCCCGAGGCACAGCTTTCAAACTCCACCGTGGGATGCGCTCTGCGCAGTTGGTCGAACAGATCGTAAACCCCACGCGTCTGGGCCGCGTCCGGTGCAGGCAAAACCCGATTGTGATCCCATTTGATATAGCTGATGTCATGGTCCGAAAGCAGCCCGTCGATCACCTCGAACAGATAGGCCCGCACCTCGGGCCGCGCCAGATCAAGCACGCGCTGTTGGCGACCTTCGATCTGATCTTCCGGCCCCAAGAGCCAGTCGGGATGTGCCCGCGCCAGATCGCTGTCGCGGTTGACCATCTCCGGCTCAAACCAGATGCCAAAGCTCATGCCGAGGCTTTTCACATGGTCGATTAGCGGCGCCAGCCCGTCGGGATATTTGCGCGGGTCAATCTGCCAGTCGCCAAGGCTGCTCGTGTCATCGTCCCGACGCCCGAACCAGCCGTCATCCAGCACAAACCGCTCAGCACCAAGGGCCGCAGCACGGTTGGCAATCTCTTGCAACTCGGACAGGTTATGATCGAAATAAACCGCTTCCCAGCAATTGTAATGCACAGGGCGCGGGGAGGTTTGCGGCGCGGTGTGCCGCAGGTGCCGCTGGAACGCACGGGCGCAGCCGTTTGAGCCCTCATGCGAAAATGCCGCGAAAAGCGTTGCGGTTTCAAACCCTGTGTCCGGTTGCGGCTCCGAGCCAGAGGCATGGCCGAACTGGATTTGGCGACGCCCGTCAGGCAATTCTTCCGCAACCATCCGGTGACCGCCCGACCAGCCATAGTGGAAGGCACGGGTCTCGCCCGAGGTCTTGGTCGCTCCGCGTACGGGCAGGATCAGACCGGGGAAATGTTCGTGGCCTGTGCGCCCTGTGTGGTTGTCTCGCACCCGTTGCCCCGTCCGCCAAGGCGTCGGGGTGATCCGGAATTCGCCGCACCACCGGCCCGAAAACTCTAGCATCTCGTCCGCCAGTTGCGGGGCCGGAAAGACCGGCGCGGCCAGCCAGTGCAAGGTGATCGGTTCTGCACTTTCAATAGTAGTCCGCGCAGAAATGAGACCGGTGCCTGGGTCAAGTGCGAAGCTGGCCCGATAGCGCAGCCCCGTCGCCCCATCGGCATAGACCAAGGTCACGCCATTGCCATCGCTCTCATCCGCCTCGAAGCGGAAGGCTGGACGCAGCGGGCGGCCTTTAGCGTCATAGGCGATCAGGCCCGGTTCTCCCGGAAAGCTTTGTGTGCTCTCCGGACAAATCGAAACCTCCGGCGCACGGTCCAGCATGCCGCCCGTCACATCGGGAGGACAAGCCTGCGCCAGTGAGGTCAGGTCTTCATCCTCCGGCAAGGCCGCCCCCCAATAGATGATCTCGGGAAGGCGATCATCATGGCTGGCCAGAACAAGGCTTTGCTGCGGGTCTTCAAGGTGCCATGTGCGGATCATTTGACAGCCCCGAGCGTCAGCCCTGCAATAAAGTGTTTCTGCATCAGAAAGAACATCGCCACAGGCGGCAGCGCGGCAAGGATGGAGCCTGCGGATACCAGATGCCAGGCCGCGACCCATTGACCGTTGAGAGATTGCAGCCCTGCGGTGATCGGCTGTGTATCGGCCCCTGTGGTCAGGACCGTCGCCCAGAAGTAGTCGTTCCAGATAAAGGTAAAGACCAGAACGGAAAGGGCAGCGATGGCCGGACGGACCAGCGGCAGGACGATATGCCAGAAAATCTGCCACTCTCCGACGCCCTCGACACGGGCGGCTTCGATCAGTTCCTGCGGCAGGGCCTTGATAAAGTTGCGCATGAACAAGGTGCAAAAACCGGTCTGGAACGCCACATGGAACAGCGCAAGGCCCGTAATCGAGTCATAAAGCCCCATGTTCACCGTCAAATCCCGCACCGGCACCATCAGGATCTGGAAGGGTACAAAGTTCCCCGCGACGAACATGAAAAAGATGATGAGGTTGGAGCGGAATTTATAGACCGCAAGCGCATAGCCCGTCAGGCACGACAGAGCCACAGCGCCGATCACAGTCGGGATGGTCACACGGAAAGAGTTCAGCATATAGCTGGCAAAGGGCGAGTTTTTGAACACATCGAGGTAGTTCGAAAAGGCCAGCCCCGAAGGCATGCCGAAGTAATTCCCCTGCGCCAGATCACTGGACGGACGCAGGGAGGTCACAGCCACCCCCAAAAGTGGCAGGAGCCAGATCACCAACATGACCGGAAGCGCGACTTGATAGGTGAGCCGTGCGGTCGGGCTCATGGATTGGACAGGTTTCGGAAACATCTCAAAGCCCTCTTTCGTCGCGCCACATCTTCCAGATGAAGCCCGAAATGAAGATCATCATGATCGCGAAAAGCACCACCGCAATCGCGGCGCCATAGCCCATGCGATAGCCGTATTCGGAGAGTGCTTGTTCATACATGTAATAGGACAGCACACGCGAGGAGCCGAAGGGACCGCCATCGGTCATGATCGACACCAGATCAAAACTGCGCAGCGCTCCGATCACTGTCACGACCACGGCGATAAACGTGGCCGGACGCAGTTGCGGCAGAACCACATACCAGAGCATCTTGATACCCTTGGCCCCGTCAAGGCGCGCGGCCTCGATCTGATCGGGAGCAACGGCGTTCAGGCCGGTCAGATAAAGGATCATGCAATAGGCGATCTGCGGCCAGAGCCCCGCGACGATGATCCCGTAAGTGACCGTGTGAGGATTGGCGAGGACCGCAATGCCTTCTCCGCCGAAGATTTTCGTCAACTCGAACAACAGGCCGAACCCCGGCGCATAGAACCAGGAAAAGATCAGACCCACCACGACCTGCGAAATCACAAAGGGGAAAAAGAACAGGGATTTATAGATGCGTATCCCGCGCACGGTCTGGTTCAGGAAAAGCGCGATGAACAGCCCGAAAGGGATTGCCAGCATATAGAGCACCAGCCAGATCACGTTGTTCTTGAGGCTGGTATAAAAGGCCTCGTCATCAAGAAGCTCGATATAGTTCTCGATCCCGACCCAGCTTTTGGGGCTCAAACCGTCCCATTGAAAAAACGAGATCCACATCGACTGGCCGATGGGAATGATGACGTAGACCAGAAACATGATCATGCCCGGCGCAAGAAACAGCCACGGCGCCAGTTTCCGGCCAAGTCTGCGACGGGGGGTAAAAGCGCCGCTGTTGCGCGACGCAGGGACGGATGAATCGGTCATCACGGCTCTCCTCGTTTGGGGGAACAAGGGGCGGCACCCTTACAACAGGCACCGCCCCCGGGGAGGATCAGTCTTTGTAAATGCGCTGACGCATTTTTTCGAGGCGCTCGAGGATGGCGTCCAGATGATCCGGATAGGCCATGAATTCCTGGAAACCTTCCATGCCAGCCTTGGCCATCTGGGCAGGCGCATCGCGGTCAAAGAACTGGGCAATGCCGCCCTCTGCCGTGGACAGGACCTCGAACCCCTGTTGCAGGAAGGGGTCGTCGCCCACTTCGCTGTTCTTGTTGATCGGCAACTGCCCAAGCGTGGCGTTCACTTCGCTTTGCACATCCGCGCGCGCCAGATAGGCGAGGAATTTTTTGGCATCCTCGACGTTCTTGGCCCCTGCCGGAATGTGGATCGTGTCCGTGGGGGCTTCTTCCGCACGGGGAATGTCAGGGTTGATCGTCGGGAAGTCCATAAAGCCCAATGTGTCATTGGTCATCCCGCCATCCTTGAAGGTGGCGACGGCAAAGTTGCCCATGACGTAATTGGCCGCCTTGCCCTGAACAATGTTCGAGGCGGCGTCCTGCCAGTCAATCGCGGCCACGTTTTTCGAGGTATAGGGCACCACTTTGGCCCATTCGGCGAAGACATTGCGCACACGCTCATCGGTCCACGGCACTTCGCCGTTGGTGAGCTGCATGTGGAAGTCATATCCGTTCGTGCGCAGATCGAGATAATCGAAAATCCCCGCAGCCGGCCAGAGCGCCTTGGTCCCTGTGGTCAGACAATCGACGCCGATCTCCTGAAACTTCTCACAATTCGAGATGAATTCGTCCCAGGTTGTCGGCACATCAACGCCCGCTTTGGCATAGACGTCATTGTTATAATAGATGCCCCACTGGTAGTAGGTGTAAGGCACGCCCCATTGCTTGCCATCAATAGTCATCGACGAAAGCGCGGAACTCAGACTGTCTTTCAGTCCGTTTTCTTCCCACACATCCGACACATCCACGAACTGTCCGGCTTTTACAAAGGGGGCCATACGGTTGCCGGCATACCAGTTGGCCAGATCCGGACTGTCCGCCGTGAGAAAGTTGCGAATCGCCGTCTTGTAACCCTCGTGGTCAAAGGTGTTCACCTCGACAGTCACATCTGGGTTTTCGGCTTCAAACCCTGCCACAAGCTGCTCGAAAGCGGCTTTGGGGGCGGGGTCAGAGGCGTCTGTAAAAAGCTTGAGCACACGCTGTTCGGCCATCGCCGGCATCGCAAGCGCACCCACCAGCGCGGTTAGCGCCGTTGTCTTCAAAATATTCATTCGGTTTCCTCCCGTTTTGCAGCACAGGCTCCATATTTTGGTTTCAAATATTGGAACCATGTTTTACATATTGAAATGTTGCCGCGAATCTTTCATCCTGTCAACAGTCCTGAGGAGGAATCATGACCGACGCACCCCGATCCCTTGGCGAAACGACCGAGCAGCCCCCTGCACGTTCTGCGGGCAAATCCGATGGCACCGTCGGACGCACCTTGGCCGTGCTGGATCTTGTGGCGGAGTTCGGGCACCCCGTGCGGTTTGCTGAATTGCTGCCCAAGGCGGGCCTGCCGAAAGCAACGCTTTACCGCTTTCTGCAAACCCTCACCAATCAAGGCATGCTGACCTATGACGACGAGCGCCAAGCCTACAAACCAGGACTGCGCCTCGTGCGGCTTGCCCATGCGGCTTGGGCGCAAAGCTCGCTTGCGCCAATCGCGGCGGGTTATCTCGACCAGCTGTCACAACAGACAGGCCAGACTCTGCACCTCGCGCAACTGGATCAGGGCATGGTGCTCTATGTGGACAAACGCAACGCCGCCCGTCCGGTGGAAATGTTCTCGCAATCGGGCAAGGTCGGACCGGCCTATTGCACCGGCGTAGGCAAGGCGATGCTGGCCTACCTGCCCGAGAATGCTTTGGAAGACGCGCTAAAACGCCAGAGTTTCCACCGCTTCACCGACACCACCTTCACGGACGCAGAGAGCCTGCGGGCGGAGTTGGACAATATCCGCACGCGCGGTTTTGCGTGGGACAATGAGGAGCACGAACCCGGCATTCGCTGCATCGCTACGCCGATCCTGTCGGCGCAAGGCCGTGTGCTGGGTGCGATTTCCATCACTTCGGGCCAAAGCGACAGCCACGCCCAACTCGAAACCTACGCGCCGCTTCTGAAAGAGACGGCCGAAAAAATTGCGCAGGCGGCTATGGAGTGGCGCTTTCCCGAACAACAACGCGCAACAGAACCAGCCTGACAGGACCCAATCGCGCACAAACAGACCAGACAGCGCGCCAGATATAACGCCAGTAATAAGGGAGGAGACCTTGTGAGCGGAGTGACCTTAGAGAAGATCGTCAAGAAATATGGCGATGTGAAAGTGATCCACGGAGTCGATCTAGCGGTCGAACCGGGAGAATTCTGCGTCTTTGTCGGCCCGTCCGGCTGTGGCAAGTCCACACTTTTGCGGATGATCGCGGGGTTGGAAGAGACCACCGGCGGCTCCATCCGCATCGGCGGGCAGGACGTGACCCATGCCGAACCCGCAGAACGCGGCATTGCGATGGTGTTCCAGACCTATGCGCTCTACCCGCATATGACCGTGGCCGAAAACATGGGCTTTGGCCTGAAAATGAACGGTCATCCCAAAGAAGACATCGCAGCAAAAGTCAAAGAAGCCGCGCAAATTCTCAAACTCGAACCGCTACTGGACCGCAAACCTGCGGCTCTGTCGGGCGGGCAACGGCAACGCGTGGCCATCGGACGTGCCATCACACGCGGGCCGGAGGTGTTTCTGTTCGACGAACCGCTTTCCAACCTTGATGCGGAACTGCGTGTGGAGATGCGGGCCGAGATTGCCCGACTGCACCGCGAGATCGGTGCCACGATGATCTATGTCACCCATGATCAGGTCGAAGCCATGACAATGGCCGACAAGATCGTGGTGCTGCGCGCAGGCTATATCGAGCAGGTCGGTCGTCCGATGGACCTGTATGATGACCCCGACAATCGTTTTGTTGCGGGGTTCATCGGCTCGCCCTCAATGAACTTCCTTGCCGCAACTGTCTCCGGTGGCAAACTCGACATCCCCGCCTTGGGACAGAAATTCGACAGTCCGGTGGCCCTGCCGCCCGAAGGCACGGCGCTTGAGATCGGTATTCGCCCCAATGCCCTTCAGTTGAGCGGAGCCGACGGACCGTTCAGCATCCAGATGGCCGAGAACCTCGGTGGGGTCAGCTATGCCCATCTGAGCGCCTCCACCGGTGAGCGCGTTGTGGTGGAGACCGACCAGCGTCTCGAAACCTCCGGCGGCGGCACGGTGGGGCTGAATTTCGATCCGGCCTCGCTCTACCTGTTCCGTGCGGACAACGGCGCAAGGGTGCGCGGATGAGCCTTGCGATCGGTCTTGTGGGGCTTGGTGCCATTGCCAAGGCCCAGCATCTTCCGGCCATTGCCGCGACCGAAGGCGTGCATCTTGCCGCCATCGCCAGCCGCAATGCCACCCTGCCCGATGTGCCAAGCCACCACGGATTGACCGAAATGCTCGCGGCACATCCAGAGCTCGACATCGTGTCCCTTTGCACCCCGCCACAGGGGCGGTTCGAACAGGGGATGGAGGTGTTGCGCGCAGGCCGTCATCTGATGCTCGAAAAACCGCCCGCCATGAGTTTGAGCGAGATCGAAACCCTGCGCGAGACTGCGGCGCAAGCCGAGCGCACGATCTTTGCCACATGGCATTCACGCGAAGCCGCCGCTGTCGAAGCTGCGCGGGCTTGGCTTTTGGAGCGCAAAGCCACGCGCATCGCGATTGCGTGGCGTGAGAATGTGCGCAAATGGCATCCGGGTCAGGAGTGGATCTGGCAGCCCGGTGGGCTTGGCGTCTTTGATCCGGGCATCAACGCCCTGTCGATCCTGACGCGGCTTCTGCACGATCCCGTCCATCTCAAATCCGCAAACCTGAGCGTTCCCGACGGACGCCAGACACCGATTGCTGCAGAGCTGACACTGTGCGCAGGCGACATACCCGTCACGGCGCAATTCGACTGGCGCGAAACCGGTGACGAGCTTTGGCGTATCACGATTGAAACCGACGAGGGCGATCTTGCGCAGCTTGACAAGGGCGGCGCGGAATTTTCGGTCAACGGTGCGCAGATATGCAGCGGCGACAACCACGAATACGCCCGCCTCTACGCCCGCATGCGTGATCTGGTGGCGCAAGGGCAAAGCGATGTCGATCTCGCGCCGCTGCGCCTTGTGGCCGATGCTTTCATGACCGCACGTTTCAACACAGTCGCGCCGTTTGACACCGAAGCGGCCCAATAAGTTTTCCGAGGACTGACTATGAAAATCACCGCAATTGAGACCTTCATCGTGCCCCCGCGCTGGTGTTTTGTGAAAATCTCCACAGACGAGGGCATTTCCGGCTGGGGCGAACCTGTTCTGGAGGGCCGCGCGGCAACGGTTGCCGCCTGTGTCGAGGAACTGTCCGACCTTCTGATTGGCAAGGACCCCGGTTATATTCAGGACCACTGGACAGTCATGTATCGCGGCGGGTTCTATCGCGGTGGTGGCATCCATATGTCCGCCATCGCAGGCATTGATCAGGCGCTGTGGGATATCAAGGGCAAAGCCCTTGGCGTGCCGGTCCATGCGCTTCTGGGCGGTCAGCAACGCGACCGGATTCGGGTCTATAGCTGGATCGGTGGCGACCGCCCCGGCGACACCGCCCGCATGGCCCGCGACTGCGGGGATCGCGGTTTTTCGGCGGTCAAGATGAACGGCACAGAGGAGCTTCAGTTCATCGACAGCCATGCCAAGATCGACGCGGTTCTGGAACGCGTGCAGGCCATTCGCGACGAGATGGGGCCGGACTTCGGCATCGGCGTAGATTTTCATGGCCGCGTGCATCGCCCGATGGCGAAACAACTGGCCAAAGAGCTCGCGCCGTTCAATCTGATGTTCATCGAGGAACCGGTGCTCAGCGAACATGCCGAAGCCCTGCGCGAGATTGCCAACCATTGCGCCGCGCCCATCGCCTTGGGCGAGAGGCTCTACAGCCGTTGGGATTTCAAATCCGTATTGCAAGGTGGCTATGTCGACATCATCCAGCCCGACCCGAGCCATTCGGGTGGCATCACGGAGACCTACCGTATTGCGGCCATGGCCGAAGCCCATGACGTCGCGCTGGCGCTGCATTGCCCCTTGGGACCGATTGCCCTTGCCGCCAACCTGCAACTGGATGCGGTCTGCTACAATGCCTTTATTCAGGAACAATCTCTGGGCATCCATTACAATCAGGGCTCCGACCTGCTCGATTACCTGATTGATCCTTCCGTCTTCGAATACAAGGACGGTTTCGTGGCGATCCCGCAAGGGCCGGGATTGGGCATCGAGGTGAACGAAGCCAAAGTCCGGCAAGCTGCCGCCGAAGGTCACCGCTGGCGCAATCCGGTCTGGCGTCACCCAGATGGCAGCTTTGCGGAGTGGTAACATGAGAGAAATCACAACCCTGAACACCGGCTGGACCTTTGCCGCCGGTTTCGATCCCGCCCATATCCATGCGCCTATGGCGGGAGAAAGCGTCACCCTGCCCCACAACGCCGTCGATCTGCCGATGAGCTATTTCGACGAACGCGCCTATCAGCGGCCCTTTACCTACCAGCGCGAAATTCGGTGGTCTCCGGCATGGGAGGGCAAATGCGTCCGTCTGCGGTTCGATGCCGCTATGGCGGATGCGACAGTCTGGCTCAACGGGGTCGAGACCTGCCACCACCGCGACGGCTACACGCCCTTTACCGTCGATCTGAGCGATGCTTTTGTGGACGGGAAACTCCTCGTCACCCTGCGCGTTGACGGAGCGGAAAATCCCGAGATTCCGCCCTTTGGTGGCCGGATCGACTACCTCACCTATGCCGGCATTTACCGCGATGTCTGGCTGGAAGTCCTGCCTGCGCGCCACATCACCTCGGTCAAAATCGAAACGCACGATGTGCTGGCTGCAACCAAGACCGTGATTGCCAAAGTCGCGACCAGTGAGGCGGGGCCGGTCGATGCACAGATCACCGATGCCCAAGGCCGCGAGATCGCACACAGCTCAGGCGAGGGGGATATCCGGTTTGAGGGCCTGACAGACATCACGCTTTGGTCCACGCAAACGCCTGCGCTTTACACGTTGACTCTCACCCTGCCCGACAGCGGGGACCAGATCACCCAACGCTTCGGTTTTCGCGAAGCACAGTTCACGCCGGAGGGGTTCTTTCTCAATGGCGAACGGATGATCCTGCGCGGCCTGAATCGGCACCAGAGCTTTCCCTATTCCGGCTATGCGCAAGGCAAACGCAGTCAGGAGCGGGATGCCGAAATTCTGCGCTTTGATCTGGGCTGCAACATCGTGCGCACGTCGCACTATCCGCAAAGCCCCTATTTCCTCGACCGCTGCGACGAGATCGGCCTGATGGTCTTTGAGGAAATCCCCGGCTGGCAGCATATCGGCGGCCCCGTGTGGCAAGATGAATCCCTGCGCAATGTCGAGCGGATGATCCGGCGCGACTGGAACCATCCCTCCATCATCATCTGGGGGGTGCGGATCAATGAAAGCCCCGATGACGATGCGTTCTATACGCGCACCAATGCCCTCGCCCGCGACCTCGACCCAACGCGCCAGACCGGAGGCGTGCGCTGTATCCCCGACAGCACGCTGCTTGAAGACGTCTACACGATGAACGATTTCATTCTGGGCGACTTCGAAATGCCCTTCTCCAACCGACCGCGCACCGCGCTGCGCGATCAACAGGAGGTCACGGGCCTGCCGGAGCGTGTGCCCTATCTGGTCACCGAATATAACGGCCATATGTTCCCGACCAAGGCGAGCGATCCCGAACATCGCCAGCACGAGCATGTGATCCGCCATCTCGAAGTTCTCAACGCCGCCCATGATCCGGCCTCCGGTCTGGCGGGCTGTATCGGGTGGTGTATGTTCGACTACAACACGCACAAGGATTTCGGCGCCGGAGACCGGATCTGCCACCACGGCGTCATGACGATCTTCCGTGAACCGAAATTCGCCGCCTATGCCTATGCCAGCCAACGCGATCCCGAGGACGAAATCCTCATGGAACCTGTCACTGTCTGGGCGCGTGGAGAGCGCAATATCGGCGGGGTGCTTCCGCTGATCGTGCTGACCAATTGCGACGAGGTGGAACTGTCCTATGCCAATGTCACGAAACGCGTCGGGCCGGACCGTGAGCGTTTCCCGCATTTGCCTCATCCGCCGGTCATCATCGACCATCGCCATTTCACCGAAGACGAGTTGGGAGACTGGGGCGAAAGCTGGCACGCGGGACGGTTGCGCGGTTTCCTGAACGGGGAGATGGTGGTGGAGCGTTTCTTCCCCGCCGACGCCGTGCTGGACCGGTTGGAACTGGCGCCCGATGTTCAAGAGGCCGCCGCTGATCCAAGCGACGATATCCGCGTGATGATCCGCGCACTGGATCAGGCGGGCAACAAGCTCCACTTTCTGAACGAGCCGGTGTTTCTGGAGGTCGAAGGCCCCGCGACGCTTATCGGCCCGAGCTGCCCCGTCCTGCAAGGCGGGACCACCGGATGCTGGCTCCGCCTCACGGGAGAACGCGGCACAGTGCGGCTCACGGCAACGCTGCGGGATCATCGGGAGGATACCGTGATTGCGGTGCGTTAATTCGGTGTGTTGAGGAAGGTTCGCCTACGGCATACACCGAACATATCTTCAAAGCCCCACCTCCCCTGTCATGACGGGAGGCGGGTTGCTTTCATCTTATCTGCACCTGTGGCCTCACAATTTGACGCGTTCCGATTTCGGGTCATAGAACGGTTTCAGAGAAGCCCGCGCCGCCACGCGCTGTCCGGCCACTTCAACCTCATAGCTGGAGGCCAAAAGCTCCGCGACGCTTTCCCCTTCGCAGGGCACATAGCCCAGTCCTACGGCCCCGCCGAGTGTATGCCCGTATGCGCCGGAGGTCAGGTAGCTCACGATTTCACCATCGCGCAGCAAGGGTTCGGCATGATAGAGCAGCGGTTCGGGATCGGTGAGCAGGAATTGCACCATCCGCATCCTGAGCCCCTCTTCGCGCTTTTGCTCCACCGCAGCCCGCCCGATATAATCCACATCGGTTTTCTTGATGGCAAAGCCCAGCCCCGCTTCCAGAATGTGATCCTCGGAGGTGATGTCATGGCCGAAATGGCGAAAGCCCTTTTCGATGCGACAACTGTCCATCATATGCAGACCACAGAGTTTGGCGTCCATGTCCTGACCCGCCGCGCGCAGCACTTCGAACACATGCGCGGCCATGTCGGTGGACACATAGAGTTCCCAGCCAAGCTCCCCCACATAGGTCACACGATGGGCGCGGGCCAGGCCCATGCCGATCTCGATCTGTTGACAGGTGCCAAAGGGGTTGGTCGCGTTGGAGAAATCATTCGGGGAAACCCGCTCCAGAAACGCCTCTGCATCGTGCCCCTCGACCCGCAGTTTGCCAAAGGACGACATATCGTAAATGCCGACATTCTCGCGGATGGCCTGATGTTCGCGGGCGGCATTGCCGAACCAGTTCTGGCGTTTCCACGAATACTCATATTCGTGCCTTCTGCCCTGCATCGGCAAACCAGTTGGCGCGCTCCCATCCTGCAAATTCGCCAAAGACAGCCCCTTCAGACTTGAGCGCATCATGCAGCGGCGAGCGGCAGATGCCCCGTGCGGTGGCTTTCTGGCGGTAGGGAAAGTGGTCGGCGGCCACCAACCACGAAGAAAGCCAGCCCTGTCACCTCAAACTCGCGCAGGCCGATGTGCCGATCTCGTTCAACCTGCCGAAGTTTGACGAGCCCGCACAGCGCTACTGCCCCGCGGGCGTCTACGAGGTGGTGGAGAAAGACGGCAAACCGGAGTTTGTCATCAACTTCCAGAACTGCGTCCACTGTAAAACCTGCGACATCAAAGACCCGTCGCAGAACATCACATGGACCACACCGCAAGGCGCAGACGGGCCGAATTATCCGAATATGTGAGGGGGCGTAGGCCGGTGTCCAATTCGGACACCGGCGGCTTAATCCTGTCGCGGGCTGTCTTGCGCCTGCTCGGCGCGGCAGGCCTCTTCCCATTCCGCGCTTCCGGCCCCGACCACGCAACGCCCGTCTTCGCGCAGGCTCAGGCGCAGGCGGCATCGTTTGATCTCGTCCGTGAACTCGCTGGCGGGGATGGACCGGACCGCATCGACAAGCCCTTGATGAAAGGCGTCATCCTTGGGGCTCAGGGTATAGAACACCCATTTGCCGTCTTTCTCGGCTCTCACCAGCCCCGCTTTCAACAGGATCTTCAGGTTGCGTGACATGTTGTAATGGGTCTCGCCAAGCACATCCATCGCCTCGGCCACACAGATGCGCTCGTTGACTTGCAGCAAGAGCCAAAACAGCCGCAAACGATGGGGCTCGGCAATGGCCTTTAGCGCTTCGACATAGCGGTCGTCCATTTGGTCCCCCATCGAAAATCCTCTGCGTGAAAACTAACCGAGCGAGCACGGAACAGCAATGCACCCGCTCCCGTGCCCTGCGCATATGGCGTTATGCAGGCGGATCGCGGCGCTCGGGGTCGCTTTGGTCTTTCGCCAGCCCGATCACCAGTAATATGACACCGATCAGCATCACCACACCGGAATGGATGGCATGGAAGGTCAGTTCGCTCCGGCTGGCACCGGTGAAGAGCGCCAGCCAGAAGAAGGGGCAGAACAGGCCCAAAATCGTGACAAAGGCCCCCGGCCTTGCAGAGTCTGGCAGTTTGCGCTCCACCACCGCGCGTTTGCCCGCCCGCCAGAGATGCGTGTAGGGGCAAAGGTTCAAAAGCCGTTTCAAGGTCAGGCCTCCTTGGTTCGGGGCAGATCAGGCGATGACAACGAAGAGCCCTCCGCCGATCATGGCCAGTGTCAGCACGGTGACGACAAAGGCGACCACGGCCTTGGGCTTGAGCACTGAGGAGATGATCGCGATTTCGGGCAGGCTGGCCCCCGTGCCGCCGATCAGAAGCGCCATCGCCGCGCCCATTCCCATACCCTTGGCGATCAACACCTGAAGCAGGGGCAGCGCCATTTCGATGCGCAGATAGAGCGGCACACCGATGCCGGCGGCAATCGGGATCGCATACCAACTGTCGCTGCCGACATATTTCTCGACGATTTCGGCGGGGAGGAAGGCGGCCGATATGGCGCTGATCACGGCACCGATCAGCACATAGGGAATGATCCGTTTGAACAGCGCCCAGGCAAAGGGCATGGAGGCGCGGAGGCGCTGCGCATGGGGGAGCGTGGCATGGGTGGAATTGGCCGTATCTGCCGAAAAGACGATGGGCACGCCCGTATCGTCACAGGCGGACACTGAGCCGGAAGCCGGTGCCGCAGAGCAGCTTGCCGTGGCCATTGCTGGCGTGCCACCGCATGTGGGCGCTGGGGCTGCGCCGCAGGACGGAGCGGGCGCGGCGCTGCAACCACTTGCAGGGGCCGCCATGTCGCGCCGGACCGCGTGTTTCAGTGGCGTCAATCCGATGAGATATCCCGCGAGAACCGCCCCGCCCAGCGTGATCGCGATATAGATGAGCGTCACATTGAGGCCGAAGGTTGCCAGAATAAGCCCGACCACGACGAAGTTGCACAGGGGCGCAGAGATCAGAAAGCCAAAGATCGTGCCCATAGAGGCCCCCATCTCCGCCATGCCCATCACTACGGGCACCATCGACGCGCTGCAAAACGGCGTCAGTGTGCCCAGAAGCGCACCCATCAACGGGCCGCGGTTTTCATGTTTGGCCAGTTTCTTCTGTAGTTTTTCCTGCGGAATATATTCCCGAATGATACCTGTCACCACGGAGACCACGGCGATGATGACGACCAGCGCACCACCGACATGGAGAAATTCATTCAAGGCGAGTGTCCAAGGGCTGTCTTGCATTTTTGCGACCATATTCAGTTTCGACTCAATTATTCGCTCATTAGCGCAAATGTGCATATATTGAAAGAGGCCACGCCGCGCAAGGCTGTTGTCAGGCGCTCCCCGAAATGCGGACCTTCTTGCCGCGCTCTCTGTCAGGTCGCGCCGGAGATAGTGTCGATGAACCCTTCGAAATGGCGCATAGCCACAACGGCGGCGAGCCCCGCAGACCGGTCTCGTGCAGCGATCAGGGACAGGTCGAGATCAGAGACCCCTGCCCCGCGCAGCGGCAAGGCGGTCAGCCCTTCGCCCGGACCGGAGAATGTCGCAGGACAGGCCAGAATGACGCTGTGGCCACTGCCTTCCCGCACAAGCTGACGCAATAGTTCGAGGTTGTTCGAGGTCAGCCCCAGTTTGAAATCAACCCCTGCCCGCGCCGCGGCGATGTCGAGGATATCGCGCAAATGGCTGGTTCCGTCCGGCATCAGGATCGGGCGGGCGAAGAAGCGGTCCAGAGAGATACTTTTGCGCGTCGTGCCATCCGCAGGCGTCAGCGCGAAAATCTTGAAAGGCAATTCGCGCAGGATCAGAACACCGGGCAAGGGACGCGGACTGAAGGTCAGGCCGAAGTCCACATCCCCGTCGATTACCATCTGGCGCACCTGTTCAGAATCCACGGTCTGAACGGTGATGTTGATTTTGGGATTGTCGCGCAGAAAGGCGCTCAGGGCCTGCGGCAGAAAACTCACAACCGTCTCCTGCGGCACCGCGATCCGGACCTCGCCACGGCGCAGCCCCTTCAACTCTTCGATCTCGGCCCCGACCGCACGCATGTCCTTTTGCCATTCCCGCATCCGGTACATGAGCAATTCTCCGGCGGAGGTCAGTCGCACGCCTCTAGGATGACGCTCGAAGAGTTGAAGACCCAAATCTTCCTCCGCTTTGAGCAGTTGCTTGTCGATTGCAGAGGCCGACACATGGAGTTTCTCCGCCGCCTGACGGATGGATCCGAGGCGGGCGATTTCATCCATATACTTGAAAAAACGAGAGAAAAATACGCGCTCCATAAAGACGCCTCTATCCGTGAGCACCACAAGGCGCCATCATTGCAGAGTGTAAACTAAAACTCAACGCTGCGTTGGATTCTTCGCGTTTGTAACGCCTCCGTGAATGTCAGAGGTTATGACCTGTATTTACGACTCGAAAGGTGTGTCTCTTGCGGTTGATCGCTCCGGAATACTATGAGGTGAATATTGCAGGCGAGCCGACGCGCCTGCCGATGCTACAGCTCGACGATCAACGGG
The DNA here is from genome assembly GCA_963676755.2 of uncultured Celeribacter sp. Lineage (GTDB taxonomy): Bacteria > Pseudomonadota > Alphaproteobacteria > Rhodobacterales > Rhodobacteraceae > Celeribacter. The sequence continues at coordinate 341,282 of OY781536.2, read as the reverse complement.
CGATTGCGCTTTTGATGGACATCGAGATGGGCTTGGCCTTTGGCGACCGTGTCGGCAAGGCGCTGGCCGAAAAATTCGCCCCGCTCAAGCCCGAGGTTGTGATCGGCAGCGCGACGCTGGGTATTCCGGTTGCGATGGATGTTTCCCGCCATCTCGGACTGGACCAGTATGTTATCTTGCAGAAGTCTCCGAAATTCCACCTTGCCGATGCTTTGGAAGAGCCCGTCCGGTCCATCACCACGGACAAGCCTCAGAGATTGCTGCTGGATCGCAGGCAGATTTCGCTGCTGCAAGGCCGCCGCGTGGTGGTGGTGGATGACGTGATTGCCACTGGTGCGAGCATGTCGGCGGCGATGCGGCTGGTGCGGCGAGCGGGGGCAAAAATTCTCGCCGTTGGCTCCATCCTCACAGAGGGCAACCGCTGGCGCGAGGCCTTGGCGCAGGATGCCGCTCTGGTGCACCGGCTGGGCCATATCCCGCAATTCCGCATCGTTGACGGCGAAGCGCGCATTGATCTGAGCAGCGCGGACCCGAGCCTCGCCCCGACGCAACCACTCATGACGGAATAGACACGACACTTGCGCGAAGACGGTTGGGAGGAGGCCGGATCGCATACGACACCACCCCAAAGGCACAACGCCTCCCCTTAACCGACAGGACCAACATCATGACCAACACCGCTCTTCCCGAGGAGAATGGCTCCAGCCTCTTTCCCCTCGTTCTCTCCATCGTCGCCGCCGCAGCAACAGGCGTGTTGTGGACCTATGCCAACCCGATCCAGCTTGTTCCGGGGATCATTCAATGGCGCATCTTTGCCTTCCTGCCGCCTTTGATCGGCATCCTTCTGGGGTGGAAGAGCGGGTTTATTTGCGGCTATCTCGGCACCATCATCTGGTCGCTTCTGGCGGGCACGTTCATTCCAGCCCATTCGCTGATCGTCGATGGTCTGGCCGTGGGTCTGACAGGTCTGGTTCCGGGACTGTTGTTCAATCCTGCCACAACCACATTCGACAAAAAGACCCTGATCCGCATTGCGGCCGTATGTCTGGGTGTCGGTCTGGTGATGGTTGTCGCCGTCTCCGCAAGCCTCGCATTCCTCAACATCTTCCCCTTCTGGTGGGCTGTTGGCTATCTCGGCCTGTCGGACATTGTGCCGATGTTGATCGGGACACCTCTGTTGGTGGCTTCCGCGCAGAAAATCCTGACTGCCGCGCATCCGGCCGGCTTCAAGCGCTTCTGATTACATGTCATTTTTCTCTACACAAAACCTGACATTGGGGTTCGGCGCGTCCGAACCCCTTCTGTCTGATGTCACCTTTGAGCTCGCCCCCGCGCAACGCCTGTTGATCTGTGGCGCGACAGGGGCGGGCAAAACCACGTTGATGATGGCGCTGGCCGGTATCATTCCGAAAATCATTCCGAGCCAGAGTTATTCCGGTCGGGTCTCTCTCGAAGGCCGCGCGCTGTCCGAAATGGGCAATGACGCGCTGTTCTCCCATATCGGTTTTGTGGCCCAGACCGTCGAAGACCAGCTTTGGGACCTCTCGGTCGAAGACATCATTGCCTTCCCGCTTGAAAACCGTGGCGTGGCGCGGGCCGAGGTCCGCGACCGTGTGCGGGGCTTGATGGAACAACTGGAACTGACCGAACTGGCCGGACGCCGTGTCCTGACCCTGTCGGGCGGTGAGCGGCGCATGGTGGTTCTGGCGGCGGCTCTGGCCCCTCATCCGAAGGTTCTGGTTCTTGACGAACCCACAACCGGACTCGATCCAGCGGCACGGCAGCGCCTGTGTCACGCTTTGTCACAGGCCGCAGAGACCGTGTCCTCCGTGATCATTGCGGAACAGGACCCGACCCATCTGGCCTCCGTCACAGAGCGACTGGCCATTCTCTCGAAAGGCACGTTGTCCCCGATCCGGCCCCTGCGCCCTGCGCTGGAGGAGACCGCATTGTGGCAAGACGCCGGACTTCTGGCACCGCGCCGTCCGGCCCGCACCCGCGCCGCACAAAGCGTTGGCGCCGAATTGCTGGGCATTTCCAAACTGCGCACAAAGCTCACACGCGCTTCCGGCAAGCCGGTTCTGGACCAGCTTGAACTGACCCTGCGCGAAGGCGAAGTCTTGGGCGTTATCGGTCGCAATGGCGCGGGCAAAACCACGCTGATGCGCTCGGTTCTGGGCCTGTCCCCTGTCGCCTCGGGTGAAATCACGCTAGCTGGCACGCGGGCGGACGGGTGGACCACGGCGCGGCGGGCGCGGTCTATCGCCTATGTGCCACAAAGCATGCGACAAATCCTGTTCCATATGACGGTCGCGGAAGAGGTGCGCTTCGCGCTCTCTATGAGCGATAGCCAAGAGGAGGAAGAGACCCTTCTGGCCCGCTACGGCTTGGCCGGTCAGGGCGAGACGAACCCCTTTGCACTCTCCGCCCGTCAGCAAGGCCAGCTCGGACTTGCCTGCGCCGATGCCAGTGGTGCGGTAATTGCCATCATTGACGAACCCCTGCTGGCCCGTGATCTCGAAGGCCGCGCGCTTCTCGAAAAATTCCTTGAGCGGATGACACAGGCCGGACGCGCAGTGATGTTGGTGTCGCATGATCTGGAACTGGTGGACGATGTATCGACCCGCCTTGTGATTGTCGGGGACGGGCACATTCCGTTCGACGGCACATGCGAAGACGGCTGGAACAGTCCGGCCTTTGCGGCGCTCGACTGGCCCGCACCCTACGCCGCTCAGAAGGAATGCGCCGAATGACACGTTTGCACGACCTGAATTTCTTCGTGAAGCTGGGCTTCGCCTTTGCCCTGATGACCGTCGCGTGGTTCGCGCCGAACTGGCAATATGGTGTGCCCTTTGCGCTTTTGTGTCTGTTTGGCCTCTGGGTTACCAAAGTGCCCAAACTGCGCAGCTATCTCAAAGGGGCCGGATTGCTCACAGTGATGGTGATTGCAAGCTGGATGGTGAACCTCCTGCTGCAAGGCACCGCGCCGCTCGACGCGCTGGGGATTGCCGCCAAAATGGCCGCACGGCTGGTGGCCACAACGGCGCTGTTCTACTTCGTCATGGAGACCTCCAGCCCCGGTGCGATTTTGGCCGCCTGTTCTGCCGCGCGCCTGCCCGCGATTGTCACGCTTGTTCTGTCCCTGACCTTCGGCATTATCCCGATGCTCCGCGACGAGTTCGAGCGCATTGCCGATGCCCAGCGCGCCCGCGGCATGGAGATCGACAATGTGGGCCTTGTGAAAAAGCTCCGTTTTGCCCTTGCGCGCGGGGTCCCGCTTCTGGTGCAGGCCATCCGCACCGCCCATGCCATCTCATTTTCACTGACCCTTTACGGCTTTGACCTGTCCCGCAAACGCACAACTTGGCGCGAGGTGGGGTTGATGGTCGAGCCGCATATGTCCTGGAAGGATAAGACCCGATGACCGACAAAATCGCCCCCCAGACATGGACCGTGGATGTTCAAGGCTATTCTCTTGATCTCCCGATTGTGCCGATCAACCCCGACTTTGCCATTTCCCTGATGATGGTGATCGACCTTGGCGTGAAGTTTGGCGAACATATCGGACGCTGCCTTGCGAAACAGATTGCGCCGCTTCAGCCCGACATCATCGTGGGACCGGCGACGCTCGGCATTCCCGTGGCCATCGAGGTCACACGGGCGCTCGGGCTGGACAAATATGTGGTTTTGCAGAAATCCCCCAAGCTTCACCTGTCCGATGCGCTGGAATACAAACTGACCTCGATCACATCCAAAGGTGAACAGCGCCTCCTGCTTGATCAGGCCGCGATCCCGCTCATCAAGGGCAAGCGCGTGGTGGTGGTCGATGATGTTGTGGCCTCCGGCTCCAGCCTCAAAGCAGCACTCGAACTGGTCCGTCAGGCGGGTGGTGAGGTTGTCGGCGCGGGCGTCATTCTGACCGAAGCACAGGAATGGCGCAAAACACTGGGCGAGGATGTGAACCATCTCGTCTCCGTCGCGCATATCCCGCAATTCGCACCAGACGAGAACGGAAACTGGCAACCGATCGCGGGCACCTGAGGCCTCTTTCAGCGGGCGGAAACCGGCAGGACCGCCGCCGTGCAACGACTGAGACCGTCACACTCGGCCTCTTCGCAACCTCATGGGCGCGGAGAGGCCAGCAAGCTGCGCGTCAGAAAAACACGCGCTCGATTGCCCACCACAGTCCGATCACGGCGATGGCCTGAGCGGCGAGAATGTTTTCTGCTTTGGTGACCGGATCGGAGTTAAAGCTCATGGAAAGGTAATGCTCAAAGAACAAACCAATGGAATTGGTCCGCATATCAAGTTGGAACATCTTGGGGCCGAACAGAAAGTCCCCGCCACAAGGTGGAGTTCAATTCCTATTCCCTGCTGGTCAATTCTATGCTGGCGGGGCATGGCGACGGTCTGGCATGGGAAGGGTTGCTGGGCACTTATTTTGACACCGGCGCGCTGATCCGGTTGAGCGATGTGCAGCTTGCGACGAACCGTGGCTACTACCTCTTTCTGCGCGATGACAGGAAAGCGAGTGCGAAGGCCCGGAAAGTGGGCGAATGGATACTGAGCGCGGCCACAGCCGAGCATAGCATCGCGGTATAAAACGCCCTCCCCGTCCCGCGCTGCAGAGATGGGGCCAAAGACAGGAAGGGCGCAAAGGGGTCAGGCCGTTTGCGTCAGTCTTTCAACGACGAGAGAAATTGCTGAAGCTCCGTGGTTTTCGGATTTTCGAACAGTTCGGACGGATGCCCCGTTTCATGCACAAGACCCTGATGCATGAACACAACGCGATCACTCACCTTGCGGGCAAAGTTCATCTCGTGGGTCACCATGAGAAGCGTCATCCCCTCATTGGCAAGCCCCTCGACCACGCGCAGCACTTCGCCCACAAGTTCGGGGTCCAGCGCCGAGGTCACCTCGTCACAGAGCAGCACCTTCGGCTCCATCGCCAAGGCGCGCGCAATCGCGACGCGCTGTTGCTGTCCGCCGGAAAGCTGGTCGGGCATGGCGTCAAACTTGTCCTCCAGCCCCACGCGCTCCAACAGCTTTGCAGCCATCTCTTCGGCGGCGGCCTTGTCGCGTTTTTTGACCAGCGTCGGGGCAAGCATGATGTTGCGCCCCACGGTCAGATGCGGGAAGAGGTTGAAGCTCTGGAAAATCATGCCCACGCTTTGACGCAGTTCGCGCATCGCCGTGGCATTGTCATACAAAAGGGATTTGCCATCGACGGAGAGCGCCCCTTCCTGAAACATTTCAAGCCCGTTGATACAGCGCAGCAATGTGGATTTCCCCGAGCCGCTTCGCCCGATGATCGAGATCACCTCGCCACGCGCCACGCGCAGGTCGATGCCCTTGAGGACTTCCGTGGAGCCGTAGGACTTCCGCAGCCCGGCAATGTCTACGATTGTGGGAACGGTATGGGATTCAACGGCTAACGGCATGCGTTTTCCTTTCAAGATAGCGGGCATAGGCGCTGATCGGATAGCACATGACAAAATACATCAATCCGACACAGGCAAAGACGGTAAAGGGTTCATAGGTGACATTAGCGATCATGTTTCCGGCGCGGGTCAGTTCGACGAACCCCACGACAGAGGCCAGCGCCGTACCTTTGATGACCTGCACGAGAAACCCGACAGTCGGCGGGATCGCAATGCGCAGGGCTTGCGGCGCAATGATATAGCGCATCTGTTCGCCAAAACTCAGTGCAAGACTGGCGGAGGCTTCCCACTGGCCTTTCGGGATCGAGGCCACGCAGCCGCGCCAGATTTCCGTGAGAAAGGCCGAGGTATAGAGCGTCAGCGCCAGAGACACCGAGACCCAGACTGAGACTTCCACCCCGAACAGGCGCAGACCGAAATAGCTCAGGAAAAGCTGCATCAGAAGCGGTGTACCCTGAAACAGTTGTACATAGATGGCGAAGGGAAGCTTGAACGCGTTCGGGCGCCACAGCCGTAGCAAAAGCCAGAACAGCCCGACCAGCCCGCCGCCGACAAAGGCGATCAGAGACAACAGAACCGTCCATTGCGCCGCGATGATGAGGTTTCGCAGGATATCCCATAGTGTAAAATCGACCATGATCTCACCTTCCGAAGATGAAACGCGGTCCGGCCCAGTTGAGCAGGCTACGGACCATGAGGGCCAGGACAAGATAGATTGCCGTGGCAATGATATAGGCTTCGAAGGTTCTGAACGTGTTTGCCGAGATCACATTGGCCGCATAGCTCAGTTCTTCGGTCGCGATCTGACCGCAGACCGCAGAGCCCAGCATGACAATCACGATCTGGCTCACCAGCGCGGGCCAGACTTTTTTCAACGCAGGCGGCAGCACGACGCGGGTGAAAATCTGGAATTTGGAGAGCGCCAGCGACAGCGCCGCTTCGATCTGCCCTTTCGGCGTGGCCAGAAGCCCAGCGCGAATGATCTCGGTCCCGTAGGCGCCGAGGTTCAACACCAGAGCGATGCCGGACGCCACAGGCGGCGAAAAGCGCACTCCCAGAGCCGGCAACCCGAAGAAGATAAAGAACAGCTGCACAATGAAGGGTGTATTGCGCATCAGTTCGACATAGGCGGCGACCGGAATTGCCAACCATTTGGGGCCTTCAGTGCGCACCCATGCACAGGCAACTGCGACCGTCAGGCCAACGACGATCGCAATCGCCGTTAGCCCAAGTGTCCAGATGACGCCCGTAACCAACATGGGCCAGTCCTGAAAGACGGCCAGAAAATTGAGTTCTACTGTCATCTTTGCGACCTTAACGGAGTCTTATTCGGTCAACGGCAGGTCGCCAGCGGCCTTGCCCAACCACTTCTGGCTCATCGCATCAATCGTGCCGTCGGCTTTTGCCGCCAGAATGATCTCGTTGACCTTGCCACGCAGAGCGTCCTGTTCTTTGGCGATACCAACGAAACAGGGGCTTTCCTTGATGATCTTTTTCAACTCGGCATCAAGATGCGGGTTCTTCTTGGCCATCAGAGCCGCATTCGAGGTCGAGGTTGCGATCACATCGGTCTGACCCGCGACAAATGCAGCTGTCGCAGAAGCCTGATCTTCGTAGCGTTTGAAGATCATGCCATCCGGCCCAAGCTTCACCAGTTCCGGCTCTTCCATCGCGCCTTTGGCCACGGCGATGGTTTTGCCCTCAAGATCGTCAAAGGTTTCGATCGCCATGGATTTCGGCCCATAGACGGCTTGGAAGAACGGTGCATAGGCGTGGGTGAAGTCGATGACTTCCATCCGCTCGGCGTTTTTTCCCAAGGTGGAAATCACCAAATCGACCTGACCGGTTTGCAGATAAGGAATCCGGTTGGCACTGGTCACGGGCACCATTTTAAGCTCTACGCCCAATTTTTCAGCAATCAGCGAAGCCATATCGATGTCAAGACCCTGCGACTCGAGGCTCAGACCAACGAATCCATAGGGCGGGTAATCTGTCGGAACGGCGATGCGGATGACGCCCGAGCTCATGACGTTTTCAAGAGCATCCTGAGCCTGAGCGGCAGTACCGGCGAAAGTCACCAGCGCAGCGGTGCCGGCAAGAAAGAAACGGCGATTAAGTGTCATTTTAGTTCCCTGTAGTGCTTGAAAGCCAACTATAGACCGGCGCAATGGTCCTCTGGCTCTGTTATTTCATACTTCATTTGACCACAGCCCGCGCCTGCGCTCCGGTCAATGATCGGCGGACATGCCGACCAACGCATAGGATCCGGCCTCTCGTCTGGAGGAGGAAAAAGACCACCGCGGTTTTGCGTAAATCCTACTTGTAACAAATACTGTCTATTCGTATTGTGAATTGTCAACACGCAAACTCATAACTAAAACGCATAGATTTTTGGCCGGATACGGGAGGTGGAGATATGAAAAGCGACCTCACATTGCGCGAGTTGGAAGTGCTGCGCGCTCTGATGGATCACAACACAGCCACCGCTGCGGCGGAAGCCTTGGGCCTGTCGCAACCCGCGATCAGCCGGACCCTGTCCCAGATGGAAGCCACTCTTGGCCGCAAGCTGTTTCTGCGCGAAGCTGGGCGGTTGCTGCCCACGGACGAGGCGCGCAAGATCGACTCGGAACTAGATGTCATATTCGCCGCGATCTCGCGTATCGAAACGCAATCGACCAACCTGCCCCCTTCCGAGAGGCCCATGTATCTGGCCACACCACCGACCATCGGGCACGGGTTCCTCCCGCAGGTCATGGCCGAGTTCAACCGACGCTTCCCGCGCCAGAAAATCGTGGCCGACATCGGCTCCAGCGACAGCCTCGTCACCCAAGTGGCCGAAGGGCGCTTCGATCTGGCTCTGGTTGACAGCGAGCCGAACCACCCCGGCGTTTGGGCCGAAGCCTTTCGCACCTCCGATCTGGTTTGCGTGATGCGCCGCGACAACCCTCTGGCGGAGCGCGATGTGATCACCCCGCGCGACCTGGACGGGCAGCCCTTTGTCGCCCAGACCCGCCGCCACACGGTCCGCGCCGCCCAAGACGGTGTGCTGGCCGCCGCCAATGCCCGTCCCGACGCCATTTTCGAGGTCGGCACCGTCGTGCTTGCCACGCAGCTTGTGCTGCAAGGCGCGGGCGTGGCGCTGATCAACCCTTTCCCGACGATTTTGCGACTCGATCCGGCGCTCTGTGCGCGCCCCTTCCGGCCGCGTGTTGCCATGCGGACATGGTTCATGACACCAGCCTCCAGCCGCCCGAGCGCGGCTGTGTTGGCCTTCATGAAACTGGTGCGCGAAACTGTTGCCTCACAAAAAGGATATTTCGAATGACCGCCCCCCTGCGCCCCGGACCAGACACGCTCACCGCGCTGGAGCATCTGATCGGGTTCGACACCACCAGTCGCAATTCCAACCTCGCGCTGATCGACTGGGCCGAGGCCGAGCTGACCGCCCTTGGCGCGCGCTGCGAGCGCGTGTTCGACGCCACGGGCACGAAAGCCAGCCTCTGGACCACATTCGGCCCGACCGACACACCCGGCTGGGTGCTTTCGGGGCACACGGATACGGTGCCGGTTGATGGGCAGGACTGGGCCACAGATCCGCACAAGTTGCACGCAGAGGGCGGTTATCTCTACGGGCGCGGCACCTGTGACATGAAAGGCTTTCTCGCCTGTTGCATGGGGATGGCGCCGAAAATCTCCAAGATGGATTTGCGCGTGCCCATTCATTTCGCCTTTTCCTATGACGAGGAACTGGGCTGCATCGGTGTGCGCGGGCTACTGGAAGAGCTCGCCAGCCGCCCCGTCAAACCGTTGGCCTGTGTGGTGGGTGAGCCGACCTCAATGGCCGTGGTGATCGGCCACAAATCCAAACGCAGCTTTCACGTCACCGTCACAGGCACCCCCGGTCACTCCTCGCGCGCGCCTGAATTTGTCAATGCCGTGGAATATGGCGCAAGGCTGATCGTCAAGATGCAGGAAATCGGCCGCCGTCTGGGTGCGGGGGCATCCGACACCATGTATGACATCCCTCAGTCCACCGCCCATGTCGGCACCGGACACGGGGGCACCGCGCTCAATATCGTGCCGGAGGTCTTTGAGATGGATCTGGAGTTCCGCACCATTGCCGCCGATGACCCCGATGCTCTGGCCGATGAGTTGAAAGCCTATGCCAGCGATGTGCTTCTGCCTGAAATGCGCGCGGTTGATGCCAGCGCGGATATTGTGTTTACGCCGCTGGCGGCCTTCCCCGGCGTGGACACAGCCCAAGACGACCCCGTGGCGCAATCCGCGATGCGGTTTGCAGGCTCCAACGAGGTCAAAAAAGTCGCCTTCGGCACAGAGGGCGGGCTGTTTCAAACCATTCTCGGCATTCCCACGATCATCTGCGGCCCCGGCTCCATCGCCCAAGCGCACCGGCCGAACGAGTTCATCGCCGTGGATCAACTCGCCCGCTGCGAGACCTTTATAGAGCGTTTGATCGAAGAATGCGTCTGAGCATGCAGGGACTCTTGCGTTAGAGACGGCGAAAGTGATGGCGCGAGGTCTGCAGCGGGTCTCTCAGCTTCGCGCTCTTACCTTCGCCCCAACACCCGCGCGAAAGGCACGGTGGCCCATGCGCGGTAGGTGTTCCGGCCCACGACCTTGACCAGAATTCCGTCCTCCACGGCGCGGTCGATGAGCTTGAGCGCGCCGCGCGGGCTGATGTCGAGACGTGCGGCCACTTCGCCGCTGGAGACAATCGGCTGCACCATCAAGAGCCGCATCAATTCGGGGGTTTTGGAACTGCCGTGGGCGGAGGCTTCAAGCTTGCGCGCGCGGTCCAGAAACCTGCGATGCAGGGCAAGCGAACCGACGGCGCGTTCCAGACTATGTGTCAGCCCCGCCACCAGATCAGCGACCCGTTCCGGACGCATCACCGACCAGAGCCGGAATCCGTTGTCCACCAGCGCGACAGAAGGTTGCACCACCCAGTTGCCACGCGGCGCTGCGATCAGATGCCTTGGGGCCTCGACCTCGCCCAGCATGAACCGCCCCGATCCGCGCAAGCTGTGATCTGCGGCGACGAAAGCCAGCCGCTCGACAGAGGGTGCCTGCCCTTCCGTGAATTCGCTGACCAGTTGCGCGACTGCGATGGCGCCGAGAATGGGGCTTTCCGCATCGCGCAGTGCGGTCTGGATGCGGGCGCAGTCCGCGGGCGTAAAGGGCGCGTCGCCGGTCACCGCGCGCATGGAGAGCGCCCAGATGCGGCTCATCACCTCTTCGGTCATATGCAGAAGATCCCCCGGCGAATGAAGCCCGCGCAAAATCCCCGCCGCAGAGAGCGCCGCGCGGTCCTGATCAGGGTCGCCGACCGCGGCGCGAAAATCCCGAACCAGAAGCGTCTCGGGCCGGACGGGCAAATCCTCAAGCCATGCCGACGCGCAAGCCTCCTGCACAGCTGCCTCGGCACGCCAAAGCATTGCAAGCTCCGCATCGGCCCGCAACGCCCCCTCCAGCCGTGCCGCAAGAATTTCGGCGCGGTAAACGTCAGCGAGAGACATGACTGCCGCTCCGGTGATCCAACCGCTCTTTGTCCGCCATCCGCCCCATGCGCCGCGCCTCCTGCGCTCTTTTATCTCTCGCGCACAGGTAAGGGCATTTTGCGGAATGATAAAAGGAATTTTGTTCCACTGATCTGCGTTTTATGTAATGCATCCAGCTCAGCATAACGTCACTCTGTGCGGAGACCCAGAGCCGGACCAAGCCCGCCCCGTTCACCCTCACCCGTTACAGGTCGAGGCGCATACGGTGTGAAGGCGAATAGGATTGCTGAGCCAGCGTGATCGGTGCGGCCTCCAGCCATGTCACACGGATCATCGTCATCACCGGATCATCGGGCGCACAGACAAGATGCTGCGCCCGCCCCCCTGCGGTTTCCGCGAAAAATTCCATTGTGCCATGCGTGTAAGGAGCCTGCCGCACCAGCCATTCATTGGCGCTGGTCTCTGTCAGGTCTATGTCTTCAATGTCAGGCACCGTGTCCAGAACGATCCAGCGGTCTTCGAACATATGCGGCACGTCATCGGCGAGGTGGAGACTCTGCACCCGTAGCAGACGCTCCGAGCCGGAGAGTTTAAGATGTTCACGCACAAGCGGCGGCGGCATGTCCCGTTTGCGCTCCAGCAGCCGGTATTCATAACGCGCACCGCTCGCGATAACGTCGGCGCGCGTTAGGGGGATAGCGAGCGTGGCCTTGCGGCGCGGTGCCTCGCGCACACGCGTGCCGGCCTTGCGGCGGCGGTCCAGAAACCCCGTGGTCGCAAGATCGCGCAAGGCACGGTTGACCGTCGCCCGCGCACAGCCGAATTCCGCAGCCAGATCCACCTCGTTGGGGATCAACTCTCCGGGCGCATAGTCCTGCGCACGGATGCGGGCCATTATCGTATCACGAATAGACTGCCAGCTGGCCGAACTGTCGGCCTTGCCCTCTTTGCCCAAGCTCACACCTCATGTCCAAGCCGCTCCATGACCTGCGCATAGGCAGGCACAATCGCGTCACGTTCAATATGACGCCCATCTTGCACCATATGACGCCCCGCTGACCAGACATCGCGCACCGATCTGTCGTCACGCGCGAAAATCCATGTGTCCAGCAGGCCATCTCCGGCCTTGGCGCAGCCATCCGGTCCCAGATCGTCCAGCGCCAGAAGGTCGGCCCACAGCCCCGTTGTGATGGCACCCGTCTCACGCCCTGCCGCCTGCGCTCCACCTTCGACCGCACCTTGGAACAACACCCGTCCGGTCGAGCGATCCGCATCGGCCAGAACGGCACGCCTGCGGTCGCGCAGACGTTGCGAATATTCGAGCGTGCGCAATTCTTCTGTCAGAGAAATGCGGATATTGCTGTCTGAACCGACACCAAACGCCCCGCCTACTGCACGCCAGCGCGCTCCGTCGAAAATCCCGTCTCCCAGACTGGACTCGGTAATCGGGCACAGCCCTGCCACCGCCCCTGTCGCGGCAAGCGCCTCGGTCTCGGCGGGTAGCATTTGGGTGGCATGGATCAGGCACCAACGTTTATCGACCGGTGCATTTTCCAGCAACCATTCGACAGGGCGACGTCCGGTGGCGGCCAGCACCTCCTCCACTTCCGCAACCTGTTCGGCAAGGTGGATATGGATCGGCGCATCCCCGGCAAGCGAGATCGCGGACTGAAGCCCCGCCGCATCAACGGCACGCAGACTGTGCGGTGCAATACCCAGCCCACTATCGGCCCCGAGCCTTGCAACATGGCCCCGTGCCGCCTCAACAAGGCGGGCGAAGCGGTCGGGATCATTGCCGAACCGGTCCTGCCCCGTCACAAGCGCGCGGCGGTCCAGACCGCCGTAGCTATAGAGCACCGGCAAAAGGGTCAGCCCGATCCCCGTCTGCGCCGCTGCCGCCGCGATCCGGCCGGCCATCTCCGCCAGATCGTCATAGGGACGACCATCAGGCCCGTGATGCAGATAGTGGAACTCCACATTCGTGGCATAGCCCGCCTCCAACATCTCCATCTGCACGAAAGCCGCAATGGCCTGAATGTCATCAGGAGTCAGCCGGTCGAGAAAGCGATACATCAACTGGCGCCACGTCCAGAAACTGTCTTGCGGATCGTCGCCGCGCCGTTCGGTCAGACCGGCCATCGCCCGCTGGAACGCGTGGCTATGCAAATTGGCCGGTGCAGGCAGCAAAGTCTCGACCCGCGTTGCCTCAGGCGGGCAGTCCGCCCCCGCGACCACAGCCCCGATCCGGCCGTCCTCGTGAATATCGACTTTCACTGCCTCTGCCCAAGAATTCATCACTAGCGCCCTGCGGGCCCAGATCGTCTGCATGATCGTCTCTCCGTGTTGACAGGATTATTATGTGCATACATATTAATTTCAAATCAAGAGAGAATCGAGATTATGACCCAGATCACCCTTACCAACGCAACCCTTGTTCCTTGCAACGGAGATCGCGAGACCCGTGCCTTTCGCGGCTGGATACGCATCGAAAACGGACGGATCGCCGCGCTTGGCGAAGGGGAGGCCGAGGGCGAGGATCTGGGCGGGCGGCTGGTGACACCCGCGCTGGTCGATTGTCATACCCACATTGTCTATGGCGGCAGCCGCGCAAGGGAATTCGAACAACGTCTCGAAGGTGTCAGCTACGAAGACATCGCCCGCAGCGGCGGTGGGATCCTTTCGACGGTAAATGCCACACGAGAAGCCAGCGAAGAGGAATTGGTGGCCTCTGCCCTACCCCGTCTCGACACACTCCTGTCCGAAGGTGCGGCGGTGGTCGAAGTCAAATCGGGCTACGGGCTGACGATCGAGGACGAAATCAAAATGCTGCGTGCGGCACGGCATCTTGAAACGCTGCGCGACGTGCGCATCAAAACAACATGGCTCGCGGCCCATGCGCTGCCCCCCGAATATAAGGATCGCACCGAGGCCTATATAGACGAGGTGGTGATCGCCGGATTGCGCGCGGCCCACGCCGAAGGGCTGGTCGATGCTGTCGACGGGTTTTGTGAATCCATCGCCTTTTCTGCCGCCCAGATGGCGCGGGTCTTTGATGTTGCGCAAGAACTGGGCTTGCCGGTCAAACTCCACGCCGAACAACTCAGCCACCAAGGCGGCGCACAACTTGTTGCTGAACGAGGCGGGCTTTCGGCCGATCACATCGAATATACAACACAGGCAGATGCCGAGGCGCTGGTCAAAGCCGGCAGCGTTGCGGTCCTGCTCCCCGGTGCGTTCTATACATTGCGCGAAACACAAATGCCGCCGGTTGCAGCCTTTCGCGCGGCGGGATGCACGATGGCGCTGGCCACGGATTGCAATCCGGGAACCTCGCCGCTGACCTCGCTGCTGCTGACGATGAACATGGGGGCGACCCTGTTCCGCATGACGCCGACCGAATGTCTGGAAGCCGTGACCTGCAACGCGGCAAAGGCCCTTGGGCTGGACGACTGCGGACGCCTTGCGCCGGGGCTGCGGGCCGATCTCGCCGTCTGGGATGTCACTGACTACGCCGAGCTGACCTACCGCATCGGCTTTAACCCTCTTCACAGCCGTTATTTCGGAGGCCGCAAATGCTGACGCTCATCCCAGGCGAGACAACACTCGACCAACTCGAAACCCTCTGGCGCACAGATGCCACAGCACAGCTTGATCCGCGCACAGCGGCGGCCATTGCGACATCAGCCGAACGGATTGCCGCTGCCGCGTCAGGGGATGCGGCGATTTACGGGGTCAACACCGGCTTTGGCAAACTCGCCTCTGTCCGCATTGCCCCCGATGACACCGCCACGCTACAACGTAATCTGATCCTGTCGCATTGCTGTGGCGTGGGCGCACCATTGGCTGAACAGACCACGCGGCTGATGATGACGCTCAAACTGTTGAGCCTCGGACGCGGGGCCTCAGGCGTGCGTCCCGAGATCATCGCGTTGATCGAAGCCATGCTGGCCCATCGCGTAACGCCCGTTGTGCCGGAACAGGGCAGCGTAGGCGCTTCGGGCGATCTTGCGCCTCTGGCCCATATGGCGGCGGTGATGATCGGCGCGGGCGAGGCCATGTATGAAGGCCAACGTCTCTCCGGTGCAGAGGCGCTTGCGCGTGCCGGACTGGTCCCCGTGGTGCTGGGTGCCAAAGAAGGGCTTGCGCTCATCAACGGCACGCAATTCTCCACCGCTTTGGCCTTGGTCGGCCTGTTCCGCGCCATGACCTGTCTGCGCACCGCCATTGTCACAGGGGCAATGTCGACCGATGCGATCATGGGATCGACCGCACCGACACGCGCAGAAATCCACACCCTGCGCGGCCATCGCGGCCAGATCGACGTTGCCGCCGCCATGCGGGACTTGCTCGAAGGCAGCGCCATCCGTGAAAGCCACCGCGAAGGTGATGCCCGCGTGCAAGACCCCTATTGCATCCGTTGCCAGCCCCAAGTCACGGGGGCCGCGCTTGATCTGCTGCGTTTCGCGGGTCAGACCCTGATCACCGAAGCCAATGCTGTGACCGACAACCCTCTCGTTCTCTCGGATGGCAGCATCGTCTCCGGCGGCAATTTCCACGCGGAGCCTGTGGCCTTCGCCGCTGACCAGATTGCGCTGGCCGTGGCCGAGATCGGCGCCATCGCCCAGCGCCGTATCGCGCTTATGGTCGATCCGGCCCTGAGCTTCGGTCTGCCGCCCTTTCTGACGCCGGAGCCGGGGCTGAACAGCGGCCTGATGATTGCAGAGGTCACGACCGCCGCCCTGATGAGCGAGAACAAACATCTCGCCAACCCCTGCTCGGTGGATAGCACCCCCACCAGCGCCAATCAGGAAGACCATGTCAGCATGGCCGCCCATGGCGCACGGCGGCTGGGGCTGATGACGCGGAACCTCTCTATGATCCTCGGGGTCGAAGCGATATGCAGTGCCCAAGGCATCGAATTTCGCGCACCTTTGACAACCTCCACGCCGCTCACACGGGTGATCGAGGCGCTGCGCGCTCATGTAGACGCGATAGGGGCCGACCGCTACCTCGCGCCAGATCTCGAAAAAGCGCAAAGCCTCGTCGAAGACCAAGTGCTTGTTTCGGCTGCGGGGTTGGAGGTGGCCTCATGAGCCGCACTATCCCCGCTCCCGTTGAGGTTACTCAAGGCGACAGCCCTGTCATTCTGGGCCTTCCGCATACGGGCACTTATGTCCCTGACACGGTTCGAGCCAAGCTGAATGAACGCGGGCGTGCCTTGGCGGATACGGACTGGAATATCCATCACCTGTATGACGGGCTGCTCCCGATTGCGACCACCGTGCGCGCCACCTTCCACCGCTATGTGATCGACGCCAATCGCGGACCGGAAAATGAAAGCCTCTACCCCGGGCAGAACACGACGGGCCTTGTGCCTCTGACCGATTTCGACGGGGTGCCGATCTGGGCCGAGGAACCTGATGCGACTGAAGTCGAAGCGCGTCTTGTGCAGTTTCACAACCCTTATCATGCCGCCCTGCGGGCCGAGATCGAACGGGTGCGCGCACGGCACGGTGTGGCGATCCTCTATGACTGTCACTCGATCCGCTCGCATATTCCCTATCTCTTCGATGGAAAGCTGCCGGACCTCAACATCGGCACGGCAAATGGCACCAGTTGCGCTCCGCAAATCGAAGCTGTCACCGCAGAGGTTTGCGCCCGCGCGCACGAGTTCACCCATGTCGTGAACGGGCGGTTCAAAGGCGGCTGGACCACGCGCCACTATGGCCAGCCCGAGACAGGCGTCCATGCCATCCAGATGGAACTGGCCCAGTCCACCCACCTGACTGCCGAGGCCCCGCCTTGGGAGATCAGCGCAGAAAAGGCCGCACGCCTGCGCCCCTATCTCGCCGAAATCCTGACCGCCCTTGAAGCCCTCGCTCCGGAGCTGACGAGATGAAACCGCTGGAAGGAATACGCATTCTCGATCTGACACGCGTCTTGTCCGGACCGTTCGCCACGGCGCTTCTGGCGGATCTGGGCGCAGAAATCATCAAGATCGAGCCACCTCACGGCGATGAATATCGTCATATCGGCCCGTTTCGGGATGGAGAATCCGCTCTATTCACACTGACAAATCGTGGGAAAAACTCGGTTGTCATCGACCTCAAAGCGCCCGAAGGCCAATCTCTTGCACAGCAACTGGCCAGCCAATGCGATGTCGTGGTCGAAAATTTCCGACCCGGTGTTGCGAAGCGACTTGGGCTCGGCGCAGACGCGTTACGCGCCCAGAAGCCAGAGCTTGTCTATTGTTCGATCTCGGGTTTCGGTCAGGATAGCCCCGAGGCACAACTGCCAGCCTTTGACATTGTGGCCCAAGCCATGTCCGGCTGGATGGACGCAACCGGCGAAGAAGGTGGCGCTCCGCTGAAAGTCGGCGAAGCTTTGGGCGACATCGCGGCGGGACTGTATGCCGTCATTGCAATACTGGCGGCGCTGATCGGACAAAAACGCTCCGGACAAGGCGCCACGCTGGACGTGGCAATGCTGGACAGTCTGGTGGCGATGCTGCCAACCAGCCACGCGATCCATATGTATTCGGACACCGCAATAGAGCGCGTCGGGAACCGCCACCCTTTGTCCACACCATTCGGGGCATTCAGAACCAAAGACGGACAGGCCATAATTGCCGTTCTCGGAGATCGCCAGTTCAAATCCCTGTGCGACGTGATCGGCGTTCCCGAAGCTGCTACCGATCCGCGATTTTCTACAGACGAGATCCGCACGCAAAATGAACCCGCAGTGCGCGCCATGATCGAAGACTGGACCTCCCTCCACCCGACCTCGACAGTTGTAGAAAAACTGAGTGAGGCCCGTGTGCCGACGGCCCCGATCATGACCCTTGCGGAGCAACTGGCATCAGACCATGCCCAAGCACGCGCACTGGTTCGGGATTTGCCCCATCACCGGCTGGGCAAATCTCCGGTCGTGGGGCAACCCATCCGCTTTGATGGCAAAGCCCATTTGGCCGAAAACGGAGCCCCCTCACTGGGTGGCGAGACCCGCGCCATTCTACAAGAGGCCGGACTAACGGAGGCGCAAATCGCGCAACTCATCTCAGCCGGTGTTGTGAAAGAAGCTGACAAATGAACACATTCGACCACCTTCTCACCTCTGAAGAACGCCAGTTCCTCGACATTCTTGAACGCTTTGCAAATGAGGTTCTTGCTCCTCAAGCGGCAGCGACCGACGCATCAGGCGCCTTTGTCCATGAACAACTGGCCGCATTGGCAGAAACCGGAATGATGGGGGCGAACCTGCCCGAACGATGGGGCGGGGCTGACATTTCGGCCCATGCGCTCTTCGAAGCGGTGGCGATTGTGGCCGGAGGCTGCGGCTCGACGGTTTCGGCCCTGACGGCGCATTACCTCGCCACAGACAGCTTGCTCCTTGGCGGCGATGACGCTCTGAGAGAGCGTTTTCTACCCGCCGCAGCCGAAGGTCGGATGCTCGGCGCATTCGCCCTGACCGAGCCGAATGCAGGGTCGGACCCTGCCGATATGCGCACCAAAGCGGTGCGTGACGGCGAGAACTGGCACATCAAAGGCAAGAAATGTTTCATTTCGAATGGCGGTGTGGCTGATTTCATTGTGCTTTACTGCGTCACAAATCCGGACGCAGGGCATCGCGGAATATCCGCGTTTGTGGTGGAAAAAGGCACACCCGGCCTGGTGCCCGGTCGGGTCGAGCAAACGATGGGGCTGCGCGGTGGTCATGTCTGGGAACTGGACATCGACATTGTGCTGCCCGACACAAACCGGCTCGGCGCAGAAGGAACCGGCTTTCGCACTGCTATGAAAGTGCTGGATAATGGCCGCGCCGAGGTCGCCGCGATGGCCGTGGGCATCGCGCGTGCTGCATTGCGTGCAGCAAAAGACTGGGCCAAATCACGCATGATCGGCGGCGCACCACTGTCTGACCGGCAGGGTATTCAGTGGATGTTAGCCGATATGGCGACAGAGCTGTCCGCCGCCGAGTTGTTGGGCCATGAGGCGGCACGACAACGTCAGGCCGGAGAGCGGTTCACCACCGCCGCATCCAAAGCCAAGCTGTTTGCCTCGGAAACCGCGGGACGCATTGCCGACAATGCGCTGCAAATCCACGGCGGATACGGCTTCACGCGGGATTTCCCGCTGGAGCGCCACCTTCGCGATCTGCGGATCATGCGCATTTATGAAGGCTCCTCTGAAATTCAACGCAACATCATCGCGGGCAGATTGCTCGCCTGAGATGCAGAAAGGATCGAACTGATGAACAATCCGCGTCACAACACCCGCGACATCTTCCCCGCAACCGGCACCGAGATGACGGCCAAGAGCTGGCTGACCGAAGCGCCGCTGCGGATGCTGATGAACAACCTGCACCCCGATGTCGCCGAGAACCCGCATGAACTGGTGGTCTATGGCGGGATTGGCCGTGCCGCACGCACTTGGGACGATTTCGACCGGATTTGCACCGCGCTACGCGAACTTGACGAGGACCAAACGCTTTTGGTGCAATCGGGCAAGCCGGTCGGTGTGTTCCAGACACACAAGGATGCGCCGCGCGTTCTGATTGCCAATTCCAACCTTGTGCCGCACTGGGCGAACTGGGAGCATTTCAACGAACTCGATAAAAAGGGTCTGGCGATGTATGGCCAGATGACCGCAGGGTCTTGGATTTACATCGGCGCGCAAGGGATTGTGCAGGGCACTTACGAGACCTTTGCCGAAGCCGGTCGCCAGCATTACGATGGTGATCTGAAAGGGCGCTGGATTCTGACCGGTGGTCTGGGCGGCATGGGTGGCGCACAGCCGCTGGCCGCTGTGATGGCCGGGGCCTGCTGTCTCGCAGTCGAATGTGACGAGACCCGCGCCGATTTTCGCATCCGCACCCGCTATTGCGACGAGAAAACCCATTCGCTTGACGAAGCGCTGGCGATGATTGATCGCTGGACGAAAGCGGGCGAGGCCAAATCTGTCGCCTTGATCGGCAATGCCGCAGATGTTTTCCCCGAAATCCTGCGCCGGATGCAAGCTGGCGAAACGCTTCCCAACGGGCGGCCTGACATTGTGACCGACCAGACTTCGGCACATGATCCCTTCCACGGCTACCTGCCCAAAGGCTGGACCGTTGCGCAATGGCGCGCAGAGCAGGAAAGCAATCCCGCCGCAGTCGCGAGCGCCGCACGGGCTTCGATGCGCGATCATGTTGAGGCAATGGTCGGTTTCTGGAACGCGGGTGTGCCAACGCTCGATTACGGCAACAACATTCGCCAGATGGCGCAGGAAGAAGGGCTGGAAAATGCTTTTGCGTTTCCGGGTTTCGTGCCGGCCTATATCCGTCCGCTGTTCTGTCGCGGCGTCGGGCCGTTCCGCTGGGCTGCGCTGTCGGGCGATCCCGAGGACATCTACAAAACCGACCAGCGCATGAAAGAGCTGTTCCCTGAAAATGCCCATCTGCATCGCTGGCTGGATATGGCCCGCGAGCGGATCGACTTTCAGGGCCTGCCCGCACGGATCATGTGGATCGGGTTGGGTGAGCGCCACAAGGCGGGGCTTGCGATCAACGAAATGGTCCGCAACGGCGAATTGAAAGCACCGGTCGTCATCGGGCGCGATCATCTCGACAGCGGCTCGGTCGCATCCCCCAACCGCGAGACCGAAGCCATGAAGGATGGCTCCGATGCTGTCTCCGACTGGCCTTTGCTGAATGCTCTGCTCAACACCGCCTCGGGTGCGACTTGGGTCTCGTTGCATCACGGTGGCGGCGTCGGCATGGGCTTTTCGCAGCACTCGGGCATGGTCATCTGTTGTGACGGCTCCGAAGATGCAGACCGCCGCATTGCGCGGGTGCTTTGGAACGATCCAGCCACGGGCGTCATGCGCCACGCCGATGCAGGCTATGAGATTGCCCGCGATTGCGCGATTGAGCATGACCTCAACTTGCCGGGGATTCTGAAATGAAACTGATCCGCCGCAGCGAGCTCACCGCACAGCCATGGAAAAATGGCGGTGGCCTGACATGGGAAATCGCCGCCTTCCCCGCAGGGGCGGGTTTCGAGGATATGCAGTGGCGGATCAGTATGGCCGAAGTTGCGACCGAGGGCGGGTTCTCCTCCTTTGCGGGCATCGACCGCACGTTGACGGTTTTGTCCGGCACGGGTCTGCACCTCGATTTCGCGCAAGGCGGGTCGGTCACATTGGACAATCGCACGCCGCCTTTCTCCTTTCCCGGAGAGGCCGCGCTTCATGCGCGTCTGAGTGCAGGTCCGGTTCTGGACTTCAACGTCATGACGCGACGCGGGGTCTGCACACATCAGGTCGAGATGCTTGCGGCAGGTCAACCTGTGCCAAATTGTGCAGTTGCCCTTGTCACGCGCCATCAACCGGTTAAAATCGGCGATCTCGTCTTACATCCCGACGAAATTATAGTTTCAGATCAAAATCATGACCTGAGCGGCCAAGTCGCCTCCGGTCCCGTGATTGCCGTTATCGTGCGTCAACTGACATAGACATTCCGGCGCCGGAAAAACCGGCGCTGGTCCGACTGTCCGGCACCCAAGGGGCGCGGTGCCGGAATGAAAAGCCCCGCCAACAGGAGAGACAATATGACCTTTTACACAACTGTGAAATCCGCGCTTCTTGGTCTGGGCGCACTTGCTTTCACCACTTCAGCGGTTCTGGCAGATGATCTGGCCGACATCAAAGCCGCAGGCAAAATTGTCGTCGCGACAGAGATGCATTACGCGCCGTTCGACATGCTCGAAAACGGTGAATATGTCGGTTTCGACCGCGACCTGTTTGACGAGATCGCCAAGGAACTGGGCGTCACGCCGGAATATCTGGACTTGCCCTGGACCTCGATCCTGCCGGGTCTCGAAGTCAACAAATTCGACTTTGTTCTGGCCCCTGTGACCATGACCGCCGAACGCGCCGAACGCTACAGCTTTACCCTGCCGATCGCGGATGCGACCGTTGCCTTTGTGCAGCGTAAGGATGGCAAGATGACAGGGCCGGAAGATGCCAAAGGCATGACGGTCGGCGTGCAAAAAGGCACGGCGCAAGAGAAACAGCTTGAGGCCTATGGCGAGAAAATCGGCGGCATTACCGTTAAAGGTTACGGCACACCGGACGAGGCCTATGCCGATCTGATGACTGGCCGTCTTGACGCGGTTGCAGGCTCTGCACCGCTTCTCAGCTACCTTGCCATTACACGTCCCGACAACTTCGCCGTTGTCATCCCTCCCTTCGGCACCCCTACCTATTTCGGCTTTGTAGCCCGCAAGGGGGATGGTGACACGCTGGCTGCTGCTGTGAACGAAGCTCTTGCCGCGATCAAGGCCGATGGCCGTATGGCTGCCATGCAAGAAAAATGGTTTGGCATGGCCACCGAACTTCCGGCGACAATGCCCGAACTCTAAGATCGAAACCGCGCGGGCGGGGTCCGCTCGCCCGCGCAACGCCCTCCCCATTCTCAAGGCATGGCAATGTTTTCATTCCAGACGATCGTGGAAAATTTTCCGGTGTTGCTCGGCTCGGCGCGCTACACGCTCCTGATCTCGGTCCTCGGCTGTATCGAGGGGCTTATTCTCGGCGCTGTGATCTGTGCTGCCGCCCTGTCGAACAAGCGCTGGATGCGCCGGAGTGCGGCGCTTTATGTCAGCTTTTTCCGCGGTGTCCCGCTGTTGATCCAGCTTCTCGCGGCCTATTACCTGCTGCCTGTGATCGGCATCAATGTGCCCGCACTGGCCGCAGCGGTCCTGACCGTCGGGCTTTGCGCCGCCGCCTATTTGTCGGAAGTGCTGCGCGGGTCTCTCAATGCCATTCCTCAAGGGCAAGCGGAAGCCGCCGCTGCTATCGGCATGGCGCCCCGCGATGTCTGGATCCGTATTCTGCTACCACAGGCGCTCAAGATCGGCTTGCCCGCCATCGTCAACGAATTGATTCTGCTGGTCAAAGCCAGCTCCCTTGTCACCGTGGTCGGCATTGTGGAAATCACACGCATGAGCCAGTCCATCGCCGCGGCCACCTATCGCCCCCTCGAAATCTACCTCGCCGCCGCCTTTATCTACCTCGTGATCAACCTTGTGATTGCACAGGCCGGACGCATGCTTGAACGGAGGCTTATGGTCTGATGACGGAGATACTCCAACGCTACGGCCCCGATCTGCTCACGGGGTTCGGATACACCATTCTGAGTTGGGCACTGGGGACACTCCTCGGCCTTGTGCTCGGCTTCATGATCGAGATCGCCCGCCGGTTCGGCCCCGGTTTCCTGCGCTATCCGATCCGCGCCTATGTCGAATTCATCCGTGGCACGCCCTTCCTCGTGCAGCTTTTTGTCCTGTATTACGGCGGCCCGCTCATCGGGTTGCGTCTGGACGCCCTGCCCGCAGGTATCCTCGGATTGACGATTTACGGCAGCGCCTATTTCACCGAAATCCTGCGTGCGGGTTTTGATGCCGTGCCCGTCGGTCAGGTCGAAGCCGCCCGCGCCATCGGCTTTCGCAACACGACGATCATCACCCGCATCATGGTGCCGGTCATGATGGTCTCTGCCCTGCCCGCACTGGTGAATTTCGCGATCATCCTGACGAAGGAAACCGTGATCTTGTCGATGATCACCGTCCCCGAGATCATGTTCCAGACCCAGACAATGATGAGCGAAACCTTCGCGTTTGTCGCCCCGATCCTGATCCTTGCACTGTTCTTCTGGGGCTTCGTCGAATTGATCTCGCGCTTCGGACGCCGTCTGGAGCGCCGCTTCACCCATTATCTTCTTGATCGGAGCTGAGAGATGACCAGCCAGACCGCCGCCTCCGCCCATTTGCGCAATGTCAACAAATTCTATGGCCCGTTTCAGGCTCTGAAGGACGTCAGTCTCGACATCCCGCCGGGCAAGGTGACCTGCCTGATCGGCCCGTCCGGTTCGGGCAAGTCCACATTGCTGCGCTGTATCAATGTGCTCGAACTCTACGACAGCGGCGAGGTGCGGATTGATGACCAGTTGATCGGTTATGACAGCCCCGGTGGCAAAGTGATGGCCGCGAACCGGTTGCGCG
This sequence comes from uncultured Celeribacter sp., assembly GCA_963676755.2. Lineage (GTDB taxonomy): Bacteria > Pseudomonadota > Alphaproteobacteria > Rhodobacterales > Rhodobacteraceae > Celeribacter. The sequence continues at coordinate 317,280 of OY781536.2, read as the reverse complement.
AGATGCGCCGCGAGATCGGCATGGTGTTCCAGCAATTCAACCTCTGGCCACATATGACCGCCTTGCAGAACGTGGCCGAAGGGCTTGAGCGCGTCCGCGGGCTGAAACGCCCCGAGGCGCAGGCGCGTGCCCGCGAGGCGCTGGCCAAGGTCGGTCTGGCGGACAAGGAAAACAACCATCCCAGCCACCTCTCCGGCGGACAACAGCAACGGGTCGCCATCGCGCGAGCCATCGCTATGGAGCCGCGCATCATGCTGTTCGACGAACCGACCAGCGCGCTTGATCCGGAACTGGTGGGCGAGGTGCTCGGTGTGATGAAACAGCTTGCCGCCGAAGGCATGACCATGGTCGTGGTCACCCATGAAATGGGATTTGCCGCGCATGTGGCCGACAGGGTGGTGTTTATGGAACGCGGAGAGATCGTCGCCACCGGCTCGCCGCGTGACGTGTTCAACAACCCGACCGACCCGCGCCTCGCCAGCTTCCTGCAAGGCTATCGCGAACGCAATTCCCTCGACTTCTGAGGCGCGCAGCCTTTCGGCGAAGCAGGCGTTCCGGTGGGATAGGGCCACAGGAGCCTGGCAGGCTCCGACTCAGTGGCTTTGAAGTTCGAACGAGCACTAAAAATATATCCAACTGATTTATAAGTAATAAATCAGAATATCAAAAAATGATTGACGTATATCATTTTTGCGTCAATTCTAGTCCCGTGCCAGTAGGAGGAGTGCTGCGCACGGGAGGAAAGATGAAAAACCCGACACTTCATGATGTCGCCGCTTTGGCGGGCGTCAGCTATGCGACTGCGGATCGTGTCGTGAACCGGCGCGGCAATGTGGCCGAAAAATCGGTGCGCAAAGTCAATGATGCCGTCGCACAGCTTGGCTATGTCCGCAACATTGCCGCAGCCAAGCTCTCTAAAAACCGGCACCACCACCTCGCCTTCGTTCTGCCCGACAAATCCCACGACTTTTTCGGCCGGATGCATGACCAGCTTGCAGCCGCCGCATTGCATCTCAAGACCGCCGGAGTGGTGCTGGATGTGATCGAATTCGAGGCCTTTGACGCACGCGCTTTGGAGGAGGCTCTCTCCGGTTTGATCGGAAAGACCTATGATGGTGTCGCCTTTGTCGGACAGGGTCTGGACAAACTCTCCACCTCCCTCACTGCTCTGCGGGCCGAAGGGACGAAAATTGTCACGCTCGTCTCAGATGTGCCAGAGAACAACCGCGACCATTATATCGGGATTGATAACGTCAAGGCTGGCCGCACCGCCGGTCGCCTGATCGGGTTCTCCCATGGCGGAAAGGCTGGCCATGTTGTTCTGACGGCGGGGTCTCTTGATCTTCGCGACCACAGCGACCGGATTAGCGGGTTTCGCGAAGTGATCGAAGCCGACTTTCCCAATATCGGGATTTCCGAAGTCATCGAGACCAAGGACCAAGCCGAACTGATGCGGAAAACACTGCATCAGAATCTGTCCGACGCCTCCCCCGTCACGGCAATCTACAATGCTGGCGCGGGCAACGAAGGTCTGGTGCGCGCCGTGCGCGACCGTGATCCGAAAGGCGCAGTTTTCTGCATCGTCCATGAACTTTCCACAACTGTCTGCGATGCGCTCCAAGACGGTTTCGTTGATGTCGCGCTCGACCAACGTCCCGAAATTGAAATGAACCGCGCTTTGGCACTGCTGCAAGCCATCGCAGATGAAATGCCGCCGCCGCCTTCGCCGGAGCTCATTCCGGCGATCTATGTGCGCGACAACCTTCCAACCGAAATGAACTGATCAGGAAAGTGCCCCGATGACCGATTTTTTCAAAGACATCTCCCCGCTTCGCTATGACCCGCAATCCGAGGGGTTGGCTTTCCATCATTACAATCCTGACGAGATCGTCATGGGCAAGCGCATGGAAGATCATCTGCGTTTTGCCGTCGCCTATTGGCATTCATTTGCCTGGCCCGGAGATGATCCCTTTGGCGGGCAGACCTTTGAACGGCCATGGTTTGGCAACACGATGGATCTGGCAAAGATGAAAGCCGATGTTGCCTTCGAGATGTTCGACCTGCTCAATGTGCCGTTCTTCTGTTGGCATGATGCCGACATCCGCCCCGAAGGCGACAGCTTTGCCGAGAGCAAGCGTAACTTCGAAGAGATGGTCGACTACCTCAGCGAGAAAATGGAAAGCAGCAAGACCAAGCTGCTTTGGGGAACTGCCAACCTCTTTTCCAACCGTCGCTTCATGGCGGGCGCGGCCACCAACCCCGACCCCGAAATTTTCGCATGGTCAGCCGCCACGGTGAAAAACTGTATGGATGCCACGCATAAGATGGGCGGCCAGAACTATGTGCTCTGGGGCGGGCGCGAGGGCTATGAAACCCTGCTCAACACCGACCTGAAGCGCGAACGCCAACAAGCCGGACGGCTCTTGCAAATGGCGGTCGAGTATAAACACAAGATCGGCTTCAAAGGGGCGATCCTTGTCGAGCCCAAGCCGCAGGAACCGACCAAGCACCAGTATGATTTCGACGTGGCCACTGTCTACGGTTTCCTCAAGGAGTTCGGACTTGAAAACGAAGTGCAGATGAACATCGAGCAAGGCCACGCCATCCTTGCCGGTCATTCTTTTGAACACGAACTGGCGCTGGCCTCTGCTCTCGGAATATTCGGCTCCATCGACATGAACCGCAATGACTATCAGTCCGGATGGGACACCGACCAGTTCCCCAATAACGTGCCGGAAGTGGCCTTGGCCTATTACGAGGTTCTCAAGGCAGGCGGATTCACCACCGGCGGGACCAATTTCGACGCCAAACTGCGCCGTCAGTCTCTTGATCCGGTGGATCTGATTGCCGGACATGCCGGTGCAATGGATGTCTGCGCCCGCGGGTTCAAAGCGGCAGCGGCCATGCTGGAGGACGGCACGCTAGAAGCAATGCGCAACGAACGCTACGCCGGATGGGAGACGCCGAAAGGTCAGGCACTTCTCAAAAGCGATCTGGGCACCATCGCCGCACAGGTCGAAGCCGACGGGATCAATCCGCAACCGCAGTCCGGTCGTCAGGAAATCTTGGAAAATATTGTGAACCGTTTCGTTTGAACGCGGTTGAACAGGGAGGAGAAAAACCGTGAAGACCATTCAAGGACCCGCGCTGTTTCTGGCGCAATTTGCAGGTGACGAAGCGCCGTTCAACTCGTGGGACAGCATCACCAAATGGGCGGCAGACTGCGGCTATAAAGGAGTTCAGGTACCCAGTTGGGATGCGCGTCTGATCGACCTCGACAAGGCCGCTGAAAGCAATGACTATTGCGACGAGTTCAAGGGACAGGCCGCCGAAAACGGTGTCACGGTCACCGAACTGTCAACCCATTTGCAAGGCCAGCTTGTTGCCGTCCACCCCGCCTACGACGATGCGTTTGACGGTTTCGCGGCTCCTGAAGTGCGCGGCAATCCGAAGGCGCGTCAGGCATGGGCGGTCGAGCAGGTCAAAAAAGCTTTGTCTGCCTCCAAGAATATGGGCATCGGCGCACATGCGACATTCTCCGGCGCCTTGGCATGGCCCTATATCTACCCGTGGCCTCAGCGCCCTGCCGGTCTGATCGAAACCGCATTCGAGGAACTGGCCAAGCGCTGGCTACCCATTCTCGACCATGCCGAAGATTGTGGCGTTGATGTCTGTTATGAGATCCATCCGGGTGAAGACCTTCATGACGGGATCACCTACGAGATGTTCCTTGAGCGCACCGGAAATCACGACCGCGCCTGTATGCTCTATGACCCGTCGCACTATGTGCTTCAGTGCCTCGATTATCTCGACAATATCGACATCTACAAAGACCGCATCCGCATGTTCCATGTGAAAGACGCGGAATTTAATCCGACTGGGCGACAAGGTGTCTATTCGGGCTATCAATCCTGGGTCAACCGTGCAGGACGGTTCCGCAGTCTGGGCGACGGTCAGGTGGATTTCGGCGCGGTCTTCTCCAAAATGGCGGCCAATGATTTTGACGGCTGGGCCGTGGTCGAATGGGAATGTGCGCTCAAACATCCCGAAGACGGTGCGCGCGAAGGGGCACAATTTGTGAAAGACCACATCATCCGCGTCACGGAACGCGCATTTGATGACTTCGCAGATGGCGGCACGGATGAGGCTGCAAATCGTAAAATGTTGGGGATCGATTGATGAAACGTATTCGTTTGGGTATGATCGGCGGCGGAAATGACGCCTTTATCGGCGGGGTGCATCGCATCGCCGCGCGGATCGACGACAGGTTCGAACTGGTGGCCGGAGCGCTATCCTCGACACCGGAGAAATCCGAAGCCAGCGCCAGGGCGCTCGGCATCAACCGCAGTTACGGATCATTCACCGAGATGGCCGAGGCAGAAGCTGCACGCGAAGACGGGATTGAGGCGGTCAGCATCGTAACCCCGAACCACGTCCATGCGGCCGCCGCGAAGGCTTTTCTCGCAAAAGGCATCCATGTAATTTGCGACAAGCCTTTGACCTCGACGCTGGATGACGCGCAGGATCTGGCGCGGTCCGTGGCTGACAGTGACGCGCTTTTTATCCTGACACATAACTACACGGGCTATCCGATGATCCGGCAGGCCCGCGATATGGTGCACGCCGGTGATCTTGGCGATATCCGCATTGTTCAGGTCGAATATCCGCAGGACTGGCTCACCAGCCCCGCTGAGAAAGAGGGCGTCAAACAAGCTGAATGGCGGACCGACCCGAAACGCTCCGGTGCGGGCGGATCGGTCGGTGACATCGGCACTCATGCCCACAACCTCGCCTGTTTTGTAACGGGTCTGTCGGTCGAAAAACTGGCGGCAGACATGCAAGCCTTCGGGGCCGGACGCACACTTGATGACAATGCCCATGTGCTGTTGCGCTTTGCCTCTGGTGCGCGCGGGATGCTCTGGTCGTCTCAGGTCGCGCCGGGCAACGAGAACGCGCTTAAGCTGCGTGTCTATGGGAGCAAGGGCGGGATAGAATGGTCTCAGGAAGACCCGAATTACCTCTGGTTCACCCCGCAAGGAGAACCCAAACGTCTGATCACCAGAAATGGTGCAGGCGCCGGTGCCGCAGCCGCTGCGGTCAGCCGCATCCCCGCAGGGCATCCCGAAGGCTATCTGGAAGGCTTTGCTACGATTTACAACGAAGCCGCCGAGGCCATCCGCGCGGTTCAGAATGGCACCGACAAAGCAACCGCTATGGGTCTCTTGCCTGGGATCGAGGCAGGACTGGAGGGCATGGCCTTTATCTCCGCCTGTGTGAGTTCCTCCGCGCAGGATGCGGCATGGGTGACGCTCTGATGTCACATCCTGTTCTCGCCCTGTCCGGCGTCAGTAAGAGCTTCGGCCCGATCGAGGTGCTGCACGAGATTGATCTGTCCCTGAGGGCCGGAGAAGTGCACGCTTTGATCGGGGAGAACGGGGCGGGGAAATCCACGACAATGAAAATCCTCTCCGGCTATCAGCCCGCCACAAGCGGCAACGTGATGCTGGACGGAACGCCTGTACGGTTTGACAGTCTGCATGAGGGTGAGGCAGCGGGCGTCGTGATGATCCATCAGGAGTTCAACCTCGCTGAACAACTGACGGTCGAGCAGAACATCTTTCTGGGGCGGGAACTGCGGCGCGGCCCGTTGCTTGACAAAGCGCGGATGCGGCGACTGACACGCAGCTATCTTGAACGGGTGAAATGCGCCGTCGACCCGGATGCGCCGGTGTCCTCTCTGTCCAACTCGGAAAAGCAGATGGTCGAGATCGCCAAGGCCCTGTCGCGGGATGCGCGCGTCCTGATTATGGACGAGCCGACAGCAGTGCTGACCACGCGGGAAACCGCCGTTCTGATGGATCAGGTTCGTGCCCTCAGGGAACAGGGAACCGCAATCCTGTTCACTTCGCATAAGCTCGATGAAGTCGCCGGTATTTCCGATATCGTGACCATCATGCGCGACGGGCGTGTGGTCCATTCCGGTCCGACCAGCGAGATTGACGAAGATGGCATGGCTACAGGCATGGTTGGCCGCGATGTCTCCGATCTCTACCCTGCCAAGCCCGAAGGCGGGACCGGCGAGGTGGTGCTGTCGGTCCAGAACCTCACCGTGCCGGGATTTTCCGAAAACGTCTCTTTTGACCTCCGTGCGGGCGAAATTCTGGGGCTGGGCGGGTTGATCGGCGCGGGGCGCACCGAGATGATGGAAGGCCTCGCCGGATTACGGCCCGCCTCGGCGGACCGGATCACGATTTTTGGTAACACCGTTAACATCCGCACCCCCGCAGATGCACAGCGCCACGGGCTTTGCTACCTGACAGAAGATCGCAAACTGCGCGGTCTTCTTTTGGGATGGGGAATGCGTGAGAACCTGACCCTGCAAACGCTGGACAGGTTCGGTGCGCGTTTCATTGACCGAAAGGCCGAGGAAAAGGCACTGGATGACGCCATTGGCGAATTCGATATCCGCGCAGGCCGCCGTGACGTGAAGGTCGGCAATCTTTCTGGCGGCAACCAGCAAAAGCTGCTTCTGGCGAAAGTCATGCTTTCCGAACCGCGCATCCTGATCGTGGATGAACCCACCCGTGGCATCGACATCGGGACGAAACAACAAATCTACGCCTTCTTGCGTGATCTGGCCGCCCAAGGCGTGCCGATCATCGTCATTTCTTCGGAGATGCCCGAACTGATGGGCCTCGCAGACCGGATTCTCGTGATGCGTCTGGGCCGGATCAGCGGAGAAGTGAGCAAAGAAGCCATCACCGAAGACGCCATTGTCCGCCTGTCCATGGGGCTGAGCGCGACGTCCGAACAATCCCCCGTCTTTGCGACGCAAGGAGCTTGACCAAATGACTGATGTGACCTCAACACCAGCCGGAAAGACCCGCGCCAAACTGCCCTCCATGTCCGTGCTCGGACCGGTGCTGGCGCTGGTCGTGCTGATCGCAATCGGGGCCATGATGAACCCGAACTTCCTCAGCGCGGCCAATATCACCAATGTGCTGGCCCGCTCTGCTTTTATCGGGATCATCGCCGTTGGCATGACCTTTGTCATCACCGCAGGCGGGCTTGACCTCTCGGTTGGCTCTATGGCGGCTTTTATTGCCGGACTTATGATCCTGACCATGAACGCCGCTCTGCCGAGTTTGGGAGTCGGCGTGCCCATCATTCTGCTGGGCATGGCTGTGGCGCTTGTCGCCGGTGTGATTGCGGGTCTGCTCAACGGCTTTCTGATCACGACATTGGGCATCGAAGCCTTCATCGTCACCCTTGGTTCTATGGGCATCTACCGCAGCCTCGTCACATGGCTGGCAGATGGGGGCACCCTGTCGCTGGATTTCGGGCTGCGCACTTTTTACCGGCCTGTCTACTTTGACGGCATTTTCGGGATCAGTTGGCCCATTATCGTCTTTGCCATCGTGGTGATCGTCGGAGAAATCATCATGTCGCGCACGGCCTTCGGGCGCCATTGCGCCGCAACCGGCTCCAATGAACACGTCGCGCATTATTCCAACGTCAATGTCAATCGCACACGAATGTTGACCTATGCGGCCCTCGGGCTGCTCGTCGGGGTCGCCACCATCATGTATGTGCCGCGTCTCGGATCCGCCTCCGCCTCCACCGGCGTGCTTTGGGAACTGGAAGCCATCGCCGCCGTTATCATCGGCGGCACCGTGCTCAAAGGCGGATTCGGGCGAGTCTGGGGCACTGTGATCGGTGTGCTGATCCTCAGCCTGATCGACAATATTCTGAATTTGACCGACTTTGTTTCGCCCTATCTGAACGGCGCGATCCAAGGGGTTATCATCATTCTCGCTGTTATCTTGCAGCGCGAACGCAAGGCGGCTCAATAGCTGTCGGAACCAAGCTCAGGGAGGAGCAAAATGAAACTTTCTGCCAAAATCATGGCCGCAACAGTGGCCACTCTCATCGGAACGTCGGCCTATGCACAAGAGCAGGACACGAAGGTGATCGGCGTGTCCATTCCTGCCGCCACTCACGGCTGGGCTGGCGGGATGAACTTTCATGCCAAGCAAACCGTCGAGCGGCTCGAAGAGGTCTATCCCAATCTCGACTTTGTCCTCGCCACCGCTCCAGATCCAGGCACACAGGTCAACGATATCGAGGACATGGTCGCTGTGCGCAATATCGACGCTCTGGTCGTCCTGCCCTTTGAATCCGACCCGCTGACCCCGCCGGTTCAGGCCGTCGCCGAGTCCGGCGCTTGGGTCACGGTGGTGGACCGTGGCCTGTCGGTGCCAGGCATTGAAGATCTCTATGTCGCCGGTGACAATAGCGGCTTCGGACGGGTCTCCGGCGAATTTATGGTTTCCCAGATGCCCGATGGTGGTGACATTGTCGTGCTGCGCGGCATTCCGACCACGATTGACAATGAACGCGTCGATGCGTTCACCGCGGCAATCGAAGGCTCCGGCATCAATGTTCTGGCGATGGAGCATGGCAACTGGAACCGTGATGACAGCTTTACTGTTATGGAAGATTACCTGTCCAAATACCCGCATATCGACGCGGTCTGGGCCTCTGATGACGATATGGCCATCGGTGTACTCGCGGCGATCGAGGCGGCGGGGCGCGATGATATCCAGTTCGTTCTCGGCGGTGCGGGGATGAAGGAAATGATCAAGCGGGTTGCAGATGGTGACCCGATGATCCCTGCCGATGTGACCTATCCGCCGTCCATGATTTCAACGGCAATTGAGATGACCGCTGTCGGTCTGACCTCCAATGCGGCCGTGTCGGGCACATTCACAATCGGCTCTGTTCTGGTCACACAGGACAACGCGATGGACTTCTACTACGAAGACAGCCCGTTCTAAGAACGGCGTCACGGTCTGGCGGGCGGCTATGGCTCGCCAGACAAACTCTTTGTATCGGTTAGAGACATCAGCCAAACCTCGCGGAAATATCGCGCAATGAGCAAGATGCTAAGGCGCGTCCTCCGCTTTAAAGCTGTCGTGCCATTTGGCGATGAACTGGTCACGTCTATGTGCATCCATCGCTACCAGCAATGTCGGCGCAATCGGAATGTAGCGATCATTGCTATCCGAACGGAGGTTCTCCGCTTGGTCGCTGTTCTGAATAAGGTTTGCCTCTTGCAAAAGCGCACGCCCTTCTGGGGAGAGGAGAAAATCCAGAAACTGTGCTGCCGCCTCTTTGTGACGGGCATCTTTCGGTATCATAAGTGCGCGCGACAGATACATCGTGTAATCTTCAGGAAATATGACGCCAAGGTTTCTGTAGGATGTCCTGTCCACATAGGAGCCAAGGACATTATACGCTATCTTGTACTGACCATCATTTACGCTGGCGATCAGCTCTGCAGAGCAACAGGTGGCAACAGCATCGGCACGCGAAAAGGATTCCAGCATCCCGCCAAATGTGGTTGCCTGCTGACTATCCATAAACGCAAACAAAAATCCGAGGCCGGAACGTTCAATGTCGTAGGTTGCAATCCTGCCCCGATAGGCATTTGAAGGACGTCGCATCAGGTCAAGAAGCGCAAACCTCGTGCGGGGCACATCAGCGGCAGGGACAAGGCTCTTGTTGTAAACAATAACGGCCGCCTCCCGTGTAATGCCCCAAAGCTCGTCACGCCATTTTCGGTGGAGGGGCAATTGCGCTGTGAGGTCAGATTGGTAAGCGCTTGCACAGGCGCGATTGACGAGATCGACCATCTGGTGAACACCGGAAGAAATGACTACATCCGCTGACTGACGCCTGCCATCACAGGCGCTGAGGCTATCGACATAGAGATTGTTCGAGCCCCATTGCTCATAATGGAGATCGACGTTCGGGTGGGTCGCGACAAATGCATCAAGAAGCTGCGCAAAAGTGGCAATGTCCGTTGTCGACCGGATCGTGAGTGTGATGTCCGCTGTATCCTCAGGGGGCGAGAAAAACGCGGTAGCCTCTTGTGCATGGCCGGGTAAGGAGAAGGCGCAAGCAATCAAAGTGGTTGCGAGGCTTCTGAAAAATGTCACGCGCTTCATGGCAAGCTTTCCTCTTCTTGTGCAGGAAATGACAACGTGACGCGAAATCCCGTATCAAGATGTTCCATCAGAACCTTGCCGTTGAACGCTCTGGCAACGGCGTGAACAATCGACAGTCCGAGACCGGCGCTGTCACCTTTGGAGGCGGCGGAGCGCTCGAAACGTTGTCCGATCGTGCTCATGACCTCGCGGGGTGGGCCAGAGCCGGAATCCTGAACCCAGATCGTGGCGCAGCCTTGCTCCTTGGAAACCCCCAAAGTGACGGGCGAAACACCATGCCGCAGGCCATTGGCCAGCATGTTTTTTACCGCCTCAGTAAGAGAAATATCATCGGCAATCACGATCACCGGATGCTCTCCGATCGAAAGCCCCACCTCAATTTCCGGCGCGAGAAACTCGTGATCTCTTTCTTCAAAAATACGCAGGGCAATGTCTCGCAAATCAATGGACGCGGGGGGCGCATTGTCTGTGCGGTGCATTACCAAGGCGCGGGACAACATTTGATCAAGCAACGTCCCCAGAGAGCGTGTGCGTTTTACCAAACGTTCGAGACGCTGCACCCGACGGTCTTCTGCATCATCTTCTATGGCAAGCTCTGCCTGCGCACGGATGGCCGCAACCGGAGTGCGTAGCTGATGTGCCGTATCGGAGATGAGATGCTTCATAGCGTCAACCTGACGGTCCAGCCGTTGCATGAACCGGTTCAGGGCATGCACCATAACAGCAACCTCTGCCGGACCCTGCGTCGACATGGGCGTGAGGTCATATGGGTTTCGTTGGGAAAGCTCGCGCGTAAGTGTGTCCAGAGGTTTCATAGAGGAGCGGATCACCAGAAACGCCCCCAGAAGCAGCGCCAAGCCGCCGAACCCAGTCATCACCAAGGCCCCTTTCGTCAGGCCCAGCGCCATAGCATTGCGCGCCCTTAGCGTATGTCCGACCGTGACATAGACTGCGCCCGAAAAGTCACGCTCCGAAAACAGCCGCGCCACAGTGACAAACCGTGCCCGCTCTGTTTGCATCCGGCTATCATAAAACACGGGTGAGGTAAGCGTATCGTTGAGGTTGGCCGTTTTCGCCCCGCCCGAATATCCAGTGAGCACAGCACCATCAGGCCCCTGAATCGAGTAATAGATCCGGTCGTTCTCAGCCAGCGCCAGCAGCCCGAAAGCAGACGCCGGAATATTGGCAACCGGTTGGCCATCTTGGACAATTAGACTTTCGGCAATATCGTTGGCTGCACCGAGGAGAATTCTATCAAACGACTGGCGAGCGGCGTTGCGACCATAGGCAAAGGCAGCAACTGCGACCACAATGCCACCCATCGCCAGAAGCGTGAACACTCCCGCCATGACACGCGCAAGTAAGGATCGTTCGCTTCCCGCAGTGCAAGCGGCGATAGCATCGAGAGGATCATCCATCATTGCAAATCCGGTACCCGACCCCACGGCGCGTCTCGATAGAGACGCTGGAAGCGGCGAGTTTCTTGCGCAAACGCGCGATATAGAGCTCGATTGCATTCACGCCAACATCCGCATCCTCAAACGCGAAAAGACCGTCATAGAGACGTTTCTTGCTCAACGGAGTTTTTTGATTGCGCAGTAAAAGCTCCAGCAGAGTTGCCTCACGTCGGGTGAGGTTGAGAGGCACGTCCTCCAAGGTCGCGGAAAGTCCGGCAGGCGAAAACTTGAGCGGGCCAAGCGTGACGACATCGGATTTTTGCTCAGCCTCACGACGCACCAAAGCGCGCAGCCGCGCTTCGAGTTCGCGTTGGTCGAAGGGTTTGATGAGATAATCATCTGCGCCAAGATCAAGTGCTGTCACGCGATCATCGACAGAGAACAAAGCCGTTAACATCAACACAGGCGTCCGGTTCCCGGCAGAGCGCATGTCTTGCAACAATTCGGTGCCGTTGCGATCAGGCAGGTTGATATCAAGCACCACCACATCATAGCGCTGGACCGCAAGGTAGTCCTCTGCAGATTCACAGGTGTCCGCAACATCGCATGCCATGCCGAACTTGCCCAAACGTATGGCAATAGCTTCAGAAACATCCGCCGCATCTTCGACGATCAGTACCCGCATGTATCCTCCAAAAACCGATCCTTGTCGCTCATGACAGGTTCGTGACAGGTTGGCCGATTACATTTCTCTCATAACCTTTCGCGAGGAGGCCGAAAAGCTACGGTGCGAAAGTTTTGGACTTCGGGCGGCCATACGGCCCGACAGAAAACAATGTGGAGGAGTAAGACACATGATTATCAAGGCCACGCGCCTCACCCTCGCTGCTGCCCTGCTCGGCGCATCTACGCTCGGCGCATTTGCTGACGGATTCACCCTCGAAAACCCCGAATGTATCGCACCGGCCAACCCCGGCGGCGGTTGGGATTTTACCTGCCGTCAGGTGGGTAAATCCATGCAAGATCTTGGCTTGCTCGACAAAACACTTCAAGTCGTCAACCTTGCCGGCGGCGGCGGTGGCGTTGCCTATGCGGAAGTCGTCAACAAACGTGGCGATGACGACAACCTGATTGTCGCCGCATCTTCGGCGACCGCGACCCGCTTGGCGCAAGGTGCATTTCCGGGCAACACAATGGATCAGGTGCGCTGGCTGGCTTCTATCGGGGCGGATTATGGTGTGATTGCCGTGGCCGCAGATAGTGACATTGCGGACCTCCCGACCCTGCTAGAGATGATCAAGACCGATTCCTCTTCGATTTCGGTCGCTGGCGGCTCTGCTGTGGGTGGCTGGGATCACCTGAAAGTTCTGATTGCTGCGGATGCCTATGGTGTCGAAGATGTGCGAACCGTAAAATACATCGCCTTTAATGGTGGCGGCGAAGCTGTGACCCAGCTTCTGGCTGGTTCGGTCCAAGCGTTCACGGGAGACCTTTCCGAAGCCAAAGGATTTGTCGACAGCGGCGATATCCGCGTGATTGCGGTGCTTGCTCCGGAGCGGCTGGAAGGTGAATTTGCGGATTTCCCGACAGCACGCGAACAAGGTGTTGACGCCATTGGCGCAAACTGGCGCGGATTTTATGCCCCCGGCGACATGAGCGATGAAGCCTATGATACTTGGGTTTCCAAAATAGGCGCGCTTTATGCCTCCGACGAATGGAAAGCAATCATGGCGAATAACGGCCTCGCTCCTCTTGATCTGCAAGGCCCTGAGTTCGAAGCCTTTGTGGCAGACAACGTGGCTCAAATCCAGAAAATCTCCAAAGAGATCGGCATCCTCAGATAAGCCTGTCTCAAGTGATCGTTTTGAGCGTCGCATTTTATGTGCGGCGCTCTCCTTTAGCGGCAAACGTGCCGCGTATCATCCCTTACATAAGGAGACCATCATGAGTGATCGCGTTTTTGGTCTTTTCGGTCTTCTTCTCGCCATTGGGTTCGCCTTTGCGTCCTTGGCGATTGAAGAAAGCTTTCTATCCGATGTTGTTGGACCCAAAGCATTTCCGTTGATTATCGCCACCATTCTGGGGCTGAGTTCCATCGGAATCGCACTCAAGCCCGACGCATCGCCGTCCTGGCCCGACCTCGGGCGTTTCGTTGAAATTATGGCCGCAGTTGTCGTCATGGTCCTCTATGCCGAGCTTCTTCCTGTCATCGGCTTTGTTTTCTCGACCGCATTCGCCGCGACCTACCTCACATGGCGGCTGGGTTCTGGTGCCGTTGCCTCCGTTGTGACTGGTGTTGGCACATCGCTTGGCATCTACATCGTTTTCCACCTGCTCCTTGGTCTCTCGCTCGCGCGCGGACCGCTCGGCTTTTAAAAGGAAGTGTCACATGGATACTCTGATTTCTCTTGCTGACGGCTTTGCTATCGCGCTGACGTGGCAGAACCTCCTACTTGCTCTGTTGGGATGTTTTCTGGGCACGATCATGGGTGCATTGCCCGGCCTCGGGCCATCGAACGGCGTGGCGATCCTTATCCCATTGGCCTTCACACTCGGGCTCGGAGCCACGCCTTCCCTCATTCTCCTGACGTCCGTTTATTACGGCGCCATGTATGGTGGGCGCATCTCCTCGATCTTGCTCAATATCCCCGGTGACGAACCGGCGATGATGACGTGTCTTGATGGGCACCCTATGGCGAAAAACGGGATGGCGGGGCAGGCCCTGTCCCTTTCCGGTATCGCGTCTTTTGTCGGTGCCTTCTTTGCCACTTGGGGTCTCATCTTTCTGGCCCCTCAACTCGTCAAAATTGCACTTCTGTTCGGCCCCGCGGAATATTTCGCCCTCTTTGCTCTAGCCTTCATGACCCTTGGCGGAGTTTCCTCCACCAATCAGGCCAAATCCGCATTTGCCGCAGCTTTGGGGCTTGGCCTCGCGATGATCGGCGTGGATACTCAGACCGGCGTGCCACGCTTTACCTTTGGTGAAGTGCATCTCTATGACGGGCTGGATTTCCTTGTGGCGATCGTAGGTCTGTTTGCACTGTCTGAAGTCTTCATCTTTCTCGAGCACCGTCATGGGGATGCAAACGGAAGCGCCGACAAAATTCAGGTAGGACGCCTCACCCCTCCGCTGTCGATGCTCAAACAAACCACCCCCACCATGATTCGCTCCACAGCCCTCGGTTTTATCGCCGGAGTTCTGCCCGGTGCGGGGGCTTCGCTCGGATCCTTCATCTCCTATGCGTTCGAGAAGCGTCTGGTGGATAGCGAAGGTAAAACATTCGGCAAAGGCGATCCGCGTGGTGTTGCCGCCCCTGAAGCAGGCAACAACGCGGCTGCAGGTGGCGCACTCGTACCAATGCTCGCGCTGGGTGTGCCGGGGTCTGGCACAACCGCCGTCCTGTTGGCCGTGCTTCTCTCGCTCAATATCACTCCAGGACCGTTGCTGTTTTCACAAAATCCGGACGTGGTCTGGGGCCTCATTGCAGCACTCTTTATTGCCAACATCATGCTGCTGGCGATGAACATTCCGATGATCGGTCTGTTCACGCGCGTGTTAATGGTGCCGCCCCGCATCCTGATGCCGATTGTTGCAATGGTTTCTTTTGTCGGTATTTACGGGATTTCCGGCTCGTCTTTCGATCTCCTAGTCATGATCGGCTTTGGCGTCATGGGTTGGGTTCTGCGCAAACTGGATGTCCCCTTGGTGCCGATCATTCTCGGGACGCTTCTTGGCAATTCGATGGAGAACAACCTGCGCCGCGCCATCAGTATCGATAACGGCGACTGGATGACCCTGATTGACAGCCCGCTGTCGATCACACTCTGGCTCATCGCAATCATAGGGTTCATCTTGCCCTTGATCATCGGGCGCAAGGTGAAAACAAAGATGCATAGCTCGCGCGATGAAGAAGGCGCAATCTCGGACTGACAACAGGCAGACGGCACCGATTGAATGCCAACACCGTCCATGTCCCAAATTGAAATGCTTAACACCGGCCCCTCTCGGAGCCGGTGTTTTGACATTCTGCAAATACGTCCCGACGTGTCGGGAAAGGCATCACTCACCCAAGAGGCAATCTCTGACGCACCAATGTGGTCCAATAGGAGCTGCCCCAAGGAATAACATCATCATTGAAGTCGTATTTCGGATGGTGCAAAGCCGCCGAAGGGCCGTTGCCGATGTTGATCATCGCGCCGGGCACTTCGTTGAGCATGAAGGAAAAATCCTCTCCGCCAAGTGTTTGCGGCATGTCGAGATGGACATTTTCGACACCTGCAACCTCCTGCGCGGCTTTCGCCGCCAGTTCGGTTTCATGTTCGTGGTTCACCGTCACAGGGTAGTGCCGGATATAGTCAAGTTTCCCCACCGCTCCGAAGGCCGCTGCGATATTTCCGGTCATGATGTGCAGACGTTCTTCAATCATATCCCGCACCTCTTCGCGCAATGTCCGCACTGTGCCGGTTAAGGTGACATCTTGGGGAATGACGTTGAACGCATTGCCCGCCTGAATGGTGCAAAGCGAAACCACCGCACTGTCGATCGGGTCCATATTGCGCGAGGTGAGGGTCTGCACCGCTTGCAAAAGCGCACCCGCAATTGGCAGCGGATCAATGTTCTGCTCGGGCCGCGCCGCATGGCCGCCGCGTCCGGTGATGGTGATTTTTACCTCATCGACAGAGCCCATGATCGGACCCGAATTGATGGTAAACTGTCCAAGCGGCAGGTTCGGGCGGTTGTGCATCCCGTAGACCTCATTGCAAGGCCAGCGAGTGAAAAGTCCGTCCTCGATCATCGCGCGCGCACCGGCGCCGCCTTCTTCGGCGGGTTGGAAAATCACGATCACCGTGCCGTCAAACGCGCCGCTTTCGGCCAGATGCCGTGCTGCGCCCAAGAGCATTGTCGTGTGGCCGTCATGTCCGCAGGCATGCATCTTTCCCGCCACTTGCGAAGCGTAGGGCTTCCCCGTTTCCTCGACGATCGGAAGCGCATCCATATCGGCGCGCAGCCCGATCATGCGACCGGATGCATTGCTCTGGCCTTTGATCACACCGACAACACCGGTCTGGCCGATGCCCTCATGGACCTCGTCCACCCCCGCCGCACGCAGGGCTTCGGCCACCTTTTGAGCGGTGCGTTTGACGTCATAGAGAAGTTCGGGGTTCATATGCAGATCGCGGCGAAACTCCGTCAGATCGGCAACCTGCTGGGCAACCCAGTTTTCAACAGCCATAGCTCAGGCCTCCTTTTTCATGCGGTAGCGGAAGTCGCAATGGCTTGCGCCTTTCATGATGGTTTGGGTGCGGGTCATCTCGATATCGGGGTTATAACCGATGCAGAAATCCCCGTCGCGGTTGCACGACAAAAGGTGCCCGATGTCGCCCAGCCCCATCTCCTGATACATCTCCGCATAGCGGCATTTCACGACATTGAAATCCATCTTTTCTTCGGACATCTCAATAGTCTCGATCCTGAGCGCATCCTCGCGGGTCCAGTTGGGCTGGATCGCCGCAAAATCCGTCAGATCGGGTACATGGCCCAACTCGTCAGCCAGCATCTTTCCCTGTTCGATTGCGGATTTCGACACGGCGGCATCGAGCACAGCCTCGGCCTCTTCCCGACCTGAGCGTTCACTGATGACATCAAACACATGCTTGAGGATCATTGCTTCGATCTTCCGGCGTAGAAGGATCGGAAGTTCGTTTAAATCCATGCCTTTGGCTTCTGCCATGGGTGTCTCCGTCACAGGTTGATCTCCTTATGGTCCTGACGTTTGAGCCAGGTTAAATAGGTGGGAGCGACGCGCCGCACGATCCCGTGCATCGGGAAGGGATGCGGCTCGGTCACCGGCAAGGCCAGTTCATCTTCGGGCTGTCCAGTTGCCGCACGAGCCAACTCGCGCCCCAAGGACGTGCCAAGCGCCACGCCGCGCCCGTTGCAACCGATCCATGCCCAGCCATCAGGGCCAAGCCTGTGCACGCGCGGGAAGCGGTCCCAGTTCATGCCGATATAGCCGGACCAGACATGGTTCATCTCCGGCACCCCCAGTTCAGGAAAGGCTTCGGCCAGATTTTTCGCCGCTTTCCGGCGCACGCGGTTAGCCACATCAATAGAGCCGATCACAGCCCCGCCGGTGATCAAACGGTTGCGCGCGTCATAGCGGAAGAACCGCAGATCGCCACGGGTGTCCGACACGGCCTGACGTCCCGGCAGGAATTTCTGGCGCAGATTGTCGCCCACTGGTTCTGTCGCCATTTGCCAGCTCAGCACCGGCACGATCGAACGGGCAATGCGCGGTGCGAGACGCGGAGCCAACTCGCCCGTATAGGCGTTGCTCGCCATAATCAGCGCGCGGGCTTTCAGCGTGCCCTTGGGCGTTTTAATGATCCATTGACTGCCCACACGCTCAAAGGAAGTCGCGGGGCTTTCCTCATGGATCACAGCGCCCAGATGTTCCGCCACACGCGCCATTTCACGCGCCAGCGCCAGCGGGTTGATGTGCCCACCGGTCGGGTTATACATCCCGCCATGCCAGAACTCCGAGCCCAGTAGGTCGGCACAGGCTTTGGCGTCTTTCAATTCCGCCGGAAACCCGTGACGCTGCCACGCATCGACCCGTTTCTGCGACAGTTTCACACGACCGGGACTATGCGCCGGCTGGAACCAGCCGCTTTGCTCGGCCTCAGCCTGCATCCCGAATTCACGAACCAGATCAAACAGAACATCGCCCGAGTTGCCGATGAGGCGCACCATGCGTTTGCCCGCATCTCCATAGCGCGAGACCCAGACATCCGGCTCCGCAGAGGTCAGGATCGGAATGACCTGACCGTTGTTACGACCGGAGGCGCCCCACCCCGCAGCCTTGCCCTCGATCACAGTGACCGCATGGCCGCGCTTGCGGGCTTCGATGGCGGCAGACAGGCCAGTAAACCCTGCGCCAATGATGGCGACATCCGTTTCTTCGACGCCTTGCAGCAGGGGAGACAGGGGCCGCTCCGGCGCGGTTGCCGCCCAGAGGGATTTCGGAAACTCGACAGCCATCACGCAGCCCCTTTCGTTTTCATGTCAGTCACCTCATGGGGCAACCAGAACCAGCGCAGCGCCTCTTCCTCGGAGGACAACTCCGGCCCGTTAGCGCAGGCCTGTTCTTTAACATCTTCCGCCAGCCGGCGGGCCTCTTCCAGACAGGTCTCGAAATCGGGCACAAGATCGGCAGAGGCCCCCTGCCCCTGCCACAGAGAGGAAAGCGCGGCGGGGCATGTGTCTTCGAAAGCAGACGTGGCGCGCCAGATGCCTTCGACCGCGTCGAGGCGATAATACGCCAGCATATCGAGCCCGTGTTCGGCAACGAAACGGATTGCGGCGGCGATCTTGTCAACGTCTTCTTCGTCAAAGAACCAGTTGATCCCGAACCGCGCCCAGCCCGGACGGAAGATCGAATGACCATGCTGCACCGCCGCTTCGTGACGTGCGCTGGTGGTCTGATCGATGTCGAGCAAGGCATGACCGTAAGGTCCGGCACAGGAGCACCCGCCACGGGCCTGAATCCCGAAGAGATCATTGAGCAGCGCCACGACATAATTGTGATGCAACAGCCGCCCTTTAACCCGCAGGTTAAAAGAGAAAATCCCGAGGCGTGGCACATTGGACGGCCCCAGAAGCTCCATCCCCGGAATGGCACGCAGGGCATCTTCCATCCGGCGGGTGAGCACGGTTTCGCGGGCCTCGACGCGGGTCTCGTCCATATCCCGTTTGAGTTGCATCACCATGCCTGCGCGGATGTTGTCGACAATCGCAGGTGTGCCGCCTTCCTCGCGATGTTCCGGATCGGAAATATAGCTATGCCCTTCGGCCGTCACATAGCTCACCGTGCCGCCCCCCGTCAGGGTCGGGCGAGCGCTATCAAACAGGCTACGCTCGGCAATCAACAGACCGGAGGCACCGGGACCGCCGGGGAACTTGTGCGGCGAGATCACCGCGGCATCGATCCGATCGCCCGCACCCGCGGCACTTTCCGCAAGCTCGACGGGCATATAAGGCGCTGCCGCCGCGAAATCGGCCACGAAGACCGCGTCATGAGCATGAAGCAACCGCGCCACGGCACGCAGGTCGGTGCGCACGCCGGTGACATTCGAAGCGGCCGAAAACGCCCCGATTTTAAGCGGTGCACCCGCATGGGCCGTGATTTCGCGCTCCAGCGTTTCAAGACAGATCGTGCCCGCCGCATTCAAAGGCACCCGCACCACCGTCGCGCCGCTTTCGCGCCAGGGCAGATCGTTGGAGTGATGCTCATAGGGGCCAACAAACACGACACCATCCGAGAGCCCCTTCATCGAAAAGGCCCGCACCAGCTTGTCCACCGCGCCGGTCGCGCCCGATCCGGTGAAGATCACCGCATGGTTTTCGTCTGCCTTGACCGCTTTGCGCACCGCCTCGCGGGCCATTTCGCGCAACTGCGTGGTGCGCCGCCCGACGAAAGAGGTCTCCGTGTGGGTGTTGCCGTAATAGGGCAGAACATGGGTGCGGATCGCATCCTCGATAAAGCCGAGCGCACGTCCCGAGGCGACATAATCAGCATAGATCAGCGCGCGGGGGCCGAAGGGGCCGGAAATTGCCGCCCCTTCCCCGATCAACGCGCTGCGGATATCTTTGAATTCCATTGACATTTCAGATCCTTAAGCAACATCCACGTGCAGCGACGGAGGTGTCCAGTCGCAGCCCGGAATAGAAGACAACAGATTTTGCGTGTAGGGGTGCTGCGGGTTGGCGAAGACTTCGGCGGTCAGGCCGGTCTCCACGATTTCACCCTTTTGCATGACGATGACGCGGTCACAAAGCTGGGCTGCGACCCTGAGATCGTGAGTCACAAACAGCAACGAGAGGTTCAACCGGTCGCGCAGATCGGCAAGCAATTTAAGCACCTGCGCCTGCACCGACACATCCAGCGCCGAGACGGGTTCATCAGCGACGATAACTTTCGGCTCAAGCGCCAATGCACGCGCAATGCCGATACGCTGACGCTGCCCGCCGGAAAACTCGTGCGGGAAACGGTTGGCCGCTGCAGGGGATAGCTCGACAAGCTCCAGGAGTTTTTTGGCCTCTTCACGGGCCTGTGCCGGATCGGTGCCATGCACAATCGGCCCCTGAGCAATCAGATCGACCACCCGCTTGCGGGGGTTGAGCGAGGCCATCGGATCTTGGAACACCATTTGGATATGCTGGCGCAAGGCCCGCAATTCTTTGGGTGTTGCCGCCAGAAGGTCACTGCCGTCCAGTTCGACAGAGCCTTGGTCACATTCCAAGAGCCGCGTGACGATCCGCGAGACCGTGGTTTTGCCGGAGCCACTTTCGCCCACAACACCAAGTGTTTCCCCCTGACGCAGTTCGAAGCTCAGATCCTTGACCGCAGTCACGGCCTTGCGCTTGCCTGCAAACATCCCGCCGCGTGCCGCAAAGGTCTTTTTGAGACCTGTGCCCTTGAGAACCACAGGCGCGTCAGACGCGATTTTGAGCGGCGGCGGCGTCAGGGCTGGCACGGCGCCGATCAAGGCCCGTGTGTAAGGGTGTCGGGGGTGGTTCAACACCTGATCCGTGGTGCCGCTTTCCACCAGTTCGCCACGGCACAGCACAGCCACTTTGTCAGCGATCTCGGCCACAACGCCGAAGTCGTGGGTGATGAAAAGAACCCCCGCGCCTTCTTCTTCCTGCAATTCCCGAATGAGTTTGAGAATTTGCAACTGCGTGGTGACGTCGAGCGCCGTAGTCGGTTCGTCCGCGATGATCAGCTTGGGCGACAAAACCAGCGACATGGCGATCATCACCCGCTGTCGCTGCCCGCCGGAAATCTGGTGCGGATAGGCGTTGTAGGCCGATGCGGGATCGGGGATATGGACCCGTTCGAGCATCTCAATGGCGCGGGCCTTCCGATCAGCCTTGCCCAGCTTTGTGTGCAGACGCAACACTTCGTCGATCTGCCAACCCACGGTCTTTTGCGGGTTGAGCGCCGTCATCGGCTCTTGAAAGATCATCGAAATATCGGCCCCGCGCAGCTTGCGCATTTCGGCATCGGTCTTGCCGCGCAATTCTTCGCCCAGAAACCGGATCGCGCCACCGGTGACACGCACATGCGGCTCCGGCAAAAGCCCCATGATCGCACCGGCGCAAAGCGATTTTCCCGAACCGCTTTCTCCCACAAGGCAGACGATCTCACCGGGTTCAATGATCAGGTCCAGCCCTTCGAGGGCATAGGGACGGTCCGCGCCTTTCGGAAGCGAAATTTCCAGATTGCAAAGTTGCAGAACGGGAGGAGGTGTCTTGGTCATTTTTTCTGCCTCGGATTGAGCGCATCATTGAGCCCCTCGCCCAGAAGCGAAAAGGAAAGCACGGTGAGGATGATCGCGATACCGGGGATCACGGCGCAGTAAGGTGCAGAGCGCAGCACAGCACGACCCTGACCGATCATATTGCCCCAGCTGGCATAGTTCGGGTCTCCAAGAGCAAGAAAGGCCAGCGCGCTTTCCATCAGGATCGACAGTGCCATGATGACGGAGGCATAGACCACAATCGGCGGCATGGCATTGGGCAGGATTTCACGAAAGATGATGGAGGTGTTCGACACGCCCAGATTGCGCGCGGCATCGACAAATTCGCGATTTCTCAGGGACATGAACTCGGCACGCACCATGCGGGCGGGTGCGGTCCAGCTCACGATGCCGATGGCCAGCGTGATCCATTCAATCTTGGACCCCATGATCGCGACAAGAGTCAGAAGGAGCACAAAGTTCGGAATGGTCTGGAAAGCTTCGGTGATCCGCATCAGGACGTCATCGACCCATCCGCCGAAATATCCGGCCAGAGCGCCGATGACGACTCCAATCACGATAGCGACCAATGTGGCAACCACCCCGATCAAAAGGGAGATGCGCGCGCCATAAAAGACACCTGCGAGCACGTCACGCCCCAGTTGGTCCGTGCCCAGAGGTGTGGCCCAGTTAACGAAGGGCGGGGTCAGCGGATCGCCTGCGCGGCGCAGCGGGTCTCCCGGCTCGATCAGGCCCGCAGAGAGCGCCATAAGCACCACGACGGCAAAGAGAACGAGGCCCAGAACAGCGGCACGGTTGCGTTTGTAGCGGCACCAGAACATCACATAGCGCGGTGGCTCGGGCGGAGCGATTTCAGTATCGGCAAGGGTCATGCGAGTTCAATCCGGCTGTCGAGACGTGCGTAAAGCAGGTCGGTGAGAAAGTTGACGACGACAACGATGATGGCGCAGAGGAAGATGATCCCCATCAAGGTGTTCATGTCGCGCTGCACAACAGACTGGTAGGCAAGCTGTCCCAGTCCGGGCAGGGTGAAGATGGTTTCGACCACGATAGAGCCCCCCAACACCGTGGAGAATTGCAGCCCCAGAAGCGTGATCACAGGCAACAGCGCGTTGCGCATGATGTGGTGGATCATGAGGCGGCCTTCCTTGGCGCCTTTGGCCCGTGCGGTGCGGACATAATCGAGATCGGCCACTTCCATCACAGAAGCGCGCATCAGGCGCAGGTAGAAGGCCAGATAGATCAGCGACAGCGCGGCGGTCGGCATGATCAGGTGGCGAATGACATCCCAGACGTGATCCCAACCGGTGTAGAAGGCGGCAATGGTCTTGATCCCGCCCACCGGTAACCAGCCGAGTTTGACGGAGAACACCAGCATCAGCATCAGGGAGAGGAAAAACGAGGGCGTCGCGTAGAACACGAGGCCAAGAACGGAGATCAGGTTGTCCGTCGCGGAATAGGCACGGCGCGCAGCAATCGCTCCAAGCGCGATACCGGCGGTGAAAGCAATGCTCAAAGACGCCGCCATCAGCATCAGCGTGGTCCCGAGGCGTTCCATCAGAACGGTCGACACAGGTTGCTCATAGACAAAGGACCAGCCGAAATCAAAAGAGGCCAGCTTGACCATATAGCGCCAGAGTTGGACCCAGATCGGTTGATCCAGCCCGTATTCGGTCCGCAGCCGCGCAATAAATGCGGCATCGGCCCCGCCCATATCTCCGACCAGAGCGTCCACCGTATCGCCCGGTGCGAGTTTGAGCAAAAGAAACGTGCCGATCATGATCAGGATGACCACGGGGATGGCCTGAGCCAGACGCCTCAGCGCATAGATCAGGATCGGAGGCATGTGCAGTGTCATTGTCGTTGGATCCTTCGGGATCGTGCCATTGGAAAGTCTTGGGAAAAAGGCGGGCGCGAAGGGTCGCGCGCCCGCCGGGGAACAGGGTCTTACTGTTCGAGCCAGAGGTCATACCAGCTGGACGAATTCCACCGCGGCGTGTTGTGGTGGTTGTGGAGCTTTTTGGAGGTGACCGAGATGAACGGATGTTCAATCGCGAAAATCACCGGCAGCTCTTCCATCGCTTTGGCCTGAATCTCGTGATACATTTCTGCGCGTTTCTCTACGTCCAGTTCGGACGCCGCAGTGTCGATCAGTTGATCCATTTCATCGCTTTGCCAGCCGAACTGGTTGGTCCATGGCGTGCCTTCCGGCTGACCGGAGCGCAGCCAGACCATTGTGGACACAGCAGGGTCGGACCGGAACTGGTGCCAGCCGTTCGCCGTGTCGAAATCATGGTCACGGTAAACACCGTTCAAAAAGCCCGGTGCGTCGTTGGTGAGGATCTCGACATCAATGTCGATCTCTTTCATGGCTTGCGAGAAATACTCGGCCCAAAGCTGGGTATATTCCCCCCAAGGGGCCGGACGGTGACGCAGGTGGAAACGGTAGCCGTCATCCTGCACCGGATAGCCTGCCTCATCGAGCATGGTCTTGGCCAGTTCTGTGTCATAGGCATAGGTCGGCACTTCGTCAGTGTAGTTGATGCCACCCGCGCTCGGCACCGGACCGCGACCCGGCTTCGCAAAACCGTGCATGATGGTCTGGATCGCATAGTCGATGTCGAGGCCGTGATACATGGCCTGACGCACCTTCACGTCGGCAAGGATCGGGTTGCGGTGATTGAACTCGACCGTGGAGTGGGCGACGTTGTTTTCATAGCCCATAGTGCCAACATCGAACTGGTCGTCTTTGCTGAAACGGTCCACATCGGCCATAGACACGCCGATAAAGCCGGACTCATGCACTTCGCCCGCTTCCAGAGCGGCGGCGGCGGCGGATTTGTCCTTGATAAAGCGCCAGACGATCCGGTCGAGATAGGGGTAGCCCTCACGCCAGTAGTCGTCGTTCTTCTCCGCCAGCACATATTGGCCGCGCTGGTATTCGACAAACTTGAACGGCCCCGTGCCAACCGGCGCAGTGTTGTATTCATTCTTGAGAATGTCTGTGCCTTCATAGAGGTGTTTCGGCACCGGATGACCCAGATCGGGCATGGCCGCGACGAAAAGCTCAAGCGGCATGGGTTTGGAATAGTTGAACACAGCCGTGTGCGGATCGGGGCAATCGACGCTTTCGAGATTGGCCTGAAGCGCGGAGGAGTAGTTCAGAAGACCTTTCCAAAGCTCAATGGCGGAAAAGGCAACATCGTCACAGGTGAAGGGCTCGCCATCATGCCAGTTCACGCCCTCACGCAGTTTGACGGTGATCGCCTTGCCATCTTCAGAGCCGGACCATTCTGTTGCCAGAACGGGTTCATAACCCTCATAGCTCTTGTCGATCAGCGGCTCCATGATTTTACCGGTGATGTTATAGACGCCGGTGGAGGCGCGCAGACCCGGATTCAGGATGCGTTGCTCGGAAATCATATGGATGATCGCCGTGCCGCCCTTCTGGACTTCTTCTTCCGCATTGGCCACATAGGCCACGGAACTCAGAGCCCCCGTCATGGCAAGTGTGAGTCCTGCCTTTTTCATGGTGAATGTCATCGTCTCTCGTTCTCCCGGTTGGATGGTCTGGAACGGCCCTATTGCGCTTGGCCTTGTGCTTTGATGGTGCAGTGCGTCTTGTAGGTTCAAATGACGAGATGGATAACGTATAGTCAACATGTAAAGCTAAATATTTTAGATAAATTGGGATTTTATCCTACACATCGCTCAAAAAGTGGTGTTACGATCTTTTTATTGCGGATAATTCGGGAAAAAATATGAAGAAAGTAGCATGGATCACCGGAGCGGGGTCGGGAATCGGCGCCGCGATGGCCACAGGCTTTGCCCAAGCGGGCTATCGCGTGGCGCTCACCGCCCGCAATCAAAGCGCCCTTGAAGACGTTGCCTCCAAGATGCCATCGGCTCAGGATGTCTTCATCCGGGCAGGCGATGTGACGGATCGCACGGACATGGCGCAAGCCGCCCAAGACATTGCCGCATGGGGTGGCAATCTGACGGTGCTTTGTAACAATGCCGGACTGAACATCCCGAAACGCACATGGGCGGATCTGGACTGGGAAAGCTGGGATCAGGTGATTGATGTGAATATCACCGGTGCGCTCAATGTCATTGCCGCCTGTCTGCCAATCATGCGTGCGCAACATGACGGGGTGATGATCCACACCTCAAGCTGGGCGGGACGGTTTCACTCTCCGGTCAGTGGCGTGGTGTATGGCGCATCGAAACATGCGCTGTCCGACCTGTCGCTAAGCCTCAACGATGAAGAGGGCAAGAACGGCATCCGCTCGACTGCCCTCTGCCCCGCCGAGGTCGCCACACCGCTTCTCGCCAAACGCCCCGGCTTTGACTCCGACAAACTCGCCGCGATGATCCAGCCCGAAGACATGGCCAAAACCGCCGTGTTCGTCGCCGAGATGCAACCCGGCATCAGCTTGCCGGAAATCGTGCTCGCCCCTGTCCGCAAATAATGCCGCCAACCATTTCTTTGGAGAATTTGAAATGACCCACCCTGTCAAAGGTATCGACCATTGCTTTGCCCTCGTCGATGATCTCGATGCCGCCGCCGCACAATTCAAGGCCCTCGGATTTACACTTTCACCCCGTGGCGCCCATTCGGCAGCCAAGGGCACGGCGAATTACACCATCATGTTCCCGAATGACTATTTTGAATTGCTGGGTATTCTGGCCCCGACGGACCTGAACGCGGCACGGCGGGAGACCTTGGCAACACAGGGGCAAGGGCTTCATGCCATCGCCTGCCGGATCGATGATGCGGAAGAGGCGGCGAAAGCCCTGTCCGCACTTGGTATTGCAACGCAAGGTTTGGGCAGTTTTTCCCGCCCCGTGCCTCTGCCCGACGGGTCCGAAGGGGTCGCCGCCTTCTCGACCGTTGCCTTCGCGCCAGAAGAGACACCCCTCGGCAGCGTCTTTATGTGTCAGCACAAAACGCGGGAGACCGTGTGGATTCCGGAACTTTTCGACCACGCGAACACCGCCTGCGGCCTTGATGCCATTCTGGCCATCTCCGAGTCGCCCGAAGAGGATGCAAAAGCCTTCGCACGGCTCTGGGCGGCGGGGCAAATCTCCGAAGTTGAAGGCGGCTACAAAGTTTCAACCGGTCCGAATTCGGCCTCACTGATCCTGTGCACAGCGGACGCAATGGCGGTGCGTTATCCTGCGGCAAATCTCGCGGCGACCGCACAAGGGGCTTTCACAACCCTGCGCCTCAAGGTCCGCGACCCTGACCGACTGAAGAGTTGCCTCGAGAAATCGGATGTGGCCTTTTCGGAAACATTGAAAGGTGTCTGTGTCGGACCCGAATTTGCAGCAGGAGTAGTTATGGAGTTTGTTCCCGCATGACAGAACCGCGCCCCCGCAAGACAGGATCAAAGCCGATCGAAAGCATTACCTTCGATGAAACAGATCGGCGCATTCTGGAAATCCTGCAAAAAGACAGCGATACGCCGATACAGGCCATTTCCGAAGCGGTTGGTCTGTCCACCAACCCCTGCTGGCGCAGGATCAAGCGGATGGAAGAGGCGGGCGTCATCAAGAAACGGGTCGTTCTGGTGGACCAGACCCGTGCCAATGTGCCGTTGACCGTGTTCATCGGCGTCAGCACCTCGCATCACGAAATCGACTGGCTGAACAAGTTCCGGGAATTGATCGACGAAATCCCCGAAGTGGTCGAAGCCTACCGTCTGACCGGCACGGTGGATTATATCCTCAAAGTCGTCGTGCCGGACATGGCCCGTTATGACGCCGTATACAAACAGATGATCCAGAAACTTGAGTTCAGTCAGGTCAACTCCATGATTTCCATGGAAGAATTGAAATTCACCACCGCGATCCCCACGGCGTATTTGTGAACCTACCGCGCCCTTCTGATACCTGAAACTCGTACAGAAAACGCACGATTTTCGGGCGGGGTTGCGTCTGTTGCATATTGGGTATCTGCATTTTCGGGGTGCTCAATAGCGGCCCCACGCCCCATCTTACAGGCAGGGAGGAAGAGACCGAGTTACATAAGCGGAGTTCTTCCAATGGCATATGCAAATGCACATCATCACGGATCCAACCTGCGCCATACGCTTGCGCGGCCATTTATCGCGATCAACCACATGTTCGACAAGCTTGCCGAAGCAGTCGCAATGACACAAGACGCGCGCCGCGTTGCCGATATGTCGGACGATGCTCTGGCCGCCGAAGGTCTGACACGCGCCGAAGCCATCCAACGCGTGTTCCTCAAATAAGCACTGCGCTACCTGCGCACTGATCCGCACCAAATGCGCCCCTTTACTCCGCCGGCGGCGCGTTTGGTGCGATGACTTTTTCAGCCCCACCTAACACAAAGCATCCCCTCTCAAACCCCATCCGCTTTCAACGCGATGACAGGACCACCGGCTGCGGCGGCATCTTCGGGGTCATGGGTGACGAGCAGCGTCGGGATGGCGCGGGATGTTACATGCGCGAAGGTAAAACGCCGCATGTCGTCACGCAGCCCTGCATCCAGTTTCGAGAACGGTTCATCCAGAAGCAAAGCCGAAGGTTCGGCCAGCAATGTGCGCATAAGTGCTGCGCGGGCACGCTGGCCGCCCGACAATGTCGCCGGATCACGCTCATAAAGCCCCTCCAGCCCCGCCTGCGCCAGCGCGGTTTCCACCGCCGCGCGCCGTTTTGCCCGCCCGCGAAGAATGCACGGCAGGCCGAAGGCCAGATTGTCACCAACAGACATATGCGGGAAGAGCAGCGCATCCTGAAACATCAGCCCGATCCGCCGCGCTTCGGCGGGAAGGTTTGTGACGTCACGCCCGTTCAACCGCACCACGCCGGAGAGGTGAAACCCGTGACCAAGATGCCCGCCAATCGCATCCAGAAGGGTCGATTTCCCCACACCGGACGGTCCCATCACAGTCACCACCTCGCCCGCTGGAACCGTCAGGCTCATCGGCGCAAACAACGGTTGGCCATTCGTCGCGCGGATGGACAATGCATCAAGATCAAGGCTCATGTGACAGAAGCTCCGGAAAGGGCGCGGCGGTTGCGATGCAGGACCGCAGGCAGCGCAAAGGCGACGAAATAGGCGGCAAAAGGCAGACCCGCTTGCAGCGAGGCATAGACACCGGTGACACGGCGATCCGAGCCGGAGGACAGGGTAACGGCTTCGGTGGTCAGCGTCACCACGCGACCCGCCCCCATGAAAAGCGTCGGCAGATATTGCGCCACGGAGACAGCCACCCCGATGGCGGCAGAGGTCAGGATCGGACGGATCAGAACCGGCAGCTTGATGGTCCAAAGCCTGCGGTTCGGCCCTGCCCCCAGTGCAGCGGCGGCACGGATCATACGCGGATCCAACGCACGCCAGGGGTCCGTCAGCGCGATCATCACATAGGGAAAGACAAAGAGCACCTGCGCCCAGATTACGGCCCAGAGACTGCCCGACAGGCCGATCTGGAGGAAACCGGTATTCAGCCCGTAGAGAAAGCCGATTTGCGGGATCAGAAGCGGCAGATAGATCAGCGCTTCAGCCCAAGGGGCGCGGCTACGGTTAATGCGATCCTCGCCCTCCAGCCACGCAATCGCCAGCGCGAGCGACAGCCCGACGGTTGCCAGCGCCAGCACCAGCGTGGTTCCAAGTGCTTCCATCCAGCCGCCTTGCGCCCGCGCCCACGGTTTCAGCGACCAGCTTTCCGGCCATATCTGCGGAAAGGACCAGCGCCACGCCAGTGACCAGATCACAAGCGACAGGATCGCCAGTGCCCCCAAGGCCATCAGCGCCATCACCGCCACAGTGGCCAGCCGCAATCCCGGTTCTGCCGACAGTCCCCGCCCCCCGCGTCTCAGCCACCAGCGTCCAAACCTTTTGGTCAGAGCTTCCAGCCCGATCAACAACGCCACCGCAGCTCCAACGAACACCGCCTGCAAAATTGCACCAGCAGAGGCGGGCAGGATCATCGCCGGATCAGGGTCACTGAACCAGCGCGTCACAGCCACCGCCAAGGTCGGCGGGGTCGAAGGGCCAAGGATGATGGCCATGTCCACGACCGAGAGCGCATAGGCCAGCACGACCCAGACCGGCAGACGGATCAACGGCCAGACCTGCGGCATGATGACCTTGATCCAGACGATCCCGCGCCCGTAGCCAAGCGCACGCCCCGCCGCCATATGGCGCGCCACGGGGATCTGGCTAAGCGCGGAGAGGATCACCAGCAACAGAAACGGCAGTTCCTTGACCATCAACCCGATCATCAACCCCAGCCCCCAGCCGTCATTGACCGTAGCGATGTCCGGCGGATGCGACCAACCCGCAAGCGGTGCAATCATCCGCGCGATCCAGCCGGAGGGGGCAAGCACAAAGGCCAGCCCCACCGCCATTGCCGCATGGGGAATGGCCAGAAACGGCGTCAGCATCCGTGCGCCCGACGTGGGAGTTATCCGCGCATGGACAGCGGCGCAAAACCCGATGGCCAGCAGCAGGGAAAGCAAGGTCGAGCCAAGCCCTGTCACCAATGTCAGGCGCAGGCTGGTGGCAAAGCCCGGCAGTTCGACCAAGGCCCGCCACGGCTCAAGTGAGACCACGTCCTGCCCCAAGGCCGGCAGGATGCCGAATGCGGCGCGTCCTGTCTGCCACAGGCCAAGAGCTATCGGGGCGATCAGGCCAAGCCCGACCACCGCCAGAACAGCCATGCGTAGCAGGCGGCCTTGGTGTTTCATTGGACGCGGCTCATTTGACGTAACGCTGCGCCCAATCCTCGGTCAGCCGAGTCATCCAGCTTGCATGCGGCTCCAGAAGCGTCGGGCCAAGCTCTTCCCGTGTCGGCAAGGCTGGCGCACTTGGCAGCGCATCAAAGGCAGCTTTCGCCTCCGCATCAAGCCGCGCGGGGTCGAGCACGGAGAAGGAACCCAACACCTCAATATTCTGCATATGGGCCTGCGTCGCGGGGTCGAGCAGGAAGTTTGCGACAACCTGCGCCCCTTCGGCATTGGCCGCATTATAGGGGATGGCGACAAAGCTGATATTGCCGAGGCTGCCACCTTCGGGCACGAAGACGCGGGCGCTTTCGGGCAACAGACCGTCTGCGATGGCGGCGGCGGTAGAAGCGGGATCAAAGGACATGGCGATATCCACCTCGCCATCGTTGAGCAACTGTTGCTGCACGGATTCATTGGCCGGATAGGTCTCCCCCCCGCGCCACAGGTTCGGGCGCAGCGCATCATACCACGCCCAAAGCGGTGCTGTGGCTTCGGCAAAACGGGCATCGGTGACCGGCTCTTGCAAGATGTCGCGATCAGGAGCAAGCTCAATCAGAGCCTGTTTCAGGAAGGTCGCGCCCATGAAATTGGACGGATCGGGATGGGTGAACCGCCCCGGATGCGAGGCTGCCCAATCTGCGAAATCGGCCATAGTGCGCGGCGGCTCTGGCACACGCGCGGAGTCGTAGCTGAACACAAAGCGCGCAAGTCGCCACGGGCTTTCCATCCCCTCAACAGGCACGGTGAAATCGACCGAGGCGGCCGAGTCCGGCCCGAGGTCGAGATAGCGCGCGTTGGGCAGCTCGGCCACGAAAGGACCGTAGAGCAGGCCCTGCTCCTTCATCGCCAGAAAATTCGGCCCGTTGATCCAGATGAGATCCACACTCCCGCCCGTATCCTGTCCTGCGGATTTCTCCGAAAGCACACGAGTGACGGCTTCGGCCGTATCGCTCAGCTTGACCTGTTCGACCTCGACGCCATAAAGTGCTTCGGTCTGATCCCCCACCCAGTCAATAAAAGCATTGGTGCGCGCATCACCGCCCCATGCGTTCCAGTAGACCGTCTGCCCTCGTGCGGCGTCCAAGATCTCTTGCCAATCAGCCAAGGCCGGTGTTGCAAGCAATGACAGGGCGAGGATGAGAGAAGTTTTCATAGGGTCTCCGAAACAAGTTTTGTCGATACGGCCGCGCGGTTGCTGCCATTATTTCCGTGATGCAAAGGCTTGCCAACCTTGGTGCCAGCGCAGGACGGTGGTCAAGGCACATGCCGCGGCGTAACCGTAGGCCAGAAGCGCAAAGCCCTGCGGGAAAAGACACATCACAACAAACACCGCGATGGTCTCGAACCCTTCAGTCAGGCCGCCCAGATAGTAGATGCCTTTGGTCGGGAACTCCGTTGCCATTTCCCCGCGCTTGGCGGCGATGGCGGCGAAAGCCAGAAAAGACGATCCTGTGCCCACGAAAGCGGCGATCAGAACGGCTGCGGGCAAGGCGTTCTGCATCGGGTCCGCGAGGGCAAAGCCCAAGGGGAACAGCGCGTAGAACACAAAATCGAGCGCGATATCCAGAAATGCGCCACGGTCGGTCGGCTCTGACAGGCGCGCAACCGTGCCGTCCAGCCCGTCCGCCAGTCGGTTCACCAAAAGCAGAGCCAAAGCCAGACCATAGGCACCGAACGCCAGCGCCGGAATCGCCAAAAGGCCGAGGGCAAATCCCGCAAGCGTGATGAGGTCCGCCTGAACCCCACGCGCAACCAGCCACTGCCCCATCGGGGTCAGCAGGCGCCGTTGCAATGGCTGAATGGCCGCATCAATCATACCCGTCTCCAATCACACAAGGGTTTGCCCAAGCCCGCTGTCTCGGACACATAATGCCCGGATACAGCACCGCAGATTTTCTTCTCGGCAAAAAATTGCCGAACGCAAAGTCGGCTTGATATAGATGGCATATCACATTTTACCAAGTCCGGCTCCTCACGGGAGAGAGGCATGGCAAAGCGCATTCCTGAAGGTCGCGCCCTTGCGCCCGTTCCAGACAGGGAGACGCAGAGGAGGAAATCTATGGTATTCTGTTGCATTGCCAAGGTGTTAGGACAGGATGAGACATCGCTTCTCACGGGTGACGGTAAGATAACAAGGAAGTGAAGTGCCCTCGTGCGTCACAGGCAGAGAATGTTCAAATGTCGCGTCAAACCCACGGGGTGGCGGTCCTATTGCGTCCCTAAAATCTGTCGCAGATAGCCTGCCAGTTTCACGGGTTTGAAGGGTTTGTGCAGAACACGGTCCGCCCCCATTGCCTTGAGCTCCTGTTCCGTCTCTTGCGAGGTTTTGGCCGTGCACATGACGATCTTCGTGGTTTTGTGCGCGGGAAGGCTGCGTGCGGTGCGAAGGACCTCTTCACCATCCGGCGGCAGCATCATCACATCAAGAAGGATTGCATCGAAGGTTTCCGACTTCAGGATTTCAATGGCCTCGGCGCCGCCGGACGCGAAGGTTGCGTCAATATCCTCTTCGACCATCAAGGCAATTTCGATCATCTCGCGGATATCGGCCTCGTCATCGACAAACAGAACTTTCATGCGGTTTTCTCCATTGCGGGCGCTGCGGGGCGTTTGAACGTGACATAAAAGACGGTGCCCGTGTCCTTTTGCCCGTCTTCCTCCGTGCGCGTTTCAAAGGTGATCTGGCCGTCCTGTCGCTCGACCAACTGCTTGGTGATCGCAAGGCCAAGACCCGTGCCGCTCATCTGCACTCCGCGCCCGTGCAGCGGCGTGGTAAAACGTTCGTAGAGGCGATGGCGGGCGGCTTTGGGGATGCCCGGCCCCGTATCGCGAACATAAAATGTTACCTCGTCGCCCGCCTCTTGCGCGCCGATCTCGACGATCCCCTCGGGTCGGGAATATTTGATCGCGTTCGAGATGAGGTTCGAGAAAATCTGCTGCAACCGGTCCGGATCAACAAACACATCGCCGGTGACAGAAGCACTGCGCTGTAGTTTCACGCCTGTGGCCACGCCATAACCGGAATTGGTCGAAATGGCCTCTTCCAAAGCCGTCTCCACCGGAACAGGTTCGGCATCCACATGGAATTTCCCCTGATCAATCGCCTGCAACGTCAGGATGTCGTTCACCAGCAAGAGCAACCGGTCCGCATTGCGCGACCCCATCGCCAACAAGCGCCTCGCAGGTGCGGGCAGGCTTTCGGCATATCTGTTTTCCAGAAGCTCCAAGGCCCCGGCAAGCGAGGTCAGAGGTGTGCGCAATTCGTGGTTGATGGATGTGATGAAATTGGTGCGCGCCGCTGCGAGCCGTTCTTCGGCGGTGACATCGGTGAGCACGCAATAGGCAATTTCCTGATCGCCGGTTGTCAGCTTCATCACCCGACATTGCACCGCCTGTTCTGGCTGTGTCTCGTCGGTTTTGATCCGATGCACCTCGAAATCACTGTTGATATCCGAAAACTCCGGCAGAAGCGTGCGCAACCGAGCGACAGCCGCTTCGCTGCCCTCTGTTCCCAAAATTTCGCGGGCCATTTTGTTGGTGCGGTTCAGGGTTCCGTCTTCGGAAAAGATAACGATTCCGTCTCCGACATTGTCGAAAATCGTGTTGAATTCGCGTTGCGCCGCGACAATGCGATAGTTGTCCTCTTTCGAACGATGCAATCCGGTCGCAAGTTGAACAGACTTCGCCTTCAGGCGGATGGCCATGCCGATTGCTGTGGCAAACAGAATGATCGCGACAGCGATGAAACCGGCGGTCCGCACATAGAAGGCCGCCATGACCGAGTGTTTGCTGCGGCTGACATCAATCGTCAACCCGAGAGAGGCAATCTCTCTGGTGGCGCTGATGATGGTCGAGCCGATCGCACGCGGGGCTTCGTTGGAATGGAATGCTGCGGCCCCGTTCGAGGCCTGAATGTCAACATGCAGATCAGATGGAAACTCGGTCAAGGTCAGCAGGTCCGAGAAATATTCCTCTCCCAAGGATGAAACGATCACGCCAAGCACCCGCCCGTAGGGTGAAGCCACCGGCCATGCAATCGGCGTCACACGCTGCCCGCTTCCTCGCGCGATCAAAGGCACGCCGACGGCATATTCCCCCTCGCCCAGACGTAAAGCTTCCCGAAAATACTGACGGTCTCCAAGATACCGTCCGCTGAGGTTATCCACCGACGCCCAGATCACATTTCCGTCGGTGGCGATCAGGACAACGCTGTTGATCTGGTCGATGTCCTCCACGGTCTTGCGCAACAAATCACCATAGCGGCTCTCGATCTCTTCCGTGGTCCCGAGTTCCGTCAAGGCGATTTGGTCAATCATGCCCCACATATGCAAATTGGCGACAGCCAGCGTGGACTCCACCGATTGCTCAAGCAGCTCTGCGATATAGGCAAGCTGGTCTTCGGATTCATTGACCGTGCGTTTGTAATCGGAGCGCACCAACAGGGTGATCCCCGCAACGAACACCAGCACAAGGGACAAGACCAAGGCGATAAACACACGACCGTTTTCCGATTGGCTTTGCGCCGCGTAGGGTTTGTTGAACATATGGCTCATGGGTCAGGCGTCATTCCGTTGGGTTGGCAGGACAGTTATGGTCTGAAGCTGGCCCGTCTCACATATGTTCTCTACCAATTGAATGGCTTTTCCAAGGCGATGACCAATCGTGCCGTTTTGTTTCGGCGCTAGAACCGCGCTGATGGACACGGGCGTCTTTTCCCAAGTGTTCGGCGTGGTGATCTTGGCGGATTGAACAGCTTTGATGAAAGCCTCTGCCCTCGCCCGCAAATCGTCTTCGGATGCGCATGGGCTTGCAAAACAGAACAGGCCCTCCTCCCAATGCACGAAGTTTTCTCCGGCAGTCATCGGCACATCGGCCAGAGCCTTAGCCGTGGCCTGAATGATCTCCGCCTTTTGGAAGTCAGTCAAAGCGCGCTTTTCGCACAGGCTGTCGATCTTCAGAACCACCAACCCCAAAGCCGACTGGGCCTCCGGCGACATGGCCCTGAAATCCGCTTGCAGCCCCGCCTGACTGCCAAGCATCACATGTGAGACCTCCGACTGCGGCCCGCTTGCAGCCCCCTGCCCAGCGCGTCTTTTGCCGCGATGTTCGATGGCACGGCGGCGGTCCAGTTCGGACTTGAGACGTAGACAACTACGCATCCGTGCTTGCAACTCGATCCGGTCGAACGGCTTGGTCACATAGTCATTCGCACCGGCCATAAAGGCACTGGACAGGGCCTCCATGTCCTTGCGACTGGTCAGCATGATGATCGGAATATCGCGCCATGCGTCAATTACCCTGATCCGCGCGCAAAGCTCGATCCCGTCGATCTCCGGCATCATGATATCCATCAGGATCAGATCGGCCTCGGCCTCTCCGCTCTCGATCGCCTCAAGCGCCACACGCGGGTCCATAAAGCTGACAACATTGTCGAACCCCAGTTCGGCCAGATTGCTACGAATAAACTCCTGAGCAATATCGGAATCATCGACTGCCATAATGCGTTGGCTCATTTACGTCCCCTCACGATTCAATCCTCCTAAAAACCCGCCACCGGTCATTCATGAAAACCTCTTCATAAAATGCTAACCGACCGTTCTTGAGTTCCGGGAACCGGCGCAAAATGCGGTCTTCTTCGATCGTGCCGCCCTGCATAGTCGGCACCAGAACATAGCGGGCTTGCAATCGCCCCCCCTCCAACGCCCAATCGTAAATCGTTTGGCCGGAGACTATGAGCCTTTGTATATCATCAATTTGCGGCACGATCTCCGGGTTTCGTTCCACATCAACCATGATACCGTCTTTATCTTCGAGAAAGGCGACGAGATCACGGGTTGCTGCGTGATCCCCGATGATGTCCCCTTGCATCGCGGCCACCCAGTTGCGGGTCTCGACCACCGGATTGGCGCGCAAGGAAAACACCCCGAGCACCAGCCCAAGCGCCAGAAGGGCCACGACAATCGGTTCGCGCAGCGCAAGCGCGGGCCAGAAGCGGATGGCGACAACCAACACTGCAAGCATCGGCGCAAGGGCCAGCGTCGGGTCGGATTCCACATGCCACACGCTGTTAAGCAGGTAAGCGCCAAAAGTCGCACCGAAGGCCGCTACCAGCGGCATGACATAATGCGGCGTGAAAAGGCTGCGCAGAGCGGCAACGAGGGTCACCGGCACAAGACCTGCGAGGATCACCAGATGGCTTTGCAACGAGATCGGCACAGGTTCTTCGGTCAGCAAGGGCACCAGCGCACTGTCAAAGACGCTGCTGATAAAAGCCATAGACAGGATCGCCGCCACCACAGGGTAGAACATCGCAAAGAGATAACCGATTGGTGAGGCAACCAACATGCTGGGGCGGGCGGCGATGACCATGAAGGGCAAGGCGCCAAGACCGATCAGCAAGCCGTAGCTGTTGGACAGAGACACGATCAACAGGCCAACGGCGACTTTCATCATGTCGGGCGCATTGCCGGTCAGCCGCAGGTTGACGATTCCGCGTGCGAAAATCCATGTGCCTATCAGGGTAAGAACCGCCTCCGGCCCCTCTGCCAGCACACGCAGGAAAAACGGATTGAGCGCAAGCAGAGTCAGCGCGAGACAACAGGTGAGAACCGAAATCCCGCCATTTGTGCGCAGATTGTCATACCACATCACCAAGAGCCACGCGCCAAGACCCGCGGACAGAAGGAAGGGAATCGGGACGGTGGTCCCTCCGGTGATCCATTGCAGGGCAATCGAGAGGATAAAAGGCAAAGGCGGAAAGAACGCATCCGTCGAATTGAAACTGGCCGGCCCGTCCACCTGCATGATTGCCTTAGACCACAGCATCACAACCCGCGCGGAGATGAACCCGTGCGCCTGTGCCCATGCGAGGCTCAGCAAAAGTCCAAGAAACAGCATGACAAACCCTGCCAGACGCCCCGAGATACGCATCATCCCTTGACCTCCTCGGCATCAGCACTGGCTTCGGCCACTTCATTGGCGGTGTGTTTGGACAGACCGTGTTCGGTCTTTTCCCAGTAGAAAGGATTGAACGCCAGTTGCGACAGCGCCTTGTAAGAGGCAATGGTCATCAGCACCCAATAGCCGATGACCGTCACCCCCCATGGCGCCAGATAGGTCCAGCGTCGTCGGAACGGCGCCACCATCGTCAGGTAGATCAACAAAGCATTGCCCGCCAGAAGGTTCAGCATGGACAGGTAAAGCACAGGCAAGGGGAAGTAGGGCGAGATGATATCTTCGCCAAAGATCATCCAAAGCGCGAAAACTGCCCAGAACACCGGATTGAGCAGTCCGGACAAAAAGGTGCCGCCGATAAAGAAGACAAAGCCGAACACCCCCGACGGACCAATCGAGCGCCACAGATGGATGGGGCGACGGCTATGGACCAGAAAGGTCTGCATATAGCCTTTGATCCAGCGCGACCTCTGGCGGATCCAGTTGGGGATGGAGACATTGGCCTCCTCGAAGGTGGTGGAATCGATCACCCCCACGCGGTAACCCTTTTGCGTCAGGCGAATACCCAAATCCGCGTCTTCGGTCACATTGAACGGGTCCCACGCATTCAACTCGCGCAGCACATCCATGCGGAAATGGTTCGACGTGCCCCCCAAAGGGATCGGCACTTTCAACCGTTCCAACCCCGGCAGCATGAGATCGAACCACAGGGAATAATCCAGCGTAAACATCCGCGTCAGCCAGTTCTCGCGCGCGTTGTAGTAGTTCAGGCGACACTGGATGCAGGCGGTGTTGTCAGGCGACTGGTTGAAGGCCGCGACGACCTTTTTCAACTGGTCCGGCTCAGGCTTATCCTCGGCATCGAAAATGACCAGAAAATCCCCCTGCGAATAACGCAGCGCGAAATTGCAGGCCTTGGGTTTGGTCTGCGGATGCGAGGCGGGCACGCGGATGATTTCAAAGACGCCTTCGAGGTTCAGGCTCCGCGCCGCCTCAATGGTCTCGTGATCGCCTTCTTCAAGGACAATCTTGATGTCCAGCTTGGCCAAAGGATAGTCCAGATTGCGCAGAGCTTGCGTCAGGATCGGTAACACTTCGGGTTCGCGGAACATCGGGACAAGAACTGTATAAGTAGGCAAATCCTCATCACGCAACAGACCC
This sequence comes from uncultured Celeribacter sp., assembly GCA_963676755.2. Classification (GTDB taxonomy): domain Bacteria; phylum Pseudomonadota; class Alphaproteobacteria; order Rhodobacterales; family Rhodobacteraceae; genus Celeribacter. The sequence goes on along the minus strand of OY781536.2, from coordinate 278,678 downwards.
GCCTCCGCCGCAATCGCGCGGGACGAGGACTCTTGCGCCGCCCCGCCGACCCAGACAAGCACGGCCTTGAACAGGAAATTCCCCGTGTAAAACACCGTCAGAAACACATTGAGCACGATCAAGGTCGGGACCGGAGCAAAAGCAATCCCCAGCAGGAAGATCGAAAGCAGCAGATAGAGCACCAGAATCTGCGGCGGCGTGATGACCTGTTGGGCGGACATCTCGGGGTCAATCTCGGCCAAGGCGAACACCGCCTCATGGGAATGCTGCTCGCGGAATGCGCGTTGCAGCGACCACGACAGATCGAAGTGTGAGGCGATCACCATGCGCACTTTCGGTCCGTAGGTCTGACGCACATAGAGCAAGGTGGCCGGTCCCGGACGCGCCGTGGCTATGGTCAGAACGCCATCACTCTCCCCGATTGGAACGGTCATCCGGTCATTCATCATCCGCGGATCATATTTGCGGATCAGCGCGTCATCAGGCCGGTTCTCCATGAGATCGACCAGCGGCAAATCATAGTGATAGGACAGTTGTTCGTAGAGTTGATCCGAGGTGATCCAGCGGCGCGACAAGAGTACCTTGACCAAGGACACCCCCCAGTCACTGGCATGCTCCTCTGCCGCCAAAAGCTGATCGGGAGACAGAATCCCCCGATCCAGCAACAATGTGCCAATCGCTTCGCTTTCGGCATCAAGCGGCATCTTGGTCTATGTATCCGTTGAAGAGGAAGACTGGCGACGGCGGTAAATTCTCTGGAACGCGGCCAAAACGATCAGGGTCAAGGCCAGCCACAACCCGCCCACAATCCACGGACGATACTGGTCGAGAATCTGCTTCAGACTGGTGCGATCAGGATAGACCACGTCAATCAGAGAGCTGCCGCGCGTAGAGGTCGCAACAATCACGCCGTCCTCCGCGATCAAGGCCACATCTCCGCGATCCAGCACAAAGGGCGTCAGCGCAGAGCTCGCTGGCGCAGGGCCGCTCCCCGGACGGACCCAAAGGCCATGCGCCCCGTTGCGCGTCACGATCTGCACAATGCCAAGGCGGTCCAAATCGTCTCCGTCGAACATCACAGTACCCGCACGGTCGCGGATTTCGATCCGGCCCCCGTCAACCGTGATCAGCGGATCGCCCTCGCCAGGGTTGGTGTCGGACAGGATGATAAAGGGCGTGCCTGCCTCAATGTCCGTCAGGGCATTGCGGGGGATGATCGTCGCTTGGTCAGGAACCATTGTGCCCGCCACATTACCGAGCCACGGCAGCACATCGCTATGCGACAGCCCCATGTCGGGATCGACAAAAATCTGTGCGCCGCTCTCGAACTCCTGACGCAGCTGATAGAACTGGTCGGCCCCGCCAGTCGCCTCGGAAAGGATCAGCTTGCTGCCCGGCAAGACCTGCGCGGGATAGGATGGGGCTTTCCCTCCGCATCCGGTCGTAGAAACCTGTCGCTGCACCAGAATACGCAGCAGATTATCTCGCCCGACAACACCCGAAGGCACAGAGAGTTTCACACGTTCCGGCTCCCCCTTTGCCAAGGGGCGCGAACCGAGCAGGCTGTCATTGAGATAGACAGACACCGTCGCACCTGCACCAAAGGGATCAAGCCCCGCCGCGAGGATCAGGTCAACTTCGGACACGGTTTTCCCGACCGGAAGATCGGTGGACTGGAACGGAACTTGGAACTGTGTCGATGTCGACACGAGCCGCGCTTGCAAATCCGCGTCCAAATCTGTCAGCGCCAAAGCCTCCGCATCAAAGGCACCGTCAGAGATGGCACCCGTCACACTCGAAGCCGCATCCGCCACTTCCGCCCAATCGGAGGAGAGTTGCCACAGCCCGATCTGGGGATCGGTGCCGCGCAGATGCAGAACGGGTTTTCCGCCCTGCTCCACGACTTCCATCTCGCTGGCCGTGCCGGACGTTGTCACATCCAAAGCAATCGCGCCGGTCTCCCAGACATAGCCGCTTGTGTCGACAGGCTCCGTCCCGAAACGCACGCCGCCTTGCTCTGCTCCGAACAGGGTTGCCGCACGCACAGCCGCGGCCAAACTCGCGATCTGGTCGCTTTGAGGCATCTGAACGTAGACCTGCGACGGACGCAGCCCGTTGAATTCCCAAGGCGTGTCGATCTCGTCCGAGGCAAGCGTCAGGGACAGCGCCGAGTCCGGTGAAATCTGGATGAAATCCCCAGAGGCCCGCTCGTCAATGCAAACAAACTCGGAGAAACCGCCGGAATAGGTCAGGGTCACAGGCACGAAACCGCCGCGCAAATCATCAGGCCGGATCGAAACAGGCAGGGAAAGCCGACCGCCTTCCTCCGGCAAGCCGACCGAGGCGGCGATGCGGTCGCCTATCCGGACTTGCAAGAACCGCTCCACCCCGTTGGTGGCTCCGTGTTCGAAATCAAGGCTCAAGAAACCGTCGCGCAGCGGCGCTTCTTCAAGCACGGGGAAATAGACCGTCGCTTCGCCAGACAGGCGGCTGAAGGAAATGCCATCACGAAATCCCAAATCCCGCAAAGACATATTGCGGATCAGGGTGTTTCCCATGCGTAAGGGCGCAGCCGCGGCGGCGCCTTCATTTTGGGGCGTGGCAGTCGTTTGCGCCTGTGCACCCAAGGCCAGAATACAGAGCGAGACGGTTGCGAAAAGGACGTGTTTCATGTCGGTCTAAATTGCTCTCTCAATTGAACGGCGACAGCTTGAGCTTGCTCAATGATCGCGTCTAATTCGTGTTTCTCGTCATCAGTCAGCTCGCTTTGCGCCGCGTCGACCCGCTCCGCGATATGCACCGCCGGACGCACGGCACTTTCCAGCACCTCGATCTCCAGCATCGCGGCACTTCCGGCCATGTCATGAAACAGGCGGTGGATCGTGCGCACATGACTGTCACGCGAGTTCTCGTCCGGTCCGGATTTGAGCGCGGCCCGGATTTCCTCGAACCGTTCGCCCAGACTGTCCACAAACCGCAGCCGAATATGTGCGATACGGTCTTCGTAGGGCAGGTCTTCCATCGGGTCACTCATTACTCGGTTCCGTTTGGCTGGGGTTCGGGGGAGGCGACAAAACAAAGGGCTAAGGTTTCAAGTCTGCTGAACGACTGGCCAGAGCGCCGATACTTCCGGCGGAGACGTGTAACCAGTTCACACCCGCGCAATTGATTCACTTGCTATGAGATTTACGCACGGTCAATTCAACCTTAGCGAGAGAAACTCTTTGAGGCAACGAAGGATTGACGCATTTTGCGAAGACTTTGAGACTCCGATTGATAGTGAAAGACCGCCACATCAACATGTTGCGTGACGCTTCCCGCAATTTGCGTCTCTGTTTCTCGCGAAACCCTTTTCCACAGATGCAGGGATTTGATGCCTATTTCAGCACATAATCCAGAAATGCCTGCGCCGCGCGGCTGACATGGCGCTGGTCGGGCCGCAGGGCATAGAAGCGGCGCGGCGGAATCGAGACATCAATCTCCACCAACTGCCCCGCCGCGAGCGGGGCTTCCACAACAAGTCGTGACAAGGCGGATACGCCGCTACCTGCAGTGACCGCAGCGCGCACAGCTTCGTTGGATGGCAGTTCCATCCGTACATCCGGCACAATACCGACCCTGTCCAAGGCCTGTTCGAGCACCGCCCGCGTGCCCGACCCGCGCTCGCGCATCACCCATTTAGCGGCGGCCAGATCCGTGACCGGCGTGGCGGACACCACCACAAGCTGGTCATCTGCCGCAGACAAGAGAGTAAAGGCGGGCGAGCTGACCTCGTCCTCGACAAAGCCCAGATCGGCAGCGCCTTCGGTGATGGCCTGCCCTGCATCATGGGTGTTCATGATCTTCAAATGCAGCTCGATGCCGGGATAATCTTCGTGAAAGCCCTGCATGAGCGGGGGCAGCCAATAGTTGGCGACGGTCTGGCTGGCGACAAGCCGCACCTGCCCGCGCTGTAACCCCGCCGAGGCCGCGAGAAAGGCGACAGCATCCTCGGCCCGTGCCACCACGGCCCGCGCCTCCGGCAGAAAGTCGCGCCCCAGTGCGGTCAAGGCGATACCGCGCCCGACACGGTCGAACAAGCGCACATCATGACGCTCTTCCAGCGCGGCGATGGCGGCACTGGTGGCCGACTGGGTTAGGTTCAGCGCCCGCGCCGCGTCGGTCATATGTTCCCGTTCAGCGACGGCCATGAAAATACGAAGCTGTTCGAGGGTCATGCTTTGCCTTGCCTACAAACCTTGCCAATTAATCGAAAATATTGATCATAATGACAACTTAAATCCGTTAGATTGATCAATCAAGCTTCGCTATCTCCTCCTCAAGGAGATTCATCATGACCTTTCAAAACACGCGCACCGCCGTCTACTCGCGTCGCCCTCTCAATCAACTTCAACACCCCCGTGAAGTGATCCGGCAATTCACCCCGAACTGGTTTGCCGCCACAATGGGCACGGGCATCCTCTCCATTGCGCTTTCCAAGACGCCTCTCTTTGCTCTTGGTGAGGTCTTGTGGCTGTTCAACATTGCCCTCTTCACCCTGTTCAGCGTGCTGCTCATCGCCCGCTGGGTCTTTTTCTTTGATGAAGCCATGCGCGTGTTCAATCACCCTGTTGTCTCCATGTTCTTCGGCTGCATCCCGATGGGGCTTGCCACGGTTCTAAACGGATTTCTCATCTATGGGACCGCTCACCTCGGAGAGACAGCGGTCCGCATTGCAGAGGTGCTTTGGTGGATTGACGTCGGCCTGTCTGTCCTTTGCGGCATTACAGTCCCCTACCTGATGTTCACCCGACAGGGTCATAGCGTAGAACAGATGACTGCCGTCTGGCTCCTGCCGATGGTGGCCGCAGAGGTCGCCGCCGTCTCCGGTGGATTGCTGGCCCCGCATCTTGTTGCGCCGCAGATGCAAATGATGGTCATGGTCCTGTCCTATGTGCTCTGGGCGTTGTCCGTGCCGATTGCCATGGGCGTGATTGTCATACTCCTGCTCCGGCTTGTCCTGCACAAACTCCCCCATGCCTCGATGGCGGCGACCAGTTGGCTGGCACTCGGCCCCATCGGCACCGGCGCACTCGGGCTGATGACCTTGGGCGATGCCGCTCCGGATATTCTTTGTGCGCAAGGACTGGAGCAATATAGTGCGACCTTTACCGGTGTCGGCTTGATCGGCGGGCTGCTCCTGTGGGGCTACGGCCTGTGGTGGCTCTCCATGGCCGCACTCATTACTCTGCGTTATCTGCGTGAAGGCCTGCCCTTCAACCTCGGCTGGTGGGGCTATACATTCCCGCTCGGCGTCTTCTCGGTTGCCACGGTCAAACTTGGCACTGACCTGAATCTCGCATTGATCGGAGGGCTGTCCGATGTCCTGATCGGAATTCTTGCAGTCATCTGGCTCATCGTCGGAACTCGCACAGCCCTTGGCGCATGGCACGGAACCCTCTTTTCCTGCCCCTGCCTGTGTCAGGACTGACCGCCAACGGCAGAAGTAGTCAGCGAATTGCATGGCCTCCCCGCGTTAAGAGGCTATGCAACACCCATTATCAAAAGAAAATTCACGAAGCCTGCATCGCGAAAGACTACGAAGTTGACAAGGATAGGGAATTTGACAGATACAGCCACCACAAGTGCGGGCCGTTAGCTCAGCTGGATTAGAGCAGGGAACTTCTAATTCTCAGGTCGGGGGTTCGAGTCCTCCACGGCTCGCCATTTTTCGTGTAGTTGTACCAATTGTCGTCAGACATGGGAATTACGTCTTTACGACAAAAGTCGGGTTTTTGAACTAATCCCTGCTGGAACAGTTTTCGGGCTCCCTTCTACTCTTGCTCGACGATCCCGTTTCTAAAAGGGTTGCTTCGCTGCCAATTAGGCATAAGTTTGCACGAATTGGCGGCTTTCATGCACACCCCCTGTCAACGGCTTTGTGCAAAACCTCCTGATAAATAGTAAATATTTGATTTCATTGTTTGTTTTCAGATATCCGCGTAGCCTCCCCCCTACCGTATCACGATCTGCCCAAAAGCGCGCGCAAAACAGGCTGTATATCTTCACGCAGATAAACCGGACCGACCTCCAGCCCGTCGGGCCAAAATGGCCTCACACCGTGCGCAGAAATTGCGGCAATAATCATGTTCCGATGCATATCCGTTTCCGCCACTAAAATCGTTGGAGTAGTGAACGTCGCGTGGAAGGCAGCGATATGCGGAAACATAAATTTCGATTTAAGGACAAATGACAACGATTGTAAAATAGTCGAATCTATAGGTCACCGGTAAAGCCGATACGTTTCATTGTGATCAATCCCACCGACCAGCTTCAGTTTGCCGGTCAAACCGGCAAACCATAGTCGCGCATGGCTGTTTCCGCAGAAATCAAACCCGCCTCAACATCAGCCATCACCTCTGCTAGAGACCTTTCAGAGGCAGGTCCAAATCCGCCGCCGGAGGGCGAAATGTGACGGAAAACATCGCCCTTCTTCAAGGCATAGGGCTCTGTCACGAGAACTGGCAACTGGGCCTCTTTGCCATCTTGTATCAGAAGATTGACTGGACCTGTTCCCTCGGATCCTCCCTCCAGACCATGCGGCAGAAAATCGCGTTTATCGGATCGCAGAGACATCAGCCCCTCTTCCTCACCAAGGTACTCGTATTCCCGTATGAATGCATTCCCACCGCGATAGCGTCCGCTTCCTCCCGTATCGGGCACAATCCCGTAGCGTTTGACGCGTAATGGATAGGATGCCTCGATCATCTCGATGGGAACATTGGCCTGATTGGCCCCCATATGCGGCACACCAACCTGCCCGTCATGCGCAGAACTTGCGCCCCAGGTTCCCATGACGGTTTCTGTAAAGACAAAGGCCTGACCGTCGTGCCAGCCGGCAAAGGTCGGCACGGTTGACCCGCCCATACCATCAGCCGTGACCCTGTCAGGCACGACCTGAGCCAATGCGCCGAACATGCCGTCGATGACTCTGTAGCCCGTAATCCCCCGCGCACCGCAGGGAGCCGGATGAACAGAATTGACAACTGTTCCCTTGGGCGCTGTGACGGTTACAACACGCTCAAACCCGTGGCAGTTCGGAATGTCCGAAAGCATAATCGACCGCAGGGCTGTGTAGACCGATGCCTTTGTGAACGGCAGCGGCGTATTGACACCTCCCTTAACCTGCGGCGAAGAGCCGGCGAAATCGACAGAGATTGTATCGTCGTGAATGGTGAGCGCGATTTGAATTACAATCGGTTCAGGTGTCTCCCCCAGTCCGTCAATATGATCTGTGAAATGGTATTCCCCATTTGGCAGATCACGAATTTCGGCGCGCCCAAGGCGCTCAGCGTAATCATGCAGCTCTTCTGCGCAGGCGAGCACTTCATCAATGCCATAGCGGGCAACCAGTTCGTCAAAGGACTTCCGGCCAGCCTTGCTAGCCGCCATTTGCGCCCGAAGATCACCCTGCACCATCTCCGGCACACGCACATTCAGCGCGAGGATCTCCCAGATCGCAGCATTCATTTCGCCTTGATTGTAAAGCTTCAAGAACGGGAGCCGGAGACCTTCCTGATAGATTTCAACCGCACCCAAAGCGTTCGATCCGGGCACAATACCGCCAACGTCGGCGTGGTGTGCGAGAGTCGTGGTCCACGCCACAAGACGACCCTCAAAGAAGATCGGCTCTACAATATAAATATCGGGCAAATGCTGTCCGGCGGCGGCGTAAGGGTCATTGCCGATAAAAACGTCTCCCGGATGGATCTCACCCTCGTAACGCGTCATCAGATGCTGCATCGCGTCATAGAAACTTCCCAGATGCATCGGGGTCGTTACCCCCTGCGCAAGTGTCTGGCCTTGCGCATCACAGATTGCTGTGGAGTAGTCCATACTGTCCCGAACGATCGGAGAATATGCAGCACGCATCAACATGAGCGCCATCTCATCTGCGATTGCGTCAAAAGCATTCTTCATGACTTCGAGGCGAATTGGATCGATCTTGCTCATTCTGCGGCCTCCAGAGTTTTCGTCGTTGCCGACACTGGCAAAGTGACGATGATATTGCCCTTTGCATCAATTTGGGCGGAACAGTCGGGCGGAACGATTGTCGTCCCTTCGTATTCCTCTATGATCGCAGGACCGGAGCGCGGGCCGGACAACAATGCGGCACGATCAATAACAGCCGTCTCTACGCGACCCCAATCCGGCCCGAAATAGACGCTGCGGATACGTTCTGGTGCAGGTTTTCGGCTGCGATATTCGGGAAGGCTACCGGCCCCTTTGCGGACACGCGCGGTTGCACGCAGGCTGACAATCTCGACGGCCGTCCCGGCCAGACGATACCCATACGCCTTTTCATGCGCCTCATCAAAAGCCACGCGCATCTGAAGAGCATTTTGCTCGGTAAGGGACAGGCCCTGCTCGAAGGGAAGGGTGAGTTCGAAGGCTTGCCCGCGATAACGGAAATCTGCCTCGTAAATCAGTTCGACCTCATTGAGAGAACGGGCCAGTTCATTGGAAACGCGGATCGCCAAGTCGGCGAAACCTTTAGACACAACGGCAGGGTCCACGTTATCAATCTGTTTCAGCAAGGCCATAGAGGCCGAAGTTTCGATATCTGCGTAGAGCAAGCCCAACGCAGAAAGCACGCCAGCCCCCGGCGGAACGATCACAGTAGACACTCCAAGAGAGCGGGCCAAAGAAACCGAATGGATGCCCCCGTTGCCACCAAAGGCGATCATTGAAAAATCGCGCGGATCCCGACCGCGAAAGGTCGTCACGGATTTTACAGCACGCGTCATAACCGTCGAAACAAGCTCGTGAACCCCGAAAGCCGCCCGATCAAGCTCGATCCCCATGGGATCAGCCACAACACGGGTGAGGGCTTCGCGGCTCAATTCCGGGCTCACGGGAACGGCCCCCCCTGCCAATGCCTCGGGATTTAGAAAGCCGAGCACCATGTTTGCATCGGTCACAGTCGGTTCGGTTCCACCAATTCCGTAGCACGCCGGACCGGGTCGTGCTCCGGCGCTCTGCGGGCCAACTTTCAACGCACCTGCGCGGTCGCGCCATACAATAGAACCACCGCCCGCGCCGACTTCGGAAATGTCGATTACCGGCACTTTCAGCGCATACCCGCCCCCTTTGGCCAGTTTGGACGACAGGGAAATCCCGCCCCCTACTTCATAATCATCAGCGCGCATGAGCTGCCCGCCTTCGATCAAAGAAGCTTTCGCAGTCGTGCCGCCCATATCAAAGGCAATCGCATCGGCAAAACCTGCCTCCAGCATGACCGCACGCGCACCAATCACACCGGCTGCGGGGCCGCATTCGACAATCTGTGCAGGCTTTGCGATGACCGTGCGGCTATCCACAATCCCGCCCGCCGAATGCATCATGAAAAATTTTGACGGCAGTCCCGCTGCCGCGAGGCGGTCACGCAGAGACTCCAGATAGTTTTTTACCGGCGGGCCGACAAATGAATTGATAACCGAGGTCGAGGTCCGCTCGTATTCACGAATTTCGGGCAAAACATCCACCGACAACGAGATGAAAACATCCGGAAGATGTTCCTTGAGCAGTTCTCCGATGCGGAGCTCGTGTTCCGGATTTGCGTAGGAATGCAAAAGGCAAACGGCCACAGCTTCAACATTCGCGGCTTTGATTTTCTCGATAGCCTTTAGAACAGAGGCCTCATCAAGCGGGGTCAGCACATTGCCTTTGTGATCCAGCCGTTCTTCCACTTCGAACCGCCATTTCCGGGGGCTGAGCGCAGGCGGTTTTTCATAGAGCGGATCATAAAGACGAGGCACGCGTATGCGGCGCATTTCGAGCACGTCCCGAAATCCTTCGGTTGTAATAAGCGCCGTTCGTGCGCCTTTGCCCTCAAGAATAGCATTGGTGGCCACAGTACAGGCGTGCATGACTTCACCAATTTCATCAGGTCTCAGTCCCTCGACCTCTACAAGTTCCAGAATACCCTCCGCGACACCGCGTGCATAATCTTCGGGAGTGGACGAGACCTTTCGCGTGGCAATTGTTCGATCCGCACGGATCAGCGCGACATCGGTGAAGGTGCCGCCAATGTCGGCAGCGATACGTAGTTTGTCGGTCATTGGATTACTTCCCCAATATGACGTCCGGGAGGAAGAGCACGACCTCCGGAGCGTATGTGATGATGAAGAGCACGAGGATCAGAGGCAGCAGGAACGGCACAGCCGCCCAGCAAACCCGTTCGAAAGAGATGTCAGCGATCCGCGTGACGATAAACAGGGCAACCCCGACCGGCGGCGTCACGATGCCGATCAGAAGGCCGTAGACCATGATCAACCCGAAGTGGACACGGTCGATGCCAAAATGGTCGACCAGTGGCATCATGATCGGGATCAGAATGATCATTGCTGGAATATTTTCGAGGATCATGCCAAGGGCGAGGAAGAACAAAATCACAAGGAACAAGAAAACATATTTGTTTTCCGTTACGCCCAACACACCTGCCGCGATCCTTTGCGGGACCTGATCATATGTCAGGACAAACCCCATCGCGTGGCTGACGCCGATAATCATCAGGATCGAACCGAACAGGATAATCGTTTCCCCGATGGCACCTCTCAACCTCTGGAAAGACAGGGTTCGATAGGCAAATCCGAGCACAAGCGTATAAGCACAAGCAATCACACCGGCCTCGACTGGCGTTGCAATGCCGGATGTCACAGACCCGATAATGATCATCGGAGCAAGGAGCGCCCAGCCCGATCTGGAAAACTCTCGTGCCAAAACCTTCATCTTGGGCCGCGGAGTAAGCGGGACGTCAAACCGTGTCGCAATATAGCGGTTGTAGAGCATAAGGACGATCACAAGGATAATCCCCGGCCCTATGCCCGCAAGGAACATCCGTTCAACGGACACCTGCGCGCCGAAAGCGTATATCAAGAGCGGGACAGAAGGCCACATTGTCGGGCCGATCACCGAACTCGCACAAGTAAGCGCCGCTGAGAACGCCCGCGGATAGCCATGCTTTTCCATCTGGCTGATCACCAGATTACCAATGCCTGCCACATCAGCAATCGCAGAGCCTGTCACCCCGCCAAAGAGAAGCGAGCAGACAACATTAACCTGCGCCAAACCCGCACGTAGGTGCCCGACAAGACTGTTCGCGAGAGTGAAAATCCGTTCGGTCAAACCGATGGCGGTCATCAAGTGCCCGGCCAATATAAAAAACGGAACAGCCGTAAGAGTCGGAGAGTTGACGCCCTCAAGGATATTGAGCGGGAAAGTGTAAAGCACCCGCAGATTGTCAGCGAGACCAATTTGCCAGAAGCCAGCCAGCGTTCCTGCTGCAAGCGCGACAACAACCGGAACTCCGAGCAGCATCAGGAGTAGAAACAGACCGAAAATTGTAACCGCTACCATGACATGGCCTCTTCATCTCCGGGAGTTTCATCATCTGCCCAGCCTGCCAAGAGCGCGATCAGATCAAACAGAAAATGCACGAACAGCATCAAGGCCGAAGCGATGAGTGGAACTGACAGCCAGAAACGCGTCAGACCGATGAGATCCATCGCGCCTCTTTGACGTGAAAGAATTTGCGGGACCTCCGCCAATAGAACACCGACGACCACGAGACCCGCAATTGCTGTTAAGATGCGGGACAGTTTCACCCCGATGTGCCCGAAACGCCCCATAACGATCATCAAGACAATGTCCAGATGTCGCCGGTACATGACGTAAAAGGCCAGAAAAACGGCCCAAACCATAAGGAGCTGCGTCCAGGGCGAGACCCACAAAAGACTTGGGAAGCCGAGATTTCGCAGAACGATGTTCAGGAAATTGATCACCAGCATAATCGCAAGAAAACACTCGGCAACGATCTGAAAGACCCCTGCAACCGTTTCAAGCACACGATCTACCAAGCGAAACCAAGGAGGCCCACGTCGGGATGAAACTGCATTTTTCATCTTATTTTCCAGACTTACTCAGCGCGTTTGGCTAGAGCATCATCAAGAAAACCCTCGGGCAATTCGCCTTGCGCATCCAGTTCGCGATACCAGTCAGCCATATGTTCAAACAGCGGCTCAAGCGGCATATCCGTAAAGGTCACACCCTGCTCTTCGAGGATAGCACGCATCTCGTTTGAATTTTGCGCCATCAGTTCTACCGAATAAGCACCGGCCTCTTCATGAGCTTTGAGAAGTGCGGCTTGATCCTTTTCAGGCAACCCGTCGAACGCCGCAGCATTCATCATAAATGGCAAACCCTGCCAGAATTCATTGGTGCGGGTAATATACGGTGCCTGTTCATAGAACTTCATAGCCTGAACCAGCGCAGCAGGGCTTGTCACAGCTTCGGCCACACCGGTTTGAAGCGCTTGGTAGGTCTCCGTCCATGCAAGCATCTGAAGATCAGCGCCAAGGCTTTTCCATACGGAAATCGCCAACTCATCAGGATACATCCGCAACTTGATACCCGCGATATCCTCATAGTTTTCAATAGGCTCTTTGGAAATCAGGACACGGTACGGGCCGCGCACTACGGCCATTGGGTCACCAAGAGCACGGACGCCTGCCGCGTCTTCTGCTTTCTCGAACCAACCGGTAACAAGATCTGAATTGGTGAATTCAACCCATTCTTCCCGTGTCTGGAACAGGAAGTGCGGTGCGATCCATTTGATTTCAGGAACCCATTTTTGCAAGAAAAAAGCATCTTCAGCGTAAAGGTTCACGGTTCCGAGTTCGAGTTGTTCTAGAATGGCATCTTCTTTGCCAAGCTGTTCGGACGGATAGACCTGCACGGTGAGGTCTCCTTCACTGTGTTCCCCTACGCGATCAGCAAAATACTGAAAGACAAGACCTTCAGGGCTGTCCGCCGGCATCTTGGTCGCAAATCGCCACGTTTCGGCTGAAGCAAAACCGGTTCCCAGAGCCAGCACAGCGGTAGCAGCCAGAAGTTTGCGGCTTGCGCATTTCACAAACATTTCCATTTTCATTCCTGTTGGTCCTTTTCAGATGCGTTTGAAGTGTCGGGACGGTTTTCCCGTCTCTGCCTTTGTTGTGTCTTTATCCTTCGGCGATCTCGCGCACGGATGGTTGCCCCCACCCGCCACCACCAGGTGTCTCGAGAACAACAGCCTCACCATGGCTCAGGGTAACTGATCCTTTCGCAGGCTGCTCTGTATGTTTACCATCGGCAGCTATTCTCCAGTTGCGCCCCGGCAAGCCATCAACGCCGCCGTGAAGCCCGTATGGCGCAAAGCGACGACGGTCGGTTTGCAATGATACACGCGCTTCATGGTCGACAACTTCGATCGCGCGAACCATGCCTTCTCCACCGGAGTGCTGCCCGACGCCACCTGATCCTTCACGCAGCTCATATCGGATGCAGCGCAGCGGATAGCTGATCTCGAGAGACTCGATCGGCGTGTTGAGCGTGTTCGACATATTGGCATGAACGCCGGACATGCCTGGCCCCATAGGTCGCCCCCCCTGACCGCCGCCAGAGGTCTCGATATAGGTGTAAGGCCGACCGTTTCGCGGATCGACCCCACCGATACCGATCAGGTTCATCGTGCCATTCGAGGCAGCGGCAATGCGATCCGGAGCAATCTGGGCAAAGCCTTTGAGGATCGTATCCGCAAGACGCTGTGTGGTCTCGGTATTGCCCGCACACACCGCCGCCGGACGCTGCGCATCAAGAAAACAGCCTTGCGGGATGTGAACAGACACAGGGCGTAGAACACCAGAATTCGGCGGCAGGCTCGCATCAGTTAGAAGTTTCAGGGAATAGAAAATCGACGACCAGCACATCGGCGCGACGGCGTTTACGTTGCCCCGCACTTGTGGCGACGTACCCGTGAAGTCAAATGCAATCCGGTCCTCTTCAATTTCGATTTTCAGACGGATCCACACCGGATCATCCGAAGAGCCGTCATTGTCCAGACAGTCTTCTGCATACCAGACCCCTTTGGGAAGTTCCGCCATTCGGGCACGCATTCGACGTTCGGTATAATCGAGGATTGCCGCGAGGCCTTCCTTGAGAACTTCCGCGTCAAAGCGATCTGCCAAATCCTCCATCCGACGTTCACCGATACGCAAAGCGGCCAGCTGTGCATTCAAATCGCCACGGCGCTCTTCCGGTGTGCGAACATTGCTCAGAACCATATCCATGATGTCCGTCTGAAGCACTCCGGCACGGTAGAGTTTCACGGGAGGGATGAGAATGCCCTCTTGAAAAATCTCTTTCGAACTTCCCGGCATAGAGCCGGGTTCCATACCACCCACATCGGAATGGTGTGCCCGAGAAGCAACATAGGCGACCCGTTCATTCTTGATAAAAACCGGCGCAATCAGCGTGATGTCCGGTAGGTGGGCTCCAGCCACATAGGGATCATTGACGATCACAACATCCCCGTCTTCCAGCGGTCCGGTGCGATCCAGTGTCGGCTTGACCGCGCGCAGCATGGAACCGAGGTGAACCGGAACATGTTCGGCCTGCGCAACAAGCTCTGCATCCGCTGTAAAAATAGCACAGGACGCATCCATGCGTTCCTTGATGTTCGGAGAAAAGGCCGTGTGCTTGAGCACCGCTCCCATTTCCTGCGCCGTCGCCTCCAAAGCGTTGCGCAGAACTTCCATACGGATCGGATCGAAAGTTTTCATTGCGCGACCTCCACGATAACGCTGCCCGTCGCGAGAACCAATGCGCGGTCGCCCGGATACAGGATGGTGGTTGATGACACTTCTTCGATGACTGCCGGCCCCGTGATCACGTTCCCCGCCAGAAGGCTGTCGCGCGCCCATATCTGGGACGGGTGCCAAGCGCCTTTGTCTCCACTGTCTCCCGGTTCGAAATAGATTTTCCTTTGCCCAAGAAGAGCGTTATGAGGTGGGGTCTTTTCACCCGCCTCGACTTCGGGCAATTGGGGTTTTTCGATTTTGCCGATGCCCGTGACATTCACTCCGACAACTTCAAGCGGCGCAGTCGGATCGGCATGACCGAAACGCGCCATATGCGCATCGTTAAACGCGGCGGGCAATGCGTCCCACCATCCAGTCTCTGCGGGATTTGTTGGCACAGGAAGCGCAAAGCTCTGACCTTCATATCGAAGATCAATCTTGATCTCGAAAGCACGCCGGTCTTCCGGCACACCATCTGCAATCAAATAGGACTCTGCACGCGCAGAAAGCCGGTCGATCAAAATTTTGGCCCCACGCGCTCCCAATTCCTCAAAGAGAGAAATATGGGTTTCGACAAGATCATGACGCAAATCCGAAATCAGTTGCCCCATCGCACAGAGAATACCGGGAGTCGGAGGCACCATGACCTTCGGCATTTTCAAATCACGTGCAACGGGGCTGCCGTGCATAGGCCCTGCCCCACCGAAGGGCACGAGCGCAAAATCCCGTGGATCGTAGCCCCGTTCGACAGAGACAACACGGATTCCGCGCACCATATTTGCATGGGCCACCCGTAGAATACCCGCGGCCGCTTCTTCAATGCTCAATCCCAACGGCACCGCAATATCACGTTCAATGACGCGGGCGGCTGACTTGGCATCAAGCTCCATAGAGCCGCCGAGACGAGACTTGCCGTCAAACCGGCCCAAGACAATATTTGCATCCGTCACGGTCGGACGATCCCCACCCCGCCCGTAACAGACTGGCCCCGGAACAGCCTCTGCACTCATCGGGCCGACCCGAAGCGCACCACCTTCATCGATCCAGGCGATCGACCCGCCACCCGCACCGATTGCGTTGATATCAATGACCGGCAACTGGATCGGTACCGTTTCGAGAGACGCCGAGCGTGTGATCTCCGGCTGCCCGTTCCGGATCAAGCTGATGTCGGTTGAAGTTCCCCCGATATCCATCGTGATAATGTCGGGAATACCTGCCGCATCCGCGACATAGGCCGCGGCCACAACTCCACCTGCAGGGCCTGACAGGACGGTATGGACAGGTTTTTCGCGCGCGCTGTCGAGCTGCATCAGCCCCCCCGCCGCATCCATAACCATCACAGGACGATCTTCTGATAATCCAAGCCCCTCCTCCGCATCTTGCAAAATGCCGGATAGGGACTGCAAGTAAGTCTCCATGACAGGTCTGAGATAGGCATTGAGGACAGTTGTGCTAGCTCTCTCATATTCCCGAAATTCTGAATTGATGTCTGTCGAAGCACAAATCGCCACACCGGGCAGTTCTTCTTTCAGAATATCGCTCGCGCGGCGTTCATGCGCCGGATTCGTGTATGAATGAAGGAAGAGTATTCCGACAGCTTCCACCCCTGCCGCCGCCATTTGACGTGCCGCATCGCGCACTTCACCTTCGTTCAAAGGAATGAGTTCCGCTCCGGTATGGTCCAGCCGCCCTTCAGCGGTAAAACTCAATTCCCGCGGCACTAGCGGTTCAGGGCGCACAACAGAAATATCAAAGAGTGTCGGTCTGTTTTGACGACCTATTTCCAACAGGTCGCGGAACCCTTTGTTGGTCAGAAAGGCTGTCTTCGCGCCATTTCTTTGAATGACCGCATTCGTTGCAGTTGTCATTCCATGACCAACATAGGATACATCGGCACCTGTTGCGCCCTGTAGCGCCAGCGCTTTTCGCAGACCTTCTGCAGTACCCTTCGCGCGGTTTTCGGGAGTTGTGGAAACCTTGGATACCGTAATGACGCGCGTTTCCGCATCATACGCGATACTGTCCGTAAAGGTTCCTCCCACATCAGATGCCACCCGAAAGTTCCTGTTGGTTTTCATCGATTCTTCCTGTAACGATAACGTTGCAGTTATCATTCGAGGCGAGAAGGTTTCCTGTCAACAAAATTTTCTTCCTGAAAGAAAATTCATTGCTGAGCCTCCCTTGAAACGCATAGCCTGACCAAAAGATAAGCGACTTTATGGGGAATGTGATGGAGAGCCCAGTGAACTCAATAGAACGCGCGCCCAAACCGCATGAGGTTCGCAGCGAAGCCACACGTCAGCGCATCCTTCAGGCCGCTCACAATCAATTTGTACAAAATGGCCTTGAAGGCACGCGCATGGAAGCGATTGCCAAAGAGGCCGGATTAAATAAATCTCTCGTCTATCGCCATTTTTCAGATCGAGAAAACCTCTATAGACGGGTACTTCAACGTGCCTATCAACATATGCGCACAGCTGAGGCCGAACTGTCCTTGCCTAGCGACCCGATTGAGGCACTGGACAAACTAATTTCTTTCACCCTGAACTACTATATTGAAAATCCGGACTTTCTCGTCCTCGTCGGCATTGAGAACCTGAAGCGAGGGGAACACCTGAAACTCATCGGTTCAGAACAACTTTTGGTACCCGCCCTCGTAAGCACGTACAAAAAAATTGCCGAAACAGGCGTCTCCGAAAAGCTGTTCCGAGAAAACCTCAATCCGGTTGAGCTTTATACGGTCGTGGCATCTCAGTGCTGGTTCACAGTTGCCACTCAATACACTTTCGGGATCACCTTCGACATTGATCTGCACGACAAGGACTTCATCAAACGCCGGGAAATGTTGATACGCGACAACGTAAGACGCTGGGTACTTCGTCAGCCGTCAGATATTCCAAGCAATGAGCTAACGGCCCCGCCCCCGTCCGATTGAACTGGCCGTGGCGATCCTATCGCAAACTTCCTATGCTGCACACACTCGATCCACACCTGCTTTTGGAAGCCTAACGACCTAAACCAAACCGCATACCAACCGCACAACATGCTACCCCCCCAAAAAATGTGCGAAAAACCTAAGTTCATTTTCGTCAAATCAGCAGCATTTTGACCAACCTCTAGGATCTTGGCGATTTGAAAAACCAAGGAAACAAGGACACTCAGCGGCATAAACACCAGGTTTCATTCAACTGAACCAATTTGCCTGCCTCAAAGCCTACACAATTCGAGCGCATTCTAGTTTGCGGAAATTTAAAACGCGTGTTTTTCAACACAGTCAGCCCGTGTCAAACTCCGGTTCAAGCTGCTTGCGACCCAGCCATCGAATTTAACAGTTTCAAGTGATCAAAGTGGAAAATAGATAAATGCAATTAGGTCTTTAGTGAAACTTGTGATAACTGCGTTGTCGCCCTAAAATCTGCACGACCGGCGACTGGTTAGAAGACGTATACTGAATGCTTTATGTCCATTAAAGCTCACGTCAGAAATGGAACCTGCACTCCAAATGTCTCGGCAAGGAGCACGAAATTCAATCCAAGAACAGTACATGCTCCAATAACAGCAAGAAAACGTAATATCGGATTGATACGAAAAGCCCCCATGATGTCACGCCGCGATGAGAAGTAAAGCAGCGCAAGCATTGGCACAGGCAGAGAGATCGATAGGATGACCTGTGAGATGACCAAGGCCTGCGTCGCGTTCACGCCGGTGGCAACTACAGCAAAGGCGGGGATCATTGTGATAAGGCGACGTAGCCAGATTGGTATGCGGAAATGGAGAAAGCCTTGCATGACCATTTGACCTGCCATTGTCCCAACCACGGAGCTTGAAACACCCGACGCAATCAGGGAAATCAGGAAGAAAACCGCAGCCGCCGCCCCGAGAAGGGGAGTTAATGTATGGTAGGCTGTTTCGATTTCCGCCACATCGGCATGACCTTGATGGAATGCACTGGCGGCCATCATGACCATCGCCATGTTAACCATGCCAGCAACGGCAAGGGCCAAAACGACTTCGATATTCGAATAACGCATAAGCCGGCGTCTGTCTTGGTCACTACTCACCAAAGCGCGAGACTGCGTCAGACCGGAATGGAGATAGATTGCATGGGGCATAACAGTGGCTCCGATAATTCCGACAGCAATGGTAAGCGCTTGACTGTCAGGCAGACTTGGAGTCATCAAGCCGATGCCAGTCGCGGTCCAGTCGATTGGGGCGATCAGAACCTCGGCGAGATAACACAGGCCGATCACGCCGACGAGCGCGCCGATAATCAGTTCCATTGGTCGAAAGCCACGGCTTTCAAACATCAGAATCCCGTAAGTCACAACCGCAGTGATCGCCATGCCAACGATCAGAGGCAGATTGAAGAGCAAGGCTAAACCAATGGCGCCACCCAGAAATTCGGCGAGATCGGTGGCCATCACCGCGACTTCGGAAATGAGCCACATAATCCAGACCAGAGGGCGCGGAAGATTATCACGGGATATTTCTGCCAGGTTTTTACCTGTCACAATGCCAAGTCGCGCAGAAAGCCCCTGAAACAACATTGCGATCAGGTTGGCGAGAAGGACAATCCACAGTAATCTGTATCCGTAGCCAGCGCCTGCCTGAATGTTTGTCGCGTAGTTCCCAGGATCGATATAAGCGACAGAGGCGACGATCGCGGGGCCTGCAAACAACAAACGGCTACGCCAGCTGTGTAGGTCTCCACGTAAAACAGCAGATATTCCTGCTTGGGTACGATCTGTAAGTGTGGACATATGGCGGGTCTCCGCATTTTTGCTCCCATAAATAGCCTTGGCTATACTATTGGCAAGATGCAATCTTGCATTGCTTAAGATCATTTTCGCGCATGAGGTATAATATTGGAAAGAGATTTGGCATCGTCTATACATTGTCCCCCAAAGAAAGGCGGATGCTATGCCCGATACATTTCTCGATGAAACCAAGCCAGCGAACCGTTTTGCCCGCGCCAGAGAAGCTCAGTCTGCGGCCTTGCTTGAGGACTATGCCGAGATGATCGGCGATCTTATTGAGGAATTAGGAGAAGCCCGCGTGGCTGACATCGCCAAACGGATGGGGGTGTCGCAGCCTACCGCGACGAAATCCGTTGCACGGCTGAAGCGCGAAGGTCTCGCCACTTCACGCCCGTATAGGGGTATATTCCTGACCGAAGAAGGGACGGCCTTGGCGACTCGTGTTCGCGCACGGCACAGGACAGTTGTCGAATTCCTGATCAAAATGGGGGTTCCCAAAGACATCGCGGAATTGGATGCCGAAGGAATAGAGCATCATGTTTCTCAGGTTACACTGACCGTGTTCGAAAAAGTCGTCGCGGACGATAAAGGTGACTGACTGGAAGGTTCGCGTTCGGTAGTGGACCTTCTCTCCAGCGAGCCTGAATGTCCGTTGTGGGCCGTCTGTGACGACGGCCCATTGGTTTAGATTTCGATAGCTTCGGCGATAGCCAGCGCATCTTCAAGTTCAACGCCAAGGTATCTGACAGTGCTGTCCATCTTGGTGTGCCCCAACAGGAGTTGGACCGCACGTAGGTTGCCGGTTTTCTTGTAAATCTGCGTGACCTTTGTACGCCGCATCGAGTGCGTACCATGAACGTTCGCAAAGGCTGTAATCTATCAGACTGGCGACCTGCACCTATCGATTTCATTCGATGCGACGGGTGCAGGTCACTCAAATTTGCGCCGATCATGTCGAGAAGGAAGACTACGGTTCCAGACTTTGCAAAGGTCACTTCCCGCGCATTTCTGCCTTTCATGCATGGCGCGGCAAGAGTTACCGCGCAGGCAGTGGTGTGAATGTCGGCTTTTCACATTACGAACCAATGATCGCGCACCTGCAGAGGATGTCTGCAAACCGCCCTCCCAGTGTATGCCCTTCGTTATGCTGCGCCCGGCACGAATGTCTTGGAAGGGCTGAGACCGGTCATCCGGTTGGTCGCGCTGAAGCCCGCAATGTCAAGATTTGCATTCCGCAATGCCGCAAGCCCGGTTTGAGCCCATACTTCCCAACCCATCACATTGCGGGACTCAAGTGTTCGCGCTATGTTCCCGTGAATGTAAACTCCGTCAATAAGGCCCAATTCGATATGAGATCCTCTCTAAGAAGCAAAGCAGTCGAGGTCTGTAACGAGAAAATTGCTAAGAAGGGCGAGGCTGTAGGTCTCTCATTCTACGCGTTTTTTACCAACAAGAATGACGATCCCGAATTACTCATGGAAGCGGCTGAATGGTGGATCAAGACACATGAGCTTAATCACTTTGAGAAAGCCGTGAAGATCCGAGAACTCATTAGCTCAGGCTCCTAAGCAACGGCAGCAAAGTCCGCACACCGTTCCTTCAGTCTGATGGAATGCTGCTCGATGCACGAACGACCGGTTCGGTGAAGCCGCGCTGCGGCGAAGATCTCTGCCTCGAACGTCCGGTCAGGACCGTTCTCGACAATCTACTCGAAGGGCGGATGCTGTTGAAAAACTCTGCTTCAGCGCGTTGGCCCTAAATTTGGCAGAACAAAGTTCTGATTTACTCAAATTTGAACAGCGTCACTGGGCGCTGTCAGAGTTTCAAGGAATGATTTTCTATTTTTCCGCAATTTGCAGATGCGGCAAAGAGTTTTTCAACAGAATCGGCGGGGAGCCGCCATTCGCTGCACTCGGCGCGAATGTCCGCTGCGCGGGACTTTGCATGCCCGAAAACCGCAAAGATCCCATGTAGCCGTTTCTCTTAGGCCGCGATGAAATCTCGCATGGCAGATTTTAATTTAACTCGGCAAAGCCTTGGGCTACGGCTTGAAAGGGGAGTGCGATAGAGCCGAACCGCGTCGGGAATGTGCGCGCGGCGCAAAAAAGATCCAGTTCGCCCCAAGGGTCTGGAAACGCGACCTCTTCGCCCTGTAGCAATGCCGAAAGTTGACGCCCCACTTCTGCGATCTGGCTTTCCGTTTGACCAATTCCCGCACGCGCGACAATTCCCAGAGAGGCCATTCCAAGCGTGCAGGCGCGGGCTTTCCAGCCGATCTGCGCGAGCCTGCCCTCCGCAATGAGAAGATCCAGCGTCAGCATGCTGCCGCAGACCGGGCTGCTGCAGGTGACAGTAACATCGGGCGTCGCCAGGCGCCGATCTATGCGCACCCGGGCCGCGTGTTCCCGAATGCGCGGTTGATATAACGCGGCCAGCGCCGCATCGCTGTCGCTCATGCTTCGCCTGCGTCAGCCCCGTGCGCGGTCTGGCGACCGAGCACAGCAAGGAACTGTAGTGCGAAATGAAGCCCGCGGCGCACGTCCTCATCGCCAGCGGCACGCAGCAGGCCAAGGCGCGTTGGCACCGGCTGCCGCGCGGCCGTATTAGCGGCATAGCGGGCCGCATTGGACAGCATCCACGCATTGCTCACCACGTCTTCGTAAGCGACCATCATCTTCTGGATCAGCGCGTCATCGGCCATGTCCACACCATCTGCCGCAAGCGACAGAAGATCGACGATATTGTGCAAGCGGCGCCCTTGGATCAGCGGTGCGAGCTTATTGGCCAAATCGACCAGCCCCGCTTCTGTTGCCTCGTCTGCAAAGGCGCTTTCCTGGTTGAGACGTTCCAGAAGCGGCGTGTCCGCTCCGGTTTGGGTGGGGTTCGCCATAGCTCCCTCCTTGTTTTCGTGAATGAGAGTTATCAGATGATGCCGCGCGCAACAGACCAGTAGATCCCGCGATTAAACGCCTTGCGGAGCAACCCGCCAACCTTAGTGGGCGGCGTCGGATGCACGTCTTCATCGTAGTCATACCAAAGCGGCATACCCGCCTCGAGGCCCATCTGCGCAACGGCTTGAACCCTGCCGGTGTAGGTATCAACCGTGCGGCCCAGACGCATATCACCGGCAATATTATTCGCGATTACGGGGCATTGGTTGTGACACGACCCACCGGCTTTCGAAATCGGAAGGTCCACGGTGTCCCCCATCACATACGCGTTGGGAAAGCCGTCAAGTTGCAACGTTTCGCGGTTTGTGGGCAGCCACCCCTCATTATTAGGCGCTTGCGATACGCCGCTTTCCAACACGGCATCAACGGCACGGATCGGCGGGGTAGACATGAGGATGTCGAAATCCTGCTCCTCGCCTTCCTCCGAAATTGCGATCTTTCGCTCTGCATCCACCTTGGACAGCGTAAAGCCGCGTTGATACTTGATCCCGCGCTCTTCAAAGATCGGTGGAAGCACGTTGCAGACCTCTTCCTGCATGAACAAACAGTTGCGT
The DNA here is from genome assembly GCA_963676755.2 of uncultured Celeribacter sp. GTDB lineage: Bacteria > Pseudomonadota > Alphaproteobacteria > Rhodobacterales > Rhodobacteraceae > Celeribacter. The sequence continues at coordinate 255,759 of OY781536.2, read as the reverse complement.
AACAATTGCGAAACGGTCGGGTAAGTATAAACAATCTCCACCTGATCACGGACACCTTTGCGACGCAAGTACTCATCCAACATCAAGGTCGTTTCCATCGGCGCAATGCCACATTGATGCGGGACATTCGGTGTCGTCGGGAAGTTCACGGTGATAAAGACACGGCCCTTTTCCAGCTTGCGCAACTTTTCCGAAAGCTGACGCGCCGGATCGTATTGATAGAAATAATCGCCCGCTTCCTTTAGGCCCTCAATCCGCTCGGGTGCGGGAAGACAGCCGGTCGAGACAACGATGTAATCATATCCGACCGTCTTGCCACTGGCGGTTTTGACCTTGGATCCGGCAAAGTCGAACGAGACAACCTTGTCAATCCGAAGGTCGATCTCCGGACGCAGCAGCGTTTCCTGTTTGCGGCGCAGCTCTCCTTTAAAGAACATATCGAAAGCGACATACATGAACGCTGGCTTGTAATAATGCCAAGGACTGTCAGTCAGCATGGTGACCTTGACCTTGCCCGACGCAACCTCGGGATACATTTTTGTGACGATGCTGTTGGCGGTCATTGTTCCGCCAATCCCACCACCAACGACGAGTATGTGCTTTGTCATGCTGCCTCCTCCTGCAGTTTTCAGGCGCTCAGTGCCATGATCCGAAAAGTCGCTCCGGGGCGCACCTTGCCTGTACCTATGCTGCAATTTATTTTTCCTTGTCGCCAAGCCGCAAACCTTCCAAAATGGAAGGGTGGTGTTTCTGACAGACCCCGGAGACTCAAAGAAATGATGTCGGAGGAAGACAACAGCGAACAGATGCGCGCCGCCATAAGGGCGGAGGTGCAAGCTCAGATCATCGAGTGCCTGAACCGCTTTTATGCGATGGAAACCGGGATGTGGGGAAAGCCGGTTGACTGCCTGATTATCCGCACAGTTGTTCAAGGCAAATTACAGGGAAAGCTATATGATCTCTCTGCCCTTGCCGAAGTTCTCGGCCTGCCTATAAGCACCCTTCACCGCAAGATCGGTGAACTGGTAGAGAGCGGCTTTCTCCAACGCGAACCACGGGGAAAATCCATCTATATCTCTCCAACCGACACCACCAACATTACGTTGGACAAATCCTTCGAATCCATGGTCGAGACTTTGCGCCGTCTTTACAAAGGCGACTTCGATTTCGAAACGATGGATCTTTGCGATGAATGTGAGTTCGCGCATAAGGCCAACTAAACTGCGCGCCCCTTTTTGAATCGGCGATATATTCAAAGATGCCCATAAACCACCTCGGTAGCTGGCAGGGCTTCTATATGTCTTGTGAAAGGGGCCACAAAGAGCCCTGCAGGAAGAGGCTGCAAGCGCCGCCATCGCAACGTTACGAGGGGCGATTACATGCGCTCAACTGATGGAAATCACAAACTACCAGATAAGCCACACCAGTGCCCCAGTCTTTGTTCGCATAGAATGTATTGATGTAGCAGCGGAAAGGCCTGATCGTGCATTCCAGAGGTATTTCGCGGGATACGTCGGTCCGTCTCCTTCCCCTGCAACATCCAGTGTGGATCGAAAGTTACAATACCTCAGTCCGACCGCCTCAAGTCCGACTGTTCGAAATGCGCGGCCCTTTGCTGCGTGCCGCCGACGTGCTGCCGCTGGAACCGCGCGATGAAAAAAACGTCAGGAGGTCCTGGACTACCTCGAGCAACACCGTTGGAGTGGGCCAGAGCTTAATGAATTCGAGTCTGGCCTGGCGCTAGAGATCGCTCTCTTTTTCCATGGGATCAGTAAGTGATTGTCCATCTTCCCCCCACGGCCCTTCGGCAGGCGGAATTGCCACGATACACGAATGGCGGGTCTGACGACCTGCAACGCAGCATTGGGTTAGCGACTGGATGTCCGCTCTGAGCGAATTTTGTTGAAAAACTCTTCCTTGATCTGGTGCCCATTCACTGATTCAATTCCTTTATTGATTGGAGGATTTGGCGATGATGGGATCGAAGCAGGAAGCACAGGCGGCGCTGTTTTATGAATTCTCTTAGGAAGATCATGTGCCTCAAGATCACCTGCTACGCTCGATAGATCGGTTCGTTGATCTAAGTGATATCCGCCAGTATCTGTCCAATTTTTATAGCCACACAGGCCGTCCATCGATTGATCCTGAGCTGCTGATCCGCATGTTGTTGGTCGGCTATTGCTTTGGCATTCGATCCGAGCGTCGGCTGTGCGAAGAAGTCCATTTAAACCTCGCGTACCGTTGGTTCTGCCGCCTCGATTTGTCTGACCCAGTGCCGAACCATTCGACATTCTCCAAGAACCGGCATGGGCGCTTTCGGGAAAGCAAACTGCTGAGGCATTTGTTCGAGAAGACCGTTGCCCGCTGCATCGCAGATGGTCTGGTGAGCGGGCAGCGGCTTGCTGCAGACGCCAGTTTGATTGAGGCTGATGCGAACAAACAGAACTCTACGCCAAAGGAAGATTGGGATCGCAGCATCATCGATCCAAATGATGCGCCGCGCGCCGTGAAGGAGTACTTGGATGTCCTCAACGATGCAGCCTTTGGTGCAGCATCTGAGGTTGAGCCCAAGTTCACATCTCATTCCGACCCTGCAAGCCAATGGACCGCTGCCCGCAAAGGGCCTGCATTCTTTAGCTATTCGACCAATTATCTCATCGATACCGACCACAGCGTCATCGTTGACGTGGAAGGCACAAGGTCGATCCGACAGGCCGAAGTTGGGGCCGTGCGCACCATGTTGGGCCGGATCAAGGATCGGCATGATATTGATCCTGAACGGCTCATCGCAGACACAGCTTACGGTTCTGGCCCAATGCTGGGATGGCTTGTCGATCACGACATCAAACCACACATTCCTGTGTTGGATAAAGCCGGACGGACAGATGGAACTTGGAGCCGCACCGACTTCGAATGGGACCCTGAGAACAACCAATACATTTGCCCGGAAGGCGAGCCGCTCAAACAGTTCCGGCGCAACTACTCAGATCCGAACCGTGGTCCATCTGGCAAAGGGGTCGCCAAGTATCAGGCGCTGAAACACACCTGTCAGGCTTGCCCATCGAAGATGAAATGCTGCCCCAAAGCAGATGCCCGCAAGATCACCCGAGAAGAGCATGAAGACGCCCGCCAAGTTGCCCGTGATATCGCCAAAACCAAGCAATATGTGGTCTCGATGCGGCTCAGAAAGAAGGTGGAGATGCTTTTTGCCCACCTCAAACGCATCCTCGGATTGGGACGATTGCGATTGCGTGGACCGAACGGCGCAAATGACGAATTTCTACTCGCTGCCACCGCCCAAAACCTCCGCAAACTAGCCAAGATCTTTCCTGCACCGCAGCAAACGCGCAAAGCCTGACAAGAAAGGCGCTTGCGCTGTGTTTGAAGCGATACTTTCTGCGCCAGCAACACGGTGTTTTTCAACAGAATCGGCCGTGAGTGTTTCTGCCCTTACTGCTTTGGTGCGTGATACTAAACCTAAATTGTTGAGCCGATGAATAACCCACGGCTCCAAATCCCGAAGCCAAACATAGTGTGGCAATCAATCCAAGGCCGCGTGACTTCCACGACGTAGGAATATTGTTGGCGGCCCGCCAAGGCCGAATGCGCGAAATGGTTGCGTCAAACATTTTGATGCCCTGACGGCGCTCCAGATACCAAGCGATCCGCATTGCTCCGAGGTGGTTTGCGGTGAAGGTAAAGCACATTTTTCTCGCTCTTAGGCGGTGCCCTTTTGATGAGCCACTTGGGGATGAGCGTTGAATTGATCGGCCCTGCCTCTCCGCGATTGGATTAGGTGCTGCCCCAGCGGTGAAAAATGGCGCGACCGACCACGAAATAGCGGCAGGTTTTGGCAACATGACCGGTATCTTCGGCGTATCGCTGTATCCGCAACTTGCGTTGTATCTCGCGCTGATCTTTGTTCATGTCCTTGCCCGGCCTCCAGGCGGCCAAACGAAATTCCTCGCGAGTAACGGCATATATGCATAACAAATCATCGTTTTCGAAAGAGTTGACACACCACCATGCGGAGTTAGGCTAACCGGCAGAGACGCTGCTGATTTTCGCCCAAATCAATGGCTCAAGGGAGGAAGGTGCGATGACCGACTTAACGTCGCATGCAGCGCATGTGCGCAAGGTTATTACAACCAAAGATATTTCCAGATTGCCTCTTGCGGCATCCTGGCACCGGTGTGCGCATTTACACGGGCTTGACCCGGAAGCGACACTGCAACCTCAGCGTATTACCGACACGGAACTGCGCAGACTGTCCGAGCCACTGGAGCCGTTGCTTGCGGCTGCAGCTCCCACATTAGAGCGGTTGCGATGCGCGATCGGCAATCGTGGTGTGTGCATGCTGGTCAGCAATGCACAAGGCGTTCCGGTTCTGTGCTGGGGCCCCGAGGCGGATATGCCGGACCTGCAAAAGCGTGGCCTGTGCGAAGGGGTCGACTGGAGCGAAGCGCAAAGCGGCACCAACGGAATTGGCACGTCACTGGTCGAACGCCGCGCATTATGTGTCCGGCCTCGCCAGCACTATTACGCCACCACATTGAGCATCACCTGTGTGTCCGCCCCATTTTTTGATGACCAAGGCGGGCTGGCGGGAGCCGCAAACATTACTTACTATGGTCACGCCAGTGAGCAGGCCCCTGTCGGCTTGTTGATGTCCAGCATTTCGGATGCGACACGGCAGATCGAGATAGATCACTTCCATCAAACCTTTGCCGGCGAACGGATTATCTCCATCCCCGGCGAAACCCGTTCCGGTGCGATCTTGATTGCGGTGGATCGTGATGATGTCATCACCGGTGCCACACGCGGGGCACGGCGCGTCTTTGGCCTGACCGACACTGACCTAAACGCCGGGATCATTGCAAGCGACCTCTTTGCCAAGTTTCTGGAGCCCTTGAATGACACTCTACAAGCGGCCGAATACAGCGTCTTGCGGCGATGGCTTATTCGCAATGGCGGCAACGTCACCGCAAGCGCACGTGATCTCCAGATCAGCCATGCAACATTGAAACGCAAACTCAAGACCCATAGTCTCAACCGGCGCCGTTTGAACTGAACCTCGCAAACCGGCTCAAATCTGAGCCGGTTTTCTTATGAGGCAAACGCGCGTGTCTTGCGCTCTCGTGAAATGACTTCAAACCTTCCTCCAAGTGTTGGCGGCGACGTCAACAGGGATCAAGAACCCAAAGAGGAGGAAATCAGAATGACCACGGACACCCCCCTGCGCAAACCTGCCGAAAAGCTTTCCGAGCATCCGCAGGACTATCGCAACTACATTGACGGAGCCTTCGTCGCCAACAGCGGCGAGATGATTGACGTCATGAACCCCGCCAATGGCGCACTTTTGGGCCGTATCCCAGAAACGAGTCCGGACACCGTTGATGCAGCGGTTCGTGCTGCGCGGCGGGCTCAGGGACCTTGGGCGAAACTTCCCGCTATAGAACGCGCGGCCTACCTGCGCAAAATTTCGGCCAAGCTGCGCGAGTATCGTCTGGAGCTTGCCGATACGATTATCAAAGAACAGGGAAAAGTGCGCGGCCTGGCAGAGGTCGAAGTCGATTTCACCGCCGATTACATCGACTACATGGCCGAATGGGCCCGCCGGATCGAAGGCGAAGTTCTGACCAGTGACCGCCCAAAAGAAACCATGCTGCTCTTGCGCAAACCGATTGGCGTAGTGGCGGGGGTTCTCCCTTGGAACTTCCCGTTCTTCCTGATTGCGCGCAAGCTGGCCCCAGCACTGGTTACTGGCAATACCATCGTCATAAAACCGAGTGAAGAAACCCCGATCAACGCCTATCTCTTTGCAGAATTGCTGGCCGAAACAGACTTGCCGAAAGGGGTATTCAACCTCGTCGGCGGGCGTGGACCTGTGGCGGGTGAGGCCCTGATCTCCCACCCGGAAGTAGACTTGGTCACCTTTACAGGCAGCGTCGCAACCGGTTCACATATCATGCAAGTGGCAGGGAAGAACCTGACCCGTGTCAATTTGGAACTGGGCGGCAAGGCTCCGGCCATTGTTCTCAAGGATGCCGATCTCGATCTCGCGGCCAAAGCCATCTACGACTCCCGTGTCATCAACACAGGACAGGTCTGCAACTGCGCGGAACGGGTCTATGTTGAGCGCGAGGTCCATGATGTATTTGTCGAAAAACTGAAGACTCATTTTGAAGCCACCCGCTATGGCGACCCTTCGGTGGACAACGATTTGCATATGGGGCCGTTGGTAAATGAGGCAGGCCTCAACAAGGTGACTGCCGCCGTCGAACTGGCGCAAAAGCAGGGCGCAACCGTCGTGTGCGGCGGCAAGCCGGCCGATCTGGGGCAAGGGTTCCATTTCCAGCCAACGTTGATCACTGGCGCAACCCACGAGATGGACATCATGCGGCGCGAAACATTCGGGCCGGTCCTTCCGGTGCAAGCGGTGGAGAACCTCGACGAAGCCATCGCTCTCGCAAACGACAGCGACTATGGCCTGACCTCTTCGATCTATACCCAGAACCTGAATGCGGCCATGCAGGCCTCACGCGATTTGAAATTTGGTGAAACCTATATCAACCGCGAGAATTTTGAAGCGATGCAAGGCTATCATGCCGGTCATAGAAAGTCCGGAATCGGAGGCGCCGATGGCAAGCACGGGCTCTACGAATTCATGGTGACGCAGGTCGTGTATATCCAAGGGTAGCGGCGGCTGAACGTTCGCAACGGCTGCAATCTATCAGATTGGCGACCTGCACCTATCGATTTCATTCGATGCGACGGGTGCAGGTCACTCAAATTTGGGCCGATCATGTCGAAAAGGAAGACTACGGTTCCAGACTTTGCAAAGGCCACTTCCTGCGCATTTCTGCCTTTTATGCATGGCGCGACAAGAGCTACCGCGCAGGCAGTGGTGTGAATGTCGGCTTTTCACATTACGAACCAATGATCGCGCACCTGCAGAGGATGTCTGCAAACCGCCGTTGATGTCGGTCGACGCGACCGGCCCATACCGGCCATTGACCAACATGATCGACGCTGCATTGCTTCTTCCCAGAAGCAGACGTTGGCAGCGACACGCAGCAATTGAAGTGCCTGGATGGCGGCTTTGCGGGACAAACCTGACTTCCGTTGCTCGTTCGTCAATGTCTGGTTTGGCGACAGCTTAAATAAACGGCCTTTTGGGGAGCAGCAATGCAAGCTCTGCACATGTCTGATTGGAGCCCTTCCACAACGTTCCTCTGCAGGGCCGATAATGTCCGGATATTCGGATCATCCCGCCAACTAAATCCGCTCATACCGCGCAGGGTTATAGGCTTTGAGAGCGTTCCTGATCTGATGACGCTCATGATGAGAGGCTGCTTGAAGGATCGATTCCAATTCCCGATCAATCGCTTTTTTGCTGGCACCGCGCGCTTCAGCTTTCTCATACCAAGCTGCACCCATGCCATAGTCTCCGATTTCGATGTAGACAGCCCCGAGCAAGGTGCAGGGGCGGAAATCCGTTTCTGTCAGAACGTGGGCTTCAGTTCCAAACGCCACAGCATCTTCGCGGCGCCCAAGATCACGCAGGGCACCTCCCCCCGTTGTCAAAAGGGCCGAGCGCGTCTTGCCCTTTGCCTTCTTGTGGTTGAGCGCTGTTTCGACAAGCGTCAGTCCTTTTTCGGACGACCCAGCTTTGCGCCAATGCCCGCACGCATTGATAGCGCGCCATAGATCACCTGTTTGGCGCCACGCCGCAGTAAGGATGGTCGCCATGTTCGCATGATGCGCTTGACGCAATTCATCGGTCCAATAATAAGCATCATCGCCGGCAAGCCAAACAAGATCATCTTTTTCAATGGGTTGCCCCGCAACGACGTATCGCAGGATGTGATTAACACGTCTAAGATCATGGCGCTCAACAAAAGGTAGATTGAAACGGTCTGGGAGCTCCCGCAGCTTACGGCGCCGGTCCTCCTTTTGTGCCTGCTTTGCAAAGAGGATTGCGTTCTTCCGTTTGGTAACCTCTGCCTGAAATGCACGTTCTACTGCATTTCTCTCATTGGCGGCGGCAACAGCATCACGCCGAACCTTTTGCTCTTTTGCAGCACGCTCCACAAAGTCCGTCCAAGCCAATGCGCCACACGTCATTTGCGCGAGTGCGATGTAACCCTTTTGGCGCAGGAACGCCTCTTGCTGAGCAGTCAGAGGTCGGCCTGCCTGCACATTCTCGAGTATGCCGCGCAGCCGACTAGCAGGGATGCGCGCGCCAGCTACATCATCAAGGAAAAACGTCACTGCAATATCGGTATTAGATGGGGGCAAAATGCTTCGAACTCCGGAAATAATACTGTTAGGCGGCGGAAAAGACTGACAAAATTCACATCAAGCGCACCATACCATATGTTATGAATCGGGCACAAGTTTGGCATCGTCTGCTCCGGGTTTGCGTTTATGCGCCTATTGTCAGGGGCGGGGTTGAAAGCAATCTTTTTGGAAGTGTGAGGTGTTTCCGAAATCCTCCTTTTTGGCATAGGTGAAATGCACCAAGATTGACGCCGTCCCAAAAGCCTTCAAAATCTATGAGGTTGCTGAAGGTTTTTGACTACGTCATCCAAAGCTGACACTCGCGACGTCGTAGCATTACGTAACTATGGGCTCAAACCGGACTTGCGGCGGTGCGACACGAACATCTTGACCTTGCAGGCTTGGGTATGACCAACCGGATGACCGGTCCCAGCCCGATGCGGACATGACCTGTGCAGCTGCAGCGCCAGGGGTTTCCCAAAGTGATTGCGGGAAATGGAAGTTCTTTGTGGCTGTGCAATCATAGGTTCGTATTGTGAAACGCCGACATTCGCAGGCCTGCCGCGCCATGTGCTAAGACCAGCAAAATGAAGCTAGTAACCCTATGCAAAAACGCGCACGCCAACCTCAGCCTATTGAAAAATAGTGAAAACCTCTCCTTCGCTAAGAAGCCTCCATTTACCCGACGCCAAGTCATCAGGGAGTGTCAGTCCGCCAATGCGCTCACGGTGTAATCCCGCAACGTAGTTTCCAGTGGCAGCAAACATGCGCCGCACTTGGTGGTATCGGCCTTCGGTAATACTGAGCAAGGCTTCGGTCGTAGAAACCACTTCCAATTCAGCAGGAGCGAGTGGTTTGTCTTCGTTCTCCAACATCATGCGCCCCGAGGCGAACAGGTCGCCTTCTGTGCCTTTCAACGGGCGGGCCAGCTTGACCCGATAGGTCTTTTTTATGCGGCGTTTCGGGCTGGTCGCATGGTGCAACAGGTCGCCATCATCTGTGAGCAGCAAAAGGCCGGAGGTTTGCTTGTCCAAACGACCGACAGTTGAGATCCTTGGATCACGCAACCTCCAACGTTTGGGGAGGAGGTCATACACCAAAGCACCGTCGTCATTGTGCGAGCAGGTCATGCCCACAGGCTTGTTCAATAGAATGACCATAGGGGCGAGCGGATCGAGAGCCTCTCCGCATATGGTCATGTGGTGAGGCAAGTCTGGCGTGATAGGAATACGCTTGGTAACGTCCACAAGCGCGGCGCTATTGAGAGTGATCCCTCCGGCCCTTGCTATGCGTGCGATGTCTTTCCGTGAGCCGTAACCCATAGAGGATAGCAGCTTATCGACCCGCGCTGTTGGAACCTTAACCATAAATTTGGCTCCTTGAACTGAGGCCCGAAAGTCCTGAATTAAGAATAACCATTCGAGATTTCCGGATCATCGCTTTGACCATTTGCATTCATCTTGAGGGGCACTTGTATGAGGAACGCGCGTCCTAAAAGGATGACGGTTTGGCGCGAACGAGTTCAATACGTCGGTGTGGCGCGAGGTATCCCTTGTCTCGCAGAGCATCATCAACAAGGCTATAAACCTCGTCACGGCAATCAGGATCGAGATCAAAACGCGATAACCAGAAACGAAGCGCATAGGTGATGCCGCCTTCTTCGTAGGCAAGAACACGCACGTCGGGTGCTGGGTCTTGCTGGATCAGTTTTGCATCTTTCAGAGCATTCAGCATCACCTCGCGAGCGCGACCGACGGGCATGGTGTGATCAAGTGTGATTGCGATCTGCGCCCGATATTGCGGTCTGGGAGCTGAGTAGTTGGTGATCCTCTGCCGTGCGATTTGGCTGTTGGGAATGATCGTGTAGGTCGAGTCTCGTGTTAGAATGCGCGTGGTGCGCCAGCCGATTTCAATGACTTTCCCGCGCGCCAAACTATCAATGTCGATCCAGTCTCCAATGCGAAATGGCCCCTCGACCCCGAGAGCGATACCCGAAAGGGTATCGGCAACAACATTTCGGATCGCGAAGCCAAGCATTGCAATTATCAAGCCCGAACCGGCTAAAGCCCCGATCGCACCTTGTCCGAGAAACAGGGAGATGGCGGCCCCAAACGCCACAAGGAAGAGGAGCGCCGCAATCAGGTCACGCAGCAGGCGTGGATAGGGACGGTTTCGTGGGCTGGCTGCATCCAGCGCCGCAGATACCACACGACTGGCAAGCCATGCGAATGCAAAATAAGCCAATGCTGTGATACTGGTCGACAAGGTGTCATCGATGCCGACCAGAACCGCGATGCGCGACGAGAACAGGATTAATCCTGCGCACAAGATTGAGAAAATCGTCGGCCAAACGAGGCGTCGGGCATGGAACTTCGTATTCATTTCAGACGCCTCCTTTGTGGCTCTGAGTTAGTCATGTCTTTGGGAGAGGAGAAATGGCTCGACATCGCCCGTTTCTAGTCTTTGGTGTTTTCTGGGGGCTGGGTCACTTCCAGGACCGTCAATGTCCGTCGTTGATCGTCTCGGGTGTCCCAGTAAAAACTGGCCCCTTCGGATAATCCGAGAAGCGCGACACCAATGGGAGTCATGACTGACACGCAAAGGTTCGTGATATCGGCCTCCTCAGGATAGACCAGCGTTACAGTTTTTTCCTGTCCGGAGATTTCGTCCCGATAGGTGACTGTGCTGCCCATTGTCACAACATTGTCGCGCACTTTCGCAGGAGCTACGATGCGGGCGCGCCCGATCTCTTCGAGTAGTCGGTCTGCTAGTGCAGGCTGCCGTCGCATCATGTTGTCCGCCAACTCTTCGAGGTGGGCGAGATCATCCGCGTTGATCACGACTTTCGGATTGCGTTTGAATGTTTTTTTCGTGGAGTTAGAAGATGTTGACATGAGATATGCTCCTTTAAACGTAGGAAGGGGGCAAGAATGGCTGCAAGGGTTTGACGAACGAGTTACGTGTGAAGATTTGCGTGCCGACGGTGTCAATGTGGGGAATGAACGGCGTTGAATGCTATTTCTCCACTGGCGTTTTTATAGCCAGAGCCGCATTTTCAAGACTGTAGGAAGACCCCGGAAGGTTCGCCAGACGCGAACGCGCCTAGACCGCCCGGGGAAAAGGGCGGTTTAGTAAAAGAAACCGGAAATGATTTGCATAGACCATCATGGCGATAGAGCTAAGCACACTTCGGTCGTTAGTCAATCTCCATAGCCAAATTTAGATTTTGCAGTATTTTTGACCTTTATGGACCATTTCTCAACGCATTACGTAGGGCCTGATACGCTTGTGGCGTTTCAATGATCATTGGTCCGATAAGTATGAGAGCGATCAAATCGATCAGAAGTTTTTCGGATACCTTTTGGGCATGTGCAGGTGGCGAGAGAAACACGGCAAATTGCAGGTCGTCTATCAGCTCGCCGCCCCAATTGTCATTGGGACAATCGGACGGGGGCATCTGGGGTATCGCCACGGAATCCCCTACCAACTCGATGATCTTGGCGTGACGGGGACGCAAGTGCTACTCCCCGCCGATCAGGGCAAAACCTACGGGGCGGGTATCGCCGATGCACTTTACCGACTGCCGCTGATGACCTGACAACTCGATGTGTGATGAGCGTAGAGCTGACGCGGCCCGCTTCTCACGAGGCGGGAGCGGTGTCCGACTGGAGACACACACCGCTCCGCACCTATTTCGTTGCGATCCGTCACTTTGCCAATCTCGGCCGCAAAAAAAGCCATAGGCAAAGTTCAAACGTGATCAGATGACGCCCATTGCCCGCATTGCATCAGCCACGCGCTCGAAACCCGAAATATTGGCGCCGAGCACATAATCCCCCGGAACACCGTATTCTTCGGCGGTGTCATGGCAGGAATCATGAATGTTGATCATGATCTCTTCGAGGCGGCTTTCGGTTTTTGCCGCGCTCCAGCTATCGCGGCTGGCGTTCTGCTGCATCTCAAGCGCAGATGTTGCTACACCGCCCGCGTTGGCCGCTTTACCCGGCGCAAAGAGGACATCAGCGGATTGGAATAGACGCACGGCTTCAGGCGTGGTGGGCATATTCGCCCCTTCCGCCACTGCGATCACACCATTCTTCACGAGCTTCTTGGCGTCGCTGCCGTGCAACTCGTTCTGGGTGGCGCAGGGTAAGGCGATTTCGCAAGGCACATCCCAGATCGAACCGTTATCAACATAGTGGCTCCCGTCACCACGCAGAGCAACGTAATCCTTGATCCGTCCACGCTTGACCTCCTTGATCTGCTTGACCAGATCAAGGTCGATGCCGTTGTCATCCACGATGTAGCCATTGGAATCCGAACAGGCCACGACCTTGGCGCCAAAGGAAATGAGCTTCTCCATTGCATAGATCGCAACGTTGCCCGACCCTGAAACCACACAGCGTCGACCTTCCAGATCAATCCCCTTCACGCCCAGCATGGAGCGCAAGAAGAACACTGTGCCGAACCCCGTTGCTTCCTTACGCGCGCGGGAACCGCCATAGACCAGCCCTTTGCCCGTCAGAACCCCCGCCTCGAAACGGTTGTTGAGGCGTTTATACATGCCGAACATATAGCCGATCTCGCGTGCGCCTACGCCGATATCACCAGCCGGCACATCCACATATTCGCCGATGTGACGATGCAATTCGATCATGAAAGACTGGCAGAACCGCATGATCTCGCGGTCCGACTTCCCTTTGGGATCAAAGTCCGAACCGCCCTTGCCGCCACCGATCGGCAAACCCGTCAGCGCGTTTTTGAAAATCTGCTCGAACCCCAGAAACTTGATGATCCCGAGGTTGACAGACGGATGAAAACGGATGCCGCCCTTATAGGGGCCAAGCGCCGAATTGAACTGCACGCGGAAGCCACGGTTGATCCGAACCTGATTGTTGTCATCGACCCACGGCACGCGGAAGATGATCTGGCGTTCGGGTTCGCAAATCCTCTCGATCAGGGCCTCGTCAGAGTATTCAGGTTTTCTGGCGATGACACGACCAAGGCTTTCAAGCACCTCACGCGCGGCCTGATGAAATTCAGGCTCCCCCGCATTTCGATGCAAAACGGTGCTAAGAATAGGCTGGAGTTTTTCGTCTATTGTATTCATAACGCGGTCTTTCTGGGCTAAACGCGAACTAAATGCCCAAAAAATAAGCAAATCGCAAGAAGAAACCGTCCGCGTTTCCAAACTCGCAACGTAAATTTTCTGCATGCAGTATCGAACGGCAGCTATAGAAAAGCTGCGGCGCAGCACGGATGCAACTGTATAAACGCATGTAATGGGCCGTCCTTATCGCAGCATGCCTCTCAGGCAGGAGACGTTGCAAAGGTTGCTATCTGCGCATTGCTGATCTTGGTGCATGGCGCGGCAAGAACTACCGCGCAGGCAGTGGTGTGAATGTCGGCTTTTCACATTACGAACCAATGATCGCGCATATGCAGAGAATGTCTGAAAACTGCCCTTCTCGACGATCGACACAATGAGGCGGGAAACAGTCATTCGCGGCAGGTATAATTAGGCATCTTTAAGATCGGTGACGATTTGCGCCTGACTGTGCAGTGTTCGGTGAACTGGGCATTTGTCAGCGATAGCCAGAAGGCTAGCCCGCTCCTCTGCTGTTAGGTCACCCTCAAGTCTAATATGCCGATGAAACACATCCACCTTTGTCGCTGATTCGTCGCAACCCTTGCAATCCTCCGAATGCGACTTGTTGTGGGTCACATCACAAACGACGTTGGATAGGGTGATCTTTTTGCGGCGCGCATACATCCTGATTGTCATGGTGGTGCAAGCTCCGAGCGCCGCTGACAGAAGTTGATAGGGACTGGGGCCTTGATCTGTGCCGCCAATCGAGATCGGCTCATCAGCGACCAATTGGTGCTTGCCGCCGATTGTAACGTCCTGGCGAAAGCCTCCGGCCTCGGCTTCAGCGACCCGCACCACGCCTTCGGGCGCATCAGGGGTCACAGGCTCGGGCGCGAGATCAAGATAGCGCGACGACCAAGCAGAAATCAGATCGGCAGCGTATTCAGCGTCGGTTTCGCGGCTCAAAAGGTGGTCTGCGCTATCAAGCGATACGAAACTTTTTGGATGTTTGGCAGCCATGAAGATTGTGCTGGCATTGTCGATGTTGACAATAGAGTCACGCGGGGCATGTAGAACCAACAACGCAGCTCCCAGCCGAGGCAAAGCATCGGCCAGAGAAGCCTTTGAAATATCGTCAAGAAACTGTTTTCGAATTTCGATTTCGCGGCCAGAAAGATTGACAATTGCATGGCCTTTCTCCTGGATTTCCTTTAGTTTTCCGCCAAAATTGTGGGCAACATGTCCAGGCTCAGCTGGAGCCCCAATGGTGATCACCGACCGCAAGGATTCAATTTGAGGCGCGGCCTTGAGTGCCGCGGCTCCCCCCAAAGAATGACCAATCAACAATTGTGCAGGCATGTTTTGCCCCGTCATCCAGTCTGCTGCCGCCAAAAGGTCGGCCACGTTTGATGAAAAGTTGGTATTGGCGAACTCGCCTCCAGAATGGCCAAGTCCCGTAAAATCAAATCTTAAAACGGCGATGCCAAGACCCGCAAGCCTGCCCGAAATTCGGCGAGCTGCAGCTATATCTTTGGAGCAGGTGAAGCAATGTGCAAGAAGCGCCGCTGCACGTACCGGCCCTTCAGGCCTGTCCAGCCGAGCAGAAAGTTCAACGCCTGTAGCGCCGGAAAAAGTAATTTTTTCACTATGCATGTTTTCATCCCTTTTTGAGAGCTCGCATCAATATCCAAGAAATCCGAACACATTTTTACTTTGTACACGATGAATAGCTCATCCAAAGAGCTTTCAATTCAGAAGAATACTGCGCAGCGCAGAACTGCACCGCAGCCTGGCGACATAGCCACAACGTCCGGTTTGGGCCGTTCTCTCCAATTTCTTTACAACATGAGCATCTCCGCTGTTACCGACAAAAAATTATATTTGTCTATAATCGTTCGGTCGAAAGCTGTGGCGTTTCAAAGCAGGCTTGATGTCCGCTTCGATGCGCCGCAGAAACGTATCCGAATGCTGAATAACGGCTCTGGGTCGTCCCACTCCTCGCCTCTGAAGATCAGAAGAAGACTGAATTGGGTTATACTCGAGTTACGCGAAAACCCGAAACTCATGATGTGAAATGACCCGCAAATTATCCGCAACCTTGTCGCGGAATGCAGTCCATTCTTGAGGTAGGGTTTTCCGGAAGAACGTCAGAATAGCATCGGCAAACTGCTTCTGCGTTGGATAGTGCCGATTGTATATGACGTACTGATGCATAACGGCCCACAATCGTTCGATAGGGTTGAGGTGCGGGCAGTATGGGGGCAACTGGATCAAATGGATCAGACAACCCGGTCGCGCGAGAAAGTTCCGAACGTCTGGTCTTTTGTGATAGGCCGCATTGTCCCAAATCACATGAATGACGCGTTTGTCAGGATTGCGGCCTCAATCTTGGCCAAAAGCTGTACTGCGCTGATGCCATCCACAGTAGTTGGCTCAACAAATGGCATATCAAAGGTTTCCAGGTTGAGCGCACCATGGATGTTCACCCGCCCACGCCCTGGCGTTGTCTGCACTGCGGGTTTGGAGCCTGATCTGACCCAGCCAAAGGCGGGTTTTGTCTGATATTCAGGATGCACAGCGTCTGCGAAATAGACAGCCTCATCCGGGCCGAGGGTGTTCAGCAAGCGTTCGTACATGTCGATGAATTCGGCCTGCTTTTCGACCGGAGCAACGCGAGGCAGGCCTTTCGGCTTGCGATACTCATACCCCAATCGAGACAGGATCTTGATGCAGCCGGAATGAGAATAGTGTAGGCCAAACTGGCCCGATATGTGCGCCCGGATCTCTACGGTGGAGCGACAGAAACGCTCATCCAACCAGACGCAAAGCTCCGCCTCCTGAGCCGATGTCATACGAGACTGGCCCCCCTTCCACCCGTCGAAAGCCAGCGCATCCCAGCCAGCTGCGCGGTAGGTCTTGTACCAGCCGCGAATGGTATCATCATCCAGATAGAGAAACTCCGCAATGATCTGACAGGATTTACCGTCATCAAGCAACAGGATCGCATTCGCACGTCGTGCAATGCCGTGGTCTTCTCGATGGCTGCGCACGCAAGCAACAAGGTCTCGGCGCTCGGAGGGGGATAAAAAGCCTGGATAGATCATGCCTCTACCTGAATCGGTCCAGCATCAGACGTCAACTCTTTAAAACTCGGATCCTTAATGACTCCGAGTATAGGTTATTTCGTGTCGATCTCATTTCTACTGTTTGAGACGCGAACCCAGCCCTGCGCACTTGAATTTACCTGCACAATAACTGAGACTTACTCGAACGCAAAAGGCGCGAGGTATTGTTAAGCCTATTGTCGAACAGGAAGCTAGAATATGACCCCAGTGACCCAAGCCGAAATCAACAAATCAGCGTGGGGGGGGCATGTGACACCTTTCGGGGCGTCGTCGATCCGTCTGCCTACAAGGACTACGTTCTCACTCTGCTGTTTCTTAAATACGTCAGCGACGTGTGGATGGACCATCACGCCCGCTATCAAGCCGAACACCCCGACAGCCCTGAACTGGTCGAAGCGATGATGCAACAGGAAGCCTTCAAGCTTCCCGAAGAGGCCAGCTTCGACGCCCTGCACAAACGCCGCCACGAGGCGGGCAATGGCGACAAGCTGCGAGATGTGTTTAAAGACATCAGATTCAACTCCAACAAGCTCGGTGATGAGGAACAAAAAAACGACATCCTCCGTCATCTTCTGGAGGATTTCGCCAAACCTGCACTCGACCTGCGCCCCTCCCGTGTCGGGCAACTGGACATCATCGGTGGAGCCTATGAATACCTGATCTCTCGCTTCGCGGCCACGGCGGGCAAGAAGGCCGGTGAGTTCTATACCCCTGCCGAGGTGTCTGACCTCATGTCCCGTTTGGCGGCCCCACAGCCCGGGGAACATATCTGCGATCCGACCTGTGGGTCTGCTCCCTGTTGATGAAATGCGGCAGGCTGATCCGGAATAACAGAGGCAAGGGATACGCGCTCTTCGGGCAGGAAGCGAACCACCAGATCGAGTGGGGCGACACCATCCGCAACCCCAAGCTACGCACCAAAGACGATGCACTGCGGCACTTTGATGTCGTGGTGGCCAATCCACCGTTCTCCCTCGACAAATGGGGGACTGAGGCCGCCGAGACGGATAAGTTCGGACGGTTCCGCCGAGCCGGGAAAGTACGATCTAGTCTATATTGTGGGGCAGGACTCTTCCATTCTTGCCCGGGTACCGATCACAGTGACTGCGGTCAAGATCAGCCTGTCCGTTCCCGACGAGCTGTCCATCGGAGCAACCGTGCCGGTCGACTGGGACGGTTCGGGCTATCCCAGTGACCGTATTGCCATCATGGAGCGCGGCAAAAACAAGATACTGACATACGTCTACACGCGCAAAGGTAATCCGGCGATGCTCGCTTTGCCCGAAACGGCTGGCGACTACGATCTGGTCTATGTGATGCGCGTCGGAAATACAGTGGTGCTCCGCGTGCCAATCACCATTCGCTGACAGACACGATCGGGAGGTTTTCGTGTGGGATACCTCCCGGCGATGGCCTTCCGGGGAGGCATTCCTGCAGGGGGCAGGATCATGCGTTTGTGTCTGCCCCCTCAGGTGTTGTCGCCTGCACGCGCCGAAGCCCCCTCGGTGGGGGAGCTTACGCCATCCCGCTATCGATTGGCGACCCTTATCTTGAGCCTCTCGTTGGCATGCCAGAACCGGTTCACCAAAGGGAACATAACGGCGGCGCTCACAAGCGAGGCAAAGGCAATAGCCTAGCCGAGCGCGACCAGCCCTGACCCCGGCCAGAAAAGCAGCACTAGGCCGACAATCACCGTCAAGATCGACGTTGCACACGGTCGTGCTTTCTCAGGGTCCCACTCGGTCGACAGAGGCCCTGCTGGCCACCGCAAAAGCCAAAGAACGCGCCCTCATACAATTCCCCCTCACAGGCAAGCGCCGCTTTCCTGAGTTCGAGGACAGGGCATTAGAAATTGGCTAGCTTATTACAATGCTGAACGCCCGCATTCGTCTCACGGCATCTTGACACCCGACGAAGTCCATGCGAGCAAAAATCGAACATATGAAAATGGCAGCCTGATGTGAAACCCTGATCCACCTTAAATGGGCTGCAAGATGGTCGAATACGCAGGACCACCTCTAATCAACAACGAGACCACTTTTTGACGGGCGGCTATTGGCGTTGACGCATTGCCATAGTGTGCGAAAATGCATCGGCCAATGCGCGGACGCGGCGGGGTTGCGCCCTGCCGGGCGGGAACATCATCTGCAGTGGGCTCGGCGGCGCGGCATAGTCCTCCAGCAACGCGACCAGCCGGCCCGCCGCAATATCCAGCGCGACATCCAGTTCGGACTTGAGGATGATCCCGTGTCCCTCAATTGCCCATTGCCGCACCAAAGCCCCGTCGTTTACGGTCTTGTTCCCTCGCACCGTCACCGTTTGCGGCTTTGTGTCGGGGCCGAAGCGCCAGACATTATCCAAAGTCATCCCGAGCCGCATGATCAGGCAGTTGTGCTGGGTCAGATCTTCGGGCGCGTCCGGCACGCCGTGTTCCGCGATATAAGCAGGTGCGGCGCAGACAATGCGTCGGAAATGGCCCAGGCTGCGTGTGCGCAGTGTGCTATCGGTAATAACCCCATAGCGCAGCGCCAGATCGACACCTTGCCCGACAATATCAACATAGCCATCGGAAAGAAGAAGCTCGACGGAGGTTGCAGAATTTTCGGCGGTAAACCCCGCGACCACATCAGAAACAATCGAGCGACCAAGGTCGATCGGCGCGCTGACGCGGATCGGGCCGGAGAGCGTTTCGGCCCCGTGCCTGATACGCGCCTCGAGTTCCTCGACCTCGCCCAGAACCACCTTGGCCCCGCTGAGCAAGGTGCGTCCCTCATCGGTCAGGCTGAGCGAGCGCGTTGTGCGGTTAAACAACACAACACCGTAATGCGCCTCCAAAGCGGCCAGCCGTTCCGAGACCGTAGTGCGCGACAGGCCCGCCTCGCGCGCGGCCGCGACAAGGGATCCTTTCTCGGCAATGGTTAAGAACAAGCGGATATTGTCGATCAACATTATACGGCTTTCCCGAATTATGATTCCGTATACGTCCTGTTTATTCGGTTTTTGCGGCGGCGTATATCCCTGTCATAACCTCAAACAAGGAACGCTCCATGTCCACGCTCACAATCATCGCCAACATTCACGCAAAAGCGGATAAAATTGATCTGGTCAAAACCGAGCTGCTCAAACTGGTGCCCATCACACGCGCCGATGCAGGCTGCATCAATTATGATCTGCATCAGGACAATGAAGATCCTGCGCATTTCACCTTCTTTGAGAACTGGGAAAGCCGCGAGATCTGGCAAGAACACATGAACGCCCCTCACCTTGCTGCCTATATGGCCGCAACCGATGGTGCAGTTGAGCAGTTCACTCATACCGCAATGACCAAAGTCGACTGATCCACCGCTCTTGCCAACACCCTATTGTCCACGGAGAACTCACATGAAAGCCATCGGCTACACCACCAACGGCGCCATCGACCGCGCCGACGCCCTCATTGACCTCGAAATCGAGAAACCAACCGCAACCGGCCACGACATTCTGGTCAAGGTTGCCGCTGTCTCGGTCAATCCCGTCGACGCTAAAGTCCGCCAGAACCGCCCTGCTGAGGAGGACGCGCCTGCGATCCTTGGTTGGGACGCCGTGGGAGAGGTGGTCGAGACTGGCGACAAGGTCACGCAATTCAAACTGGGTGACAGGGTCTGGTATGCAGGCGCGATCAACCGCTCCGGCACCAATGCCGAGTATCACCTTGTGGATGCTCGCATCGTCGGACATGCGCCCAAATCCATTGAAACCTCCGCCGCTGCTGCGCTACCGCTCACCACGCTAACAGCGCAAGAGATGATCTTTGACCGCCTGAAAGTCACCGATCCGGTTCCGGGCGCGGCGAAGGCCATCGTCATCATCGGCGGCGCGGGCGGGGTCGGCTCCATCGCGATCCAGCTTCTGCGTGAACAGACCGACCTGACGATCATCGCCACAGCCTCGCGCCCCGAGACGAAGGAATGGGTCAAGGAACTGGGCGCGCATCACGTCGTGGATCACTCCAAGCCGCTGCCCGAACAAATCGCCGCTCTCGGCATTGGTGCCCCTGCCTTCGTCTTTTCGACCAACCACTCCGACAGCTACGTTCCGCAGGTTGCCGAGTTCATCGCGCCGCAGGGTCGGTTCGGCCTTATCGACGACCCCGAGAACTTCGACATCATGCCGTTCAAGGGCAAGGCCCTGTCGATCCACTGGGAACTGATGTTCACCCGTTCGCTGTTCACCACCGAAGACATCGCGCGGCAGGGAGAGATCCTCGACACCGTGGCGGGCCTGATTGACGCGGGCAAGATCCGCTCCACCGCAACCGAGAGCTTCGGGACGATCAATGCCGAAAACCTTAAGCGCGCCCATGCGCTGATCGAAAGCGGTCGCGCCAAGGGCAAGATCGTTCTGGAAGGCTTCTGATATGCAGCTGCGCAGGCGTGATCACGTCAATATCTAAGTCGCCCAAGTCGCGGCGAAGGCGGCATGGTATAGCGACATTTTAGGCCTGCGCACAGGCCCGTGTCCGGATTTTCCATTTCCGGGCGCGTGGTTTTATGCTGAGGATACTGCCATGGTCCATTTGGTTACCGTGTCAGAAATTCCGGCAGATATGCCGCACGACAACGGCAAGTTCTGAAGACCAAATCTGCACGATCCCAACCTGTGTTCGAGGTCGTGCCATTTTGCAGAGGACACATGATGACCCGAACAGCCGAGACCGACAAAGCCAACGTCATCGCGTTTTACAAGATGATGTTTAATGAGTGCGAACCGGCGACAGCTATCGCGCTCTATGCGGGCGATGACTACATCCAGCACAACCCCCATGTCAGCGATGGCAAGGACGGGTTCATAAGCTATTTCGAGCGCATGGCAGCGGAAAATCCGGGAAAACGCGTAGAAGTAAAGCGAGCCATCGCCGAGGGTAATCACGTTGTCCTTCATTGCCACCAAATATGGCCCGTGGGATTGGAATATGCGGGCATCGACATCTTCCGGCTCGATGACGCCGGGAAGATCGTAGAGCATTGGGATGTGTTGCAGGAATTACCCAATCACAGCGAGAATGAGAACGGGATGTTCTAAGCCGCCGTGAACAAGCAGACATTGATCCAAAAACCGTAAATGTCGGGTTAGTCCGGCGGTTTCAATTGGTCGACGCAACACTTTACTCTTTTAGGAAAGATGGAGTGTCGTACGCGGACGTTTTACACGGACAAGCAGAAATCTGAGATGTGGGATCGGTGGCAACGCGGGGAGTCGATGAGTTCGATTGTTTAAGGCGGAAAACTATGTTCAGCAACGGCATGCTGTCGCCCATTGGCTATAAACGACAGCCTTGGGCTTCAATAAGAGCTGATTTTAAAGGCGAACTCAATCTCATGCGCCCATATTTGCATCTCGCCTCCAATTTATAGACAATTGCAAACCCCATTTCGTTTGCGCAATCCGCTTCTCCCCAACGGTATGCTAAAGGTGTATATGAGCCATACGTTTAAGCAATCTTCCTGAAAGAAAAAATGGACAATGTACCTCCTCTCAATGCGCTACGAGCCTTTGACGTTTTCGGTACCGTGGAGAGCGTCTCTGCTACCGCTGAAGTTTTGAATGTAACTCCAGGTGCAGTTAGTCAGCAGTTGAGAAAACTAGAGGAAAGTTTGGGTCTTAGATTAATTGAACGCAACGGAAAAAATGTGCGCTTAACGTCTTGGGGGCGCCTGTATCACAAGGATGTCGTGAAGGCCTTTGGACTACTGCGCTCCGCCCGGCAAAAAGTAAAACAGTCCCAAACTGATAGTTCCATCATCCTTAGTGCCCTACCCTCCTTGGCGCAAAAACTGTTTGGGCCTCGCTTGCGTGACTGGAAATCTGATCACCCCCAATCTCAATTTAGGTTGGTTGGAAGCGATTCAGAGCCAGCTTTGGATGATGGTAAAGTAGACTATCGCGTGACTTACGGACGACGAGTACATGGCTTTACCAACTATGCAGAGCTTTTCACTGATACCGTTGTTCCAGTTTGTTCTCCGGAATTGGTAAAATGTAATCCGATCCAAAATACTGACGATCTGTTCAGGTTGCCCTTGTTAGGAATCGATTGGGACCCGGAATTTACCGCCGCACCAGACTGGAAAGATTGGGCGGACAGCTTAAACGTTAATATCCGCGAACCTTTGCCAGACTTGTCATTTTCGCATTCATCATTTGCTATTGATGCGGCAATCGCCGGTCATGGTGTTGTCTTGGGACAAGTTTCAATGATTGCAGATGATCTGGAGTCGGGTCGTCTCGTCATTCCGATAAACCATCGCTTAAAGCTTTCCGACCCCTATTTTCTTGCATGGGATCGTTCTGTTTTGTCCAAGCCTTGTAGCTCCGCAATACGAGATTGGATAATTTCGATTTCTCGACTTTCCAGTGCAAAAGGCGCATCCGCGATTGCACAAGGAATACGAAAGGCCGCGTAAAAGCTCCTTGAAGTCAGCGCTATCCAGCATAGCATCTACCAAAAGACGCTTCAGCTCTGCATTTTAATTCTCCTCGTTGCTTTAAACGTTACAAGAACAAAACTTCATTTTTAAATGATCCGATTTTCGAATACGCCACCTGACGTCTGAAAGTTGTTTTGAAGGCTTCATACATAAAGCAGTTACTATTTGATGTATGCCTTATTTTAGGATTCTTCATTTTTCACCAATTTCGACGAGTACGGCGGTCAAGAGACGCTCCAATGCGCCGAGGTGTGGAAAGACTCTGAACTTGGATGCGCGCCGCTTCAGCCCCTGATGGATTGGTCGCTCAAAACTGTTTGAAATACGCATGCGTTTTTGGTGGGCGGAGCGATCCGATCGGGCATGTAGCCGTTGCGTAGTTCTCCCGATTTAGTGTTGGCTGGTAGTGGCCTGCCTTGAGGTACTATTCGCGCTCGAGTTACATCGCAAATTCCAAGGGCTGACCGAAGACCTGCCTCAGATCGATCGCACCATTTTCGATAAGATCTTAAAAAATTTCTCAATCGCCGTATTGTGTCGTTGGTCCATTTGCGTTCTCCATGAATGTGTTTCCAACTCTATGGGATAGCACGATGGCGTCGCGTTTGACTGGGGCTCACCCCCAGACAAACGCACCAAACCTAAAACAAATATAGTTATTCTATATCTATAAATAAATAGCTGATATTAAACAATATAATCAGTTTTATTAAGGGAGGCATACACCTTCTCGAGTCAATTTCTGTGCCCTATAAAAGATGAATAAAAAATGAAAAGACCAAACAAGGTCACCACCAATCAGCACAGGGATTACCATGAAATATCTTCGCCGTTTCCTAATCACTACCTTTATTGCATCCAATTTTGTCGGCGGCCCGGTCGCAGCGGCTGACTATAAGTTGAAACTTGCTAATGTCGACGCGCCTCAGAGCATCGGCGGACACGGGACCCAGGTTTTTGCAGAATGCGTTCAAGAAAATAGCGCTGGTCGCGTCGAAATTCAGACTTTCTTTTCAGGTGCCCTGGGCGGGCAATCCGACAATCTGGAGTCAGTCCGCGCCAATCTTCTCGACTTAACCAATGTCGTCTCTCCAATCGTAACGGTTGATCCGCTTTTATCGGTTTTCACCATGCCTTATGTCTTTGAAAATCGAGATCACGTGGCCAAGGTTATGCAGGGTGAGATTGGTGGCTTGGTTCGAGACCGCCTAGCGGAACGTGACCTTGTCGTTCTTGGGTTTTGGGAAGCCGGTTTCCGTCAGATTACCAACAATGTCAGACCCATCAACGAGCCGGGTGACTTAAAAGGTATCAAGATGCGGACGCCAAGTGATCCAACCAGGATCATGTTGTTTGAAAGCTTTGGCGCAAGCCCCGCCGCTTTGCCATGGGCTGAAGTCTATAGCGCGTTGCAAACCGGTGTGTTCGATGGGCAAGAGAACCCGGCCCTATATGTTGAGGACGCAAGCTTTTATGAGGTTCAGAAATTTCTTTCCTTCACCTCGCATGTCTATGGTATCGGCTACCTTTTGATGTCGACAGAAGCCTACGAAAAATTGCCCGATGAGCTTCGCACTGTCATGCATGAATGTGGTGACATTTCTGCCGATGCGACCGTGCAATATGGAACGGATGCGGATGCCAGCGCAGCAGAAAAAGCAAGAGAGCGTGGAATGTCGGTCAACGACGCGAATGTGCCTGCGTTCATTGATGCCGTTCGCCCGCTACAGGCGGATATGATTGCGTCGGTTATGTCTGACGAGGATGCAGAGACTGCGCTGCAAATTCTCGAAGACATTGCAAATGCCAAGTAATCGCAAGTCCGACAGAATGAGGAGCATAACCTCTATGAATAAACTTGTATGGATATTCGACAAGTTTCTCGAAGTGGGCGTTGGTATGCTTGTCTGCATTGCGACAATGGTCGGTTTTGCGGAGGTTATATCTCGATACGTTTTAGGTGCATCTTTGGGATGGTCTTTCGAGTTTCTTCAAATTGTTTTGGTGTACATCACCTTTTTTGGTGGGTTCCTCGCAACACGTCAAGGCAGTCATCTTCGGGTGACTGTCGTGGTGGAGGCCATGCCGA
The DNA here is from genome assembly GCA_963676755.2 of uncultured Celeribacter sp. Lineage (GTDB taxonomy): Bacteria > Pseudomonadota > Alphaproteobacteria > Rhodobacterales > Rhodobacteraceae > Celeribacter. The sequence goes on along the minus strand of OY781536.2, from coordinate 230,706 downwards.
AACCTCTGCGAACAGTCTGTTTTCTTTTGTCCCAGATAGGGATCGGTATCACCACAGTCGTCATGACTGTCTGGGGCTGGGATTATGCATTCCGGTTTTCCGATACCACGACTGACATGCTACGCATTCCGGTGTCCTATTTGTATATCGCGGTGCCTATTATCGGCTTTGCTATGACCTGTCAGGTGGTCGCGGATATCGTGATTGGTATGCGGAAAGCCATCTTCACAGGAGAAGCGGAAACGTTTGACTTTGCGCTTCCCGGATTCGGTGACGACATGCCTCAGCAAGGAGGGAAAAGCACATGATGTTTGTGGCTTTCGCCGGACTGCTGGTGGCAATCGGGATCGGTATGCCTATTGCCTTTGCCCTGTCCACCATTTCCATCATTATTCTTTGGTATAGCGACGTCAGCATGCTGATCCCGGTTCAGCGGATCTATCAAGGAACGAACAGTTTTCCGCTATTGGCTGTCCCGTTGTTCATTTTTGCCGGGTCTTTGATGAATCAAGCGGACATCTCTCGACGTTTGGTTGAGTTTGCCGCAACATTGGTTGGTCGTATGCGTGGCGGGCTTGCAGGGGTGAATATCATCACCAGCATGCTGTTCGCAGGGATGAGTGGCACGTCGATGTCCGATACTGCGGCTGTTGGCGGGATCATGATCCCGAACATGGTGAAACGCGGGTATGATCGTGCCTTTACTGCGGCGGTGACTGCATCCTCCTCGACCATCGGGATTTTGCTGCCCCCAAGCCTGCCCATGGTCGTCTTGGCGTCTTACATGGGGATTTCCACAGGCGCGTTGTTTATCGCCGGGATGGTTCCGGGTCTCTTGGTCGGATTTGGCTTGATCACTGCGTCTTGGGTCATTTCGGTGCGCCGAGGCTATCCCGTCGAAGAAGCCTTCAATCTGCGCCACTTTCTCAAGGCGCTCGTCCTTGCGATCCCACCCTTGCTGATGCCGGCAATCATCATTGGCGGTATTTTGGGTGGCATTTTTACAGCAACAGAAGCCGCCGGCGTTGCCTGTGTTTATGGCATCGTGACGGGGATGTTTATCCTGCGGACTTTGACCCTTAAAAAACTGTATTTTGCGGTGCGGGATGCCGCGATCCTCAGCGGAGCCACGCTGTTCGTCACCGCCACGGCGCATTTGCTTGGGTACACTTTCACTTTCCAGCAATACAGCCAGACCGTGATGGGTTACTTCAATACCGCTGACATGGGGCCACTGACGGTTCTGTTGTCACTTTCCGTGGTCATGATCCTGCTTGGGATCTTTCTGGACGGGTTCGCGATGATGTTTATCGTGGTGCCTCTGTTTTTGCCGACCGCTACCGCTATGGGAATTGATCCGGTTCACTTCGCCATGGTGTTGATCATGTGTTGGGGTGTTGGCCAGCAAACTCCGCCAATGGCCTCCGCTCTATTCCTGACGAGCCTGATGGCCAGGGTCGACGTGATCAGCATCACCAAGGCCAATGTCTGGTTCATTTTGGTGATGGTTCTGGTCTTGGCCCTCGTGATCTTTTTCCCGACGTGGACGGTCCTTTGGCTCCCGAAGTGGACCGGCCTTCTCTAAACTCTCTTCCCTTTCTCAACCAACGACTAAGGAACGTCATGAAACGTGCAGCCTATATCGACGCCACCTACACCCAAACCGAGGGTGAAACGACTTGTATCATCAACGGTCAGTTCCATTTTCCTGCCAATTTGGACCTTTTGGGCAAGCGGGCTTACTTCCAAGAACACTATGACTGGATCAGGGGCGCGATCATTCGTGAACCTCGTGGTCACAACGACCTTTTCGGGGCTGTGATCGTGCCCTCTTCCACTCCGGAAGCCGACATTGGCATCATCTGGATCGACGGTGTCGGATATGGCGACATGTGTGGCCATGGCACCATCGCAACATCCATGTTGCTGGCTTCCAACAACCTCGTCCCGCGCGAAAACGGTGAGGCAAAACTGCGTCTTGAAACTCCGGCGGGCATCGTGACCTCCGAAGTTAAGTTTGACGACGATGAAGTTGAATGGTGCCGCTTCCAGAACGTGCCCGGTTATCTTGCTCAAAAAGACATTACCGTAACAGCGCCGGATATCGGCGAAGTGAAGGTAGATATTTCGTTTGGTGGCAACTACTTCATCACCTGCAAGCTGGATCCCAAGGTCTGTAAGGTCGCACCGGAAAATGGCGCCTGGCTGGGACGGACTGGTAATATCATCAAAAAACAAATCAACGAAAAAATCTCCCTCGCTCACCCTGAGAAACCACATATTACGGAAATCGATCTGGTAACTTTCTATCAGGATTCAGAAGATAGTGGTGCCGATTATCGCTGGGTGCATGCCTATCGTGACGGTGCGTTGGATCGGTCGCCGGGCGGCACAGGGACCTCGGCGATGCTAGCGATGCTAGAAGGCCGCGGTGAAATCAAAATGGGTCAGGTCATCCAGGCCCAAGGCCTTTTGGGTACGGGAACTTTCGAAGGCCAATTGGTCGGAGAAACAACTATCGGCGATCATCGTGCGGTCATTCCCACAATCAAGGGGCGCTCGACACTGATCGGCTTCGGTAAATGGTATCTTGATCCAATGGATAAGAATGGTCGCGGCTATGCCGTGGGTGCGGTCTAACCGTGTCAACCTCTAACATTCGCCGTCTTTCGCAGGTCCTCAATATTGAGGACCTGCGGTCTCTTGCGCGTCGGAAGGTGCCCGCATTTGCACTTTCATATGTAGATAGCGGAGCCGAAGATCGGGTGACGGTGGGCTATAATCGCGAAATTTTTCGACAAATTCGCATGGTCCCCCGTCAGATGCGAGATGTCAGCCGCATCAACACTGCAACGCAGTTTTTTGACCGCCCTGTTGAGCGGCCATTCGCCATTTGCCCGACAGGTTACAATGGCATGCTGACTCATCAAGGTGATCTGAAACTCGCTCGCGCCGCAAAAAAATTCGGCATTCCGTTTATTCAAAGCACGATGTCGACCAGTAGTATCGAAGAAATCGCCGCAGAACTGGACAGCGGCGATCACTGGTTCCAGCTCTATGTTCTAAAAGACCAAGCCATAAGCAAACGGTTGATGGAACGCGCCCAAGATGCCGGGTGCAGCACATTGGTCATCACCACAGACTCGGTTGTGTTCGGCAACCGAGAGGACGACAAGCGAAATTTTGTACGTGCACAAGTTCTGACTTGGCCGAACAAAATCGACATCGCGTTGCACCCACGTTGGATCATGGATGTGTTGGTGCCCCATGGGGTGCCGATTTTTGCGAACTTGACCGAATTTCTGCCCGAAAGCCAATGGTCCACGACTGGCGGCGCGCATTTCATATCACAGCAAATGGAGCGGACGTTGGATTGGAAACGGATCGCCCAGATCCGTGCGGATTGGCCGGGCAAGCTGGTGATCAAAGGATTGCTGCACGCTGATGATATCGCTTTGGCCATCGCCGCTGGAGCAGATGGCGTCGTGCTTTCCAATCACGGAGGCCGGCAATTGGACGGCGCTGTGAGCCCACTGGAACAGCTGCCTACTATCGTAGACCGCTTCGCCGATGACTGCGAAATTTTCCTCGACAGTGGCTTTCGACGCGGCAGTGACGTGGCCAAGGCGCTTGCTCTTGGTGCGCGCGGTGCGTTTTTCGGGCGAGCGACGCTCTTTGGTCTCGCCGCAGGCGGGCAAGAAGGCGCCGAATTGGCGTTACAGTTGCTTTCCGACGAATTGTTGACCTGCATGGGGCAATTGGGCTGTGCGACCATTGCGGATTTGGGCGGGGTTCAAACAGTATCCCGCGCTCCGTTTTGAGGGAATAACCCCGCACTGACGTGCTCCTGACACCCGCAATCTGGGTGGACAAGTGAGAACATAGATAGATCGCTGCATATTTGCAGCGATCTTTTCTGCCGTGGGAAACGCGTGTCTGCCCATCGTCGGCTAGGGTGGGTTTTACCTGATCTAAACCACGGAATTTACTTCTTTTCAATTCGAGGACCAACACGCAGTCTTGGTTCAGAAAAGCGTCAACGCAACCAACCTCGGATGTTGTCACGACGCCCCGATCACAACCAACCGGGAGCGTGACGTCGGGAGCGTTTTTGGCGATGCCACAGGACTAGGAATTCAAAATGACAGTCGAGAAAACTGACACGCTCATCGTCGGTGCAGGCCAATCGGGAATTGCCATGAGCGAGCACTTGACCAACATGGGCGTTCCCCATCTTGTTCTGGAGCGCAACCGCGTGGCCGAAGCTTGGCGATCCCAGCGGTGGGATTCCCTTGTCGCCAATGGTCCCGCTTGGCATGACCGCTTCCCCGGTCTCGAATTCGATGACGTGACCCCCGATACCTTTCCGCCCAAAGAACGGATGGCGCGCTATTTCGCTGATTATGCCAAGATGATAAACGCGCCCATTCGCACCAACGTCGAGGTCCACAAGGTCAAACGCTGTGAAGGTCGGCCTGGCTTCATCGTGTCGACGTCGCAAGGCGAGATCGAGGCACAGCGCGTGGTGGCCGCAACCGGTCCGTTTCAGGTGCCGTTCTATCCCAAAATCGTCCCCGAAGATTCAGGGATTAAACAAATCCACTCCTCGAGCTATAAGAACCCGGATCAATTGGAAGATGGTGCGGTTCTAGTTGTCGGTGGTGGGGCGTCCGGGTCTCAGATCGCCGAGGAATTGCAGCGGTCGGGGCGCAAAGTCTATCTCTCCATTGGTGAGCATTATCGCCCGCCGCGCTCTTATCGCGCACGGGATTATGTCTGGTGGTTGGGCGTCTTGGGCAAGTGGGACGAAATCAAAACGACCGCCAAAAAGAAACACGTCGCCTTTGCTGTCAGCGGCTACGATGGTGGGAAAACCATCGACTTTAGACGCTTGGGCAATCAGGGCGTAACCGTTCTGGGCCTGACCAAGAGTTTTGACAATGGCGTCCTGACATTCGCCGATGACCTGGTCGACAACCTGAACGAAGGCGACCGCGCCTATCTAGATGTGCTGCGTGAAGCCGACACCTATGTGGAACGCAACGGCATTGATCTGCCTCTGGAACCCGAAGCATGGGAGCCGCAGCCCGACCCGGAGTGCGTGAAAAACCCGGTGCTTTCTCTGGATCAGGAAGCCGCGCAGATCAAAACGATCATCTGGGCGACCGGATTCAAATTCGACTTTAGCTGGCTGGATGTCGATGCCTTCCACGAAGACGGCACGCCGTTTCACAAACGTGGAATTTCGGCGGAAACCGGCATCTACTTCCTTGGCCTGCCGGAACTGACCAACCGGGCATCGTCGTTTATCTATGGCTGTTGGTACGACGCGAAATACATCGCGACGCACATCGGCGTCCAACGAAACTATGTGGCGTATGAGAAGGAATAAGAGGGCGCGTATCGTATTTTAAAACGCAAAGCGCACCAATGTTTTTCTTCTCTTGAAACCATCCGACAAAGGACCGCACATGAAAACGATCATGTTTCTCAACGGCCCCAACGCCAACCTATACGGGCTGGACCCCAAAGGTGCCTACGGGACCGACAGCTTTCCTCAGATCGAGGCCACCTGCATGGCTCGCGCGGCCGAATTGGGGGTTACGCTCGACTTTCGGCAATCCAACCACGAAGGCGTGCTGATTGATTGGATTCAAGAAGCGCGGCAAACCTGTGACGGGTTGCTGATCAATGCTGCCGGGTTGACCTATACCTCCATCGCCATTTTGGACGCGCTCATGGCGTTCGAGGGTCCGATCATCGAATGCCACATGAGCAACATTTGGAAACGCGAACCGTTTCGCAGCCATTCGTATATTTCCAAGGCCGCGACCGGGGTGATCGCCGGGTTGGGGGTCCAGGGCTATCTGCTTGGATTGTCGGCAATGAACACCTTGATTGCAGAGACCGCGACATGACCGACAGTTTGGTGTTTTGCAGCGGCCCCGATCCCTTCGATGCGTGGCGTGATGCATTGGCCCCGCATCTGGGAGATCACGTGCGCATTGAAAATGCGGATGCGGTGAGCGATCCCGAAAAGGTACGGTTTGCCTTGGTCTGGATGCCACCAGAGGGGTTCTTTGCGCGGTTTCCAAACTTGGAACTGGTGATCAATCTGGGCGCAGGCGTCGACCGGCTGGTTGCCCGAACCGATTTGCCCGACGTGCCGATCACCCGCTTGTCCGATCCTGAAATGGGCCGGATGATGGCCAGTTTCGTGCTGTTTTCCGTGCTGCGACACGCCCGCGAGATCCCGCATTTCGAGGCGGCGCAAGCACGCAAAGAATGGGCCTATCGGCATCCACGAGCGGCCAGCGATATGTCGGTGGCGGTTCTCGGGTTGGGTGAATTGGGTGCGCTGGCGGCCACCGAAATCGCGCGCCAGAGGTATGACACCCACGGTTGGGCCACCAAACCCCGCGATTTGGACGGGGTTACGGTGCATTGCGGCGATGAAGCGCTCGCCCCGCTGTTGGCGCAATCCGACATCGTAGTGTGCATGTTGCCTCTGACACCGGTAACGCGCAAACGTCTGAATGCAGATGTCTTTGCTGCCATGAAACCGGGGGCGTCGTTTATCAATGTTTCCCGTGGCGAGGTAGTAGATGAGCCCGCGTTGATTAACGCCCTGCGCTCTGGACAGTTGTCCGGCGCGACGCTTGATGTTTTCGAAAATGAACCCCTCGGCACGGATCATCCGCTTTGGTCGATCCCCGGCGTTTTGGTCACACCACATCTTGCGTCCGTGGCGCTCCCAAAGAGCGCTGCTCCGCAGATCGCGGCAAATATCCGAGCAACCCAAACCGGTGGGCCATTGATCAACGAGGTTTCCAAGCAGCGCGGGTATTAAGCCATCCCCGAACCTGAAAATTGTCGCTCAAAATCAACCGACAGGGCGCCTCTATACGACGCGCTCCTGCCAAAGACGCCCATCAAGGATCAAACGAATGACCCAAACCATGCACGCCGTAATCGCCCCAACCCCCGGTGGCCCCGAGGTTTTAGCACTGGTCGAACGTCCAGTGCCCACCCCCGGCCCCGGTGAAGTCCTAATCCAAACCGCCGCCGCCGGGGTCAATCGCCCCGATATCATGCAACGCTCTGGCGCGTTGCCGGCCCCCGCCGATGTGTCGAACATCCTTGGGCTAGAAGTCGCGGGTGAGATCGCGGCCCTTGGTGAGGGTGTCGATACCGCCCTGCTGCACCAACCCGTTATGGCATTGGTCAAGGCTGGGGGGTACGCCGAATATGTCATCGCCAAGGCCGATCAATGCCTGCCTATCCCGAAAGGGATCAGCCTGGAAGAAGCCGCCGTTCTGCCCGAAGGGCTGTTTACCGTCTGGCACAACCTGTTCGATCGCGGCGCGCTGCAATCCGGCGACCGGGTGCTGTTTCAAGGCGGGGCCAGTGGCATCGGCACATTGGCCTTGCAACTGGCGCAGGCCTGGGGCGCATCCGTCATCGTGACCGCAGGTGGTCCGGAAAAATGTGCCCAGCTTCAGTCGATGGGCGTACAGACGATTGATTACCGCACCGCCGATTTAACCGCCGAGGTCCTGCGGATGACCGAAGGCCATGGCGTCGACGTGGTGCTGGATATCCTTGGCGGCGACATGATAAACAAACACCTCGCCTGTATGGCTCCGGGAGGGCGTCACATCGGCCTGTCGTTCATGGCCGGAATGGTCGCGCCGGTTGATCTGGGTCTGGTGATGCGCAAGGGCATTTGGCTCAGCTCCTCCACCCTGCGCCCGAAAAGCGACACGGAAAAAGCTGCAATCGCCGTAGATGTTCGGTCACATCTCTTGCCTCTGCTCGGCCCGGATGGTGTGCGCCCGGTTGTGTCAACGACCCTGCCCCTGTCCGAAGCGGCTAAGGCACACAGCCTCCTAGAAGGCGGGCAGAATGTCGGTAAGATCGTGCTGACCACCAAGGAGGCCGCGCAATGAAGCTATCGCTCTACTGGGGTTCCGCCTCGCCCTATGTGCGCAAGGTGATGGCCGTGGCCCATGAATTGGACGTCGCCAACAACATCGAAATCCGCGACAGTGCGGCCCACCCGGTCGCGCGTGACACCCGCATTCAAGCGTTCAATCCGCTGGCCAAAGTTCCCGCTGCACGCGCAGACGACGGCACCGTGTTGTATGACAGCCGGGTGATCTGCGAATACCTCGACACCGAGGCAAACGGCGGCCTGTTTCCCGTCGCGGGCCCTGCCCGATGGACCGCGTTGCAGCGTCAGGCGCTAGCGGATGGGTTGCTCGATGCGGCACTGTTGATGCGCTATGAAGACCTTATACGGCCTGAACAGTTCCAATGGCCATTGTGGACCGAAAAACAGCGTGAAAAACTCAATGATGCGCTGGATGCAATGGCCGCAGATATCCCCGGTCCTGCGTGTCACGACATCGGTGCAATTTCCTACGCCTGTGCGCTTGGCTGGCTGAATTTCCGTTTTCCTGACCTTGGCTGGCAAAACAACCGCTCGGCCTTGGCCGCGTGGCACAGCGCGATGGAAACCCGCCCTGCCCTGATCGCGACCCGGCCCACCGCCTGATCCCCCTTTGGGGCGTCCTGCCCACCACTGAAAGGAACCACCAAATGACACATTACCGTCACCGCAAGTTCAACACCAAAGACACTTATCCCGAACAGTCCCTGGACAACGATCTGGCCCAAGCCGTGGTCGCCAAGGGTGGCACCACCATCTTCTTGCGCGGTCAATGTCCCCAAGATCTGGACACCGCCGAGAACATCAAAGGCAACGATCCGGTCGAACAGACCCATAAGGTCATGAGCAATATCCGCCAGTTGGTCGAGGAATGCGGTGGTGAAATGGGCCATGTCACAAAGCTGGTGGTTTACCTCACAGATGTGCGTCACCGCGAAGCGGTCTATCGCACGATGGGCGACTACATCAAAGGCGTTCATCCGGTCTGTACCGGCTTGGTTGTGGTCGCGTTGGCGCGTCCCGAATGGCTGGTCGAAATCGACGCCACCGCCGTCATCCCCGACTGATCCCCACCGCACATTTACCAAAGGCACCCCGCCTAGGAGTTTCTATGACCTTTTCCATCATTGGCCATTGCCCCGATACGGGCATGTTCGGCGTTGCGATCTCATCTTCATCCCCTGCAGTTGCCGCGCGATGTTCTTTCGCGCGAGCCGGCGTTGGGGCCGTTTCGACCCAGAACATCACCGATCCGCGGTTGGGGCCGCATGCGCTGGACCTGATGCAAAGTGGCGCCAGCCCCTCCGAGGCGCTGTCGATCCTTGAACGCAAGGGTGGGCATATGGCCTATCGTCAGGTTCTGGCCCTAGATCGCTCCGGACAAAGCGCGATTTACTCCGGCACCCAAGTTCTTGGCATGTGGTCCGAAGCCGAAGGTCGCGACACCGCCGCCGCTGGTAACCTATTGGCCGATGCAGGTGTGCCCGAAGTTATGGTTCAGTCGTTCCTGACCAGCACGGGGCATTTGGGCGATCGGTTGGTCGGGGCGTTGCGCGCCGGTCTAGACGCCGGGGGCGAAGCCGGTCCCGTGCATTCGGCTGGCCTGTTGCTGGTCGATAAGCAAAGCTGGCCTTTGGCCGAATTGCGCATCGATTGGTCCGACGATTGCCCGATTGGCGCACTGGAAACGGCCTGGAGCGTCTTCAAGCCGCAAATGAACGACTACGTCACCCGCGCACTCGATCCACGCGAAGCGCCGTCTTATGGTGTTCCGGGCGACGAGTAGGTAGTCTTTGCGGGTGGGCCAACCTGAGCCCATCCGCAACAACATAGGTCGAGGTACACGATGCCGCTTAGGTTCACCCTACGCCAATTGGAATATTTCATTGCCGTCGGTGAAGCCGGCAGCATCGCGCTAGCATCCGAAAAAGTGAATGTGACCGCGCCATCGATGTCCTCGGCCATCGCCCAACTAGAGATCGGGTTCGGTGTTCAACTGTTCATACGTCGCCACGCCCAAGGATCAGTCCTGACCCCGACCGGCGAGCGCTTTTTCGAGCAAGCCCGGATCGTGCTAGAGGACGCGGCCAAGCTGAACGATATGGCCAATATCTATACCGACAGCGTGCGCGGATCCTTGCGCGTCGGCTGTTTACGAACCTTTGTACAATTGATGGTCCCGAAACTCCGCCGAGGATTCGAGGACAAGTTTTCCAGCGTCGATTTCCATCAAATCGAACTGGACCAGGCGCAAATTCTCGACGCGCTCGGATCTTCGCGCATTGATGTGGCTCTGACCTATGATCTGTCCCTCAACAGCGGCATCGATTTTCAACCGCTGCGCAGCTTGCCGCCCTATGTGATGGTTTCGGTAGATCACCCTCTGGCGGGGCGCAAAGAGCTGACCGCCGAGGACCTCGTTGACCACAACATGGTGCTGCTGGATATGCCGCACAGCTCCGACTATTTTCTGTCGTTGTTTCGCGCTCTCGGGCGACGTCCACGCATCGCCGAACGTACATCAGAAATTTCCATTCAGCGCGGGCTGGTGGCCAACGGGTTTGGGTTCGGCATCGCCAATATGCGCACGGTATCGGAATTTGCCATGGATGGCACGCCGTTGAAATTCATCCCCCTCCAGACCGACGTTCCACCGCTACAACTGGGTATTGCCTTGTCCAATTCCGCCCATGTTTCGCGTACGATCCAAGCCTTCATCGACCATTGCCATGAGGCCGCCGATGCCGAAAACCTGCCCGGCCTCGCCCTTTGACCGGAGACCCTCCCATTGACCCCTAAAATTGCAGACATCCTTGCGAAACTCATAGCCTTCCCGACCCTGTCGCGGCATTCCAACCTCGCTTTGCTTGACTATGTCGAAGGATTGCTGCGCCCCGCCGGTGTGCGACTGGAACGATTTATCAGCGACGACGGCACACGCGCCAATCTTTGGGCCAGCCTCGGACCAGAGGGGTCGGGCGGAGTGGTTCTGTCGGGGCATTGCGATGTGGTGCCCGTCGCAGGCCAGGACTGGACACGTGATCCATTCACGCTCTGCAGCGAGGATGGCAATCTGTACGGACGCGGCACGGCGGATATGAAAGGATTTCTCGCCGTGGCGATCCGTGCCATGTTGCTGGCCGCCGATCGTGACCTCGCCTTGCCGCTACATCTCGCGATTTCCTATGACGAAGAAATCGGCTGTCTGGGAGTGCGAGGGATGCTCGACATGCTGGCGACGCGCCAAGAGCGCCCTGCCCTGTGTCTGATCGGAGAACCCACCGGAATGCAAATCGCCAATGGCCACAAAGGCAAACGCGCGCTGCGGGCCTGTTGCCACGGACAAGAAGGCCATTCCGCTTTGGCTCCGGATGCATTGAACGCCCTGCATCTGGGTGCAGCGTTTATCTCCCGACTTCAGGCGCGGCAAGAACAGCTTAGAGCCGATGGCGCGCGCGACGACGCCTATGATATTCCCTATTCGACAGTGCACGTCGGCGTCATGAGCGGCGGCACGGCGCTAAACATCGTACCCAATCGCTGTGATCTGGAATTCGAGATCCGCAATGTTGCGGCGGATGATCCCGACGCAATCATCGCAAACATCATCGAAGATGCCGAGGCCGTCGCCGCCCCTCATCGCAATCGTTTCCCCCATGCCCGGATCGAAGTCGAAGACGTTTCTGGCTATCCCGGCCTCAACACGCCCGCCGACACACCGGTGATCTCGGTGCTGCGCTCTCTGTTAGGGCGGAATGATCCACTGATCAAAGTGGCTTTTGGTACCGAAGGCGGTTTGTTTCAGGACCGGCTGGGCCTGCCAACGCTGGTCTGTGGTCCTGGACATATGGCCCAAGGGCACAAACCGGACGAATATGTCAGCGAAACCCAACTCGCCAAATGCGCAGCGTTGCTGGACGCGCTCACCGATGTGTTGGAAGCTGGGACAGAGCCTACATTATGTGCCGTGGATTGACGTCATTGGGCCGGGATAAACCCGGCCCAATGGAATAAGCTCGAGAGGCGCTTATAGATCAAGCACCAATAGATCCGTTTTGGCCCGCGAGACGCAGACCAGCATTACCTCGCCGGCATCGCGGTCTTCGTCGGACAGCACATCATCGTTATGTTCCGGCGTTCCGGACAATACCTTGACCAGACATGTGCCACAAATCCCGGCGGTGCAAGAATTGTCGATCTCGCATCCCGCATCCTGCAAGACCGTCAAAAGGCTTTCCGTGGGCGGTACATACAAGCGCTGACCCGATTTCGCCAATTCAACCTCAAAGCCACCCGGTTCAAGTGCGGGTTTGGTTTTGGGGGCAAAGCGTTCCCGGTGCAACATGCCATATGGCCAGTTTTCGCAGTGCGCTTCGACCACATCAATCAGGGTCTCTGGACCGCAAACATAGACGCTGGTACCGGTTGTCGCTTCGCCAAGAAACTCGGCAACATCCAGCAAACCGGCTTCGTCTTGCGGCGCCAAAATGACGTTGTCCCCGAACTCTTCCAGCTCCTTGAGGAAGCCCATCGTTTGCCGGGAGCGCCCCCCATACAACAAAGTGAAAGGTTTCCCTTGGCTTGCCACGGCTTTCACCATCGCCAGGATCGGCGTGATGCCAATTCCACCGGCGACGAACAAATAGCGGTCCGCGTTTATGAGCCCGAAATGGTTGCGCGGCGCCGAAACCCGCAAACGATCCCCCTCAACCAGCGAGTCGTGCAGATACTTTGACCCGCCGCGCCCATCGGTTTCGCACAGTACGCCAATGCGCCAGCAGCCCGGTTCGTCCGCTGGCCCGCAAAGCGAATATTGTCGGATCTCACCGTTGGGCAGGATCACATCAATATGCGCGCCTGGCGTCCATTCCGGCAATTGGCCGCCGTCCTCTGCCCGCAGCTCAAACGACAGTACGCCATCAGCTTCGGCTGTGACCTTGCTTACCTGAACAACGCGGGCGTCCTCAGAGGTTCGTTGCCCGATCTGCGTATCTTCTGACATCAAGTCGTCCTTTCCTATGGTGCACGCGCCGATGTAATCGGCGCGTGGTTCTGTGTGATTGGGCAAGATCACGTGTCGATATTGGCTTTGACCGAGGAAGGCGTGAAGGTTTTCCATGCCAAATCACGCATGCCGCGCATCGCACGCAAGATTTCTTCGCGGTCATGGTCGGTTTTCGCGTAATCGGAAAGAATCTGCACCCCAAGACCGACGTGGAATTTTTCGTCGATCGCGATCCGTTTGTAGACCTTTACCACTGCATCGAACCCAAATTTCTCACCAGCTTTAAAGGTCGGCTCAAAGCTGCCCGATGCTGAAGTTTCCGACACATTCCATGCGGCGATAGCGGCCAGCGGATGGCGTTCCAGACAATCCCAGAGGAAATCGCTCCACGGTTTCGCTTGCGGAGGAACAGACTTAGGAACTGTCCCGCCCAAGGATTCAATCACTTCTCCGACCATCTCGTAGTGCTCGGCCTCTTGAAACGACTGTTTGGCCAGAAGCGTGATGTGCTTGCGCGAGAACTGCATGCCATAACGACGGATTTGCTCATTCAACAGAAAAACATAATCAATCTCGCGCCAGGCGCGCGGTTCAATCCATGCGGATAGAATTTTAGGGTCGGGGTTTTCACCATAGGATTCGAAAAAATCTTCTGTTGCTTGCCGAGTATTTTCGACCACGGATTCCAGAATGTCATCGACTTCCTCACGGATGCCCAACAAACCGTCTCCACCTCTGACATTGCGCACGTTTACCATTTTCTCTCCTGTTGTTCGCCCGCCCTATATTTCGGGCACTATTTTCACCGCGCCAAAATGCTCCGCCCCCCGTTTTTTGGGGGGAATGCGGGCATTGGGTTCATAAGGGCATAACAGGAACTGAGGCACATTGAAGAGAGTGGAGCTAATGCAGTTTTAGAAAAACTAAATTACTATACAAGGTGTTGAATATAAATAATAAATTTAAAAATTCCGGTGAAATAATTTGCTGGCAAAGCACATGCAAAAAGTTAAGACTATCCTCAACGCCATAAGAACAAGACGTAGAAATGCGCAAGCTTGGCAACAACAACAAGGGATATCCTGAAAATGAAACGCCGTCACTTTATTGCCTCCGCCGCCATGGGCGGCCTGAGCTCCACTATCGCGGCCCCAGCCATCGCACAGAGCACGAAAACCTGGCGGCTGCTGCATGCCTACCCGAAAGGGTACCCCATTTATGGCACCGCGCCAGTCATGTTTGCGGACTTCGTAACCAAGGCTTCCGGCGGTCGTTTGAATATTCAGGTTTTTGGCGCGGGTGAAATTGTACCTGCCTTCGAAACCATGGATGCCGTAAGCAGCGGCACCGCACAGATGGGATTCGGAACATCGTATTTCTGGAAAAGCAAGGTTCCCGCCATGCAATTCATTGGCGGTCTACCGTTCGGGATGACGGCCCAGGAACAAAACGCGTGGTTCACCGCCAGCGGTCACGCACTGGCCCAAAAAGCATATGATGAACTGGGCTGCAAATTCTTCGTTGCGGGGAACAGCGGCACGCAAATGGGCGGTTGGTTCAACAAGGACATCAATGCCCCTGCGGACTTCTCGGGTTTGAAAATGCGTATGCCCGGTGTGGGTGGCGAAGTTCTCAGCGCACTTGGAACCACCATCGTCAACTTGCCGGGTGGGGAAATCTTGCCATCCATGCAATCCGGGGCCATAGACGCTTGCGAATGGATCGGACCGTATCTGGATCTGGTGTTCGGTTTCCACAAAGTCGCGAAATACTATTATTATCCCGCGTGGCAAGAACCTGCAGGCATCAACGACCTATTCATCAACATGGAGGAATGGAACGCGCTACCCGCCGACCTTCAGGCCATCGTTGCAGCAGGCGCCGAATTGATGAACGCATATGTCCTGAATGAACTGGCCGCAAAAAACCCAGAAGCCCTTCGTGTTTTGGTAGACGACAACGGTGTTGAATTGCGCCGCTTCAGCGATGAGACGCTGGAAACACTTGGTGACACCACTGGCACAATGCTGAATGATTTGGCATCAGATGATCCGCTTAGCCGCGAAATCCTGGACGACATCTTAAATTTCCGCGCCAAAGCTCTTGGCCAAACCAGCATCTCGGAGCGAGCCATCATGGACGCGCGGGCGTTGGATTACACTTTTGCCACGGCTTCGGCGAAATAAATCGGGATAATGAGCATGAGACACGACCAGGTCCAAAGGCTATCGACCATTGCTGATCGCATTGACCGAGCAAACGAGTTGTTTGGCCGAGGTCTGTCTTGGCTTGTCGGATTTACTGTGGTCACGTGCGCGGCAGTGGCGCTTCTTCGCTATGCGCTCGGGTTGGGGTGGGTCTGGATGCAGGACGCTTACGTCTGGGCGAATGCGGTGATGTTCATGCTTGCTGCAGCTCCAACGCTATTACATGGGCGCCATGTACGGGTTGATTTTTTCTATAATAATAGACGCCCACGAACCCGCGCGGTGATTAACTTCACCGGTGTTCTCTTCTTGCTCTTCCCTACGATCATCACGATCTTCGTGCTTTGTTATCCTTACGTTTGGGACTCTTTTTCCCGACTAGAAGGCACGTTGGACGTCGGAGGCATGCCCGGCGTGTTCCTGTTGAAAGCCGTCTTGCTTCTGTTTTGTATTCCCCTCGCCGCACAAAGCATGTCACTCGCGATCCGCAGCTTGATCAGCTTTTTCACCGGCAAAGACATTGAAAGCCCACAATCATGACCCCTGTAGAATGGATTGGCCTCCTAATGTTTCCGGCAATCATTGCCGTGCTGCTCTGCGGGTTTCCCGTTGCCTTTACTTTGTCCGGAATGTCTTTGTTATTCGCGTTCGGTGGTTGGGCGTTTGGCGTAATTGATCTGGGGTTGCTTGGCAGCATCCCGTCGCGAATCTTCGGCATCATGACCAACCTTGTGTTTGTCGCGATCCCACTCTTTGTCTTTATGGGCGTTGTTCTTGAACGGTCGCGCATCGCCGAAGACCTGCTGATCACGTTAGGTATTTTGTTCGGACGAATGCGCGGCGGTCTGGGTCTATCGGTGATTTTTGTCGGCGCCATATTGGCCGCCTCTACCGGTGTTGTCGGCGCAAGCGTGGTCACAATGGGGCTACTGAGCCTACCAGCGATGATGCGTGCAGGATATGACTCTCGTCTGGCCTGTGGCATTATTTGTTCCTCCGGGACATTGGGCCAGGTCATCCCCCCATCCACCGTATTGATTCTGCTCGCAGATATCTTGCAGGGCGCGAATGCTCAGGCGCAAATGGCCAAGGGAAATTTTGCCCCCGACCCGGTGTCTGTGGTAGAATTGTTCGCCGGCGCATTTATTCCGGGGCTTATGCTGGTTGGGCTTTACGCTGCTTGGATCGTGTTCAACGCCGTGTTTATGGGGCATCGCTGCCCAGCCTTGCCATTGGAAGACCGAAAGGTCCCGGATTTGGGGATGCGCGTGCTTAAGGCGTTGGTCGCACCGCTCTTGCTGATTGGAGCAGTGCTGGGATCGATCCTGTTTGGCGTCGCAACCGCCACTGAGGCGGCCGCTATTGGCGCAATTGGCGCACTAATTCTTGCCGCTATCCAGGGCAAAATGGGCCTCGGCGTCCTGAAATCGGCAATGCATTCGACGATGTTGATTTCCTCGATGATCTTCATGGTCCTCGTCGGAGCGTCTTTGTTTTCATTGGTATTCCGAATGTACAATGGTGATCACATGGTCGAGACATTCCTGCTGGGGATGCCCGGAGGTGCCGTATCTGCCATGATTTTCATCATGGTCGTGATTTTTATTCTAGGTTTCTTTCTCGATTTCATCGAGATTATGTTCCTCGTCCTTCCGATCGTCGCACCAATCATCTTGGTCTACGATATTTCGCCTATCTGGTTCGGCGTCATGGTTGCGGTGAATTTACAAACCAGCTTCCTGACACCGCCCTTTGGATTCTCGTTGTTTTACTTACGCAGCGTCGCCCCAGAGACCGTGTCAACCAAGCAAATATATCAAGGGATAGTCCCCTTTGTTTTGCTACAAATTCTTGGACTCTGTATCTTGTGGATGTTCCCTTCCATCGTCACTTGGCTGCCTGATTTGCTGTTCTGACACGCGGCTATGGCTTGTAGGCTTAAGGTCTCCGTGGAAGCGAGAACTATCGGTGAGGCTAAAAGCCAAATCGGAAACCTCCGGCCTGCTGGCCGGGGAAGATGTTAATGCACTCAGTACCTCAAGATCGGCAACGCACATAGGCAAAGAAGTCCTTAAGCCTCCTGAATTACAAGCTTTATCAACGACTTAAGATTTCCCCAGACCGACAAACTTCACCGGTGCTTGGCTGATACTTTCTGGGACTGAGCGTTTCGGGCTTCGCCTGTAACATGCTTCTTTACGTCGCTGTCAGGGAATAGCTGGCGCTGTGATCCCTAAAAACGTCCTCGTTTTTGGTTAGAGTTTTCCGCTAGATTTTCCTGATCTGGGATAGGAGCGGAAACGCATGAAAGCATCGAAGCTCACTGGCGCGCAGAATGCGTTCATCATCAAGCAGGGTGAAGAAGGCACAACGGTTGCTGGGATCTGCCGTAAGGCCGGCATCTGCCAAGCAGGTGAACCCCGCCACAATTTGTCGCGAAGTAGGACGGTGATAGCAAGACAAATGACCCGCTGGCCTCACCCATATGGCGAAACCGAACCAGCCAGTCCTGCGCTTGGCCGGTTGCGAGGCCATAGCTCGCTCAAGATTTCGCGTATCACAGTCAGTCGAGATGAAACACTTCTTGCATCGAAGCCCACCATTCATCCTTGGCGCGGCTTTCGAGCGGGCGCTGCATCGGGCCGCAAACGGACCACCATTCGCGGGTGACAGGATCGTTGGCGATGGCTGCATTGTCAGCGTCAAAATCGTGTCCGGTATATTCCCAGTAGCTGAACATCAGGCTTTCAGGCTCTCGCAAGAAAATCGAGTAATTGGTTATGTTTGAGGCCCGCAGCCGAGCCAGCACCGCGTCCCAGACATTGGCATGTAATGTCTTGTATTGCGCGATATGCTCGGGTGCGATGCCAATCACGAATCCCATACGTTGCATGTCGTATTCCTTTCAGACGAGAAGTCAGGTCACGGTTTCACGCCGTGATGGCGTAGAATTTTTCCGCCGTACCGCCAAAAAGTGCAGCCCGAGCGTCGTCATCCAAATCGCGCGCCATGTCTTGCGCTGCCTTGAACCAGCCTTGGTAGTCGCCGGCAAGGTCCAGCACCGGCCAGTCGCTGCCCCACATGACCCTATCTGCCCCGAAGCACTCGAGAACATGTTCGAAAACCGGCAGCAGCAACGCCGCCGACCAGCCTGGGCCAAATTCATTCGCAAGCCCGGAAAGCTTGCAAAAAACCTGCGGATGCGCGGCGAGCCGCTCTATGCCTGTGCGCCATGTGTTGCCGGGGTCTGCATCTTGAAACACAGGCTTGGCGCAATGGTTGATCACGATGGGCAACTCGGGAATTTCATCAGCGAGACGGTCGATCACGTCTATATGGCGCGGCGTGACAAGCGCATCGAACCGCAGCCCCGCACCCGCAACCTGACGCAGCCCGTCAAGCACATCGGGTCGCAAGATCCAGTCGGTCGGCTCGATATCTTGTAACATCGGACGAATGCCGCGCAGTGCGGGATGGGCGATCTGCGACAGCTGCGCGAGCACATCTTTCGTCAGATCAAGCCAGCCAACGACGGCGCCGATCAGTGGTGATTGTTCCGCCAGTTCAAGCAGAAAACGGGTTTCCGCAAGCGAGGGCGCGGCCTGCACTACGACCGTTTTTGTGACGCCACATGCCGCGGCCCTTTCCATCAGGTCCTCGGGAAGGTGATCATGGGCGATCGCAGTCACGCTTTCGTCCATCCAGGAGTAATCCCCGCGCGCGATGCGCCAGAAGTGTTGATGTGCGTCAATCGTCACGGTTTTTCCTTGCTCCCTCGTTTGGTTCAAAATAATAAGAAACAATAATCAGGGAGGGAAACCCATGTCAACAACGCCCATCGTACAATTCGGGACCAGCCGTTTCCTGCAGGCTCATGTGGATCTTTTCGTATCGGATGCATTGGCCTATGGGGCTGCTCTTGGTCCGATCTCGGTGGTTCAAAGCAGCGGCGATCCAAGTCGATCCAAACGTCTGGCTGCACTTGCAAAGGGCTATGAGGTTCGGGTGCGCGGACTCTCTGACGGGCAAAGCTGTGACGAGTGCCATCAGGTGAACAGCATCGTCCGGGCGCTGTCGCTGGACCAGAATTTCGACATGGTTCAACAGATTATCAACGATGAGGCACAGATCATCCTGTCCAATACCGCAGATGCCGGTTTCCGGCCGCAAGCCGCTGATCGCGCGCCGCAATATGATCCGGCAATGTCCTATCCGGCCAAACTTGCCCATTTGCTGCGTGCGCGGTTTCATGACGGCGGGTCTGCGCCCCAGATCATGCCGACGGAATTGGTGCAAAACAACGGAGATGTGCTGAAATCCCTGGTGCTAACGGCGGCGGCACAGATGGAGGCACCCTATCGCCTCTGGCTGGAACAGGAGGTAATCTGGGTCAACTCGCTTGTGGACCGGATCGTATCCGAGCCACTAGACCCCGCCGGCGCAGTCGCGGAACCCTATGCGCTTTGGGCGATCGAGGCACAGCCGGGGTTGGTGATGCCCTGTGAACATCCCGCCATTCAGGTGGTTGCCGATCTGGGCCCGATCGAACGGCGCAAATTGTTTGTGCTTAATCTTGGTCATAGCTGGATGGTTTCAGACTGGCTGGCACGAGGGCGTCAGGGTGCAAGTTTTGTGCGCGACGTGATGGCAGATCCCGCACAGGCCGCGCGGCTTTCACAGCTTTACAGTGACGAAGTTCTGCCAGCATTCACCGCGGCGGGCGAAGGCGAAGGGATCGCTGAGTATATTGCCGTCACCAAAGACCGCTTTGCCAATCCGTCTCTTGATCACAAACTCGAGGATATCGCGCATAATCACACCGAAAAGCTTCAGCGGCGGATTGGTGCCTTTCTGGAGTGGGCGCGAGAAAATGGCGACACCTCGACCAAACCGCAACTTGCGGCGGCAATGAAAGGAGAAATCGCATGAAAACCAGACAGATCGGTTCGACCAACGTCCGCGTGAGTGAGATTTCATTCGGTTGCGCAAGCATCGGCAATCTTTATCGCGAGATCGATGAGGCGGATGCGCAGGCTGTGCTACAGGCCGCTTGGGACGCTGGAATCCGTTATTTCGACACAGCCCCACATTATGGGCGCGGGCTTTCCGAAATACGGCTGGGACGGTTCCTGTCTGGGCGCTCGAATTACGTCCTGTCTTCGAAAGTCGGGCGTGTCCTGTCTCCTGCGGCAGCCCCGATTGCCAAGGCGGACGGCTTTATCAATCCTGCGCAAAACGATGTGCGTTATGACTATTCCGGCGACGGTATTGAAGAAAGCTTTGAGCAAAGTTGTGCGCGTCTTGGGCGGCCTCACATCGATATTCTCTATGTTCACGACCTTGGCGCCTACACCCACGGGGCCGCGAACGCCACGCATATGGAGGCGTTTTTCGGGTCGGGCTACGATCGACTGGTGGCGCTGAAAAAAGCGGGCCGTATAAGAGCATTCGGCTTGGGGGTGAATGAATGTCAGGTCTGTCTTGACGTGATGGATCATGGCCCCGTTGACGCTATTTTGCTCGCCGGACGGCTGACCTTGCTGGATAGTTCGGCAGAGGCGGAGCTGGTGCCACGCTGCATTGAAGCGGGCACGAGCCTTGTGCTCGGGGGGATATTCAATTCGGGGATTCTCGCGACGGGTCCGGTTGAGGGGGCTACCTACGATTACGGCCCCGCGCCTCAGGAGGTTCTGGACAAGGTCGCCAATTTACAGGCACGTGCCGAGCGCTTTGGCATGCCGCTTGCGACAGCCGCTTTGCAATTCGGATTGCACCACAAGGCGGCCGCATCAGTCTTGCTGGGAACGGCCAAGCCGTCCTCTCTGACGCGCAATCTTGAGGCCGCATTTCAGGAGCTTCCAGCAGGGATAGAAACGCTATTAGCCTAGGTCATGATGGCGCAAGGATGAAAGCAAGGTGGACTTAGAGGTGCGCAAATGCCGCCGCGCTGCATCCAAAGCGGCGTCACTATCCCGTGCCTCAAGTGCATCGATGATCGCAAGATGCTCATCTATGGCTGCTGCATTGCGGTCCTTTTCATCTGTCTTGTCCCACATGTAGTGATAGTGAAAGACTAATGAAATTACCTTTTGGAACTCCACGACAAACCGGTTGCGCACGACGGAGTTTATGACCTCATGAAACGCCTCGTCGAGCTTTGAAAAAGCGTGAAAATCGGTGTCGATTTGATCTTTGAGAGACATATGCTTTTGACGCAACTCGACGAGCTGCTCCCAGACGGGGTGGTCGATCGGCGCTTCGACGACATTGGCGATGGCGTTCAACTCCAGCACCGAACGGAAATCGGACAGCTCGATCGCAAAGGCTCGCGTAAATCCAAGCAGCATCCACCCGCCCTGTTTGCGGCGCGCGACCAGCCCGAAGCGACTTAGACTGGCAAGAAACTCTTTCAGTTCATACTGGGGGACATTGAATCTGCGCGAAAGTTCAGCCACCGAAAGTGGCGTATTTGCGGGCACGTCAAAGCGCAAGATCCAATCGAGGAACCGTTTTTCGAGATCCTCGCGGGACCCGTTTACCGGAGGGATCGCTATGCGGTCCTCTTCACAGGGCTGGCGCAGGATGCGTTTCTCACGGCCTTCCCAACGGATCACCCCCAGCTCTTCAAGCTTGCTCAGACAGCGCCGGATCACCGTGCGACTCACACCGGCCTGCTGGCACAGGGCATTCTCCGAGGGCAGCGCGCTGCCTATCTTTAGAGTGTCGCAATAGGCGAGAATATCGTTGAAAGCTTCCCGGTAGCGGGTGTCGCTGCGCGCCATGGCTTGCGCCTTTCCAAAGGTTCTGACCGAAGTCGTTTCAGTATTTGTATTGAATTATAAAAAACTATTGACAGAAATCAATGGGTCATGACTTAGTATTAAATAATTAAAACCTACATGTGGGGGAGGCATATGTCGGATACCAGCAAGCCGATACAGAAATACCAACTCGCGCGCCTGATGCCCGCCGCAGGCCAGTTGCACCGCCTCTCGGCGCTCATGACCTTGTTGTTACTTGTCCTGGGATTTTCACTGGCAAGTCCGGCCTTCTTCTCGGTCAACAACGCCCTGACGGTGTTGTTACAAACTTCTGTCATCGGTCTATTGGGGATCGGCATGACGATGGTCATCATCACCGGCGGCATTGATTTGTCGGTGGGCTCGGTTCTTGCCCTGTCAGGGGTGGTTTCCGGATTGGCTGTGAAAGCAGGGGTGCCCGTGATCCCTGGGATGGCCCTAGGCATCCTGACGGGCGCGGCTTGTGGCGCCTTCAACGGGTTTGTCATTACGCGGATGAAGATCACGCCTTTTGTAGCGACGCTCGGGATGATGCTGATTGCGCGCGGCATCGCGCTGCAACTCACCGGCGCTGCGCCGGTTTCAGGTCTGGGAGATGCCTTCGGAATATTGGGAAACGGAGCATTGTTTCGTGTGACCGAGATGATGCCGAACGGGTTCCCGCGGGTGATTTTTCCAGGCATTCCCTATCCGGCAATATTGCTGTTGGTGATCGCGATTCTTGGCGCATATGTGCTGCATCGCCGCCAGATCGGCCGTCATATTTACGCCACCGGTTCGAATGAGGAGGCGGCGCGTCTGTCGGGTGTGCGCGTCGATTGGACGAAGCTTTACGCCTATACGATGTCAGGGGCCCTGGCGGGGCTTGCGGGCAATGTGTTGATGTCACGCCTCGTGACGGCACAGCCTAGCGAAGGCGTGATGGCCGAGCTTGATGCCATCGCCGCAGCTGTGATCGGCGGGGCATCACTAAATGGCGGCGTGGGAACGATCTCGGGGACGATGATAGGTGCCTTTATAATCGGGATCTTGCGCAACGGGCTGAACATGGCCGGCGTTTCGGCCTTCATCCAGCAGATCGTGATCGGGTTCGTGGTGATTGGTGCGGTCTGGATCGACCAGATCCGTAGCCGTCGCTGAAGGAACGTCAATTCAATCTCATAATGAGGAGGAGAGTGAGATATGGAATATGTGAAATATATGGTGGCAGCGAGTGCGATTGCGCTTTCGGCCGGGACGGTTCAGGCAGGGGAGATCGCTGTAATCGTCAAAACCACCAATTCGAACTATTGGCAAAACGTGCACAATGGTGCTGATGCCGCAATCAAGGATCACAGCGATTACACGGTCAGCTTTGACGGCCCCGCCAGCGAAAGCGCGGTTGCCGATGAAGTGAACATGGTCGAAAACGCGATCAACCGCGGCGTTTCGGGCATCGTTCTAGCTCCGTCAGATCCGGAAGCGCTTGTTCCTTCGGTCAAGCGTGCCTACGAGGCCGGTATTCCCGTTGTTATCATTGACAGCGGCCTGTCAGACTCTGCCAAACCTTATTACCAGTCGTTCCTGTCAACGGACAACTGCGCAGCGGGCGAAGCCGTCGCACAACGGATGGTTGAAAAGGCAGGCGACAGTGGCAAGATTGCTGTGATGTCCTATGTACCTGGTGTTGGCTCTGAAATCGGCCGTGTCGGTTGCTTTAAGAACTACATCAGCGAACATTCGAGCCTTGAAGTAGTGAACACCTTCTACTCTCAAAGCCAGATGGCCAAAGCGCTTGATCAGACCACCGACGTGCTCTCGGCCAACCCTGATCTCGTTGGCATCTTCGGTGCAAACGAACCCACCGCCGTAGGCATGGGCCGCGCAATCGTCCAAGCGGGCAAAGCAGGCTCGATTGTCGCACTTGGCTTTGACGGAAACGAAGATCTTCAACAGTTCATCAAAGATGGTGTCCTTGAAGCAACTGCTGTTCAAGGCTCCTTCCAGATGGGCGAAATGGGTGTCAACACTATCGTTGATCTGCTCAGCGGCAAAGAGGTTCCAGACTTCGTTGATACCGGCGTTGTGCTTGTCGACAAAGACAACATCGACACTCCGGTCGCGCAAAACGTTCTCTACTGATCCAGGCGCGGGGCCGCTTTGCAGGCCCCGCCCATTTCCACGCATTAAAGAAAGGCACCGCCATGACGAAACAGCCCCTGGTCGAAATGGTAAACATCGAAAAGCACTTTGGTGGTGTGCGCGCTGTCGATCATGTGTCGCTTGATCTTGCTCCGGGCGAAGTCGTGGGGTTGCTGGGGCATAACGGCGCAGGCAAATCCTGTCTTATGCGTATCCTGTCGGGCGCGATGGTTCCAAATAGCGGTGAAATCCGGATCGAAGGCAAAACCGTCCATATGAGCGAGCCCAATGATGCGCGCGCCCTCGGGATCGAGACGATTTATCAAACGCTTGCGCTGGCCGATCACCTTGATGCCCCCAAGAACCTGTTTCTGGGACGCGAGCTGAAAACCCGGTTTGGCAATCTCGATGACAAGCGGATGCATGAGGAAGCGCGCAAGGTCCTTGCCCGGCTCAATCCTAATTTCAAGAACTTGCAGGACCCTGTCTCCAGCCTCTCGGGGGGGCAACGACAGGTGATCGCAATCGCGCGCGCGATCTATTTTGACACGAAAATCCTGATTATGGACGAACCGACAGCCGCTCTTGGCCCTTCTGAAACCGCGATGGTCGCCGATCTTATCCGACAGTTGCAGGCTGAGGGTATTGGCATCTTTCTTGTCAGCCACGACATGCATGATGTGTTTGATCTCTGCGATCGGGTTGTGGTGATGAACAAGGGGCGGCTGGTCGGAGCTCACGGAATTGACGAGGTCAGCAAGGACGACGTACTGAGCCTGATCGTCAAGGGTGAATTGCCGGCCGACTGGTCTGCCCGCAATCTAGAGGCAGTGCAATGAAGGATACAAACCAGAAGATGATGACCTGTGGCGTTTGCGTCGAACCAGGCACCTTTGCATTGGAGGAGCGCGCGCTGCCCCAAGACGCACCGCCGGGCTATCGTCTTGTTGATATCGCCGCAATCGGGATCTGTGGCACCGATTACCACATCTTCGAGGGCAAGCACCCGTTTCTCGACTATCCGCGTGTGATCGGGCACGAGCTGTCGGGTCGGTTGGTTTCAGGCGATGACGCGGGGCAGCTTGTAGTTATCAACCCCTATGTGTCTTGTGGAACCTGCCGCGCATGTCGGCGCGGCAAACCCAATTGCTGCTCCAATATTGCGGTATTCGGCGTGCATCGCGACGGTGGGATGTGCGCGCGTCTTGCTGTGCCCGAAGGCAATTTATATCCCGCCGACGGCCTGACCTCCGAACAGGCCGCAATGGTCGAGTTTCTCGCGATCGGCGCCCATGCAGTGTCGCGTTCGCAATGCGGTCCGGGCGATCTGGTGCTTGTCACCGGGGCGGGGCCGATCGGTTTAGGAACGGCACTATTTGCGCGGCTGGCGGGGGCTGAGGTGCATCTGATGGACCTGAGCCGCCCCCGGCTGGAAACCGCCCGCGAGCTGTTTGGTTTCGAGCATATCCACACCCCGGGTGACCCTATTCTCACAGGAGATCTGAGCGAGGGGTTCGATGTCGTGTTCGACGCCACAGGGAACGCAAAGGCGATCGAGGCGGGCTTTCCGCTGATTGCTCATGGCGGGTCCAGCGTGCTTGTCAGTGTGGTCAAGGAAACTATTACCTTCACCGATTCAGAGTTTCACAAGCGGGAAATGCGTATCATCGGCAGCCGTAACGCGCTGAAAGCGGATTTCGATCATGTGATTGCGGCGATCCGCGCCGGCGACATCCCCACCGATGCCATCGCCTCGGAGGTTGTGCCATTGGCCGAACTGCCCGCACGGTTTGCCGGGCTTGTCGAGAACCGCGACCATATCATCAAAGTGCTTGTGACCCCGTAAAGGATGCCGCCATGACCACCCAACCCTTTGCGTTGCGCCTGCAAGAGGCGGATAACATTCTGGTGGCGTTGCGCGCCATTCCCGAAGGGGCTTTGTTACCTGGCACGCTGATCACGCGCGAGCCGGTCCCGGCGGGCCATAAACTGGCCGCGCGCGATATTGCGGCGGGTGAAAACATCCTAAAGTACGGGCAGATCATCGGCACGGCGAGCGTCGATATTGCGGCGGGCGCACATGTGCATAGCCATAACCTCGGGATGGGGGCGCATAAACAGGACTATGGTTTTGGCGTCGCAGCGCAGGGATTGTCCCCTGTCGAAAACGCGGCGACGTTTCAAGGCTACCGGCGCCCCTCCGATCGGGTTGGAACACGCAACTATCTTGGCATTCTTACCTCGGTGAATTGCGCAGGCTCGGTGGCGCGCTTTATCGCCGAGGCCGCAACGCGCGACAACCTTCTGGCGCAATTCCCCAATGTCGACGGGATTGTGCCCATCGTGCACGGCACGGGCTGCGGGATGTCGGGCAAGGGCGAGGGCTATGAGACGCTGTTTCGCACGCTTGCAGGTTACGGGCACAACCCGAATTTCGGGGCGATTCTGATGATCGGCCTCGGGTGCGAGGTGATGCAGATTCCCGATCTTATCGACCGCAAGGCGCTGCGCGATAGTGCGCGCTTTCGTTACATGACGATCCAGCAACAAGGCGGCACGCGTGCGACCGTCGAAAAAGGGCTGGCGATTTTGCGAGAACTGGCGGGCGAAGCTAATAAAGCTGAGCGCGAAGAGGTCTCCGCCAAACATCTCGTTCTTGGAATGCAATGCGGCGGCTCGGATGGATATTCCGGCATTACTGCCAACCCTGCCCTTGGTGCGGCGTCCGATCTTTTGGTCCGCCATGGTGGAACCTCAATCCTGTCGGAGACATCAGAAATTTACGGTGCTGAGCATCTCTTGACCCGCCGAGCCGTGGACGAGCGAACTGGGCGCAAACTGGTAGATCTTCTTGACTGGTGGGAAGATTACACCGCACGCAATTTCGGCGAAATGGATAACAACCCCAGCCCGGGCAACAAGCGCGGTGGGCTGACCACGATTTTGGAGAAATCGCTCGGCGCTGTCGCCAAGGGTGGTACCGCCCCCCTCGCGGGTGTCTATAAATATGGCGAGCAGATCGACACGTCGGGTTTCGTGTTCATGGACAGCCCCGGATATGATCCTTGCTCTGTCACTGGGCAAACGGCCTCAGGGGCGAATTTGATCGTTTTCACAACCGGACGCGGTTCTGTCTCGGGGTATCAGCCGGTGCCGTCGATCAAGATCGCCTCGAATCCCGATCTCTGGTCGCGGATGCAAGGCGATATGGATGTGAATGCCGGTGAGATACTTGCGGGCACCAAGATCGAAGACAAAGGTCAAGAGATCTTTGATCTGATGTTACGCGTGGCCTCCGGCGAGAAAACGAAAAGCGAGGCGCAGGGCTTCGGGGCGGTTGAATTCGTGCCTTGGCAGATCGGCGCGGTGATGTAGGCAGTAGCCACACCACTTTCAACATATAATTGATATAGAAAGATAAAAACGGAAATACGAGCAGGTCTCAACCCAGCAGGGACGCTGCACACAGGCATCGTCAAGTTATTGACAGGACTTATGGCAAAGAGTGCGCGCGAGAATGCTCAGTCAAATTTCACACCCCTCGCCTAAAAGGTTATCGCTTCCCGCGCTCGATCATTTCTTGCACTGTCTGGGCCTATCATCGCTTCGCTCTCAGTCTACGCGATGTTGAGAGCCTACTTGCCGAACGAGGTGTCGTGATCAGCCATGAGACGATCCGGGCATAGGCAAGGAAAATCGGTAAGAAGACCTTTCGCCCGGCCAAGGCGGGGGCGATTGCCTATTTCTGCGGTCATTCCAAAAACTATACGCTCGACAACGGCTTTGCGATTATGCGCTGGCGCACCTTCGAAAGCATCACCTCCGCCACGTTCCTCGAGAGTGGTATCGCGCTGTGGATGGGCTGGATCAAATTAACCAAAAAAGACGGATCGAACACCATAGTCGACAAGAGCTTTGGCTACAAGAAAGACAACGCCGGCAACTTACGCATCGTGCTTCACCATTCATTCCTGCCCTATCAGACATAAATCGCACGAAATTTGCACCCATGATCACACACCGGTCAGGAGCATATCGAGCGCGCCATCAATCTCGCGATCATGCTTTGCAAGACTGACCACGGGAGTTTTCAAAATAGACACCGGCACCGCTGACAGGAACTGCGCGACCATCACATACCACTCCGAACGGATGTCGAACACCGGATTAAGCTGCTTGGCCGGAGCCGGAGCGGCATCTACAGACATCAGAGGCACAACAACACGGGTATTTAAGATCTGCCTGAACATCAAGCAAGAAGCCCGTCCCGTCCGGGCTCGCATAAACATCATATCGCGCCATCAGAAGAGTCGGTATTTTCCAGAGGCAGGCCCTGCTCTTCGACCCAAGCATTGGATGCCTCAATCGCCTTGGCATTTTCACGCTTCCAGGTCTCGGCTTTCGCCTTTTTCACAGCCAGACGTAGCCCGGCCTCGGCCGCCTGCGAAAGGCTCACACCGAAGGACCGGGCCTCACTTAGCAAGGACTGATCCACAGACAAATTGGTAGGCTTCTTGGGAACGGATTGTGTTTTCATCTGACAGCCTCCTTCATGCGCATGATACATGCGCACAGAGTTGCAAATCAATCCTCGAGATCCGACACAGCATCCGTGTAACATTCTGCCGGACCACTTCAGTACTGTCATCCATGGTGGTGCATCCTCGAATAGTTGGCTCGATGTGTTGCTACGCCAATCCAACCAGATGGACCTGTCATTCAAATCACTCGAACACCAGACACACTCATAGCTCATCACCATCGACGGAAGGGATCAATGAATATCAGAATACGGAGCCAATAAATCCGCGGAAATCATAAGCGTTTTCGGAGGCATTGGCGTGGTTGTCAATCGCAGAGGAAAAAAGGGCCAGATCGCGGCGTAAAACTGTTCCACTGAGTTATCGTTTTTCGTGCGCTTTCGCCAGACGCTCTCCACTTCCAACAGGTGAGAGAACTTTATGTTCTGTGAGGTCAACTATACGGCGACTTGGAAACCGTCTACGAATTGGTCTCTCCCCAATACGTCAATCACAAGCTCCTGCATTACGGTGGCGTGATTGCTCTCACGTACAACTTAAAAAAATGTAACAAAACTAACATTGAGTAAAAATGATTACATTACTTACATAAGAATCGGTCAAGAGGTCCGTACACCACATCGGTATGACGTTGGTGCCGCCCTTTGTTCAGACAAATCTAGCAGGATCTAATGACCCATCATGCCCCTCATACGCAGTCTAAACTGCGATGTGCCCGAAATTCCTTGAGACTCGCCCTGTTAAGCGGGGTTGCAACCGCCAGCTTGCTCACCACACCTGTTGTCGCCGAGACAAATGGTGTGCTTCGCGTCCTAACCTTCAACACCTGGGCCGATCAGTTCAGGAACAACCTCGATGATATCACACCGCTTTTCATCGATGGTGGCTACGATGTAATCGCTTTTCAGGAATTGTGGAGCGAGACCTATTTGACCGGCTTGCAAACACGTTTGCGCGATGCAGGACTTGGAGAGTACACCTATGTCAAAAAGGGAGACACTGGAATTCTCAGCCGCGTAGCGGGCGGGACCGGAACCAATTCTATGGGTGACTCAGTCGCCTATCAGATAACCAACGGTAACAATGCAATCCCTGAAACCGCCTTTGGATCTGTTCACCTTGACTACCGAGATACCTCGGAGCGACGTTTGAGTGAAGTTGAGGGCATTGTTAAATGGGCAAAATCAACCAATCGCTCAGTGGTTCTCGTGGGCGACTACAACGCGGCGGACACTTCGGAGCGCGGGCTCAATCGGGCCAGCCAACAAAAGCTCATCCTCCAGAACTACTTGCGCACAGGCAATAGCTTCTATGGCACGTTGCTAGAGCAGTACGCCGTTGATCCGGCCGCGATGACACAGTTTATTTCCGACCACACAGGAAAGTACCTCGCGCTCGCCGACATTCCGGATTCGCTCTTTGCGGATGAGATATACCCAATCCAGGACAACCTGCCAGTTACAATGAACAAGATGAAGCATGATTTCATCATGCTTACGACAGATGCGAAGCGAGAGTCGTTTGCCCCCCACACTCTGGGTGATGGCAGCACCACATGGACCTCCGTCGAAGAAGATCACACCAATGTCTGGCCGAGCTGGGATCGTAGCGCGATCGACCATTTTATGGTGTCCCGTCCCTTTGGGAAATGGTGGGAAATCATCGACGATGAAAATGACCCATACACAGGCGTTTTGGACCAGACTGACGTAACAGACAGCGGCAAGGCCTATTCCGATCACGAACTCGTTGCTCACGATCTTGCTTGGGTCGGCCCGAAATTGGAATACGAGACAACCGAGAACAATGAGGAAGTGATCCGTCTCGTGTGGAGTGACGATGTCGCTGTCTTCGACGAAAGCGAGGATGAATTCTACCTTACGCGAAACAACATGCGTAACGATGTATATCTGGGGCAAGTTTCTGACACAGATGGAAATCCAATCCTCGACTGGCTCAGTGACAGCGAAAAGAAAACCTTACTGGACTGTGAAACAACAGACGCGCGCCTTGCGCAAGCGATCAACGACTATTGCATTGACGATCATAGCTTTATCTCCGAAACACTCGTTAAAGACGGCAGGACGGTGCGTATCGACGAGGATGCGGCGCTTGGCACCTCGGCGGCGGCGCTACGCCTCGACGACGGCGGCCTTGCAATCTCAGGCACGCAAATGGCAACACTCGATCGCAGTGTCATCTTAGATGGCGCAACGGGCGGCTGGCTCGATATCCGCGACGCCAACTCGACAGTCACAGCGCTCAAGGAGGTTTCGGGCACAGGTGCGCTTGAAAAGCGCGGTGAAGGCACTCTCACACTGGAGGCCAATAACAGTTACACTGGGGCGACGCTTGTGTCCGGTGGCCTCTTGGTCGTAAACGGGTCGATCGCCCAATCTTCAGGCGTTAGCCTCATGGATGGCACAACGATCGGTGGCAGTGGCACTGTCAGCGCACTGACAGTAGGTCGTGGCGCAACCTTGGCCGCAGGCAACAGTATCGGCACATTAAACATCCATGGTGATCTTACTATCAATGAAGGCGCCCGCTTCGAAGTCGAAGTTAACGCCCAAGGCGACTCCGACGTTGTAACAGCCACAGGTGACGTCACAATCGGCGGCGGAACAGCAGTGGCACTCGCGGCGGTTGGGGACTACGCGCCACAGACAAACTATGTCATCTTACAGTCTGGCGGCACTTTATCGGGCCAGTTTGAGGATGTGACGTCCTCGCTTGCTTTCCTCGACGCGGCATTGAGCTATAGGGAACAAGATGTCTCCTTGAGCCTTGAGCGCAATGACACTGCCTTTGATCGGGTCGCGACCACGGAGAACCGACGCGCCACGGCGGCGGGGGTAGAAAGCCTCGACTTCGGGAATGACCTCTTCGATAAGGCCGTGATGCTTGACGCGGTGTCAGCCGATCAAGCTTTTGACGCCCTTTCGGGTGAGCTCTACGCCGCTAGCATGACAGCCCTTGCCGATCAGGGCAACGATTTGCGTTCTACTGCACTGTCGCGACTACGCGATTATGAGGGCAGCGACGCTCCATCATTTTGGATGCAAAGCTATGGTGGCAACGCCAGTATCGAAAGTGACGAAACGCGTGACCTAGACCACTCCACCTTCGGGACACTTGTTGGGATCAACGGGACGCTTGACAGCGAATGGGTCTATGGCGCGATGCTTGGTTTTGGCAAAGGCTCCGCCAGCATCGGTGGTGCGGGCGATGCGTCGAAAAGCGACTTCACCAACCTGGGCTTTGTTGTCGGGCGTAATCTCGGCGCGGCACGTATCACTGCAGGGGCGACGTGGACCCACAGCGAAATTGACAGCACACGCAACGTCTCTTTCTCTGGCTTTTCAGACACTCTGACATCGGGGTACGGCGCAGACACAAGTCAAATCTTTGCCGAGGCGTCGTATAACTTTTCGGTTGGAACCGCGATCCTTCAACCCTACGGAAGCATTGCCCACGTTGTGGTCAACACCGAAGCCGTATCAGAAAATGGCGGTGATGCTGCACTGAACGCCCAAAGCAATACGTTCGAAACCACAGTGGGCGAACTGGGTCTATGGGGCCAGATGCAACTCTCAGAGGGCTCGACGCCCGTCCGTCTTTCGGGGAGCGCAGGGTGGCGACACGTATTTGATGCCAATACCCCGCAGGCAGGCATGGCCTTCTCAGCTGGTGAGGCCTTCGCAGTCAGCGGCACCAACCTTGCCGAAGACGTACTTAAAGTGAACCTTTCGGTCGGCATCGACTTGACGCAAAGCACAAACCTTACAGTTGGGTACGCGGGTGAATTTGGTGATGCGGGGCGTAGCGACAACCTTGCAGTCGGCTTGCAAGTGAACTTCTGATCCAACACGAAGCAATGTAGAGGGGCTGCGACAGAAGACTGTCGTGGCCCTTTGATTGATTAAAATTTCTATGCAGGTAATAAGATCTGCATACGAGGTTGAGATGGGCACCCTAATATGGATGGTGAAGACAAAAAGAGCCAAAGGCAGCGCCTGTTGCTGAAACAACTTGAGGCTCAGCGCTATATCTCACTGGACGAGGTGGCGAGCAGGTTTGCCGTGACCCAACAAACCGCACGCCGTGACATCATGGAATTGGAGGCTCGTGGAAACCTGCGCCGTCTACATGGCGGCGCAATGATTTCCAATTCGGTCGAACCCAGCGAATTGCGCAGTCGACGTATCCGAAATGCGCAAGCCAAAGAGCGAATTGGAGCCCGCGTGGCAGACCTCGTCAAGGACGGCGCGTCTCTTTTCCTCGACACTGGCACAACCTGTGAGGCCGTTGCACGCGCGCTCGTTCGACGCCGCAATCTACGCGTGGTTAGCTACAGCTTGCGTATCGCCGCATATCTCAGTGAAGTGACCGACTTCACCGTCGCCGTTCCGGGCGGCTTCGTGCGCCAAGTCGATGGCGGTATTTTTCAAGAGCAGTCACAGTCATTCATCACTGATTTCAAGTTCGATTTGGCTATCCTGTCTGTCTCCGGCATCGACCACGATGGGGATCTTGGCGACGATGACCAGGCCGAGGTGGAGACCGTGCGCTCAGCCATGAAACGATCACAAAAGGTCTTGCTCGCAGTGGACAGCAGCAAATTCGGGCACCGCGGCCTCGTTAATCTTGGCTCGCTCTCGGATGTCGATTTTCTGGTATCTGACGCACCGCTCTCCCGCACAATCAATACTGCAGTCAGCAAAGGCCGCCTCACCTTTCACCAAGCGAGTTAGGTACTCAGATCTCGGTTGGAAAACGAAGCAACGACTGCATAAATGAGGAATCGCAGCGGTACAAAACCGTAACAAGACCACTCGCAGCTGATGGGGATTGAGGCAAGGCCACAAAAAGAGTTTACTACGTAACCGCCTCTACCGGCAGCATCGTAGAGCTAGCCCTGCTGCAGAAGACGCGAACGGCGTATTTTGTTGAAAAACTCTTGTTGATTTGACGGCTCATGGCTGATTCAATTTCTGTATGGCAGCGGGGGATTGAATGATGATGGGACCAAAACAGGAAGCGCAGGGCGCACTGTTCTATGAGTTCTCGCTGGAGGATCACGTTCCACAAGACCACCTGTTGCGCTCGATAGATCGGTTCGTTGATTTAAGCGACATCCGCCAGTATCTATACGAGTTTTACAGCCACACGGGTCGTCCCTCCATCGATCCTGAGTTGTTGACCCGCATGCTGCTGGTAGGCTATTGCTTTGGCATCCGATCTGAACGCCGGCAGTGCGAAGAAGCCCATTTGAACCTCGCGTATCGTTGGTTCTGCCGACTCGATTTATCTGATCCGGTGCCAAATCATTCGACATTTTCCAAGAACCGCCATGGCCGTTTTCGTAAAAGCGCACTACTGCGGCATCTGTTTGAAAAGACCGTTGCCCGGTGCATCGCAGATGGCTTGGTCAGCGGGTAGCGTCTTGCCGCAGATGCCAGTTTGATTGAAGCCGATGCGAACATGTTTGATCCCAAGGTTTGATGGTGCCCAGGACACAGAAAATGCCATTAATCACGCGACGGTCATCAACGCGCTTTTTGCCCCTTGTCTTGTTGGGCAAGACCGCCTTGAAGAATTCCCATTCAAGACCGCTCATGTCTGATCGTGCCATTCGTCTCCTCCCGTAATATGTCCGTCCGGAAGCGACCGTCCGCTGTGCGTCGTTCGACAAACTTGGCGAGAAAGGCATCTCGCTCGCTTCAATAGCAGCCTGCAGCAATTCCCGAGCGCCTTTGCGCAAGAAATCTGTCAGCGGGTCAGTGATCGTGTCTCGACCGGAGAAATTGATGATGGTACTGTCGCCCATGATGGCGCGTCCTCGAATGGTTGGCTGGATGTGTTGCAACACCAATCCAACCAGATGCACCGCCGTCATTCAAATCGCTCGGACACCAGATTCACTCATAGCTCCGCCATTGTGCCCTCCGACTAAGACGGTATCATGCCAATTTATACATTGAGTTTTACACCCTGAACAAAGGAATACAGGCATTCCACATTATAAAGGAATACAGGCATTCCACATTATGATGACATCCCAGTGCCGGAGCATCTATGCCCATACGTCCGGCGCATTCTTTGTGCGCGGATACAAGATAACGGCTCCGAAACGGTTCCCGCGCGCCCTACGGGGTTTACCTATATCGGATGGCTGGCACAGGGGGCGGGTACGGCGACAGCCAATGATCAAACCTTCGACTATGCCTTAGGGGCGGTTCATTTTTCGGGGCAACTGACTACATTTGACACTGAATACACGCTGACGGGCCCCGCCGTGCATTACTTGGCGGAACTGCAAGGAAGTGCTGCTTTCTCCATTCTTGATCGCGACATAGGTGCGCTACGCAACCAAGCCATCATGCTTGGTTCCGAGATCACTCAGCAGACAACGGCGAGCGCATTCGAGGCTATTCTTGAGCGTCTCACCCAGGATTTAACCGCGATTGTGCCGCCTAAAATGTAAGCGTTCGCTGGACATCACGTGCAGCTTAGCTTGACAGCTTGAAGTTCCACGGCAGCAGATCGTCTATGCAGTTTTGCGGATGACCATTGGCGATCGCTGTCAAGGTGGCCTTGAGATAAGCAAAGGGTTCTATGCCGTTAATCTTGCAGGTCTCGATCAGAGAAGCGACACGGCCCCAGGCGATGCCACCTTCGTCGTGACCCGCGAAGAGCGCATTCTTACGATTGAGAGTGATCGGTCGGATCAGGTTTTCGACGCGGTTGTTGTCGATCTCGACGCGCCCATCGGTCAGGAAGGTCTGCAACCCGTCCCAGTGATTATGGATGTAGGTCAGCTTTTCGCCAAGCCGAGATTTACTGGATATCTTGCGGCGTTGTGCCTGCAGCCAGTCGCCAAAGGCTGCGACCAAGGGGGCAGTGCGGGCCTTGCGGGCTGACAATCTCTGGCCAAGGTCGACGCCACGGATATCGGTTTCAACGGCATAGATTTCGGCAATGTGGCGCAGGCCTTCGGCGGCGATCTCTGAGCCGTCGCGGTCGAAGACTTCCTTCAGCTTACGGCGCGCGTGTGCCCAGCAATGAGCCACCCGAATGGGATCACCGCCCTTGCGGGTAGGCTTGGTCAGGCGGTTATAGCCCTGATACCCGTCGATCTGCAGGATACCGTCAAAGCCGGTGAGGAATGTTTCGGCATTCTCGCCCGCCCGACCAGGGGCATAGAAGTAAACCACTCCGGGCGGGGCCTCGCCGCCCCATGGCCGATCATCACGGGCAAGCGCCCAGAGATAGCCAGTTTTGGTTTTGCCGCGCCCCGGATCCAGCACCGGGGCGGTGGTTTCATCCATGAACAGTTTGTCGGATCGTTTCAGATGTTCGGCCAGTCGGTCGACAATGGGCTTAAGGTGGAACGCCGCCTTGCCAACCCAATCCGCCAGCACGGCGCGGTGCAGATCAAGACCCGCCCGCGCCAAAATCTGGCTCTGGCGGTATAATGGCAAATGATCGGCATACTTACTGACCAGCACATGAGCGATGGCCGCCTCGGTCGGCAACCCGCCCATGATCAGATGCGCTGGTGCGGGGGCCTGAGTCACGCCGTCGGTGCAGGTCCGGCAGGCGTATTTCGGGCGCACGGTGACAATGACGCGCAACTGGGCCGGCACGATGTCCAGCCGCTCGGCTCACGGTCTTCACCGATCTTGTGCATGATACCGCAGCCACAGGGGCAGATCAGGCTGGCGGGTTCGATAACCTCTTCGATGCGCGGGAGTGTGGCCGGGAGATTGCCGATGGTGCGCTTTGGCGCAGGCTTGGTTGCCCTTTTGTCACCTGTCTTGGTGGTCAGCTGCTCCTTCTGCACCTCGACCTCGGCAAGTGCGATGGACAAGTCTTCGAAGGCCAGCTGCCGCTCATCCTCGGTTAGCTTTTCCGAGCGTTTGCCATGTAGGGCATGGTTCAACTCGGCGATCAGGTGCTCTTGCCGCTGGGTGATTTCCGTCAGCGCCGCCACCTCTTCCATCAACGCCAGAACCGCCGCGCGTTGCGCAGCCGGGATAGCAGAAAGATCAAGTGATGGGGCATTTTGCATAGGCCAGAACTACCAAAAAACCACAGTGAAATCACGCAAAAACATACGGTTGGTTCATTCTGCCGCAGCAGGTGGGCGTGTCTCCAAGGCCTTAACTTTACGCCAGTCCAGACCGGCAAACAGGGCCTCAAACTGAGCGTGGTTCAGCGCCATCACCCCGTCCTTGATCGCAGGCCAGGTGAAGGCTGCCTCCTCCAGCCGCTTGTAAGCCATCACCAGTCCCGTGCCGTCCCAGAAAAGCAGCTTCAGTCGATCCGCTCTGCGCGACCGAAACACAAACACTGTGCCCGTGAATGGATCCTTGCGCAGCACCGATGACACGATTGCAGCCAGGCCATCATGACCTTTCCTGAAGTCCACGGGCTGCGTCGAGACCAAAACCCGCACGCGGTTTGACGGGAACATCATGGCCGTGCCCCAATGGCCCGCACGATCTCGGCAATCCGGTCAGAACTGGTGGTGCCATCGAGCCTGATTATCACTTGGCCGATCTCAATCGCGATAGGGTCAGCGGATGCAGCGTCAGACTTGGTAAGCGGCGCAGACACTGCTGGCACAGGAGTATCGCCGCCATCATCCGACACCACGATCGGCGCAAAACAAAAGTCGACCTCTTCAACCGCGGGTAAAACCAATCTGCCGTCACGCGCCCGACGGCGCCATTCCGACAGATGGTTTGCCCGAAGCCCATACCGCGCAGCAACCCCGTTCACCGTCGCGCCGGGCTTCAAACTCTCAGCAACGATCCGCGCCTTGACCTCATCCGGCCAGCGTCGCTGACCATTGGTCCGTATCTCCACCCCGTAGCTCCTGAGAAACTCCACCGTAGTCGCCATCGCGAAACTCCTGCACCGATCTCCATCGGATACGGCATCGCAGATCAGACAATTGAACAAAAGGTGAGAGCCAGCGAACGCTTACCCTAAAATCACCGAGGCACTCCGCCAAATCGAATCCCGAAACGGCGCACTTAGCATCGCTGATCTAGCACAGGATCTCGGGATGAGTGACCGTAATTTCCACCGCCAGTTTCTACGTATTGTCGGAATGCCTCCGAAAACCTTTGCGGTATGTCAGCGCGTCCTCTCGGCGCTCAAACTGCGCACTGAAAACCCAGACATGCCCATTAGCGATGTGGCCTATACCACAGGGTTTGCGGATCAATCGCATCTGACCCGCATGTTCAAACAGTATATGCGCACGACCCCTGCGAAAATCGAAATTGATAGCGATGGCGTGCTGCGTAGTCTTGTCGCGAAGGTATAAATCAAGCGCCTGTCCGATTTGTTCAAGAACTTGATTTAACATGCCGCTACCCTTGCCCCAGCCAATGCAAAAGGGGCACAGAGATGCTTAAATCCGTTGTTTTTATCATGTGCCTCAGTTTTGGTGCGCCTATCGCCGCACAGTCTTGCGCGCCATTTATGGGCGATCCTCTCGATGGATTCACACCTCTCGACGCCATCGCATATCTCGACCTTCCCGACGGTGACGTTGTCTCGGTGACGTCACCCATTGAAACCGCAATCACCAACGAGATAGTGGCGGGCAACTTTCGCAGCGCGTCCAAGACCTGGTGTCAGATTGGCATCCAGAGGGTGATCGTAGATTTTGAAGTGCCTGTTGAAGATGACGCAATCAGCGCGATGATTACCCGTGCGGTTTACGTCTGGAACGCACAAGATGATCCGGTTGGCTGGCAGATATCACAACTCGCAGAACGTCCGCGCTGTGCGCGGGGGAATGATCCGTTTGCGGACGTTTGCCCTTAAAACATCAAATTGAAAGACAAGTTATGCCAATCCGTTATGCTGCATTCCTATCGCTATTCCTGCCTGCTGCAAGCTTTGCGCAATCCGATGTTAGCTCAGAACTGGCAGAGCTCGAGGCCGTCGATTTCACGCAGGTCAGCAGGTCGGAGTTCATCGATAAGCACGAAGAGGCCCTCAACATTGGGTGGGAGCCAAGTATGCAACTTTATGTACGGGTTGATCCGTCCCTTGCCGAGATGGTCCCGCCGTTTAAGTGGAGCGACGAATACACTGAGGCCTATGGGTGTCTCTATGATCGCCTAAAAGAACAAGACGCGCTTGGTGAGGTGAATGCGATGTTCTCCAGCATGCAGGCATCTATCGACTACATTTACGCGCACCCCGACTTCAACATGCTCACGATCGCCCAACACGAGCCATACATCGATATGCTTCAGCCCAGTGACATCTATATGGAGGCAACGACTTCCTGCAACTTGGGCGCTCTGAATATGAAAACGATGAGGGACAGCGGCCTAATGGAAGCGCTTACAGAGATCATGTTGCAATGATCTGGGAAAAAGAAGTTAAAATGTCTGGTGTATCGACTTCGGTTGCCACCCTATACGGGCTCATCCTCGGTGCAACCGGTCTTGCGGCCCAAGAGGCGTCCACACGCCCCGTCCTGTCCGAGGCCTATGTCATGGACGACCTGATGATGGGCATTGCGGAAGCGACAGAACGGAGCAAAGCCGCCGCCGCTGAGCAGATGACGCGGTACAGTCAGCATGACGGCCCGTTCGAGAGTTTCATGCGCAATGATCCGGTCTTGCAGCGGGTCAGTTGGCCCTATGGGGCATGCACCGATATGCTGAGCCTTGTCCCGCCCCCGATGGAGGGCTGGGGACTGCGCAGTGAGACACTTGCCGTCCAGTCTCCCAATATCACCGACACGTTTGTCGAGGTCAGCTATGTGACGTTTGATGCGTCGGATGACGGTCAGGGCGATGACCTCTACGCATCCGAGCAAAGTGTCACGATTACGATCAACGCTGACCCTGCCGCGGCTGTCACAATCGGAATGGGGTTTGCGGACCCCAATATGTGCGCCGCTTTGTTGGCCGAAGGTCCGTATGGCTATCCGATCCTACCTTATGGCGGGCATAGCACGTTGCTTGGTCCCTACCTCGTCGATGTGACGGGCACGGGCGTTGAAAGCTCGGCCCTTTATTTCGATGAGATGATCCGATGCGCCATCGATAATGGATTGATCGCGAACGGGCTTGACCCGGCAACACTCACTGAGTTGCCATAACACTCGCCGCTACAGCACAGCTACCCGTATAACCCAGAAGGGACGCCCCCATGACACGCCGCAACGCCTGCCTGATCACCGCGAGCCTCCTCGCATTTGTCTCCCCCGCGCTTGCGCAGGAAACCGTTATGCTGTCTGTGTGTCAGGACGGGCTGGAAGGTGGCGCGAGCCAAACCCACGAAGACATGGGGCGCTTTTTGTCAGGCAACTGGCGCATGTCGGCAGGCGGCACGGGGCTGACGCTCGGCGTGAATGTGATGAACGTCACGCTGTCATGGGATGAGACAAGCGAAACCTTAATGCTGA
Source organism: uncultured Celeribacter sp. (assembly GCA_963676755.2). GTDB lineage: Bacteria > Pseudomonadota > Alphaproteobacteria > Rhodobacterales > Rhodobacteraceae > Celeribacter. The sequence continues at coordinate 190,635 of OY781536.2, read as the reverse complement.
GTGGACAGGGGATAACCACGCCGCTGCATGCGATCAGCTATAACCTAAGCGAAGAGGGTGACGCACCCTTCGACATGTCAACCGAAGCACTGACACCAACGGGCATGGCTGATGGTGACGTAGAGAGCCTGAATGGTTGTGCGAATGCACCGCGCTATTACTGGCAGGTCGACAGCGGCCCGCAAAAATCTTGGGGCGGCTTCATGTTCTTCGAGAATGACAAAGCGACGGGTTTCATGGCCAATAGCGCTGGCGGCTCGCGTAATGTGTTCATGACCCGTTAGACCCCAAGGCAATTTGAGGCCAAAAGGCAAGCGGATGACCATCCAGAACTTGCCCGAAAAACTGTGTCTTCTCTTCATTTCCGCATCCGGTCATCAGTGCTGAATACACCTTAGCACGCTGTCTGAATTTGCCGGACCACTTCAGGACGGTCGACGACGACAATCGAAAGACATGGCCCGTAAATGGCTATTCTATTGAGGGCGAGCGCCGCACCGACCGGCATCTTTCTGCACCGGCTTGAAATTTCCAGTTTGAAAAGCTTATCTATTCACCCGTTAATTTCCGCCCCGAGGCGCAGAGAGATGGTTCTTGCTATACGCCTCAGAGTAGAGACAATTTTATGCTCTTCTGATGATGTCATGCTGTCCAACGGTAAGCTTACGGCAATTCCAGCAATCGCAGTATTTTCAGCATTCAAAATAGGTGCGCCAAAGCAGATCATACCCTCACAGATACCCTGACATTCGCGTGAATAACCTCGCTCACGGGCTTCATGCACAAGTATCATCATTTCATCTAATGTTTTAGGAGAATAAGGTGTCATTGGGCTGGGTAGACCGTCACGAAACCTGATCCTTATTTCCGTGTCCGTCATCTGGCTCATCAAAGCATGCCCGGTTGCTGTAAAAGCCATTGGGAGACGTTTGCCCACTTGAAATTTAAACCATGGGGTCAGTTTTGAGTTGCGCGCGCCAATATATACGACATCATTCTTATCCGGGACGGAAAGAGTGATCGTTGCCCCTTGCAACTCGTTTGTGTTCTCATCCCAGATGCGCGTAAATTCGGTTGCTACATCGCTTCGCCCCGTAAATGCTCGTGCCCATCGCATCACATGAGGACCTAGCGCAAATGTTTGATCGGAATTTCTTACTAAAAGATCAAGAGCGCACAAGGTTGCACAGGTCGCATGCACTGAGCTCTTAGCCCACCGCATACGGCGGCTGATTTCAGAGACAGTCAAGAGATCAGGCTCTGCGGAGATCATATCTAGCAGCATAGAAGCCTTTCCCAATGCAGGAACTGCTAATTTAGTCCTATTTGAAGCTCCCACAGCCTCATCCTGTTTATCCACTTCCATTTCCAGCACCTTAAATTTTCCGAAACTTAATTTGACACGCAGCAGTCTTCCGTACAATAATCAAAACTAGGAACGCAGTTCAGTATATTGAACATATGTCGGAGCTGCGGGTCAAGGGAGGAAAATTTATGTTGAATGACTTGCAGGATTCGTCCCTGCTTCGCACGGATTCCTATGTGAACGGTGCTTGGGTTGGGACATCTCAACGCACAGATGTTGTGAACCCAGCGACAGGCGAGTTGGTTGCGGAGGTTGCAAATCTAGATCGCGACACAGCAGCCACAGCTATTGCTGCTGCAAAATCAGCGCAGCCTGAATGGGCAGCACTTACAGCACTACAGCGATCGGATATTTTAAGGCGTTGGGCTAATTTGATGCGCCAAAATGCCGATGATCTCGCATGCATCCTTACGGCCGAAATGGGCAAACCCTTGGCGGATGCTCGGGGCGAAATCATTTATGGCGCGTCTTTTCTGGACTGGTTTGCTGAGGAAGGGCGGCGCATCTACGGTGATACAATTCCGGGACACCAACCTGACAAACGTCTTCTTGTTCTAAAGCAGCCGATTGGAGTTGCTGCGTCGATTACACCATGGAACTTTCCAAATGCTATGATCGCACGCAAAGTGGCACCCGCCTTAGCCGCCGGCTGTACCTTTGTCGCGCGCCCGTCGGAATTGACGCCCCTTTCCGCTACGGCCATGGCCGAGCTTGGAGAACGGGCGGGTATGCCCGCCGGTGTCTTCAATGTAGTGACCTCTGCAGATGCGGCGGGAATCGGCCAAGAATTTTGTGAAAACCCAGCCGTGCGCAAGCTTAGCTTTACAGGCTCAACTCGCGTAGGCCAAATCCTGATGAAGCAATGCGCTAAGGGCATCAAGAAACTTAGTCTTGAACTGGGCGGCAATGCACCTTTCATAGTCTTTGATGATGCCGATTTGGACGCGGCTGTGGAAGGGGCGATAATCGCTAAATTCCGAAACTCAGGCCAAACTTGTGTATGTGCCAATCGCATATATGTCCAAGCCGGAGTTTATGATGCCTTTGCTAGTAAGCTGTCAGCTCGCGTCCCAGACCTGACGGTTGGCAACGGGGCTGAAGCTGGCACTGAACTTGGACCGCTGATCAACAAGAGTGCGGTTGAGAAGGTTGAAACACACCTTAAGGACGCAATTGCAAAAGGTGCGATTGTGACCACCGGCGGGAAACGGATAGGTGAAGATACTTTATTCTTTGAGCCAACGGTTTTGAAAGGCGTCAACTCCGACACGCTTGTATCGCGAGAGGAGACGTTTGGCCCTCTTGCGCCACTATTCCGTTTTGAAACAGAAGAAGAAGTCATAGCCTTGGCCAATGACACAGAATTTGGCCTCGCTTCGTATTTCTACTCAGCCAATGTGTCTCGTGTTTTCCGGGTTATGGAAGCACTTGATTACGGCATGGTCGGTATCAATACCGGCCTTGTGTCCACAGCTGAAGCTCCTTTTGGAGGGGTCAAGCTGAGCGGCCTTGGGCGCGAAGGCTCCAAGTATGGGATAGAGGACTACTTGGAAATCAAATACGCGTGCTTGTCGATTTGATCGACAACTCAATTAAAATCTAGGGAGGAATAACATGAAACAGATTACTTTCGCATTGGCGTCGGTGTCTATGCTAGCCATAGCGAGTGCGGCCTCGGCTCAAGATGAAACCATCAAGATTGGCGTTCCAGTCTTTCTGTCGGGTGCAGCAGCAGGACCATTTGGCGAACCAGAAAAAAACGCGGCAGAATTGATGTTTGCTGCATTGAATGAAGGTTCTGTGCCGGCTCCATATGCAACCATTGGTATCAACGGGCGTATAATTGATGGCACATTCATTGATGAAGCCTCTGATGCAGTACTTGAATACCGCAATTTGGTAGAACGTGAAGGCGTCGAAGTGGTGATTGGCTATACGTCTTCTGGAAATTGTAAATCGGTTGCTCCCGTTGCAGAAGAATTGGAAACTTTCACCATTTTCGTAGATTGCGGAACACCGCAAATTTTTGAAGATGTCGTCACTGATCCTACCTATCTGTTCCGGACAGGTCCGACAGCCACGCTCGATGCCGTGGGTTCTGCCCGCTATCTGACCGATATGGGTTATGATTTGAATCGAGTGGCCGGGATCAACCAAAACTACGCTTGGGGTCAAGACAGCTGGCGCGATTTCACAGGTGCGCTCACAGCACTTGGCACAGAAAGCAAGTTTGTATCCGAGCAATTCCCGCAACTTGGCTCTGGACAGTATGGCGCAGAGGTTTCGGCGCTTCTGACTTCCACTCCCGAAGTTGTGTTCAACTCGTTCTGGGGAGGAGATCTTGAGGCTTTCGTCCTGCAGTCCGCTCCCCGCGGCTTATTCGCGCGTTCCGCTGTCTTGATGACCTGTGGAGAGGCATTATTCTCATCAATTGCAAAGGATATTCCGGAAGGGGCAATCATTACCGCACGTGGACCATATAGTGTCTTTGCGCCGGAAAATGAGCTCGCGACCTGGTTCTCGGCAGCTTATGAAGAACGCTTTGGGGCAAAACCATCGTACCCTGCTTGGAAAATGGCGCAGGCCGTCTTGGGGGCAAAAGCGGCCTATGAAAAAGCTGGGCCAGAAGCCTCTGGAGCAGAGGCCGCTGCGGCAATGGAAGGTTTGGAATTCGACTCTCCTGCTGGCGTAGTTCGCATGGCAAACGGTGCTGGTCACCAGGCCGTTCAAGGTATCGGACTTGGTACATACAAGTACGTTGATGGAGAGCCCACGGTTGAGAACGTAAAGTTTTATGAAGCCGAATGTGTAAATCCGCCTGCAGATATGACTGCCGCAGCATGGATCGAAGCTGGCTTCCCGGGCGCAGTCTGCGAGTGATCGTGTAATCCACACATTTCGGAGGGCAGGCAACTGCTCTCCGACCATAATATCGAACGGACGGTGATATGCTGAAATTTACCGCGATTATGCTCGACGGGCTGAATTACTCTGCGTGGCTGTTTCTAATAGCTGTAGGAATGACATTGATTTACGGCGTCATGCGGATTTTGAACATCGCTCACGGGGCATTTTATGCCATTGGAGCCTATGTTTGCGTGTCGGCGCTTGGTGCCTATTACGCCGCAGGGCTACCTGAAGCGATGGCATTTCTCGCAATGGGCGCTGCAGCACTGGCTGCTGGCGTTGTCTTGGGCCTTGCCGTGGAACGCGGCATCCTCAGGTTTCTCTACGGTAAGGACGAAGTGCTTATGGTGTTGGTGACCTACGCCATGTTCTTGATCCTAGGTGATGCAGTCAAACTGATCTGGGGTGTACAGAGCTACTTTGTGTATCAGCCCTATGCTTATTTTGGTTTCCTCGAAATCGGTGGATTGCCCTATCAGGTCTACGATTTACTGATGGTTGTTCTTGCCATCATTATGGGTGGAGGGCTTTGGTTCTGGCTGGAACATTCACGCATGGGCCGCATGACAACCGCCGTCGTGGCGGACCGTGAAATCTCCTCCGCAATGGGGATCAATGTGAAACGCATTTTTGCTACGACCTTTGCGATTGGAACTGTTTTTGCCGTAGTTGGCGGCGCCGTTACTGCCCCCAAAATTGCCGTGACGCCGGGCATCGGGGTTGAAGTCGTTATCCTTGCGTTTGCTGTGGTTGTCATTGGCGGGCTGGGGTCTATTCCCGGGGCCGCGATTGGCGCACTGTTCGCCGGGTATGCTCGTGCGTTGAGTGTCCATTTGGCGCCGCAATTCGAACTCTTCGCTATCTATGCTGTCATGGCTGCCGTGCTTGCGGTGCGACCGCATGGACTTTTCGCCAAAGTATCGGGACGAAAGATATGATGAAAACAGATTTTCGCCATGAACCACGCTACATCATCATCCTTGCGGTGTTACTGATTGCGGCATTCTTTTTGCCAAATTGGCTCCGTTTTTTGCTTCAGACCGCATTAGCCGGCGGCTTGGTGTCACTTGGTGTCGTCTTACAAATGCGCGCCGGACAAGTGAACTTTGGACAAGGGCTCTGGTACTGTTTAGGGGGGTATGCCGTTGGCATGCTGTCCGCTAAGGCCGGAATTACCGATGTAGCGCTCCTATTGCCAGCGGCTGTTGTCGTAGCTCTGATTGCGGGTGTCGGCATGGGCGTCATGTTGTCTCGCTATCGCGAGATTTTCTTTGCAATGCTCTCTCTCGCAGTGTCAATGATCCTCTACGGACTTCTGGTCAAGGCGGCATGGCTTGGCTCAACCGACGGGTTCAACGTTCCACCAGTCAGCTACTTTGGCTGGCTCCCGGACCGCGCCGTCCGCCCGGATGTCACCTATGCGATGACCGCCAGCTTGGTTATTTTGTCCTGTGTGATCGTAGCGCGCTATTTGAAGTCAGGTGCTGGCATGCTGTGTGAAGCTGTCGCCGAAAACGAAATTCGACTGGAATATCTTGGTGCGTCTTCGCGCCGCGTAGTATTCTTCGCGGTATTTACTGCTGCAGGCATATCTGGGTTGGGAGGAGGATTGTTAGCTATATCCACTGGCCATGTTGATCCTTTGATGACCAATTGGACCACCTCAGGCAGCTTTGTATTCGTAGCTCTTTTGGCAGGGCGCGGCAGCACAATTGCGCCGTTTCTCGGATTTTTTGCGCTAGAAGTCGTTCAAACTTACGCGCTCGATTTTGCACCCAACATTTGGCAGATGATCCTAGGAGCTGTGATGCTTGCTGTCATTCTGTTGTTGCCAGACGGGTTGTGGTCTCTGGTTCAGAAGAGGACAAAAGCATGAGCAACAAAGATCCAATTTTGGTGGCTAAAGGACTGGAAAAGCGCTTCGGCGGTGTAACCGCAGCACGAGACATCTCGATCTCGCTTTATCCCGGTGAAACACTTGCGGTGATCGGCTCCAACGGCGCGGGAAAGACCACATTTGTGAATATGGTCACCGGTTATTTGACTCCGTCTGCTGGCACCATTCACTTCAAAGGTCAGGACATTACTGGCATGTCACCACGCAAAACCGCACGCATTGGCATTCGGCGCAGTTTTCAAATCTCTCAGGTGTTTCCGGAACTGACAGTATTGGAGAACGTGATGATCTCTGACATCGCGGCATTGGATGGCAAAGGCGGAATGTTCGCCCCTGCCATTACCGAGGAACGTATGCATGCTGCACACGCCAATCTAGCTCGCTTTGGTTTGGAAGGCTATTCTGAAAGTGTTGTCAGCACCCTGCCTCAGGGGGTTAAAAAGCAATTGGATATTGCTATGGCCGCAGTCGAAGACCCCGCAGTGATATTGTTAGACGAGCCGACCTCTGGTGTGTCAGTAGATGAGAAAATCGGCATGATGGACAGTGTGATCACCCCTCTCAAAGGCGAAGATGCCACTGTGCTATTTATCGAACACGACATGGACATTGTGTCGCGCTTTGCATCTCGCACCGTGGCTTTTTACGAAGGAACCATCCTTGCGGATGGCCCAACTGCAGAAGTCCTTCAAAATGCAAAAGTGCTTGAGTACGTCATCGGAGGGGTCGCCCATGCTTGAGACACAAGGACTCAATATTTCTATCGCAGGCACACCAATTTTGCGTGACGCATCACTAAAAATCCTCCCCGGCACGACTGTAGGGCTGGTCGGGCGTAACGGGGCGGGGAAAACAACCTTTATGCGCTCCGTCATGGGGTTGCTTGCACCGGATGGTGGCCAAATTTTGCTGGACGGACAAAACACCACAGACCAGCCGCCGCATATGCGTGCAAAACTAGGTGTTGGCTATATGCCTGAAGATCGGCGACTGATTCCAGAATTCTCGGTCGAAGAAAATATTGTCTTGCCAATACATGCACTGGGTGAGGCGATAGATCCCAAGCGGCTCAAGTGGATCTATGATTTGATGCCGGAAATTGCCCGATTTGCCGACCGCAAAGCGCTTGCGCTGTCGGGCGGCCAGCAAAAACTGGTTGCACTAGGACGTGCCCTGATCATTGGCGATCGATTGCTTTTGCTCGACGAGCCTTTCGAAGGCGTAGCGCCAGCGCTTGCTCAAAGGCTCATAGAAGTGATTGCATCCCTCCGCTCTGAAGGACTTTCGGTCCTGCTATCAGAGTCAGATCACGTACATTCCTCTAGCTTGTTGGATGACTTGTATTTGATTGAACGGGGTGTGATCGAGCGCGAGACAGTTGATGCTGTTTAATTTCGCGATGTGCCGCAGCGCTGCACGTTGCGTGAAAAGGAGGAAATTATGAAGACTAAAATTTCATTGTTGCGCAAAATGGGTGCTACACGCCCATATAGCGAAAGCAAACCGCTTGAAGTTGTTGAAGCTGAGTTGGACGATCCGGGGCCCGGCGAGGTTCTGATCAAAATGGCTGCAGCTGGTCTATGTCATTCTGATCTTTCGGTGATCAATGGTGATCGTCCACGCGACACTCCTTTGGCTCTGGGCCACGAGGCCTCTGGCGTAATTGAAGCTGTCGGGCCCGGCGTTAAACGTTTCGTTCCCGGGGATCATGTAGTCATGGTCTTTATCGCATCCTGTGGTCACTGTGTTCCCTGTGCCGAAGGCAGACCTGCTCTCTGTGAGCCCGGTGCTGTGGCCGGCGGGAAAGGCACATTGCTCACTGGCGACCGTCGCATACATATTGGTGATGAAGTGGTTAACCACCACGTTGGTGTTTCCGCATTTTCGACCTATGCCGTGATGTCAGAAAATTCCTGCGTGAAGATCCCCAAAAACATCCCCCTCGATAAGGCAGCTCTTTTGGGCTGTGCTGTGTTGACGGGCGTTGGCGCAGTGATGAACTCGGGCGATCTGAAAATGGGCCAAAGCTGTGCTATTGTCGGACTTGGAGGTGTGGGACTTGCTGCCCTTCTTGGGGCTGTGGCAGCAGGCGCAAGCACGATTGTTGCCGTAGACCTGTCCGAGTCCAAACGGGCGCACGCCCTTGAACTCGGGGCAACCCATGTGATTGATCCGCGCGATGCGGATGCTCTGGAAAAGGTCAAAGGCTGGACTGACGGTGGCGTCGATTTGGCGGTTGAATTGGCCGGCGCTGTACCTGCATTGGAATTTGCGTATGCGATCACGCGTCGCGGAGGCACTACCGTTACAGCGGGTCTTCCACATCCAGAAGCTAAAATGAGCTTTCCTGCCGTTTCTCTCACCGCGGAAGAGCGCAATCTAAAAGGCTCTTATGTTGGATCTTGTGTTCCTGTCCGTGATATTCCACGATATGCTCAGATGATGGAACAAGGGCAATTGCCAATTGAAAAGTTGATGACACATCGTCTGAAGCTTGAAGAAATAAACGAAGGCTTCGAGCGTCTCGCGGCAGGCGAAGCCATTCGTCAGGTTATTATCTTCGACTGATGTATATTGCTATGCACTAATAATAAGGCCCACATAAGAGGGCCTTATTAAATTTTGTTGTAGATCTGGCTCAGAGTTTCTCGGTCAGTTCCGGCACTGCATCGAACAGGTCTGCCACGAGGCCGAAGTCGGCGACTTGGAAGATCGGCGCTTCTTCATCCTTGTTGATCGCAACAATGACTTTCGAGTCCTTCATGCCCGCGAGGTGCTGGATCGCACCGGAGATGCCGCAAGCGATGTAGAGTTCGGGAGCGACGACCTTACCGGTCTGGCCCACTTGCTGATCGTTCGGGGCAAAGCCCGAATCCACGGCCGCACGGGACGCGCCCACGGCTGCGCCTAGCTTGTCGGCCAGCGCTTCGATGATGGCGAAGTTCTCTTCGGAGCCGACGCCACGGCCGCCGGAGACGACGATCTTGGCAGAGGTGAGTTCCGGACGGTCGCTTTCGACCACCTTATCCTCGACAAAGGCAGAGAGCCCCTTATCGCCCGCGCCGGACACGGGTTCGACAGCCGCCGAACCGGTGGAGCCCGCCGCATCGAAGGTCGAGGTGCGGAAGGAAATCACCTTGGTCGCGTCGGTCGATTTCACGGTCTGCACCGCATTGCCCGCATAGACCGGACGTTTGAACGTGTCGGCGTCGACCACATCGGTCACATCGGTGATCACCATCACGTCCAGAAGGGCCGCCACGCGGGGCAGGATGTTTTTGCCGGCGGTGGTCGCAGGCGCGATGATATGGGAATAATCGCCCGCCAGCGACACAATCAGATCGGCGAGGTTTTCCGCCAGACCATTGGCATAGGCGGCGTCATCGGCGAGCAGGACCTTGGTCACACCATCAAGTTTCGCGGCCTCGTCGGCGGCAGCTTGGGGGCCACATACGAGCACGGTCACATCCCCCAGCTTGGCACCGGCGGTGGCCGCCTTGGCGGTTGCGTCAACAGCGAGCGTATCGCCCGCGACTTCAGCGAGAAGCAGAACAGCCATCAGACCAGACCTCCCTCTTTAAGTTTCGCAATCAGCTCGTCGACGGAGCCCACTTTGATCCCCGCCTGACGGCCTGTGGGTTCTTCGGTGGTCACAACCGTCAGGCGCGGCGTGGTGTCGACGCCGTAATCCGCTGCGGTTTTCTCGTCCAAAGGCTTTTTCTTGGCCTTCATGATGTTCGGCAGCGAGGCATAGCGCGGCTCGTTGAGACGCAGATCGGTGGTCACAATGGCCGGAAGATTGACGGAAATGGTCTGAAGCCCGCCGTCCACTTCGCGGGTCACAACTGCCTTGCCGTCTTCGATTTTCACCTCGGAGGCAAAGGTCGCCTGACCCCAGCCCAGAAGCGCAGCCAGCATCTGGCCCGTCGCGTTCATGTCGTTGTCGATGGCCTGCTTGCCAAGGATCACCAGTTCGGGGGCTTCCTCTTCGACCACTTTGGCGAGAATTTTCGCTACGGCGAGAGGTTCAAGGTCCACGCCCTGATCTTCGGTCACGAGAATGCCGCGATCGGCCCCCATGGCCAGCGCGTTGCGGATCGTGTCCGTGGCTTTCTTTTCGCCAATCGACACAATGACAACCTCGGAGGCAATCCCTGCCTCTTTCAGCCGAATGGCCTCTTCGACGGAAATCTCGTCAAACGGGTTCATCGACATTTTTACATTGGCGAGATCAACACCCGTGCCGTCGGCCTTAACTTTGACCTTCACGTTGTAATCAATCACGCGCTTAACAGGTACTAGGACCTTCATCAGCGTAAACTCCTTTAGCGTTGAGACTCTATCGTGTCGGGACAGGGACGCTGCCCCTGTAATCGTAAAATCCACGCCCGACTTTGCGTCCATTCCATCCTGCTTCCACATATTTTATTAAGAGCGGACAGGGGCGGTATTTTGTATCAGCCAGCCCTTCATGCAGGATTTTCATGATTGCCACACAGGTGTCGAGACCTATAAAATCGGCTAATTCCAGTGGCCCCATAGGATGATTTGCCCCAAGGCGCATCGAGCTATCAATACTTTCAACACTTCCAACACCCTCATACAGGACATAAGCAGCTTCGTTAATCATCGGGATCAAGATGCGATTCACGATAAAGCCGGGGAAATCTTCGGACACGGTAGCGGTTTTCCCGAGCCGTTCGACAAATTCACAACATATCTCAAATGTAGTCCTGTCAGTGGCAATGCCGCGGATCAGTTCTACCAGTTGCATTACAGGGACCGGATTCATGAAATGCACGCCCATGAAGCGTTCCGGTCTATCGGTTCGTGCAGCCAAGCGTGTAATGGATAGCGACGATGTGTTGCTCGCCAAGAGCGTGTTATCCCCAAGGTTGGGGGTCAGTGTCTGGAAAATTTTAGTTTTAACCGCCTCGTTTTCGCTTGCAGCTTCGATGACCAAATCGGCGGCTCCCAGTCGTGCATAGTCCCGACTGGCACATATACGCGACTGGATGGCGCTTTTGTTCTCGCGGGACAGGCGATCATGGTCAACAAGGCGAGTCAGGCGGGCGTCAAGGCCAGCCATAGCCAGAGAAAGCGCCTCGTCGGAGATATCATTGAGCACGACATCATAGCCTGCCTGCGCACAAACTTGTGCAATACCTACGCCCATTTGCCCGGCACCAATTACGGAAAGAGTTTTTAAACTCATGAATTTTTTTTCTGGATATGTGGTGACGTGGAAAAACCAAATTGGCCCTGCCCTAACAGTGGCGCGGCGTGGTCCAATGCCATTGGGCTTCGTGAAAACTTCAAAGGTGTGCGCAGCCCCTCGATACCCTCTGGAGCAATGCGGAGCTCGCGTGCCTCGATTTGTGGCTCTGACAAGGCCTCGGCAACCGTATTGATAGGACCAACGGGCACACCTGCCGCTTCCAAAGTTGCGATCAGATCTAATTTCTTATTTTTAGATGTCAAAGACGATATCTGCTCGCAAAGCTCATCTCGATGTGCGACACGCGCGGAATTTGTGGCATAGTTGGAATCGGTGTCTAACCCATGGAGACCAAGCGCGTTACAAAGCGCAGCAAATTGTCGATCGTTGCCGCAAGCAATGATCAAATGACCATCGGAGGCGGGAAACACTTGGTATGGAACTATATTGGGGTGCGCATTGCCAAGTCGGGTGGGATTGCTACCACCCAGTAAAAAGTTCGTCGCCTGATTGGCTAAAACACCAACGCCACAATCTAAAAGAGATAGATCGACATATTGCCCAACGCCTGACTTTTGGCGCTCTGCCAATGCCGCCTGAATCCCGATTACTCCATACAGGCCGGTGAAGATGTCGATCCACGCTACGCCCACTTTCTGCGGCTCCCCTTTCGGATCACCGGTTAAATCCATGACACCACACATGCCTTGGATTAAAAAATCATATCCAGGCTGTTTTGCACGCGGCCCATCCTGTCCAAACCCTGTTACAGAAGCGTATACAAGCTGGGGATTTTTAGCCTTAAGCGTCTCGTAATCCAGTCCGAATTTCCTCAATCCGCCAACCTTGAAGTTTTCAATCAGAACATCTGCGTCAGCAATCAATGTCTTGAGTTTTGAAAGCGATTCAGGATCGGAAAAATCGCAGGTTACTGAAGTCTTTCCGCGATTGGCTGCATGAAAATAAGCCGCTGTAATTTCTGTGCCGCCTTTGCCATCCGGACGTTCGACAAAAGGCGGACCCCAGCGTCGCGTGTCGTCCCCTTCAGGGGCTTCAATTTTGATCACCTCAGCCCCAAGGTCGGCGAGTGTCTGACCGATCCAAGGACCAGCCAGAATGCGCGCCAACTCGATAACTTTGAGGCCACGTAAAGGAGCGTCTGATGTCATGATGCCTCCTCCTCAAGCGAAAGCTTGAAGGTCGGTGATAGCTCTTCCAAGGATGAGCGCATGTACATCATGAGTACCTTCATAGGTATTGACGGTTTCTAGGTTTTGAGCATGACGCATCACGTGATACTCAATCTGAATGCCGTTGCCGCCATGCATGTCACGAGATTGGCGCGCAATATCCAAAGCTTTACCGCAGTTGTTTCGCTTGATCATTGAAATCATTTCAGGCGCAAAACGCCCTTGATCAAACAAGTTTCCGACCCTCAAACATGCCTGCAGCCCTAGCGTAATTTCGGTGTGCATATCCGCAAGTTTCTTTTGATAAAGCTGCGTTGCTGCCAGTGGGCGATTGAATTGGTGACGATCGAGACCATACTGACGCGCCCGATTAAAGCAATCCTCGGCGGCTCCCATCACGCCCCACGCGATACCAAAACGCGCGCGATTCAAACAGCCAAACGGACCTCCCATACCTTGAATATTAGGCAAGATCGCCTCTTCGCCGACTTCGACATTGTCCATAACAATTTCGCCAGTAATGGACGCACGCAAAGATAGTTTGCCACCGATTTTCGGAGCACTCAGGCCCTTCATCCCTTTTTCCAAAATAAACCCACGCACTTTACCACCATGTGCTTCGGATTTGGCCCAGACCACGAACACATCGGCAATGGGGCTATTGGAAATCCACATTTTTGACCCGATCAAACGATATCCGTTATCAGTTTTGATGGCACGGGTTTTCATACCTGCCGGATCGGATCCTGCATCGGGCTCGGTCAAACCGAAACACCCAATGAATTCGCCACTTGCCAATTTGGGCAGGTATTTCTTTTTCTGTTCCTCAGACCCATATGCATAAATCGGATACATCACGAGCGAGGATTGCACAGACATCATCGAGCGATAGCCACTGTCCACGCGCTCTACTTCGCGTGCAATCAAACCGTAAGCCACATAGGAAGCGCCAACCCCGCCGTACTCTTCGGGCAAGGTTACACCCAAGAGGCCATTTTCACCCATTTCACGGAAAATTTCCGGGTCGGTCTTCTCTTCGAGATAGGCCTCTTCGACGCGCGGCAAAAGGCGCTCTGAGGCAAATGCCCGAGCTGTTTCACTAATCATGCGCTCTTCGTCACTAAGTTGCTCATCGAAGAGAAATGGATCTTCCCAGTTATAAGAGATTCCTTTGTGTGAAGATGTCGACATGGTGCCTCCTCCTTGAGGATTGTCTATTTTCATGTGTCTTTTGTGTAATATCTGGGGGCTTTTCTAAAATAAAACGAGATTACCGCATGTTTGCATGCAATAAATGAATACAAATGAGACAAAGACGATTCCTCCCTTCGATCAAATTGCTCCTCGCCTTGGATGCGGTAGTACGTCATGGCTCAGTCACAGAGGCAGCGGCAGAGTTGGACTTAACGCAAAGTACGGTCAGCCGCCTAATCCTGAGTCTTGAGGAACAACTCGGAAAGCAGCTTTTTTCGCGCGAACACCGACGCTTGATTCCCAATACTGCCGCGATCAGCTACCAACGTGACGTCGCACGCGCCCTCGATATGGTGCAACGGGCGAGTATGTCCGTCGTCACGAACCCCGATGGGGGGACCTTGTCACTTGCGGTGTTGCCGACTTTCGCGACCCGCTGGCTGGGTCCGCGGCTGCCAGAGTTTCTAAATGCCCACCCTGGGATCGCGATCAATATGTCGACACGTATCGGACGCTTTGATTTTAGTTCAGAAGTGTTCGACGCCGCCATATACTTTGGCGATCAAGACTGGAGTGATGTACATCACCTCAAGCTCTTTGATGAAACTGTAACAGCTTGCGTCTCACCGGAATTTGCTGCGGCGCACCGAATGGAAACGCTTCACGAACTTTCAAACGTTCCCATGATTCACCTTGAATCACGTTCATCCTTTTGGGCAGATTGGTTCCAAGGCCAAGGAGGACAGCCGACAGGGGCAGGCGGAATGTTGGTGGATCAATTCTCAATGGTGATACAGGCAGCTATTTCGGGGTTAGGCGTGGCGTTATTGCCGAACTATCTTGCCCAGATTGAAATATCTGAAGGGCGCTTAGTGCCTGTCCTCAAGCAAGGAGTCTCCGTGCGTGGGGCCTATTGGTTGGTTTGGCCAAAAGAAAAAAATGACAACATTGCACTGAAGGCCTTTTGCAACTGGCTAACAGATCAGTCCACTGTCTTCTATGCTTGCCAACCGTAACCTTGCTTTCAAAGAAAACAAAGGCGAATACAATCGCTTTAGGGAGTATCCGAAACGCTGTGTATGAGGGTTAGCCCATGCGATTTCGCAACCGCCTCCTCGGCAACCTCAAGCGTCGCACCAAGTCATTTGGGTATGATTTGCACGAATTACCTGCCGACGTTGATATGGCTGTTTCTTAGTAAGTCAACGGCGTACTTCGCCAAGGATGTAAAATGAAGTACGCGTTTGTGGCCGAGCATCGCCCCACCTTTTCGATGCGCAGGATGTGTCGCTGCCTCAACATCCATCCTAGCGGGTTCTACGCATGGGCGTTTGATCCCAAGGTTTGCTGGTGCGATCTTTTCTATGGAATGGAAGGAAGCCATATGGGACAAGTTCGTCACGGGAGTGACACGACCACGCACGCCGTCAGAGCTGCAATAGTGAGGGTCCGCCCGCCATCGGTCAGAGGGCCGGCCCGAACGATCGCAAGCTTCGCTCGCGCAACTGAGCAAGGAGCTGGGCATCGCCCCCCAAAACCGTCGCGAAGTGGCGCAAGCGTGCGACGGTTGAGGGCTTGAAAACCGAGCATAAAGCGTTTTTCGGTTAATCTGAATCAGATTGAGCGAAAAGCGTGTCCACACTGCATTGATGTTGCTGCGCTTCTCAAAAATTGAGTACCTCAAATTTTTGAGAAGCGCTTTAAAGAGCCGCGTTCGACCGTTCTTACGGAAGCGGAGGAAGCAATGATCGTCGCGTTCCGGCGGCATACGCTGTTGCCGCTGGATGATTGCCTTATGCCCTCCAGCCGTCGATCCCGCACCTGTCACGATCGGCACTGCATCGCTGCCTTCATCGGCACGGCATCTCGCGCTTGCCGGATATCGAGGGGGACAAGCCAAAGCGCCAGACGTTCAAACGTTACCCTATCGGCTTCTTCCACATCGACATCGCCGAGATTCAGACTGAGAAAAGAAAGCTCTATCTCTTTGTGGGCATTGATCGAACCAGCAAGTTCGCGGTCACCCAACTTGTCGAAAAGGCCAATCGCAAGACAGCCTGGGAATTTCTTGAGCACCTGCTCAAGCAGGTTCCCTACCGCATCCACACGATCCTGACCGACAATGGCATCCAGTTCGCCGAGCAACCCCGGAACAGGAACACAGCGTATTCGCGCCAGATGCGCTTCGATATGATCTGCGAGGCAAATTGGATCGAGCACCGCCTGACCAAGCCAAACCATCCGTGGACCAATGGTCAGGTCGAGCGAATGAACCGGACGATCAAGGAGGCGACCGTCAAACGCTTCTATTACGAAAGCCACGACCAGTTGCGCACGCACCTCACCGACTTCATGGCAGCCTACAACTTCGCCCGCAGACTCAAGACCCTCAACGGGCTCACGCCTTACGAATACATCTGCAAGATCTGGACTTCCGAGCCAGATCGTTTCATCCTAAATCCGATCCACCAAATGCCGAGACTAAACAACTAGCCGTTGTAGAGGCCGTGGGCGCGCATTTGCTGGGAGAGTTGGCTGAAAGAGCCGCTGACGTGTTTCGTGATCACCTCCCGCACACGAACAGGATCATTGTCACGAAATACCTGTAAGAGGGCCTCGTGCTCTTCAATGATAGTTAGCTTCCGTATCGGACTAATCCGCAGGCGGGAGGCATGTACCATCAGCGCTGTACGAAATCTCCGCCATATTGTCGCCGCTGCGTCATTATAGTGGTTGTCGGCGATGATACCGTGGAACTCAGTATCCAGTTGTCGCAGCCCGTAAAGATCGTTGTCATCAAGTTCGGTAATTTTCTTCTGGATATCTTCGAGCTTTTCGATGGATTCTGGCAAAACATATTCAGCGGACCATTCATGACCAAAGCTGGCACCAAGGGGCTGTCAGCGAGAAACTTTCCTCGCGAGGAATGCACTGGCGCAGGGGAATTTTCTTGTTTAAGCTGGGCCTGCACTACGTCAGACACGGCTGCCCGCTTATGTTCAACAATCAAGAACACGGCGTTGAGGAAACTGATTTGGCACTCAGAATTTAACTGGTCTCGGCAACCTGCTCCATAAGGGCGCAGGAACTTCAAAGACCGCAGCGGCCATTATTCTCGACATCTTACGCTGCAGCGTAATTTTTCTAGATTTTCGCTTCAGCGTAAATTTCACACTGGTATGTTGCTTAGTCCTCGAGCTCCATCAACGCGAGGCGACAGCTGCCCTAGTTTACCCTCGCGCCAGATCCGCTTCCTCGTGCTCGAAGGCTGTCGCCATCTCCCTGATCTCCCGCTCCGGAGCGCCCAAAGCACTGGCAACGTCGCGCCAAGCCACAGTCGCCTCAGCCACCTCTGCGATGATGCGATCGGCCTCGGCGCGCTCCAGAAGATAGGATTCATGTTGCGCGCGGTGCAGGGCGATACTGGCATCCGGATTGTCGTCATCAACGTAGCTCTTGAGCACGCGTGGTTGGTTCGGCACGGGGTTGATGTCGTAGGCTGGTGAGAGGTGCCAACCGCCACGCCCCCGCAGAAAACCGTGATTGCGCATATGGTCATCAAGGTTCGTCACGAGGATGGAAAAGGCGACCCGCCGGTACAGCTCTTCGCGGTCTTGATCGGGTGTGACGCTTTCTGAGGAGATAATGTCTGCCAGGTCCAAATAGCTGTAGTTTTCGCCATCTTTGCCGCCCAGCATTGCCATTGCTGAGATGAACGGGATCCTGCCGTCATCGTTCCGGTCAAACCGATGGGACAAGAAAACAGGCTTGTCGCCTGCCATCTCAAGCGTGTGATCAGAAACAGTAATTCCGGCGCGCCTTGCGAGCTCCAATGCAATGGCTTCCCAGCGTTCCACGCAATAAGTGTCCGTCTCTTTCGGGAACTTGGCGACAGAAAGACGTCCGTGCTGGTCAAGGATGCTAGCCTTCGGCCGTGCGCCCCCTAGCGAGCTTCCCGGTGCAAACAGCATTTTGAGGTCCTCAGCGGTCTCCTCCCCGCGCAAAACGCGCTGAGACGCATGAAACAAATCCCCGAGGCTCACGAGCGCAGGTACGCCGATGCCTTCGCGCGCTTGAAACTCGCCATCAACCTTAAAGCGCAGCGCACCCAAACGGGTCTCGTCATTGACGCCAAGCAGGTAGTCGGTTTCTTGCAGCGTCCTCGGACGTCGTCCCTCGGCCTCTGCCATGCGCCCCTCAAAACGCCGCATCACCGTTCTGCCCCAGGTATCAGGGGCAGAATCCCCAAGCGGTGCTAGCATGTGTTGCCCTGCCACAGGCGCGAACTGCCCGTTGACGAGAGGCATGTCCGGCGAAAGCCCGAAGGCATTTTCGTCGGCAAGCCAGTCGTCATGATAGGTAAAGGACACCCGCTCTCGGCCGCGCCCCGCTGTGCGGTGGAGCGTGCCGACCTGTTTCAGCCCCTTCCAGTCGATCCAGACCTCAACCATTTTTCAGTCTCGCACGCTGCGGGAGGTCATCTAGGGCCATTTGCTCTCCAACCGGGTCATCGATATCCCCCCAACCTTTCAAGAGTCCGAGCGCCTGCAGTACTGCCACGTATGTACCGATCTTGACTGCAGGGTTCCCGCTTTCGATCTTGGCGATGGTTTGTCGCGTTGTGCCAGCGCGCTGCGCGACAATCTCAGCGGTCAGTTTGCGACGCAGTCGCGCAACACGAATGTTTTCCCCAAGTGTCACGAGCTCCTTACGTGCCGCTCTGGGCATTTTGATAGGAACAGCCATAATGATATCTCCAAGCGACACTAACAAGCTATATGTTACACTGAGAAAGCATTAATGTCAATTTTCGTGAATTAGAACTACAGCACGTTGCCCCATTCAAATCACAACTTATGTTATCCCAAGAAAACATTTAGGTCATTAATGTTATCTTTGCGCAACGTAACTCAGTCACTCCACTGCTACTGCAGTCTCACATCGCCACACAAAGCCGACGCGTGTACTGGAGCTGAACGGGAACGACGAGGGATCACTTCGGTTCGCCCAGCAAGAGTTTTATCCGCTGCCGAGCCATAAACGTGACAGCGATCTGGAAGCAAGGCTGTTTGAAAGGATGCGCTTTAACGGTCTTCAGACCCCATACTGCGTTCATCATGGAAAACCCTCTTACGAAATTCTCAGAAAAAGCTATCAATTGACGTGAATTATTCTGAGGATAACCGCAACCTACAAGTGTCTGGAAAGGCCGGTTAGTTCGCAAGATGAAGTGACCTGATCCATAGCTCGAAAACGCTCTCTTTCCATCGAAAAACTGACCGAGTTGCCCGCTCAAAAGCTTGCCCAACTGGTGCTGGATGAGGCCGAGCGCAACGTTGGCTTTCGCCGTCAGGTAAAAGCGGCACTCGCCGCGAAATCCGGGCCGGAAGGCATTGCCAAGCTGATCGACCGACGGCTGTCAGGGCTGGAACGTGCCAAAAGCTTTATCGATTGGGACAAAGCCCGCGCCTTTCGCGATGATCTGCAAAGCCTGACTGACACAATCGAGGCCGAGCTTGCACCGGCCGCTCCGGATATGGCGACGGACCGTTTCATACGGTTCATTGCCACCCACGAGCGCGTGTTCGAACGGGTCGACGATTCATCAGGCCATGTTCAGGACGTCTATTATCTGGCAATCATAAGCGCCGGGAAATTGACGGCAAAGCTGAACGCCTCCGAGGCCGCGTCGCTACCGGATAAAATCATGGCACGCCTTGGTGAAACCACGCATGGCTATCTGGCCGACCTGACCAAAGCCATCGCGCCACATTTGCCGCAATCTACGCTGGCGCGATGGGATGCGGAACTCGACGCAGCAATTGCGCAGCGCAAACTTGAAGAGGCCAAGCTTTCGACGGATCGCTGGCATTATTCCAAGACCTCGCAGTGGCCAAAAATGCGCCAAACAATTGCTGAGGCATGCGGTGATATTGACCTGATGATTACCCTAGAAAGCGCCAAAAAGCCACATATGCAGGATGTTCAGGGTATGGCTGGGCGTTTACTGGCTGCTGGTCGCGCCGATGAAGCTCTGGAATGGATGCGCAAACCTGGATCACGCGTCAAAGGACAGGATGACGCGCTGTCCCCCAATAGGGTCCAGATCGAAGCGTCTATTTTGGAAGCATTGGGTGACAAATCAGCAGCTCAAGCACTGCGCTGGCAGTGCTTTGAGAGCCGACTATCAGCCGACATCCTGCACGATTATCTGAAAAACTTACCTGATTTTGATGACATTGAAGCCGAGACAAGCGCTTTGCAGTATGGCCTGTCTCATCAGGTTCCGGAATTAGCTTTGCGGCTTTATCTCGATTGGCCACGCCTTGATCTCGCCGCGCAGGTCATCCTTCAGCATCACGCTCACTGGGATGGAGGCCTCTGGCACAGCTTGCCTAAAACTGCAGAAACGCTGGAACATGAGCATCCGGCGGCGGCAACGATCCTCTATCGCGCGCTTCTGGACGATATCCTCAAGGCGGCGCGAACCAAGGCATATGGGCATGGGGCGAGGTATTTGGGAAAACTCGCCCTGCTGGCCGAGGCTGCTGACCCCTTCCTTCCGGAAGGAGTCATGGCACATGAGGCTTATATGGCTGAGCTTCGGAAAAACCATGGTAGAAAGTCCGGGTTTTGGGGGCGGGTTGGGTAGACAGGAACCCTCATCCAAGACGGTCTGATCATGGTTTGCGCCGAACATTTGGGCGCAGACATGCCGTGAAGCATCACTCCAACAGGTGCGATTTAGATTTCAGCGCGCCGTCGATAGAAGAAAGCAACGCCTCAGTCCTTCACTGCAAACATCCAAATATCAGATGTTGCGATGACCAATTGAATGCACACCGGCTTTTCTCAGGTCTGTCATACTGGGTTTGCGCCCCAGACGCAGGGCACGGGCTTTGGCCTCTTGCAGCGCGACCTTGATGCGGTCGGAGAAGCCTTTGCGGTCGAGACGGTTGAGGGCAGTCAGCAAAATGCTGATTTGTGTCTCCCAATCGTCACAGCTGTCGAATGTCTCATCAAGGTAGCGGATATGAATGCCCGCCTCCCGCGCGGTTTCCACTGTGGCGGCGATGCCTTGTGTTGAGAGGTTGAGGTCGTACAGGGACGGGGCGATGAGTTTCGCGTTGGCGCTCAGAGTGTTGAGCTAGACGGACGGTGCATTTGGCTCTTCGGGGTCGGTCGTGAAAATCTGATCCGCCGGAATGCCTTTCGCTTCAAGCTGTACAATGGCGGGCTGCCGGCCTTCCGCACTTCGCAGTCCAGAGATCACACCATAGCGATTTTGGGGGCATCGGAAAATGGTGGAGTTGATCGGGATCGAACCGACGACCTCGTCATTGCGAACGACGCGCTCTCCCAACTGAGCTACAACCCCACGCTGGTGCAAAATTTGAGAGTTTCGGACCGGAAAGTCAAGCGGCCCGAAACAGGTATCAAGCGGGCATTTTGCCGTTTTGCTCAACAAAGGACACAATGTCGCGGGCCGGACGTGCGCCTGCGATGCGTGCGACTTCCTTGCCGCCCTGATAGAGGATCAGCGCGGGAATACCGCGGATGCCGTTTTTCATCGACACGGTCGGATGGTCCTCGGTGTTAATCTTGGCAAAGCGCGCGCGGCCTTTGAGTTCTTGCGCAGCCTTGGCAAATTCCGGTGCCATCATGCGGCACGGACCGCACCACGGAGCCCAGAAATCAACGAGAACCGGCAGATCATCTTTGGTGGACAAAGCCTTCAGCCCTTTCGGATCAAGCTCTGCCACTTTGCCTGACATCAAAGGCTCGCCACAGGTGCCGCATTTCGGACCGGCGGAGAGCTTTGCCACGGGCACGCGATTCACCTGACCACAGATCGGGCAAGCGAGTTTAACATCCGTTTTATCAAGAGTAGCGACCATTGCGGTGGCCTCCCATTCATATTCGTATTGCAGAATATATGTGCCCGAATGGCCTCCGGTTCAAGAGGTCAGAATGACGCTCTTTCCACCAGCACACTCAAAAACACTCCCCCGCTATTCTGCGGCTTCGACATAGTGTTCCGACGGCGGACAAAGACAGATCAGGTTGCGATCACCATAAGCGTTGTCCACACGTCCCACAGGCGGCCAGTATTTGTCCACGCGGAAGGCCCCCGGCGGGAAACAGCCCTGTTCACGCGGATAGGGCCGGTCCCACTCTGCCACCAGATCACCCACCGTATGCGGTGCGAGTTTCAGCGGGTTGATGTCCTCGGGGAGTTCTCCGCTTTCGATCTGCGCGATCTCGGAGCGGATCGACAGCATCGCCTCGCAGAACCGGTCAAGCTCGGCCTTGGTTTCGCTTTCTGTCGGCTCGATCATCAAGGTGCCGGGTACAGGGAAAGACATGGTCGGCGCATGAAAGCCGCTGTCGATCAGCCGCTTGGCGATATCGTCCACGGAGACACCTGTGGTCTTCTCGAAAGCGCGCGGATCCACAATGCACTCATGCGCCACACGCCCCTGTTTGCCCTTGTAAAGCACAGGGAAGGCCTCATCGAGACGGGCGGCGATATAGTTGGCGTTGAGGATTGCCACCTTCGTCGCCTGCGTTAGCCCGGCGCCGCCCATGAGCATACAATAGGCCCATGAGATCGGCAGGATCGAGGCGGAGCCGTATTGTGCGCCGGACACAGGGCCGACCTCGCCCGATCCGTCAGGTGCACCGGGCAAGAACCGTGCAAGATGCGCTTTGACGCCGATGGGGCCCATGCCCGGACCACCGCCGCCATGAGGGATGCAGAAGGTCTTGTGCAGGTTGAGGTGGCTCACATCCGAGCCGATCTCGCCGGGTTTCGCCAGCCCGACCAGCGCGTTCAAATTCGCCCCGTCGAGATAGACCTGACCGCCATAATCATGGGTGATCTTGCAGACCTCTTTCACCGTTTCCTCGAACACCCCGTGGGTGGAGGGATAGGTGATCATACATGCGGCGAGCTTGTCGCCTGCCGCTTCGGCCTTGGCGCGGAAATCGTCCAGATCAATGTCGCCATTCTCCGCCGATTTCACCACCACGACCTTGAGACCCACCATCTGCGCAGAGGCCGGATTGGTGCCGTGGGCCGACATAGGGATGAGGCAGATATTACGCCCGCCCTGCCCGTTTGCACGGTGATAGCCCATGATAGTCAGAAGGCCGGCATATTCGCCCTGCGCACCGGAATTGGGCTGCATCGACATGGCGTCATAGCCGGTGATCTCGCAGAGCTTCGCGCTCAGGTCCTCGATCATGTAGCGATAGCCCTCGGACTGGTCCACTGGCGCATAGGGGTGGATCGCATTGAACTCCGGCCATGTGATCGGCATCATCTCGACAGCCGCGTTCAGCTTCATTGTGCAGGAGCCGAGCGGGATCATCGCCCGATCCAGCGCCAGATCACGGTCCGCCAAGCGCCGCATGTAGCGCATCATCTCGCCCTCGGCACGGTTCATGCCGAAAATCGGATGGGTGAGATACTCACTCTCGCGCAGAAGCGTTTCGGGGAAACCGAGACCGGGGAAGTCCTCCGGCACCTCTGCCTCATGCCCGAAGGCACGCCAGACCTTTGTGATGACCTCGTCATCTGCCATTTCATCCATCGAAATGCCGATCCGGTTCTTGCCCACCTTGCGCAGGTTGATCCCCTCGGCCACGGCGGAACGCAGGATCACGCCCTGCATCGCGCCGACCTCGACCGTGATCGTGTCAAAGAACGCGTCCGGCGAGACTTTGAAACCTTCGGCCTTGAGCCCCTCGGCCAGTTTCACCGCCTTGGCGTGGATTTGTTCACCGATGGCGCGCAGCCCCTGTGGCCCGTGGAACACGGCATAAAACGAGGCCATGACCGCCAGCAAGGCCTGCGCCGTACAGACATTTGAGGTGGCTTTCTCACGCCGGATATGCTGTTCGCGGGTCTGAAGGCTCAGGCGATAGGCGCGATTGCCGTTGGCATCGACAGAGACGCCGACAATCCGGCCCGGCATGGCGCGTTTCATCGCATCCTTGCAGGACATGAAGGCCGCGTGCGGACCACCAAAGCCCATCGGCACGCCAAAACGCTGCGCCGAGCCAACCGCAATATCGGCATCCATAGCACCCGGATCCTTGAGCATCGTCAGCGCCATGAGGTCCGTCGCCATGATCGCGACCGCCTTGGAGGCGTGCAGAGCGGCGATCTGGTCGGTGAAGTCCGAGACATGGCCGTAGGTGCCCGGATATTGGAAAATCGCACCGAAGACATCTTCCGGCTCCAGCGCCGCCGGATCACCGATGACAATCTCGATACCCAGAGGGGCCGCGCGGGTTTTCATCACTTCGATATTCTGCGGATGGCAGTTCTCATCAACAAAGAACCGCGCCGCCTTCGACTTCGACACACGTTTCGCCATGGTCATCGCCTCGGCGCAGGCGGTGGCCTCGTCCAGAAGCGAGGCATTGGCGACCGGCAGCCCTGTCAGGTCGCTGACCATCGTCTGGAAATTCAACAAAGCCTCCAGCCGCCCCTGCGCAATCTCCGGCTGGTAGGGCGTGTAGGCCGTATACCATGCGGGATTTTCGAGGATGTTGCGCTGGATCGCGGGCGGCGTGGCCGTGCCGTAAAACCCCTGACCGATGAGCGAGGTCATCACGAGATTGCGCTTGGCCACCTTGCGGATATGGCCCAGCACCTCATGCTCCGTCATCGGCGCCCAGTTCAAAGGCTCCATCTGCCGGATGCCCATCGGCACGGTCTCGTCGATCAGCGCGTCCAGAGAGGACACGCCGACCACGTCGAGCATCTCCTCCATCTCCGCCGGAGAGGGGCCGATGTGGCGGCGGTTGGCAAAATCATAGGGATTATAGGATGAGGGTGTATAGGCCACGATTGCGTTCCTTGACGCGTGTCCACACAAGGGTAAGGCGGGCTTGTGCGGACACGCTATGCGACGGTTGAACAGTTGGGACGTTTCGAGAAAATCTTGCCTCACGCTTTTCCCGAAAGGCGTTAGCCGATGTAGGCTTTGTATTCCGCTTCGGACATGAAATCGTCGAGCGCAGACATATCCTCGATCTTCATTTTGAAGAACCACGCATCCCCCAAAGGATCTTCACCCACCTTGCCCGGATCTTCGGTCAAAGGTTCGTTCACCTCGACGATCTCGCCATCCAGCGGCGCCAGAATGTCGGAGGCGGCCTTGACGCTCTCGATCACCACGACCTCGTCGTCTTTGGACACGGTAGCGCCTTCGTCCGGCAGTTCGACGAACACCACATCGCCCAGCTGTTCTGCGGCGTGTTCCGTGATGCCGACGACGACCAGATCGTCCTCGACGCGGAGCCATTCGTGTTCTTCGGTAAATTTGATATCAGCGGCCATTTCAGTGGTCCCTTTAGGTCAGTATCAGCGTTTGTAAGTTGAAGGACGGAAGGGCATCGGCGCCACCGTGACCGGCAGGCGTTTGCCCCGCAATTCTGCGAAAACTTCTGTATCCTTGGCGCAATAGTCAACCGGCAGGTAGCCCATCGCCACAGGGCATGCGACCGAAGGGCCGAAGCCGCCGGAGGTGATCTCCCCGATCTGCGCATCACTCTCTGCCGTGGCAAACAGCAGCGTGCCTTCGCGCATCGGCGCACGCCCTTGGGGCAACAGACCCACACGTTTGCGCACGGCTCCCTTGTCCAATTCGCTCAGGATACGCTCCGCACCGGGAAAGCCCCCTGCCCGTGCGCCGCCGGTGCGCCGGACCTTCTGGATCGCCCATGCGATATTGCCTTCGACCGGTGTAGTGGTCGTGTCTATGTCATGGCCATAAAGGCACAGCCCTGCCTCAAGCCGCAGACTGTCGCGCGCGCCAAGGCCGATGGGTGCAACCTCCTCCATTGCCACAAGCGCTTCGGCAATTTCCGCAGCGCGGGCGGCAGGGATCGAGACCTCGAACCCGTCCTCACCCGTATAGCCGGAGCGCGAAATCCACCATTCGTCCTGACCGACCTTGAGCCGCACACTGTCCATGAATTTCAAATCCGCGACCTGCGGCACCAGACGGGCCAAGGCGGCCTCCGCCATCGGCCCTTGCAACGCCAGAAGCGCGCGGTCGGTGATCTCCTGCACCGTCACATGATCTGGCAGGTTTGCACGCAGATGGGCAATGTCCTCCGCCTTGCACGCCGCATTGACCACAAGGAACAACCCCACCCCCGTGTTCGAGATCATCAGATCGTCAAGAATACCGCCCGCGTCATTGGTGAAAATCCCGTAGCGCTGCCGCAAAGGTTTCAGGCCCAACACATCAACCGGCACGAGAGCCTCTAGCGCCAAGGCCAAGGCGTCATGACCCTCCTGCGAGCTCAGCATCACCTGCCCCATATGCGAGACATCAAACAAGCCGGCCTGAGCACGGGTGTGCAGATGCTCTTTCATCACGCCCAGCGGATATTGCACAGGCATCTCGTAACCCGCGAAGGGAACCATCTTGGCCCCGTTTGTGAGGTGGAAGTCATAAAGCGGCGTGCGCAAAAGTTCGGTCATCAACGAGCCTCCAAGGTTTCTCGCCCGACGCAAACACGCCCGGCATCACAAGGCGGGTTTCCCCGCTGGATGCCCCCTCTGTCTTGGTGCCTGAGATCGTTATCCCTTCGGCGGAGGTCCAGCCCGATGGGCCAACCCCTCTCTCCAGAGTGTTTGACCGTGCGAAGGTCCGTTTACCTGAGAGTTTCCCGGGGCGGTTGCTCCTTCGGTAGGGGTGGCCCCTTCTCCCGACGCACGATGTTGAGGCGACGTTAGTGGAGCAGTGGATTCGGGGCAAGGGAGAAAGTTTCCTATCGGAAACCAAAGACAAAAAAACCGCCACACGGAGATTCCGGCGGCGGTTTTCTGTTAATTTTTGAACAAGTCAGATTAAAGCGTGGGCTTTTTCTGCAAAAGCGGCAGAACATGGGACATATCCGGTCCGCGTTCCATTCCGGTCACAGCCTTGCGCAGCGGCATGAACAACCCTTTGCCCTTGCGACCCGTCGCCTCTTTCACCGCACTGGTCCACTCTTTCCAGCTGTCAGACGTATAGGGCGGCTCCGGCAGCATTGCGAAGGCTTGTGCCACGAACTCTTTGTCCTCGTCCGCAACCAGCGGCGTAGCCCCATCGCGGAACAACTCCCACCAGCCTTTCATATCGGCTTTCACGGTGATGTTCTCGCGCACAACGGTCCAGAACGGTTCCGCAATCTCGGCAGGAACGCCCAGCGCGGCCACATCGTCAGCCACATCCGCGAAGGGTTTGGTGTGGTTGATCTGCGAGGTCAGGGCGAACAGGTCCTGCGTGTCGAATTTTGTCGGCGCGGACCCGAAGGTGGAGAGATCGAACCCTTCGATCAACTCGTCCATGGAGCTGCGCAATTCGACCGGCTGGCTGGAGCCCAGACGCGCCATCAGCGACAAGAGCGCCATCGGTTCGACACCCTGTTCACGCAGATCGCGCAAAGACAGCGTGCCGAGACGTTTCGACAGCGCCTCGCCTTGCGGTCCGGTCAGAAGCGAGTGGTGGGCGAAGGTCGGCACCGTGCCGCCCAGCGCTTCGATAATCTGGATTTGCGTGGCCGTGTTGGTAACGTGGTCGGAACCGCGCACAATATGGGTCACGCCATAATCCACATCATCGCAGACAGAGGCGAGCGTGTAGAGGAACTGGCCATCGGCACGGATCAGCACCGGATCGGAAACGGAGGCGGCATCAATCGAGATGTCGCCCAGAATACCGTCGGTCCATTCGATGCGCTTCTGATCCAGCTTGAACCGCCAGACCCCGTCGCCCCGCTCGGCGCGCAGGGCGTCTTTTTCGGCGTCGGTGAGTTCCAGAGCGGCGCGATCATAGACCGGCGGCTTGCCCATGTTGAGCAGTTTCTTGCGCTTGAGGTCGAGTTCGGTCGGCGTCTCGAATGCCTCATAGAAACGGCCTTTGGCGCGCAATTCATCGGCGGCGGCGCGGTAGCGATCCAGTCGCGTGGACTGTTTCTCGAACCGGTCCCAAGTGAAGCCCAGCCATTCGAGATCCTCCAGAACCCCGTCGGCATATTCCTGTGTCGAGCGCTCCTGATCCGTGTCGTCGAGGCGCAGAATGAACTGCCCCCCGGCCTTTCGGGTAATCAGATAGTTGAACAGCGCGGTGCGCAGGTTGCCGACATGAATAAAGCCCGTAGGCGAAGGCGCGAAACGTGTGACGATCATCGTAGGTCTCCTGTTGCGCTTCCTCTTTCATATCGTGACCGAAGAGTCCATATCGGAGCAAGCCCCAACCGGAGTTCTATGATGACATCACCCCTTCTTGATGCAACCGCGCCCGATCTCGACATGATCGAGGACATCGCCCGCGCCACAATGGCCGATCTGCCGCCGGCCTTCAAAGTGCTGGCCGCGAATGTCGCGCTGACCGTGATGGATTTCGCGCCGGAAGATTTGCTGGCCGAGATCGGCATTGCCGATCCGTTCGAGCTTACGGGGCTTTATACCGGCATCCCGATGACCGAGAAATCCACGATGGATCAGGCCACTGCGCCGGACACGATCTGGCTGTTCCGCCGTCCCATTCTCGATGAATGGTGTATGCGCGGGACTGTGACGCTGCAACAGATGGTAGCGCATGTCACCGTGCATGAGCTGGCGCATCATTTCGGCTGGTCGGATGACGACATCGCCACAATCGACAAATGGTGGGAATACGACTGAGCCGGTAAGGTTGGTCGAACATTTGCGGTCTGACGAAAATGTCATGCGACCTTTTCCGCTCCCGCGCTACCTTTGGTGCCAACACCATCGGGAGATCACAAATGAAAATCGCAGCACAACCGTCCGGCCCCTACCTGTCACGTCGCCACCTTCTTTTGGGGGCCGCCGCCCTGCCCATCGCCTCTGGCCTGCCCTTTGGCGCATCGGCAGAGGCCCCGATCATGGGAAGCGCGCTTGCGCCCTATCGCCGTTTTGCCCTCGGAAATTTCGAGGTCACGACGCTTTTGGCCGGCACCCGCACCGTTGCGGAGCCGCACAAGATCTTCGGGCTGAACGCCACGGATGAGGATTTCGCCGCAGCCTCCGAAGCCGCCTTCATCCCCGCAGATGCGGCCCAGTTCTTCTTCACCCCCACGCTGATCAACACCGGCGCGGAACTGATCCTGTTCGACACGGGCCTGAACCCCGCAGGCATCACCGCCGCGCTGGAGGCTGCGGGCTACAACGCCGATCAGGTGGATCGCGTGGTGATCACCCACATGCATGGCGACCACATCGGTGGCATCTATGACGGCACGCCGACCTTTGCCAATGCGGCCTATTCCACGGGCTCTGTTGAAATGGGCCACTGGGAAAGCGCCGGCAACGAAGGGTTCGAGACGAAAATCCGACCCCTTCAGGAACAGTTTGACCTGCTCAAAGGCGGCTCCGAAGTCGCCCCCGGCATCACCGCGATGGAAGCCTTCGGCCACACACCCGGCCATATGGCGTTTCACATCGAAAGCGAAGGGGAGCGGCTGATCCTTGCGGTCGATTTCGCCAATAACTACGTCTATTCGCTCGCCCATCCCGATTGGGAGGTCAGCTTTGACGCCGACAAAGCCGCCGCCGCACAAACCCGCCGCAAGATGCTCGACATGATGGCTGCGGATCGCGTGCCTTTCATCGGCTACCACATGCCCTTCCCCGCCATCGGCTATGTGCGCGCCGTTGACAACAGCTTTGAATATGTGCCCGCGAGCTATCAGATGATGATCGAAAGCTGATCACGCGCCCGTCACAGATTCACTTTCGACAACCTCACTCATCACGGTCGCAGCCCCTCCGCTGCGGCCGTTTTCATATCCAGAACATGCAACATGCCACCTCAGCCTCGCAAATTTTGCCTGAACCGCCTGTCATGCCGATGAATTTTCATGCCAACTTTGATAATTCTTCACAAATCCGGCGTTGATCCTGACCTTGATCAAAGTTGTTATCGCTACCGCATGTAAGCTAGGCTCCGGATTGACTCGCTGGCGAACGGGATACACGCACATGACACATATTCTGACAATCACACTGAACCCGACGGTAGATATTTCAACCGCTACGGCGCGTGTCGAGGCAGGGCCAAAACTGCGATGCCAGACACCGGAGGCCGATCCGGGCGGCGGCGGGATCAATGTGTCTCGCGCCATCAAGTTTCTGGGCGGCGACAGCACGGCGTTTATCGCGGTGGGCGGCGAGACAGGGGCACAGCTTTTGCGGCTTCTGGCCGAAGAGCACGTGCGCTTCACCGCGTTTTCCGTCAACGGCGGGGCAACGCGGCAATCGATGGCGGTCACAGAGGAAGAGACCGGCAAGCAATACCGTTTCGTGATGCCGGGGCCGCATTGGGATCAGGATATGGTCGAGGAATCCCTCAACGCAATCACACAGGCCGCGCCGTCCAGCGGAGTGGTCGTGCTCTCCGGCTCACAACCGCCCGGTGTGCCGCTGGATTACACCGCCCGCCTGTCCCGCAGGCTTGAGGCCAAAGGCGTGCAGCTATTCGTCGACACCTCCGGCCAGCCCTTGCGCGAACTGGTGAAACATCCGGCCAACCCTTCCGTGCTGCGCATGGATGATGTCGAGGCCGAGGATGTGGTGGGCCATGCCCTGCCCACCCGCGCCGCAACGGCCGATTTTGCCTCCGATCTTGTGGCGAAAGGCGTGGCGCAGACGGTCATCGTGGCGCGTGGCTCGGACGGGTCCACACTGGCCGATGCCGAAGGGCGCTGGCATGCCTCGCGCGCCATTGATCCCGCCGAGGTGGTCTCCGCCGTCGGTGCAGGGGACAGTTTTGTAGGCGCTTTCTCTCTGGCGCTCACGCGCGGCGAAGAGATGCAGCAAGCCCTGTGTTACGGAACCACCGCCGCAGCCGCCGCCGTTCTGACCGCAGGGACACAGCTTTGCACTGCTCAGGATGTCACACGTCTCCTGTCCGATTGCGAGTTGATCGCGCTCTGATCCGGCGCGGATCTCTGACGTGGTGCCCGGTCTCAGGCGCCTTGTGCCGAGGCAATCGCCAGACCGTCCACCACCGCCGTGAAAGCCTCGCCACGCAGGGCGCGGGCTTCCGGCAGAACGGCGCGACAGGCGGTTTCCACTACATGCATCAGGCTTGATCCGCCAACATAGACCACGGCCCCCACCGCCTCCGCAGACAGGCCCGCAAGCGTCAGGGTCTCACAGATCGCTTCCGACAGTTCCGCCCGATACCCCGCCAGATCATCGGCCAGAGCTTGCGAGACCAAAGGCGCGGAGAGACCCTTTTCGATCAGCGCCAGATCAATCTGCGCATCGCACCCGCCATTGGCCACAATCTTGGCGGCCTCGACCGCGAAGGCCAGATCATGCCCCAACTCGGCTTCGATCACCTCAACAAGGCGGGAAAGCTTGTCCGGCTCCACCGCATGACGTTCGAGATCGCGCACCTTGCCCAGCGTCTCGCGCGTATAGAGAAAGGGGATTTTCTGCCATGTGGCCAGATCGTTGAACAGTGTCGCAGGCATGGGCAAAAGCCCGTCGCCCAAGGTCCGGCGCAACTGTGTCCCCGCCCCCAGCAAGGGCATGGCATGGGCAAGGCTCAATGCGCGGTCGAAATGCGTCCCGCCCAGCCGGATGCCGTGGGAGGCCAGAACATCGACCTTGCCGCCTTCCTTGCGAAACAGGGTGAAATCCGAGGTGCCGCCACCGATATCGACCACAAGGCCGATTTCAGAAGGCTGCAAATCCTGCGCCGCCAAGGCTGCCGCCTCGGGTTCTGCAAGGAAGCGCACGCGCTGGAACCCCGCCATTTCATAGGCTTCGCGCAGATCGCGTTCGGCCTGCGCATCGCGTTCGGCATCTTTGGAGTGGAAATGCACCGGACGACCGGAGACCACCCCCGTCACGGGTTGGCGCAACTGGTCTTCGGTGCGGGTTTTCAGGGTGGCGAGGAATTGCGCGATGACCTCCAGAAGGCTCTGGCGCTTGGCCCCGATGGGTCGGGTCTCGCGCAGAAGCGGGGTGCCCAGCACAGATTTGAGCGCCCGCATATAGCGCCCTTCCTCTCCGTCGATGAGGGCGCGATTGGCCGCCGACCCGAGACGCATTCCGCCTTTGGCATCAAAGAACACAGCGGTGGGCAGGGTCTTTTCCCCCGGCTCCAGTTCGACCAGCCACGGCGTGCCGTTGACCGCCAGTCCAAGCGCGGAATTGGAGGTGCCAAAGTCGATGCCAACGGTGAGTTCCATGCGCGCCCTTTCCGATCCGAAAGCGCGTTCTCTAACGGTCTGCGATGCAGGGGGCAAGAGGCTTTGCCGCGAGAAATCCATGCGCCCTCACCTGACGCTCCTTCTCTCTACGTTAAGGTTAATCAGATTAAGATTAACGCGAAGGAGCTAGGGCGAGAGCGAAGGCGGAAAGGCTCCGTCGGCGCGACAGGCGGCGAGGATCAACTCGGGTCGCGCCAGCGGCTGGCAATCGGATAGCGGCGATCCAGCCAGAAGGCCCGCGGCGTCAGACGTGTGCCCGGCGCGGACTGGAACCGTTTGTATTCCGAAATATAGAGCAGATGCTCGATCCGCTTCACCGTATCATGATCGAACCCTGCCGCGACCAGATCGGCCACGCTTTCGTCACGGTCCACCAGCCCTTCGAGAATCCCGTCCAGCACCTCATAGGGCGGCAGGCTGTCCTCGTCCTTCTGGTCGGGGCGCAATTCGGCTGAGGGCGGTTTGTCGATGATCGACACGGGGATGACCTCACCCTCCGGTCCCTTCATCCAGTCGCGGTGATTGGCATTGCGCCAGCGGCATTGCTCGAACACCCGCGTCTTGTAGAGATCCTTGATCGGGTTATATCCGCCGTTCATATCGCCGTAGATCGTGCAATAGCCCACCGCGACCTCGGATTTGTTGCCTGTGGTCAGAAGCATGGAGCCGAACTTGTTTGACAGCGCCATGAGCAACAGCCCGCGCAGGCGCGACTGGATGTTTTCCTCGGTCGTGTCAAAGGGCAGATCGCCAAAGATCGGCGCAAGCGTGTTGGTGATGGCGTCGCGGCCTTCGGAGATCGGCACGAAGTCATAGCGACAACCCAGACGGGTCGCGATGTCCTTGGCATCTTCCAGAGAGCTTTCCGACGTGTATTCGGAGGGCAGCATCACGCAATGCACATTCTCCGCGCCCAGCGCATCTGTGGCAATCGTGGCGACAATGGCCGAGTCGATC
The DNA here is from genome assembly GCA_963676755.2 of uncultured Celeribacter sp. Lineage (GTDB taxonomy): Bacteria > Pseudomonadota > Alphaproteobacteria > Rhodobacterales > Rhodobacteraceae > Celeribacter. The sequence continues at coordinate 157,651 of OY781536.2, read as the reverse complement.
CCGCCGGACAGGCCCAGAACCACCTTCTTGAAACCGGTCTTGCCCAGATAGTCGCGCAAGGAGTCGACCATCGCACGGTAATCCTGCTCCCACTCGTCGGGCTGCGGCGTGATCTCGCCATCGGTCGCCCACCAGCGCCCCTCGGATTTCTCGAAATCCACATGACGCAGCGCCTCGTCAAAGACCGGCAGGATATGCGCAGGCTTGCCGTGCCGGTTGAGCACAAAGGAGCCGCCGTCAAAGACCTGATCGTCCTGTCCGCCGACCATGTTGAGATAGACCAGAGGCACGTCATTCTCGACCACCCGCGAGACCATATGGGTCAACCGCGTGTCGAATTTGTTGCGGTAGTAGGGTGATCCGTTGGGCACCAGCAGAATCTCCGCCCCGCTTTCCACCTGTGCCTCGGCCACATCCTCGTGCCACGCATCTTCGCAGATGGGCGAGCCGATGCGCAGCGGTCCAATGGCATAGGGGCCTTCCAGCGGGCCTTCGGCAAAGAGGCGCTTTTCGTCAAACACCTTGTAATTCGGCAGATGATGCTTGCGCAGCACCTGTTTGACGCGGCCCTCCGCGAGAATCCAGTAACCGTTGTAAAGCGCATCGCCATAGGAATAGGGCGCACCCACACCGATGGCCGGACCATCGACCGTCAGGGCCGCCAGTTCTTCAACCTTGGCCATGGCCGTGTTGACCAGAACCGGCTTCATCACCAGATCCTGCGGCTGATACCCGATCAGGAACAGTTCGGGGAAAGCGATCATATCGGCCCCTGCGGCCTTCGCATGCGCATGGGCGGCCCGCACCTTGTCCGCATTGGCATCTATTGCGCCCACGGTCGGGTTGAGCTGGGCAAGGGTTAGGCGGAATTTCTCGGTCATGGCACTCATGCGTCCTGATATCTCGGGCCAAGGTTTAGCAGAATGACGCCCAAGGGAAAGACGTTCATGCCAAAAACATTTGAAGCCCGCGACCCAAGCCCCTAGTCTGGCGCGCGACAGGCTCTCTAGGGGCCAAGGTCCACCTAAGCGCCACGGACGCCACAGGCAGACCCCGACAGCAACTCATCTGGAATGGGACAGACATAGTGACACGGATGCGCATTACGCTTTTCGCGGCAACAATGATCGGGGCCATGCCCCTGACCATGAACGCACAGGACACGGGAGCGGTCGAGACCCACCAGTTCGAAGACGGCGGCATTTACGAAGGAACCTTCAAGGAAGGGCTGCGCGACGGTGTCGGCACCTACACCCTACCCAACGGTTACGAATATACCGGCGAATGGGTCATGGGCGAGATCAAGGGTCAGGGGATTGCACGTTTCACCGACGGATCGGTCTATGAAGGCGCTTTCGACAAGGGCAAACCCCACGGCTATGGCAAAATCACCTATGCCGATGGCGGCACCTACGAGGGCGACTGGGTCGAGGGCGAGGCCACCGGCTCCGGCGTGGCGGTCTATGCCAATGGCGTGAAATACGAGGGCGGTTTCCTCTCTGCCAAACATCACGGACAGGGCCGACTGGAAAGCCCCACGGGCTATATTTACGAAGGCGGCTGGGTCAATGGCGTCAAGGAGGGCAAGGGCAAGATCACCTACCCCGAAGGCGCCACCTATGAAGGCGAACTGGCCCGCGACCAGCGCCACGGCCAAGGCGTTCTGGTCACGGACGAGGGTATGATTCTCGACTGCCAATGGGTCGACAACCAGTGCAACGGCACAGGCACGATCACCCAGCCCAACGGCGACGTCTATGAGGGCGAGCTGGTCGGCGGCAAACGTCAGGGCACGGGCAAGGTGACCTATGCCAATGGCGATGTCTACGAGGGCGAATTCGACGACGACAAACGCGACGGGCAAGGGACTTTTACCGGTGCGGACGGTTATCTCTATGTCGGTGAATGGACCCAAGGGCGGATTGAGGGACAGGGGCAAGTGACCTATCCCGATGGCTCTGTCTATATCGGGGAATTCCTTGACGACCTTTCCCACGGACAGGGCAAGATCACCTACCCGAACGGCACGACCTATGAGGGCGAATGGAAATATGGCGTGATCGACGGCACAGGCGTGGCACGCTATGCGGGCGGGCTGGTCTATGAAGGCGAATTCCAGAACGCGCAGAACCACGGCAAGGGCAAGATGACCTATCCCGACGGTTACATCTATGAGGGCGACTGGGTCGATGGCCAGCGTCAGGGCAAGGGCAAAGGCACCTATCCTGATGGCACTGTTTACGAAGGCGATTACGTTGCCGGTAAACGCGAAGGCATCGGCGCGATCACCATGTCTTCCGGTTTCACCTACACGGGCGAATGGAAAGCGGGCGAAATTCAGGGGCAAGGCAAGGCAACCTATGCCAATGGCGATGTGTTCGAGGGCATGTTCGTCGCGGGTAAATCCAACGGCCACGGCACCATCACCTATGCCAATGGCAAGGTGGTCTCCGGCGAATGGGTAGACGGGGCGCTGGTCTCCGAGGACAAACCCGAAGCTGAAGCCGACACCGCACCCGCCGAGTAAAGCCCTATTGTAAAACGGTTTTTTCTACGGAAGGCGGGATTGAACCGCACCGCCTTCCGGCAAGAAATGCCTCTGACGGAGAATTTGGGGTTTTCAACCGGACCTCAGACAGTATATTCCACCCTCATGACGAATAAGGCACATATCTCGACCCTGCCCCTGCGCACCTGCGCAGCCCTTCGTCGTGAGCTTCTTCTCCTTAGCTGCCTCTGAGCGTGCCGTCGGCGCGATGCTCAGAGGTGACCAGATGCGCCGGATCGCAACGCTAAGGACCATAAGAGAGATTTCAAAATGACCAAGACATCCAAACAGGACCGCGTCCTGATTTTCGACACGACTCTGCGCGACGGCGAACAAAGCCCCGGTGCCACGATGAGCCATAACGAAAAGCTCGAAATCGCGGCCATGCTCGACGAAATGGGCGTGGACATCATCGAAGCGGGCTTTCCGATTGCCTCCGAAGGGGACTTTGAAGCGGTCAGGGATATTGCCAAGAACTCCAAGAATTCCGTGATCTGTGGTCTGGCGCGCGCCAGTGTCCGCGACATTGACCGCTGCATGGAAGCGGTCAAACACGCCGCCCAGCCGCGCATCCACACCTTTATCGGCACCTCGCCCCTGCACCGCGAGATCACCGCGCTTTCGATGGACGAGATGGCCGACAAGATCCACGAGACCGTGACCCATGCCCGCAACCTGACGGACAATGTGCAATGGTCTCCGATGGATGCGATCCGCACGGAGCATGACTATCTCTGCCGTGTGGTCGAGATTGCGATCAAGGCCGGTGCCACCACGATCAACATTCCCGACACTGTGGGCTACACCACCCCGCGCGAATCCGCTGCGATCATCGAGATGCTGCTGGAACGTGTGCCCGGTGCCGACGAGATCATCTTTGCGACCCACTGTCACAACGATCTGGGCATGGCGACCGCCAATGCTCTGGCGGCTGTCGAGGCTGGCGCACGCCAGATCGAATGCACGATCAACGGGCTGGGCGAACGCGCGGGCAATACCGCGCTGGAAGAAGTGGTCATGGCGCTGAAAGTGCGCGGGGACATCATGCCCTATACCACCGGCGTAGATACGACCAAGATCATGAACATCTCGCGGCGCGTCTCGCAGGTCTCCGGTTTCCCCGTGCAATTCAACAAGGCCATCGTCGGCAAGAACGCCTTTGCCCACGAGAGCGGCATTCACCAGGACGGGATGCTGAAGAACAAGGAAACCTTCGAGATCATGCGCCCGCAGGATGTGGGGCTGACCGGTACCTCCCTGCCCTTGGGCAAGCATTCGGGCCGTGCCGCCCTGCGCGCCAAGCTCGAAGATCTGGGCTATCCGATGGAGGACAACCAGCTCAAGGATGTGTTCGTCCGCTTCAAGGATCTCGCAGATCGCAAGAAAGAAGTGTTCGACGACGACCTGATCGCGCTGTTGCGTGACGCGGGCGCGGCGGACCAGAACGAGCGTATCAAGGTCAAGTTCCTGCGCGTGATCTGCGGCACCGAAGCCCCGCAATCCGCCGATCTGATCCTTGACGTCGATGGCGAGGAGAAACAGGTGACCTGTCAGGGCGACGGTCCGGTGGATGCGACCTTCAAGGCGATCAAGTCCATCTTCCCGACGACCGCACGTCTGCAACTCTATCAGGTCCACGCAGTGACCGAAGGCACCGATGCGCAGGCCACGGTCTCCGTGCGTCTCGAAGAGGATGGCAAGATCGTCACCGGCCAAAGCTCCGACACGGATACGGTTGTGGCCTCGGCCAAAGCCTATGTGAACGCGGTCAACCGGCTGCTGGTGCGGCGCGAGAAATCCTCACCGGATGCGGATGTGAAAACGGTCAAATACACCGACGCAAGCTGATCACAGCTTTCTGAACTCTCTGGTTCACTTTTCGAGGGGCGCGCCTTGGTGCGCCCCTTGTCTTGTGCGGGCAAGGCCTTAGCTCTGCTCACAAGACACAGACACATATAGCCCACTGGAGCCACCTATGCGCAGCGCAACCCATGCCACCTTTGGCAATCCCGCCGAAGTCATCACCGTCAACGAAACCGACACGCCCGTGCCCCGAACCGGCGAAGTGCTGGTGCGCACCATCCTCTCCGCGATCCACAACCACGACCTCTGGACCGTGCGTGGCGAATATGGCGTCAAACCGGACCTGCCTGCCACCGGCGGCACCGAAGCCGTGGGGGTGATTGAAGCGGTCGGACCGGAAGTCGACAGCGCGCTGGTCGGCAAACGTGTCACCGTTGCGGGCACGATGGGCACATGGGCCGACTATTTCACCGCCCCCGCCGCCTCCGTCCTGCCCCTGCCTGACGCCGTGTCCGACGAAGACGCCGCCCAACTCGTCGCCATGCCCTTCTCCGCCATCTCGCTGCTGGAATTTGCCAAGGCGAAAGCGGGCGACTGGATCGTGCAAACCGCCGCCAACGGGGCGGTGGGCAAAATCATCGACGCGCTGGCCAAAACGCGCGGCATCCATGTGGTCAACATCGTCCGCCGCCAAGCCGCCGCCGAGGAATTGCGCGCCAGCGGTGTGCAAAACGTGGTCTCGACCGATCAGACCGACTGGAAGGATCAGGCCAAATCCATCATCGGTGAACAAGGGGCCCAAATCGCCATCGACAGTGTCGGCGGCAGCACCGCGAATGATCTCGTCGACCTGCTGGGCTGGGAGGGCCTTCTGGTGACCTTCGGCACAGCCGACGGTGGCGACATGATCCTGAATTCGGGCCAGCTCATCTTCAAACACATCACGGTCAAAGGCTTCTGGGGTGCGAAAGTCTCGCAACATATGGCCCCCGAAACGCGCAAGGCGCTGATCTCCGAACTTGTCACTTTGGCCGCACAAGGCAAACTTCCGCTGGATGTCGAAGCCATCTTTGACCTCTCCGACGCCCCCGCCGCGATGCAGGCGGCCCAGACGTCGGGACGCAAAGGCAAGGTGCTCTTGCGCGCCTGAAAACAAGCACCGGCCCCCTCGCCCCGAAAAGGCGAGCCGGACAAGGCTGTGAAACCTGCGCAAAGCCCCGCGCAGGTTTCACAAACCAGTCATCACAGGCGGAAAGTGGCGGTTCCTTGCCATCTCGGACTATGCCGCCCCTTTTCCCCCAGCCCCGCGCCCCCTATAAGTCTGCCGATACGGGGGGATTCTCCCCCTTTACGGCTTGATGGGGCATCGGGAACACAATGGCGGGATTTGCGGGTTTATTCTCTTCTGACATGGCAATCGACTTGGGAACAGCAAACACGCTGGTCTACGTCAAAGGCAAAGGTGTCATTCTCAACGAACCGTCAGTGGTGGCCTATCACGTCAAGGACGGGCGCAAACAGGTGCTCGCCGTGGGCGAAGACGCCAAGCACATGCTGGGCAAGACCCCCGGCTCTATCGAAGCCATCCGCCCGATGCGTGAAGGGGTGATTGCCGATTTCGACACCGCCGAAGAAATGATCAAACATTTCATCCGCAAGGTTCACAAACGCACCACCTTCTCCAAGCCGAAAATCATCGTCTGCGTGCCGCACGGAGCTACCCCCGTTGAAAAACGCGCCATCCGTCAATCCGTGATGTCCGCCGGTGCACGCCGCGCCGGTCTGATCGCAGAACCGATTGCCGCCGCCATCGGCGCAGGGATGCCGATCACCGACCCGACCGGCAACATGGTTGTCGATATCGGTGGCGGGACCACCGAGGTGGCCGTGCTGTCCTTGGGCGACATCGTTTATGCGCGCTCCGTGCGCGTCGGTGGCGACCGGATGGATGATTCCATCATCGCCTATCTGCGCCGCCAGCAGAACCTCCTGATCGGGGAAGGCACCGCAGAACGGATCAAGACCACCATCGGCACCGCACGGATGCCCGATGACGGGCGCGGCGCGGTTCTGACCATTCGCGGGCGCGACCTGTTGAACGGGGTGCCCAAAGAGATCGAGATCAACCAGGCCCAAGTGGCCGAGGCTCTGGCCGAACCGGTGCAACAGATTTGCGAGGCGGTGATGACCGCTCTGGAAACCACCCCGCCGGATCTGGCCGCCGACATTGTGGACCGTGGCGTGATGCTTACCGGTGGCGGGGCGCTCTTGGGCGAGTTGGACCTTGCCCTGCGCGAACAGACCGGACTTGCCATCTCGGTCGCTGACGAGTCACTGAATTGTGTGGCCTTGGGCACTGGCAAAGCACTGGAGTATGAGAAACAACTCCGGCACGTTATTGATTACGACAGCTGAGGGCCTGCGCCGATTAGGCGCGCCTCGGGCGGCCTGAACCGGAGGACAGTTTGGCCAGAGACAGGGGCAATGCGGAGACCTACGTCCGCCCGATCCGGCGTTTGCTGATCGGGATCATGTTGCTGTGCCTGATGGGTCTGTTCATCCTCTGGCGCATCGACAGCCCGCGCGTCGAGCGGCTGCGTGCCAATCTCGTGGACAGGGTTGTGCCCTCCTTTGAATGGGCCTTGGTGCCGGTGACGAAAACCGTCGATATGATCGAGAATTTCGAGAGTTATCAACGGCTTTACGAACAAAATCAGGAATTGCGCAACGAATTGCGCCAGATGCAGGCGTGGAAGGAAGCAGCCCTCCAGCTTGAGCAGAAGAACGCCAAGCTCCTTGATCTGAACAAGGTGCGGATCGACCCGCGCTACACCTATGTCACTGGCGTTGTGATGGCCGACAGCGGCTCGCCCTTCCGCCAGTCCGTGCTTTTGAATGTCGGCGCACGGGACGGGATTCGTGACGGCTGGGCGACGATGGACGGCATCGGTCTGGTGGGCCGGATTTCCGGCGTGGGCCAGAATACGGCGCGGGTGATTCTTTTGACCGACAGCAATTCGCGCCTTCCGGTGACGATCCAGCCTTCGGGGCAACGCGCGATCCTGTCGGGGGACAACACCATTCGCCCTTCGCTCGATTTCATTGAAACGCCCGAGCTTGTCCGTCCGGGGGATCGCGTGGTCTCCTCCGGTGATGGTGGAGTCTTTCCGCCGGGGCTGTTGATCGGTCAGGTGGCCAAAGGTCCGGATCGGCGTTTGCGCGTGATACTGGCGGCCGATTATGAACGGCTCGACTATCTGCGTGTTTTGCGGACCCATGAGAGCGAACGCATCACCGATCCGGGTGGCCTGATTGCCTCTGACCCTGTGGATGCCGCAGCGGAGACGGACACAGGCGCAGAGCCGGAGCAGGACGGAGCGCCCGAAGATGGTTGATCCGCGCACGGTTCGCACATGGTCCTTCCGCGCAGGGTTTCTGCTCGTCGCTGCTTTGGTGGCGTTTTTCTATCTTCTGCCCCTGAAAGTCGGTGCAGCAAGCTGGCCGGGACCGGATCTGATCCTGTCCGTGGCTTTTGCGTGGGTGCTCCGGCGTCCCGATTATGTGCCGGTGTTTCTGGTCGCGCCGGTGATCCTTCTGGCTGATTTCATCTTTCTGCGCCCGCCGGGTCTATGGACAATGCTCAGTGTGCTGGGGCTGGAATTCCTGCGTCGGCGCGAGCCGATTTCGCGCGATCTGCCCTTTGCGATCGAATGGGCGATGGTGGCCGGTGTAATGCTGGCCATGGCGCTAGGCTACCGGCTCTGCCTCGCGCTGTTCATGGTGGACCAAAGCTCGCTGGGGCTTGCCATTATGGGACAGGTCTCGACAATTCTCAGCTATCCGTTGGTGGTGGCCCTATCGCGCTACGGCTTCGGCATGACCAAGATCAGCCCCACCGAAGCCGATGAAATGAGGTATGTGCGATGAAACGTTCTCCCACCGAAAATGCCGCCTCAGCCCGCAAGGTCACGCGGCGCGCACTGTTTCTTGGCGCCTCCCAGCTTGCCTTCATGGGGGTTCTGGGGCTCAGGATGCGCTTTTTACAGGTCGATCAGGCCGACCAGTTCCGCCTTCTGGCCGAAGAAAACCGCATCAAGATCCAGCTTCTCCCCCCCGCGCGCGGCCTGATCTATGACCGCAACGGCACCGCTCTGGCCGAAAACGAACAGACCTTCAAAGTCGTGATCCGCAAACAGGATGCGCAGGAACTCGACAAGGTGCTGGCCGAGCTGGAGCGCCTCATCGGTCTCACCCCCGCCGAACAGGCCCGCGTGCGCGACGATCTCAAGAACCGCAAGATCGGCCCCTCCACCCCGATCACCATCGCAGACCGGCTGACATGGGAACAGTTCTCCGCCGTCGCCGCCAACGGCCCGGCGCTTCCCGGCATCACACCGGAGGTCGGCCTGTCGCGCCACTACCCGCTCCAAGGCGATTTCGCGCATCTGGTGGGCTATGTCGGCCCTGTCTCCGACTATGCCCTGTCACAGATGGAAGAGGTCGACCCGATCTACCACATCCCCGATTTCCAGCTTGGCAAATCCGGCGTCGAACACCGCATGGAAGACGTGCTCAAAGGCAAGGCCGGCATCTTGCGCGTGGAACAGAACGTCCACGGGCGGATCATCCGCGAGATCGACCGTCAGGAAGGCCAGCCGGGCGCCAATATCCAGCTGACCCTCGACCACAAGGTGCAGAACTTTGTGCAGGCCCGACTGGGGGGCGAAAGTGCCGCCGCCGTGGTGCTGGACGTGGAAACCGGCGACATCATCGCCGCCGGCTCAACCCCGTCTTTTGACCCGAACCTCTTCGTGCGCGGCATCTCCGTGACCGATTACAATGCGCTGCTGGAAAACGACCACCGCCCTCTGCCCGGCAAAGCGGTGCAAGGCGCCTACCCGCCCGGCTCGACCTTCAAACTGGTCACAGCCCTTGCCGCCCTCGAAGCGGGCGTTGTCACCCCCGACGAAACCGTGCGCTGCCTCGGCCATGTCGAGGTCGGCTCCCGCCGCTTCCACTGCTGGAAACGCGCAGGCCACGGCAATATGGACCTCGCCGCCTCCCTGCGCCATTCCTGCGATGTCTATTACTACGAAATGGCGCAACGGGCCGGAATCGAGAACATCGCCAAAATGGGGCGGCGGCTCGGACTGGGCGAATCCTATGACCTGCCCCTATCGGGGATCAGCTCCGGCCTCATGCCCGACAAACAATGGAAACTCGCCAACCGCGGTGCGGAATGGGTGGTCGGCGACAGTCTCAACGCCGCCATCGGACAGGGCTTTGTCCTGACGACCCCCTTGCAACTGGCCGTGATGACCGCTCGCGTTGCCACCAATCGCGAAATCGTGCCCCGCCTCGTCCGCTCCGTCGACGGGATGGAACAGCCGATCCGCGGCGGCGGTGAGTTGGGGATCAACGAAAATATGCTGCGCGCCGTGCGTCAGGGCATGTTCGAAGTGCTCAATTCCAACAGAGGCACGGCCTATGCCTCCCGCATCGCGGATGAAACCCAGCGCATGGCGGGCAAGACAGGCACCTCTCAGGTTCGCAACACCGTGGTCAACAACAAGAACGTCCCGTGGGAAGAACGCGACCACGCCCTCTTCGTCTCCTACGCCCCCTATGATGCGCCGCGCTACGCCGTCTCCGTTGTGGTGGAACATGGCGGCGGCGGGTCCTCCGTGGCCGCCCCGATTGCGCGGGATGTGATGCTCTTTGCCCTGCACGGTGCCGTGCCGCCGCTCGACGCCTACCCGAGTTCGCAACGCAACACCATCCGCGAGCGCTTCCGCACCCTGCCTCTGGTGGGCAAGGAAGACGAGAGCACCGAGAGGAGCCGCGCATGAGCTATCTCGAAAGCACTCTGAAAACCGTCCCGACGGGCATTTCCAAAGTGCTCTATGTCAACTGGGCGCTGGTGCTGCTGCTCTCGGCGGTGGCCTCTTTCGGCTTTCTCATGCTCTACTCCAACGCAGGCGGCTCGTTCCAGCCTTGGGCCGAACCGCAGATGAAGCGGTTCGCCATTGGCATGGTCGCCATGCTGATGATCGCCATGGTGCCGATCTGGTTCTGGCGCAACATCGCGGGGCTGGCCTATATCTTCACCTTTATCCTGCTGGTTTTCGTGGAGTTTTTCGGCCACGTCGGCATGGGCGCACAGCGCTGGATCGATCTGGGCTTCATGAAGCTCCAGCCCTCCGAATTGATGAAAATCGCCTTGGTCATGCTGCTGGCGGCCTATTACGACTGGTTGCCTCTGGAGAAAGTTTCGCGGCCTTTGTGGGTTGCCATTCCCGTGGCGCTCATCCTGCTGCCGACCGTTCTGGTGCTCAAACAACCCGATCTCGGCACCTCCATCCTTCTGGTGGCGGGCGGGGCCATCGTGATGTTTGCCGCTGGCGTCAGCTGGATCTATTTCGGCGTGGTCATTGCAATGGGCGTGGGGCTGGTCTCCGCCGTGTTCGCCTCGCGCGGGACCGGCTGGCAATTGCTCAACGATTACCAATACCGCCGCATCGACACCTTTCTTGATCCCTCCGCCGACCCTCTGGGCGCGGGCTATCACATCACGCAGGCCAAGATCGCGCTCGGCTCCGGCGGCTGGACGGGGCGCGGTTTCATGCAGGGCACGCAGTCGCGGCTCAATTTCCTGCCCGAAAAACACACGGACTTCATCTTCACCACGCTGGCCGAAGAATTCGGCTTCATCGGCGGGTTCTCCCTTCTGGCCCTCTATGCGGGCATCATCATTTTCTGCCTGATCTCCGCGATGAACAACAAGGACCGCTTCGGCTCTCTTGTCACCATCGGGATCGCGGCGACGTTCTTTCTGTTCTTTGCGGTCAATATGTCGATGGTCATGGGGCTGATGCCCGTGGTCGGCGTGCCCCTGCCGCTGGTGTCCTATGGCGGATCGGCTATGCTGGTGCTGCTGGCCGCGTTCGGCATTCTGCAATCGGCCCATGTTCACAGACCACGAGGCAAACGATGACCCTGACCCTATTGTTTTCCGCACCGGACCGGATTTGGCCGCTTTACGAAGCCGCTCTGCCGCGGGCCTTGCAACAAGCGGGCATCGACGCCCGCCTCACCCGCGAGGCCGCGCCCGAAGAAGTCGATTACATCATCTATGCCCCCAATGAGACGCTACGGGATTTCTCGCCCTTCACCCGCGCCAAAGCGGTGTTGAGCCTTTGGGCCGGTGTCGAGAAGATCGCCCCGAACCCGACCCTCACGCAGCCGCTGTGCCGGATGGTTGATCCGGGGCTGGCGCTGGGGATGCGGGACTATGTCATCGGCCATGTGATGCGCTATCACCTCGGGATGGACCGCTACATCCTCGGCCTCGACGGGGCATGGGATCAAACCGCCCCGCCCTTGGCCCGAGATCGTGCGGTCACGGTTCTGGGGCTGGGCGCTTTGGGCAAGACCTGTGCTCTGGCGCTGGCGGAACTGGGCTTTGATGTCACCGGATGGTCGCGCAACCTCAAGGAGATCGACGGGATCACCTGCCTTGCAGGGCCGGACGGCTTGCAAAACGCGCTTTCAACGGCAGAGATCCTTGTGCTGTTGTTGCCCGACACAAGTCAGACGCAAGGCATACTCAATGCCGACAGTCTGAAACACCTCCCCGAAGGGGCGCGGATCGTGAATCCAGGGCGGGGCACATTGATTGACGATGAAGCGCTTCTGGCAGCGCTCGACAGCGGTCAGGTCGGCCATGCCACGCTTGATGTCTTCCGCATCGAACCTCTGCCGGAGGGGCATCCCTACTGGTCTCACCCCAAGGTCACGGTCACGCCCCACATCGCCGCAGAGACGCGCGAGGACACGGCTTCAGAGGTCATTGCAGAGAACATCCGGCGCGGCGAATCCGGCCAGCCATTCCTGCATCTTGTGGATCGCTCCGCTGGTTATTGAGCCGGAAAATTCTCTAATATTCAATGTGTTGCGGAGGTGACAGAGGCCGGTCCGAAGTGACTCGATCCGGCGCTCTCCTTTGCTGCTGAAAATACTCAAATTACCGCAATTTCGGCGGCGTGTTCGGGTCCATCCCCGGCGCGGAAGGTCCGGTCGGGAGCGGCTCCGGTTCCGGCAGATCAAACCGCAGGCCGAACCGCGCCAGAGGGGCGCACAGGGCATCGGAGGATTTGAAAAACGCCACATCCAGCGCACCGGCTTCCACGCCGGAAAAGATCAGTGCTTCTGAGACCAACTTGGCCAAGGCATCCTCGGCCCCGGGCACATGATCAACAAAAGCCAGCAAATGCGACCGCACCCCATCCTCGTATTTCACCCCCGCAAGATACACCAATTTCGCCAACCCGCCCGCAATCGCGAGCTTGGCGTCCAGCGCCGTGATCAGCACTTCGGGAAGCCCCGCCGGTGGGAAAATTTCTTCAGCTTTTCCATGGGTTTGCGCAGGCGCATTGCCCAAAGTCGCGTGCAGCCAGTCCACCGCAGCGCCGGGCAGAAGCATCTCCGAAGGCGCCACAGTCAGGTTCAGTCCAAGGCCATAGCCCGAACCCGCCAACATTTCGGCCAAAACCCGCCCCGACATCGCCGCATAGGGCGCATGTCCTGCAAACTCCGCCAGACGCTGTTCGCGATCAAAGGCCAGCACAAACTTGTCCTCTTCCACCGGAAACACACGCGGCGTGATCGGGCCTTCGCCGTCATGTTCTTCTTCGAGCAGCAGGAACCACTCGCCATCCGCGACACGTTCAAAGAAGCGCAATCGCGCAGTGTCGTCTTGGGGCGCGGCCTCCATAGCAGTATGAGCGAGATCAATCGGTGTTTCTTCGGTCATGGCAGGTCTTTCACAGCAACTCTTGGATACGGGCACGCAGGTCGGGCAGAAGATCGGCCTCGAACCACGGATTTTTCCTGAGCCAAGCCGTATTGCGCCAGGACGGATGAGGCAAGGGGTAGAGACGCGGCGCATGGGCGCGCCAGTTCGCGACGGCCTCGGTCAGGCTGCCTTTGTGACCCAAATGGTAACGCAGCGCATGAAGTCCGACAGGCAGGATCAACTCAACCTCTCCCAGTTCCGCCATCACCCGCTCATGCCATGTGTTACGGCACAGTGCGGGCGGCGCGATATCCGATCCTTTGGCGTCATACCCCGGAAAACAGAACCCCATCGGCACAATCGCAATACGATCCTGATCGTAGAACGTGGCCTCATCCAGCCCCATCCAGTCGCGCAGCCGTTCCCCCGAGGGGTCCGTGAAGGGCCGCCCGCTCTGATGAACCCGTGCGCCGGGAGCCTGTCCCGCGATCAGGATGCGCGCACCGGGACGGAACCACACCACCGGACGCGGGCTATGCGCGGTAGCTGTAGCTTTGAAACGCTCCGCACAGAGGCGGCAGTTTTTGATCTCTTGGGCAAGACTCATTCGATCAATCTAATACGGGGGCCGCGAAAACACCACTTGACTCATTTTGATATTTTTAGAAATATAGAAATCAATCGCACAACAGCCGACAGGAGTCCCCATGTCCGCGCCACGAAATGCCTCGCAATTTGACGACATCCGCCTTGCCGAAGCCGCCAGTCTGTTTTCCGCGCTTGGGTCGGAGCAACGTCTCCTCGTCCTGCGCACGCTTTTGCGCGCCGGTCCCAAAGGTCTCTCTATCGGAGAGTTGGGCAATCGCACTGGTATCACAGGGGCCACGCTGACCCATCACATGAAAACACTCGCCGCCGTGGATGTGGTGAAACAGGAAAAACAGGGGCGCTCGGTCATTTGCATCGCGGCGGATTATGACACGTTACAAGGCCAGCTGACCGCCCTGCTCGATGAATGTTGCGCCGATTGCACCGATGAGGCCTGCACACCGGAGCATCATTGTCATGAGGCACCAATCACGGATCAGGAGGCCCGCCATGACTGATCTCACACAAACCCCGCCCCGTCTGCCGCAACTCTGGAAGAAACTCGACAAGGCGTTGCTGGTCACGGGGCTTGTCCTGCTCGCCGTGGCGATCCTAGATCCGGCCAACCTGTTCCCGACCTTCAAATTCACCTTGGCCGCACTTTGGCATGCCGCCCCCTTCCTACTCTTCGCCATCCTTGCCACGGCCTATGTGCAGGCTTCGGGCGCGGAGACGCTGTTGTCCAAAGCCTTTGAAGGCCGCGAAATCCACATGATCATGGTTGCCGCCATCGTGGGCGGGATTTCACCCTTCTGCTCCTGTCAGGTCATTCCCTTCATTGCCGCCTCTCTTGCTGTCGGCGTGCCGCTTTCAGCGGTCATGGCTTTTTGGCTTGCCTCGCCGCTCATGGAGCCGGCGATGTTCTTTGTCACCGCAGGCGAGCTGGGCATGGATTTCGCCATCGCCAAAACCGTAGCCGCCGTGGGTATCGGGCTGCTGGGCGGCTTTGGCGTCAAACTGCTGGGCGGCTCTGCACTTTTCACCGATCCCCTCAAGGAGTTCACCAAGCCCTCCTGCTGCGCCACATCAGGGCTGCGCGGAAAGCCGGAATGGCGGTTCTGGCGCGAGGACAGCCGGATTGACGCCTTCAAATCCAGTTTTGTAAAAAACCTGCTATTCTTGGGCAAATGGATGGTGGTGGCCTATGTGCTGGAAAGCGTGATGCTCTCCTACCTGCCAGCTGACGTGATCGCCAATGTCATGGGCGGCGAAGGCATACGGCCCATCCTCATCGGCGCTTTGGTGGGAGCACCAGCCTATCTCAATGGCTTTGCCGCCGTGCCCTTGATGTCCGGCATGATCTCGCAAGGCATGGCCGAGGGGGCCGCGATGTCCTTCATGGTTGCGGGTGGCGTGTCTTGCATCCCCGCAGCGGTCGCTGTCTGGGCCTTGGTCAAGCCGCGTGTCTTTGCCGCCTATATCGGATTTGCCCTCACCGGCGCGGTTCTGGCGGGGCTGATCTGGTCGGCCTTCTAAGACACTCCGAACAACATAAACGCATTGGCAAGCGCCGGCATATCCTGCCTGCGCTTGCCCTGTGAGCCCGGTTGAATTATCCCGACAAGAGCGCTTATAAAATTTCCTACGGGACTAACGCTTTACAAGCGCGAAACGGAGCGGCCTGATTTCATCAAAGCTACGGACACCCTTGCGTGGCCAAATGATGAAACTGTGTCGGGAGGAAATTGCATCGGGCTAAGAGGGGCTGAGAATGTACAAGGTCTGGAACTTTATCGCCAACTATTCACTGTTGCTGATTATCGGTGCGATCATGGCGCTGATCTGGGCCAATGTGGACCCGAACTCTTATCATGCTTTCGTCGAATATCCGATTGCAGACCAATTTTTCATCGGGCACGCGCATGTGGATGAACACGGTCATGTCCACCGCACCCTGACCTTGCACTACCTGTTCAACGATCTGTTCATGGCCTTCTTCTTTGCCATTGCCGCGAAAGAAGTCTGGGAGGCCGTGATCCTCAAAAACGGTAGTTTGCGCGGGAAAAAGGCAGCCACGCCGCTGGTCGCGACCTTCGGAGGGATGCTCGGGCCGATTGCGGTCTATCTGGGGCTGGCCATGCTTCTTGGCTCGGACACGTTTGACGCGGTCAAGAACGGCTGGGCCGTACCAACGGCGACCGACATCGCCTTTTCCTATCTTGTGGGGCGCATGGTTTTTGGGGCCGGACACCCTGCGGTGCGGTTCCTGTTGCTTCTTGCTATTGCTGATGACGCAGCGGGGCTTGTGATCCTCGCGATCTTCTACCCGACCGGTGCGCTTGCGCCGCAATGGCTGCTGCTCTCCCTGGTCGCAGCGGGTGCGGTGTTTCTCCTCGCCAACTGGCTCCCGCGCAAGCTTGATGTCGGCAACCAGCTCCGGACCAATTCGACATGGGTGCGCAAACACCTGTCCTTCTGGCCCTATCTGATCGCGGCCAGCCTGTCGTGGTATGGTTTCATGCGTGCGGGGATTCATCCGGCTCTGGGCCTGCTGCCCATCGTTCCGACCATCCCACACGCGGATCGGGCCTTCGGGATTTTTGCCGCCGCCGAGGAGCATCTGCACGATCTTCTCAACGACATTGAGCACAAGCTCAAACTGCCTGTCGAAGTGATCCTCTTTTTCTTCGGCCTCCTGAATGCGGGCGTCGAGTTCAATGCCATCGGCTCGCCGACATGGTTGGTGCTTGGAGGGCTGCTGATCGGCAAGCCGCTTGGCATCTTGCTAATGGGCGCTCTGGCGGCGCATGTCTTCCGCCTCGGCCTGCCTGCGGGCATGCGGACGATTGACCTCTTTGTGATTGGCTGCGTGGCGGCCATTGGCTTTACCGTCTCGCTGTTCATCGCAGCCGTAGCCTTCGATGCAAACACCATGCTGGGCAGCACACCGGTGCAGGCCGCAGCCAAGATGGGGGCGCTCTTCTCCTTCTTTGCCGCGATCGTCGCGATTGTTGCCGGCAAACTGTGTGGCGTGAAGAAACAATCCGCGTAGCCATCACCTCTGATCCCGCAACTGTTTCCTGTTTGGAGCCAAATTTCGAAAGTTTGGCCCCATTCCTGCCACATTTTCAGGGTGAAAAAGGGATTTGCCGCCGTTCCGGCGACATAATATAGCCGAAATGGTCTATTAACACTGTTCTCACGCAATTCTGTTTGGCGGTTTGCGTGGTGAGGCAGTATCAAGGCGCGTAACGATGCTTGAGTTTGACAATGTCAGTAAATCCTTCTGGACAGGCAAACAGCGCAAGGTGATCCTTGATCGCGCGTCTTTTCGCGTGGAGCTCGGGAATTCTCTTGGCATCCTCGCCCCCAATGGCACCGGCAAGACAACAATCATCAACATGATGTCCGGCTTGGAGAAGCCCGACGAAGGCGAAATCCGTCGCAGTTGCCGTGTGTCCTTCCCGCTTGGCTTCATGGGCGGCTTGATCGGCAAACACACCGCCCGCGAAAACGTCCGCTTCATTGCGCAGCTCTATGACCTTGATCCCGATTATGTCGAAGCGTTCTGCCGCTGGCTGTGTGAACTGGACGAATATTTTGAAATGCCTGTATCAACATTCTCGTCAGGAATGCGCTCGCGCTTGTCTTTTGCGCTGCTTCTGGCGCTGGATTTCGATATATATCTGATTGACGAGGGCATGCCTTCGACCGCTGACGTCAATTTCAACCGCAAAGCGGGGAGCATCCTGCGCGAGCGGCTTGAACGCACCACCATTGTCGTGGTCTCGCATCAGGCCGCCACACTTGAAAAATTCTGTCGTTCTGCGGCCGTGTTGAGAAACGGTCAGCTTCATATGTTCGACACGCTGGAAGAAGCAAAGGCACTCTATGACTACCAAGGTTAAAGCCCAGAAATTCCGCGTGCGCCGCAAAGCCCGCAGCACCAAAGACGCGCAGGTCGTGGCCGCATCTGCCAGCACGGCGAAGGTCGAAAAGATTGTAAAACCTGCCGCAAATAAGGCCACACTCGGGCCGGATGATAAGCTCTTTGACACGGATGCCAGCGCCGACGGCTTTGGCGACGCCCCCTTCCCCGGCTCGGCTGCCGCTGCTGCGGCCTCCGGACCTGCGGGCAAGGGCGCAAGCAAGCGCGGCAAGGTCGCCCGCTCACTGGACCTGAGCGCCGCGGATGGAGACGCCGCACAGAACACAGCCGTGCAAGGAGAAGTCACCCCCGCCGATGAAACCGCGATTGATGCCGAAATTGATGCGATCCGGCGCGAGGGTCTCACCGGACGGCAATTGCGTCTGGCGCGGCGCGTGGCACAGAAACACGGGCTGGCCGTCACCTCCGATTTCGACGCTGTCCGGCTTTTGCGCAAAAAAGGCATTGATCCCTTCCAGCGCAGCACCGTGCTTGACCTTGTGACTACAGAGGGCAAAGCACCGTCGCGGGAACTGACCACGACGGGTGAGGCCAAGCTGCCGAAAACAGTCGACAATAAATCCACCCTGCCCTCGAAAGACATCCTTGAGCGTTTGACCCGCGACGGCGAGATTTCACAAATCCAGCAGGACATTGCACAAAGACGCCGCCGCAAGATGCTTTTGCTGGCGGCTCGGCTGGCGGTATTTGTGGGCATCCCGACGATTTTGGCCGGAATCTATTTTTATGCGATCGCCACTCCGATGTATGCCACCCAATCGGCCTTCATCATCCAGCAATCTGAATCGCCCTCGGCGGCGGGCGGCGGTCTCGGCGGATTGCTGTCAGGCACGTCTCTGGCCACCTCGCAGGATTCGATTGCCGTGCAGGACTACCTGACATCGCGCGACGCCATGCTCCGGCTTGATGCCGATGCGGGATTCAAGGACCATTTCTCCTCCGATGCTATCGATCCGCTCCAGAGACTGCCGGAAAACCCGACCAACGAACAAGCCTACAAAGTCTTCCTCGACCGCGTCACCATCGGTTACGATCCCACCGAAGGCCTCTTGCGCATGGAAGTGGTTGCGGCCGATCCGGAAACCTCTCAGGAATTCTCCGATCATCTGATCAAATACGCCGAGGAACAGGTCGACCAATTGACCCAGCGTCTGCGCGAGGATCAGATGAAAGGCGCGCGCGAAAGTCTTGAGGACACCGAGGCCAAAATGCTCGCCGCACAGGAAAAGATCGTGCAGTTGCAGGAGCAGCTCGGCATCATCTCGCCGGACGCGGAAACCTCTTCGATCATGGCGCAGGTCTCCACGTTTGAAACACAGCTGCAGCAAAAGAAACTGCAACTGCAACAGCTGCTCGACAATGCCCGCCCGAACCAGGCCCGTGTGGAAGGCACACAAGGGGACATCCGTCGTCTGGAAACCCTGATTGCGGATC
The DNA here is from genome assembly GCA_963676755.2 of uncultured Celeribacter sp. GTDB lineage: Bacteria > Pseudomonadota > Alphaproteobacteria > Rhodobacterales > Rhodobacteraceae > Celeribacter. Next base: position 138,535 of record OY781536.2, on the reverse strand, counting down.
TGCGTGCACAACTTACGCAGGCCAACGAGGGCGCCGACTCTCTGGCACGCATCACCGCAGAACTGCGCATGGCGGAGGTCGATCTGGCGACACGCCAGGCTATGGCCTCGGCCGCCATTCAGGCGCTCGAAGCGGCGCGTGTCGAAGCCAACCGGCAGGTGCGCTACCTCTCGCTCTCCTCGCGCCCTGTGGCGCCTGACGAGCCAACCTACCCGCGCAAATTCGAGAACACGCTTCTGGCCATGCTGATTTTCTCCGGCATCTACCTGATCGCTTCGCTCACCGCAGCCGTGCTGCGCGAACAGGTCTCTGCGTAACTTCGCGGACCTGAAAAACAGCGCCGAGAAACACTTGAAGCCTTTCGCAACTGTCCGAAAACACTGGATGATTGCGAAAGGCCGCCCCACTTTCACGAAACGCGCCATTTTTTCAGAACCATCTCATGTTTTTTCAAAAAACATCTCAAAAAGGGGTTGCGCAGACAGCAGGCTCAGACTAAATACCGCTCCACGTTGGGATGTAGCCAAGTGGTAAGGCAACTGTTTTTGGTACAGTGTACCGTAGGTTCGAATCCTACCATCCCAGCCAACGACCTCAAAAAACTCCATACTTCCCAATGGGATAGCCGTTGATCAAGCGGCCAGCCTCCCGTCTCCACGTCGCGGTGGTTCACAAACTGGTTCACATTGCGCGGGAGGTAGAACGCGGGAACCATCGAGAAGGTGGGGGCTTCACCTCGTTCGCATAAACGGGATCTTCTATTTCAGACGGCGCTGGCCCAAAAAAATTCGGCATCTGGGTGCTCCCGCGTTTCTGTCGATTTCTCTTCGCACCCACCTCCTGTCTGAAGCGGTAAAGCGGTCGGCCGACCTCTTTGCCGCGGTCGAGGCAGGAGAGAGAAGCATGCGTAATTGGGCTGACCCTGCACTTTGGTCGAGCTCCCGATAGGATCACAGCATAGCTGTGAACAAGGGAGACAGAAGATGAATATTATGTTGGATTAGATGTGTCGCTCCGGTCGTGTGCGCTGTGCATCGTTGATAACAAAGGCAAGGTTTACCTCGAGCGAGAGCTACCCTGCGAAGTCGAGGACATCGCCGATTGTCTTGCAGCTTTTGAGCACCCGATAAAACGCGTTGGTTTTGAAGCCGGAGCAATGAGCCAACATCTGTTCTTTGGTTTGCAATCGGCTGGGTTCGACGTCGTTTGTATGGAGGCGCGTCAGGTGAGTGCCGCCTTGTCTGCGATGCGGAACAAGACTGACAAGACGGATGCCAAGGGCATTGCCCAAATATTGCGAACTGGGTGGTTCAGCCCTGTTCACATGAAGAGTCGGGAGGTCCACGAGATGAGGGCGCTTTTGAGCACGCGTAAAGCGTTGCTCAAGAAGACGATGGATCTGGCCAACGAAGTACGAGGGCTGCTGAAGATCTTTGGTGTGCGATTACCCCGAACAGTGAAACACGGATCCTTTGATGGTCTGGTGCGGCCCATGATCGAGATGGACGACGTCCTTGCGCATGCGATCATTCCATTGCTCGACGCGCGGGTGGTCTTGTTCCAACACTACTTGGAGCTGGATCGACGCGTGAAACGTGCGGCATCTCAAGACGAGGTCTGTATGCGCATGATGACCGTACCGGGTGTTGGTCCGATTGCAGCACTTACATTCAAGGCGGCAGTTGATGATCCGAGCCGGTTCAGACGCTCTCGTACTGTCGCTGCGCATTTTGGGCTCACACCGAGGCGCTTTCAGTCAGGGGAGCACGACAATCCTGGACGAATATCGAAGGCAGGAGATCGGGATGTTCGTGCAACTCTATATGCAGCCGCCAACGCATTGCTGATGCGAACGATGGCAGGGTCACAGATTAAATCATGGGGTATGCGATTGATGCGCACCAAAGGCCGCCGACGCGCCGTTGTTGCCGTCGCCCGCAAACTTGCCGTTCTGCTCCACCGTATATGGATCGACGGCAGCGAATTCCGTCAGGAACAAGTTGGAGGCACGGCATGAACAAGTAGCCTAACAATTAACCTGATGGGATCGTCCAATCCGGACGAGGTTCGTGGATGAAGCCGAAAATGTCTGCTGCGCAACTTGAAGCGCGCCGAAAAGCGGGGCTCTCCACTTCCATGCCGACACATGCATGCAGCGGCGCACTTCGAACGCCAAACCAGACTGCGAAGAGAAGCGTGACCCGGACAAACGATCCCTAACAACCCAAAGAAGGAAAACGAGCTTGACCCAGACACCCAATTAGAGAACCGGTCATTCGCTGCGCTGAACACCAAGGTCGAAAGTTCCACGAAAGCGGACTTTGCAAAGCTCACGCCCCCAGCCATTCCTCATGCGTTTCATCAAGAATCTGGCCTGTGAGAAGTGTCAGGTGTTACAAGACATGACTGACAGCCAAACGCTTGCACCCGTTGGAAGAAGGTTATCATCGAAATCAAAGTTCGGGTCGTGCAAACCCGGGCCATCGCCCATCCCCAGGAAACCAAAAGCAGCAGGAACCGCCGCGCCGTAGAAACCAAAATCCTCGCTGATCATGCGCGGCGGCGTGTCACTGTCGATTGCCGTGATCTTTGCTGCGGCGTTTGCGAAAAATTCTGTAGTCTCCGGGTCATTCCAAGTCACCGGATAATCGCGCAAATAGGTTGCCTCTGCTTCTGCACCAAACCCCTGTGCGATGGCAGGCACCATCGCTTTTAACCGCGCTTCGATTAAATCGCGCGCCTCTTCGTCAAGCGTACGCACGGTGCCGCGCATTATCGCCTGAGGCGCAATAGAATCCTCGTTGTCCGACGCTTCTATCATCGTGACAGAGACAACACCCGCCTGCGTCGGTTCAAGATTGCGCGACAGTATTGATTGCAGCGCGAGGTGTATATGGCTGCAAACCAACAATGGATCAATGCAGGTTTCTGGGCGACCGGCGTGTCCGCCTTTGCCGGTAACGGTGATGCGCAAACTGTCAGCTGCCGCCATGATGCCCGCGCTACGGGTTGCGAATTGTCCCTTCGGTAGACCAGGCATGATGTGGAGGCCCAAAATCCGTTCCACACCGAACCTTTCGATGAGGCCATCTTGCACCATTGCGCGCGCACCAGCACCGCCGTTTTCTTCGGCGGGCTGAAACACGAGTACGGCGATCCCCGCGAAATCGCGTGACTGCGCCAGCTTCCTCGCCGCGAGAAGCAACATTGCCGTATGCCCATCATGCCCACAGGCGTGCATCTTACCTGCGCTTTGGGATGCGTAAGGAAGCTGCGTTGCTTCGGACATTGGTAGCGCGTCCATGTCTGCACGAAGCCCGATTGTCGGGCCCGCGTTCCTGCCTTTGATCACACCGACAACACCGCTGCGCCCGATACCTTCAACAACTTCATCGCATCCCCATGCCCGCAGGGTTTGGGCCACGATCCCTGTGGTTCGTGGGAGGTCAAACAACAGTTCCGGATGGCGATGCAGGTCTTGCCGCAAGGCCACGGCATCAGCGATCCAGTCTGCAGGCAGGTCGTCCATCCGTTATCCTTTCCGGCGTGCGAGAAACTCGCTAATCCGCCCAAGGCCTTCTTTCAGGTTCTCCGCGGGGTTGGTAAACCCGATGCGCAGCCATCCCTCCATGGCCATAGCGCTGCCCGGGGTGAGCATAACGCCTTCCTCTTCCAAAAGTGCCACACACAGATCACGTGAGGGTATTTGCAAATCGTAACGCAGCAACGCAGTCGTGCCTGACTGGGGTTCGACCCAGCTGATCAACGGTTCGCCATTTACCCATTCGCGTAGGATGGCCAGGTTGTTGCGTGTAATATTTTGCGATCTTGCGATAATCGCACCTTTGTTCTCAAGTGCAATCGCCGCAAAATGTTCGTCGATACGACCGACTGAGATCGTATTGTAGTCGCGATGAACCATGACGTCTTCCAGCAATTCGCGTGGGCCAGCTATCCAGCCGACACGCAATCCTGCGAGGGAGTATGCCTTGGACATGCCAGCCGTGCTGATGCCCTTTTCATAGATGTCCGCGACAGAAACGGTGTAGCCATCGCCAACCTGATCTGTCCCACGGTAGACTTCGTCGCAAAGCAACCAAGCGCCAACCTCGCGTGCGATGGCTGCAATTTCTCCGAGCAGCGAAGCATCCATCAAGGCCCCTGTGGGGTTGTTGGGGTTGTTGATCGCGATCAGTTTAGTGTCCGCCCTCACCATCGCGCGTAAAACGTCGAGGTCTGGCAGGAAATTATTTTCAGCACGCAGGTGCAAAAGCTCGATTTCGGCACCGATGCTTTCAGGGATCGAGTAATGCTGTTGATAGGTTGGTATCACCGAAATTACGTGATCGCCCCGGCTGATCAATGTCTGGTGAACAAGCGCGTTCGCCCCAATTGTTCCATGGGTCGTGATGATGTTCTCGCGGCTTTGATTTTCATAAAGACCGCCGATGGCATCGCGCAACCGGGCGCTGCCTTCGATAGCACCATAAGACATCTTCATGCCTGACAGATCGTCGAGGATAGTATCGCGGAGTCCTGCAATATCAATCAGCTCACCAAGCGTGATGGAGGCCACGCAGGTCTCTGCAAGATTGAGCTCGCAGTTGTTTTCGAACTCATTCATCCAAATTTCGACGCCGAAAGGTTGAATATTCATTTGACTATCCTCTTGGGTTTTCAGCACGTTGCTGCGTTGTAGATTGAATGAGCCATGAAGATGTCTTCAAGCCCCAAGCCTATGGAACGGAAAAAGACTGGGCGGTCGCCCGTTGGTGCAGGGCAATTTGAGCAGACCAGCCCCGCAAGATCACCGCGGATACTGTCAGGAGACCACCCCGCTTGCGCTGCCAGCTTCATTTCTCCCGCCGATGAGGGCGTTGTGGTGCTGTAATCGCAATAGACGTCTGCCTGCATAAGAAAAGTCGGTTCAACCTCATGCGCATTAGCGACGTTGGTACTTATGGAGGTCACAAGCGCGTTGGGCGCAACGGCTTCAGTCTTGAGAACAGGTGTGCCGGAAGAGGTGCAAAGCATAACAACATCGGCCCCCTTGGCGGCATCCTCGGCACTGCCTGCAACGCGAATACGCTCATCCAACGCGATCCATTTTGCGGCCGCATTTTCGTTTTTCAGGCTGGGTGCAAACACTCGGATTTCATCCCAGTCGCGCAGACCTTTCACTTGTTCCAGATGCGCCCGCGCTACAGATCCTGCGCCAATGATGGCCAGCGTCCTTGCCTGTGCGCGAGCCAATAGGTCGACAGCGAGCGCAGTGGTTGCCGCTGTGCGTAGCGTCGTCAACTCGCCCGAGTCACACAGCATCAGGGGGCGACCGGTCTTTGCAGACATCAGGAGCGTCCAGGCAGTGATGATGGGGCCATCCGTTTGCGGCAGATAGGGCGAGAGCTTGGCACCAAAGATATTCGGTTCTGCACTGGCACCCATATACGTGATAAAATCCCCGCTGTCGCCGGGTAAAAGGGTGACTGTCTGCGCCGGCTGAACGGCCTTGTCCTGACCGAGGTTGGTAAAGAGCGTCCGCATGGCGCCGAGCGCGTCAAGCTTTGAAAGGTGATCTCGTACGTCCTGCGCTTCCAATACGATGGGGGCTTGAATGGCTTTGGTCATGACTTGTCTCCGAAACTGTCAATGATGTTCGATGCGATTGAGGAAGGCCCGCGTGCGGGGTTCTGCTGGATTTTCGAAAAAATCGGTCGGGGTGTTTTCTTCAACGATGCTGCCACCATCCATGAAGATGACCCTGTCTGCGACTGACCGGGCAAAACCCATCTCGTGCGTGACGACGATCATCGTCATGCCGTCTTTTGCCAAGCTCATCATTACTTGAAGCACTTCGCCCACCATTTCCGGGTCCAGAGCCGAAGTCGGCTCGTCAAATAGCATAACACGAGGCTGCATGCAGAGCGCACGCGCCATAGCTACCCGTTGCTGTTGACCGCCTGAAAGTTGGCCCGGGTAGTAGTGGGCGCGATCGGCCATCTGGACCCGCTCCAGCAACGCCATTGCGCGGTTATGGGCCTCGGATTTCGGCAACTTCCTCACACAGCGTGGCGCAAGCATCAGGTTCTGAACGACCGAAAGGTGTGGGAAAAGGTTGAAGTTCTGAAACACCATGCCAACATCGCCCCGATACTGGCCAACATTTTTACAGTCGGCGTCCAGAGCGTGGCCACCAACTACAACTTCACCACCTTGACGAGCCTCCAACCCTGCAAGGCAGCGGATAAGTGTCGACTTTCCCGAACCCGAAGGACCGCACAGAACAACTTTTTCGCCTTCGGAAACTTGTAAGTCGATGCCGTCCAAAACCAGATGCGAGCCATAGGATTTGCGCAAACCCGTAGCAGATATCAAAAGAGTATCTTTCGTCATTTTCTTTTTTCCCTGTGTGCGGTTTATCAACGGTGAAGCCCGGGAACGGCCACCTGCCGCTCCAGCGCCTTGAATGTCATGGCCAGAACCAGACCGAAGATAAGATAGAAGCACCCTGCAGCTGCAAAGACCTCGAAGGGCGCATAAGTGCGAGCGACGAAGGCGCGGGCAGCGCCAGTCATTTCCACCACGGTAACGGCGCTTGCGAGCGAGCTGGCCTTCATCACAAGAACGATTTCGTTCCCGAGCACTGGCAGCACACTGCGATAGACCTGAGGTAATGTGATATGGCGCATTGCTTGCCAGCCGCTCATCCCAAGCGCCTTGGCTGCTTCGGACTGGCCAACAGGGAATTGCCGGATGGTGCCACGTAAAAGCTCGGCGACATAGGCGGCTGAATTCAACCCCACTGCCAAGATCGCGCAATAGAGAGGTTCACGAAGGATCGGCCAAAGTAGGCTTGATCGGACAAGCTCCAAACTGCCAAACCCATAGTAAATAATAAAGAGCTGAACCAACAACGGGCTTCCACGGATACAAAAAATATAGGTTCGCACGGGAGACGATAACCAACGGCTGCAGGCGTTCGCCAGCAGAGCCAGCGGCAGAGCCACAAGTTGTCCGAGCGCGAAAGCCAAAAGCGTAATGACAACTGTCAGGTACAGGCCATCAAGGATCACGGGCAGCGCATTTTTGAAAAGCTCAAATGACATGGTAGCTCCATTCAGATCGAAGGCGTTAGCCGCTTGTCGAGACGGGTCAAAACAAGGCCCGAAACAGCGGTGATCAAGATGTAAAGAAATGCAGCGGAGAGGTAGAAGGTTAGTGGTTCGTGCGTTGCACCTGCGGCCACGACCGACTTTCGCATGAGCTCTTCAAGCCCGATGATCGAAACCAGAGCGCTTTCCTTGAGCGTGATCAACCATTGATTGCCAAGTCCTGGAAGAGCACGCCTCATCAACTGCGGAAGAATGACGCGCCCGAAGGTCTGCACCGGATTCAATCCAAGGGTCGTGGCTGCTTCCCATTGCCCGCTTGGAATATCGTTCAGCGCCGAGCGCAAGATCTCGAGGTTATATGCAAAGGCCACAACTGCGAGAGCGACAATACCCGCAGCCAAAGCGTTCACTTCGAAATAACTGCCGCTCAACTTTGTCAAAAGAACGGTTCCGCCATAGAAGATGAGGAAGATGATCAGCAGTTCGGGCAATCCGCGCACAACTGCGACATAAAATCCGAGAGCCCGCCGCAAAACCGTGAATCTCGACGTGAGCAAAGGGACGCAGACAGTGGCAAGGCCAAGTCCCAAAATAAAACTGCCCAAGGCGATTTTCAAAGTGACCGAAAGCCCCTGCAACAATTGCATCGCATAAGGTGCTACGACTTCAAGCATGATGAACTACCTCGGGTTCGGGTCGGCCACGCCGACAGGCTGCCGGACTTGGCTAACCCCTCTTGACGCTCCGAAAAATACGAGGATTTAGATCAATACATCGATATATCCGATGTTACTCGTTACTATCGAGCGCGGTGATGGCCCCTGATCTCACCAAGGCGCTGTCTTGAAGTTCTTGGTTTGCAGCAATCTTCAGGAAGGAACGTAGTATGATGTTCAATTCGGCGTCACGCCGATGTGCCAGATAGATTGGTGATAGATACTGCAACTCCGGTGTGGTTTTGAGCTGCACAAAGCCACCGGTGGTCTGAGCAACGTAGTCGGGAAGGAAACCGACATAGCGTCCGGATTTAATCAAGATCGCGTGGCTTTCCATCTGATCCACTGTCGCTGATATATAGACACCTTTGGAATTCTGTCTGTTACGTTTGGATCGCAAGCCACGGATAAAGGGAAATCGTTGAAGCTCCCCCGCCGTGGCCGCTAACCCGTGCTGTGCAAGCGCGTCAATTGAGACTTCCGGTCTGCCCGAAAGTGGGTGATCATGGCTTGCATAGATCGAGTGACGTTCACTAAAGAGCGGTATGTAACACAGACTGGGGCTGCGTTGAGGAAAGGGACCAATCACAACGTCTCTGCGCCCATCAAGCAGAGAACTTTCCATTTTGGTGGGCGTAATCAGTGTCAGATCGACGACTGTTTCGCGCGCCCTGCGGGAAAATCTCTCGATTACCTTATGTAAGGGCCAAGCACTGTTGGCGAGCATTGCGTCCATAACGCCCAGACGCAGCACGCCTCGCATTTCGCCTGAAATTGAGGCAACCGAATTCTGAAAACGTTCTGCTGCAGATGTGAGATCTTCGAGAGATTCAAGCAGCTTCTCGCCTTCCGAGGTCAAAGAAAACCCGCCGCGACCGCGTCGACACAAACTAAATCCCAGCCTGGTTTCGAGTTCGACCAGCTGAGTAGAGAGCGTGGATTGCGACGTATTTAGAACGGCTTGCGCAGCAGACACTCCCCCTGCATCAACGATCGCCTGAAACGTGCGCAGCAACTTTAGATCAATATCCTGTAAACGTCTCATAGATCTTGGCCTCAAAACTATTACATCGAAATATCCGATGTATACCCTCTATATTTCAAATTTTACATTGGATCGCAAATGGCAGTCTCGAATAGAAGCGTCGATGCTTCACCTTTTACCGAAACTGGAGAATGACCTTGAAGACTGTTCACGCATTAATCGCTGCCGCATTGCTCGGCGTACCAGCACAGGCAGAAACTCTGCGCATCGGTACAAGCGCGGATTATCCGCCTTGGGAATCTGTAGATCAAGACAACCAAATCATCGGATTTGATCGCGACGTCGGTGATGCCATCTGTGATAGGATCGATGCTGAATGCGAATGGATTAACCAAGCCTATGACGGCCTTCTGCCCGGCCTTCAAATCGGTAAGTTCGACTTCGTAATCTCTGGCATCTCCATCACCGATGAACGTGCTCAGATGGTTGATTTTAGCACAGCCTATGCTGATGCGCCGAATGCATTCTTTACCATTTCCAGCAACGAAGGTTTGGCCGCGACCGAAAGCGAAGCGCTTGCGTCCGCTCTTTCGGACAAGGTGATCGGCGTACAGATCGGCACCACTCACTCTGCGGTGGTGGCAGCTCATTTCAGCGAATCCACGATCCGCAATTACGATCGCCCTGAGCAAATTGTCGACGACGTCATCGCAGGTCGGCTGGATGCGGGCCTCATGGAACGCGCTGCCCTCGAACCTTTTCTTGCCGGTAATAACGAGCGCGAACTTGTGCAAATCGGGCAGCTCTTGGCGAGTGCCGACTATGCTGAATTCGGTCAAGGTCAGGCTGTCGCGTCCAAACAGGGCGACAATGAATTGAACGAACGCGTTAATGCAGCCATCGACGAAATGCTGGCAGATGGCACTCTTGCCGAGTTGTCCATTAAGTGGTTCGGATACGACCTATCATTCCAAGGCGAATAAAACTGGAGATCCGATGATAAGTGCGTTGGGGGCGTTTTCTCGCTTCCAACGTGCGATCTGACACCTTTCACCACTTTGCCATAAGAGCGCTGGAGCCACATATGAACGACTTACCCAGATATTGTGCGGCCTTAGTTACCCCACTTAACTCAGGTGGCGCCATAGATCCCGACCTTCTGTACCTCCATTGCGATTGGGTCCTTCGGAACGGCTGCGATGGCGCTGTTTTATTCGGCACGACCGGTGAAGGCCCCTCATTCGGCATTACGGAACGGCAACGCGCCTTGAACGGACTCATTGCGAAAGGCATCTTGCCTTCAGCGCTGATTGTTGGGACGGGCTGTGCGAGCGTCGAAGATACGGCGACACTGAGCAACCATGCGATGGATAAAGGTTGCGCAGGTACGCTGATCCATCCACCGTTTTTCTTCAGGCCAGCTGATGACGATGGCATCGTGGACTTCTATGAGCAATTGGTGCGCCGCCTTGGGACGAATGCCCGAAACATCGTGCTATACAACTTCCCAGAAGTTACCGGTGCCAGCCTAAGCGTGCGCGCAATCCAGCGCCTTTTAACCACATGTCCAAATGCTTTTGCGGGCCTCAAGGACAGTTCCGGCGACCTTGATTCAACGTTTACCTTCATTGAAGCATGTCCTGATCTCGCCATCTACACTGGAGACGATCACCTACTTTGGGCGGTGTTGGAACGTGGCGGGCATGGTGCCATCACGGCTACGGCCAATTTGTTCCCCGGCGATCTTCGGGATATTGGAGAAGGGTGGTCGACGAGTATAATAAAGTGACGACCGGCTGATCTTTAGCAGCTTGCACTGCCTGGTCAGGCTCAGATCCGTGCGATCCCGGTTGATCATCGCTTTGCGTTCAGACGGGCTCATCGCATCAGCCCTTGTGACAAAAAATCGTTTTCGACCACCAGCTTTCCGATCTTAGCGTGGAGCTCTTTGACTTCGGCCTAGTTGTCTTCGATCTTCTTTGCCTTGTCGGAAAACACGCCCGTCAGGCCGTCAATCGCCTGCCGTTTCCATGTCGTCACCTGCGTTGGGTGGATTTTGTGCTTGGCCGCAATCTCTTGCGCCGTCTTGTCACCACGCTGCGCCGCAAGGGCGTAAGCGTTCGCTGGCCCTCACCTTTTGTTCAATTGTCTGATCTGCGATGCCGCATCCGATGGAGATCGGTGCAGGAGTTTCGCGATGGCGACTACGGTGGAGTTTCTCAGGAGCTACGGGGTGGAGATACGGACCAATGGTCAGCGACGCTGGCCGGATGAGGTCAAGGCGCGGATCGTTGCTGAGAGTTTGAAGCCCGGCGCGACGGTGAACGGGGTTGCTGCGCGGTATGGGCTTCGGGCAAACCATCTGTCGGAATGGCGCCGTCGGGCGCGTGACGGCAGGTTGGTTTTACCCGCAGTTGAAGAGGTCGACTTTTGTTTTGCGCCAATCGTGGTGTCGGATGATGGCGGCGATACTCCTGTGCCAGCAGTGTCTGCGCCGCTTACCAAGTCTGACGCTGCATCCGCTGACCCTATCGCGATTGAGATCGGCCAAGTGATAATCAGGCTCGATGGCACCACCAGTTCTGACCGGATTGCCGAGATCGTGCGGGCCATTGGGGCACGGCCATGATGTTCCCGTCAAACCGCGTGCGGGTTTTGGTCTCGACGCAGCCCGTGGACTTCAGGAAAGGTCATGATGGCCTGGCTGCAATCGTGTCATCGGTGCTGCGCAAGGATCCATTCACGGGCACAGTGTTTGTGTTTCGGTCGCGCAGAGCGGATCGACTGAAGCTGCTTTTCTGGGACGGCACGGGACTGGTGATGGCTTACAAGCGGCTGGAGGAGGCAGCCTTCACCTGGCCTGCGATCAAGGACGGGGTGATGGCGCTGAACCACGCTCAGTTTGAGGCCCTGTTTGCCGGTCTGGACTGGCGTAAAGTTAAGGCCTTGGAGACACGCCCACCTGCTGCGGCAGAATGAACCAACCGTATGTTTTTGCGTGATTTCACTGTGGTTTTTTGGTGGTTCTGGCCTATGCAAAATGCCCCATCACTTGATCTTTCTGCTATCCCGGCTGCGCAACGCGCGGCGGTTCTGGCGTTGATGGAAGAGGTGGCGGCGCTGACGGAAATCACCCAGCGGCAAGAGCACCTGATCGCCGAGTTGAACCATGCCCTACATGGCAAACGCTCGGAAAAGCTGACCGAGGATGAGCGGCAGCTGGCCTTCGAAGACTTGTCCATCGCACTTGCCGAGGTCGAGGTGCAAAAGGAGCAGCTGACCACCAAGACAGGTGACAAAAGGGCAACCAAGCCTGCGCCAAAGCGCACCATCGGCAATCTCCCGGCCACACTCCCGCGCATCGAAGAGGTTATCGAACCCGCCAGCCTGATCTGCCCCTGTGGCTGCGGTATCATGCACAAGATCGGTGAAGACCGTGAGCCGAGCGGCTGGACATCGTGCCGGCCCAGTTGCGCGTCATTGTCACCGTGCGCCCGAAATACGCCTGCCGGACCTGCACCGACGGCGTGACCCAGGCCCCCGCTCCAGCGCATCTGATCATGGGCGGGTTGCCGACCGAGGCGGCCATCGCTCATGTGCTGGTCAGTAAGTATGCCGATCATTTGCCATTATACCGCCAGAGCCAGATTTTGGCGCGGGCGGGTCTTGATCTGCACCGCGCCGTGCTGGCGGATTGGGTTGGCAAGGCGGCGTTCCACCTTAAGCCCATTGTCGACCGACTGGCCGAACATCTGAAACGATCCGACAAACTGTTCATGGATGAAACCACCGCCCCGGTGCTGGATCCGGGGCGCGGCAAAACCAAAACTGGCTATCTCTGGGCGCTTGCCCGTGATGATCGGCCATGGGGCGGCGAGGCCCCGCCCGGAGTGGTTTACTTCTATGCCCCTGGTCGGGCGGGCGAGAATGCCGAAACATTCCTCACCGGCTTTGACGGTATCCTGCAGATCGACGGGTATCAGGGCTATAACCGCCTGACCAAGCCTACCCGCAAGGGCGGTGATCCCATTCGGGTGGCTCATTGCTGGGCACACGCGCGCCGTAAGCTGAAGGAAGTCTTCGACCGCGACGGCTCAGAGATCGCCGCCGAAGGCCTGCGCCACATTGCCGAAATCTATGCCGTTGAAACCGATATCCGTGGCGTCGACCTTGGCCAGAGATTGTCAGCCCGCAAGGCCCGCACTGCCCCCTTGGTCGCAGCCTTTGGCGACTGGCTGCAGGCACAACGCCGCAAGATATCCAGTAAATCTCGGCTTGGCGAAAAGCTGACCTACATCCATAATCACTGGGACGGGTTGCAGACCTTCCTGACCGATGGGCGCGTCGAGATCGACAACAACCGCGTCGAAAACCTGATCCGACCGATCACTCTCAATCGTAAGAATGCGCTCTTCGCGGGTCACGACGAAGGTGGCATCGCCTGGGGCCGTGTCGCTTCTCTGATCGAGACCTGCAAGATTAACGGCATAGAACCCTTTGCTTATCTCAAGGCCACCTTGACAGCGATCGCCAATGGTCATCCGCAAAACTGCATAGACGACCTGCTGCCGTGGAACTTCAAGCTGTCAAGCTAAGCTGCACGTGATGTCCAGCGAACGCTTACGCAAGGGCGACCGTGGCTTTAAACTTGTCCGAAAAACTGCGTCTCCTCGTCATTTCCGTATCCCATCGTCAGTGCCGGATACATCTTGGCACGCTGTCTGAATTTGCCGGACCACTTCACTCTCGGGTCAGGTCATTAACGGACCTGACCCTTTGAGGTTCCCGTTCAGCAAAAAAACTTCGGATTTTAAATTATTGAACTTCCTTATAGTTTTTGGGAAAGAGTGTCGAATACGTAGCCCAGCCCCTGTTGATAAACCTTGACGACGTAGCCGTTCACTCAACCAGAGCAGGAATTCAAATGTGCTGCGAAGGCAGGCCTATCAGATCGTGGAATCAGACTTCACAAGGCCCAATAACTGCGGTCACCTCCAATAGGACTGGGGCGTTACGTGGCAACCTACTGACGCCAATAACTGATCTTGGATGCTTCCCGCGATCCCCAAGAGCTGCAATGAAAACTTTGGATGCCGCATCCGCAATACGTGAGATATCTACAACGTCGTCCCCGACAGCGACATAAGTCGTCACACGCAGAATACGTTCCAGCTTTTCGCCTGGCTCAGCTTGGGTTGAAAGCCAAGCCAACGCCTGCCCTGCACAAATCTCGGCATTTTTCTTGGCGGTTTGATGGTCGACCTCATCGCCACACCTACCAATTGCGTGCAGCTTGTTGTGCGCAACTTTTGCTATCTGCCCCGCAGCCATCAACATCCGACCATGGCGCGAAGCCATAATGTATTCGTAATCTGTTCCAATAGGTTCTGGAATATTAAATAGCTCATTCATGCTGATGCGCCCTCCATTTGAAACTTTGCTTGGCGCCGCTGGAAAAAGTAAATGCCTGCCAACATCGCGACACCAGCAACAGTTGAAATTACGTCAGGATGGATCATCATGACTGCCGATAAGACTAAGACACCCCGCAAAATTCGACTTAACGCAGCGCCAAACAGCCACCCAATGACCACGGCAGACAGGGAGGCAACTGCGACCACAGACCGGACCAGCGTATAAAACAGTTCAACACTCAATTCTGGCGTCAGTAGAACGGTATTTGAGACGAACATAAAGGGAATGATATAGATCGGCAGACCAATCATAAATGCCATCCACCCAACGCGGCTTGGGGTTTCACCAGCAATCGGTGCCGCGGCATATGCAGCGACCGCAAGTGGAGGCGTGATCTGCCCCAGCACAGCATAATAAAATACAAACATATGCGCGCTAAGAGGATCGGCACCCAATTTGACCAATGCAGGTGCAACAAGAGTTGCCTGAACGATATATGCCGCTGTCGTGGGCATCCCCATTCCAAAAATGAAGGATGCAATCATCGCCAAGACCAAGGCTATATCTAACGACCCACCAGAAAAGCTGGTGACTACGGAACTAAACTTGAACCCGAGTCCCGAAATTTGGACGATCCCAACGATTATCCCAGCGGAAGCACAGGCCGCCGCGACAACTACCGCCCCTTCAACGCCCAAGCGCACTCCAGCGACATGCTGACGCCAGTGAACAAATGTTGAGCGACGAAGATAGGGAGTAAAGAAAGCAGCAATTACGCCAAAAAAGGCACTAAAGGTTGCCGAATAACCCTGCAACATTAAAGCAACCAAAATTACGACAGGAATAAGGAAGGTCCAACCTCCGAGCAAAACCGCGCGAGTTGACCCTGCCTCAGCAGGATCGAGCGGTTGGAGGTTGAGCTTTACCGACGCCAAGTGAACAGCAAAAAGCAATGCGACGTAGAACAAGCCAGCAGGAATAACGGCAGCAGCCGCGACTTCAAGGTAACTAATTCCCAGTATGCCAGCCATAAGGAAAGCTGCCGCACCCATAATCGGTGGCGTCAATTGACCGCCCGTCGACGCAATTGCTTCGATGGCGCCCGCGAACCGGCGTGGATATCCGAGCTTTAACATCATTGGAATGGTCAGAGATCCGGTGGTCGCCACATTGGCAACTGCACTGCCTGACATCATTCCCATAAGCCCGCTTGCCACGACAGCAATCTTAGCAGGGCCCCCGCGGCTTTGACCTGTCATAGCGCGAGTTATGGTGATGAAAAAATCACCCCCGCCCGCCACCTGTAGTACTGCCCCGAACATTACAAAAAGAAAGATGTATTCCGCCGACACACCCAGCGCTGTCCCAAAAATCCCCTCAAAACTGAAATACATTTGGTCAACGAATTCGTTGATACCTACGCCGCCATGAGCCAAGGGTTTTAACCAACTGACATGGCGCAACTCGGGACCTATGAAAGCGTAAATGATGAAAACAAAGCATAGCCAAACAATCGCCATGCCAAGACTTCTGCGCGTCGCTTCCAACACAACCGCAATGGCGCCTATTGCAACAAACAACTCCAAAATCGAAGCATCCAACGTCCAAGGTGGTCGAATAACAATTTGGCTGTGAAACAGTGCGGCATATCCAAGTGTAAAAATTGATAAGCCAATCAATATGCCATCAACGAGCTTTCCCAATTTCCCTCTTGCTGTAGGTTGCAGAAGAAAGATGATGACCACAGCGAATAAGATGTGGGTCGCGCGCAACAATAGGTTTGGAGCAAGCCACAAAGGTGACGCTGCTACAAGATGGAACGCGGTCATAGCCAGAGCCAGAACAATGATCATTTTCTCACGAAAGGATACCGCGCCGGACGTAGATACTGCTTCGGTGGTCATCATCTAAATCCTTAATTTACGTCGAACATGGAATCGGTAAGCTCGATACCTTGCTCTTCGAGATATTTGCGTGCACCGGGGTGAATTGGCAGGATCATACCTTTTCCAACGGTTTCAACGGTCATGTACTTTAGAAGTGAATGAGCTGCGTACATGTCCTCACGGCCTTCCCACAATTGTTTGACGATGGCATAGGCCGTGTCGTCGGACATATCCGCCGCAGCGAACAAAATCGTATTTGTGCCGACTGTCTCTGCGGGTATGTCTTGACCGCCAAAAAGCCCTGCCGGAAGCGTAATGCGTTCAAAGCCTCCACCATTCTCCGCCAAGAATTTCTCCAAAACGTCAGGTTCAAATGATAAAGCCCGCATTGGCCTCACGGTTTCATTTTGCAGAACAGTCGGATGGGGCCAAAGCGAAAGCCACATCACAGCGTCGAGCTGACCGTTGCTCAATGCCTCGTGAGATTCTGACCAACTCAACGGATGCACTTTTCCTCCATCCACTTCTATATCCGCGATTGTCATTCCCGCCGCAGCCAACAGGTTCTCAAATGTAAGCCATGAAGTTTGACCTGGTTGGCCTGCACTGATCTGTTTGCCGCGCAAATCGTCGAGGGTGCGGATGTCTGAATCACCATCTACCCAAATTTGAACTGCGCTTTGCATGAGCGTCATAAGACCCCGTGCATTTTGCACCGGCGCATCGGGCGTCGCAGGGTCACGCCCTTCCCAAGCATCCAGCGCGTTGTTTGCAGATGTAATACCAAGGTCAGCCTTACCCGCCCCTACCCGCAATAAGTTCGGGCCAGAGCCACCGGGTTGCACATCAATGATACTGTCAGGAAACACCTGAGCAAGCTGACTGGCGATAGCCGTTCCAACGATACCAAAAACACCACCAGATGGTCCGCCACCTATGGTCAAAAAATCTGGGTCTTGCGCTAAAGCGAAGCGCGGCATGGTTGTTGCCATAACCATGGCTGCCGCCGTTGCGCCCATGAGTGAGCGTCTGCTAAATTTTGTAGTCATGTTAAGTTTCCCTGTTCGCGTTAATTACCTGATCGACAAAAGTCGACCTGATAGAGCAATCCTGCATGTTGCCCAGCTCCAATCAATCGATAAAGAATTATGTATATTTCAATAAATTTGAAGTTACTCGAAGTCCCGAACGTTCCGAGCAGAAACGCGATCAATGATTGCGTGTTCAAACGCTGCTGCAACTGGCGACAATTCCTCATGCGCGCGGGATGATATTTTGACATGGCGTTTGATGTTTGGTTCTGCCAATGGCAAAAAACACAATCCCTGCGCTTGGCCTTTAATAGTAAGTTTGGGCAGAACGGTAATTCCGACGCCCGCACGGACCATTCCTAAAACTGAGTTGGTATTGCGAATACGTAAATAGGCCGCATCGTCCATCTCGCGAAAAATCGGATGGTTGATTTGACCGCCAGTGGCATTTGAAATCAAAGGATATGATTTGAGATCACTCCACTTCAGAGGTCGATGTTCTTTGACTAAAGGGTGGTCTTCGTTGCACAACACCCCAAACCTGTCAGAAAATAAATGTTTCGACTTGATCGCCGACATCGTTGTTGTGCTGGCACTAATTCCTATGTCGATACGCTGCATTTCAACCTCTCGCAGTACGGAGATTGAATCTAAATCTCGAATATGAATTGTCACGTCGGGTCTATCGCGAGCAAACTCCTTGACGACCATTGGCAACAAGGCAGCGGTCACGGAAGGAACTGCACCAACCCTCACAATTCCGATCCTTGCATGAGCGAACGTCGTTAACGCATCAATGCAACGCGCGAACTGTTCGATTTCACGGCTTCCTTCGGCCAGCGTAAACCGTCCCAGTGCCGTCAATCGGTTCTTGCGGTCACTTACGAAAAGGGGCGCGCCAAGATGTTCTTCAAGTTGCTTGAGCGACATTGATACAGCTGATGGTGTCCGCCCCAGTCGATCAGCCGCATCATTCAAATTTCCCAACTCAGCCACTGCTACAAAATTTCGTAGCATTTCAATCTTTATTGCCAAACTTCAATTCTCCTCAAATTTGATTAAGGAGCTTGACCGTGACTGAAGTCCATCTTCAAGGCAATAAACAAGCAGCACTATGTTCAACCATTGACGAGTCTTTGCGCGTATCAGAAGAGGACCTCATAAAAGCAATGGACCAATAAACCTACTTCATGCAGTGTGAAAGTACGGCATTTGATCGGTGCTTTGTAAATGTTTATTCGCCCAGTGAGAGATGAAGACTCACTGGGAAATCCTTCACAATACAGGCGAGAGTGACGAAAAATTAAGTTGCAGCCCACGCAACCAACAGCCACTCATACACCGAATACACTGTCATCTTTAGAGCAGCGCTCGTATCTTCTGTAAAAGCAAGGTATCAACCGCGACACCATCTTTTGAAGCTTTTTCGCGATTGGTCTGGCGTCCATCTCCGGGCAGGCGCGCGCCATCTTGTGTCCGGATGGAAGATATCAAGTCCCGCAAGCGGACTTGGAACTCATCGCCTGAAGTTGATACAGGATCAATGGCAATGAAGAACTGTCCTGTACGCGGAGGGCCTCCCGCAGTTCCGGAGAACGGGCTTGCGGATGTGCCAAGGGTTGCCCCAGTCATAGCAGCCGCCATCAACTCAACCATCAACGCGATCCCTACCCCTTTATATCCGCCCGAAGGAACCATCGAACCTTTAAGACCAGCATGAGGATCAGTTGTGGGTTGCCCGTCTGCGTCTAACACCCAACCTTCCGGTACAGATTTGCCTTCGCGAGCATGTTTCATCACTTCACTTTTCGCGATGGTGCTGGCCGATTGGTCAATCAACACAGCGGCGTTGCCATCAGGATCAGGAGCGGCAATGGAAAACGGATTGGTTCCGACCACCGGCGTTTTGCCGCCAGAGGGCGCAATCGAGGCCGGTGCATTAGTGAACCCGATACCCAGCAGCCCAGCTTCTGCCAGGCGGCGAGTGTGGACGCCCAGAACTCCGCAGTTGTAGGAGTTATTGATTGCCAAAACGGCCACACCCATCTCGCGAGCAAGTGGCACAAGGGCTTCGAAACCCACTTCAATGGCAGAATGTGCAAAACCTGTGCCCGCATCTACTGTGATAACCGCTGGCTTCGGCTGTCGCAGTTCCGGCTGAGCTTGCCCATCTACCTTCCCACATTTCACATGTTCCGCGTAAATGGGAATATAAGCGAGACCATGAGAAGAAATGCCATCGGCTTCTGTTATCGCGGTTGCTACGGCGAGAGGGCGCGCATTTGCTTCTGAAGTGCCCGCGTTGACGAGCGCCTGATATGCAAGATCTTCAATTTCAGTAAGCGATAGGATTTCTGTAGTGGCCATTGTGGTATCTTTCGGAGTGGATAAGTTGCTATTTGCTGGCCGTGCTAAGTGAAACGGTCCATAATCTTTGACGTAAGGCGTGAAGAGAACTGTATTAATCGTTGTCATTCAGTCCTGCTCCCGCCCCCATTAGACGGCTTGCCTCTGTCGCTGGCGCGAATGTGCGATGCGCGAATATGGCAAGGCGATCCCAGTCTTCGGAGCTGACATTGGCACGAACAACGGGTTTACGGTGCCCGATCATCTCTGCAGGTGCATAGAACGTCACGCGCTCGGCAAGGTTGATCGTCAATTTCTCGGTGTCTCCCTCCAAGGAGAGATGATGTCCGTCTGTGGTCAATTTTAGCCCATCCCAAGCAACGGCTACAGGATTTCGAAGTCGCAAAGCGGCTCCCCCCATAAAAGGAACAGCGAGAAGTGGCACACACAGATGCTCCATAGTGATCGAGCCGCGCTCCATCAGCTGAACAGCACAATCGCTAAGCGATGCGCCCGCGATCAAAGGGCTCAAGCGTCCTGAAGGCGCGCGCCAAGAGGTTGCACGTAAGGAGACCGGCGATACATCCACCAAAGGCAAACGGTCATTCATTTCCAAAAGCTGGGCAAGAAGTGCTGCTCCGGACAAATTGAAAGCCGACAGCCAGCGCGTGCCTTTTGCCGCCTCCTCAGCAAGCCCCCAAGAAAGCCCGGACCCACGCGCAGCGCGTTTACTCATGGCTTCGATTTCGTTCAAAGAATGGCTCATGCGCTCACCTCGTCTAAATCAGGGTAGACCCAATAATCACAGTTTTCCTGCGTAAGTTCAGGTGGCATAGGTGCATTGCCATAGAGGCAGATTCTCACCCAGCGATCAGAACGCGGATCGAACTTGGTCGCTCCAAAAAAGGCGAGTTTACAGCGCAGCATGTCGATCGGCATAATCTGGTCGGAAATCGTATTGTCGCGGATTTCTGCATAGGGAGCGCGTCCGACAATCTGACTGCGGCGCACCGAATGGCGATGTTCCGGATGACGTAGCAGAAAATTAGCTACTGTGGCATCGCTCGGCCAATGCGCAAGGCAAGCATATAGTTCTGCGGCATCTCGACCGGGCGCAAGGGGTTGTTCAAACGCTTCAATAGGTTCTTTAAAACGCTCTCCAAGTCTTGGTTCCAGTTTTTCTACCGACACATACCAGGCACGCGCCTTGTTCGCCGGCTCAGCCCAGTCGGTCTCAATGGCCCAGCCATAAATTTTTTCCAAAAGAGAACGCAATTCTCCAAGGCTCATCTTACCAGCAATTCGAAAAGTTGCGGTATTGTCAGCAGCCATAGTCGCAGCCAGAGAGTCGACAATCTCCCCGTAGGGTTCCAAGAGCAAAGATACGACCCATTCCTGTCCTTCCGTGCTCAGGTGAGCCTCGGCCCAGCGATACAGGGCGTCCCAAGCATATGGGGCCGCTAAATCCGTTTCCGATAAATAAGTTTGCAAGCGAGTGGTGTCGTCACGCAGAGCTTCGAGCTTGGTCACCTGAAGAGGGTGCTCGGATCTCCAATTCTCCAATAACTGCTGGTTGCGTGCAAAAAGTCCACGGAACAGTGCAATAGCTTCGGGCGTCGCTCTTTCGACCGAACGCACGCGACTGAGAGCGGTTTCCCGCGCTGCAATCCAATTGTTGAACAATACGGGATGGTTCAAGAGAAAGGGCGCCATACCAAGCCCTGTTGAGTTGCCTATCCCGATAGAGCGTGCGATCGCACTGTCAAGAGTCGCGGCAGTGTTGCCGGCTGCTGCCGCTTGGCAATCCGCCATGTGCTGTACGAGATCCCTGACAAACCAGCGTGTCAGATAGACTGACAACATCTCAACTTGAAACGGAACAGCGAATTCCGGCCGGTCCGCAATCATTTCGCGGTCCGCTGCGCCGAGTTTCCCAGAACCGTAAACCGCAGTTGTCCGCATCAAATAGCCAACACTGTCAATTTGCTCCTGTGAAGGCTGATGACCCGCGGCCAAAGCACTCACCACATGATCCCAAAGCCGGACAGATCTGTTGGCGCGCGATACAGAAAGCTCTGTACTGGTCACGCGCCCGGCCTCCTGAAGTGGAATGTTTTGTGCCAATCGGGAGATATCTTTGGGTGTTGGAATGCCGTCAAAGAGTGTGAATGTCGCGTCCCAAGCTTCTGCGATAACCCGGTCTGAACGTTTTTCATTTGGCAGATTATGGGCAAAGGCAATTAGAGAATAGGCATGGTCCGGCGCATAGGCAGTATAGACTGCATAGCCCTCACCTCGGTCATTGATTTGAAATTCCGTCTGTGCAAAACGCCATTTTTCACGCGCCATACGACGGGTTAAAATGCGCATGAAGGACAGGCGTGACTGGTGAAGTGAACCGAGGCGAACAAGGCGCATAACAGTATCGGGATCACGCAGAGGAACATTCATCATTTGGTCAGACCTTTGCAGTGTGGAAGCGTAGTGAATTTCCATATTTTGGGGGTGGCGCAACAAGCCGAATAGGAAATCCGGGCGCTAAACGCGCCCGAAAAAACTTAGTCTTTTTTACCTTTGGCAAGCGTGATGCGCAGAGCATCCCACAAAGAAGGAAGCAAAAGGAGAGACACAGGAACGGCTGTCACAACGATAAAGCTTTGCAACTTGGACACGCCGCCGGAACCCACAGAGATCAGGATAATCGCCATCACCCCCATCGCAATGCCCCAAAACACCCGAACCGGCACGGAAGGCGTTTCATCGCGGCTCATGACCGAAGCGATCATATAGCTCATCGAGTCGCCTGTCGTTGCCACGAAAATCGTGGTTAGGATCAGGAACAACAAAGACACAAGAAAACCCATCGGCAGGTTCGAAGTGATTGCCAAAAGCGCGGCTGGAAGATTGAAGCCCTCAAACGCTGATGAAACAACGCCCGGCTCGACCAATTCCATCGCAATGCCCGTTCCACCCACGATTGTGAACCAGAAGTTAGTCACAATCGGTGCGATGATCGACAGCATGATAATAATCGAGCGTATAGAGCGTCCTCGCGATACACGTGCGATGAACATTGCCATTAGCGGGCCATACCCCATGAACCATCCCCAAAAGAAGACCGTCCACCAGCCAAGCCAGCCCGGCGCACCAAAGACACCAGCATCCCCGCGATAAAGCGCCATATCAAAGAAATTGGCAATGTAGCTCGTAAACCCTGTGAAGAACGTGCTGAAGATAAAACCTGTCGGCCCGGCAAGAAGCACAAAGACAAGCAGCACTGAAGCCAGAATGACATTAAGCTTGGACAGGAATTGAATGCCGCGCGAAAGGCCAGTCATAGCCGATATCGTATAGATCGCCACAAGGCCGCCGATGACGGCGAATTGAGTAGCGAAGACATTCGGTATGCCGAAAAGCTCCGCAAGCCCGTAGCTCACCTGCAGTCCGAGAAAGCCGATTGGCCCCACGGTTCCCGCAACAACAGCGATGATGGAAGCAGCATCCGCAATGATGCCAATCGGGCCATTAATGGCTTTGTCACCAAAAACCGGATACAACAGCGTACGCGGCGCGAGTGGCAGGCCTTTTTCATAATGGTAGTGCATCAGCATGATCGTGGTCAGAGAGCCAAGAATGGCCCAGGCCAGAAAGCCCCAATGCATAAAGCTCTGAGCTATAGCGGGGGTTACGGCTGCGGGCGTTCCGGATTCGGCATCAAAGAGCGGCGGCGACGAAAGAAAATGCGCAATCGGTTCACCTGCGGCCCAAAACACACCACCGCCCGCCAGAAGCGTGCACATGATCATCGAACCCCATTGGAACGTGGTGAATTCTGGTTTTGCAATATTACCCATAATAGCGCGCCCGCCAGGCAGAACGCAGAGCAACAAGCCTATCAGAAAGGTCGCCAGCAACAGAAATTGCCAATAGAGACCAAAATAGGTCGCTGCGATGTTAAAGCTCCAATCGACCGCCTTGGAAAGGGCATCGAGATCTATCAGAGCAGCAAGGCAGAAAATGGCGATAAAACCGCCGGAAATTACAAAAACAGGGATATTAATTCGCTTTCCCTGAATTGTGCTGGTTTGCGATGTTTCAGTCATTTGGGTCTCCTGTTGGGGGGAGATGGACGCGTTTTTTGTGCGTCCGTTCTTGTTTTGGATTTAGTGATCAGGTTGTTTTACCGAGCCTGGAGCAGGGCCGAAGTTGTCTTTGAAAAAGCGATACCAGTTGCCGCCCATGATACCCTGCACCTCGGCCTCACTTAGGCCGGTGGCACGCAAGCCCTGTTCAATATTCACAAAATCGCGGTTGTCGGCGAACCAATCGGGCATGGGGGGAAAGCCCGGTGCGGACTTTGAGCCTTCGCCATAGTCGATTTCTTTGGTCCAGCGACCGACACGCATCCATTCGACAACGCTATCAGGTTGATCTTGGCAAAGATCCGTACCGATACCTAAATGTTCAGCGCCATAACGTTCAGCGCTACGCGCAATCATCTCGCAAAACTCTGTCAGGCTACAGTCAGATTTGTCTTTCAGGTGGTGCGGATAGGTGGAAAACCCCAACATACCGCCGTTTTGCGTAACTGCGCGGATCACGTTATCGCGTTTGTTGCGCAGCGCTGGTGCCCACTCATAAGGATTGGCGTGAGTGATAGCGATAGGGCGTTCAGAATGCTCTGCAGCCTCAATCGTTGATCGGTCTCCAGAGTGGCTCATATCAACCACAAGGCCCACTCGATTCATTTCGCGGATAACTTGTTTACCCATGCGGGTGAGGCCACCATCTTCGGCTTCATAACATCCGGTCGCCAAAAGGGACTGGTTGTTATAGGTGAGCTGCATGAAGCGTGCGCCAAGCGTATGTACAATTTCTACCAGACCGATATCGTCCTCGATCGGGCTCGGGTTCTGAAAGCCGAAAAACACTGCCGTGCGCCCAGTCGCGCGTGCAAGGTCGATATCGGCAGCGGTCAGACCTTTGACAATCAGGTCCGGATATTGTTCGAACCAACGGTTCCATTTCTCAAAATTGAGCACAGTTTCACGGAAGTTTTCGTGGTATGCGATGGTGACGTGAATGGCATCCACATCACCTTCGCGCAGCTGGCGGAATATTTTTTCAGACCAGTTGGCATATTGAAGTCCATCGATCCGCATCAGACTGACCCTGCGCTGATGTAGGCGGTTTTGACCGTCGTGTAGAATTCCGCAGCTGCTTTACCTTGCTCGCGTGAACCATAAGAGCTGTCGCCGCGGCCACCGAAGGGCACGTGATAGTCCGTACCCGCAGTCGGCAGGTTAATGGTCACAACACCTGTACGCGCGTTGCGACGGAAATGCGTCGCACGAGCCAGAGATTTGGTCACAATACCGGAAGTTAGGCCGAAATTTGTGTCATTCACAACGGCCAAAGCTTCGTCATAGCTGCCAACCTTGATGACCGAAGTGAGCGGAGCGAACATTTCCTCGCGGTTGATGCGCATGTCATTGGAGGTATTCAAGAACACACCCGGCGACATGTAATAGCCTTCTGTCGGCATATTCAGCCGTTGCCCACCACAGGCCAGTTCTGCGCCTTCCGACTTCCCGAGCGCGACATAGGAAAGATTTTCATCCAGTTGTTGTTCGCTGACGACAGGACCCATTTGCGTGCCCGTTTCAAGCGCGTGCCCGACTTTCATGGCTTGTGCACCAGCGACCAGCTTTTCCACAAAAGCGTCGTGAATACCTTCATGGACAACAAGGCGGGAAGAGGCTGTGCATTTCTGCCCTGTGCCGCCAAAAGCACCGCCGAGAGCTAAAGTCACCGCAAGGTCGAGATCGGCGTCATCCATCACGGCCAACGCATTCTTGGAGCCCATTTCCATTTGAACTTTGGTCAAGTTCTGAATGGCGGCCGCTGCTATACTTTTACCTACGGGTACAGACCCGGTGAACGAAACTGCATCAATATCGGCACTTTCGACCAGACGTTGCCCCACGCTGCGACCGGCTCCCATTACGAGGCTGAACAGGCCTTTGGGAATATCCTGACGATTGATAATTTCCGCAAGTACTACCGCCGATGCTGGCGTGATGTTTGCGGGCTTCCAAACCACAGCATTGCCGTAGCACAACGCCGGCGCAATTTTCCACGATGCTGTTGCAGTTGGGAAATTCCACGGACTGATGATCGCTACCGTCCCGACGGGTTCGCGGCGCACATCGATTTCAACACCTGCACGAACAGAGTCGGCATTTTCACCCAATTGGCGCAGGCATTCCGCAGCGTAGTATGTGAAAAACTGCCCCGCGCGATAGACTTCACCTTTGCCCTCCGCCAAAGGCTTACCCTCTTCACGCGACAACAATGTACCAAGCTCTTCAGCTCGGGCCATAAGCTCGTTGCCAATAGCCATGAGCACAGCTTGTTTGCGCTCCATTCCATATGCTGCCCATTCAACCTGTGCGATCCGCGCCTGCGCCAAAGTCGCATCAAGTTGATCGCTGCTGGCCTGCGCAAAAAGTCCAATGAGATCGGACAGATCAGACGGGTTGCGATTTTCTATTTCGCTTTCGCCAATTTGCCACTCTCCGGCGATGAGGTTTTTGTGAATCTCGGTCATGGTTTTCGCCTCGTAAAACATCTGATTTACTCCTTATGGACACAGACGCTTTATTCAGGCAAATTTAAACTTCTTAAATTGATTTCAATTATTATGAAATGGAGACCCTTGTGCTAAAGATCGAAATGCTACGCGGCTTTGTTGCTGTGGCTCGAAATGGGAACCTGAGCGATGCCGCAGCTGAGCTTGGACGAACACCGTCAGCGGTCTCCATGATGCTCAAGCAAATGGAGGAGCATCTCGGAGAACCATTATTCGAGACAGACCGCAAGAACCGACTAACCCCGTTTGGCATTTTTGTTTTGGATCAGGCCGAGCGTGAGTTACAGCATTTCAATACAACGGTACGCGCCATTGAAGGCTATGCGAATGCAGTCTTCGGATCTGTTCGTATAGCCACTGTTCCCTCGGTTGCGGGGACCATCATGCCTCAGGTTTTTTCGAAATATTTCAATTCTTTCAACCAAGTGGACATAGAACTGCGAGACATTGACTCCCAATCCATCGTACATGAGTTGTCGCGCAACAGGATTGATCTTGGGATCGCAACGCTCACGAAACATATATCGGGCTTGCACAGTCAAGTGCTCATGTCTGATGCTTTTGGAGTCATATGCGCCCCCGACCATCGCCTCGCCCGATCTGCCGACCCGATTGAATGGGAGGCCTTGGCAGAAGAAAGAATTATTGCGAACAGTCTGTCAGAGCATATCGAAGCCCCGGCTTCACGTCAGCTTCACACAGCAGCTCGCCTAAAGGCCCACAATGTAGTCTCCATTCTTGGGATGGTGCGGGCCAATATTGGCGTAACCCTACTTCCCAGAATGACACTTATGGCGTTTCGACCGGGCGAGTTGGCATTTCGGCCTCTCGCCGACGAATCAGCACGTCGAGAATTACACCTCTTGCGAAAAGCAGACGCGACGCTCTCTCCTGCAGCCCGCTTAATGGAACAGCAAATCCTTGAAACGGTCGCATCGCTTCAGGCTTGAGCAAAATAACACTGACCTTGAACTTGGTTGGCAATCCAATTTCCCATGCAGAGAGCCGGAGGATGCAGAAACACAGACTGATACACTTTAGAAGTTTCACTCCCTCAAGTGTTGACACCATATACTTATGTTTTGTATATTTTTATATTATATCAACAACTTAACTTAGACTCCTACCATCCCAGCCAATGACCTCATATGATGATCGGTCAAAATTGGAACCTAACCGGTCCAACTTGAAACCTTGATCCGGCAAGACTGGGGTCTGGCGCCAGAAAAGCCATTTTTCCTTATAGATTTTTGAGTTTTTGCCGCACTGACGCGAAATACCAAAATTTACACGTTCTGCACTCGAGCCACCGCGCGCTCAGCGTTAATTGCGCAGCCTTCCGACAATCACACAGACCTCTATCGCCCTGAGTCCTTCAGGCACCCAATTGAGCCTGCAGGGCCGTTTCCACACCACATAGTTCGCCAAGTTTCCCCTCAGTGCGTCGCTCACGGCCGATTCTGTTGAAAAACACCGTGTTGCTGGGTAACCGCCTCATTGATACCGCGGCTTATGCGGCTTGAGTGTCAGCGCTCGAGGCAAGCGGCTCCCAATTCCATGGCAACAACTCTTCAAGCCGGTTGATCTTGTGATCGTGGATGCGGTCGAGAATGTCGGCCAGATAGGCTTGTGGATCGAGACCATTCAGCTTGGCGGTTTCAATGATGGTCATGGCCCGCGCGAGGGTCTCGGCGCCCGTGTCGGCTCCGGCGAATAGCCAGTTTTTCCTGCCAATGCCAATCGGGCGCAGGGCACGTTCGGCTGGATTGTTGTCTATGGCCACACGACCGTCCGTCAGGAACAGGCAGAATGCATCCCGCCGAGACAGGCCATAACGGAACGCTTTTGCGAGATTGCTTTTGCCAGGAAGGCGCAAGAGTTGCTGTTCGGACCAGGCGAAGAAGGCTTCGACCTGTGGCGCGCTGTGTTTTTGACGCGCCGCATGACGGACATCTGCGGGCCGCCCGTTGATCTCGCGCTCGATGTCATAGATCTTGCCAATCCGGTCGATGGCTTCGCGGGCAATCGCAGAGTTGGTCTTCTGCCATTCATCATGGAAGTCCCGGCGCCAGTGCGCCCAGTACGCCGCCTCGCGCAGGCGCTTTGAACCGTCAGATTCCGGCTCATACAGTTTGGCATAACCTTTATAGCCGTCGGCCTGAAGGATGCCCCGGGTCCCGGAGAGGTGCTTATGGACGTGCTCCTCTTTCCAGTCCGGAGCAAAGGCATAAGTTGCGGCGGGCGGAGACGCCCCGGCCCAAGGCCTTTGATCCCGGACATAGGTCCAAATCCGGCCTTTCTTCACGCCCTTCCCAAGTCCTTTGTCTTTCTTCGAGCGATCCAGCACCCGGATCGGCGTATCATCCGCATGCAACAGGTCACTGCCCATCACATCAGCTTCGATCAGCTCGATCAGCGGCTGAAGGGTGCGCATGGCGCGCCCACACCAGCCGACAAGCGTGCTCTCCGGAATGTCTGCCCCCATACGGGCAAAGGTCTCGTGCTGGCGATAGAGCGGAAGGTGGTCATCGAACTTCGAGACCAGAACATGGGCCAGCAGGTTCGGCCCGGCCATGCTTCCCGGGATCGGGCGGCTTGGGGCCGGTTCTTGCACCATACGCTCGCAACGGCGGCAGGACTTCTTGATCCGGGCGATTTGGATCACCTTCATTTGCGCGGCAATCATATCGAGAAGTTCGCTGACATCTTCTCCGACAATGCGAAGCTCACCACCACAATCCGGGCAACAGGCGCCGGGATCGAGTTCGCGGCGCTCACGGGGTGTCTCTGCCGAGACACGCGGACGGCGCCGCAGCTTGGGTTCCGGCGAGACATCTTCGTCGTCGGGTTCGTCTTGCCCTTCGTCAATGGGCTGATCGTCGTCTTCAGCCATTGCAACAAAGAGATTCTCAAGTGCCAGTTCCAGCTGATCGATCTCGCGTTCAACCTTTTCCGAAGACTTGCCGAACGCCAGTTTCTGCAACTTGGCGATCCGCAATCGCAGCGCTTGGACCAGTTGATCGTGAACGCGCAACGTCGTCGCCATCTTGTCGTTTTCTGCCTGCAAAAGAGCAATCATCGCCTTCAAAACGGAGGGATCATCAGGCAGGTTTTCGACAGGTTTGGACATGCACCTGACTACCAAAAATCAGGCCAAACCTCCATATAAATTACGTTAAAACCGCAATAAATTCACCCGACCCGCGCAGGTGGCGCACCCCAGTTCGGACGCCGCCAATCTATGTTCGAGGGCTCTCTCGAACCCGTGGCGTTCGCCCTCTCACCCAAAGCATTGCAAGCTGCGCGGCGGTCAGTCGCAACGCGCCATCTTCGGCGCTTGGCCACGGGAAGCGGCCACGCTCCAGCACTTTGTAGTAGAGGCAAAACCCCTGACCATCCCAATAAAGAAGTTTGATCCGGTCACCACGTCGTCCACGGAATGCAAACACAGCACCGCCGGCCGGCTTCTGCCGCAACACATCTTGCGCCATAGCTGACAAGCCAGCGATCCCTTTGCGCATATCCGTAACACCGCAGGCCAAATACACACGCACACCTGTTCCGGGACCAATCATGCCGTCTCCAGCGCTCGAATGAGATGGTGAAGGCTGGCCGTCGGCAAATCCTGTGCGCAGCGTAACCGGCGGCCATTCCTCAAGAAGATGTCAACCTCGGGTGCTGGTGTCGCTACCGGCACGTCAGGGGCCTCGTCGCCTGTCAGAGGAGGCAACGGGAGAAACACCGTCCTGTCGGAGCCTGCCTCAAGCCCCTTGCGTCGCAGTGCCCGGCGCCATTGGTAGATATGCTGGCGTGTGATGTCATGACGACGGGCCACATCAGTGACGGTCGCCCCGTTCACTCCAACCTCTTCAAGGATCGCCTGCTTCTCATCATCCCGCCAGCGCCTTCTGCGCTCAACACCGACAATAACTTCATGACGCATATCTTGCTCCGCATTAAACGACGTCCATAACGACGACAATAACGACGACAATAACGACAGAGCTTAAGATCTTATCCAGCAACCGAGAAGGCGGTGCCAATGAGGCGGTTACGTTGCTGGCGCAGAAAGTATCGCTTCAAACACAGCGCAAGCGCCTTTCTTGTCAGGCTTTGCGCGTTTGCTGCGGTGCAGGAAATATCTTGGCTAGTTTGCGGAGGTTTTGGGCGGTGGCAGCGAGTAGAAATTCGTCATTTGCGCCGTTCGGTCCACGCAATCGCAATCGTCCCAATCCGAGGATGCGTTTGAGGTGGGCAAAAAGCATCTCCACCTTCTTTCTGAGCCGCATCGAGACCACATATTGCTTGGTTTTGGCGATATCACGGGCAACTTGGCGGGCGTCTTCATGCTCTTCGCGGGTGATCTTGCGGGCATCTGCTTTGGGGCAGCATTTCATCTTCGATGGGCAAGCCTGACAGGTGTGTTTCAGCGCCTGATACTTGGCGACCCCTTTGCCAGATGGATCACGGTTCGGATCTGAGTAGTTGCGCCGGAACTGTTTGAGCGGCTCGCCTTCCGGGCAAATGTATTGGTTGTTCTCAGGGTCCCATTCGAAGTCGGTGCGGCTCCAAGTTCCATCTGTCCGTCCGGCTTTATCCAACACAGGAATGTGTGGTTTGATGTCGTGATCGACAAGCCATCCCAGCATCGGGCCAGAACCGTAAGCTGTGTCTGCGATGAGCCGTTCAGGATCAATATCATGCCGATCCTTGATCCGGCCCAACATGGTGCGCACGGCCCCAACTTCGGCCTGTCGGATCGACCTTGTGCCTTCCACGTCAACGATGACGCTGTGGTCGGTATCGATGAGATAATTGGTCGAATAGCTAAAGAATGCAGGCCCTTTGCGGGCAGCGGTCCATTGGCTTGCAGGGTCGGAATGAGATGTGAACTTGGGCTCAACCTCAGATGCTGCACCAAAGGCTGCATCGTTGAGGACATCCAAGTACTCCTTCACGGCGCGCGGCGCATCATTTGGATCGATGATGCTGCGATCCCAATCTTCCTTTGGCGTAGAGTTCTGTTTGTTCGCATCAGCCTCAATCAAACTGGCGTCTGCAGCAAGCCGCTGCCCGCTCACCAGACCATCTGCGATGCAGCGGGCAACGGTCTTCTCGAACAAATGCCTCAGTAGTTTGCTTTCCCGAAAGCGCCCATGCCGGTTCTTGGAGAATGTCGAATGGTTCGGCACTGGGTCAGACAAATCGAGGCGGCAGAACCAACGGTACGCGAGGTTTAAATGGACTTCTTCGCACAGCCGACGCTCGGATCGAATGCCAAAGCAATAGCCGACCAACAACATGCGGATCAGCAGCTCAGGATCAATCGATGGACGGCCTGTGTGGCTATAAAAATTGGACAGATACTGGCGGATATCACTTAGATCAACGAACCGATCTATCGAGCGTAGCAGGTGATCTTGAGGCACATAATCTTCCTAAGAGAATTCATAAAACAGCGCCGCCTGTGCTTCCTGCTTCGATCCCATCATCGCCAAATCCTCCAATCAATAAAGGAATTGAATCAGTGAATGGGCACCAGATCAAGGAAGAGTTTTTCAACAAAATTCGCCCATTGCGGACATTCGCGATCGGTTCATCGCTGCAACGCGGCTTCACCGAACCGGGCCTTCGCGCATCGCGCAGCATTTCCTCCGCCCATATGACCGCAGAGCGGACTTTGCCGCCGTTGACAGGGAAGCGTCGAATGTCCGGTTGCGCATGCAAATTTTCGTTATAACTACCAATCCCTTTGTAAAATAAGCTGCGTCGAGATTGGTCAAATTGCTCCATAGATAATCACCGTAAAGCCAATTGTGACCGCCGCCAGCGTACCAATTGTACGCATCGACGGGATGATCAAATACGATTTCTTTGGGTTGCTCGGCTTATAGAACACTTTCACGCTATCTTCTCCGACAGGAATGATCCCTCTCATTTGCCGTTGCAAAATGAACCGCGCATTGTGAGATGCAATAATAATCATTGGGCTTACACGGTTGCCTTCATAGGTCTGCCCGTCCACTTCGAAAGTGTAGCTTGCGTCAGCGTGATACTCCTGTTCCGAAACCTCGTTCGAAGAACCAAACCGCGCAAGCCCCGAGTGGTTCCACTTAGCAACCGTGCTAGGCCAACTGCGCAAGCACAAGCACACCACTATGCTGTAGGTCCCCATGATCAGGCAATAGGCGGCCGCTGTTGTGATAACCGCTGACCGTTCCCCAGCCATTAGGTCTTCAATAAAAGCGCCCATTGTTCTACCCTGTCATTTTTTTAACTCCGACCATTTCCAACCACGTACCGACAAAGGATACTGGACGGCAGTGCACATGGTGAAAGCTGATAGTATTCGTTCACCATTCATAGTTTTTGGGGCCATAGCACGCCAACCAGTTTATTTCCAGTTTTGAGATGTCTCAGATGTTTTGGATTCCGGAAACGTCGTGTGCCAAACCAGCCGTAGTTTTGCGCGCAGCATCGGTCGTTCTGGGCTCGAAACCGACATGCGGCGGCGCCGCGGCTCGTGCGCCTTCAGGCAGCGGCGCCCGTCGCTCACGGCCCTGAGCCGATATTGATCGTGCTGTCAATTGCTGCGTCTCGAAAGCTGCCATTCGACCTGTCATGTAGTATTTTCGGAGGTCCAAGGTAATCTGCGCGGGATTAAGCTACCATTCTCTGCGCTGACCACTACTGCCTGCTGTCGGGCAGAGCGAACATCATCAAAGGAAAGTGAATTTCACGTATATGAAATAGCTGATTGATGGAATTTACCTGCCACAAATGGGTGTAACCCCTGATGACATGCGCCCACCCAGTAGATCAACGCGACCGCAACATGTCGGGTGTGAGATCGGACACGCGCGTTACGCCCATCAGGCGCATGTCGCGGTTTATCTCCGCAGTCATCTGGGTCAGCATCCGCTCGATGCCGGGCTGTCCTGCGGCCGCTAGCGCATAGAGATAGGTGCGGCCTAGTCCCACGGCTTTTGCGCCAAGTGCGAGTGCTTTGAGCACATGGGTGCCGCGTTGGAAGCCGCCATCTACCATCACGTCCACCTTATCGCCCACCGCCTGCACAATCTCCTCAAGCTGATCAAAACCGGAGCGCGAGCCATCCAATTGCCGCCCGCCGTGGTTCGATAAAACAATGCCCTGACACCCGATCTCGGCGGCCTTTTTCGCATCCTCAACGCTTATGACACCTTTGAGGCAGAACGGCCCGCCCCATTCGGCCACCATTCGCTCCACATCGTCCCAGTTCATCGACGGGTCGAGCATCTCCGTGAAATAGCGTCCGATGGTGAGCGTATCGCCCTTCATGTCGATATGGGCATCGAGCTGAGGCAGGCTGAATTTTTCGTTGGTGACGTAATTGATCCCCCACATCGGCTTCATTACGAATTGCGCCATACCACCGAGCGTTAGGCGGAAAGGGATTGAAAAACCTGTGCGCAGATCGCGTTCGCGATTGCCGCCGGTGATACTGTCAACGGTCAGCATCATGACGTTGATACCGCTCTCTTTCGCCTTTTGCATCATGGCGGAATTGAGGCTGCGATCCTTGTGGAAATAGAACTGATAGACCTGCGGGGTGTCGTGTTTTGCAGCCAGTTCGGCCATCGAAACCGTGCCGAGCGACGAGACCCCGAACATCGTGCCGAACTTTGCGGCAGCGGCGGCTGTGGCGCGTTCGCCCTCGTGATGGAACAGGCGCTGAAGCGCGGTCGGCGACAAGTAGATGGGGAGAGCGAGTTTCTGCCCCATGATCTCGGTCGAAAGGTCCACATCGGTGACCCCGCGAAGGATGTTGGGCACGAGGTCAACGCTCTCGAAAGCTTCTGTGTTGCGACGCAGGGTCACTTCGTCGTCGGACCCGCCGTCGATGTAGTTGAAAATCGGGCTAGGCAAACGGCGCTTGGCCAGATGACGGAAATCGTGGAAATTGTGACAATCGGTCAGGCGCATGTCTTTTCCTTTTCAACTCGGGCTTGCCATACGGCGGCGTAGTGAGTGAGCATATTGCTCTGCGCGGGCGTGACTTTATGGGTCAGAGACGGAGGGACATGCTCTGCGAACAACATGGCGGCTCCAACGGACGTACCTGTCGCGGAGGCCGCAATCTCTACCCCGTCGGCGTGCAACGTGGCGAGCATGTCGAGATACTCGCGATTGCGGGCAAAGGGGCCTTCGATGATCACCGGACCATCAGCACCGACGAGATCAAGACAGGTTTTGGTCATTAGGGCGAGGTAGAATCCGAGCGCGGCCATGCGTTGTCCCTGTCCGTCGGGAAGGGCGGTCCATGTGGCGTCGCGGCCGCGGAACGGTCCCGAACCCGGTTCTACTGCAGGTAAAAGCTGGATACCATTCTCGAGCACCGCCGCGCGGTCCGCCTCGGTCACATCTGTGTCTCCGCCCGCGCGGATGATCTCATATTCACGTCCACCCATAAAGCGGGCCGATGGCACAGCCTGACCCAAAGCGTTGACGTTCACCAAAGCATCGCGGTCGGGATCAAGAGGGGTGACATGTCCGCCGACCGACATGACAACGGCCCATGTTCCCGTCGACACGACGGAGAATGCCCCTTTGCGCCCCAAGACATGTGGGAGGAGAGACGCATTGGAGTCATGGATGCCACAGACGACGGGCGTGTCTGGCGCCAGGCCAGTGCGGGCGGCAATGTCGTCAGACACCATGCCCAAGACGTCGGCGGAAGGATGCGCGGGGGCGAGGCTATCGGAAAGGCCAAGACGTTCGACAAGGGACGAGAACTTTGCTTCCCACGGGTCCCACAAGTCGGTGTGACAGCCCAAAGATGTCACATCTGTCGCCATTTTTCCGGTCAGGCGAAAACCCCAATATTGCGGATAGGTGAGCACATGCGTCACTCGGTCTTGCAGCGCGGGATCTGCCTCGAATTGCCAGAAAAGCTGTGCGCCGAGATTGAGCCCCATCCCGAGACGTGGCGAGCCTGTCTCGGAAAACGGCGGGCGAACCGCGTCATATTCGGTGGCGAGAGTGTCAGGCCCGTCATGCTCGTAATCAAGCATAGGCGCCGCGAGGTTTCCATCCGCATCCAAAAGAACAGCGGAGGCGCCATGCGTGGTCACTGAGATCGCATCAATCCCGTGGCTTTTGTGGAACGCCGCAAGGTTGTCGAGAAAAAACGCCCAATGTCCTTCGAGATCGAAATGCGGCCAAGGCGGGCCAGCCAGAACGGTGTTCGGACGGGTGACGACGGCGATTTCCGAGAGGCTCATGCCATCAACGAGCGCCAATTTGGCGTTGGTTTTTCCGACATCGAGAACGGCGATATGGCGCGGCGTGGTCATGGCAGGTGGAACACGGTTTCGAGCGGTTGCTCTTTTGGGCGGCTGTCCGAGTGGGTTTCCATAATGTCGGCCATATGTGCCCACCAGCGCTTCATCACAGGATGGTCGGGTAGGGCCGCCATACCGTGATCATCGCGCCGCCAGAGGACGCCCAATAGGTGACGGGTCTCCGGGTCGTAATGAATGGAGTAATCCTCTACACCCGCATCTTTGAGTAGGGCGACGAGCTCAGGCCATATCTCGTCATGGCGTTTGCGGTACTCGTCGAGACATCCTTCGTTCAGCACCATGCGGAAGGCATATTTTTCCATCATTTCCTCCGAAGGTTCTGGTAGATGCGCGGAAGGGCGATGACGCCAATCAGCAGCGCGCCGATCACGATAGACATTACGATACCCGGTACGTTCAAAAGGCCGAGGCCGAAGGTGACAAGACCCATTACAAAGGCTGCGATCACGACACCGGGGATGGAACCGGAGCCGCCGAGGATGCTGACCCCGCCAAGCACGACCATCGTGACGACTTCCAACTCCATGCCGGAGGCAATCGAAGGCCGTGTCGAGCCGAGGCGCGAGGTGAGGCAGACGGCGGCCAGTCCGGACATCAAACCGGTCAACAGGAACAGGATGAATTTTACGCGCTCCACTCGGATGCCGGAAAAGGTCGCAGCGGTAGCATTGTTGCCGATGGCATAGACCGCGCGGCCGAAGTTGGTTTTGTGCAGAACGATCCCGTAGATCACAGCGAGGATTGCGAAGGTCGTCAACTCGACAGTGATGACCCAGAACACATAGCCCTGACCGAACCATGCAAAGCTCGAGGGATAGCCTCGAAACGCGCCATCGCCGAGCACGATATAGCTGATCCCGCGAAAAAGGCTCATGGTCCCGATGGTCACAACGATGGATGGCAAGCCCAGACGGGTGACCAGCACACCGTTAAAGGCTCCGCAGAGAAGCCCGGTCACGAGGCCCGCGGCAACAATCGCTGGCGTGCCAAGCCCGGCCTGCATCACGAGCCCCATGGCTGTGGAGGCAAGCGCGATGATAGAGGCGACAGAGAGATCAATCTCCCCCGAGATAATCAGAAGCGCCATGGCAAGGGCGATCATCGCCTTTTCCGTGAAGTTGAACGTCGCATCCGAAAGGTTCCACGCGTTTAGGAAGTAGGGCGAGGCGAAGCTATTGAGGATGAAAATCCCGATGGCGACCAACAGGAGTAGACTCTCCCAGCTTTTGAGCGTCCGCGCGAGAGGCGTGGTCAGTCGGTCGGGGATTCGACGGGCGGTGGTCTGTTGTGTCTCTGCAAGGCTCATTGGGCATGCTCCGCGGATTTGAGAATGACACGGCCTTTCGAGCGGCCAGCACGCGAATTGAAGGTCACAGCGATGATGATCGCAGCTCCGGAAATGGCGAGTTGCCAGAAAGGCGAGACGTCAATCACCGGCAGGGCGTTTTTGATGATCCCGAGGAACAGTGCGCCAAGGACCGCCCCGCCGACGGTGGCAATGCCCCCCGCGATGGAGACGCCGCCGATCACACAGGCCGCTACGACATCAAGCTCGAAACCGCCCGCGATATCGACATAGGCCACAGCATAGCGGGCGACCCAGAGATAGCCGGTGAGACCAGCCAACATGCCGGAAATCACGAAGGCGAGAAACTGGGTCCGGCCCACGTCGATGCCGGTGTACACTGCAGCATGCGGGTTGCCGCCAACGGCAAAGAAAGCCCGGCCCAGGGTGGTGCGGCTCATGACGAGGGCGAGGATCAAGGTGACGATCACCGCGATCCAGCCGAGAACCGGCAGGCTGAAAATGGTATCACGCGGAAACGCTTTGAACGCGACGCTCATCTGGTGGGAGTTTACCCAACTTCCTTCAGTCAGAAGAAAGATGATGCCACGAAAAATGGTCATCGTACCAAGGGTCACAACGATTGGCGGGATCGTTAGTTTCCAGACGAGAAACCCGTTGATCGCCCCCATAAGCGCCCCGAGCCCAATTGCCAGCGCGACCAGCACGGGAACCGGCACTCCGGGAAACGAAACGTTGATCAATGCGCAGACCATCCCCGTCAACGCTAGGTTTGCGGCAACGGACAAGTCGATGGATCGTGTCAGGATGACGACCATCTGCCCCAGCGCGAGGATGATCAGAGGCGCAGTGTCTGTGAACACGGCCAAGAGGTTCGAGGGCGTCACGAAACCGGGAAAGCGGCTCGCGACAAGTGCCAGAAGAAGCAGGATGGCGCCAACAAGGATCGCCTCGCGGGATTTCAGCAGAGTCATGCCGCCTCTCCTTTGGATGAGATGCCCGCAGCGTGGCGGACAAGGGTTTCGGGGGTTAGTTCGTCACCTTCAAGTTCGGCTACCATTCGGCCTTCGCGCATGACGATCACGCGATCGGACATGCCCAGAATTTCGGGAATTTCAGAGCTGACCATGATAACGGAGAGCCCTTCTGAAGCGAGTTCCGACATAAAGTCATGCACAGCGGCCTTGGACCCGATATCGATGCCTTTGGTCGGCTCATCCAAAATGATCACGGTCGGCTGCGTGGCGAGCCATTTGGCGATAACCACCTTTTGCTGGTTGCCGCCGGACAAACTCCCCACCGTGGTGTCGAGCGAGGCTGCGCGCAGATCGAGGCGTTCGGTATACTGGCGTGCCAAAGCGAATTCTTCAGCCATCTGCGTGAAGCCGTTCTTGGACAGACGCGGCAGCGAGGGCAGAGTGATATTCTGGAAAATCGGCATATCTAGGATCGCGCCCTGTTTGCCGCGATCTTCGGGAACATAGACGATCCCTGCGGCGATGGCGTCGGCGGGCGAGCGGATGATCCGCACTTTGTCGTTCAGGCGGATTGCCCCTTTGGAGGGGCGCGTCACACCAATCAGACTTTGCATGAATTCGGACCGCCCCGCGCCTACAAGTCCGTAAAACCCGAGGATTTCACCGCGGCGCAGGGTAAAGTGGATATCCTCGAACTCGGTCGGGTGACTATAGCCCGCAACGATCAACACGTCTTCACCGATCTGGGCGGCGCGTTTCGGGAAAATCTGGTCGACAGAGCGTCCGACCATCATTTTCACGAGATCGGCTTCGGTGATGTCCGCCATTTCGCCGGCACCGATATACTGTCCGTCGCGGAATACGGTGTAGCGGTCGGCGATGCGGAAAATTTCGTCGAACTTGTGAGAGATGAACAGGATCGCCTTGCCTTGTGCCTTGAGTTTCTCGACAAGCTCGTAGAGCTCTTCGATTTCCTTTCGGCTGAGTGCGGCGGTGGGCTCATCCATGATCACGACGCGGGCCTCGACGGATAAAGCGCGGGCGATGGCCACAAGGTGCCGAGAGGCGATACCCAGATCCTTGAGCCGGACAGCCGCATCAATTTCCGCGCCGATCCCATCAAGGATGTCCTGAGCCTTCACGCGCATGGCGTTGCGGTCAATGAGGCCGAAGCGTCCTTTCGGGGCATGCCCAAGAAAAATGTTCTCCGCGACAGACAGTTCGTCAAACAGCACGGTTTCTTGATGGATCGCGGTCACTCCCGCCGCAGATGCGTCCTGCGCGGTCGGAAACCGAACCTCTTGGCCGTCTACAAGGATGCGCCCGCCGTCAGGCTGGTAAATGCCGGTAAGCGTTTTCACCACGGTCGATTTGCCCGCGCCGTTTTCCCCGATCAGCGCCGTCACCTGCCCAGGATAAAGTTCGAGCGTGACGCCGTCGAGGGCTTTGACGCCCGGGAATGTCTTGGTAATGCCGTCAAGCGCGAGAACTGGCGCGGCATGTGTCTGTTCATGGCCCATGGCTACCCCATTGGCTTTATGTGTCTGTCAAAAAGGTGAAATAGGCGGCGCTATGTCCCACAAAGCGCCGCCAGTAAAGACCGTCTTCGGGAGTTAGAAGATGTCTTTGAAGTCTGCGATATTGGACGCGTCGTAAACGAACGGATCGGCCATCGCGCCGGAGTTCGTTTCATCAAGCGTCACTTCGCCCATGCGGCCCATTGGAATGCTTGCGCCCGGCTCGGCTACAGCGTCTCCTTTAGCCAGGTGGTAGGCGATCATCGTGGCAGAATAACCGAGATCAATTGGATTCCAGATCGCAAAGGATTTGGACGCTCCGCTCTCGATCGCACCCGCCATTTCAGACGGAAGGCCGAGGCCGGTCACATTGACCTCGCCCACCTTGCCCGCATCGACCACGGCCTGTGCGGCGGCCACAATGCCCACTGAAGTTGGCGCGATGATTGCGTCGAGGTCGGGATAGGATTGCATGAGACCGGTGGCTTCGCGGTAGGATTTGTCGGCAAGGTCATCGCCATAGACGGTCGCGACGACTTCGACGCCCGGATAGTTGCCCATCACTTTGTTCATCTCTTCGATCCAGATGTTCTGGTTCGTGGATGTGGTGGTGGCGGACAAGATGGCGACTTCGCCTCCCTCGGGCAGCTCATCGGCGGCCAGTTTGATGATCATGTTGCCGATAAGCGGGTTTGACGACGGGTTGAGGTGCATCTGACGGCCCTCTTCGGCCACGCCAGAGTCCCAGGAAATCACGGTGATTCCGCGCTGCATTGCTTTTTTGAGGGTCGGCACAAGCGCGTCGGTGTCGTTGGCAGAGACGGCGATGGCGTCCACCTTCTGTGCGATCAGCGAGTTGATCACTTCGATCTGGCCTTCGGCGGTGGTGTCGGTCGGGCCGGTGTAGATGATTTCCACATCCCCCAGTTCGGCGGCAGCCTCCTCTGCGCCTTTTGCAGCCGCTTCAAAGAAGCCGATGCCGAGCGCCTTGGCAACGACCGCAATGCGCATGTCCTCGGCGGATGCAGCCCCTGCGAATAGGCCTGTCGCGATTGCTGCGGTTGTTAGAAGTTTTGATAGTTTTTTCATTTTGGAGTCCTCCCTAAGTCTCCTGGTTGATCTTTTCGTCCTCACCAATGGTCAGGACGCCTCTTCCCCCTGCGACGCGCCAACAGGCGCGACGATGAGTTTGATATCAGCCGCCTCAATCATTGCGGCCTCCTGATCGCCGATTCTCTCGTCAGTGATCAGCACGTCGATGCGATCAAGAGGACAAAGCACAAGGCTCGACCGGTTTTTGAATTTCGTGGAATCGACCAGCAGCACAAGTTCATCTGCCTGACCTATCAGTTTCTGCTCGGCCTGAATAAGCAGAGGGTCGGCTTCCATCACCCCCAAAGGTGCGACGCCTTGCGCCCCCATGAACATGCGGCGCGCGTAGAAATTGCGGGTAACATCATTGTCGAAAGGCGATAGCACGATGTTCTGTTCGCGGTAGATTACACCGCCGGAAATCAGCACTGAGTTTTTCGAGGTCTTCAAAAGATGCTCGGCAATCGGAAACGAGTTGGTGAACACCTGACAGCGGCGTGTCGCGAGCGGGTGCACCATCTGGAACGTCGTGGTCCCGCCATTGATGATGATCGGCTCGCCGTCTTCAATCATATCGACGGCGGCGCGCGCGATTGCTTGTTTTTGCGCGATGTTGCGCGTTTCGTTCATGGCAAAGGGGCGGCCTGCAAGGCCGGGGAATGGATTGGGTGCGAGCGCTTCGGCTCCGCCCCGCACGCGGCGCAGCTTCTTGGCAACATGCAAAGCCGCGATATCCCTACGAATAGTGGCCTCGGATGCGCCTGTCAGGCTGCACAGTTCGACGACGGTTGCAACCGGTCGTTCCTGAACGGCGGACAGAATGATCCCGTGGCGCTCTCTCTCGTGCATTGATGAAGTTCCTCCCGTTGCTAAAACGTGGCGGTCGAAGTGATCATTGTCAATCATAAAATGTCATTTTTATCATTCTGCGACTTCATAATGATTGATTTTGATTATTTATGATTGACAATCTGACGCGGCGCACGCAGATTTGGCTCAATACAGACTATACACTGATGATCGGGAGGAGATCACCATGACATCCGCGTCCACGCGGCTCGTTTCGCTTTGGGATGATGCCAAAGCGAAAAACATGAGCGAGCCTGAAAAACTGCTTTACCGTTCGAATCTTTTGGGCTCCGATAAACGGGTCACCAATTATGGTGGCGGTAACACGTCGGCGAAAGTCATGGAGGACGATCCGCTCACCGGGGAAAAAGCTGAGGTGCTTTGGGTGAAAGGGTCCGGTGGGGACGTCGGATCCATCAAAATGGACGGGTTTTCAACCCTCTATATGGATAAACTCCGTGCGCTCAAAGGCAAATATCGCGGGGTGGATTTCGAGGACGAAATGGTCGGCTACCTGCCGCATTGCACGTTCAATCTAAACCCGCGCGCGGCCTCCATCGACACGCCGCTGCACGCCTATGTGCCGAAGAAACACGTCGATCACATGCACCCTGACGCGATCATCGCGATCGCAGCTTCGAAAGACTCGAAGGCCCTGACCCAAGAGATCTTCGGGAGCGATATCGGTTGGTTGCCTTGGAAAAAACCCGGCTATGAACTGGGATTGTGGCTGGAAAAATTCTGCCTCGAGAATCCGGATGCCAAGGGCGTCGTGCTCGAATCCCACGGGTTGTTCACTTGGGATGATGATGCGAAAGTCTGTTACGAGCTTACGCTTGAGATCATCAATAAGGCCATCGCCTATTTCGAAGAAAAGACAGCGGACATTCCGGCATTCGGTGGTACGGTGCATGACAGCCTCGCCCCCGAGGCGCGCCGTGAAGTCGCGGCGAAGCTGATGCCCGCGATACGTGGGTTTGTCTCCGGCGCGCAGCATATGGTCGGTAATTT
The DNA here is from genome assembly GCA_963676755.2 of uncultured Celeribacter sp. Lineage (GTDB taxonomy): Bacteria > Pseudomonadota > Alphaproteobacteria > Rhodobacterales > Rhodobacteraceae > Celeribacter. Next base: position 96,296 of record OY781536.2, on the reverse strand, counting down.
CGACGATTCTGACACCGTGCTCGAATTCGTCAACGCCAAGAATATGCGCGATTTGGCTGCACTCGGCACGTCCTGCCCCGACCATTTCCTGCGGACCAAGATTCGCCCGCTGGTTCTCGATTTCGATCCGGCGAAGAACAACATCGACGAGGTGCTCGCCGGTCTGGATGCCCAAATCGCAGCTTATCGCGAAGAGTACGCCGCCTATTACGACCGCTGCAAACACGATGACTCGCCCGCGCTGCGCGATCCGAATGCGGTCGTCTATCTGGTGCCGGGCGTGGGTATGATCACTTTCGCGAAGGACCGCGCCACCGCGCGCATCTCCGGGGAGTTCTATGTCAACGCGATCAACGTGATGCGCGGATCTTCCGCCGTATCCGAATATTGCGGCCTGCCGGAACAGGAAGCCTTCGACATTGAATATTGGCTGCTCGAAGAAGCCAAGCTTCAACGGATGCCGAAGCCGAAATCTCTCGCGGGTCGCGTGGCGCTTGTCACTGGTGGTGCAGGCGGGATCGGCGCAGCGACGGCGGCGCGATACCTGCAAGAGGGGGCCTGCGTCATGTTGGCTGACATCAATGAGACCGCGCTTGATGAGGTATGCACCGGCTTTGCCAAGCAATTCGGCGCGGATGTTGTGCGCTCTATTGTGATGAATGTGACCGATGAAGACGCGGTTGCGTCGGCCTATGCCTATACCTCTGTCGAATTTGGCGGGGTCGATATTCTCGTCTCTAACGCAGGCATTGCGTCGTCAGCGCCGGTCGAAGAAACCACGCTTGAACTGTGGAACACGAACATGGACATCCTGTCCACAGGCTATTTCCTCGTGTCGCGCGAAGCGTTCAAGGTGATGCGCACGCAAGGCATCGGAGGCTCCATCGTTTTTGTTGCCTCCAAAAACGGTCTTGCGGCCAGCCCGAATGCATCGGCCTATTGCACAGCGAAAGCGTCGGAAATCCACCTCGCGCGCTGTCTCGCTCTCGAAGGGGCCGAGGCAGGGATTCGCGTGAATGTCGTGAACCCGGACGCCGTTTTGCGTGGGTCCAAGATCTGGGAAGGCGAATGGCTGGAACAACGCGCTGGCACCTATGGCACCGACAAGGATGGGCTGGAGGAAATGTACCGCCAACGTTCCATGCTCAAGCGCTCTGTTCTTCCTGAGGATATCGCGGAAGCGGCCTATTTCTTTGCGTCCGAACAGTCGTCAAAATCGACGGGTAACATCGTCAATGTCGATGCTGGAAACGTGCAAGCCTTTACCCGCTGAGCCATTCAAAGACCAAGCTGTGCGCCCGGCTTATAACGGGTAGGGCGCGCAGGTTTCACGGGAGGAAACTATGATCGACACGAATATAATCGAGGCGCAAAACGCCGCGCACACAGCAGACCTGACAAAAGACTACGACGCGCTTGGCGAAAAGCTGTCTCGCAAGGGCATTGACATCGAGGTCATCAAGGACCGCGCTAAAGGGTTCTCCGTGGCTGTCCCCAGCTGGGGCACAGGCACGGGCGGGACGCGTTTTGCCCGTTTTCCAGGAGAGGGCGAGCCGCGCGACATTTTCGACAAACTCGACGATTGCGGCGTGATCCATGGGCTGACGGGCGCCGCGGGCTCCGTGTCGCTTCATATCCCATGGGACAAGGCCGCGCCTGCCGATCTTTTGGCGAAGGCTGAAGAGACCGGGCTGCGTTTTGACGCTATGAATTCGAATACTTTCCAAGATCAGCCGGATCAGGCGCAGTCCTATAAATTTGGCTCGCTGAGTCATGTCGATGCCGCGACCCGCGCGCAGGCGGTGGAGCATAACCTTGAATGTATCGAAATCGGCCAGGCCCTCGGCTCAAAAGCGCTGACGGTCTGGATCGGGGACGGCGCGAATTTTCCGGGACAGACCCATATGGGCCGCCAGTTCGAGCGCTACCTGTCCTCGATGAAGGAGATTTATAAAGGTCTGCCGGAGGAGTGGTCGATCTTTTCCGAACACAAGATCTATGAGCCTGCCTTTTATTCGACGGTGGTTCAGGACTGGGGCACCTCGCTTTTGACGGCGCAGGAGCTGGGTGACAAAGCGAAATGTCTCGTCGATCTCGGTCACCACGCGCCGAATGTGAATATCGAGATGATCGTCTCTCGCCTCATTCACGCAGGCAAGCTCGGCGGCTTCCATTTCAACGACTCGAAATACGGGGATGACGATCTCGACAGCGGCACGATCGAACCCTACCGACTGTTCCTTGTTTGGAACGAGTTGGTGGATGCGGAGGGCACTCCCGGCCTTGATCTGTCGCATATGATCGACCAGAGCCATAACGTGACAGATCCGATTGAGAGCCTGATGATCTCAGCAATGGAAATCCAGCGCGCCTATGTGCAGGCAAGTCTCGTGGATCGTGCGGTTCTTGCAGGTTATCAGGATGCAAATGATGCGCTCATGGCCTCTGCCACCCTGCGCACGGCCTTCCGCACGGATGTCGATCCGATCCTGAAAATGGCAAGGTTTGAGGCGGGTGCAGCCATTGATCCGATCATGACCTACCGTGCTTCGGGTTACCGCGCCAAGGTTGCTTCCGAACGCCCGAAAGTCTCTGGGGCAGGCGGAGGGATCGTTTGATAGAAATTCAACTCTAATAGTTAGCAGTGAGAGGCCTTCTCCAATTCCGAATTGGCGAGGCCTCTCACCTTGGTAAGCGAAGTTTGCTTTTCTGCGCAATGCTGCCCTTGGTACATGGCGCGGCAAGAGCTACCGTGTAGGCAGGTGGGGATGTCGGCTTTTCACGATATGAACTAGTGATCGCGCACCTGCAGAGGATGTCTGCAAACCGCCGGTCGTGTCGATCGTCGAGAACGGCCTGAACCGAACATGTAGGAATACTGTCTTCGATGGCCGCTTTCCAGCGCCTGCACGCGGGCCATTTATCGGCGCAGGAGCAATCGAATACAGATTGGCGCTTATACGGTGAACTTTTCAGCTGGTACGTATTGATATCCGAGATTATCCGCGACGGCCCGATACGACACTTTCCCGTCTACGACGTTTAATCCGTTTCGAAGATGCGTGTTTTCGGACAGTGCGCCTTGCCACCCTTTGTCGGCAATGGCCAACGCGTGTTGGAGAGTCACGTTGTTCAAGGCGTATGTAGAGGTCCGAGCCACGCCTCCCGGCATGTTGGCGACGCAGTAATGAACGACGTCGTCAACAACGTAAGTCGGTTCTGCGTGGGTGGTGGCTTTTGATGTTTCAAAGCACCCGCCTTGGTCGATAGCGACGTCGACAACCACTGATCTTGGTTGCATCTGGCCAAGCATGTTCCTGGTAACCAGCTTGGGAGCGGCGGCGCCGGGAATGAGGACCGCTCCAATAACCAGATCAGCCTCCGAAACTAATTTCTCAAGGGCAGAATGCGTTGAGTAAATGACTTTTGCAGAGCTTTCGAAGTGGTTTTCGAGACGCTCCAGAACATCAGGGTTGCGATCAAGGATGGTGACGTCGGCATGCAGGCCAACAGCCATTTGAGCGGCATTGAAACCGACCACACCACCTCCTAAGATGACAACCTTCCCCGGGGCCACACCAGGGACGCCACCCAGCAGAACGCCACGACCACCTTGAGCCTTTTCCAGGTTTGCGGCGCCCGCCTGAATGGACATGCGGCCTGCCACCTGACTCATCGGCTTCAGGAGCGGCAGACCACCGTTGGCATCAGTTACGGTTTCGTAAGCGATGCATACTGCTCCGGACTCGACAAGGTCCTTTGTTTGCTCCGGATCCGGAGCAAGGTGGAGGTAGGTATAGAGGATTTGTCCCGGACGCAGCATTTTGCGTTCAATCGCTTGAGGCTCTTTTACTTTAATGATCATATCGGCACGCGCAAATATCTCTTCCGCTGTCGAGGCAATTTCGGCGCCCACGGCCAGATAGAGATCGTTGAGTGCGCCGATCCCGATGCCGGCGTTGGTCTGGACAATGACACGGTGCCCACGTGAGACAAGTTCGGAAACGCTCTCAGGTGTCAGGCCGACACGGTATTCATGGTTCTTGATTTCTTTTGGAACGCCTACAAGCATTGTGCTTCCTTTTTATTTGATATGTCGTTGATGGGACCTATGACTTTTCCAGGGTTTATGGTGTTTTGAGGATCGGTGGCTCTTTTTTGCATATTTCCAAGTGATCGCCTTGCGGTCTCGTCCAATGTCGCCGCGCAAGTTTAATAATTCTACGAGGTTTCGACATTAAGACCAAACCTAAAGGCGAAATTGTAAGCGGCACAGTTTGTATATGAGATGAGCCAGCTCCAGCCCGCTCACAATCAAAAGGGCTGTACGGTGCTGGCGGCGTCGAGTGGTCACCGCCACCAGCGTTGATCACCTCCCCCCCTCCCGAGCGTGTCATGCATGCTCAACATTGTTCAGTGTCAATATGTTACGCAGGTTGCGAAATAGCGGGGCGGCTTTAATCAAAACGTCCCTTGAGACGTTGCAGTAATGGCGGAGACGCCTCTCAACTAAGAGAGACAGCTCCTGTAGCGGGTGTTCAGCAGAGGACACCCGACCTCTGCCTTCAATGAGACCTCAAAAGAGATATCGGGTCTCACGCTGGGTTAATCCGGGGCGACCTGTTTTTGGCATTTCATATCCTTCACTGCAAACATCCAAATATCAGATGTTGCGACGACCGATTGAATGCACCGCAATCTCCTTTGCCATTCAAAGCGCCGCGAGATCGCGGACAATGTCTGATTGAAGGGATTGGACGCGCGCATCGGGCTGTTGGACGGCAATGCACGAGTGGATCGGGTCGGGGGCGCGCGTGGCACTGCCCGAGAGCTCTTTGAGAACGGCATGGCCGCAGAAGGGGACATGCCGTTGAACAAGGTCCATCCGCGGTTGGCAACCGATACGATGCGCGGCACAGCTAAGGTTCGAGATGTAGTAAGAGCGGCCCGAAGCCGACATTTTCAGTCCTTGTCGGCGCTGCGGCGCGGTTTCGCCAAAGCGGTTGTTGGCGACCCGGTGCAGCATTTGCCATGCCCAAATGTCAGCAGAGCGGGACGAAGCGGAATTCTGGAGCGACTGCACCAAGGACTGCATCTAAAGCGTCAGGAATTACTTAAGGAGCGGATGTAGGTGGGGACATTGCGTGCGTCCACAACAGCTTCTCGGACAAGCCAGTCAAAATGACTTGAGAGCGCCTTTACACGTTCAATCTCACGAAATGCGAGGTAGCATTGCCCGACATAAACGACAGCTAAGTTCGGGCCAAAAATCGTAACGGGCGTAAGCGTTCGCTGGCTCTCACCTTTTGTTCAATTGTCTGATCTGCGATGCCGTATCCGATGGAGATCGGTGCAGGAGTTTCGCGATGGCGACTACGGTGGAGTTTCTCAGGAGCTACGGGGTGGAGATACGGACCAATGGTCAGCGACGCTGGCCGGATGAGGTCAAGGCGCGGATCGTTGCTGAGAGTTTGAAGCCCGGCGCGACGGTGAACGGGGTTGCTGCGCGGTATGGGCTTCGGGCAAACCATCTGTCGGAATGGCGCCGTCGGGCGCGTGACGGCAGATTGGTTTTACCCGCGGTTGAAGAGGTCGACTTTTGTTTTGCGCCGATCGTGGTGTCGGATGATGGCGGCGATACTCCTGTGCCAGCAGTGTCTGCGCCGCTTACCAAGTCTGACGCTGCATCCGCTGACCCTATCGCGATTGAGATCGGCCAAGTGATAATCAGGCTCGATGGCACCACCAGTTCTGACCGGATTGCCGAGATCGTGCGGGCCATTGGGGCACGGCCATGATGTTCCCGTCAAACCGCGTGCGGGTTTTGGTCTCGACGCAGCCCGTGGACTTCAGGAAAGGTCATGATGGCCTGGCTGCAATCGTGTCATCGGTGCTGCGCAAGGATCCATTCACGGGCACAGTGTTTGTGTTTCGGTCGCGCAGAGCGGATCGACTGAAGCTGCTTTTCTGGGACGGCACGGGACTGGTGATGGCTTACAAGCGGCTGGAGGAGGCAGCCTTCACCTGGCCTGCGATCAAGGACGGGGTGATGGCGCTGAACCACGCTCAGTTTGAGGCCCTGTTTGCCGGTCTGGACTGGCGTAAAGTTAAGGCCTTGGAGACACGCCCACCTGCTGCGGCAGAATGAACCAACCGTATGTTTTTGCGTGATTTCACTGTGGTTTTTTGGTAGTTCTGGCCTATGCAAAATGCCCCATCACTTGATCTTTCTGCTATCCCGGCTGCGCAACGCGCGGCGGTTCTGGCGTTGATGGAAGAGGTGGCGGCGCTGACGGAAATCACCCAGCGGCAAGAGCACCTGATCGCCGAGTTGAACCATGCCCTACATGGCAAACGCTCGGAAAAGCTAACCGAGGATGAGCGGCAGCTGGCCTTCGAAGACTTGTCCATCGCACTTGCCGAGGTCGAGGTGCAGAAGGAGCAGCTGACCACCAAGACAGGTGACAAAAGGGCAACCAAGCCTGCGCCAAAGCGCACCATCGGCAATCTCCCGGCCACACTCCCGCGCATCGAAGAGGTTATCGAACCCGCCAGCCTGATCTGCCCCTGTGGCTGCGGTATCATGCACAAGATCGGTGAAGACCGTGAGCCGAGCGGCTGGACATCGTGCCGGCCCAGTTGCGCGTCATTGTCACCGTGCGCCCGAAATACGCCTGCCGGACCTGCACCGACGGCGTGACCCAGGCCCCCGCTCCAGCGCATCTGATCATGGGCGGGTTGCCGACCGAGGCGGCCATCGCTCATGTGCTGGTCAGTAAGTATGCCGATCATTTGCCATTATACCGCCAGAGCCAGATTTTGGCGCGGGCGGGTCTTGATCTGCACCGCGCCGTGCTGGCGGATTGGGTTGGCAAGGCGGCGTTCCACCTTAAGCCCATTGTCGACCGACTGGCCGAACATCTGAAACGATCCGACAAACTGTTCATGGATGAAACCACCGCCCCGGTGCTGGATCCGGGGCGCGGCAAAACCAAAACTGGCTATCTCTGGGCGCTTGCCCGTGATGATCGGCCATGGGGCGGCGAGGCCCCGCCCGGAGTGGTTTACTTCTATGCCCCTGGTCGGGCGGGCGAGAATGCCGAAACATTCCTCACCGGCTTTGACGGTATCCTGCAGATCGACGGGTATCAGGGCTATAACCGCCTGACCAAGCCTACCCGCAAGGGCGGTGATCCCATTCGGGTGGCTCATTGCTGGGCACACGCGCGCCGTAAGCTGAAGGAAGTCTTCGACCGCGACGGCTCAGAGATCGCCGCCGAAGGCCTGCGCCACATTGCCGAAATCTATGCCGTTGAAACCGATATCCGTGGCGTCGACCTTGGCCAGAGATTGTCAGCCCGCAAGGCCCGCACTGCCCCCTTGGTCGCAGCCTTTGGCGACTGGCTGCAGGCACAACGCCGCAAGATATCCAGTAAATCTCGGCTTGGCGAAAAGCTGACCTACATCCATAATCACTGGGACGGGTTGCAGACCTTCCTGACCGATGGGCGCGTCGAGATCGACAACAACCGCGTCGAAAACCTGATCCGACCGATCACTCTCAATCGTAAGAATGCGCTCTTCGCGGGTCACGACGAAGGTGGCATCGCCTGGGGCCGTGTCGCTTCTCTGATCGAGACCTGCAAGATTAACGGCATAGAACCCTTTGCTTATCTCAAGGCCACCTTGACAGCGATCGCCAATGGTCATCCGCAAAACTGCATAGACGATCTGCTGCCGTGGAACTTCAAGCTGTCAAGCTAAGCTGCACGTGATGTCCAGCGAACGCTTACGCGAATGCAGCCTGCTTAGCTGACATTCTTCCCAATGAAGGGTCGTTAGGAGATTTCGGTATTGTTGGCTTCGTACCATTCCCTAATGGCTCTTGTCAGCGTTGACAAAGCTAAGCCCCGGCTCGTTCGCACATCAAGCATTGCAAAGCCTTCCGTTAACTTCACAGTGTCTTCCCCAATAGCCGTAAATTCAAACTGCCCGGTCGAATACTCATCATCTGGATCATAGCCTACGACACGCCAAACGCCGATGATTTCTCCGTCGCGAGTAATGACCTCGCCTTGCGACAGGCGCGGATCGTACCCACTATACATCCACTCATCGTGGCCGACGAAGTTGATTGGATAAATTAGTTCCATCGTGTGAGACTGCGCGAGGATGCATTCCAGTGCAAGTCGTCACACACAATTCGAAGGCTCGCATCGGCCCATATCCTCCGCTGAGTAATTCGCACGCAAATGGCTGCTCTGAAGCATTTCCGCTGAATATGTGCTCAAATGTCGATGGGCATGTAGCCTGCGCTGCGGGCATCTCTTGGGCTTACGCCGAAGTGCTTCTTGAACTCACGGCTGAAATGAGAGGGGTTGTCATAACCGACACGGCGGGCGGCTTCGTTTGCGGGCAGGCCCTCGGCGAGAATGAGACCTTTGGCGCGCCCTAATCGGGTGGCTTTTAGATATTGTAGCGGGGACGTTCCGGTGATGGCCTTGAATGCGCGATGAAACACCGGCACGCTCATCCCTGCATCGCGGGCCAAGACCTCGACTTTGAGCGGGTCAGCATAGTTTTCGCGGATCGTAATAATACTTTGAGAAACACGGCTATGATGTGTGTCCCCTTGTGCCAGCGCTCGGAGAGAGGGGCCATGAGGGCCTTCGATCGCGTGGAAAAGGATCTCACGCAGGATACCAGCTCCGAGTGCCTGACTGGCCGCATCTGAGCACAGCGCGCGCATCAAGCGATGGACCGCATCACGCATGTCGCCGTGCAGCTCAGCGGGCGCTACGCCCAGCGACGTCGCCGTACGGGAGACAGGGCCATCCAGCTCCATTAACTTCAAGAACGCGATCAAATCTGCACGTTCGATATCAACGAACAGACCCAACATAGGGTCATCAGGTGTCGCATGCGTCTCGCAGTCGAAGGGCAGCGGCACAGACAGCACCAGGTAATGATCGGGGTTGTAGTGGAAAACTCGGTCACCCAGATAACCAATTTTATTCCCTTGCAAGATCAGCACCAAACCGGCGTTGTAGATCAGCGGTGCGCGCGCGACCGTCTCGGTAGACCAAAAGAAGCGGACTCCCGGCAGCGCGGTTTCGACAAAGCCTGCACCGGCTTCAAACCCGTGCCGTTCTTTCAGCTCTTCAAACAACTCCATGGCTGGTCTCCGTTAGTGGCGCGACACGAAAATAGTACATAAGCGGCGATCTGCGCCAGTCGCAACCCGCAATGCGATAGGATTGTGCAAGTCTTCAATAGGTTCCTTCATTCCCAGACCTATCGATCTCCCCCATCTAAAGCCCACCAAATACCAAGATTGAAAGGGTCAAAACAGTGACGCAGACCACTAAACCACTCGCCGTCATCACTGGAGCCTCTTCGGGCATCGGGGCCGCAATTGCGCGGCACTTGTCTGACGCAGGGCATCCCCTGTTGCTCCTCGCGCGCCGCGCAGACCGCCTTGAGGCGCTCGGCTTGCCGAACACGATATGCCGCTCTGTCGATGTGACCGACACAGCTGCCTTGACCGCTGCCATCGACGAGGCGGAGGTCGCTTATGGTCCTGTTGATCTCTTGGTGAACAACGCGGGCGTCATGCTGCTCGGGTCGCTGGATGCGCAAGATCCCATCGAATGGCAGCGCATGTTCAATGTGAACGTACTTGCGTTGCTTGGCGCGACGCAAGCGGTTTTGCGGGGAATGAAAGCGCGCCACCGTGGAACAATTTTGAACGTAAGTTCTGTCGCAGGCAAGAAAACTTTTCCCAACCACGCCGCCTATACGGGCAGCAAATTTGCCGTCACAGGGATAACAGAGAACCTACGCGAAGAAGTTGCCGACAGCGGCGTGCGCGTGATGGCGATCTATCCGGGCGCCGTGGAAACCGAGCTACTGAGCCACACCACCGACAAGGATATTGTCGACGGCTATGAGGACTGGAAAACCTCGATGGGGGGAGTGCTGGTGGCGGACGATATCGCCCGCGCGGCAATGTTTATGTATGCACAGCCACAAGGTGTGAACATCCGCGACATCACTATCGCGGCGACACGTCAGCCGGCGTAAGTCAGGAAACTCATCACAACTGCGGCTCTCGAAATCTCGTTTTGAGTTGTCAATACAAGTCCAAAAAAGCAGTCATTCGTGGAAATTGCAGCGAATGACTGCTCTCCGCCGATTCTGTTGAAAAACACCGTGTTGCTGGCGCAGAAAGTATCGCTTCAAACACAGCGCAAGCGCCTTTCTTGTCAGGCTTTGCGCGTTTGCTGCGGTGCAGGAAATATCTTGGCTAGTTTGCGGAGGTTTTGGGCGGTGGCAGCGAGTAGAAATTCGTCATTTGCGCCGTTCGGTCCACGCAATCGCAATCGTCCCAATCCGAGGATGCGTTTGAGGTGGGCAAAAAGCATCTCCACCTTCTTTCTGAGCCGCATCGAGACCACATATTGCTTGGTTTTGGCGATATCACGGGCAACTTGGCGGGCGTCTTCATGCTCTTCGCGGGTGATCTTGCGGGCATCTGCTTTGGGGCAGCATTTCATCTTCGATGGGCAAGCCTGACAGGTGTGTTTCAGCGCCTGATACTTGGCGACCCCTTTGCCAGATGGATCACGGTTCGGATCTGAGTAGTTGCGCCGGAACTGTTTGAGCGGCTCGCCTTCCGGGCAAATGTATTGGTTGTTCTCAGGGTCCCATTCGAAGTCGGTGCGGCTCCAAGTTCCATCTGTCCGTCCGGCTTTATCCAACACAGGAATGTGTGGTTTGATGTCGTGATCGACAAGCCATCCCAGCATCGGGCCAGAACCGTAAGCTGTGTCTGCGATGAGCCGTTCAGGATCAATATCATGCCGATCCTTGATCCGGCCCAACATGGTGCGCACGGCCCCAACTTCGGCCTGTCGGATCGACCTTGTGCCTTCCACGTCAACGATGACGCTGTGGTCGGTATCGATGAGATAATTGGTCTAATAGCTAAAGAATGCGGGCCCTTTGCGGGCAGCGGTCCATTGACTGGCGGGGTCGGAATGAGATGTGAACTTGGGCTCAACCTCAGATGCTGCACCAAAGGCTGCATCGTTGAGGACATCCAAGTACTCCTTCACGGCGCGCGGCGCATCATTTGGATCGATGATGCTGCGATCCCAATCTTCCTTTGGCGTAGAGTTCTGTTTGTTCGCATCAGCCTCAATCAAACTGGCGTCTGCAGCAAGCCGCTGCCCGCTCACCAGACCATCTGCGATGCAGCGGGCAACGGTCTTCTCGAACAAATGCCTCAGCAGTTTGCTTTCCCGAAAGCGCCCATGCCGGTTCTTGGAGAATGTCGAATGGTTCGGCACTGGGTCAGACAAATCGAGGCGGCAGAACCAACGGTACGCGAGGTTCAAATGGACTTCTTCGCACAGCCGACGCTCGGATCGAATGCCAAAGCAATAGCCGACCAACAACATGCGGATCAGCAGCTCAGGATCAATCGATGGACGGCCTGTGTGGCTATAAAAAGTGGACAGATACTGGCGGATATCACTTAGATCAACGAACCGATCTATCGAGCGTAGCAGGTGATCTTGAGGCACATGATCTTCCTAAGAGAATTCATAAAACAGCGCCGCCTGTGCTTCCTGCTTCGATCCCATCATCGCCAAATCCTCCAATCAATAAAGGAATTGAATCAGTGAATGGGCACCAGATCAAGGAAGAGTTTTTCAACAAAATTGGCCGTCCCAGTGTATGCCCTTCGTTATGCTGCGCCCGGCACGAATGTCTTGGAAGGGCTGAGACCGGTCATCCGGTTGGTCGCGCTGAAGCCCACAATGTCAAGATTTGCATTCCGCAATGCCGCAAGCCGGGTTTGAGCCCATACTTCCCAACCCATCACATTGCGGGACTCAAGTGTTCGCGCTATGTTCCCATGAATGTAAACTCCGTCAACAAGGCCCAATTCGATATGAGATCCTCTCTAAGAAGCAAAGCAGTCGAGGTCTGTAACGAGAAAATTGCTAAGAAGGGCAAGGCTGTAGGTCTCTCATTCTACGCGTTTTTTGCCAACAAGAATGACGATCCCGAATTACTCATGGAAGCGGCTGAATGGTGGATCAAAACACATGAGCTTAATCACTTTGAGAAAGCCGTGAAGATCCGAGAACTCATTAGCTCAGGCTCCTAAGCAACGGCAGCAAAGTCCGCGTTGTGTACATTCGCCCACCACCTGATTTTGCGGGCACAGCGAAGGTCGGCAATGCCGGCTGCGACCGTAGCACCTTAACCGGTCGGTCAAGGTCCGGTTGGGACCGGTAGCGACTATCCTAATGAAAATCCCGACTTGGAAACAACTGCTTCGCCTGGTCACGCGGATGCATGGCGCGGGGTTGGGGGCGTGGACGTGGGGCGTCGTCTGCTTGTGGCTCGGTTACGCCAACCGCGCTGTCCATCGGATGGCCAAGGGTGCTGAGGCGGTGCGAGACGTCTTCGATGTGCTGCGCAATGAGATGCACCACGATGCCTTCGCGCTGCACCACACCCGTGACGCGCAGCAACCGCCCGCCCATCACCGCGCGACGGAACTTTTTGTAGACCGCCTGCCAGACCACCACATTCGCAACCCCCGTCTCGTCCTCCAGCGTCAGAAACACCACGCCAGACGCGGTGCCGGGCCGTTGCCGCGTGATCGCCAGACCACAGACCGAAATGGCCCGCCCTGCAACGGGACCAAGAGGCACATCGGGGAGCGCCGCATGGGGCGTCAGCCCGTCCATCTCGGGACGTAGCAACTCCATCGGGTGCGCCTTGAGCGACAGGCGCATGGCAACATAATCCTCGACCACCTCCTCGCCCAGATGCATCACGGGCAGGGTCACGGCAGGTTCGCGTATCCCCTCCCCCTCAATCGGGTCATCGAACAGCGGCAGCGGCTTGGGACCACTAATCGCCTTCACCGCCCAAAGCGCATCGCGCCGCCCCATACCCAGACCCGCAAACGCATCCGCTTCGGCCAGCCGCTCAAGGGTCGCAGGCCCGATCCCCGCCCGCAGCCACAGCGCCTCGGGGTCGGGATAGCCGTTGCCTCGCGCCGCCACGATCCATGCGGCATCCTCCTCGCGAAACCCCTTGACCTGTCGAAACCCGAGCCTGAGCGCCAGTGACCCGTCCGCCCGCTTCTCCAAGGTATTGTCCCACGCGCTGGCATTGACACAGATCGGGCGCACCTCGACGTGATGCTCACGCGCGTCGCGGACAATCTGGGCGGGGGCGTAAAATCCCATCGGCTGGGAGTTGAGCAAGGCACAGGCAAAGGCGGCGGGGTGGTGGCATTTCAGCCATGCGGAAACATAGGCGAGCATGGCAAAGGCGGCAGCATGGCTTTCGGGAAACCCGTATTCGCCAAAGCCCTCAATCTGCGAAAAACAGCTCTCCGCAAAGGCCAGATCGTAGCCGCGCTCCAACATGCCATTGATGAATTTATCACGCAGCTGACCAATAGTGCCCATCCGCCGAAACGTCGCCATGGAGCGGCGCAGCTTGTCGGCCTCGGAGGGCGAAAACCCCGCCGCGACCACGGCAATCTGCATCGCCTGTTCCTGAAACAACGGCACGCCGAGGGTCTTGCCCAACACCTTTTCGAGCGCATCGGAGGGAAAGGTGACAGGCTCCCTGCCCTGCCGTCGATTGATATAGGGATGCACCATGCCCCCCTGAATCGGACCGGGACGGACAATCGCAACCTCGATCACCAGATCGTAAAAACGGCGCGGCTTCATACGCGGCAGGAAATTCAACTGCGCGCGGCTTTCCACCTGAAACACGCCAATAGCATCCGCCGCGCAGAGCATGTCAAAGGTCGGCGCATCGGCTTGCGGCACGGTCGCGATGCTGTAGCGCGGGCCACCATACTGCGTGATCAGATCGAAACTCTTGCGGATACAGGTGAGCATTCCGAGACTGAGAATATCGACCTTGAGAATACCGAGCGCGTCGATGTCGTCCTTATCCCATTCGATGATCGTGCGGTCCTCCATCGTCGCATTTTCAATCGGACAGAGTTCGTCCAACCGCCCCTTGGTGATGACAAATCCACCGACGTGCTGGCTGAGGTGGCGCGGAAATCCGATGATCTCCCCGATGAGTTTGATGGTCAGCGCAAGGCGCGGGTCGCTCATATCAAGACCCAATTCTTTGACCCTCTCAGGGTCCGCACCGCCATTGCCCGATCCCCAAATCTGCCCTGACAGGTTGGCCGTGACATCCTTGGACAGGCCCATGACCTTGCCCACCTCCGCAATGGTTGCCCGCGAGCGGAAATGGATCACCGTGGCGCATAGCCCCGCGCGGTGACGCCCGTATTTGGCATAGATGTGCTGAATGACCTCCTCGCGGCGTTCATGCTCGAAATCCACATCAATATCGGGCGGCTCGCCGCGATGCTCGGAGACGAACCGCTCGACAACCATAGTGATGGTCTCGGGGCTGACATCGGTGATGCCGAGCAGATAGCACAGGATCGAATTGGCCGCCGAACCGCGCCCCTGACACAGGATGCCTTGGGAGCGGGCGAATTGCACAATGTCATGGACGGTGAGGAAATAGGCGGGAAAACCAAGCGATTTGACCAGCGCCAACTCCTTCTCCATCTGCGCGATGGCGGACGGGGGCGCACCGTCGGGATAGCGAGTTTTCAGCCCTTCGGCGGCGAGGCGGGCCAAACGCTCCTGCGGCGGCTCACCTTCCGCGACCTCATCTGGATAGTCATAGCTCAACTCGGACAGGCAGAAACTTGACCGCGCCGCGATCTCCACCGTGCGGCGCAGGGCGGCGGGATGACGCGCAAAGAGCCGCGCCATATCCGCCGCTCCCTTGAGACGGCGCTCAGCATTCAACAACGCGCGGGTGCCGATCTCGTCAATCGTGATGCCCTCGCGCATACAGGTCAGAACATCGGCCAACTGCCTGCGCGACCCGTGATGCATCAACACATCCCCGACCGCCACCATCGGCGCGGCGGTGCGATGCGCAAGCCGTGCAACGGCGTCGAAATGCTGCTGGTCGCTGCCGTCATAGCGCGGGGCCGCGCCGATAAACACATCTGTCGGGAAGTGCTTTCTAAGCGTGGTGATCTCCTCGGCGCTGTCGTGCAAGTCCGATTGCGGCAGGGCAATAAGGCTCATTCCCGCGCCCCCCTGCACAATATCACGCAGGTCGAGGTGACTGGCTCCCTTGGGCGCACGCCGTTTGCCAAGCGTGAGCAACCGCGTCAGCCGCGCATAGGCTGCACGATCATGCGGCAGGGCCAGCCAGTGGGTGTCGCTATCACGCAAGACCAGCCGCGCCCCGATGATGAGCTGGGGGAGACGGGCGGCGTCCCCATGTTCGCGGCGCAATTCCTTGAGCGCGGAATAGGCCCGCACCACCCCCGCCAGCGAGTTGTGATCGGTGATCGCGATGGCAGTCAGGCCGAGATCGACGGCGCGAGAGATCAACTCCTCCGGATGCGACGCGCCGCGCAGGAAGGTGAAATTGGATGTGCAGCACAGTTCCGCATATCCGGGGTCCAGGGAGGGGTTTCGGACGGTCATGCGAATTCCCCATGCACAAACCACGCGGGGCTTTGCGGCGTGTAGAACAGCCACAACCGCCGCCCCTCCCGCGTCTCGACATGCCAGTAATCGCGCACACCAGAGCGCCACGCCTCGTCGGGCAACCACCACTCCGGCGCGATGCGTTCGGGCCCCGTGCTGCGCCCCGTTGTGAGCGCCATGCGCCGCCAGCGGAACCGCGCGGGCGGGCGGGCGCCCGTGCCGGCTATCGGTTCGGGGGGAAAGAGTTTCAACGGGCGCGGCCGATGGCGCGACCATGCGCCCTGCGCCGCGCTATAGGCGGCGGGGGCGATCTGGAAACTGCGTTCGGGGATATGGCTGTCGGCGGGCAAAAACCGCTGGACGTTCTCAAGCCCGATGCGATTGCCAAGCCGCGTGATCAGGTCATCCAGACCATCGGGACGTCCCGCCGTGGTTGTCGTAATTTGCACGGGCAGGAGAGGCTCCACCTGCGTGGCTTCAAGGCGAATCTGATCAATGCCGAACCCCGCATCCACCGCAGACACCCCGCGTTCGAACAATGGCAAAATTCGCGCGGCATCGCGCATGGGCGCGGCCAGACGCAACTCGACCTGTTGTGCGCCCTGATCCACACGGCGCAGGGTGAGTTGCAACCGACGCGCCCCCATATCCTGCTCTTTGAGCTTGTCGCACAGCCGCCGTAAAAGGCGCTCCGTGCCCGCCATCACATCTGCCGCCAGTCCGATCGGCTCGGGCAAGGTGATGCGGGCCCCGTAGTCCGGAGCCTCGCCCAAGGGCGTGATGACCTCATCCTGCGCCCCCATAGCCTGATCCAGACGCAACAGCACATCAGGACCGAAACGACGCGCAATCGTGGCGCGGGGCAAGTCGAGAAGGTCGGAGATCTTGCGCAGGCCCAAACGCTGCAACGCGGTATCCGTCTTGGCCTCAAGGCGCAGGGCAGCAACGGGCAGCGTGCGAATATCGTCTTGGGCGGAGCGCCCGTAACGGGTCAGCGCCCACGCCGCCCCGCGTGTGTCCGCTGCCGCGATACGCACGTTCAGCCCCCTGCGGGCAAGACGGTGGCGCATGTCGTCAAGCATCGCCGCCTCGCCCCCGAACAGATGCGCCGATCCCGCAATATTGAGGATCACCCCGTCCGCACCATCAAGCCCCACCCAAGGGCAATACCGCTTGCTCCACCGCGCGAGCATCTGCAAAAACCGTGCATCGGCGCGCGGGTCGGCGGGCTGGCTTTGCAGGTCGGGACAATAGGCCCGCGCATCAGAGACCCCCATACCGCGATGTAACCCCTGCGCCTCGGCGGCGCGGTTCAGGCAATAGATATGGTCGGTGTTTTTCTCGTGGCGGGTGAGCACAAAGGGGCGGCTGTCGTTGGCCGCGACCTGCGCACGTGCGCGTAGAACCCTATCGCTGGGCAGTCGTGGAAACCACATTGATACGACGCGTTTGCGCATCCCACTTCACATGCCACTCTCTTAGTGTTCCTGATTTGTTCTTTATAATTTCCCATTTTTGCAGAGTCGAGTCCGCCTGTTCCTGCGGATCGAAAACGGGCGTGCAACGCCAACGGGTTTGCGCGGCATTGCTGCCCATGCCCTCGGGCAGAATGCAAAGCCCCATCGACCCGCCCTGCTGCGCAGCAAGCTGCAATCGCCGCCCTTCGGTCAGGCCAACGGATTGGCTCAATTCCATGACCACCAAGGCAACGCGCCCCGAGCGCAACGCCTCTTCCGCCGAAGCCAGAACATCAATATGGCTCGGCGCCTGCGCAACCAAAAGCTGTTGCGGATCGAGATAGGTCTCAAACCCTAGCGGGTTCAATTGCACGGAATTCCACGCCTCACGCACCCAAAGCACCGAGTTTCCCTTGGCACGCGACACTTGTCCTGCAAAGGCATAAGCAAAGACATGCGCCGAGGGACCGCAAGCCTCATGGGTGCGGGAAGGCATTGGGGGAAAATGGGATTCGAAGGTAGCCATGATTCAGATTATACATGAAAGTAAGAACAGGGGATCAGTCTTAGTGAAATAAACACGACCGGCCCTGAGCGGACCTTGGTGCGGAGCGCGTCAAATGACCGCTCCCAGCCCCAGAGCGGACCCATGAACCTCAGCGCTAATTTTCGATAGCTGACCTTCGCCACACAGGTCGCGAACTCAAGCAATGCGGACTTAACTGACGTTCAGAAACCAATCGCCAAGGTCGGCTTGACCAATACGGCGGTCTATTGGTCCAGTTGGTCCAGTTTCAGAACGATTTTGCACCACTTCACTTGCAAAACGCCGGATCGGGATAACGATAGCAAACTTCCGATACATAAGGGGCTATTCAAGGTTCTCCTCCGCCTTTATGGCACATCGCAATCGACGGCTTAGGCGGAGGAAAGCCTAGTTAAGAAATGCGTCAAGAGAGACACATGCTGATACATCTAGAATTGCATCAGAGACCGCGGATCATCCCACCATCAACACGCAGCATTGAGCCGGTAACGTAAGCAGCCTGTTCAGAGCACAGGAAGGTGACAACTGCACCGAACTCATCGGGTTTGCCGTAACGCCCCATGGGAATTGTTTTGCGGCTTGCTTCCTGCACTACATCAAGTGCGTTGCCTGTTTTCTCAGCTTTGATACTGTCGAGCTGCGCCAGTCGATCAGTGGCAATGCGGCCAGGAAGCACCATGTTGACTGTCACGCCATGAGGCGCAACTTCCTCAGCAAGAGTTTTTGACCACCCTGCAATAGCACCGCGCACACCATTTGAGAGTGCTAGGTTGGGGATTGGCTGCACGATACCTGACGAACCGATGGTGACCACACGCCCCCAACCCTGGGCAATCATACCGGGGAGCGCGGCGTCAGTAATCTTGAAAATTGGCGCCGCCATAGTTTCAAATGCCGCTTGCCAAGCTTCACTGCTCTGGCCTTTAGCCGGACCGGCAGCGGGCCCTCCGCAGTTGTTTATCAGAATATCGACTGGGAGGTCGGAGAGTTGCGTAACCAGCGCATCAACGCTAGCGGCGTCAGAAAGATCAAGCACTACACTTTCCATGCCATCCCCTGGCGCATTACCACTACGCGAAGCCGCAATTACGTGTGCTCCTTCAGCTGCCAGTAGCGTTGCGCTTGCGGCACCAAGTCCACGGCTCGCACCAAGTACCAGCGCCCTTTTACCTTTTAGTCCCAGATCCATCAATTCAACTCCTTCAGTCGTTTGTTTTGACGGGCAAGCAGTCGCTCAACCTCATCTATTCCTTTTTGTGTTAAACTTACGCCGGGCGCACGGAGTGTTCCGTTAGCAATAGCACCGCGTTTTGCTAGCACGTATTTACGTACAGCCAGCCCTAGTCCTGGCTGTTGTTCGTAACGCACAAGGGGGAGATATGCATCAAAGATGTCTTGTGCACGATCCATGTCTCCAGCTGAAGCCAATTGCACGACATCTGCGAGCATCTCGGGATAGCCAAAACCAGTCATTGCACCATCAGCTCCACGGGCCATTTCTTCTGGCAAGAAGACCCCGCCGTTGCCACAAAGGACCGAGACACGTCGGCGCCCTTGTGCCTCCGCCGCGCGCAGTTTGGTGATTTTGCTCAGACCAGGCCAGTCTTCGTGTTTGAGCATAACCACCTGCTCCACATCATCAATAATCTGCCCCAATACTTCATCCGACATATGCACGCCCGTCGCCAATGGAAAATCTTGCAAAACAATTGGGGCACCATCCCCAAGGGTGTCGGCTACTTGATTGAAATAGTTGTAAATTTGGGAATCTGTTTTCAGGCTTCCTGGAGTGGTTACCATGCAGCCAGCCGCCCCCATATCCATCACCGCATGGCCGAGCTCGCCTATAGCAGCGAGACCTGGCGCAGACACTCCCACAATTATGGGCTTGCCGCTAGCACGCTTGATCACGCGTTCGGCCACCGATCGGCTTTCGGCTAGTGTAAGTTTGGGGGCTTCGCCCATCATACCAAGGATAGTGAGTCCATCAGCCCCTTTCTCAAAGTAAAAATCCACCACTCGGTCAAGACTTTCCCAGTCAATATTGCCGTTGCTGGTGAAAGGGGTGACGGAGATGACATAAACGCCGTTGGCATCTGCTGTGAGAAGGCCCATGGTTCAATCCTTTGGAAGTTTTTGTTAAGATGAGTTAGTTTTTCGGAGGTTCGGCAATGAGCAGATCACAGTCTGCAAAGGCTGCACGCAGATCTGACATGAAACTGTGCAATAGCCCCGTATGAGGAACTCCTCGCCGTGTGTACATCACAGCTTGAACTTCGCAGGCCGGTAAAAACGGCTTCCTGACAAGCGCATCTGTGGAATGACTCGTTGCGGAATAAGGATCAACCACAGTGACACCGAGTTGCTGTGCCGCCAATGCAGCGGCCGTGGCACAGTAGCGCACCTCAATGCGTGGAGCATAAATGGCACCCGCTTGTTCGTAAGCTTTGCGTGCCAATTGCCCAAGGTTAGACGCTGCTTCAAGCCCGATCATCGGTTCTGTTTGTAAGTCAAGCGCGGTCAGATGTGGCTTTTCAGCCAACGGGCTACTTTTAGGCACCAGAGCCACCATATGCGCACGTTGCAATACGTTAACGTTCAAGGCGAGTGGTCGATTGTGATCTATGGCAAGGCCAATATCAGCCTGACCGCTTTGGACCGCGTCTTTAACTTGATCGAGCCGCCGCACATCGAAGGCGACCGATACATTCGGACGCGCCTCAAGGAAACTGCGTAGGGCGATAGGAGCAACGGAATAACCAAGTGGAGGTGTGGCTATCACTTTGAGACGTCCAGCCATACCGAGCTTCATGTCGCGGGCACGTTGTGAAAAGCCGCGCATCAAGCTGAAAACTGGGCGAATCTCCTCATAAAGCGATTTAGCTTCAGCTGTTGGTAGCAACCGCCGCCCGGTGCGCTCGAAAAGCGGCAGGCCAAGTTGTGTTTCCAATTGCCGCAGTCCCGCCGAAACTGCAGGTTGTGAGATATGCAACTGTTCTGCCGCCTCAACCGTTGTTGCACATCGCATCATCGCTGCAAAGATTTCTAATAATCGCAACGAAACATCAGGGAGGCCCGGATCGGGGCTCATTCCGGCGCCCCGATCAGTCCAAGTGCCATAGCGACAGCGGCTTGAACCGGATCAATCACTGCGATGCCAAGATCGTGTTCAAGCTGTTGCCGTATTGGTGCCATTCCCGCGCACCCCAACACGATGGCACCTGCACCCATTTCTGCTAGCTTGCGCCCAAGAATTACACACATGTCATAGACCTGTGCATCGTTCCCGGATTCTTCCGCCGATACGCTAGGTAGGGCAACTTCTCCCGCAAAGCGGCTTTCAATGCCCATGGCGCGAATACGCACTCTATGCCGTGCGACAGATCCCGCAGATAACGCAATAATGCCAAAAAGATCGGCACGCGCCATTGCAGTCAACATGCCCGCTTCTTGCACGCCAATAACCGGCTGCTTCACCAATGTGCGTGTCAGTTCTACGCCAGGGTCCGAAAAGCAAGCAGAGACATAAGCAGCCGCATCTGGACGCGCCTGCGCGGCTTGAGCAAAACCAAGACCGGCACGGGCAACGTCCTCTGCCGTCATGATTGTCGCAGGGGAACTCGGCAGGTCAATAACCTCGAAGATGGGGCCTTTTGCTGGCGCAAGGTGGATGATTGCATCACGGATACCTTGCGTCACTCTGACAGCGGAATTGGGGTTGATAATCAGGATTGGCTTGGTCATCGCAGAACTGCTCCAAAATTTTTCGAAGGATCGAGTTCCTTGGCTGTCCAACCAGGTTTTGCGCGCAGGTCTACGGGCTGGCGGGCAACGAAGCGCCCTTGCCCCTCCTTTGCCTTCAGCTCACCGTGCTCAACGATTACGGCACCACGGTTCATTACGACCTCAGGCCAACCAATCATCTCCATCCCTTCAAAGGGGGTATAGTCCATATTATCGTGCTGCGCCGAAGCGGTGACCGTACTACGCGCTTCAGGATTCCAGATGGCGATATCAGCGTCCATTCCCGGCGCAATTCGTCCTTTGGTATTGCAACCAAAGGTTCTAGCAGCGTTGGTAGAAGAAAGCGCAACGAACTGCTCAAGTGTGATACGGCCTTTCATCACCCCTTCAGAGAAGAGATAGGGTAAACGAACTGCAATTCCGGGCATACCGTTAGCAATTTTATGATACGGGACATCCAGCCCGTTCATGAATTTACCACTTTCATCAAAGCGATATGGCGCGTGATCTGAACTCACGCTTTCGAATGTCCCCATTTGTATGTGATGCCATAGTGCATCTTGCGTCTGGGTGTCGCGCAATGGCGGCGAACAAATGTATTTTGCGCCCTCCATGCCCGGCCTGTCCAAGTCGTCTCGCGTCAAAGCAAGGTATTGAGGACAAGTTTCTGCAAAAAGTTTGGCCCCATTGAACTTTTCCCGCCTTACAATCTCAGCTCCACCTGCGGTCGAAACATGCACAATAAAAAGTGGTGCATCGACTAGCTTGGCAAGCTGAATAGCTCGGTTGATTGCTTCTTCTTCAGCCAGCTCTGGACGCGATACAGCGTGATATTTCGGCGCGGTGAAGCCGTTATGCGCAAGTCGCCGGTTCATCCACTTAACCATGTCATTATTTTCAGCATGAACCATTGTGATTGCGCCATGATCGCGTGCAACGCTTAGAATATCGAGCATTCCACCGTCACCTAGGTTCATCAGGTCGTAGGTCATAAAGACCTTGAAAGAGGTGATGCCGCGCGCGAATGCACGCGGCAATTCGTCTTCAAGAACTTTTGGTTGCGGATCTGAAATGATTAAGTGGTAAGAATAATCGATTACAGAACGAACCGCTCGCGCATCATAGGTGGCGATAACATCGTCCACGGATTGACCTCGTTGCTGCGCTGCAAAGGGAATGAATGATGTGTTACCTCCAAAGGCGGCGGAAATTGAGCCTGAAAGGTAATCATCTGCAGACATCACGCCGGAAGAACTTTCTTGCGCAATATGAGCATGTGCCTCAATCCCCCCCGGCAAAACAATACGTCCACCAGCATCAATGCGACGCGCCCCTCCCGTGATTGTCTCTGCCACCGCCGCAATGCGGCCATCCTTTATACCGATATCACCATTTGCTGTGAAGTCAGCGGTTGCGATTGTGCCACCGTGGATCACTGTATCAAACTGCACTTGTGTTCTCCTTTTGCTCGTTCGTGCCGCTGCATATGGTTGTTTTTTTCCGCTGTTCGTGAAGAATTCGTCAACGGAACAGTCCAAAGCAAACAACAAATGTCAGTCCGGTGTCACAACGCCAGTCTGGCTGGTGATCAGCTCATAGTGCTCAATCCGCCGATGCGCAGCAAAGTTGAAGACGGTAGACTTTCCGAAGTTGCACTTTGAGAAATCGGCCTCATGTACGATCAACTCGTCACCTTCTCCTTCGGCTTTCGCTACGACGAATCCGTCTGGATCAACAATAATGGACCCCGCGAACATATGATTGCCGTCTTCAAAACCGCTTTTGGCAACAGCGACAGCATAGGTCGAGTTTTGATATGCCCCGGCACATACTGAAAGCTCATGATGGTACATCCGACGTTCAAGCCCCTCCTCAGCTGAGAGGTTGTTTTGACTGGGAGTATTGTAGCCAATGGCTACCAGTTGCACGCCTTGCAAGCCCAGAACGCGCCAGCTTTCTGGCCAGCGACGGTCATTGCAGATTGCCATACCCATAATCACACCTTGATTTTTAACTACGCCAAAACCGGTGTCTCCGGGAAGAAAGTAGCGTTTTTCAAGGTGTTGGTGAGTGCGCTCGGGCTCGTATTCAGCGTGACCAGGAAGGTGAGTCTTGCGATATTTCAAAACAATATCACCTTCAGGTGAAACGATAACCGAGGTGTTAAAATGTTCACCTTCAGGAGTTAGCTCACAATAGCCGAACGTGAAGCCCATATCGTATTCGCGTGCCTTATCGAAAAGAGGTTGCACAATGGGGTTTGGCATCTGTGTCTCAAACCAATGGTCAAATTCAGCGCGGTCTTCAACGTAGAAACGTGGAAAAAAAGTTGTCAGGGTCATTTCAGGAAAGACAAGAAACTTCACTTCTTTTTTATGCGCCTGATCCATCAGTGAAATCATCCGAGCAATAACCTCCGCTCGACTTTCGTCTTTCTGGATGCCACCTATTTGGGCTCCGCCGATGATAAGTTTGGTCATGGGTTTTCCTTTCAGAGAAGCTCAATGCACCGCAATGTCGCGTTGATACCGTGAGATGAGGCGCACTAGGGGCCACAGAATTATGAGATAGATCAACGCAGCAAGAATAAGGGGAGAAGAATTATAGGTGACGGAGCGGGCCATGTTAGCTGAGTAGAGTAGCTCGGACAGCGATACCACCGAAGCGAGAGACGTCATCTTCACAACTTCTACAGTATTGGACAGCAGGTCCGGCAGCACATTTCGCACTGCTTGGGGCAAGACGATGTGAACCAGCGTTTGTGTCTTACTAAGACCTGATGCTTGAGAAGCTTCAGTTTGCCCCTTTGGGACAGATTGAATACCCGCGCGGAAGACCTCCGCAAAATAGGAAGAGTTATTCAGGAAGAAGGCGATAACAACTGCCATGAAAGGGCTCAATTCCAGCCCCGCGAAAGGCAGGCCGGAATAGACAAAGATTAACAACACAAGCGGAGGTAGTGCGCGGAAGAAGTCAATGACGGCGATTGCAGGCCATTTCAACCATCTATTTGGCGAGAGTGCTCCGAGCGCGAGAAGCAGCCCCCCGATCAAGCCAAGGCCAATGACCACCACACAAAGCCGCAACGTAATACTTAGACCTTGAAGTAGCAGCGGCCAAGCTTGGCCCATAATGCTTAGATTAAAGAAAAGGTCACTGAAATTGCTCATGATTTGTCCCTTACATGGCCCAGGCGTAGCGCCGTTCAAGCATACGCGACAAAATGACTATCGGCAGAAAGATGGCGAGGTAAGATAGAGCTGCCATGGTAAGTGGGGTCGCCGAACCAGAAAAACTTTGCGCCGAAGACGAAACGGCAAGGATTTCCTTCACTCCTATTACAGAGCCAAGCGCCGTCATCTTGGTGATTGCCAGTGCTCGATTTACCAACGGCGGTATGCCCAGGCGGATCGCCTGTGGTAAGGCTATTATAAATAGCGACTGCACAAAGCTCAGCCCTGTCGCGCGCCCCGCTTCCCACTGGCCTTTTGAGACAGCGGTCAAACCCGCCCAGAATATCTCTTCTGCGAAGGCGGCGAGCACGCATCCAAGGACAAGGATCAACACCATAGGGCCTGTCAAGTTTATACCAATGCCCGGCAAACCAAAGTAGAAGATCAGGATCACCACCAGCGGAGGCAGAGAGCGCCCGATATCTGCGAAAGCGACAATGGGCAGAGTCAAATACCAGAGCTTCAAGGTACGAAGACAGGCCAAAAACAAGCCCAGGACAAGCCCGCCAGTGACTATAATTGCACTAAGCCACAAAGTAGTGACCATTGCAGACAGAAGTTCCGGCAGATATTGCGCCATAACAGCGCCATCAAAGAATGTATCTAAAAAGCTCATGCGTTGCTCGGCAGAAGACGGGAGAGAAAAGCGCGTAGGCGCTCTGATTCCGGATTGCCAAAGACTTCTTCTGGGGGGCCCTCCTCGACCACCACACCGCCATCCATAAACACGACCCGATCAGCAGCTTCTCGTGCAAAATCCATCTCATGGCTGACCACAACCATAGTCATGCCTGCGTCCCGAAGACGCTTCATAACATTTAGCACAGACCCCACAAGTTCAGGGTCAAGCGCCGAAGTCGGCTCATCAAACAGCATAACCTTGGGGTCAAGAGCTAACGCGCGAGCAATAGCAACCCGCTGTTGTTGGCCTCCCGACAGCTCCCCTGGCATGGCGGTCGCTTTGTGAGCAAGGCCCACATGTTCCAGCATTTCCAAGGCACGCGCTTCGGCCTCTGGTTTCGAACGTTTCAAAGCCTTGACCTGTGCGAGCATAACATTCGCCAAAACAGATTTATGCGGATAAAGGTGAAAGCCTTGGAAGACCATTCCGATCTTAAGTCGCATTTTATCGAGTGCACGCCCCCGGCAATCCATGACGTGTTCTCCGTCTAAAAGGATAGTACCTGAGGTCGGCTCCTCAAGCCGGTTGCAGCAGCGCAGCATTGTTGATTTACCTGAGCCTGAGGGGCCTATGACAAAGACCAATTCTCCTGGTTTTACGCGCAAGTCGATGGATGTTAAGACTTGAGTATTCCCAAAGCTTTTTTCGAGCTGGTTGATCTCCAGCATTGGTCGTTTGTGGACCATCTGCTGAGCTTTTTCAGCATGAGATGAGAGGGCAGCTGACATGGAACGCCTTTCGGATATGAGGACGGGCGCCATGCGCCCAGTCCGGTAATTTATGAGATCAGAAAGAGCATGAAACTTCGTGCGCAGATTCGTCATAGCCATCAAAACCAGGAGTGCCGTATCCAGGAGTTGGGGTGACAATAGTGGCCCCTTCGGAAGGAGTAATACCAAACCATTTCTCAGAGAGGGCTGTCATGGTGCCGTCAGTCTTCAAACATTCCAGCACAGCATCGATTTTGTTTCGGGTTTCCGTATCATCTTTTCGGAAAGGAAATGCCCAGACAAGTCCAGTGGAATATTCGTAGCTCAAATCGATCCTCGGGTTCTGCTTGGCCGCCCATGCCGCAACAGTAGCGCCTGCGAGATTAGCATCTGCCCGTCCGCTTGATACGGCTTCGACCGCATCCGTGTTGGTCCCGTAGGCCACTACTTCCCAACCATATTCTTCGGCATTGTCATTAAGGAAGCTCTCATAGGCAGAGCCTTTGTTAACGGCAATTTTTTTGCCCTTGAAGGCATCCAGCCCTTCCATGGGGTCGCTTCCAGCAGGGACGGCAAAGGCAAAGTTTGTGTCCATAAAGCCTTCGCTGAAAAGCAGGTTTTCGGCGCGTTCTTCAGTGACGGTGGTTGGGGCGACAAGAAAGTCGAAAGTGCCCGCCTGTAGAGCCGGAATAAGTCCGGAAAATTGTGCGGCGACAACCTCTACCGGGACACCAAGCTTATCCCCAATGGCCATAGCGAGATCGACGTTAAAGCCTTCGACACCACCAGATAGGCTAGGCATAGCATGAGGCGCAAAGGTGCCATCTAGCGCCACTTTGTACCCCTCTGCCTGAGCACTAGAAACGGCTGCAGGAAGGGAAAGTGTAGCTGCGGCGACAGAGAAAAGAAGATTCCTAATTGTCATGGTTAGCTCCGTGTTGGAAGGCTTGTTTGTGTGATTTTTGGCATCAAAAGGATGCGATATGTAATTTCCAAAAAGCCGTTGTATTTGACCCTGAGCAATACAAATTAAGATTATAATAAAACTATAATTATAATACCTGATTATACTTCGGGTGAATTTCCACAATTCAAAATCCGTGGATTTCGCTTCTTTTACCCATTAACTATATGAAATATATACATTTAAAATATATCCAATGTAGATTTATAATTTTTTGCAAGACTTAAGAAAATCAATCAAGACCAATACTGTAATCAGCACCTTTGAGGCAGTATGCTTATTTAAGTAGCGTGTATGGAACGACACCACCGCCATTCGCCCAATGCACTCCTGTTTGTGTGTACTCTTCAATAGGGACGAAGGGTCTCAGATTCTTGCGAGAATATGAGACATGTGCGCAATATGGACGATAAAAAGTAACCGCCTCAATGATCTTGCAGTTACCCACAAGTGTGGTGTGGCGAATTGATTCACCCACAGACTTGGTCTTGCCCGAGAGTAACCGATCATGATTCGTCATATGGCATCGAATGATTGAGGTGCGGGCATGGAGCAGCATCGACATCAAGCGTTGGACGGCAGCTCAAGGCCATTCGCGTCATCGACAGCCAGGGCGGATTGTGTTGAAAAACTCTGATGCAGCGCGTTGGCCCTAAATTTGGCAGAACAAAATTCTGATTTATTAGAATTTTGACCGTTTCAGCGGGAGAAATCAGATTGCGATGGAACGATTTCCAACTTTTGCGAAATTTGCAGATACAGCAAAGAGTTTTTCAACAGAATCGGCGAATTTTGTTGAAAAACTCTTCCTTGATCTGGTGCCCATTCACTGATTCAATTCCTTTATTGATTGGAGGATTTGGCGATGATGGGATCGAAGCAGGAAGCACAGGCGGCGCTGTTTTATGAATTCTCTTAGGAAGATCATGTGCCTCAAGATCACCTGCTACGCTCGATAGATCGGTTCGTTGATCTAAGTGATATCCGCCAGTATCTGTCCACTTTTTATAGCCACACAGGCCGTCCATCGATTGATCCTGAGCTGCTGATCCGCATGTTGTTGGTCGGCTATTGCTTTGGCATTCGATCCGAGCGTCGGCTGTGCGAAGAAGTCCATTTAAACCTCGCGTACCGTTGGTTCTGCCGCCTCGATTTGTCTGACCCAGTGCCGAACCATTCGACATTCTCCAAGAACCGGCATGGGCGCTTTCGGGAAAGCAAACTACTGAGGCATTTGTTCGAGAAGACCGTTGCCCGCTGCATCGCAGATGGTCTGGTGAGCGGGCAGCGGCTTGCTGCAGACGCCAGTTTGATTGAGGCTGATGCGAACAAACAGAACTCTACGCCAAAGGAAGATTGGGATCGCAGCATCATCGATCCAAATGATGCGCCGCGCGCCGTGAAGGAGTACTTGGATGTCCTCAACGATGCAGCCTTTGGTGCAGCATCTGAGGTTGAGCCCAAGTTCACATCTCATTCCGACCCTGCAAGCCAATGGACCGCTGCCCGCAAAGGGCCCGCATTCTTTAGCTATTCGACCAATTATCTCATCGATACCGACCACAGCGTCATCGTTGACGTGGAAGGCACAAGGTCGATCCGACAGGCCGAAGTTGGGGCCGTGCGCACCATGTTGGGCCGGATCAAGGATCGGCATGATATTGATCCTGAACGGCTCATCGCAGACACAGCTTACGGTTCTGGCCCAATGCTGGGATGGCTTGTCGATCACGACATCAAACCACACATTCCTGTGTTGGATAAAGCCGGACGGACAGATGGAACTTGGAGCCGCACCGACTTCGAATGGGACCCTGAGAACAACCAATACTGAATTGCCCCGAGTTTGCCGGAGACCTATAGCTTCATTTCACGCGACCATATCGAAGACGTCTCGCTGTGCATAGAAGTTCTCTTCGGCCTCAGCTGGTGGGATATTCCCAATAGGG
Organism: uncultured Celeribacter sp.; assembly: GCA_963676755.2. Classification (GTDB taxonomy): domain Bacteria; phylum Pseudomonadota; class Alphaproteobacteria; order Rhodobacterales; family Rhodobacteraceae; genus Celeribacter. The sequence continues at coordinate 67,426 of OY781536.2, read as the reverse complement.
CCAAGCAGGCGGCGATTATTGAACCAGTCGACCCATCCGAGGGTGGCCATTTCCAGATCTTGCATGTTGCGCCAAGACCCCTGGCGATGAACGAGTTCGGTTTTATAGAGACCGTTAATCGTCTCGGCGAGGGCGTTGTCGTATGAATCCCCGACGCTGCCGACCGATGGTTCAATACCAGCTTCGGCTAAACGTTCAGTATAGCGAATGGACACATATTGCCCGCCGCGGTCGGAGTGATGGATCAACCCGCTTTCATGAACAGGTCGTCGATCATGCAAGGCTTGCTCCAGCGCATCGAGAACAAAGTCAGTTTTGGCTGAACGTGAGACCCGCCAGCCCACGATGCGATCGGCGAATGTATCAATGACGAAAGCCACATACACGAAGCCTTGCCATGTCGACACGTAGGTGAAGTCGCTGACCCAAAGCAGATTGGGCGCCGAGGCCCGGAATGCACGGTTCACTTTGTCGCGCGGACAGGGGGCTGATGTATCAGGAATGGTTGTTTTAACTACCTTGCCCCGCACAGCTCCACGGATGCCAATCTGTTTCATCAACCGTTGCACCGTGCATCTTGCAACCTCAAAGCCCTCGCGTTTCAATTGGTGCCATGCCTTTCGGACACCGTAGACCTGATAATTTTCATCCCAGATCCTTTTAATCTCTGGCCGCAGCTCTGCATCCCGTTGGTGTCGCGCTGATGCCTTGGAAGGATCCGCGCGACACGCGAGGCGGTGATAAAATGTTGACGGCGCGATCGGCAACACCCTGCAGATCGACTCGACACCGTAAACGCTACGCTGATCTTCAATAAAGGCAATCATCGCTTCAGTGGGCGGTCGAGTTCCGCCTGTGCAAAATATGCTGACGCCTTGCGTAGTATCTCATTGGCTTGGCGTAGCTCCCGGTTTTCCCTTTCGAGGGTTTTAATCCGATCACGTTCTTCAGTAGTCACGCCGTCGCGCATACCACTATCCTTCTCGGCTTGCTTGACCCATCCCTTCAAGGTCTGGGGAATGCAGCCGATCTTGGGTGCAATGGCCGCAATCGCGCCCGCCTGCGTTTCATAGGAGCCTTGATGCTCAAACACCATTCGGACCGCACGTGCGCGGACCTCAGGCGAGTAGCGATTTGCCATTTTACTTTTTGTCATAACCATCATCCTTACTTAAGTTGATGGTCTCCGGCAAACTCGGGGCAATTCACTTCAGGCTTGAGCAAAATCACAGTGACCTTGAACTTGGTTGGCGCTCCAATTTCCCATGCAGAGAGCCAGCTCGGAAAGCGAAGCGCTCTTGTAGCTACGTCGACTGTCTCACCCTCCATCAACGACGCCAAAAGAAGCCAATTCATCATATCAAGTGGCCGTCACCTTATGTCGTCTCGCTACCGTGGCGCAGACATGAGAAACTCAAAGTGCGGACTAATGAGGTGAGGTGCCCGCGCCGAAAAACGGCGCAGACGGTTCGTGTTAGTGTGCCATTTCAGCTTGCGTGCGGCTGGCAAAGATTGCGCCAAGAACCGCACCGAAGATGATGTGCAAAACCAACGTCATAACCGGAGCCATCATGCCAAGACCCAGGCCAAAGAGACCAGCGCCCGCCATCGGCATTATCAAAATCATCATGCCGAGCCAGTCAGCTATGCCGAACACGATACCCTTTTGAATGGCGCTACGGCCCGGAATATATTCATAAAGAACCGCGAAACCGCCGCCCCATGCAACCGTGCCAATCACGAAGTGCGCGATCCAACCTACCATGACAGATGCGCCAATCATTCCAGCCAGCATCGCCGCCACATCGAGTTCTGGCATCACGCCCATCATACCCTTCATGACCATAAGGAGTGAAAGTACGACCGTTGCGATAAAACCTGCGATAAAGCCGCTCTTGATATTGCTCATTTTAGTGATCCTTTGAGTGTGTCGCTGGATCATTTTGACCGCTGGACTGTTTGAGTTCTTCAAACTCGGCAAGGATGCTGTCGATATCGGTTGTGTCGTCGCTGGTCTGCGCCGATTCACCTTTTGCTTCGGTTGTGATCAGGCCGCGCGTTGTGCGCATCTGGTCCACAAACCGGTTACAACCGCTGCACATCATCAAATGCAGGCGAACCTGCAATCTTTTCCCGAACGGCATTTCCTTGTCCAGAAATGCATCCGCCTGTTCAGATAGTTCACGGCAACTCAGCATTTTTTCGTTCCTTGTCGAGCCTTATGATAAGAAGACAATCCAGCTCTCGTTTCGTTACAAAATTTCTTGAATTACTTTTCACTTCGCTAAACGATCGGACCTTAGGTCGTGGCAGCGTCTATCGCGTCCCGTACTGCACGGCGGGCTCGGTGCAACAGAATTCGCATATTTCCTTCGGTGATCTCAAGGAGTTCGCACACCTCTTGCGCTTCAAGTTCTTGCTGCCCGCGCAGCACCAAAACCGCGCGTTGTGCTGGTGGCAAGGCTTCAATCGCTTCTGCGACATGGTCAATAACCTGACGACCTGCGACAATGCGCTCTGGTGTGATCTCGTCCCACAGCTCTGGCAGGTTCTTCCAGTTGCCGAGTCTATCAAAGGCGTCGTCAGCATCTTGTCCCTGATCCGACATATCAAGCGCCACGCTAAGGCCGTCACGTTTAACACGGGTTTTCGCGCGGTTCGACAGAATGGTGAAAATCCAGCCCGCAAGCGATGATCGACCTTCAAACTTGCCCACATTTCGCAACACTGCGATCCAGGTTTCGTGCGCGACCTCTTCACCGGACGCGTGATTTCGCAAAATCGCCGAGGCCACGCGAACCATGGATGTATTGTGCCGCCGATAAAGCGTTTCAAACGCACCGCGATCGCCGGCGGCAAGGCCCCGAAGGATTTCAGCGTCACTGGCATCTTGGTCTCGCATCAAGCCATGTTCCATTCATTGCAATGATCTTTGGAATGCTTATACTATGACAACGACGGGCGCGAACGTTGGTTCATAATTTGCGTGACAAGCGACCTTAGCCGAACGGATGAAAGTCTAGGAAGTAGACCATGACGGACACAGGCGACACAGCCAGCGCCAAGGTTAAAACTGTCGTTCCCAAGGCATAAAGCCGGCTCAAGCCAGCAACCAAGGCGAGCCCTCCGCCACCGCCGATGATCGCGTTTCCCGGGATATTCAACAGAACGGCCAGCACAACATACCGATACCGGATCACGGCGGGCGGCATCCAGCTTGGCAGCCGGTTATGGAACAATTGCAACCGTTGAGGGCCATCCAGTGGCGCAATTACCTCGATTAAATTGCTGATACGGGTGAGATGTAGGTCGGTCATGGCGCGCTTGAACACCACGCAATCGACGTGACGGCCGACGACAAACGCGAGCAAGAGTCCAACGAGTGTCGCGACATAAACAAACGGAACAACAGCACCGCCCTCGAGCACCATCAACGAGATTCCAATCTCAACCCCGGGGACAAACGGAACGGCCATCAGTAAAATGTAAAGCATCAATAATAGTCCGAGCACGCCAATGCGCACCCCGGATGCGTTTTCCAGATCGTCGATCTTCGCCATCGTCCAACCTATTGCAAGGTGGGTTAGCCAGACCAAAAGTGCTATGACCAGAAATCGCATAACTATTCGAAATGCGCGTCCTCGATCACGCCATTGCTTTCTTTCATTGATACTCATCGGTGCCAGACTGTTAAGGGGCGTGCGAACTCGAATGGAAACGTACAATATCAGAATGCACGCCTCGGGGCTTGATACCAGATAAATGAATCCCGCGTCGCGCAAGTGTGACGCACGCATATGGGTCACAAGAGTGTGTACACGCCAACTGTAACGTTTGGGGATGTCGTTAGTCCTTTAAATGTTGGCTACAAAAGGACACACAATGGCATTTGGATTAAAATCAGCCTGTGATGCGGTATTGGAGCGTATCGGACGGCATTTTGCGCGCAAACTGAATCAACCAGTATCCGGCTATAAACCCTACACGCCATCCGACTTCGCGACGTTATGCCAAACATTGGAAGTCGGCGACGTGCTTTTGGTTGAAGGCGGCGCACGGATTTCAGGCGCAATCAAATACCTCACCCAATCGACATGGTCCCATGCAGCCCTTTACGTGGGCGAATTTGGGCCAAACGACAAGGACGGTGGCGAAGCGCACCGCCTCGTCGAGGTCGACGTACGTGAGGGTTGCATCAGCGTACCGCTGTCGAAATATGCCAGCTACAATACCCGCATTTGTCGCGCAAAGGGGCTTGCTCAAACCGATCGTGAAGCCGTTGCACAATACATGTTGGACAATGTCGGCCTTAAATATGACTTGCGCAATATTTTTGATTTGTTCCGCTATTTCTTCCCGACGCCACCCGTCCCGGTCCGCTGGCGTCGACGGATGCTTTCAATAGGGTCGGGTGATCCCACTAGCGCAATTTGCTCTTCGCTTATCGCGCAGGCCTTTCAGTCTGTGCGATACCCGATCCTGCCGGATATCAAAAAGTTGGAACAGATTGCTGGAAGTGAAGACACCCAGCGTGAAATTTTCCACATCCGGCATCATTCCTTGTTTGCGCCCCGTGATTTTGACTTATCGCCATGGTTTGAAATCGTGAAACCCAACCTCGTTGGGGAATTCGATTACACCAAATTGAACTGGGAAACTCAGACTATCTGACCCTCCGATAAATCCGCTTGAAAGGCCTCTATATGATCACCGCCCCAATTTACCCCCAGATTTCCGGTTTGCCGTCAGGCACTGCAGCGCAAATGATCGAAATTGATCACCAGATGATAGAAGGCATCGGCATCAATCTGTTCCAAATGATGGAAAATACTGGATTACAACTCGCCAACGTCGCGCGTGACATGTTTCTGGGCGGCAATTTAACGGGCAAGCGCATTGCTGTACTGGCGGGCACTGGTGGCACTGGTTGAGGTGCGCTTGTCGCGGCACGCAGACGACGGATTCGCCAGTCTCCCCACACTTCTTGTGTGCCTTTTCGCCATCCCTCTGGCAGCGGCCATTTACCTACCTAACAGCATTATGGTTGTTCTGACTGCTCAGGTACTCGGCCCCACCGTTCTTGGGCAATCGCACCCTTTGGCCCTTGGGCTGACACTTTGCATTGGCTCGGCACTTGCAATTTGCGTTAACCCCATCAGTGCGATGAATCTGATTATCGGGCGGTTTTGCGATGTTCCAGCATCACGTGTGGCTCATGTCTGAAATGTGCGTTTCGTTGCAGTAACCTTTGTTCTCGCTGCACTTTTTATCGGTTTCATTTTTCAACTGGAAGGATAACATCCTATTAACGGAGGTTTCATGACACAACTGACTGCATTCGGGCCCGATTTCCCTTTCGATTATGAGGCATGGATAACTCATCCGGTGGGGACGGGCTCCGTCCCCAAAGAGGCGCACGGCACTCCCGTTGCTGTGATCGGGGCTGGCGCCGCGGGCATCATTGCGGGGTTTGAGTTGATGAAGCTCGGGCTCCGGCCTGTCTTATATGAATCCGCGCAATTCGGCGGGCGCCTTAGATCACAAGTCTTTGAAGGCAGTGACGGAATCGTGGCGGAACTGGGAGGGATGCGCTTTCCCGTTTCCTCGCGTGGCTTCTACCACTACCTCAACCTCACAGGCTGCAAAACCGAACCATTTCCGAACCCGCTTACTCCGGCCGCAGGTTCAACCGTGATTGATATTGAAGGACGCACCCATTTCGCGCGCGAAGCGGAAGACCTACCCCAAATCTATCGCGATATTGCTGAAGCTTATAGCGCAGCCCTCGCTGAACAGGCGGCTTTCCCTGAATTGCAGGCCGCGGTGCGTGACAAGGATGTTGCCAGGATTAAAGCCATTTGGGATCCTTTGGTCACGGAGTGGGATGAGCGGACATTCTATGATTTCGTCACCCACTCACCCGCCTTCCAGAGGCTTGATTTTCATCATCGCGAAGTCTTTGGCCAAGTCGGGTTTGGCACTGGCGGTTGGGATAGCGATTTCCAAAACTCAATGCTGGAAATCCTAAGGGTGAATTTGTTGGACCTTGATGATGAGCAAAGGTTTGTTGTGGGCGGAGTCGAGCAGGTTTTGCACAAACTTTGGCGTTTGGCTCCAGACTGCACGTATTGGCCAAAAGGAACGACGCTTGAAAGCCTGAATGGCGGCGCGACGAGAAGCCGTTGCACAGGGATTTCTCGGGTTGGAGATTTGATCCGCGTGCGAGATCAGTGGGGCAATGAGGATGACTATCCCGCTGTTCTGGTGACCTGTCAGTCTCACCTGCTGACGACGGCAATCGATGTCGAAGAAGAGCTGTTCGACCAGAAAGTCTGGATGGCACTGGACCGGACGCGCTACATGCAGTCTTCCAAAACATTCGTCATGGTTGATCGGCCTTTCTGGAAAGACTTGGACCCACACACAAATCAGCCAACACTTTCTATGACGCTCACAGATCGGTTGACGCGGGGCACTTATTTCTTTGACAACGGAGATGATCAGCCGGGTGTGATTTGTTTGAGTTATGCTTGGATGACCGATGCTTTGAAAGTACTGCCCCTATCCGATGAAAAGCGTGTCGAACTCGCTTTGAGTGCGCTCGGGAAAATTTATCCGAATGTCGATATTGCCTCACATATCAGAGGGGCACCGATCTGTGTCAGTTGGGAGGCTGACGAGAACTTCCTCGGGGCCTTCAAAGGTGCGCTGCCTGGGCACTATCGTTACAATCATCGTATCTACGGGCATTTCATGCAGGACGGTTTTGAGGACAGTGAGAAAGGCCTCTTTCTTGCTGGTGACGGAATCAGTTGGACACCTGCATGGGTGGAAGGCGCCGTTCAAACTGCACTGAACTCCGTTTGGGGGATCATGACTCATTTGGGAGGGGCTTCTGTGGCTGAAAACCCAGGGCCTGGTGATCTGTATCCGGAACGCGCACCTGTGCAGCTTCCTGAATGATGTATGTCTAAAAAACGAGCGATATGCGTATAGGTAATGACAAAAAATCATGTCGGCCCCTGCGTTGCGTTCATTCTAAACTGGGGCAACATCTGTCAACTTATCATCATAGAAACGCAAAAGGGCGGGAGCCCTGTAATTGCAGCCATCGTGCTGGAATGCGGAAACCTGCCTCCATATGCGGATGCAATCCGAAAGGCGACCAGCCGACCGGTCTTTTCTATTCTCGATGCGGCACGTCTGATTGGTCCGTTAGCTTTCTGAGATCGTCTAATTGCGTTGACAGAATGCGTTTCGGGTAGTCGGAAAACTCAGGTAATTTGACGTAGAGCGCCGTGGCATCGTGACCTGCCTGTGCCAATGCCTTGCCATCGGGTCCCGCTACGAGTGAGGTGCCCGAAAATGTCAGACCATTCTGTGCGCCACAATAATTTACATATGCCACAAATTGGCGGTTTTCATAGGCTCGGGCGGGAACCAAAATATCCTGAACATGTTCATACCCCACGGGATTGGCTGTCGGAACAATCACAACTTCTGCCCCGCGCAGCGCAAGGTCTCTTGCATATTCAGGAAATTCTATTTCGTAACAGATCAGAAAACCACATTTGTATCCTGCAATATCGAAAATCGGTGAGGGCAAACGGCCTACAGTGAAGCTTTCTTGCTCCATATCTCCGAAGAGTTGACGCTTACGATAATGTGCTAAAATGTCTCCGTCGCTCCCCAAGGCTGTCACGGAATTGTAAACCATCCCTTCAAAGCGCTCTGCCCACCCCAGAACAATTGCACATTGATAATTTTGAGCAATCTTAGAGAGGTTCCTCATCCACTCTCCACTTAAAGACTGTGCCATGGGGTGATGACGTTTTGGAAAATTGTACCCGGGTAAGATGAGCTCGGGGAAAACGGCCACATCAACATCATGAAGCTTGCTTTTGGCCACAGCTGCCTCAAGTGGAGCGAGGGTGAATTCGGGAAACTCTCGCGATGCACGGGGTTGTATAACAGCGAGTTTCAATCTGAATTCCTTTATCTGTTCCGTGTTTTATATCCTTTAGAGCCTGTAGCGTATATTGATATGGCAGTTTTAGAAGGCGACTTTTCCTAACACGAATTATCAGCGAGCGGTCCTGGATGGATCGCTTCAGTATATTGGCTCTCTTAAGAATACCCCGGAATGAAAGCCTTTTCGATATTCATCTGTATGAGGTCACAATTTATTTTGTCGCCGCATAGTTCCGCTCCCTATGCTGAATGGCCGCAATCTCTTGCGCCATCTGGTCACCACGCAGCGTCTCAAGGGCGACCGTAGCTTTAAACTTGTTCGAAAAACTGCGTCTTCTCGTCATTTCCGCATCCCGTCGTCAGTGCTGGATACATCTCAGCACGCTGTCTGAATTTGCCAGACCACTTCACTTGATGCCGTCCATCGCGCATGCTGGTGATCGTGTGATTGAGGGACGTGTTAGCAAACTGCGTGATGTGAACACCACTGTAGTTGCAGGCAGGCCTGTAGGTCTGAAGGGTCTCAATGACCCGGAGGTATCGATCCGCGCCGGGAAATCCGCTGCGCTTTTCATGCGGCGATTGGTCGGCGGCAAGATTGTAACCTGTAAATTAAATGGTGAACGCACCTATGATCGCTGGGTGGGCGTTTGTTTTCTTGATGGTCAGGAGATCGCGACATTAGCAGTAAAACTGCCCTAATTTCCCAGCCACTCCGCAAACACACAGTTTGTTGCCTCCGGTTGCTCCATGGTCGGGAGATGTCCCGCTCCCGCGATGACTTCCAGTCGGCATTTCTCCAACGCATCAACCATCGCCAAATGGCGGTCCATGGGACACAGGCGGTCGTTCTCGCCCGTCAAGACAAGCGCACGGCCCCGATAGGCACGAAGCACCTCGATTTGATCGGGCCGCGTCATCAGCGCCCGCGACTGGCGCAGAAAGACTTCCGCTCCAAGGTCAAGCGCCATATCCAATGCCAAGGCGTCTATATCAGATGTTTCGCACCCGCCATGCCGATAGTAGGGGATCATCTCGCGCGTCATGACCTCCGCGAGTTTCCCCTCCCTGACGGCATCCATTTGCGGACCCCTCTTCGCCTTCACGGCATCGGTCTCAGCAAAGGGATTGGTATCGAGAAGCGCAAGGCGGTCAACACGGGCTGCTGCCTGTCGCACCACTTCCATCGCAACGATCCCGCCCATGGACAGCCCCGCAAGCGCGAAACGCGGCGGTGCATTTTTCAGGATGTCAGCAGCCAATGCCTCAACACTGTCACGGTCGCTGATCGGCGCATGGTGGACCACACGCTCCACTGAAAAAGCAGCAATTTGCGGTGCGAACAGGCGCGCATCACACATCATGCCAGGAACCAGAACAAGCGGCGGCTTTGTCATGTCACATCTCCAAAGAAACGATCGGGCGCAAAGCGCACCCGATGTTGTGCTCTTATCCTCAAGTCAGTCCTCACCGTTCCATGTCGGACCAGCCGGATCATCGGTCGCGGTGATCCGGTAAAGACCTGCCGGCCCCGTCATCGACGGCTCGGCGGCGTAGCTTTCCCCCGGCAGAACAACAGCCGTATCACCGTTGGACAAGGAAACCTCGACATCATTAATCCTGATGCGCCAATGGCCCGACACGGGCATTAAAACGACTGGTTTCTCTGCCTTGACCATTTCAAGCTGCGCCGAACCGCGGCTGAGGAAGTCCACCTCGAAACCGGGTTTGTCCTTGATCAATCCCTCACGCCCGATGACCGTCACAGGTCTATTGGCCGACAACGCCATGAGATCCCAGTAGCGGGCGACATATTTTCCGACGACATCCTCGACAGGCACTTCGGGGAAGGCTTTCAATTCCTCCTCGGTCAAAAGTGGCATGGGGCGGACATTGTGGGGAAGTGTCTCGCCTTTCTTGGTGTCATACAGTACGCCATTGTCGCCAAGCATCAACCCGTGATCGCGCGCATCCTCAATGACTTGCGGAGCCCAAGTGACGCCGCCCCCCGCATCATCACCGCCAAGGATCGACATGATCATACCGTAGTCCTGCCCCACATTTTCAAACCCGCGGAAGATGCCGGTGGGAATGTTGAAGATATCGCCCTCTTCCGCGATGAACTCACCCGCTTGCCCCCAACGTCCCCAAAAGAACCGCCAGCGGCCTTTGGCGACGAAGAAAACTTCCGCCGTTGTGTGGGAATGCAGGGAGTTGCGGCATTTCGTGGGCTGGCCCGCAGCACCGATGTTGAAGCCGATCTTGTCGGTGATATGCACGTGCTGATCAGGGCTTTCCGAAACACCGCCCCCGACGATTGTGAAGTTTTCCTTCTGATCCGACCCCGGAGTGTGGGCGTCGATGAAAGCAGTTTTACAGGGCTTAAGATCGCCGTAGCGCACGATGCGTTCGTGAATAGTGCTCATGAGTTTATCCTTTTCAATCCGTTTTCAGGTGCCTGGTAATCGCAAACACCCGCACTGGGAGGACGATTGTTGAGCCGTCGCGCGCGACGGCTTTGCAAATAGGCATGACACCTGCGCAGCGTCTCACTCCCGCAACTCCGCCCCCTGCCCTGACGGACAGGGCGATATGGCATGGCGACAATCACGGACGGAACACCTCGGGCTTGCGCGCCGATCCGCGAATGATCAGTTCTCCCGATATCTGACGGTGCGCGATATCCTTATCCCCGTTGATACGTCCCAGAACGACATCCACCGTTTCCTCGATCATGCGATCGACCGGCTGTGAAATGGTGGTCAGGTCGTAGGTCGGCCAGCTTGCCTGCGGAACGTCATCATACCCAATGACGGAGACATCCTCGGGCACACGCAATCCAAGTTCGAAGCGCAGCACATCCATCGCGGCAATCGCCATATGATCGTTGCCCACAAAAACAGCGTCAGGTTGCTCCACCCCGCCAAACATCACGCGGGTAACGTCGCGCAGATGCGCGATATCATACATGCCGTCCTCAACCGCGAAGGGTTGCAGACCCTGATCACCAAGTGCCTCTACAAATCCCGTCGCGCGGTCCCGCCCGGTTGACGATCCTTGCCAGCCCGAAATATGCGCAATCTTCCGGTGGCCACCTGCAACAAGGAAGTTAGCCGCCATGCGCCCGCCCGCCAGATTGTCAGAGGTCACAGCCGAAAGGCGCGGATCATCCTGACTGCGGTTGAACATGACAATCGGAATACCCGCGCTTTCACAGCGGGCGGTCAGATCGTTGGATATCGAAACCGAAGCGGTGATAATCCCGTCCACCCCGTAGTCGAGCAGGTTTCGCACGACTTCTTCCGTACCCGCCTCGCTGTTCTCAGCCATAAGAAGCAGGATGTGATAACCTTGCTCCTGAAGTTTTCGACTGAGAAGCTCGATGGCGAGCGGGTAGAACTGGTTCTCCAGATATGCCACGACCAGCCCGATCATCCGGCTCTTACCCGTGACCATCGCCCGTGCCATCCGGTTGGGACGGTACCCCAGCTCTTTCGCTGCTTCCAATACGCGTGCGCGGGTCTTCTCTGACACGCTGGCGCCATCGGTAAACGACCGGCTGACCGCGGACTGCGAGACACCCGAGAGACGCGCCACATCCGCCAAAGTTACCGTATCACGCGCCATGTCCCTTCCTCCCGACAGAGACGCAGTATGATCCTTTTTTCAGACGCATATCACTTCTCACCTGGTTACGCTGACTTCTTCCCACCCCGACCCGAGACCGGCGCGGAAGCTACTTTCGGCCCTATTGGCCATATCCAAGGAATGTTTGTGGCAAGACCAGTGACAGCCAAGGGACAAAGGCGATCAGGAGCAACGCCACAACCATCGCCAGAACCCACGGGAAAATCTTGCGCGCGACCTTGTCGAATTCAATCTGGCCGACAGCTGCCGCCATGAACAAATTCGCGCCCAATGGAGGCGTGACAAAGCCGATGGCCAGAGCCACGATCATGACCACACCAAAATGCACAGGATCGATCCCGAGTTGCAGAATGATTGGCAGAAGCACGGGCGTGAGGATCACAATTGCTGCAAGGGTTTCAAGGAAGGTTCCGACAAAGAGCAATAGGACGATGACCGCAAGCATAACCACATATTTACTTTGCGTATGCGCCAGCACGAATTGCGCCAGTTCCGTCGGAATTTTTTCCAGTGCGATCACGCGACCAAAGGCGACGGATGCACCGATAATGACAAGCACTGCAGCGACAAGAAGGGCGGAGTCCAACATCATCTTGGGAATCGCACTTAGTGGCAGTTCGCGATAGACAAAACAGCTAACAACCATCGCGTAGACCACGGCTACAGCAGAGCTTTCCGTCGGCGTCACGATACCGGAATAGATCCCACCCAGAACCACAACAGGCATGGCAAGCGCCAGCTTCGCCTCATTGAGTGCAGCCCAAAGGCTTCCCGTGTGCAGTGACCCTTTCCCCCGATCAGGCACCCGGCGACGGTGCAGGATGTTGTAGCCCACCAGCGTTAGGGCAATCACGACCCCCGGGACGATGCCCGCCATGAACAGCGCCGTCACCGAAACGCCTGCGGCCACGGCATAGACGATCATCACAACCGAGGGTGGGATCATCACGCCGAGCCCCCCAGCGGAGGCAACCATTGCGGAGGCATAGGCGCGATCATATCCTCGGTCGACCAGCGCCGGGATCATTGCAAGCCCGATAGCGGCGACGGTTGCCGATCCCGTCCCCGAAATCGCAGCGAAGAACAGGCAGGACATAATGGTGACAGTCCCAAGGTCTCCTGGCGCGCGGCCGAAGGCGTGATCGGCAACTGCGATCAATCGCCGTGAAATCCCGCCATGCGCCATCATCGACCCCGCGAGCGTAAACAGCGCAACGGCGATGAGAGTAAAACTGTCGATCCCCGACACCAATCCGAGCGCATACATATCGAGGCTCAGAAACGGGATGTAGGCAATGGCAAGCATACTGGCGGCACCAAGCGCGATACCAATCGGCACACCAATAGCGAGAAGAAGGAAGAAGCTTCCGAAAAGTATGGCTGTCGTCATAGCTCAGATATCCGTTTGCGGCGCGAGTGGAAGGTCGTTCTTGACGGCGGCGCGCCAAATCGAGTGCAAAAGACGCAGGCTGGACAGCCCACCTGAAAAGATAATCGCGGCATAGAGAACACCCGAAGACCACTCGGTAGAGCTCAGGATTTTCCCCCGTTCTACCGCCTGCTGGGTGATGGTCACACCGAGCCAACAAACCGTCAGAGAATAGGCGAGGAATACCAGTTCGGCCACAACGAAGGTCCAGCGCCGCCAAACCTGCGGCAGCGCATCCAAAAGGATCGTCACCCGCATATGGCGCTTCTCACGTATGGCGTAACTCACACCGAAGTAGATCATGTAGACGAAGCAAAACCTAGCAAGTTCGTTCGCCACCGCAATCGAGGTCGAGAAGGCAAATCGAGCGATCACATCGGCGAAAACCAACAAGATGACGAGCGTGAATGCAGCGACGATCACTGCTGGTTCAAACCATTTTTCCAGATACCGCATCTGCCTTCTCCTTTGAGGTTATTTGGACACGGCGGCCATGAAAGTGTCGTAGAACGCGTCTCCGACTTTGGCGCGAACATCGGCTTCGATTGCCGCGTTCATCGTGTCGCCAAGGCGCTTTTTGTCCTCGACGGGCAGTTCATTAACCACGAGCCCCGCCTCTTCGAGCTGTGCAAGCGTTTCTGCGTTGGCCGCCTCGGTCAGTTCACGTTCCTTTTGCACAGTCTCCCGCGCCACCTCGTCGACCAGGGTGCGATCCTCGTCGGACAGCCCCTCGTACCAGTCGAGATTGGCCATCCACAGTTCGGGCCAGTAAATGTGCCCCGTGAGAGAGACATACTTCTGCACCTCGAAGAATCGTTCGATGATCATGGAACTCAGAGCGCTTTCCTGACCATCGATCAGCCCTTGTTGCAGCGAGGAATAGATTTCGCCCCATGCCAGTGGCACGGGCACAGCCCCAACGGAACGCCACGCCTTGATTGCAATCGGATTATCAGCCGACCGCATACGAAGTCCGGCAAAAGCCTCGTAGCTGTCGAGTGGCGCACGCGAATTGGTGAAGCTGCGGAAACCGAGTTCCATGAAACCCATATTCTTAAGTCCACGATCTTCCATTGCCACCGAAATCGCAGCACCCGCCTCACCGTCGAGAAGTGTGCGTGCTTCCTCCTCGTCTTCGAAAAGGAGGAACTGGTCTAAAACGGCCAGTTCGTTCACCGCCGAACTCAGATGCACAGAAGCGCCTGTCGTCATCGTGATATTGCCCGACTGCACCAGTTCCGTCATCTCCTTGACGCTACCAAGTTGTCCGCCCGGATAAATCTCGACCTGAATTGTGCCGTCCGAGCGCTTCTCGAGTTCACTTTCGAAAAATGCCAGCGCCTCATGGATTGGCGATCCTTCGGGTGTTGCGTGACCAATACGGATCACCTCGTCGGCATTGGCCTGCAGCGCACAGGCGAAGACGAGGCCTGCTGCCAGTGTGAATTTCTTTTTCATAGTTTCCTCCCGTAGTCGCATCCGTCGTCTGGATGATCACATTTCCAAAGCGACAGAGACAGGGGGAACGAAGGGTTCCCAAGACCTGCAAACGCCACCTTCCGGAAAATATTTGGTTCCGGTGAATTGCTGTAAAATTGAACTTGCTCCTCCACGCGACGGACGTAGTGCGTTTCCTCCAAAGAAAGCCCGTTGCGCTTACCTGAATGTATCGGAGCTCCTGCAAATGCGTCAAACATTTTTGCAAACGTTTGCAACGCGAAAATTGGAGCACAATTTGATTTTTGAATATTTTTCAATTACTTATTTGAAATCATTAAACCTCATACAATTACCTGTTGAAAAAATTGCAAACGAGTTCATATGTTTTCACATACTGAATCGGGCCCGCTCGGTGACATTGCCTTTGCCTCGCACATCGATTTGCGCATGCACCGCATGCACAAATGCCAGAGCAGTTCTCATTTGACACAAGGAAGATACGTCACGCAGTCCGCGCGTGACCTAATCCGCGGTCCAGCCACCGTCGATCATCAAAGCGGTACCCGTCACCATCGCGGAAGCCTCGGACGCCAGATAGACCACACCTCCCATGATGTCGCCGATCTCGCCTATGCGTCCCAGTTTGATCTTGTCTTCGATCCACGCCCTCCGCGTAGGATCGGAGAGGGTTTGCTCTCCCAGAGGCGTGCGAATGAAGGTCGGACAGAGCGTGTTTATCCGCACGCCATGCGCGCCCCATTCAATCGCCATGGATTTCACCATGCCCTCAATTGCATGTTTCGAGGCACAATAGACAGCGCGATCAACACCACCGACATGCCCCATCTGGCTGCTGACATGGATGATCGAGCCATTGCGACCGCTCGCGATCATACGTTCGGCGGTCAGGGTCGATAGAAAATAGGCAGCACGCAGGTTGACGTTCATCACCGCATCAAAATCGGCAGGATCTGTCTCGATGGCAGGTGTGTGCCGCGCCATGCCTGCCGAATTCACGACGACATCGAACGGCTCCATGCCATCAAGCGCCTGCCGCACGGCTACGATATCCGTAACATCCAGCGCACAGGACGCGGCGTCCGCCCCCTCACCCGCCAATGCCGCAACCAACTCGTCAAGCGGCCCTTGCCGCCGCGCAACTGCGGTAACATGCGCCCCGGCCCGCACCAGCGCAGCAACCGCCCCCAGCCCAATTCCAGAAGTAGCGCCAGTAATCAGGGCACGTTTACCAGTGAGGGAGAAGCTCGGCGAGATGGGAAGTTGCATCGGGTTGGTTCCTTGGTCAGGGCAATAGACAATGGCGGAGAGGACACTATCGGCGAAACACGGCGCGCGGACATAACACCCGCGCGCCACATTATTAGAACAGCTTTACTCCGCAGCCTCACGATAGGGCGCGGCCTCACCATAGGGCAGATTGACGCCACCGTAGCGCCGCACACGGATATTGCACTGTTCGGCATGACCGACAAAGCCTTCCAGCAGACACAGGCGAGACCCATACTCCCCAACCAGAGCCGCGGCCTCATCCGTAACAATGCGCTGGTAGCTGTGGGTCTTCAGAAACTTTCCAACCCAAAGACCGCCCGTATATCGACCAGCCTTTTTCGTCGGCAAGGTATGATTGGTGCCAATCACCTTGTCGCCATTGGCAACGTTCGTGCGCGGCCCAAGGAACAAAGCGCCATAACACGTCATATTCTCAAGGAACCAGTCGTCGCGATCCGTCATTACCTGCACATGCTCGGAGGCAATATCATCCGCAACTTCCAACATTTCATCGTAGCTGTCGCAAAGGATGACTTCACCATATTCCTCCCAAGAGACCTTCGCGGTAGCCGCTGTCGGCAGGACGGTGAGGAGCCGATCAATCTCGGCCAAAGTGTCCTCAGCGAGTTTGCGCGAATTGGTCAGCAGAACGGCTGGAGAGTTGTAGCCATGCTCCGCCTGCCCCAGCAAATCTGTGGCGCAAAGCTCGGCATCCGCAGCCGTTTCGTCCGCGATCACCATCGTCTCGGTCGGTCCCGCGAAAAGGTCGATCCCCACACGGCCGAAAAGCTGCCGCTTTGCCTCTGCGACAAACGCGTTGCCCGGTCCGACGAGCATATGCACCGGATCAATCGTCTCGGTGCCGATCGCCATTGCGCCAATCGCCTGAATGCCGCCCATCACATAGATTTCATCCGCACCGCCCAGATGCATCGCAGCAATAACGGCAGGATTGGGTTTGCCGTTGAACGGCGGCGTGCAGGCGACGATACGCGGCACACCTGCCACTTTCGCCGTTGCCACCGACATATGGGCGGAAGCAACCATTGGGAACTTCCCGCCCGGCACGTAGCAACCAACCGATTGCACGGGGATATTCTTGTGACCAAGGATCACACCCGGCAGGGCCTCCACCTCGATATCGGTCATGGACGCCCGCTGGGCCTTGGCAAAATTCACCACCTGAGCCTGCGCGAACTTGATGTCGGCCAACTCGCGTTCGGTCAACTGCCCGATGAGTTCGTCGATTTGCTTCTGACCGAGACGGAAAGACTCAGGGCTGTAGTTATCGAACTTCTCGCTCAACTCACGCACAGCTGCATCCCCGCGCGCCTCGATGTCCTGCAAGGTGCTCTCAACCACCGCGCGGGTCTTGGCATCATCACTTGCCCGATCAGCATCAGACTTGCCAACTTTAAGATATTCAATGGTCATGACGGCCTCCTATCGCGTACAACCTCTCGATATTGTTTTCTTAAACCTACAAGATTGCATTGCAATATTTTCTACTTAATGTGAAATTATTTCACAAATCAAATGCATTTTTGCATGAATTCATGCGACAATGCCTTACCGCCAGCTGTCATAAGGGTGTGTTCTGAACCTACGACAAAAAATGACGCCCCCGCATCGCGGTGTCCCAAAAGCGACTCGGACGGTGCACAATACAATCCTGTTGCAGCGCCTGTCGTACCAAGAATTTTCGCGGTCATTTCTGCAACTTCTGGTGCGAAAAAATCGTCCAGCCCATGTGAAACCGCGAGATCCGCACGCCCGATGAAAAGGGCATCAACCCCCTCCACCGCTGCGATATCCGCGTGATTAACAACCCCATCTGGATCCTCAATCTGGCAAATCAAAACGCATTCATCACGAGCCGCATGGAGGTGTTCCACCAATGGACGCTCCGCATAGTCTGCTGCTCGAGTGGTCCCCGCAAAGCCGCGCCCACCGGCCCCATAAGCAACAGACCGCGCCAAGGCCTCTGCTTGCTCGGCAGTCTCGACATGAGGCACCATCACTCCTGCTGCACCGGCATCGAGTACATTCAACACCCAATCAGATGTAGACACCGGCACTCGCACGACAATCGGGCACCCAGCGGAACGACCTGCCAGAATCATCGTATCAACACTTCCGCGATCAAACGGCGCATGTTCGGCATCCACCACGAGGAAGTCGAACCCTGCGCGTGACATGATTTCGATAATAATCGGATGCGGCGTTTTTATGAACGCGCCCAAAAGTGGCTCCTTAGCCGTGAGACGGGATTTGAATTCTGCGTTATCCATGCGCTTTCTCCTCAAGCCGCTTGTGCTATAACTGTTTGATTTATTTTTAATTTTCTACGGGACAGCAAGACCAACCCCGCGAAAACTGCAAACGCCAAGATCGTGGCCCACCATGTATGCAACAACACAAGTCCTATTGGGACAAGCCACAACAACCGTGAGAATATTCCGAAAGGCAAAGGGGCTCCTCCGAGAAAATGTGCAACTCCAAGAGCAAACACCGCACCTGAACCTGCTGCGAGGGCAATGCTTTCCGCTCCACCAGCACCCAACATTCCAGGATAGATAAGGAACAGCATAGGAAGCGCATATGCAGTCGCCCCAAGACGCAACGTCTCCACAGCCACTTTCATCCACGGCGCTTTCGCAATGGTTGCCGCAACGAATACACCAAGGCAGACTGGTGGCGTAATCACAGACAGTGCAGCGTAGTAAAGAACGAACATGTGTACAATCAGAGGCTCCATGCCTTGCTGAATGAGAGCCGGCGCAAAAACTGCCGCCACCATTACATACGCCGCAGAGGTTGGCAGCCCCATCCCGGCAATCAGACAAACCACTGCCATAAGAGCCGCAATAAGCCAGATATTTCCTTGCCCAACGACAAGAATTGCCGAGGTCACTGCAACGCCAAAACCTGTCAGATTAATCATGGCAACAAAGACTTGCGCGCCAACCAGAAGCACTCCTACGATCACGACGCCTTTGCCCCCGGCTTCAAGCGCACGAAGCAAAATGCCTATCACCTCGCGAGGATCCTGGCCTTTTGCCACCCTTGCAACAAACACCGCAACGAGCATTGCGATCATTCCGTAACAGGCCGTAAGTTCAACTGAATTACCGTTAATTACGCCGAATCCGAGGCCGCAGAGAGCCGCTATAATTGGTGTAAGCCGCGTAAAATTCATGGCTTCACGCCAGTCAGGCAACTCTTCTGGAGCTACAGGTTGGAAGCTTTGGCGGCGCGCGATAACATGCACTGTTGCGTAGATACCAAGGTAGAACAACAGTGCTGGCACAATTCCGGCAAGAGCAATGGACCAATAATTCACGCCAACAAGTTCAGCCATAACAAAGGCGGCGGTGCCCATAATCGGCGGAGCGAGTTGACCACCTGTAGAGGCAATTGCCTCTACAGCACCGGCATATGCTGGCGGGTATTTTAGACGTTTCATCAACGGAATAGTGAAATTCCCCGTCGTGGCAACGTTGGCAACAGTCGATCCATTGATCGAACCAAAAAAACCCGAAGCGAAAGTTGCAATCTTCGCCGCTCCTCCGGGTCTTGCCCCTCCCAAACGCGCTGACAGATCGAAGAAAGTCTCTCCAGCGCCAGTGTGTAGAAGGATCGCTCCAAAGAGAACAAAAGCCGCAAGTGTAGTGGAAGCAACGTTGACCAGCATTCCCCATAACCCACGATCGGACAAGAAAATGATCTCTGTCAGATAACCCAGGTCAAAACCACGATGCCCAAATTGTCCCGGAATTAAATATCCGAAAAACGCGTAAGCAACGGCAGCAAGCACGATCAATGGAAAAACCCAATTAGAGGTTCGTCGAGCAAGCTCAAGGATGCAGATCAGTGAACCAAACCCCATGACCATATCTCGCGGCTCAGCCCAAGGGAGGTCAGTCATAATGCTCGTATAATTGTTGATTATATATACTCCGGAAATCGTAACCGTTGTCACAATTACCGCATCAATGACCATCCCCAAGGGTCGCCAACGACTATTTTCAAACAAGGGATGCATTAGCACCGCCAATGCCGTGATCGTCATGACAAACAGCGCACGTTGCACCAGTGATTCAAACGGGCCATTGAAGGACGTGTAGAAAACAAAAGCGCCAAGTGCTACAGAGAGTATGGCTATTGTTTTCGAACGAATATTTGTCAGAATGGGAACAGAAGTCATCTCACCACCTTCGCATTAGAGAATGGAAACGGGACGGCGACAAAGCCGCCCCTCTCAACAAAAAATGGTTTTACTTGAGGTTTTCTGGAACACTCAGACCGATTTCTTCAAAGTAGCGAATAGCTCCAGGATGCAACGGGCTGGTCGCATATTGCAGCGTCAGTTCCGGCAGATTTAGGCCCTTCACAGTCGGGAAGGCCGCTTCCTGTTCTGCCATATTTTCCATCACCGCTTTAGTAAGATCATACGCAGTATCTGCATCCATACCTGGGCGCGCGGCAACTCCAATCATAAACCCCCAAGTGGTATATGGACCTGAATTTTCCATCTCGCCGCCAGGCATATCAACCAAAGACAGCTCAGGCAGGGCATCGCGTATGCGCGCCTGTTGCGTTGCATCGACACCTAATACCTGAAGCGGCGTAAACGCTGCTATATCAGTGGTCAGCGCGTCAAAAGACGTGCCAACAGCACTTTTGACGAACCCTATTGAGCGGTCATCTTTAATCGCGTTAGCCAGCTCCCCATTGGTCCCCCGCATCCAATCAGGTTTCACGCCCAACAAATCAAAGACTTCAAGCGACGTCGCCTCTGTCGATGAACCGCGCATACCCGGTCCAAATTTCATACCATCAAGACTTGCAATCTCGGTAACACCAGAGTCCCTCCGTACTACTACATTTTGCGGCGCCAAAGAGTACGCCCAAAGCAATTTGGAACCTACAGGTTTACCATCAAACGCCTTAATGCCGTTATATGCTTGGTAAAGGGTAGACGTGGTGACGAGACCGATATCAAGTTGCTCGCGCGCCATACGTTTAAGATTATCCACGGTCGCACCTGTTTCCACCACGGAAGCTTGATAGGTGTCGGGATAGGCGTCATTTACAATTTTTGCCAATGAGGCAAAATAAGCGTAATGGGCACTTTGCGAATTGGTTGCACCAAATGCCAACCGTGTCTCCGCATGACCTGGCGTACATAACACCAATGTCGTTATCGGAATTGAAATCATAGAAAAGAGATTGCGCAGTTTCATGTCATTCCTCCCGTAAACATGAGTCGTCGCCTTTTTTTAGGCTACGAAGTAAAGGACACAGCCCTCACTCTTTGCGCAACTCTTTCCACGGTGTGTGAAATTTTTTCACTATCCACTTTTCCGTATCTGCATTTCTCCCTGCAAAATGCGAATATCTCCTGAATCAGAAATTCCATCAGAAGACATAATAATATCGACAGCTTGTGCCAGCATCCGTCGCAAAGGTTGCCGCATTGTGGTCAAGGAATATGGCTCCCAAGAGGCCATAGGAATGTCATCAAAACCGATCACAGCAATGTCCTGAGGGACAGAGACGCCAGCCATTCGCGCGGCATCCAAAAGTGCAATGGCCATGATGTCATTGGCGCAAAACACAGCATCAGGCAACGGACGCTGGCGAAGAAGTTCTTTTGCCGCGGAATAAGCTTGTTGGTAATCAAACCCTCCGTCAAATTGAGACACAATAGCACATCCAAATTCGTCGAGATAATCGCGAAAACCCCGCATCCGCTCCAAGTGCGTGGATGTATCCCTGCGCCCCCCAATGAAAGCAATACGCTGCCGTCCGCCATCCAGAAACCTTGCAGCAACCTGTCGCGCCCCGCCGTAATTGTCACAACACACGGCCATCATAGTACTGTCTGTCTGCACGCGGTTTAATAACACTGCGGGAATTTGATTTTCCCGACAGGCTCGAGCCAACTGTGATTTCATCGTTGTACTCGCAATGATGACCCCTTGGGTGCGAAATTCCAGTACCTGACGAATGACGGTATCCACTTCCTCAGCTGAGGGGACAACATGCATAATCGCCTTGAGGCCACGCTCGGGCAACTGACGCGTTAACTCGTCGATGGCAATGGGATAGAAAGGATTGCGCAGTTCGCTTACCACCATAGCAATAGTGTTAACCGCCTGTTTAGCCAGCACCTTATCTACGCTACTCACATAGCCCAGCTGAGCAGCGGCTGCAAAAATCGCCTTACGCTTCTCATCCGTAACCGAGCCATCTGAACGATAAGCTCGCGATACGGCTGACACTGACACCCCAGCAAGCGCAGCAACATCCTTGGCTGTAACTTTTTTCATAGTGCAACCATACACAGCCTCACATGCAATGGAAATATTATCAAATAAAACGTGAAAATTTATCTTCTATACTCGAGCTACGCGAAAACCCGAAATTCATCATGTGAAATGACCCGAAAATTATCCGCAACCTTGTCACGGAATGCGGTCCATTCTTGAGGCAAGGTTTTCCGGAAGAACGTCAGAATAGCATCTGCAAACTGCTTTTGCGTCGGATAATGCCGATTGTATGTGACGTACTGGTGCATAACGGCCCATAATCGTTCGATAGGGTTGAGGTGCGGGCAGTATGGAGGCAACTGGATCAAATGGATCCGACAACCCGGTCGCGCGAGAAAGTTCCGAACGTCTGGCCCTTTGTGGTAGGCCGCATTGTCCCAAATCACATGAATGACGCGTTTGTCAGGATTGCGGGCCTCAATCTTTGCCAAAAGCTTTACTGCGCTGATGCCATCCACAGTGGTTGGCTCAACAAATGGCATATCAAAGGTTTCCAGATTGAGCGCACCATGGATATTCACCCGCCCACGCCCTGGCGTTGTCTGCACTGCGGGTTTGGAGCCTGATCTGACCCAGCCAAAGGCGGGTTTTGTCTGATATTCAGGATGCACAGCGTCTGCGAAATAGACAGCCTCATCCGGGCCGAGGGTGTTCAGCAAGCGTTCGTACATGTCGATGAATTCGGCCTGCTTTTCGACCGGAGCAACGCGAGGCAGGCCTTTCGGCTTGCGATACTCATACCCCAATCGAGACAGGATCTTGATGCAGCCGGAATGAGAATAGTGTAGGCCAAACTGGCCCGATATGTGCGCCCGGATCTCTACGGTGGAGCGACAGAAACGCTCATCCAACCAGACGCAAAGCTCCGCCTCCTGAGCCGATGTCATACGAGACTGGCCCCCTTCCACCCGTCGAAAGCCAGCGCATCCCAGCCATCCGAGCGGTAGGTCTTGTGCCAGCCGCGAATGGTATCATCATCCAGGTAGAGAAACTTCGCAATCCGCGCGCAACTCTCGCCGTCATCAAGCAACAGGATCGCATTCGCACGCCGTGCAACACCGTGGTCCTCTCTATGGCTACGTACGCAAGCAACAAGCTCACGGCGCTCGGAGCGGGATAAAAAGCCTGGATAGATCATGCCTCTACCTGAATCGGTCCAGCATCAGACGTCAACTCTTTAAAACTCGGATCCTTAATGACTCCGAGTATAGGAATTTGGTTGGACGGAAAACAATTGATGTTTTTTTGCGCTGCTTTAACCTGAGATAGCGCAGAGATTTGACAAATAAACTCCTGCAACAAGGGCGGTGCCGGTGGGCACCGCGCTTCCGCTCATTGTGCCGTCCTTAGGTTTTGCTCCTCAGCAAGGACTGGTTGAGGTAAGTGGATTATTTGAAAATCGGCACCCGTTTTTGCATCTTGGCTGCGACAACTTCCGCGAATTCAGGCGACTTTAACTGCTCGGCAAACAGAACGGATTCCTTTTCCATCTGAGCTATCATTGCTCTTGTCCATGCCTGATCAGGGATTTTGTCTTGCCCATAGCAGACGGTGCCGCATCCGCCAGTTGCTTGGCGGTCTTGGACGTCTCAACGATAAGGTCTTCGAACGGGTACAGGCGTGAAGCCAACCCGAAGCGGCCTCTGGCACCAGCCCCAATTGCACAAAGAGCGTGCTGAACGTTGCGGTGTCAGAGGCGATGATCAGTTCGCAATGTATCAGCATCGTTACCCCGACGCCAACCGCGGGACCACACGAACGGTCACGTAGACACGCCGGTAGTGCAGGATGAGAGCTAAGAAGAGAGTGCGCAGCTGAAGGCCATTTCCGGAATTTTTTAGGAGAAAGTGGTTCCAGCTGCCTTGCACCCAGAAAGTGTCACCAAGACAGGGTGGCCTTGATCTCTTCACCTATTTCTTGGGCTAGTCGTGTAGGCACCTCTCGTTCACTGGCGAGGTCAGGCCATCGTTTCACGACCGTATCAACCTCCTCGATGATCTTGTCGGCACGAGGCTCTTTGATCCCCGCCTTCCGTGCTGCGATTAGAAAGTGTTCTCTGCCCGGCTTGCGTCCTTCTCCTGCCATTGTGAGGGTGTGCTCGCCGCCCGGTCCGAGACTGAAGCTGACATCATATGCTGGAGCGAGACGCCATACACCGGATGCGTCCATCAAGAAGGCATGGTTTTTCAAATGATCATCGCGGTTCATGACTCGCGCATTGAAGACCATACGTCGGAACATCTGCTCAACATCGCGATAGTCCCGCGTTATCAGTCGCACGGCCTTCAAAAGTTCGATGTAGTCCATCTGCGCTTGGCGAAAATCGACATCAAGTAGTGCCGCAACGGTTTGCATGTGTAGCCGGTCGCCTCCTTTGCGGTCGAACCGGTCGGTGATGAAATACGACTCACCACCAGAGGCGCGCAGAACGACCACAGGAGTCATGTGAACTCCCGCCATGCGTGCGAGGTCGGAATAGGCCGCTTCGGCCTCCACAGACCCCTCTGCGTCGCTTTGTGCGCGTCTCTTCGCAAGGACGTGCCTCCAGCTGCCTTTGAGGGGCTTTCTGTGGTCGTGCAGCCTCTTATTTTCGTCATCAAGGATGGCAACGAACTTCGGTCGCGCGCCTTGTGATCCGCCCGCGATACCTCGCAAGCGCTCAAGGTCGTCCTTGGCGAGATCACGGCCTACTTCTGGAACCAACCCATCGAACCAATCAAGGTCAAGATCTTCATCAAAAGGGTAGTCATCTTCAGGTCGATAGCACAGTGCTCCCATTCCATGTGTGCCGACCATCGCGAGGCGGTCTAGGTCGGTGATCTCCGTGCGAGAGCGCCCTCGTGACGTCAATGTGCGGTCGATCAACAGGCGACCCCAGCCATCAGGCAAGCTGTCCCCAAATAGGCCTGGCAGGTCACCAAATGCCCGACCTCTCGGACGTAATAGACCAGAATACGACTTAACCATGAGAGGGCTAATGCTCAGACCAGCTCTAGTGAACTCTGCGTCCCACTCTGCGGCGGCTTCACGCTTAGTGGTGTCCCAGCCGAGCTGGCACACTGGGAGTTCCTGTTCGTCTTCTCTGAAGGCCAGAGAGGCATTCAAGCGTCCGGTCATGACTGGTGCCTCTTCGAACGTGCCCGTTTGCGTTTGGGAACCTCAAGGTCAGCCAGTGTGGACACTTCTGGAGCTGGAAAGAGTTGAGTGAACTCCTCTAGTGAGTCCATCGCCTCTGCGAGCGCCAACAGGCTTGCAAGTGACACCTCTCCTGTCCGCTCAAATCGTTTCAGACTACCAAGTGAAACGCCTGATCTCTCCGCGAGATCTGCTTGTGTCATGTTCAGAGATATACGACGCTGTCGTGCGGCATCGCGAAGGACGTCCTGAACGTCGGTGGCAGTGGGAAGAAGAGGAATCATGTCGAGCTCATATAAGGGCTAAAATATTATCCAAATCATACAAAATTGTCATCTATGAGACAATATGTGATCTATAGCATCGATGACCGGGGCGGTGCACAATGTTTACATATGGTAGCAAAAAGGTTGCGCGGCGGCTCGAATTGTCAACATTTTCCATCAATATGTAAACTTTAGCGACCAAAACGTAAACTTTTCCACAACTCTAAGGTGCGGTAACGCAACATGGCGCCAAGGGTTGCAACACGGACAAACAGTTCAAGCGTCTTGAGATCAAATGACATTTAATGGTCCAACGTGTCGGTGGAGTGAGTTCGGAATCTGTCGTTTATGCATCATAGGCCTCGCGCGATTTAACGACGTCGCTGTGGTTTTCACCCGCCCAGATAACAAGCGGCTTTAGCAGTGAGAGGTGTTGATGGCCGATCGAGGTCAATTCATAAAACACAGCAACAGGCGGCCCCGCTTCAACAGTGCGCGTAACGTATCCATCACGCTCGAGACTGCGCAGGTTTTCGGTCAGAACGCGCTGCGTGATATCGCCAACTGTCCGCTTTAATTCGCCAAACCGCAGCGCGCCATCCTCTAGCGCCAAGATAAGCAGCACCTGCCACTTGCCCATCACTTTCGATAAAACTTGTCGAACTGGGCAAAGCTCTGCGTCTTCTTTTGAAAGGGCAGTTACCTGAAGCATACTTGGTGTCCACATAGTGCGTAATTGATACTTGGCTCGTATTTGATGCCTCTTCAGAATATCGAAATCAAGTGCGTCGAAAGGCCCCCTATCATGACCCCGACCGAAATCGCGCTGAACGCCTTCGCGGCAATCTTTGTCAATTTTGATCCGCAAGCGGCACAGTCATTGCTCGCGCCAAACTATATTCAGCACAACCCTGCAGTCCCGACTGGCGCGACCCCTGTGTTAGAATTCATCCCGGTTCTTGAGAACGCGGGCATCACTGTCACGACGCATAGAAGTATCAGAGAGGGAAATTTCGTTGTTCTTCAGGTGCGCGATCATTGGTTCGTAATGTGAAAAGCCGACATTCACACCACTGCCTGCGCGGTAGCTCTTGCCGCGCCATGCACCAGGGCCAGCAATGCGCAGATAGCAACCTTTGCAAAGTCGTGGTCAGCGGGCTGCTTTGATGGGGCGACCGGCCCAATGTATGTACCGGCTGCTGTTCGCAAATGATTTCTGGCATGTTCTCGGAAGTCGCTTATATGTATTCGGCCTGTTGATCGACACGCGGGCCGTGGCCTTGTTGGGGTTACGCACGCGCCGTGATCTCATTAGCGGACAGGTCGATTATGACCATTTGGGCCGTCAGACTCTGGGGGCGTAATATTTCCGTTCCATGCTTTGCTATCTATCGCGAACTCCGTTGGATTACTTCGGTGTCTTTAGACGCCGACAGCAACCTCATCTCTTGGCGTATCAAACGCTGTTTTATGTCTCAGTATGCTCCATGCCATGCGCGCCAGTTTGTTGGCGAGCGCAACAGCTACCTTATTGCGGTGCATGCGTATCGATGCGCGGGCCAGCCACTCACCAAAGCTGAAGTCGGGCCACCTGTGCGGGCGCATCATGATGACCTTCGCGGCTTGGACGAACAGCATCCTAAGGTATCTACTGCCACGTTTTGATATACGCCCCAGTATTGTCCTACCACCAGTGCTATATTGCCTTGGCACCAGTCCAACCCAAGCTGCAAAATCCCGGCCTCGATCAAAGGCCTCTCCTTCACCAATCGCGGCGACCATCGCAGTCGAGATCATCGGGCCAATTCCTGGCACCGTCATCACGTTCACACAATTCTCTTCGGTACGGCTGATCTCTTCAATCTCTTTCGACACTTTGTCGATTCGATCGTCCATCCACATCCAATCGCCATAAAGGCCAATCAAAATGCGTCGCATCCGAGGAGATATCTCATCTTTTCGCTCCTCAAGGATTGCCTCAAACGAGTTCTTCAACGCGCGAAGACCTTTGCGCACCGTGATCCCTTGTTCAATCAGGAAGGCTCGGATCTGGTTGATCGTCGCTGTTCGGCGCGACACTAAGCGCGAGCGGACA
Organism: uncultured Celeribacter sp.; assembly: GCA_963676755.2. Classification (GTDB taxonomy): domain Bacteria; phylum Pseudomonadota; class Alphaproteobacteria; order Rhodobacterales; family Rhodobacteraceae; genus Celeribacter. The sequence goes on along the minus strand of OY781536.2, from coordinate 39,817 downwards.
CGATGCAATGCCTGCAAATCCAGCTGGTCCTGTGTCTTCTCGGAAACCGTCTTCAAATTCGGACGCAGTGCCGCCTCGGCAATTGCCTCAGCATCGTTGGAGTCGTTCTTCTGCCCCTTATTGAACGGCTTTACATAGATCGCAGGAATAATGCGGGGCTCAAAACCCATCTTGCGTAGGGTGCGGCTGACAAAGTGGGCACTCAGACACGCCTCCATCCCAACAACACACCGTGGTAACTTCTCAAATGTTGCAATCAACGCGAGCCGCTTGATCTGTTTGCGTAAGACGCGCTGTCCCGTGTGATCAAACCCAACAACATGAAATGTGTCTTTACCAATATCGATGCCAACCGACATCAGTTCATCAAATTCAGTCTTCTCCATGCCACTTCTCCTATATGCAGGTGAAACTAAGCTCAGTCTAACCTGCTGGGTGAAGCAGCCGGTACATCCCATTAGCGGACATTGACCGGAACCTGACGGTGCCGCGTCGCAGCTTCTCGAAAGCGGACATTGGCGATGGACCGCAGCATTTTGGTAGGGCAGATGACTGCAATACGGACTTTGCTGCCGTTTGCCTCAGCGTGTTTAACGTCCGCTTTCACTCTCGATGTTTGGCAGGATATCGAGAATGGACAGTGCCTTCATGTTGTCCTTCTTGAACCGTCCTGCTGTGACCAGTTGCGAATAGCCATGAACGATGCTCCGTAACCGCCTCATTGGCACCGCCTTCTCGGTGATTGGATAAGATCTTAAGCTCTGTCGTTATTGTCGTCGTTATGGACGTCGTTTAATGCGGAGCAAGATATGCGTCATGAAGTTATTGTCGGTGTTGAGCGCAGAAGGCGCTGGCGGGATGATGAGAAGCAGGCGATCCTTGAAGAGGTTGGAGTGAACGGGGCGACCGTCACTGATGTGGCCCGTCGTCATGACATCACACGCCAGCATATCTACCAATGGCGCCGGGCACTGCGACGCAAGGGGCTTGAGGCAGGCTCCGACAGGACGGTGTTTCTCCCGTTGCCTCCTCTGACAGGCGACGAGGCCCCTGACGTGCCGGTAGCGACACCAGCACCCGAGGTTGACATCTTCTTGAGGAATGGCCGCCGGTTACGCTGCGCACAGGATTTGCCGACGGCCAGCCTTCACCATCTCATTCGAGCGCTGGAGACGGCATGATTGGTCCCGGAACGGGTGTGCGCGTGTATCTGGCCTGCGGTGTTACGGATATGCGCAAAGGGATCGCTGGCTTGTCAGCTATGGCGCAAGATGTGTTGCGGCAGAAGCCAGCCGGCGGTGCTGTGTTTGCATTCCGTGGACGACGTGGTGACCGGATCAAACTTCTTTATTGGGATGGTCAGGGGTTTTGCCTCTACTACAAAGTGTTGGAGCGTGGTCGTTTCCCGTGGCCAAGCGCCGAAGATGGCGCGTTGCGACTGACCTCCGCGCAGCTTGCAATGCTTTGGGTGAGAGGGCGAACGCCACGGGTTCGAGAGAGCCCTCGAACATAGATTGGCGGCGTCCGAACTGGGGTGCGCCACCTGCGCGGGTCGGGTGAATTTATTGCGGTTTTAACGTAATTTATATGGAGGTTTGGCCTGATTTTTGGCAGTCAGGTGCATGTCCAAACCTGTCGAAAACCTGCCTGATGATCCCTCCGTTTTGAAGGCGATGATTGCTCTTTTGCAGGCAGAAAACGACAAGATGGCGACGACGTTGCGCGTTCACGATCAACTGGTCCAAGCGCTGCGATTGCGGATCGCCAAGTTGCAGAAACTGGCGTTCGGCAAGTCTTCGGAAAAGGTTGAACGCGAGATCGATCAGCTGGAACTGGCACTTGAGGATCTCTTTGTTGCAATGGCTGAAGACGACGATCAGCCCATTGACGAAGGGCAAGACGAACCCGACGACGAAGATGTCTCGCCGGAACCCAAGCTGCGGCGCCGTCCGCGTGTCTCGGCAGAGACACCCCGTGAGCGCCGCGAACTCGATCCCGGCTCCTGTTGCCCGGATTGTGGTGGTGAGCTTCGCACTGTCGGCGAAGATGTCAGCGAACTTCTCGATATGATTGCCGCGCAAATGAAGGTGATCCAAATCGCCCGGATCAAGAAGTCCTGCCGCCGTTGCGAGCGTATGGTGCAAGAACCGGCCCCAAGCCGCCCGATCCCGGGAAGCATGGCCGGGCCGAACCTGCTGGCCCATGTTCTGGTCTCGAAGTTCGATGACCACCTTCCGCTTTATCGCCAGCACGAGATCTTTGCCCGTATGGGGGCAGACATTCCGGAGAGCACGCTTGTCGGCTGGTGTGGGCGCGCCATGCGCACCCTTCAGCCGCTGATCGAGCTGATCGAAGCTGATGTGATGGGCAGTGACCTGTTGCATGCGGATGATACGCCGATCCGGGTGCTGGATCGCTCGAAGAAAGACAAAGGACTTGGGAAGGGCGTGAAGAAAGGCCGGATTTGGACCTATGTCCGGGATCAAAGGCCTTGGGCCGGGGCGTCTCCGCCCGCCGCAACTTATGCCTTTGCTCCGGACTGGAAAGAGGAGCACGTCCATAAGCACCTCTCCGGGACCCGGGGCATCCTTCAGGCCGACGGCTATAAAGGTTATGCCAAACTGTATGAGCCGGAATCTGACGGTTCAAAGCGCCTGCGCGAGGCGGCGTACTGGGCGCACTGGCGCCGGGACTTCCATGATGAATGGCAGAAGACCAACTCTGCGATTGCCCGCGAAGCCATCGACCGGATTGGCAAGATCTATGACATCGAGCGCGAGATCAACGGGCGGCCCGCAGATGTCCGTCATGCCGCGCGTCAAAAACACAGCGCGCCACAGGTCGAAGCCTTCTTCGCCTGGTCCGAACAGCAACTCTTGCGCCTTCCTGGCAAAAGCAATCTCGCAAAAGCGTTCCGTTATGGCCTGTCTCGGCGGGATGCATTCTGCCTGTTCCTGACGGACGGCCGTGTGGCCATAGACAACAATCCAGCCGAACGCGCCCTGCGCCCGATTGGCATTGGCAGGAAAAACTGGCTATTCGCCGGAGCCGACACGGGCGCCGAGACCCTCGCGCGGGCCATGACCATCATTGAAACCGCCAAGCTGAATGGTCTCGATCCACAAGCCTATCTGGCCGATATTCTCGACCGCATCCACGATCACAAGATCAACCGGCTTGAAGAGTTGTTGCCATGGAATTGGGAGCCGCTTGCCTCGAGCGGCGACACTCAAGCCGCATAAGCCGCGGTATCAATGAGGCGGTTACGATGCTCCACAGGGCAACCTGAGCCTTTCCGTTCTTTTCTTCCTCATCGCCAGTATACTATCCAAGATCCACCGAGCCTTCGGCAAGTCTGGAAAAACAGGCCCTTATCTCGCGCGGAGGTAAGCATCGTCGTTTGCAAACGCCCACACGAGAAAATCAGCTCGTATTGCGAGGCGTTGCACTCTGCAAGGTCGACGTAGCCAAGACGATCGCCGATCAGAGCCCGGCCATGTTCCCGAAGTGGTGTTTGGGTGCCATGTGGCCAACACCGTCATTCTCTAAGCATTTCCCCAATGACAGTCCGACCAATCCGTCTCGCTCAGGGAGTTCACACATCAGTGATAACAGACAGTCGCGAAACCACTAGACGACTGGTCTAATAGAGACTATCTGGCTATTCATGGAACAGCAAAACGACACCCGCTCACAGATATTGACCACAGGACGCCGCCTGACAGCCCAGCAGGGCTATACTGGAGTTGGCTTAAGCACCCTTTTGAAAGAGGCTGGCATTCCGAAGGGTTCGTTCTACCACTACTTCGCATCGAAAGAGGCATATGGCTGCGCGCTGTTGAGCGAGTTTATCACAGAGTATAGCCATCGCCTGAATGCCTCTCTCACGCATCCAGACATGAATGCACGGTCTCGGCTCTTGACCTATTTCGAAGGGTGGCGCGCAAAACAACTAAGCCCGAACCTTGAGGATCGGTGTCTGGTGGTTAAGCTGTCGGCAGAAGTTGCTGACCTATCGGAGAACATGAGCAACATCTTGCAAAAAGGTGTGTCCGACATTGTCGCGCATCTGGCGCAGACCATAGAACAGGGACAGAACGAGGGCACGATTGCATCGATCGAAAACCCTCAAACCTTGGCGGAAATGATCTATCATATGTGGCTCGGGGCCAGTCTCGTTGCGAGCATCTCGCACAGTGCTGCCGCTCTTAATTCCGCAATGGATGCGACAAAAGTGCTTGTTCCAGCACCGTAACTCTCAAAAATTTTGCCATAACGAAAGACGACCGGTCTATTCGTAAAGGAAAATCATGAAAATTTTCTACAAAACCACCGCGACCGCAAGCGGAGGGCGCTCCGGCACCGCCATCCTGAACGACGGAAGCCTCTCGGTCCAGATGGTCCGCTCGGATAGTGGCGAGCCGGGGGTGAACCCTGAACAGTTGTTTGCGCTTGGCTATGCCGCCTGTTTCGACAGCGCAATGGAATTGATGGCCAAGCAGCTCAAACTTGATGCCACAAAGGCGAAAACCACGATCGACGTCGGCATTGGCCAACACGCCGAGGGTGGTTACGCGCTTGATCTGGACATCACCATTCGTTTGCCGGACATGGCAGCCGATGACGCAAAGCGCCTTGTCGAAGCTGCTCATGAGGTTTGCCCATACTCCAACGCCACACGCAACAACATCGACGTGCGCCTGCACATTGAAGCTGAAGAGGTCTGAGACAATGAAGAATTTCGATTTTCACAATCCAACACATATCCTGTTTGGTAAGGGTCGTATCGCGGACTTGAAAGATCAGGTTCCTGCTGATGCAAAAGTTCTCATCGTCTACGGCGGTGGCAGCGCTGAACGCACCGGCATTCTTGCACAGGTGCGCGAGGCGCTTGCGGGACGCACATTGATCGAATTTGGTGGGATCGAACCGAACCCGCGTTTTGACACTGCGCTCAAGGCGGTTGAGATTATCGGTAAAGAAGATATCACTTTTCTGCTTGCTGTTGGCGGCGGATCGGTCATTGACGCCACCAAATTCATCGCGGCTGCGGCTCTCTATGAAGGCGATGCATGGGATATCCTGACATCGCACGGCTCGGTCGTAAAGGGCGCGCTCCCCTTCGGCACTGTGCTAACGTTGCCTGCAACAGCATCAGAGATGAACAACGGATCCGTGATCACCAATTCCGAAAAGGGCGCAAAGCTCCCCTTCAGGAGCGCGCATTGTTATCCCGTCTTTTCGGTTCTCGACCCGGAAGTCACCTACACGCTGCCGCCGCGCCAGATCGCCAACGGTGTTGCAGATGCCTTTGTGCATATCATTGAACAGTATCTGACCTATCCGTCTGCCGCGCGTGTTCAAGACGGTTTTGCCGAAACGCTGCTGCGCACCTTGATCGAGCTGGGGCCCAAAGCCCTTGAGACACCAAGCGACTACGATGTCCGCGCAAACCTGATGTGGACGGCAACACTGGCGCTGAACGGTCTGATCGGCGCGGGTGTGCCGCAGGACTGGTCGAGCCATATGATCGGCCATGAGATCACCGCGCTGAACGATACCGATCACGCCCGTACGCTGGCCGTGGTGCTGCCCGCGCTGATGAATGACCAGCGTGGCCCGAAACGCGAGAAACTGCTGCAATACGGCGCCAATGTCTGGGATATCCGCGAAGGCGATGAGGATGCGCGGATCGACGCGACCATCAAGGCCACGCGTGACTTCTTTGAAACGATGGGCATCAAAACCCACCTTGGCGATTACGATCTTGCCCATGCCGATATCGACCATATCGTCGCTGCGCTCAAAGAGCACGGCATGACCTCGCTTGGCGAGCACAGCGCCATCACCCCCGAGGATGCACGCCGCATTCTTGAAGCTGCTTTGTAAAGGATCTTAAACATGACACAGACAGAGACCGCAAACCGCCAGTTCGTGCTGGCGGAGCGCCCCAACGGCGCACCGACCAAAGAGACACTCCGCCTGATTGAATCAGACGTTCCCGAGGTTGGTCCAAACCAAATGCTTTTGCGCACGGAATTCCTGTCGCTCGACCCCTATATGCGCGGTCGCATGAGTGACGCTCCCTCCTATGCCGCTCCGGTGGAAATCGGTGGCGTTATGCAGGGCGGAACCGTCGCGCAGGTGGTTGATTCAAACGTCGAAGGGTTTGCACCGGGCGACTATGTCCTCAGCTTCAGCGGCTGGCAGGATTATGCCTTGAGTGATGGAACCGGCGTCACCAATCTGGGCAAATCGCCTGCGCACCCGTCTTGGGCGCTAGGGATCATGGGCATGCCCGGTTTTACCGCTTGGGCTGGCCTTACACAGATCGGCGCGCCAAAGTCGGGCGAAACCATCGCTGTCGCCGCGGCAACCGGTCCAGTCGGCGCCACAGTTGGACAGATCGGCAAAATCCTTGGTTGCCGCGTCGTCGGCATAGCGGGAGGACAGGAGAAGTGCGCTTATGCGGTGAATGAACTGGGCTTTGACGCCTGTCTTGACCACAAGGCGGATAACTTTGCCGAACAGCTTGCCGAAGCCAGCCCCAATGGCATTGATGTCTATTACGAGAATGTCGGCGGCAAAGTGCTCGACGCTGTCATTCCACTGCTAAATCCTAACGCGAGAGTGCCGGTCTGCGGACTGATATCACAATACAACGCTACCGCCCTCCCCGACGGTCCCGACCGGATGAACTGGCTTATGGGGCAAATCCTTCGCAAGAAAATCAAGATGCAGGGTTTCATTATCTTTGACGACTTCGATCATCTGTATCCGGAGTTTGCGAAAGAAATGGGTGCGTGGATCGAAAGCGGTAAAATCCAATATCGTGAAGAGATCATCGATGGTCTGGAAAATGCACTCGAAGCTTTCATCGGCCTGTTAAATGGCGAGAACTTCGGTAAGCGCGTCATTCGCGTTGGACGCAACTGAAAGGCAAGGCCATGAAAGATTTAATGGCTCTAACGTCGTTGAGCCCTTCGCCTAGCTCAAAGTCACCCTCGAAGACATCGCAGCAGTCGAGCTGATCTCGCGTCAGGCTCTGCTGCCGCTTACACCTTTGCACTGGTGAAGGGCCGGCCACCACTCCCAACCTTGATCGCGCTACCGCCCACAACTGCTCCCCATACTGAACCCGGTGATCAGAAACAGACTGACGATCAGGCTCCGGCAAGAACACAGTTGCCCGCATAATGATGGCTGGCCGGAAATCCCCTCTCCGGCCAGCCATCTGATCGCTCAAATATGCAGCGCGCGCCCGTAGGCAGCGAGCACGGATTCGTGCATCATTTCCGACATGGTCGGGTGCGGGAAGACCGTGTTCATCAGTTCTTCTTCCGTGGTCTCAAGCGTGCGCCCGATCACATAGCCCTGAATCATCTCCGTCACTTCCGCGCCCACCATATGCGCGCCCAGAAGTTCGCCGGTCTTGGCGTCAAAGATGGTTTTCACCAAGCCCTCGGCTTCGCCCATCGCGACGGCCTTGCCATTGCCGATAAAAGGGAACTTGCCGACCTTGATCTCGTAACCCGCCTCTTTCGCCTTGTCTCAGGTCAGCCCGACAGAGGCGACCTGCGGATGGCAGTAGGTGCAGCCCGCGATGGAATTGGATTTGATCGGATGCGGTTTCTGGCCTGCAATCAACTCGGCGACCATGACACCTTCGTGCGATGCCTTGTGGGCCAACCAAGGTGCGCCCGCGATGTCGCCAATGGCAAAGATACCCTCAACGCCGGTGCGGCAATATTCATCCGTCACGACATGGGTGCGTTACATGCAAGATCAACGATGCAGAACCCTTCGCCTATCTGAAGGGCATTTTGAAGGCCTTCGCCGCCGAACATCCACAAAGCCATATCAATAATCACCTGCCATGGAACTTCACGCCGTCAAGCTGAAACCGACGTGCTGCCCAGACGCCGCTCCAATGTCTTTTTTCAAGGATTTTTCAGTCTTTTGGGGACGCCAGAGCGTTTCAAAAGCGTTTCGCTATGGACTGTCGCGTCGGGATGCATTCTGCCTGTTCCTGACGGAGGAACGTGTGGCCATAGACAACAATCCAGCCGAACGCGCCCTGCGCCCGATTGGCATTGGCAGGAAAAACTGGTTATTCGCCGGACCTGACACTGACGCTGGAATCCTCGCGCGGGCCATGACCATCATTGAAACCGCCAAATTGAATGGTCTCGACCCACAAGCCTATCTGGCCGACATCCGTTACCGCATCCATGATCACAAGATCAACCGACTTGAAGAGTTGTTGCCGTGGAATTGGGAACCGCCGGCCTCAAGCGGTGAAAGTCAAGTCGCAAAATCTGCGGTATCAATGAAGCGATTTTGGCCACGGAGTTTTCCAACCGAGAGCTGAGTGCCTTCTGCGTGGAATTTATAAGACATTGATGTATTCGAAGATGACGGTCAGAGCGTCACGGCGTGTTCGCCAAGACGGCAATCACAACATCTCAGTTTTTATCGCCTTGAAGAACGTCTCGGCGGCGTTGAAGCACCTATATTTGTCAAGTGGCTATTTTGAACGGTTTCGGGACACAAATCTGGCTGTAGATTTCACCCAGCACGCTTGAAAACTACCCCTCCTGCGCAATCTCCGCGCGCAGCCGTGCTTCCTTACGGTTCTGGAGAGTCCGCTCGCGGCGTACTGAGGACACGCGATCCACGACCACCGCCGCGACCAGAACACTGCCACGCACGATGTCGTAGATATAGGGCGAGGCATTGAGCAGGTTCAGCCCGTTATCAATCAGCACCAGAAAGACCGCGCCAAAGACCGATCCGACAATCGTGCCAGACCCGCCCGTGAGCTTGGTTCCACCAAGGATAACTGCGGCGATCACGGTGAATTCGATGCCGATGCCGATCCCCGATTGCAGTCCCCCCACACGCGCCAGAAGCACAAGGGCGGCAATTCCCGTGAGAAAACCGGTGATAGCATAGGCGGCGACGGTAACCTTCTGGATTGGCAAACCCGTCTCTGTGGCCGAACGCTCCGAATTACCCAAAGCACGTACGTAGACGCCAAAACGTGTGTAGGTAAGCAAGTAGAGGCCGAAGAGGAAAACCACGATCAAGATCAGGATCGGCACGGGAAGGCCGAAAAGACGACCGTTGCCCAGATAGCCCATCTCGCGCGGCACGGGGATATTCTGCGCCCCCGTCAGGTGGATCGCTGCACCGCGATACATGGAGTAGGTCGCGAGTGTGGTGATGAGCGGGGAAATGCGAAACTTGACGATCAACACACCGTTGAGCGCCCCCAGAACGGTGGCACACAGCATGGCGAGCGCAAAGGAAAGCACATAGCTGCCCGTCTCCAACATGGTCTGTGCGAACAGCGCCGAGGTGAAAAACAGGATCGCGCCCACGGAAATATCTATCCCCGCCGTAAGGATGATGTAGGTCATGCCGATAGCCATGATCGCGGTCACAGAGGACTGGACCAGAACCGACTGCATGTTCGACAGGGTCAGGAACACGGGCGACACCACCGTCAGGATCAGGGTGAGGCAACAGGTGGCCACGAAGATCGCCAACCACTTCTGGCGGTTCATCCAATGTGTCAGCGCTTGTTTCATGTGCTGTCCCCTTTGCCTTCACTTGCCGCCATGGAAATGATCTTCACCGAGTCGTAATCGCCGCGACCAAATTCGCCCGCGATCCGTCCCTTGCGCATGACCAGCATCCTGTGCGTCGTATGCATCAACTCGGGCAGATCGGAGGAGACGATCACCACCGAACGCCCTTGGGCCGCGAGATCGACAATCGCCTGATGGATGTCGAACTTCGCGCCGATGTCCACGCCCTTGGTCGGCTCGTCGAGAATGAGAATTTGCGGGTCCATAGCCAGCCAACGGCCCAGAAGTGCCTTTTGCTGGTTGCCGCCTGAGAGTTCACCGATCTGATTTTCCACATGCGGAACTGCGATGTTCATCTCGTCCACGATCTTCGCGGCGTGGCGCTTCTCACCCTTGAAGCCGAAGCCACGCAGCTTGCGCGTCACAAAGGCCAGAAGATGCGCCGCCGAGAGGTTTTCGCGCACGGGACGGTTGAGGAACATGCCATTGCGGCGGCGATCCTCGGGGACGTAGCACACGCCCGCCTGCTTCATCCGCGCAACGGACGTCGGCGCAAGGTCGCGCCCGTTGACCCAGACGTGGCCCGATGCGGGCCGAAGGCCGAAAATCGCCTCTGCCAATTCGGTCCGCCCCGCGCCCATCAGGCCCGAAATTCCCAGTATCTCGCCCTTCCTGACCGAAAAACTTACATCATCGAAATCGGCATTGCTCAACCCTTCGACGCACAGAACCTCATCCTCGTCATGCGCGGAAAGATCAAGCTGGGCATCCTCCATCGTGCGGCCAACCATCATCTCTTCGAGGTTGCGCTGCGAGACATCAGCGAGCTTGCCTTGCCCCACTTGCTGCCCGTCACGCAGCACGATGAAACTGTCGCAGACGCGGTAAATCTCTTCCATGAAGTGCGAAATAAACACGATGGCGAGGCCGCGGGCTTTCAGCACATCGACGATCTCGAAGAGCTTCTTGCGCTCGATGGCTGTGAGCGATGTTGTCGGCTCGTCGAGGATCAGAACCTTGTCGGCGTGCAAAAGCGCCTTGGCAATCTCGACCACCTGCTGATGGCCCGCCCCCAAGGTCTCGACCAGCGCGCGCGGATCAATGGCCATGCCAAGCACATTCAGTTGCTCGCGGGCGATCTCGTGAGACTTCTTCCAGTCGATCCGCGCCCTCGAGCCAGGCAGGTCGGAGACGCAGATATTTTCCGCCACCGTCAGCGAGCCGAACAGTGACAGTTCCTGATGCACGGCGGAGATGCCATGCTCGGTGCGATCCACCTTCTCGACAGGTTTCCCGTCGACGAAAATCTCGCCCTTTGTGGGTTTGAGCAGGCCGCAAAGCATGTTCTTCGTCGTCGACTTGCCCGCGCCGTTCTCGCCCACAAGCGCCAACGCCTCGCCCGGGTGCAGGTCAAAGGAGACATTCTGCACAACCGTCTTACCTGCAAAGGCCTTCGACAGGCCACGCACGGAAAGCACGGGGGCGTCTTGTGTCTGTACCGTATCCAACATCACGCGCCCCTCTTGCCGCTAAACTTGGTCGCCAGCCACGTGCCGACAAAAATCAGAAGGCCCTGAATGATCAACTGGTCATAGAACGGGATACCCACGAGATTGAGGCCGTTGGTCAGGATCGAGAGCAGCGCCACCCCGAGGATCGTGCGCTCAATCGAGCCTTCGCCACCCGTCATGGCCGTACCGCCCAGGACCACAGCGCCGATGATAATGAGTAGAAGTGTATCCCCCACCCCCGGAATGGCGTTGCCGAGATTGGCGATGGATATGAACCCTGCCACGCCGCCGAGTACGCCCGAAAGCAGGTAGGCCGAACATTCAATGCGCGGGACATTCAGCCCCGCAAAACGCGCGGCGTCGGGGTTGGAGCCAACAAGCATCACATGGCGTCCCCAGCTCGAATACCGCAGGGCAATCGCGCTTACGATACAAAGGCCCAGACCGATGAGCGTTACCGCAGGGATATGCCACAGCGTGACAAACCCGAAATCCAGCAGAGCAAAGGGCGTACCCTTCACCGCGATCCCTTGGCTCAGTACAAAGGCAATTCCCCGCGCGATCAACTGTGTCGCCATCGTAGTGATAAAGGGCGTGAGTTTGAAATAACCGATCAACACCCCGTTGAGCGCCCCGAAGGCCGCGCCCACAGCGACCGCCGTGATGACCCCGAGCGTGACGCTATCGGTCTGTGCCATGACTAGAGCGGAGATGACGGCGGAAGCTGAGATCACCGTGGAAATCGACAGGTCGATCCCGCCCACCAGAAAGACAAAGGTCATTCCCATTGCGGCGATCAGCACCACCGTATTTGCACCCAGCATCGCCTCGATATTGCCCGCAGTCGCGAAATAGGGGGACAGGAGGGAAAACATCACGGCGAGAAGCACCACGATGGGAACGGCTGGATAGGTTCTCAGCTTTGCCAAGTGACCACGCTTCGCCTGTTGACGGCCTAGATTTTCCATGGGGTTTCCGGCGTTTGAAAGGTCTTGAAGGGGAAAACACGTCCCGAGGGGACGTGTTCGTAAGGTCAACAGAGGTCGCTTATTTCGCGCCCCAGATTTTGTCCTTGTTCGCCTCGGCGTTCTCACCGGTGTAGAACGCACCAGGGATCACGTTGACGCGCTCGACGTTTTTTCCATCGAGAATGTCAGCAACCAGTTCGACCGCTTTGCGACCTGTCGCCTCGGTGCCCATGACCACGAAACCATCCGCAACACCCTTGAGAACCGCCTGATACCCATCGTTGGAGCCGTTCACGCCTGTGACGATAACGTGGCCTTCCTCGCCGACCTTATGCAGCTTGCCTGCGTCGGTCAGCACGGTTTCGACGGCGGGGATATGAGTATCCGTGGCGGCAAAAACGGCGTGAACTTCGGGGTTTGCCTGAAATGCGTTCTGCGTGCCCGAAAGCGCACGTGCGGAGTCCCAATCGGTGGGAACCTCGACGAGGCGGACATTTTCGAGGCTGGCGATGCCTTCGCGGAAGCCTTTGGAGCGGTCGATCCCGTTCTGGTCGTTGAGCGCGCCGATCAACTCGACGATGACTTTCTCGCCCTCGACACCGGCCAAAGCCTCAGCGGTGTATTCACCTGCGAGGCGACCGTCAAAGGTGGAGTCCGGTCCGACGAAAGCCTGAACCACGCGGCTGTCGGGCAGGTCGCGGTCATAGGCCACGACGGGAATGCCCGCCTTTTTAGCTGCCATCAAAGCGCGTTCGATGGTGTTTTGATCCACGGCGCAAACGAGGATTGCATCCACTTGCTGCGTGATAAGCGACTGAATTTGTGCGTTTTGTTGTTGTGCATCGCCGTCGGCGACGACTTCGACAAGCTCATAGCCACGATCAGAGGCTTCCGCCTTGATCCCGTTATTCACAGCAACGCGGCTCTCGAATAGCTGGTCGACGGACAGGCCGATCTTGATGTCATCGGCAAAAGCACTCGTCGCAGCGGTAACCGCGATTGTTGCAATCGCGCCCAGTAATTTCTTCATGTCTCTCTCCCTAAATTCCTCTAAAGTCTCGCCTATCTCGACACTGCGACACTCCTCCTACGGTCGGCAGAATCATGCGGACTTCCGTTATGCTTGCATATTTACAAGTTGCTTACATATTTGCAATCAGCGATTTCCGATAGAATACGCTGAAAGCCGACTCACACTCCTTTTCGTCATACCAAACAGCCATTGCCGGTGACTTACATCGCGACATGAGTCGCATATTACGGAAGACATTCACACGACTCTCCCGAATATGGTCATACCATACTGCACCATCCCACTCGGTCAACACTCAATGGAAGGAAAACAGGGCAAATTGTCAGTCCAAACAGCGAAACGCCACTTCGCGTCACGCGGCGGCGGGCTTTGTCGCATCTGCCGCATGGACCAGCAAGCGCCCCCCTCACCACCAAGAAAGGACCACCAGCACCTCGAAAATTGGTGTCTGCTCTGCGTCGGATATATGTCGGACACCTATCGGGCACGGTGCTCGACACCCGCTATGCCGACGCGGGCGTCATAGCGCCGAAGACCGCCTCGGTATCCGCCCCAAGGCGCGGGGCCGCTTTGGGGTTGGCGACCGCCTTCCCGTCGATGCGGAAGGGGCAGCAGGTCGTCTGCGCACGCGCACCATCGGGGGCGGTGATCAACTGCACCTTGTCGAGCGCCTTGAAGCCGTCGGTGGCGACGAATTCGGGCCAGTCCAGAACGGGCGCGCACCAGATGCCCGCAGGCTCCAGAATATCGAGCCACGCCTGAGTGGTCTTGCCTGCGAAATACCGCGCCACGATGGCCTTGATCTCGTCGAGCTTCTCGAAGGCGTCCGACTGGTCATAGGCCGCAATCTCGGGCGCATCGAGCAATTCGGCCACCGTCGCCAGCGGTGTCATGGCAAAGGCGAGATAACCGTCGGCGGTCTTGTAGATGCCATAGGGGGCGGGCTGATAGGGATTGGCATTGCCGATCTCGTGTCGCTTGGGCGCACGCCCGTTGTCGTTGAGAAAACAGGTGAGTTGTTCGGAAGTCATATCAAGTGCTGCGGACATCAGGTCCACCTCGACCAGACCGCCCTTCCCGCTCACCGAACGGCGCAAGAGACAGGCCAGAATGCCCTGCACCAGATTGCCCGCCGTCGCCACGTCGAGCATGGCAAAGCCTGTGGGCACAGGTCCATCGCCCGCATTACCGTTGAGCCACGCGATTCCAGAGAGTGACTGCACCAGAAGATCCTGACCCGGCTTGCCAACCCACGGCCCCGTGGTGCCGTAGCCCGACACCGCACCGTAAACCAGACGCGGGTTCAATTCGCGCACGGCCTCATAGCCCAAACCGATCCGCTCTATCACACCGGGACGGAAGTTGTGGATCATCACATCGGCGCTTTCGATCAGGGCGCGCACGCGGGCGAGGTCGGCATCGTCCTTGAGGTTGGCGGCCACGCTCTTCTTACCACGGTTGAAGGTGTGGAAGACGAGACTGTCCTGATCGAAGGTCTGACCGTTCACCACCATCGACCGACATAGATCGCCGCCCGTGGGGCGCTCGATCTTGATCACCTCGGCACCGAGATCGGCCAGACGCATGGCGGCAACGGGGCCTGCAAGGAATTGGGCGAAGTCGAGGACGCGCAGTCCTGCGAGTGGCAAATCGAGTTGATCGTGCGTGATGACGTCCGGCATGGGGGCTCCTGCGGGTTATGCGCCCGCCGTGGTCTGGTTGTCCTCTTGCGAGATGAAACCGAGCGATTTCGACAACTCAAGCGCGGCGGCGCGGATGGTGGTTAGAGTTTCTTCGGCGGTGGTCGGCGTATCGACCTGCTCGATAAAGCCGCAAGTGATGGAGGCAACAACGCCCGAACTATCAAAGACAGGCACACAGAGGTTGCGCACGCCCATGACCATCGTTGAGGGCGTATCCTCATGACCCTTGGCACGGATCGTAGAAAGACGATCACGCAATTCGGCCTCGGGAAGGGCATCCTGCGCGGCGATGTAGCTTTCCTGAACATCCGGTGCGGAGAAGGCGAGGACCACATGGCCCGAACTGGTTTTCTCGACGGGGAAGGTCGCGCCCGTGCGCACGGCATAGCCTGCGGGGCGCGGGCTGCGCATTGAGGCCAGCACCAGAACCTGATCGCCATTGAGCACACCAAGGTGACACGATTGCACGGTTCGGGCGGCAATATCCTCAAGCAGGGGCAGCGCCGCCTGTATCAACCGCTCGGTCGGATCGTGGCGGTGCGACAACTCAAAGAGCCGCAGGGTGAGGGAATACTTATTCGTCTGTTTGTCCTGAAACAGGTAGCCGCGGTCCGCCAGATAAACGACGACGCGGTAAATTTCCCCCATCGTGCGCTCTAGTGCATCCACGATCTCGTTCATGGTCAGGCCCTCGGGGGAGCCTGCGAGTAGCTCGATCACATCGAGGGCTTTGGCCACAGCGGGAACGGCGGTTTTCTCAGTCTTTTTTGCCTTGGCCGATTGCGCACCGGCCTCGGTCGATTTGGCTGTCTTGCTCATACGTTTCACTCCTCAAGCGTGGAGCGGAGCTTAGCCTGTTCGACCTTCGCAAAACAGAGGGACATGAGTTCATTTTCATTGCGCAGCCCCTGTTCGGTGGACAGGTCCATCGCAGAGCGCACGGCGCGTTTGACGGCTTGGGTCGCAACAGTGGAATAGCCCGCGATCTGTGCGGCGACTTCGCGGGCCTTTTCGACCTCCTTCCCGTCCTCGACAAGGTATTCGACCATGCCGATATCGGCAGCTTCTTGGGCGGAGAAACGGTCACCTGTGAGCAGGATTTTCATCGCCGCGCCATAGCCGCACATGCGGGTGAGATGTTGGGCCGCGCCGCCCGCCCCATTCCAGCCCAGTTGCACTTCGGGCGCGGAGAAGGTGGTGTTTTCAGCCACGACACGCAGATCACAGGCCAGAGCGATTTCCAGACCACCGCCCAGCGCCCAGCCCTTCACCGCCGCGATGGCTGGTTTGCGCAAGGCAAGGATGGGCGGGATATAGTCAAAACGGTTGCGCCACGCCCAGAAGTCCTCGTAACCGTCGAGCGCCGAGATATCCGAGCCAGCACAGAAGGCCCGCTCGCCCGCGCCGCGAAAGATCACGGCATGAATATCAGTATCTTCGTCGGCTTTCGCACAGCATTCGGCGATCTGGCGATACATCTGCGGGGTGAGGGCATTGTGCTTTTTCGGGCGATCGAGAACAATCTCCCCCACCACACCATTGCGTTCGAGATGCACATAACCATCTGATGTATCGGTCATAATCACTTCCAGACTTTGCGTATTCCTGCGCCACTTTCCGCCGCAAAAGGTGCGGAGAGGCGCCTTTATCTCATGTGTTAGCATGCCGTTTTCTTATTTCAAAGTTATTTTTATACTTGCAAATAAATTGGAATCTGATGAGGCTAGGGGCGTTCTCAATCAGCGAGGCTAGATGAATGACCCTAAAAGGAATGACATGGGACCACCCGCGCGGTGTTGATCCGGTCGTCGCCGCCTCGGCGGTCTATGCGCAGAAAACCGGCGTCGAGATCACGTGGGACAAACGGTCGTTACAGGCCTTTGCCGACGAGCCCGTGACCGAACTGGCGAAGCGCTATGACTTTATCGTGCTGGACCATCCGCATGTCGGGCAGATCGCGGAGGCGGGTGCCCTGGTGCCCCTGCCCACGCCTGAAGACGCCAGCGCCTCGCTCGGAGGATCGGCCGAGAGTTATGTGTGGAAGGGGCAATGCTGGGCCTATGCCATTGATGCGGCGTGCCAGATGGCCGCGCGGCGGGCCGACCTTGGCGCGCCCGTACCACGTCTTTGGGAGGATTTTCTGGGTGCGGAGGCGAAGGCGTTTCGGGCGCTGACCCCGCTGCTGCCCGTCGATGCGTTTGATATGTTCATGACGCTCGTGGCAGGGCGCGGGGGCGAGGTGATGCCCGTAGACGGTGCGCATTTTGTCTCGGACTCCAACGGAATTTACGCCCTCGACATTCTGCGCGCGCTCTATGATCTCGGCCCGTCCGAACAGGTGAAGATGAACCCGATCGCGGTGCTGGAGACCCTGACCACGACGGATGAATTTGCCTGCTCGCCCTGTCTCTTCGGCTATGTGAATTACGCCCGCGAAGGGTTTCGCCCGCACGAAGTCACCTATTTCGACCTGCCGCTTTGTGACGGCTTCCCCCTGCCCCGCGCCATTCTCGGCGGCGCGGGAATCGGGGTGTCGGCCTATTCGCAACAGACGCAGGCCGCCGTGGGCTTCGCCACTTGGGTCACGTCCAAAGAGGTGCAATCGGGTGTCTATCTGGCCAACAACGGCCAACCCGCCCACCGCCACACATGGCTGGAGCAAGCCACCCAACCCGAGGCTGCGGGCTTTTTCAAAGGCGGATTCCACACCATCGACAACGCATGGACGCGTCCGCGCGACGAGTGGTTTTTGCACTTCGTCGATGATGTCTGCGCGATCATGACCGACTTCTTCACCAAAGCCATTCCGAGCGAGGATTTCCTCAAGCAGATCAACGCTCTCTATCGCCACCACGCCAAAGGGAACTAATATGAAAACTGCTGTCATCACGGGCGGGAACAAAGGGCTTGGCCTCTATCAGTCGCGGCGTTTTCTGGACGCGGGCTATCAGGTCCATGTCGTCGCCCGCAGCCGCGCCGATTTCGACACGCTTGGCGAGAACGCACATTTCGTCGAATGCGATGTCGCCGCCGACCGCGCCGCCGACTGGCTTGCCGATATCCATGAGGCGGCGGGAGGTATTGACGTTCTGGTCAATAACGCGGGCGTCCACCTCAAAAAGCCCGTCTGGGATGTGGCCCCCGACGAGCTGGACCGCGTGCT
The DNA here is from genome assembly GCA_963676755.2 of uncultured Celeribacter sp. GTDB lineage: Bacteria > Pseudomonadota > Alphaproteobacteria > Rhodobacterales > Rhodobacteraceae > Celeribacter. Next base: position 21,846 of record OY781536.2, on the reverse strand, counting down.
TGATATCAACGTACGTGCGATGTTCGCCGCTTGCGGGCGCTTCGTGACGATCAACAAGGAACGCGGCGGAGCCATCGTCAATGTCGCCTCCATGGGCGGGATCATGGCCCTGCCCTCGGCGGCGGCTTACGTCACCGCGAAAACGGCGGTCGTCGGCCTGACCCGCTCGGTCGCCGTAGATGCGGCACAGTTCGGCATCCGCTGCAACGCCGTCAGCCCCGGCTTCATCGACACGGATATGACCCGCGCCGTGCTGGCCAAAGACCCCGCGCGCCGCGAGAAGATCGAGGGCCGCATTCCCACACACCGTTTCGGTCGCCCCGAAGATGTGGCCGACACCATCCATTACCTCGCCTCCGATCAGGCCGCCTATGTCAACGGCGTCAACCTGCCCGTCGACGGCGGCTATGCCATTGGCTTTTAGGAAAGACCTCCCATGACCTTCATCGAAACCAAACTTTCCGCCGCGAAAACCATCACCACCGCGCCACAAGACACCGACACGCCGCTGGCCGATGGCTATGTGCGCCTCAAGCTCGCGGCGGCGAGCCTGTGCGGGACGGACCTGCATTATTTCAACCATTTCTCCAACGCGGGCTTTGCCTTGCAAAACCCTGTGACGCTTGGCCATGAAGCCTGCGCATGGGTCGTGGACGCCAATGGCTCGGACCTTGAGGAAGGCCAGTTGGTCGCGCTCAATCCGATCATGAATTGCCAGACCTGCCCCGCCTGCTTGCGAGGCGAAGTGAACCTGTGCAGCAACAAGAAGTTTCCGGGATCGGCCACAACTGTGCCGCATCTCGACGGGTTCTTCCGCAGCCAGATCGACCACCCCGCCCGTTGCTGCCGCCCCGTCGCCGCAGACGTCAAACCCGAACACCTGACCTTTGCCGAACCGATGGCCTGCGCGCTTCATTCGCTCAACAAGGGCGGCGTAAGCAAGGGGCAGAAGGTTCTGGTCACGGGCTGCGGTCCGATGGGTCTTCTGGCGATTGCGGGAGCGGCGGCGCGGGGTGCGGATGTGACCGCGCTGGACCTGCGCCCCAAAACCGTCGAGATCGCGAAGGCAGCGGGGGCGAAAGAGGGACTTGTCATCGGGGAATTTGACGAGGCCACACTTGCGGGCCAATTCGACGTGGTGGTTGAGGCCAGCGGCGCGATCCCAGCCTTCAACACGGCGCTCAAGGCCCTGCGTCAGAAAGGTCGTCTTTCGATCCTATCCAACATCCAACTGCGCCAAGCGGAAGTGATGCTGCATCTGGTGATGCTCAAGGAAATCGAGATTGTCGGCTCTTTCCAGTTCAACCGCGAATTCGAGGAAGCCGTGCAGCTGATCGAATCCGGTCAGGTGGATTTCGACGTGCTGACGGCGGGCACTTTCCCCTTGGAGCAGACCGCCGAGGCGCTGGAGATGATGGCCGCGGGTGAAGCCTTCGGGAAGATCGTATTGCAAGGACAATCATAAAAATACGAGTGCGTCACCTGTGGAGGGGCGGCGTCACTTGAGGGAGGAGAACTTATGACTGAGGTTTTTGACCACATTGTGGTCGGCGGCGGCTCGGCGGGTTGCGTGGCGACCGCGCGGCTTGTGGAGAGCGGCGCCAAGGTGCTTTTGCTTGAAGGCGGGCACCACCATCGCCATCCGCTTCTGGATATGCCGCCCGGTGTGTTCAAGCTGCTCAAGAACGGATCGAAGTTCTTTAAGGATCACGAATCCGTACCGCAACCGCAACTTGACGGTCGCCGCGCCACGATCCCGCAGGGCAACGTTCTGGGCGGCGGGTCTTCGGTCAACGGTCAGGCCTATGTGCGTGGCCGGCCTGACGATTACACCGCATGGAACGAGATCCTGCGCGGCAACAATGATGCGGTGAGTTGGGATTGGGAGGCGGTTCTGCCGCATTTCAAGCGGCTCGAAGGCAACACGAAATTCAACGACGACTTACACGGCTGCGACGGGCGGCTTACCGTTTCCGATCCGGGCTATATCGACGATATGGCGCGGTGGTTCGTGCAGGCCATGCAGGCGCAGGGCGAACCGTTCAACCCCGACTTCAACGGTAAGACCCAGCGTGGCGCGGGCTATTTTCAGTTCACCTACAACAAGGGGCAGCGCATTTCGGCGGCCTATGCCTTCATCGACCCGATCAAGGATGATCCCAACCTGACCATTCGCCTGCAAGCGCGTGTGCAGAGGATCGTGATCGAGAACGATCGCGCGGTTGGCGTGATCTACAAGGACGCGAAGGGCGCGGAGAAAGAGGCACGAGCAGACGGAGAAATCCTGCTCACAGCGGGGGCGCTGGTGACGCCGAAGCTGATGATGCTGTCCGGGCTGGGGCCAGCAGCGCATCTGCGTGAGCACGGGATTGACGTGATTGCGGACCTGCCCGGTGTCGGACAGAACCTCATGGATCACCCTGATGTTTCGGTCGTGGCGCGGGCCAACGGGCCATATGGCTACTGGAAGCAGGATCGCGGCTGGAACATGCTGCGCAACGGCCTGGAGTTCAAACTCTTCGGGCGCGGGCGGATCACGACGACGGGACTGGAGGCGGCGTGTTTCGTCAATCCGAGCGACCCAAACGCCCTGCCCACCCATGAGGCCTATTGCATTCCCGTGATGTATCTCAACGAGGAGCAACTCAAGACCATCAAGGAGGACTACGGCGTCTCGATCCAGATGGTATTGCTCAAGCCGCATTCCAAAGGCGAGGTGCGTCTGGCCTCGGCCAATCCCGACGACATGCCGCTTGTCGATCCGCGCTTCCTCGACGATCCGCGCGACATGGCAGAAATGATCCGCGGGCTACGGTATTTCCGCGAAACGATGGAGACGGAACCGCTGGCAAGCAAGGTGGCCGAAGTCGTGGCACCACTTGATATGTCCGACGAGGGATTGGCCGCGCATTGCCGCAAGGTGGTCAAGACCAACTTCCACCCCTCGGGCACGGCAAAGATGGGTGCGGACGGCGACAAAATGGCAGTGCTGGACGCGCGGATGCGGGTGCGCGGGGTTGAGGGGCTGCGCGTGTGCGACATGTCCGCCGTCCCCGACATCCCCGCGGGCAACACCAACGCCCCCGCGATGATGCTCGGCGACCGCTGCGCAGAGATGATTCTAGACAATCTTTAACAGGCCCGCGGAATTTTTTCCTATTTCGTATGACCATAACGTCAAAAAAGCGCCAATGCTTGACATTGCAATCAACACTTGTATCCATTTAACTTGTTTTGGTCATACCAAAATGGGAAGCAGGAGGAGAGACACGTGCCCGCTATCGGTAAACTACTCAGAGAGAACAACATCATCTTTGTGACGCTGGCGCTTTGCCTCGTTTTCTACCTGATCAGCCCGCGCTTCATGAGCCTCGACAATATGTCGGCCATCTCGCGCCAGATCGTGCCCATCGGGCTGATCGCGCTGGGTCAGTTCTTTGTGGTGGTGTCGGGCAATATCGACCTGTCGATGGGAATGGGCTCGGTGCTCTTTGCCATCGTTCTGGGGGTCTTCTTCGGCATGACGGGCGGGGTCGAGCTGGGCCTGATTGCGGTCATCGTCAGCTCGCTTGCGGTCGGCTTTTTCAACGGTGTTCTCGTGGCCAAGCTCAAACTGCCCGCCTTCATCGTGACGCTATCGATGCTGTTCATGGCGCAGGGGCTGTCGGGTCTCATCATCCCGCGCGGGCAGCAGATATTCCTGATGGGCGGTTTCTTCCGCTTTCTGGGCGCGGAGAAATTCTTGGGCTTTTACTGGTCCTTCCTGTTTCTCGTCGCCCTCTTTGTCATCGCCTATATCGTCTACAACCACACCCGCTGGGGCGCCTATGTCATCGCGCTCGGCAACTCGGAAGAAAACGCCAAGCTGGCGGGCATCAACGTGGACCGCGTGAAAATCGGCGTGTTCATGTTCTCGGGCCTGTGCAGCGGCTTTGCGGGCATCATGCTCTCGACCCGAATGGGCTTTGTCCAACCCGGCCTCGACGGCAACGGGCTTTTGCTCGACGGCATCGCCGCCATCATCATTGGCGGCACATTGATCCTTGGAGGACGCGGCACGATTGGCGGCGCCTTCTGGGGACTACTTTTCATCGGCATCATCAACAACTCCCTGAACCTGCTCAACGTGGAGGACGTTTGGCATCAGGTGTTCAAGGGGGCGGTGATCTTGGCTGCACTTGGCGCAAACTGGGTGCTTTGGCAGTCCAGACAGGCTGAAGCGCAATAGCCAAGAAAAGACGTCAGAACGGGACCATCCCGCTGGCAACACTGGATTAACGAGGAGGAAAATCCAATGAAACTTTCAACAACCTTAATGGCCGCCACAGCGCTTTCGGCGCTCGGTGCGGGAGCGGCATTTGCCGCCGACGACACGCTCGACATCGTGTTTATCAATGACGGCCACGTTGCCCCCTATCACGTTGCATGGCTGACGGGCTTTGAGGATGCGATCAAAGCCTATGACGAGGCTTTCGACGATGTGAAAATCTCGGGCCACTGGCTGTCCGCCGAAGGGTCGTTGGAAAAGATGATCCAGCAGACCGAAGTGACCATTAACGAAAAGCCCGACATCATGTTCGTCAACGCGATCAACGTCGACGCATTCGAGCCACTGGTGGCCAAGGCACAGGAAGCGGGCATCACCTGGATCGCCGTGCATTCGCCCATGGAAAGCGCTGATTACAGCTTCACCCTCGGTGATGTAGTCAACGGCACCAATCAGGGCATGGCAATCTGTGCGCTCTCGGGCGGCGAACCCTACAAGGTCGGCGTCATGCTCGGTCAGGCAGGCAACCCCTCGGGCGAGGCACGCCACGAAGGCATCATGAAAGGCATCGCGACCTGTGACAATGTTGAGGTCGTCGCCGAACAGCCCGCCGACTGGGATACGGTCAAGGCGCAATCCATCGCGGAAAACTGGCTCACACAGTATCCCGACCTCAACGCGATTTCAGGCGTGACCGATGCCTATATGTATCCGTCCATCGCGATTGCGACCAACAGCGGCAATACCGACATCGAATTCTTTGGCTATGACGGCGACATCCCGATCATCCAGCAGATGAAAGACGGTCAGGTGAAAGCCGACATTCTCCTGTCGGGCACCCGCGAGGGCTGGAACTTCGTTCAGATGGCTTACCGCATCCACAAAGGCGAAACGCCTGACAAAGTTTACGACTTTTTCACGCCACTGGTCATGACCGAAGAAAACCACAAGAAGGCACTTGAAAACGGCTTCCCCGAAGATGTCGAGGTCTACTACGTCGATCAGGCCCTTGATGTAGCTGCGAAAGGCTACCTCGAATTTGGCCCTGAAAGCGTCAAGTAGCACACAGGCCACCGGCGCTCCTCCCTGCTGCCGGTGGCCCTTTTGTATAGGACAAAGGCCCATGACAAGCGCGACCACCAACATCACCGATCGCCCCAAAAAACTCGATACGCTCACGCTTCGCTATCTGGTGCTGATCGGGTTGATCCTCATTGCCGCCATCGGCTTCTCGATTGCCAACGACAATTTCTATTCACTGACGAACCTCGGCATCCTGCTGCGGTCCATTTCCGTGCTGTTTCTGGTCTCCATGGGGATGACCTTCATCATGCTGACGGGAGGGATTGATCTCTCGGTCGGCTCGAACGTCGCATTCGCAGGCGGGATCGGTGTGATCACCCTGACGGTGACGGGATCGGCCACGCTCGGCTTTATCGCGGCGATTGTGGCGGGCAGTTTGATCGGCCTGATCAACGGCTATTTCATCGGCAAGCTGAAACTCTCCGCCTTCATGGTGACGCTGGCGACATTCGCCTTGGCGCGAGGGCTGGCGCTGGTGATCTATGACGCCAATTCGATCAACGTCTCCGACCCTGCCTTCCTGTGGCTCGGCGGGACAAGCTGGGGCGCGTTTCCCGTGGTCATTCCCTTTGTGGCGCTGGTCTTCGCTGCCCTGTCGGTCCTGCTATACAAGACCACCTTCGGGCGCGATGTCTATGCGACGGGATCGAATTTCAACACGGCCTTCGTTCTGGGCCGCCGCCCTGAACGCAAGATCATGTGGATCTACGTTCTGTCCGGCGCGCTGGCGGGGTTGTCGGCGATCATCACCGTGGGGCGCGTGTCCTCGGGCCAGCCTTGGGCGGGTCTCTATCTTGAATTCGACGCCATCACTGCCGTGATCCTTGGCGGCACGTCGCTCTTTGGCGGGCGGGGCAAGTTGCTCGGCACCATTCTGGGCGTGCTGCTCTACGGCATCATCATCAACGGCCTCGTTCTCACAGGGATGAACCCCTACCTGCAAAATCTTATTAAGGGGATGATCCTGTTGGGCGTGGTTCTTCTCGACACCTTTACGCAGCGGGGGAAAGCAGCATGACAAACCGCATTGACATGAAAGGGATCGGCAAAAGTTTCTTTGCCACCCGTGCGCTTGATGACGTGAATTTTTCCTGTGTCGCAGGAGAGGTCCACGCGCTTGTCGGCCTCAACGGCGCGGGGAAATCGACGCTGATGAAAATCCTCGGCGGCGTTTACCAAAAGGACGAGGGCGTCATTGAACACAATGGCAGACCCATCGATATCACCCGCCCCGCAGATGCAGGCGCGGCAGGCATTTCGATGATCCACCAAGAGTTGTCGCTCATCAACGAGTTGACCGTGGCGGGGAATATCTTTCTGGGCCGCGAATTGCGGCGCGGGTCCACGCCCCTGCTCGACAAGAAGGAGATGGCCGCACAGGTGGGGCGCGAGTTGGAGCGTTTCGGTCTCGACATCAACCCCAACCGCCCCGTGCGCGAATTGAACTCGGGCGAGAAACAGATCGTGGAGATCATCCGCGCGCTTATGTCCGACAGTTGGCTCATCGTCATGGACGAGCCGACATCGGCACTTTCCGAAGAGGACAAGGACCGCCTGTTCCAGTTCATCGACCGGATGAAGAAGGAAGGCATCGCGATCATCTACATCTCGCACCACATGCCCGAGATTTTCTCGATTGCCGAGGAGGTGACGGTCATGCGCGACGGGCGGATCGTGTTGAACGAACGCACGGGCGACACCACCGAAGAGGCCGTCATCAACGAGATGACGGGCGAGGAGCTGGAGCATTTCGTGAAGCCACACAAGGAGATCACTGCCGCCCCGCTTCTGTCGGTCAAAGGGGTGAGCAAGGGCGAGACCTTCCACGACATCACCTTCGACGTGCGTCCGGGCGAGATCGTGGTGATGACGGGGCTGCGCGGTTGCGGAGCACCCGAACTGGCTAAAGCGATCTTTGGTCTCGATGGCGATTACAGTGGCGAAATCACCTACAAGGGCAAGACGCTCAAACCCGGCCGTGGCCCCGCGCAGGCGGTGGCCGAGGGCATGGGGCTTGTCACCGAGAACCGCGACAAAAACGGCATCCTGCCGCCGCTGTCGGTGCGCGACAACATCGCCCTGCCCTTTCTGGAGAAATCCGCGCATTACGGGCTACTTGACGGCGCGCGGATCGACAGGCTCGTGGACAAGGCAATCAAGGACACCTCGACCAAGACCGAAAGCCCCGATCAGGAAATCCGTTTCCTCTCAGGCGGCAACAAGCAGAAAATCTGCTTCTCGCGCTGGCTCGACGAGGATCTGGAGTTGCTTATCCTGCTCGAACCCACCCGCGGGATTGATGTCCATGCCAAGGCCGACATCTACCGCATTATCGAGGATCTGGCTGGGCGCGGGGTCGGCATCCTGATCCTGTCCTATGAGATCGACGAGGTCATAATGTTGGCTGACCGCGTCCACACCCTCTATCAGGGACAGGCCGTCTCAGAATACACTTATCCCGATTTTGAAAAAGACCGGATGCTTGCCGACATGGCGGGTGCTGGTGTCTCTCACTGACCGAAAGGAGAACCCTCGTGTTCTACAAGTGCTTCATTGACAACGAATGGGTCGAAGCGTCCAACGGCGCGCGAATGCCCGTGCGCAACCCCGCGACCGGCGAGCAATGGGCGGAAGTGCCCGCATGCACCCCCGCCGAAGTCGACCGCGCGATTGAAAGCTCGGCGCGGGCGCAAAAGGAATGGGCGCTTCTCCCGCCGATCAAACGCGCGGAATACCTCTACAAGATCGCCGAAGGGATCGAGCGCGAACGCGATCTGTTCGAAACCCTTCTGGTGCAAGAGCAAGGCAAGCCCAAGGCCGACGCCGCCGCCGAAGTCACCGACACAATCCGTTACATGACCTATGCCGCCGAGGCCGCGCGTCGTCTGCGCGGGGATATCTTCCCCTCCGACAACCCGCGCGAACAGCTCTTTATCTACAAGGTGCCTTACGGCGTCACCCTTGGCCTTTGTGCCTACAACTACCCGCTCGCCCTAATCGGGCGCAAAGCAGGTCCGGCGCTGGTCACGGGCAACACCATGATCCTCAAACCCCATGAAGCCACGCCTGTGACGGCCTCGGTCTTCTGCCGTATCTGCGAGGAAGCGGGCCTTCCTGCAGGCGTGATCAACATGGTCACGGGGACAGGTGCCGACGTAGGCGCTCCCCTCGTCGAAAGCCCCACCGTGCGCATGATCACCCTCACGGGCTCGATCCGCGCGGGCCAGATGGTGCAGGCGGCCTCGGCCAAGAACATCACCGCGCTCTCGCTTGAACTGGGCGGCTCGGCCCCCTTCATCGTGCTCAAAGACGCCGATATCGACGCCGCCGCCGAAGCCTGCGCCATCGCTCGATTTGCCAATGCGGGTCAGGTCTGCATCTGCTCGGAATCCGTTCTGGTCGAGGATGCCGTGGCTGACAAATTTACCGAGAAACTTCTCGAACACGTTTCGAAAATCAAACTCGGCGACCCGATGACTAACGGCGGCATGGGCCCGATCTCCACGCCCGATGCTCTGGCGAGAGTCGAGAAAATCGTGGCGGACTCTGTCGCGGGTGGCGCGAAAATCGCGGCGGGCGGCAAACGTCCCGACAACGCACCTTTTGAGGGTGGCAACTGGTTTGAACCCACGGTGCTTGTCGATGCCACACCGGAAACGGCGGCAGTGAAAGAGGAAATCTTCGGCCCTGTCCTGCCGGTTGTGCGGGTGAAGGACTACGAAGAAGCACTGGCCATTGCCAACGACCGCCCCGATGGTCTGTCGGCCTATCTTTGGACCCAGAACCCGAGCGTCTACATGGATGCGATCCAGCGGATGGAGACGGGCACGATCTTCCTCAACACGGGGATCACGGGCTATATCCAAGGCTACCACAACGGCCACAAGCTCAGCGGAGTGGGTGGCGAGGATGGCGTCCACGGGCTTGAGTGCTACATGCAAAAACGCACGGTTTATCAGCGCTACTAAGCGTGGGCCTCTTTAAAACCCTACGATGGACCGTCTCGTTTGAGGCGGTCCATAGCGTTACTGGCTTCCGCCTTTCAGGTCTTCGAACTATCGAAAGTTGAGCTGACCTGCGTCCAGGCATTTTCGAGGTGTTCGACCAAAGCCTTTTCGGCGGCATCGGGATCGCGCATCAGAATCGCGTCAAAGATATCCTTATGCGCCTGATAGTTACGCGCGTTGCGTTCCTTGAGGCGGGGCATGCGCGACCAGTGCGGCTCCAACCACGTGGTATAGGCGCGATGCACAGCCAGAAGCGCGGGGTTGCCCGAAATCTTGTAAAGAACGTTATGAAACGCCTTGTCGGTGGCGTAAAATTCGTCGCTGTCCTCCATCGCCGCTTCATTGGCCGCAAGGGCCGCTTTCAGATCGGCAATGTCATCCTTGCCTGCAGTGAGGGCCGCCTGACGGGCCAGCGCGCCCTCGATCAGCACACGGGTATCAAAGAGGTTCTTTACCCCATCCTTCGTGGTCAACAGGTTGGGGACGATGCCGCTGAGCACATCCACCGCCCCGTCATAGCCGGGCTTGCGCACCACAGGACGAAAGCGGGGCCGCGCCTCGACCAGACCGCGCGACGAGAGGATGCGCACCGCCTCGCGCACCACCGTGCGGGAGATGCCAAATTCCTCCATCAGATCGCGCTCTGGCGGGAGGGGCTGCCCCTCGACCAACGCGCGGGTCCGAATTCGTTTCTCGATCTCGGCCACCACCTGATCTGAAGCGCGATGCGCCGCATTCTGTCCTGTCATATTGCGTTTCCTGCCTGTCTTTTTCGGGTCTCTTCGGGTTTCCCGCCCCTGAAAAATGGGTGAATCCGACTTTTAGTACAACAAAATATAGAGATTGTGGAGTTCCTGTTGACTCTTTACGCGACTGGCAGGTAGTTAGATCATGTTTGGTCCGACCAAAATAGAGAGTCAACATGCCCACAAACACCCAAGACACGCGCATCACCGCCATCGACGTCCAACTTTTTGACGTCCCTCTCGCCGAGGTTCTCACCGACGCGAAACATGGCGACCACACGCATTTCGAACTCGTCTGCGCCACCGTGCGGCTCGCCGATGGCTCGGAGGGAACGGGATATACCTACACGGGTGGCAAGGGCGGGCGCGCCATTGCTGCGATGATCGAACATGATCTGACGCCATTTTTGGTTGGCAAGGACGCCAGCGACATCGACGCGCTTTATGACGGGATGCAATGGCATGTGCATTACGTGGCGCGCGGCGGGATCGCCTCCTTTGCCATTTCCGCTGTGGACATTGCCCTATGGGATCTGCGCGGTAAGCGCACAAGCCAGCCGCTTTGGAAAATGGCGGGCGGAGAGAGTGATCGCTGCCATGCCTATGCGGGCGGGATCGACCTCAACTTCCCGCTGCCCAAGCTGCTCGACAGTATTCGCGGCTATCTCGACCGTGGCTTCAATGCGGTAAAGATCAAGATCGGCCAGCCCACCCTCACCGAGGATGTGGAGCGCGTACGAGCCGTGCGCGATCTGATCGGACCAGAAATGCCTTTCATGGTGGACGCCAACTATTCGATGAGCGTTGAACAGGCGATAGAGGCGGCAAAGGCCTTTGAACCCTATAACCTGACATGGTTCGAGGAGCCGACGATCCCCGACAATTACAAAGGCTTTGGTCGCATCGCGGAGGCCACGTCCATCCCGCTGGCCATGGGCGAGAACCTGCATACAATCCACGAATTCGAATACGCAGTCGACGACGCCAAACTGGGCTATCTCCAGCCCGACGCCTCCAACTGTGGCGGGATCACGGGGTGGCTCAGAGCGGCTGCATTGGGCCGCAAGCACGGGATTTCCATCTGCTCCCACGGGATGCAGGAACTCCACGTCAGCCTCGTCTCGGGGCAGCCCGATGGCGAATGGATCGAGGTCCATTCCTTCCCCATCGACGAATACACAACCCGTCCTCTCGTGGTCGAAGACCATCTGGCCGTTGCACCCTCGACACCAGGGACCGGCGTCACATTTGACTGGGAAAAACTTCAAGCAGCACATGAGGAGATGCACGCATGAGCACACCCAAAATTAACGCCGCCTTCTATCGCGGGAACAAGCAATTTGTTGTCGAGCAAGTCAAGGCAGCGCCGCCCGCTGCGGGGCAGGTGCGGTTGCGGATTGCCTATTGCGGGATTTGCGGCACGGACATGCATGTCTTCCACGGCAACATGGACGCCCGCGTCGGCACCAACCGCACCATCGGACACGAGATGTCAGCCACGGTGGAATCCGTGGGCGAAGGTGTCTCGCAAGATTTGGTCGGACAAAACGTCGTCGTCCGCCCGCTTGATCCCTGCGGCAACTGCCCCGCGTGTAAGGCGGGTCATTCCCATATCTGCCACAACCAGAAGTTCCTCGGTCTCGACACCGATGGTGCGATGCAAGAACTTTGGAACGTGCCTGCCCACACGCTGCACAAACTGCCTGACGGGTTGCGCCTTGATCATGCGGCGTTGATCGAACCTGTCGCCGTAGCCTGCCACGATGTGCGCATGTCGGGGCTCAAGGCGGGCGAGGATGTTGTTGTTATCGGCGGCGGCCCAATCGGCATTCTCGTGGCGATGGTTGCCCGCGACGCAGGTGGCAATGTGGTGATCTCGGAAGTGAACCCCAACCGGCTTGCCATCGCACAAAAGCTCGGGTTTAACACTGTGAACCCCGCCGAAGTGGACCTCAAGGAAGAGATCAACACACGCACTGGCACCAAAGGCGCGGATGTGGTCTTTGAAGTCTCGGGCACCCAGCCTGGTGTTGACGCCATGACCGCCGTGGCCGCCACCCGCGCCCGCATCGTCATGGTTGCAATCCACGCCAAGAAACCCGAGATCGACATGTTCCAGTTCTTCTGGCGCGAGTTGAAACTGATCGGCGCGCGGGTCTACGAGCCTGAAGATTACGAAAAGGCCATCGCGATCATCGCCGCGGGCGGTGTGGATGCGGAGACCATCATCACCGACGTGGCCCCGCTGTCCAATATTCAGCCCGCCTTTGAAGCCCTCGACAGCAGCCCGACCGCCATGAAAAGCCTTATCAAAGTGGGAGCAGACGCATGAGTATTCTCAAAAGCTTCGATCTATCGGGGAAAACTGCACTGGTGACAGGTGCCAAACGCGGCATCGGGCGCGGCATTGCCGAGGGGCTGGCCTCGGCTGGCGCGGATATCATCGGTGTGTCCGCCACGCTGGAGTTGGAAGGCTCCGAGGTGGAGAAATCCGTCACCGCCATGGGGCGCAAGTTTTCCGCCTACCAATGCGACTTCTCCGACCGCGCCGCCGTTCATGCCTTTGCGAAGGCTATCGAGGATGACGGCCACGCGCCCGATATCCTCGTGAACAACGCGGGCACCATCAAGCGCAAGCCTGCTGCCGAGCATCCCGACGAATGGTGGGACGAGGTGATTGATGTGAACCTCTCCTCGCAATTTGTGCTGAGCCGCGAGATCGGACGCGGAATGCTGGCGCGCGGGTCGGGCAAAATCATCTTCACCGCCTCGCTTCTGACCTTCCAAGGCGGCATCACTGTGCCAGGCTACGCAGCTTCAAAGGGCGGTATCGGCCAGTTGACCAAGGCGCTCGCCAACGAATGGGCGGGGCAAGGCGTCAACGTCAATGCCATCGCACCGGGCTATATCGCCACGGACAACACACAGGCACTGCAAGACGATCCCGCGCGCTCCAAAGCGATCCTTGAGCGCATCCCGCAAGGCCGCTGGGGTAAGCCCGAAGACTTCGCCGGCCCCGCCGTCTTCCTCGCCTCCGACGCTTCCGACTACGTCAACGGTGAAATCCTTGTCGTCGATGGCGGATGGATGGGGCGCTAACGCCCCCTACCCTCTCTACGTAAAACAAAATCCAGCCCTGGAAATTTCAGGGCTGGATTTTTTATCTTCTGGTTCCCGTCAATTCAGACACTTTTAACGCGCCAATGCCTCGGGCAAAGCAAGCGACAGCTGAGGCACAAAAGCCACAAGCCACAATACGACCACCAGCGGGATCAAAAAGGGTGCGGTTGCCCGCACACAGCGATCGAAACTGACGCCCGATACCGCAGCAAGAACGTAGAGCACCAAGCCCACCGGCGGCGTCAGAAGCCCGATCATCAAGGCAAGAACCACCACGACGCCCAGATGCACAGGGTCGATCCCCACCGAAGTGGCCACAGGCAAAAGCACAGGCACAAGGATCGTAATCGCAGCGACGGTTTCCATAAACAAACCGAGGATCAACACGATCAGCAAAATCATCAGCATCACCATGCTCGGATTGTCGGAGACCGTCAGGATCGCATCAGACAGATGCGCCGCCACTTGGTTGGAAATCAGAATCCACGCAAATATCGCCGCACTGGCAATGATCAACAGGATCGCGCCTGTCATTTGCAGCGTATCAAACATCACGCGCAAGATGTGACGCCAAGTCAGAGAGCGATACACGATAACACCGAGGAACAAAGTCCAGGCCACCGCGGCAACCGCCGCTTCTGTCGGAGTAAAGGCACCTGTGGTGATCCCGCCAATTATAAGTGCCGGCGTAAGAAGCGGCAAAAGCGCAAGCCGAAAATTTTGCCAGACATGTGCAAAGCTAAACCCTTCGTCCCGCGGATATCCGCGCCGCCATGAAAACCACATGACCATTACCATCAAGGACAGAGCCATCAGCAAACCGGGCACCAAGCCTGCGATAAAGAGCTGGCCGATTGAGGCCGATGCCATAACCCCGTAGACGATCATTGGCAGTGACGGCGGAATGATCGGCCCGATTGTCGATGACGCTGCCGTCACACCCACCGCGAAGTCTACATCATAGCCCGCACCGCGCATGGCTTTGATCTCGACATTACCAAGCCCGCCTGCGTCGGCCACAGCCGCTCCGGACATGCCCGCGAAAAGCACGCTGGCCCCCACGTTGACATGGGCCAGACCACCGGGCATCCAGCCGACCAACGACCGAGCAAAGGCAAAGAGGCGCTCAGTGATCCCGCCGGAATTCATCAAATGACCCGCAAGAATGAAGAAGGGTATTGCGAGCAGCGGGAAACTATCAACCCCGCCCACCATTCTGTGCAGAACAACCACATCAGGCAGGCCCGCCATAATGACATAGACGAGAGATGCAAGTCCGAGGCCTACCCCCACGGGCACCCCTATCACCAATAGGATCATGAGGACCCCAAACAAAGCAAACATTTCCATATTTACACCCCTCCAATGGCTTGACTGGAGATCTCTTCCGGGTTGCGCCGCGAAATTCGCCAGAGATTGATAAGGCCGTAGAGAACCGCAAGGATACAGCCAAGGGTGATCGCACCATAAATATAGGACTTCGGAAATGGCATGGTGATCATCATCTGACGGGAAGTACGTTCGCTCATCAACACGCCCAACCATGCGATAGTGCCGAAAAATCCGATCACAACCACTTCGTTGAAAAGCGCCAAAGGCTTGACGAGCCCCGTCGGAATGTGTCGGTAGATCACCCCGATCAAAAGATGTGATCCTTGCCGAACGCAGATGGCCGATCCCCAAAATGTCAGCACGACAAGACAATAGCGCGCCGCTTCTTCGGTCCATGCAATGCTGTTGTTGAGCACGTAACGGGTAAAAAATTGCAGCCCGACGACGACAATCAAAAACCCCAGCAAGAAAAGCGCCGGGATATCTTCCCAGCGAATATCCGTGATATCGTCGGTGATTTCATCGAAATCGTCAAATACGTCTTCTGCACTTGTCCTGTTGCTCAAACCAGTTCCTCCTCGCGCCAAAAACGGCTGGAAACGTCAGAGTAACGCCCCCAGCCATGAGTTTTTTATTCGTTGCCTGGAAGAGCCTGAAGCGCTTCATATTGTTCAAAACTAAAGGGCACATCTCCCTTAAGCAGCTCGGGAATCACAACATCAATAAACGGCTTGCGATCCACCTCGTGTACATTGATACCCTGATCCCGGAACCAATCTGCCAACTCGGCCTCGGCTGAGACGATTTCGTCCGTAACATAGTTCGCATTTTTGACCAGAAGATCACGCAGCACCTGCGCATCTTCCTCGCTCATCTGAGCGAATGCCATCGGCGAAACAAGAGTCAGGGTCGAATTCATAATATGGCCTGTGAGGCTGATATCACTTTGAACCTCGTAGAATTTCTTGGCCTGAATTGTGGTTAAAGGATTTTCTTGGGCATCAACAACGCCCTGCTGCAAACCAAGGTAGACCTCGGAGAACGCCATCGGAGTGGGGTTCGCCCCAGTCGCTTCCGGGAAGATCAGGTAGGCCGGTGCATTGGGCACGCGGATTTTCAGGCCTTCCATGTCGCTTGGTTTCAAAATCGGTTTGTTTGCAGTGACATGGCGCGCTCCGTAATAGCTTACCGCCGCCACTTCAACGCCGCCCATAGCATCGCTCAATTCCTGCTTCATGCCCGCCAACAGTTCACTGTCGCGAAACGCACGCCAATGATCCATGCCGCGCAGGGTAAAGGGATAGTCTGTCATTCCGATTGGCGCGTAATAGGACGATACAAAGCCGATACCCGTGTAAATGATGTCAACCGTACCGAGTGTCAGACCTTCGGACAACTCGAGCTCGTCGCCCAGAGAGGCCGCAGGGTAGACCTCAATTTTAACCCGTCCATCCGTTGCTTCTTCGATCTGCTCTGCGACATTCAACGCACCTTTATGAAGCGGGTGGCTCGTTTCATAGATATGCGCGAACTTCAATGTCGTATCAGCCATCGCCGGCACGGCAATGATGCTGCTAACTGCGCAGAAAATTGCTGCGAAAAACTTCATGTTCTCCTCCAAACTTAATTTGCACCAATACATGCTCATTCAAGCAATTATGGTACGACCAAAATTAAACTATAAGGATTCGAAAATATGTCAATTCAATCTATTTTCTATATTTATCAAATAGATAGCTTATTTTTTACGATAAGCGCGAAACGGAAATGTTGAAAGTCGGCTATGAAAAAGAAATTAAGTCAGACCAAATCTGCAAATTCTGCCGGAATCAAGTCCGGACATCACGCAAAAAATGCGTACGGTTCTCATATGCAAACTTATGGGTTCTCGACAATCCGCAAGCATTTTTCTCACAAACGCATATCACCAAAATTACGGCAAATGTCGCCTTCACCTTACAGACCAAACTCGCGCCGGATACTTTCGGACTGAGCTCCAATATTTGGCGCAGCGGCGCTACAGCGTGCGCGTTCACCGTTGATGCGCAGCGGCGAACGGGTCACGCGTAGTGACGTGCCATGCATGTTCTCGACCTCCTGAATGATGTCGAGACGATTGAAAGCGTCTTCTTGCAGGAACTCCGACCAATTCAAAACCTTGGCGCACCAGATATCCTCGGGTTGCAGGATCGACAGCCAGTGGTCGGTGGGCTGCGCCGCCAGACGCTGCCCTATGATCTGCTTGATCTCGTCACGCTTGGAAAACCACGTATCGGGTTGCGCGGCAAAGGAGGCCAACCCATCCAGTTCGAGCAGCCCAACCAAACGGTCCAGCGGCGTCATCGCCAAGGCCAGATAACCATCCGCCGTAGGATAGACACCATAGGGCGCGGATAATCCGACATGGGCATTGCGATATCCCGCCCGCTCGGCCAAGCGTCCGCCGTCGTTGAGATGGGTGGCCAGAACCTCGAACTGGAAATCCACCATGCTTTCCAGAAGGCTGGTCTCAACCAGACACCCCTTTCCCGTAATACCCTTGCGCACGAGGCCAGCGAGAATGCCTTGGCACAGATTGGCCCCCGCGAACATATCCGCCACCGCTAGCCCGAAGGGAACAGGCCCCTCCCCCTCATGCCCGTTCAGCCACATCGCACCCGAACGAGCCTGCGCGAGCAGGTCCTGTCCGGGATGTTTGGACCAAGGGCCGTCGGGGCCGTAGCCGGAAACGGAGCCATAAACCACCTGAGGCGCGAAGTGTTTCACCTCCTCATAGCCCAGACCCAAGCGCTCGATCACGCCGGGACGGAAGTTCTGGATCACCACATCGGCCTTGGAGATCAGTTTCTTGAGCGCGGCGAGGTCCGCGGCCTGTTTGAGATTAAGGGCGAGACTTTCCTTGCCGCGATTGATGGCGTGGAACATCGTGCTCTCGCCGTCTACCACAGTGTCCGACAGGTAAAGCGAACGGGTCAGATCTCCGCCATCGGGGCGTTCGATCTTGATCACCCGCGCGCCAAGATCCTGAAGCCGTAAAGAGGCATAGGGCCCCGCGAGAAACTGGGACAGGTCAACGACGAGAATTCCGTCGAGCAAGGCTGTAGTGTCTGACACGTTTACTCTCCCATCAAAATATGCGGTCTATCTCGGCCCAAAACTCCCCGTCCTTACGGGTCTCAAGCGGCATCATCATGGGCATACACAGCCCCCACCATTCCTGCGTCTTTGCATCGCAGCCAAAACGCCGCACAATCACTTGATTGACGCGTTCGGGAGCCAAAGTGACAGTTGCGGAACGAAGGTCAGGACCATCAACATGCCAAAGAGCACGATGTAGAACGGCACGGATGCCTTGATGAATTTCGCGATAGACACGCCCGTGATCGCGCAGGTGGTAAACATCAATGTCCCAAGCGGCGGCGTAACTCCTGCAACAGTCAGGTTGAACACCATAACGATGCCAAAGTGGACCGGATCAATCCCGACCTTCATAATGACGGGCACCAGAATAGGCGTAAGCAAAATGATCGTTGCCGAGCCTTCGATAAACATCCCCGCAATGATCAGCAGCAGGTTGATTAACAAGAGCAACAGGATCGGGTTTTCGGTCAGCGCCAACATTGCGTTCGCAATCGCCGTCGGGATTTGCTCCCATGTCATGTAGAAACCGAAGGCGCTGGCAGTACAGATGATCAACAAGATGACCGCCGTCGCCTGCATGGTTTGTTCGAGGATCGGGCGCAGGTGCCGCAGTTTCAGCTCGCCGTAGTAGATACCGATAACTATTGCAAACAACACCGCCATCGCCCCTGCCTCGGTTGGCGTGAAGAAACCGAAGCGGATCCCCCCGACAATACCGACAGGCACCATCAGGGCCCAAAAGGCTGCGGCAAAGGCCCGCCCGCGTTCCGCCCATGGCATTGGCGCGCTATAGGCAGGCTGCAACCCCAATCGGCGCGACTGAATTGCGACAGCACCCATCATAGCCGCACAGATCACAATGCCGGGTATGATACCCGCGAGGAAAAGCCTGCCAATCGAGACGTCGCCCATAAAGCCGTAGAGCACGAGGCCAATGCCGGGCGGAATAATGACAGAAATGATCGACGATGCGGCCGTGACGGCAGTTGAGAATGCGGGATCATATCCGCGCTTTGTCATTTCAGGCACCAGAACCTTCGACTGCATCGCCGCGTCGGCATTGGCCGAGCCGGAGACGCCACCAAGAAGTGTCGACAACAGAACGTTGACCTGCGCAAGGCCGCCTTTCCAATGCCCCGTCATGGATTCGGCAAACCCCATCATTCGCGAGGTAATACCCGCGAAGTTCATCATGACCCCTGTCATTACAAACAATGGTACCGCAAGCAGAGGGAAGGAATGCGTTACAGCAACAATGCGCTGCACAAAAAGTTCAGGCGGCATTGCGCCCGAGATCAGGAAGAACGACAGCCCGGCCATACCAATGGCAAAGGCGACTGGAATGCCGATGGCAATGCCGAACAGCAAAATAGCAACGGGGGCTAAAGTCAAAGCACGTCCTCCGCGGGATCAACTTGGGGGTCAGACAGCACACCAAAAATGCGCAATGCAGAGGTAACGGACATTCCTGCGAAGCAAATGACGGTGGCGAGGTAGACCATAGAAAACGGAATATCGAGAACGGGCGACGGGCGCGTTGCCCCCTTTTGCATCATGAGGACACTCAGGTAGGTGAGATACAGCAGAAAGCCCAAGACACAGATGTCGCCGAACTTGATAAGCGCTCGGCGCACGGGTGTTGGCATGATGTCAATAAACAGCGTGACGCGGATGTGCTTTCCATCGCGAAACGCCGTCATCGCGCCGATATAGACAACCCATGTAAACAGGATACCCGAAAGCTCGGTCGTCCAGATCGCGGGACTTTCGAAAATGTATCGCGTGGACACGCCCCACAGAACCGAAAAAACGAGCAACGCAAGAGCCGAAAACGAAACGAGGTTTTCCATTCGTCTGACCAGTGTTCCGATGGAATGCATCACGTCCTCCCACGAGCGCAACCCGGCCATTTCTGGCCAGGTTTAAGAGTTTCAGATATTGATCTTAGTTGTCCAAAATCTCGCGAACACGAGCATACAGACCTTCGGACCAATCAGGGAACTTGGTGTAAACCTCCGCCGTTGCCTCTTGGAAGGCCGCAACATCAACATCACGGTTGAACGTCACGCCCTCGGCTTCCAGTTTGGAAATCCAATCCTCTTCGCTGCTCAGCATCAGATCAGTCATGAATACGCCAGCGTTGATAGCCTCTTCGTTCATGATGGTCTGAATATCTTCAGGCAGTGCAGCAAAGGTATCAGCGTTCATCATCAGCCCCGTGAAGCCCTTGAAGTGCCCCGTGAGGGAGATGACTTTCTTCGTCTCGTGGAGCTTTGCGCCATAGATCGAGGGAAGTGGTGCCTCGGCACCATCAACGACGCCAGCGGAGAGCGCGGAGTACACTTCACCCCAAGCCACCTGTGTCGGACGCGCACCCATTGCGCTAAATGTTTCAACCCACATGATGTTTGGGGGTGTGCGGAATGTCATGCCTTCGGTGTCTGCTGGCGAGCTTATCGCCTTGTCAGACAGCATATGACGCGCGCCGAACAACCAGTTCAGCGACAAAAGCTCAAGTCCGGACTTTGAGCGCAGCTCGTCTTTCATCTCGGCATAGAGATCGGAGTCGATAATCTTTTGGAAGTCGCGCGGATCTTCCATCAGGTAAGGCCCGCCAAGCACACCGAAATCCGCAACGAAGTCGCTGAGGTAACCCGGGTCGGAGATGGTGATGATCGGCGCGCCAGCACGAACCTGCTCGAACACCTCAGGGTTGGACCCAAGCTGCGCGTTCGCGAAAATCTGTATTGCGACACGGCCATCGGTGCGCTCTTCCACGTTCTTGACGAACTCTTCCATGGCGTCCTGTATCGGTTCCTTGTCGGAGGTCACATGCGCTAGGCGGAATGTGTAATCCTGCGCAGCCAATGCAAGTGGTGCGAGTGTGAGTGCTGCCGTGGCGGCAAGCAGACGGCCAGTGCGGCCAAAATCAAAGAACATCGAAAGCTCCTCCAAAATCCTACGCCCATTTGGGCTCTCGGGGCCCGAATCGCTCAAGCCCTCTCCCTCAACCGAACATAGCGCTTCGCTTTCATATTTAGAAGTTATTTGTATATTTGCTAATTCAACAACCGTAGACGAGGGTAAAACTGACCCAAGGGCACCCACCGCAGCCGCCAGATTTGCCCGGTTGATCAAGTTCGCAACACGCGAGACAACCGATGAGGCGAGCTCCGTTGAGCAGATGGGGCCATCGAGTACCTTGTTTGCCGGAAACCCAGAAGTAAGGATACTGGGTTATGGAAAAGAACAAATGTGGAAACAGATAATCACCTGAAGTGCGCGAACGTGCTGTGCGGATGGTATTCGAGCATCAGGGAGAATTTGACAGCCAGTCTGCTGCGATCAAATCGATTGCGCCTAAGATTGGCTGTGGGCCGGATACGCTGCGTGCGTGGGTACGGGTCCTGAATATGTACCATAGGCAACAACCATGCGTTCTTTGCCGTACATTTTCTTGATGAAGGGTATCGCGCGTGAACCGGACCAGATGCCAATTCCATCGCCACCGCGCATAGTTTGCATCCATTGCTTCTGAACGGACTCATTTTCAAATTTGTATCGTACGTTTTGATCGTCTGACATATATCGATCAAAACCGATAAGAACACTCGTTGTGTTTTCCATGCAGCGGAGCCAAAGACTTGCTCGTATGGGCGAATCGATAGAGTTCCCTTCTGTATTATCGCTGATCACGCTTAACCATACGTCTTTTCTATTATTGAGGGCGCTACGTTCTTCTGAATATCGCCATTGTTTTCCTTCAGGTTCGATGGATGGCTTTGGCTTAGGTTCAGCAATTTCTTCTGGTTTATTCTCGATGTTCAGGGTGTTCTTGCGGGTTAACTCTCTATACCGCTTTGGAGTTTCCAATACCCACCTTGCAACTCCATGAGCTGATCATGGGTCCCCGTCTCGCACACGTTCCCATCTTTCATGTAAATAATCATATCCGCGTCACGGATCGTCGAGAGCCGATGCGCGATGACGAAACTCGTGCGGCCTTGACGCAACTCGGCCATAGCCTTTTGGATCAGCATCTCGGTGCGTGTATCGACTGAACTCGTCGCTTCGTCGAGAATCAGGATCGGCGCATCGAGCAGAAAGGCTCGCGCAATCGTCATAAGCTGGCGTTGCCCTTGCGAAAGAG